>NZ_FOIV01000006.1 GCF_900109055.1 Prevotella sp. khp7
CCATTGCCACAACTAAACAACGTGGAGTCTTCGTCCAACAGATTGAATGGGTTGCGGCTCGTACTGATAGAAACGACATAGTCATCTGGATGATGGAACTTAACCGGGGATGTTTCCAACTGACCGTCGGATTCTTCTGTACAACTGGAGAGAGGAGCTATAAACAGAAAAGAGAGCAAATATTTATATAAATGCATGACTAATTATTATCTGTATCAAACTGTAGAGCAAAAGCAGAGTTATCGTCAGCCCTGTTGGCAGTGCAGAAAATCGGCTGGCCGGGAACCTCCTTTGTAAATGTTCCACCATTGACGATAAAGTTGGCGAACTCGTCGAAACCTGCGATTGTCTTCACGACATCCGCTCCATTTCCACCTCTAACCCATATACGGATGTCAGCCTCCTGAAGCAACTTCTTGGCTTGCATATCCATCGATACCTCGCCATTTACCTTCTTAAGAGTCAGGGCAACCTTGAAGGCCGACTTCACAGCGCTATATGAAGAGTCACTCTCTATAGAAATGATGGCCATTCTACCATAGGTAATACTATTGATATATGCCGCATTCGGGTATTTTGAGAGTTTACTGTTGTCCTTGAAGATATTACCATCCTCTGGATAGTCGATTACAGCATCAAAGTTCTTCTGACACACACGAGCAAAGAGTCCCGTCTTATGCTTGACCTTGTTCGACTCGTAACTACCTTCAATCTTCAAAATAGAACAGATATCTACATTTGCTCCAAAAGCCAGTTTCATCTCGCTATACTTAGAGAACTGCTTCAAGTCGTACTCAAATTCCTCGATCTGCTGGCCAGAGAAGTCGTCTTCGTTTAATGCATTTCTGTACTCTTTCATATAACTGGTATAGCTAGGCTGCTGAAGCCAACCGATATAAAAACTCGGCACAGTGAATACCAGCCCTAATTGATCTGCCTTCTCTGTGATAGGCACCATCTTTCCATTATTCAGCTGGTCACCCTTAAGGATCATACCTGTATATAAATTCTTGGCTCCAACAGGCACAAACTCATAACTCTCATTTACCGAACGGGTCTTTGCATTCGGATGATATGACTCATCCCACTCCCATTCACCCTTTACTTGAGTCTGAGCACTTTTGTTGTCTGATTTCGACACTTCAAAGTCATACTCATCTGTTGTACATGATGAGATTAAAAAAGCTGACACGAGCCCCATCATCAGGGGCATTGAAAATCTGTTTCTTTTCATAATTTTTACGTTTTTAGTATTTTATTATAAAGAAATACAACCTATAAAACAAAACCTTCCGCTAATAAACTGGACGACACACTCTCCGTTAATATATGAGGGTAATTCGAAGTCTGTTTGTTCTTCTGGAATTATTGAGGTATAGAGTACCTCACCATTCTGGATTATATTAATGATGTACTCAGGATGGAAACCTAAAATAAGCCTATAGCCATCCTTATAAATACGCGGGATACGTATAGGGGCCTTACCTTTTCCAACATTTATTGGTGCATTATCAACATCGGTAAGCGATACGCCCAATGGAATGGGCTCAACAGGCTCACCTTCTGTTGCCATTATTTTCCCTTGAAGGAGGGTGAGACAAACTATTAATACAAATATTTTCTTCATTGCTTTATTTTTTAATTATTAATATTTTTTGTTGTGATGCCCATCAGTTTATAATCTGGACTATCGAGCAGTTTAACATCAGTATACTGCTCCCATAAGATCTCTGTATCCCATTCTCGTCCTCTCTGACGTCTGATTTTATGAGCTTCATAAGAATTAAACGAGAATAGAGGTATCGACGTAGCATAGCCAGCATTCGAATACTCCTGAACATAGGTCGTGTCACTATAATTTCTCGGAGTCTCGCGTACAACATTAAACCTGAATCTAAACTTTATCTTTGGATGTGCTATCGTGGGCACCTTGGCCTGATTGGCATAAAAATTCATCGAGTATGTATGCCTATCTGTCTTAGAGCTGTGCTTATCAATAATCTCGACATACAGCGGTTCGCGACGGATATTGTACTTGAACTTAATCTTGGCTAAGGAGTTATCGGCCACATTGGCAAAAGAGCAGAATATGGGTACACCTGGCTGCTCGCGAGAGAACTGCCCCTTGGTGATGTGATCAACAAAACCCGTGAACCCGTTGAAACTCTGTACTGCGGTGGTTCCGTTGCCGCCAATGAGATAGACCTTGAAGTCACAGCCATTCAGAAAACTCTTCTCCTCATTGTTCATATAAGAACTGCCCTTTGTGAAAAGCGTATGGAAAGACTCCTGAAGCATTCTCTTCGCATAGCTGGCCTCTGCATTGGTCTCCA
>NZ_FOIV01000005.1 GCF_900109055.1 Prevotella sp. khp7
CTCAGCACCAGTTTGGTAGCCCAGAGTCGCGACCATGTATGCGAGTTCTGCTGCATAGTCTGGGTTTCTGGCAAATACACATCTATCTGGTCGTCGTCATTCTCTTTATCTGTCAGAAAATCCACGTTCAGGTCGATGTTCAGTTTGCCCACCTGGCCGTTATAATAGGCATTGCTCTGCCAATTGTACGGATAATAGGTATGACCGTCCTGGTGCGAAAGGTCGCGACCTGTGAGATTGTTTTCGGTATCTACCCACATGTCGTTATACGTATTAAACTGGTCGTGGCGTTCCACTCTGGCACCCAACGAGTGTTTGTCGTTAATCTGCCAGTTAAAGCCCAGGTTATAGTTCAGGCCCTCTCCGTGCCAGTCGTTACGCGCGTGACTGTCCTGAAGAATATTCCTGATGCCTTCATCGGCCTTTAAGAATGTGGATTGCGTAATATGCAGGTCGTTAGGACTATCCCACGTCCAATAGTTCACCATGCCAAACAGGTCCAGGTTGTTGTGGCGATAACGCAGGTTCAACGTGCTACTGGGATCGCTGAAACCAAACGCCAGATCCTGATTGTTGGCAGCCATCAAGTCAAAGCCGAAACCAGTTCCCTCGCGGCGAACAGTCTTGATACGTACCACTGCCGAAATAGTGGCATCGTACTCTGCACCAGGATTGGTAATCACCTCTACGCTCTGTATCTCCTCCGAGCGCAGTCGTTTCAGTTCGTCCTTATCTCGCATCTTTCTACCATTAATATAAAAGACTGGTGTGCCCTTGCCCAGCACCTCAAGATCGTCGCCCTTCATCATCATGCCAGGCACTTTGGTCAGCATCTCCATGGCTGTTCCCGACAGGCCGAGCACGGTTCCCTGAATGGTCGTCAACATAGAGTTTCCCGTCAGCTTGGTTTTCGGCATCTGCCCTTTCACGGTAATCTCGCTGAGCATGGTCTGGTCTGGCTCCATCTGAACGGCACCAATTTCTGAACCGTTCACATCAACATATTGTGTCTTGTAGCCAATATATGAGAATCGCAGGATACAGCACGTTTCTGTTGTCTTAATCTGAAAGCACCCGTTTACGTCGCTCGTGGCGCCTTGTATATAGGTAGAATCCGCCGTAAGTAGTGCCACACTGACAAATGGCAATGGGTCACCCTTTGCGTCAATCACGCGCCCGCCAACATCCTCGGTCTTAGCGTCGGCTGTTAAACACATCATCATTGCAGCTATCAAAGCTACCATTTTCAAACTTAACTTTTTCATTTTCTTTTCAATTTAAATGTTTTGCCTGTTGGACGCCCAAAGACCATAAAAAAGTTGCAATCCACCCCATTTCTGGGATGAATTGCACATTTTTGTGACGAATGGCGCGATTAAGTGAGTGCAAAAGACAAGTTTACTTGGATTTTGCCGAGCGTGAGCGCCATCGAGCGTAGCTCAATGGTATTTCTTTTATTAATGTCCTCTATGTTTTTCTTTCTTCTTGGCCTGGCGCAGGTCAAACTGACGTTGCTTTTCGGCTTCGCGTTCTGCTTTTGAGCGTTGTTTCCGTTCAATCTTGTTCTGTTCCTGTTGCAACTTAAGGGCTTGTTGCGACTTGGTACCGATGCCCTGCGACTGCATCTGCTTTTTGGCTTCACGAAGTTGTCGCTTGGGGTTCTTCCTGGTTTCGGTGGTTGGAGCCACATCTACAGATTGACTAAACTGGAGGCGATGCCAGTTCTTATCAATGAACTCCATCACCTCCTTGTCCGTCGGCTCGGCACCAAAAGTTACCTTGCAAACGTGCAAACCCTCATGGTCAGTTTGTTCAAACAAACCAATCCAAAAAGGATCCTCAAACAATACCGTCAGTGTGCCTGTATTCATGAACTATTTTGTAAACGAACCTATCTCTATCAGATTTCCGTCTGGATCGGCCACATAGCAGGTGCGCTGTCCCCAAGGCTCTGTAGTGGGAGAAAGAACGGAGGCGGCACCATTCGAAAGCGCATGCTGGTATTCCTTATCGACATCAGCGAAGGTCGGCACATCGAATGCCAATTCCATCGTACCGTTGAACCCCTCGGGATATTGAAATTTCCGAGCGACCATCTGCTCGAAAGCGTCACGCGGGAAGAGGATGATACGCATGTCGCCCAGCATCATCTCCACGTTGGACTGGATGCCGTCCCAATCGGTGGTAAAGCCAAAGGCCTTCGTATAAAATTCTACAGTCGCTTTGTTGTCGCGAGTGAAAAGCCCTACGGTGTTGAATTTGAATCTTTCTTTCATTGTCTTTTCTCTACATATTTACGTTTTGATGATTATTCTATGGGTATCATCACGCCGCACTGGTAATCTGGCGACTCGATGTCGGTGCCGTTGTACCATTCCATCGTCATGGCGTTCATGGGACAGCGGAACTCAGGGTGCTGGGGCAGCCACTCCTTGTAGAACATCTGAAGCTGCTGCTGGAAGGCTTTCATGCCGCCCTCGAAATGAACCTTTAGCCACTTGCCGCTGCGGATGGGAAAGAGCCGCATACCCTTCGGCACGCTGCCACCCTTATAAACACCGCCAATCACGTAGGTGAAGGTCTTGTTGCTGCAAGCGCCAAAATTCACTTCTGCACAGGTCATGCAGTTGTGGTTGGGGATGTCGCAGGTACAGAGTCCGAACTCGCCGACACCGTTATCGATGGCTGCCTGCTGAAAGGCATCCGGCGTCTTGTGATCCAGAAACACTGGCTTGATGATTCTTTCCACATACTCGCCCCAGAACTTGGGGCACTCTTCCTGACCCTTGCAGAATGCGATTTCCTTGGCCATGCCGATAATCTGCACATCGTCAAATGTAATAATCTCGTGTTTCATCTTTCTTAATATTTATTTGTTTTTGTACTCAAAGAAATAGAAGTCCGTCCAGCCGGTGTTCTCGGCGTAGAGGTGCTGCTTACCGCGATACTCGAGGCCGAGACGCTCGTAGAGTCTGTGGGCGGGAGTGTTCGAGGCGAGGGCATCGAGGCGGATGGCCTGCATGCCATTATTCTGAGCGAGACAGATAGCCTCGCGAATCATCTCCGAACCGATGCCTTTGCCCTGCGCGTCGGGACTGACGGCAAGGATATGAATCACAGCCACCTTGTCATCGTCCACTTGCTGCGTCCAGTCGATGGCGTGATAGTCCTCGCCCTGATACATCGTGACGGCCATAGCGCCGACGATATTACCTTCCTCTCTATACAGATACATGCTCCCTTCGTCGATATAGGCACGGATGCCCTCAACCGTCGGGTGCTTACCTTTGCTCCATCGGGCGTATGTGGCCATCTCTGGCGTGCGCTCCGTCACATCATCATAAAAGGTGATGATGGCATCGAAGTCCAGTTGTGTTGCTAATTCTAATATCATATCATTTCCTTTTCATCGTCATCTGCTGATCCTTTGCCATCTTCTCCGCAAAGGCATCCTCTCCGTTTTCGCGGATATAGCGGAGGCAGGCGGCTCTGTCGCTATTGAACAGGAAAGCAAAGATCTTACCAACAAAGTTATTGTGAATCTTGCAGTTCTTCACATCCTTGTTGCAGTCGGCACAAGTATGAAAACCTTTCTCTTGACAGCACCTGCGGATTTTACACCACGATGCTTTTTCGTTCTCCTTGCATCCAGGGCATTTGCCATTGAGGAACTTCTTGCATGCTCCGCAATATAGGCCGCATGCGGCAATCTGCTGGGGGTTGATTATAATATCATTCATTGTGTAACTCTTTTTATCCTGACCGCCCCAAACTATATGGGACGATCAGGACGGATTATTACTCTATTGGTATCTGAATCACCGACAGCCATTTCTCTGGATCTTCCTGGTTCCATGCACCGTCGATGTAGCACGTGCGATGCTGACCATTTACCTTGTAACCTTGCTCCTCAATGTAGCGGAAAGCCTCGGTGAACGACTCGTAAAAGCGCTCGTAAGGACCTACGTGCTTCATGCAGAGCGCCTTGGGTACAGCAGGCAAACGCTTAAACTTGATGATGGTACTGTCCTCACCCATTTCTTCCACCTGTTCGCAATACTCGATGTCGATGTCGGTAGGCGTGTACTCCTTGTTGTGCTCCACAGTGAAGCAGTAACCTGGTGGTGGACACTTGCAGCCGAGGCGTTGCATTTCGGGACCGATTTTCTCTACACACATAGGGCCGATAGCGGCGTAGTTGGGAATGACTTCACGATGGCTTGCCACGATGATTTCGGGCAACGATTGAATGCTAAATTTTTCCATTGTCTTCATTTCTTTGCGAGCGTTCCTCCAGTCGAGCAGTTGGTTGCGACGGGCTATCAGTGCCTTCAGTTGTGCCTCCGTTTCCCTGATCTTCTCGGTCATCTGGCGGATGGTTGGCGTGTGCGAACCATCGTCGAACAGGTCTTTAATCTCGTCCAGCGAGAAGCCAAGCCGTTGCAGGTCGCGGATGTCTTTCAATCGCTGCATCTGGTCGATGCTGTAGTAGCGGTAGCCAGTCCACTCGTCCACCTCGTCAGGCGCGAGCAGTCCCTTCTGTTCGTAGTGACGCAGGGTCTTTACCGTCACCTGCATCAACTGTGAGAACTCTCCGATTTTTAACCTTGTTTTCTTACTCATATCGCGCGATGTATTTGCTAAGCGACTGCAAAGTTAAGGCATGACCTTAGGGACGAGTCAAGGGAAATGAAGATTTTAACATGAGTTTAACATATTGTTGTTCTTGCTTTTACTCCCGGCCAGTAGCACCATGCAATAATGGCAGGAACGAGAGATGAGATAAATTGCAGCCATTTGAAATCATAGATGCAGCTGATGCCTCCAGCCAGAGCACGAAGGCTATAGAGCATAACGATGGTGATAATGGCCGTGCGCGTCAGGGGCAAGCGACGGATGTCGCCTGTGGCAGAGAGGGCGTAAAGTCCTGCCAGGCAGAAGGCGAGGACAAGACCGATGGTGAGGGCATACAGCATCCAGACATGTCCTGCCACCATCTGATGCATGATTTCACGGATGCCGTAGGCCTCGAATGCCTCGTCCAGAGCGAACAGGCAGCCGACGTGGCCAATGGCTATAAGGAAGTGGAGCACCGCTCCGAGTTGTAACCTTTTCATTGTTTCTTTCTTATTGTTCTAACAGTTGTTTGGCAATATTTTCTATTACTGCCTCAGATGGTGAGTGCGTGGTGAAAACGGCAATAATGGCGTAGCTTCCATCAGGCATAAGAATGATACCTGCATCATTCATGTCTTGCACTCTTTCAGGCGAAGGGAATCCTGTACCTGTCTTATGTACGATACGGGCACCGGCGGGTATCGCAGCAGGGATTCGTTTCAGTCCTGTTGAGCAGTCGGCCATCGCCTTCCATATGAACGTCAGATATTGGTTGTTGTCTTTGTGATGATAAAACCACTCGAACAAACGAACCATTTCTGCGGGGGTGGAACTGTTTTCGATGGCCTTTGCCGGATTCTTATGCATCTGTTCCTCTGTCATGCGAACATGGATATCGCGGCATCCAAGTTTTCTCATGTACTTCTCTACTATCTTGGGCTTACCGCAATACTTGAAAAGTAGTTCGCACGCATTGTTGTCGCTCTGTCCGAGAGACAATTCCAGCAGCTCCGCATACGAAATGGCCCCTTTACCTTCAAATCGTTTTAGCATTGGTGACCATGTGTCTTGCATCAGATCTGCCTTATCGACAACGATCGTGTCATCAAGAGCCAATCCTTTCCGCCCCAGATAATCGGCAACGTATAAAGCTTGCGGGAACTTCATCACACTGTGCATGGCAAAACGCTCATTTTGGTTAACACCACTAACGGAGCCATCACGCATGATGCACGCACCATAGCTGGTACTGTCGCTTATTAACTCTTGCGCCCAGCATGATGTAACAACCAACGCACAAACTAATGTTACTATCTTTCTCATATTATCTCTTGTTCGTATGAAGTGACCTTCTTGGACCGCGGCAAACGTGGCGATAGCGGCTACAATGGTAATGGGAATGACGGATACAAACGTCATTGGGACTGCAATGAAGAGCATGAATCCCGTTGCCTTGTTCGCAAGAGTGTGAGGAAATTGGAAGCATCCGTACATCACAAGTGCCGAAAGCTGATTCACGGCTTTAATCACGACAATTACTCCTGCCCACAGCCATAGCCATTGCGGCAGTTCGAGTATCGGCAGGAGCTTCCAGGCACAACACGCTACGAAGCAGATGTCAGCCACGCTATCCAGCAATGCTCCCTTCTTGGTGACACACTTCAGCTTCCGAGCCAGCCATCCGTCAACGATATCGCTGATGCCACAGAGAGCGTAGATTATCCAAAAAACCAAACCCGTCACATCACAAAGGAGCAGACCTAAAGAGCCTGCAATCCTGAGCACTGAAATGATATTCGGCAGATGTTTCATTGGTACTCGGCAAGTGGCTTGACCTGACAGCCTTTGCTTTCGTAATATGCGAGCATCTCTGGGAGCTTCTTCAGGTCGTAGCTGGTGACGCAGTCGGAGAGGACATGTACCGTGAAGCCAGCCTTGGTCATGTTGAAACATGTCGATTTCACGCAGGCGGTAGCATCGGCTCCTGCTATGTAGAACTCATTGATGCCATTCGCTGCAATGAAAGCAGAAAACGCCTCGCTTGTAAGGGCGTTGCTTTTCGTCTTCACGAAGATATTGTCTGACACGACCTTCATCTCAGGCGCCAATTCCTCGCCTTTGGTGCCAGGCTTAAAAGTTCGCGTGCCAGCGGTGATGTTGTTATGCTTGATATACACAATGTGCATACCCTCCGTCACAGCCCATTCGATAGCAGCATTGATATTGTCGATGATGTCTCGATAATGCTTGGTGATGTCGTTCTGAATGTCGATAACGACAAGTGCTTTATTGCTCATCTTATCCATTTTTTATTTTTAATGTTATCTATATTGCCCACTGAGAATCCTTTTGCGCAGGCACTTTACGGCGGGTTTGTAATAATCTATCTCCATCGCTTCGAGCGTGCGCTTCAGCTCGTCCATCAATTCTGGATAGAAGGTACACATGCGATAGGCGAGCTTCATGCAGAGCGTCTGGGTGCCAGGGAACTCCTCGATGCTGACCATGTGTTCGAAACAGAAGTCAAGGAAGTCTGTCCTTAGATTGTCTTCGTCCATCTTCAATCGTTCGATAATGTTCAGCGTCAACCGCCTGACAGACGAGTTCTCCGTCTGCATGGCCTGGTCTATCAGTTCATTGAGTATCACCTGCAATTCTGACAGTTCTTCGTTCATGGCCTTGGTCAGTCCCCACAAGGCGCTCCTCGCCACACGATAGTCTACGTCAAAAACATACCGTCGTGCAAAACCAAGGAAATCGCCTGCAGCCTTTACTTCTTTGTATATCTCTTGAGATCCACCCTCGCTAAATGTCTGTCTCAGTCTCTCGCTCGTTATTGCCATATCAATACAATTGTCTTCATCTCCATTTTTCCTCGTTATTTACAAATTTCTTCAGTTTCTCATTGAACACCTCGGGCTGTTCCATGTGGATAAAGTGGCCGCAGTTGGTCAGTTCGGTGTAGTCGAGATGGGGATAGAGTCGTTCCATTTTCTGACGATTGTCAGGCTCAAGACCGCTGTTCTGCGTACAGATGACCATTGCCCGACCATGCAAAGGACGCTGAGACCACCACTGCCGTTCCACAAGGTTGCGCATAGTACTCGATGCCACATACTGCGGTGTCTTGGGCATCACGCTCATGGCATAGTCAGTGATGCTCTGTGGTGTTTCAGCCCCAGCCAGCGATGTGACGAAGCCTGCGATGACCTCGCTACAATCTGGCCCGTCGAAAGCATGGCCGAACTGATTGACGGCTTCCACGTATTCAGCCGTTTCCGTGCCGTCGTAAAAGCAATAGACACCATCTATATCGACGAGATCTCCCTGTCGGCCACTCATCAGAACCTGACGGCAAACGGGCGTGCCAAGACTGTGCCCCACAAGGACAACTGCCCCTACATGCTCTTTGTCCAGCACCGCATTGACGGCCTTGGCGAAGAAATCGAGCGTGTACTCCACGTGTGGCTTGCTGCTCTCGCCATAGCCTGGCAGGTCGATGAATAGGAGGCGAAGATTGCTGTCGTCTCGCAGTCCCTCGAACTGTTTCTCCCATGTATTGAGGTCGCAACCGAAGCCATGAACGAAGCAGATGGTTTTATTGCCATCGCCATATATTTTATAATGTACGCGAACGCTGTCGTTGACGGTCGCATACTCTGAGGCGATATCACTCAGATTCTCTGGTTTTGTGTTACATCCTGCCAGCATTACAGCCAACAGGAGTAGTAAATATAGTTTTTGTTTCATCTTTCTTCTGTTGTTAGTCATTTGACGTTGCAAAGTTATGAATCCAATTCATAGATTACAGATACGGTTTATCGTCCAATGGCCGGGTGCAGCCCCATTGCTGGGCGAAACGTTCGAAATTCTTGCGGACAATACGCTTGATGAAGAGTCGGAACAGTAGGTGAACAATCCAAGGATTCTTCTCTGGGCCAGTGAATTTACCGGCCTCGGTGGTCATGAAATTGCCATTGCTGACGAACGACTGTCCCATCTTGGTATAGGCATCCAGTTTCTTGGTCATCGTCTTCTTCATCTTCTCATCGTCGCGCATACGAATCAGGAAACTGCCGCCTTGAACCAGACAACCGCCGTAGGTGCAGCCCAATTGTGCTGGGAGGGACTGCAGGAATCGCTCGCAAAGACGCAGTTGGTGCCCTTCGTCGAAGCCACCGTGCAGGATAAAAGACATCTGCGCTGGCAGCTGACGCTCTGTTGGCAATGTCTCTAAGAACTCAAGCATGATACTGGGCACGCACTCCACAAAAAGTGGCAGGGCGAATATGATTTGATCGTGGGTGATGAAAGACGCACGTGCAGCATCCCATTCCTTGCGGTTCGACAGCGAATAGAGATCGTATGAGGAACCAGATGCTTGGAGTCCTTTGACAAACGACTGGATAATCTTATCCGTATTGCTGAACTTCTGCACACGCGGACTTCCGTTGATAATGACTACATGCATGGCTTGCCCTCCTTTCTTATATGATAGACACCCAGCGACTGCCCGGCGAGGTTTGAAGCCACGCGCTGGCTCCATTCTTCGAGAAACTCTTGGTCGGCCTTGCCTTTGTACAGAAGGCCGAAGTTCAGCGGATGGTAGCGCAGCTCGTGACGCTCCAAGCCGTCACGGAACTCCACATACATATTCAGCATCGGCACGATGCGGTCCATTACCCGCTTACCGCGCCAGTCCACGAATCCGAAGCGTGTATCCGATACCAGCCACAGATTCTCTGCATCTACCAGTTTCTTGATAATGCCCTCATAGTCATCCTTGATAGCACAGATACCGGGCATCTTCAGCCAACACAGGTTGCAGCCCATGCAATGCGCAATTTTCATATCGGAGGTGTTGATGATTTCCATATCGTCACCTTTAATCAGGGTGCTGATTTGTTCTGAATCACAGCCTTCCTCTAAAGTGTTCAATACAATTGTCTTCATCTACATTTAAATATAGTTTTTTGCTTAATCATTTGACGTTGCAAAGGTACGAATTGTTGCCGAGACAACCAAACATTTGGGATAAACTGCACTGATTTGTGATGAATTGTATCAGTTGCCGTTGCTCATGCGTTGCTGCTCGGCTTTACCGGCACCTGTTCCCTTATACTTGCTCTTCTGGGCGTTGAAGGTGTAACGGATAGAGATGTCCAGACGGTGGCTACGGCTTCGTGTTTTCTGCAGAGCGTAGAAGAAACCACAATCGTGAGCCATATCCTGTACGCTACGCTGGAACACATCGCTGATGCTGGCACGCAGGCACAGGGCATCATTCTTCAGCCAGCATTTCTGTACCACAAAACGGATGTTGTATGAGGGTGAGAGTATACGGAAGTTCAGTACATCACCTTTGGTCTGGATGTTAGCATTGGCCTCCAACTGCCAGCTGTGCTTAAAGCGGAAGGTGTTATTCAGGTCGAAGAAGAAGATAGGCTTGGTGAAGGTCACATCAGTCTTGCCTGTGTCACTACGAGGATCGTCGTAGGTCATTGTGTTCCAGAATTTCTGTCCGCCGATGGTCCAGCTTGGGCTATATACACCCCATGTTGGATTGGCCGAAAGGAAGATGGCCAGATTGCGAACGGG
>NZ_FOIV01000004.1 GCF_900109055.1 Prevotella sp. khp7
ATAATCATTATCTGTCTCAGAACGACTATCCAAATTCAAGAAATTGAAACGGTTCGTTTCTTTCTACCCAAGAGCATCTCTGCTCTCGCTTCTTGTACTACTTCTGTCTATGTAAATCTTTCAAAGAACTCTTTCTTTTTGTGCCTCAGCCCTGTTTTTGAGCGAAAGCGAGTGCAAAGTTACAACAAATATCAATACCATCCAAATTTTTAAAAGAAAAAATTCCCAAAAACATTAAAGTTTTCGGGAATCATTACAAATATCACTATTCTTTATATATTATATATAATGTACGCGAGACTTATTCTCGTCGTCCAAAAATACGAAGCAAATAAATGAAGAGATTAATAAAGTCGAGATAAAGAGTCAGCGCACCAAGTAAAGCCAGCTTCTGAGCCCCTTCACTTGCATCGGGCGCCATCTGCAACATATTCTTGATTTTCTGAGAATCATATGCCGTCAGTCCTACAAAGATGAGCACGCCCAGATAGCTTACCACAGTCTCCAAACCAGAACTCTTGAGGAATATATTCACGATAGTGGCAATGATAATACCAATCAGTGCCATAAACAGGATCTTACCCATAGAGGTCAGATCGGTCTTTGTGGTATAACCAATAAGTGCCATCACAGCAAACGTACCAGCGGTGATAAAGAACACACTGGCAATACTTGACAATGTATAAATCATGAAGATTGATGATAGCACCGCGCCATTGATGACAGAATACAGCACAAACATCAATGTAGCCGTAGTCAAAGACAACCTATTAATAGCTGCGCTAATACCTATAACCAATGCAAATTCTGCAATAAGCAAACCCCAGAAAAGGATACGATTTGTAAACAGCGTCGTCATAATACCAGGAGATGTAGCTACGCCATAAGCGGTAACGCCCGTCAGGACTAGAGCCAGCGTCATCCATACATACACTTTCCGCATTAATACCGGAAAAGCTGAAGACATCGAAAGCTCCTGCTCCCGAGTCATACCATTAAAATTCAATTCATTATAATTCATACTCATAAAGTTTTCTTTGATTCAATAATCTATCTGCAAATATGATGCCACAAAGGTAAACATTTACTTTTAATAAAACATAAAACAGAGAGATAAAATACCGAATAATTAGTATTTTTGGAACTTTTTCACTATATTTGTACCCACGAATAACTAAAAAATCAAACTACGAATATGAAGATTGGACTATTTATTCCCTGTTATGTAGACGTGGTATACCCGCAAGTGGGTGTTGCAGCATACAAGATACTGAAACATCTTGGGCTTGATGTGGACTATCCTCTGAATCAGACTTGTTGCGGTCAGCCAATGGCTAACGCAGGTTTTGAGAACCAAGCCACACCTCTGGCCGAGAAGTTTGAGGAAAAATTCAAGAGCTTTGACTATGTGGTCGCACCATCAGTCAGTTGCACTGCATTTATAAAGCTGAACTATCCACGCCTTTTGAAAGGTAAGCACCAATGCACAACCTCTGATAAAATCATGGACATTGTTGAATTTCTGCATGATGTCGTCAAAGTAGACCAACGCCTAGGCACTTTTCCTCACAAGGTCAGTCTACACAATTCCTGTCATGGTGTTCGCGAACTTGGTCTGAGTTCGCCCAGTGAGAAAAATGTCCCTAAGTTCAACAAAATCAAAGATTTACTTGAACTGGTTGACGGCATTCAGGTGGTTGAGCCCGAGCGTCCCGATGAATGCTGCGGCTTTGGCGGGATGTTCGCTATTGAAGAGACAGCCATCAGTGCACAAATGGGAAGAGACAAAGTTGAACGTCATATACAGACTGGAGCCGAATATGTGACAGGACCTGACTGTTCCTGTCTAATGCACATGGCAGGTGTTGCTAAGAAAGAAGGACTAAACATAGAATTCAAACATGTTGTAGAGATTCTCGCAGCAGGCCTTTAACGATATAGTATAATTAAATAAGGTAAAGACATGAGTACATCACATAGTAAAGCGGCAAAAGAGTTCCTAAAGAACCAGACATACGCCAAGTGGCATGACGCCACCTTCTGGTCAGTGCGCACCAAACGTGACAATATGGCATACGGCTTAGACGAGTGGGAGCAACTGCGCGAGAAGGCCAGTGCCATTAAGCGCCATACCATTACTCACCTAGACGAATACCTCGATCAATTCTCTACCAATGCAGAGAAGAACGGCTGTATCGTTCATTGGGCCAAGGATGCAGAAGAATTCAACGAGATTGTATATGGCATTTTAAAACAGCACAATGTGAAGAAGATGGTTAAGTCGAAGTCAATGCTCACAGAGGAATGCGACATGAACCCTTACTTAGAGTCGAAAGGCATTGAGGTCGTAGAGACTGATCTCGGAGAACGCATCATTCAATTGAAGGGTCAAAAGCCGAGTCATATTGTGATGCCAGCCATCCATCTGAATCACGACGACGTAGGCGAGCTGTTTGAAGAAAAAGGCATCTCAACCGAGAAAGGCAACCACGACCCAACATACCTTACCTACAGAGCTCGTCTGAGTTTGCGTAATGAGTTTCTTACAGCCGATGCCGGCATGACTGGCGCTAACTTTGGTATAGCGTCTACTGGTGACATTGTGGTCTGTACCAATGAAGGTAATGCCGACATGTCGACTTCATGCCCCAAACTGCACATCGCCGCCATCGGACTTGAGAAGGTCATCCCCGACTATGATTGTTTGGCAGTTTTCCAGCGTATGCTATGCCGAGCAGGTACTGGACAACCGACAACAACCTATACCAGTCACTTCCGCAAAGCTCGCCCCACAGCAGCCCCCATGCATATCATTTTGGTGGACAACGGGCGAAGTGAGTGGATTGGCAATCCCGACCACTGGGAAGCACTGAAATGCATCCGTTGCGGTTCGTGCATGAACAGCTGCCCTGTATACCGTCGCAGTGGTGGTTATAGCTATAGCTATTTCATCCCAGGTCCCATCGGTATCAACCTCGGTATGCTGCGTAATCCTCAGGAGCACTCTGGCAACGTGAGTGCCTGCACGCTCTGTAACAGTTGTCAAACCGTCTGTCCGGCCAAAGTCAATCTGGGCGACCAGATTTATATGTGGCGCCAGCAACTTGACGATTTTGGCACAGCCAATCCTGAAAAGAAACTGATATGTAAAGGAATGGGAGTGCTCTATGGCAGTAGCGGTGTTTACAATACCGCTACCTCAATGGCCTTCATGGCAAACTTCATCCCATCACCTCTGATGAACATAAAACTGAACCCATGGGCTGAGGGACATGAGATGATGAAATTCCCAAAGGAGACGTTCCATTCATTGTGGAAAAAAGGAAAAGTGAAGTAATAAATTGGAGTTATGAGTAACAAAGACGATATACTGAAGAAATACAGGGCGAATGTCAAAGAGAAGTTCGACATGCCCGACCTGAGTGATATCAAGGCCATCACTTACCCCAACCCGTTGGTGCAGTTCGTTAAGATGAGTGAGATGGTGGGCGGACAAGTGATAGAGGTCGACCCAGAACGTGATGTAAATGCACTCATCCGTGAGTTGTTCCCTGATGCCAAGGAGATTGCATCAAACCTTCCAGAGATCACCATCGCCACACGTAATCCTGACACCGTTGAGCGTGCTCGCGACCTGAACGGCACGGATGTTGGCGTGATTCGTGGCAAGTTCGGTGTGGCAGAGAATGGCTGCATCTGGATTCCCCAGACCATGAAAGAGAAGGCCGTCTGCTTTATCTCAGAAAACCTGATTATCCTGCTGCCGAAGAGCCAGATTGTGAACAACATGCACGAGGCCTACACGCGCATCGAGTTCGACAAAGAGTACGATGGCTACGGCGTGTTTATCAGTGGCCCCTCAAAGACAGCCGATATTGCCCAAGTCCTGGTGATGGGTGCCCAAGCCGCCCGCAGCGCCACCATCCTACTCATGCCGGAGTAAAAGAATCAAAGAGGTTGATGATTTCATCGACCTTTTTTTTCAACCTCACAGAGAACTGTCCTCAGTGAGGTTGCGGCGGGAGAGCCAATGGTTCACCAGAGCGAAGAAAAGCAGGCAGAAAAGCGTTGGCAAGACGAGAGCAAACGCTTCTGGCTCGCTGCAGACGCTCACTAAAGAATGCCAAAGCATATCGCCGATTAAGTAGAGAATGGCACTAATACCAGCAAGAGATACGGCTATGGTCGTGACAATGGCAATGACATGCTGACGACGCTCCTCCAAACGTTGTTCTTCCTTGATACGACGCATGGTGAGATATGGGAAGTTGGATGGCAGTTTCCTTGGCTCTTCGGGAGCAAGAGCTTTCATCAATGCACGATCTTTAGTTGTTTGTTCCATGTTTCATGAGTAAATAAAGTTTGCGTCGAATACGATGCAGGCGGGTTGCCAATGTGTTTGGCTCAGCATCGAGGATATAGGCAATGTCGCTGAACGGACGATTGTCGTAATAATAGAGCGTGATAAGAGTCTGCTCATCGGGCTTTAGCAGTGTGATAGCCCGGCGCAGTTCCTCGATACGGGATTCATCGTCGAGGGTTTCATCAACTTCTGTGTCCGTCAATTTTGGCAGGTCCTCCATACTGAGGTATTTGATGCGCCGTTTTCTCAACCACGATATCGTAGTAGTGTAGGCAATCCTGCAGATCCATGTAGAAAAAGAAGCGTGGCCGGCAAACGTCTCCAACCGATTGAAAGCACGGACGAAAGCGTCTTGAACCAGTTCCTCTGCGTCTTCCTGTTGTGGTACGAGGCGTACCACAATGGCAAAGGCTTCCTGGCTATAACGCTCTAAGAAATAGCCGAAGTCCTCGGCATGACCGTCGAGGATTCGGGCTATTAATTCTTTTTCGTCCGTCTGCATCGGTTAGACCTGGAATTCGTCGGTTTTCTTCTCCTCAGGATGTTCTGCTTTTCTCTCAGCCCTGTAGGACAACAGCAGGCCGATACCGCCACAGATGCAGATGCAGGCCACATAGACAATACCTCCAACTACACTGTGATAACGCCAAACGTTGTCGAAATTACTGGCATATTGTCCGTAAGTAGCCATCATGTTGATGAGGAATCCGAACAAGAATCCGCAACCTGCACCCAACATCAGCCACCCGACGCGCAGGGCCGTGAACTTGTTGCCGCTGTTGTAGAGGTTGATACCCTTGAAATCGGTGTTAGAGATCTCAGTGATTTTGTTGATCAGCATCAGTCGTTCGCGCTTGCGGACAAACAACTCAACAACTTTGTAGATACAACCAAAAATGATGGCACATACCAGGGGAGCTGTAATCCAATCCATAATCGTAATGTTTTTTAAATTGTTAATGTTCTGTTTACATGTCTCTACTTAGTTAGACGCATGTTTTTGTGTGATATTACACTTTATGAGAAAAAATTTAGGGCCTGGATGATGGTGGCGACCTCTTCGTCTGTCAAAGCCTGATGACAAGGGATGCTCAACTCCTCGTTATGGATTTGTTCGGTGATGGGTAATGAAAGATGATTCCAATGGTCATAGCACTTCTGTTTGTGGGGAGGTATGGGGTAATGGATCTGGGTTTCTATGCCGTTTTCAGCAAGGTATTGCTGCAACTGGTCGCGCTGCTCGCAAAAAATGGGGAAGATATGCCACACGCAATCCCTATCAGACTGAGGAATGCGGATCAGAGGATTCTCCACCTTATTAATATATAGGGAAGCTATCTCTTTACGGCGCTGGTTGTCGGCATCGATATGTTTCAGTTTGACGTCAAGCATAGCTGACTGGATTTCATCGATACGCGAGTTTCGCCCCTGATAGTCATGTATGTATTTCTGACGACACCCATAACTTCCAAGTGCTACTACTACCTCAGCCAAATCATCATCATCTGTGGTTACAGCCCCGGCATCACCCAACGCACCAAGATTCTTACCCGGATAGAAGCTATGCCCTGCAGCATCACCTAGAGAGCCCGTTCGCCGTTCTCCAAAAACACATCCGTGAGCCTGGGCATTGTCCTCAATCAATTTCAACTGATACTTCTGACATATCTGTCCTATACGAGTCGTATAGGCACATCGACCATAAAGATGGACTATCATGACGGCCTTGGTACGCTCTGTAATTGCAGCTTCAATTCGGGCATCATCTATTTGCAACGTGTCGAATCTTGGTTCAACCAATACCGGTTTCAACCCACACTGCGTAATGGAAAGTATTGAAGCAATATATGTATTAGCTGGTACGATAACCTCATCTCCCGACTGCATGACACCCAACTCCATATAACCACGGAGTATCAGCATCAGAGAATCCAACCCGTTGCCACAACCGATGCAGTGGCGACTGCCGATATATTTCGCATAATGTACCTCGAAACGTTTAGTCGCCTCGCCTTTCAGATACCATCCACTATCCAGCACATCATTTACAGCCTGGCGCAATTCCGCATCATGCTTGTCATTAATGAGTTTCAAATCGAGATATCTGATCATAGCGTCCATTCATATGTATCATAACAAACAGCTCGGGCGCCGAAGCCCTCTTTCTGGGACATCAACGACCCATTGAGGTCGTAGCTGTACCCTAAAGTAGACTTCCCGAAATCGAAGAAATCGCTCTCCTGAGGAAAATCCGTTTTCAATATGCGCTCATACAGAGCATCCACTGCGTGAAGATGCTTGCCTTCAGGTGTAGAGGCAATGTATTGCGAATGCATGGTCTTTCCACAGAGATATAACACCGTACCTCCTAGCATCTCACCATCTTTTGTGGCCGTATAAAGTCGTATATGCAGAGGAAAGCGCTCTCTCAAAAGGAGCATCTCATTCAGCGTATGCACAGGCAACAGTCCATACCTTGTCTGGAGATTTTCAGTCAGGATATGCCAGAAAGTATGATAATCATCGTTCTGACTAACAACGACACCATTTCTGCAGGCCTTATTAGCTGCATAACGACGGTCACGACGCCACGCCAGACTATCCGTTGACGGAATGACAGAAGACACGTCGCGCCCTGTTAAACGGGCCTGACACACAACGAAAAGCGCATAAAGATCTTCCTCAGAAGGCAATGAATGGTAGATCCAAGGTACAGGTTTATACACCACCTGTCTGAATCCGACAGTGCGAAGAGAGTCATTCATTTCACGAAACAGCTGGCATACACTCTCTGTCGTAGCACGCCCATCTGTTACCAGTCCCCCGTAAGTCAGTCCCTGATGAGAATAAAGCACACCATCTCTGGCATTGGCAGGCAAGAGAGCGAAAAGCCCTTTCGCGTCGTAGAACATCAGCGAATGATCGTTGAAACGGTCTGAATGGTAGTCCATGTATCCACGATCAAACAGAAACGTACCATTCTTCGACATTGCGACAAATCGGTTCCATTCGTCTGCACAGTCAGGCGTATATCGCTTTATCTCGAACATCCTATGTATTTCAGGAACTCATCGTAATCATAGATATAATCCTCTTCATCGAAATGTTCAGAGGCAAGTACGAGACATACAGCGCCAGAAGAGAAATCATCCAGCGTACGCCAGATATCAGTGTCAATCAACAGTCCCTGATAAGGATGATTCAGAAGCACCGTCTTTCGTTCATAGCCATTGTCGAGTGTTACGTGGAAAGAGCCGCTTAACGCAACAACGAACTGGCGCAGGCGCTTATGGGCGTGTCCGCCACGGCTACCGCCACCAGGAACATCATAAACCCAATAAGCCCGTTTGATGTCGAACGGAACAATATCCAGACCCTCGGCAACTGTTAGGTTACCACGAGGGTCTGTAATCTTTGGCAGGTCGAATATCTTAATGTCCAAGCTTGGCATAGGGATCGGTACCTAAGACAGTCTTTGCCAGACGCTTAGCTTTATCACGGAGCGCATTCACATCGTCACCCACTTCACCATAACAGAGTACGACACCCATACGGCGTCCCTTATGAGCCTCGGGTTTACCGAAGATACGAATACGAGTTCGGTCCTCCTTCAGAGCCTCATCCAAGTTATAAGGCAACAGCGAACGGTCTACAGGGCTCGATGCTTCTGCGGGAGAAAGAATCACCGCACTGGCTCCAGCATGCTCCAGATGGATGGCTGGGATAGGCAGTCCCATGACTGCACGGAAGTGAAGTTCGAACTCAGAGAGGTTTGTGGTATGTCCCAATGTCACCATACCAGTATCATGCGGACGTGGAGAAAGTTCTGAGAAGATGACCTCTCCCTGCTTTGTCAAGAAGAACTCAACACCCCAGATGCCAGCACCTGTAAGAGCTTTCGTCACCTTATCAGCCATCATCTGAGCCTGTTTCAGTGCTTCATCAGAAATCTTATATGGCTGCCATGACTCACGATAGTCTCCCGATTTCTGCACGTGTCCGATGGGCGGACAGAACAGTGTAGGCCAACCATTCTTCTGTGTAACTGTCAACAAGGTAAATTCAGAATCGAAATCGATGAACTCCTCGATGATTACCTCCTTCACATCACCACGGCTTCCCTCCATCGCTTCCTTGAAAGCCTGCTCCAGTTCACTATCATTATGCACATAGCTCTGACCATGACCAGATGACGACATCAAGGGTTTCACCACACAGGGGAAACCAATCTCATCGGCAGCAGCCTTGAATTCCTCAAAAGTCTTAGCATAAAAATATTTTGCTGTACGCAGTCCCAGCTCTTTAGCAGCCAGGTCGCGGATGGCACGACGGTTCATGGTGAAATTCACGGCACGGGCAGAAGGTGTCACCTGAATACCCTGCTCCTCGAACTTGAAGAGCCTCTCCGTACGGATGGCCTCAATCTCTGGCACGATGATGTCGGGCTTATGCTTATTGACAACAGCTTCCAAAGCGTCGCCATCAAGCATAGAGAACACTTCACGCTCATCAGCCACTTGCATGGCCGGCGCATTATCATAACGGTCACAAGCAATCACGTACTGTCCAGCACGCATAGCGGCTATCACGAACTCCTTACCGAGTTCACCTGAGCCTAAAAGCAATATTTTCTTCATATCTTTAAACTTTGTTTCATCATTTGCCATTCTGGGGTTATAGCCAGTTTTCTGACACATTGATCAATGCGCTCCATGGCATCTTCCTGCGACAAGTGCAACTCAGCAGCTATCTCTTGTAACGAATAGCGATGTGTGCCGAAAAGGCCGTAATAATGAGTCACAGCCTCCTCTTCCTCTGGCGGAAGAAGATAGAGCAGATGTTCCAGATAGTGTTCCATCTGAGGACTGATACTTCCAGGCGTCATACCGATACGCACCAGGAAGGAATGGAGAGATTGAGTCAGTTTATCCACTTATCTATTTGCGTACATGTTATCGTAATACTTCTGATAATCACCCGAGGTTACATTGTCAAGCCACTCCTGGTTATCAAGATACCAGCGTACGGTTTTCTCAATGCCCTCCTCGAACTGCAGACTGGGCTCCCAACCGAGTTCTTTCTGCAATTTTGTTGAATCGATGGCATAACGGAGGTCATGGCCTGCACGATCGGTTACGAAGGTTATCAGATCCATATCCTCGCCCTCCTTGCGTCCTAGCAGACGGTCGACGGTCTTTATCACCACCTTGATGATATCGATGTTCTTCCATTCGTTGAAGCCACCGATGTTATAAGTATCAGCAATCTTTCCCTCATGGAAAATCACATCGATGGCACGTGCATGATCCTCTACATACAGCCAGTCGCGTACGTTCTCGCCTTTACCATAAACAGGCAGCGGCTTGCGATGACGGATGTTATTAATGAAAAGAGGTATCAGCTTCTCAGGGAACTGATAAGGGCCATAGTTGTTCGAGCAGTTGGTTACTACTACTGGCATGCCGTAGGTATCGTGGAATGCGCGCACAAAGTGGTCGCTTGAAGCCTTAGATGCCGAATATGGTGAGTGGGGATTATATTTCGTAGTCTCCAAGAAGAACTTGTCGCCATAAGCCAGATGATGTTCTGCGCTGCTTGCTGTTGTGGTGAATGGAGGTTCGATACCCTCAGGATGAGTCAGTTCAAGCGCACCATAGACCTCATCGGTAGAGATATGATAAAAGCGTTTGCCCTCATACTTCTCAGGCAACGATTCCCAGTAAAGTTTAGCGGCCTGGAGAAGACTCAGGGTACCCATCACATTTGTCTTGGCAAAGGTAAAGGGATCCTTGATAGAGCGGTCTACATGGCTTTCTGCAGCCAAATGGATGATACCATCCACCTTCTTATCCTGCATCAACTTGTAGAATGCTTCGAAGTCGCAGATATCCATCTTAACAAACTCGTAGTTGGGCTTGTTTTCTATATCTTTGAGGTTTGCCAAGTTTCCTGCATATGTCAGTTTGTCGAGGTTAATAATGTGATACTCGGGATACTTGTTCACAAACAGACGTACCACATGGCTTCCGATAAAACCTGCACCACCAGTAATAACAATAGTTCTTTTCATATATTATTTTGTTTTATTATCTCCTAATGTAATGACCTCCATGTCTTTAAAATCCCTGCCGTCAATCGTGAGGCGAACAATCGTGCGGTCCTTATGCCAGCCTTGCATGCCAGCAGCCCCAGGGTTTACATGGAGTAAACCTAGTGTTTTGTCGTACTTAACTCTCAGTATATGCGAATGCCCCGTAATAAAAAGCTGTGGCGGACTGGCATAAAGCATAGAGCGGATACTTGAATCATAGTTGCCGGGATAGCCACCTATATGCTTAATCAGCACATCCACATCCTCACACTTGAAGCGGTTTATGTCGCGATACATCAGTCTCAGGTCACCCCCATCACAGTTACCGCATACAGCGCGGAAGGGTCTGAAGGCTGCCAGTTTCTCTGCCACCTCTACGCTACCAATATCGCCAGCATGCCATATCTCATCACAAGGTTCGAAGTAATGAAGATACTTCTCGTCCCAATAGCTGTGGGTATCGCTTAATATACCGATTCTCTTCATTATCTGAAACGCTTACGGATAAAGTCGGCAATCAGTTTCTCTGTCTCCACGAGTCCGAGAATGCTGGAGTCTATACACAAGTCATAACTCTCAGCAGCTCCCCATTTCTTGCCTGTATAGTAATTATAGTATTGCGCTCTGCGGCTCTCACCATGCTCAATAAAGTGGCGCGCCTCCTCGCGAGTGATGTTTCTCTTGACCATCACCTGATTGATACGGAAATCCATAGAGGCGGTAACGAATATATTCACCACATTCTTGAAATCCCTCAGGATATAATCGGCACAACGCCCCACGAACACACAACTACCTTCTTTTGCTGCCTTGCGAATAGCATCGCTCTGGAACTGAAACAAACTCTCCTGCGAGAAGTTTGACTTATAGAGATTACCTCCGCCCAGATGTGGTGTCTGCACATTCAGCAAGCCACGCAAGAAACCTTTCTTCTCGTCGTTCTCTTCAAAGATCTTCTCTGAGAAACCGCTTTCCTTGGCCGCCAGGTTCAGCAACTCCCGATCATAATACTTAGCATTAAAGTCGAGTGCCAGCATACGTCCTATGTCATGGCCTCCACTTCCTAACTGTCTGCCTACATTAATGATTATATTGTCCATAAGCCTTGATTTTTTTCATATACCACATAAGCATAGGGATAGTCATCGCAAACGACCCGAAGTCGCTGGCGGGCATGGCATACCACACACCGTCGAGGTCCCAGAACAACGGGAACACATAAGCCATTGGCAACAGCAGAATCAGCTGACGCGAAAGTGAAAGGAATATTGACACCTTCACCTTGCCAATGCTCTGGAAGAAGTGGGTAATAGCAGCTTGTGAACCCACTACGAAGAACACCAGCATATCTATCTTAAGGCCCTTTGCCGAGAGTTCTATCAACTGCGGATCTGTAGTAAAGATACGGGCTATCTCACGTGGGAAGAGCATCGACAACGCCCAACCAACCAGCAGGAAGCCTGTAGCACAGGCAATAGTCAGCCACAGACAACGGAACATGCGGTCAAATTTCTCAGCGCCGTAATTATATCCCACTATCGGCTGCATACCTTGGTTCACACCCATCACAAACATAAAGAACACCATCACCATCGAGTTGGCAATCGAGTAGGCTCCCACAGCCATATCACCACCATAATGCACAAACTGGTTGTTCATGAAAATCACGATTACACACGACGTGGCGTTCATCAGGAAGGGGGATATACCGATAGAGATGATATTCCTTACCAGGTCTTTCTTCAGCTTATAGATTCCTTTCTTCAGATGCAGCAGTTCTTTCTTATTCGAGAATATCCACATCTGCCAGCAGAGAGCCATCGACTGCGACGAGACCGTAGCCAGAGCCGCACCACGAATACCCCAGCGGAACCACCACACAAAGGTTACTACCAGAAGAATATTCATTCCCACTGTAAACAGTGTGGCATACATGGCATGACGGGGCTTGCCAGCCGCACGAAGCACGGCGTTCATTCCGAAGTACATGTGCGTCACCATGTTGCCCAACAGAATCACAGTCATAAACTCGCGGGCATAAGGCAACGTCACATCCGAGGCGCCGAAGAACCGTAATATCGGGTCGATGAATATCAGACTAACGGCCATAAAGAGGAAGCCAATAATCAGGTTCAGCGTGATGGTATTGCCCAACAGATTCTCTGCAACATCATAGTCCTGCTGACCTAACTTCACACTGATACATGCTGAGGAGCCCACGCCTACCGCAGCTCCGAAAGCGGCACTCAGATTCATAAACGGGAAAGTGATGCCCAGACCAGCAATGGCCTCCGGACCCACAATCTGACCAATCATCGCACGGTCGATTATATTATAGAGGCTTGACGCCGTCATGGCCACAATGGCAGGCAGGGCATACTGCCAAAGCAGTCGTCCAACGGGTTTCTGTCCCAACTCGAGTGCAGCCTGTTTATTATCCTTCATTCTTATACCTAACTAAAATATGGTGCAAAGGTACGAATATTTTTCGAGATAAGCGACAATTTAAAAAAAACTTCGTACCTTTGCAGTCGTTATGCATCTAAGAAGTCTGTTTTTATTGATTGCATCTCTGTTTTTTGCGCTGCCATGGATGCCAGAAGCCAGTGCGGCCAACAGTCCCAAGATAAAATATCCTGGTGGGAAATTCTATATCTGGCGCTATACGCTGAAAGACAAGCAGGGATCTTCCTACTCTATCGACCACCCAGGCCGCTGGCTCTCACACAAATCAGTAGAACGCAGAAAAAAGCAAGGTTTACAAGTCGACTCTACCGACCTTCCCGTCAGCAACAGATACCTGAAGATGTTCGACAAGGTGTCTGACGACCGCATCAGAGAAAAGCGAAAGGGCACGATAGCATGTACCATCATCGGCACAAGCCGATGGAACAACACCGTGCTTGTACGCTCCAACGACACAACTGTCTTCAACCGTTTGGGTGCTCTTGACTGTGTCAGAAAGGCAGAGTTGGTATGGACTTCACCGGATAGCATCTCACGCACCATCAAGCAAAAAGCGCATGAGTCATTTAATCCCTGGGACAGTATCAAGGCTGAATACTACGGAAACGGTTTAGAGCAAATCACAATGCTGATGGGCCAGCGACTTCATAATCTGGGTCACAAAGGTAAGGGCATGACCATTGCTGTGCTCGACGGAGGTTTCATGAACTGCGATGTCATCTCAGCTTTCCGACATGCCAACATCATAGGCGCCAAGGACTTTGTCTACCCAAGGAGCTCTCATTTCTACCAAGAGACCGATCATGGCACAAAAGTTCTCTCAGCGATGGCAGCCAACGAGCCAGAGGTTATGGTAGGCACAGCACCAGAAGCCCGTTATTGGCTCTTGCGTTGTGAAGACCAACAGACAGAACAGCCCGTAGAAGAAGACTACTGGGCTATGGCCGCTGAATTTGCCGATTCCGTTGGTGCCGACATCATCAGCTCCAGTCTCGGATACAACGACTACGATAACCTTCCCAACTATTATCACCAGCACGACCTCGACGGTCATACTGCCCTCATCAGCCGTACGGCCTCGATGCTGGCACAGAAAGGCATTATCCTTGTCAATTCTGCAGGTAATTCAGGCATGGGACCTTGGAAGAAAATCACTTTTCCTTCTGATGCCAACAACATACTGACGGTTGGCGCCCTCAACACAGATGGGAAGAATGCGCCCTTCAGCGGTGTCGGGCCGACACAGGACGGCAGAGTCAAGCCCGACGTCATGGCTCTGGGCAGTCCTGCCTCTCTGATATCTGGGCGGGGCTTCATCGTAAGAGATATGGGTACTTCATTCTCTACGCCTATCGTGGCAGGGCTCGTAGCCTGTCTGTGGCAGGCTTTCCCACAGAAGACGGCATTAGAAATCATCAGTCTGGTGCGCCAGACCAGCAATGGTTATGAAAAGCCTGATAACATCTATGGTTATGGCATTCCCAATTTTTGGAGAGCCTACATGATAGGGAGACTGGACAGTGAAAAGTGAAAAACACATATCGCTGTTTGAGCTGAATCGGTTGTTGCGAGAGACCATCGAGAGCGAACTGCCTGATGAATATTGGGTAGAGGCAGAACTGTCTGAATGCCGCGAGTCAAGAGGTCATTGCTATATGGAACTCATCGAGAAAGACGAGCGGACAGCAACTCCAATAGCCAAGGCCAGCGCTAAATGCTGGGCATCGAAATGGACAGTCGTCAGACCATATTTTGAACGTACAACTGGTCAGCAACTCCATACAGGCATGAAGGTCTTGCTAAAGGTCTATGCCCAGTTCCACGAAGCTTATGGTTTCTCCTGGATCGTAACCGACATCGACCCCACCTACACCCTTGGCGATATGGCCCGCAAGCGTCAGGAGATTATCCGCCAGCTCAAGGAAGAGGGCGTGTTTGATTTACAGAAAGAGCTTTCACTTCCCCTGTTCTGCCAACATGTTGCCGTCATCTCCAGCGAGACAGCAGCAGGCTATGGCGACTTCTGTAATCAGCTTAGCAACAACGCCTACGGTTTTCAGTTTCAGACATGGCTGTTCCCTGCCACCATGCAGGGTGAGGGCGTAGAACAGAGTATTATTCAAGCCCTGAACCGCATCAATGCCGTCTCCGACGAGTTCGATTGCGTAGTCATCATCCGTGGAGGTGGTGCCACCAGCGACATGTCGGGCTTCGACACATTGGCTTTAGCAGAAAACGTAGCCAACTTCCCCTTACCAATTATCACAGGCATTGGTCATGAACGCGACGAGAGCATCCTCGACATGATCAGCTTCCAACGAGTAAAAACACCTACCGCTGCTGCTGAATTCCTTATTTCACATCTGTCGGAAGTGCTTGAAGTCATCAATGATTCGCAAGAGCGCATCACCCGCTTGTTCTCTATCGTAAAGACTCGTCAAGAGGCAAAAATCGATACTCTTTACAATCAGATATCCATGATTCTGATGCGGAATATCGCAGAAAAGCGCCATCGGCTGGAGATACTTGAAGAGAAGACCCGGTCGCTCGACCCTCAGGTGCTTCTGAAGCGAGGTTACAGCATCACGCTCCACAACGGCAAGGCAGTGCGCGATCCTCAACAGTTACAGAAAGGCGACGAGATAGAGACCAGAATAGAGAAAGGAACCATCAAATCCATCATCCAATGAAAGATATCAAATATGAAGCCGCCTTTGCGGAACTACAGTCCATCGTACGCAAGATGGAGAACGATGAACTTGACATCGACCAGATGTCAGAACAACTGAAGCGTGCCCAGGAACTTATCAGGCTCTGTAAGGACAAACTGACCAAAACAGACGAGGAAATCAAGAAAATACTATCAGATTCGTAAGTTTTATGGGAAAAAGTTGTTAATTTAACATGAAAATGTGTACTTTTGCAGAGAATTTGAAACTTATAAAAAGATTGTTACAATGAAAAATTTAGATTGGGCTAGTCTGTCGTTTGGTTATATGAAGACCGACTACAACGTACGTTGCTACTATCGCGACGGCAAATGGGGCGAAATCGAAGTATGCTCCGACGAGTATCTGAAGCTGCACATGGCCGCTACCTGTCTGCACTATGGTCAGGAGGCTTTCGAAGGTCTGAAGGCCTATCGCTGCCCCGATGGTAAGGTCCGTGTGTTCCGCGTTGAGGAGAATGCCGCCCGCCTTCAGTCAACATGCCGTGGTATCATGATGCCCGAAGTATCTACCGAACTGTTCACTGAGATGGTGAAGAAGGTTGTTCGTTTGAACCAGGAGTGGATTCCCACATACGAGAGCGGAGCCACACTCTATATCCGTCCATTACTGATTGGTACCAGTGCCCAGGTAGGTGTTCATCCTGCTAAGGAGTACTGCTTCCTGATTTTCGTTACTCCCGTTGGCCCATACTTCAAGGGTGGATTCTCAAGCAATCCTTACGTCATTGTTCGCGACTACGACCGCAGTGCACCTCTTGGCACTGGTAAATATAAGGTAGGTGGCAACTATGCCGCTTCTCTCTTTGCCAACAATCTGGCTCACGAGAAGGGCTATGCCTGTGAGTTTTACCTTGATGCCAAGGAGAAGAAGTACATCGACGAGTGTGGTGCCGCCAACTTCTTTGGTATTAAGAACAACACTTACGTAACACCGGAATCAACCTCTATCCTGCCCTCTATCACCAACAAGTCATTGATGCAGGTGGCTGAGGATTTGGGCATGAAGGTAGAGCGCCGTCCAATTCCAGAAGAAGAACTCGAGACCTTCGAGGAAGCAGGTGCTTGCGGAACAGCAGCTGTTATTTCACCTATTTCATATATCGACGACCTCGACACAGGCAAGCGCTACTCTTTCGGCGACAAGCCAGGTCCCCAGTCAAAGAAACTCTTCGACACCCTTCGTGGTATTCAGTATGGTGAGATTGAAGACAAACATGGTTGGACAACCGTAGTCATTGAATAATCGTCGTATGAGAGCATTACCTCAACTTGACTTCATAGAGGCTATCAAACTGGCCTCAAGTCGTATTCTGGATTTCAAGGGTCGCAGCCGCCGCTCTGAGTTTTGGTGGTGGATGCTTGTTGTCATTGTCGTTGGATGGATTATCTCCATGTTTGCCAACAATCTGCTGGCGAACGCCGTTCTATCCATCATCTGCATGTTCTTTGGCCTTTCAGCCACTGCCCGCAGACTGCAAGACTCAGGCAAGAGTGCCCTTTGGGTTTACATCAGTTATGCCATGGGCTGTGCGTTCCAGTTGCTTTTTTCTACATCGGCAGCTATGAACGAACTGATAGAGGAAGCCAGTTACGGTGCGCTCAGTCAGCATGCCGTAGAGAAAATCATGATGAACAGTTTTGGTGAGATTGCAGGCATAGGTTTCATGTCTATTATCCACAGCATTTTTGCACTCATCGTGATTATCATGTGTCTGTTCGACAGTACGCCAGGCCCCAACAAGTATGGCGACTCACCCAAATACGTTATCGAATAACAGAAATCAAGCCTCGCTTCCAGCGGGGCTTTTTTGTTGACAAATATTTGCGTATATCAAAAGAAAAACGTACCCTTGAGCTGACGCTCGAAGTTAGGCTGCATTTCGGAAATACAAAAAAAAACGGTTTTATTTGGTATTTCACTCGATTTGCACTAACTTTGCAGCACAATTTTAATTATGGGAAAAGGTAAGTTAGCTAAATTTGCGGACATGGAAACGTATGAAAACGTATTCCAATATCCGTATTCAGTAATAGAGAATGTGCCCTTCGAGATGAAAGGTCACTGGCATGAGCAATATTTCAAGAACAACAACCCTATCGTGCTCGAGCTCGGGTGTGGAAAGGGAGAATATACCGTGGAACTCGCTAAACTCTATCCCGATGTCAACTTCATTGGCGTCGACATCAAGGGAGCCCGCATGTGGACTGGAGCCACCCAGGCTCTCAACGAAGGACTGAAAAACGTGGCCTTCCTTCGCACCAACATCGAGATTATCGAACGTTTCTTCGCGCAAGATGAGGTAAATGAGATTTGGCTCACCTTCAGCGATCCTCAGATGAAGAACCCCCGCAAACGCCTCACATCTACCTATTTCATGGAGCGCTATCGCAAATTCCTGGTCGACGGTGGTCTTATTCACTTGAAGACCGATTCCAACTTCCTCTTCACCTACACCACCTATATGGTAGACGGCAACCGACTGCCCGTCGTTTTCCGCACAGAAGACCTCTACCATGATGAGCGTATCGACGAAGGCACGAAGAAGATACTCTCCATCCAGACCTATTATGAATCAATGTGGATAGCTCGCGGTCTGAACATCAAATACCAGAAATGGCAGCTACCACGCACAGGTGAGCTCAAAGAGCCCGATGTAGAAATAGAACTCGACGACTACCGTTCCTACCATCGCTCTAAGCGCAGTAGCCTCGAAAAAGCGAAATAAAAGGGTAAGAAGGAAAAAAAGGTAAATAAGATAGAAGGTAAGAATGAACACGCTTCAGCGCTTTTACAAAGCGTAGCGACTAAAAGAAAAAGGTAAGAAATGACGTTATATCCCCAATTGATTATGGATGCCCTGGCAACGGTGACGTATGCCGGCACTAAGAAGAACCTTGTAGAAAGCGGCATGGTGGCCGATACCCCTGCTGTATCAGCGCCCCAGCAAGAGGGCCAGCCATGGAAAGTAAAGGTTGTGCTCGAGTTTCCTCGCGACACCGATCCATTCCTGAAGTCTACCGTTAAGGCTGCCGAGGCAGCTATTAAATACCACTGCGGCAAAGATGTCGAGGTCACCATCGAGACTGAGTTCAAGACCGCTCCACGCCCTGAGGTCGGACAGATGCTGCCTGGCGTGAAGAATATCATTGCCGTCAGTTCTGGAAAGGGAGGCGTTGGAAAAAGCACAGTCTCCGCCAACCTTGCCATCGCCCTGGCACGCCTCGGCTATAAGGTCGGTCTGCTCGATACCGATATCTTCGGCCCTTCCATGCCAAAGATGTTCAATGTAGAAGACGAGCGTCCCTACGCCATCAAGAAAGACGGTCGCGACCTCATCGTGCCAGTCGAGAAATACGGTGTCAAGCTCTTGAGTATCGGCTTTTTCGTCTCACCCACCACAGCCACCCTTTGGCGTGGCGGCATGGCAACAAGCGCTTTGAAGCAACTCATTGCCGATGCTGACTGGGGCGAGCTCGACTACTTCATCCTCGACACACCTCCAGGCACTAGCGACATTCACCTGACACTCCTTCAGACGCTCCCCATCACAGGAGCCGTCATCGTCAGCACCCCACAGCAGGTAGCCCTGGCCGATGCTCGCAAGGGTATCGATATGTATCGTAACGACAAGGTGAATGTACCCATCCTCGGTCTCATCGAGAACATGGCATGGTTCACCCCTGCCGAACTTCCAGAGAACCGTTACTACATCTTCGGTAAGGAAGGGTGCAAGCAACTGGCTGAAGAGATGCAAGTACCCCTGCTGGCCCAGATACCATTGGTTCAGAGCATCTGCGACAATGGCGATGCAGGAACTCCTGCCGCTCTCAACAACGACAGCGCCACAGGTCTGGCTTTCATCAATCTGGCTCAGGCTGTTGTCACTGTTGTGAACCGTCGCAACAAAGAACAGCCCAAGACCAAGATTGTCGGCAAGGACTAAGCACACACATTTCGAGAACGACACATTAGTTTCCGCACCCACAGATATGGTGGACACGTCAGGTATCGCTGTTTTCTCGGTTAGAAAAGGGTGGTTTCTTACTGAGAAAACAGTGTTTTCCTTAGGAGAAAACAGCGTTTTCCAACGGAGAAAAGAACAGAAAACTACATTTCCTCGTCAAGTCGGTGACGCCAGAGGTACTTACGGGTCTCGTGGACGAGGATGCCATTGAGGCAGAGTAGCGACACAAGGTTAGGAATGGCCATGAGGGCGTTCATACAGTCGGCGAGGTTCCACACCACGGCGAGGTTCATGACACTGCCTGCAAAGACTGCCAGCATATAAAGCACACGGAACGCGATGACCCAGCGCTTGCCCTTCAGATACTCCACAGCCCTTTCGCCATAGTAGCACCAGCCCAGGATGGTTGAGAAGGCAAAGGTGAGCAGACCGAACGTGAGCAGAGGCGTTCCCACCACAGGAATCTTAGAGAAGGCGGCCTTGGTGAGGGTAGCGCCGTTTGCGAATGAGATGTCAGGATAGGCAATGACGCTGCTGACGATAACCAGTCCTGTCAGAGCGCAGATGACCACGGTGTCCCAGAAGGTACCACTCGACGAGACGAGAGCCTGGCGCACAGGGTTGCGCGTCTGAGCGGCTGCTGCCACGATGGGAGCAGAACCCATACCACTCTCGTTGGAGAAGAGTCCACGGGCAATACCAAAACGGGCGGCCATCATGACCGTAGAGCCGATGAAGCCGCCACCAGCGGCCTCAGGACTGAAAGCTGCGCGACAGATGAGCTGCAGGGCAGGCCACAGATATTCTGCATTCACGAAGAGGATATACACACAGCCCAGGATATAGAGAAAGGCCATGACAGGCACCAGCATGCCGCACACACGGGCGATGCTCTTCACGCCGCCAAGAATCACAGCCCCCGTCATCAGACAGACGAACACACCCGTGATATAGGGCGATATGCCATACGACTCATGAGCCACGGTGGCGATGGCGTTAGCCTGAACGGTATTACCGATGCCAAACGAGGCAATGGCAGTAAATAGGGCGAAAAGCACCGCGAGCCACTTCCACCCCAAGCCACGCTCCAAGGCATACATGGGTCCGCCAAGCATCTTGCCTTTTGGAGTCTTGACACGATATTTGATGGCGAGCAGGCCCTCGGCATATTTCGTTGAGATGCCAAACACGCCCGTGAGCCAGCACCACAGCACGGCGCCAGGTCCTCCAAGGGCAATGGCAGTAGCCACACCCACGATGTTACCCGTTCCGATGGTGGCAGCAAGGGCTGTGGCCAGCGAGCCAAACTGCGACACGTCTCCAGTGGCGTCAGGGTCTTTCTTGACCGACAGGCGGATGGCCTTGAAGATATAACGCTGTGGGAAACGCAGGCGGATGGTGAGAAACAGGTGCGTACCCAACAGGAGGATGATCATCGGCCATCCCCATAGCAGGCCACTGAGTTCAGTCAGGAATTCGTTGAGCCAGTACATATCGTATTTTGTTTAATGTTTGATTATCGTCTCCTTCAACTGTTTGCGCACAGCCTTCTTACGTCGCAGATACTCCAGGCGCTCCTTGGCATGCTGATTTGAGAGGCGCAGCTGATGGCCATACACCAGACAGGCTGCTCCCATATAGGCAGCCACCTGAATCCAGAGATAGCGCAGCTCAGGAGCCACGTCGCCCAGCGTACCGCCCATCGTGTTCATTCGCACGAAAGCCCTGACGCCATAGGTACTCGGAAAGAGCCACGACACACCCTGCCAATAGCCTGGGATGTTGGACTGCGGCCACGAGATGCCACTGAGGAACAGTAGCGGCAGTGATACGAACACCACAATCAGCATGACGTTCTCACGATAGCGCACCAAGCACGAGACGGTCATACCGAAGAACACGCAGGCCAAGACGTAGGGTGTCATCATGGCAAGCATATTCTGCCACGAGGCCAGTTGTGGGAAGTGGAACAGCCGAGGCACAACCAGTGTGAGGAAAGCGCCCATCACAGCATAGACCATGAGATAGGCCAGTGCCTTGCCACTGACAATGCGCCCCACCCCGCTATAACAGGGATGGATGGGTACGAGATCGCCATAACGGTTGCGCTCACGAGCCGTACCAGCAGCCAGTCCGATACCCAGCACCAGTGTCTGCTGCAGGATAAGTATCAGCACAGCAGGCAGAATAGACGATCCATAGCCTGCGCTGGGGTTGAAGATAGGCACATCTTCAAAATCGAGCGGACGCGTGGTAATCATATCCTCACGAGCGGTATAGTTGCCCGACACCTGTTTCTGTATCTCTGCGCCCATCTGCTGACTCACCATCATGGCGGTCTGGTAGATGGCTTTATAGGTGAGCATCAGCGCCATGTCGCAGTACACACTGACGGTGCCCTGCTCCATGCGATTCAGTTTTGTTGCGAAGTCCTCAGGTATGAGATAGATACCCTTCACCACCTGACGGCTCACAAGCGACTGGGCATCGTCGAGATCCTCGGCATAATAAGTCACATGCACATCGGGCGAGGCATCGCACATACGGATGAACTGGCGCGAGAGCTGGGAGTGCGACTGGTCGACCACCGCCACAGGCACCTCGTGGATTACCTCATTATTATATATCCACGAGTAGAGCAGCGGATATATCAAGGGTACGATGATAAAGAATATGAGCACGCCCTCGTCGCGGAACACCTGCTTCATCTCCTGACGCCATACATAGGCGACATCGTTCAGCCACTTCAGTATGTTAGGGAATGTAGACATAGGTGAGCATTGCATTTTTAATCTTACTGATGACAAACCACGGCATGAGGATGAAAGCCACCAGTCCCACAAGGTGGAACCACGCGTCGATAAACGGATAGCCATTGAACACCGTAATCTGATAGAGCATATAGTAATGACGCAGGGGGAAGAGCCACGTCAGCGCCTGTATCGGCGTGTCCATACCCATCACAGGGAAAGCCGAGCCTGCCAGTGAGAAGCTGAGCACAGCCCACAGCGAGCAGATACTCATCGACATGCGCAGCGACGGCATCAGTCCGAAGGCGAAGATACCAAAGCCTATCGAGGCAAACACCTCGAGCAGCGCCAACAGTACGATGCGCCACCAGCCTCCCACATGGGGGAAGTGGAGGATATCGTAGATATAGAACTCATAGAAGAATATCAGCACCAGAAACACCAGTGCCTGAGGCAGGAACTTGCCCGACAGGGCTACCACGATGTTATTGTCGGCCTTCTGAAGCCACTCCTTACCGCGGTCGAACTTCAGCTCCATACCCAGCGAATAGGCTGATATGAGAAACATGAAGAGCATCATGACACCTGGCACGAACACCGTCGAGAGGTACATATTGTAGTTGGTCCACGGGTTGGCAATCTGGTGCAGGTCGATGCGGATGGGCTGCAGGAAGGTCTGTATCTGACTCTGTGTATAACCTTTGGCACGCATCGTGGCCTGGCCGACAGCCGCAGAGCCGAGCGTAGAGATGGTCTTCAGGTCTTTCATCAGCAGTGTTCCCGACATCACTGATGCCATGTTGTAATAATAGGATATCTTAGGCTGCCGCGAAGACAACAGGTCGTCGGTCGTTCCCTTGGGGATATACAGAAAGGCGTATATCTCGTTTTCCTGAACAGCCTTGCGCGCCTCGGCCACACTGGGATAATGCGCCACCACCTGCGAGCTCTGAAAGGCGTCAAGGCGTCGGATAATGCCGCGCGTGGTACTTGTATTGTCGAGATCTACCACTCCTACTGGCATGTCCTGAGGCAGTCCCTCCCCCATCAGCGAGGTGAAGAACACCAGCGCCAGCAGCGGGAACACGACCATACAGAAGCCGTAAATAGTATTCTTGCGAAGAATCCTACATTCACGCTTTGCTATCAGCCATATTTGCGATAGATACTTCAATTTGTTACTTTTTAATAATCAACGACATGCCTGGGCGCAGACCATCGAGCTTATCAACAGGACGAGCCTTCACCTCGAAGGTCTTCAGGTCGTACTGTCCGTTGGCCTTCGTAGCCTTCCATACGGCATACGAACCCTGATCCTTCAGATAGTACACCTTCATCCTGATTTCCTTGTTGAAGGCAGGCACGAACACCGTAAACTCAGACCCCACCTTCAAGTCGCCAAGCTGATCCTCACGCACGTTGAAGGTTCCCCACATGTCGTCCATCACAGCAATCGACATGATAGGCGAACCAGTGCCGATAAGCTCGCCAACCTTGGGATAGACGTCGCTCACCTCGCCCTCTTTTGGGGCAGTCTGAACAGTCTCGTGGATATAGCTGTTCACCTCTTGTACGGCACCCTTGGCACGCCCCACCTGGGCAGCAGCGGCCATTTTGTCTTCCTTGCGAGCACCGTTCACAGCCATGTCGTACTGACTCTGAGCAGCCTTCATCTGAGCCTCCATAGCCTTATAGTTTGCAAAGGCTTCATCGCGCTTCTGGGCACTCATCACCCCTTCGTCGTAGAGGCGTTGCACACGGTTGTACGACTTCTCTGCAATCTCGTAGCCGGCCTTAGCCTGCTGCAACACGTTATAGGCACCACGTATCTGCTCCTCGCGGGCACCGTTTCTGGCTTTCAGCTCCAAGGCAGCGGCAGCGCTCTCTGCGCTCTGCGCCTGCTCCATCTTGGCTCTCACCTCAGGAGCATCGAGAATGGCAAGGGTATCACCAGCCTTCACGTAGTCGCCCTCACTCACACGGAGTTCCAAAATACGTCCTGGCACCTTACTCGACACACGATACTCAGACACTTCCACTTGTCCTTGAATCACGTCTGGCTCACGATCGAGGGCAAGGAATCCGATCAGGGCTACGATAATGACTACTGCCACGAATCCTGCGATGGCCAGTAGAATGTTATTGTGTTGACTTTTTGCTGACATATCTTTATTTTACTTTTTTACCTTTAATATTTTCCGCCTTTATTCAAGCGTTCCCAAAGCCTTCTGCAGGTCAACCTGCGAGAGCTTGACATCAATCTCTGCGTCGATTTTCTGCGACTGGGCCTGTAGCCATGCCGTCTGTGCCTCCATCACGGTGGCTGGCGTGATGACGCCCTCCTTGAATCCGAGGTTGGCCATGCGCAGATTCTCATCGGCACGCTGGATATTCGCCTGTGCCATGGTGAGTTTCTTGTTGGCCTCAGCCACCTTGAAGGTTGTCTGGTTCACCTGCAGTTCAATCAGTTCCTTAGCCTCAGCCAGTTCGAGGTTGGCAATCGAGGTGGCCCCCTTTGAGGCACGTACCTTATACATCACGTCGCCCCAGTTCCAGATGGGCACGCGAATCATCACGCCCACGTTCCACAAACCAGCGAATCTCTTCTCGAAACCGTTAAACACATTAGGATTGCTCACGGCATAACCACCCGTAAGAGCCACCTGAGGCAGATTGCCTGCTTTCAGCACGTTGGTGGTCTGCTTCGAGATGTCGACACTGTTCTGGAGCATCTTCAGCTCAGGACGGTTCTCCACGGCAGCCTCTACGTCGAGCTGTGGCGTCAGTTCCACCACGGCAATGTTCTCTGCCTGCTCGTCGGCCAGCGCCACCTGCTCGTCGAGGGGCAGTCCACAGAGCTGACAGAGCAGCATACGCGACAGTACCAGTCCGTCGCTGACCTTGGTGAGCGTCATCTCAGCCTCGTTCACTTTCACGTCGACTGTCAAGCCGTCACTTCTCGTAGCCACGCCCTCGTCAATCATCTTATGAACATCGGCGTCGAGTTTCTTTACCAGGTCGAGATAGCCCTCGGCCAGTTTCTTCTTATGATAGAGCGATACCACCTGCCAGTAGGCCTGATCAATCTTGTAAAGGGTAGCCTGGCGACGGGCCTCCATTGAGTGCCCCGCCATCTCCTCAGCGATGTCGGCCATCTTGTTCATGGCGATGATGCTGCCTCCCATGAAGATGGGCTGTGTCAGCGTCACAGAGCCGATAAACATGTTACGCGTGTCTGTATGGAAAGCATCTACAATCTTCTGTCCTTCGGCATTGAGCATCTGTTCCATCATCGGTCCAAGTTGTCCCATGATGGCAGCCATCTTCGGGTCTTGTGCCAACAGCGGAGCCATGCCCTGAGTCAGTCCACCTGCAAACGAGGTGCCCAACTGTCCCAGTTCGCCCTGCATCACATCACTCAGCAGCGATATCTCCTTGCTGGTGTACTCATAGGCGCCCAAGGCACTCACATGAGGCAGGTATTTCGTGCGTGCCGCCTTTCGGGTGTTGGCAGCCACGTCCTGCTTCAGTTTCGAGATGCCCAACTGCTTGTTGTTCCGCAAGGCCATCTGCCTACAGCTGTCGAGTGAGAGCACCCGCTGGGCACTTGCGGTGAAAGGTAAAAAGGCAAAAAGGCAAAAAGGCAGAAACCCTTTCACCCCACTTCTTACCGTCTTCAGTCCTTTCCTGTTCATCATCCTCTTTACTTAAAGTTAAAGGTCCTCGACCCTATCATGTTCCCGTCAGCGAAGATGCTTACGCGGTAGTCGCCAGCCTCCAGCATCTGGGTCATGTTCCAGTATACAGTCACAGGTGTTTCCTCACCCGTATATTCTATCACCTTCTTAGCAGAGCACTCCAGGTTGCGGTTCTCATAGGCGAAGGTGCCACCTCCAGTGAGCACGTTACCGCCAGGATTCTGTATGCGCACATAGATAGTACGGTTACCATTCGATGCTGTGACATTCTTCGTGATGGCGAAGTTCACCTTCATCTGCTTACAGTCCTTCAGTTTCTTGGCCACCTTACCATGCTTGTCAATCATCTGCATCACAATGTTGGTGGCGTCGAGCTGGGCGGCAATGGCCACCTTCTCCGAGAGCGACGCCTTCTCACTGCTCAGTCCGGCCACCTGCTGGTTCTTCTCGGCCAGCTCGGCCTTCACGGTAGTGTTCTCCTGCTTCAGACTCTCGTTCAGACGGTTCAGCGAGTCAATCTGCATCACGTAGTCGCGCAGCACGGCTCTCACCGTGGCCAGTTCCTTCTTCAGACGGGCTATCTCGCGCGCGTCGGAAGCCTTCACCTGCTTCAGTTCCTCCAGCAGCTGCTGGGTTCTCATCTGCTCCTGCGTGAGCTGCTCTATGATCGAGTCGTTATTAATCTGCGTCTTCATCTCGCTATACTGCAAGGCAAAGCGCTCATACTCGTTTTCCATCTCCTTCTTGTCAAGCTCAGCCAGCTCCTGCATGTCCTGGTTCACCTGTTTCTGCTCCTGCAGACTCATGAACAACCACGCCACACCAGCTACCAGCGCCAGCATCACCACAACAATCGGAATCAATATCTTCTTATTCATATACCTAATCAATCATGTTAACGGGTGCAAAGATATGTCATTTCGGTGAAAAAACAAAAGAAAAAGTTTGGAAGTTAAGAATAAATAACGTATATTTGCAACGACAATATTACCACACCCTATGAACAAGAAAGGATTCCTCTATCGCGCGTTCGACCTTTATTATGACGGATTTCGCCATATGAGTCTCGGACGAACCCTCTGGGCTGTCATCCTTATCAAATTGTTCATAATCTTCGCTATACTGAAAGTGTTCTTTTTTTCTGATTTCCTAAAACAGAAAGCTCCCGACAATGAAGCAGGCTATGTGGCCACAGAACTCATCGACAGAGCACAATAATCAATTAAACAATACAATATTTATGTTCAATCATCTACTTTTAGACATTGATGCCAGTACCATCGACTGGTCGAGAGCACAGTTCGCCCTCACAGCCATCTACCACTGGCTCTTCGTGCCCCTCACGCTGGGTCTGGCGGTCATCATGGGCATCATGGAAACCTGTTACTATCGCACAAAAGACGAATTCTGGAAACAGACAGCCAAGTTCTGGCAGAAGCTGTTCGGCATCAACTTTGCCATGGGTGTGGCCACAGGCATCATCCTCGAGTTCGAGTTCGGCACCAACTGGAGCAACTACTCCTGGTTCGTGGGCGACATCTTCGGCGCTCCTTTGGCAGTCGAGGGCATCGTGGCCTTCTTCATGGAGTCGACCTTCGTAGCTGTCATGTACTTCGGCTGGAAGAAAGTATCGCCAGGCTTCCACCTCGCCTCCACCTGGCTTACAGGCTTGGGCGCCACCATCTCAGCCTGGTGGATACTCGTTGCCAACGCCTGGATGCAGTATCCCGTGGGCTGCGAGTTCAACCCAGACACCATGCGCAACGAGATGGTCAGTTTTGCCGAGGTAGCGCTCTCGCCCTTCGCAGTAAGCAAGTTCTGCCACACCGTCACCTCAGCCTGGATTATCGGCGCCGTGTTCTGTGTGGGTGTCTGCTGCTGGTATCTCCTTAAGAAGCGCGAGACCAAGATGGCCCTCGAGAGCATGAAGATAGGCGCCGCCGTGGGTCTGGCAGCCGCACTGCTGACAGGTGTCACAGGTCATAAGTCTGGCATGGACGTGGCCGAGGTACAGCCCATGAAGCTCGCGGCCATGGAGGCCCTCTACGACGGAGGCACAGAACAAGGTCTGAAGATTGTCGAGGGCATCGAGATTCCCTATGGTCTGTCAATCATGGCCACCAACGATCCCCATGGCTTCGTGCCAGGCATCAACGACATTCTCAACGGCTACACCACGGCCAACGGCAAGACAGAGCTCTCTGTCGACGAGAAGATAGATCGAGGCAAGAAAGCCATCGCCGCCCTGTCAGCCTACCGTGCCGCCAAGTTCGCCTCGAGCGACGACGGCTCCATTGCCGCCGCCCAGCTCAAGGTGCTGAAAGAGAACATGCCCTATTTCGGCTATGGCTATATCAAAGACAAGAACGCCGTGGTGCCCCCTGTTGCCATCAACTTCTGGGCGTTCCGCGTCATGGTGGGCATGGGGTGCCTGTTCATCCTCTTCTTCGCCGTAGTGCTGGCAGGCGCCTACCAGTTCCCTAAGGCCCTGTGGAAGAAGCGCGACATCACCGCCCTGCCAGCCTGGCACTACTGGGTGGCCATCGCCCTCATCCCGCTGGCCTATATCGCCTCAGAGAGCGGATGGCTCGTAGCCGAGTTCGGACGCCAGCCCTGGACCATTCAGGACATGCTGCCCACATGGGCATCCGTCTCCGACATCCAGTCGTCGAGCGTCATCATCACCTTCTTCCTCTTCCTCATTCTCTTCACCACGATGCTTGCCGTCGAGATCAACATCATGCTTCATCAAATCAAAAAAGGACCTCAGCTATGACATACACATTCTTACAGCATTATTGGTGTTTCGTCGTCTCCCTGCTAGGTGCCATACTGGTATTCCTGTTGTTCGTCCAGGGCGCCAACTCCGTAGCCCGTAGTCTCGGCTATACAGAAGAGGGTCGCCGACTGGTCTACAACTCCACAGGCCGTAAGTGGGAGTTTACCTTCACCACGCTCGTCACCTTCGGAGGAGCCTTCTTCGCCTCCTTCCCCCTGTTCTACTCCACCTCGTTCGGAGGTGCCTACTGGCTCTGGATGCTCATCCTCTTCACCTTTGTGCTTCAGGCCGTGAGCTACGAGTTCCAGAACAAGTTGGGTAACATCCTCGGCCCTCGCACGTTCCAGTTCTTCCTCACCCTCAACGGCATTCTCGGCCCACTGCTCTTAGGTGGCGCCGTGGCCACCTTCTTCGAGGGCAGCAACTTCATCGTAGAGAAGAACAACCTCATCGACGCTGGCGCCATCACCCCCATCATCTCGCGATGGGCCAACGCCTCCCATGGCCTCGACGCCCTGCTCAATCCCTGGGTTCTTGTCTTCGGCTTCGCCGTGGTGTTCCTCGCCCGTGTGCTGGGCATTCTCTACGTCATGAACAACGTCGACGACGAAGACATCCGCTCGCGTGGCAGCATGCGCCTCATCGGCGCTGCCGTGCCCTTCCTGGTGCTTTTCGTGGCCTATCTGGTCCACCTGCTGCTCAAAGACGGCTTTGCCTACAACGACGAAGGCATCATCTACATGGAGCCCAACAAATATCTTACCAACCTGCTTGAGATGTGGTATCTGCTCGTCGTGCTGCTGACAGGTATCGTCCTAGTGCTCTACGGCATTCTCAGAACCATCTCCTCCAAGAGCTATTTCGGTGGCATCTGGCCTGCAGGCATCGGCACCGTGCTCACCGTTCTTGCCCTGCTGCTCTGCAGTGCGTGGAACCACACGGCATACTACCCCTCAACGGCCGACCTCCAGTCGTCGCTCACCCTTGAGAACTCCTGCTCCAGCGAGTTCACGCTCACCACCATGTTCTACGTCTCGCTGCTCGTGCCCTTCGTGCTGGCCTACATCGTCCATGCCTGGCACGCCATCGACAAGAAGAAACTCACCAAAGACGAGCTCCAAGGCGACGACCACGCCTACTGATAAAAAAGATCCCCCGCTTCATCAGCGAGGGATTCTTTTTTGTTATTTCAGCAGTTCATCGAGGAAGGTGTAGAACTCAGGATCCTCTCCTACAATCGTCTTCACCAGCTTACCCTCTGGCGATATAATCACCTTCGTGGGGAAGCCCTCGATACCATACATCTCTCCCAATTTAGGCAGCTGTTCGTCGCTGCAACGCACCTGCAGCCAGGGCAGTTCGTGCTCCTCAACGGCAGCCTTCCACTTCTCCTCACTGTCTCGGCAGTCCACGCCCAGAATCTCCAGCTTATCCTTGTGCTTAGCATACGCCGTCTTCATATTGGGAATGCCGCGGATACACCAGATACACCACGAGCCCCAGAAGTCGAGCACCACATACTTACCTCTCAGCGACGAGAGTTTCAGTGCATTACCCTGCAAATCGGGCAGCTCAAAGTCTGGCGCCATGTCTGCATCCGTTGTCATTTCCTCCTGAGCCACCTCAGTAGTAGCCACCTCATTGGCCTTTGGTTTCTGCGTACAGGCTGCCACCAGCGACACCGTCACCGAAAGCAGTACAATCGTCAAAATACTTTTTTTCATAATTCGTTTATTTTAGTTTATATTTTATTGTCTTAGAACGTCATGCGGACCATGAATCGGACGCCGTGTTTGTGGGCGGTGGGCAACTCGTTGTAGTTGAGGCGGCGCACATACTCGACGTGGATGAGCTTGAAGATATTGTGGACACCCAGCGAGAGCTCCATATAGGGACGCTTGGGGTCGATGACGTAGGAGCCTTCAGGGAAGTACATGAGCAGGGGTGAGCCTGCGTTCTGAGCGAGGAAGGGATTGTTCTTGTCGCTGAGCTCGCCCCACAGCACTCGGAAACCTATCCACTCACGCCACTTGAGCTTGCGGATGAGGGGGATGCGGTTGAGTATCTTACCATTCAGGTCCCAGTTGAGCTGGGCTGAGAGGAAGCGGTCGGTGGGGAACTCCATGTTGTTGATGGCCTCGAAGGTATAGTCCTGCACGATGTAGGAGAGGTTGGTCTCTGGCATGATGAGCAGCGGATAGGGCACTTTCTCCCACTCGATACCGCCTTTGATGAGCCAGTCCATCTTACCCCACGACTTGAGCCAGAAGCGCTTGTAGATAGAGGCCTCGGTATAGTTGTAGCTGTAGTCGCCGCCCAGCACGCCCTTGATGCCGAGGGTGTGGCTGACGGTGAACACTGGGGCGTCGAGGTTGATGGGCAGTCGGCGCTGCTTGGTGTTGATGAAGGTCTCACCAGGGGCGAAACGCAGCTCGGCACGCAACTCGGTGGTGCGGATCTTACGGGAGGCCACAGGGGTATAGTTGGCTGTCACGAAGGTGTTACCCTGGAACATAGGCGCCACGGGATGGCTCCAGTTGGTCCAGAGGCTATGGTTGGCACTCTCGCTCAGTGGGATAAAGTAGAGATTGCCAGCAGCCTCGTTCTCCTCGGCCTTCACGCTGAGACGGGTACGGAAGCCCCAGTCTTCCTCGCGTTCGAAGGTGAGCGACTGGCGGTTGTAGAACTGCATCTTGTCGACCTTCGACCACTTAAAGGCGGTGAAGACATTATCCTTATCGGTGCGCATGAACTTATCGGACGGCGACTCAATGTCGTAGCTCGACGAGAAGGTGAGCGTGCGCGTAGGGAACTCGCGAGGCAGATACTCCTTCTTGTTGAACGACCAGATGACGTCGCCCTTGTAGTAGTTCTTCCTGGAGTCCCAGCCGCGGGCGATGTAGCCACGGAAGAAGAGGTTGGAGTCGAGGTTGGCCGTGGTCTGGGCTGACAGACGGGTACGGATGCCGTCGATGAAGTTCTTGGTGATCATGGTGTTGACAGGACCGATGTCGACCTTCGAGGGATGTTTCTTGGTGCCTGTCTCGACGAAGTTCTCGACAAAGGCCTTGACGCCGAAGACAATGTACTTGAAGCCCTTGATGTTCTCAAGGTTGGAGATAAAGTCGCCCATCTGGCTCTCGCTCCTGGTGAGCTCTACCTGACGGTACTGGTTCCAGAAGTCGTCGCCACGCATCATGGCATTGACATCCTTCACCTCTTTCTTTTTGCCCTTGAAGAGCTGGCGCGGCAGTTCGTCGAAGGCATAGTCGGTGATACGGGTATTACGGATGACGGCCAGCTTCTGGAGGAAGGAGGCGAGTTTAATCTCAGTAAACATGTCGTCGACAGCCAGCACCCAGTCGCCATCGGGCAACCGGCGGAACTCCTGCACCACCTGCATGTTCTCGACGAAGTTGACGTCGCTCTTCTTGGGGATGGTCATCTCGCAGCGCTTCACCTGCCACGACGAGTCGGCCAGGATGTAGAGGTCGCCACGGAAGCCGAAGTCCTGCTGGTTGTTGGGCAGGAAATGAAGATGGAAACACTTGTCGCCCTGCACCATGAGGGTATCCTGGATATAATAGCGGTAGAAGGAAATGGCGTCCTTGCCGATGGGCGACGTGAAAGGATACTGCAGCATGCGTATCTGGTCATCGTAGATGTTAACATCGGTGAACACGTCCTTGATGACGGTGTTGAGGATATCGCCCGTCTGGATGATGTCGTTGATGCCCGTCTGGTTCATGCCCTTAATGATGACTTTCTCGTCGTGTGGCTTCCTGCGGTAGACTTTCTGTGACACGGTCTCGTCGACACTGATGGGCAGGATGAGTTTGTTGTTATAGGGACAGGGCTCTATCTGGTCAATGAGCCACTGCTTCTTCTTGTACTTGGGCGAGTCGAGCATCTCCGGGCTGAAGTCGTTGAGCGCGAGGGTAATCTTCTGATACTTGTTGTACTGGTAGAAGTCGCGGTTGTCGAGATCAGTCCTCTTCTTGGCGGCCACTACCTTCTTCATCATCTCGACGGCTGGGTTGTTCTTACGGCTATAGCGCCCACGCTTCGACTTGATGGTGACTTCCTTCAGCAGGGTATTGTCGGGCTTCAGACTGACCTTGAACATGCTCTTCACGTTGGCATTGACTACCACCGTCTGCGACACGTAACCCACGGCCGTGAAAGTGAGCGTCCACCCGTTATGACGGGCGATGGAGAAATTGCCCTCGATATCGCTGGCCACGCCGATGCCATGACCCTTGTACTGTGCACTGGCAAAAGGTAGAGGCTCGCCTGTCTGGGCATCGAATATCTGGCCCGACACAAAGTGCTGGGCAAAGGTCGTTATAGGTAAAAAGGTTAAAAGGCTGAGTAGTAACAGGAATACTTTTTTACTCATTTATTAACGCTTTTAAATTTGTGATTATCTGTTCTGGAACTGATTCATCGACGGGGTCGCTGGTCCAGCCCTCGCCCTTGAACCATACCGTATGGCAGCCTGCCTCGCGGGCAGGGATGATGTCCTTATCGATGCTGTCGCCTACCACTACCACCTCGTCTGGATGGAGGCGGAGGGCCTCGACGCCCAGCATGAAGATGCGTGGATCGGGCTTACGAACACCTACCACGGCCGACTCGATGATCTTGCCGAAGATGCCTTCAAGGCCGAACTCTCGCAGCACCGTGGCGATGTTGCCATAGAAGTTGCTCACCAGCACCAAGGGGTACTGCTCTTTCAGACGGAGCAACACCTCGCGGCTGCGTGCCGTCTCGGCACAGGTCTGCTCGTAGAGGTCGTCGACCACATGGAGCAGTGCGCTCTGCACGTCGAACCTGGCATGGTGCTGACGCAGGTAGTCCATCTGCAGCTCGACCTTCTTCTCGAGCGTCTGGCGGAAGGTGAAGTCGGGCTGTATGATGGGGTTCTTGCCCAGCGTGCGCTCACCATGGATGTAAGCCTCACGAAACAGCTCCCAGCCGACGGGAACCTGCTGGCGCTCGTAGGCATGCCAGATGACCTTGCCCCAGTGCTGTCCGCCCGTGTCGAGCGTGCCGCCATAATCGAATATATATCCTTTTATCATGCTTTATCCTTATATTGTTTTGTATTTAGCGCAGCACAAAGTTTCTCGTGCTTACGATGCATATACACATACATGGCCTGCAGCACAGTGAGCTCTACGAGGGGATAGACCCACGGACAGCCCAGCAGACATGTGACGTAGATGGTGATGGCTCGCGAGTTGAACGTGAGCAGGTTGGTGTACTTCATCAGGGGGCGACTGCCTGCGAGCAACTGCTGGCGCACGTCCTCGGTCTGCAGGGCGGCGTCGCTCTTCCAACGGGCAAAGAACTGCTGGAACTGGGGTGTGCGCTGCTCCTGGCTCTTGCAGTAGTTGGCATAGTTGTAATAGAACAGACGCGAGAGCACCTCGCCCTTAGGCAGATTCTCGTAGATCTGGCGCTGCTGACGGTAGTTGTCGAGTTCGCTACCCTCCTTGCCCAACAGGAAGAAGAGGTGAATCTGGCGATAGTAGTCGGCCAGTGAGCTCTGCTTGGAGTGGAAGCCGAAGCCTGCCAGCGCACAGAGCACGAAGCCCCAGATGCCCCACTCGATGTTGGTGAAGGGGATGTGCTGATGCCACAAACGGGCCACGATGCCTATGTAGATGGCGAAGAACCACACGTCGCCTGAGAAGCCGTCGAGCATTCGGCCGATGAGGGTCTTCTTGCCTGTGAGACGCGCCATCTGACCATCGGTCGAGTCGCAGAAGTTGGCAAACATGAGCAGCAGCACGCCACAGACGTTCGACCACAAATCGGTATAATGGAACATCCATCCTGCACCCAGGCCCAGGAAAATGGACACGATGGTGATGACGTTGGGGTGGATGTCAAACTTATTCCACAACAAAGCGAAAGCCAAGCCTATGGGACGTGTAAAGTGGACGTCGAGCCACTCCTCAGTGTCCTCTGACTTAAAAGATAATCTCAATAATTCCTTAAATGTTGCCATATATCTATAAAAAATCGAATTTCTAAATCAAATCTGCGATGGCGTCGGCAGCCTCGTCGCGACAGCGCGAGAAACTGGGCCAGTCGTTGAAGTCGATGATGCACCACGAGCCGTCGGCACGCACGATGGCGTCGCCGCCATATACCTTAATGCCAACTGCCTCGGCCAACTGCTCCACGCACTGCTGAAGCCTGGCCTCACTGAAGGCGTAGTGACGGGCCTCGCCATTGCGCGCCTCGTCGGAAAACTTGAACTGACCGTCGTCTGTGGGGTAATAATAGCGGAAGAAGCCTGTGCTCTGAACGCCATAGAACTTCACCAGGTCGCCCACCACATGGGCACTCACCACATACTGACTGATGCCACGCTGCTGCATCTTCTCTTTCTCCTGTTCCAAGGCCTCACGGTTGGGGGCGAACACCACGTCGCCCTGACTCTGGGCAGCCTGGTCGCCACGTTTCAGCCAATAGCCGTCGCTTCCTTCCTTAGGGGGCATAGGGGTGCCTATGCGCGCCATAAGAGCTTCGAGCTGACAGCGGCCACAATGCTCGATACCCTCAGGACGGTTGACTATCTGTACGCCCTCGAGCGTCTTCAACCAAGACAGCGTCTCAGGCAGTCGACCCATCGTGAAGATGACGTCAGCACTGGGAGCCGACTCTAAGGGGGCCGTCTCGCTCACCAGGCTCACTTCGCAGCCCTTACTGCGCAGCCTCTGAGCCACAGCCTCGAGTATCGCCAGGTCTTTCTCCACAGAATTAGGCGAAAAGACCTCTGCCCGCTGTATCATCAGCACCCTCTTCATCTATCTTCGCCCTTCAAGAAACTTTCGGCTTTCTGGATATCACTGGCATGGTCGATGTCGAGCACCTTGGAGAAGGGCCATGCCTGCAGGCGCAGTCCGTCGGCCACCAACGCACGCTGGAAATTACGCATACGGCTCTCGCCACGCTCGATACACTGAGCCAGTGTAGTGAGCGAACGGGGCGTCAGACCATAGATGCCGCCACTGATATACTTGGGCTGGTCACACTGGTCGAGGAAACCCGTGATGCGCAGCTCTCCATCGGTAGCCACATAGAGTGGTTTCTCGTCGTCGATATAGTCGGTCACACCCATCAGACCGTCAATCTTGTCGCAGAACAGCTGGTGCTGGAAGGTCTCCACATAGGTTGAGAACTCCTCTTCGCGGAAGATAGTATCGACAGTGGTGAGTATAAAAGGTTCATTGCCAAGCCAACGGCTCAGCTCCCACATGCTATGCATGCTGCTGGGCGTAGACTTGACAATGAACTTCAAGGGCACGTCGCCCCGTTTCTGTATTGTCTCCAGATGGGCACTCACCATCTTCATCTGCTCATTACAGATCACCACAATCTCTGTGGCGCCATTAGCCATGAAGATTCTTATAAGACGGTCAATCAACCGTTCTCCACATACCTCTACCAGAGGTTTGGGATTCTGGACTCCCTCCTGAGCCAGTCGCGAGCCCTCGCCCGCGGCTATGATTGCATATTTCATTCTGATTCTCTTGTACGTACACTAAACTGGGGGCAAAGATACGTATTTCCCTCGAAAATCAGAAAACTTTTAAATCTTATTTATTTTTCTATTGATAAATTGTCTATATCTATATCGCCTGAACCGTGCTTTTCCATGTGGAAGCGACTGACACGGCCACTGAGGTTGATGTCGCCTGAACCGTTGAGCTGGCAATCCACTGAACCACAGTCGTTATTGAAGTTCACGTTGATATCGCCTGAACCACGTAAACCGATGTTGGTATCATTCACACGATGCAGGTTGAGGTCGATGTCGCCAGAGCCTACGAGGGTCACTGAGACGTTGCGCGACTCAAGGTTTTTCACATCCAGATCGCCTGAGCCTACCACCTCTACACGGCATCGGTCGCAGACCACATCCTGCACGTCGATGTCGCCAGAGCCACGCAACACGAACTCCATATTGTCCGTGTCAATGAGTTCGCGACTGACGAAGTCGCCAGAGCCATTGAGGCGCACGCTAGTCAAGTCGGGTGATGTGACATATATCGACATATCGGCACCATCGTTGAAACTGACGTTCACCATGCCCATTTTACCACGGTTGCGCACAATAAGGGTACTACCTTCCTTTTCGGTCAGGATCTCGTCGATCACATCCTCAGGCGCCTTCACCACTACAGAGAAACTGTCGGCCTGAGTATAATAGACCGTAGGCGAGCCATTGACCTCGATACGCTCGAAATCTTTCAGATGGCGCGTCTCTGTCACCATATCCTTCTCGCTAAAGGAAAGACTCCTATAACAATTCACACACGACGACATTGCGACGGATAGTCCCACCATAGCGATGCCCAACAGAAAATGATGTTTCTTCATAACGCTTTCGTATTTTTTATTCAACTTCTGCCTATTAGACGCAAAGATAGCCGCAAAAGTTTCATCGTCAGCAAATATTTTTATATCAAATTTATACCAAAGGCAGATCAACCCAGAAAGTAGAGCCATGATCGATGGTCGAGTCGACGCCGATATTACCGCCCAGACTCTCTGCATGCGACTTGGCTACTGACAGTCCGAGACCAGCGCCAGGGATGTAGTCGTCGACCTTGACGAATCGGTCGAAGATACGTTTCTGGTCTTCTGGCGCGATACCCTTACCTGTATCCTCCACCCATATCTTGACATGGTCGCCCTGAGGCAGACTGAAGCCCAAGGTGATGGTACCGCTCTCAGTAAACTTCACCGCATTCTCCATCAGGTTCTCAACCATCTCACGCAGCTTGTCGACATCGGTATTCATGAGCAACTCGTTGTATGGATACTGGGTCACCACTTTCACCGATACGCCATCTACCAGCTGGGCACACTTCCTTGCCACTTCTGTGAGCACAGGCACGATGTCGGTCTGAGCCTTGACCAGACTCTTAGCCTCGGCCTCTACCTTTGACATACTCACAAGACCGTCGATGATCTGCAACAGCTTGTGGTTGTTCATCTGTATCTCTGCTATCAGCTGGTTGCGGTCTTCCTCGTTATCCACCACAGGCAACAGGTCGGCAAAGCCAACGATGGCATTCAGCGGCGTACGTATCTCATGACCCATGTTAGCCAGGAAGGCGGTCTTCAGGCGATCGCTCTCCTCTGCTCTGTTACGGGCATTGATCAGGGCTGTCTCCATCTGCTTCTGGTCGTCGATGCGCATCGAGGCACCCACGATTTTCGTCGGTATGCCATCGGCATCGCGGTCGGCCACCGTGGCGAAGCTCTGCGCCCAGTGGTATTTCGCATTCGGGTTATCCTTTACCTGATACTGTTGGTTGAAGAACATTGAACGCCCCTCAGCCAGATCTTCCAATGCCGACATCACTCGCGAGGCATCGGTAGGCATCAGCACATCCTGCAGCAGGTCGATTGGCGCCTCTGTTCCTGAAGGGAAGGTAGGGCCGTCGCGGAAATCGGCATCATAGGTGATGATGCGGGTACGGGTATCAACGTGCCACGTCGACAGTTTCATGGCCTTCAGCACCAGGTCGTACTCAATATTATATTGCTGAACCCTTGTTAAATCGTCGATTTCCTTACGTATCCTAATGCCATTGCGATATTGTATAATGATACCAGCCACGGCTACCAGCAGCAGCAAGATGAATATGCCCCACAGCAACGGATAAAGATAAGCATCTTTAATCTGGAAGAAAAGTAGCAATCCAAGCATGGTTTCTAAATGGTTTCAAACATGAATTCGGTGGGCAAAATTAAGGATTTTATTTGAATTGCCAACAAAAATGCCTGTTTTTTTCGTAAAAAGTCATCTTTTTTGTAAGATTAACAGAAAAAATGTGTGATATTTGCTCACTTTACATTAACTTTGCAGGCTGTAATTGAATGACATTCATGGAACAAAAATTTGAATTAATCGCCAAAACGTTTATGGGACTGGAACCTGTACTGGCGAAGGAGCTGACCCAACTGGGGGCTAACGATGTGGAAATCGGTAGACGAATGGTATCGTTTACAGGTGATAAGGAAATGATGTATCGTGCAAATTTCCAGTTGCACACTGCCATCAGAATTTTAAAACCCATACGGCATTTCAAAGCCAAGAGCGCTGACGATGTGTATGAGGAAATCAAGAAGATAGATTGGACAGAATTTTTAGGGACGGAGAAGACCTTCACCGTCGACTCTGTGGTGTTCTCTGAAGAGTTCCGCCACTCTAAGTTCGTGTCCTACAAGGTGAAAGACGCCATCGTGGATCAGTTCCGCGAGAAGACAGGCAAGCGCCCCAACATCTCTGTGGCTAACCCTGACGTCCGTCTGAATATGCATATCGCAGAAGACAAGTGTACGCTGAGTCTCGACTCCAGCGGCGAGTCGCTGCATCGCCGCGGCTATCGCCAGGAGAGTGTCGAGGCACCTCTGAACGAGGTTCTGGCAGCAGGTATGATCCTGCTCTCTGGCTGGCAGGGCGACACCGATTTCATCGACCCCATGTGCGGCAGCGGTACGCTGCTCATTGAGGCTGCCCTCATTGCCAAGAACATGGCTCCTGGTCTGTTCCGCAAGGAGTTTGCCTTCGAGAAGTGGCCTGACTTTGACGCCGACCTTTTCGACAGCATCTATAACGACGAGAGTTTGGAACGTGAGTTCAATCACAAGATTTACGGCTACGATATCGACATGAAGGCTGTAAACACAGCTCGCATGAATGTGAAGGCTGCTGGCCTGTCTGACATCATCAGCATAGAGCAGCGCGACTTCAAAGAGTTCACCCAGCCAGAGAACAAGAGCATCATCATCACCAATCCGCCTTATGGCGAGCGCATCTCTACCCCTGACCTCATGGGTACCTATCGTATGATTGGCGAGCGACTGAAGCACCAGTTCAAGGGCAACGACGCCTGGGTGCTGAGCTATCGCGAGGAGTGTTTCGACCAGATTGGTCTGAAGCCCAGCATCAAGATTCCTCTCTATAACGGCAGTCTGGAGTGCGAGTTCCGCAAGTACCAGATGTTCGATGGAAAACTGAAGGACTTCCGCTCTGAAGGCGGCATCGTGAAGACCGAGGAGGAGAAGCGCCAGATGGCCGAGAAGCACCGCTTCAAGAAAGAGCGCGAGTTCAAGAAACGTTTGGAGGAGCAGGAGGAGAACGAAGAGGCCGACATCCGCTCGTTCACCTTCCACCGCCACAACCTCGACAAAGACAAGCGCAATGAGCGCAGAAGCCGCAGAGACAACGGCCGTGAAGACCGTGAGGAGCGCAGAGACCGCAAGGGCGGCTACAAGAGCAGCGCGAACAAGGGCGGCCATGAGCGTTTCGACCGCAGCGGCAAAGGTCGCTCATTCAGCAAAGGCAAGGATTTCGGAAAGAAAAGGAGATTCAACGATGACGAGGATTAAGCAGTTGCTGACCACGACATTGCTCCTGGCAGCCTCTATGACAATGAGCGCACAAAACAGACTTTTCTCCCTTGAGGACCTGAATTTCGGCGGCAACAACTACTACCGTATGCAGCCCAGGGACATGTTCCTCACCTGGTGGGGCGAGAGACTCGTTCAGACGGATGTGGAGGAGTGCTACCTTATCGACACGAAGACTGGTGAGAAGCACCTGCTCTTCACCCTCGATGACATCAACACATGGGCAGAGAGCGACAGCGTGAGATATGTTCGCCACCTGATGAACGCCACCTTCCCCTACCCCAGTCAGCCCATTGTGGCAGTAGGCAACAGAAAGGCTTTCATCCTTGTCGACTTCGAGGCAAAGAAGATTGTATGGCAGGACAGCATCTCCGGTCAGGAGGCAAACGACTGGAACGCCCAATCGCGCGCCACAGCCTATGTCGAGAACAATCAGCTCTTCATCGCCGACGCACAGGGCAAGAAACACCAGCTGTCGACCGACGGCTCACGCGAGATTGTCTACGGGCAGTCTGTCCACCGCAATGAGTTTGGCATCAACAAGGGCACTTTCTGGAGTCCTGATGGTATGCGTCTGGCCTTCTATCGCATGGATCAGAGCATGGTGACCGACTATCCGCAGGTGGATATCTTCCCTCGCGAAGCTACCCATGAGCCTGACAAATATCCCATGGCCGGCATGACCTCTCATAAGGTCACCGTAGGCGTCTACGACCTCCAGTCGCAGCAGACCGTCTACCTGCAGGCTGGCGACCCCACAGACCGCTATTTCACGAACATCGCATGGAGCCCTGACAGCAAGACCGTCTATATTCTTGAACTGAATCGCGGTCAGAACGACTGTCGTCTGGTGTCTTATAACGCCATCACTGGTGAACGTATCGCAGAACTCTATCGCGAGACATCCGATAAATATGTAGAACCACAGAACCCCATCCAGTTCCTGCCTTGGGATGACACGAAGTTCATCCTACAGAGTGAGAAGGACGGCTATAACCACCTCTATCTGTTCGACGTGAAGGGTAAGGAACTCAAGCAGCTCACCAAAGGCCCTTGGGTGGTAATGGAGGTGGTTGGTTTCAACCGCAAGAGCCAGAGCATCATCATTCGCTCCAACGAGCTCAGTCCCCTGCAGAGCAATCTCTATGCCGTCAACGTGAAGACGGGCAAGCGCACCCTTCTCGACCGTGGCATCGGCGTGACTCGCAGCGTCAGCCTCTCTGCCTCTGGCCAACAGGCTGTTGAGAAGTTCTCTGCGCCCGACATTCCTCGCATCATCGATATCGTGAACACCAGCAATGGGAAGCGTTACGAGTTGCTCAATGCCGAAGACCCCTGGCAGAACTACCAGCAGCCCATCTTCGAGAATGGCAGCATCAAGGCTGCCGACGGACTGACCGACCTGTATTTCCGCATGGTGAAGCCAGCCGACTTCGATGCCAGCAAGAAATACCCCACCGTGGTATACGTATATGGTGGTCCCCACGCCCATAACGTCGATGCCTCATGGCACTGGATGAGTCGCTCGTGGGAGACATATATGGCTCAGAAAGGCTATATCCTGTTCATCCTCGACAACCGCGGTTCAGAGAATCGCGGACGCGACTTCGAGCAGGCCACCTTCCACCAGCTGGGACAGATAGAGATGCAGGACCAGATGAAGGGTGTCGACTATCTGCGCACCCTGCCTTACGTTGATATGGATCGTCTGGGCGTACATGGCTGGAGCTTTGGCGGTTTCATGACCATCTCGCTGATGACCAACTACCCCGATGTGTTCAAGGTGGGTGTGGCTGGCGGCCCTGTCATCGACTGGAAATGGTATGAGGTGATGTATGGCGAACGCTATATGGGCACCCCTGAGAACAATCCTGAGGGCTATGCCAGGACTTCTCTGCTTGCCAAAGCCAAGAACCTGAAGGGCAAGCTGCAGATTATCACCGGCTACAACGACAACACCGTGGTACCTCAGCACTGCCTGTCGTTCCTCGATGCCTGTATCAAGGCCGACACACAGCCCGACTTCTTCGCTTACCCTGGTGAGGAGCACAACATGCGCGGCCATGCCAGCGTGCATCTGCATGAGCGCATCACACAGTACTTCGAAGACTACCTAAAGGTAAAAAGGTGAAAAGGTAAAAAGGTAGAAAGGTAAAAAGGTAAAAAAGGTAAAAAGGTAAAAAGGTGAAAAAGTAAAAAGAGAAAAGGATAAGAAATATGAAAATACTACTGTTAGGAAGTGGCGGACGTGAGCACGCCCTAGCTTGGAAAATTGCTCAGAGTGAGAAATGTGAGAAACTCTATATTGCCCCAGGTAACGCTGGCACTGGCAACTGCGGTGAGAATGTAGCCATGAAGGCCGACGACTTCGAGGCCATCAAGGAGTTCATCGTGGCCAAGGGCGTTAACATGGTGGTTGTCGGTCCTGAGGACCCTCTGGTGAAAGGCATCTACGACAACCTGAAGGCCGACGAGCGTACTAAGGACGTACCCGTCATCGGCCCTTCAAAGGCTGGTGCCGTACTCGAAGGCTCCAAGGACTTTGCCAAGAGTTTCATGCAGCGCCACAACATCCCCACAGCACGCTATCAGACCTTCGACGGCGAACATCTGGAGGAGGGTCTAAAGTTTCTTGAGACCCTCGAAGCTCCCTACGTTCTCAAGGCCGACGGTCTCTGCGCAGGTAAGGGCGTTCTGATTCTCCCCACCCTCGACGAGGCCAAGAAAGAACTCAAGGAGATGCTGGGCGGCATGTTCGGCAACGCCTCGAGCCGTGTGGTCATCGAGGAGTTCATGAGTGGTATCGAGTGCTCTGTCTTCGTACTCACTGATGGCAAAAACTATAAGATTCTGCCTGAGGCCAAGGACTACAAGCGTATCGGCGAGCACGATACGGGTCTGAACACTGGCGGTATGGGTAGCGTTACCCCTGTGCCCTTCGCCACCAAGGAGTGGATGCAGAAGGTGGAGGATCGCATCATCCGTCCCACAGTAGAAGGTCTGGCTGCTGACGGCATCGACTATAAGGGATTCATCTTCTTCGGCCTCATCAACCGCACCAATACGCCAAGCAAAGAGGCTGAGCCATACGTCATCGAGTACAACTGTCGTATGGGCGACCCAGAGACTGAGAGCGTTATGCTCCGTCTGAAGAGCGACATCGTCGATCTGTTCGAGGGTGTAGCTGCCGGCGACCTCGACAAGCGTGCCATCGAGTTCGATTCCCGTTCTGCCGTGTGCGTCATGATGGTGAGCGGCGGTTACCCCCAGGAGTACAAGAAGGGTTACCCCATCACAGGTATCGACCAGGTAGAGGGATCTATCGTCTTCCACAGTGGCACGGCCATGAAGGACGGTCAGGTAGTGACGGCTGGTGGTCGCGTCATCGCTGTCTCTTCCTACGGCAAGGATAAGGCCGAGGCACTACAGAAATCGTTTGAGGAGGCTCAGAAGATTCAGTTCACCGATAAATATTTCCGTCGCGACATCGGCGCTGATCTATGATCAAACGCTTACAAAACAGAATCGCAGAAAGCCGTTACGCATTGCCAGTAACGGCCTTCTACGCCATACTCATCTGGCTCACCGCTGGTCTGGTGTCCCAGCAGTGGTGGGTCCAGTTCGGCTGTTTCGTGCTGTCGGCGTGGATGATGATGCAACTCAACAATGAGAACCTGCTCATCCGCATCTACAGCCGACTGGTGTCGTGCGCCTATCTGGCAATCACCTGTGCGGCAGTCTTTCTCTTTCCCTCGCGCTCAGGAGCACTCATGCAGATGGGAGCAGCTTTGGCTCTTTACCTGCTCTGGCACAGCTATCAGGACCGCGACTCGGTAGGCTGGACATTCTACACATTCCTTTGTCTGGGCATAGGAAGCATCATCCAGAGTCAGGTGCTTTACTACCTGCCTGCGTTCTGGATTATGATGGCGTGGTTCATCTTCTCACTCTCATGGCGCACGTTCTTTGCTTCCCTGTTGGGCCTGCTCACTCCCTATTGGTTCTGTCTGCCTTATTATGTCTATCAGGGCGAAGACAGTCTGGCTCTGCTGTCAAGTCATCTGAGCAGTCTGTTCGATATCGTGTCGCGCCCCGACTACACGATGCTCAACTTGTCCCAGTTGACATTTCTGGGCTTTCTTGTAGTGCTCTTTGTCATCGGTGCCATCCACTTTATCCTCACTAGTTATAAGGATAAGATCCGTGTACGCCAGATATACTACAGTTTTATCATGGTGGCCATTTATTCCTTATTGCTGGTGGTGGTTCAGCCCCAGTGCTACGACATGGTAATCCGCGTGCTGATTCTGGTGGTCAGCCCCATCGTCGCCCATTTCTTTGCGCTCACCCACACACGTCTCACCAATATCCTGTTCATCGTCATCATCATCATGGCCCTTTTGTTCACAGGCTATAACCTATGGATGTCATCATCACTCTTTTAAGTCAGTATGGTTATTGGGGCATGCTGCTGGCAGCCTTTCTGGCTGGCAGTTTCTTCCCTTTTTCCAGCGAGGCGGTGATGATAGCGCTCATGGCCACTGGCCTCGACCCTTGGCAACTCATGATCTACGGCACCATCGGTAATGTGCTGGGCTCTGTGGTCAACTACGGCATCGGTCGTATGGGCAGGATGGAATGGATTGAGAAGTACCTCCATGTCAGGAAAGAAAGCCTCGACAAAGCCCATCGTTTTATGGCAGGTCATGGCTCTTGGATGGGCTTTTTCGCCTTCCTGCCTGTTCTCGGCAGTGCCATCACCATCGCCTTGGGACTGATGCGCTCCAACATCGTCATCACATTCATCGCCATCACCATAGGCAAATTATTCCGTTATATTATCTTAATTTACGGCGCAGGGCTGTTTATGTAAACAAAGTTTTTAGTATCTTTGCAGTCATAATTTGAGTTTTAACGTTAGAATAGCATATTTTCAATGAAACAATTCAGACTGGTGGACAATACCCTCGGTTGGCTTTCTTTTCTGATTGCCGCCTTTGTCTATTGCTCCACGATCGAGCCGACAGCCAGCTTCTGGGACTGTCCGGAGTTTATCACGACAGGTTATAAACTTGAAATAGGTCACCCCCCTGGGGCACCGTTCTTCATGCTTACTGCCAACCTGTTCTCGCAGTTCACAAGCGATGCGACTCAGGTGGCCCGCATGGTCAACACGATGAGCGCCCTGCTCTCTGCCACGTGTATCCTATTCCTCTTCTGGAGCATCACCCACTTGGTACGCAGACTGCTCATCAGCCGCTGGGAAGACCTCTCGCTCTCTAAGCTCATAGCCATCGAGGGCTCTGGCTTGGTGGGCGCATTGATCTACACTTTCAGCGATACCTTCTGGTTCTCGGCTGTCGAGGGCGAGGTCTATGCCTACTCCTCGGCCTTTACTGCTGTGGTGTTCTGGCTCATCCTGAAATGGGAAGACCATGCCGACGAGCCTCATTCTGACCGCTGGCTCATCCTGATCATGTATATGACAGGTCTGTCTATCGGTGTCCACCTGCTCAACCTGCTGTGTGTACCTGCCATCGGCCTGGTATATTACTACCGTCGCTATCCCGATGCCAATCTCAAGGGCTCGCTCATTGCCTTGGCGGCTTCGCTGGTCATCCTGGCAGCCGTGCTCTATGGCGTCGTTCCTGGCATCATCACCGTGGGCGGCTGGTTCGAGCTATTCTTCGTCAACACGCTCGGCATGCCGTTCAACACGGGCGAGATCATCTATATCATCCTGCTGGTGAGCTGTGTCATCTGGGCAGTCTATGAGACCCAGACGCAGCGTCACTCCGAGAAGGTACAGAATATTGCCTTCCTGCTCTCAGTGGGCATGCTTGGCATTCCTTTCTACGGCTGGGGATGGTCGGCCTTCATCATCGGTATCATCGTACTGGCAGCCCTCTGGTTCGTATTGGGTTATACAAAGGACAAGAAAGCACTCATCACAGCCCGCATGAAGAACACCACCCTGCTCTGCATGCTCATGCTTATGATTGGCTACTCCAGCTACGCGCTGATTGTCATCCGTTCTTCTGCCAACCCTCCGATGGACCAGAACTCTCCAGAGGACATCTTCACACTCGGCGACTATCTGGGACGTGACCAGTATGGCAACCGCCCACTGTTCTATGGTCAGGCTTACACCTCTCAGGTAGCCCTCGAACAGGATGGCAACTACTGCAAGCCCGTCATGTCGAAGGGTAAGCCCGTCTACCAGCGCAAGGAGAAGGCTTCTGCCGACGAGAAAGACTCTTATTTCGTAGTTCGCACTAAAGACGAATACGTATATGCCCAGAACATGTTCTTCCCACGTATGTACGATGCAGGTCATGCTGCAGCCTACGAATCGTGGATGGGTGGTGTCGACGGCACCGAGGTTCCCTACGACCGCTGTGGCGAGCCCATGACCGTCAAGGTCCCCTCACAGTTCGAGAACATCCGTTTCTTCCTGTCTTACCAGTGTAACTTCATGTACTGGCGTTACTTCATGTGGAACTTCGCCGGTCGTCAGAACGATATCCAAGGTAATGGTGAACTCGAGCACGGCAACTGGATCACAGGTATCCCCTTCATCGACAACGCACGCCTGGGCGACCAGGAGCTGTTGCCCGACGAACTGAAGGAGAACAAGGGCCACAACGTGTTCTACTGCATGCCACTTATCTTGGGCCTCATCGGTCTCTTCTGGCAGGCATGGTACACCCGCAAGCGTAAGACCGTGGTCAACGGCACAGAGAAGATCATCGACGACCCCGTGGGCATCCGCCAGTTCTGGGTGGTGTTCTTCCTCTTCTTCATGACCGGTCTGGCCATCGTCATCTACCTCAACCAGACACCTATGCAACCCCGTGAGCGCGACTACGCTTACGCAGGCTCGTTCTATGCCTTCGCCATCTGGTGTGGCATGGGCGTGGCAGCCATCATCGACTGGCTCCAGCGCAAGCTGAAGAAGGAGAATATGATTATCGCAGCCGTGGTAGCTGTCGTTGCTCTGCTGGTTCCCATCCAGATGGCCTCACAGACATGGGACGACCACGACCGTTCTGGACGCTACACTTGTCGCGACTTCGGTCAGAACTACCTCATGACTCTGCAGGAGGAGGGCAATCCTATCATCTTCACCAATGGCGACAATGACACCTTCCCCCTCTGGTACAACCAAGACACCGAGGGCGTGCGTACCGATGCCCGCGTCTGCAACCTCTCTTACCTGCAGACCGACTGGTATATCGACCAGATGCGCCGTCAGGCTTACGACTCACCTTCACTGCCCATCACATGGAGCCGACTGGAGTATTGCGCCGGCACCAACGAGTATGTACAGGTCGACCCCTCGCTTAAGGAACAGGTGCTCGAGCTCTATCGTCAGAATCCTGAGGAGGCTAAGAAGCAGCTGGGCGAAGAGCCCTTCGAGCTGAAGAACATCCTCAACCACTGGGTACGCTCTAAGGTCAAGGACTTCCACGTCATCCCCACCGATACCGTTTATATGACCATCGATAAAGAGGCTGTCCGCAAGAGTGGCATGATGATGGCAGCTGATAGCATCCCCGACAAGATGGTCATCTCGCTCAAGGGTAAGAGTGCCCTTTACAAGGGCGACCTCATGATGCTCGAGATTCTTGCCAATGCCAACTGGACACGTCCTGTCTATGTAGCCCTTACCGTGGGTTCCGAGAACTACATGAACCTGGGCGACAACTTCGTGCAGGAGGGTCTGGCCAATCGCATCACGCCGTTCACCACCAACGCTCCAGGTGCCAAGAACTTCGATACCGAGAAGACGTTCAACAACGTGATGAACAAGTTCAAGTTCGGTGGTGTTGATACCAAGGGCATCTATCTTGACGAGACGGTGATCCGTATGTGCTACACCCACCGTCGCCTGCTCTCATTGTTGGCCATGAACCTCGTCAACGAGGGTAAGAACGACAAGGCCAAGCAGGTACTCGACAAGTGTGAGAAGGCTCTGCCATCCTATAACATCCCGCACGACTTCCAGAGCGGTTCACTCGACCTGGCTCGTGCCTATGCCTTGACGGCTCAGCCCAAGAAGGCCCAGCAGCTCATCGACGAACTCTGGAAGAAGTCGGCACAGTACCTGCAGTTCTACTGCTCGCTCGACGAGTCTCGTTTCAGCATGTCACAGCACGACTGCATGGTTCATCTCTATATCATGCAGCAGATACTCAGCATCGAGGACATGATAGATCAGAAGAAGTCTGAGCGCCTTGAGCAACAGCTCCAGAGCCTCATGCATATATACGAATCCAAAGGAGGGAGCTACGGAGAATGATTATTGAGCAACCAGCACCCTATCTCCGCTGGCTCTACCCTAGGGCCTACTGGAGGATGGACCGTCACGACAGGTCAGTGTACCTGACCTTCGACGACGGCCCCATACCAGAAGCCACCCCGTTTATCCTTGAAACGCTGAAGCAGTTCAATGCCAAGGCCACCTTCTTCATGGTGGGCGACAATGTGCGCAAGTATCCGGAGCTCTATCAGCGCATCGTGGCAGAGGGCCATCAGGTGGGTAACCACACCCACAACCATATCGGTGGTCTACGCCACACCATCAAGGAATACAGCTATAATGTCGAGAAGGCCAATGCCTACATCCACAGCCATTACGTGCGCCCGCCCCATGGTTGGATGCGTATGGCACAATATGCCTGGCTCAGTCGTAAGTACAAAATCGTGATGTGGGACCTTGTCACCCGCGACTACTCTAAATGGATGACAGCCGAGGATGTGGTCAACAATGTCAAGAAATACGCACGCAACGGTTCCATCATCACCTTCCACGACTCCCTCAAGTCCATCGACAAGCTCCGCACAGCCCTCCCAGAGAGTCTCCAATGGCTCAAAGACCAGGGCTATTCTTTCCGCACCTTCCCCTAAACCCCTTACTATCGACTATAAACACTAAACAATAAAAAAATGAAGAAATTACTAACATCTTGTTTACTAGCTACCACATTCGCTATGACAACAAATGCTCAGCCGCAACTCTCGGCAACAAACATCGACGAAGTACTTAAGGCCATGACCCTTGAGGAGAAAGCCAAACTTCTGGTTGGCGGTGCAAACAACTTCTTCGGCGCCAATGCCGTTGTAGGCGGCGAGGCCGACCTCGTGGCAGGTGCTGCCGGCACCTCCCCTGCCATTCCCCGTCTTGGCATCCCAGCCACAGTACTCACCGACGGCCCTGCAGGTGTGCGTATCGACCCCACTCGTCCGGGCACCGACAAGACCTATTATGCCACTGCATTCCCCATTGGTTCCTGTCTGGCTTCCACCTGGAACACCGAACTCGTTGGACGTGTGGGCGAGGCCATCGGCAATGAGACCAAGGAATATCGCTGCGATGTCATCCTGGGTCCTGGCATGAACCTCCATCGCAATCCCCTCTGCGGTCGCAACTTCGAGTACTACTCAGAAGACCCCCTGCTCACCGGTAAGATTGCCGCTGCTTATATCAACGGCGTACAGAGTCAGGGTGCAGGCGTCTCTGCCAAGCACTTCGCTGTGAACTCACAGGAGACCGACCGCACCTCTGTCGACGAGCGCGTCTCTCAGCGTGCAGCCCGTGAGCTCTATCTCCGCGGCTTCGAGATTGCAGTCCGCGAGAGCAACCCCTGGACCATCATGGCATCATATAATAAGGTGAACGGTGAGTTCTCGATGGGTAACCACGACCTGCTCACCAAGATCCTCCGCGACGACTGGGGCTTCAAGGGCATCGTCATGACCGACTGGATTGGCATCCGCGAAGGTCTGCCCACCATCCGCGAGGTACAGGCAGGCAACGACCTCATGGAGCCGGGCCAGCCTGCTCAGGTTGAAGAGATCATCGCTGGTGTGAAGAACGGAACCCTCGCCATCGCCGATGTCGACCGCAATGTGCGTCGCATGCTCGAGTACATCGTCAAGACGCCCAGTTTCCACAAGTATCCAGCCAGCAACGCCCCCGACTTCAAAGCTCATGCCGCCATCACCCGTCAGACGGCTGCCGAGGGCATCGTACTGCTGAAGAACAACGGCACCCTGCCTTGGAAGGACAGTGCCATCAAGACCGTGGCCTTGTTTGGCGAGAACTCTTACGACTTCCTCTCTGGCGGCACAGGCTCAGGCTGTGTACATCCACCTTATGTAGTTGACATGCTTGAAGGTCTGAAGAACGCAGGCATCCAGTCATCACCCGTTCTCACCGACATCTATCGCAAGTACATCGAGTTCGCAAAGGTCAAGTTCCAGGCCGAGCGTCATCCTGCCAAATGGTACCAGCGCGAGTATTTCGGTCAGCAGAAATATCCGGAGATCGGCCTCTCACCCATCGCCATCAACAACGAGGTGCAGACTGCCGATGCAGCCATCATCACCATCGGTCGCCAGGCAGGTGAAGGTGTCGATCGCGACATCGACACCGAGTTCAACCTCATCGCCGAGGAGCGCGCCCTCATCACCGACGTGTGCAACGCCTTCCACGCTGCAGGCAAGCCCGTCATCGTGATTATCAACTCAGGCAGTGTCATCGAGACCGCCTCTTGGAGCAGCTACCCCGACGCCATTCTCTGCGCTTGGCAGCCAGGCATGGAGGGCGGCAACTCGATTGCCGACCTGCTCACCGGCAAGGTGAACCCCTCTGGCAAGCTCACCATGACATGGCCCATCGCCGCCACCGACCACCTCTCGACGAAGAACTTCCCTGGTCAGCTCGACTACTACAGCTTCAAGGATATGACAGCCAACAAGCAACCAATCCCAGGACATGCCTATACCAACCACGAAGAGGGCATCTATGTGGGTTATCGTTATTTCGACACCTATCAGAAAGAAGTAGCCTATCCCTTCGGCTTCGGTCTCTCCTACACCACCTTCAGTTTCTCGAAGCCTGTGGTGAAGGCAAAGGGTAAGACCGCAGTAGAGGTGACGGTCACCGTCAAGAATACCGGTTCTTGCGCTGGCAAGGAAGTGGCTCAGGTATATGTCAAGGCCCCACAGGCCCGCTTGGAAAAGCCGTCCCACGAGCTGAAGGCCTTTGCCAAGACCCGTGAGCTGCAGCCCGGCGAGAGCCAGACACTCACCATGACCATTCCCGTGCGCGATCTGGCTTCGTTCGACGAGGCAGGCTCACAATGGCTCACCGAGGCAGGCCAGTACACCTTCCTCATCGGCAACAGCAGTCGCAACCTCCCAGCCACTGCCCAGCTCACCCTGAGTGAATACACCGAGCCCACCTCCAAGGCGCTCTAAACATAAAAAATCCCCGCTCGATTTGAGCGGGGATTTTTCTTTCCTACGATATATCATCTGTTACTAGTTATGACCATTAAACTCCTCTACTGTAGCTTGGCCTTCTTCTGATACGCCCTCTCGTTTTAATACCTTCTTAATCGTTATGAAGACAATCTTCAAGTCTGTCCACAACGTGCAGTGATCCACATACCACACATCCAGTTTTAACTTATCCGTCCAGCTAATAGCATTACGCCCGTGGCACTGCGCCCAGCCTGATATGCCAGGTCTGACTTCGTGTCTACGAGCCTGTTCCTTACTATAGAGTGGCAGATATTGAACCAATAAGGGGCGTGGCCCTATGAGAGCCATGTCTCCCTTCAGAACATTAATCAACTGTGGCAACTCATCTAAAGACGTAGAGCGGATAAACTTTCCTACTTTGGTCAATCGTTGGGCATCGGGTAGAGGTTTTCCATCCGGTCCCCACTCGTCTTTCATCGTCTTGAACTTGATAACCTTGAACAACTTCTCATCCTTCCCCGGCCGTTCCTGAAAAAAGAAAGCTCCAGCCCCTTTATTGGCGAAATACAGCCATATAGAAATAGCCAGCAGTATCGGAGATATGCAGACTAAGAGAATGAGCGAGATACAGAAATCCAACAGCCGTTTAAAGAATCTATTATACATACAAACGAATCAAATCAGGTATTACCATCGGCTTCGTTTTCAGCAGCATCGTGCCCCAAGTGAGGCCAAGACCGAATGACGAGCCGAGAATGGTCGTAGGTTCTTTTTTAAGTTTATCTGCAATTCTCGTTACCATCAATGAAGGAATACTGGCACCGCCCAGATTACCGAACTCTTCCAGATTATACGGACACTTCTCTAACGGCAGTTTCAACTTCTTAACCACGCGATCTACGATCATCTTATTAGCCTGGTGAATCAGGAAGTAGTCGATATCAGTATTCCGGTCGATATTATAATCTGCCATGAACTGCTCAACACTCTTCGGTGGACGGCTGATGGCAAATGTAAATACCTTCATGCCATTAATCATGGTGTGAATTGGAGCACGGACAATGCCATTACCAAAGTCTTCGTACTCAAAACTTTCAGGCGTCGCAGGATGTCGGAAACCACCATGAGGCGTCATCAAAGCATCTCCTCCTTTTCCTAATGTATGGAAGTCGATAATGATATCGTTCGCACTTTCATCATATTCCAATGCCAAGGCAGTACCACCATCACCAAAGAGAGGTACACGACTCTTATCTTTCATCGAGCCCATCCTCAATGCCGTATCTCCCACCAACACCAGGGCTCGCTTAATCTGCCCCATAGTGAGCAGGTTGCCTGCTACGGTAATGGCATACATACAACCGCAACAGCCCATCGGAACATCTACGCAGAAGCAGTCCTCGCTAAGTCCCATGCGGTATTGCAGCAGACAGGAGGTTGGTGGTGTGCGATAGTCCCCCGTTACCGACTCGAAAATCAGCGCATCGATGCTCTCTTTTTCCCATCCAAGCTCTTCCAACAACTTCTCGCCAGCTGCCTGACACATGTCAGAAGCGCACATCGATTCTGGTGCGATATGGCGTGACTTAATGCCAACCGTATTGTCAAACAGCTCAGCTTCCTCCTTAGTAAAGAGGTCTATATCGGCAGTCTTGACAGTATGCTCAGGCACCGCCATTGCCACCCCGGCGATATTGACATTCTTTATTTCCCAGCGTGCCATTACAACTCAATATCGTATTTCTTTAACAAATCTTTTCCTTTGGCATAGGACGTCATTTCCATAATGTCCTCTGGGTCGAACATAATGTCGAAAGCCTCTTCCAGCTCCGCCACCAGACTCAACTGGTGTACAGAATCCCACTCTTCTACTGTAGCCTTCCCATACTTGTCATTCAGATCTCCAGCCTGTGCACCAAACACATGCACAAATGCTTCAATGTACTTCTCTATATTTTCCATATTCTACTTATTTTCCAGTTTTGCATATGATGTTTTGGCGGCTTCGCTCCTTAGATGCAATTCAGCCTTAAATAATTGCTAATATTCTTTTTCAGATAGTACCCTAAAGCAAACAAAATGAAGTAACACCTGTACATAAAAGGCACTTCCTTCAGAAACTTATTTGCATCCATTATTCTACCACTATAAATACAGCTTAATGCACAATTCTTGTATGCACTATTATATATTTGCTTTTTTATTTCAATTCCTTGATGGAATAAGTCTGCAAAAAATAAACAAACCTCTAGGCTACTATTATGAAACGCAAGTCTATCATCTATTGATACAGAATGAGCGATAGACCCTTTAATTTCACGATAAACAGCCACTTCTTCATCCATGAAATGAAACGTGAAGTAATACGACATCCACAGCCACATAGGCGCATCTCCCATTTTCCAGTTAGAGGTGTCCCAATTTTTCTTTTCATTTTCGTATGCAGATCGAAGTGAATTCCTATAGCAAGTAGTAGAATGACAAATGGGATTAGATATTATAATCTGTCTGAATTCGTCCTTATCATTCCCATATATTCTAGTGTAGCGATTCTTGTTTTGATCAAAAACCTTAGCCTTTGCATGAACTAAACCAATACTGTCATCAGATTCTAAAATATCTACTTGTTTCTGCAGTTTCTGAGGGTCAGTCCAATAATCGTCTCCGTCACAAACTGCTAAGTATTTTGCATTTCCCTCCCATTCTGCAATGTATTCATGAACTTTATAATAAATACCCGCCTGGTAGTGATTATCTGCCAATAACACTATTACGAAAGATGCCAGCGAGTTACCCCTCAACTTGGCAGTAATAAGTTGTCCATAATGCATGGTCTTACATAACTGCGTGCCCTCTTCCACATCCAGATTCTCTGCAGCCCATTTTTTCAACACATCGGGTTCACCGTCAATACTGCCATCGTCAATTACTATATATACAACAGGAAAATCTGTCTTCTGAATTATAAATCCGTGCAATGCATCTGTTATCAAGGTGGCTTGGTTATAAGTGAAACACCTTGTTGCCACCATATTGTAGCACGCAGCATTGTCCAAGGTCGAGCAGCCTAATCCTTTTACCATTTTATTTTTCAGCGATTCTGCCATGTTTACAAGAAATGATAACTGTTCAATATATTGTGTAGTTCGCTGCGCGAGCAGAACATCATCAGGTCGATGATACTCAGATCGGGGACAAACTCATCAGAGCGTTGCTTGTAGCGGATGTCCTCATTGCGCCGCAGGAAACTGAGGTTGATGCCCATCTCACGGAAAGTATCCTTGTCGTAGTAATTCATTCCCGCACCGGAAGGATTAATATAGTCGGTATAACCGAAGTGCTCGCAAGCGCAACGGATAATCTCCGGAGTCCTGAACTCCCAGCGGTCTGACACCTCCGAGAGCATTCTGAATTCCGTATTGATGCCTAAATAATCGGCCACAGCCCTCAGTTGCTTGACAAGATAACGCGTCAGGTCGGATTCCTCATCCAGTAAAATAGGTTTGATGACTTCCATCGCCTCGCTGTAGTGTGGTGCTTGGCTGTAGTAGAACTTCAACACACGGCACAGATAATCAGCCCGTTTGCGGCTAACCACCCGACTTATCTCGCAGATGAGACTATTGCAAGAGGCATGACTGACTTCAATGCCAAAGTACTGTGGTTGGCCGCCTTCGCCCAGAATACGGTTACGGTTGATCCAGCCATGCTTGATATAGTGAACATTGTCGCCAACAACAAACAAATCGGTAGCATTTATGAGTTGCCAGTAGCCGATGTACGGGAAAAAGTATGGCTGCATGATAGCAATATGGCGTTTCCCGTCAATCATAACACATAACAGTTTTGTTTCAGTCCTTCGTCATCACTATGGATGACGCACATCTTGCGGTCATCGACCTTGTTGGTCACTGGGGCACTGCTAGTGCGGAACATGCCGCTGTCGAAATAGCGATCATCCATGCAGAGCATCATGCCACAGACATACTCGTCGTAGTGCTTGCCCTCCCATTCGCAGGGATACGTACGCTGCTGGATGAAAGGCTGTAAAACATTGGCCTTTGCTTCCAGTACATTCCGCCATGTCCGCTCATCAGTCATGACACCGGCATACAGACCTACACTCTTACCCAAATCGTAGGGTTTGAGAATGTAGTTATCCTTGTTCTTTAGAGCATCCTCCCATATCTCCGGATGCTCATTATATAAATAGGTGGGGATTGTGTGCTGGCGCAAAAACGCCGTTTCTTCCTGTGTGAGACACTGGCGGGTGAAGTCATCAACGAAGATGAGGTGCAGGAAGCGCTTGTCGTGAGCTAGGAAGATGGTGCGGAAATCGTTCAGCATCCGTGCATCAATCATGGCTTGCAGGGTCTCCATCCGGAAGGATAGAAGGTCTTGCTGATTGAGCGCACTGATCACTACTGCGTCGTGACTCCACTGGTCTATATGAGTTTCCACTTCTTCTGCTTCATAGACGGTTACCTCATGTCCGTAGTACTCATAGAACCTCTTGTAGAGGGCAATCTCAGGCGTCGGGTCGCTGCTTTTCAACACGTAGAGAGGAAAACTATCGGGGATGGTGTCGCGCATATAACTCAGCAACTCATTATAGCTGTTTTCCCAGGATACGCCGGGATGAGTCGCCATGAATTGCTTGGCTTTGACCACAGAGGGATAGTTCATCCAGATGCCGTGACCGAAGAAGCGGCTGGTGATCTCGACCAGCAACAGCCTACCGTCCCCACTTATGAGATAATCGGGACGGTAGGCACCTGCCCGAAAGGGATAGCGGCTCTGACGTTCAAGAATCTCCATCACCTTCTCATCCAAAGGCATATATTCCGGTACCCACTCGCGGTAGTGTTCCGCCATATAGGAAATACACTTATAGAGCAGGGCCTGCACGCGGCGCAGTTCATCGCGCCGCTCCGAGGTAATCAGCATCGGGCGGTCGTGATACCAATGATGGTAGTAGGCGGTCTTGTCAGCGAACAGCTGAAAACATATGTCCTGAGGGCTCACTCTCCTTTAAATAGTCTTGACTGGTATCCTAGACACTGGAATCCGTTACGGTTGATGATGGGAATGATGCTAGTGGGCACCTTCAACTGGTTGCGCACCCAGAAGCAGATGCTGGTGGACATGCCAAGGGTTTCAGTATATTTCATCAGTCGCTGGATATTCTCTATCGAGAGCGCACGGTTAGGTGCAGTGCGTCCGCGCTGCTTGCGGTGGTCAGCGTTCTTCGGACTGATATAGTCCATGTAGAGGTCGCGCTCCATATTTTTGTCGAAATGGCCGAGCCACTGCCCTAATTGTGCCAGATTCTCCATGCAGGCCGTGAGGAACTCGGGCTTGTAATTCACGATGCCAGCATCATGAAGCTTGTCGAAGAACCCCTTGATGTGCTCGTCGGTGAGGTAAGGCACGAAGATGGGCTGCACCAGGGCCGAGTTGGCCTGTATGCCGCGCTCCTGACACATCTTCACGGCAGCCAGTCGTTCTTCTATCGGGGCGGCGTAGGGCTCTAGTAGGTCTCGGAAGGCTTTGGGCATGATACTTACCGAGGTATTGAACTGCATTTTGTCCTTCAGTTGCTCGAAAAGGTCGAGGATGGTCTCACCTTCGTTCTCCACCAACAGGTGCTTGGTACCGGCCTTCGATGCGATGAAGAGACGAGCGTTGCTGTTGGGGTATTTCTTGAAGTGAGCGATGAACTCACGCAGGATGCGGTGGGCGATGCCGGTGTAGAGCGTCGGCTCCTGCAGGGCCTCGGTCTTGGGCGTGAAGTAATAGTAGTGCTTCCAGTTTTTGCCACGGCTCAGCGCCACAATCTGCCGCTCAATATCCTTCTTCTTCTCGGGTGACTCGACGATGGCGTTAGCCAGTTCTTGCAGCAGTCGGCTGCGCTCTTTGATATCTTCCGGCTTCACGACATTCGGCTGTTCGCTGCAGGCACCGTTGGCTTTGCCTTCGTCCATCGCGGCTCGGCCATTCATGCAAGCTTGATGGCACTCGCTGCTCTGTCCGTTCATCTCCTCTAAGAGTTTGCGCACATATAAGTGGTAGTTCTCGTAGGCCACCAGTTTCTGCTCATGAACGCCATCGGTCACCAAACAGTACTGACAGCCCACGTGACAGCCCTTGACAGGATTCACCTCGAAGGTCAGTGTCGGGCAGCGGCCTGTATAATTGTGGATTTCGGTCTCCACCGTGTCGGGGTCGCAGTCCTCCAAGTAGAGCACCGACTTGGGGATGACGGTATGCTCCTCCAAGCGTTTCATAAACAGTTTGGAGCCTCGGATGAGTCCTTGCAGCGTCTCGTCAGAGGGTTCTATCGTTACGCCAAGTTGTTTCAGATATTCGGCATCGACAATCTGGGGCTCGAAGCCTTCCAGATTGTAAGCGTCAGTCTCATGCTCGTAGAGATTACGAATTTCAATGGGTTGTTTTATCATGTAATAATTATATCTTCAATATTTTAATCACTCTTTCCACATCCTCCTCCGTCAACGCATGGTGTATAGGCAGACAGATCACTTCATCAGCCAACTTGTTAGCATTGGGAAGGTTTTTGGGTGTAGCACTCGGCAGGTCTCGATATGGTGAGAACGTGCTGATGAGTGGATAGAAATAACGTCGCCCATAGACACCTCTTTCCTGCATACGGAAATACAACTGGTCACGTGTCATGCCATACTTCTTAGCGTCGACAAAAATGGGGAAGTAACCGTAATTATGGCGTACATCAGGCTGGTCCTCCCAAAAAGTGATACCTTCAACATCTCGCAGTGCTTCACGATAACGCAGGGCCACTTGATGCCGCGCCTCGATGGCATCATCCACCAGACGCAGGTTCAATAGTCCGTAGGCAGCACGTATTTCGTCCATTTTGGAGTTGATGCCAGGCCCCACCACGGTCACGTCGTCCTCAAAGCCGAAATTCTTCAAGTAGTCGATGCGCTGTTTCATCTCTGCATCATGCATGACCATTGCCCCGCCCTCGATAGTATTAAAGACCTTCGTGGCGTGGAAACTGATAGTGGAAAGGTCACCGGCATTGAGTATACTCTCCCCGTCTTTCGCCACGCCAAACGCATGTGCAGCATCGTATATAACTTTCAGATGATACCGGTCGGCAATCTCTTTTATTGCCTTGATGTCACAAGGGTTGCCATAGACATGGACAGGCATGATGGCTGTCGTATTGGGGGTGATGGCAGCCTCTATCTCTGCAGGGTTGATGTTGCCATTGGCAGGGTCGATGTCAACGAACACCGGTTTGATGCCATTCCACCACAACGCATGTGTTGTGGCAACAAAGGAATATGGAGTGGTGATAACCTCTCCTTTAATGTCAAGAGCATGTAGTGCGGTGATGATTGGCTGTGTACCATTAGTGAATAGGCTCACGAAAGGCACCTGAAGATAATCTGCCAGTGCCTGCTCAAGACGTCGGTGGTATTCACCGTTGTTTGTGATCCACCGCCGCTCCCAGATGTCTTCCAGCATGGTGGTGAATGCATTGAGTGGTGGCAGCAATGGTGATGTTACCTTGATGCTGTCGTTGCTCATTATCTTCTGTTGTAGTTCGCTCTTCTTATTTTTCATTCTGAAGACAATTCTTCAATTCCTATCCAGATTTGCATATAATATCTTACCGGCTTCATTCTTCGGAATCTCAGTGATAATCCGGACCTCAAAAGATAAAGCAACGAGCTTCAATCTGCTTACAAGTTCCTCCTTCACTTGATTCTTGTATTTCTCATCTGTCAGATAGACGAGCATTTTCTCGTCTGTTCCGACACAGGCACATTCAAGTCCAGAGAACTTACTCTTAATAATCTTTTCACATTCATCGAGTCCTACCCTCATACCAAAAAGTTTCAGGAAACGCCCTATACGGCCAACGATATAATAACAGCCGTCTTCATCAAAATAGGCCAGATCACCAGTACGGATAAAGCCATGTCTTTCATCACCCAACAGTAAGTCTTCACGACTATAGGCGTAGCCCATTGTGACGTTCTTTCCTCTGTAGCACATCTCACCCTCAGTATGAGGGGTTGTTATTGGATCCCCATTCATATCTATCAGCGAGAGTTCAGCATTAGGCACGGCTATACCGATACTGCCAACCTTCTCTATGGCCCACTTCGGCGGCAACCAAGCCATACGTGCCGTACATTCCGATTGTCCGTAGGTGGCAATCCACTGTTTGCCGTTGTCCCGGCAAAACTCTGCAAATTTCAGATTCATATCCTTTGGCATATGGCCTCCACCTTGCGTAAGCAGTGTCAAGTCCGGCAAATCCATGCGGAAGAAACGCATCATATTCAGTATCTCAAAACTAAAAGGCACACCGGTAAAACTGGTAGCCCGCTCTTCCTTGATGAACTTCCAGAAGTGACGGTCAGTCATGCTCAGATTGGTAATCAATACCGTCGCTCCTACATAGAAATGACTGAACACCATCGAGAGTCCCATCGTATAGTAGAGAGGTAGCACCATAAGAGGACGATCCTTTTCTGAAAGTTGGAAGAAGGTCGATATATTCAGCGCAGCCGCCTCAATATTCTCATACTTGTGGCGTACTAACTTAGGACTGCCTGTACTGCCTGATGTCGGCAACAGATGCGATAATTCGTCGTTCATCAGACAAGCCTCATTACCAGTCCTCATCAGCGTATAGCCATAGCAGGTGATCACCTTCTCATAGCCATAATTGTCTGCCATTGCCTCTGGTACGCAAACGAATGGAGGCTGATAGAGTTCATACAAACTCTTGTATAGCGTTTCATCCAAATGGGCATTCAATATCAGCGGCACATTCCCTGCACAGATATTTCCGATTGTCCATGCTATTCCACCGACATTATTCTCTACGAGCAGGAGCACCAGCGACCGCGAAGGCATCAGATGCTCAGCTTGTACAGCAAAGTCACGCAACTCTCCATACGTCAGTTGCTGTCCCTGCGAATCAATCGCCGCAATCGCCTCTTTCTGCCATTTGTCCAGATTCAGAATCATCCTCAGTTGTCAATTATCCGCTCGCGCTTTCCTCAGAAAGAATTGTCAGCTATATTGAAGCACATCCGTTTACTCCAAGGATTTCACCTGAAATATAGCTGGCCCTGTCGGAGGCGAGGAATGCGCAGGCATTAGCAATATCCTCTGGCGTACCAAGCCGACCAAGGCCTATTCGCGAGATACGCTGGTCAATCTTCGAACCATCACTCTCATATAGTTCCGCAAAACGCTCGGTCTTCACGATACCTGGAGCCACCGCATTCACACGGATACCCTGCGGTGCCAATTCCTTGGCAGCCGACTTCGTAAACGATATGACAGCCCCCTTGGTGGCAGAATAGGCAGACTGTCCTGGCGAGCCGAGCTGTGCCGTCACTGAGGCAATATTCACGATAGAGCCACCACCATTACGAGCCATCAGTCGCGATACGAGTTGTACCATCTCTATCACGGCGATGACATTCACACGAAACATCAGTTCCGTCTCGTCGCGACGTATCATACCTATCTTACGGTTGAATACCACGCCTGCATTGTTGACCAGCACGTCTATACGCCCTTCAGCCTTAAACACCTGCATCATAGCCGACTTGACTGCCGCTGCGTCGCAGACATCGAAACAAAGGGGAATCACACCCTCGTTTTCTGGCTGAAACTCCTGACAATCACAAGCATAGACTTTAGCACCATCAGCAGTAAACCGTTCGGCAATGCCCTTACCGATTCCCTGGGCAGCACCTGTGATGATACACACCTTATTCTTTAACAGTCCTTCCATAGGTTACAATAGTTTTTGTTTCTCAACAAGACACCATCAACGATGTCCCACTCGTCCATGCACTGGCATCCGACAGCAGGTAGATGACTGCCCATGCTATCTCTTCAGGCTTTCCGTGGCGTTTCAGCAGGTAGTGTTGTTTGTCACGCTCTAAATCCTCAGCAGAGAGTAAGCCCTTAACGGTCAATGGCGTCTCAACCATGCCTGCCAGAATAGCATTGGCACGTACCTGCATCGGTGCATATTCCAATGCACACGACCTTGCAAAAGATTCCACCGCAGCTTTCGAGGCCGCATACATGGCATTTCCAGGTGTCACCTGACGTGCGGCCATCGACGACATGAATACCATCGAACCACCTCGGTTCATCTTTCTGGCTTTCATCAAAGCCTTTGTCAGCATGAATGCCGCAAATGTGTTAGTCTCGAACACCTCATGCAGTTCCTCTTCTTTCACGTAGCTGACTGGCCGACGCTTTATGATGCCAGCGTTGCAGACAAAACCGTCAATCTGGGGCAATTCCGACACCAGTCGTGCCACCTCTTCTGCCTTTGTCAAATCAGCCAATATCGATACATGGCCTTCACCTGTCAGCGCAGCCATCGTCTCACGAAGCCTTGCCTCATTGCGCCCAGTAGCCACTACCGTCGCCCCTAATCGCGAACACTCTATGGCCGTAGCCCTGCCGATACCCGAAGAAGCCCCCGTCACCAGTACCGTCTTACCAGCAAGCGAGTATGGATTATACATCTCCATCATTGTTCGTCTTTCAGTCTTTTCACCGTGTTAAACAAATCCTCGATGGTCACGGCTGTTGTCATATCCTCTGGTTCAACCGTCACGCCATACTCTTCGTCAATCATTGAGATAATCATCAATGCGATCAACGACGTATATTCGTCCAGTTCATGAAACACCGTATCCTTATTAAACTCACTCAGTTCCGTCTCTAGAAACAGACTGGCAAATTTCTCAATAAAATCATTCATCTCCATAATCTATATTTATCTAAAGTCCAATTCATTTCACATTAACCTCTTTGCAGGATTCCCAATAACGGTTGTCCCGGTCTTTACATCCTTGATGACAAAACTCAACGCAGCCACGCGTGATTTGCTTTCCACTGTCACCTTATGGCTGATAACTGCCGATGAATGGATATTCACCTCGTCCTCTATCACGACACCACCCACGCATGTCACTCGTGTGTCTATGCGATTGAAATCGCCCATACGTACGTCGTGCCCAATGATAGTGTACGACTGTATCATGTTATAGTTGCCTATCACCACGTCGTTACCTATCACCGTGTCAGCTCCGATGAAGTTGCCCTTACCTATCACGACATTCGTGAGCAGGCGTGCCGTGCGGTGTATCACATTGATAAACTCACCTCCACGGCTAATGATATTTTCCATGCAGGGCTTACGTGAAGCTCCGCCAATAGAACAGACAAACACATCGTCTGCCTCAGGCTGGTATCCGCTGATGGTTCCAATGACAGGAGGATAATTCGGGAAACCGTCCAGTGCATGGAGGTCATCATCGATAAAGCCCTTCACTTCAAACGCGTCTCCATAGCCCACGCTCTCCAAAGCGTTGCTATACACCGTGCGCCCCATGCCGCCTGCTCCTATAATAATCAGTCGTTTCATTATATATCTGTTTCCTTTATTTTAATCACATTTTTCTGAGCCGTCACATACGGCAGGTATTTCTTCATCAAAGGGATGAGCAACTGGTAGCTAAACATAACTATCCCTAATAATACAACAATTGTTATTGGGATAGGTAGATGAGCATTTCTTAATAGAGGAGATAATACTTGTAGAATCAGTTGGTGACTTACTAGAATCATTATAGAATAACGTCCCCAATATGTAATGAATGGTATATCCCGAATAATCTTTGCTGAAAAAATGACGAACAAAGTGCCTGTTATGCCACAAAGATGTTGAGCAATCGGATTGATCCAAAATATATTATGCATATAACTACATCTTCCGCCGAATATGAATGTCAAGGCGAAACATATAATAATGAGAATGGGTAAAAACTTGCCCCATGCGTTAGGACGTAAGATATCTGTAAATTTGTTGAACAAATAACCTACACTAAAAAAGGGAAGTGCTGCCAATGCAGAGTCAACAAAACCCAAAAGGTTAATATGCGAAGCAATAAACAAGGAATTGGCCATACCTACGGCAAAACAAAAAATAGTCAGCAGAACAGCTTGCCAAACGTCAGAAACACATATCTTCTTGACTATAGTAACACATAGATAGAAAAGTATGTTAACAATGAAAAGACACCAGAGAAACCATAGTGGGCCGTTGGTAAATCTCCCTTCTATAATAAATGCCCATAAGCCCTGAATGCCAAGTGATTCTGTATGTGGATCCGTAATTCCAAAAGAAAGCAGAATATTGGGATAGAGAAAGGAGGTAATAATATAGAAGAAACAAAAGGGAATCAATAATTTGTTGATTTTCCTAATGAGAAATCCTAAGAACCCTTCATATTCCTTAAAAAAAAGACCGGACAAGAAGAAATAAAGCGGCATTCGAAATGTTGATATCCAATAGACATACTCCGATTGTACACGAAGGTGTTGTAATACGTGGAATAAAACCACCAGGATAATACAAAACCCTTTTGCCAGATCAATGTATTCTATTCTCTGTTTCATAATGGAGTACCTTTCTTATAATTGTATAGTTCGCATGTCTATCCAATCAGTCAACACATCTGCTTTGTCAACATTAACAAACTGTACCGAATCGAGCAAATGTTCCAGTTTGGCGAAAGCGTCAGCCACACCTATATTTGTCTTTATTTGACGTTTCCATCGGTTTAGGAAAGTACCAGACTCATTGAAGTAACGCTCGTACTGCTCACGCGTCAGACGAGGACGTTTTTCATCTAACAAGTCGGACAAATGGAAGTAATACATCATGTAGTCACAGTCGTTCAGCAAATGACGGATTAACCAGTAGGGGAATATGCGGAAGTAACCGCCACCAGTGCATACCAGGTTCTTACCCAATAGACGTATTGTGTTCACCGGGAATTCATGAATCACGGCATTGCCATACTGAATGGTGGCAGGAACAGCACTTCCATAACTTTGAAAACCACCTAATTCGCGTGACGCAGGAAACACCGAGGCGTCACGAGTAATACCGCACTCTGCCAAAACCTCGAAAAACCATGTGTTTGTTTCGCCCACAGAGAATGCTGGTGCACGATAACTCTTCACCTTCTCACCTGTTAACTGTTCAAGTGCGTCTACAGCCTGACGCGTGTCAGCCAATGCCTCTTCTGGTGTCAACTTGTTCATCCACGTATGGACATGTGAATGGCAGCCTATCTCATGTCCGGCAGCATGTATTTTCTTGACGACATGGGGGAAGTCTGTCGCCATCTTACCTATGCAAAAGAAAGTAGCTTTCAGTCCGCGCCTATCAAGAGCAGCCAGCAATCGGTCAAGCAGTTCATCAAATTGCTTGTATTTCCATTCTCTGGCATCACGCACAGTCTTCTCATAATACCACTCTTCAGTGTCAAAGGTCAGTATATTCATTCTCTCTTTCTTTATGGAAATCCTCATATAACATGGGAAGCGACCCTGACATTGTCATGAAGGTATACCAAATTAGAATAAAGTGGTAATCTTTTAAATCTATTCATTTTTGTTTAAGTTTTTTGATTCCACACACAAGCCATGAAAGCCAAGTAGAGGAATCACTCCAAATAATGTCTTGATAATAAACGTTATTTCCTAAGAAATTAAACCACGAAGGAAAAACGGAGAACCGCTTCGAACTCTTTATAAACCACAAGATGTCAAGCCCCAAATATCGTAATATCTTGCCCGGTGAATAACAATATGAATCTATTGGTAATTTCATGGCATCGTCAACGATAATTTCAGGAAAATCCACACCTGAGATGTAGGCAGCTCTTAAACTGGCTGGCACACGAGGATTAATCTCAATAATTTTATATTCATCTGTGTCTTTTCGCTGTAAGACATCAAAATCGGCCATGCCCACCCATTCAAGTTTATCAAGTGTCTGCTTACAAAGTCGCTCCAATTCTTTGTCCTCCACCGTAATACAACATGAACTGCTGCCTGCCCCAATAGGATACATACGTATAATCTTGATGATGGCACAGCCTAAGACACACCCTTTTTCATCCCGATACATCATCACGTTATAATAATAGTCGGGATTATCAATGAATTCCTGCAATGTGCATGTACCATATTTACTGCTAATCTCATGGAAACGAGACTGTAATTCTTCAAGTGAATTGACACGCGTGATTCCCCTAGCACCTACAGAATAATCAGGTTTGATTAATGCTGGGAAATGTATTTCACCTGCAACATCGTTTATGTTCTCTTCCGAAAGGCTTTTGGTATGAGGATGTGGGATGTCGTGTGCTTCACAGAATGCCATAAAAGACGACTTGTTCTCAACAACAGACAACACACTATAATCAGGAACTGCACATCTTGTATTATATTCCTTTTCTATTTCTGCCTTATTCTTACTCAGATAAGAAGCAGACTTATCTCCCATGGGAATAATGACATCAAACCTTTCTTTTCCAAGGATATCTTTTACCCATTCCCCATAACCAGACTTTTTACCAGTATATTTATGTAAAAAGAATCTGCTTTTAACAATCTCATATTCGTTTGAGACCACTGACACATTTATATCTTTCTTTTTGAATAACGATTCACCGAAAGACAGGCCCTGCAATCCTCCACCTAATAATAGAACATTAATCATCCTTATTTGTAATATACAAAATCCAGATCTGAGTCAGCAGAGGTTATCAACATATTGTTAAAACTATCCTTGTATTCAGGCGTACCAATAACACAATTCAGCTTTTTCTTCATCTTTATCGTTAAAGGAAGCAATCTGAATGTGTATTCTCTTGAACTCAATGTAATAACCAATCCTTTATTATTGCTTTTTGCAATCTTTGCAGCTGCTTTAAATGCTTTGTCTTCATCTTGACGAGAAAAGAACCGATAGTCAACCAATGACAACATCTCCAGTCCCTTATATGTTGTGGTGCGCACCACAACATATCCTATACTCTTGCCTCTCAACAGATATTGATAAATAGCATATCTTTCAGGACTATAAACATCATAATATCTTTTTAAGAAGAACACCTTGTCACGTATAAATTCAGCATGATCCTTCATCCATTTCCCCTGAGAGGGAAAAGCTATTTGATTGATATCACTCACTTTTTGGAGCTTTTCATAACGACTTACAGATAAATGCTCGGGGTATTGACATGTTACTGGTTGAAACCCGAATATCTTTCTGAGTAACTGCATGCAAATAGACCAATTAACAGATATGTAAACATTAACAGGCCTAATCGGTGTGAATCGCTTAACATATTTGGGCTGTATCTTCCAGGCTATATCTGTTACCCCTACAGAGAACCAGTTATCATAGAGGTTTACCCGATTATAAATTTTCTTGCTTATCCCCTTACCACGTTGATTCGGAGAAACTATCGTATTACCTCTTGAGAAGAATCGTTTTTCTTCAGAATCTATCAGAATACGTGCATCATTGACAGTAGTACAGCCTATTATCTGCTCATTATCCAATATTATAACACATTTCTCCCAACATTCTTCATCAGATTGATCGATATTAGTAATCCACCAATCCAGATATCTGATATCTCTATGGGGATATACCTCCTTCATATAATCTAATAAACGGGCATGCCATTGGGGAGTATAAGATAATGTCTGTGTTTGCATAGTGAGTTAATTTATATACATATATATTTTTATCCCCACTCTTATAATCCGATAACACACCGATGTCGGCAAATATAATATCAGAAGACTAAGTACACAATGCTTATTACTTATAGAAAAATGATTCGTAATGATCTTCTTCATCAACCTTTTATAAACCGGGTCATTTTTTACTTGCCCTATCAGTGTTCCTATCTCTGTCTGAAAACCAACCCTTTTGGCATATTTAATCACAGAGAAAGCAGTAACCAGCCAAAACAATGTTTTTCGATACCCGCTTATTTCACCAATCTTCGGACATTTTGAGGCCACAGCATCATCAATCAGATGCAAAGTATCTAAAATACGCAGATCACGTTCACAATTTAATTGCGAAACAGCACTTCCTTCTTTTCTCCTGAGATAGTACATGATATATTCGTCGGATACGCCCACCTTATCTGCTTCAGCCAATGCGATAATAAAGAAAGCATATAATTCGCCCACAACCAAAGAGCTGTCGAATATGATGTTTCGCTTTTTAAGGAACTCCGTCCGATAGATTTTGAATGATAATGGGAGTCTCTTCGCTGCGGCTAAAAAGTCGTTCTTATCATAGGTACCTGGATTTGCACATTTTGAAGCATCAACCCATACATTTTCCGATTCAGGTTCCCCTTCATAAGCCTTATAATTTCCCATGATAAGAATATCTGGATAGCCCTTACTCCCTGCCCTATGTATTTTTTCGCTTGCATCATCTGTCAGCCAATCATCGCCATCAAGGAAGAAAACATATTTCCCCTTTGCCAGACTCAAACCTTTGTTTCGAGCCATACAGACACCTTGATTCGGCTGATCTATGACGACAACACGTTTGTCTCGTTTTGCAAAATCCTTAATAATATTAAGAGTTCCATCTTTCGAGCCGTCATTCACTAAGATAAATTCCACTTCAGCCCCATCGATTTGCTGACATTCAAGAGACTTAATACATCGCGGAAGATACCGTTCAACATTATAACACGGAACTATGTAACTGATAAAGATATTTGTTTTCATAGCAACTAGTACTCTTCCCTGTTTATACGAGGAAATTTAGCGAATCGCGCCCTGTTATATTCTAACTGTTGTTCCCTATTAATATTTCTTTCAAATATAGAATTATATGGATAATATCGATACCACATAGAATCACTAATGATGTAAGTATAAATCAGATGGAAAAAGATAATAGGAAATAGAATTGCTGTGGATCTTACATAAGACAATAGCTTATCTATTTTCCTTGAGTCCTTAATCAGTATCACAAAAAACTCAGAATATAATATCACAAAATATATTTTAAAACAATCAATATATCTATATGCAATCTCGAAATTCGTTCTAATCATGATAAAGACAAGTCCTGTCAATATAAACGGCTCCATTCTGTTAACATTAGGACTACTCTTTTTGTTTTTTAAGTAATAAAAAGTACCTAACAGATATATGGTTGGAAGTACAAAGAAAGCAAGTAGATGGAATAAGCCTCCACCTGTTCCATACTTAGCCGAACTGGCATATTTAGCCACACTATCTTCTAATTCCTCTTCTCCTTCTAAGAGGAAAAGGTAATCCCTTAGAAGATCTGAAAGAATGAAACCAACAAGGAATGACATCAATAAGACCATGAATCCCCATTTATTCAATCTCAGGAAAAAGAGTAACGGTAATACAAACATCACAATTGTCTGAGCATGGAACATCAGTGCCAAAGCATACAGCATGTATCCCTTCCACCATTTCTTATCCAAGATATAGTCATTCGCATAAAGGCAGATAACGATGCTGATACTTGCACGCATCGTTTCCATATTATAGGTAGTATAGCATATAAAAGAATAAAAGAACAAGCATGTGAAGATATACGAACTGTGTTTCTTGATGTATCTGAAAATTAATATATTAATAAATGTCGCATGAATCAATTGGACTACATAAAATCTTCCTCCTAACGTTTTTACTAAAGAATTGAGTAGTGCAAAAAGCGGACTACTAAAGAGACCATAGTCTTTAAATGAGAATTTATCTATCGTGGGATAAACATGATAAAAAAAACCAAGATAATTAGGCGTATCAATTCCCATTCGCCAACGCAAACCTGCAATTAGAATAAAAGTCACAAGCATCACATTGTACCAGGAATCCCTCCTCTGCAACTTTCCATTTATATCATAAATGAAAGATAGTACAAGTAATAAAAGAATAACTACCAGATAATACATGATTCTTTATCTCCTTAATATCCGTGAAGTTATCAATAGGATATTCACACGAAAACACCGATACGATTCTGGACGGAACAGCATCGACCATCCGGCATAAAGTGCTACAAAGATGACAAACTTCAGCATCCCGTCCAAATAAAGAGACAGGGAACAAAGCGTCCCGATAACGTACGACATGATTGCGATGGTTATAGAGGCTACCAAAACAGGCAGGATATCAAGAACCTGTTTCTCCCAGCGATAGCCTATATGTATAGATACCATACTGATATTAACGAAATAAGAGAACCAGGTATTCAGCACCATGCCGACAAGCAGGCCTTTCATTCCATACAACAACAGACCGGCGACAATAAAAACGATACCTACAATGCGTTTTATAACAGTCCATTTGAACATTATCTTACTCTTCCCGATTGCAGCTATCGACAGATTATTAACCCCTTGAAGACAAGCGGCCAGCCCCGCCAGACACAGTATCTGGAAATAGGGAACACTCTCCACCCATCTTTCAGAGTACAACAACACGAAAATCGGTTTCGCACATAGTAACAGGATAAACATCAGCGGAAAGGTGACATACGAGAGAGAGATTGTCAACTTTCTGACAGCATTCGAAAGACGCGCTTTGTCATCCTGCAATTCTGCATATAGGGGATATGTTACCTGCGAAAGCACATAGGCAATGCTTGAAGAAGCTAATTTTTCAGAAGCATTGGCTCTTGAATAATAACCCATTGTCGCAGAATTATAGAATCTTCCTATCAACAGACCTTGAATCTCCTCTCCTAATTTATTAATAATCTGTGTTAGGAACATATAAAAGCCGAAACCAAACAACTCCTTGAAAGATTTAACCGAGAATACAAATTGGGGGCGCCATTTTACATAGAACCAGAACACGAAAGCAGGAATCAAAGCTGTCAGAAGATGTTGTGCTACCAACGCCCAGACTCCAAAGCCATAATACGCCATCACAATCGTGATGGTTAATGAAGTCAGCGACGTGACAATGGAAACAATAGACAAAGTTCTGAAATTCAGTTTTTTCTGCAATTGGTTTCGCTGGACAATTTTAAATGCATAAATAAACAAGATAACGCCCTGTACCCTCAGCACATCACACAACAAAGGAATTTTATAGAAACTTGCGATAGCAGGAGCCGAGAAAAACAGGATTGTATAGAGTACTGCAGCCACTCCGATATTCCAGAAGAATATCGTAGAATAATCCTCCTGAGTAGGACGTTTCTTTTGTATAAGAGCGGAGCCGAAACCACTATCAATAAAGCACTCGGCCAATACCATAAAGATAGCTAGCATGCCTATGCAGCCATAGTCATGCGGTGTTAGCAAACGGGCAAGTATAATCCCAGAAATGAACAGTATGGATATCGTTGAGTAGCGCTGCAACGCCGCCCACATCATTCCAGATACAGCCTTCTGTTTAAGATTGCCGCTTGACATCACTATTGTCTAAGATTGGATATGGCATTTATCGCCTTCATCGCCGGAGAGGCCGAAGAGGGGGGCGAGATGACCCTCCTTACGGAAAACATAGACAGTTGTTCCGAGGAAGGCGAGGAAAAGAAAGAAAAGGCATGTGCGAGCACGCCTGGGCCCAGCCTTCTTGACGGGCACAGTGGCAGGCTGGAGCGTGGTAAAGGCAGGAGTTTCTTGCTGCACCTTGGCCTCAGCCATCTGTAACTGATTAGCTATCTGAGTATATGCGCTCTGACGGATTGAGAGTTCTGTCTGGAGCTCTGTCTGCTCACTGCGTATACGCTCTAAGAAAACCTTCTGATTAGCATCTGAGAAAGCAGCATATTTACGGCGAGCCTTCTCATATTTGTCCTTGGCCTCGGCATAGAGTTTCTTGTTGTATTCAAGGTCGACGCGGGCCTTGCTGGTACGATAGTCGGTGATGAAGGTCTGAAGCTTAGACTGCACAGAGTCGGCCATCGTGGCACAGATAAGTGGATCCTGGTCGATGACGTTGATAATGATGACCATGGTTCTCACGTCCACATCGCAAGATACTTTCTTGTCCAGGATCTTCATAACAGCCGTCTGTTCTTTGGTAAGCTTGAAGGTATTGACCTTGTCGGACTCTTGCGTCTTGTCAGGAGCAAAGATAGAGAACACCGCACCTATTGTTGCCCTCATGGCTTGCGACCACCAAGGCAAGCGCTGACCGTCCTTGAGGTAGTCGTAATAGGTCATGACAGAGTCTTCGTTCTCACGTTGTACCTTGACGGGAAACAGGGAGGCACGGAAGGTGACGCTGTTCATGAGATCCGGGTAGAGTGTTGGCAATATGGCGTCAGCACTTGAGCCAGTTCCTCCCAAATTGATTCCTAAACTGCTGACTAAGCTGGAAAGAGTGCTCGAACTCCTGAGTCCCATGCTGGAAAGCTCGGGAGCCAGCATGACCGTGCATTTGTAGTAGTTGGGGATGCTAAGCATGAGGAATGCAGAGATGACGAAAGTGACAGACAACACTTTATAGTAAAGCTTTCGATGCTTCTTTACATCGTTAAGAAGATCTTTATAAGAAAGTTTTTCGGTTTTTTCTTCCATAATCATAAAAATAGTTTATTAGCTACTTGACCATATTGGCAATGGAGACGAACATGGTGGCGAGGGTGGCGAGACTGGTGCCGATGCCAAGCCACTGAGTGATAGCATTGGCATTCCTCGGTCCCTTGGTAGGTACGATAACCTCGCAGCCTGGCTCAATATCGCCCTTGCGGGCCTTGGCAATGGTACCGTTCTGATAGAGAATATAGGTATGGCTCTTGCGGGCACGACGGCCATAGCCACCAGACTGCTCTACGTAGTAACGGTAGTTTTTCTTATCTTTAAAAGCCACGGTGTTGGGCTTGAGCACATCACCAGAGACGCGAACGGTACGGTTATAACGAGGAATGATCAGGCGGTCGCCCTCGCGCAGTTCGATATCCTCGTCGGAACCTGGATGTGCCAGTGCCTCGTCGAGGTGGATACCTACGCTATAGGTGGTCTGGAGCGCCAACTGCTCGAGGTTGAGGGAGTCTTTGGCGTCGCTTGCCGCACTCTGACGAGCCACATCTATAAGATCCTGCATACGGGCACGCTCATCGTCGTCCATGGTACGCATGAGACGGGCACCACGCACATAGGCACCAGGAGCCACACCACCAGCAGACTTGACGATATTGGAAAGGCGCTGGTTCTTGGTTTCGAGGGTGTAGTGACCGGGGAACACCACTTCGCCCTCAACTGTTGCCTGCACGGGCGACTCGTAGACGGGGCTACGGCGTACCTGCACCACATCATAGGGCTCAAGCGTGAAGCTATGGTCGCCATCGACCTTAAAATCATCCTTCAGCGAGAAAGAGAAGGTCTCTGAGGTAACAAGAGATGACTCCGTGGCCTTAGGATCGCGAATACGACGTGACACATCGACCTTGACGGTAGAGGCAGCATCGGTGAGCCCTCCAGCCTGCAGGATAAGGTCTTCAATGGTCATATTATCAGCATATTCGTAGGTGCCGGGGAAGATGACCTCGCCCTCAATAACGAGGGTGCGCAGGTTTAGATGCTCGGCCAGCGTGGGTATGAAGAGTACATCCTCGTTCTCAAGGGGTATATCGCTTACCGTGCCGTTGAGCACACCTTCGAGGTCGATGGAGATGACCTCCTGAGTGCGGTTGGGCTTCATGCGCCGCAACACGGCACGTGAGGTCATGGCTTGCTCGGTAATACCATCGGCACTCTCAATGAGTGAGCGCACGGAGTTGACCCTGCTACCCAGCTGGTACATGCCAGGACGGAACACTTCACCCCTGACTTCGACCATATTCTCATAGCGGTCGTAAATCTCATCGACCGTCACTGAATCGCCATCCTCGACCTTAAAACCAGCCATGTCGAACTCCTCGACGTTGAAGACGCTCTTCATACGGCCGTTCTTACGCAGCACACGAACAGAGTTCTTGTAGGCATCGCCCGTGAATCCGCCACTATACTTCAGCAAGGTGGCCAGACTCTCGTCGGAACGCATCTCATAAAACATCGGGCGCTTCACCTTACCCTCGATATCAACGATACAGTCATAAGTGCCTACCTGGATGACATCGTTATCCTGCAGACGGACATTGCCCGCCAAACGACCATTGAGGATGAACTCGTATATGTCGACCACGGAAATCTGACGTCCCTGACGGAATACCTTAATGTTGCGAAGAGTTCCCAGATCATTGATACCACCCGCCTGATAGAGGGCATGGAATACAGTGGCAAAGGCACTGAGGTGGTAGGTACCCGGCACATTGACCTCGCCCATAACGTTGACCATGATGGTACGGGTCTGGCCAAGCGTAGCTTTGATATCGGAACTCTGGAAATAGGCCCCCAAGCTACTGCGGATGCGCGACTGGGCAGCAGCAACCGTGAGACCAGACACATGCACGGGTCCATACCCCGGGATGGTTATGTCGCCATCGGGGCTCACCGTGAGATTGACACTCTCCTGTGAGGCACCATAGACATCGACGATGACCTGATCGCCAGGACCCAGCACATAGTTCTGGGGGGTGGCAATGTTCATCTGGGGCTCGAAGGTGAGGTGCTTATTGTTGAAGATGTCACGGCCGAACACGCGCTTACTGGCAGGGGCAGGAAGCGTATTGTCGATCAATGGCGCATCAACCTCTTCGTCGGAGATTTCAACAACCTGTTCGTTGGTCTCGCCGTTGTTAACACGCAGGCGGGTTTCCGTACTGTTGACGGTTTTGTCGGCCGTGGCATCGACGTTCTTACTGCTTGTCTGCTTACTATACTGAGAGCGCAGACGCTGGAGCTGAGCCATCGTTGCACCCCTCTGCAAGAGTCTGGTGGCAATCTCGGTATCGGATGCACCCGACATCTTGGCCTCTACGGCCAACTTAACAACTTCTTCGTCGCTGATGGGCATGCCGAATGCGTCGGAGATGGCGCAAAGGGTCATGAGAAGGATAAAACAAAGTTTCTTCATTGTATTCTATTTGTCGTTTTTATTTTTGCAAAGACAAAACAAGGGGGGCACCGTCCTAATAGCTTTAGGCGGATATAGTTTTATGGCGTTAATTGGTAGCGAGAAGCCCTTCCCCTTACTGACATCCAGTGTTGGTTATTGATTCGCATCTGCAAAGATAGAGAAAAAAGAGGACACCGCCAAAATAAATTGGAAAAAAATTTAAATCCCCGTTCGATTTGAGCGGGGATTTAATTAATATGCATTTTTGTCTCTGACGAAAAAGGAATTCATGCCCTCCCCTCTTTATAGAGGGAGCCCTATAGTATGAGGGTGCCCTACGGGGGATTGACAGAGATAATCTCCACAGGTCATCCAGATAGTCCCCACGAATGACGGAAATAATCTCCACAGGTAACGGAGATAATCCTCATGGGGGTATAGATGACGTCTCCATAGGGGTACAGATGATGTTTCCATGAGGCGTAGAGGCTATCAGAACCGCTCATAGAAGATATCCCGACAACCCTTAGATGACGTTTTCAATACAGGATGGATTACTTCGTAATCGCAAGGATGAAGGTGGCGACGGACATGAGCATGCTGGTCATGGTGAACCACATGCCTGTAGAGGTGGAGAAGTAAGAACTGCGGGCCTTGGACTTCTGGGGCTCTACATAGACGATGTCGTTCTGCTGCAGGTAGTAATAAGGAGAACTGACAATGTTAGCATCGTTGATATTGAGCTGATGGTACTCCTTGCGGCCTGTGCTGTCTTCACGGATGACAAAGATCTTATCGCGCTCGCCATAGAGGGTCAGGTCGCCCGCCTGGGCAATGGCTTCGAGGATGTTGATCTTCTCGTTCTGGGTGGTGAACATACCTGGGTGGTTGACCTCGCCCAAGACAGAGTACTTATAGTTGATCATCCTGACATGTACAACGGCATTCTCCTCGGCTGAGAGATAGGGAGCTATCTTGGACTTGATATAGGCCTCAGCCTCGTTTTTAGACATGCCTCCGAGGTGAAGGGTGCCTAAGACGGGGAAGACGATGTTGCCGTCGTTGTCAACGAGATAATTATAGACGGAATTCTGATTTTGAGACTGATCGGAAGAGCCCGTCATACTGCCCTTCATGAGGTTGAAAGGCTCGGAGGCCGCAGGGGTCATAGTGAAGACTTGAATCTGCAGGACGTCCTTGGGCATAATCCTCGCATCGTAGAGGTGGACGGAGAGTGCCATGTCGGCCTGGTCATAATTCTGAAAATAGGCAACCCTCTTTGTGCTGCCGCAACTGGTGAAGAGTAAAAAGGAAAGGATGAATAGGGGGAAAACAAGTATCTTTTTCATACGACTGATTCTTAATAATAAAGTTTATACTTTTTCTTGGTCATATCGATGGCATTGAGCACGATGTGGACATCAGGCAGTCGGCAGTTCTTATTAAGTGCCGACACGACCGATTTCTGAGTCCGACCGGCCTTAACCACATAGATGGTCACATCGGCAAAGGCGGCCAGCTGGTTAGCATCGGAATAGGCGCCAAGAGCTGGGGAGTCGAGCACGACATAATCGTTTCCTGATACGACATTCCTGAGCTCAGTAGCAAACGCCTCGCCAGCCAGGATATCGGCGGGATGGGCTGAGGTGTGTTGCTTTCTCAGGTCGCAATCCATATAGATGGCTTTCTTGCCTATCGTTGTAAGACTATCTGCCAGATGCTTGGCAATGAAGGTCGTGCCATCGCCCGCATCATTCGAGGCCACCAAAATGACCTTCTGTTCGGGCTTCAGGGTCTGGAGCAATTGGGTTCGCAGGTTGCGGATGGCATCGTCGTAGCCATCCTGAGGAATTTCGCCTATGGTGGGGAGAGTTGTGAGTTTCTTCAGATCGGCCATGGTGGCGATATTGCTACGCAACAGGCTCAACAGGAAGAGAATACCCAGCGGAATGAGCAATCCAAGGAAGACGGCGGCCAGAAGCACTATCTTCTTTTGGGGCATCACACTTGTCGGGTCGACCTGGGTCTCATCAATGAGCTTACCCTTCTCTGACACGTTAGCCAGCTCCATGGCGGTTTCCTCGCGCTTCTGAAGCATGACAAGATAAACTCCCTGCTTGATGTTGCGCTGACGGCCGATGTCGGTCATGGCTCGCTCCATGCCTGGGGCATTGCCGACACGACCTATATACTTATTGTATTCACGCTCTACCGACTGGCGTTGCAGATTGACAGCCTGACGCGCCTGTCGGAAGGCGGCCTGAACAGAGGGATACATATCGTCGAGGGTCTTGGTAATCAGCTGCACCTGGGGGGACTGCTCGCTGACACTCTTCAACAGACGGTTGCGCTCGAGCACCACCTCATTATATTTCTCTGTGAGTGAACCGGCAGAAGAGGTCTTATCGAGTCCGACGCTGGAAGGAATCAGGGCATAGCGATTGGCGGGGTTGTTGACGTACTCGCTCAGATAATCGACTATCTGCAACTGGGCACCTATCTCTACCAGTTTTGTCTCATAACCGCTCTTCATACTCATGGCCTCTTGGGCATCGACCTGAGGGTCGGTAATGTGGAATTTCGTCTTGAACTGTTCCCAATCGGCATCGGTAGAACCCAATTCGGCATCGATCTTGGCCAAGCGCTCACTGACAAAGGCATCGGTCTTCATGAGTTCCTCGTTCTTGTCTTCGTTAGACCGACGGTTGTAGACCTCGACCAGACGATTGATGAAATCGATGCCACGGAGCACATTCTCATCTTCCAACGAAAGACTGAGGATAGTAGAAGACTTCTTGGTGGCTGGCTCGATTTCAAGATTGGCTAAGAAGCCGTTGGCAGCTATCATCGGGGGAACGATTGTGACGGTAAGCGTATAGCCTTCTATATATGATTCCCGCTGTTGAGGGGTAAGCCCCGTATTCTCGGTGATGGTCAGCGTGCCAGCCGCTGTCTTGATGGTGGCTGGGAGCTTAGCGAAGGTCTGCGAGGGAAGGTCGAACTCGTTCTTGTTTTCCTTCAGCTGGCCTTCTACCTCATAACCATCGGCGGTCTTATGAATGTCCAGCTTAATCTGGTGGGCTGTTAAAGGCAACTCCCTATCCAACCACTGAAGATGAACAGAATCGAGGGTGACGTTAACCGGCTGATTCTGATAGAGCAGATGACTGCGCCCCCACTTACGGAGGCGATACGACGTATGCAGTCCCAGATCGTTGACCACGTCGCGGACAAGGATGGTCGACTTTATAATCTCGGTTTCTACTTCACCATTGGTGGCACCACCAATACTATTGTCCAAACCAAAGGGAATAGAGGATGTCAAAGCTGCCAAACTGGCACTCATGCCACTCTCTTTTCTTGACTCCTTGAGTTGCATCTTTCCAATAACGGTGGCAGAGGGTCTGGCCCAATAGAGATAGGCACCGGCCAACAGAACACAAAGCAAGACTGACAGCGCAAACCATCTGAGATTCAATACAACTAAATTCCATAAATCACGGAAATCCAAGGAAGATGTTCTCTCATCATCCTCTACTAAAAAGTCTTCGATATCATCCAAGCTGATTTTCTTTTTGTCGGACATATTTGATTGATGTTTAAATAATTACACAACATAAGGGGGAGACACCGTTCTAATAACTTTAGACGGATATGGTGGTGTTAATTGATAGCAAGAAGTCTTTCCCCTTACTGACATCCAGTGCTGATTATTGATTCGCACGTGCAAAGATAGAGAAAAAAAAGGACACCACCAAACAAAATGGGAAAAAATTAAATCCCCGCTCGGATAAAGCGGGGATTAATCATTTATTTCTTACTCTGATTCTGAAAGTTTGTCATCGTTCTCCAGTACAAGACCATCGATGGGCAACTGGCGGCTGATGGCTGTGTGGAAGGAAATGAGCGTCTGGCTGCTGGCAAGACCCAGAGGCTGCAGACGGTCGTGGATAATGGTGAGCAGATGGTGATTATTGTAAGCATAAATCTTGATGAACATATCGAAGTTACCAGTGGTGTAATGACACTCCACCACCTCTGGGATTTCCTTCAGGCGTTCAACCACCTCGTCGAACTTCTCAGGGTCTTTCAGGTTCAGACCGATATAAGCACAGGTCTCGTAGCCTATACGCTCTGGATCGATGATGAACTCTGAGCCTTTGAGTACGCCCATTGACGTGAGTTTCTGAATGCGCTGATGAATAGCTGCGCCACTCACACCACAGGCACGTGCCACCTCCAGGAATGCAATACGTGCATCGGCAGAGATCAGTTGTAGAATCTGTTTGTCAAGTTTATCGATTTTACTCATAAGCTATATATGTTTTATTTGATTTGAGTTGCACTGTAATTGATGCGCAGGGCGTAGCACTGCTGAAGGGCATGCTTCACGTCGTGGATGATGCCCATCGGCGTATGCCGGTCGGCACGCAGGCTGACGGTGAGGTGTTCGGCGTTGGCGGGTGACATACCTGCACGGATATGCTCTATACGAGCAGGGATTTCCTCGGGCATCACCAGATCGCCATTGAGCTGTACGCCCCATGTGTTATCGTCTTGCCGGCCGATATAGATATTGATGACAGAGGCTTTATTGGCCAGCTTCTGTACCTCGGTGCCCTGGGGCACTTCCAAACGCACCTTCACCTCGTCGCTGCGCATGTGGGTGACAATCATGAAGAAGAACAGCACCGTGAAGATGAGGTCGGGCATAGAGGCCACGTTCAGCGAGGGTACGCCGTGGCGACTGGTATGGAACTTGCTCTTCATGGGTCTCATTGGCCACCTCCTTTCAGGTCTTCGCTGATGCGCTGGGGATAATGCTCGTTGACCGTCGTGCGCTCATCGGCCGACAGGCGGCTGTAGTCACACCCATAGTGACGACGGGCATAGTCGTTGCGCAGGGTATAATAGGCCTTGACCACTGCCTCCTGCATCTGGAAATAGGCGTCGTAGGTGGTCTCACGGTCGGCCTGTATCGTCACTGCATGTCCTGTGGGATTGACAGAGGCCATGGCCATCACCTCATCGGTGAGCTGCCGGGCGGTGACCGCCTTGCCATCGCAGGTAAGCTGGTTATGGGCATCGAGCTCTATGCGCAGCACATGGTCTTTGTTGATATCCTTAGGCTGCTCGTGCTCCAAAGGCGGGGGTGCCATCTGGCGCAAGAGTCCCTTGTCCGTGTCCATCGATGATGTCACGAGAAAGAATATCAGGAGCATGAACGAGATGTCGGCTGTCGACGTGGTGTTCAACTCCGGAATCTGCTGACGATAGCGCTTACGAAACATCCGAGGATCAGAAGGATTGAAGTATAGATAAACATATCTGTCAGCCTGAGCCAAAAGGCATCTGTATACAGAGTGCCATTGGTCATGACAGGCTTTGACGAGCCTAAGAGGAAGGTGAGCACCAGACAGACAACCAGACCGATGGCGACACACCACCCGATTTTGCCTGCCGGCACACCATTGATGATATCGTCGCCCTTGCGCCGTGTACGCATGCCATGCCACACGCTATAGGCCGTCACACCGAGTGCAACAGCCGTCACCAGGTACATGAGACCAAGCATGACATCGGCTAAGAAAGGCGATACGAAACTATTCATTTTTCTTACCCTTTAACTTATACTCTGTTATCATGTCGAGCAGACTGATGGCCGACTCTTCCATCTGAGACGTCAGGCGCTCTATCTTGGAGAGTATGTAGCTGTAGAAGAGCTGCAGGATGAGGGCTACCACGATACCGAAGATGGTGGTGATGAGCGCTACCTTCATACCTCGCGCTACAATGGTAGGACCGATATCGCCTGCCTGCTGAATCTGGTCGAAGGCCATCACCATACCAATCACCGTACCAAGGAAACCTAATGAAGGGGCCATGGCAATGAAGAGCTTGATCCACGAGCAACCCTTTTCGAGATTGGCTACCTGCAAACCTCCGTAGTTGGTGATGGAACGCTCGATGGCATCCATCGACTGGTGGATATGAAGCAGACCCTGATAGCAGACTGAGGCCACAGGGCCACGCGTGTTCCTACAAAGGGTCTTGGCACCCTCTACATCGTCCTGTTGCAGATGTTTCTCGATATCCTCGAGTAACTTGGAGGACTTGATTTCTGAGAGTGTCAGATAGATGATGCGCTCAATACAGAAAGCCAGACCCAGTACAAGGGCCAGGGCTACGAGCGACATGAACCCGACGTTACCGTCGATGAACTTGGTCTTCAACTGTTTGTGGAAACCTCCCTCTTCGTCAGCTGCCTCAGCATCGTCGATGACCATGGCCTCTGCTGCCAATGAGTCAGTCACAGCTAAGGATTCAGCCGCAGCAACAGTGTCTGCAACGAGAGCTGTATCTTGTTGGGGAGTCTTGTCTTGAGCATACGAGACTTGCGTCATGACAAGCAAGCCTACCAGTGAAAACAGAATAGTCAGTCTTTTCATAATGATTTCTAAACCCTTTGCGGAGAGAACAGGACATCCTCGGCTCTTTGCCTCGGAGCTTTGAATCCTGTCAAATCCTTGCGGAGAGAACAGGATTCGAACCTGCGAACCGGTTTTGCCGGTTACACGCTTTCCAGGCGTGCCTCTTCAACCACTCGAGCACCTCTCCTTGTTTCGCTAACTTCGGTCTGCAAAGATAGCGTTTTTACTTCAGATTAAAGGGCTTAAACATTTATATTTAATACTTTTTTGCAGTTTTGGGTTGTCTTCTCTGCCACTTCCTCCTCGCTGACACCATAAGCCTCTGCCAGTTTATGCAGCACATGAGCCACAAAGGCCGGTTCGTTGCGCTGACCTCGCATGGGGACGGGAGCCATGTATGGGGCATCGGTCTCAAGTACAATACGATCTAGGGGGACAACAGCGGGAAGCACCTCTGGGAGATGGGACTTCTTGAAGGTGAGAACACCTCCGATGCCCAACACGAAACGCTCGAACTGCAACAGTTCTTTTGCTTCCAACTCATTGCCTGTAAAACAATGGAACACGCCTCCCGGCAGATCGTTCTTATAGCGTTTGAGAATAGACACCATCTCGTTCTGCGCCTTGCGACAATGAATCATCAAAGGCAACTGCAACTCTACCGACCAGCGCACCTGCTGCTCGAAAGCCTCCAGCTGCTCTTGTTCGAATTCACGACTCCAATAGAAGTCGAGCCCCACCTCACCGATGGCAATAGTCTCGCGCACTACAGGGTATATGGCCGTCAGCACCTCGCGCCAGTCGCTGCGCACCTCCTCAGGATGGAGACCGAGCATGGGATAGCAGTAGCCCGGATAACGATGACAGAGGTCGATAACCGTCTGACATGACTTGAGGTCGATGCCGGGGATACCAATAGCCGCCACCCCCGCCTCCTGGGCACGGGTTACAACGGCATCAAGGTCTTCACGGAATTCCTCGCCGTCCAGATGACAATGGGTGTCGATGAAACGAAGCATCAGCTCTGGCGGGTCATCATCTCAGCAGCATAGGCCTTCAGTTCGGCCTTACGCTCCTCGGGAACATTCACCTTGGCCAGGTACTTCAAGGCCAGCTGATAGCACTCTTCCATCTTCTGCTCACAGAGCTGACGGATACCTATCTCGTCGTAGAGCTTTGTCACGGCCTTCACCTTCTCATTACGATCGAACTCCTTGGCGAAGATCCACTTCTCGAGTTCCTTGCGCTGGACGTCGTTGGCACGGTTATAGGCATTGATAAGCATATAGGTCTTCTTGTTCGAGGTGATGTCGCCACCGATGTTCTTGCCAAACACCTTCGGGTCGCCATAGACATCGAGCAGGTCGTCCTGAAGCTGGAAGGCCAGACCAATCTGCTCACCGAACTTATAGAGATTGTCCTGATCGTCTTTCGACGCACCGGCCAGAATGGCACCAATCTTCACGGCACATGCCAGAAGCACACTTGTCTTCAGACGAATCATCTCGATATATTCTTCTTCACGCACATCGTTGCGAGTCTCAAACTCCACGTCGAGCTGCTGTCCCTCACCAATCTCATAGGTAGTAATGAGGAAGGTATGGAACACGTCTTTCACCTTGCTTACCTCACATGCCTCGATACGCTCGAAGGCCTGCAGCAGCATGGTATCACCCGAGAGAATGGCCTGATTGTCATCCCACTTCTTATGTACCGTCTCGTGACCGCGACGCATGTCGGCATTGTCCATCAGGTCGTCGTGCAGCAACGTAAAGTTGTGATAGGTCTCCAAGCCAATGGCCTGGGTCATGATGCTCTCTGGATTGTCCTTATAGAGGTTATAGGCCAGCAGCATCAATACAGGGCGGACACGCTTTCCCCCCAACGATAGTACATACTTGATTGGTTCATACAGGGTAAAGGGCTTTCGGTCATAGGCCAGACCGTCGAGCGCCGCATTTACCTTTTTAAGTAATTCTTCTGATTTGTACATTTTATATTTAAATAATTTATTTACATGTTGAACACCACAGGGATGCAGACTTTCGTACGACAGGGCTTGGCATTCATCACACCTGCCTGCCATTTAGGCATCATACGCAGCACACGCAGTACTTCGCGGTCGCAGGCCGCATCCAGATGCTGGACAAGCTCCAGATCTGACACCGACCCGTCTTGATTGACGATGAACTGCGCCACCACCTTGCCCTTCACCTTCTGCTGCTGCGCTGAAGCAGGGTATTTCAGGTTCTTAGTAAGCCACTTCATAAACTCCGAGGCACCTCCGGGGAACTGGGGCAGATCTTCTACCACACGGAAGTCTACCGGTTCATCGTACATATCGACTACCTCGGGTTTCTCTTCTTCTGCCATTTTCTCGGGATCAGGCAGTTTCTCCTGCTCCATCTGCTGAGTCTCTGAGGGCAGTTCCACGTCCTCGTCGACCAGTCGCAGCTGTTCCGACTCCGGTTTCTCCACTTTCTGCTCCTGTGGCATCATCATCGGTATCTCATCCTTGTCGCGTTTCAGAGGCGAGAGCTCCATCTCCGCCTCCAGGTCGTCATCGTCCTCGAAGAACGCCCAGCCATTGTCTGAGCTGTTCCATTCGAGTGCCACGAACAGGGAGGCGAGCACGACAATCAGGCCCAACAGGAACCCTTGCACCCGTCGCTGCTCTATATCTGCCTCACGACTCTTCTTGACTTCCATAATAAATCCGGCTTTTGGCCGTTATATTTAAAACTTGCCTGCAAAGATAATAAAAAGTAAAAAGGTAAAAAAGTAAAAAGGTAAAAAAGACCTTTAATTAAGAATATTTTTGTAATTTTGTGCCCGAAAAAGGCAAAATAGTGAATTGTTATCAGTGAATAGTTTATTTCGTATATATGAGGTCAGATGGCGATTGAGAGTGGTGATAGTGCTATTTGCCATTCACTGTTCTATGCTACCAGCTTTCAGTCAGGAGAGCCAGACTGCCTATAACTTCCTGAGGCTGCCCGTCAGTGCGCATGTGGCTGCTGTAGGAGGCGATAACATCACGCTGACCGACGATGATGCCACGCTCATCTTCCACAACCCCGCCCTGATCAACGGCGTAAGCGACCGCACCATCAACCTGAACTACATGACCTACATGGAAGGGGCCAAGACGGCCAGCGCCGCTTTCATCAAAGGGGCTGGCGACAGAGGCACGTGGGGCGTGACAGGACAATATATGGATTATGGCAGCATGAAGCAGACCACAGCCAACAACGAAGACCTGGGTACTTTCTCGGCTAAGGACTGGGCCATCGGCGGAACTTTTGCATATGCCCTCTCCAACACCATCAGCGGTGGCATCACGGCAAAACTCATCTCTTCCCATATCGCAGGCTACAGTTCGCTGGCCGTAGGGGTAGACTTAGGACTGAACTATTACGATGAAGAGACGGCATGGAGCCTGTCGGCCGTGGCCCGTAACCTCGGAGGACAGGTAAAGGCCTACGACGAGGAATTCGAGCGCATACCCTTCGACCTGCAGGTGGGGGTGAGCAAGCAGTTACAGGGGGCACCTCTTAGGTTCCACGCCACGATGAGCCGCCTTACCGACTGGAACGAGGCCTTCGGGCGACATCTGGCCGTGGGTGCCGATATTCTGCTGAGCAGTAACATCTACGTGGCTGCAGGCTACAACTTCCGACGTGTCAGCCAGATGAAGATATCCGACTCTGAAGGAGCCGCCTCTCATGGTGCAGGACTCTCGCTGGGCGCAGGTCTCTCACTGGAACGCCTTAAGCTGCACGTGGCCTACGGCAAATATCACGTCAGCACATCTTCGATTTTAATTAATATATCATACGCATTATGAAGAAAATAACTATTGCCATCGATGGCCACTCGTCGTGCGGAAAGAGCACCATGGCCAAGGACCTCGCCCGTGAGGTGGGGTATGTCTATGTAGATACCGGTGCCATGTATCGCAGCGTCACTCTCTACGCCCTGCGCAAGGGACTGTTTCATGAGGATGGAAGCGTGAACACACAGGCTCTTGAGGCCGAGATGCCCAACATTCACATCTCGTTTAAGTTCAACCCCGAGACAGGACGCCCAGACACCTATTTAAATGACGAGTATGTAGAGAAGGAAATCCGTTCGCTCGAAGTCTCTAACCATGTGAGTCCGATCGCAGCCGTAGGTTTTGTACGCGCAGCCATGGTGGCCCAACAGCAACAGATGGGTAAGGACAAGGGCGTGGTGATGGATGGTCGTGATATCGGTACAACCGTGTTCCCCGATGCAGAACTGAAAATCTTCGTCACTGCCTCTGCTCAGGTACGTGCCCAGCGCCGCTACGATGAACTGAAGGCCAAGGGCATGCCTGCCGACTTCGACGACATTCTGAAGAACGTAGAGGAGCGCGATTATATAGACTCTCATCGTGAGGTGTCACCCCTGCGCAAGGCCGACGACGCTCTGGAACTCGACAACTCGAACATGACCATCGCCGAACAGAAGCAGTGGCTGCTCGACCGCTTTAACGAGCGCACAGCATAAGCGATTTTGTTCCTTTTATACGATTTTCTCATCATTATTTCTGTTTTTCTCGGTTTTTATTGCTACCTTTGCAGCCGAAAACAATTTTATTAGATAATAATGATGAGAAAATTTCTTTTTATGGCCTTATATGCCATGACTTTCTCCACCGTTTCTATGGCCGGTGGACTGATGACCAACACAAACTATCACATCGCCTTCGACCGCATGATGGCACGTGGCGCCACTTTCGACATCGACGCCGCCTACTCTAACCCCGCAGGTCTCGCCTGGGGGCACGAAGGCTTCCAACTCTCGCTCAACTTCCAGAAACCCTGGCAGAACCGCGACATCACCACGACCATCCCTCATTACCTCGCCTACCCTGGTGTTTACGACCACGGATACGAAGGGCTTCAAAACAAGAAGTTCGAGGGTGTGGCCTCTGCACCTATCGTGCCAGCACTGTTCGCCTCATACAAGAAAGACCGCTGGGCCATCTCGTCGATGATCGGCATCGTGGGCAGTGGCGGCTTCGTGAAGTACAGTGAAGGTATTCCCATGTTCAACGCCCTCGTGATGGGCTCCATCTTCAAACAGACACTCACTGCCAAGATGATGAACCCAGAGGCTCCTCTGCTCGTCATCACCCCCGAGATGTACGACATCGACTCTGAGGTGAAGGGTAAGCAGTACATCTACGGCGCACAGGTGAACTTCACCTATCGCGTTACCGACGAGTTTGCCGCTGCCATCGGTCTGCGCGCCAACTACTACGACGGCTACAGCCGTGTCCGCCTCAAGGCCATAGGCACCAATCCGCTGATTGCCACCACCACGCTGGCCGATCTCAACCTCGACTGCACACAGCGCGGCATCGGCGTGGCACCCATCGTGAGCTTCGACTATCACAAAGGGGCCCTCAACCTCACTGCGCGCTATGAGTTCCGCACGAAGATAAACACTAAGAACGACACCAAGGAACTGCCTGAGGAGCTGGGCGAGCTGGCTGCTCCCTATGCCAACGGCGTCCACGTGCGTTACGACATGCCCTCGCTGCTCTCGCTGGCTGTAGGCTATGAGTTCACCCCACAGCTGCGTGCCACCCTCGAGTATCATTTCTTCGACGACAAGCACGCTGTGATGGCTGGCGACCGTCAGAAAGAGCTCACCCATGGCACCAACGAGTTCCTCGCAGGTGTCGAGTGGGACATCAACAAGAAGTTTACCGTGAGTTGTGGCGGACAGCGCACCGACTATGGTCTGGCCGACGGTTACCAGCAGAACACCTCGTTCGCCTGCGACAGCTATAGCATTGGTCTGGGTGGTGCCTGGAACATCAGCGAAAAGCTGCGCCTCAACGCCGGTTACTTCATCACCCTCTACAGCGACTACACCCGTGAGTTCACCGCTGAACAGGATGGCTACCAAGGCACTGGCTATCCCGGCCAGGATGTCTACAGCCGCACCAACAACGTCATCGGTGTGGGTCTGGATTATAAGTTCTAATCCTTCGACAAACTCTGAGACCACATACATAAAGAAATCCCCGCTCGGTTGAGCGGGGATTTCTTTTTTATTGTTGCATTCTAAGGATGGCATCACGGCATTGTTCCATGAGCCAGCGGGGGGTGCTGGTGGCACCACAGATGCCGACGGTCTGTATGTCTTCAAGCCATTCGGGCTGTATCTCCTGAGGGTCTTCAATCAGATGAGTGTTAGGATTCACACGCAGACACTCGTTGAAAAGCACCTTACCATTGGAGCTCTTACGGCCACAGACGAAGAGGATGAGGTCGTGCCTGGTGGCAAACTGCGAAATGTTCGGCATGCGGTTGGCCACGTTACGACAGATGGTGTCGAAGCTCTTGAAGGTGGCATCCTTAGAGATATGACTTTGGATATAGTCGATGATGCGATGGAACTCGTCGAGCGACTTCGTTGTCTGACTATACAGATAGATGTCGCGTGAGAAGTCGAGCTTGGTCACCTCGTCGAAACTCTCGATGACAATGGCCGTACTCTGCGTCTGACCTACAAGGCCCAACACCTCAGCATGACCTTTCTTGCCGAAGATGACAATCTGGGCATCGCCCGGAGTCTCAGAGCCGTCGTACTGCTGTTTGATGCGTTTCTGGAGCTGGAGTACCACAGGACAGGTGGCATCGATAATCTCGATATTGTTCTTACGGGCCAGTTCGTAAGTCTCAGGGGGCTCACCATGAGCACGGAGCAACACCTTGACATTGTGCAACTGGCGCATCTCGTCGTGGTTGATGGTAATGAGTCCCATCTCACGCAGACGCTCACACTCCATACCATTATGCACAATATCACCGAGACAATAGAGCTTCGTGCCCTTGGCCAGCTCTTCTTCGGCCTTTTTGATGGCGGTGGTCACTCCAAAGCAGAAGCCACTGCCGTTGTCTATTTCTATCTGTATCATTTCTTCAGTATTTCAAAATACATATCCAGCAAATCCTGTGCCGCAACAAACGAGGTCTTATGCCCCGACAGCACTGTCTGCTCAGCCAAAGAGAGCTGTGCCTTAATGGCAGGATTATTGTAGAAGTTAAGGCGCAGGTGCTCGTTGATGCTCTCATACATCCAGTACTTTGCCTGTTCGTTGCGACGATAGTCGAAGTAACCATTGGCCTTGACAAAGGCGATGTACTCGTAGATCATATCCCAGATCTCTTTCACACCTGTACCATAGAAACCAGAGTAACACAGCACCTTGGGCAACCAGCCGCTCTCGGGCATGGGGAAGAAATGGAGGGCATTGCGGAAGTTGGTGGCTGCCATCTGACAGCGATCCACATTGTCACCATCGCACTTATTGATGACGATGCCATCGGATATCTCCATGATGCCTCGCTTGATGCCTTGTAACTCATCACCCGTTCCTGCCACCTGGATGAGCAGGAAGAAGTCGACCATAGAGTGACAAGCCGTCTCGCTCTGACCTACACCCACCGTCTCTACGAAAATCTTGTCGAAGCCTGCAGCCTCACAGAGGATGATGGTCTCACGGGTCTTACGGGCCACACCGCCCAAAGAGCCTGCCGACGGACTAGGACGTATGAACGACGCAGGATGCTGCGCCAGTTTCTCCATGCGTGTCTTATCGCCCAAGATAGAACCTTTGGTACGCTCACTGGAAGGGTCGATAGCCAATACCGCCAGTTTGCCGCCTTTCTCACGGAGCACATGGACACCAAACTCATCGATACTGGTAGACTTTCCTGCTCCCGGCACGCCACTGATGCCCACACGCACACTGTTGCCACTATAGGGCAGACACTTGTTGATGACCTCCTGCGCCTTGGCCTGATGGTCGGGGTTGACACTCTCGATAAGCGTTACTGCCTGCGACAGGATTGTGACGTCGCCCTTGACGATACCCTCTACCATCTCTGCTGCAGAGAGTTCACGACGACGGTTCCGCTTCAGGTAGGGATTGATGATGGGCGGCTGCTTCACACCACTATTCACCTGCAAGCCTGCATATTCTGAGCTATTCTCGGGATGATCCATTGTTTATTCTATTTGAGACGGATGTTAACGACAATCTTGGCATGATCAGGGTCGTTGGTAATCATCAGGATACGGGGACGCGTACGCACCTTCGCCAGATCCTCGGCAATACCTGTTATCTTCAGGTTCGTGCTCTGTCCCGGTTCGAGTTCACTCTTGCCCAGCGTCACCTTGAGTCCCTCGGTAAACAACTGGAGTGAAGAGATTTTCAGCACCGTCATGCCAACGTTCTGCAGGCTGACAGTGGCCGTCTTCTTGGCTTTACCACCGAAGTCGGTGAAGTCGACGTCAGTCGCTGACATCTGCAGTTGGGGCGCCTGATCCTTATTAATACTCTGGAAGTCTTTCAGGTCGGGCAAGAGGATGGTAGACACACCAATGGCATTCTCCTGCTTCACCTTATCACCCAGATGTTTGGCCAGATAGACAGAGGTCTGTGTCAGACCGTAGTCGCGCAACTTGTCGGAGTGGAGGGTCACGGTAATCGTGGCACCACGGTTGGGAGCCAGTTTCTCGGGTACTACCGTAGCTGACAGGTATGGGGGCAGATGCATCACGTTGGGCTGCATGGTCTGCGACCCGTTATTAAAGATATGTATCTCCTGCATAGGCGCATCGCCCTTGTTCACATCATCGAACTCCAGCTCGTTCTTGTCGAGCAACAACTCACCCATTGCCAAGGGGTAGTTGCCGCGGTAGTCTACCATCTCAGGAATCACGATACCCTTCATGGTGAGATAGACGGGTGTCTTGGAACCATTGCTCTTCACGGCAGCCATCTTATGGAAGTGTCCCAGCTGGCGGGCATCGTAGGTCATGGTGATCTTGAACTTATCGCCTGCGCCTACCTCTTTGGGATACTCGACAGCCGTACAGCCACAATCGGGCTTGACGCTCTCGATGACAAGACGCTTACGCCCTTTATTCTTGAGCTCAAAGGTGGCTGTAATGGGTTGTTCGAAGCCTGTACGGCCACACTCTACTGTAGCATTCTCAACGGTCAGGCGCTGTGCGTGCGCCTCGCTAATGAATAACGGGGAAATGATAAATGATAAACCAATAATTCTTAATATTTTCATTTGACTGTAATTGTTTGCGATTTAGTGACGGCACGGAACTCTGGAGCGTAGGCACACTCTACAGAACAAGTGCCTGTCTCGTAGGTTCCCGGACGATCAATATAGTATTCGTTCTCGATGACATGTCTGCCTTTCGACAAACAGTCGAAGTAATAGTTCGTAGCATTGTCCTTCGGTGCACAATAGGAGCCACTGTGATAACCACTCAACTGACGGACGGGTTCCATGCAGGCAGCCCGCTTGTCAATGACCTGTACGAAGTCGTAGTCCCGGTCAGCAGTGATAGTCAGCCGTACTTTCACACGATCACCTACAGCCAAGCCCTTCGCCGGTGATACGGGAAGTATCTCACGCTTGACGGTCAGTGCGCTGCCAGAATCAGTGATATCCTTCGTAGCCTGAGTGAACTGCGCATAGACAGCACCCCATGAGGTTCCTTCGCTCTTCTTGTCGATGGTCAGGGTCTTACTCTCTGCAGGTATGTCTGTCTTCACATAACCGATGGCAGCTGTGGCCTTAGGCATCTTCATTGGCTTACCGTCAACCTTCATCACGGAGAGGGCATCATTCGACAGGCTCAAGGGCCGAGAGGCAAGGAACGCATACACTGCATTCACACTATTGATAGGCGTATCCCATGCCTGAGTACGCTTCTCCTGCAACAACCAGCGCTGCATCTCATCGATGGTCTGCTGATCTTCGGGGACAAGTCTCTGGAGCGCCTCGATAGCCACCGTCTGTGTAGGTATCTTATAGTCGTACCAAGAATAGCCGGCACGCGGAGTGTCGTAGTAACGCCCCATCTCCTCACGATAGACCGTATATTCCTTCAACGACTGGGCGTACTCTAAGGCACGCTTGGCATCGCTCTTGGAAAGGATCACCGCCGTCAGTGCCTTCTCATAGATAGACTGCGACTTGACATCCTTCTTCAGGAGTTTCAGCAGGTAGTCGTTGGCCGACTGCACTTCTGCAGGCAGCTGTCTGCCGTCGAGGGTGACAAGGTAGAGCCACTGCAGGGTCTTGAAACTGGGGAAGGACACCTGATGATTATCCTTCTCCTGTTTCTTCAGTTCCTTCACTTCATCGACAATCTTCTGTCCCATGAAACTGAAAGCGCTGCTGAGCATGTTCTCCACATCGCTTTGCTTACCAGCCATCGCATTCAGGCGTACCAGCATCTCAGAGACAGCTACCGTCATATAGAACGAGCCGGGCATGCCCTGCCACCAGGTCCACGAGCCATCAGAGAGCTGCAGCTTACCGAGTTTGCCGAGTGCCGTACTGATACGGTTCTGCATGAGGTTGTCGTCGAAGAAGTCTACCAACCGCTGTTTCTGTTCTGTCTCATTATCAGCATCCATCACCCAAGGGGTCTCACTGAGCAGCAGGTCTTTCAGTTCCTGATTCTTCTCAAGGGCACTTGTCAGTGAAGTGTCCTCACCCTTCTCCTGTTTCCAGAGGGCGAAGGCGGTCTTAGCCTGCGGATACCGACTGATGACATACCGGCCAAGGCTGTTGGCATAGTAAGAAGCAGCCTGTGAAATGGCATTATCATCGATGGGCTGACCAATGGCAGGCAGTGCCTGAATCATCAGCCAAGCAGGATCATTGGTGTATTCGAGTGTCAGTTTGGTATTCTGGGCATCAGCAGGCACCAGCTTTAAAAGGTCTATCGTTTCTGTTACTGCCTGATGCTGTGTGATCGGCAATGTTACTGTGACACGTTCTGTAGAAGGCAGAACGGGCAGATAGTGCTGTTCGCCGTCTGAGAAGCCCTTGCCACTCACCGTCATCTGACAGATGAGGAGTCCCTTTGACAACCCCTGGGGCCGCACTTCAAAGGATACTGGTACAGTGGCACCTGCCTTCATCTTGACATTCTTTTTCTGTTCAAACACCACAGCATTGGTCTCCGGATCTGTCAACTTCAGTGTGACTGTTCCATTAAGTAACTTCTCGCTTGTAGTCTTGGACGAACCAAGCGGCGTAGCCGAGCAGAAGATACGTGCAGAGATCGTAGCCTCATCACCCTCACGGATAAAACGTGGTACATTGGGCTGTATCATCACATCCTTCTGCGCCACTGCTGTCGCCTCTATCTGTCCATAACAGAGATCCTTTGTATGTGCCAGCCCCAGGAAGCGCCACGTAGTGAGACTCTCAGGAAGCGTGAACTTCAAGGCCACCTGTCCCTTCTCGTCTGTGGTCAGCTGGGGATAGAAGAAGACTGTCTCGTTGAAATCCTCACGAAGCTGTATATCGTCTGTCTTTTCTTCCTCCACCGACGACACCGACAATTCCGCATCTGCCACAATACTAGCTTCCATCATCTTGGGCTCGGCAGCCACATCAAAGACCTTGGTGCCATTGCCTACCACCTCTGCCAAGTCAACACTATTGTCGAATCCCTTGCTCTCAAGCATCACGCCACGGGAATAACGGCGGAGACTATAACCATACACCGATGGCAACACACGCTCGTCGAAACGACTGAAGTCGAACTCATAGGTCGAGGCACCACGCCATGGCTTTCTGACAAAGTCGTATCGGCTATAAGACATGGAATATTGCCAGTTGGTTCTTGGCATAGAGAACAGCACATCAGGCTGCAGACTCCATTGGTGCTTGACTATCTGGTTGAGACTCTGATCGTAGAGCGTTGCCATCAGCTGAGCGTCTGCCGGACGGCCTTCTGCATCCGTTATCTTCAATGTCCACTCCTCTTTCTGACCAGGTGTAAGGCGATCGCGGAAGGTAGCCCACTCGAGCGAGAGATGCTTGTCGGGTAATGGGCGCTGTACCCGTACGGTGTGGGTATAGCACTGGCCGTTCTTCACCCAGGCGAAGCTCAGCAGTAAACCGTCGCCATAGGCTTCGTCATACTTGAGCTTCAGGTTCAGCAGTTCATTACTCATGTCTTTGGATCCCATCTCTATGATCTTCGTACCGGCAAAGAGACCATACACCAGATGCACGTCCTTATCAGAAGAGCCCACCTGAACGGTCACGGCACTACCGTCGTTGGGGAACTGCGCAGCCGACTGATAGAACCAGTTGTCGGTCTCTGTTGCAGGCTTGGTATCGTCGAGCGAGAAGAGCACAAACTCATGACGGATGGTATCTCCCTCGCAAATGGCGTCAAGGGTGTGTTTGCCTGAAGTTAATTTTTTGTTTAAAATAGAAAGGGGAGAATTGGTCCTGGCTTTCTGCCATGAACCACCGTCTATCTGATAGTTCACCTCAGCATCCAAGTCCTGACCTGCGGCATTCAGCAAATGGAAGGTTGCCGTAGACTTTTCTTCCAACAGGATTTTCTCTGCCATATCCATGCTCAAGGCCGTCTTACGATTACCCAAAGGCAGTGAAAGCTGACCTGTACGTGTCTCACCAGCCACATCCGTCACATCGGCAGTCACCACGAACTGATAGAACATCGGGGAACTGCTCTCGGGCAGATCAAGGGGCATTCTGACCTTGAACTTACCTTCCTGGTCGGTGATCGTCTCTTCGTTCAACAGTTCCTCACCCTCCTGACTGTAGTTCAGCGCCTCTGTATCCCAGTAACGACTGTAGGACCACCACCAGAAGGCAGCACGACGTACCACCTTATAGCTGACCTTAGCATCCTGAAGGGGCACACCGGCATAACTCAGAGCGGTACCTTCTACTGTGATGGTATCGCCAGCAGCATAGGCCTGCTTCACCTCTGGGAAGTCTACATGGAACGTAGGACGCTTGTATTCCTCAACATGAATAATCAGGGTCTCGTCGTTAACCTGAATGCGGAACTGACCCGTGAGACCTTTCTCCGGTAACGTGAAGTCGACAGCGGCCACACCATACGCATCGCTAAGCACTTGTTTCTCCTCAACGACTTTATTGTTTGCATCGCGCAACACGAACTTCACAGGTTTATGCTCTCTAACCTGGTGTTCGAAACCATTCCTGACTTCATAGATCAGGGCTGAGGCATGCACGGTCTGACCCGGACGATAGATGCCGCGATCGGTATAGACACTGGTACGGTTTACCTGACGATCCTCATCGAGATAGCGGTAAACGCCTGCCTGCGTCATCTCCGGACATGCCTTGTCGGTATCAGTGTAGGCATAGACTTCTCTGCGATGGCGCTCGCCGTCCAGTTTACCGATATATTCGCCCTTGGCGTCTGTCACGCCTTCGTGGGTCTTGTATTCGTTATAGCTTAACTGCTCTCTGATGGTAAGATGAGCACCTGCGATAGGCTGTCCCGTCGTAGCATTCACCACCACATAACGGATGCCCTTACCTTCTGGCAGGGCCTCAGAGATGGTAAACACATCCGTCACATAATACAGATGACGCGAGGGCTTAGTGTTGGCACTACTGGTAAACTCCAACATATAGACACCGATGGGCAGGCCTCCGATGGTCAGGGAGTCTTCAAAGAGCTCATAGTCCTGACGACCGGTATACTGACGCTCAACCTTGTCGACAATGCCATCGAGCAGAGGCACAATCTTCTTGTAGCCCTCCTCCGAATCTATGTCGGCCTTCAAGTCGCCATTGGCTTTCAGGCGATAGACGGTCAGTGTCAGTCCTGTAATGTTGCGCAGTTCCTGCAGGGTCACCTTCTGCGTCTCCTGCGGTCTGACGACGCGATGATCAAAAGAGATCTGGAACTGGGGATTGATGAGTTCCTGCTCTGCATTACGCAGGATACCCATGCGTTTCCACGAGCCCCACTTGCCGAGAGCCTCACGGATATAAGCCAGTTTCTCGGCCTTCGGCACATCTGAATCATACCTGATGCGGTCATAACGCACCAAAGCCAATTCGCCTGCCTCTGGCACGTCCTGATACACATTGATGAGCGAGTCGATCTGCTCCACCGGAGCATACTCATAGGCTCTGGCTGCTGTGATACAAGCCGCAGAGCGATTGCCCTTCTTGGCATAATACTCATACAGGGGGTTATACTCGTCTAACGCATAGCCTACCACACTCAGCAGGTCGTGGCCGAACAGCTTTGAGTCGACACCCTCAATCACAAAGGGGGCGTAGGTCTTATCCTTCACCTTGGCCAACTGCTCACAGAGCTCCGGCGTCAGCTGAGGCTTGACAGCTTTCAGCTCCATCGGCGTATTGGATCTGCTCACCTGATAGAGCACAGTCTGATAGACTGTTTTCAGCACCACGTTCTGTTCAGTCTCTGCGCGCTGCCGCATACGTTCGATAGCTGGTTTCAACGAGTCTGGTGCTATCTCGGCCATCATCTGAGCACTTTGCAGTTCTGCTTTCAGCAACTGTCCGTAGTCGTGGCCCTTCTCTGCCTTCTTCACAATCTTCTGAAGCACTTCACACGCAGTCTTAGGCAGGTCTTTTTCCTCTGCCTCCTTCACCTTCTTCCAAAGCGAGGCATACGATTGTCCGAATATCAATAGGGGCATCATCAATATGATTAGGGTTGCAAATATTCTTCTCATCTTCGCTTTTTATTATTGGGTTTAATGATGCAAAGGTAGAAAAAATATTCCATATTCGCTTGCTAATTATGTATTTTTATATTATCTTTGCATCCATGATTAACCAACAACTACTGAATCCGAGGAGCATCGTCGTGATTGGCGGCTCCAACAACGTACATAAGCCTGGTGGCTCTATTGTACGCAATATCATCAATGGCGGTTTCGATGGTCCCCTGCACATCGTCAATCCCAAAGAAGATGAAGTGCAGGGAATCAAGGTCTTTCATGATGTAAAGGATGTGCCCGAGACTGAGCTGGCTGTGCTCGTAGTAGCCGCCAAGTTCTGCCCGGACTATGTGGACTATCTCTGCAAGGAGAAGGGGGTGAGGGCTTTTGTCATCATATCAGCGGGCTTTGGCGAAGAGACAAAGGCCGGTGCTGAACTCGAGAAGCGCATTCTCGACACTTGCGAGAAATACGGGGCAGCCTTGATCGGTCCCAACTGCATCGGACTCCTGAATCGCAACCATCATAGTGTTTTCACATTGCCTATACCAAACCTGAATCCTCTTGGTGTCGACTTCATCAGTGGCTCTGGTGCTACAGCGGTATTCATTCTCGAGAGTGCCGTCATCAAGGGCCTGCAGTTCAACAGCGTGTGGTCGATAGGCAATGGCAAGCAGATTGGCATTGAAGACGTACTTCAGTACATGGACGAGCACTTCGATGCGAAGAAGGACTCAAAGGTAAAACTACTATATATCGAGAACATCGCCAACCCCGACAAGCTGCTTTTCCATGCCAGCAGTCTTATTCGTAAAGGCTGCAGGATAGCAGCCATCAAAGCCGGCTCCAGCGAGAGCGGCAGTCGTGCGGCATCTTCACATACAGGCGCCATCGCTTCCAGCGATTCTGCCGTAGAGGCCCTTTTCCGCAAAGCGGGGATTGTGCGCTGTTTCTCCCGCGAAGAGCTCACCACTGTAGGTTGTATCTTCACCCTACCTGAGTTGAAGGGCAGGAACTTCGCCATCGTCACCCATGCAGGTGGCCCCGGGGTCATGCTCACCGATGCGCTCTCGAAGGGTGGTCTCAACGTACCTAAGATAGAAGGTCCTGAGGCCGAGGAACTGAAGAGTAAGCTTTTCCCTGGTTCTTCCGTAGCCAACCCCATCGATTTCCTGGCTACAGGAACAGCAGAACAACTGGGCACGGTCATTGATTATTGCGAGAATAAGTTCGACCATATCGACGCCATCGCCGTCATCTATGGCACTCCTGGTCTCACTCAGCTCTACGAGGCCTACGATGTGCTTGACAAGAAGATACGGGCGTGCAAGAAACCGATCTTCCCTGTATTGCCGAGCCTGCATACGGCAGGACCTGAGGTGGAAGAGTTCCTGAAGAAAGGTCATGTCAACTTCAGCGACGAGGTGACTCTGGCCACTGCTTTAAGTCAGATCATGCGCACCCCACAGCCTGCGCCCTCTGAACTGGAACTCTATGGGGTTGATGTGCCTAAGATACGTGACATCATCTATCGCGAGACCCATCGTCTGAAATTCGAGGGACTGGAGAGTGGCTACCTGGCACCTGATGCCGTTCGCGAACTGCTTTCATGTGCCGGCATTCCCTTAGTACCTGAGATGGTAAGCATCTCTAAGGAAGAACTCACGGCCTTTGCCGGGAAAGTGGGTTTCCCTGTAGTAGCAAAGGTCGTTGGTCCTGTACATAAGAGCGATGTGGGTGGCGTCACTCTGAACATCCGTACACCAGAGCATCTGGCACTTGAGTTTGATCGCATGATGAAAATCCAGGACGCCACAGGTGTGATGGTGCAGAAGATGCTCAAAGGTACCGAACTCTTCATTGGCGCCAAATACGAAGAGCGTTTCGGTCATGTGGTACTCTGCGGTCTTGGCGGTATCTTCGTTGAGGTACTAAAGGATGTGTCCAGCGGTCTGGCTCCTCTCTCCTATGGCGAGGCATACTCTATGATCCACTCACTTCGTGGCTATAAGATTATCAAGGGCACACGTGGACAAAAGGGACTCAACGAACAGAAATACGCTGAAATCATCGTACGTCTCTCTACTCTGTTGCGCTTTGCCACAGAGATTAAGGAGATGGATATTAACCCATTGTTGGCCGACGAACATGATGTCGTTGCTGTCGACGCGAGAATACGTATAGAACGCTCATGAGAATTGCGATAGTCGGTGGTGGCGCAGCAGGATTCTTCCTGGCTATAAACCTGAAGGAGATGAGTCCTTCGTGCGAAGTGACCATCTTCGAGAAATCGAAGAAGGTGCTCGCCAAGGTCGAAGTCTCTGGAGGTGGACGCTGCAACTGCACCAACTCTTTCGCTTCTGTCAGTGACCTCTCACAGGTCTACCCCCGAGGGCATCGCCTGCTGAAACGTCTCTTCAAGACCTTCGACTATCACGATGCCTACGAGTGGTTCGAGGCACATGGCGTACGTCTGGTGACACAAGATGACGACTGTGTGTTCCCTGCCTCACAAGACTCCCACACCATCATCAACCTCTTTCTGGCAGAGGCGCGTCGACATGGCATCGAGATACGTACTGGCACTAAAATAGAATCTCTCGACCAACTCGCTGATTACGACTGCATCGCCATCACCACTGGTGGTGGTACGGCTTCTCTTGCCGGCATTTCTACCACCGAACCTGTTCCCTCACTATTCACGTTCAGCATCGAGGACAAGGCGCTACGCAACTTGATGGGTACTGTCGTAGAGGATGCCACCGCCTATATCCCAGGCACTGGTTTCCGTGCCACGGGACCGCTGCTCATCACTCATTGGGGCATGAGTGGACCTGCCATCCTGAAGCTGTCCAGCCATGCTGCCCGCGAACTCCATGATCAAGGCTACCAGATGCCTTTGGCCGTCAACTGGCTCAGCCTTAAAGACCCAGAGGTTCTTGCCGAACTGCACCGCATCATCAGTCAGCACCCCCAGAAACAACTCGGCAGCATCCGCCCTTTCGATCTGCCAAGTCGCCTGTGGAACTACCTCCTTGAGAAGGCCTTAGGCCAGCGTGCCCAGAACCGTTGGCAGAACCTCAATAAGAAAGAACTGAACCGGCTGGTCAACATGCTTTGCAACGACAGCTACCAGATAGCAGGACGTGCGGCTTTTAAGGACGAGTTCGTCACCTGTGGAGGCATCGACCTCTCAGCCGTCAATCCTAACACTCTGGAAAGCAAAGACCTCCCCCACGTTTACTTCGCAGGAGAGGTGCTTGATATCGATGGTGTCACAGGAGGCTTCAACTTCCAGGCAGCCTGGACTACCGCCTACACCGTTGCCAAAGCAATCTCTGGATTAGGGAATCACATAGATTGCTGACTATTGCAGTGGAGAAGATATAAAATCAGGAGTGTTGAATGAATAAAGTGTGCGATGATAATAGCGTTTGGGGTTCCTTTGAGGCAGTAGGAAAGGCTTTGTGGCTTTTCCTCTTTCATCAATAGAAGAGAAATAAACCTGTGTATAAAGCCCATCATCACGACGAGTGGTAAAATAGAACCAATGGCTATTTCCACTCCAGTTGTGCAGACTCTCTGAGGCTTCACTATTCACCTCGTCAAGACTTCGCGTTTCACCAGTTTCCAAGTCAAGCAACCAAAGGTCGGCTTCTGGATGCCAGACAGAGAAGTAACCATAGTCCAACTGTGTATACATCAGGTAACGACCATCATAGGAAGGACGAGGCCATGTGACACTCATTCCTGTTTGACTGGTATTAATCAAGGTATCTGCCTGATGGCCTGTTTTTCCTGTAGCAGCATCGAAAGCAACTCTGCAAAGGCTGTATTTCTCTTGATCATAGTTCTGCGGATAGCTTTGTCTTCTCGCTGTAGTAAAATAGAGCCATTTGCCATCAGGTGAGAAAGCAGGGCAATTCTCTGCCCAATATTTTTTCATGATCAACGTATCACGCAGAGTGGTATTGGTCTCAGTATCATAGATAAACACATCCGATTGCCCATCGAAGACCTCAATGCGCTTATTCAAACCAGAATGAAACAATTGCGAAGTCTTATTGGTGGAGAATGCGATATAACGACCTTGCGGATGCCAATAGGGATATACCATTGGTCCGCCAATGCTATCATTGACAGACGGCAGCAGGTTTTTCATCCCCTGGTGTACGATACTGGTACCTCCATGTTCGCTTCTGATATGTACTACAACATCATCAGTCTTCCCACGATTGACTGTATGACAATTCACACAACCGCCTCCCATGTCTCTGTTGTCCATAATGGCTGTTTCCTCAAAGGTAGACAGTTCTCTCTGATAGATACCCATGTGACCATACATCTGATAACCAGGTGCAATTCTTCTGTATGTGATACCCCATTCATCAAGAGGGTGCTGACTGACATATATCTCAAATTCATGATATCTTTTCCAGGTTCCGTCTTTCTCGGCACAGACGGAAACCATCAGCTTACTACCTCGATTATCCTTTAGCAACTCGTGCCAGGCGTCTATATCAAAATCGGCATACGCACCATTGGCATGCAGAGACCCGCCTTTGGCACCTTTTATCTCTACATCTACAGTTGTAACCTCATCATCAGTCATTGAGAAGTTCAAAGGAGCTATTTCCTCAGGAACAGTCACACCTATATAATCAGGATATATCTCTGGCAACGATGCCACTTCTTCAACATCATGAGGACTGGAAGTACAGGCAGAAAGCACATACAGTCCCACCAGCAGCATCAGTTCAATCGTAATCCTTCTCATAACTCCTATTAATCAAATAACACATCTTTTGTATGTTCGTAAGCTTTTCTTAAGCTTCCATATATCGGATGATGATCTATGAGCGACGGCTCATCTGCCATCACCTTCATTCTTTTGGCAAAGTCATGGTAATAAACGGTCTTATCCAATATCGAGATATATTTCCTTGCCACACGATACTGCCCTGTTATCAGGGCTGTCTCTGTTAAGCGCTGCAAGGCTCTGCCACTCATCGAGAAATCCTCTATCGAAGCCATTGCCTCGAATGAGGCCCTTTGGGCAAGATTAACCAATCCTGCATACATATAGACATCGCTCATCATATAAGCAGATGTCATGCTACTCATTGCGTTGTTAGAAAGAGCAAGATCAGAGAACATGTCGTCATCGCTCATCCTACCCGTTTGATGTTTAGCCATACGAGCAACATATTGGCAAGCCAGCGATTGCGGAAAACGATGGTCACTCTTCTGGATAATCTGCTCCCACTGGCCTTTTCGCTGCATCAGGTCGTATTCGAGTTCCTCATTATTCACATCCAGTTTGATATACGACATATACCATACACATAGGGCTGGAACAAAAGACACAATATATAGATAATTCTTCCAGCTACATCTTTTTATAAGCGACAACAGCCACCAAGTCAGCCCTTGGGCCATTAAGCAGACCAATGCCAATAACAAAGCGCCAAGCCATGCGAAATGAAAGAACTGCAAGAAGAAATCCCTTATATACTGGTATATGCCATACTCCTGCCAGAACTCAGTATCCCAGACAAACAGTCTTTCCTGCCCTACAACTGCATGAGGATAAAGGAAACACCAGAAACAAAAGATGATGAAGGCAAAGGATATTGCCATCATCATCTTCCAGTGTGATTTGATAATCATTAATAGTTCTTTGTACAGAGTTTGTTGAAGTCTGTCTCATTCTTGGGAATCTCCCAAACCCAACCGTCTGCACCTGCCTCTTTATCGATAAAGGTGCAGAAAGTCTGAACGAAGTTACGTCCGCGATGGATGGGGAGGTTCAGGCGCTTCAGGTCATAGAAGCGGAAGCCCTCACCCCAGAGCTCTACACGACGACTGTTCATGATCTCCTCTGCCAGGGCATCACCAGCATTTCCCTTAGACACATACGAGGGATCGCGTGTCACCTGGAACTTGGTGAATACCTCCTGAGCCTGTGCTGTCTGTCCGGCACGAGCCAGCGCCTCAGCCTCGGTCAGGTACATCTCTGCCAGACGCATGAAGGCTACATCACCTACAGCGTCAGCGCTAGAACGGGCGGTGAACTTACGGTTCTGATAGGGCTGCTTCACATATGTCTTTGCAGGCACATCCATCTCACCTGTCGGGTCAAACCATGCACGACGCAGGTCTGTCTCTGACATGGTGTCGTAAGTATCGGCATTGATACACTTCACACCCTGACGGATAGCCGTAGCGTTGAAGTTCCACGACATATATGCATAGAATGAGTAGAAGTATACGGTCTTATCATCCGGAGTACGGGCTGCGTACATAGCCTCCTTGGTGTCTGAGCAGATATCGGAGAAACCACACATCAGCTGGTCGCCCTGCATCAGGGCACCGCCATTAGCCTCAGCCAACTGGATGGCCTTAGCTGCATTGGTGGCTGCATTGGTGTAATCCTGCTTAGCCATAGCCACACGTGCCTTCAAACCCCATGCCACCATCTCACTGTAGTGGTGATAACCGGGATTGATGCCTACCAACAGCTTGCAAGCCTCGTCAAGGTCGGCATTGATCAGCTGATAGACCTCCTCAACAGAGTTACGAGCCTGTTCCTCAGTTACAGCTGTCAGACGATAGGGAATACCGTCCTGTGTGTTGTTACCACCGGCGGCATAGCGCTTGGCATAGAGCTGTACCAGGTTGAAGTGCGCCCATGCACGGATACAGAGTGCCTCACCCTTCACCTGATTATAGAGGGCAGCATCAGTCATAGGTGCCTCTTCCACACCTGCGATGATCTTATTGGCGTTCAGGATCCACTGATAATAGATGGTCCAGTACTTGATGTTGTAACCGGAACTCTCATTCATATTACAGCTCCAGCCCAGGTAAGCTGCCTTACACCATGTATTGGTGATCCAGGTAATGTCGTCGGCCTCCATGTCACGACAGAACATAAAGCCAGGCTCACCACCAAGACACTGATAACCTGTCTCCTGCGATACCATCTCCTTATGGATACCATTCAGGGCGATATAGAGATTCTCAAGCGAGGCATTGATTGACCCCTCTGAGACTTTATTCGACGGCACTGTGTCCAGATAGTCGCCAGAGCAGCTGCTCAGTCCGAGAGCCATCGCTGCTGCCAGCACGATTGTCGATATTTTATTGTATCTCATAATTCCTTATTATTTATTAGAATGAAACATTAAGCGAGAAAGTGAAGTTGCGAGAAGGCTGGTACTCGTTGTAAACAAGACCATTGTACTGAGCCATTGGGTTCAGACCCTGACGGGCTTTCAACATGAACAGGTTCTCTGCTGCGAACGACAGACGTGCCGACTTCACATAAACCAGGTTAAGCAGCTGCTTAGGCAACTGATAGCCGATGGTGACTGAGCGCAGGTTCAGATAGTCTGACTTGGTGAGCCAACGTGTAGAGTATGAGGTAGAGATGTTGGTGTTATGAGCTGTTGTAGCGTCAACACGAGGAACATCTGTCACATCACCAGGCTTCTGCCATGCATTCAGCAGATCAGGGCTCATAGCCTCACCAAAGTTGTCGGTAGCCATCATGCCCTGATAACCATAGTCCAGCAGCTTACCACCCAGCTGATAAGAGAATACAGCGGCAATGTCGAAGGCCTTATAGTAACCCTTCAGGTTGAAACCGCCATACATCTTGGGGATAGAAGCACCACTGAAGTCGAACTTAGCATTGGTATAGTCGTTGGTCAGCTGCTGTCCGTCCTTGGTCATGAAGGTATTACCACCCTCTTCATACTTGTCAGGATCAGCAATCCACAGACCGTCACCTGTGTCAGGGTCAACGCCCCACCACTGACGGAGCCAGAACTCATAGATGCTCTTGCCCTCAACCCACTTCTTAGAACCGCTTACATAACCGTCCTTCATGGTGTCAGGCAGCTTGGTGATCTTGTTCTTGATGAAGGTGGCGTTGGCACCAACACTGAAACCATAGTCCTTCTCATTCAGAACCTTGTAGTCGAGCTCAATCTCTACACCAGAGTTTGACACCTTACCTATGTTCTGGATAACAGACTGCACACCAGTTGACAGAGGCTGTGACACGTCGAAGAGCAGGTCCTTAGACGACTTGTTGAAGTACTCGATAGAACCGGTCAGACGATCGAACAGCATGAACTCAAGAGCCAGGTCTGTAGAGATCTGAGTCTCCCACTTCAGGTTCGGATTGGCAATCATCGTGAAATAAACACCAGCCTCGTTATAGTTCGTATAACCTGTTCCATACAAGGTCTGGTAGGGATAGTAGTCGTCGTAGCCCTCATTGTCAAGGATTGCGTCATTACCTGTCTCACCATAAGAGGCACGCAACTTCAGGTTATTGACCCACTTCACGTCTTTCATGAAGTTCTCCTCGCTGATACGCCAGCTGGCACCAAACGACCAGAAGTCACCCCAGCGGTTATCCTTAGAGAAACGTGAAGAACCGTCGTGACGGTATGACATCGAAGCATAGTATTTGTTATCGTAGTCATAGTTCAGACGACCGAAGTAACCTTCCTTCTTGTAGTTGTGAGTATAAGAACTCAGACTGCTGATGTTCACGAAGTTTCCGAACTCATAGAGGTCTTTCAGGGTCTCCTCAGTCTTCATACCATACAGATACTCATATCTGTAGCTATAGTTCTCATGACCGAGCATTGCCTCTACATGATGCTTGCCAAAGGTCTTATTGTAATTGATGATCTCGTTGAGAGTCTGAGTGGTTGTACGGGTAGAGAGGATGTTCAGACGACCAGGACCGGCTGTACCATCACCTACCAGCGGGTTCTCATATACCTTACGACGACGGTCGTTGTTGCTATAAGAATAGTTGACTGTCAGTTCAAGACCGTCAATCGGAGCGATGGTGACATAGGTACGGGCATTCTGTCCGTTACGTGTAAAGTCACGGCTGTTGAACAGGGTCTCCGCAATAGCGTCACGACCTGGTGAAGACAAGCGGTCGCCATCATAGTCGTAAACATACTGTGCGGGATCTGTTGTAGGATTGCCGTTTGCATCCACAAAAGCACCTGAAGCCAGGTCGTGCTTGTGGATAGGATAGATAGGAGCCATCTGACGGATGTAACGCACGATGTTAGAATATGAGCTGCTGTTGTCTGAGTCTGCTGTAGAGTAGTTTGACACACTGCGGTTCAGACCGAGATTCAGTCCGCTCTTGAACCACTTGGTAGGATAGATATTATAGTTCAGACGTGCGCTGTAACGCTCGAAGTCGGTCTTCAGCACATAACCGTTGTCCTTCAGATAACCAACCGAAGCGTAGGTATCACTCTTGTCGGTCTTGGTGTTATAGCTCAGGTTGTACTCCTGACGATAGCCGGTCTTGAAGGCTGCGTCGTCCCAATCCATATCGTCACCCCACTTCAGCTCGTTGGCTGCAGGATTCAGCTTACCGTCGGTACCAACGATAGCGTCATCAGCCACGCCCTTGAAGACGTTATAGCCACGCAGTGTTGAACCCAGTTCGGTAGTAGCCAGCTGTGCAGCCTCCGAAGCGTCCTTACCTGCAGAAACATACGCATTCTTCAGCATCTGCCACTGCAAGGGATAGAAGTCGCGAATACCTACCTTGGCATAGTCCTTATAGGCACGGGTAGACCAACCCTGCTTGATATCGAGGGAAACACCTGTTCCTGAGGTTGTCTTACCCTTCTTGGTGGTGATCAGAATGACACCGTTACCTGCACTTGAACCATAAAGAGAGGTTGAGGCAGCGTCCTTCAAAACTGTCATGCTCTCAATGTCGGCAGGGTTCAGGTCACCGATATTACCATTATAGATGGCACCGTCAACTACATAAAGCGGAGCGTTCGAAGCATTCACAGAACCGAAACCACGCACACGTACTTTAGGTGATTCACCAGGCTGACCTGAGCCTGAGGTTACCTGAATACCTGTGGCATTACCTTCGAGGGCTGAAGCCACGTTGGTAATCGGACGTTTCTCTATGCTCTGGGCGTTCACCGTTGAAGCAGAACCTGTGAACGATGATTTCTTAGCAGTACCATAAGCTACGACAATCACCTCGTCCAGACTCTGGGCGTCACTGCGAAGCTGGATGCGCAGGGGCTTTGAACTCACTGCCACCTCCAGGGGCTCCATGCCCACATAAGTGACTTTCAAGGTACTCTTCCCTGCAGGAACCTCCAGGGTAAACTCTCCATTGATGTCGGTAATGGTACCGATACTGGTTGCGCCTACCACCTGGATGCTTGCACCGATCACCGGCTCATTGTCCTCGTAGGTCACAACGGTACCCTTTACCGTCGTTTGTGCCAGAGCTATTCCAACAAACAGGAACAGACTGGCAAAAATCATACTGAGTCTTTTCATTTTTAAAGTTTTTATAAATTAATTAGTAATATAGTTGAATCCCTTCTTATATATGAAACAAAAATGCGGGGCAAAGATAATGAAAATATTTCTAAAAAACAAATAAAATAATAAAATGTTTGCAATCCGCAATACTTTTTAAACAAAATGTATGCGCGATTCATCAAAGTTTTAATCAAAACCTTGTAAATTTCGGAATATGTTTGTAACTTTGTGGGCGAATTACAATTCGACCGCAAGAAGAAACAACAATTAAAACGATAAATCATTCATTATGGAACAACAGAAACGTTACGGTCACTTCGACGACCAACACCGCGAGTATGTCATCACAGACCCACAGACCCCCTGGCCTTGGATCAATTACCTGGGCAACGAAGATTTCTTTTCACTCATTTCGAATACCGCAGGCGGCTATTCCTTCTATAAGGACGCCAAGTTCCGCCGCATTACCCGCTATCGTTACAATAATGTACCCATGGACAATGGCGGGCGATACTTTTATATAGTAGACAAGGAGACAGGGAGTCAGGGAGACAAGACCATAGTTTGGAATCCCGGATGGAAGCCCTGTAAGACACCGCTCGACTTCTACGAGTGCCGTCATGGCATGAGCTATACACGCATCACCGGAAAGAAGAATGGTGTAGAGGCTAGCGTGCTGTTCTTCGTACCTCTGAAGAAATGGGCCGAAGTACAGAAGCTAACCCTCAAGAACGAGAGCAACGAGGTGAAGCACCTGAAACTCTTCTCGTTCGAGGAGTGGTGTCTGTGGAATGCTGCTACCGATATGGAAAATTTCCAGCGCAATTTCTCAACAGGCGAAGTAGAGATTGAAGGCTCAACCATCTATCACAAGACCGAGTACCGCGAGCGCCGCAACCACTATGCGTTCTATCACGTAAATAGCGATATTCAGGGCTTCGATACCGATCGCGAGACTTTCGTTGGTCTTTACAACGAGTTTGCCGATCCACAGGTAGTGATGGAGGGCAAACCCCGCAACAGTCACGCTCATGGCTGGAGCCCCATCGCCTCTCACTATATCGAGGTAACACTGCAGCCTGGCGAGAGCAAGGACTTTGTGTTCCTCCTTGGCTACATCGAAAACGAACAGGACAAGAAATTCAGCGCTCCTCAGGTCATCAATAAGGAAAAGGCTCATGCACTCATCGCCGAGCTCAACACCACCGAGAAGGTGGACAAGGCTTTTGCCGAACTCTGTGAGTACTGGGATGCTCTGCTTAATATATATAATGTACGCACGGGCAACGACAAACTCGACCGCATGGTGAACATCTGGAACCAGTACCAGTGCATGGTCACCTTCAACTTCTCTCGCAGCGCAAGCTTCTTCGAGAGCGGTATCGGCCGAGGCATGGGTTTCCGCGACTCTAACCAGGACCTCGTAGGATTCGTACATCAGATTCCATCACGCGCCCGTCAGCGCATCATCGATATCGCCTCTACCCAGTTCCCCGATGGCGGCTGCTATCACCAGTATCAGCCCCTCACCAAGCGCGGCAACAACGACATCGGCGGTGGATTCAACGACGATCCCTGCTGGCTCATCTTCGGTACCGTGGCCTATATCAAGGAAACAGGCGACTTCTCTATCCTCGACGAGATGGTGCCCTTCGACAACCAGCCAGGCTCTGAGGTCACACTCTTCGAGCACCTGAAGATCTCGATGGATCATGTCATCAAGAACCTCGGTCCTCACATGCTCCCGCTTATCGGACGTGCCGACTGGAACGACTGCCTCAACCTGAACTGCTTCTCATGGGATCCTAATGAGAGTTTCCAGACCACTGAGAACGTATCTGAGGGCACCAAGGCCGAATCGCTGATGATTGCCGGTCTGTTCGTCGTAACAGGTAAGGATTACGTGGCCCTGTGCCAGAAGCTGGGTAAGACCGACGAGGCAGCCCGCATGCAGGAGGCTATCGACGCAATGATCGAGGCCGTGAAGAAGCATGGCTGGGACGGCGAGTGGTATCTCCGCGCTTACGATTTCTATGGTCGTAAGATTGGCTCTAACGAGTGCGAGGAAGGCAAGATCTTCATCGAGTCTCAGGGCTGGTGTACGATGGCTGAGATTGGCGCCGAGGAAGGTATGGTGGCTAAGTCGCTCGACTCTTGTAAGAAGTACCTCGAGTGCGAACACGGTATGGTACTCAATAATCCCGCCTTCACGAAGTACATCTACGAATATGGCGAGATCTCTTCATATCCCGAGGGCTACAAGGAGAATGCCGGTATCTTCTGCCACAACAATCCCTGGGTCATCATCGGTGAGTGTATCGCAGGCCGAGGCAACGATGCCTGGAGCCACTACGCTAAGATCCTGCCCTCTTACGTCGAGGAGAAGTACCAGACGCTGCATAAGGTGGAGCCTTACGTGAACTGTCAGATGGTGGCTGGTAAGGATGCCTACAAGCCGGGCGAGGGTAAGAACTCATGGCTCACAGGTACCGCCGCATGGATGTGGTACACTGTCTCAGAGTTCATCCTGGGTATCAAGCCCGACTACGATGGTATCCGCATCGATCCTTGTCTGCCTGAGACTGCTACCGACTACACCGTTAGCCGTAAGTTCCGCGAGGCCGAGTACCAGATTACCATCCATCCGAATGGCCAGCAGAAGGGCGTCAAGACAATCACCCTCGATGGCACGAAGGTCGATGGCACCGTCATCCCCTACTCTCCTGGCAAACATACCGTAGAGGTTTCAATGTAAATAACCAATTAGAATTATGAGAAAGTTCATTTTAGCATTATTGCTCACCAGTGCTCTCACAGCGGGAGCACAGGGATTCGTGACGCACAGAGCTCAGATAGCCAGACAACTGACAGAGCAGGGCGTCAGAAAAGCTGAGACCAGAGGCATGACCGTACCCGCAGAGTCGAAACGCGGTTACTTCTTCGTAAACTGCGAACAGGGCGCGAATGCGCAACAGGTGGCTGATCAGCTGAAGAGCGCTGGCGCACAGATCAGAATGGTAAGGGGCGACATGATATTGCTCGACGCTCCTTACTCGAAACTCGACGCACTGGCCAACACCAAGGGGGTGTGGAAGATCGACGTCAGTCCCAGAGTGAGTAAGAAGACGGACGTGAACCGTAAGGTGACACAGGCTGGCGAGGTGATCGACGGCACAGGTGAGAAACTGCCACAGGCCTATACGGGCAAGGGGGTTATCGTGGGCATTATCGATAACGGATTTGACTTCACCCACCCCAATTTCAAAGACAAAGACGGCAAACTGCGCATCAAGGGTGTATATGAGCCTGGCAACTTCAAATTTGGCGGCGACAGCGTGAGAATAGATGGCGAAGCCCTGACAGGATCATACTATAGCAAGGCCGAGGATATCCTCGACACGCTGAAGGTGAAGAACCCTGACGGATCACACGGCACACATTGTATCAGTATCGCCGCAGGCAGCACCAGCGACGTGAAGGGAGTCTCAGGAAATCCCCTCGGCGGTATAGCTCCTGAGGCTGACATTCTGATCTGTCCGGCGTTTGGAGACAGCGATTATTATAAATTCTGCAGTGACAACCAAACGGATGCGACAGCCTACATGATCGTTGAGAGTTTTGAGTACCTGAGGAATGAGGCCCAAAAGCTGCAGCAGCCTATCGTGGTCAGCATAAGCCTCAACTCGCATGATGGCTGGCACGACGGCAGCAGCAACATGGCCAGGGTGATTGGCAGTTATGCGAAAGAGGGGAAACTTCCGATTATGCTCTGCGCCAGCAACGAAGGCGGCGATCAGATGTACCTCAACATGAAGAGTGCGGCCAAGGATACAGTCAGCGTACTGGTTTCACCAGGCCAAGGCGATGGTTATGTATGGGGAGGTATGAAAACCAAGAAGAACGTGACGATGCAGGTTGCCATCGTCAGCTTGAAGGATGGTCATAAGTACTACCAGATGCCCATCGAATTCAACTCAGACCCAAACACAGGAAATTATGGCGAGGGCACCTATTTCTATGCCGGAGAGGATGCCGACAACAGTCATCTGGAAGGCGAAGAGAAGGAGGCCGTGGAAGGACTGCTGAAATACATCAAGGATGGTGACATACAGATATGGTGCTATCAGAACCAGGCGATGAACCAGGACGGCAAGCCGTATATCTATACCGAGCTAATTCTCAGTATGAGCGACCTGGCTTTCATTTCTCAGATATACAACAGAGGCGACAAGCCGGAAGAAGATGTCCTGGGATTCAAGATCAACCTGATACCTGAGGAGGAGACAGAACTCCACTGCTGGGGCGATCAGGGCGTCCAGCTGGTCGGACAAGACAATGACCTGAATTACAAGATGGGCGACTCCAGTATTTCGATTGGCGACTGGAACACTTCGGGCGTTCCTGTCTCTGTTGGCGCATGGTCAGCTAACAATAAGATAAAGGAGAAGGGCATGAACAAAGCCGTAAAACAGAATTTTGAGGTGGGCGACGTGACATATTTCAGCAGCTATGGTACCGACCTGGCCGGACACAAGCACCCCACCGTTTGCACACCCGGTCTCCTCGTGGTAGCCGCCGGTAATAGCTTCGACCCCGACAAGAATGAATACAACATCTATGAGGACAAGGGCTATAACAATCAGTTCACTGGCCAGAAAAACGAACGCGACTATCCGTATGTATACATGAGCGGCACTTCGATGGCAACACCTTGTTCGGCTGGTATCGTAGCTCTCTGGATACAGGCTGCCATGGACAAGGGCAGACAACTGACCTGCGAAGACATCAAGGATATCATCGCCCACTCGAGCGATACCGACGAATATACGAAGGCGAAACCTGAACGGTTCGGTGCAGGAAAGATGAACGCCTATAAGGGTCTGCTCTATGTGCTGGGTATCGACACAAGCATCCCCACACTGAGCAAGCAGCAACCTAAGGACGTGACCTTCCGCGTCGTTGGAGATATTGTCTATACCGACGGCGCTGACGATGGCACCGAGACCACCATCTACAACCTGCAGGGAGTATCCGTAAGACAGACGAAGGTACAGGGCGGAGCCATCAGCCTGACGGGATTGCAAGAAGGGGTCTACGCCGTGCAACTCGGAAATCTAGGCTCTACGCTGATTCGTAAGTCTCACTAAAACAGGAAAGAGGATGTGCCAGAAGTCTGACACATCCTCTTCTTCTATGTTAAGGTTTTTACGGTTTTATCGTGCGCTGTGAGCGAACCCATTCAGAGAAATCCTCCAGCAGTTTCAGATTCTTTGCGTTTGGCACAGGAACGAGCGAAGTACCGCCATTCTTGAACTGCATCACTGTCTTCTGACTGAGATCAGGATTAAACACAGGCCACTGGGGCAGTCCCTTACCATTAGGATTCAGATTGGTGGCGAAGTTCACCCAGTACTGCTGAATAATCTGACTAACGGCATACTCCTGCTGGTATTTCTCTTTCTCATTGTCGAAAGCACCTCTCAGGTAGAGGATGTCGTCGGCATGGGCGGCACCACGACGATTGCCCTTGGCATAGACGGTACGGTCGGACTTCTGGGCAAGGTAGGCGAAATAGACGGGACTCTTACCTGTCTCTGTCTGCAGCTTAGCCCACATATTAGCTGGAGTACCGAAGTTAAGATCGCGTATCAGGTCACGGATGCTGAAGAGCGCCTGTTCGTCGTTCTCTGCCGGATAAATCTCCTTCACACGGTCAACAAACAGAGCGGGCAGGTTACCCAGTTCCTTGTTAAAATCAGCCACAGAGATACTTTCAAGCATGGCACTTCCCTCATCACTGTTGTACATGATGATCACAGGCACATCCTGATACTCACCACGCTTGTAGAGGTCATAGAGCTCGGCTGTGAGCACATAACCGTCGAAGACAGGCGTACAGGCAGGGAACTGCACACCGGTTCCAGTGAGCGACTTCGCGTCCATCTCACGCATCTCGGCAATCGACTTCTTACCCAACTGGTTCTGGAACATCACACCCATCATCTCGGCCTGTTGCTGCGTCACCGCGCCATTAGACGAGAAGAAAGCACCACTCTGACTGATGCAGGCGCGGAAGAGTCCCTTTGCCAAAGGTGAAGCACACAGGATGCTGCAGCTCATGGCACCAGCCGACTCACCGAAGATGGTGACCTTCGAGGGGTCGCCGCCGAAGTTCTTGATGTTACGCTGGATCCACTGCAGAGCGAAGATCTGGTCCAGGATGCCATAGTTACCCGAATGTCCGTCGGGCGATTCCTTCGAGAGCTCGGGATGAGCCAGGAAGCCAAGGGCACCGGCGCGATACTCGATAGCCACGGTGACAACGCCACGACGGGCCAGACTCTGCCACAGCTCACCGCCATAGTGCTCGGTCTGGAAACCACCGCCATGGATAAAGACCATCACTGGCAGGGCCTCGTCGACCGTCTTAGCGGGAGTGACGACACTGAGGTAGAGGCAGTCCTCACTCATCATGTCATACGACACGTCGCCACGCTCAGGCTGTGGGGGCCACTTAGCCACTTCCTCGGCCTTCAGCACACCCTGCCATGGCTTGGCTGGCTGAGGGGCCTTCCAACGCAACTCGCCCACAGGGGGTGCCGCAAAGGGAATAGCTTTATAAACTGCGAGGTCACCTCCTTCGAGTATGCCCTCCAAATCTCCTGTCTCAACATGAGTTTTAAGCAGTGGCTGCGCAAGCAGTGCCATCGTACTTAGTAGTCCGCAGACCAGCATGAATAGTTTCTGTTTCATTTCTGATTGATAATTTATAATATGAAAAAAAGTCTCGTACATCTATATAGACTGACGAGACTTTATCGAAACTACCCTGAGGTAGCATTATTTATGTTTTTTTCACAGATGAATGTTGACGTCGAGTCCGATCTGTATGGGGTTTGCCTTCTGGGCAAAGTAGTGAGTTCCATTTACTGCACTCGATGCAACGGCAAACGTATTGTAGTGCGTATTGGTGAGGTTACGTCCCCAGAGTGATACCAGCACTGGTCCGAAGTCGTAATCGGCATGAGCACCAGCTACAGCATAGAACTTCTGTGCGTAGGTGTTAGCCTCATCCCACCAGATCTTACCCTGACCATTCATATTGGCACCAATGGTGAACTTGCCGATATGCCAGTCGACCATAGCGCTCAGAGTATGCTGAGGTACGAAGGGCACATAGTTGCCATCGTAATCACCAGCGAATGTATCCGTATTTGGAGATGTTGAACCACCTACGGTATGCTGGTACTCATCAAACTTAGCATTTGTGAATGCATAGGTTACAGCCCAGTCGAGAGCATTGTCGATAGCCTTACCACGCAGGGTAGCCTCGAGTCCGCATGAGTGACTCTTACCAGCGTTCACCATGATACGGCCATAGTTGCTGTTAGGCTCCATGATTGACAACTGCTGATTGCGAATCTGCATGTAGTACAGAGCCAGGTCGAAGTGAGTGCTACCACCAAACAGGTTCAAGTGAGTACCGATCTCATAGTTCCAACTCTCCTCGGGTTTGTAGGCGATGGTCTCGTTGATAGCATCGTAGTCGGCAGCAGTATGCTCTACATCGTAGTCGCCACGCATAGCCTTCTGCTGGTTAGCATTCAACTCGGTCTTAAGCACATCGCTGAACATCTGGAAGTTGTAGCCACCAGCGCGATAGCCCTTCGATACCAATGCGTAGATATTACCGATGTTCTCGTCGAAGCTATAGGTAAGACCGATCTTTGGCAACAGCTGGGTGTAGCTCTTTGAGCGACTGTCCTGCACGTGCGATGTGAGGTGATAGGTAGCAATGGCATTAGCTGTACCACCAGTCATGTTCATATATGCCAGCGCATCGTAGTCAATCTTCACCTTATCTATATTAAAGCGCAAACCCAGTGTCAGTTTCCAGTTGTCGCCCAACAGAATGTTAGACTCATGGAAAGCGGCAAAGTTCCAGGTTGGAGTCTTGTACTCACCTGGTACAGCCATCTCAGCAGTCATGGTTACGCCCATCTTGTCGACAGCAGCCTGGGCAGCAGCCGCAGCAGCCTCAGCGCTCATACCCTGACCCATAAAGCGACCTATCATACCCTGAAGCATAGAGTTCTTCATCGCATTTGCTATAGCATCGCCGATAGGACCTGTGATACCGTCACCAAAGAGTACTGGTGCATTGGTGTTGAGCCACTGGTATGAAGCGAACAAACCAGTAGCATGCTGCCACTTACTGCTATCGTGCGAACGCAGCACGAACTCCTGAGTGATGGCGTTCATCTTCTGAGCTTGCTTAAGCTGCAGATAGTCGGGTGTCATATAGTCCTGGTCCATCAGCATCAGGTCGTTCAGATACTGGTAACTGGTGGTTGAGGTGAAGAGCAGCTTCTCGGTCTCATAACCGATGTTCAGACCAGTGGTGAACATGTTACGCTTATAGCCGTTCATGATGGTAGTAGCAGGGTCCTTAACATCCAGATCTGCTGGTACAAACGAACTGCTATAGACCTCGGGCAGATAATCCAACGGATGGAACTCGCCATAGCCGAAACCATTCTGATTGACGTACTGATAATCGGCAGTCCAGTCGAACTTCAACTGCTTATTAGGCTGCCAAATCAAGCGTAGCTTACCACCAGCCTCGTTGGTCAGGTCGTTCTTCTCATCGAAGTTCTGGTTGTTGACAAAGCCCTTCAGACCGCTGTAGAAACCAGCCACGCTGAAGGCGAGTTTGTCGCTGGGACGATGGTAGTGAGCCACCTCCACATTACTGTATAAGCCCGTACCGATACCGAGTCTGACATCCGTACCCTGATAATTCATCGGGTTCTTAGAGTAGATACGCACCAGTCCGCCCTCGGTATTCTGTCCATAGAGCGACCCCTGAGGACCACGCAGGATATCCACACGATCCAACATATAGAAGTGGTTGTTGAAAGCCGACTTCGACATCAGGGGGATGTTATCGTAATACACACCCACTGCAGGGTTGTTGATACGCGAACCAATACCACGCACATACATCGACGAGGTGAGGCGCGAACCATACGATGGCATCACAAACGATGGTACATACTGCGACAGCTGACTGAGGTCCTTGACGTTAAGCTGCTGAAGCTGCTCTGCTCCAAACACGTTACTGCTGACGGGCTGTAAGCGCAGACGCACCTGCTCCTTGGGCTGAGATACCACCACAACCTCATCAAGGTCGATAACCTTACTTGAATCGGTCAACTCTTCTGTGTCAACACGACACAAAGGGGTGGCCAATGCGGTAAGCTGACCACCCAGTGCTAAAAGCACGAAAACAATCTTTTTATTCATCAACTTTACAACTTATGTTTTCTTCGAATTGCGCTGCAAAGGTACGACTTTTCTTTAAAATATACAATCCACATTTATATGGATTTCTTGATATTGTAAAAAATTACGGCAGAAGCACGGTCTCAACAGGTCGGCGCTGCGAATAGGGTGCCCTCTCGCTATACCCGATACGAATGAGCACAGTGGGATACTGAGAATCAAGACCGAGCGACGAGGTCATGGTAAGGGCGAGGTCCTTTACCTCGTTGGGCTGGTTCATATAACCGATGGCGATACCCATGGCCGTCATCTTCAGCAGATAGCGCTCGAGCGTCCTGCCCAGGGCAACCCACTGTTCAATGGTGTTGGCTTCTGTCGTAAACAGCACCAGGTGCGACGAAGAAGCGATTTTCTTCCTGTCACCCTTGTTCTGTTGTTTGCCATTGATAAACATACCCATGACAGGCTGCGAGATGAAACGGGGCAGATTGGGCGCACCGAACACCGCATAGCTCAGTCCGTCGTGCGTACCGTCAGCATGTTTCTTGTTGTAGCGCATCCATTGCTTCAGCTCTGCTATGAAGTGCTCATCATCCATCTGCCGACTGTTGCCTGCCAAGATCAGGTCGGCTATCATGTTGAACTCATGACTACCGTTCCTGAAGAAGCGCACACCCACCGCCGGTTCCTTCTCCATCGCCTGTAGTTCACAGATGCTGTCGACAGGAATGATCCGTCCGTCATACACATTTCTGTTTGTCTGCCGCATGGCTATCTGCGGAAACAACGGCGATGGGGTGATGGTGGTGTCGCGCTGCAAGTCGATATGTATCAAGCCATCGGCAGCGACGCTCACCTCCGAGCGATAGCCCTTGATGGTTGCAGCGATGCAGAGGTTCTCCGTGGCACAGCCCAGACTGACGAAGAGCTCCCGGTTGTCGGGGTCAACCACTGGTAGGGCCTTGCCATAGTCTGGATAGATATCAACACTATGTTCGTTGATCTTGAACTTCCACGGCTGGGTGTTATGGCCTGAGGGTGCCTTAATGGCGTGTTCTACCATGAACAGGAGGTCAGCGCGCTGCGCGTTTAACTGATTTGTCATACTTGTCATCATTACTACTAAAAATAAAATTTTTTTTCTCATTGTTGTTTATTTTTTACCCATAAATCTATAATCTGATCAATACCGGTCGCCAACTGCTGCCAACCCTCGTCGCTACACAGGTCGATACCGTTGTAAACCTTGTTCTGTTCCTCTATCAGCGTCAGGTAACTGATGGCCGCAGAGAGCAGGGTGGCCATGGCCGCCACCTCGGCATAAGGCGACTTGGTGAGTCGGCTGACCACACGAACCAGCTCACAGCCGTTGGTCTCTCTCCGTTCCCTGAGCAGTCTCACCACCTCATTGTCGGCAGTCAGTTCCCAACGGTGCAGCCGCTTCAGCACCATGTCACTGCGCAATGTCGCTATCTGCTCACGGAACATCTGTTTCAGACACGCCCCTACCCCTGAGATGTCATGAAGAGGCAGTTCGGTGTTCACCCAATAGTCGTGCTGCAGGATATACTTGGCAATCAACTGGTCCATACCACCGAAATAGCGGTATATCAGCATCTTCGAGACGCCTGCCTTCTGGGCCACGGCATTGATGCCAAGCGACTCGAAACCGTCTGTCTCTATCATACTGCCTACGGCATCGAGGATCTTCTGTTCTGTTATTTCCCTATCTTTCATCGTGCAAATAATTTATATGTTACCACTTAGTAACTGCAAAGTTATGTTACTTCTCGGTAACACACAAGAAAACAGCTAAAAATCAACGATTATTTACTGTTCGTTAACGCTTATGATACCGAAAGGGCGCTATCGGGAACATGGGATTTGGGGAAGCTGAAGGACAAGGAGAGATGTCCGACAAATCGGCAGAACAGTCCGACAATTTGTCGGTAAGCCCTTCCTCGGCACAACTATTGAAGGGTAGAGAAATAAAAAGGTAAAAACATAAAAAAGGAGGTAAATATGACACTCGACAAATTTACAATCAAAGCACAAGAGGCCGTACAGCAGGCGGTGAACACCGCCCAACTCAACGGCCAGCAGGTCATCGAACCTGTACATATCCTCAAGGGTATATTGGAGAAGGCGAAGGACGTCACGAACTTCATCTTCCAGAAACTCGGTGTGAACGCCCAGCAGATTGAACTGCTCGTTGAGCAGGAGATCAAACACCTGCCAAAGGTACAGGGCGGACAACCGTATCTCTCTCATGACAGTAATAATGTACTCGTGCGTGCGCAGGAGACAGCCCAGAAGATGGGCGATGAGTTCGTGTCGGTAGAACCCGTTCTGCTGGCTCTGCTGGACGTGAACTCTACAGCCTCACGCATCATGAAAGACGCAGGCTGCACGGAGAAGGACATGGCAAAAGCCATTCAGGAACTGCGCCAGGGCCAGAAGGTTCAGTCACAATCGGCCGACGACAATTACCAGTCGTTGGAGAAGTACGCCAAGAACCTCGTGGATCTGGCACGCCAGGGCAAGCTCGACCCTGTGATTGGCCGTGACGATGAGATCCGACGTGTGCTCCAGATCCTGTCGCGCCGTACGAAGAACAACCCGATCCTGATTGGTGAACCTGGTACGGGTAAGACTGCCATCGTAGAAGGTCTGGCAGGCCGAATCGTACGTGGCGACGTGCCCGAGAACCTGAAGGACAAACAGCTCTACTCACTCGACATGGGTGCGCTGGTAGCTGGTGCGAAGTACAAGGGTGAGTTTGAGGAACGCCTGAAGAGCGTCATCAATGAGGTGACGAAGGCTGAAGGCCGTATCATCCTCTTTATCGACGAGATCCACACACTGGTAGGTGCCGGTGGTGGTGAGGGCGCCATGGATGCAGCCAACATCCTGAAACCGGCCCTGGCTCGTGGTGAACTCAGAGCCATTGGTGCTACCACCCTGAACGAATATCAGAAGTATTTCGAGAAGGATAAGGCCCTGGAACGCCGATTCCAGACGGTCATGGTGGATGAGCCCGACGAACTGTCGGCCATCTCTATCCTGCGTGGCTTGAAGGAGCGCTACGAGAACCACCATAAGGTACGTATACAGGACGATGCCTGTATCGCTGCCGTCCAACTGTCTGAGCGTTATATCAGCGAACGATTCCTGCCTGATAAGGCTATCGACCTGATGGACGAGGCTGCCGCCAAACTGCGTATGGAGCGCGACTCCGTACCTGAGGAACTCGACGAGATCACCCGCCGACTGGCTCAGCTGGAGATTGAGCGCGAAGCCATCAAACGCGAGGGCGACACCCAGAAGATAGCTCAACTGGATAAGGATATTGCTGAGCTCCGTGAACAGGAGACGCAGTTCCGTGCTAAGTGGGAGGGTGAGCGCCAGCTCATCAACAAGATCCAGCAGGACAAGCAGGAGATAGAGAACCTGAAACTCGAGGCTGAGCGTGCTGAGCGCGAGGGCGACTATGGCCGCGTCGCTGAGATACGCTACTCGAAACTGAAGGCACTCGAGGATGACATCAAGGCCATCCAGTCACAACTGGCAACAGCACAGAATGGCGATTCACTGGTGCGCGAGGAGGTGACTGCCGATGATATCGCAGAGGTGGTGAGCCGCTGGACGGGCATCCCTGTGACACGTATGATGCAGAGTGAACGTGAAAAACTGCTTCACCTGGAGGAGGAACTGCATAAGCGTGTCATTGGTCAGGAGGAGGCAATTACAGCTGTCAGCGATGCTGTACGCCGTTCTCGTGCCGGCCTGCAGGACCCCAAGCGACCGATCGCCTCGTTTATCTTCCTCGGTACGACGGGTGTCGGTAAGACGGAGCTCGCCAAGACACTGGCCGACTACCTGTTTAACGACGAGACGATGATGACGCGTATCGACATGAGTGAGTATCAGGAGAAATACAGCGTGAGTCGACTGATTGGTGCACCTCCGGGATACGTGGGTTACGACGAGGGTGGCCAGCTCACAGAGGCTGTACGCCGTAAGCCTTACTCTGTGGTCTTGTTCGACGAGATCGAGAAGGCGCATCCCGATGTGTTCAACATCCTCTTACAGGTGTTGGACGACGGACGACTGACCGACAACAAGGGTCGTACGGCCAACTTCAAGAACACCATCATCATCATGACGTCGAACGCTACACGTGAGCAGCTCAGGGCCACCATGCGACCGGAGTTCCTGAACCGTATCGATGAGATCATCACCTTTACGCCGCTCACCAAGGAACAGATTGGCGATGTGGTATGCCTGCAGATGAAGAAGGTAACGGACATGCTGGCACCTCAGGGCATCACGCTGGAGTGTACGCCTCAGGCCATCAAATACCTGGCTGAACAGGGCTATGATCCCGACTATGGCGCACGTCCCGTAAAGCGCGCCATCCAGCAGTACGTGCTCAACGACCTGTCGAAGAAGCTCTTAGCAGATGAGGTCGATCGCACCAAACCGATCATCATTGATGAGTTTGGAGAAGGATTGGTGTTTAGAAATTAAGAAAAAAGGTTGCTCTGATTATAGAGCAACCTTTTTTCTGTTATGGATGAACACACCCTTATGCGTAGGTTTACCAGACAACCTTCGCCCTTGGAGGTCGTACCATTCTCCCTCACCATCTGAGAGCGCTGGGACGGGCTCTATCCCTGAGGGCACTTGCATGAAGTCGAACGACACACTGCCGTCACTGGCCACACGGATGTTGGTAATGGACTTCGACATCATTCCTGGATGCCAGACTTTAATATCTTTTTTGTCATCCTTTTCGATCTCCAAATAGCCCTTATACACCATCGATGCAGGCTCCGAATCGTCCGTCAGACTGGCATTCACCACCAACGACACCGGGTCGGTATAGGGATAGACAGAAGTACTGAGATAACGGTTACGCACCCAATCGTCCATCGTGTATTTACTCATGTCCTTGCCATTGTTCTCAGGATCCCAGATGAGATAGTCCTTACCATCGGCATGGAAGAGGTCATAACGGAGGTGGGTCATGTCGCTGTTCACTTCATTGTTGCTCCATTCTTCTTTGTCGAAGTCGACATGGAAGATGGCCAGTCCTTCACCGGGAATACAATAGTCCCATTTGGTCTGTCTGCGGTTTTCAAGCAGATAATACTCATCGGCATAGCCTGAGTTGCGGATGAGATAGGTCTCCCCTCCCTCACTCACGGGTTTCATACCTGTGATGGTGGTGGCTGTCGTCAGTTCGATGGGACTCGACCAGCCCAGGAGCATCTTCTCCATGGCAGAGAAGTTCGGCGGACACCATCCCTTGTTGGTATAGTTACCACCGTCCATCAGGTCCCATTCGTCGACAGCAGAGAAATAGGTGCCTCCCGTAGGATAGATGTCAGGCAGACCCAGACAGTGGGTAAACTCATGGCAGATGGTACCAATGCCACACAAGGCACCGTCTTTCCATTTCTCACAACTGATAGAGGTCATGCCTATATCCAGATTGCCTGGGGCCTTGGAATTAGTATGATTTGTATTGGGCCAGATATAGCCCGACAACTGATTGCCTGTGAAACCTGCTGCGATGAAGACCAGCTGCTCCACCTCACCGTCGCCATCCCAGTCGTAAACGGAGAAGTCGGCGGTAGTGATGGCTTTCAACTGCTGCAAAGCCTCTCTCATCGCATCGTCACCGTAATAACTGCTTTTACCGGAATTGGCGTTGACGCTGACCTTAAAGGGACCATAGACGTCGAACTTGAGGTTTAGGAGACCATCTGACTGGTCCCGAAAATAATCAGCCACACAACCCTGTCCATGACCTTCGTTATACCCCCGCTCATTCAGCACACGCTGATAATAGCCCGCAGGGTCATCCATCGAGAAATCCGTGTCTGCAAAGGATATCAGTACCACAGCCTGTCGGTAGATACGCTGCGGATCCCAGTCCTGTGAGGGATCGTCCAGCGCAGCGCGGGTCTTGGCCTTGTCCGTAGGGATATTTCGAACGCAAGGCATACGCCGCTGTGCGCTGGCATTTAAAGGTAAAAAGGTAAAAAGGTAAAAAAGTAAAACAGACAATAACAAACCCCTTGATATAGAGATCCGTTTTATTTCCACCATATTTATATACTTTCTCACCTTCATACCTTTTGACCTTATTTTCCTCTTTTCCCCTTTTTACCTTTTACAAGGTGTCCATGGTTTCAGGGTCTTGAAGAAATCATTACCCTTGTCGTCAACCAGGATGAATGCGGGGAAGTCTTCTACCTCAATCTTCCATACAGCCTCCATACCCAACTCAGGATATTCTACGCACTCAATGCTCTTGATAGAGCTCTTAGAGAGAACAGCAGCCACACCACCGATAGTACCGAGGTAGAAACCACCATGCTTCTTACAAGCCTCGGTAACAACATCTGAGCGGTTACCCTTGGCAATCATCACGAGCGAAGCACCGTTGGCCTGGAACTCGTCAACGTACGGGTCCATACGGTTAGCGGTGGTCGGACCCATCGATCCACAAGGATAGCCCTCTGGCGTCTTGGCAGGTCCGGCATACAGTACGGGGTACTTCTTGAAGTAGTCGGGCATACCCTCACCGGCATCCAGACGAGCCTTCAGCTTTGCATGAGCGATATCACGAGCCACGATGATGGTACCCTTCAGGTTCACACGGGTAGAGACGGGATACTTAGAGAGCTCCTTACGAACGGCATCGATACCCTCGTTCAGGTCGATCTCGATACCCTTGCCGCCCTCACCGGGCTTGCGCAGCTCCTCAGGAATCAGCTCTGTGGGGTTGCTGTCCATCTTCTCCAACCAGATACCGTCGGCATTGATCTTAGCCTTGATATTGCGGTCGGCAGAACAAGATACGCCCATACCGATAGGACAGCTGGCACCATGACGGGGCAGACGAACCACACGGATGTCGTGTGCCAGGTACTTACCACCGAACTGTGCACCGAGTCCGATCTTCTGTGCCTCCTTGATCAGCTTCTGCTCGAGGTCGATATCACGGAAGGCACGACCGGTCTCATCGCCTGTGGTGGGCAGTCCGTCGTAGTACTTGATTGAAGCCAGCTTCACGGTGAGCAGGTTCTTCTCTGCTGAGGTACCGCCGATGACGAATGCGATGTGGTATGGCGGACAGGCTGCTGTACCCAGACTCTTCATCTTCTCTACGAGGAAGGGGATGAGTGTACCCTCGTTCTGAATCGTAGCCTTGGTCATGGGGTAGAAGTAGGTCTTGTTGGCCGAGCCACCACCCTTTGCCACCATCACGAACTTATACTCAGCACCCTCGGTAGCCTCGATATCAATCTGTGCAGGCAGGTTACAACGGGTGTTCACCTCGTCGTACATATTCAGAGGCGCGTTCTGCGAGTAGCGCAGGTTGTCCTGAGTGAAGGTGTTGAACACACCACGGCTCAGTGCCTCCTCATCCTCGAAACCAGTCCAGATCTGCTGACCCTTCTCACCGTGGATGATGGCCGTACCGGTGTCCTGACAGAAAGGGAGGATACCCTTGCAAGCCACCTCGGCATTGCGCAGGAACTGCAGGGCTACATACTTATCATTCTCAGAGGCCTCAGGATCGGTCAGGATCTTAGCCACCTGTTCGTTATGCTCACGACGCAGCATGAACTCCACATCGTGGAAAGCCTGCTGGGCCAACAGTGTCAGTGCTTCCTTGGTAACTTTCACGATCTGTTTTCCTTCGAACTCGGCGGTGCTTACGCCTTCTTTTGTCAACAAGCGGTACTCCGTCTTGTCCTCGCCCACCTGAAACATGGGGGCATACTTAAAATCAACTGTCTTAGCCATAAAGTTTTGTTTTTTAGGGATAAAGGGGAAAGGAGACAAGGAGACAGGGAGTTCAAGGAGTTCAGGACAATACCTTGCAGGAAAGAACACCCGCAGATTCTAATGTCTTGAACATCTTGAACTCCATGAACTTCATGAACTCCTTGTCTCCTTGAACTCCATGTTATTATTCTTTTACTCCGTTATTATTTATTATTCCATTACAATACAAATGCAACATTCTACTTGCATCTTCTAGTATTACATTCTCAAACGTATATGTCATATGTCTTGAACTCCTTGTCTCCCTGTCTCCTTGTCTCCTTGACTCCCTGTCTCCTTGTCTCCTTAATACCCGAACACTTCTTCTGTGGTCAGTCTCTTCACAGGACCGATCTTACCCAATGCCTCCATGTCGAGCTCTTTCTCATCGCCCAGGATGACATAGCGATAAGGCTTGTTGGCCATCTGTGCCTTCTCGAAGTTCACGATATCCTGCAGGGTCACCTTATCCAGATGCTTGTAGATAAGCTCGTTCAGACTGCAATCGAGTCCCATTCGCTGGGCATTGAGATAAGCATTGAAGATGCCGATCTTCGTGGTGCGACTGCTGGCCAGCTGCTTGGTCACAGCCTCCTTGGCAATCTTAAAGGCAGCCTCACTGGCAGGCATCTCGTTCAGGATCTCATTAAAGTGAGCGATACAGTCGTTCATCTTATCGTTCTGGGTGATGATATGGGTCATAAAGCACTCCGTACGATCTTTCCAGCTGGGCTGGATATAATAGGCATAGGCATTGTAAGCCAGTCCACGGGCCTCACGCATCTCCTGGAACACGATACCATTCATACCACTACCGAAGTACTCGTTGAACACTTCCTGTACAGCGGCCTCCTCAGGGTTCCAGGTACGACCCTCGTTGTGGTACATACGCATATAGATGTTCTTGGCATCGTAAGGTGCGATCAGCACCTCGTTCTCGGTAGCGAGCTGGTTCAGGTAAGGCTTGTTCTCAGGCACAGCAGCCAACTTCTTGGCTGTCTGGTGTGCCTTGCCAATAGCGGTAGTAGCCTCTTTCTCACTCAGCGGACCATAGTACACCACCTTATGATCGTAATTGCTCAGGGTCTTCAGCAGATCGACGAACACCTGCGGATCGGTTTCCTTCAACTGCTGCTCGCTCACCAGGTCGCGATAGGCATTATGCTCACCGAAGGCAGCATAGTTATACAGATATGAGAAATAGCTCTGCTGACTCTTCTTGGCATCGTCACGACTCTTCAAGGTCAGGTCCACCATCTGGTCGTAGGCAGCCTTATCGACCTTTACATTCTTAAACAGGTCCTCGAGCAGTGCCAGTGCGGCAGGCATGTTCTCGTTCAAGCCAAACAGATTCACGGTGATATTCTCGGTACCCACATTCAACGACCAGTCGCACGCCAGCTCATAGAACTTCTGGCGCAGTTCTGCGGCACTCAGTTTGTCAGTACCCAACAGTCTGATATAATCAGACGCTACATCATAGCGCTTATCGGCACTCTGACCGAAGTCATAGTAGAACGTCAGGTTAAACAGTCCGTTCGTAGTGTTCTTGATATAGTACATCGGCAGGTTCTTACCTACCTTACCCACGGTCAGATCTTTCTTGAAGTCCACGAACTGAGGCAGGATAGGCTCCACCTCTGTGTTCTGGATGTCCTTCACGAACTGACTCACCTGGTCGCGGTTGGTGGGAATCGGCGTGATGGCAGGCTTGTCGATCTTCTTCTGCAAACTGTCTGTGCCCTGCTTCTTGAACACGGTCACATAGCCGTCAGTGAAGAACTGATTGGCAAAGGCCACCAGCTCCGGTTTGCTAATCTTCGATACGCGGTCGATAGCCTCTACCGCTTCTTTCCAGTCCACCTCCTGGATAAAGGCGTCTACAAACATATTAGCACGTCCTCGGTTGTCCTCCAACAACTGGTTATAGCTACGCTTGTAGTTGTTGATGATGCTTGGCAACAGGTTGTCGGGGAAGTCGCCTTTCTTCAGCTTGTCGATCTCGCCCAGCATCAGACTGCGCACCTCTTCCAGCCCCTGTCCCTGCTTAGGTGTACCCATTACTATGAAAGCACTATGATCGCGCATCGCCTCCAGATCAGCACTTGCACTCTGCAACTTCATCGTCTGGTTCAAGGCGAGGTCGAACAGTCCGGCACGACCGTTGCTCAGCACGCTCGTCAACAGAGACAGTGTATCAGACTGCAGACTGCTGGCCTCCTTGGCACGCCAAGCCACCCAAACGCGCTCAGCCTCTTGTCCTACCACAGTGGAATCCTTGGGCTGTGTCAGCGGTGTCAGTGGTGCGAATGTCGGCTGCTTGACGTCGGCACCGGGCTTCCAACCGCCGAAATACTTGTCGATGATGGCGATGGTCTTCTCGGGATCCAGATCACCAGCCATACAGATGGCCACGTTGTTGGGACGGTACCACTTATCAAAGTAGTTCTTGATATTCGTAATCGAAGGATTCTTCAGGTGGTCCTGCGTACCGATAGTGGTCTGTGTACCGTAAGGATGGTTTGGCCACAGCATCTTACTGATGGTGTAGTACAGCTTACGCTGATCACTGGTCAGTCCGATATTATACTCCTCGTACACCGCCTCGAGCTCCGTGTGGAAACCACGGATGATCATGTTCTGGAAACGGTCGCCCTGGATCTTGGCCCAGTTGTCCACCTCGTTGGCGGGGATGTTCTCCATATAACAGGTCACATCGTTCGAGGTATAGGCGTTCGAGCCCTCAGAACCGATGGTCGCCATCAGCTTGTCGTACTCATTGGGGATGAAGTACTGAGCAGCCACCTGACTCACTGAGTCGATCTCGTGGTAGGCCTGCTTACGGGCCTCGGGATCGGTCAGCTTGCGATATGCCTCATAACGCTGTTCAATCTCGTCGAGCAAAGGCTTCTCTGCCTCGTAGCTGTTGGTACCGAACTGTTTGGTACCCTTGAACATCAGGTGCTCCAGATAGTGAGCCAGACCTGTTGTCTCTGCGGGGTCGTTCTTCGAACCCGTTCGCACGGCGATATAAGTCTGGATACGTGGTTTCTCTTTGTTTACAGACAGGTACACCTTCAGTCCATTGTCCAAGGTGTAGATCCTTGCCTTCATAAGGTCTCCGTTTACGGTCTCATACTTGTAATCCTTAGCCTGAACCTGTAAAGGTAAAAAGGCAAAAAGGTAAAAAAGTATAAAAACTAAGCACTTAATATTCTTCATTTTGCTTCAATTTTATTAATTATATTAATGATTGTACTTTACTTTCGCTTGCTTCTTTAAGAGATAACTTTAACTTGTGCACAAAATCGGCATCACTCTGAGCATATGTACTCTCAGCTATGTTGGCACCAATACTTGTTGCACTTCGATAAAGTTGTTTTGATATAACAAATTCCTTTTTTTCATCACAAAGATTAGTTCTCGTAGTCAATCTCGTGGTCTAATTTTTCTACGAACTCATCGAGCACATCCTTGTCCACGTCACCCATCTGATATTCCTTCTCTGCATCCTTGCGGATCTCTGCAATCCAGGCACGACGGGCTCTCACATAGTCTTCACGGATACGCTCACAGGCAGCGGCGTCAAGTTCATCGAGATGGTAATAGTCCAGAATCATCTGGTAGCTCCATGCCCAACGGTAGTCACTGTAGTTGTTGTTGATGTCGGCAAAGCGGTCGAGCACCTGCTGGATGTTATCGATGGCCCCCGTCTTGATGTCGTCGATCAGCCGCTGTTCCTCACTCTCGGGCAGCAGCAGACCGCTCATGTCAATCCACTTGCCCTGCCCTACCGTACTCTCAGGCACACCGATATAACCTTCCTTCTGGGCACGCTTCAGCACGGCACCCATATAGATACGCAGGGCGATATCGTAGTATTTCTGTCCCTTGCGCAACGACGAGGCGTTGATCACGTACTCGTGGAAGTTGTAGGTCGACACATTATCTCCCGACGCCTCACGCAGGGCTTTCAGGATCTTGATACCCTCCATGATCTCTCCCACAGTGAAGGGCGAGAGCCAGTCGAAGTTAATGATACTCTTACGCGACAACTTGGAACGCTTGTCGCGCTTGGGCCATTTCTTGATGTCACGATAGAGGCCCACGGTGGTGATGTTACGTCCCGGCACCAGGTAGCACTCGTCGCCATACGCCATCAGATAAGAGAACGGCAGGTTACGGGTGTCAGGATGGTGCATCAGCTTACCGAAGCAGACAGAGAAGGCACCGATGGTGGCGGGCATCAGCACATACGAGCCAGAGGCCGTCTTCGTGCCACGCTCCAGGGTACCGTAGTGCAGCGGTCCCATCTTATAGGCATGGTTCGAGAAGTTGGTGTTCGAGCCGGCGTTATAGAACGAGAACTCACCGCCAATCAGCAGCGAGCTCTTGTGGTGAGAGGCAGAGAACGGTCCGCAGAAGGCGGCACATGCCTCACCATTGGCCATGAACGAGTTGGCAAAGAACAGGCTGGCCTCGGCTGTGAAACCGTTGGTAATCTGACAGGCCTCACCCACAAAGCAGTCCTGCATCTTCACCGAGTTGTTGATCGAGCAGCCGTCGCAGATAATCGAGTTCTCGCAGATGACACCCGTACCGATGAACACAGGGGCATCGGTCGAGCTCATCACCGTACACTCACTCAGACGGGCAGCGCCACTGATCTCACAGTCGCCCTTGATGATGGTGTTAGTGATATCCTTGGCGTTGATGATCTTCACGTTGTTTCCGATATAGCCACGGTCAGGACGCGACACCCGCAACTCGTCTTCAATCATCTGATGCAGACGCTGCCTCAGTTCCTTGTCGCGCTCATGCTTCACCATCAGCCAGGCCACCTGACTGTTCAGCTCACGGAAGATGGTCACATTGCCATCGCCCATCTCGTTGAGCACTGAGATCACACTGCCCTCGCCGTATGTGGCGTCGTCGGTGGTCTCGAGCGTACAGATGTTCGAGATGTAACAATCGTTACCGATGGTATAGTTGTTGATATAGTTTCCTACTTTCTCTATCAGACAGTCGTTGCCCACGGTGACGTTTCGCAGCGTGGCGTCGTTGATGCCCGAGTGCTTCACGAACCCTTTGCTCACCTCCACCATCTTATTGAAGGCGCCCAGTCGGATGTCGCCATAGAAGATCACACGGTGGAAATTATAGGGTTTGAAGTCTTCGTCAACCATCACGCGCTGCCAGTCTTCTGACCAGCAGACGTTCTTCTCCAGGATTTCAATCTCTGTCGGGGTTAAGTGTCTATAGTTATTCATAATCTTGGTATAAAAAGTCATTATACGGATATTTCTGTACGTGCAACTCACGGACACGTTTGTAGAGCACCTCGCGCAACTGGTCGATGTTCTCTTTCTGCTTGGCACTTATAAACAGGCACTCCATGTAATGTCCTGTACTACTTGTCTCCTTGTCTCCCTGTCCCCCAAGCTTACCCATCCACGTTTTCTCAAGATCCTCAAGTGTCAGGTTCTCCTTCGTCATGGGCGTCAGGTCGTCCTCCTCCTTCGGCGTCCAGGTATAGGCGTCGATCTTGTTGAACACCAGTATGACAGGCTTGTCGGCACAGCCCAGTTCCTGCAGAGTCTCCTCCACCACATGGATCTGCTCCTCGAAGTCGGGATGCGAGATGTCCACCACATGCACCAGCAGGTCGGCCTCGCGCACCTCGTCAAGGGTCGACTTGAACGACTCCACCAGGTCGGAGGGCAACTTACGGATGAACCCTACGGTGTCAGCCAACAGGAAGGGCAGGTTGTCGATGGTCATCTTACGGACGGTGGTGTCGAGCGTAGCGAAGAGCTTGTTCTCTGCAAACACCTCACTCTTAGCCAACAGGTTCATGGTGGTACTCTTACCCACGTTGGTATAGCCCACCAGTGCCACACGGATCAGTCGACCGCGGTTCTTGCGCTGGGTGGTCTTCTGCTTGTCGATCTCAGCGAGTCGCTGCTTCAGCAGGGTGATACGCTGCAGGATGATACGACGGTCGAGCTCCAGCTGGGTCTCACCAGGACCGCGAAGACCTACGGAACCCTTTCCGCCACCACTGCCTGAGCCACCGCCCTGACGCTCCAGGTGGGTCCACAGGCGCTGCAGTCGGGGCAGCATATAACGATGCTGGGCGAGCTCCACCTGCGCCTTAGCCTCTGCCGTCTGGGCACGCATGGCGAAGATGTCGAGGATCAGGGATGTACGGTCGAGGATCTTCACCTGCAGCTCTTTCTCTATGTTACGTATCTGCTTGGCGCTCAACTCATCGTCGAAGATCACCATACCCACGGGCTGGGGCGCGTTGCTCTCGTCGAGCAGTCCCTCGGCAAAGAGCGAGGCATCCTGAGCGTCCAGCCATTCGTCGTAGGCGTCCTGACACTGTTTGATATATTCCTTGATCTCGAGCAGCTTACCACTGCCCACATACGTTGTCTGACTGGGTCCGCCGACCTTCTGGGTAAAACGCTTCACGGTCACAGCACCGGCCGTGTCCGCCAGGAACTCCAGTTCGTCGAGATATTCCTTGGTCTTGGCTTCATCCTGCTCCTTGGTAATCAGACCTACCAATACCGCAGTCTCGGCCTTTGCTTCTGATATTACAAATTCTTTCATTCTTCTAATTTAAGTAGACAGGGAGACAAGTAGACAGGGAGTCCAAGACATTTGTCTTGCGGGAGTTCTGCCTTCGGAGTTCAGTCCTTGGAGTTCTGCCTTGGGAGTTCTGCCTTCGGAGTTCAGTCCTTGGAGTTCTGCCTTCGGAGTATTGTCTTGTACTCCTTGTACTCCCTGTCTCCTTATCTCCTTTTACATCCTTGTCTCCATTTTTCTGCAAAGATAGCGTTTTCTCCGCTCGTTTGAAAAATTTCCGTGTTAATCCGTGTTAATCCGTGCCTAAAAAGAATATTTCATTGTATTTTTGTAGCCAAAATCATAAATAACCAAAAACAATTTCATTATGAGAGTAATCATTCAGAGTGACTATCAGAAAATGTCACAGTGGGCTGCTAACCACGTCATCGAACGTATCAACAGTTTCAACCCAACCCCCGACCACAAATTCGTACTCGGTCTTCCCACTGGCTCTTCTCCCGTCGGTATGTATAATGCCCTCGTCGAGGCCAACCGTGCCGGTAAGGTTTCTTTCAAGAACGTTATCACCTTCAACATGGACGAATATGTAGGTCTTCCCGAGGCTCATCCTGAGAGCTACCACGCTTTCATGGCCCGTAACCTCTTCGATCATATCGACTGCCCGAAGGAGAACATCCACATCCTCAACGGTAATGCGCCCGACCTCATGGAAGAGTGCAAGCACTATGAGGAGATGATCAAGGAAGCAGGCGGCATCGACCTGTTCATCGGCGGTATCGGTCCCGACGGTCATATCGCATTCAACGAGCCAGGCTCTTCACTGCGCTCAAGAACCCGCATGAAGACCCTCACCACCGACACCCGCATCGCCAACAGCCGTTTCTTCGGCGGCAAGCCCGAGAACGTGCCTGCCCACGCCCTGACAGTCGGTGTAGGTACCGTGATGGATGCCCGCGAGGTGATGATCCTGGTGAACGGTCATGGTAAGGCCCGCGCCATGCAGGCTGCCGTAGAGGGAGCTGTCAACCACATGTGGACCATCTCTGCCCTTCAGATGCACGAGCATGGTATCATCGTCAGCGATGAGGAAGCTGCCGACGAACTCAAGGTCAGCACCTACAAATATTTCAAGGATATCGAACAGGACAATCTGTTGTAATGTTGTAAATAAAAAATCCCCGCCGATTGGCGGGGATTTTTTATTGTTTCTCTTTATCCAGTTTCTCGTATTTAGGCGAGTTCTCGCTCTTGTATTCCGGGACAATCTCTTTCATCTTACGAACCGTCGCGATGTCATCATACTGCTTCGAGATCTCAATCAGTTCGTCAATATCCTTCGCTACCTGTTCATAGTCATACTCACGCACCTTGGCGATACGTATCTTCTCATGGAAGGTAGGCTTGGTCTTCTCCTTGTCGTTGAGCATCTCCTCATAGAGTTTCTCACCGTCGCGCAGACCCGTGTACTTGATCTCTACGTTCTTGGCACCCGAGAGCTTGATCATTCTCGCTGCCAGGTCGGCAATCTTCACCGGACGACCCATGTCGAACACGAAAATCTCACCGCCGTTACCCTTGGTACCGGCCTCGAGCACCAGCTTACAGGCCTCGGGGATAAGCATGAAATAACGCACGATACGCTCGTCGGTCACCGTCACAGGACCGCCGTTTCTGATCTGCTCTCTGAACAGGGGTATCACCGAACCGTTCGAGCCCAGCACATTACCGAAACGTGTGGTCACGAACTGCGTGTAGTGATGCTGTTTCTTCGACGAAGAGGATGGTTTCTGGTTCAGCTGCTCGATCTTCAGCATACGGTCGAGCGCCTGGACATAGATCTCACAGATACGCTTCGAACAGCCCATCACGTTCGTGGGGTTCACGGCCTTATCCGTCGATATCATCACGAACTTCTTCACGCCCGACTTCACGCTCAAGTCAGCAATCACCTTCGTACCATAGATATTATTGAGCACGGCCTCGCTGGGGTTGTTCTCCATCATAGGCACATGCTTATAGGCAGCAGCATGGAACACATAGTGGGGCTTGAAGGTCTCGAACACCTGCTCCATACGCGAGCGGTGACAGATGTTCGTCACCAAGGTCTCTGCCTTGATGTCAGGGAACTCCCGTTTCATCATCAGACGGATGTCGTGCTCAGGGGTCTCCGCCTGGTCGATCAGCATCATGGCAGCAGGCTTATATACTGCTATCTGGCGCACCATCTCAGAACCGATGCTACCGGCGGCACCCGTAATCAGGATGCGCTTACCGCACAACAGCTCACCGACCGAGGCCATGTCCACCCTGATCTCATCGCGGGGCAACAGGTCCTCTACCGACACCTCTTTCAACTGATAACCCTCGTAGTCGTCGTCCGACAGCAGACCGCCATCGGCACGTATCTCCTTGGTACCCTGCGCCATATAGATACTGACGCCCATACCTATCAGGATGTTCTGCAGCTCCTGGTTCTCACGGAACATATTAGCACGCTGGGGCGGCACCAGTACAGCCCCGATATTGTGCGTATAGACAATCTCGCGCATATCCTCCTCAAGACTGTACACGCACTCTCCCAGCAGTCGGTTGTGCTTATAGCGGGATGTCGTGGTGATGAAGCCTTTCACGGCGAATCGCCTGGGCCGCTGACTGCGGATATTCTTGGCCAGTCCGACAGCATCCGAGGTCACACCGAATATCAGCGCCTTGGTTGCCCGCACGTCGAACGTCGTCAGGTCGTAAAGCGACTTCACCAGTACTCTCACCGCCCACATCAGGAGAGTGGCCAGCAGGAACATCACCAGCAGGTGACGCACATGCAGCGGTACGAAGAGCGGCTTGGGCGCATCATACATCAGGAAATGGACGCCGATGGCCAATACCAGTGACAGCGTGTTGGCATAGGCCACACGCTGCAGGTCGATAAACGACGAATAACGGACGATACCCGCATAGGTATGGAACACGCGCGTGCCAACAACACTCAGCAGCACATAGACCATCAGACTACAGAACACACCATCGATCTGCTGCGACAGGTCAGCCCAGTTGGCAAACATCCAATAGCTGAAAAGACCCGAGAGCATCAGTATCACACCGTCGATGAGGAAGATGCACCAATACGGCAGGGAGTTCTTCCGGAAATACCAGTTGACGATTTTCTTGAGGAATTCCATAGTCTGTCGGGGGATTGACCTACTTTACTTCGAAGCCAGGTATAATCTTCTTGAATTTTGCGCGGAGCGTCTCAACGGTCTCCCAATCCTCGTTATGATCAGAACTGTAATAGAAATCCTTAGGAACCCATGTTCCTTTGTGATGTTCAAGATACTCCTCTGTCGTATGGTTGAAGGCAACAGAAGGGAGAATCGCATAATACTTACCGATATCGATGGTGTTCATCGCATCTGTCTTGGTGATCATCTCCTCGTGCAGCTTCTCACCCGGACGGATACCCACCTCTACCTGCTTCAGGTTCGGTGCGATGGCAGTGGCCACGTCGGTGATTCTATAAGAAGGGATCTTTGGGATAAACAGTTCACCACCCACATGGTGTCCAAGTGCCCACATCACCAGATCGACACCCTCCTGCAGAGAGATGTTGAAACGTGTCATACGCGGATCGGTGATAGGAAGCTCCGTAGCACCCTCATCGCGCAGTTTGATGAAGAAAGGAATCACCGAACCACGGCTACCCATCACGTTACCGTAGCGAACCACCGAGAAGCGGATGTCACGTGAGCCCTTGATGTTATTGGCAGCGATGAACAGCTTGTCAGATGTCAGTTTGGTAGCACCATAAAGGCTGTTGGGTGCACAGGCCTTATCTGTTGACAAAGCGACGATGTCCTTCACGCCGCACTCTATCGCAGCGTTAATCACATTAACGGCACCGTTCACGTTGGTCTTGATACATTCACGGGGATTGTACTCGGCAGTATCCACCTGTTTGATGGCTGCGGCATGGATAATCACATCCACGCCGTCGCAGGCGGTCTTCAGGCGCTCGCCATCACGAACGTCACCAATCAGGAAGCGCAGCATCGGATAGTCCTTTGCCGGATACTTCTGCCTCATGTTATATTGCTTCAACTCCCCACGTGAGAAGATAATGATTTTCTTCACGTTAGGATAATCTCTCAGGATTGTTTCAACGAATTTATTACCAAAGGAGCCTGTACCTCCCGTAATCAAAACTGTTTTTCCGTTTAACATATAATCGTTTTCTATTTTTGCCTGCAAAGGTACGAATAAGTGAGTAAAACACAAAATAAATCCGAATTTATTTTTGTTTTCGAGCGGAAGTACCTTCGAGTCGCCCCTCAAAATTAGTGCAAAATACTCCCCTTGATGGTATCGACGATGTAGCGGACATCCTCATCGGTGACATACGGTCCCGCAGGGAGACACAGACCGACCTTGAAGATCGCCTCACTGACACCATTGACATAAGCCGGAGCATCCTTATAGACAGGTTGTTTGTGCATGGGTTTCCACACAGGACGGACTTCGACGCCTGCCTGGTCGAGGGCCACACGCATGGCCTCTACATTGTCGTTGGGCTGACAGTCTGTAACGGCTGCAGACGCTGCATGAGTGACACCGGCCGCACCACCCACAGCACCGGTCACGACGGTCTTATAGGCCTGTTCCTGCCCCTTCACACGCAGCGACGCATCGAGCGTGATGGTGCAGAGCCAGTAGTTGGAGTCGTAATCACCGTTAGCGGGCTGGGAATGCACTGTGACGCCAGAGACACCGGCCAACAGCTCCTCGTAGAGCTTCTGCACATGCTGATGATGGGCGATATGGTCGTTAGCCACCGTCATCTGACCGCGCCCGATACCTGCGCATATATTACTCATACGGTAGTTGTAACCGATTTTCTCATGCTGATAATAAGGGTAGCTCTCACGGTATTGGGTAGCATACATCATCACCTCGCGCCACGCATCGTCATCAGGGGTGATCAGCGCACCGCCACCAGAGGTGGTAATCATCTTATTGCCGTTGAACGACAGCACACCATACCTGCCGAACGTACCCAGCGCCTGACCCTTATAACGAGAGCCGAAACCCTCTGCGGCATCCTCTATCACGGGGATATCGTAGCGACTGGCAATCTCCATGATACGGTCTATCTGATAGGGCATGCCATAGAGTGCCACGGGCACAATGGCCTTCGGCGTCTTTCCGGTCTTGGCGATTCTGTCTTTGATGGCCTCCTCGAGCAGGTCGGGGTCCATGTTCCAGGTATCTTTCTCAGAGTCTACGAAAACCGGTGTTGCACCGAGGTAGGTGACGGGATGCGACGACGCACAGAAAGTAAAGCTCTGCACCAGCACCTCATCGCCAGGACCAACGCCACAGGCAATCAATGCCAGATGCACGGCAGCTGTTCCCGCACTCAGCGCCACCACACGTTTGCTGTTCGTCTTTTCTCCCTTATCGTTCAGAGAGACAAACGTTTCCAAGTCTTTCTCGAAGCCGTTGACATTCGGTCCAAGGGGAACCACCCAGTTAGTGTCAAAAGCCTCTTGAATATATTTTTTTTCCATACCCGACTCACTCATGTGGGCCAAGCACAGATATATTCTTTTATTCATATTCACTAATTTGGCGGCAAAATTAGTGCTTTTTTGACGAAACTCACCAAGAGTTTTATTAATTTATCTAAAATAATTCTTAAAGTTATTATTTTCGTTATTACATGTACTAACCGTTATTCGGAAAAATAATCATAATTTTGTAGGCCCATTCAGTGATGGGCACACGAAACTAAAAATATAATATGAAAAAAAAATTTATCGAAAAAATCTTTAGAATTATTTTCATGTGTATGAGACATGAAAGAGGTCGTTTGACGAGAATCAGCAACACCTGTCACATCAATCGTGGTAAATTAACCGAAAGCGGCATTGCCAGTATGAAAGCCCCGCAGTTAATCATACTCTTCTACGCCATGTGTCTGAACATGACGGAGTCGGAGTTTGAAAAGATGATGAAGGACATTTACCACACCATCGTCGACAATTCGGCAGAGTACGACTTCCTGCTGTTTAGCAACGACAAGAAGACTACAGATGAAACGGAAAATGCTTAAACCCAGAATCCACCTACTTTCATGAGAGAAACAGATTCACTTGTTTTGGAGGAACTCGCCCATGCCGGCGAGGCCTCGGAGATCACACCCGAGCTCTTGAAGCTCGACAGTTGCCGCATCACCTCTGAGAGCAACCTGCCCACGGAGGAGTTTATGATGAGATTCTTCGGGAGACCCTGTTTTCCGAGGAAAGACCTGACCAGCATCACGGGCCCTGCCAAAGGCGGGAAGACCTTCTTATCCTCGATGCTCATGGCCTGTGGCGCCAACACGGCTGAGGACAACCGGAGGATGCTCGAACTGGAACGTGTCGCAGAGCAGCCGCTCAAAGTGATGTGGTATGACACCGAAGAGAGCAAGCAGACCACCAAGCACATCCTCGCCAACAGGGTCTTCCAGATGGCGAAAGGTCAGGATCTCGACCGGCAGTTCTTCGTGTTCAACGTCAGGGCGTTCACATGGCAGGAGCGTCAGGAGGAGCTGCAGGTGGCCATCAGGACCTACCGCCCCGACATCGTCATCATCGACGGTATTGCCGACCTGCTGCCCGACATCAACGACGGTCCGAAGGCCATCGAGCTGATAGAACATTTATTACAACTGGCTGACGAGTACAACTGTAACATCACCACCATCATCCACCTGAACCGTACTGGTGAGAAAAGCAACCTCAGGGGGTGGCTCGGCACGGTGATACTCCAGAAGTCGTATGAGGTGTTTGTCTGTGAGAAGGTCTTCGGGACCTCGACAATGTCGGTAGAGCTATCGACCTCAAGGAAGACGAGCCTCGACGAGCGGATGTACTACCAGGTGAACGACAAGGGCATCCCCTACGCAGCCAAGAGACCCGACACTCAGCCCAGGAACGAGAGGGGACAGTTTATGGCGAAAAATACGGACAAGACAGAAGCTTTCAACCCCAACTACCTCATCGACAGCCCCCAGTCGGAACAGGGCTGGGAATGGAACCTGACGAAGCTGTTCGCCGATGCCATGGCAGGCAGGTCGGTGATGGGCTACGACGACCTGAAGAACGCCGTGCAACAGCTGAGCAACATCAAGCAGAAACAGTACTACTACAAAGTTTTCGAAGATGCAGAAAGCAAAGGAATCGTCAAGAAGACCTACGACCGCCACCACCGCATCGTCATCATCATGCCCCCGAGATGAGCTACCCCCCTCTATACATGCCCTCCCCTCTATAAGGAGGGAGGGCTATAGTATGAGGGGTGCTCTACGGGGGCTACCGACCTACTCGTTCAAGACCATCCGGGAACAGCTCTACCGCGAGTCGTTTACGCTCTACCATCCCGCCTCTATCGTTCAGAAGAGCCTGTCGGTCAACAGTCAGTTCTGCAAGGCGGTGGTCGGCAACGGCTATCTCTCGTTCCTGCAGATGGTGAACGCCACCTGCCGCTATCTCCTCGGGGCCACGAAGCAGGGCGGCGTCATCTTCTGGCAGATAGACCATGAGGGGAGGGCTCACGACGGTAAGGTGATGTACTACCGCACCGACTGTCATCGGGATAAGGCGCACAACCCCACCTGGGTTCACACCTTCCTGGAACGGAGGTACCGCGACCACAGCAGGCACCAGGGCACACACTGCCTCTTCGGCCTGCATCTGCTAAGGTCGGCGAGTGGCGACGTGGCCATCGTAGAGGCTGAGAAGACGGCAGTCATCCTGTCGGAGCACTATCCGCAGTACATCTGGCTGGCGACAGGCGGACTGGGCGAACTGCAGCCCGACAAGCTGCGCCCGCTCAGAGGGCGTAAGGTCGTGCTCTTCCCCGACACCGACCCCGACGGCAAGACGTTCAGGTCGTGGAGCGACATCGCCAGGGAGGTGATGGACTCGGTGTTCTGGGAGGGCTCGCCGCCCATCCGTGTCAGTCCTATCCTGGAGCAGCATGCCTCCCCGGCCCAGAAGGCGGCGAAGATCGACCTCGCCGACTTCCTGCTGGATGCCAGACTCCCTTGACCTCATGGTATAACTAAAATCTCAGTCTAATGGTTAACTACTACGACAAACATCGCTTCATCAGCAAGAAAGAGCTGGCCCGACTGGCTGGTGTCTCCTCGAGAACCTTCTGCCGTTATCTGGCGTCACGCCGACATATCCTCGACGCCATGGGGGTGCTGCCCAACGCCCGACTGCTGCCGCCCAAGGCGGTGAAATATATCTGCGAGGACTACTGCATCGACCTGCCGCAGGAGCTGCAGGACCAGCAGGTCACCGACAAGTCGCCGCTCTACAGGCATCTGATCCGTGAGCTTCAGATGAACACGTTCTTCGAGGGGAAATGGGTACGGATCACGGAAATTCCACACGATTTCTGACTTTTTTCCACGCTAACGCGCCATAACCCGCCAACGCCCCTCGGGAGCGTCGTACCTTTGCAAACGGAAAGGCGAGCGAGTCGGAAGGAAATGCCTCCCAAGGCAGACGGAGACAGTCTCCACAGGTCACGCGAATAGGATCCACGGGTGACGGAGATAATCTCCATAGGGGTACGGATGACGTCTCCATAGGGGTACAGATGCTATCTCCATGAGGCGCAGAGACTATCCGGATAGCTCACAGACGATATCCCGACGACCTACAGGTGACGTTCCTCTGACGCAGACCTTGACAAAGCTTATGTTTAACTAAATTCATTTTTCATCATGGCACAGAAATTTATCAAAGCCCAAAACAACAACGCACTGAATGCCGCCTACGGCAAGTTCTTCGCAACAGCCGTCTACGACGAGAACTTCATCGAGACCGACGCGATTGCCGACTACATCCAGCAGCAGTGTTCGATCAAGAAGAGTGACATCATGGCCACACTCCTGGAGCTGGGCGACGCCCTGAAGCACTTCTTCGAAATGGGTCAGAAGGTACGCCTGAAGGGCATCGGCATCTTCAAGGTCGGTTTCTCCAGCATCGGCGTCACCAAGGCAGAGGACTGCAGTGCGGCTACCATCACCAACCGCCGCATCCTGTTCCAGCCCGAGACCACCCGAGTCGTCGTCGGTCAGGAGAAGCGTCGTGACGGTTCCGTGAAGCAGAAGTACGTCGTGGCGAAGTATCTCCTCAAAGACGTCGTCTTCGAAGAGACCCACGAGAACACCCTCCACCCCACTCCCTCCCCTGACGGAGAATAAAGTCTAGCAGGGCCAAGCCCTGCACGTCTCAACTTACCCAACCCCTTGTTCATTTTCTTTCGTCACCGAAAGAAAACGGAACCAAAAGAAAGGTGCGAAAACGTCCTGAGCTCAGAGGCCGGTTGTCCGATTTTCGTAATCATTCGATGAACTCGCTTCGCTCAAACAGCATCTCATGTCGATTTACTTTCATTGCTTCGCAATTCAAGAATCGAAGAAGATTCCGAAAATAGTACAACCTCTAAAGACCTCTTCGTGCGGAATGTTTTCGAGGATTCATCCGAGGCAACGACAAGCGTTTAGCGTAGTCGGCTAAAGGCACGCCAGACCTTTGATGGTCTGAGCGTACATTAATGAAAGAGCGACAGGAGGAGCGGTTAAGTCTCTTGCCAAAGATTGGCGAGAGATTTAGAGAGTGGTTTGAAGCCCTCTCTTACGGTAAGAGAGGGTTGGGTAAGATGAGAACTGCAGGGTTTCACCCTGCCAAAGAAAAAAAATTAATCCTAAAAAAAGTTTTTATGAAGATTTTTAAGAAAAATATTCCCGCCGATAAAATCGGCAATTTTATACTAACAGTAATAACAGCTTTTGTCTCAACCTTCTTTATGCAAAGCTGCGGCCTATGCTAAAGAAGCTAAACCGCCAGGACGTTAAGCTCCTGATAGTACACTGCAGTGCCACGCGCTGCGACAGACCCTTCACCACAGAATCGCTGATAGCAACAGGCAAAGCTCGGTTCGGCCAACCCTCCTACCATTACTATATCAGAATGGACGGAGACATTGTGCCGACGCTCCCCGAGAACATCCGCGGGGCACATGCCCGAAACTACAACCGCTATGCCATCGGCATCTGCTATGAGGGCGGTCTCGACGCCGACGGCCAACCCGCCGACACCCGCACCGAGGCACAGAAGGAAGCCATGTTCAACCTCTTGAGCGACCTCCGTGTGGAATACCCCGACGCCCACATCATCGGCCACTGCGAACTCCCCAACCAGCGCGTACCCATAGACCTCGTTCTAGACGCACTGACTCACGACGACAGTCCACTCCGTCAACTCCCCCGCGTTGCCAAGGCCTGTCCCTGCTTCCTTCCCAGCACCTACTACGCCTCCCTCCAACCCCGGAGTACCCATTGAGTTCCCACTAAGTTCCCATTGAGTCCCCCTAAAACCAATCATCCCCCAGCCTTTATCACAGCCGGGGGATTTTCCCGTATGCCGCGACACCGTCACTGCCATCTCGACACAAATAGACCAACTTTATTCCAATCTTGTCAAATCCTTATACTACTTTTTAAGAATTCCTACGTCAAACGTCACATTTTCATCTAAATCCGTCCCTTAAACAGTTAAATAAACTTATATCTTGATCAAAAATAGCACAAAATTATCATTTTTGATAATTATTATATACCTTTGCACCACAAAACCCTCAAATATGGAACTCGAATATAACGATGAAGAAATCGAATCTCTCGTGGATCATAAGTACATAGGAAAGTATAAAACCTATAAAAGTAACGCCAAACTAATTCGGAATTTAGACAAAGTGATAAGGTATATCAAGCAGGCTACTGACATTAATGCTGTAGCCGCGATTACCAGCCTAGCATATGAATCATTAACAAACTCCCCCTATTCTTCCGTAAGAGTTGGCTACGACACGAAGTACCGTTTAATCTTCGAAGAGAATGATGATAAAATAACATTAGTATTAATTGAATTAAGTGAGCATTATGGCGACCATTAACAAGAAGTTTGTACCCATCGAAGCTATTCATCCTACAGAGCTTATAAAGGATGAACTCAAAGCTCGTGGCATGCAAAGAAAAGAACTTGCTGAGCGCCTTGGCATGAAAGCACCAAATCTCAGTAGATTTTTCAGTGCAAAAGAGAGTATCACTCCTTCAATGGCATTGAAATTAGAAGAAGCATTCGGAATATCAGCAGACTATTGGATGGGTTTGCAATTAAGCTATGAGAGAGACCTGGATGAAATTCAGCAAAGAAACAAAGAGGAAGAATATGCCGCTCAGGTAGAAAAGGCGTTGGCAGCCACATTAAACCTTCCTATATTATTTAAGAAGCTTGCACTTGACGGATACCAATTCTTCAAGGACAGACTAACTGCTTTATATGAATCTTTCCAGGTGAATAATATGGAGGAGTTGTTATCTCTTTCCACCGCACAAGGATGCTTCAAAAAAAGCGAAAAACTAGATACCGAGGGAAAAAACCTTAGTACATGGATTCTATTAGCGCGCTATTCATGTACCAACAACAATTTCAAAGTAGCAGAATATCAAAAAGGCAATGAAATTGAGGCAGCAAAGGAAATCGCCAATATGGCAAATGCTCAGGCTATCACTGAAAGTGCCATCAAAGAAGCCCTTGCTAAGTATGGTATTGGCTATTGCATAGTAGAAAAGTTTGAGAAGACGCCCGTAGATGCCTATTCCTCAATTATCAAAGGGCATCCCTATATTGTTGTTAGTCACAGAAGAAACAATATGGATATGCTCGTATTCGATGTCCTCCACGAGTGCGGTCATATCAACAAACATCTCACTGATGGGACATCATTTGTGTCTTACAATCAAAATCTGGATGAAGCCCGTGGTATTGAGCAAGAAGCAAACGATTTTGCAAAGGACATGCTTATACCACCAGCAGTATGGGCCAATATCACCAAAGGAAAGAGTAATTCCTTAAATGTATACAGCCTTATCAAAACCGTAGCAAACAACGCTAAGCAAAACGGAATAAGTCCAACGATTGCCATGTGGCGGTTTAAATACGAAACTGGAGTGTATAAGATTCCTGGTTACAAAAGCCAACCAATCATATAAAACAATCTGCCCCTGCAACCACCTCTTGGAAGTTGCAGGGGCAAATATTATAGAGCTAAACAACATATTTACAATGTAAGTTTCTCCCTATCGCATGCCTTTTTAATCTGCTCCCTTGCATATTTTGTCATAGATAGCAAAGCCTCTGTTCGTATATAATCTTGGCGTTTATCTGCCAATTTTAATTCCAACTCTTTAATTTCTGCTTTATGATTTTCAAATCAATAATATGCTTTTGATGCTACATTTATTATTTATTAAACAAATTTACCCAGCGGTGTTTCTTTTCAACTTGTGAAATATTAGCCCCTAAAACATTGGTGGCTAACAAGCCCATTCCACCGATAGCAGACAATGTCCCGTTTCCAAAGAAGCCCCCCATTGCCAAACCTGCAGAAATTGTCATCACAATATTCTTCCATCGTTCTATATTCTTATATGTAGTATTCAACTTACGCTGCACTTTCACCTTTTCTACATTGATTTCATGAAGCAAGTCTTTCGGATCTATTTCATACTCCTCTTTAAACCGATCTGAGCAAATCCTATCCATCAAAAGGCATAACTGCTTTATCTCATCACGCTCCCTATATTCAAGTAGATTAAATACCTGTTTTTCAATAACAGATAGGTATTCATCTTTACATTTCCTCTCATTCACGCACAGATTGCACTTATTGGCAGAATCTGCTAAATAATGATGCCATAACTCAAATGATGGTAACGTTATGCTAAGCACTTCGTTTATAGCAGTATTAGAGGATGCAATTCTTACTTGTTTGTCCATTTTCAATGGCAATACCTTTTTCAAAAAAGCCATCTCACTCTGGTCAAGCATAAAACATGCATTATTGTTACGTGATAAATATAATGCAGCATACAGAGTCCAGAGGGCGGGAGGGCAATAACAATATTTACCAATTTTCATACGACTCCCCTGTTCCTTTACCGAGTCGCCAAGCAGTTCTATATCATCCAGTATCTTATTGTACAAGTTATCACCTTCTTCTTGTGTAATGCTTTTATCACTGATAACCTTAACTATTCCCACATCATTGAGTATGCTATAAATAAGCCTGACTGTTTTCGAAAATGAATCTTGCTTCGATTTTTCAACAAACCCCAGAGCGTCTGTTCCCGTTATTATACTCCACATGCTCTCAGTAACAATGACATTATCCACCCACAAGAAATTAGTTGGATTCGAGAAAATCCAATTAAAATCCATATTGGTACAACTGCAATGTTGCGTTGGAATACCAAGAGCCAATCCACTTTGAAGAATATTTTTCATCTTATGTTCAACTACTCCATAAACACCTGCTTAGAGCAACGACTGATTAACACCATTTCCTGAATGAGTATATTTTTTCAGAGAGTCTCCGAAAACTTTCACGAAGTCATCGTATTTCTGATGTTTTGTAATCGATTGGAATGATTCATCAAAGACATAAGCAACAGTCTCGCGATTGTTCTTGTCTACGAGGAAATCCGTCAGATTTCTCTCCGTACAGTTCCACTCCTTCAGCTTTAGTTTAATGCTATCAAACACCATCTCCAAGGGCAGCTTCTCGTTAATCATCTCATCACCTGTCTCAGATTCTTTTTGACTGAGATAGTTAGCTTGTAAATCAACCAACAAGTTAACCAGTTCTATGCTTTCATCATCCTTGTAACTATATAAAGGCAAAAGGACATGGTCAAACAAACGGCTAATTTTCTGCCTGAGTTTAAACTGGCTGTCAGCATAAAAGAACACGTCATGAGTTATGCATTTTGAATCTATCTTAAAGTGTGACAAAGCAAACCTATTTGCCATCCTTGCTGGGTTATATATATTGAAGCCATGAATATTTGTTGATTCGTTTATAACCCAATCACGCATAGTTGTGAAAGACCTATCCCAGGATGCATAATAAAATTCACGCTCTTTCCCATCAACAACTACCGGCTGGGTCATAATATGGAGTAATTGTGATGTATCTGCTTTCAACGCAGGACCAGACTTCTGATATGGCATCTCACTATTACGAATATCCCATTCCTTTAAAGTTGGATCATATAAATGATGATCAAAATGCTCTGTATTTTTCAACTCAACACCCAACCACTTCAACTGTTTTTGAATAACATTCTTCGTATCCTTGATAAATGTAGGACTTTCTGCATTAATATTAGTAAAACCCAGTTCTCTTACGAATTGTTCAAAAGATTTTCTTTTCCCACCTTCTTCCATACAACCCGCATCCCGCAAGAAAGAGAAGAAGTTATAAAAAACATTTGTAGTCTGAAATGGAATCTTGAGCTTTACATTTAAACGACTATTAAACCACGAAGCTCTCAATGCTTTCTGTAGTTCACCTGCAACTTCACCAAGATAAGCCTCGAATAAAAGCAGCTTTATATCGCGATTCTTGTTTTTAGCAAGATTCATCAGATTAACTGTCGAACGATAAGAATGATCATCCCAGTATGGCCAGTCCTTATTTTTAGAAACCAACAGACAATAATAAAAAATAAATACGCGTGTATCAATATACACCAATTTCTTCTTGGAGTTTATAAACTGCTCCAACTTTGATGAACGATAAAGGCTAAGAAACATTTCACTAGCTCCAATCTTTTCTAAAAAAGGATTATTCATGCATATATCCTTTAGTTCTGCAATAAATCTCTCGGCAGTAGTTTCGTCTCGAATATAATCTTTGATTTTAGTTCGAAAATCTTGAAATACCTGATTCTTTTTCTTAAGTTCATTTGTGTTGCCACTCATACCTGATGCATCAATATCCACACCGCAACTCTCGACATAAAGTGTCTTCAACAATTCAAAAAGCCTTTCTCCTTCAGGTATATGATATCGTGATAATAAAGCAAAGAACTCTTGGCAAAATGCCATCTCTTCCCGTTTCGATTCCTGCTTCATTTTGGAAAATGTGGTCAGCTCATCTTTAGTTAATGTCAACAATTCTTTATTAGTATTGCCACGTTCAATACGCTTTTTCCTAATTAGGAAATTTACTTCCTGTTCAATGCTTCCTATCTCGTGCTGGAGCCGCTCTTCGGCAGCCTCTCTTAATTGTTTTGTCGTTAAAGCCCCATGTTCGTTCAAAAGAAATACAATTACAGAACACAAAAGATTACTCTTTATCTCCGAAACATTGCTTCCTTCTGCTAATAGAGTATATAGCATTTTGCTTGTTTCATCAATACCTGTAATTTTGTTCTTACCATTTTTAAGAAGAGTAGTAAACTCATCGAATTTGGACAGAGATGTTCCATCGAACACCTCCATCTCAACATTATATACTGTTCTCATCATGGTCTTCAATTCTTCTGCCTGTTGGAGTGTAATTACAGACGCGCAATAGACTTCGATTCTCGCAGGTAGAGACTCATCCATCAAAATTGCTTTTCCTATTTTGGGTAACAAGAGTTGAAGGTGCATCCTAGGGAAGTTATGAACCGTTGGCAGCACAAACACCTGGCTACGATGCCTACTAAAAAGCATCATACCCTTTAAATCTTCACTCTTTGTTTCTGGCATAGCCAGTTTCTTCGCCTGTCTATGCTCAAGGAAAGCCTCTATAGCCTTTTTGAAATCACTTATTGATATTTCCATAACTAAACTTCAACCAATACGTTCAGCTGTTAAACTACAAATGTCGTTAGAATCTATATGCATCTGGTACAATTCCACAGATTTTCTTCTTAAAGCCAATTGCATATCATGCCTGTCCTTATCAGAACATTTAACTCCAAGATAAATTGCTTTAAGAGGAGGGGCATCCTGCTCCCGAAACTCATTTATTCCGTCTGGGTCATAGTCTATTACACGAACTTCTTTCTCATATTCCCAAATGGCATTTTTCCATAACAATGCATCTTCTACAGCAAGGTTTTTACTAATATCAATATTTTTCTCATAATGAAGTATCGCCATTCGGGTGAATGTTTTTTTCATTTCATCACACTTTACAAATTTATCATCGAGTTCATACTTTGCGCAAAAACCTTTATGATAATTTGCGTAATGCGCCCACATTAAAGAATTAACGTCACTTATATTTTGCCTCTTCACGCCCAAAGAACCATCCTTTTTAATTAACGGAGTTGACCTGACGAAGCAGCGCATTCTAAGCTGATGCGCAGCTCTTAGAAGCATACAATACTGAGATGATTTTGCTATATCCTTTTCTATTTTAATCTTCCTTTGCAAATATGCGAACAGCACAGTATCAAGAGGATCATTAAATTTCTCAGGGTGACTCAGGCTCAATTTATCATTTTCTATATCTTTAAGAGAATAGGATGAAAAATCACGGAAGCTAAAAAACTGAAAGCCTTCAAAAGTACGCATATCCCCAACAAAAGCTCTATATGCATACTCCGTCATTTTGTCCTCAGCGTCCTTATCATTCCCACTCTTTATGAGATTAAGAGCCCATTGTTGAAGGTGAGCAAGCATCTCTTTTGAGATATGCCCAACAGTCAACAACTTATCATATTTTTCCTTATATTCAGCCTCTGTCATATTATAAAATGTCTATCATTGTAACTATCAATTCTTATAACTCGCTGTGCTCACATAAGTGATTGCTCGGCGACAATAGAAAACGTTTGCCACTGCTGGGACGCAATAAAAGTAGAACGTTGATATTCAGGTTTTGTCCCCGCAAGAATGGCTAAGTAATGATATCAAATTCATCTTTCACACAATATATGTCTGTTCAAGTTACTCGCTACAAAAGATAGATAAGAATAGCTTTCTCACCTTCGTCACAAATCTGCCCCCAGACATATCTTCATTACTTCCTTCGCACATTTAGTTTTTCTCAACAATACGACCCATAAATATCTATGAATCAGTGTGTTTTAGAGATTTGAATTCTAATTATCCTTTGTGCCTAGGGTTATTTTAGATGTCGACATCCCTTTCTGTTGGCAAATATAGCAATTTATTTGTTCACTTCCAAACAAAAAGAAGAAAAAAACAAATAATGATTACATATCTCGAATATATAAACAAAAAACTGCTAACCAAGTGCTTATACTTAGTTAGCGGTTGTAGGACTTATATACATTTTCCATTACTTTGTTTTAGCTTTGTCTTGACGAAGGAGTTCTCATACTTCCAGGAATAGCCCCATCAATAATGGTAAACTTATAAAAGAAGTCCAAAAGCTGGTTCATAATTTTCCTGTTTGGAATCTTCATCAATGCGTCAATAAACACATTCTTTTCATCAATGTTAACAAAACGCCAATTTTCCGGAGGCAATTCTTTTGATATTATCACTAATCTCTCTACGACCTCGTTATAATTCTCACACACCTCCTGATCCTTCAAATTACCCCGTTGCAATGCACGTAGGGCATTAATATATGCGCGCATAGCATCATCGAATTCCTTTTTATCCTCGAACGTCCACCCTAATTGCATTAAGACCGTCCCTATTGCTTCACAACGGCTCTTCTCCAATGAAGTTTTATTCGCCTCAAGAATATCTTGTTTGGCTTTGTCTATCTCTTCCCGGCTCCTTTGCTCAATTGTTTCAAACTTATTTTCAAACTGGAAAATATTCCAGATTTGCATTCCTATCAAAATTGTCACAGTTAACGACAGAACAGACATTAGTAGACTGGTTTCGTCAGGCAAAAAGCATTGGTGAGAACACAATGCAAGGATAACACATGACATCAAAGCCAATAAACTTAATATGATAGCAATAATGCTTAATACGTTGTTCGCTTTTCTTTTACTCATATATAATGTAGTTTATTTGTTATACAATTAATTGATGTAGAATTACTTATACGTCTTGCAACGTATTTCGGAAATAGGAAAATCCGCTCGTTTGCCTATGCTAGAACTCTATATTTTGTGCTACGCTCGGCCCTACCACATCACTCGTCAAAGAATTGACAGTTTACTGCTATCACCGTTTAATCAAGAAAGGAATGGATTTCCAGTTATTCTTTGCTTCTTCATGCCATACAGACGAAATCCTTATATCATTCTCAGTTAATGCTTTAAAATGAGCTATAAAAGGGAATCCTGGCGTTATAAGGTCAGGCGGAGCCAGGAAAATAGCATTTTCATGAGCCTTACCATTATCTTTAACAAGAAGGCCCTTATTAAAACTGCTAGTATACATATTACACCCTATACACTCAAAGGATATTTCATTTTCCGCATTAGGAGTGGCGAACAGGAAATGAGGTATAGGTTCCATGTAATAATTTGCCGACACCTCTACTTCTATATCTCTGCCCACAAAGGATGTGGTTCTTGCTTCAAGATTTGAAACGCTAGTAAATTGTGGCCTATACGTATTTGAACCTGTTGCAATATCTACTATTTGCCTCAATGCTACGTCAAAGCCATTAGTATAAAGGTCAATATATAACGATTGGGACAATATAGGCGGAATCTGACAGTTATCAATTCTAACGGGAATCAGTTTGGCTTTCCCATTTGAGGCCTTCATGACAGCATTTTGCCATTCCAGTTTTACCATGTAACTACTTAAGCTATTATTGGATACAAAAAAATAGAAGATTGTGCAGTTCGCCAACCCCTCGTTCATCCTATCTATAATACCATCACCAGGCTGGATAGACCAAGAGTCATAAAAAACATTCTCCTGTCCAAATATACCTCGTAGCCTGATAGCAATAGGCTCAACTATTATTTTGTCTTTTGAATTATGAGATAAAAAAATCATACTAAACGTTTTTATTTTGTCGAATGCAAATGTACACTATTTTTCTTTATCATCCAAATAATTTGAATATTTTTAATTATATTTGGTCGGCGTTTTTATATCAACTCAGATTTTATTATCAACAACATCAATAGACTATTTTATCTGTCATAATTTGAACAATCCCTGTTGATCCGCAATATTTGGTACAAAAAACGCTCTTGAAAAGAGTAGTCTTTTCAAGAGCGTCTCGCTTTGGATATTGGTAACTGACTCGTTAATGTCCCAGCATTCTTCCTCTTGCATCATCGCTTGGAAATTAAAAAAACTCCTTTATATTCTTTACATCAGTCTTTGGAAACACTTAGCCGTTTTATAATACCCTTTACACCCTTTCCCATTTGAATTATAATACTCACCGCCACATTAACGCCGCCAGGCTCTATTATGAACGAGCCAGTGCATTTTTATCCCGCAGCCGTTAGAACGGTAAATCTATATCATCGCCCTGATTATTGGAAGGAATCACTATCTGCAATTCGTTCAACCCATATTTCTGGAACAAAGGATTAACCGCTTCCAACACATTCTCCTTCATAATCGTCAGATTGCTTGCAAAATTATCATGCAACAAACTGACATATTGTTTATCCATGTATACTGCCTCAGACAATACTTGTATGAACTTTAGAGCAGTAGTTTCAGACGAAGCATTCAGAACCAAGTTCACAAGTTTTGTAAAATATTCGTCTCTCGTAAACTCGTTTACACAAATAGCCTTTGTCAATTCCTGCGCCATATCATTAGCATTTCTTTGGTTTGGCAATGCTTGGTATTTACCAAAAAAACCATATGGATTCCTACCCTTCTTGATAGGGAACACCATCTTTTTTCTTCCTAATGCAATGCCAACTTCTTGGTCACACCAATTACTATTTTTAAAAGCAGGAGCAACAATTGCGCACAAAGCATCAAGCGAAAATAAAGCTGCCTCGATTTCCTGTTCCCATTCTTTGGATGGTGTAATATCCTCATGTGCCACGAAACCATCTATTCCGAAGTTCTGTAAACACTCTTTCAGGTTTGAAGCTGATTCCTTGTGTTCAGACAGATGGCTGATAAAAAGGCGAAAATAACCCGGCTTCCACATCCTGTCGTTATAGTTATTGCCAAGTTGCGTCACATCTGCAGTTGTTGGCCTAATTATCACACTAGCAATTTGCAGAGATTCACCTTCACCTCGCATGGCATCCGCATAGCATTTGTATAACTCTGCTTCTGCCTGCTCTATAGCATTCCTCCTTTTTAACGACTTAAACAGGTCTGTTGGAATTTTCAATACTATATTGTATGTATCAATCCCACCATTCCAATTATCATGGCTTAGCCATACTTCATCAATGTTTGCATCCACGAGGTATTTTGACAACTCTGTATCAAAGTCCTCAAACAAGGTTCTCACCGTAAGTATATAGGAAGAAAAGTAACCCATTATATTCTAACAATTTATCACATCGTTGCCTTGATGAAACTCACTTTGGCCTTTTTCATTGCCTTCCAATCCCCGGGAAGATTAGCCATCGCCACAACCTCATAACAGAACAGCCAGTATCTATCCATATCCGAATCCTTTAAACGCATAGCCTCTCTCCTTAGAGGTTTCAAGTCTGTGGCTGATTTATTTCCATGATTAACTTTCAAGTAATAAAGCCATGTCATCAGTAGCAGGACGCAATCACCACGTTCAATGGCCCAATTTATATCAAGTTCTTTTAAAGCAAAGTCATGTTTCAGGCTATAATAAATTGCATAGCTGATTGCCTCATAATTATGAGTCGATTTGGAGTCTGCATAAAGAGCATCAGCATAGTCTTTAATCAAATCCTTCTTAACACCCATTGGGCTGAAAACACTATCCTCCATCATTTGTACAAGATAAGGATAAACAACAGACATATGCATAATGCGCTGTGCAGCCAGTTTTTTGGCACTCATTGTCATATTACGACCAGAAAGAGCTTTTATAGCATATTTCAAGACAGCAGAGTTTCCTGTACTATTGGCTAAGCCAAGAGCCAAATCGAGGTAAGCATTAACTTCTTTATATGTGATTTGCTCTTTGTTAATTGAGAGAAATCCGTTTAATTTGTGAATCCACTTTTCCGCAATAGCAACAGGCAATGCCATTATCGCCGTCTTCTTGTGATTAAGCGGTAAGTCATATTCTCTAAGGGTTTCCTCTAAATCGCTAAGAAACCTTTGTGCGGCTTCATAACTATCAACATAACATTCAAAGTCATCAATATTACGGATATAACGATAGCCTTTATCATAGAGTTTTTTATCTACTTTTGTCAGTATAACTTCAGACAAGAGATTTGATGCATAAGGCCCTATCAGAAGACCATGAGTTTCACCATTCTTTAAAGTCGAGCAGGCGGTATCGATTTTATTATACCATAGCCCATTATTTGTACGGTTTTTTTTTGCTGTCTCTTTGCCTACTAAAGCCCAAGGTAATGAATGAGAGTAAATACTCGGAAAGCAAGTGGAAATATCAGCCTTGACTATAAACTTACTGGCACCATTAATCTTTGAAATCAACAATTCAGTTTCCGGGTTTCCATCTATGCGCCAGTTTCTATAGTTCATTTCAAAGATTTCTTTTTTTCCAAAAAGCTTTCTGAGATGAATACGGCTTACCCTGTAATATTGATTATCTGTTTGAGCATGAAAGTGAGTTTTCAAGTCTGCCCAATAATCTCGCAAAGTAGCACAAAGGCGTTGATAGTTCATAGGGGTAGGAATACCAAATAATCTTGGGATATTGATATTCCTCATAGAACTGTAACTTACGAAATCATGCCATTTATCAGGAAATGCAGGATGTTTTGCCTGACAGTAGTTAAAGAATGGCTCTGATGTAAAAACAGGAGGAAGTTTGTTGGCAAACATACCATAGCCAAGAAGTCCCTCATAGAGCTCATCAGCTGTAATCTCTTCCAAAAAATCGCAATATTTCTTTTCCATCCTATTATCTAATAGATTACCTACAATTCCCTACAATGAACATTTACCTCCATCGTCTGGCATTGCCGTCAACATTGCCATATAGTTTTCCAATGTAAAGCGTCTGTAAAACTTTACAAACCCCAAAAAGCAGATATAAGACAGCGTAAAGAACAAGAATAAAGTAAACAACAAATCCCTATCAAAGGACTCTGAACAATCAATCGTAGTCAGTGCATATGCGCCAAAGGCGAAAAAGGTTAGGCAAAACACAAACGAAATACTCCTAAGAAAACCATAAAGGGCAATGTAGTTGTCTGTCTTGCGCTGTGAATTTGGAATATTCAAATATACATAGTGCATCACAATCCTGTGATAATCGCACTCTTGATTCACATCAGGATGATTAATACCAAGCCTGTTTGCCAGCCTGAACTCCTTAACCTTGAGTGTATTTTTCAGATATTCGTCCAACGGTCTTACAATCCAGCCATTGATATCAAAGAAATAGGCGAAAGTAAATGTGGAGAAGGTTATCGGGAATAGCAATAAGGCCATAAACACTTTCATAATAACACGAAGTGATGTTTTAATAATAGCCCATGTTTTTTGGGAAGATTTAGCTTCCGAAGCAAAAAATGCCTTCAACATCCTCCCCCAGTTCCTGCCCCGTTCTCTCTCCAGTAGATATTCCGATGGATAACCAAACACTTTACGTGCAAACAGTTCAATAGTAACCGAAGATAAGTAGGACATAATATGCCCCAAGATATAAGCAATAACAATTATAATAACAGACTTCTCCAGGTTAAATCCCATCTGAGAATCTTTTACCAGATTCCGAAGATTCTCAAAATTAGAGATTTCGCTCATATCCAGTCCCATTCTGAAACAATATGCTATCATGATATAGCACATCATCCCTGGGAAAAGATAACCCATAAAGTCATATATCGAGAACGGATTCTTATTCATAGCGCAGTTGCAATATTATCCTCCAAATCGGTTTGTTGGTTAAATGTAAAATTTGGTTTATTTTTCAGCTGAGCCAAAAGATTATTGACATCAGACGTTTTTTGGGGTGTCAACTTGTCAATCAATTCATGCGCCGTGATAATATAGATATTCTGCTTAGTATCCTCAATAAACTCATTGATAAGGTTCTGATGTGGTCTTACCATAGCGTCATTATAGATAAAGAACCAATTGGGCGTAATTCTGTTCAGTACAAGAACAATAGGTTTTTTCGATTCTTTGGCATATCGTTCTATCTGCTTCCACACAATCAAGCGGTGGTGCCTGATACGAGTATTTTTACTTCTAGAAAAGTCAATACTTGGATGTCTGCGCTGCTTATGCCTCTCCTCACTTTCTTGGTATAATTGCTCCAGTTGATTCTGTTCGTAGGGTTCTCCTATTCTGCCTTGAAATAATTCATCAATACGACTTCGTAATGTCGAATTATTCAGGTGACCTAGCAAGAAACTTCTATCTTCATCAAGAGCATCTTTAATCTTATTTATCATTTCATAGAAGTCAACTTTCAACGTATCATGGATATAAGGATGTTGACCATTATCCGAGAAACTATCCTTCAACCTATTGAGAGCAGTTGCAGCACTATCAACGTTCTTTACTTGCTCATCTACAACAATAGCTAGTCGCTCATGATAGAGCCAAGCCGTATCGTAAGGCAGCCAAAGACGCTCCTTCTCTATTTTCTCGTTAACAATATCAAGAAAGACATTGCCGTAGCTTATCTTTAGAAGGTCAAGCAAAACTGAAGCACCAAATACAATAGTAGATTTGTCTATCAGATCCTTTTGTTCTTGCTCTGTATAGGTATAAAAACCGGGAAAATGCTGTTTCATTACTTCACGATATTTTCTTTCACCCACTGATTGTCAGCTATCATTCTATTCCATGCAGCCGACTTTCCACTGAGCACAACTATCAGTCTATCATTTCTATCCATATATTGCATAAGATAATCCCTTATCTGCACATGATCCAAATTGCTAACTATGGCCCATGTCGATTCTGTAAGCTTTCCCCACCTTTCAAAGCTTTTTAGTGCTTGATAGAGTGAGTCGTAATTTCTGCCCGGCATACAGAGATCATAACTTACAATATAACAATGTGATTCGTTCATTTTTTATTATGTAGTAAAACTGTTTAAAATGTTAGGGGGTATCGTTTATCCCCTACTGTATAAAATGTAATATGTCAATTCGTCGACGAGCGAAGCGGAGGAGACGAGCGCGACCATCAGTCCGCGAGGCCACCTGCATAAAGTTCTCCATCTGTCCGTCCACCACAATCATAATTATATGCGCCGTCAGCCGTATGGTCCATCATATACCTCATCGGCAAAAAATTCTCAATTCCCAGTCTGTCCAGTTCCGCCTTCATCTTCTACTGATACGTCACCCTCATCGGGAACCACTCCACGGGGTCACCCTGTTGTTTAAAAAAAACGGGGAGGATAATGGTTAGTATATTTATGGTTGGTCGACATTGTCATTGATGATTGGTATCCGAATGCATCTAGATTAGTCCAAACCGCTGGCAAAGGTAATGTAATTTTTTGTAACGGCAAAATTTTAAACAAAAAAAATCGCTCGGTGATTAAACCGAGCGGGGGTATGGGGTTAGGAATAGAAGGCTTTGTACCATTCGGCGAAGTGGCGGAGGCCGGTGCGCAGGGGGGTGCTGGGCTTGAAGGCGAAGTCGCGTTCAAGGGCGGTGGTGTCGGCATAGGTGGTGGGAACGTCGCCGGGCTGCATGGGGACGAGCTGTTTGTGGGCCTCGAAGTCGTAATCCTCGGGGAGCACCTTGGCGCGGATCAGTTCCTGCTGGAGGATGTCAACAAAGTCCAGCAGGTTCTCGGGCTGGTTGTTGCCGATGTTATACACAGCATAGGGCGGCAGGGGGAGTCCGTCGTCGCCATTCTGTTTTGACGGTGCTCCCTGCATGACACGTACCACGCCCTCGACGATGTCGTCGACATAGGTAAAGTCGCGCATGCAGTTGCCGAAGTTGAATATCTGGATGGTCTCGCCACGACGGAGCTTGTCGGTGAAGCCGAAGTAAGCCATGTCGGGGCGGCCTGCGGGGCCATAGACCGTGAAGAAGCGCAAGCCCGTGGAGGGGATGTTGTAGAGCTTCGAATAGGCATGGGCCATCAGTTCGTTGCTTTTCTTGGTGGCAGCATAGAGCGACACGGGGTTATCCACCTTGTCTTCGGTAGCGTATGGCACTTTCTTGTTCGTACCGTAAACGCTCGACGACGAGGCATATACCAGGTGTTCGACAGGCCAGTTGCGACAAGCCTCGAGGATGTTATAGAAGCCTATCAGGTTGCTCTGGATATAGGCATCGGGATTGGTGATCGAGTATCTGACACCCGCCTGTGCGGCGAGGTTCACCACCACGGCAGGCTTATACTGTTCGAAGAGGCCGTCTATCGTCGTCTTGTCGGCTATATCTCCCTTGACGAAGTGGTAGTCCGTGCCCTCCGGCACCAGGCCGTCGAGCTCATCCAGGCGCCACTGCTTCAGTGCCACATCGTAGTAACTGTTCATATTATCGATATTGACAATCGTAGCCCCCTGCACGTCTTTGAACAGGCGCTTGATGAGGTTAGAGCCGATGAAGCCAGCTCCACCGGTTACCAATATCGTCTTTCCATTCAGGTTGATTCTATCCATATGATTCAAATTGTCTGCAAAAGTAGCACAAATCGCGTAAAATACAAAATAATATTTGGATATTTTAAAAAAATACGCTATCTTTGCACAAGAATATACAAAACATGAAAGAAGTCAACCAAGACTGGCCATGCGAATCTTGAGAAGAAAAAGGCAGCTCCTCGAATATATACGCTTCTTAGAGCATAGAGCATATTCCTTCTGCCATTTCACGACAAGAGGGAACCGCATGCTCGAGAAGTTATCCCCACGATTAGACACCGCCAACCTGAGGATGGCGGTATATACCTGTATTGTCGGTCATTATGACAGGCTGATCGAACCTCGGATCGCAGAACCCGGGATTGATTATTACGTGTTTACCGACATCGACATCCCCGCAGGCTCTGTATGGAAGAAAATTGACATCACCCAGTTCGACGAGTACCACGAGTTCTCTCCTACCCAGCTGAACAGGAGAATCAAGATGCTGCCGTTCATCTACCTTCCCGACTACGACTATTCCGTATATGTCGATGGCAACATTGAGATAGAGGGAGCCGTCACCCCCGTCGTTGCAGAAATGGGAGACTGCCCGTTCGGTACACATTATCACCGCACGAGAGACTGCGTCTATGTAGAGAAGGTGCGCGTCAACTATCTCAGGAAGGCCGACAAGGAGACTGTCGACAAGCAGACAGCCGCCTATCGGGAGGCAGGCTTCCCCCGTCACTATGGTCTGTATGAGAACAGCATACTTATCAGGAGCCACCGTGATGAGAGTGTCCGCCATCTGATGGAGGCCTGGTGGGAGGAATACATGCGCTACCCCACCCGCGACCAGCTCAGTCTGCCGTACCTCATCTGGAAGACAGGCTACGACAAATCGAGCATCCATATCATTGGTACGAACATAGACCGAAACCCTAACTTCAAAAGAACGCATTCTCACATAACAGCCAAACCGTCATGAAGCCTATCATCAGTGTCATCGTCCCAGTCTATCAAGTCGAGGCATACCTTCCACACTGCCTTGACAGTCTGTGCAGACAGAGTCTGCCAGACATCGAGCTCATCCTTGTCGACGACGCCTCGCCAGACAGGTGTGGTGCCATCTGCGAAGAATACGCCGCGAAAGACTCGCGCATCAGGGTGTTTCATCAACCGGAGAACCGAGGTCTTTCCGCCGCACGTAACCTGGCTATCAGGAATGCCGCCGGCGACTTCCTGATGTTTGTCGACGGCGACGACTGGGTCCACGAGGACTTCTGTAAGGCCGCATACGAATGTGCGCAACAGCACCATGCCGACTTAGTGATGTTCAACTACGTCCATGTCAGGAAGGGAGAAAAAGGAGACGCGAGCCAGCGTAAGGCCTTCAGATCGTTTACCGAGGGATGCAAGACCAAAGAGGAGTCGCTCGACATGATGCTTGCAGACGGAGGCAACGCCGCATGGAACAAGCTCTACCGGAAAGAGCTGTTCAAGGATGTCACCTACCCCGAAGGCTTCCTGTATGAGGACACCGGCGCCACCTACAAGCTGGTGTTCAAAGCCACCCGTTTCTATTTCCTCGACCAGGTGCTGTATTACCAGAACATCCGTCCCGACAGCATCACGACATCAAAGGTGACCCAAAAGGTATTGGACGACAGAGCCACTCTGAACATACAGCGCTATCGCGACCTCACGTCATGGGGCTTCCGCTCAGAGATGCTTGAGTACCGTTTCCTGAGTTTTGCGATGTGGTATTGTATGCATCAGAAAAGAGACATGTCAAACCCAGACTATATCTATCTGTCCCGTGCCCTTCGCTCGTGCAGACAGGTACCACAGGCGTTCACTTCCAAGAAGAGGTACACCCTCTGGCTGTTCAAGCACTGTCCATGGCTGATTGATTTGTTCTACACCATAAAAGGGAGGGAGGTCATATGAAATATGTATTCTTAGACGACCACTACGATCAGGGGCATTTCCTGATGAGCGACCTTGAGAATCACCAAGACTGCAAGGTGATCTATAAAGACCGGCTACACCAGAATGCCATTATCAATGCGTTCTGTTGCTCACATATTATCAGAAAGATCAAGAAAAGGCTGAGAATGCCTTTCAGAGAGAGAGCCTATCATGCCATTCTCCACAGATACTGTGATGCCGACACCCAGGCCATCTTCATGACCACAGGCTGGTATTGCGACATGCTCATAGGCTATATCAGGATGAAATATCCACATATCAGACTGGTGATGCTGATACGTGACACCGTAAAAGACAACACAGACAGGAACAAGGAATTCGAGATAGGGAAGATCAAACGGCTGTTCGACCTTGTCATCAGTTACGACAATGTCCACGACGTGCCAGTCTACGGACTGACCTACGCCCCGGTCTATATGTCAAAGACAGACAGTCTTGACCTAAGCTCGTTGACCTGCAAATACGACATCACCTTTATCGGTGCTGCCAAGGACAGGCTCGACCTCATCCACCGCATCTATCAGAACTGCATGGCCCATGGTCTCAAGGCCTTTTTCTACATCTTCCGTGTCAAGAAATCCAAGAAGCTCTCCCACAGTGGCATCATCTACTCGAGGAGATACCTGAAAAGACTGATGTTCCTGGAAAAAGAGCTGGAAGCAAACTGCATCCTGGAAATACTGAAAGGCGACGCCCATTCCAATACGACACGTTTCTGGGAGGCCGTCATCTACAACAAGAAGTTCTACACCAACTGGAAAGGCATCGTCGACTCCCCTTACTACCATCCCAAGTACATCAAGGTATTCGATAATCCCGACGATTTAGACTACGACTTCATCAGAGAGCGTATTGATGTTGATTACAACTACCAAGGAGAGTTGTCCCCCCTTAAATATATAGATCTGTTTAAACAACTGTTATAAATTAAAATGAATAGAAACACTATTGAAAACGCCCCCATTCAAATTGTTGCATGTCTTGACAAAGATTTCGTCCTGACCACGGGCGTGATGATGTGCTCCATATGCGTTAACCATCCCGATGTCGGCATTGACTTTCACCTTATTTGTGACGAGAGCGTGACGGAGAACGACAGGAAAGACCTGGAAGAAACCGTTCTCAAATACCCTGGAAAAAGAACTATCTTCTACAATATCGACAGCCAGTCAAGCAATAAGTACCCCTATCGGTTAGGAGCAATCTCACAAGCCACTTACTACCGGCTGTTTCTGACAGAGATACTCCCTCCGTCAATCAACAAAGTCATCTATATAGATGGAGACTGTATCATACGGCACTCCCTTCTACCACTTTGGAATACCGACATCACCGATTATGCAGTAGGAGCCTGCATAGACGGTCTGGAGGGCGTGACTGATTTTTATGAGCGCCTTGGATATCCTCGTGAAAAAAGCTACTTTAATGCCGGAGTGATGTTTATCAATCTGGATGATTGGCGCCGCCACCATGTGCTCGAACAATCTATGGACATTCTTCATAACCATCGAGACAAGATATTCCTCGAGGATCAGGATGTCATGAATATGTTATTTCATGACAGAAAGATAATCCTTCCCCTCAAATACAACCTCCAGGCGGGTCTTCTTTGGAAAGACCGTCTTTGGGATTATCAGAAATTCGAGGAACAATTTAAAGACGCGCTGGAAGATCCCGTCATTATCCATTATACGACGACCGACAAACCCTGGTACATAACTTCTTCCTACCACCCCCATCCATTTAGGGACTCATTCTACAAATATCAGAGCATGACCAAGTGGAATAACATCCGCATTGAGAATCGCTCTAAGATTAGAAGAATAAGAAACTTCATAGGAGACATCCTCAGGCGAATAAACATCAGGCAACTGGGACCATCACAATATATAGATGTTCATCCTGTAGATTAGCAGATATACCTCCTTATCCTCCTGACAAGTTCAAGATTGGCTTCAGAGAACTTCCTGGCCCACAGATACGGGCTATCGACAAGTTCACTGAAGTCATCGTCCTGCCATACATACGGGATCCCCCTATCCCAGTCGATATATCTGCAGCAGCTTGCAAACTCATCGTCCGGGTTATAGACCCTATCCATATACTTATTCTCATACAGGAAGGTCTGTAGAAACATCTCGTCGGGTACAAACACATGCTTATAGCGCTTCAAGATCCGCTCTTTCTGATTGACCAGTTCCTCTGCCAACGACTTCGTGATACTAAACCATTGCGAGCCAGTTCTCAGATTCTCCAATGGAGAGATACAATGAAAATGCAACCACTTTTGTACGCGAACGCACAGGCCATTCACTCTCATGAGGTATTTAGGCTCCTCACCCGGCCTTCCCGGTACAAACGGGCGCCATATTACTCTTTTCGACAATGTATCACGGTCGTGAGTTTTTGAGAAGCCCACGAACTCCTTTCCCTGGTTTTCCTCAAAGAAATGCTGTATGTATGAATTGCTCTTGATGGGGAAATCGACGCCCGACAAGAGGTGGATGTAATCATAATCCCCCTTCACAGCCTCAGTCAGCAGGTTTAGTGTAGCCTCAACGACACTGATATGCCCCCACTTCACGTCGACCCGGTTTTTCAGGAAACAGAGCTTCGAAAACCTCATGCCCTCCAGAAAAGACGCCTCATCAAACTGAGATACTTTCAAGTCCATATGGACATAGATATCATTATCCGGAGAATCCAGAGTTGTCAGCAGTTCTTTCAGCAGATGAAAACTGCCATGGGCCAGGATCAGGTAAGCGAACTTCATCATATCAGCTATTATCTCAAGTCCATCACAAGCAGCTTCTCCACGATCTGATGCATATCATAATACTTGTATTCCGCCAATCGGCCTACAAACATCACATGGTCCAGGCGGTCGGCCTCCGCCTTGTACTGCGCATACCGCTCTCCGTTCCTGGCATCATTCACAGGGTAATACGGTTCCATCCCCAGCTGCCACTCCTGCGAATATTCCTTCGTGATGACAGTCTTGGGCTGTGTTCCAAACTCAAAGTACTTATGTTCCACGATGCGGGTATAAGGATGGTCGTGGTCTGTAAAGTTCACGGCGATATTCCCCTGATAGCTCTCCTGATCAAGCACCTCCTCTTCGAAGCGCAAACTGCGGTATTCCAGCGGTCCGTACTTATAATCGAAGAACTCATCAATCGGACCGGTATAGACTATCTTCTCCGCTAAGCCGTCATACGCCTCCCTCTGTCTGTTGTAGTCGACGCCCAGTCTGACCTCAACACCATCAAGCAGTTTCTCGATGATCCTGTTATAGCCGCCAACGGGTATGCCCTGATAACAGTCATTAAAATAATTATTATCATAGCGATAGCGGACAGGGAGGCGTTTGATGATAAACGACGGCAGGTCTTTGCAGTCCCTTCCCCACTGTTTCTCCGTATATCCTTTGATCAGTTTCTCATAGACCTCACGCCCTACCAGTGAGATGGCCTGTTCCTCCAGGTTACGAGGCTCGCCAGTCACCTCCTTGCGCTGCTCCTCAATCTTAGCCTTTGCCTCAGCTGGAGTCTTTGTCCCCCAGAGCTCATAGAACGTATTCATATTGAAAGGCAGATGATAAAGCCGTCCTTTGTATGATGCCAAGGGACAATAGCGGAAGTGGTTGAAAGGCACCAGCGTGTTCACGAAGTCCCATACCATCTTATTGGAAGTATGGAAAATATGTGGGCCATACTTATGCACATTGATATCCTCTATCTTCTCACAATAGAGGTTACCTCCTATATGCGGGCGTTTGTCAATCACGAGTACAGACTTGCCTATCTGCTTCAGGCGATAAGCCATCATAGAGCCGGCCAGTCCCGCTCCGACAATCAGGTAATCATATTTTAAGTTCTTATTCATCATCCCTAATTATTTGTTTTTTTATTCCAGATACAATAACATAAAAATACCGATGGCACAGATATTCCCAATAAGAAGCAATAAAGGGTGGCATCATGAAATGCAAGTCATGAAAAATTTTCTTTATATGGAAGCCATTCGCATGTATAATAGATTTCACAGGCGCTTTCACATAGGGGCGCATCTCCTGATAAGTTGATACAAAATCCGACAGGGTTGTTGTATGGAAGTCAAGAAGCTTGTAAAAGAACAACCTATAAACACGATATATATAATCATCTGTTTCTATCTGGCGTTCATCGACGAAAGCTGTTATATCTTTAATGATTATCATTAAGTTATTATAGTATTTCCTCCCATCATCCGGAGCAGACAAGCCGTCATCTCTATATCTATAAAGATATGTCGTATGACTCACGACATAGAAAGACGATGCCAGACAAGCAATCTGGAACGACCATAAATGGTCCTCATATATCAGTCCCTCTTTAAACCTTAGATGATTTTGCCTGATGAAGTCAGCTCGGAGCAACCTGTTCCATGCTGTCATATTCTGCCATTCGCTGATGGTTCTCATCATGGTCGAAGGAGAGAAGACCACATCATGAGGAAGATGCTGTTCCAAATAACTTTCCACGTATTCCCGCTGGCCTGATGGCAGGATCCTGTAACGTTTCAGACATCCCATTACCACATCATGCCATTCTTTTTCCAAGGGTTTTGCCAACGACTCAATACAATCATCAGTCAGTTCGTCGTCACTATCCAGAAAAAACAGATAGTCACCAGTAGCTACATCCATACCGGTATTCCGAGCAGCAGAGAGCCCCCGATTATGAGTATGATGCAAGACCTTGAATGAAACGGCGCCAGTATATTCTGCTATTAGTTTCCCGGCAATCGCCATACTTTCGTCAGTGCCACAATCATCTACCAGAATACATTCCATGGAGCCGTCGTACGTCTGACGCATAACACTCCTCAAGCAAGCCTCAACATAAGGCTCTACATGATAAACAGGGACTATGATGCTGACAGACGGCCTTTTCATCTCTATCTGGTGTTTAGTGCAAATCTGACAATATAGTGGAACAGCTGTCTGCCGGGCCATGTCTTGCGCATCATGCTGGTTGCCAGCAGCAGCGACCGGTTATGGAGATCATGCCTGAAAGACAGCTCCTTTCTGAATTTCCGTGCAGCCTGAGAGTACAGGCGACTCTTAGGGCTCTCTATGTAGTTCAGGCAGAAGCCCCTTATATAGAACCTTGCCTCTCTCTTACTATCCACCTTACTGAAATGGTTTGTAATCTCTTCATAGATATGTCCTTTATAGACCAGCATTCTCTTCGTGTCAAGGCTTGTAGTAATCGAGCCAGGATGTCTGTGATAAATATATGTCACATCATTGATCAGATACGCATGCGAGACATGCTGCATCACATAGAACATCCAAGGTGCATCCTCCCAATACAGGTTCTCATCGAAGAACAAAGAGAAACGGGTAATCATATCCTTCTTTATCAGTTTATTCCATGCCGTTGTCTCAATATTCTTCTTCACGTAATAATATTCGCGCACCTCGTCATTCGTTCTCAGGTCGGCCTGCTCATGTTTTTTCGGCATGGATACAGCCCCCCTGCTTCCTTCACTCCTTTCCTCCACATTGCCCACGACGAGGTCGATCGTGTTGTCGCGCTCAACAGGTGCAGCCAGTTTCTCTATACAGTCGCTTGATATCTCATCGTCGCTATCCACATAAAGGATATAGTCACCCATGGCAATCTGCGTCCCTGTGTTTCTGGCAGCAGAGAGGCCTTTATTCCTTTCATGACTGACAATTCTGAAGCTGATGGGACCGTCATACTGTTCAATCAGAGCCTTACACTTCTCAATACTGTCATCGGGTGTTGCGTCATCAACGAGTATACACTCGAAACAGTCGTATGTCTGTCGCATGACCGACGCCATGCAACGCTCGATGTAAGCCGACACCTTATAAACCGGCACGACGACTGAGACCATTATGTTCTTCTTCCCTTCGCGCATCTACTGAACACTTATACGGTCTGATTTGAAGCCGACCAAGACAGCAGGGTCATACCAGTCCTCTAATGTCTTTTCCCAGGAGGAGAACTTACGAGTATACACCTTGTTTACCACCTTCATCAAAGGCACGGCACACTTAGACCTACGAGATCTTATCTTTGGCACCCCCGGTTCATCATTCACATCTACGAAATGTACTTTCAGGTGATGATGTATCATATATGCCGCCATCAGATATTCGCCCATATAGGCCAACGTACGCCTGGCTCTTGTATATGGCATCGGCTTCAAGTGTTTCTCGCACTCAGACAAGATATCGAAAAGCCATTCCGCATACTGGTCGAACAGCTGTTTCCTGCAGATCAGCATATTAAGCGGATAAAGGAAGTTGCCTCGAAAGAAATCGAGCATGGTCTGTTCGTAATCAGGATACTTCTTCTTAATCACCATTAGAAGAATCGTAAACTCGTCTAAAGTGATATAAGAAAGGAAGTCCATTCTCACAGGATAGGGGAAACACTTCTTCAGCGCTATCACATCATGGTTTCTCAACAAGCGGTCAACCTTCTCCGATGTTATCCTGATATCAAAGAAACGTCTGTAATGACAAAAGCCGACATACTCCACATCATGCAGGTTCTTCCATGCCCAATACTGGGCAGTCAGTTCACAGTACACGGGATTCTTCTCACTGATGTTATCACCAGTGTCGTCACCAATCATATCGGCCATCTCCTCCTTGAACCTGGACACGGCGCGCCCCACATGAATTGGGGTGTAAATATCATCCTGATATACCTTACCCGGTTTATGGCAGGCCACTAATATCTTTATCTTCTCCATGACTATATTTCTATTTGATCCTGTTTGAAGCCGACCAAGACAGACTCCTGGTAATAACTCTCAAGAGACCTGTTCCTCCTGAATATCATCATATATGCCCGATGAATCACATGGCACCAGCAATGCCTCCGTATGATATAAGCACGCCATCTCCACGAGTGCCTGACAAATTCATGGTTCCCACAATAATCGACAAAAGCCATTTTCTTGTGATGATACATCATATAAACAGGCATCAGGTATTCACCCATATAAGCCAGCGAGCGTTCCAGTCTGGAATAGGGCACTGGCTTCATGTGTTTCTCACACTCAGACAGGATATCAAAAAGCCATTCTGCATACTGGTCGAACAGTTCCTTCTTACAGATAAACATGTTCTTGGCATAAAGAACATTCCCCCGGAGATAGTCGATCATGGTCTGTTCATAATCCGGGTATTTCTTTTTCACCACCATCATCATGATAACCAGATGCTCCATGGAGATATACCGCATGATCTCCCAATACATAGGAAAGGGGAATACCATCTTCAGTGCGATGACATCTTTATGCTTCAGCATATCGGTCAACTGACTCTCCGTGTTCTCAAAATTAAAATACCTCCGGTAATGGCAGAAACCGATATAGTCCACATCATGCAGATTCTTCCATGCCCAGTATTGTGCGGTCAGTTCACAGTATTTAGGATTCTTCTCACTGATGTTATCCCCAGTATCGTCACCTATCATGCCAGCCATCTCCTCCTTATACCCGGAAACGGCACGCCCCACATGGATCGGGGTGTAGATATCATCCTGATATACCTTTCCTGGTTTATGGCAAGCCACTAATATCTTTATCTTACTCATTTATCTGCTATATAACTCTTTATTCTCCCAATCAGGTCCATATTACCCTCAGAGAACTTCCTTGCCCACAGATACGGGCTGTTGACTAGCTCGTCGAAGTCATCATCCTGCCAGACATAAGGTCCTCCCCTATGCCAGTCGATCTGTCTGCAGCAGCTTGCGAACTCATCGTCCGGGTTATAGACCCTGTCCATATACTTATTCTCATACAGGAACGTCTGTAGGAACATCTCGTCGGGGAAGAACACGTGTTTATAACGCTTCAAGATCCACTGCTTGCGGTTTACCAGTTCCTCAGCCAACGGTTTCGTGATGCTAAACCAGGCAGAGCCCATCTTCAGACTGTCTATTGGCGATATACAACGCAAATTCAACCTCCTTTGGACAGCTATGAAGCGTTTGTTCATCTTTTGAATGAACTTCGGCCTCCCGTCAGCCCTTCCTACCAACTGACGCCAGACAGTTCTTTGTTCCAGAAAAGCCCGGTTAAGCACTTTTGAGAAGCCCACGAACTCCTTTCCCTGGTTTTCCTCAAAGAAGCGCTGTATGTATGAATTGCCCTTGACGGGAAAATCGACGCCCGACAGCAGATGAAGATAATCATAGTCACCCTTCACCGCTTCAGCCATCAGATTCAGCGTTGCCTCGACAATCGTGACATGGCCCCACTTCACATCGACCCGGTTTTTCACGAAACAGACCTTCGAAAACCTCATGCCCTCCAGGAAAGCCGCCTCATCAAACTGAGATACTTTCAAGTCCATATGGACATAGATATCATTATCTGGTGAATCCAGAGCCGTCAGCAGTTCTTTCAGCAGACTAAAACTTCCATGGGCTAATATCAGATACGCGAACTTCATAAAACGGATGCAAAGTTACGAAAAGTTGAGAGCAAAACAAAAGAATTTATTCTTTTTTTGCCGAGACGGAGTAACTTCGCTGTCACAAACGGCAAAGTTACGAAAAGTTGAGAGCAAAACAAAAGAATTTATTCTTTTTTTGCCGAGACGAAGTAAGTTCGGCGAAGCTAAAGTTAATAAAAATCCGGTAATCAGCCAAACGGATATAAAAAAATCTCTAATCAAGTGAGTTGATTAGAGATTATTTACTATCTTTGCAAACGTAAACGAATGCAGCATTACGCACATCTATGATACCTAAGATTATACATTACACCTGGTTCAGTGGCGAAGAGATGCCGCCGGTTGTCAAGGACTGTATCGCCTCATGGAAGCGGCACATGCCCGATTACGAGCTCCGTTTGTGGGACATGAATGCCATCAAGGCTCTCGACTGTGTTTTCCTGAAAGAAGCATTAGCCGTCAGGAAATGGGCTTATGCAGCCGATTACGTCAGGCTTTACGCCTTATATCATGAAGGCGGTATCTACTTGGATACAGACGTCATGGTATACAAGTCCTTCGATGACCTTCTTCACCATAAGGCCTTTATCGGTAAGGAAAGTGCCTTAAACCGTTCGCTCTTAGAATTCAGATGGGCCCACTACCTGACATCCCATTGCATGGGTGCCGTACCGCATACAGCATTCATCAAGGACTGTCTCTCCTATTTCGAGGACAGGCATTTCATACAATCACAGAACGAGGCCCTTCCCGAAAGGCTCAGATACAACTACGTCATCCTTCCCTATATACAAGCGGTCATCGCACGTGAATACGGCTACGACTGGAACCCCAAGAATCAGACCACGCAGAATTGCAAGGATGATCTGGTGATATACCCATCAAAGTACTTCTGCGGATACAGTTACCAGTCTGTTACCTACTGTGAGCATCTGGCCTTAGGCAGCTGGAGAGACTGGAAGATCACATCCTCAGAGAGAAAGGTCCAGAACCGTATCAGGAGAAAGATCAGGAATGCCCTGGATCTGCTGTTATTCAAATGCTCCTATGTACTGATGAAGATATGACAGCCTTCCGCTATCTCCAGTTCATCTTATACATAAAAGCCGACACCTTGCATAGCAATTCATAGACCTGTGGGAGATAACACATCAGGAAGGCCACCCAGGGCTTCACTTCCAACAGGCCACTGTTGACAGTCATCCGTCTGCAGACATAGTTCTGATAACCCTGTCTGATAATCTCCAGATGGAACGGGATATGTTCACAGAACGCGTCCTGCGGGTGTTCTTTCAGTCTGACGGCCTGATAATGCAAGTCCTTGATAGCATCATACCGATAGACACCGATGCCCCCGAATGCCGACTTAACAGGATAATAGGCATTCTTCCTGACCCTCTTATCCAACATCCGTCCTCGCTTCTGCTGGAAGTACATGGCGTCATGCCAGTCTTCATCATAAGCCAGGAAGGCATACTGGTCGTACTGATACCTATACAGCTTATGATTGGGCAGCGTCAACCGTCCGTTCGCCATGATGGCGCCCCAGTCATCAGGCGCCTGAGAGATGCCGTCGATGACCCCTTCCACGTCGAAATCAAAGATATCGACATCCATCATGATGACGATGTCGTGGACAGGCAGTCTCCTGATATCCCCCAGCAGGCGGTTCCTGAGATCCGCCATGTGGCTGATCCGTTCGACGCTGCAGTCAGCCAGGCGTTTCGATTCGTCGGTAAAAGAATCGACCACCACCCTGCCATTCTCCTGAGCCCAGTCATGCAGAAGCTCCTTCGTGCCATCCACGCTGTCGTTCTCGACCACCACGATATGATACTCGTCGAAGAAAGAGCACAGTTTCTCTATTCTCGGCTTATTGCGAAGGATGGCCTCCTTACAGTCTCTTGCCAAAAGGCCAACGACGACAGAGCGATATAACATAGGTTCTCTCATGATCACTTAATGCCACGAAGAATGCCAGCAGGCATCCCGACAAGAGCATGATACCACTAACCATTATGAAATTATAGATATCAGGCGAGGCAACCGCCCTCACACATCCGTATCCTAAGACAGCCATCAGGGCCGAGAACTTGATCAGCGGCACGATGACCCGTTGCAGATAGTACGCAAGACGCATCCTGATATTAGGCAGTACAATGGCGATACGCACACACTGGGCAGCAAGCGCCACCAACAGGAAGATATAATAGACAATCACAGGATCAGCTGCTGACACAAATTTCAGGAACAGATACGACAAGGGAAGCGTCAGCACATTAACAGCCTCGACCCATATCTGGAATCTCCTGATATTCCCGGTGGCATGATTGGCAATCACCAGAGGATTGACCTGAGCCTCAATCAGGTTCAGGATCAATATGATTCTGACAAAATCGACCGCAAAGGGCGGATAATGGCCTAACCACAGCGTCAGCACATAAGGTGCATAACAGAAAATGGGCAACGACAGGACAAACAGGAACAGATAAGTATATTTTGAAGCAGCCACCACCAGTTTATACATATCATCAAGACGATTGCTGGCATAAGTAATGGTGATCTGCGGGTTTATAGCCTGATGGATATTAGAGCTGAAGCTGTTCAAGGCATTCTGTACCTGCATGGCGACCCCCCTTGCCGCATTGACAGACGGGCCGAAGAACACATTCAGTAGGATGTTCACGCCCTGACCGTTACAGATGCCCGCCAAGCCGCCAGTCAGCGACCATCCCATGAACGACAGCAGATTCTTAGCAATCCCCTTGTCGTAAAGCCGTTTCCCCCTCGCCTCCTCGAATCTCGTATGGCAATACCACACATTGACGAGAAAGGTCACGACCGAGATCAAGGAGAACAGGAAGCCGTAAGCGATGAGTTTGTCATAGTCCACCCGTGCGAGGCACAGGACCATCACCAGTTTCAGGACGACTTCCATCAGAGAGATGGCAGCAAAGACCCCCATCCGCTCATGAGAGATAATATCGGCGGTGAACGGTGCCTGAACAATAAAGAAGAAGGCACTCAACACAGAGAAATGCAGAACCCAGACAGCCGCTTGCAGCCTCTCTGCAGGGATGACCAGCACATTCGACACAAACCACAGTCCCAGCGTTTCCATAAACAGACACACCAGAAGGGCTAAGCCCAGATGAATCAGCATGCTGGCAGAAAGCACCTGATTGAGTCTTTGCATATTCCCGGTGCCGATCTCGAATGTCAGGAACCTGTTTGTAGAGGCATTGAGCGGGCTGAAGATGAGAGAGAACAGGCTCACCACGCCGCCAACGACATTACACACGCCATAGTCAACGACGCCCAGAGTCTGGAGGATGATGCGGCTGCAATACAAGTTGATGAGCAAAAACAACATCATCCTGCCGTATAGCAGGAAGGTGTTCTTGATAATCCTCTTCTTGTCTAAGCAGTTCTGTTCCATCACACAGGCGTCAGCCTTTCTTCACGTGCAGATGATAGTACTTCTTCATAAACAGCAGATATGCCGCAACCAGCAGACAGACCTGCAGACAGAAGGTCAGATAGCCAGGGAAAGCGATGTACCAGGCGCAGCAGACAGCCTGCAGCGCCATATAGATACCGGAAACGGCCAAGTGCGGCATCTTCAGTTCGTTAGCCATGATCTGATAGGCATGCTTCTTGTGCGGCTTCATCAGGTTCTCATGCAGCAGGACACGGTGGAGGATGGTCAGACCGCCATCTACGGCATACACCACCAGCATGGCCATCCAGCTCATCGACTCACCCCTCAGAGCCAGGCGCAAGACCAGATACACGAGGATAAACCCTATCGACATCGACCCCACGTCACCGGCAAAGCACTTGGCGCGTGACCTGAAGTTGAAGAAGTTAAACACCAGTAATGCCAGGATGACATACACCAGCAGGCTCGAGTCAGTGAAAGCCACCTGACACTCATTGACATAGAGCAGCGCCAGCGTCACCACGAGCGAATAGCCTCCCGTCATGCCATTGATGCCATCCATGAAGTTATAGATATTCATCAAGCCCACACAGGCAACGGACAAAAGCAGGATGACATGCGGCGAAGTGCTGATGAGACCAGAGTGGTAGAACATCAGCAGGATGGCCGTAAACTGGCAGACCAGCCTGATCTTCGGGTTGACGTTATTCACATCATCGAGGAAACTCACTGCAGCCAGTACCGTCAAGCCGATGAAGCCCCCCGAGAGCAAAGAGCCATGGAACAGCGTCCATAGCAGAAAAGCCACATAGAAGATGATGCCCCCGCCCCTGACGACAACGCCTGTGTGCGAACTCTGGTGGTGAGGGATGTCGAACACCTTTCTCTTTTCTGCCACTACGATGTAAAGGTATTCGACAGCAAACAATACGATAAACAATGCCAGACAGGCAACCAAGTTATTCATAGATTCTAAAATTGTCCATTACGCTTATGGGAGTCCATCCGAGGGCACCCTTTGCCCTATCATTACAAAAAGTCAAGGAGCAGGTTATTTTCTCAAGTTTCTGAGAGTTGACAGGCGCATGCTTCCCCATGCAGTCGCCGACCAAAGCCAGGCACCTAGCCAGCCAATAAGGGATATTGAGAGGAGCGCCCTTCCCTAACTGTCCGCAGATCAGTCCTTCTAACTCGCGGAAAGACGGATGCTCATCATCACAGACATTATAGACGCCAGCCTCATCCGTCTTTTCCAGCAACAGAATCAGTCTGGCTATATCCTGAACCATCAGCACACTCTTCCGTGCCCTGCCTCCAGCAATCCTCAGATACAGTCCCTTCTTGAGTCCTCTGATCATACTATCCAGGTTCCCCGGAGGACAGGGGCCCGCTATCAATGAAGGACGGAGGACAGACAAGACCACATGATGGCGCGAGCACCATTCCTGAAGATATGCCTCGGCCCTGATTTTACTCAGAGCATAAGGAGAAGTTCCGTTCAGAGGCCATGTCTCATCGATATGCTCCCCCTGCGTGCAGCCATAGACCGCACAAGAGCTGATAAAGATGAAGCGCTGTGGGACACCCGTTTTCTCAAGCCCCCTACAGAGGTTGACAGTACCATTGACATTGACATCATAGAACGCCTGTGCCTCAGTCTCATTCACGGGAACGGCATGCGCCTTGCCAGCGGCATGAACCACCACATCGAAGCGCCTGTCGAAAGCAGGAATGTCACAGGCCAGGTTGCAAGTCACCGCATGACGGTCGCCTCTGCCCAGCGTCGTGACATCATAATGCTGTGCCAGCAATGGGAGGATGTTCCTCCCGACGAACCCCGAACCTCCTGTCAGCAGCAGACTTTTCATTCGAACAAACTATTGACGGCCTCCAGATACTTCTCCACCACGATACGGCGGTCAAAGGCAGTCTCAACCTTCCTTCTGCCATTCATTCCCATTTCCTTCTTCTGATCGGCGGGCAACAGGATGAACCGTTCCATTTTCTCAATCAGGTCGTCAGTATCCTGTGGATTCACGATAAATCCGTTCACGCCATCGTCCACGATCTCCCCACATCCAGGCCTGCCCGTCGTGATGACTGGGCGGGCGGAGGCAGCACTCTCCAGCAGCACGTTGTTCATGCCCTCGGCATACCAGCTCGGCAAGACCGTACAATGCGTCACCTGATAGACGGCACGGACATCCTCAACCATACCATGATAGTCGACCACCCCTTTCTTCACCATCTCATCGATCAGCGCCATATAGTCCTCATCGCAGAAGCCGCATATATGGAACCTCGTAAAGGGATATTTCTCCTTAAGGAAGCGGGCGGCACCAATATACTCCTCAATCCCCTTTGCCCTCAATATCCTCGACACGAAAACGAACTCTACCGTCTCGCCCGAAGGATATGGCAAAGGCCGATACTGTTCGACATTCACGCCAGAGCCAGGCAGCAACACGTCATTGCCGTGAACAATGCCCAGACTCGTGAACAGCTCCCTGTTTGAAGCGTTCTGCAGGAACACCTTATAGACATCCCTGAAGACATATCGATATAGTCGCAGGAAGAAGTACCGCAGGAAGCCCTTTTTCTCCAAGGCACTCCCAAGTCCCGTGATATTGACCAGACAGGGGATACCCATTCTCTTGCAAAGAAAAGCGCCATAGAGATTAGGCTTGATGGTATATGTCAGTACCGCATCAGGCCTGACCGCCTTCATCAGTTTCCGATATGCCCGATAGAGCTTCCACTCTTTGAGAGGGTTGACGCTGCGCCGGTTATAGGGAATATCCACATGCTCACAGCCAATGGCCTTCAGCTTATCAATCTCACTGCCATTGCCGACGGCCACAATGACCCTATAGCCAGAGCGTACCAGTTGCTGAAGCACCTCGGCCCTCAGCTTATAGGTCCATGTCGGATGATTCGATAATACCAGAACCGTTTTCATATCATTCTCTCATATACCTCCAGATAAGCCAATGCCGTTTTCCCGATGCCATAATCCTGAGCCCTGCGCCTACAACGCTCTACAGTCTCCTGATAACAGTCCTTATCCCCCATCAGATGCATCACCTCATCGGCAAGCGCCTGCGCATCACCTTGAGGGACAATGATGCCGGCATCCTCGACGACCTGTCGCAATCCCTTGATATCCGACGCGATGACAGGCAGACCACCCGCCATCAGTTCTACGGCAGAGAGGCCGAAACCCTCCCACACAGACGACTGGACACCGATATCCGCTTTTGCAATCCATGAAGGGATATCACTCTGTTCTCCCACGAAATGACATCTGTCACCAACCGCAAGAGATGCTGCCAGTGCTTCACAGCCCTGTCGCGTCGGACCATCGCCGACGAAGACGACATGATAGCGCTCATCGAGCAAGCCCATGGCCCTGATAACGGTGGCCTGGTCCTTCGCAGCGGTGAAACGCGACACCATCAGCAACGTGACAGGATATCCGCTCTCCCTCTTTACGACATCGAAGTTATGCAGGTCCACCCCATTACTGACGACGACGAAACGGCCGTCATTCCGACTAGCGCCAAGCCATCGCATCAGACTATCCTGTACCTCATCGCTTATTGACACCACCCTGTCGTATTGACGGTAAGCCATCCGTTCAATCCATCTCAGGTAGCGATGTGAGCGCCGCCTGTTATTGGTGCTATGCTCCGTATATACAAACCTGCATTTCAGGAACAAGCTGGCAAGCGCGCCAAAATAAAGATATGGGAACAAATGGACATGAACCACGTCATAGCCCCTCAGCATACGGACAAAGCGCCAAAGGAACATCGGGCGATGATAGTCCTCAACATCCAGACTCAGTATCCGGACACCTGCGTCTTCCAGTTTTTCCTCAAGGAAATTATTCATACGGCGATTCACCAGGACACTCACCTCTGCGCCTTGCGCCGCCATCACAGGCAGCATGTCAGAGACGAGTCGCTGGGCACCACCGACTTCAAGCAAACTAATAACGTGTAAAACCCTTACCATAGACCTAATCCAACTAATCAGCTATGCCCCTTAGCTTTCTATAGGCAAAGAAGCATTTCCTTATCATCAGGTCGGCCATAGAGACCTTTGTAACCTTCGAGACGTCTATCTCATCAAAAGACATGAAGGCCTGATGATGTTTTTCCAAAAACGACTCCAGACGAGCAAAAGCCCTGTCATCCATATCATTGGGATGGAAACAAAACGTGAAAAGGCCCCTTACAGGCATCTTCACGCAATGGCCTATTATCTGGGGGATAAACACGAAGCCCTTGTACTCGTAGGGTTTCAACGCTATCGTATCGCTAATGACACGTATATCCGTCTCAGCCCTCAACGCCTCCAGAGTATACTCATCAAAGGTATGACTTGTCGCAAAGAAATATTCTGGTTCAACTCCATGCTCTTTCAAGATCGAGTATCCCTTTCCGATCTTCTCACGCTGTGCCTCAAGAGGTAAGCCAGCGAACTCAGACCTGCACCAGAAAGGGTTAATGCCCTTCATGCCGTCGGTTGACACAATGACATGGTTATAGCCATGCAAGGCGATGCTCCATCCCTTCTGCTTCCAGCGATGTGCCTTATCCCAGAATTGCGGGTCCTCAGGCTCTATTATCGTATCCGGATCAATGTTAGCAGGGATAATACCGACAAGAGGTCTGATATGAAACCTGTCGAGCATATCCTCTATCCTTTGCCATTTCCGGCAATCCATAAAAGGACTCGCATCATCCAAACGAATCAGATATCTTGTGTTCATTTTAGATACTGTATCATTTTCGAGATTGCCATCTCAAAATCCGATTGCGTCTTCAATGAGCCGACTGTTGTTCTCATGCCTTGTTGCAGCTTCTGACGCAGTTCCCGGTTCCCCACAATCTCCCTGATGCGACCAGCCAGAGCTTCTGCATCCCTGTTCTCAGCCAACAAGCCGTTAACGCCATGCTGTATGGTGTACGGCATAGCCGAGTTGTCAAAGGCCACGACAGGCAGGCCATGGCTCATGGCTTCGATCAGCACCATCCCGTAACCCTCGAGCAGAGAAGGAAAAACAAACACCTCTGCCTTACGGTATATCTCATCCAACGCCTCATCAGAGACACGGCCTCTGAAACTGACGGCCGTCTGCAGCTGATGGCGAGTGATATCGTCAACCAGCTTACGATAATACGATTTATCCACTATCTTACCGACGATATCCAGATGCACAGACGGCACCCTTTTCTTAACATCCGCCAACGCCCTGATCAGGTAATGGAGTCCCTTTCTTCTTTCAACAGTCCCGACGAACAGCAAACGCCCTTCCACCTCATCGTCTGAGGTCTCGAACCTATTCTCAAACGGGATAGGAATATAGAAGATCCGTTTCCCGGGGTAAAGTTTCCTGGCTACATCCAGCGTGTACGGACTTGGGACAATCAGGAACCGGCATAAAGCGTAGTAGATATATTGCCAGACGAAATTAACAATCCTTGTCAGCCCCCTGTCATTCAAATAAGGGAAATGGTGAATGATCACAATGGGGACTCCTCTTCTGAGTATTCTCAGCACCAACAGCAGCAGGAGATGGTATCGGAAACAAGAATCGTCCATGAACACAAGGTCATGGCGCTTCACCGCCTTAATCCATTTCAGTTCTGCCAACGGCGCATAGGCTTTCCTCCATGAGGGATACACCTCCGCACATCGCGGCATTGTGACTGTATCCACATCATGATACGCTTCCAGACAGTTCAGCAGCGCATCATTGTATTTATGACCACCCGATATAACCTGTCTCGGATGATTGAGGAAGAAAGCAGAGCGCTTCATATTAAGTTTTCATATTCGCCACAGATTCAACAAACCGCATATAAGCGTCAGTCTGGCGCTTGCAGGAATACTTCTCCTTATAGTAGGCCGCTATTCCTTCCAGCTCCGCAGGCGAGGGAGGATGTTGCAAAGCATTCAGCATCACCTCCGCCATCGACTCCACCGACTTGGGATCAAAGCTATCCACCATGCCATCCGTCACCTCAAGGAGCGTTTCAATATCCGACACCACCACAGGCACCTTGTGAAGAGAAGCCTCTATAGGCGTCAGGCCGAAGCCCTCCCTCAGCGAGGGTGAGACAAACAGGCTGGCATGACTATACAGATAATTCATCTCCTCCTCTGAACGATTTGAGATATCAAGGATCACCCTATCCTTCACCCCTAACCTGTCGATGAACACAGACAGATCCTCATATCGGTCCTCGTTGTCATTAACGCCTTTCAAGTACAGATGATGCGGTATCCGGTCTTTAATGGCACAGAAAGCAAGGATGAGCCTCTCTGTATTCTTGTACTTCCAGAAAGTATTTACATCGAGGATATACGGGATGTTCTCTATCTCCTTTATCTTTCGCTCCCCGACAGTCCTCTCACTGATGCTGTTATATATCACGACAGACTCTTTCCCGCTATATCGTCTGACATCCCCTCTCACATATTGCGATATCGTCACGATATGCGGGACAAGGCGATAATAAGCTACAGACTGCAAGAGCCATTTCAGAGCCCTGTAATAGTGGCTCTCATCCAATTCATTCTTGAAGGGCTGCATATCATGTACAACACAAATCTGATGATATGCTTTAGGATATACGTATGAAGAGAGGTTAAAATACGTGGTCAGGATGACATCCACCTTGTTTTCTGCCAGCAGCTCCTTCACACGAGAAGGGCACAGTCCCCTTCTATACCTTGGAACATCCTTAAGTCTGTCAGGCAATACAATCTGATGCATCTCCCTGTCTATCGCGCCAGCGATAAACCCAGACATCTCCGCCCACACCAGGACAGAGACCTGACACTTTGAATAATCATGGAATCCTTTTGCCAGGTTATAGGCCATATTAGCAATTCCCATATAAATAGGAGTGCGAATATGCAAAAGGTCTAATACGACGTGCATGATTATATCAGTTCCCCTCCATACTCCATCTTCTTACCAAAGATGGTGCAGAGAATCATCTGGAAATCCTTTGCAAAAGAGTAATGATTCAGATAATACAGGTTGATCCTCACCTTATCCGGGAAGATCACGGTGTCATTATACTCCTGCGGATTATCCACCTTGGCTAACAGATCCTCCTCATCCCGGTACTTCAGACTGGCAGGGCCAGTGACACCAGGACGGAGTTCTAATATACGACGGGCCTCCCCCTGCAACAGGTCGGCATATCCCGGCACATCGGGACGTGGCCCCACAAAGCTCATGTTCCCAATCAGCACATCCCACAGCTCGGGCAACTCATCCAGCTTATACCTGCGAAGCGTCGCCCCCAGAGGCGTGATGCGCGCCTCGCCAGCCACAGACACCGACGAGCCATGATGCGCTACCGTCATCGAGCGGAACTTATGCATGGTAAAGAGTCTGCCATGCCTCCCCACCCTTTTCTGAGTAAAGAGCACAGGCCCTCCGGGCATCTTCACCTTTATCAGAATGGCCACGACAAGCATCACCGGCCACAGGAGCAGCAAGCCCAGAAAGCCCCAGGTTCTATCGAAAATAAATTTGGAAATCATTATTATGGATTTAATTTCCCGTTCTTTATCAACTTCTCAAAATAATAAATCATTTCACCAAGGATTGCCTTCTTATCATCCATATAGAAGTCATCAAAACCATCAAAGCCCTTAAACGAGAATACCTGTTTCATCTCGGCTTTTGATAGATTTAAAGTCATGGCTCTTCCCACTAAAGTGATGATATCACCCAAAATCCATTTTGTTTTAGTTCCGACCTTTATACGAATAGGTTCCTCATACTTGCCTTCCGTTGATAACTTGTACAAAACCCATGGAATGTCAAAGCCAGCCTTTATTGGAGTTGCCAAGCCACCTGTAAAACGAGCATTCGTTTCTATATAAGCAACTCTCCCTGTATTGTTATCATACCTAAAGTCCAAGCCACATACTCCCTGATAGTCGACGTAATCAAGCAGACGTTTAGCATACATCTCTAACTCAGGCATATCCACGATTATCCTTTGAGTTGTCGTGCCCCCACCTTTAGTCTTAGTTACTAATGCCTGGTAAACTGATGATTGCCAGAATCCATTCCAACGCACACAATCAACACTATAGTCCGTTCCTCCAATGAATTCTTCTATCATCGTTTTTCTCCCCTGATGAGCATCTATTAACTTTTCCAGTTCCTCTTTACTCTCTGGAAAGAACACACTTTTCGCAGAATTTCCAATTGCAGTTTTAAATACCACAGGATAAGAGTGTACATCTTCAACATGATGATATAACTCAGGAATAGGGACTCCTGCCTGTTGTGCCTTTTGGGAGGATTCTGCCTTATCTGCCATTTCCAGAAGCAGCCTTTCATGTACATAGGGAATTACCAAATCATGAGGGAATCTGTGTCTATTCCGCATAATGACGACACTCTCGTCATGTGTAGGTAATAACACTTTCGGCTGAAGTTCATTTATTTTATTGACAAGACACTCTATAAAAGCGTCCTCTTCAGTAAAAGGGTCCGGATATATAAAGTAACCTGAATTATATTTTGACAGGCTACATATATTTTTAGTCGAAGTATCAGCAACTATAACTCTTAATCCATGCGAGGACAAACTTCTCAGAATATTATAGCCGACCCGATTCCAACAATATGTTATAATGACATCACAATGCATAAATAAAAAAATGTATTATCAACTATCTCTTCACAGTCCTTCACCAAGAACATCAAGAACGACTTCCTATTGATTAGTTTTGAGATAATCAAAGCAACTAATGGTTCTCCTTCATTTTTATAACCTTCGCAGGCACACCTGCAACGATCGAATGGGGGGGGTATCTTTTGTAACAACACTTCCAGCACCAACGGTTGTATAATCCCCGATGGTTACACCACCAATAACATTTACGTTTGCGCCTATAGACACATTATTTCCAATAACAGGTCTCTTGCCATTTTTTCTTCCGAGCGTTGTACATTGGAGCACTGTGAAGTTTTCTCCAATTGAAGCAGCATTAAGTACGGTGGCATAACAGTGCGGAGCATATAACCCTCCTCCTATTTTTAAACTGGAGGGGATAATGAATGTTGGTGATCCTTTTCTGTACCAGCCTATCAGCAACTTCATCGTTAATCCTATACGGTGATAGAAAATGGTGCGGAAGTATGCATCGTGGTGTAGCTTATTCAGCAACAACACCACTCTCGGCATCCTGATAGAGGTCTTTTCTACCAGACGGTCGAGGTCTGCATTCAGTTTTCTTCTGTCCATAAGTGAATAACAAAGGAGATGTGGTATATACAGCCAACTGAAACACAGGGGTGTGAAGAGTTCTATACACTCTCTTACTTTACGTCTGTTCATAATGAATAGTTAACAGTTGAAAAAGTGATAAGAACGGATAAAGCCACTTATAATCTCTCAACTCTCCGAACTTGTCTTTTATAAAATGAGCTACATCGTACAACATCTAATTTATCGTAAGTGCTTACAAGATTTCATTATAAAAGTCGAGGAGGCATTGCCTGACGAATCCTTGTTCAAATCGCTCAGCCACCATCCTACGAGCATTATCTGCCATTCTTTCCCGAGCAGCCTTATCTCTCACCATATTCACCATTGCATCAAACAGCGCGTTCACATTCTTCGAAGGAATGATGACGCCGTTTTCATCTTGGCGAATAATCTCACGAGAGCCATTAATATCCGTAACGATTGAAGGCAGGCCCATTGCTCCTGCTTCTAAAACCGTATTCGGGAATCCTTCTCTATAGCTGGGGAATACAAAACAATCAGCTGCTGCATAATATGCAAGTAGTTCATCACCAAGCTTGGGACCAACATACTCAATAGACGGATTCTTATCAATAATATCTCGAGACTCATCAGATATAGGGTCAAGTGTTTCCTCATAACGTCCCACAAGAATTAATCTTGCAGGGACAAATCCAGAAAGCCTATCCATTGCCTGGCACAACTCATTTATACCTTTATCTCTTACTATTCGTCCTACAAAAAGAAAAGTTAAAAGAGAATCATTCCGTATACTTTCCGATAGTTTCATCACCTCTGGCCTACGTGAGAAATGCTCCATATCGACTCCTCGGACATTACCATATCCCAAGACCCTCATTGGTTTCTTTGTAATACCATTATTGACGAGATCGCTTTTCACGCCCTCACCCTCAGGAATAATATGGGTTGCGCACGCACATGTGATAGAATCAGTCAACATCAGGATCTTGCGCTTAAGGCCTGTAGAAGTCGGGAATACCAAACCTGTAAAAGTATGAATTCTGATTGGCACCCTAGTCAAGTATGCTGCCATCATACATAACAGGCCTGCTTTGGGAGTCATCGAATGCACTATTGTGGGTTTTTCTTCTTTAATTATCCTAATTATGCTAAACAAAGACTTTATATCACTCATAATAGATATGCGTCTTTCCATGGGGACGCTCAAAACCTTAACGCCCATATCCGCAAGTTCTTTTTGTTCCTGACCAGGAGAAGATAAAGACACGACATCAAATCCACAAACTTGCATATCTTTCACAAAAGGTTTATAGAAATCAATAGAATGAGAGGATGTGACAGCCCTTATTATTTTTTTCCTCATATTTAGGTTTATCTTTTCAATAAGTTATTATTTATACTGGCCAACATCAACGCTTGCAATATGAAAAAAGGAGGATTAGCTGCACCTCCGTGAGTAGCATATGCAATTAAAAAAGTAACAACTATCACAAAAGGTATTATGTTAGTCTTTATATACAATCTCCTTAGAACCAAGAACTCTATTAGTATAAAGACAAGGAAGCCGATGACTCCATATGAGAAGTAATAGTCAAATATCATGGAATGAGCATACGCATCCGAGGAAGATATTCGGGCAATATTTCCAGGGCCAGTTCCCAATATAATATATTGTTCTCCAAGAGAACTTATCTTATTTAAATGATCTATCCAAATTTCTGTTCTACCATTTCCAGTTTCAAATTCTTCATATTCGAAAAGGCGTTCGGTTCTGAAGAGACCCAACGACTCTATATAAATATATGCCACAAGCGTTAAGGCTGCCACTAACACAAGTACTATTGAAGATTTAATGCTTTTGGGGGAAAGCAAGGCCAATAAAATAACGCCCAAGGCTAATGCCAGCATCAATCCTCTAGCTAAGGTCATAAAAGTAACCAATAGAAAGAGTAATAAAAGTGCGCCATCAATTATCTTGACGATGTAGCGTTTCTTAAGGTTCTCAAACAAGTAAACCTTGCCTATAAATGAAAACAAAAGGAAAGACATTGGGATGGCACATAGAAAAGCCATCGTTTTAACATTTTCGCCAAAAGTCAAACGTCCAGTCATAGATTCGAGTCCGCCTGCATATAAAAAAAGACATACAAGCACAGCACTGCATATATATGAGAAAATTACAATTGGGACATCTTTACTTGTAAAAGACTCGGAAATCGTAAAGAAGATGGTCATACAGATAATTTGCAGAGCAAGAGTTACACCATCTGGTTTATATCCAAAAGCGAATGAGATCAGGACTATAGAAAGACATAACAGATAAACACCAAATAGCTTTGAACGTTTTTTCCGCTTAAAAACATCTATGAATGATGAAAGCAAAAATGGAACAAAAGCTAAGGTATAATAAAAACCCGTGGAAAGCAATGAAACAAATGGGCCCGAAATAATAATGGCTCCAAGTGCCATACCACGATGTCTAAAAAAACCCAGGAATGAAAAAAGCAGCGATATTGCCACCAAAGGCCCATCTTGCATTCTTGTCGCAAAAAACAAGACCAAGATAGAATAAGCAGTAATAATATACGCCTCTGATTTTCTTAGATTATCAAATATGGATTTTCGTTGTGCAACCATTAGTATTTCTTCTGAATGTTAGGTACAAAACTGTAGGACGTATTATGAGCATATCTATCTAACAAATATATCATATACTTAATCCAAACAATTAGCGGTATTTTTGATTTACAGATATTCTTAAAAGCTCTCTTATAGTGTCTATGTGAAACAAGATAACGAGTCCAATCGATATCATACATTGCTTCGACATTACGTTTGTCTATAGGAGACAATTTATCTATATGTGATTGAAAACTCTTTCTAAAGCTCATTTCCCGATCAAATGACTGCTGATAAGTGAATGACACCGTTCTGAAATCAAAAAAAATTTCCATCAAAGGCTCATCAACATATGCAACCTTATATTTTTCGAGTATTCGGAGATTATATTCTAAATCCTGATTCCGCAAAAAAGACTCATCAAATAAGCCGATATCATCTACAGCACTCTTTCTATAAAAAAGATTAGAACCTGATCCATGATAAAATGAACGCATCAGAGCCCGAACATAAACATCATCTTCAACCTTTTCCTGCGAACGTTGTATTTTACCATTTCGCATATGCTTGATATAGGCAGTATAGCAGGCACCATAATCTGCGCCTTTTTCATCCAGACATTTGGTCATCAACTCCAATCGTTCAGGCAAATAAATATCATCATCATCAAGAAATGAGATATATTCACCAGTTGCATGTCTTATCCCCGTATTCCGAGCTGCAGCCCCATTCTTATTAACGTCATGGCGAAGATAGATAATATTCTTCGTATCTTTATAACGTTTCATCATATCAGCGGTCTGCTTTCCTGACTCAGTATTTATGCCATTATCATCAACAACAATTATTTCTATATCTTTCAGTGTTTGAGCCAAAACACTATCAACAGCACGGCAAACACACTCAGCACGATGGTATGTCGGAATTATAACACTAACTTTTACCATTCCCTTTTCTTAATAAATTTATGTGTTAGCGGATTGTTTAGAATCATCGATTTAATATAACAATATCCAAATATCTTAAATAAAGAAGATGCAATCCAATATAACAAAGCACATAGAAGGATGCCTAATAATATCGTAAAATAAACATTTAGATTAAGCCAGCAAAACAAAGGGAATGCGCAGCCAACCATAAAAGCGGTAATCGCAATAATAGGAACTATATCGCGAATGATGTATCTAAGAGGATATTTCACGGTCAATCTACAAGCCACAGCACCTATAATGACACTTAAAATACTTGTAATCGCGGCACTAACAGCAATTCCCATTGGCCCATAATCCATATGAATAGCAATTATCAGCAACAATACTCCAATGGTTTTTTTCAAGATCTCAATCTTCAGTCGAACATCACTTCTTCCTACAGCAGTGATGGCTTGAACTTGTGCCGACGCAATAGGATGAAAAGCCATCGTGAAACAGCAAATATACAAAAAAGGTAAAAGAGGAAGCCATTTCTCTGTTAAAAGTACAACCACAAGAGGTTTGGCTATTACAGACAAGGTTCCAAGGCAAAAGAACAATACATATGAATTTATATTTATCGATTTATAAAGAAGACTGTGGAGGGCTTTTATATCATCCTGTTTTTTTGACAATGCGGAAAAAATAACAGATTTTATTGATGTATCAACACCCGTTACAAGAACATGAGGTAATTGTGCGCCTTTAGAATAATATGCCAAGTTAGCTGACGTATATTTCTTTCCTATAACCAAATTATTTAATTGGGAATAGATTGTATTCAGAAGTCCTGCTGCAAGGATCTTCCACCCAAAGGAAAACATCTCATGTGCCTTCAACTTATCAAATCCAAAAGATGGTTTCCAATCCATTATTCCAAGTAAAACCAAGGAAAGAATAATGCTCTGACTCAGTTGCTGGACGATAAGTGCCCAATACCCTAATCCTATGAAAGCTGCGATAACGCCCAAAACCCCAGAAGATACGCTTGCTGTAACATTACACTTCAACAACTTTTGGAACTTCATCTCACGAGTCGCAATTGCTATCTGAATAGAATTCAGTGACCCAGGAATAAGCAGTAGAGCCAAGACTCGCAGACTCTCGCACATACCTTCTTCGGCATAGAATCTTTCAATAAAAGGGGCTCCTGAAAACAAAAGGACATAAAAGAAAAAGCCTATTGCCAAATTAATAGTAAACCCTGTGCTATAATCTATACTATCTGCCTCTTTTTTCTGCACAATGGCCATATTGAAACCATTATTGATAAATATACCTGCGATATTGGTAAAAACCACCATCATGGCAACTATACCATATTCTGATGGTGATAGAATGCGTGCAATAACAATCTGCACTAGAAGTTGGAAAGACATGACTGAATAGCGTTCCAACACCTTATATATCATCGAAGATGATACCGTATTTTCAGACCTCATGACTCAAAAAATGCGATATGTTTACTATACATCTTTTCTTTTTTTCTGGCAATATCTAACTTACATCCAGTCACGCCACCAAAGAAATGTTTTCCGTCCAAAAGATAATATGGGATATCCATGTGGTAATACATACATAACGCCGCCCTATGTTTCCCATCATATATATATTTTTTCCCATTCCATTCATATACTTTGACAGGCTCAACTTTACCCGACAGGATTTTCTCACTGCATACTTTGTTCTTCTCATAAAAAGCGGAGAAATCAAATATCCGATGATACCCAATCCGACCATCAAGAGTCCCAGCATGGTAGCGTTTTATGTAATCTGTGTCAGAAGGGTTGTCACCTTCACATAAACACTTTACAAAATAAAAATGTGGACTTTCTATCAGCGGGCAGTTTAACAACGTATAAGGATCTTTTAAGAAATCGGGGCCGAGATACAAATCTGTTCCATCTGTATGATAAATCTCTCCCAAAGGCACACTATTCACTGTTTTTCTGAATGAACTAGCGTTCATCATCTTTATACCGACCTTCGTTTCAGAAATCTTCAAAACACAGAAGTACTTGCATACTTTCTCGAAAAAGCGCCAAAAGTAGTAACGAATACTTATTATCATTTTATTTTTTTTCCAATATTTCAATCATTTTATATAGCCTGTCAATTGTCTTTGAGCTCAACGTATCTTCAACAACAATTCTCCTATTAAGATAAGTCTCGTCGGGATTAGCTTTCGAAGAAAGCATTTCGCTATTAATGTCATGCTGAATTGAATAAATCTTGATTCCCTGTTCAGTATGGTGTTTATAAAGTATTGAACTCTCTGACATAAACACCTTACATCCGTCACGCAAAGCCATCCTAATATTACCTAACGCCTGTTGGCGTTCATGGCCAAATATTCGGAAGTAACATGCAGAAAGTGTCTTACGATAATCCTCATACGGCATATAGTCATCAATAGCGACAAAGTTATCACCCCAGAGTTCCTTACCCAACTCTTTAATTTGATTTCTATATTTAGGTGTTCCTCCATAACTCAAAGGCACGACGACACGCCTGTCACCGAGTTCAACATCTGCCAACTTCAGAAAAATATCTGCATGATTATTCGTAGGGTCTCCTGAATTACCAATCATAATATCCATACCATCTACAAAAGGGGCAGTGTCAAGAAGCGACATCGTAATATTTGCCTGTGGAGATGAATATCTATATTCAATTTGCTTTGCTCTAAAGAATTTATTCTTCTTCATCATCTCATACTCCTCGGGTATGATACCAGAAAAGAAATCAACTCGATTCACAGCATTCTTTAGTTTACCATTGCGAAAAAATTTATAGACAGACTTACCTTTTTGCAATAAATAATCTTTACATGATTGCCGTAGGAGGCGTTGTGTTTCCGGTTTTATTGAATAAGGCACATTCACCAATGGTCTTGACCCTATACAGCCATAGATATCAAAACCCCATGCAAACCACACTACAGTTACCTTGGATGGTATCTGTGGAATAACAGATAATGGCAAAGACTGAATATTATGAAGTATTACAATATCGCATTTCCATTTAATGACCTCATCTAGGAAACAAGAAGAGTTCATATAATCAATCTTTTCAAAATTATCAAGATAACGATAAGAATCTCTATGTTCTTTCTCAACGTGTATATATCTATTCAGACACCTGTCTCCAAGGAAATCAAATGTCTTTATGATACAATTAACAAACTTCTCATCGGTAACACAATGAAGAATTCTAATCATTTTATATCTATACTGTTATGTACTTCCCTTAAAACTCAAAGGATATTTCTAAACCAATTCTCATACACCTTTATCACAGAGAAGCAGTGCTCTCATAATGGCGTCCTTTATCCTCAAAATATCCATCTAAAGTAATTATTCCACGAGTGCCGTATTACAACAACCATATCTGATACGCCATTGACTCACATCCCCAATATCCTCAAAACGTTCATCTTTTGTGATACTCATAGCAAACCAGCCACGTCGTTTATAAAAATGGCATTTTAGTTTCTTTGCAGTCTTATTTTTTAATGATTCTGCCATATTACAACAGCACGCTTGCCCTTCTAGGCTCAAAGCAACAGCAAGGCCTTAAGGCAACTATTCTCACACCACTGGCTCTTTGAGGACCAATCTTAGCAAAAGTAGCCAGAACGCTATGCTTACCACCTAAGCCAAGCGGTCCAACTTTTGCTTCATTGACCTTATCTGTGATTCTCTTTTCAAAATCACTCTGCTTGCCAAAGTCGCCCTTTGCCATTGCTTCCATCATCAAACTGGTAGCCTCAAACTGACTTCTACCAATACCTATAGCCAAGGTACAAGGGGAACAGCCTAACTGACTGACAGCAGGTTTGGCTCTATTCACAATCTCCTCAATCACCACATCAACACTATGTTTATGGAACACTCTCTGAGTTATACCACGTATGGCAGGGCCTCCACCAAGCATTAAAACAGTCAACCTCAGAACATCTTCATCAACTGGTTTAATAATGATAGGAGAAGGAGCTAGCGCACCACTGTCTTCATCCAATCCACCACTCTGGTCAATACGAGCATAATCACCACCCTTAATAGCCATGGGGCGGCCAGGCAATTGTCTTAAACCTTGGCGAACTCCTTCTTTTATCTCTTCCAGTAGAGCGCCAGTCACACACTTATTGGGGCCCACCTCCAAAAATAGATGGGGAATACCAGTATCATCACACAACGGACTACGCCTTTTCTCTGCCACAAGCGCATTGTCCAGCACTTGTTTCACAACCCAGCATGAGCTTTCTATTTGCTCATCTGCTATTGCCTTGCGATATGCTTCTTTCTGGTCTTCACGGAATGTTGAACCAGCCCTGACCAAACAGTCCGCTACTTTTTCAATAATGTTACTCATAAACACTCCTTCCTTTAGCAGCGGCAATAATAGCCTGATAATTACCAACTTTGATTCTATACAGAGCCTCCATCCCAAGTTCCGGCCATGCCACACACTCTCGTTCAAGGGTTTGGCTTTCCAAGAGGGCGGTTACAGGGGGGATAATGGCAAAAACTGCATTATTCTCTGCCAGCATCTTCACTGTCTCTGGCTTGATGGCACCCTTACCAAGATGCATCTTGATACCACCTAACTTGGAGAGAGTCTCAAAACTGCCCTCTATTTCCAACTTGTTACTGGAAGTAGGACCTACTCCTGCGGGACTCACAGCCGTGTGAAATATCACGCCACCCTTCAAATCAATCCCTCGTTTGTTCCATGTACCAGCCTCAAGTTCCTTGCAGATACGAGGCAGCACAGCATCACGACCACAGAATATGTAGCCTGAAATGGAAACTACATCGCCAACATTAAGACTTGCTACAACATCTTCGCTTATCGGTATTTGAATCTCTCTCATATTAAAATGTAAAGTCAATTGCAAATGTCAATCTTGGATGCTCTTTAAAGAAGTCGTTTCCCCAGATATAGAAACTATACTGCTTGTAAACATAGAAGAAACCTGCTGCTAAATCGGGATCTTCATTGAATTTCCATGAATGAGTTAAACCAATATGTGGCCAGAAACTACTATTCTTTCCCGTTGGCAACTTTCCTGCCAAGTACCAATATTGATCAAAAGTGTTCTCACCATCTTTGTCAATAGTATGCCAGGTGTTTGTTGTCCAGAACAGTTTACCATCCTTTGTAATATCACCATTCATAAAGAACCCAGTATTAAGATAACCAAATTTGTGGCTATCATCAAGATCAAATGTTGGAGCAGACTGGATGCCAGCACTAAACCATTGGCTGAACTTTTTACCTACACGTAGATAATATCCAATGAACTTTTCATCAGGACCTGTGGTAAGGTCGGTTCCAATAGAGAACCAATCATTCACACCATATTGCAAAGTCGTATATGTACGTTGGTTGTTAATACCTGGCCTCACTTTCAATGAATGATAGCCAAAAAAATGTTCTTTGCCTACTGTTGCCCCATAATATGGTACCTGTGCAAATGTCTCTATTACAAAAGCAAAGACTAAAACGATGCCTAATAATATTTTTTTCATTTCTGTTCCTTGATTAATAAATATCCATTCCTGAAGCAAAATTATCTTTATATAGCATTTTACTTCGAACTCCGAGCACAATTCCTATTAATGCCCATCCTCCTACTATAATCCATTCTTGCCATGTAAGAGCACAACTCGTGGTCGGTAAAAGATACATCAATGCCATGAATCCCGCCATTATCGTCGCAAGAATTCCAATAGTCTTTCCGTGATTAACCCTAAATGGTCTTGTAAGATTTGGTTTGGTTTTACGGAGTTTGAGGAAAGAGGCGGCCACCATGCAATAAGCCAAACAGCAAGCGAAGTTGGCTGCATCCACAATCCACACCAGCATAACTCTTCCAAACAAGGGAGCTATGATTGAAAGCAATCCCAAAAACAAAATTGCCACGTATGGGGTGTTATATTCAGAATGCAATTTCGAGAACTTTCCAGGAAGCATGTGGGATTTTGACATAGAGAACAGCAAGCGGCTACCTCCAATGAGGAATGAATTCCATGTTGTTACAATACCACAGAGACCTCCAATAACCAGCACCTTTGTCATTGCTTGGTTCGAAAATGCTTTAGCCAGAGCGTCAGCTGTTACCATTCCTGTGTCTTGCATTGACGCATCAACCTCAGCAGGGCTCATCACGTAACCAATTGCCACAACAACCATGGCATAAAAAACAACAGCCAAACCAATAGATGCAATCATTAATCGACCAAGCCGCTTCAAAGGAGCGTTGATTTCTTCTGCCGCTTGTGGTATTACGTCAAAACCGAACAGGAAGAATGGTGTCATAATGGCCACTTTCATGATATTCATAAAAATGCCCCCCCCGGTTTCACCTACAAAAGGTTGGCTGGATAGATTAGCCGTATCACCATTAATCGCAGATCCTGCAACAAGAAGCAAACCAACACCAGCAATGATACAGGTAAGTATATTCTGCAACTTTGCTGCCCTTTTCGTGCCAATATAATTAATGTAAACAATTAATAGCGAGGCAAGAATTGCCACAGCAACCCATGAGAGATATACATCAAAACCTGCAACAGACCACAAATATCCTTGAAGGAAATCTGGTATCAGGTATTGCATGATAGTAGCAAAAGAGCATGCTTCAAAACACACAACACCAATATAACTAAGTACCAATGCCCATGTGCAGACGTATGAGCCTATAGAACCGAATGCAGCATAACTAAAGTTTTGCTCGCCTCCGCTCTTTGGCATCGCTGTTGTCAGTTCTGCATATGTCAGCCCTACAAGGTAAATCATAATACCGCCTATGCAGAACGCAACTGCAGTTCCGATAGCACCACCGGTCTGAATCCATTGGCCAGACGAAACAACCCATCCCCAGCCAATCATCGCCCCAAAGGCGACCATAAGCACGTCCCTTGTATTAAGGACACGTTTGAAACTTGAATTATTATTGTCGTTCATTTTCTTATTGCCACCAGAAATCTGAATTCTGACAAATTCCTGTTAGTGCTTCAAATTCTTTCCTGAATCCCTTTTCATTGAACATCTGCCACATAAAATCTCCAGTGAAATTACCTTCCATGATACACCATCCTTTCGGAGTCAAAACCATATCCCATCCTATATATCTCACTGTCGGAATCCTATCTGAAAGATTCTTTACCAAATGAAGCAATTCATTCCATTCAGGTATTTGATACCCTTTAAATCGTATTTTAGTAAGAGGATGTTCTGCGTCGTGCTCTCCATTCTCCTTATAGCCATCAGTATAAACTATACCAGTCTCCGCGTCAATACCAGCATCATAAGTACCAAAAGCAGCACTGGTTACAAAAGACTTATTAGCCCCTACCTTAAACCAAGGATACAGTATCTTAACTTCATTACCAAGCCGGAGTGTTGTTATTCGAATTCCATTTACTGAGTATGGGTGGATTGCTGCTAGACGATTATCTTGCTCTATCAATTCCTCTAACAAGAATGATTGGTCGTTATTAAAACTATCAGTAGAGAGTTTTATACCTTCCTGTAAAAGTGAGTGGAACAACTCAGCAATATTCTCATCCGTTTCTATTGTGATTTTACGAACGCCAATTCCCAAATGAGAAGACGTAGGTTTAATTACAAACTCTCTGTGCTTTTCCACAAAAGCCGCAAAAGATTTGTAATCTGACTCGTTACTTATTTTTACAACATCTCTCTTAAAACTATCCTTAAACAACTTATATGTCTCATATTTGTTATTGAACAAATAAGAATCTTCAAAATTATTTATCTTTTTCATAAGTTTCAAGCGAGATCTAAAAGTCATATACTCACTCTTTTCTTTATGCGTTTTATACGGAAAATGAAAGTATATCTCTTCAGAAATAGTATTGCCATATACCCAGTAATCGTAAATAGACAAGTAAAACAGCTCATCTATAGAAAAATCTTTATTTAAAGATTCTGTTGCCAGTTGCTTAATGCTATTACGCATCCATTCAACTCTTTCGGGTGAGTATTTCTGTGCGTACTCTGCATACAACTTTTTACCCAACTCAATCATTTCTTCCTTGATGTCGGTAATCTTAAAAGGTTCCATAACTAATACTTTTATTACAAATTATAATCTGCAGCAATTAATAATCGTGTTGAAATCCAGCTTTTCCCTTTTGATTTCTGCAATAACTTGATTACAGTCTTCAATTGTCATCCCGCCATACATGGCAAGACCTCGGAACTTTTCTTCAAGTCCTTCTTGTGTTAATGGATTCTCCGGCTCACCTTTAGGATAAAGGCATGGTGCTTCAAATACGCCTCCATCTTTCAAGTAGATAGCTACTTTAGCTCCTCTTACTGCAGGTGATTGTTCGGTAAGATTCTCATCTTCAACCACATTAACCTTCTGTGTCAGGTTCTTAATCCAATAATCATTCAGATTATTCTCGTTGTAATCTGCATAGCCTGCGCTACCTCTCACTATTGCCAGAGCAACTGCATAAGGAGTGCTTAATTTGGCAGAACTGATACCGCGTATATCTGTATGGTCGTGGCTACCTACAGCTAGTTTATAGGTATGCACCTCTATTCTCTCAATCTGTTCTGGCTGTAGCCTCAGATCTCTTCTCATATCAAGAGTTGCATCAATAGCCGGATGACAATGACGGCAAGCAGCATGTACTTTCTGATAAATACCTTTTATGGCATAATCTTCAGTAGAGAAGTCCGTCAGATATTCGGAATGAGGAGTATCAGTCAGTGCTGCAAGGAAACCTCGTTTCCCTCCCTGTATATCATTTGGCCCCGGCAAAGCCATACGTCCCATCAGTGCAGCAACAAGACCATCCATCGCAGCCCTTCCCACATTGTATGGTTTCATCTCCGAAGCCTGTTCCTGTATCTCCAATACGCCAGCAGCACTACTAACGGCACAAGCCAAAGTGGATTTAATTTGTTCTTTAGAATAACCGAAAGCAAAAGCAATAGCCATTGCAGAACCAATAGTTCCACAAGTTCCAGAAACGTGATATCCACGTACTTTATGACCGGGTTGAATGGAACGGGCACAACGAACTGCAGCCTCATAGCCCATTACAATCCCGCAAAGTATCTTTTCGTATGGAACAGCCTTACATTTCGTTGCCTCTAAAACTGCCGTAACAATGGATGCCCCAAGATGTATCATCCCATGTCTGTGACCGTCATCCAATTCTAGCACATGCGCACAAAAGCCATTCACAAGAGCATGATAAGGTGCCGCATCTTCGAACGCATCAAATAGTTCGGGATGCGCATCTCTTATATACTTTCTTCCTCCAATTAAAACGCCTAAATAGTCCAGCAAGCATTTCTTTGCTTGATCTGTCACAGGTTGAGGAATCTCATTTGCCTTGGCAATGAGACCATCAATAAATGCTTCAGTTATATTCACTTTGGAATCAATGTATATTAAACCAACCTTTTTGTTGCAATCTCTTCTAACCGACCTTCCTCAAAGGCTTTGATATTCTCCATGGCACCAACCATCATGGATTTGAAAGCCTCGTAACTCAACCCTCCAATATGTGGGGTCAGTATCACATTATCCAACTCAGCCAGTTTATAACCATCTTTCAATGGTTCCTCATAATGGGTATCCAAAGCCACAGATGAAATACGTCCTGATTTCAATGACTCGTATAAATCTTCTGGATTGATGAGTTTGCCTCTTGCTGTATTCACTACAATAGATCCTGTTTTCAGGAGTTTCATAGTTTTTATGTTAAGAATCTCAGTATTCTCAGGAGTCAATGGACAGTGGAAACTCAGAATGTCAGCTTTTGGCAGCATCCCTTCAAAGCTTTCGCAATAGGTCAATCCCAACTTATTCTCTACCTCAGAACTCTGTCTGAAAACGTCTGTATAAAGTATCGTCACACCAAACGGCTGCAACATGGCTGCAACAGTCCGTCCTATATTACCCATGCCAACTAATGCTACAGTCTTACCATATAACTCATGTGTGGTCAACCCCTGCTGCTGCTTCTTCCAAGCACCTTTATGAGTATCACCATTAATCTGGGGCAGCCGTTTCAAACAAGCGAGCATCAGTGCAATCGTATGTTCAGCGACACTTCTTGCATTAACACCAGCATTGACATACACGGAGATATTATGCTTTTTGATGGCTTCGATATCCAGCATTTCAGTACCCACACCAGTCCGCTGGATCATTTTTAGATGCTTAGCTGCGGTAAGTACTCCCTCATCTATCGGCAAACGTCCGCTTACAAGCAAGTAATCAGCATCAACTGCTTGGCGTAGCAAGCATTGATCGCTTAACTCTTCCAATGTTTCAACGGTAAAGCCTTCAGGAACGACACTTTTCAGTATTTCCCATGGAGTTCCTGCGTATCTTGCCGTATGTAAGATCTTAGGCATTATTACAATAAATTAAGCGATGGAAGGCTTCTTCTTAACCTTCTCCATCAGTTTATTAAACACTATTGAAAACAGAACTGACGACCCTAAAACAAGTATTGGCATCATATACAGAGCGGGCATATTATCATTCCATTCAAACTCATTGTAGATTTCTTCCAACGAATGCCAAACTGCCGGATGAAGGATATACACCAACATGGAACAATCACGGCCTAAACGCTGAACGATGCCCCCATGTCTCTGAGGGTTCTTGACCCCATAGACAAACAATGCAAAAACTTGCGGTATGGTCACGATGTTGACTCCAAAATCTCTACCCATGAACCACCGTTCAACCCAACATAGCAGTGTCGTTGTCACAATAATTGTAATCAGAGCTTTGTTTGATATATTGATCCTATCTTGGTTCTCATGTATCCAATGGCCTAGCATGAAATACGGAAAGGTCTCTACAAGCCAGTTCCTATAAAACATATTTGGCACATGATAGCCTGCCAGATGCACTCCTTGAGCCATAACCACATATACGACGAACATCATTGCAGCAAGGATATATGCAAACTTTCGGAATCGAAAACTCTCTAAGATACCATAAAGAGCGTATGCATATAATAAGGCAAACAAAAACCAATATTGACCAGCTATTATCCTTGGTTGATTGAAAACCAACCAATTAAATAAATCTCTTGCAGAGAGTAAAAACTTCTGATTGTGAAAAAACAACTGCTGAAGCAGCACAAAAGCCAAATAGAAAACCGATGCCCAAAAGGTTATTTTCCCTATATGTTTTAGCTTTCTGCCAATCGAAGAAATACCCCCCCCAGCCAGTGCCTTGCCTGATTTCAGTTCTGTATCTACCGCCAAAGGCTTGAAGCAAAAATAGCCAGAGACCATGAAGAAGAAAGGAACACAGAAACGACCGACAGCCTGGACTGCGGTTCCCAAAATGCCAGGAAATTCGCAATGCATGAACACTACGAACATGCAGGCAATACCCTTAATGAAATCTAGGCAATAGTTATACTGCTTCTGCTTAGTCATTATACTCCAAACAATTCAAGATAACTTGCGTCGTTTTCAATCACTCCGTATGCCTGAGCACGCATCATAATCTTTTCTGCCCAATTCTTATGGGGGCCTATCTCATTCATGCCCTTGGTACCTTTGATGACTCCACCTTTGGTATGCATGATTTGATAAGCATCATCATACTCATCCTTCGTGACAGCTAACATACCATTGATAAAGTTCAAGTGCGTTGGGTGAATACAGGTTTTACCCATGAATCCGTTAGCCTGGTCAAGTACCAGTTCACGCATCAAACCATCTACAGCATCATTCACAATAGCCTTACGTTTCATCAAGGTCTGCTGCAAATCTACCTTAGGCAATTCGGCAGCATTCTTCATTGACTTGTTTACCTTGAAGTATTCCCAAACAGGGCCGCTCACCGTGTAGTCATTGTTACGAGTAAAGACATTAAGGATATCCATCAGGCAGTTGCTCACAGTCATGATGTCATAGATGGTGTAGTTGATACCACGGCGCACGCCAAAACAACTGGAGAAATCAGTACCACCTACACGGATATTCAGAATGAGTCTTTTATGGCAGTCGCAGATATTCTTAATAGCCATCAATTCAAGCAAACGTGTCTCCTTGAAAGCTACACGAGCATCCTCGATGATGGGCATACCATAAATTACCTCACCAAACTTATTGTTCAGTTCAACAAGGTGACTCATATAGGCTCCACCATTCACACCATTGAACTTTGGGAAGTTAAAACCAGTGATATAACGGATATGCTCTGGGCGCAACATACTGGCGAAATGCTCAAACTGCTCCGAGTTGCGAACACGGAAGAAAAGAAGAGGGATATCCTCATATTTCAATTTGCCACTATCCTCAGCCTCTTTAAGTGTATCCAGCACATGTATGCTATTGATTTCAGCTGCAGGCACATCGTCTTCCGGACAGGCATCCTCAAAGCACATGACCATTGAGGTGAGGCCAGGATACTTTTTATCTATCACCGCCTGTGCAAAATCCTTGGTGCCAGGCATATACATAGTGGCACCAAGACAATACTGCAACAAACTACGATCTGTGTACTTATTAAAGTCAACAGGAGGAACTATAAACCCGTAATTCGGGTTATACTGATGGTGTTTCAATGTTGTATGTTATTTGGGCGAAACAATAGCTTCTTGATAATATGTATCTATCACTCTCTTTACAAGGCTCACCTGCTTGGCACGTTGACGAGCCTCCTTCTCCGTTGTGTCGTAGCTATGGTTAGCAGCCACACTACCACCTGTCTTCAGATATACAGGAGCCGCCACTCGGATGAAGTCTGGCACTTCATAGTGGCGAATAAAGCCACCAGAAGATTTTGGATTTTCAGTGTGTAAATCAATGGGCACATCAATAGCCGCACGCATACTGGCCAGCATCTGAAGCTGAATGTCACGGATGGGATTGATGCTGTTCGCACCCAGGGTTTCAAGCACGTGAGCAGAACAAGGGTTTCCATGACCGCTATGAGCACTTACTTTGAAATGACAGTCACCAGGGATGTATCCAGCCTTGCGAGCTTCATTCAAAGCCCAAAGCAGACCTTCATCATAAATCAGAAAACCACGAACTCCAAATGCAGCTGCACGCTTTATTTCCTCAATTCCTCGAACTATCTGCTCCTGTCCACGAAGACGGTATCCCATACGCTGACCTTCCTCTGTCTTAACTGATGCAGAGGTGTCAGTTGTTGCACGAGGGCCGCAGGCAAGAATTAGCTGTACCTTCCACTTCTCTGCGTATTCCACCATCTTCTTGATTTCATCATCAGTAAGGAACATAATACCCTTGGTCTGGGTAACACGATGAATTTGGATACCATATTCATCAAGCGCCTCCAAAAGAGCTTTCATCGGAGCAGGTCCCTGAATGCCAGGTACCTCAAATCGGTATTGACCACCATCTTCAAATCTCTTTTCTGAAGTAGGTAAATCATACAGGTCACCTCCTGGCATACCAACGCTTTCAAGAAATGCGCGGGTTTCTTTCATTGTGTAAAAGTTCATAATATGTTACTATTAAAATTTATTTTACAATCATTTCCTTTATCATCATAGAAGTGGAGATTATTTTCAATCTCAACCAACACTTTTTTCAAATGCGAAACATCTGCAACTTTAAGATGTAAACCAACAACCTTCTGTGCAGAAGTTCCGTCAGCTCCAATCTTATCACCTACTCTTTTCATTTGTGATATATGTGATATTTCTGGTTTCTGCTTGAGATAATCCAATCCTTCAAATTTAGCTATCCGCTCCTCTTTACCGAGTATATATAAGTGGCAATAGAGATTAGAAAACCGAGCGTTGTCTTTCTCAATTATTGGATAGTCTGCCATCCTACCTGTTATGGCAAAGTGGATAAGACAATCAAGTACACTGACTCCATTTTCAAGTTTTGTATAAGTATAATGTTGCCCACCTGTTAGACGATGTCCCATTTCCATGGCATAATAATCTACGCCATCAGTAAAAAACTGCAATGAAAGAACGCCATTTTTGACACCAAGGTTTTGATACATCTTTTTAACCTTTGAATCCATTCTCTCAATATAAGCTTCTGTATATTTAGAAGGATAAAGACTACATTGAGTTACCGATCCTCCGTTTGGTGATTTATAAACATGTCGGTCATCTGTGGTTGACAAAGACAAAACACCATCTTGAATTGTATAGGAAACAGACAAACTATCCATTTCCATATACTTTTCAATTACAACTTGTTTTTTCTCGGAGAAGGATAATGCATATTTTAAGCACTTTTGGTAGTCGTATGGCGATTCACAAAGGATTACACCACGAGACCCACTATTATCAACGGGTTTAATGATAACCTTGTTTTTGTTGTTGATAACTGAAGGATCGAATGATTCCATCTGGTACTCAGGAATGACTGGAACACCATTTTCCCGGCATAGTTGTTTAAACTTAGCCTTATCCATAGTCGTTTCAAAGACTTCCTTGGTGGCATAGCATGGCAAATTGGCAAGTTCACACAAATGTTGATAAGGTAATAGATAGGAATCTGTGAAACCTGTAAGTATGCCATCTACGCCACATTCTTTTATTTTATTTAAAAGCGTTTCGTAATCCATCAGGCTGATATTCCAAAAATCATCAGCAATTTGCTTTGCAGGGGAGTCTTCATATTTATTCCAATCTGTAACAATTGTATAAACTCCCATGTCTTTAGCTGCCTTAACAATCTCACATGAAATAGCATTTCCACCAAGTACCAACAGCCTCTTACCTTTCAAAGTTCTATTCATTTTAATTTTTGTATCGTCTCTAATATGTAATTCATTTCTTCTTCGCCATATCTCTGATCTATTGGCAATGGTTGCATTTGGAGCGCAAGCAAATACTCCAAATTTTCCTTTGTAGTCCAAGCCAGAACATTAGGCCAATAGCGAGCAACGAAAATCTTATTCTCTATTAGTTTCTCACGCAATCCGTCCTCCGATACAAAATAGGGATATATCATCGGTACGGCATCTTCCTCCAAATGCAACTCGAGGTTATTCTCTTTAATAAGAGCCTCTTGCAGCAACTGGTAGTTTGCTCTGCGACGGTGTGCCACAACCTCGTAGTCAATTCCCTGCATCATATGCTGCGTCAACTTTGACATCTTACGGATAGGCTGGTTATCCAGTCCGTCATCTACCTGTCTGAAGTCCTTAAAGCCTTCTTCAGCAGAAAGGTCAATACGCTTTACAAGGTGTGCTACCCTGTCGAATGAATAGTCTTGTTCTATATCATCATCAAGTTTTTTATCACAGTAAAGATAGGCACCATCAGGTACACCAAAGAACTTGCGGCATGTATAGAATGTATCTATCCCCTTAATATGCTTTGTATAAAATGCCTGCGTATTGTCGACAATCAGGCGGTTTCCATATTGTTGTGCCAACTGCTCCGTATATCGCTGCTTGAGACCAAAATAGTTTGTGTAGAGTAAGGCCTCGCCTGCTTCCAACACTATTTCATCTCGTATTTCCAGATGGATATTGACATGATAGTATTTATACGGAATGCCCAACTTGTTGATAGGTTCCATCACAGCCTCACAGGTATAATAAGGCACGTACACCTTCTTATACCGTCGTACGCGCAGGATATACTCTAGGCAATTGCGCCCGGTATTCAGCCGAATAGCATTCTTATGATACTCCTCGTGTGAGGGAAACTCTAATGAGAAATAGCCGCCTATTGCATCCATTACTGTACAACTACTTTCAGCCAATTTCTCTGATTGGTAATAGCTTTTTCAAGTTCTTCTGTTGTCTGAAACTTCAGCACCAAAGTACCAATAGCATTGTTCGCTCCTTCGAATGATTCCACCTTATCTCCTTTCTCTACCCAAAGGTCTTCTTCTACAATCTCTGCTGGTAAATCCTTGCTGATTTCCAAATGATCAAATACGCCATCCTTATCAGCATGAAGAATTATCTCTGCCCAGTGACCATTATAGGGTTTCTGCTCTATGGGTTCTAAGATTGGATCGCCTACCATTGCACGGGTAATTGCCGTTATCATATCCACACCTGTAGCATAACGTAGCATTTCACACAGGCGATTGCCACCTCCGCGAGGTGTCAACTCCATAATATAAGATTTCCCGTTAGGTGCAACACGAACCTCGATGTTATAAACAACAGTCTTCAAATTCAATAGCGATATCAGTCGCTGAATCTCGGAGGTCAAATAGTCCTCCTGCTCCTTTGTAAAAGTTGAAGGCCAAGAATAAGCCGCCGGAGTATAAGGGTTAGTTGCCTCAGCATCAAAACGTTGAGCACAGAAGCTTACAAACTTCAGTTTACCATCTTCTGAGAAGCTATCTGTATCAGAAGAACAACCTTGCTTATCAATAAATTCCTCAACAATGATATGACCAGAAATACTATGCTCCATGGCATATTCCAACGCTGGTTTCAAATCCTCAGCCTTATCCACTCTGGTTACGCCCTTACTTCCCGCTGCATCTGTAGGCTTCACTATCACAGGCCAAGGATACCAGTAGATTTCCTCCATGGCAGCCTCAACACTATCAAAGCCCTTAGCCTGCGGTACATTAAAACCATTCTTAGCTAAGAACGCACGGAACTTATCTTTGTTTTGGAGTATTTCTACAGACTCAAAAGGACCAAATGAGGGTAACCCCATCTTATTTTGTACATAACTTGCAGACACAACACCAGGGTCACAAGCAAAAGACATAATGCCGTCTATCTGTAACCGCTGAGCCTCACGCAGAACGGCCTCCTTGTCAATGATGCTGACATTACAATACTCATCACTCCACTTGTGAGCAATATTGCTGGGCAGATAGTCTGCCGTTATCACATAGTAGCCCTGTTTGTGGGCTGCATCTATCACAGGTTTTAGGTAGCGCAAGCCACCAAGCAGCATAATCCTTTTCTGTTGCATTCCTATCTTATTACTAATTCCAGTACACGATTAATATCCTCCTCTGTCAAAGCATAATGCATTGGTAAACAAATTACCTCATTCGCCATCTTTGTTGCCACAGGGAGGTTTTCTGGTGATGCGCTTGAAAGTCCTCGATAGGTGCCAAAAGTGCTGATCAATGGATAGAAATAACGACGTCCTAGCACACTCTGCTCTTTCATCTTAAAGTAAAGCTCGTCACGAGTCATGCCGTATTCCGATGCATTAATAAAGATTGGGAAATAACTGTCGTTGTGACGGACATCAGGCATATCATCGAAGAAACGGATGCCTGAAATATTACGCAATGCTTCACGGTATTTAACTGCCACCTGATGACGTTTTTCAATAGCGGCATCGACCTGTTTCAGATTCAATAAGCCATAGGCAGAACGCATCTCATCCATTTTACCATTGATACCAGGAGCTACTACTGTTACTTCGCCAGTAATACCAAAGTTTTTAAGATAATCAATACGTTTCTTCATCGCCTCATCATGAACAACCAGAGCACCACCTTCAATCGTATTAAAGACCTTTGTGGCATGGAAACTGAGGGTTGACATATCACCTGCATTCATAATACCTGCCAGGCCTTTATCGTCATAGGCTTCCAATCCATATTCTTCGGCTGGCACCTCTACTCCGAAGGCATGAGCTGCATCATATATGACCTTCAAGCCGTATTTATCAGCAATCTCCTGAATACGCTTGGTATCACAAGGTTTACCATATACATGCACTGGCATTATACAGGTTGTGGCTGGAGTGATAGCTGCCTCAATCTTATCTGGGTCTATATTACCAGTATTGGGGTCTATATCTACAAAAACAGGTTTACAATGATTCCACCATATTGAATGAGTTGTAGCCACAAAGCTATATGGTGTGGTAATCACCTCTCCTGTAATGCGCAATGCCTGCAAAGCTGTCATTAAGGGAAGTGTACCATTAGTAAACAGACACACATAAGGCACATGGAGATAGTCAGCAAGCGCTTTCTCCAACTGCTTATGGAATTGCCCGTTGTTTGTTATCCACTTAGAATCCCAGATTTTCTTCAAATACTCATTAAACTCACCAAGATCTGGGAGTAATGGCGAAGTAACTGTAATTGTATCTTTATTCATCTACTAAGCAGGGTTTTATCTGAAATAGTCAGTGCTTTCTTCTAGTTGGTATATTCTCTTTTTATCCCCCACTTCTCACACTTTCCGCACCTAATCCGGGTACGGGAAGTGTGAGAAGTGGGGGATAAATTCCAAGTATTATAACTATATACAAATACTAAGGTCTGTAATCTTCAACTCAATCCTAACAAGGGTTTGAGCTGATCTTCTTTGTGGAGGGCCCAGGCGGTTGTAACAAGAGTTGCGAGGAAAAGGAAACCGAGGACAATCAGGCTACGTTTGGGACCATCCTTACGCAAAGGAACCGTGGCACTTTGGAGGGTGGTAAACGCAGGTGTTACCTCCTGAACCCTAGCCTTGGCATCGATGACTTGGGCATTGAGGGCATTGTAGTTATTATACTGCAACTGCATCTCATTTTCCAAATCAGTCTGTTTCTGCATGGCAGACAACAGTATCATATTCTGATTGGAATCCATATAATCGACATACAACTGGCGAGCATGCTCGTAGGCTTTTTTGGCCTGCTTCTGCAAAGACTCAATGTAAGCCAAATCGTGACGCGCCTTATTGGTGCGGTATTTGGTTAAGAAGTCTTGCAGACGGGTCTGGACCGTATCTGCCATCATCGCCGCAATACGGGGGTCCTGATCGGTAACCTCTATTATAATAACATTGGTCTTCTTATCAACATTGCAGACTACATTGGCAGCGATTGCCTTTGCAACGCCCTCCTGCTCCTTGGTAAGCTCGAAGGTATTGACAGGCTGTTCCTCTGCCTTCTCACGCTTCATCAGACCGAAGAAGCCCGACCACCAGGGACGCTTCTGTTCGTTCATGAGGTAGTCGTAATAGGTCATGGGAGCCTTATCGTCTTTACGCTGCACCTTGACATCGAAGAGCGAGGTCTTGAAATCGACCGAGTTCATCAAATCCGGATAAAGCATAGGAGTAATGGCATCGCCTGCAGCATTGCCTCCACCACCAAGATTCACACCAAAGCTGCTGGCAAGGGCGGCCAAGCCACTACCACTACTGCTCTTGCCCATCTCGGGAGCGAGGGTTACCACGCATTTGTAGTAGTTGGGCAAAGACAATGTGTAAATACACATGAAGATGAAGGTCACAGGAAGAACTTTATAATAAAGTTTTCTGTGCTTCAGTATTGCTTTCCAAATTGCTACAAAATCAATTGATGATTCTTCTGATTGATTTTCAATTATGTTTTTGTTTTCTTCCATTTAAGAAAAGTATATTTTGCAGGAAATTCCTGCAGATTCTCATTATTTCTTTCGATTACCCAACCCTCTTAGCCAAGAGGGCTTCGAAACATCAAAGGTTCGGCTTGGGAAGTTTTTAGAAGGTCTTGATGAGGTTGGTGACGGTGGCGATCATGGTAACCATGGTGGCGAGTGAGGTGCCGATGTTGGTGAACATGCCTATGTTCTCAGCTGCAGAACGGGTCTTGTTGGGGATGATAATCTCGCAACCGGGTTCTACCTTACCCTTGCTGGCCTTAGAGACCTTACCATTCTGATAGAGAATGAAGGCCTTTGAACGCTTAGCACCATTGCCATAGCCTCCTGCCTCGTTGACATACCACTTGTAGGACTTGCCACTGGTGTAGGCCACGGTGTTGGGGTACATGACGTTACCGTTGATCTTAACGGTACCTGAGTACTCGGGAACAACGAGTCTGTCGCCCTCGCGAAGGATGACATCATAGTCGGAGCCGGGATTGGCCAATGCCTTGTCGAGCTCGATACCGACATAGTAAACGGAATCCTGACTGACTTTCTTGGAATCAAGGCCTGAGCCTCCCTGCATCTCGACCATCTTGAGCAGACGGTTGAGGCGGAACTTCTCATCCTCGTTCAGAGGACGCTCGATGCGGGCACCACGTATATAGGCCTCGTCGGTAACACCACCTGCTGCCTTGATAACATCGCTGAGGCGCTGGTTCTTCTGAGAGAGTGTGTAGGTGCCGGCAAACATGACCTCACCCTCGACTGAGATGTTGCGCTGGGGAACGAAACCCGGGCTGCGACGTACATAGACCTCATCGTAGGGCTGGAGGGTGAAGTTATCACCACCACTGATGATAAGACCGTCTTTCAGGGTGAAGCTGTAGGTATGGGCAATCTCCTTGGAGTCGTGGACACGACGGGGATCGATGATGCGACGAGAAACGTCGACCTTTGCCATTGAGGCTGCATCGGTGAGACCACCTGCCTGGATGATGAAGTCCTCGATGGTCTCGTTATCTGCGTACTCGTAAGTGCCAGGGAACTGCACCTCGCCATGGATGGTGATGGTGCGCTGGTTCATCTTGTCCTGCTGGACAGAGATGGTGAGCACATCCTCGTTCTCGAGGGGGATATCAGCGACTGTGCCGTTCATGATGCCCTCAACATCGACTGAGAGGACACGCCATGTGCGGTCGGACTTCATACGATGGAGCACGGCACGAGACGTGAAGGCTTCTTCGGTGAGGCCGCCGGCATTCTCGATAAGAGAACGGACGGTGGTGGTGCTGCCACCAAGGTCGTACTGGCCCGGATGATAAACAGCACCTCTTACCTCAACAGTGTTCTCATAACGACGGAGGATGGTGTCGACTGTGACTGAGTCGCCATCGAGCAACTTGAAGTCGGCCATCTCGAACTCGGGGATATTATAGGCTGAGAACTTATCGCCAGATACACGATTGAGGCGAACGGCTTTCTGATAAGCACCTGTAGAGAAACCGCCTGAATACTTCAACAGGGTGGCTACGCTCTCATTCTTCTTCATCTCATAGGCCATGGGGCGCTTGACATTACCGGCGATGTCGACAATGCAATCGTAAGGACCAACCATGATGACATCGTTATCGGCCAGACGGACATTGCCCGTGAGCTTGCCATTGAGGATATAGTCGTAGATATCGACCGAGGTGATCTGACGGCCACCACGGAAGACCTTGATGTTACGCAGGGTACCGAGGGAGTTGACACCACCAGCCATATACAGGGCATGGAACACTGAGGCGAAGGCGCTGAGGGTGTAGGTACCAGGAGCCATGACCTCACCCATCACGTTGACTGAGATGGTGCGGGTCTGACCGACTGTCATGCGGATCTCGGAACTGCTGTAACGCTGGCCGAGCACACGACGGATCTTGGCATTGGCTGCATCGACTGAGAGGCCACCGATGTGAATGGGGCCATAGCCTGTAACCATGATGGTGCCATCGGGAGAGACCTCGAGCTGCTCTGACTTCTGGGAAGCGCCATAGACATCGACGAACACCTTATCGCCAGGACCGACGATGTAGGTGGCGGGGGTAGCGATGTTCATGTTGGGCTCGAAGGAAAGGGCCTTCTGGTTGAAAATGTCACGACCGAAGACTGCCTTGCCATGGATGGTGTTGCTGCCACTGGCGATATGAACCTTAGTACGCTGCTCTGCATCCTCTGTACCTGCAGAAGTGGCTTTGACAATCTGCGTATAGAGGGCGTTGCCTGCCGAGTCGGTACGGATGGAACCGTTGTTCTCGCGCAGACGGCTGTCGGCTACCAGCACATCGGCATCGGAGCCCGAAGAGCGGGAAGAACGTCCGCCATTAAGTGTTTCGTACTGAGAGCGTATGCGCTGCAACTGCTGCATCGTTACGCCACGCTGCATGAGACGTGTGGCAATCTGGGCCTGAGAAGCGCCAGACTTCATCTCACGCTGTACATACTGCATCACCTGGGTGTCGCTCATCTGGGCGTGGGATGCCACTGCACTCAGAAGGAGCGTACATGCTAAAAGAAACTTTTTCATATCGTAAAATTTTTGTTTATTTTCAGTGAATAAAGACACAAAAGGGGGACACCGTTACTGGCGAACAGACGGTCGTAGTAATAATATCCAACTTAAACGATGTTCGTATTGCACTGGCTTTCAGCGACATTACTCAATCGAAGCCGCAGCTCAGAAACCCGAGCCGGACTTATAACGGCTGCAAAGATACCAAAAAGTCCCGAAACAGCCAAATTGTTTCGGGACTTATTTCATTTTTATACAATTTTAATAGACAAACACCTGAAAATCCTTGATAGAACCAGGGGCGCCTTGTTCGGCACGAGGGAGGTAATCGAGGGCGGAAACGGTCTGCTCGCTACCAAGGTCGATGACTATCAAATGAGGCAGGGCGGCTGCCTTGGCTGTACGCCAGTAGGTGGACTCCTGAAGGTCGAAGACTTTATCGGCCGTGAAGTTACCACGAAGGACATCCTCGCTGTCAGCATATTTCACCATCCATGACTCACGAGAAAGGCGGTTGCCTTCAGCATCACGGATATAGAGTTCGGCGATGGACGCATCGGAGGTTCCTGCATAGGTAGAGTTGACTTGAATAGCCACAAACCGTCCTTTTACTAGTGTATTCAAACGAACAGTCTGCCAGCCATTGCCCGGGGCGAACTGAGCGACAACCGCCGGTGTGGCAGAGTTGAGATCGGGCTTATCGCCCGGGTTGTTATGTGTACGAGATTTTTCGATATTCAGTTTATCGAGCTCGGGGGCGTTGACACTGTGGAGACAAGGAGACAGGGAGACAGGGAGTTCAAGTGTTTTCGATTTTTTCGACTTACGTACTTTCGCCTTCTTGAGATTCTTCATGATGGAAGGGGCATAGGCATCGAGTGAGGGGCCAACCACGTCAAGAACAACGACTTCGTTTCTGCCTTTCTTAAGCCAGCAACCCGGCACATAGAGTGTCTGCTGAGGACCAATAGACCAGAAACGACCTATGGCATGACCATTGACATAGACCTGACCCTTACCCCACTGTTCCATATTAAGGAAGGTGTCGCCCACTTTGCGAAGGTTGAAATAGCCACGATAATAGCCAGAGCCCTTGAAGAGGGGTTTCGCTCCAGCAGACTCTGAGGCTGCACGAAGGGCACGGAGGGCTGTCTGGTAGTCGTCGGGAATCGTCAGGATGTTCCACTTCCTGAGGTTCCAGGTGAGCTCATGCCCATCCTGCTCTGACGTAAGGGTGACACTCTCGGTGATACCCTTATAATCCTTGATGGCACGACCGAAATTAATGCGTCCCATAGCCTCAACGAGGATCTTGAGTTCCTGGCCTTTCTTAACGGCAGGGATGCGCAGACTCTTCTCATTACGCACCCGATCGATCTTACCGACATAGGTAGTATCGACAAACACCTGGGCAAAGTCGTGGCAATCGCTGAGGGTGAGCACGCTCTCGGTGGTTATCTCGGGCAAGGTGGTGACGTAGAGCATAGAGCCCCAGCCCTGGTTCATCTCTTCCATGGTAAGAAGGGGACTGTCCATCACCAGACTGTCGGCACCAAGGATGATGTCGGCACGCTCGGTGAGCTCGAAGGAGGGAATGCTGATCATCATGGCAGGGGGCGCCGGCTGGGCAGGAAGGGGCGTCTTGCTATATTTCTGCATGGTCTTGCGCAACTGGAAGTACTTGTCGGTGGCACCACCATACTCATTGATGGGCGCATCGTAGTCGTAGGAGGTGACATCGGGCGCGAAACCGGGGGAATTGGCACCCGCCCAATGACCGAAGGAGGTGCCTCCATGGGTCATATAGAGGGAGAAGCTGATGTTCTTGGACAGCATCTCGTCGATACCTTCAACCATATCCTTGGCAGGACGTGTCTCGTGATTAGCCCCCCACTTATCGAACCAGCCACTCCAGAACTCTGAGCACATCAACGGGGCATCGGGGCGCAGCTCTTTCAGGCGCTTGAACTGCTCGTCGATGTTCGCACCTGTACCGAAGTTCATGGTCCATACAAGGTCGTCGAGACCGTTCTTCTCGAAGTTTGAAGCCCAGTCGCACTGGAAAAGCGCCAGCTTTTCACCATAGATACCCCGCAGGCAATCGCGGATTTCTGAGATATAAGGCTTATCTTCGCCGTAGGAGCCGTACTCGTTTTCGACCTGAACCATGATGATGGGACCGCCATTCTGGATGGTGAGGGGGGCCAGCTGCTCGCCTACCTTCTTTTCAAAAAGGCGCACACGCTCCATGAAATAGGGATCCTGCTCGCGCAGACGGATATCCTTCTTCTTCAGGAGCCACCAAGGCAGGCCGCCCATCTCCCACTCTGCACAGACATAAGGACCGGGGCGCACAATGACATACATGCCATTCTGCTGTGCCAGGCGACAGAATTCTGCCACGTCGTTGTTTTCGGAGAAATCGAACTGGCCCTCACGGGGTTCATGGATGTTCCAGAACACATAGATGCAGAGGGTGTTCATGCCTAACGACTTGCACATCTGGATGCGATGCTCCCAGTAAGGACGGGGAATGCGGGGATAATGCACCTCGGCCGCCTTTACCACGAAAGGCTTGCCATTGAGCAGGAATGTGTTCTTGCCCACTGTGAAGTCGGATGCATGAAGCAACAATGGGAATACGACGAGAAACGCCGCTAATAGTAGTCTCACCTTTTTCATTTTGTCTCTTTTCTTTGATTTGTGGTTGCAAAGATAGGAAAAAAGTAAAAAAGTAAAAAAGCAAAAGAGGAAATTTAAGAATTATTTCGTATATTTGCCCTCAGAATCAACAATTACAAACAGATATGAAAATCAAAAGCATTTATCTAAACGCGGTAAAACGGGTTCTACCTTTTTACCTTCTTATCTTTCTGCCCTTCAGCATGAAGGCTGAAGACGGTCATCAGCTGTGGCTGAGATATCAACCCGTGAACAAGGCTAAGGTTACCGGGCCTGAGTGTATCGCTGCTCAGGAGTTGAGGACGTATTATCAGGGCGAGGAGGTCAGGCTCGTCGTCGACCCGACGATGCAGGAGGATGCATATAGCATAAAAGGTGAGAAGGTGAAAGAAATCTCGGCAAAGAACGAGATCGGACTGCTGTATGGTGCGTATGAGTTATTAAGGAGACAAGGAGTCAAGGAGACAGGGAGACAAGGAGGAGACAGGGAAACAGGGAAACTGGACATTACCAGTAAGCCTTTCTATAAATTAAGAATACTGAACCACTGGGATAATCTGAACGGGACGATTGAGAGAGGGTATGCCGGACTGAGCATCTTCTGGCAAGGGAAACCTGGAGGGAAGGCCTTCCACGGACATACCATCTTCGTAGAAGACCCTAACCATGCGCCCGACCTTGACCTCATCAAGGAATATGCACGTGCTAACGCCTCTATCGGTATCAACGGTACCGTACTGAACAACGTGAACGCATCGCCCAAAATGCTGTCGGCTGAGTATATCAATAAGGTTAAGGTGTATGCTGACGTGTTGAGACCTTATGGCATTAAGGTGTATCTGTCGGTGAACTTTGCCTCGCCCATGTCGATTCCCGCCAAGGGATTCAACGGGGGGAAACCCGTGAAGACCGCAGACCCGCTGAATGCCCAGGTGAAGGCGTGGTGGAAAGCCAAGGCCAAGGAGATTTACCAGCAGATACCTGACTTCGGCGGTTTCCTGGTAAAGGCGAACTCGGAAGGGCAGCCCGGTCCCTTCGACTATAAGCGCACACATGCTGACGGCGCTAACACGCTGGCTGATGCCGTGAAACCATACGGGGGCATCATCATGTGGAGAAGTTTTGTGTATGGCGCTGCACATAAAGGAGAGGATCGTGTGAAACAGGCTGTATCGGAGTTCATAGACTTGGATGGCAAGTTCCGCGACAACGTGATCCTGCAGTCGAAGAACGGTCCGCTGGACTTCCAGCCTCGTGAGCCATACGCGCCTATCTTTGATAATATCCACCAGACAAAACAGATGGCTGAGCTCCAGATTACACAGGAGTATCTGGGACAGTCGCGCCATCTGGTATATCTGGCACCTATGTGGCGTGAGTTCTTCGGGTTTGTGGAGCCATCAAGACTCGTCGGCATTGCCGGTGTCGCAAACATCGGACTTGACAGGAACTGGTGTGGCCACCATTTCTCACAAGCCAACTGGTATGCGTTCGGCAGACTGGCGTGGGACCCTTATCTTACAAGTGAGGATATAGCCACAGAGTGGCTGGGAGCTACATTTGGAGACAGAGAGACAGGAGTACAGGCCCAATTGCTGAGCGTGATGCTTCGCTCACGTGAGGCATGCGTGGACTATATGATGCCTATCGGACTGCACCATATCTTCGCCTTCGATGAGCACTATGGACCTGAGCCTGACGGATTCAACGCACACATGCCATTGGAGTGGTGTCCTGTATATTATCACAGGGCAAACAGTGACAGCATCGGATTCGACCGCACACACACCGGATCGAACGCCACTGCTCAATACAGAGAGCCGTACTGCAGTATCTATGACAATATCAACACGTGTCCTGAGCGTTATCTGCTGTGGTTCCATCGTGTGCCTTGGACTTACCGTCTGAAGAGCGGTCGCACTGTTTATGAAGAGATGGAATATCGCTACGCTCGCGGTGTAGATGAGGTGGAGGACTTCATCCGCATCTGGAATGAGACGAAGCCGTTTGTTGACGAACAGCGCTGGAAGGAGGTTGATGACAGGTTGCAGCATCAGCTTGAGAATGCAAAGCTTTGGAAGAAAACGTGCCTTGATTACTTTGGCAGTTTGGCTTTAAAGAAATAGTTTTTTCCCAAGGGGAGTCCTCGAGACTCCCCTTTTTCATCTTTGTCTCACTCGAGGATTCCCTTGTTCATTTTCTTTCGTCACCGAAAGAAAACAGAACCAAAAGAAAGGTGCGAAAACGTCCTGGCTCAGAGGCCGGCTGTCTGATTTTCCAACGATTGGAAAAGGGTTTGGAAAAAGGTTCGAAGCCCCTTCTTATGAAGAAGGGGTTGGGGATGATGGAAAAACTGCAGGGTTTTACCCTGCATAAAAAAACATAATATAAAATCACAGTTTAGAGCTAAACCGTGATTTCGCCAGAGCCGAGGCAGCGGTGGTGAGCAGAATCATAAATGACTGCGAACTGCCCAGGAGCAACACCATGGATAGGAGCCTTGGAATGGAGAATGAAAGAGTCGGGGGAAGTCCACTCCAACGTGGCAGGATGATACTCAGGCGTATGACGGATCTTGAACGTCACATCCGTACATTCCACAGGAATGGTGAGCCAATGGAATGCATGAACTGGGAACTCCTGCTTATACGCCGTCTCAGGGTCGTAACCATGCGACACATAGAGAATATTGCTGGCAACATCCTTCTTTACCACGAACCAAGGACCTCCGCCAAAGCCCATGCCCTTGCGCTGACCTATGGTATGGAACCACAGACCTTTATGCTCTCCTATCCGCTTGCCCGTTTCAAGCTCGATAACATCGCCCGGCTGTTCGCCGAGGTAACGGCGGATATAATCATTATAATTGATCTTACCAAGGAAACAGATGCCCTGAGAGTCCCGGCGCTTGGCATTGACAAGATGCTCGCGTTCGGCAATGACGCGCACCTCGTCCTTCATATAGTGACCTATCGGGAAAAGTGCCTTGCGCAACTGCCAGTCGTAGATCTGAGCCAAGAAGTCGGTCTGATCCTTGACAGGGTCAGGACTGGTGCAAAGCCACTTGTTGCCCTGAGCATCAATCTCGGTCTGGGCATAATGACCTGTGGCAATGAGATCATAATCGCGCCCCCGTTTCTCGTCGAACGCACCGAACTTGATGAGGCGGTTGCACATCACGTCAGGGTTAGGAGTCAGTCCTGCACGGACCTTATCCATCGTGTACTGTGTGACCTGGTCCCAGTACTCTTTATGACAGTCGATAACTTCAAGTTTACAGCCATACTTATGCGACACAGCCGTAGCCATCTCCAGATCCTCTTCAGAGGAGCAGTCCCACTCCTCCTCTTCCTCAGGACCAATCTTTATATAGAAGCAATCAGGTTTCAGGCCCTGCCTTACGAGTTCGTAAAGCACGACACTACTGTCGACACCGCCAGACAGTAATACTGCGATTCGCTTGTTATCTAATTCTGTCATATTCTATTTTCTAAAATCCTACAGGTGCTTTGACGGATAGAGGTGGTTCCACCAGGTGGGGTCGTCTTTAAGGAAACGGGCAAACCAAGCCATCTGGGTGGCCAGCCACTTCTCGCGCTTAGAGTAGTCGAGGATGTGATGGTTCTCACCTTCAACCTCTACGAGGGCCACCTCACGACCTAAGAGTTTGAGGGCGGTGAACATCTGGAGACTCTCGATGAGCGGCACGTTCGTATCGGCATTACCGTGAAGCAGAAGCAAGGGGGTGTGGATCTTGTCGGCATTGAAGAGCGGACTCTGATTGACAAAAAGCTCACGATGGCTCCAGGGGTAACTGTTCGCCATGCTGACCTCGCTGTAGTTATAGCCCCAGTAGCCCTCACCCCAGTAACTGGTGTGGTTGGAGATTCCTGCATGAGAGACTGCTGCTGCAAAGATGTCGGTCTGTGTCTGCAGGTACTGTGTCATGAAACCACCATAGGATGCTCCCATACAACCGATCTTCTCCGGATTGATGAAAGGATGGGCCTCACAGATCTTCTTCGTTCCCTCAATGATGTCCTCAGCAGGTCCACGACCTGCTGTGTTGACATGGCGGGAAGCCCACTCCTGACCAAAGCCTGTGGCTCCACTGGGTTGGAGGATATAAGCCACATAGCCCAGAGAGTTCCAGTACTGCGGGGCATAAGGTGATTCGAAATAGCGAGACACGGGAGAGCAGCCTCCATAATAATAGACTATCATGGGGTATTTCTTCGTGGCATCGAAATCCTTGGGGAGATAGAGGCGTCCATAGACGGTATCGCCCTTGGAGTTGGTGAAGTTCCAGTCCTGACAGGTGCCGATCTCCGCATCGCCAAGGGCCGTCTTTCCATCGAAGAACAGCTTAGAGGTCGGGCGGGCGCCGAGAGAAACGACATAGGCAGAGGCGGGCTCCATGGTCTTATAGGAGAGATAACCCAACACGGGGGCATGGGAAGCTATGTTGTAACGATAGGCATAGTCGCCTGAGATGGCGAGTTTAGTAATACCGCCCGTCTTAGGATTCAGCACAAACATATTGACATAGTCGAGATCCTCGGCAGAGAAATAGATCTGTCCGTCGGACCATGACCAGTCGACAGTCTCAATGCTGGGATTAAAGTCCTTGGTCAATGGCGTCACCTGTTTCGAGGCGAGGTCGTAGAGATAGAGCTCATGCTCTGTCATGCTGGGAGTGACCTCTGCAGGGAGCTGACAACCGATACGGTTGAAAGCCTCTGGCGTGCCCTTGAGCAAGAGCTGAGTGCCATCGGGCGAGAACGAGCCTCCCTCGACAAACTCCACGCCAGCGAAAACGGTATCGACCTTCAGGGTCTGTGTGTTCACGATGAATACATCAGACACCGTCGTAGGACGCTTGGTGAGGCGTGAGCGACTGCTGGTAACCAGAAGCTGACGGCCATCCTGCGAGATATCCATGAGAGACTCGCCCTTGTTGCCAAAGGTGAGACGCCGGGTGAGACCTGTCTTGATATCATATTTAGTCAGATAGCTGCGCTTACGCCAATCAGGCTGACGGTCGTCCATCTCGAGAATCTCGAAAATCTCCTTATCCTCCTTAGGACCTTCCTCCTCGACATAGAAGATGAGAAAATCCTCTGTTGGCGCTACCACATAGAAGCCCTCTGGAATATCACGGGCAAAACTTGTGCGAAGACCGGTCTTAGGATCGACCTTATACAGATGGCGTCGGCTGCCATCTTTCTCTTCTACCAGATAGGCAGCGGACTTCGGCATCCACTGGGGGTTGCCTGACGGCTGAGAGATGAGGCGCTGGGTCTTGACGTCGCGGATCTCGTAGCTCCAACGCGAGTCGCCTCCACGCGCTGTGGTCTGGTATGACAGTGCCACCAGCTGTCCATCAGCAGAAAGGGAGATGCCACGCACCCGTTTGCCATCCGTCAGATCATGAACCATGTAGGGATGCTTAGATGAGAGAGAGGGGGTTACAGAGAGATTGCTCTCGAGGGTGACACTGATGGAGTCGGTATCCTTTGGCATGCTCAGGAAGCGGATAGCGAAATGATGGTGCTCAGGGGCGAGGTTGAGTTCTGGAGTAGCCTCAACGCCATCAATATAGAGTTTCGCATTCTTGGGGCCCTTGACCTCAATCTTACCCTTGATGAAATCGGCATTATCGATATAGAACGAGAGCAGGCCAACACTCTTGCTGTCGGGCAACGAGGGAAGGACACTGCCCGAGAACCTGCCCGTGGACTGCGATGTGAGTGAGATGGCACTCATCAGGCTGTTAGAATCGAACTTCCTGCCCTGCACGTCGACGGTGTCAAGGGCAAAGGGTTCTGACACGGCATAAGGGCCAGAGAGGTTGAACTCCCTAATCTGGGTCTTGACTTGTGCAGAAACAGACAAGGCATGAAACGAGAATGCCAGAAGTGTAAAGAATAAAAAACAATTCTTTTTCATAAATACAGAATATGCTATCCCTTAGAGGACTGAGCCTAAAATAACTAAATTAATATGCTGCCCGATATTTTCCCTCATCCTTATCTTCGAGCATAGAGAGATAGGACTGATAACGGCTTTCAGCGATGTAATGGTCTTCCAAGGCCTTGAGCACCGCACAACCCGGTTCATGGGTATGGGTACAGTTGGAGAAACGACAGTCCTTGGAGAAATGGAAGATCTCCTTGAAATAGCTTGTCAGTTCCTCGGGTTTCATGTCGAATGTTCCGAAACCTTTGATGCCTGGCGTGTCCATCACCCACCCACCACCAGGGAAGGGTATCATCTCGCTGAAGGTTGTGGTATGCTGACCTGTCTGATGAGCATCGGATATCTCAGAGGTGCGCAGATTGGCTCCTGGCACAAGGCGGTTGATCAGCGTGGATTTGCCGACACCACTATTACCGCTGAGCAACGTAACCTTACCCTCAAGCATAGGGCGAAGGGCATCAACACCTTCACCTGTCGCAGCAGAGACAGCACGGCACTCATACCCTACCGTCTGATAGAGGTTTATCATCATGTCGAGGTAACGCTGCTCATCATCATCAAGGATGTCACGCTTGTTAAAAATCAGGACAACAGGCACACGATAAGCCTCAGCAGAGGCCAGAAACCTGTCGATAAAGGTCGTAGAGGTCTGGGGGCGATTGATGGTCACCACCAGCAGTGCCAGATCGACATTAGCAGCTATGATATGACTCTGCTTGGAGAGATTGATGCTCTTACGGATGATGTAGTTCTTGCGGTCTTCAATCTCCGTAATCCAGTTGCCTTCTCCGACAGTCACCCTGTCGCCAACAGCCACGGGATTCGTAGAGCGGATTCCCTTCATGCGGAAATTGCCCTTCACCTTACAATCAAGAAGCTGGTCATCGTCGGTCATGACGGTGTACCAGCTGCCAGTATTCTTAATAACGAGACCTTTCATTAAACGGTCATAATCTCCTTATTCTTCGCTGCGATGAGATCGTCAAGCTTCTTGATATACTTGTCGTGTAATTTCTGAAGTTCGAGCTCTGCATCCTTCTCATTATCCTCAGAAAGACCATCCTTGATAGCTTTCTTCAGCTTATCCTTGATGTCGGCACGCACGTTGCGGACTTCCACCTTGGCCTTCTCGGCAATCTTATTGCACTGCTTAACGAGATCCTTACGGCGCTCCTCCGTAGGAACAGGGATGTTCAGGCGGATAATCTCACCGTTGTTCTCGGGAGTAATGCCTACATCGCTGTCCATGATAGCCTTCTCAATGTTACGGATTTCCTTACGGTCCCAAGGCTTGATAGCAATGGTGCGGGGATCGGGAACACTGACGTTGGCCACCTGGTTGAGGGGAACCTTACTGCCGTATACCTCTACACGGACGCCATCGAGAATGGCTACATTGGCACGACCAGCACGAATGCGACTCAGCTCTTCGTCGAGGTACATCGCTGCCATCTCCATCCTCTCTTCACTCTTCTTCAATGTTTCTTTTACGTCTAACATATATAATAGCTTTTAGTTTCTGTTGACAAAAGTAAGGCTTTTCCTCGAAACTTCCAAATGTTTCGTCTATATTTTGCCATAAATAAGAGGTTTTTGTGTTTTTTTTGCTCAAATATTTTGTGAATTGGGCAGAATCTATTATCTTTGCGGATGATTACTACCACACTCTATGGCAACTATATGCGGATAAATATATACCATCCAAGGGCAAGCGTGCTATGCATCCTATTGATGGGTACACTCGCTGCTCAGGCACAGGCAGAAAACATGGGAACCATTCTAGATATCCACAACATTCTTGGATATCTGGGGGCTTTATTTCTGATTACTGTCTTCGTGATGATGTTTTACAACCGTTTGTTTTATTTCAAAGATAAAGACGTTACCAAAGAGACACAAAGACTGAACGCACAGCTGGGACTGATTATGGACGCCAACAGGATGAAGGCTTGGACGTACGATATGGACAAGCGTCTGTATAAGGTCCTGACAGAGTATGGCACCAAAGAAATCGAATATACGCCGATAGACTTCTCACAGTTCTTCGACCGAGACGATTTTGAGGCTATGAGAAAGCTCATCACCGACATTCAGGACGGGAAGACGGACTCTGAGACCCTTCTCGTGAAAAGCGCCCCATTGAAGAACAATGCGGAAGAGCAACATATCTACGAGATAAACATTTCGATATTACGACACCACAAAAACGGACGCCCCAAGACTCTTCTGGGTACCCAGTGTGACATTACCGAAGAACAGGAAAAAGCCGAGAACACCCGGAAACTGATGTTGCGCTACCATACTGTTTTCGAGTCGTCGCTTGTTGATATGGTTTTCTATGACGCCAACGGGATTCTGACAGAACTCAACAACAAAGCCATGGAGACCTTCGGGGTGACCAACAGGCAGGCCATTCTCGACCAGAAGGTGAGAATATGGGACGTACCTTCATACAGAGAGATTGACATCCATGCCATCGACGCCCCCATGCACTTCTCGTCGATTACAGACATCTCGAAAGTCAAAGAGACCGACGAGCGCATTCCTCAGATTCTGACAAAAGGAAAGATCTATTATGAAGCAGACCTGAGTGCCGTTCGCGACAAGAACCAGAAGCTGCTAGGTGTGATTACCGCAGGCAGAAGCATTACAGACATGGTGGAATCGAACCACCACCAGAAAGAGGCCGCCGCACTACTGGAAAAACAAACAAAGGCTATTCAGAACTATATTGAGGACATTAACTATTCGCTGAAAATCAGTCATGTCAGACTGATGCACTACCACCCAGAGAAGCATGAGTTAGACATTCTGAGTGACCCGAACCATATTGAATACAGTCTGTCGCAAATACGCGCCATGTCTATGATAGACCCAGAAGACCGGGCTAAGGCCTATCGAATGTTACTGCAAATGGACAAAAGGCATAAGGGAGATTTCTCTGAAACCCTGCACACCATCTTCAAGGATAAAGAAGGGCGCGATATATATCTGAACTTCAGAATCATGCCCATATACAATCAGGACGGAGAGGTGAGCTACTATCTGGGCATGTGTCGTGACGACACAGAAGTGACACACACGGAAATACGTCTGAAGAAAGAGACTGCCAAGGCTCAAGAGGCAGAGCAGGTGAAAAGCACCTTCCTGCTGAACATGAGCTATGAACTGCGAACGCCACTGAATGCCGTCATTGGCTTTGCAGAGCTCTTCGGAACAGAGCACAACGAAGAAGACGAGCCCATCTTCGCTGAAGAGATCAAAAAGAACACGAGCACCCTGTTAAAACTGATCAACGACATCCTGTTCCTGTCAAGGCTGGATGCGAAGATGATAGAATACAACTATCTGGAAACAGACTTTGCCCTTCTGTTTGAGGGATGGTGCTACATGGGATGGAGCAACCTGAACCCATGTGTGAAAACGGTCATAGAGAATCCTTACAACAAGCTACTGGTAAAAATCGACCCGCAGAACCTGGCTATGGTCATTCAGAAACTGTGCATCTACTCCGGACTGACCACAACAGAGGGGACTGTACGCGCCAAATATGAATACCGCCGTGGGGAGCTTATGATCACCATCGAAGATACTGGTGAGGGAATGGACGCTGAGAATCTGGAGAAAGCCTTTGACCGCTTTGTACATGAAGAGGGGAAGAAGAGCAAAGGTACGGGACTGGATCTGCCTATAGTGAAGGAGTTGGTTGAGCAGATGAACGGCACGATTGAGTTGCAGTCGGAACAAGGCAAAGGCAGCACCTTCTTTGTCAGCGTACCCTGTGAGATGATAAACTTCGAGAAGAAACGAAGCTCATGATATAAAGAAGAGAAGTATGAATATGTTACTGGCCAACATACAGAATTCCATTGGCGTTGACAGCATTTCGCTGCTCATCGCGATTCTGACATTCCTGGCATTTGTCATGGTATGGGCTATCTATCGTATCAATCTGCTTCGTATCCATAAGAATGCCGAGCACACCAAGGACTTGCATACCATCATGCGACGCACGCTGGACACTGGCAAGAACTTTGTGTTAAAACTCTCGATACAAGACCGCTATGCCGTGAACATGTATGGTGACTTCCTACCCCAAAATGGTATGAGCTATCAGGAATGCCTCAACTACATACACCCGGAAGACGTCATCATATATCAGGAATTCCTGGCTAGTCTGATTCATGGACAGAAAACCGCAGAATGTACAGTTCGATGGGACCGAAGCGGGGAAAAGCATCAGGGCGACTGGCAATATATGCATGACACGGGTATTGCCGAATATACTGAAAACCACAAGACGCCCCAGTACATATTCTGTACACTGACCGACCGAACGGAAGAGATGCTCCGGGAACAGAAAGAACAGATTCTGACAGACCGGTATCGACAATTCTTCGGACAGAAAATCGCCGGTCTGGCCTTCTACGACAAAGACGGGCATCTGTTGTATGTCAACAAGAAGATGAGAGACATCCTGAAGTTCCAGTCAAAGGATGATCCTTACTATTTCAGCCATACGCTCTACGATCTACCGACCTTCCGTAATGTACTGACAGAGAGGAAAGCCGAAGAGCTCTATTTCTGTACGAAGAGTATGATCGTGGAACGCGGTGTGAACTGCTACACCGAGTTGCGCGTACACCCCATCAACGATGAGAACGGCGAACTGACCTATATAACCTTCTCTATCCGAGATATCACACAGGAACGTGAGCTCTACCTGCAGAACAAGCAGAAAGACCTGGAGATACGGCGTGCCAACGAGAATATTCAGCAATATGAGACAGAGTTGAAGTACCTGATGGAGACTTGCAACATGAGATTCTTCCGCATCTCGGTAGCTGAAGGATGCTGTACCTTCTACAAAACTCAGGCCCAACCAGAAAAGAAGATAGCCATCGACAAGCTGGAGAGCTATTTCGTGGACGATGCCTTCAAAGACGGTCTGCAGAGATATCAGGAGTATTTCAACGAGCCTAGAGCAATACTGACACAGATACATCCGTTCTTCGGCGACTCTGACGAGTTGCAATGGAACTATATAGACAGTGTGCCCTATTTCGACAAGCACGGAAAGATGGCCGGGACCTATGGCATCGTGCGCAACGTGAATGAACTGATGGAGAAACAGGAACGTCTGAAGCAAGAGACAGAACGAGCCAACCAGTCGGGATTGATGAAGAGTACATTCATGGCCAACATGACGCATGAGATACGTACTCCCCTGAATGCCATTGTAGGCTTCTCGGACGTATTGTCTATGCTCCCCTCATCTGAGGAGAAGCAGGAGATTGTCAAGGTGATTATGAACAACTGCGACATGTTGCTCAGGCTGGTGAATGACATTCTGGCCATCTCATCACTGGGCGATGGCGGTATAGACTTCAAACCCGACAAGGTAGACTTTGCCAAGGAGTTCGACAGCATCTGCACCTCACTGGAGCAGCGTGTGCAGAATCCTAACGTGACATTTATCAAAGATAATCCATTGGAGCACTTCTTCATAGAGATTGACAATGGCCGTACACAACAGGTCATCACCAATTTCGTGACCAATGCCGTGAAATACACCCAAAAAGGGCATATCAAGGTAGGATACAAGCCACAGGAGCGCGACGGCAAGAGCGGTATATATCTATACTGCGAAGACACCGGCGCAGGCATCTCACAGAAAGATCAGGGGAAGGTGTTCGACAGATTCGTGAAACTGAACGACTTCATCCAAGGCACTGGTCTTGGGCTTAGCATCTGTAAAGCCATTGCAGACGGATGTCACGGACAGATTGGTCTGTTCTCGGAAGGAGAAGGCAAGGGATCGACATTCTGGATATGGATTCCATGTGAGAGATATGACAGTTAAGAACATATAAGGACGATATAAATTATCATGATAAGTTTTAAGAGAAAATATGGTATGAGAGGAACATGGCTGGCAAAAATACTGGCGACAATCATCGCCTTACATTGCACGCCCATAACTGCCGACGCTATCAACAACCATCAGGACAGCATCACGGTATATAACGAAGCGCGACCGCTCATCTATGAAGACGCATGGGATCTGTGGCCCTACGTTTTCCTGAATGAGAATGGTGAGCCCGACGGCTATAATATAGATCTGCTTAAGATGATATTCAAGGAACTGGACATTCCTTATATCATCAAGCTGAAACCTACACTGGAAGCACAGGCTGACCTGAAGAACAGGAAGTCGGACCTGATGTTGAGAATGGATGCCAGTTTCTCAAGAGACAATGCATCATACGGCAAATCAATCGTACAGTTGTTCACCCACAGTGTCGTGACACCCAAAAGCAAGAAAATAACGGTCCGTTCTGGAACGGACATGGCCGGACATACCATTATTGTACACGAAGGCAGTTTTAGCCACTACATGATAAAAGAACATGCATGGGCATCAGACATCGTGGGATATGACGACATGCAGGAAGCGATTCAGAAAGTGAGCGCCGAAGATGACGGCATCATCATCTGGAACACCATGTCGCTGAAATGGCTCATGCAGAAATTCCAGACAGACAACCTGCAACTAGACCCCATTGACCTGCCCTACGGAGAGTATAAGTTCTTTGCCAACGACCATTATCTGCTGGCACAGTTGGACAGCGTTTATTCCAAGCTGAGAGCCAACGACAAACTGACACCCATTCAGAACAAGTGGTTCTACCCGGAACTGAAGGAGTCGGGCATTCCCTCGTGGATATGGAATCTGATTATCGTGCTGGCTATTATCGCAATTGGCATCATCACCTACTTCATTATATATAAGGTGCGTGAAAACAAAATGACCAAAGAGGTGCGCAGAAGCAACGAGCGCCTCTCGCTGATACTTCAGACCAGTCATGTGGGACTATGGACTTATCATGTGGAAACGCAGGTTTTCACCATGATGGACGAGCATGGGAAACCTGAGAAGAACTACACATCGCTGGAATTCTCGCGTCTGTATAACCCTACGGACTTCAAGCGTATGATTGAGGCGCTAAAGCTACTCATAGAAAACAAGGAAGAAACGATTACTCTGGAATTGAAAGCCAAGCCTTATGAAGAGGCTACGGAAGAAAAAGACTTTATAACCACGCTCTCTGTCCTGCAGCGCAACAAACGAAACAAGGCGACGGTGATTATCTGCTCTGAGAGTGATGTGACAGAAGACAGAATGCGCCAGATGAAGACAAAAGACTCACGACTGCGCTATCAGACACTCTTCGAGACAGCCTTAGTGAGTATGACCTTCTTTGATGAAAACGGCATCATGACCGACATGAACGAGAGAGCTACCAGGACTTTCGGTATTCAACGTCAACAGATAGGACAAGCAAAAATCAGAATCCAAGATGTAACAGACGTCGAGGATATTCTGGATCAGGATTTCGAGGTATTCCATGCCACACGCATTATTAACAATGATGAGCAGGACACCCCTATGAAAGGGCTGTTGGGAGGAGGAAAACGCTTTTACGAGATGCAAATCCTGCCTGTGTATGATGAAGGGAAACGTATCGGCTTCTTTGGCTCCGGGCGAGAGGTTACCGAGGTGGCACGCAGTTACCAGCAGTTGCAGAAGAACATCAGTCAGCTGCAGGAAGCCACCAGAGAAGTTACAGAATACATACAAAACATCGACTATGTGCTCTCTGTTGGAGGTGTAAGCATGGCGAGATACCATCAGGATACCCACACACTGACCATCTACAGTGAGATCAACAAGGAAAAATACTCACTGACACAGACCAGGGCGCTCTCGTTTGTTGACCTGTCATCAGAGAAACAGGCTTTACGCATCCTGAACAAGATGGACACGTTACAGGAAGGGGCTATACACGCAGACATCAAGACCAATATACGCAGGAAAGGCATTCCCATGTATCTGCAGATGCACTTCATTCCCACCTATAAGAATGGGAAAATTGTAGAGTATTTCGGCATGTGTCGTGACATCAGTGAGATCAAGGCCATTGAGGCAAAGTTGGCACAAGAAACCATCCGCGCTCAGGAGGTGGAAGTTGTGAAGAACGCCTTCCTGCATAACATGAGTCACGAAATCCGCACGCCACTGAACTCTGTAGTAGGATTCTCGGAACTGTTTGAAATGGAGCATAGCCAGGAAGACGAGGCCATCTTCATCAAGGAAATCAAAAACTGTTCGGCTGCTCTGCTGAAACTCATCAACGACATCCTGTTCCTTTCACGTCTGGATGCAGGAATGATTACCATCAATCAGCGTCCAACGGACATTGCCGCTATCTTCAAAGACAAGTGCGAAGCCATCTGGAGTCACAAAAAGGTGTCGGGCGTTGACTATCTGGTAACCAGTCCGTACAAGAAACTGGTGGTTGAGATTGACGAGTCGAACGTATTCATGATTATAGACAAACTGATAGCAAATGCCATCCAGCACACCACAAAAGGCTCGATACTGGCACGCTACGACTATATAGGAGACCAACTGGTCGTTTCGATAGAAGATACTGGCGACGGTATTCCTTCAGATGCCATCCACCACATCTTTGAGCGATTTGTTACCGGTGCCAATAATGGCGTTGGTCTGGGACTAAGTATCTGTCATGAACTGATAGAATACATGGGCGGAAAGATTCAGTTGAAATCGGAGGAGGGTGAGGGTACTACCGTCTGGTTCACCCTACCCTGCAAAGTGGTGGGAATGGAACGTAACTAAAAAGTGACATCATGACGAAAAAGATATATATACTCATTGCAGCCTGTGTACTGTCGTTCTGTAACGTTCTGACAGCCAAGGCTCTGTTTATACGCGAATATACCGAAGAGCATCCGCTCGTTATTGTAAGCGACTGGGAATTTCCACCCTATGAATTCAGAAATGACAAGGGTGAGCCTGACGGATATAACATAGAAGTGCTTGACCTGATTCTGACAAAACTCGACATTCCACACGTTTTCCAGATGAAAGAGTGGTATCAATGTACCGAGGCCTTTGAGAAACGCGAGGCTGACCTGATACACGCCTTGTCATACATGTTCAGACGACGTCCTTATGTGATGACGCAGAACATGATAACCTATTACAACGTAAAGGCAGCCAGACTAAGAACGACGCCACCACTGAAAAGACTCAGTCAGCTGACTGAGGCCGACACGCTTGTACTGAAGAAGAACGACTACGTGGCCTTGCGCATTTCTGAAATCAAGGAGCACCCCTTCAAAGTAGAATATCACTCCTCAAGAGAAGCGCTGACAGGCATTCATTCCGGCAAATACAAATACTATCTATGGGGAGAGATTCCCCTTGCTACGAAAGTGAAGGAATATGGTGTTAACGGCGTGGTACTTGATGAGACCGACATCCCTGCAGGAGAGTTACGAATCATTGGCTACGACAAAGACCTTATCGATGCCATAGACGATAACTTTGCACGTTTGGAGCAATCGGGAAAGCTAGAGAAGATTCGCGATAAGTGGTTTCACCCGGAGCGCGTGCACAACGACACGTCGCCTGTTGCCCTGATTATCCTGTCGGGTATTATCATTTTCGGTATTATAGCCCTCTTACTCAGCCGACTGATTCGTAGTCGTGTGAAGGCTGCCATCAACAAGACCGTTGAGACGAACCAGATGATGACTCTGGCCCTGAACATGGGTAAATACTATGTGATAGAGTATGACCTCCACACCCATCACCTCAGGAATATCTACGGAGATCTGCTGCCTGAAGAGGGAGCTTCTGACGAGTACTACAGATCACATATCCATCCCAACGAACAAAGCAAATTGGGTAATGAAATCAGACAGATGTCTATGGGAAAGACCCATTGGGAGGCAAAGATACACTGGAACATGGGTACAGAAGAAATGCCCGACTGGCGCTATCTGGAAGGCGATGCCGTGATAGAGATGAAAAACGGCAAGCCACGCTACATCATCAACACCCTCAAGGATATGACAGAAGAAGTGCGTGAGGAACGCCTCAACCGAGAAATCGGAAACAAATACCAGCGCATGCTGAGTACCAGTCTGATTGCCATGTCATACTACGACAAAAACGGTGTGTTTCTCGACGCGAACGAGAAGATGAAACAACTCTGCGAGTTCAACAAAGATAACGAAAGATATTTCCATACCCTCTCACTCTTCGATACCACCTTCCTAAAAGGTCAGTTTGATCCCAAAAGCAAGGATAACTTCCATATCTGCCAGCGTATGTTCTACCCCGAGATGGGCATCTTCAAGTATGTTGAACTGAAAATACGTCCTACCTACGATGAAGACGGAGAGCTTCGCTTCTTTATCGTGACAGGACGAGACTTGACTGCCGAACGCCAGATGTATCTGGAACTGCGCAGGCACGACAAGGAGATACAAAACGCCAGTGAAGCCATCAACCGTTATGAGAAACAGCTGCGCTATCTGCTTGAGAACAGTAAGATGTATGTATGGAAATCGAATCTGAAGTCACGCGAAATCACCTTCTCGCGTTCACTGCGCAATTACGACCAGAAGAGTTCCTTGGACGAATACACTGCAAGCATGTATGACAACGAGCAGTCCGATTCGAGTTCAGCCATTCAGGACAAGGACACTATGGACAAGCCCTTCAACGTGATTCACCACTTCAAGCACACCCATTTCTCGAAAAAGCCTGTCTGGATGGCTATCAGTGGTATTCCAACCTTTGACAGGGACGGAAACAGAATCGGCTATTTCGGAGTAGAGCGCGACATCACAGACCTCATGGAAGCTCAACAGAAGTTGAAGGAGGAGACAGAACGTGCAGAAGACTCAGGAAAGATGAAGAGCGCATTCCTTGCCAACATGACGCATGAGATACGTACACCGCTGAATGCCATCGTAGGTTTCAGCGACCTGTTACCGATGGTAGACTCGAAGGAGGAACGTATGGAGTTTATTCGTATCATACGCAACAACTGCGACATGCTGATGCGACTGATCAACGACATCCTGGAAGCCTCGAACATGGGACAAGCACTTTCCATCAAGCCGGAAAAGGTTGACTTCTCCAAAGTGTTTAATGACATATGCCAGATTCTGGCACAGCGTGTTCAGGAAGCTGGCGTGGAATTCATCAAAGACAACCCCTACGACACTTTCCCTGCCACTATCGACATTGGCCGCATACAACAGGTGTTGACCAATTTCACCACCAACGCCGTGAAGTATACGCACAAGGGACATATAAAATTGGGCTATAAGGAACAGGACAACGGCATATATTACTATTGCGAGGATACGGGTACCGGTATTCCCAAGGAGAAACAGGCCAGCGTTTTTGAACGCTTCGTGAAACTGAACGACTTCGTACAAGGGACAGGACTGGGACTAAGCATCTGTAAAGCCATTGCCGAGCGCTGTGGAGGAAAGATCGGTGTCACTTCGGAAGGCGAAGGACACGGCTCGACCTTCTGGCTCTGGACCCCAAGAATTATTAACACCTCTAACGACACTCAAGACTGACTATGCAAAAAAGCAAATATCTGCTCGCCAACGACCGAGACCTGTTATGGGGACTCACAGTGAGTACCATTGGACGCGAAGAGATTCTTCCTGGCGACCCCTATCCTACCAGGGGGCATGCTGACGGTTACTATTTCAACATTGAGAAAGGGCGTATACTAAACGAATATCAGTTGCTATACAACCCAGAGGGTGAAGGCATCTTTGAAAGTGCCCACTGCAAGAAAACCATCATCAAGCCTGGCGATATGTTTCTGCTGTTTCCCGGCGAATGGCACACCTATCACCCCAATCCACACACAGGTTGGAAGAGCTACTGGATTGGTTTCAAAGGCAGGAATATGGACGATCGCGTAAAAGCGGGATTTCTGTCGCCCGAAAAGCCTATCTACCACATTGGCTATTCGTCAGACATAGAGCATCTGTATCGCACAGCCTACGAAGTGGCGATAGAAGAGGCAGCCTATTCACAACAGGCCATGGCCGGTATCGTGAACCACCTGATAGGACTGATGTACTCATTGGAAAGGAACATGGAACTGAGCAAGAACCAGCAACAGGTAGACATGATCAGCAAAGCCAGACTGATGATACGTGAATCGCTGGAGTCAGACCTTACCATCCAGCATATTGCAGAAGACCTAGGCGTGAGCTACAGTAACTTCCGCAAGCTCTTCAAAGAGTACACCGGTCTGTCGCCAGCCACCTATCAGCAGGAGCTCAGACTGCTCAGAGCCAAGGAGATGCTCACCACTACCGACTATAGCATCAAGGAGATAGCCTACAGACTGAACTTTGAAAGTCCAGACTACTTCTCGGCCAAATTCAAGGCCAAGATGGGATTCAAACCCAGTGAGATAAAAATGAAATAAAAAATCCCCGCCTGTTTGGGCGGGGATTTTTATTTAGAACAACAACATTCGCTCTAACCAGTAAATAAGTATTCCCGAGAGATAGCCAACGAAAGCCACCCAGGTGATCTTCTTCATATACCAGCCGAAAGTAATCTTTTCCAGTCCCATGACAACGACACCTGCGGCAGAACCGATAATCAACATGGAACCGCCAACACCGGCACAATAAGCCAGCAACTGCCAGAAGATGCCGTCGATAGCCATAGCACCCTCGGGAGCAACGGGGTACATACCCATGCAACCAGCCACGAGAGGTACGTTGTCAACGATTGACGACAGCACACCGATGATACCATTGATGAGGTAGTAGTTGCCTGAGAAGGCTTCGTTGAGTCCCTCGCCAAGCGCTGCAAGTACACCAACTTCCTGCAATACGGCAACAGCCATCAGAATGCCCAGGAAGAACATGATGGTTGAGAGGTCGATTTTGGAAAGGAGGTCTGACACACGCTTTGCCATTGTGTCATCCTCTGCGGTGTTGTGGTGGAAAATCTCGGTGGTGGTCCAGAGTACGCCCAGCACAAGTAGGATACCCATGAACGGCGGGAGATGCGTCAGTGTCTTGAAGACTGGCACAAAGCAGAGGCCGCCTACACCCAGCCAGAAGATAATGTTGCGCTGAGACTTAGTGAACTGGCTGATTTCGGCCTTAGGCAGATTCTGCTCCTTGTCGAACTTGCCTTCGAGCTGATACTGCAGGATAAAGGCAGGCACAAGCATTGAAACCAGTGAAGGAATGAAAATCTCGGTGAGTACGCCCTGTGTTGTGATGACGCCCTTAATCCACAGCATGATAGTGGTTACGTCGCCAATTGGAGAGAAGGCTCCACCCGAGTTAGCAGAGATGACTACCAACGCAGCATATATGAGTCGGTCTTCACGGTTCTGCACAAGTTTGCGAAGCACCATAATCATCACAATTGAGGTGGTAAGGTTGTCGAGAATAGCCGACAAGAAGAACGTCATGAAAGCCATCCGCCACATGAGTTTACGCTTTGAGCGTGTCTTCATGGTGTCGCGCACGAAGTTGAAACCGCCGTTCGAATCGACAATTTCCACGATGGTCATGGCACCCATCAGGAAAAATAGCGTTCCTGCGGCATCACCCAGGTGATGCTCAATGACCTCGGCAATATGATGAATCACTTCTTCGCCGGCAATCGCAGGATAATAGGCGGCAGGGCCCATCATCAGCAGCGTCCAGCAGAACACGCACATCAGCAGGGCAATAGCAGCCTTGTTGATCTTCGTCACACTCTCCAGAGCTATACACAGATAGCCAATACAAAAGATAGTGACAATCAGAATCGTTAATGTTGACATTTGTACCTTATTTAATATGTTTATTTGAAATTGCGTGCAAAGGTACGAAATAAAATCAAATATTCAAGTCCAAAAATCAAATAATTATGGTATGTATATTAAAAAGTCCGTACCTTTGCCAACAAATCTGCTAATCAAACAAAAAATTAAAGATGAGAAATAAGAAGTGTTTCTTTGCCGTAGACCTCGGAGCCACTAGTGGCAGAACGATCATCGGCCATATCGATAACGGGAAATTCAATCTTGAGGAAGTCACCCGCTTCCCCAACAACCTCATAGAACAAGGCGGTCATTTCTACTGGGACATCTATGCCCTTTATCTCGAAATTATCAAGGGACTGAAAGAGGCATCCCGACGCGGACTGGAAATTACGAGCATAGGCATCGACACCTGGGGCGTCGACTTCGTGTGCATCGGCAGCGACGGCGCCATCCTGAGGAATCCACGCGCCTATCGCGACCCCATCACTTTCGAGGCGATGGACAACTATCTGGCACATGTCATCTCGAGAAAGGAGGTATATGACATTACTGGCATCCAGTTCATGAACTTCAACTCCCTTTTCCAGCTCTACGCCATGAGACGTGAAGGCAACTCTGCCTTAGAGCATGCAGAGAAAATCCTGTTTGTGCCCGACGCGCTGAGTTGGATGCTGACAGGTCAGGCGGTATGCGAATATACCATAGCCTCGACTTCGCAGCTGCTCGATCCCAGGACCAAGCAACTCGATGAACGTTTGTTGACCAGTCTGCAACTGACTCGCGAGAACTTCGGCAAGATGGTAAACCCAGGCACGGTGATTGGCGTACTGACAGAAGAAGTACAGAAACTGACGGGGTTAGGAGCTGTACCCGTGATAGCCGTTGCAGGCCATGACACAGCCTCAGCCGTAGCTGCCGTACCTGCCAAAGACGAGAACTTTGCCTACCTGTCGAGTGGCACGTGGAGTCTGATGGGTATTGAGACAAAAGACGCCATCATCAACGAGCAGAGTTATGAGCGCAACTTCACCAATGAAGGAGGTATCGGCGGAACCACCCGTTTCCTGAAGAACATCTGTGGCATGTGGCTCTATGAGCGCTGTCGCACGGAGTGGCCTGAGGAAGTAAGAAAGCTCTCACACCCAGAGTTACAGGAATCGGCCATGCAGGTAGAGCCCTTCCGCTCTATCATCAATCCCGACGATGCGCAGTTTGCCAACCCCGACTCGATGATAAAGGCCATACAGGCCTACTGCCGCAACACGCAACAGCCTGTACCAGAGACTCCGGCAGAGATCTGCCGCTGCATCTTCGACTCACTGGCCCTGCGCTACAAGCAAGTATTCCAATGGATGCAGGAACTTGCTCCTTTCAGATTCGATGTGTTACACATCATCGGCGGTGGAAGCCTGAACAAATATCTGAACCAGTTTACCGCCAACGCCACAGGGGCCACAGTGCTGGCAGGCCCTCAGGAGTGTACAGCCATTGGCAACATCATGCTGCAGGCCCAAGCTGCAGGACTGGTAGGCGACATCTGGGAGATGCGCCAGACGATAGCCCGCTCGCTGGAACTCGTGAGATACGAGCCCACCGACGAAGATGCCTGGAACCAGGCCTACGAGAAGTATATTAAAATTATTAATAAATAAAAAAACAAACGATTTATGAAAGCAGAACTGATTGAAAAAGCTTATGCCGTAGCGAAAGACCGCTACGCAGCCATCGGTGTAGATACTGACGCCGTACTCGACCAACTACAGCAGCAGCAGATTTCACTGCATTGCTGGCAGACTGACGATGTGGTTGGTTTTGAGCGCAACGAAGCTCTCAGCGGCGGCATTCAGACCACAGGCAACTACCCCGGTCGTGCCCGCAATATCGATGAGGTGCGTCAGGACATCGAATTCGTCAAAACCCTCATAGCTGGTAACCACCGTCTGAACCTCCACGAGATTTACGGCGACTTCGGCGGTAAGTTCGTTGACCGCGACCAAGTAGAAGTGAAGCACTTCCAGAGCTGGATCGACTGGGCCAAGGATAACAACATGAAACTCGACTTCAACTCCACCTCGTTCTCTCACCCCAAGAGTGGCGAGTTGAGTCTGTCAAATCCCGACAAGGGCATCCGCGACTTCTGGATTGAGCACACCAAGCGCTGCCGACGCATCGCCGACGCCATGGGTAAGGCTCAGAACGACCCCTGTATCATGAACATCTGGGTACACGACGGTGCCAAGGACATGCCCGTACAGCGCAAGAAATATCGTGAGATCCTCGCTGCCTCGCTCGATGAGATTATGGAGGAGAAACTCGACGGCGTGAAGAACTGCTTCGAAGCCAAGTTGTTCGGTATCGGTCTTGAGAGCTACACCGTTGGCTCTCACGACTTCTACACAGCCTATTGTGCCACCCGCAAGCAGATGTACACCATCGACACTGGTCACTACGAGCAGACTGAGAATGTCAGCGACTTTGTCAGCACGCTGCTCATGTATGTGCCCGAGCTGATGCTCCACGTGTCACGCCCTGTTCGTTGGGACTCTGACCACGTAACGATTATGAACGACCAGACCCTCGACCTCTTCAAGGAGCTGGTACGTGCCGACGCCCTCGACCGAGCTCACGTAGGTCTCGACTACTTCGACGCCTCAATCAATCGTATCGGTGCCTACCTCGTTGGTACCCGTGCCACACAGAAATGCATCCTGCAGGCTCTGCTCGAACCCAAGCAGTTGCTGCGCCAGTATGAAGACAATGGTCAGAACTTCGAGCGTCTGGCTCTTATGGAAGAGGCCAAGTCGATGCCTTTCGGTGCAGTGTTCGATTACTTCAACCTCAAGAACAACGTCCCCGTAGGCGAGGAATACATCGCTGCCATTCAGAAATACGAAAAAGACGTCACTTCAAAGCGTAACTAATGGAAATCTTTTTAGGACTCATCATCATAGCTATCGGCGCTTTCTGCCAGTCGAGCTGCTACGTGCCCATCAATAAGATTAAGGACTGGTCGTGGGAGACCTACTGGATTATTCAGGGTGTGTTTGCCTGGCTGGTGCTGCCCCTATTGGGCGCGCTGCTGGCTGTTCCCGCGGGTCATTCGCTGTGTGAGTTGTTCACAGCCACTCAGTCGTTCAACATCTGGATGACCATCTTCTTCGGTGTACTCTGGGGCGTTGGCGGTCTCACGTTCGGCCTCTCCATGCGCTACCTCGGCGTAGCCCTTGGTCAGAGTCTCGCCCTCGGCACATGTGCCGGTCTTGGCACCATCCTCGGTCCCATATTACTCAACGCATTCTTCCCCGAGTTGAATGCCCTTGAGTCGCTCACCACAGCTGTTCTCATCGGTGTCATCGTCACCTTGGCAGGCATCGCCATCATCGGTGTTGCAGGTAATATGAAAGCAGACTCTCTCTCCGAGGAAGAGAATCGCGAAGCCGTTAAAGACTTCAACTTCTCCAAGGGTCTCGCCATTGCTTTGCTGGCAGGTCTCATGAGTGGCTGTTTCAACGTAGGTCTCGAGTTCGGAAAGGGCATCAACTTCGGCTATCTCACCAATCCCATGTTCCGCACACTACCCGCCACGCTGCTAGTCACGCTGGGTGGTTTTGTGACCAATGCCATCTATTGTTTCTATCAGAATCAGAAGAACCACACATGGGGCGACTATAAGAAAACCGCCGTATGGGGTAACAATCTGCTGTTCTGCCTACTGGCAGGCGCCCTGTGGTACAGTCAGTTCTTCGGCCTCTCTCTGGGAAAGGGTTTCCTCACCGAGAGTCCCACCCTCACTACGCTGGCTTTCTGCATTCTCATGGCACTCAATGTGGTGTTCTCCAATGTGTGGGGCATCATCCTCAAGGAGTGGAAGGGCTGTTCGCGCCGCACCATCGCCGTACTCATTGTCGGCATCGTGGTGCTAATCATCTCCTGCTTCCTACCCCAACTGATTTAGGGAAAAGGTAAAAGAAATTTAAAATCCCAAGACCATCTTTATGGTTTTGGGATTTTTTATGTACCTTTGCAACCGTTAATCTTACGTGTAAAGACACTAAGATCAAACACAAAAACAAAAAAAACAATTATGAATAAAAATCAACTGTTTACCTTAACCGCTATGTGCGGTCTCTTAACCCTGAGTTCATGTTCTCAGGAAGTGATTAACGAAGAATTGGCAATGCCCAACAGTAATCTGACTGTCATCACGCGAAGCACTGGAGATGCAAAAGTTGCTTACCCCGTCAGACTTTATGTCTTTGACAGTGCCAACAAGTGTAAAGCCATGCAGACACTTGAGAGCGCCGAAGATGTCATCGGAATCAGGTTAGTAGAAGGCGCCTATGACGTCTATGCAATCGGTGGTGCCGACGAGACACGCTACGTGCTGCCAGACATAGATAATGCTTCGAAAACATCTGTCATCTCACTACAGGAAGGACAGACACACGGTGACTTGATGGCAGGTCATTCTACAGTGACCCTGTCTGCCGATGGCAGCAATTCGCTGACGATAGGTCTGGAGAGGAAAGTGCTGCAGGTGAAAAGCGTTGTTATCAAGAATGTGCCAGAAGAAGCAAAGGCTGTAAGCATTAAGATTGCTCCTATCTATGAGTCGATGCTCTTAAACGGCAGATACCAAGGAACAAACAACAACAGCACCATAACCCTGACTAAACAAGACGACAACACGACATGGAAGATGGAATCAGACGCTAACTTCTTATTTCCATCAATAGACAAGCCCACCATCACTGTCAGTATCGACAACACTTCTTATTCCTATACTTGTGAAAAGGAACTGACTGCCAACTACAGATTTAACATAGAAGGAAACTTCAATGAGTCACCGACGGGTGCCCCAGAGGTAACACTTACTGGAACCATCACTGGTGCTATATGGGATGGAGAGAAAGAGATTTCCTTCGATTTCGGCGATAAAGCGGATGATAATGACAATAACGACAAGCCATCCACAGATATGCCCGAAGCAGGTTCTGTCTATAACGGATGCTATGTCTTAGCTGTTGATGGGAAGAATGTGACATTGCTGTCACCAAGTCAGAGACAAGGAATCATTGATAGTGATGATATAGATAACCAAGAGGCTATTTCTACCAAAGTCAGCGAAGCGCTTGCCGCCTGGGAGCCAAACATCTCCACAAGTTGGAGACTCATGACAAAAGAAGAGGCTATAGACATCATCAAGTCAAATAGTACCATCAATGAGAAATTGGATAATGGTCAAAAACTCATTCCATCCTCCGCCTATTTCTATTCAGATGGGACTTCCATTTTGGGTTCCAGTTTATCTTCAGGTCAACTTGGTACCATGAGTTGCAACTCAAAAACCTGGCTTCGCCCAGTAACAACGATAACGATTCAGTAAACAATTTGTTTCAACAGAGATACGTCAGTTTTGTGGCGTTCAAACGGCTTGTACCAACATTAATAACAAATCCCCAGCACTTCACAGTGCTGGGGGTTTTTCAATTTAAACCAAAATATATAGTCAGTAGCTTGTTTGTTCCTATTTGGGGAGGCTGAACGCCAGCGTCATCTCGGCCAGCTGCTCATCGCTCATGCCATCGGGTTCGAAACCCATGGCCTTGGCATTGATATAGATCTTAGCGCTCTTGGAGAGGACATCAATCTGATCGAAGGCATCCATCACGTCGAGCCCCTTAGCGAAGACGCCGTGTTTCTCCCACATCACGACATCGTAGTCCTCAAGCTCTTTCAGCGTAGCCTCAGCCAGGGCATTAGAACCCGGCAGGGTGTAAGGCACAATGCCCAGGCCCAGTGGACAGAAAGCCTTGGTCTCAGGAATCATGGACCAGAGAAGCTTGGTGAGCACATCCTTGCCGAGGAACTTCTTGGAGTGGCTCATGGCCACGAGTTCTATCGGGTGGGTATGGACAGTGGCTTTGTAGGGACTACCCTTCTCAATGAGACTGGCATGAACCGTGAGATGGCTGGGAAGCTCGGAGGTTGGCATGACTGGATGGTCGGCGATGATAACATAAGAGGCACAATCATCAAGTATACGGATGACGGAACCATTGTCCATGGGCCAGCGTGCCAAGTCGCGCATACGCTTACCAGTACCTTTGCAGTAGAAATAGCACCCTTTGAGGGCTGGCAGCGACACACCAATCTGCTTCACCTCGCTGATAGCGGGCAGCTGACAAATCTCGTCGTCGACAAGGTCGGTGACATTGACTGTGATATTACCGCCGTTGCGCTCAGCCCATCCGTTCTGCCACAGATAGCCAGCCACTTCGGCGATTTTCTCGACCTCAGCCTTTAAGGCTGAATGACCTTCTAATATACTCTTCATTTCGTTGACTGATTTCTATTTTGCTGCAAAATTAGCTGTATTTTTACTTATCCGACCGCAATTTTTGATTTTTCTCCCTAAAATTATGATTTTCACTAAAAAGTTTGTGGATTCGGGAAAATCTTCGTAAATTTGCACCTTAGATATGAACAACAACCTGCAAGATATAAAATGGAGTGAAAACGTGATTTTGGTAGATGCTGACTACGTAGATAAAGTTGCGTTTAACCTCATTGTGAACTTTGAAAGGATGATAGGTCGCAGGATTCCTCAGGCTGACTTAGCAAAGTGGATTGACTGTGTGGCGCTAGACGGAGGTCTCCGCGAAGGAGAGCACGAGACGCTGGTGGTACTGACTCACAGGAAGGACAAGACAAAGCTGGAGAACTTTGTGCCCGCCGACTATGCTCAGGAGCTGGACGGCAAGGCCTTTAAAGACCATCTGGGGGAGTTTACGATAGGTGCCTACCCGATTGAGAACATTGCCGGCGGAGAAGACTATTTCACGGAAGCACTGCAACTGATTGCGGCACAGAAGGACGTGAAGCGCGTGATGGTGATACCTGATGCTGAGAACAGTAATATATATAATAAGGTACGCGACACGCTGAACCGACTAGACGATGACAACAAGCGCATCACCGTGTTTGCAATGCAACCCATGCCAGGAGGCAACTTCAGACAGGAGATTCTGGGCTACTCGCTGATGGCAGCCCTTGGCATCAGTTCGGATGAAATCAAGGAAAAATAATAAATTGTAAGATATATGGCAAAGGTATTAATGATTGGCGCCGGTGGCGTCGCTACGGTAGCTGCATTCAAGATTGCTCAGAATGCTGACGTGTTTACCGACTTTATGATTGCCAGCCGTCGCAAGGAGAAGTGCGACAAGATTGTTGCCGACATTCACAAGGCTGGCTACAAGATGGACATCAAGACCGCTCAGGTGGATGCCGACGATGTAGAACAGCTGAAGGCGCTATTCAGCGACTACAAGCCCGAACTTGTGATTAACCTGGCCCTGCCCTATCAGGACCTGACCATCATGGATGCCTGTCTGGCCTGCGGCTGCAACTATCTGGACACGGCCAACTACGAGCCTAAGGATGAGGCACACTTTGAGTACTCATGGCAGTGGGCTTACAAAGACCGGTTTGAGCAGGCTGGACTGACAGCTATCTTAGGTTGCGGCTTCGACCCGGGTGTGAGCGGTGTATACACGGCTTACGCTGCCAAGCATCACTTCGACGAGATTCACTATCTGGACATCGTGGACTGCAACGCTGGTGATCATCACCATGCATTCGCAACCAACTTCAACCCAGAAATCAATATTCGCGAGATTACCCAAAAAGGACTCTACTATAAAGACGGACAGTGGATTGAAACTGAACCGCTGGAGATTCACAAGCCGCTGACTTATCCTAACATCGGTCCCCGCGAGAGCTATCTGCTGCACCACGAGGAACTGGAGAGTCTGGTTAAGAACTATCCCACCATCAAGCAGGGACGATTCTGGATGACCTTTGGCGAGCAGTATCTGAAACATCTCGACGTGATTCAGAACATCGGCATGAGCCGTATTGACGAGATAGAATACGAGGCGCCTCTGGCCGACGGTACAGGTACTGCCAAGGTGAAGATCGTTCCACTGCAGTTCCTGAAGGCCGTACTGCCGAACCCACAGGATCTGGGTGAGAACTACGAGGGCGAGACCTCCATCGGTTGTCGTATCCGCGGTATCAAAGACGGCAAGGAGCACACCTACTACGTTTACAACAACTGCAAGCACCAAGAGGCTTATAAAGAAACGGGCATGCAGGGTGTGAGCTACACCACTGGTGTTCCTGCAATGATTGGCGCCATGATGTTTGTGAAGGGCATCTGGAAGAAGCCGGGTGTGTGGAACGTAGAGGATTTCGATCCAGACCCATTTATGGAACAACTAAACAAACAGGGACTCCCTTGGCACGAGGTGTTTGACGGAGACCTGGAACTTTAACTATAAAATCATATGGCAAAAGAAAAAGACGAGGCACTAACGCCTCAACAAGAAAAAATGAAAGCCCTGCAGGCTGCTATGTCGAAGATTGAGAAAGACTACGGCAAAGGCTCCATCATGCGCATGGGCGACGAACAGATAGAGAACGTAGAAGTGATTCCAACGGGTAGTATCAGCCTGAATGCTGCACTCGGCGTAGGCGGCTATCCAAAGGGACGTATCATCGAGATCTATGGTCCTGAGTCTTCTGGTAAGACTACACTGGCCATCCATGCTATCGCAGAATGTCAGAAGGCTGGCGGCATCGCTGCCTTCATTGATGCAGAGCATGCGTTCGACCGCTTCTATGCAGAGAAACTAGGTGTTGACATTGAGAACCTTTACATCTCTCAGCCCGACAATGGTGAGCAAGCACTGGAGATTGCAGATCAGCTGATTCGCTCGAGTGCCATCGACATCATCGTCATCGACTCTGTGGCAGCCCTGACACCGAAGAAAGAGATTGAGGGCGACATGGGTGACTCTGCTGTAGGACTGCAGGCACGACTGATGAGCCAGGCCCTCCGCAAATTGACATCGACCATTTCAAAGACTAACACCACCTGTATTTTCATCAACCAGTTGAGAGAGAAAATCGGCGTAATGTTCGGCAATCCAGAGACTACCACAGGTGGTAACGCCCTGAAGTTCTATGCGTCTGTACGTTTGGACATCCGTCGCGTAACCAGTATCAAGGATGGTGACAACGTGATTGGCAACCAGGTGCGTGTGAAGATTGTAAAGAACAAAGTGGCTCCCCCCTTCCGCAAGGCCGAGTTTGAAATCACCTTCGGCGAGGGCATCTCGAAGATTGGCGAGATTGTCGACCTCGGTGTAGAGTATGGCATCATCAAGAAGAGCGGCTCATGGTTCTCTTATGGAGAGTCGAGACTGGCTCAAGGACGTGATGCGGTGAAGGTACTGCTCAAGGATAATCCAGAGCTTTGCGAGGAACTCGAAGCACAGATTATGCAGGCTATTACGGATAAGGCGTAAAAAGCATAAAAGGCGTAAAAAAGATCAATCCCCCAGCCATTCGGTTGGGGGATTGATCTTTTTATCTTGTTATTTAAAGCGGTGTTCCATTCTTCATCACCTTCTTACCCATCTTAGAATTCGGTCGCTTGACACTCGGACTCTTGACAGGAGCAGGACCATCCTTCGTCGTTGTCTTATCTACCGTACCAGCGCCAGTGAAATGCACAACTAACTGTTTGTTGTTCGAACGGTTGAAGATCCACGTATACGTACCGTTCTCGCCATGCTCTATCATATCGGGCTCACCTGCGGCCATCATCACCTCATCCTCTGAGAAACCAATACCTACGTGACCTGCACGGATCATGGCACGACTGGCCTCGCTGGTCTTCACCTTCTTGCCAGGACCAGGAGCAAAGATATAGCCGAAATACTCATCCTGCTTCTCTGCACGATGCTGGTCGAGCACCATATCACAATAGAAATAGGTACCAAGCGTAGTATTCTTCAACTTAAGGGTAGCCTTATCGTCATTCTTATGAGGATTGATGGCTTCTATCTGATATTCTGCCAGACGAGGAATAGCCTGAACCTTCTTCGTGGTCTCATTCAGCATCTTCGTCGGGTACTTCGTATGGATAATCTTACCCAGATAAACCCTGTAGTTGTAGCTATTGATAGCCATGATATCATCAACCATCTCAAACGAGCCACCGAATAGATACTTGGTGTTATCCATAATGAACTCATCGTCGCGCATACCACTATTGGTCTTTGAGATAGCCACATTCTGGAAGAACTCATTGCCATCTTTGTCCTCTACGATAATCTTGACAGGGAAACTGCGAGAACCCACACCAACGGCAATCACTCTCACCTCCATGTCCTTATCAACGACCACGTCTTGGAATCCCTCGCCATCATACTCTGTATCAATACGGAAGAACTGGGTCTTGGTAAAGAGCGTTCTGCCCATCAGCTTTTCACGGGCAATATCAACGTCGCCCAAATAAGCCAATGTGGGTACCCCCGTCTTGGTATAGCAATAATCCTCGAAAGAACCACTGGGGATCTCATAATAATAAGACTTTCCATTGTCCTGACACAGAAAATCGATGCGAGCGTGTCCGTCGGTGCTCTCATGATGCCCCTTGTATACCATAATCTTGTATTTCAAGGGCATACTACTCACCTCCTTGCCTGTCGCAGCGTCGGTGAATGTCTTCACAACCAAGTCGTACTTCTCAGGCATCACCATGAATTTCATACCTTCCTGCCAATCACAGAGACTGTAGAACTTAAAGTTATGACCGATAAAATCCTTGGCCTCCTCAACCTCCTGCTGAGCAGCCGCCAACTCATCTGCCATCTGCGTCTGAGCACTCTTCTTAGCTCCCTTAGTCTTCACGATATAGGGATTCTCCTGAGCCGAGACTGTCAAAAAGGCAAGAGCCATACAGGCTGTAAAAATCATTCTTCTCATGACTATCTATAGTTTTAATTGGATTCCGAGTGCAAAGATAAGAGAATTACGGGACATAACAAAATAATTTATGCCAAAATGACGCGACAGAAAACATTTTTTCTCAAAAAAGACATTTTGGCACATGCTTTGCTTACCAAACCATGTCAAAATGAGTATAAATTAAAAAAATATAAGAATTATGGGAAAGATTATTGGAATTGACTTAGGAACTACCAACAGCTGTGTTGCCGTATTCGAAGGTAACGAGCCAGTAGTAATTGCCAACAGCGAAGGTAAGCGTACAACACCTTCAGTAGTTGGTTTTGTTGAAAACGGTGAGCGTAAGATCGGTGATCCTGCCAAGCGTCAGGCCATCACTAACCCGAAGAACACTGTTTACTCTATCAAGCGTTTCATGGGTGAGAACTGGCAGCAGACAGAAAAGGAGATTGCCCGCGTGCCATACAGCGTCGTTAACGAGGGAGGTTATCCCCGTGTTGACATCAACGGACGCAAGTATACTCCTCAGGAAATCTCTGCCATGGTGCTCCAGAAGATGAAGAAGACTGCCGAGGATTATCTCGGACAGGAGGTGACAGAGGCTGTCATCACAGTTCCAGCCTACTTCTCAGACTCTCAGCGTCAGGCAACTAAGGAGGCTGGTCAGATTGCCGGTCTCGAAGTAAAGCGTATCGTCAACGAGCCTACAGCAGCAGCTCTGGCTTATGGTGTAGATAAGGCAAACAAGGATATGAAGATCGCAGTGTTCGACCTTGGTGGTGGTACATTCGATATCTCAATCCTTGAGTTTGGTGGCGGTGTGTTCGAAGTACTCTCTACCAATGGTGATACCCACCTGGGTGGTGACGACTTCGACCAGGTCATCATCGACTGGCTGGTACAGGAGTTCAAGAACGACGAGGGTGCCGACCTGAAGAGCGATCCCATGGCTATGCAGCGCCTGAAGGAGGCTGCCGAGAAGGCTAAGATTGAGTTGTCTTCAAGCACCTCTACCGAGATCAACCTGCCTTACATCATGCCTGTAGCAGGTGTACCTAAGCACTTGGTTAAGACTCTGACTCGTGCTAAGTTCGAGCAGTTGGCTCACGACCTGATCCAGGCTTGTCTGGCTCCATGTCAGAAGGCAATGGCCGATGCCAAGCTGAATACAGCTGATATCGACGAGGTCATCCTCGTAGGTGGTTCAAGCCGTATCCCCGCCGTACAGACACTCGTTAAGAACTACTTCGGCAAGGAGCCTTCAAAGGGTGTAAATCCTGATGAGGTGGTAGCCGTAGGTGCTTCTATCCAGGGTGCTATTCTGAACAAGGAAGGTGGCGTAGGCGACATCGTACTGCTCGACGTAACTCCGCTGACACTGGGTATCGAGACTCTTGGTGGTGTGATGACCAAGCTGATCGAGGCTAACACAACCATTCCTTGCAAGAAGAGCGAGACATTCTCTACCGCTGCTGACAATCAGACAGAGGTAACCATCCACGTTCTGCAGGGTGAGCGCCCAATGGCAGCTCAGAACAAGAGCATCGGTCAGTTCAACCTGACAGGTATTGCTCCAGCGCGTCGTGGTATTCCTCAGATCGAGGTAACCTTCGATATCGATGCCAACGGTATCCTCAAGGTTTCTGCCAAGGATAAGGCTACTGGTAAGGAGCAGGCCATCCGCATCGAGGCTTCATCAGGTCTGTCACAGGACGAGATCAACCGCATGAAGGCCGAGGCTGAGCAGAACGCCGAGAACGATAAGAAGGAACGCGAGCGTATTGACAAGCTGAATCAGGCAGACTCTATGATCTTCCAGACCGAGAATCAGCTTCAGGAACTTGGCGACAAGATCCCCGCTCAGCACAAGCCCGCTATCGAGCAGGCCCTGCAGCAGTTGAAGGATGCCCACAAGGCTGGCGACGTTGCAGCCATCGACTCAGCCATCGCAGCCCTCAACGCAGCATGGCAGACTGCTTCTCAGCAGATGTACCAGGGTGCACAGGGACAGCCTGGCGGCGACCAGTTCAATGGTGGTCAGCAGCAGTCTCAGCAGGATGCCGGGCAGAAGCCAGAAGACATTCAGGACGCTGACTTCGAGGAGGTTAAGTAACTCACATTATTATAATAGGGAAGAGGTGCAGATTTGTCGTCTGCACCTTTTTTTATTAGACACAAGCAAATAGCAAAATTTGGATTATTTATCGACTACCCAAGCTCTTTTATCTACTAATTACACCACACAACCCATTAGTTAACTTTTATTAACTATGTTATACAAACAACATATCGTTGTTTTTCTTATATTTGCACAAATTATAACTAAGAGATTAATACATGTACTAATTTAACCTTTTGCGATTATGAATAAGAGAAGTAATTTTGGAATTATAACGATTGTAGCCAGCATAGTGGGTACGATGGTGCTCTCGTCGTGTAGTCATGAAGAAGCTTTCTACAATGAGGAGAAAGTTGAAACGAGTGTTAACGACAAGTATGCCGCCGCTTTCGAGAAAGCGTTTGGTAAGGTTGGCCCCAATGTCGACTGGGGTTTTGGCCGCCAGCATACCTATTCACGCGGCCTTACACGTGCTGTAGGCACGTATGCTTCGTACAAAGGCAATATTCAGCCTACTATTTCTTTCCCCGAAGACTGTGATGCCAGCAAATTTGAACCAGATCTCACGAATATACCTTCTTATGAAGAATATTTGATAAGCAAAGGTACAGCATGGTGGCATCCTGAGGAAATCAACGATGGTGGAGTTGTCTATATCGACGCAGTCCAGCCTATTAAGATCTCTGGCGGCACAGAAGAAGCACATGCAAAACTTTACATCAAGGCTGGAACGTATGATTTCACAGGTGTATCGTTTGATTTAGGCCAGTATACTGACTTGTATCTATTAGAAGGTGCAACTGTTACATTTGATAACACCGTAGCTTCTACAGCCAAATTTGATGTATACATTGCTTCGGGAGCCGAGTTAATAGCAAATGGTGATGATGGTTTAGTAGCGAATTCCGGTGCACATGTATATAACCATGGTACAATTACATGTTCTAAGTTTGGAGTTAACTCGTCAAGTTTTCTCTATAATGTAGGTACTTTGTCAGCAGGAACTGTTAGTGCCGAAAGTAATGAAAGCCGAATCGTCAACGATGCCACCATTAATTGTGCCACTGTTGTAGTGAACGCCGGTGCCGTGCAGAACAATGCCGAGTGGTCCGTTACGGGTACTACCAAGGTCAATTCCAACAACTCTGGCTGGGTAAACAATGGCCATTGGACTACTTATGATTATGCTTATATTGGTGGGAGCGTGAACGTGATTAATAATTGCCTGCTTACGGTGACTCACGACTTTGAAATGAATATTTCATCCAATACCGGAGCCTTTAAGATCGATACTGGCGGCGGTGTGGAGACCGCTAATTTCTATGGTGGTAGAGATTCTAGCACAGGTGCCATTTCTGGTCCGTTTAAAATCGTAATGGGGCAGAATGCCGTATTTAAGGTTACAGGAACAGCTCAGTTAGAGTCAGGACGTAGTGATGACGAAGGATTTGGAATTTTCGGTCCTACTTCAGGTGAATATGCTGTATTCCAGGCTAAGGATATTGTTAGAGACTCATATCTCGCAAGTATAAACAGCCATGGCGCAGTGACCTATGGCGGCAACCTATACGTTTCTGCAGAAACGCATTTTGCGCAGGGCAACGATGGTAGTGGAAATAAGTTTATTTATGAGAAAGACGGTTTCAGTATAGCTAACAATATCTACGCTGCAGGCTTTAACTCAGGCAAGCCCAGTATAAACATTCCAGAGACACCATGTAGTCCAGGTTTCGTAGGCGGTAACCCACTCTATCGTGTAATTGCAGAGGATCTGTCGGCCTCAGAAGCTGGCGACTTCGACTTCAACGATGTTGTTTTCGACGTAGTGAAGGCAGAAGGTGGCAAGACTACACTGAAGCTGATCTGCGCAGGTGGCACGCTTCCTCTGAGAGTGAGAGGCTCTGGTGAATCCGAGGGCAGGGAGGTTCACGAAGTATTCGGAGATACGACTCCTATGCTCGAGAAGCACCCGATGTATAACACCGGTGCCGGACCTGAAGTACCCGCCACAGAATTTACCGTTAATGGCACGTACATCACCCCCGCAGATATTAAGAGAATCATTATCGAGGTCTATAAGGACAACGTGTGGATGGAGCTCAAAGCCACTACTGGTGAAGCAGCCTGCAAGATCCTAGTCGACGATACGTTCAAGCCCGTTAGTGAGCGAAGAAATATTGCTAACGAAAACAAGAGATTCACCGACTATGTACAAGGTATATTCGTGGATGATTTCTGGTGGAAATAGTCACACCTAATTCATATAACAAACATTATTATAATAGAAAAGAGGTGCAGATTCATCATCTGCACCTCTTTTTATCTCTTTCAAATCTAACAAATGTTATGTTTTTTCGAGAAATTTGATTATAATTGCAGAGAAATTTGTACCTTTGCACTCGCATACTTACGCCGAGCCGCATTCGTTGAATGTTGGAGCGGTTATAGGGAGTACTACATATTGAAATGCGTCGCTGACGCTTGGTTTTTGACCGTTTTGAAACTACCACACTCAAAATTTAGTAGTCAAGGACATTGCAGAGGTTGGTGCTGCGGGTAGATATATACCAACGGCGTGGGTATCACTCTGTTTCGTTCATTACTAAGGGCGATGGTAGGCATTAAACGGCGAACGGGCAGAAGCCAGACACCCCGCTTTTTTTTTGTAGTTATAAGAAACGAAATAAGGACTATGTCTGACCGAGGGTGTCATCAGGCAAAAAGAGACACAACAGTGATATTCAACTCGTTCAACTTTATTGTAATGTTCCCGCTTATCTTTCTGCTATACTATGCCATTCCAGCAAAGTACGGCAAAGCAAGGAACATGTTTCTACTCTTTGTGGGTTATCTGCTCTATCTGCAATGGAAACCTGTGTATGCACTAATATTGCTTGGGGTGACGGCAGTGACCTACTATTCGGCATTGCTCATAGAAAAGACGAAACACCCCAAGCGAATTCTAACAACTGGGGTACTGTTGACATTATTGCCATTGATTTTCTTCAAATATTTCAATTTTATCAACGACAGCATTAGCAATGCTTTATCTGTTGTCGGGCTGAACTACCATTTACAAGGTCTTAACTGGGCTATCCCAATCGGTATTTCGTTCTTTACGTTTCAAGCATTGGGCTACTTGTGGGATGTCTATTATAAGCGGCAAGGGGCTGAGCGTGATTTCTTGACTTACGCTTTATTCGTATCGTTTTTTCCTAGCATCCTATCTGGTCCAATCAATAAAGCTTCGCTTGTTATTCCACAGTTGAAGAGCCTACGTCCATATTTCGATTACTATAAAGCTGTTGAGGGATTAAAGATGCTGCTATGGGGTATGTTTATGAAGGTTGTTGTGGCCGACCGTGTCGCGCTTTATGTTGATACTGTATTGCCAAGCTATATGAACTATACAGGCACATCGTGTTTTGTTGCCAGCCTGCTTTACACTATCCAAATTTATGCAGACTTTGCGGGCTATTCAATGATGGCTATTGGTGTGGGCAAGGTGTTGGGCTTTGAGTTGACCGAGAACTTTCGCCGTCCGTATTTTGCCGTCAGTGTCACCGACTTCTGGCATCGCTGGCATATCTCACTCTCCACATGGCTGAAAGATTATGTTTATATTCCCATGGGTGGCAGCCACTGCTCTAAATTGCGCAATTATTGGAATATTTTTGTGACATTCCTTGTGAGTGGTATATGGCATGGTGCAAATTGGACTTTCATTATATGGGGATGTATGCATGGAATCTGTCAAATTATTGAAAAAATGCTTGGTCAGCAGAATTGCAATTATGGCTGGCTGGGGAAAACCATCAAAATCATTGTAACCTTCTTGATAGTCAATTTTGCATGGATATTCTTTAAAATGCCAACGATTGGAGATGCTATTGGTGTGATATATCATATTTTCGATTTAAGTCAGCCTATGATAGTGGAGATCAAATCAAGACATATATTCGCTTTTATAGTTATAGGTACATCAATCATGTTTATAAAAGACTGGTTTGACGAATTTGCCCCCTCTAAACTAAAACTATTTAATAGCAAACACATCTGTATTCGATGGATTGCATATGTTTTTGTAATGATAATGATATTATTAACAGGAGTCTTTGACGCTGGTCAATTCATTTATGCCAATTTCTAAAGTATGAAAAAGTTCATAATAAAGACTGCCATTTTTCTAGCGATAATTACCGGCATTGATATTGTAGCAGGTGTCGTTTTTGACTATCTGCGCACTCATGCGGAAGGAGGAATGACATCACGTGACAACTATATCTGTAACGAACTTAAGACCGATATCCTTTTATGTGGTTCCTCTCGATGTGTACATCACTTTAATCCTCAAATCATCACAGACTCTTTAGAAATGTCTAGTTATAATTCAGGGCAAGACGGGAACGGAATTATACTATTGTATGGTAGACTACAAATGATAAAACAGCATATGACTCCCAAATTAGTTATATATGACATAACACCAAGTTTTGATTTGCTCCAAGGAGAAGATAATCATAGATATTTAACATGGTTAAAACCATATTACGCCAAGAAAGAAATAAAAGAGATATTACTCTCTGTCGATAGTACTGAACGGTATAAAATGTTAAGCAGTATGTATCGCTATAATTCTCATATTATAGAAATACTGATAGATTTTTTGCGTCCAATTATTAATGCCGAAAACAATGGTTTTGTACCATTACTAGGTAAAATGGATAAATCAAAAATTCGAAGAAACGACGCTACGCATACCCCTATAGATTATGACTACGATTTTCTAAAACTATTCTATTTGGAGAAATATGTAGAGGCTTTAGGGAACAATATTGTTTTCTGTGTTTCACCCATCTGGTATGGAATGGATACAAAGCAACTTTCCCCTGTAATTAAGTTATGCAAAAAGAGGGGGATTGAATTCATCGATTTTTCTAACGACCCAAAGTATGTTAGAAATGACATCTACTTTAAAGATGGAGGTCACATGAACTCTTTGGGGGCCGATGAGTTCACAAAAGACTTAATAAAGGAACTTAGAAAACGGAAGGTTCTTGAATAACGTTACATTATATCTTATAATCAACAAAAAAAAGGTATTTCTCTAAATTTTTCGATAGTTTTTATCGGTCTTAAGAAACTGAAACTAGTGAAAAGCGAAAAGGAAGTAAAAAAAGCTAATTGTTAAAGTTAGCTTGTTCTATCATTTTTATTATCTTCGTTTGGGAAGGAACGTCTAATTCTAGGAGGTTAAGTAACACCGAAGAGACAAGATTTTTTCAAAGATGAAGGATTCTTCTTCGAGTCCTTCATCTTTTTTGTATGAATTTCTCATCATGTATCACTTTTCCATATATCTTACTAAATATCAGCCCATTAAATGAAGTGACAGATATTTTCTATCTATCACTACCATCACTCACATAGTAAATAAAAGGACAGGTGCAACGGATTTTGTTGCACCTGTTTTTTTGTTGTATTGGCAAATTTGTATACCTTTGCAGACAATAATCATGATCATGTATAAGGATTATCCAGACAAGATGACGCCTGAACAGGCTCGGAGATTCTGCAATGATGTGCTTAACATCGTGGCACAGATTCCTTATGGACATGTTACGACCTATGGTACTGTCGCTGCATGGGCAGGATGGCCAAGTCATTCCCGAATGGTTGGACGTACACTTCGCTATACTCCCGGGACAGAACAACTACCTTGTCATCGTGTCGTCAATAAAGAAGGGCGCACTGCCCCCGGTTGGAGTAAGCAGCGCACCCTGTTAGAGGAAGAAGGTGTGACATTCAAGCCCAATGGTCGCGTAGACATGCATCGACATCAATGGGAGCCAGACTTCCATATTTGATAAGCGTTACTCTAGGGAATTAAAGATTGCTTCTAACGTTTCTTGATGATATCCGGGGAGTATAATATGGTGATTACCGATAGGCTCTGTCAGGAAGTAGGAGGTCTGAGACTTGTCGGCGAGATGAATGATCTGCTGGGTGCGACAGAGATCGGCCTTTGCCTGACTCTGAATCAGTTCTCCCTCTGTTACGAAACAGCGAGAGAGGTTGCCTGACACCTTGAAGATAGTAACAGGCCCTGGCTTCATATAGCCACGGATACCTACGCCTATACCTGATTCGAAATGGGTGTCATACTCATAGCGTTCCACCATATCCAAAGGAATCGTACAATGTGCAAAAAGCATCTCACCCGTCTCAGGATCGATTCGGGATGGATTGGCCTGGAATCCTGACAGTCCTGTCAGTGAACGGGCAACCATCATCGACAGCATGGCAGGCACATCGCCTTCGCAACCTGCCACGTAACCTTCGGCGTTCAGCTTTGCCAACGCTAAGCATCCCGTATTCTTGATGGCCGTCAGAAGGTCAAAGCAACGCAGTGTAAAACCTTGCAACTGGTACTTGGCAATAACATCCTTCAAGGCCATGTATATTCTATTAGCGCCAGGAAGTGCACGTTTCACCATCTCAACATCTGAGGTTTCATGAGATGCCGACTCCGGAGTCATGGCAAGGACATCGAGAAGTTCCTGCATCGGGATATCCACCAGTTCAATGCCTAACTGACTTCTCACGGCATCATAGTCGGCCTGACTGGAAATCAGCCAATCGGAGGGCTGACCAATCACTCCCAGACGGCAGCCTTTCAGTTGTTTCCTTACTTGGCACACCTTTGCCAAGAGACTGACACGTTTCCGGATATAGCTGGCACTGCCATGGATGATTTCTCCCTTAAGATTGTTCTGACGAAGATAAGAGAGAATCTCCATTGAAGCCGCCAACGAGTTACTCTTTCCAGATGTCAGGAGATAGAAGGGTGCATGGTCCGACTTCTCCAGCAATGACGAGAGCAATCTCTTAAAGATGCCCTCCGTACCACCCGTCCGGACATAAATCAAGCTCAAGGCACAGCTGCCATAGTCAGTATAATCGTTACCCTTGAAAGCATAGCCTATACCAAGACTCTCAAGAAACTCCTTGGTCACAGCACCCACACTTTTCTCGTCGTGAAGTTCTGACGTGAGTGTATAAATAGATATCTTTTCTGTCTGCATATTCATTATTTCAACTTCGGCTTCAGTTCATCGGGAGAGTCTTTGGTGAACATAGTCACCTTGGGACCTTCTTTCGTATAGAGGTTCTGAATGATGTCAGGATTCAATGTCAGCGATGGGGCGAAATCAGAACTATCCATATAAGAAAGGATTGCCTCACGCATCTGACGAGCCACCACGCGATGTTCAAGATCGGAAGATATATCCATGGTTGTCATCAGCAACTTGCCTTTCAGCACATTAGCCTCGACCACCATACCCAGCTTACGCGACACATGCCAGGTGTCGATGGGTTGTATCGGCGACTGATAGTCCTTCGGGAAATCCTGCAGGTTCATCACCTGAGCCTTGTTCAGCAGCTCCCACCAATTCAGGTTGCTCCACGAGTCGGTGGGGAAACCATACTTAAACAACGGATGGGTCTGGTCGATATAGGCTCCTGTCGTGTGAGGCGGTCGCATCTTAAACCACGACGTATTCCAAAAGACCGGAAGATAATGCTGAACCACGTCGCTACCAAGACGTACCTTTCCTGCTGACGTCAGCAACACTTTGCCTCCCTGTTTAAGAGCTGCGATGGCAGCAGCATCAAGCGAGTCGGTAATGAGAATATCAGAAGGGCTCGCAGATGACACCGAATCGGGATAAACCCAGAAGTTCCAACTGTTCTTATACAAATTGCCACCTACCGTGACTGTCAGCGTTAGCTTCTGGGGAGTTCTCACACCATCAAGCGGGAAGCGTACTAAACCGACAGGGGTATGCTTAGCCAAAGGAATCTCGCCCGAATATAGCAACCCGCCATGATATACTTTTCCTGAATCACTATTGATATAATAATTCACACGTACACCACGAATGTCACCATACATGGCATTGTAAACCTCAACAGGTACTACCAGACTGTCGGCAGTGGTATAGACGAACTTCGGGAAACGGGCCAAGGGAACAATGGGCGAGCAGAACTGATGCCACTCCTTTGCATTGGTATATCCCTTCTCATTCCAATGCACACCGAGCACACCTTCAAGCGCCGTACCCTGACCACTATAGTCATTAAGCGCCAACAACTGGAAACCTGCATAATCAGAGGTGCGCAGGTTGCGCTCTATCTCGTACTTATAACAGAGTGTCTGCAACTTACCACTGGCCATCAGGAATTTCTCTGCCTGCAGTTCCATACCGTTCTCAGCCAACAAGTCGCGGAATATTTCAAAGTTCTTAGCCTTATAGGCACCAGTATATTGGGGAATCTCCTTGAAGTCGGGGAAAGCACACCACTGTCCCTGTTCGTGAGCAATGATTGGTGAATTGTTGTCTGCCGTATCCTTATAATTACGGGGACGCAGAATCTGACTATAATAGTCATCATCGCTGCTTGGGGCATGGTTCACCCAATCCAGACCTCGGGCGCCGCCCTTCACATGATACTCCGAACCATCATCCCAAGCCCAACCGCCACCTACCGAAGCACCGCAGTAGATGCGGGTAGGATCATAGCGTTTCATCTCTTTCACCCAGTTATTGCAATACTCCACCCAGTTACCTGCAGGTTCGTTACCTGCCGCCATCATAATGAACGATGGGTGATGTCCATAGGCATCGATCATGCGTTTGCTCTCCAACAACAGATACTGGTCAATGATCTGCCCTGACAACAGTTTCACGCCATGGTTAGGCCACGACGGTCCCTCTGGCTGCAGATAGAATCCTAACTTGTCGGCTGCCACGAAGGCGGCTTCGGGCGGACAATAAGAGTGGAAACGCATGTGGTTCAGTCCATACTCCTTGCATTTTCTGAAGATACGCAGCCACGATTCTTCGTCCGTAGGCGGGTAACCCGTTTCGGGAAAGCAGCAGTTCTCCACCGTGCCACGCAAGAATATCGGACGACGGTTCAGGATAATCTGCCGTCCTTCGACACTTACCTCACGCATGCCGAAGGTGGTCTCATAATAATCATCGCCCACACTGATAGCCATGCGATAGAGGTTCGGATGAAACTCATCCCAAAGGTCTACCTTCTCAGGAATTGGCACTGTCACCTGCATGACATTGGAATAGACATCATAGTTGCTCACATACACGTTGGCAGAATCCTTATTCTCCTGCTGTATCAGCACCTCCATCTGATAGAACTGGAGGTTAGGCGATTGTCCACTCAGTTTCACGTCAAGTTGCACGTTCCTCGCGTAAGGTTTTGGACGGATGGTGACATGATCGATATGCAGCCTTGCCGGTTGGGCTCGCAGTTCCATCTTGCCTACGATACCATTCCAATTACCTTGTGTCTGATCGGTGACGCTATGCGAGTCTTGTCCAACTCCGACACCATCGATACCATTATATACACAGATCTCAATGGTATTGCGCTCACCTATCTTTATGTATGGAGTAACGTCGAACTGATGTGGCGCTGAAAGCGAATTATTGCTACCCACTTTCTGACTGTTGACATAAACAGTGGTCTCGATATGCGGACGTTCCAGATAGAGCGTAACATATTTTTTCTTCCACGAGTCAGGCACATACACGCTCTTACGATACCACGCCTTGCCAACATAATGTTTCTCTGGGGTCAGGAAGAAGGGAAATTTGATATTCTCCTGTCGTCTGTATTGCTCCATAAACGGGTTATAGTAGTAACTCGAATCATAGAGCGATCCCGTCCAAGGCGTGTTTACTGTCACAGGGTTACCCTTTCCGTTGGTCAGCATCGAACCTGGCAGCACCACGTCATCAGTATATTTAGCCGTATCGCCAATAGCCAGTTGCCATGAACCGGCAAGATTCACCGTCTCTTGCGCAAAAGAGAATAGTGATATATGGAAAGTGATAACTAATAACAGTAGTCTCTTCATGGGTATCATACTTATTTAGCGTTTTCTTTCAAGAAGCGGTTCACCTGATCTGCTATCTGGCGCATACCCTTCACAGAGGGATGACCTGACATCTTGTCGATTTTCTCCAACTCTATCACAGGCACGCCATAGTGCTGACAGATTGTTTTTACAGACTCATCAATCTCGTCGCGCAAGTCATCGTTAAGTATGAAGTAAATCTCGGTATTGATGTAACGGTCTGTCATCCACTGTAGCATTCTCGCCAAAGCAGGACGGAAACTGTACAGATCGCCGAAATTGATATTCTCATACTTATACTCACCAACGGGAGACCCCGCCCAGCTGTCATTGGTCGCACCGAAGACAAAGATCACATCAGGCTGTCCAAGGTTGTCCATACGTGTATTAAATGAGCGGTCTCTATAGTCATTGCCATCATAGCCCGAATAGCTCACGGTAGCTCCGCTATACGAGTTGTTGATGCAAAGGCGCCAACCGTTCTCCTTGATCACCTGATGCCACCATGTCTGACGAACATTCTGCACATCCGTCTTCTGGGGCGCGTTTTTCCCGTAATACCACAGTTCGTTGGTACTGGGTGTCATGAAATTCTCATACGTGGAATATGAATCTCCAAGTACAGACACCGACTTAACTTGAGCATTTGCCAGACCTGCACACAGCAGTGTCACCAATATTACAGATAACTTTTTCATATACATCTCTGATTATTTTATCGTTTAGAAGTGCGATAGCCGTAGATGGTTACGACGAGGAAACAGATAAGGGGTAATACAAACGACGCATTGGTAGCTGGGATAGCACCCAGCACCGTATTCTGATCGATAATCATGGCCTGCAATGGCGGCAATACCGAGCCGCCAAGGATTGCCATGATCAGACCTGCAGCGCCAAACTTGGCATCATCGCCCAAGCCATCAAGTGCTATACCGTAGATGGTCGGGAACATGAGTGACATACATCCACTTACGCCAACAAGGCAGTAGATTCCCAGGCGGTTCTCAAAGACAATAACACCTAGCGTCAGCACCATGGCCAATATACCAAACACTGCCAACAGCAGCGCCGGCTTCATATATTTCATCAGCCAAGTGGCAATGAAACGCGAACAGATAAAGAAAAGCATCGCATAAATGTTAAACTGCTGCGACAACACCTCAGCACTCTGTTCGTCCATGCCCTCAGCCATAAACACACGGGTACCATACTGAATAATGAAGGTCCAGCACATAATCTGAGCACCCACATAGAAGAACTGGGCAATCACGCCCTCACGATAATATTTCAGTGAGAAGATTCGCTTCAGTGTCACCAGCACATGGATATCGTGGTTACCGTCACCTATCTTCGGCATCTTCACAAAACGTATCAACAGGAACATGGCCACAATCACCAGTCCGATAATCAGGTAGGGCGATATCAGCACACTGAGGTCGGCATCTTTCAGGGCCTCAAACTCCGTATCGCTCAACAGCGCACGTTCGTCACTGCTCATAGGATTCAGTCTGGCCTGGATAAAGTTCATGGCCACAAACATTCCGATGATACTGCCACAAGGGTTAAAGCACTGAGCCATGTTCAGTCTTCGGGTAGCCGTCTCCTCTGAGCCCATCGTCAGGATATAGGGATTGCACGATGTCTCCAGGAATGACAATCCGCACGTCATAATAAAATAAGCTATCAGGAAGCAGCCATACAAGCCTATCCCTTTGGCGGGAAAGAAAAGCAGTGCGCCCGCGGCATAGAGTCCGAGTCCCATCAGCACACCTGCCTTATAGGAATACTTACGTATGAATATCGCGGCAGGAAAAGCCATGCAGAAGTAGCCGCCATAGAAGGCCACCTGCACCAGCGAACCATCAGTGACGTTCATCCTGAATATCTTCGAGAATGCCTTCACCATCGGGTTCGTGATATCGTTGGCAAAGCCCCAGAGGGCAAAGCAGAACGTTACGAGAATAAACGGTATGAGATAGCTCACGCCGTCTTTAGATATCAAAGAAGATTGTTGCTTCATGATTGTTGTTGTTATGGTTTATTATTTGATTAAATGGTTGCCTCTATATTGCTGGGGGGTCATGCCAGCGTTTTTCTTGAATATGCGGTTAAAGTACGATCCGTCGTCATAACCCAGTTCATCAGCGATATTCTTTACGGCCATGTTGGTGGTCACCAGCAACAGTTCCGCCTTTTCCATCTTCCGCTTCGTCACATAAACGTTAGGGGTCTCTCCTACTTCACGCTTGAACACCCTGATAAAGTGGTCTTTCGACATACAGGCCTTGTCGGCCAGCAGATTCACATCCATCGGACTGCACACATTCTTGCGGATATAGTGCAATATCTGGTGTATGCGATCATCCTTCACTTCCGTCTTGGGTTTACCGTACTTCAGAAAGCGTGACATCAGGATGAAAAGGATACCTCTCGACTCTACCTTGTCGCAAAACGGGCGGCGCTGATTCATCTGTATATTGCTCACCAACGTCTGATGGTTGTCATATACCAGTGGGTCAGACTGAGGCAGCTTCATAAACGGGTTGATATAACACAGGCGCTTAAACAGTTCCAGATCCATCACGTCGGCATTCACCTCGAAAGGCAGCTCCCACTCGTCGAGCAGACTGGTATCACCCTGCTGGCTCTCATAGATATGTATATAATAATGTGAAAAGGCCGAGTCGCACACATAGCTGTGCATGGTGTAGGCTGGAATATAATAGAGATGATTGGGCAGCAGGGTATATATGCCTGAAGGCAGTTCTACCTGCGCCGTTCCCTCTGTCACATAATACAGACGTGCAAACGGACTGCGTACATTCTTCCAGTTCCAGTCACCATTGTGAATGGCCAACCCTACGTTGAGGGTCATCAGGTGTAGTTGATCTACCGGGTAGTTCATGTTTGGTTTCAAGTAATTAGATTGCAAAAGAACAAATTATTTTGCACATACGCAACTTTTCGGCTCGTTTTTTCTCTTCTTCATCAAAAATTCACCATCATATATCGATTTTCTTCTATTCTTTTACCCATAAAATATAAAACATCCACAACTCTATCGATTTAGTACCATTTAAAATCGATAACTTTTGTTCCACGATAGCGTATTTATTCTTATATTTGCACCGAAAACTTAAAATGACATTCTGAATAATGACCGAAACAGACAATTCCAAGTCAGGTTATCAATGCAGAAGATACGGTGTCCCCGTCAAGCGGTATTGTCAGACCATGGATCTGAAAGACGATCCCGGTTTGATAGAGAAGTACATCTCGGCCCACAATCGCTATAACTCGTGGCCCGAAATCAGAGAAGGCATCCGCTCGGTAGGTATCCTCGAGATGGAAATATACATCCTAGGCAACCGTCTCTTCATGATTGTCGAAACACCACTCGACTTCGAATGGGACTCAGCCATGACCAAACTAGCCACCCTGCCCCGTCAGGCTGAGTGGGAAGACTATGTGGCCATGTTCCAGAATTGCCAGCCAGGTTGTACTTCCAACGAGAAATGGCGCATGATGGAGCGCATTTTCTATCTATATGAATAACTTAAGTAAGATAATTAACTATATTATAGCATGAAACATTTTTTCCTATCCCTGATACTGGGTTGTGCTGTTGCATCAGCAACGGCACAATCCACTTATCAGGTGCCTGTGTCAGAAGCCCACGAGCAGATGCAGACGGGCAAGTACCAACCCACATGGGAGTCGCTTGAAAAACACCAGACTCCCGAATGGTTCCGCGATGCCAAGTTCGGCATCTGGGCACATTGGGGGCCTCAGTGCGTAGAAGGCTCTGGTGACTGGATGGCCCGCTCGATGTATATGGAGGGTAGTCGTGAGTATCAGTGGCACGTTGAGCACTACGGTCACCCCTCGGAGTTTGGCTTTAAGGATGTTCTGCCACTCTTCAAGGCAGAGAAATGGGATCCCGACAAACTCGTAGAGCGTTATAAGCGTTGCGGCGCCCAGTATTTCTTCGTCCTTGGCAACCACCACGACAACTATGACCTGTGGGATTCTCAGTATCAGGAGTGGAACTCCAAGAACATCGGCCCTCACAAGGACATCCTCGACGGCTGGTCAAAAGCCGCCAAGAAGCACGGTCTGCCTTTAGGCATCTCGTTCCATGCCGACCACGCCTGGACATGGTATGAGCCTGCTCAGCGCTACGACCTGAAGGGGCCAAAGGCCGGTGTCTACTACGATGGCAATCTGACCAAGGAAGACGGCAAAGGCAAGTGGTGGGAAGGACTCGACCCACAGAAGCTCTACCAGCAGCGCCACCCTATGAGCTACGACTCGTGGAGCGATGGCAAGGTGCACGACCAGTGGGGATGGGGCGAAGGCGCATGCCCTCCCTCTCAGGAGTTTGTCACCAATTTCTACGACCGCACGCTTGACGCCATCAATCGCTATAACCCCGACCTCATCTACTTCGACGTAACGGTGTTGCCCTTCTACCCCTTAAGCGATTGCGGACTGAAGATTGCCACACACCTTTACAATAAGAATCCGCAGAGTGTGGTGTTCGGAAAGATCCTGAGCGAAGACCAGCGCAAGGCACTGACATGGGACGTGGAGCGCGGTGCGCCCAACGAACTCATTCCCGAACCATGGCAAACATGTAACTGCATCGGCAACTGGCACTACAAGACCAGCGTTTACGAGAAGGATCAGTATAAAAGTTCCGCCACAGTGGTAAAGCAGCTGGTGGATATCGTATCGAAGAACGGCAATCTGCTTTTAAGCATTCCCCTGAGAGCCGACGGCACCTACGACGAGAAAGAAGCCAAGTTCCTCGACGACCTCGAAGCATGGATGACTGTTAATGGTGAGAGTATCTTCGGCACCCGTCCTTGGGTAAAGTTCGGCGAGGGACCTGTAGCCGAAACCGACATCAAACTCAATGCCCAAGGCTTCAACGAAAGTATGTACAGTCATCTTGATGCCCGCGACATCCGCTTCAATCAAACCAAGAAGCATCTCTATGTCACCGCTTTAGGATGGCCTGAGGATGGTCGTCTGGTTATCAAGTCGCTGGCCAAAGGCAACACTGCCTTCAAGAAGAGTATCACCTCTGTCCAGCTACTGGGCTACGGCAGGCTCAAGGCCCGTCAGACAGCACAGGGACTGGAAGTCAGTCTTCCCACCCCGTGCAACAAGATAGCGCCCGTACTTAAAATCACTAAATAATTATCAACTATGGTTTACAATGAAATCGGAAAAACCGGCATGCGCGTATCGAACCTCAGTTTCGGTGCTTCGTCGCTTGGCGGTGTTTTCCATGGTATCCGTGAGGATGAAGGTATCCGAGCCGTTCATACGGCTGTCGACAATGGTATCAACTTCATCGATGTGTCGCCCTACTACGGTCATCTCAAAGCCGAGATGGTGCTGGGCAAGGCACTGAAGGAGATCCCGCGCGACAAATTCTATCTGTCAACCAAGGTAGGCCGCTATGGCAAGGATGGAGTTAACACCTGGGACTACAGTGCCCGTCGTGCCACAGAGAGTGTCTACGAAAGCATGGAACGTCTGAATGTGGACTATATCGACCTCATCAACGTCCACGACATCGAGTTCCAAGGCGATATGGAGGGAGGCCTGCAAAAGGTGTGCGACGAGACGCTGCCCGCCCTCGTAGAACTGAAGAAGAAAGGCATTGTAGGTCATGTAGGTATCACCGACCTTCAGCCAGAGAACCTGAAATGGGTCATTGAGCATGTTGAGGAAGGAACAGTAGAGAGCATTCTGAACTTCTGCCACTATTCACTCAACGACACGTTACTGCTGGATTATCTCGAATTCTTCGAGCAGCACAACGTGGGTGTCATCAACGCCTCGCCCTTGTCTATGGGGCTGCTCTCTCAACGCGGTGCTCCCGCATGGCATCCCGCTTGTCAGGAACTGCAGACTGCCTGTGCCCGTGCTGCCGCCTACTGTCAGGAACAGGGTTATCCGATAGAGAAACTGGCCATCCAGTTCTCCACCAGTCTCAACCCTCGCATTGCCACCACCCTCTTCAGCAGTGCCAACCCCGACAATGTGCTGAAGAACATCGGCTACGTCAACGAGCCTATGGACACTCAGCTTGTCAAGAAGGTACAGGAGATTATCGGCGACCAGATGTTCTCTCGGTGGAAGAACTCGTGAAAAGGTAAAAAGTAAAAAGGTAAAAGTATGAAAGCAATACAGATTAGTGAGCCTTCGGTGATGAAGGTTATCGATATGGCCGAACCCACGATGGGCGACAACGAAGTGCTATTGAAGATGAGATACGTAGGCTTTTGCGGAAGCGACCTAAACACCTTCCGCGGAGGTAACCCCATGGTGAAGATGCCCGTAGTGCCAGGACACGAGGTAGGAGCCGAGATTGTGAAGGTAGGCAGTAACGTGCCCGATGGTCTGAAGCCAGGCATGACCGTCACCGTCAACCCCTATACCAACTGTGGCAAGTGTGCCTCATGCCGCAACGGCCGTGTGAATGCCTGTGAACACAACGAGACGCTGGGTGTCCAGCGCTGGGGAGCCATGTGCGAATATATCGCCCTGCCTTGGGAGAAGGTGATTCCCGCCACACGGCTCACACCCCGCACCTGTGCTCTTATCGAACCGATGAGTGTAGGATTCCATGCCGTGAACCGCGCCCAGATGACAGATATCGACGTGGTGATGGTCATTGGCTGTGGCATGGTGGGTATGGGAGCTGTGGTTCGCTCTGCACTGCGTGGTGCTACCGTCATTGCCGCCGACATCGACGATGAGAAACTGGCACTGGCCAAGGAGATGGGCGCCACCTACGCCATCAACACCAAGACCGAGGATGTGCATGCCCGCCTACAAGAACTCACCGCCGGCTTTGGTCCCGACGTAGTGATCGAGGCTGTGGGAAGCCCCATGACCTATCAGATGGCTGTCAACGAAGTGGCCTTCACAGGTCGTGTCGTCTGCATCGGCTATGCCAAGAGCGAGGTATCGTTCCAGACGAAGTATTTCGTACAGAAGGAACTCGACATCCGCGGTTCTCGCAATGCCCAGCCTTCCGACTTCCGTGCCGTCATTCATTATCTGGAGCGTGGCACTTGTCCTGTCGACCGTCTTATCAGCAACGAGGTAAAGCCCGAGGAGGCTCTTGATGCCATGCAGGAGTGGTCGGCCAATCCTGGCAAAGTATTCCGTATCTTAGTCGATTTCCAATAATATGAGAAGATTCTTAATTGCCATGGCCGTTGCCTGCCTCGGCTTACAGGTTTCAGCCCAACAGGGCGCCTCACCTAACGGTCTCATCACCGCTGATGTCAAGAACGGCGGCATCACCGTGAGTTACAATCAGCAGCAGGTTCTCGACATCCCAGCGGTTGGCTTCGAGGGCGGCACCGCCCTTCAGGCACTTAGCTTCTGTCGGAACCTCAGCGAGAGCTACACCATGCTGGGCGGCAAACGCCTGCAATGCAGCAACGAGGCCAACGAATACGTATCGCCGTTGGGCGAGAACACCCGTCTGGTGATGCGTCTCTATAATGACGGCATTGCCTTCCGCTACGAGTTCACCGACCTGAAGGATGCCACGCTGCCCAAAGAGCTCACCACCTATCGCATTACCGAGGGTACCAGGCGCTGGATGCAGCAATGGACCGACTCCTACGAGGGGTTCTTCCCCCTGACCACCTCTTATAAGACCCTACCCGTTCGTAACTACAGCGGCATCACCAAGTCGGCCGATGGCTGGAACATCCGCTGGGGCTACCCCGCCCTGCTCGAACCCGCAGACGGGATCTTTACTCTGATTTCCGAGGCAAACATCGAGCACAGTCAGAGTGCTTCGTGCCTCTATAACGACGGAGAACTGTTTAAGGTGACACCCGCAGAGAACCCTCTTCACATCAGCGGCAACTGGCACACCCCCTGGCGCACAGCTATCATCGGTACGCTGGCCACGGTGGTTGAGTCGACGCTCATCACCGACGTTTCCGAGCCTTCGCAACTCAGCGACACGGAGTGGATACGCCCTGGTGTGGTGTCGTGGATATACTGGGCCTACAATCACGGCAGCAATGACTACAGCATCATTAAGAAATATGTCGACATGGCCGTTCGTCTCCATCTGCCCTACGTGCTTATCGATGCCGAGTGGGACGAGATGAAGGATGGCAAGACCATCGAGGATGCCGTGAGCTATGCCGTAGGGAAAGGCATACGCCCCATCATCTGGTACAACTCCAGCGTGGGCTGGATAGACGGTGCACCCACTCCGAAGTTCCGCCTCAACAAACCTGAGGATCGTGAGAAGGAGTTTGCATGGTGTGAGAAAATCGGTGTGGCTGGTGTGAAGATCGACTTCTTCTCAGGCGACAACCAGTTGAACATGGACTACTGCATCGACCTGTTGGAGAGCGCAGCCCGCCATCATCTGCTGGTAAACTTCCATGGCGCCACCATTCCTCGCGGCTGGCAACGCACGTGGCCTAACCTCGTGTCTACCGAGGGGGTCTATGGCGCCGAGTGGTATAACAACGTTCCCACGTTTACCAGTCAGGCCGCCCGTCATAACGCCACCCTACCTTTTACCCGTAACGTTGTCGGGCCAATGGACTATACGCCCTGTGCCTTCAGCGACTCGCAGCATCCGCACATCACTTCCAACGCTCATGAGCTGGCGCTCACCGTACTCTATGAGAGTACTTTGCAGCACTTGGCCGATAAGCCCGAGAGCTATTATGCGCAGCCCCAGCAGGTACAGGACTTTTTCGGTCAGCTGCCCACCGTATGGGATGAGACACGTTTCGTGAGCGGCTATCCTGGCGAGAGTGCCGTACTGGCCCGACGCAGTGGCAATACATGGTATGTAGCAGGCATCAACGGTAGCGACGAACCCAAGACACTGAACCTTGACCTGAGTTTCATCAGCGGCAGCCGCATCAGCATCTTTGCCGACAGCGCCAACAAGTCGTGGGACATCAGCACCGCCAAGGTCCTACCTACCGAGATGGAATGCCAGCCCAGGGGCGGCTTCGTACTCGTGGTACGTTAAACGACATCTGCAACTAATATAACTATAAAACTTCTGACAAACGGCTTCGTGAGAATTGCGCCGTAGTCAGCAAACGGTCCAATGGTCGCAAATACGCGAGTTTTGGACCGTTTTTATAAGTCACTGATAACGTGATGATTACAGAGAAGAATAGTCTTCAGCGCTCGTTAAGACGTCATCTTTCGGAACAAAACAACTTGTTTTGTCCTCGAAAAGACTATCTCTTCCACCTTTGGAGGTTATCTCTACAAAAGTAAAACAAGTTGTTTTACCTTGAGAGACCCCAAGTTTGTCGTAATGAAACCCATAATTTGTCGTAAGGAAACCCTGAGTTTGCTTACGACAAACCCGTTTTCTGTCGGTAGTAAGCCCTTAAAGCGCTGCTCGCCGCTCTAGATTGAGCAACCTGAGAAGCACTTTTTTAGGCATACATTCTTTACATTTTCACAAGAAGCCAGGTTCTTGTCTCACAGTAACATGCGAAACCCTTTACTTTTTGCGAGAAAGACTTTGATTTTTGGCAAAAGTGATGGAGTATTCGGAGAAAATACCTATCTTTGCGACTTGAAAAGTCACGAATTTAATAAACTAAAGCTACAAGACAATGAAGAAAACCATCTTAACACTCCTCGCTCTTGCGATGGTATCCGTTACTTTCGCCCAAGACAAGGCCGACGACGTGATGAAGACACTACGGCTGGCCAACGACTACTTCATGGCGAAATATGCCGACCCTACCCTGCCCACGAACGTGAACCGCGTGCGCCCCTCGTCGCTCTGGACCAGAGCCGTGTACTACGAGGGACTAATGGCACTCTACGAGATTGACCCGCAGGAGCGATATATCGACTATACCGACCGCTGGGCAAACTTCCACCAGTGGACCCCACGCAATGGTGTGAGGACAAACGATGCCGACGACCAGTGCTGCGGACAGACTTATGCCGACCGTTACATGCAGAGCGGGGGCGAAGAGAAGATTGCCAGGATCATAGAGAACCTGAACAACCAGATGAAGACGCCCAACACACACAAGCCAGAGGCCAAAGGGGCACTCTACGGCTGGTGGACGTGGATTGACGCCATCCAGATGGCCATGCCGCTCTACATGCAGATATATAAGATCACGGGCGAACGCAAATATGCCGATCACGCCATGAAGATGTATCTGTGGAGCCGCGACACGCTGGCTGGCGGTCTGTTCAACGAGAAGGAAGGACTCTGGTGGAGAGATAAAGACTACGTAGCTCCCTACGCCACCCCCGACGGGAAGAACTGCTATTGGAGCCGCGGCAACGGATGGGTATATGCCGCCTTGGTGCGCTGCATGAACCTGCTGTCGCCAAAAGACCAGTACTACAAACAGCTGAAGAAGGATTTCCTACTGATGAGTGAGGCCCTGAAGAACTGTCAGCGACAGGAGGACGGACTCTGGAACCCAAGTCTGGTAAGCTATGCAGACTTCGGGGGTAAGGAGATGACAGGTACGGCGCTCTTCCTCTATGGCATGAGCTGGGGCATCCAGAAGGGCTACCTGAAGGCGAAGGTCTATAAACCCGTTTGCGACCGCGCCTGGAAGGGACTGGTGCGCGACTGCGTACACCCCGACGGTTTCCTTGGTTGGGCGCAGGGCACAGGAAAAGACCCCTCGGCAGGTCAGCCGCTCTCTTACACGAAGGTGCCCGATTTCGAGGATTACGGCACTGGCTGCTTCCTCCTCGGCGGTGTAGAATACTATAAACTGGTAAAGTAGAATATGAAACGGACAGCACTAATAGCACTTTGCGTTTTTAACATCATCACCTCATCGGCACAGCGCTGCGTGCAGAACCTTAACTTCGGATGGGAGTTCAGATTAAACGATGAGGGGGCATGGAAGAAGATCGACGTGCCTCACGACTTCCAGATAGAGCAGCCCTGGGTGGCTCCTGCCGCTGACGAGAGGCCCGACAACACCGACGTGGCAGCCAACATCAAGAGCCGCCTGTCGAGTCGCGGATTCAAAGAAATGGGCAAGGGCTATTACCGTCTGCACTATACGCCAGCGGAGAGTATGAAGGGGCAGCGCGTGATGCTCGACTTCGAGGGAATCATGTACACTGCTGACGTCTACCTGAACATGAAGCATGTGGGCGGCACGAACTACGGCTACGTTGGCTTTGAGATTGACATCACCGATGACTTGAAATACGGCGAAGACAACCTGATCGAAGTGGTGGCAGACACCCGCGAGCCAGGGAACTCACGTTGGTATACGGGGGGCGGACTGATACGCAACGTGAGCATCGTCAGCACACCGAAGGAACTGTTCTTCGGACGCCATCCGCTCTACATCACCACGCGCGACAATAAGTATGTAAGCATCAGCGCCGACTTTACCAACCGCACAAAGAGCGCCGCCACCAGCATAGTGCTGCAGATTATATCACCAGAAGGTGAAACGGTCTACAACCAGACCATTGCCCTGAAGCGCCACAAGATGGCCCGTCATCAGGAAGAGTGCATTGCAACTGATATTGAAATCAGTAACCCAAAGGTGTGGGACCTCGACACACCTTATCTGTATACCGTAAAGGCTCAGCTGCTGCGTGAAGACGGCACTGCCGCCGACGAGACCTGTGAGACGTTTGGCATACGCAGCATTGAGTTCGGCCCTGACTTCGGTCTGAAGCTGAACGGACGGAAGGTGCTTCTGAAGGGATATGCCAATCACCACACCCTCGGCGCTCTGGGTGCTGCTGCCTACCCCAAAGCCATCGAGAAGCGCATCAGGTTGATGAAACAGTTTGGCATGAACCACATTCGTACCTCACACAATCCCTATAGCCGCGACTTCATCCGCCTTTGCGACAAGCTGGGCATTCTGGTGGTCGACGAGCTTTACGACAAGTGGACCCGTCAGCACACTGGCGGTAAGGTGGCGTTCGAGGAACTATGGCAGCACGACATACCCGAATGGGTGAAACGCGACCGCAACTCGCCGTCAGTAATCCTCTGGAGCCTTGGCAACGAGCTGCAGCAGGATCCCAACATGCCATACAACGACTTCGGCGTGACCTTGTATAAACTACAGAAAACCCTGCTACAGCGCTACGACTCTACACGACTGGTGACCGTAGCCATGCACCCCCGCTATCGTAACTGGGACACCGACTCGCTGCCCCACGACTTAGCCATGCAGACAGACATACAAGCCTACAACTATCGCTACATGTACTTCCCCGGTGACGGGCGACGCTTCCCCTGGATGAAGTTCTACCAGAGCGAAGCATCAGTATCAGCCATGGGACCCAACTTCTTCGAGATGGACCTCGACAAGGTGATTGGTCTGGCCTACTGGGGCGCCATAGACTACTTAGGCGAAAGTCAGGGCTGGCCTGCCAAGGGTTGGACGCAAGGCGTGTTCGACATCGCGCTAGAGCCAAAGCCCAAAGCTTATCTGATGAAATCGTTCTTCAAGCCCGAGGAGCCTGTGGTACATATCGCCGTGATTGACTCGAAGAATGAGATGATGTGGAACGGTGTGCAGACAGGCAATGATGGTATGAGCGATCACTGGTGCAGGAAGCCCGGTACAGAACTGAGCCTCATCACCTATACCAACGCCGACGAGGTGGAGCTTCTGCTGAACGGTAAGAGTCTAGGCAGAAAGCAGAACCCCAAAAACGACGCTAAGCAGCGCAACCAGATAAGATGGAATGGCATCATCTATCAGGAGGGAAGACTTGAAGCGGTTGCATACAACCACAAGAAGGTTGTGGCACACCACAGGATTGAAACCACAGGTAAGGCCGTGAGACTGAAGGCAACACCAGAAGACGTTAGCTGGAAGGCTGACGGACAGGACCTGATGCATATCCGTCTGGAGGCTATCGATAGCAAGGGGCGTCGCGTTCCTATGGCACAGGACGAGCTGAAGTTTGAGGTGACAGGCGATGCCCGCATCGTAGCTGTAACGAATGGCGATATGAACAGCGAGGAACTCAACGCCACAGACCATCGTCGTCTGTACAACGGCTCGGCCATGGTGATTCTGCGCGCTGGCAAGGCTCCATCGAAAATAGTCTTGAAGACATCGAGCGACGCCTTCAAGACTATCAAGACAGAGATTGCCACACTAAAATAAACTATAGCTTTACCTCGGGTACCACCTGACCATCGAGCAGGCTCACTATGCGCTGAGCATAACCAGCGTCGCGCTCTGAGTGGGTCACCATGACGATGGTGGTGCCTTGTTCCTTGTTCAGTTCAGAGAGAAGCTGCATCACCTCAAGGCCGTTCTTTGAGTCAAGGTTACCTGTGGGCTCATCGGCGAGAATTATCTTGGGGTTGGTAACCACGGCGCGGGCAATGGCAACACGCTGCTGCTGACCACCGGAGAGCTGCTGGGGGAAGTGATGAGAACGGTGTGAGATGGACATGCGACGAAGCACCTCATCGACACGCTGTTTGCGCTCTTTCTTGGGTACGCCCAGATAGGTCAATGGCAGTTCTACATTCTCTTCTACATTCAGTTCATCAATCAGGTTAAAGCTCTGGAACACAAAGCCAATCTGACCTTTACGAACCTTGGTGCGCTGACTCTCCTTGAGCGAGCCCACATCCTGACCATCCAACAGATACTGGCCACTGGTAGGATTATCAAGCAAGCCCAGAATATTGAGCAACGTTGACTTACCACAACCTGAGGGACCCATAATGGCCACAAACTCACCTTTTTTCACTTCGAGCGATACGCCGCCCAGGGCTACGGTCTCCACCTCTTCGGTACGGAACACCTTCTGAATGTTTTCTAATTTAATCATAGTTGTATGATATTTAATATTATTCGTTATTACAACGCAAAGATACGATTATTTCTCACTACTTGCAAGTTGTTTTAACTGCTCAGAGGCAGTTTGTCTAATCTTTAGACACTCCATTGTATGATTTATTGACACTTTACATAAAATTACTCCGTCTTAATACTCTCTACAGGGTTGGTACGCACAGCCTTGAGAATCTGGAGACTCACTGAGAGTACAGCTACCAGCAGGGCAAAGGCACTGGTTACGACGAAGATCCAAGGACTGAGACTGATGCGATAGCTGAAGTTGCTAAGCCAATCGGTCATCACATACCACGACAGGGGGATGGCAATCACAAACGATAGCAGCAACGGCGTACAGAACATACGCAGCATCAGCATCATCACTTCGCCGGACGTACTCCCCATAATCTTACGGAGGCCTATCTCCTTCTGTCGCTGACGGATAAAGAAGAGCGACAAGCCTACGAAGCCCATGATAGAGATGATGATGGCAATGAGGGTAAAGAGCAACACGATCTTCAGCGTGTTCTGTTCTTTTGCGAATGCTTTTTCTATAGATTCTTCAATGCTCTGCACCCGTTCTATACCCTGTACTTTTGAGGCATTAGGATCTTCCAGTTTCTTAACCATCTCCTGGAAAACTGCCTTTGCCTTCTTATCGCCATTGGTCTTTACCAGGAAATGCGGGAACTCCTTATGCTTATCTATACAAATGGCAAAAGGCGGCTCCTCGGCATTCGGAACATCGGGCTGTGTAATATCACTCAGCACATTGGCCAGTTTAATATCATTCAGCACACCATTTATCGGAGCGGTACTACCGGTGCCAAAGTCTAACACACGCGTCTCATCGTTATAGCCTAACTGTCTCAAAGCTTCTCTCGTCAAGTAATAGCCGCCACTTACAGAACCGTGATCCTTGATAATCTTCAGGCCCAAGAGGTCGAAAGAGGCTTGGTCTATGGTAGTACAGAACAACACCAAAAGCTGATCGCCCCGTACAACTCCGAGCGCAGACGGGAAGTTATAATTAAACAGTCCTCCCTCATAGGTACCCATTTTCTCGATAAAAGGTAACTCAGCAAGTTGTTTGCCAATGGCCTGACTCTTTCCATCTGGACTCATAATACAATACAGGTTCTTGGCATCGAAACCGCGTGGTGCATGTATCAGGTGGTTCAGTTGCAACCAGATAACAAGCGAGGCCGTAAGCATGGTAACAGTAATCACATTCTGCAGGATGATGAACAAACGCCCCAGCACCATCTTGGAATGGAAACGGAAGTTGCCTTTCACAATATCGATGGGCTGGAATCGCGAAAGCAGCATGGATGGCAGGATGCCTGACACGATACCCGTCAGCAGGATAAAGACGAGACTTACGCTCACACTCATCACATTGATATCTTCACATAGAGCTATCTTGCCCCTAAACAACTGGCTAACCTCTTCCTGAAAACTGATAGCCAGGAACAAACCAATCACAAACGAGATGGCTACCATCAAGGTAGACTCTGCAATCAGCTTGAGCGACACACGCGACTGACTACTGCCGAAAAGCTTTCGGGTAGCTATCTCCTTGGCACGGAAGCCGGTATTAGCAACCGTCAGATTGATATAGTTGCTAACAGCGAAGAAGAGAAGCGCAAATACAGCGGCTAACAGAATACGCAGTCGAGTCTTGTCACCCTTTAGCAGTCCCTTACCGTTATTTTGAGGTGCAAACAACATATCCTTGAGCGGTGTAACTGTCGTTTTGTGATGGCCCAGGATTGTGTGGAAATTCTTATCTATATAGTCGTCGATGGTTTTAACTTTGTTTTCAAGCGTCATGCCAGGACGTAGCATAAAGAAAGCCTTACAACTACTAATCGTGGTGCTGGCAAAATGATAATTAAAGAAACGATAGCCAATCACCTGCGGATAACGCTCCATACTGATAATAATCTGCGTCTCGTTAGGCAGCACCGTATGATCCAGGTCCTTTACGACTGCACTTACGGTATACACCAGCGTACTATCAAAAAACTCCCTGGCATGGTCGCTTTCAAACTCTCCTATAACCTGTAACGACTCGCCTATCGGGTCTTTCGCGCCAAACAAGCGATGAGCCAGTCGCTCTGTAATCACACACTTATCGGGTGCATCAAGAGCCGTCTGTCTGTCGCCAGCCACCAAGGAGAAGTCGAAGAACTGGAAGAATGTGGAGTCGGCCATCATGATGATGCCATTCTCATTAGCGCCATTCTGTACCTCCTGCTGACCATATTTTATTCTACCTTTCTGACTTAGTACACAACAGGTCTGTTCCACCTCAGGGCACATATTCTTGATGGCTTCAGTAGCCTCTGGCCACAAGGCAAAGCTCTCCTGATTGCCCACCACGTAAATACGGTCGGCATTCTGATGCCAGGTATCGATGCTGTACTGGCGCCAGGTGTAGTCGCCTATCAGGATGATGAACATCAGCGACACGACAAGCCCTACTACATTGATTAATGTGTAGAGCTTGTTGCGTGATAGGAAACGAAAGTAACTTTTCATATGGTTTATATGGCTTATTCGTTTTTAATGTTGTTGATAGGATTCTCGGTAGCGGCGCGCCAACCCTGCAGGGCGGCAGTAAGCACATTTATCACCAGCACAATAATCAGCGAGAGCAACAACGGCATAAACTGCATTTCGACATGCAAACCTGATATACTGCCTGCCGCAGGTGCCAGCCAGTAAGCCAATGGGATGGCGATGATGGCGGCTACCAGTGACTGCATAAACACGGTACGTAGCAGGCGCAGGGTGATACTGCTGATCTCAGCACCAAACACACGACGCACGGCTATCTCACGGCGACGCTGACCTACGAAGTAGCTGTTCATTGCCATCAGTCCGAGTATAGCAATCAGCAAAGCCACAACGGTGAAGACAGTCAGCACATTGAGGAATCGTTCGTAATCCTCGTACCACGTCTGATGCTGTTGGCGGAGTGAACGGATTTCTTCCACCTCATAGTCTGTCAGTTCTTTCAGCAGACGAATCATCGCCTCCTCAACTTTCTTACGATCTCCATGATACTTCACAATAGCCATACGTGGCGAGCCGTAATTCTCACGTATATCGCTTTTGCTATCATCGCGGTATTCGTCTTCCTTATATATGAGGTAAGGTGTGGGATTTTCTTCCTCATTCATCACATTCAGGAAGACAAAGTCAGGATAGAGAGCGGCGACATGAATGGTCATATGTCCTCTGGTAGTCACTATCTCTTTGGCATCATCGCTCATACCAAACTGACGCAACAACTGGTGGTTCACACCTATACCATCATCAGAATAGGTTTTCTCCGGATGGATGTTCAGGATATTGAAGAAACAACTGTCGCCCATAAAATAGCTCAGACTTACCACAGAACCATCGTCGGCCTGGGTAGTGTGGTTCTCCAAGTAATTGAGCGGCGTTCCATAGCCGTAACCTACGGCCTCTACCTCTGGTAACTTCATAAGTCTGTCGCGGAAGGTCTGTCGCTGCGACTGGTTAAATCCTGCAATGTTCCAGGTCTCAAGGATGTTATCGATGTCATAACCCAAAGGCTGGTTCATCTTCTCACGAATATTACTGCCTAGCAGAAGTGTCACAGTAAGCATGACGATAGCAAAGACAGCCTGCAGCACCATGAGTACATGGCTCCAACGCTGACGGACACGACGACGGAAGGTGCCACGCACAATATCGATAGGCTGATAGCCACTGAGTATCGAGGCGGGCACAAAACCAGCCAACGCACCTACCAAAGCGATGATAAGCACAAAACCAATCATCGTAACGATGCCTGTATCCTTCAACAGACCCATCGGACAAGCGGCCATCTCCATAGCCTTATCCTGCAGGACAAGGGCTAACAGATAAGCCACGCCAAAAGCAATGGCCGTAAAAAAGATGCTCTCTCCAATGAGCTTGAGGAACACCTGCAAACGCGACAGACCCAACAGTCGACGTGTGGCCATCTCCTTAGAACGCTCTGTAGTGAGCGATACACTCAGATTTACATAATTAAAAATGGCAAACACCAATACCAGCAGAGCAATCACCACATAAAGGTGAGCCATATCGCGATTGCCATGATTCAACTTGCCAGATTCCAGCATACACTCATGAGCATCATAATAGAGGGTAGACAACGGTGTCAGTGTTACCTCCTTGACAGCTTCCATCCGGTAGAGCCAGAAGAAGGTTTTCATATAGTCGCGCATGGCTGTGGTCTTGCTGCGTAGGTCGCAGCCTTCACGCTCCATAAGGAATACCACACTACTACCAGCATTATTCATACTCTCGGCATAGGCCGACATGTTTATATAACGATGGTTCTCTACATTCACCACACACTCATACTCGTTGGGAATAACGGAACGATCAAAGTCGTCCATAATACCACTGATGGTATAGGTGATATGATTGGAGGAATCTTCCTTGCCACCCATCACTATCTCTTGCCCCACAGCATCACCCTCAGGCCAATAGCGCTGGGCAAACGACTTGCTGACCACCATCTGATTAGGGGCACTGAGTACCTTGCGCTTGTCGCCAGTCAATAACTGGTAGTCAAAGAACTCGAAGAAGTTAGGTGCAACCACCAGAATCTTGGTATCCACATGCTGTCCACGAATCTTTGTTGACATGTGGTAGCCAGAAATAGAGCACCAGGCCTCGATTTCAGGAAAGCGATCCTGCAGTTTTTGTCCTACGCGGAAGTGCGACATGGTGAACTCCTCGTTTCCAATGGCAAAGGTACGGTCGCCACGGGTCTGGAAGTTCTCAACCGATGTCTGGCGATAGATAAGGTCGCCCAACAGCAGCAGGAAGGCCATCGAGAGGCAGAGGCCTACGATATTGATGATAGTGAAGAGTCTATGACGACTCAGGAATTTAAAATAGCTTTTCATACGACTTTTTATTCGTTCTTAATGCTGTTTACAGGATTCTCATTGGCAGCGCGCCAGCTCTGAATGACTACAGTAAGCATGGTAACGATAGCGACAACGAGCAGGGCCAACGGGAAGAGCCACCAATAGATGGGTGTTCGCTCGGCAAAACTCTGCAGCCACTGTTGGCCAATATACCACGCAACAGGAGCAGCCAGAACAAAACTTAGAATGAGAAGCCAGTTGTAGCGGCTGCAAAGCATGAGCAGCACCTCGCCAGTTGAAGAACCCATCACCTTACGGATACCGATTTCCTTACGACGATATTCGGTTTCGAACATGGTCATGCAGAACACACCAATCAGAGTGATGATGAGGCAGATTGTGCTGAAGATGAGAACCTGACGGACGAAACGGAACTCGTCCTGATAGAGGTCTTCGAGCGTCTGGTCAAGGAATCTGGTTTCAACACGCTCAGAGTTCTCGAACTTGTGGAGCAGGTCGTTAATCTGCTTACGCATCTGTACCTTATCCACATTAGCAGCAATACGAATATTGGCGATTATCAGGCGGTCGCCCCAGTCTTTATATTTCTCGCCCATGACGATAAAGGCCATAGGTGTGGCACGGTCATGACGGGCTGAAGTAAAACGCACATCCTTGCAGACACCTACTACAGGGAGATCGTTGGTGAGCAAAGGCTGATCCATCTTCACCCAATCCCACTGTTTGCGAGCAGCCTCGTTGATGATGTAAACATCGCCATCGTATTCACGGAAATCACGACCCTCGACGACCTCTATACCCATGGTACGCAGATACTGCCAATCAACAGGGAAACTGGAGAATATAATATTGTGATCATCGTCACCACGTCCCCATCCCATATAAGTATCGCTGGTACCCAAGACAAAGTTAGAGAAGCTGACAGCCTTGACACCTGAAAGCTGCAGGAGTTCGGAACGGATAGCTGTTCTCTTATCCATCATCGGAGCAATGTTGGCATATACAACCTCGTCCTTATCATAGCCATAATCAGAATTATAAATATAGTGACTCTGAAGATAGAGAATGCTGATATATGTAACCATGAGCAGCGATATAAACAACTGCAGGCAAACCAGTCCTGTGCGAAGCTTGCGCCCCTTAGGAGTGAGCCCGAATGAGCCCTTGAGAGCCAGAGCTGGCGGGAACGAGGTGGCGAACTTTGCAGGATAAACACCAGCCACAAGTCCCACCACAACAGCCAGCATCAGCAAGACTATAACGAAGAGGCGATGATCGCCAATGGCAATACTACCCTGCAGCATATCAGTGGGATACCGAGCCAGAAGAGCGCATAGGCCTATGGCTATCAGGCAGGCTATGACAGAAATGAGAACCGACTCTCCTATCAAATTGAGACGCAAGCGCCCCAGTCCTTCACCTAACACCAGACGGGTATTGATACTTTTTACACGCATTGGGCTCTGTGCCAGTGTGAAGTTCAGGAAGTTGATGGCGGCAATGACGATAACCAACAGGCAGGCCAGCTGTAAGACGAACATCATGGCAGGGTTACCTTTGTCCTCATGAGAATCAACACCTGAGAAATAAGTCTCAAGAACAGGTGTTAAGCGATAGGCCTGTTTACCCATATAACGATCGAAATTCTTATTAAATTCCTCGAGTTCCTCGTCGGTGAGTTTGTCGATGCCTTCGCTGCTCATCTCAAGGCGAAGAATTTCCTCACGGACTTTCTGAGAAAAAGCTGCCTGTATCTTCTCACTGTCTACACCTTGATGCAGACGCACATAGCAGACGTAGTTCCAGTTCGAGAAATTGTCTTTCAAGACATCACCCAACCCCATATAAGCATAGTTGTTAATAGAGCTATTCTCTGGAAAGTCTTCATAAACACCACACACTTGGACGCTGTCGCGCTGTCCTTTAATATATCGACCTGCCACATTTACCTCACCAAAGGCTCTCATGGCCAGCGAAGCAGGAATAACGACTCCACCATCCTTACCTCCCTGTTCTGTGAGAAAAGAGAGCTTACCACTGAGGCACTTGGCGCCAGCCACTTCGAACAAACGACCATTCATCTGCATGATCTGACCCTTCACCTCGCTGCCATTGACAGTGAAATAGGCGTCATTAGCAAAGCCGTTCATATAACCTAACATCTCTACCTCAGGCATATTGCTTATAAGATCTATCACCCCACGACTCATATTAGCGCCCCAGTTAGCATCAGCACCCATTTTCCCCTCTAAACGATACACGCGCTGAGATTCAGGAATACATTTATTATAGTTGCGGGCATAATCCACCTGTGTCCATAGTACATAGCAGGTCGCGAAAGCGATCACGAGTCCAAGAAAGTTGAGTGCTGTGGCTGTCTTGAATCGACGAGCCATACAAAGCATGTTTCTGAAAATATTCATAGTTGTTAATTTAGTTGATGACTAATACTTCGTTATCCTTGAAAGCCTCATAGCCGCTGGTTACAACACGCTCACCAGGTTCCAAGCCCTCGAGCACTTCGTAGTACAGAGGATTCTGTCGGCCAATACGCACCTGACGACGATATGCCTTCGAGCCACTCTTGTCGAGAACAAATATCCACTGTCCACCTGTAGTCTGGAAGAAGGTGCCGCGGGGAATAATAATTGCCTGCTCTGGCTGGCCAAGTTCCAGATCAATATAATAGGTCTGGCCCGTACGGATGTTCTCGGGGCGAGTGCCACGGAATACGAAATCGCAACGGAATTTGCCTTCGCGCACCTCAGGATAGACCTTGCGTACTTGAAGCTGGTACTTCTTGTCACCACGGGTGAAGGTGGCAATGAGTCCCTGACGCACACGGTCGATATAATGCTCATCAATCTGGGCTTGAACTTTATAATCGGACAGGTCGTTGATCTGACCAATCTTCTCACCAGGCTGAATGCTCTGTCCAAGTTCTACATCGAGCAGACCGAGTTCACCATCAATCGAAGAACGTATCTCGAGCTTATCCTTGCGCTGACGCACCAGGACCACGTTACGACGCATGTTCTGGAGATTATCCTCCATCTGATCTACCTGCACAGAACGATAGATGCTATCTTGCTTCAGGCGCTGGGTGATAAGCGAGTGTTTCTTGGAAGAGAGCTGATAGTCCTCTTGCGACTGTTTATAGTCTTCCTGACTGATGAGTTTTTCTGCATAAAGGCGTTTGTTCTGCTCATAGGCGCGCTTCTTACGCTGGATGTCCATATCGAGCTGAGCCTTCTCTGTCTGGTTGTTCAGCTTATCCTGAGCCATCGACACCTGAGTATTGCGCAGAAGGTTCTGCTTCTCAGCCAACTCTGCCTCAGCATTAAGAATCTGCAAGTCGAGGTTTGAATTGCTCAGACGCAGGATGACATCACCCTTTCTTACTTTTGCTCCCTCTTCAGCCACCTTCTCCATCACAATACCACCTTCCTCGGGTGAAATCTGAATCACCTGAATAGGCAGAACCTGACCACTGGTGCGGACATAGTCTTTAAACTCGGCACTCTTCACCTCACTGATAGTAAGCTCATCCTTATCGACACGCAGGGTTGAGGCGTGATTGCCAAACAATACCCAACAAATGATAGCCAACAAAAGACACGAGCCTATGGCATAGGGCCAATGCTTCTTAAGCTGGAAACCCTTCTTCTTTTCGATTACTCTATCCATATTTTTTCTCCTTTATAATATCTGACTAATTGTTCTTTTACCATAGCCATGAGCTGGCACTGAACCAACGTGGCTTTAGAATTCAGCAACTGTACCGAAGTCGTATGTACTTCAATAGGATTGCTCAGGCCTTCTTCGTATTTACGACGCATAAGCTGATACGACAGACTATCGGCTTCTACCTTCTTTTCCATCTGTCGGGTCTGTTTCTGGTAAGCGAGCCAGTCCTGCCATGCCTCACGACTCAGCTTCTCGAGTTCGAGCTGTTTCTGCTCATAGGTCTCACGAGCCTTTATATAATTATTCTTTGCCTTGCGGATATTTGTCAGTGTTTGCAGGCGATTGAACAGGGGAATGGTCAGCGAGGCAGACACATACTCACCAAGATTACTCTTGAACATTCTGTTGAACGAGAGGGCATCCTTATCATGTAGATCCTTGTTGTAATTGGTACTTATCCCTGCATTCATGCTGATAGAAGGATAAAGTGAGGCACGCGCCCTATACCACTCGTGTTTTGATGACAGCATCTGGTAGTGAGTCTTCTGCAAATCGGAGTGCTCCTGCGAGTAGCCCTGATGAGGGATCTCCACCAAACAAGCATTACCCACGCCCACCTCAATGGCAAGACTATCGTCGATAGGAAAAGCCATCTCTTTCTTCAACTCAAGCAAGGCCGAAGCATAGAGATTCTGCTGACGCGTCAGTTCATAGTTAGCCTCAGCCTGTTGCGACTCCACCAAGGCTACGTCAGTAAGGCTCTTACGTCCAACCTCTTCCATCAGACGCGTCTGTTTCAGAAGTAGCGTCGTCTCCTCCAATTTCTCAGCAGCCATTTCGACCATACGCTCGTAATAAGCCACATTCGTAAATGCCGTAAGTACATTGAGCGCAGCCTGATCCTGCTGTAAACGCAGCGCATGGCGCCCCATCAGAACCCCAGCCTTGGCAGCCTTAAGAGCATACAAACGGTTGAATCCATCGAACACAGACAACGAGGTATTGACAGAATAGCCATTTGAGAATGTATTTACATCGGTATAGATATTGGTATTAGGATTGATAGCACGTCCAAAATTATATTGGATTCCTGTGCTGGCATCAACTTCTGGCAGAAAACTACCAATGGCACCAGTTCTGCTGGCCTTATAGTTGTCGAGGTCGAGTTCAGCACACTTCACGTCGTGATTATGCTCTACAGCATACTGCATGCACTGCTGCATGTTCCACGATGACTGAGCACATGCATGCATCGAGATTGCTGTGAAGAAAACAATAATGATTGATCTCATATTAATTTCGGTTTTTATTGCTTATCGCGTTGACTAAATTTTTCTGATGCAAAGATAGAGCATTCTCATATTATCTGCAAACTTTTACATCCTCCCAGAGGCTAATCGTCTAATTTTTATACACTTGGTTGTATGATATTTAGACAATTATAATCATCTTAGGCTACGCAAATCTTACTTTCGCTCGAAAAAGCTTAAATTCATTTGGCTTTTTGATTGCTAATTCGTAACTTTGCACCCATGAACACTTACGGAACTATACTTATTGCTGACGACAATGCTGCTATCCTAACAGCAATGCGCTATCTGCTCGACTCTACATTCGAGCAAGTACTAACCACCTCTCAGCCTGACGACATCCTGAAAATCATGGCACAGCAAACTGTCGATCTCGTATTGCTTGACATGAACTTCACCCTTGGCGTAAACAGCGGCAACGAGGGGCTGTTCTGGCTTCGCGCTATACGCAAGCAACATCCACAGACCCCCGTGATTCTAATTACCGCCTATGCAGACATCAACCTTGCAGTAAAAGGACTGAAGAACGGTGCCGCCGACTTCATAACCAAACCATGGGACAACGACGAACTGATTCGCAAGCTGAAAGACGTTCTCGATATGCAGAAGGAGATAGTAACACTCGACGAAATGGAAGCCCAGCACATACGCCGTACCATTGACCATTGTCATGGTAATTTGACACATGCAGCGGAGATATTAGGAATTACCAGACAGACGCTATACAACAAAATGAAACGCTTATGACCTGGTTATATATTATAATAGGTGGCTTTTGTTTGTCGGCTATACTTATCTTTATACATCACCAAAGGCGTTTAAGTCTAAGGGCACACCTCATGCAAGAGGCCATACGCAACCGTGACTTCACCTTCCGTCTACCCGTCAGAGGCATGTTCCCGGGCGAGCGTGCCATGCAAAAGACACTGAACCAGTTGGGTGAGATTATCCGTCAACAGGTGAGCCAAAACGAAGTAGAGTCATGGGAACGTCTGACCCGTGTGCTCACCCACGAGATGATGAATGCCACAGCACCCATCACTAGTATTAGTCAGTCGTTGCTAAGTCGTCCCGATGTAAAGGGGTCTGCACTTGAAGATGGGATACTGGCTATTTATGAGACTTCACGTCATCTGAGCGACTTCGTAACAAGTTATCGAAAAATGTCGGAACTCGAGGAACCTGTGCTTAACGAGGTAATACTCCGTTCGATGATCGACGACGTGAGTCGCAAATATCCGCAACTTTCGTGGAAAATCGACATTCTCTCGGTGGTTAAGGTCTATGCAGATGCAGGTATGTTGCGACAGGTATTGATGAATCTTGCCAAGAACGCCGTAGAGGCAGGAGCCAAGAACATGGTTGTTGAGATGGCCGATAAAGAATTCGATGGCTTACAATATGATATTCAGAAGCAGATTGGTTTGTATATCGGTAACGATGGCGTACCCATTCCTGCAGAGAACCGCCAGTCACTCTTCGTTCCATTTTTCACTACCAAACGTACTGGGAGTGGTATCGGACTTTCACTTAGCAGACGGATGATGATACAGCAAGGAGGCTCACTTGAGCTATCTGAAAGACCACGCAACGGATGTCATGTAGCCTTCCTGCTCACCATCGGCATATATAATCGGAAATAAAGATACATAGAATACAAAAAGGCAACTTTCATCAGAAAGTTGCCTTTTTATGTAGCGGGAGCCGGGATTGAACCGGCGACCTCATGATTATGAATCATGCGCTCTAACCAGCTGAGCTATCCCGCCATCTTCTTGCCTAAACAAACACCCTCAAGGGGGCGAATATCTGTTAAGCGGGTGCAAAGGTACTACTTTTTCTGAAACTACCAAAATTTTTCGGGAAAATATTTTGTGTTTCGAATAATTTTTGTACTTTTGTAGCGAAGAAATAACAATAACTAACTCCTATAAGCATATGGGAAAGCAGAAAATCAGCATTGAATACCCTCTGAATACGAAGTCGCCCAACATTGTTTGGGAACAGATAAGCAGTGCTCACGGGTTTGAGCGCTGGATGGCAGACCATGTTACAGAAGATAATGGCGTCTTCACCTTCACATGGGGAGAACCATGGACAGAACAAGACATACGAAAAGCGCAATTAATCGAACTGGTAAAATACGACCATATAAAACTGCAGTGGGAAGAAGAGGATGACGACTCTTATTGGGAAATGCGCATTGAAAAGAGCGACCTGACCCACAATCTGAACCTACTGATTACCGATTTTGCAGAAGATGACGACGCGGACGGACTCAGAATCCTATGGGAGAGTAATCTCGAGAGACTGCATAGGGCTAGCGGCTTATAACATTAAAAATTAATAATAATAAAATAAATAAGGTCATAATCTGAGTTTTTTGCAGTACCTTTGCACCCTGATTATGCTCCGCATTAAGAAATTAGACATATTCATCACGAAGCAGTTCGGCTTACTGTTCGTGGGTACATTCTTCATCTGCCAGTTTGTGCTGATGATGCAGTTCTTGTGGCGCTATGTCGATGAGTTGATTGGTAAGGGCTTATCGATTGATGTGCTGGCACAGTTCTTCTGGTACATGGGACTGATGCTAATGCCTCAGGCTTTCCCTCTTGCCATCCTGCTGTCATCGCTCATCGCCTTCGGTAATTTGGGCGAAAGTTCTGAGCTTACAGCTATCAAGGCTGCGGGCATTTCGTTGATGCAGGCATTCCGCCCCCTGATCATCATTTCAATACTGATGGCGGGCATGTCATTCTATTTTCAGAACGTGGTGGGTCCCAAGGCCAATCAGGGTTTCTACCAGCTGCTTCTCTCGATGAAGCAGAAGAGCCCAGAGCTACAGATTCCTGAAGGCATCTTCTACGACGGAATCCCCAACACGAACATCTACGTACAGAAGAAAGACCTGAAAACGGGTATGCTCTACGGCATTATGATCTACCGCATGACAGGCAGCTACGAAGATCAGGCCATCATCTTGGCAGACTCAGGCATGATGCAGTCAACCGCGGAAAAGAAGCACTTGCTGCTGAACCTATACAATGGCGTATGGAACGAGAACATGCGTTCGCAGGACCTAGCAGGTACAGCCAATGTACCCTACCGTCGCGAGACCTTCGCCCAAAAGCGCATCGTATTGGATTTCGATGGGGGCTTTAACCTGGCTGACGAGAACGATATAGCCAACGATGCCAGAGCTAAGGGACTGGAGAAAATTCTCCACGACATCGACTCCATCAAGGAGTTCAACGATAGCGTAGGCCGTGCTTATTACAAAGAAGGAAAGGCATACTACTTCAGAACACCTGACGTCAGCAAGAACGACTCTCTGAAAATCATGAAGGAGACTGCTCAGGCTTCACTTCGTTTCGACAGTATTTTCAGTCGTCTGAACGAACAGCAGAAACAAGAGGCAATAAAGAATGCGATGAACAACTCGACATCGTTGATTAACGATCTCGAGATGAAGGGTACATATGCAAAGGCGCTCCATCGCCGTACAAGAACTCACCAGATACAGGCCATCAAGAAGTTCACGCTTTCACTGACTTGTATCATCTTCTTCTTCATCGGTGCCCCTCTGGGAGCCATCATCCGTAAGGGTGGTCTTGGCGTACCCGTCATCATATCGGTCTTAGTGTTTATTATCTACTACATTCTTGACAGTACTGGTGAGAAAATGGCACGCGACGACCAATGGACGGTTTGGTACGGCATGCTCATCTCCACCGTCATCCTTACACCATTGGCCGCATTCTTCACCTATAAGGCCAACAATGACTCGGTAGTGTTCAACATCGATCTCTATAAGAGTTTCTTCATGCGTATACTCGGTTTGAGGACCAAGCGATCTATTACCCGCAAGGAGGTTATTATTGAAGATCCGAAGTACAAACAGGATGCAGATATGCTCGAAGAGGTGGACAAGGAGATTGTCACCTATAACGAGCACCACAAGCTTTTGCGCTGGCCTAGCCCCATCAAGGTATTCTTCCATGCAGGCGACGATCAGGAAATTGAGCGCATCAACACCATACTGGAAACGGCTATCGAGGATTTGAGTAACACCAAGGACAAACTGATACTCACCGAAATCAACCAATATCCCGTAATAGCAACCCACGCCCACACACGTCCTTTCAAACAAAAAGGTCTGAACATTGCAACGGGTCTCATCCTACCCTTTGGCATCTTCTTCTACTTCCGCATGCTGCGCTTCAGATTCCGTCTTTATAAGGATCTGCGTCATGTTATGCGTACCAGTGAGAAGATTATCCCCAGGATTCAGGAGTTGGCAACGGAGCAGAAGGACTAACTACATATATAATATAAATAAGGTATAAGGAAATGGAAGAAATGAAACTCAACACCATAGAGGAAGCCGTAGAGGACTTCAAGAACGGCGAGTTTGTAATAGTTGTCGATGATGAGGATCGTGAAAACGAGGGAGACCTGATTATCGCAGCGGAAAAGATTACTGCCGAGAAAGTGAACTTCATGCTCAAACATGCCCGTGGCGTGCTGTGCGCCCCCATCACTATTGAGCGATGCAAGGAACTCGACCTACCCCATCAGGTACAGGACAACACCTCTGTACTTGGTACTCCATTCACAGTAACCATTGACAAACTTGAGGGATGCACCACAGGTGTAAGTGCCCACGACCGTGCCGAGACCATCAAAGCCTTGGCTGACCCCAAAGCTACCCCTCAGACCTTCGGACGTCCTGGCCATGTAAACCCTCTCTATGCACAAGATAATGGGGTACTTCGCCGCAGCGGGCACACCGAGGCTGCTATCGACCTCTGTAAGATGGCAGGACTCTATCCTGCTGGTGCCCTGATGGAAATCATGAACGAAGATGGCAGTATGGCGCGAATGCCCGAACTCATAAAATTTGCCAAAGAGTGGAACCTCAAACTCATCAGTATCAAGGATATGATAGCCTATCGTCTGAAGAAGGAGTCGCTCATCGAGGTTGGCGAAGAGGTTGAAATGCCTACAGACTACGGACACTTCCGTCTGATACCTTTCCGTCAGAAGAGTAATGGTCTGGAGCACATGGCCCTCATCAAGGGCGAATGGAAGGAGGACGAGCCCATTCTTGTTCGCGTCCACTCTTCATGCATGACAGGCGACATTCTTGGGTCAAAACGCTGCGACTGCGGTGAACAGCTTCACAAGGCCATGCAGGCCATCGACAAAGAAGGCAAGGGCGTGGTCATCTATATGCAACAGGAAGGCCGTGGTATCGGACTCATGAACAAGATTGCAGCCTACAAACTTCAGGAAGAGGGACTCGACACTGTTGACGCCAATATCCATCTGGGGTTCAAGCCTGATGAGCGAGACTATGGATGTGGTGCCCAGATGCTCCGCCACCTTGGTGTACATAAGATGCGTCTTCTGACCAACAACCCCGTAAAGCGTGTAGGACTGGAAGCCTATGGTCTTGAGATTATCGAGAATGTTCCTATCGAGGTAACTCCCAATCCCTACAATCTGCGTTATCTTGAAACGAAAAAAGTACGCATGGGACATACGCTGCATCTGAAATAGCTCACAAATTGTCACATTTTCACCCCAAAAATCGAAAAAGTGGCATATTTCTTTCGCATTCACAAATAAAATGATTACTTTTGCACAAAATTTCGTAAAAATATGGCACAATTATCTAATCGTCTGCAGCGTTTAGCCCCTTCAGCAACGCTTGCAATGTCTCAGAAAAGCTCAGAAATGAAGGCGCAGGGTATCGATGTAATCAACATGAGTGTCGGCGAGCCCGACTTCAACACACCTGATGCGATTAAAGAGGCTGCCAAGAAGGCAATAGACGACAATTATTCACGCTACTCACCCGTTCCGGGCTATCCCGATCTCCGTAAGGCTATCGTAGCCAAGCTGAAGAACGAGAACCAGTTGGACTATACCGTCAACGAGATTCTGGTGAGCAACGGTGCCAAACAGAGTGTGTGCAACACCGTGATGGCGCTAGTTAACGATGGCGAAGAGGTAATCATCCCCACCCCATATTGGGTGAGTTATCCCCAGATGGTGCTGCTGGCAGGTGGTACACCTAAGTTTGTGGAGGCTGGTTTCGACCAGAACTTCAAGATGACACCAGAGCAGCTTGAGGCAGCCATTACTCCGAAAACCCGAATGATTATTCTCTGCTCTCCCAGCAACCCCACGGGAAGCGTATATAGCAAAGCCGAGTTAAAGGCTCTTGCTGATGTTATCTTAAGCCACGAAGACCTCTTTGTGCTGGCCGATGAGATCTACGAGCACATCAACTACATTGGCAAGCACGAGTCTATCGCCCAGTTCCCTGGCATGAAGGAACGTGCAATCATTGTCAACGGTGTGTCTAAGGCTTATGCCATGACAGGCTGGCGCATTGGTTATATCGCCGCCCCAGAGTGGATTGTCAAGGGCTGCAACAAACTGCAGGGCCAGTATACTAGCGGTCCCTGCTCCGTCAGCCAGAAAGCAGCAGAATTCGCTTATACTGCTAGCCAACAGTGCGTAGAAGACATGCGTCAGGCATTTGAGCGCCGTCGCAACCTCATTGTGAAACTTGCCAAGGACATCCCTGGCCTCGAGGTCAACGTACCTGAGGGGGCATTCTATCTATTCCCCAAGTGCAGCAGCTTCTACGGCAAGAGCGATGGTGAGACAACAATCAACAATTCAACCGACCTTGCCATGTATCTCCTTGAGAAGGGACACGTAGCCACAGTAGGCGGCGACGCCTTCGGCGATCCCGAGTGTTTCCGCATGAGTTACGCTACCAGCGATGAGAACATTATCGAGGCCATGAGACGCATAAAGGAAGTACTGGCAAAATTGTCGTAAATCAAGAAAATTATAGTTAAAAGTCATTAATTCTTGCTTTATTATCACCTAAATTAGTAACTTTGCGAGGTGATTTTGCGAACCACGGAGTTGGAAAAACTACGTGTTTAGCCGTAACTCTCACTAAATCGAGCATTTACAAACAATTATTTCAATTTAATAACTAAAAAATTAATCAAAATTATGGCAACAACAACAAAGGCTGCAGCCCCAGCTAAGAAATCGGGCTTCCAGGGTATTAAAGCTGCATGGATTATCCTCGTGATTTGCGCTCTTGCAGGTTATGGTGTATGGTACTTCGTAATGGGTAACCCCGATAACTTCATCGGTGGCGACCGTAGCGGACACCCCGCAAACCTTCTTGGTACAGTGTATAAGGGTGGTTTCGTTGTAGGTCTGATCCTGACCCTTCTGTTCACCGTCATCTGCCTCGGTATCGAGCGCTTCTTCGCTATTAAGACTGCTGCTGGTAAGATTAACCTGGCAAAGTTCACTGCCGACGTTAAGGCTCTTATCAAGGCCCAGAAGTTCGAAGAGGCTGACAAGCTTTGCGATAAGATGCAGGGTTCTGTAGCTAACGTAGTTAAGGCTTCTATCAAGATGTACCAGACCGTTGAGGGTGACACAACCCTGAAGAAGGCTGCTAAGATTGCTAAGATTCAGCAGGCTCACGAGGAGGCTACTCAGCTTGAGATGCCTACACTGCAGATGAACCTCCCCATGGTTGCTACCATCGTATCTTTGGGTACCCTGACCGCTCTGTTCGGTACTGTGCTTGGTATGATCGGTTCGTTCCAGGCTCTGTCTGCAGGTGGTGGTGCTGACTCTATGGCTCTGTCTGCCGGTATTTCTGAGGCCCTTGTAAACACAGCATCTGGTATCTTGACCTCATGGGTTGCTACCGTTGTTTACAATTTCTTCTCAAACAAGATCGACAAGCTGACATTCGCACTCGACGAGATTGGTTACACAATCGCCGCTACATACGATTCTAACCACAACGAGGCTTAATTTTTAACCATTTAAAACTTCAAAATCGGTTTTAGTATGGCTAAAATTAAGATACAGAAAAAAGACATCTGGATTGACATGACACCTATGTCAGACGTGATGACGCTGCTTCTGTGTTTCTTCATGTTGACTTCAACATTCCTGACACCAGAACCAGTATCAGTCAACGCGCCTAACTCGGTGTCAGAGCTGAAGATACCAGAGCAGGACGTGCTTAACATTCTGGTTACTCCAGAGGGTCGCGTCTTCTGTGGTACCGAAAACAAGAACAACATGCAGGCAATGCTGGACGCTATGACTGACAAGTATGGTGTTCAGTTGAATCCCACCCAGGTAAAGCACTTCCGCGAGGATGCCATGGTAGGTGCCAGCATGTCTCAGCTCGCCAACTACCTGAGTCTGGAGCCAGACAAGATGGGTGAGGCAATCCAGAAACTTGGACTTCCGCTCGACAGTATCAACGGAGGTAAGAGTGAATTTCAGGAATGGGTTACAGCTGCCCGTGATGTGAACCCCGACATCAAGCTCGCCATCAAGTGCGACTCGAAGACTCCATATTCTTCTATTAAACTGCTGATGTCGGAACTGCAGGATATGAATGAGAACCGTTTCCAGCTCATTACGAACCTCGATGTTAAACGTTTAAACGACTAATTGTATTATGGCAAAGAAAAATCTATCCAAGCAGAAAAAGATGGATACCCGCGTGAACTTCACGCCAATGGTAGACATGATGATGCTTCTGATCACCTTCTTCATGCTGTGTACTACATTGGCCAAGCCGCAGGCTATGCAGCTGACCATGCCGTCGAACGATGACACGAAGAATCTGAGTGAAGAGCAGAAACAGGTAACAAAAGCTTCTCACACCATCACCCTTTATCTGGGTTCAAACGACAAGGTCTGGTATGTAGCTGGTCTGCCCAACTATGACGATCCTTCATGCGTAAAAGAAACCTCTTACGGTAAGGATGGTATTGAGAAGGTGCTCAACGAGCATACTACCGAAGAAGGTATCAACCCTATCGCCAAGATCAAGTTGGCAAAGAAGGAGCTTGATGCCAAGAAGACGGAGTTCGGTTCTAAAATGACCGACGAGCAGTATCAGGAACAACTCAAGAAGCTGAAGAAGGGTGAGCTCCCTAGCGGTGAGAAGGTTCCTACCATGACTGTTATTATCCGTCCTCTCAATACAGCAACGTATGAGAACATGGTAGCCGCTCTCGATGAGATGTTGATTAGCAATATTGATAAGTACGTCATTGACAATGTCGACAAGATGAGTGACGATGATAAGGAACTCATTGCGAAGGCAGGCGTCAAGTGATTAACCCCTAAAAAGTAAGAAAGAACTATGGCAAAAATAGATCTTATAGACAATGGCTGGGTCGACCTCGTATTTGAAGGTAAGAACCAAGCTTACGGAGCTTATCAATTGCGCAAGAACACCGGTGTTCGTAACCTTAAGGCCCTGATTACAATGTTCGTTGGTTTTGCCATCATTGCAGCCATCGTCATTGCTAAGGTGTCTATTGAAAACTATATTGCTTCACAGAACGCAGCCATCGAGGCCGACGTAGAGTTGGCAAGTCTGGCTGAGAAGAAAGAAGCTAAGGTTGAGAAGAAGGACGAACCCGAGGTTGAGAAGATTGAAGTAGAGCGCGTTAAGAGCTCTGTAGCCTTCACCGTTCCTGAAATTAAGAAGGACGAAGAAGTGAAGGAGGATCAGGAGATGAAATCTCAGGAAGAGCTCCAGGAGACCAACACCGCCATCGGTGCCTTCACTGTTGAAGGAAACGACGAAGAGGCAGGCGAGGTAATGAAGGCTAAGGAAAAGATTGCTGAGCCCGAAGCCCCGAAGGTTGAGGAGACAAAGGTATTCGACGTTGTAGAGGAAATGCCCCAGTTCCCTGGTGGTCCTTCTGCTCTGTTCGAGTATCTGAATAAGAATATCAAGTATCCAGTTGTAGCCGAGGAGAACGGTGTACAGGGTCGTGTTATCGTAACCTTCGTTGTAGAGCGTGATGGTTCTATCACCGACGTAAAGGTTGTAAAGAGTGTTGACCCCTCACTCGATAAGGAGGCTTCACGCGTGGTTAAGTCCATGCCTCACTGGATTCCTGGTAAGCAGAACGGTTCTGCAGTACGTGTAAAGTACACAGTTCCTGTAACCTTCCGTCTGCAGTAATACTATCAATCTGTAATGAACGCATTCAACAAATTCACAAAATTAGTTGGATTAACACTTATATTAGGCTTGTTCCCAGAATGTGGGAACAAGCCTAATCCTGAATTAGAGGAAGCCTATCAGAAAGCAGCCAGTTACTTCGTAGCTGACGAGAGTTTCTACCCTATCCTCGATGAGGAACTTTATTATTTCACTAATCAGACACTCGACTCCATCACCCCTGTCTACATCAACGAACAAGATGCAGTGAAGAAGGTTATGAAACTCGAGACATGGCTTGCCTTCACCACCCGCGATTTTACGGAGAAGGAGCGCCAGAATCTCATAGACCGTAAGTACATGCCAAGAGCGATACCTATCGCTTACGACGGTCTGGCTATCATTGTAAACAATGCCAATCCCGACACATGTATCACCATCAAGGACTTTGCCCGTGTACTCCGTGGTGAGATAGCTCAGTGGAAGGATCTTAATCCAAAATCTAAACTTGGCGAGATTGACGTGGTATTCGATAATCCTCTTTCGAGTACCGTTCGCTGGTGTGTCGATTCCATTCTTGATGGAAAGCAATTCAGCGCCAAGAACATCGGCGCCGTACAAACTAGTGCTGCAGTTATAGATTATGTTGAGAAACACGAGAACTCACTCGGTATCATCGGCAGCAACTGGCTCAACGACAAGCGCGACACCACCAACGTCACATTTAAGAAGAATATTACCGTGATGGGCGTCAGTAAAATGGACTCCGCCAAGAGTTACAACAGCTGGAAGCCCTATCAGTTCTATTTATACAACGGCAACTATCCCCTACGCCGTACCATTTATGCCCTGCTTAACGATACACGCAACGGCATTCCATCAGGTTTCACACATTTCATTCAGCTACCTAAAGGCCAGAAAATCATCCTACGTGCAGGCCTTCTGCCTCGTACAGCTAATATGAATGTGCGCGACGTGATTGTAAACAAACAATAAACCACAATTAAACCAAACGTAGTTTTAAACGTCATAAGAACAAGAGAGTGAGATAACAATAAGTGAAACTAAAAAACATAAGCGATTATGAAGACAATCAAATATTTAGTAATGGGTGTGATGCTGGCAGGTTTCAGCGCCACCGCTAATGCACAGGAAGCAGAGCTTAATGCAGCTCTCGACGGAATCAAGTCAAAGGCTCCTAACGTAGCCGAGTTAGCAAAAACAGCTTACAAGAAGAACAAGAAGAACCCTGAGGCTCTTATCAAGGTTGCTCGTGCCTTCTATGCTCAGAAGGATACAGCTAACGCAGCTCTCTTTGCCAACTATGCCAACGAGGCTGGCAAACCTAAATATCAGTTTGCTCCTGCCTATCTGCTGTTGGGCGACATCGAGTCTGCCTATGGCACTGACGGTGGTAAGGCCGCAGGTTACTACAATCAGGCCATAAACTTCGACAAGACCAACCCCGAAGGTTACAAGAAGTGGGCCATGGTATATCGTAAGATTAGCCCAAGCCAGGCTGCTGCCAAACTGAAGGAGATGAAGCAGTACTGCCCCAACGAGGATATCGATGCTTTCACCGCCCATATCTACATGCTGGCTGGTGACGAGAAGCAGGCTTACGAGAATTTCGCTAAGTCAGACATTACCAAACTCGACAAGAGTTACCTCAATGAGTTTGTACGTTGCAGCTATTTCACAGGTCATTTCGAGGACGCGCTTCGCGCTGCAGAGGCTGGTCTCAAACTCGAGCCACGCAACCCGACATTCACTCGTCTGGCCATGTTCTCTAATTACGAACTGAAGAATTACGAGGCAGCTAAAGTTTATATCAATAAATACTTCAACGAAACCGACAGCGCCAAGTTCTCTGAGTATGACCACTTCTATACAGCTCTAATCTATCAGGCACTCGAGGACAAGGTCAACATGTACGCTGAGTATGATAAGGCACTCGAGCTGGTTAATGACTCATCTATGATCAAGCGCTGGTCCATCCTTAAGAGCGTATCGGACTCTTATCTAAAGGACAAGGAATTCGACAACGCCATTAAATACTATAATGAATACCTAGCTTGCAAGCCCGACGTAAATTTCGACGACGAGGAAGGTCTGGCAATTATTTATTCAAAGTATGGTGAAGCCGATCCTAGCAAGAAGGCAGAGTACATCCAAAAGGCCGTTGACCTGTTCCGTGCAGCAGGTGAGAAGTTCCCCGTTCAGCAGGTATACGCCACATATATGGCAGCCAGCAATGTGAACAAACTCGACGACAATATGAAGAACAGTCTGGCCAAGCCTGACTATCTGAAGGTAATTGAGCTTCTCGGCAGCAAGGCTGATCGCACCAAGGGCGAGGATATCATGCTGAAGACTGCTTATCACTATATGATGTTCAACTCATACATCAACAAAAACGTAGCAGGTGCTAAGGACTATGCAGGAAAGATCCTCGCAATCGACCCTGAGTACAAGCCCGCTCTTGAAATCAAGAATCTGAAATAAAAACTATAACACACCAATAAGATAAAGCGGTGTTTCCTATGTGGAAACACCGCTTTATTTTGTTATATCAATAAGAATATGTACCTTTGCAAAAAATAAGCACTAAACATCATTCAGAATAAAGGGGACATACTCATGATCAGAAAGAAGGAAGGTTTTCAAGGAGAACGGATGACAGTTCTTCCACCAGCACAGATTGAGATAGAGAAGCAAGACGAACTCTGTCAAAGTCTATATATCACCGACATCGGCTATTACCCAAAAGCTGAATATCACCATCGGATCCGTGAAAAAGGAATCGATCAGTATGTGCTTATCTATTGTGTAGAAGGTTGCGGATGGTATCGCGTCGAAGGCCAGACTTATGAGGTAAAGCGAAACCAATATTTCATACTACCTAAAGGAGAACCGCATGAGTATGGTACCAATCATTACTGGACCATCTACTGGGTTCACTTTGGCGGAACGTCTGCCCATGTATATGCTAAAGGAGCCGCAACACCTCAGGACATCAACATTACGATAAACTCTCGTATTGGCGATCGCATCAATATATTCGAGGAAATAATGACAACACTTCAACATGGCAAAGAACTAGAAGACATGCGCTATGCCAGCAGTCTGCTACATCACTTCCTTGCTTCGATGAGGTATCTAGGACAATTCCGCAGAGCTAAAGCCGAGACAGAGAAAGATCTTATTAAACAGGCCATACACTATATGCGGGAAAACATCGAGAGCCACATCATGATAAAAGATGTGCTGACGTATGTGGGCTATTCACAAAGTCACTTCATGACTAGTTTCAAAAAAAAGACCGGCCAAAGCCCTTGGGTTTATTTCAATCGTTTGAAGATAGAACACGCCTGCCGTTTGTTACGAACGACGGACATGAAAATCAATATGATCTGCTATAAAGTCGGTATCAAGGATCCTCTCTACTTCTCGCGTCTCTTTTCTAAGACCATGGGTATGTCTCCTACCAAATACAGGAACAGCCAAGAAAGCATAAAGAACTTAAAGTAACAATAATCCCCCATTCCGTTACGAATGGGGGATTGAACTGATAGGATATTACTGCTGTGCAGGGGCATCGGTCTCGGTGGGCCAGTATGGGTTCTGGTACATCGGACTCTGATCGATGCTGGCGTGGTCGGCTGCTGTGAGCAGGAACTGACGCAGAGGCAGTGGCTGCAGATAGTAGGCCATACGCCATGTAAGACCCTTAGCATAGCTATTGTTAGTCATGTTAACCACGTGTGGACAGTGGTACTCGCTAATGCTCTTTTGTGATACGTTCGAGCTGCTTGAACCATCGGCAACCAGATCGTTATACCACTTCTCCATAGGCGTATTCCACAGGTGGATACCCTCGGCATATACGGGATTCTTGATAAGTTGCTCGTATGAGCGCCAACGCTTCAGGTCCATATCACGCAGACCCTCGGCCAGGAGCTCACAGCTACGCTCACGACGGATGTTGTAAAGTGTTGCATCGGTGAGCAGCTCGCCAGCGGTGTAAGCACCCCAGTCGAGTGTCTCCTTGGTCATATCGGTAGCAGCGATGGTTACCTGAGGATCAACAGCGGCACCTGTAAAGCCAGCAGTTTGGCGGACCTTCTTCCAATACTCAAGAATTTTACCAGATGAGATATCCTTAGTGAGCATGTACTCGGCTTCGATATAGTTGAGCAGAGCCTCGGTAGCACGGAAAATCACACAAGCGTTATAGCTACCGCCATTGGCAGTAAGTGCACGATCGAATGTCATACCCTTACGGATAGCGTAGCCGGTAATGTAACCATCCTCGGCATTAGCGTTGGTGATATTAGGTGTAGGCTCGGTCTCAGTCCAATGTGTACCAGCATCGTCAGTAACATTCTTAAAGCAGTTAACCTGTCCAGGGACCTTGAGCATAACCTGTAAACGTGGGTCGCGATTCTCCACGACCTTGGCGATCTCAGAGTCATCATAGGTAAAGGCAGACGCATAAATAGGCTTACCATCGGCCATCAGATAACGCTCTACGAGCGAACGGGTAACACCAGTACCGATATTTCCCTTCTCGACAGCCACCTCTATATCGTTCTGAATACCGAGTGACTTGCTATACTCGCGCCACAACAGAATCTCATTCTTACCGGTGCAGTTAGTAGTGCCCCACAACTCAAGGTAAGGATTGCTCTGACCCTCAGTCTGAGGAACCACACCGTTGTTAACAGTCAGACTGTTCTTATACTTATCGGCTACCTGCTCGGCTGCAGCGGCTGCTGTCTCGAAGAAGTACTTAGCTTCGTTCTCTATTGAGCCTGTGGGGTACTGGTAGTTAGGATTCTTGGCAGCACCTGGCCAACCTGCACCATTGGGCACGAATGGAGTGCCAGCAAAGTTGGTAAGCCACGATCCCATATAGAGAGCTACACGGCTCTTGAACAGTTTGGCGGCATCGACAGAAATACGTGTATGTCGGTTCTCGAAATCCTCCTTCATGTAAATGATGGCCGTATCAAGATTATTTACGATGAAACGAGCAACCTCATTACATGGTTGACGATTGCTGGCAGCAACAAGTACACTCTCATCATCGGGCAATGCCTCAGTCAAAATAGGCAGGTCGCCATATTTCTTCAGTAACTCGAAATAAGCATAAGCACGGAAGAAATAAACCTCGCCTATATACTGACGGATGTTTGTTTCGTTTCCGCTAATGGCGTTCTCGGCCAATTTAGCTTTAAGCTGACCAAGCTGATAGTTTACATTACGGATATTACCCCATGACCAGTCATCTTCTGTCTGACTAGTACGCCAAAGGTTACTTGAAAATTTTGCACTTGGAGTGCGCGAGGCCTGGACATCGGTATTATTGTCTGTTGTATATGTACCATAATCCCAACCTCCATGACCAGGCATGATATCCTGATAAAAACGGTTTGCTACAGCCTGCACCTGATCCTCGCTGGTGTAGAAGTTCTCAGGGGTGAGCGATGATGGTGGCTCCTGCTCCAGGTAGTCGGTACATGCAGTTGCAGTAAGAGCCAATGCTATGAATGATAATTTATAGAGTTTCATAATTTCCTATTATTTAATACGTGAATATTTACCATTAGAATGATACGTTAAGACCGAATGCGAATGTCTTCTGCAAAGGATAGCCATTGTTCTGATCAACCGAATTTGACATCAACTCCGGATCAAACTGATGAGGCATCTCGGTGATAGTGAAAAGATTCTCAGCTGATACAAACACACGAAGGTTGCTGATGCCCCATTGCTGGGTAATCTGGCGTGGAATGGTATAGCCAAGCTGAATATTCTTCAGGCGAACATACGCACCATTCATCAGGTAGCGGGTTTGAGCCTGCTCATTCTTATCACTGAACTGTACGCGAGGTAACCAGGCATCCTTATTTTCCTGCTGATAACCGTTCTGTACCGACCATGTGTTGGCATCACGATAGTAATCCTGAACGTCGGTGATACCTACGCTCCACCACTCCCAAGAGTTAGTGGTACCGAACAGGTACTCAAGACCGCCGCCCCATGAGCCACCAATCCACCAGTCGCGCTTCATCACGCCTTGGAAGAATGCACTGATATCGAAGCCCTTATAAGCTGCATTCAGGTTCAAACCTACCAGGTAACGAGGTGTTGAGTTACCAATCACCTTCAGGTCGCCGTGGTCGGCCAGTGTCTGTGCGCCACGTGAAATCTTACCATCGTTGTTCAGGTCGCGGTACATGATATCACCTGCAGCCCAGTTGCTACCCAGTGAACTCTGATCGGCTGTAGCCAGGTGAGCGTTCATCTCCTCGTCGCTCTTAGCGATGCCAATGGTCTCAAAGCCCCAGATTTCATTGATATAACGTCCCTCAATATAGCTATTGATAGAGCTTGTGGGGTTATTAGGATAACGGGTAATCTTTGTACGTGCATCAGAGATGTTAAAGGTAACACCATACGAAAGACCATTCTTCAACACATCACGCCAGCTAATCTGTAACTCCCATCCCGTAGTACGCAAGTCGGTGTTGTTAGTTACAGGAACATTGGTTCCAAGAATAGCAGGAAGTTCAGGAGCATTACCCACCATATCCTTAGTGTTACGGATATAGTAATCGAAAGTACCAGTCAAGCGATTGTTGAAAGCACCGAAGTCGAGACCGAGGTCGTAACTCTCCACCTTCTCCCATGTAAGCAGAGCCGAAACCAGTCCAGGAGCACTGGTGGTGTTAGGCTTAGCACCATTCTGCAACCATGTACCGGCTACAGAGTTGTAAGCGATAGTCTGGTAAGTCTGATACCAGTTGTTAATATTCTGGTTACCCAGCGAACCGTACGAAGCACGCAACTTCAGGGTATTAACAGTGCCGGCCAGGTTCTCCCAGAACTTCTCGCGGGCGATGTTCCAACCCAGTGATACTGACGGGAACAGCTTCCACATCTTATCACTACGAAAACGTGATGTACCATCGTAACGCAGGTTAGCCTCGAACAGGTACTTCTCGGCGTAGTTATAGTTTACACGTCCAAAGAAGCCAGCTGTCTGCCACTGGTTACGAGCACCATTTACATCGGGTACGATAGCCTCACCTGAGTAGCTCAGACCGTTGGTTAGGTCAACCTCAGACTTTGAAGGATCCAGAATACCGTTACGCTGTAAACCAAATTCGGTGCGCTTAAGCTGCTCGGTCTGGAAGCCACCCATTACATGGAAGTTATGTTTCTCGGCTAGGCTCCATGTGTACTCGGTATAAGCCTGGAAGTTCAGGTAGTTATCCTTAAACTCGTCCTCGTGAACGTTCGAGCCCTGGTTATAGATGATAGCCTCGCCAGCCACGTTGTGGTTGTAGGTGCGCTGACTATCCCAGTGGCGGATAGCGTTATCTATTTTGTAGTTGAAATCGATATGTGTAATCCAGTTCTTAACAGGTTCGATAACGAAACCAAGCTGATGGTTAAGTACGTCGCGCTCCTTACGGTCGGTACCACCTGTAGCCAGAGCTAGAGCTGGCGATGGTGAGGAGTACAGATAACCGTTGCGATCGTACAGAGGCAGCATAGGCCAACCCTGACGGGCCATATCGTTATACAGACTGCTTGTAAGCGCAGCAGGACGATGATAGTTTGTGCGAGCAAAACGCATGTTGTAGTTCATGCGAATCCACTTGGCCAGCTCGATGTTCATCTTGGCTGTACCATTGTAACGTTTGTAACCATCGCTACCCATGTTCATGAAACCACCCTGATCCAGGTAGCCGATTGATGCATAGAAGTTAAGTTTATCCGAACCGCCGTTTACGCTGGCGTTGTGTTCCTGCGAGAAGGCTGAGTTACGATAAACCACATCATACCAATCAACATCGTCGATACCATAGCCGTAACCATCGTCCCAAGTTACACCATTCTGCGAACCGATAGCGTAAACCAGCTTACCATCGGCAGTACGGCGTGTGCCAGGACCTACGGGTGTCGCCTCATGATACTCCTTGATGGCTGCCATACGATCAGCATCGAAGAATACCGACTGACCTTGATTGGTTTTTGCATCGTTCAACCACGAAGCGTAATCAACCGAGTTCATCATGTGCTTACCACGAATCAGGTTGCTGAAACGGAAACTGTTATTATAGTTAACCTTTACCTTACTATCCTTGGCACCATTCTTGGTGGTAATCAGGATAACGCCGAAAGGTGCGCGGCTACCATAGATTGATGATGCAGCAGCATCCTTCAGTACAGAGATGCTCTGGATATCCTGTGGGTTGATGGTGTTCAGGTCACCCTCCATACCATCGATCAGAATCAAAGGCGAACCGCTTGAACCCTCACCGATAGTGGCGGTACCACGAACGTTAATGCTGGGTGAAGCATCGAGCGAACCACTGGTTGATGCGATCTGCAATCCTGGAACGACACCCTGCAAAGCCTGAGCGGCATTAGCAACGGGACGCTGAGCCAGCTCGTCGCCATCAACAACAGAAACGGCACCCGTAAGGTTAACCTTCTTCTGGGTACCGAAACCTACTACTACTACCTCCTGAAGTGCCTTTGAATCCTCAAGAAGAATAATCTTCAGATTCTGTCCATTCACTTTGACAACCTGCGTCTTGTAACCAATGTAACTTACCTCAAGATCCTGACCACGATTAGCATCAATCGCAAAGTTACCATTAAAATCACTGATAGAGCCGGCCTGACCGCCTTTTACCTTAATAGTTGCTCCAATGATGGGTTCTCCCGCTGAGTCGACAATAATACCATTTACGATTGCCGACTGATGGATTTCATTTACTCCTCCTAAAGCCTTGGCTTGATTTGCCGGGACTGTAAGGAGCAACGTTGTCAAAGCTGATGCCAATAGGGCACGCTTTGATGACCATAGAAATACGTTGTTCATCTTTTAATAAATTAGTTGTTGATTAAATTGTTTAGTAATATACCTATTATACGTTAGTTGCTTTTTGTGCATGCAAAATTACGAAAATTATCCGGCAATGCTATCGCAAAGCCGAATAATTTTACATATTTTAATCATCGATTGAGATTGTAAAGCCATCAAGCAAGATTATCCTCCAATGTTGTTCGAAGTTGCTGAATGCCTTGATGATTATTGTCTAGAGCCTCAACCTCTGCTAAATACTTCTGTGCTTTTTCGGTATTGCCCATACCTGTGTAACCGAGCGCAAGCATATACTTACAATGAATAAGATTCTTCATATCAAGAGAGTCCTCCCAGATGAGCAAGTCGGGCAACGATACCGCGAAATAGTCCATAATCTGCTTTTCAAAAATATGCTGCTTACCATAGTTAATCAGTTTGAAAAAACGTCCATGGGCTTCATCAATACGCCCCAACTTGTAGAGGGCCAGTCCCTGATAGAAGATCTTATCAGGTTTTGCGTCGTTATAATACATAGCGGCAACTGGCTCTTGTGGTCCTTTCGTAGCTTCTTCCCAACACCAGACAGCTTTTTCTTTCTGCCCAAGAGAATCATAGGCGATTCCTAGCAGATAGTAGAAATCGCTCTCCTGCGCACCATACAATTTTCCTTCACCAAGGTGATGAGGATAATCCAGGCACTCACTGAGCAAACGGATGGATTTTTTGTAATTCTTGTCGCAAAGAGCTTGCTTAGCCAGTTCCACGCGGCATATCTGATACTGAGTCGAAACTTTACCCTCGCCTCCTTCCCATGGATGGAAAAAGTGATTGTCAAGTTTTTGCATGGCCTCTTCATAGCGACCAATCTCGTTAAGCAAGGTAATCTCTTCTAATACAAGATCATCGCGACGCTGAATGAGCTGAGGATAACGCTGTAAAAAAGCAAGTCGTTCGCTGTGAGGACGATGTAGTCGTTTATAGAGCTGATCCAATTCCATCAGTACACGTTCATCGTTTTCATCAAGATGGAAAGCTCTCTCCATATATTCGAGAGCTTCCTCCTGACGATTCTGCTTATTAAAACGTCCCAAAGCAAGATTGCGCCATACTGTAGGGAATGTTGGATTGAGACGAGCGGAACGTTCCCAATTCTCGATAGCAAGTTCGTACTGACGGGCTGCGTAGTAGAGGCATCCAAGATAATAAGGAGCCTTAGCTCCTACCGGATTTTTCTCCTTGGCATTTTCAAGCGCAAGAATATCCTCTAAACGGTTAGGGAAGCAATAACTGCTATCAGCATTCTCAGCCTCGTCATATCTACCCATATAATAATAGGTCATAGGACTAGTTGCCTCCTCACTGATGGCCATCTCCCAAATAGCCTCAGCCTCTTCAGTAAGTCCTGCGGCCAGGTAATCAAGTGCTAATTCATCATAATTCTGGCTGCTATGTCGCAACATAGTCTTTATCTCATTGAGCATTGTCTGATCATGGGTTATCAGATATTGTTCATAACGACAACCATAATTGAAAAGATCGATATCTAACGATTCTCTGATGAGTGATAAGGCCTTATCTTTGCATTCCAACTTGCGCAGAACGGCCACTTTCAAGACACGGGCTTTGTGGTTATGCCAGTTGTTATTCAAGCAACGGTCTATTTCATCAAGAGCATCCTCATAGCGCCCCTGCATTGTACTGATTTTAGCAGCCTCAAAATAACCGGCATCTGCCCAAGCCTTACTCCATGTAGCTTTCCAAAAACAGTCATAAGCTTCATCGATTTGCCCTTGATATTTCAAAGCAAGAGCCAAATTATAGATAGGTTCGCTGTCGTATGGATTGGGATTGCGCTTTTGCGATAATTTGACTGCCCTGCGCAGATAATCCTCTGCTTTCTGGAAACATCCCTTGCGGATATACCACAATCCCATAGCATTCAGGCAGCGGATGTCATAAGGATCGCGACGAAGAGCCTCCTCATAATAGTCGGTAGCATTCCATGTGGCATGACGATACTGTTCCAGATGCAGACCCGTCAGATAGAGTTGTTCGTTAGTTTTCACCTGGTTTGGCAACAAGGCAGGCTCGGCACTATCAGGGACAGGACGAATAACATCAGCCTCAGCATGCCAGGAAAGCACAATACGCTGGCCATATACAAAGCTTTTCACAATCTCAAAGCTAAGTTCGTCCATCTTGGCATCTTTAGTATCAACAGTTTCCGTAAGTACATTCTCTGGCGATACTGTTAGTTCCCTTTGGTAGTACATCTCCCCTTTGTCGTTGCGAAGAATAATAGAAACATGCTGTTTGTTTGTTGCAAAGAGTTTGAACTCAACCTTGCCATCGCCTACCTCATTAATATTGAATATCAGATCCTTGGTAGCCTGCTTCACCACACCCAACTCCCGATAGGGCATGAAATATTGAGTAAACATCTTTTCCTCGTAGGGCATCAGCCACGTGAAGTCTGGCTGATTCTCGGTATAGACACCAGCCATCAACTCTATATAAGGACGAAAGCCCTTACGCTCGATACCCCATCGTTTCATTTCCTCAGGTGTTGCCTCATCTGTCAGGTTGCGATCCCACGCACGACCGAAATCACCGTTGCCCCATGTCCATTGTTTCTTGCCTGGCGAGAAGTGATGACTAGCTACATGTAGCATACCTGCCTGAGTGTCGTTTTCGTAACCACCCTCAAAGTTAAAGCGAGAATTTATACCCATGTAACTCGTCGGTACATAGATATTCCTATAGTTCGAGATATCAACACCTGCTGAATAGTCCATCTTATAATAGGTACCCGTGGCGATGGGGAACGACGAAACAGCACGCTTTCCATGATCAAACACAGCGTTGATATCAGGCGGGAATACGCTCTGATAGGCATCGTTCACCTCTACAGCTGGGTTGGCCCACCAAAGGAAAGTCTGCGGCACATCTGTTCGATTATACAAGCGGCCCTTAATCTCAAGATAAGCACGACCCGGGTGCAATGTAAAGCCCGCCATACCCTTTTGATGAGACATTTTCTCCATCTCATTCACCCAAACACAAATACTGCCATCAGCATTCTCTTCGATACAAGTGTCGACAGGCATAAATGTTGTTGGACGATGGTGCTGCGGCCAGTTGAACTCAATACCGCCACTAATCCAAGGACCAGTAAGTCCGACAAGTGCCGGTTTGATGACATGATTATAGTACACAAAATGACGTTTGGCTATTTTGTCATAGGCCATCTGTACACGACCACCCAGTTCCGGCAATATCATCACTTTAATATATTCGTTTTCTATCCAGATAGCCTGATAGTCCTTATCCACCTTCTCATTGCTCATCGTCTCGATAACAGGATAAGGATAAACCACACCGCTACTGCCCTGATAGACACGTTTTTCAAGGAATATGGGGTTCTTTTCTGGTTTACCAACCTCATAGGTCGGAATTGTCACCATCTCTCGCCAAGCTTTTACCATCGTTATATAATTTCTTATATGACTAATTCATTTTCAAGTTCCTCCAAACTCTTTCCTTTGGTCTCTGGACAACAACGAAACAAGAATATAAAGGCACAGATACAGATACCACTATAAATCCAGAAGGTACCGCTGCTTCCAAGAGCAGCATTCATCGAGGGAAACGAGAATGTCAGAGTACAGCAGCCTACCCAGAGAGCAAAAGTACAGGTAGCCATCGCTATTCCTCTCACACGATTAGGGAATATCTCAGCCAAAAGAGTCCAGGTAACTGGGGCTAGCGTCATGGCATAGACCGATATTGCAGCAACAACAAGCGCAACCATCAATATGCCTGTCATACCCATAAAATAACAAGAACCCAAAATAAGATAAATCATCCCCAAGCCGCCAGCGCCTAACAGAACCAACGTACGACGCCCCCATTTCTCAATAGTATAAAGGGCTACAACAGTAAATACAACATTTGCTATACCAGTAATGACAATGTTGATAAACATATCGTCAACATCAAAGCCGGCGCCAACAAATATCTCTTGTGCATAGTTGAAGATAACGTTGGTACCACACCACTGCTGGAATACAGCAATTACAAGTCCCAACAGCAACACGTGTCTGTATTTATTTTGTAACAGCTCATTCATGCCTGCTTCCTTTTTCTTACTAAACGCTTGTGGCTCTGACTTCATCCTCAGATATACAGGACTCTCTGGAATAAACAAACTCATCAAAAGGAACAATGCGGCCGGCAACGTCTCCGCCCAGAACATCCAGCGCCAGCCCCATCCCACATTCCATACCTGAGCTGCTGCTACCGTTGTATCCTTGGCCAGCAGCCAATTCACGACCTGAGCACCTAAAATACCCAAAACAATAGTCATCTGGTTAAGACTCACCATACGTCCTCTAATATCTGCCGGACTAACTTCCGCAATATACATTGGAGCCAGAGTAGAAGCTATACCGATACCAACACCTCCTATAAAGCGAGCTATATTAAATAAGGACAGATTACTAAAAAGACCCGTAGCAACAGCCGACACTGTAAACAATACGGCAGAAAGAACCAACAAAGGCTTACGCCCGTATCTATCGGCAGCACTCCCTGCTACCATAGCACCAACCAGGCAACCTATCAGAGCTGTTGACATCGCCACACCTTGTACCAAAGGAGAATCATTGATACCAAAGAACAACTCGTAGAATGGTTTGGCACCACCGATAACTACCCAGTCGTAGCCGAAGAGCAATCCGCCCATTGCCGAAACGGCACAGATAAAATAGAGATATCCCTTACTATAACTCCGCATATTCCTTCATTGATTGTTTGCTGGGTGCAAAGGTACAATAGTTTTCGCTTCTACTATATAGAAAATACAACGAATTTATATGGATTATCTTACACTTACAAAGAACTACACCATCATCTGGATAATAAAAAGGAGTGCCCTCATTACTGAGAGCACTCTAAAACTGTTTTTTTGATATGTCCTAGTTCTAATTTAGGGAAGGCTGATAGCCTCAGAAGGACAAACACTAGCGCATGTGCCGCACTCTGTGCAAGCATCAGCATCAATTACATAGCGCTCTGCGCCTTCAGAAATAGCCTCTACTGGGCACTCACCTGCACATGTTCCACATGAAATGCAGTCTTCGCCAATTACGTATGCCATAATTTATAAAATTAAAGTTATTAATACTATATTATACTCACTTTTTGCGATGCAAAAGTACAACATTTCCTAGATAATACCAAATATTAGGTAGACTTTTTTTATTATTTATACATTGTCGAAATAACAAAACACATAATATCCCGTCTTTTTTTTCGTTATTATTTTAACTATGCATAGGAAGATTATTACCATTATAACTCTGCTTCTTGCGACAACATGTTTCTCGCAGAAACGCACTATCCAGCACAAGCCGTATATCGACTTGCGCCCCATGCATTTTGGCATCCTCGTAGGTATGAACCTACAGGATGTTGAATTCGAGAACATTGGCCCTCAGACTATAACTCTGGAAGACGGAACCACACAACAGCAGACTATCGTATGCGATGCCGACCGGTGGAATACCGGATTCTCAGTAGGCGTACTGGCCAACTTACGCCTGAACGAATATCTGAACCTACGTTTCTCGCCCACCATGCACTTCGGTGCCAAACACCTGACCTTCCACAATCTGACAAATATGGGCCAACAGGAAGGACTGCTACATGAGGAAAGGCAGGACATGAAGAACACCTACGTGGCATTCCCACTAGACTTGAAGTTCTGTGCTGAGCGGTGGAACAACTACCGTCCCTACATGACTGCTGGTATCAACCCGATGATCAATCTGACAGGCAAGAGTCAAGACTTTGTTCAACTAAAACGGAGCGACCTGTTCCTGGAAGTTGGATTGGGATGTGACTTCTATCTGCCATTCTTTAAGCTCATCCCCGAACTGAAGTTCTGCTACAGTCTGAGCGATGCTATAGATCACAAGCATGCGGAAGAACTGAAGGATGCAAACAAACGAATATATACAAATGCTGTGACCAGCGGCCACAGCAAAATGATTGTTCTGACGTTTTACTTCGAATAATTATTTCTCCAAATTCAGAATAAGCTTACCCACGAAAGCGCCATGCTTTCCGTTTTGATCAACGGGAATTAGCTTACCATTCTTATCGGGGGCATATTCGAGTGTAGGCATATAAGTATGAGTATGTCCTCCCAGCACAAGGTCACAACCTTCCGTCTGACTTAGGAACTTCTCATCACAATCGCCTTCAATGTTCCATCCAAGGTGAGAAACACAGATTACCAAATCGCACTTTTCCTGCTTACGGAGAATATCGATATACTTCTGTGCTGTTTCTGCAGGATCGAGGAAGGTGATACCCTCGCAATTGCCATCGAAGACAAGTCCTTTCATCTTTGGCGAGAGGGCAAAGACGCCAATTTTCACACCATTACGCTTCAGTATGATATAGGGTTTGACGAGACCTTCGAGCACCGTACCTGTACAGTCGTAGTTAGAACACACAATAGGAAAGTTTGCCATACGGAAAAGACGAGCCATATTGTCCATACCAAAGTCGAACTCGTGGTTGCCGATAGTTGCGCAGTCATACCCCATCTCATTCATGAGACCAATCTCCACTTCACCTTTGAAAAGCGTATAATAGCCCGAGCCTTGGCTGAAGTCGCCAGAGTCGAAGAGCAGGAGGTCTGGGTTCTGGGCACGCTGTTCCTTAATCATATTGACACGACGGAGGAATCCCGCACGACCAGCAAGATCCTTATTATCGAGATTCGAGCTAAGAGGCATGATGGTGGAATGGGTATCATTAGTATGGAGAATGACGAGTTGCTTTTGTTTCTTGGCACTCACTGCGAACACTGACAACAGTGCTACTATTATAATAAGGTGTAAACGTTTCATAATTATTTCACTTTTATACGTCCTTCAACTTGAGAATCGACAACCACACCACGAGCCTGATGGTCACGGAAATAATTCATAATAAGATAGCGTGTGTTGTTGCTGGGATTGGCAGGTGCAACGACATTGGTGCCCTCTCTGAGAGCTGGCATGCCATCGTTACCTTCAATCAGATAGTTGATGGTAGCAACGCGATACTCTCCTTGAGGATCAATCTCCTGCCCATATAGACGAGCAGAGAGCAGTCGTCCTGTATCATCAGGAGCCATTTCGATTTCAAGTTCTACCCCATGACTCACGCCCTCGCCTCCCCTATAGGCAATCTGGCGGAACAGTTCAAGCATCTTCTCGCCAGAAAGTGTGGTAAAACAGATGCGGTTTTCAAAAGGGGCAACATCAAGCACATTACCATAGGTAACTTCCCCCTTGGTAAGATCAGCGCGGATACCTCCCATATTATAGACACCCAATACAGGCGATTCACCATAATCCTTAGCCGCCCACACCAAGATATCAGCCAACAGGTTAGAGAGGTCACTCTCAGGACGAGTGGCGTGCATATTGTGTGCTACAATGCCCACAACGGGCCCCATGATACTATCGTTAATCCGCTTATAGGGCACCAAGAATGCAGTAGCCGAGGCATCCGGATTCTGATCGTAACGGCTGTCAACAATGATACGAGTGCGGTCAACGCCGGTAAGCTGATAATGCTTGGGGGCACAAGAAGCAATTGTCAGCATGGCAAAAGCACTAAAAAAAACTTGTTTCTTAAACATACTAAGTAGTTTTAATGGGGCAAAGATACAAAAAAAATAGAAATAAATGCATTTTAATTTATAAATATTTGGTATTTTGCTCACTTATTCGTACCTTTGCACCCGCTTTTCGGCGTAATCGCTGGCAGGAAGTATCGAGAGGCCTGTTATGTTGCGTTGGAACGATACAACAAATTTAATTATTTAAAGAATAAGATGGATTTAATTAAAGTTGCTGAAGAAGCATTTGCAACCGGCAAGAAGTTCCCAGAGTTCAAGGCTGGTGACACTATCACTGTCGCTTACAAAATTATCGAGGGTTCTAAGGAGCGTATCCAGCTCTATCGTGGTGTAGTCATCAAGATTGCAGGTCACGGTGACAAGAAGCGCTTCACTGTTCGTAAGATGTCAGGTACTGTTGGCGTAGAGCGTATCTTCCCAATCGAGTCTCCGAACATTGAGAGCATCGAGATCAACAAGGTAGGAAAGGTTCGTCGCGCTAAGCTTTACTATCTGCGCAAGCTCACTGGTAAGGCTGCCCGTATTAAGGAGAAGCGTCGTGCCATTACTGCTGAATAAGAAAAGCAAAAAAAGAGAGGTTCCATTGCGGAGCCCCTTTTTTTATTTGTAATTCTCATCGGCACTGGTTTCACCATGAAGTGCCTCCTGAAAAGATTCCCAGTTCTGAAAGCCAGCTAACAATGACAAACGATCGAGGGTCTTACGATCAGGCTTCCTCAGAATCTCTTTCTCAACAGCCTCCAGCAATTTGCGGAGCGCAACGCGTTTCTTTTGCATAGTAAGAATATAATATAAGTTTGCTGCAAAATTACAAATAAAATTTGGCATTTCATTATTTTTACACTAATTTTGCACACAAAATAAAAAATAAAACTGCGATAACAATGAAAGAACTAGCACTCAAGTACGGATGCAATCCCAACCAGAAGCCCTCGCGTATTTTCATAGCTGAGGGCGAGTTACCCATCGAAGTGATTAACGGTCGCCCTGGATACATTAATTTCCTCGACGCCTTTAATGCATGGCAGCTTGTAAAAGAGCTAAAAGCAGCTACAGGCATGCCTGCCGCAGCCTCATTTAAACACGTGAGTCCTGCAGGTGCTGCCGTAGGCCTGCCTCTCTCAGACACGCTGAAGAAAATCTACTTCGTTGATGACGTAAAAGATCTGGACGAAAGTCCTATTGCATGTGCCTATGCAAGAGCACGCGGCGCAGACCGCATGTCGAGCTATGGAGACTTCGTAGCTTTGAGTGATACCTGCGATGCAACCACAGCCAAATTGCTGAAACGTGAAGTTAGCGATGGTGTAATTGCTCCCGATTTTACTCCTGAGGCTATTGAAATCCTAAAGGACAAGCGCAAGGGTACGTACAACGTGATTAAGATTGACCCCAACTACCAACCCGAACCTATTGAACGCAAACAGGTGTTTGGCATCACCTTTGAGCAGGGCCGCAACGAGATTAAGCTCGATGACGAGGCACTGTTTGAAAACATGCCCACCAAAAACAAAACATTCACTCCTGAGGCCAAGCGCGACCTGATTATCGCCCTCATCACACTGAAATACACCCAGTCAAACTCAGTATGTTACGTAAAAGACGGTCAGGCCATTGGTATCGGTGCTGGTCAGCAGAGCCGTATTCACTGCACTCGTTTGGCAGGAAACAAGGCAGACATCTGGTGGTTGCGCCAGCATCCTAAAGTGATGAACCTGCCTTTCATCGACAACATCCGTCGTGCTGATCGTGACAATACTATCGACGTGTATATCTCAGAGGATCATGATGACGTACTACGTGAAGGAACCTGGCAGCAATTCTTCAAAGAAAAGCCCGAGGTCCTGACTATGGAGGAGAAGAAAGAATGGATTGCAAAGAATACAAAGGTAGCCCTTGGTTCTGATGCATTCTTCCCATTTGGCGACAACATTGAGCGCGCTCATAAGAGTGGTGTTGAGTTTATCGCACAGGCTGGTGGTTCGGTTCGCGACGACCATGTAATTGACACCTGTGACAAATACGATATCGCTATGGCATTTACAGGCGTCAGACTGTTCCATCATTAAGCCACATATATTAAAAACAGATTGATTATGGATGATTTTCAGAATATACTCGAAAACGGTATCAACTTCGGACGTGGAGGTGACAAGCCGAAAGATGATGGCAAGGTGAAGACCAAAGCCAAGAAAAAGCAGTATATCACTGGAGCGCACGGAAGCGGCAGTGCAAGGCAAAAAGCCAAGTATCGCGAGCAGCGTGCCAACAGACATAAGAAATAAGCAGAAAAGATAAGCCCCTCACCATTTTCGTTTAGTGAGGGGCTTCTTTATTTTATTCTTCTTTTGAGAAAGCTTCCATCCTATTGATGGCATTTGTCAACTTGTCAATGTTCTCACTGATGCGTTCATGCATTTCCTTTCGTTCCTGCTCTGTAAGACTAAAATCCGGACTACTCAGAACCTGAGAAAAGCCTGCAACGACATTCAGCGGTGTTCGAAGTTCGCGCCCCATTCCAGTAATGAAATGCAACTTCATATGGTTTGCCTTTTCAACCTTATCTAAAGCATTCTTCAGTTCCTTATTCTGTCTCCTTATCTTCCTAAGCAACTGGCGACGGCCTAATATATATATAATAAGGAACGTAAGGAAAAGACCTATAATCCAATGACTCATACTTCTTATGAGTTCACGATTACTAGCAGCCTCTTCACGACTCAACATCAGATCACGCTCTGTAGAGATAATATCGAAATTGGCATTCTGGGTAACACTGAAAGCCGAATCAAGATCATTGTAGAGACTGCGCATGGAAGCATAACAACTCTTAACATCACCCGCTAGTGTGTAAACTCGAATCACACTCAGGGCACTATCTACATTCAAATGTTGATTCTTAATGATTCCGATTGCCTCATCATACCGATGATTATAAGCAGCATGGGCTGCGTCCATTACACCATCATAACGATGATTAAAGCCTGGATCGTTACGACTCTTCAGGTAAGAATAGCGTTCATATATTAAGTCGAAGTCCTTACCATCGTCGTCTATAAGAAATGTCACAAATGCCTTTGTAGCCAACGAGAGTGACAAGAACTCCATATTGTCGATTTTCTTGGCCAGATCGATAGACTTGTCAGCATAAGCTATTGCTGTCTCCGGGTCGGCAAGATTCAAGAGGTTAGCAAGATTCAGATAGGTGGTCATCGAGAACTTCGGGTCACGATTACCTACCTGCTTCAATGCCTCAAGATAATAGCGCTTGGCCTTGGGAGTGTCGTAGCTCACGCGATAGACGTCGCCAAAAAGTCCCGTAGCCAGATAATAATATTCGGTGTCGCCATTCTTGCGTACATCCTCGTCGAGTTCCTTGGCAGTCTCCATTGCCTGGTAGATGTGCATATGGCGCACATCGTAGAAGCCCTCATTGCATTTAATCTTATAATAATCGGAAAGGCGATTATTCTTCTTAAGAACTTCTTCATACTCATGAGCCTTCTTATAAAAATCTTCCTCTGCATCCCCCTCATATAGTTCGCGGAACTCGCGGAACATCTCCAGCATTTTCTCTTCCTCCTGTGCATGGGTCGTTACAGAAGGAAAAAACAGAAGAAGCCAAACTAACAGGTTTGCTCTTAAATAAAACAATAATCTCTCACGGTGTACCATAATTCGAGTGCAAAAGTACAACCTTTCATCGAAACTAACAAATATTTGCAATAAAAAAACAAGATATCGCTTTGAAACAACGCAAAAAAATACTACCTTTGCAGCCCAAAGATACTATAACTACTGAGATATGAATCGAATAAAAATACTTTTAATCATAGTTTTACTGCTCCCATCAAACTTCATCAAGGCGCAGAAATATGTTGGTGGTGATATTTCGCTACTCACAAAATACGAAGAGCACGGAGCCAATTATATGGACAAAGACGGTGCTGCCATTAATGATCTGTTGACCTTTCTGAAAGAGCAGGGCATGAACGCCATGAGAGTCCGCCTTTTCGTCGACCCCAGCCGTGCTTCAGAAAAGCAACAGGGCGAAGGTGTATGTCAGGATATTCAATACGTAAAGAAACTGGGTAAGAAGATTAAGGATGCAGGAATGAAGCTGATGCTCGATTTCCATTATAGCGACACCTGGGCCGACCCTGGACAACAGGATATACCTTTCTCATGGTCCGTTAACAGTTGGGGAATAGATCAATCCGTCTATAAGTACACCAAGGATTGTTTAGAGGAATTGGTAGCAGCAGGCGCCACACCCGATTTTATCCAGACAGGAAATGAAATCAGCTTCGGTATGCTTTGGGGCATGGAGGTCAATGGCCAATACGAAGACTGGGAGCAGCAGGGGTGTCATCTCGAAGTGAACTCCGAATGGACTGGTTATACCGATAAACACTGGGACAACTTTACCAAATGTCTGAAAGCTGCAGGCAATGCATGCCGTGAGGTGTGCCCTGAGGCCAAGATTATCATCCATACGGAACAAGCAGCCAACACGGCACTCGTAACCGACTTTTACAAGCGGCTAGACGACAACAGCGTTGACTACGATATTATAGGCACCAGTTATTATCCTTACTTTCATTGCGACATCGCACAACTGAACACCACTATTACCAAGTTCGAACAGACTTTTCCATCGAAACAAATCATGGTAGTAGAGACCGGATGCGGCTATCGCTACAAGATGGGCGATAAGGAGACAGGATATCCTCTCACCTACGAGGGACAGCAGAAGTTTACAGCAGACCTGATTACAATGCTGAACAAGCATCCTAACGTAAACGGACTCTTCTGGTGGTTCCTCGAAGCTAATGAGTATGGGCTCGACTGGAGCACCAAGCGCGTAACCGACAAATGGTATGATGCCTCACTCTTTGACAACGAGACAGGCCGCGCCCTGCCAGCCCTATACGAACTGAAGAAGTTTGCTGATAGTTCCGCATCCTTCATACAACCATTATCAATCAATGGCTACAAGGACACAAGTTGGTATGATTTATGTGGTCGCAAACTCTCAGAAACGCCTAAGGTCAAGGGGGTCTATATCAACAATAAAAAGAAGTACGTAACAAAGTAATAGTTTGTCGTAATGAAACTATGAGTTAGTCGTAATGAAACCCCTAGTTTCATTACGACTAACTTCATGTCCTTAGAAATTCAGTTCTTTACCACGATAGAACTCGAGGAGCGCATGCTGGTAGAGATCCTCATAGCGAGCCTGAACCAAATCCGACTCTGCTTTCAGGTAGGCATTCTTGGCTTCATTAAACTCAGTGATTGTAGCCTTGCCATTCTCGTACTTGGCCTGCATCAACTCAAAGGCATCCTTTGAACTCTGGAGAGCTTCTTTTGAAGATTTCTCCTTGGTCTGAGCATTCAAAGCATTGTAGTATACCTGCTGAATCTCCTTATATAATGTCTTTTTAGTGTTGTCGACCTGCAGCTGCTGTGTTTCAAACTGAATCCGGGCATTGCGTACATTATTACGTGTCTGGAAACGATTAAAGATGGGCACATTCAGATTCAGGCTGATGCTCTGCGAGAAACGATCCTCAAGCTGTTTTCCAAAGCTATCATTGGAGCGGCCAGAATCGGTATAATAGTTCGTAGATAGTCCAGCGCCCAAAGAAAGTGTAGGATAGTGACCAGCCTGAGCCACCTTGATATTGTGCTCGTAGGCTTTCAAGCGCAGCTGCTGAGCAGCAATCTCCGGCTTTACTCCTAAAGCTTCTGCATAGACTTGATCAGGAGTAGTCATGAGAACCATGTCTGTAGGCAACTCGTCAGGGTTAGGACGCACGATAGCAAAACCATCGGGCGTAGGCAACTCAAGCAACTGAGTCAGTGTAAGCAGAGCCAAACGTGTGTTATTATCAGCCTGAGTAGCTGTCAAATGGCTGTTAGCCAGTGCAGCCTTCTGCTGAGAGAGTTCTGCCTCAGAAGCCTTACCATTCTCTACGAAAGCCTGAAGACGAGCCACCTGAGCTGAGTCGATAGCAATCTGGCGATGAGCCACATCAGAGATCTCCATATCATAGAGAATCTGCACATAAGCCTGAGCCACCTGCATACGGATATCGTTCTTAGCCTTCTCTAAATCCGCTGTATAAGCTTCAAGATTCAGTTGATTCATCTTGATCTCGTTAGGGATACGGAAGCCTGTAAAGAGAGGCATACTGGTATTTATCCCCATTGAAGTATTGGTCGTATTAGTATTCGCATAAGTATTATCGGAAGTCAAACCACGACCAAAACTGAGGTTCTGTCCAACACTGGCACTGACATCCGGCAGACGCGAGTTCTTAACTGTTGACAGTTGCAGTTCCTGCTGACGACACTGGTTGGCCTGCTGTTTGATACTGATATTATGTTCTACGGCATAATCGCAGCACTCACGAAGCCCCCACTGCTTCTGTGCCCATGCTGGGCTGAATGAGAAATAGGAAATGATAAATGAAATCCCTATTACCCTCATCAAACTATGATTCTTTTTCTTCATTTTCATAACACTTATTCATTATTATCTTCGGCAATGATCTCTGGTCCACGAACCTTATCCTTGGTAGTCACGCCCTTCTTAATTTCAATGTTCACACCATCAGAAAGGCCTGTTTCAACCAGCTTGCGCTCATATGACTTCTGCTTTCCAGAACCTTTTATGATATATACAAAGGTGGAATCGCCACTGAACTCGATAGCGCTCTCAGGAATGCTAAGCACCTTCTCGGCCTTGTCCAATACAATTTCTGCATTAGCACTATAGCCAGAACGAATCTTACCACCTTCAGTCAGTTTCACAGCAGCCTTAATCTCAAACTGGTTGGCACCGTTATTCTCAACAGCCTTCGGAGAGATATATTCCAAAGCCGCATCGAAACTCAGGTCCTGCAAGGCGCCGATAGTAATCTTCATAGGCATGCCACTGACCAGCTGACCTACTTCAGTCTCATCAATATTGCCACGGAAAATGAGATCGTTCATGTTGGCCACAGTAGCAATGGTGGTACCATCGTTAAAAGTGTTAGCCAGAATCACAGAGTTACCCACTTTTACAGGAACGTCGAGGATAACGCCACTAATTGTTGAACGGATGAGTGTAGACGAAGCCTTGGCATTCGACTGCGACACACCATCGCGAACCACTTGAAGCGCATCTATGGCAGCAGCCTTCTCTTCCTTTGCCTGCTGAAGGCTCTGTTTCACCTTATCATAGTCATCAGCAGAAACCAGTTTCTGGTTGTATAGATTCTCTTCACGATTGAAGTTCACCTGAGCCTGCTGCAGATTAATCTCTGCCAGGCGTACACGCGCCTCAGCACTTGAGAGCTGCCCCATGTCTGGTATTACCTTTACCTTAGCTATCACATCTCCTGCATTCACATAGTCGCCTGGTTCCTTGTAGAGTTCTGTGATGATACCAGAAATCTGCGGCTTCACATTCACCTCGTTACGAGGTTCAATCTTTCCAGTGATGATCGTTGTCTTCTGAATGTTCTCCACCTTTGGAGTATACTCATTATAGACAACTTCCTTGGGTTGACCCTTCTTCCAGAGGAATACGAATGTTCCAACGAAAATCAAAGCGATAATCGCTGCGATAATAAGTTTTCTATACCTTTTCATACCTTATATTATTTATTGTTTTTTTATTCTATATTGTTTTTACTCGTCTCTCATTGCATCAACAGGCTTGATGCTCATAGCCCTAGCCGCAGGGGCTAATCCTGCAAGCACGCCTAACGAGCTGACCACGAAGCCACAGAAAATGGCTTTCCAGAAACCTATCTGATAATGAGTGGTTATAATACCGTCTTCCATGCTTCCCATCTCCAACATCTGGAGTATCAACACTCCAAACAGGATGCCACTCATACCCGCGACAAGAGTTAAAACGATACTCTCTGATATAATCTGACTAAGAACCATCTTTGGCGTAGCTCCAATCGCTCTTCGAATACCAATCTCTGTAGTTCGCTCGCGCACTGTCACCATCATAATATTTGATACGCCAATAGCGCCAGCCAACAATGTTCCAATACCAACGAGCCAAATAAGTAAGTTCAAACCCGACATCAGGCTGTCAAGCATTTGGAATACCACTTCCGTATTAAACAACATCGCTCCCTGTTCATCTGTTGGGTCGACATAGTGAGCCCTTGCAATGGTTTCTCGGATTCGGTCTGATATTTTCGACATCACGACACCAGGCTTTGCGGTAACACCAATCAAATGTACGCGATTACCAAGATTATAGGCTTGCCGCATCTGAGAGAAAGGCAAACAGATACCCGTTCCAGGCTCTCCGTTAAAGCTTATACCTTCTGCAGCGCCAAAGTCTACACCCACAATCTGATAATAGGTAGAGTCTATACGGATAGATTTACCACAAGGATCGCCTCCATCCTTAAACAACTCCTGATACACCTTCTTCTGGATAACGCAGACCTTTCTGCGCTCCTTAATATCCATATCGTTGATGTAACGTCCATAGCGCAACAACGGTTCCTGAATGGCACAATACGAAGGCTCTACACCTGATACATTAATACTCGCCTTCCTATCGCCATAATAGGCAAAACTACTGCTACCAAACAAGATAGGGGTTACCACATCAAGCTCAGGCACCTGATGTTTGAGTCGTGCTACATCCTTATAGTCCATACTCCACCAACGGCCCTTGCGGAATCCCTTATATGGTTTAGACGTATTCTGAGCCCAGATCATAGCAGAGTTAGTAGCAAAGCCTTGGAAATTCTTCTGAATCTGCTCCTTAATACCTGAACCTCCACCAATAAGTACAATAAGCATGAATACGCCCCAGAACACGCCAAATCCAGTAAGGAACGAGCGCAACTTATTACGAGTCAGCGTATCAAGTATTTCTCTATATGAGTCTATATCTATCTTCATAATCTTAATCTGCTCTTAATGCCTCGATGGGGCGGATTCTACTTGCTTTAAAGGCAGGGATTAGACCGGCTATCGTTCCAGCAATCACCATGACCATCGTTGCTTCGATACACACATCCAGTCCTACCGTCGGATCAATAAACATCGCCATCGAACCCGCTCCGAAGTCTGCCACTTGATGACCAGCCGTAGCATCCATATATTCATTAGCCGCTATACCCAATACCATACCGATATAGCCAAAAAAGGTGGTAATGGTTACACTTTCGACAATAATCAGTTTCAGGATGCTCCATGGTTTAGCGCCAATGGCCTTACGAATACCGAACTCGTGAGTTCTCTCTTTCACCGTGATAAGCATGATGTTCGATACACCCACGATACCAGAGAGCAATGTCAGAAGTCCAACCACCCAAAGCGCCGTATGGATAACTTTTACCGCCAGATCCATCTGAAGACTCTGTCTGTAGTTATTACGAATCCAAATAGCACTTTCATCTTCTGGATGAACATGGTGATTCTCATTCAGACGCTTGCGATAGGCCTTCTCAAATTCTAAATTCTCTCCGTCGGATTCCAGACCGTGGAAAGTAAACTCGATACGTCCTGCATCATCGTCCTTGGCTCCATAGATGCGTTTGATAGCTGAATATGAAGAATAAGCATCTGCTCGGCTGTTTTCTCTCTCCTTATAGATGCCTACCACTTTAAAGGCAAAATTGCCCACCTTAACATAAGTACCCAAAAGTTTTTTATAGTCTTTCGGACAAAGCTCTTTTGCCTGCTTATTGCTTACGATAAGCACTTTACGACTCTGATTTATATCAACATCATTGATAAAACGGCCGTAAAGCATCTCCATTTTCTCAATCTTTGTATGGTTTGGGTAGACGCCACAGACAGAGGTTGAGATATACTGCTGTCCCAAACTAATGGTTGCAGAAGTACGATACTGCGCTCCCACCTCATCAATATTCTCCTTAAATTCCGTCTCCGTAGTATTGATGTCACGCTTCTGGAGATTGATCCAGCGGCCTTCCTTAAAACCATGATATGCTTTTGAGGTTTCGCCACCATAGACAATCATCGAAGACGACAAGAAACGCTGGTTTTGCAAAATAGTGGCATTTATGAGGCCATTGCCCGAGCCCAGCAGCACAATGAGCATAAAGATTCCCCATGCCACAGCAAAGCCTGTAAGCGTAGTACGCAGTTTGTTGCGCCTGGCAGTCGACCATATTTCACTTACTATATCTCTCATAATCTATTTACTTCATCATGCCGTTGATACCGAATGGACTTGCGTTGTGATCGAGGTTCTCCTCTATCTGACCAATAATTCCGTCTTTGATGTGGACAATTTTATTAGTCTCATTCGCCACACCACTCTCATGAGTCACTACGACAATAGTCATACCATCTTCCTGATTCAGCCTTTTGAGCAACTGCATCACCTCCACAGAGGTCTTCGAGTCGAGTGCGCCCGTAGGCTCGTCGGCCAGAATAATCTGTGGTTTGGTGATGAGCGCTCTGGCTATTGCCACACGTTGTTTCTGTCCTCCCGACAGTTCGTTAGGGTAATGGTCAGCCCAATCAAGCAGTCCCAGACGGTCCAAATAGTCTAAAGCCATCTGGTGACGCTTCTTGCGACCGACCCCCTGATAGAATAATGGCAACTCAACGTTTTCCACGGCGGTTTTGAAAGAGATGAGATTAAATGATTGGAATATAAAGCCTATCATGTGGTTACGATACTCAGCTGCTTTACGCTCTGAGAGGTCCCAGATAGGCACTCCGGCTAACTCATAGGTACCAGAATCATAATTATCCAATATACCTAATATATTTAATAATGTGGATTTTCCTGAGCCTGAAGCGCCCATAATAGAAACGAACTCACCTTTAGCGATGTCGAGCGAGATGCCCTTTAATACATGAAGCGGCTGAGCTCCCTGGTAGGTTTTGTTGATGTCTTGTAAGTGTATCATAAAAACAACCTTCTTACCTTATTTTACTATTTACCTTTTGTTATTACTATTTTTGTCCGTTTGACGCTCATTATCATCGAAAAGTTTCAAATTATTGAAGAAAACTCTCATTCTTTAACATTTTGTAAGTTTCTATAAGCTTCTTCAACATCCCCAATACTAATATCGAGCAAGTTCATTTGGCGGAAGAGTTCTGGCAAGCGCTCTTTCATAAACTCCAGCTTACGGGCTTTCATGATCTGCTTCTTTGCACCTTTGGTCACAAAATAACCTAATCCGCGCTTATTGTAGATAATCTCTTCACGAGCCAACTGTTCATAAGCCTTCACTGCAGTATTGGTGTTCACTTCCAGTAGCACGGCATACTCACGAACGCTAGGTATACGGTCGTCGTCTTGATATACTCCAGAGAGTATCTCATCACAAAGGCGGTCGGCCATTTGAATATAGATGGGTTTATCGTTTGAAAAAATCATAATTAGTCCACTTATTAGTTATTAACTGAAAACCTTTAAAGATATGATACGACGCCCAGTAGTTAAAACAGGCGAGAAGAGGCAGTACCACAACGAGTACATAAGCCATAGCACCCACCGATGCATCTATACATACATTATCTTCCCACTTAATCTGAAATATTGAAATCTCGAAATACATCAGTACTCTTCCAAACAGAGCCACGACTAAGATGATTACCATACTCGTCAGGATGAAGGAATACTTACGTAGCAGCGTTCCTCCGAGTACATAGGCAGAGTGGACCCATAGGATGATGACTGCAAGCAACGTCCTTTCCATCATGTTATATGAGAAACTGGATGTATCATTAAATCTAGGCGTCATGTGATCCAACAGTTCTGGAATGCCCGAAACCCATTCTTCGCCATATGTCAAACTACGGAATATCATTCTGGCCGTGTCTCCGACAGCAAACGACAGGAAAGTACAGAAAGTCCATATAACCGTTACAAAAATCACCGCCGAAAGGTACTTCTCTATGTTTGATGCCGGCAACATGAGAAAGGCCTCACGCCTTGCATTCTTATTTATATCAGAGAATATTTGGCTCACACCGACAGCTAAGCCAATGACGATAAATACAGCAAAGAATCCTGCTATACTACCTATGATATATTCAGAGGATTGTCCTTTATGAAAATACCAAAACAACCACTCGCCAAAGAACGTTACCAGCGCATATCCTATCGTCCACATCAGCCACGGGTAGAAGATTACACTCAGATACCAACGGAACGTCTTGCCAAATCTACATATATTGAAACTGTTCATAATCAATTTGTTATTACTATTCACTTTATATCTCTTACAGATTCACGAACTTTCCAACCGCTTGTGTCCTGCAGAAGAGCCTATAAGACAGCCAGAAGTTTACAAAGAGCCATAGCACATAGATGACATCCTCAATCACAAACTCATGCGTAGAAGCTTTACTACTAATGCCAACAGTCTTTTCTGGACTCAGAAATAAAAGCAGCATACACAGCACAATGAGAACCAATGTCGTGAGTATCCAGGCATACTTGTTCGATCTGAAAAATGTGCCGCCAAGTACATAGCAAGAGTGGAGAGACAGCGAAAAGATAATAACTGTATAAATAGCTGCAGCAGGCACATATTGCACGGGTAACATAATAGAGCTCAATCTCTGATATATATCGGTTGTTACGAACAGGACATTCTCACTCCCCATCAGTGTGTTCACCGCATACTGAATCAGGTCTGCAGAGAAAAAAGCGACCAGATATATAGGCATCAGGATGATCCACGTAGAATAGCGCATCAGGTATTTCTCAAAATTCGATGCAGGCAACATCAGCAATACCTGAAGATCGTGCTTGCCTTTCATACTCGTGAACATCGTTGACGGACCTATGATAAAATTGATCAATAATACCGCTATCGTTATCACAGAACACATAGCATAGTTACGGTTAGCCCCGTTGACGTTGAACTGAAAAAAGTTTGTTGTATTCGCAAGGAACAACAAGGTCAGCAAGACAAACACCTGGAGGAACTTCCTCAGATAGAAGCTTTTGTCGCAGGTCAGCGACCATTGTGCCAGTTTCCTAAATCTATGAATATTAAACTGTATCATACGCTCACCTCCTTAAATTCTACCCTGGGTTACAGCATTAAACAGCAATTCAAGATTTACCTGAGTCTCAGGACTATCATCTTTACGAGGCGCAATCACCGCATTACCCTGAAGTGAAGGTTCCGAATAAAGCACATCGTCCATCTGGTCTGGAGTACGATACTCAAAGGTGTACTTCTCCTGAATCTCAGCCACTGGCGCATCAAGCAACAGTTTCTGCTGAGAGAGAATCAGAATATGGTCGAGCAAAGCCTCTACATCGTGCACCTGGTGGGTAGAGATAATCAGTGTACGGTCGCCCGTCATATACTGTGTCACGACCTTTCTGAACTGCGACTTCGAAGGAATATCGAGTCCGTTAGTCGGTTCGTCCATCAGCAGCACCTTAGTATTGGCAGCAAGAGCAAAAGCCATGAAAACCTTCTTCTTCTGGCCCATCGAAAGAGCATTCAACTTCACATCAGTCGTAAGATCGAAATCCTTCAGACAGCCCTCTAACACCGTCGTACTGAACAAAGGATAGAAAGGACGGTTTATCTTAACATACTCATTTAGTGTCATAGAAGGAAGATTAAACTCCTCGGGTACAATGAAGATATCCTGAAGTGTTTCCGGCCCTCTCTTCTTCGTTTCTACGCCATCAAGACTTACGCTTCCCTTCTTAGGTCTCAGTAGTCCACTTATCAGATACAGCAGAGTTGATTTGCCCGTACCATTCTTACCAAGCAAACCGTAAATATTATCTTGTTTCAGCTCCAGACTGAAATCATCAAATACCAGATGTTTACCTCCGGCATACTTAAAACTAATGTTTTTTACTTCTATCATAACGATCTTAATTATATTGTTGATAATTACTTCTGTTATAGTGTACCACTTCAATAGTACACTGCAAAAGTAAGATTAATAGATATATCCTCCAAACTTTTTGGAAGAAATCTTCAGTCCTTTAACACACTTTAAGCTTTTACTCTCGCGTGTACCTTAATTAAAGTAGAAGTAAATCAACGGGCATCGACACCCCACATCATTTTCTCACGAAGCGTATTGAAATAACGCTGACCAGAACGCTTCACTACCTTCACATCAAATGGTGCACGACGAAGCGTAATTCTCGTTCCCTCCTTGCATTTCTCCGAGCGGCCATCTATAGCAATGAGGAAATTATGGCTACGGCTCTCTACGGTAAGCGAGATTTCAGAAGAGTCTGACAATACAATAGGGCGAATATTCATAGAATGAGGCGCAACTGCCGTCATGGAAAAAACTTTAGTGCCAGGCACGATGATGGGGCCGCCATTCGAAAGCGAATAAGCCGTAGAACCCGTAGGAGTACTTATCACCAAACCATCAGCCTGATAAGTTGTCAGATACTCACCGTTAATATTTGCACGGATAGAAATCATCGAGGCTGTATCGCGTTTCAGAATAGCCACATCGTTCAGTGCGCAATCGAAGCCTTCCAACTTCTCACCATCCAGTTCTACCTGTATCAGTGCACGGTTCTCTATAGAATATTCCTCTGCATAGAGTGCATCCATACACTTCTCAATATCCGAAGGACTTACATCGGCAAGAAATCCCAGTCGACCCATGTTCACGCCAAGAATAGGAATCATCTTCTGACGCACACGACTGGCAGCTTTCAAGAAGGTTCCGTCCCCTCCCATTGAAATGACAAAGTCGGCATCAAAGTCGTCTCCCGTAAATATTTTGGCCGCATCGATACTAATACGCTGATTATCTTTCAGAAAGTAATAATATTCCATGTCAACATACAACTCTGCGTCATGCTCTGCCAAGCACGAGAGCACCTTCTGAATCGAGGCCGACTTCTTGGTCTGATAGATATTACCAAAAAGGGCAAATCTGAGTTTCCGACTTTCCATAATTACTTGTTTTGGTTGCAAAAATACAAAAAAAGCCACAGAATAAACAGATTCTCAAAGTTTTTTTATTATCTTTGCGCTCAGATAACTTCAAAAGAAAATAATATGGCAAAAGTTTATGTATTCCTAGCAGACGGCTTCGAGGATGTAGAAGCTTTAATTCCCGTTGACGTATTGCGTCGCGGCGGCGTTGATGTGATAACGGTGAGTACCACCGAGTTTCCGCTTGTAGAGTCGGCTCATGGTGTAAACGTCGAAGCAGACATCCAGTTCGAGCAAGGCGACTATTCTGATGCCGATCTGCTGATGCTGCCAGGCGGTATGCCAGGAGCCAGCAACCTGTTTGCCCACGAGGGCGTGCGTCAGGCACTGAAGGCTCACTTCGAGGCAGGCAAGAAAATCTCAGCTATCTGTGCTGCTCCCGCTGTTGTACTGGCACCACTTGGCATCCTTGATGGCAGAAAGGCCACCTGCTACCCTGGTTTTGAGTCAGAACTAAAGAATGCACAGTATACTGGTGATCTCGTTACTGTCGATGGCAACATCATCACCGCCGAAGGACCTGCTGCAGCATTCCCTTACGCCTATGAGCTCCTCACCCAGTTAGTCAACAAAGAAACCTCCGACCAGATAGCCGAAGGCATGCGTTTCAAACACCTCATGGTATAATTATGGATTATGTAATCATAGTGGCTGGTGGAAAGGGGTTGCGCATGGGGAGCGACATCCCCAAGCAGTTTCTGCCTGTTGGCGGGAAACCAGTGCTAATGCGTACGCTAGAACGATTCCGTGCATACTCAGCCGATTTGTGCATCATCCTTGTATTACCAAAGGCTCAGCAAGACTACTGGCATGAACTCTGCAAAAAGTATGCCTTCAACGTGGATTATCTGTTGGCTGATGGCGGACAGACACGTTTCCATTCCGTACAGAACGGACTAGCCTTGGTACCCAACGACGCACAGGGCGTGGTAGGCGTGCATGATGGCGTGCGCCCTTTCCCCAATATCGACGTTATCCGCAAATGCTACGAGACTGCCCGTAAAAAGAAAGCTGTCATTCCCGTGATTCCCGTCGTCGAGACTATCCGTCAACTATCTTGCAATAGTTCGAGAACAGTTCCTCGCGATGAGTTCCGTCTTGTGCAGACTCCGCAAACATTCGACATCCAACTATTAAAGGCTGCCAATCAGCAGCCCTACAATGATGGCTTCACCGACGATGCCTCTGTCGTAGAAAGCTACGGACAAGAAATCACCCTTGTTGAGGGCAACCGCGAGAACATTAAAATCACGACCCCCTACGATCTCAAAATCGCAGAGGTCCTTATCTGAATGGACATACTAGACCAAGACATACAATATCTCCCTGGCGTAGGACCTAACCGTAAAAAGATTCTGGGCGACGAACTCGGCATCCACACTTACGGCGATCTGCTCTACAATTATCCTTATAAGTATGTTGACCGTTCCAAGTTCTACAGCATCCATGAGTTGACAGGTGATATGCCCTTTGTACAGATTGTTGGTCACATCCTCAGTTTTGAGACTTTCGCGATGGGGCCTCGCAAAGAGCGTGTGGTGGCTCACTTCACCGATGGCACAGGCATCATGGACCTTGTTTGGTTCCAAGGCGGCAAATACGCCAAACAGTCGTACAAAATAGGGAAAGAATATATCGTCTTCGGTAAACCCACCATCTTCAACAACCGCATTAACGTAACCCATCCTGACATCGAAGAGATTAGAGACGATGGTCAGGAGCAGACAAACTTCGGACTGCGCCCTTATTACTCCACGACGGAAAAAATGAAGAAACGGGCGCTCAATTCAAAGACTATTGAGAAACTGACACGAGGGTTACTTGAGAAATTACCTCCGCTTCCAGAGACCATTCCCGACTTCATCACCGCGCCCCACTTCCTGATGTCGCGTGACAGAGCCCTACGCACTATCCACAACCCAATGGACTTCAAGGAGTTGGATCGAGCCAGAGTACGTCTCAAGTTTGAAGAACTATTCTTTATCCAACTCAACATTTTGCGCTACGCCAGTGACCAACGCCGCAAATACCGTGGCTACGTATTCTCGAAAGTTGGTCGGCAATTCAACACTTTCTTCCACGACTACCTGCCTTTTCCCTTGACAGAAGCCCAAAAGCGTGTAATCCGCGAGATACGTACCGACACCGGCAGTGGACGTCAGATGAATCGTCTTCTCCAGGGCGACGTCGGCTCTGGCAAAACCCTCGTAGCCCTCATGTCAATGCTCATCGCCATTGACAACGGTTACCAGACCTGCATCATGGCACCTACCGAGATTCTTGCCGAACAGCACCTTCAAACTATTATGCAGTTTCTCAAAGGGATGGACCTGCGCGTGGCACTGCTGACAGGAATCGTGAAAGGGAAACGTCGCGACGAAGTACTTGAGGGACTGATGGACGGCACCATCGACATCCTCGTTGGAACACATGCCATAATCGAGGATACTGTACAATTCGCACGCCTCGGCTTCGTTGTAGTCGACGAGCAACACCGCTTCGGTGTGGCACAGCGTGCCAAACTATGGAGCAAGAGTCAAAATCCTCCTCATGTGCTCGTGATGACAGCCACGCCAATCCCCCGCACTCTTGCCATGACCCTCTATGGTGACCTTGATGTAAGCGTTATCGATGAGCTGCCGCCAGGGCGCAAACCAGTAAGGACAACCCATGTCTTCGACTCCCGCATGACCTCGCTCTACGATGGCATCCGCCAACAAATCCGTGAGGGACGTCAGGTGTATATTGTATTCCCGCTCATCGAAGAGAGTGAGAAGAGTGATTTGAAAAATCTTGAAGATGGCTTCGAGGTGTTGCGGCAGGCCTTCCCTGAATTCCGTCTCAGCAAGGTACATGGCCGCATGAAGCCAAAGGAGAAGGAAGAAGAGATGCAGCGGTTTGTCAGTGGCGAGACCCAGATACTCGTAGCCACCACCGTCATCGAGGTTGGTGTCAATGTGCCCAATGCCTCTGTGATGGTCATCCTCGACGCCCAGCGCTTCGGTCTCTCCCAACTCCATCAACTCCGTGGACGTGTAGGCCGTGGTGCCGACCAAAGTTTCTGTATTCTCGTCACGCCTCCCAGACTCAGCGAAGATACCCGTAAACGCATTGACATCATGTGCGACACTAACGATGGTTTCCGCATTGCCGAGGCCGACCTGAAACTGCGCGGTCCCGGCGACTTAGAAGGCACCCAGCAGAGCGGCATGGCCTTCGATTTGAAGATTGCCGATATTGCCCGTGACGGACAGATTGTGCAAATGGCCCGCAACGAAGCGCAGAAGGTCATCGACGATGATCCTGAGTGCCAGTCAGACCGTTATTTTATGCTTTGGAATCGGTTGCGCCAGCTCCGAAAAACCAATATCAATTGGGCTGCTATTTCCTAGTGAAAGTGTTAAAACAATAAAAAACTTTGTTAACGGAGACAGCTTTCTGCATGTTTTTGGAATAAATTACCTATCTTTGCAAACGATAATTTTGCTCTAACAGACAAACCATATCCGTAATGATAACAATTAAAATTTTAAAGTCGGCTGCATTATTGACATTTATGGCCTTTACATCTACCCCTGCTCAGGGGCAGGATCTGTTGGCCCGTCAGGCTCCTGTGGATCGCAAGATGAAAGCCGTCGACTCTATAGTTCTCAACAGACTGATTGAGCAGGAAATGTTTGAGAACCCCTCAGGTGATCTTTATGACGAATGGAGTAATAACCTTACCCATTATTCAGGCGTTACCCTCCCCGACGAGGCTACTATCGACCTCCGTGGTTTCTGTATGCCAACAGAAAGCCGCGTTGTAACCTCTAACTTCGGTGCCCGCTGGGGACGTCAGCATAAGGGTCTTGACATCAAAGTGTATATTGGCGATACCATCCGCGCTGCATTCAGTGGTAAGGTTCGCATCGTAAAATATGAGCCCCGTGGCTATGGTAAGTATGTCGTTATCCGCCACCACAATGGTTTGGAAACATATTACGGTCACATGTCGAAACAGCTCGTACGTGAAAATGAAGAAGTAAAGGCTGGCGACCCTATCGGTCTTGGCGGTAACACCGGACGCAGCACAGGCTCTCACCTCCACTTCGAGACCCGTCTCTGCGGCGTAGCTCTGAACCCTGCCCTGATGTTCGACTTCCGCAATCAGGACGTTACGGGCGACTTCTACACCTTCCGTCGCAGTAAGTATGCGGCAGAATCAGCTCAGGCCACTCGTCTGCGCGGTGCCAATGCAGGCAAGAACAGTAGTCGTTTTTCATCTGATGCCGACGACGATTCTGAACTTGCTATTGCAGCCCCCTCAGCATCGTTTGCACCTGAGGTTCACCTCCACAAGGTCAAGAAAGGTGAGACGCTTCAGTCTATCGCCCGCAAGTGTCACACCACTGTCGACGCCCTCTGTAAACTTAACCGCATCGGCAAGAACATCCGCCTGATGCCAGGACAGATTCTGAAATACAATTAAGTGAAAACATCATAACGATGAGAAGCCTCGCTCTGATATGAGCGAGGCTTTCTTTATAGTAAAAAGCAAGGAACTTTTGTTATTAAAGGTACCATTCAGTCATTAAGACGTGTTTTTCACAAAAAACGAGCATCTCGCTAAAGAACAGAGTAGTTGCAATACTCACTTTTCACCTCACACTTCTTACACTTCCCTCACCCAAAGCAAAGATCGGTTAGGTGTGGGAAGTGTAAGAAGTGTGGGGTATTTTTAGCATATGACAACTATCTATATTATAGATCACTTTTACCAAGTAACAAAAATACAAACATTTTATTTTGTATTATACTCATTTTTTCTTATCTTTGCATCATGAAAGATGGTTTTGAGCATTTTTATATCAGTTGGTATTCCCGAGCTAAAAATTTTGCACGGGAATATGTCCTTGATGATGTAGAGGCTGAAAACATTGTCCAAGATGTATTCATAAAAGTATATGAACGCTGGAATCTATTTGACGAGAATATTAATCTGACAAGCTATTTTTTTACAGCCATCAAGAATGAATCGCTAAAAACACTTCGCAAAAAACTGACTGTCGAAAAAGCAAAGGAGAGAATCCAGAAAGAGTATACAATGGAAATAAGGTTACGATATGACTCTCTTGAATCGCTCAACACTGCCTTCTCTGACGAAAAAAGTATTGAGGATTTGCTCTATGACGCTCTAAATAAACTGCCCGAAAGATGCAGGCAAATATTTGTCATGAGTAAATTGAAAGGGAAGAAACAGAAACAGATAGCCGAAGAACTTGGGATATCCGTTAACACCGTAGAAGTACAAATGGGTATAGCCTATAAGAAACTACGAGAAGAACTTAAAGACTATCTGCCTATCATTCTTTTCCTTTTTGGATTTATTAACAAACAATAAGATCCTACAATTAGTGGTTTCTGTAATCACTCTGATTATATACATATTAAGAACAAGGAAGCGAAATGGACGAGAGGGTTATAAAATACTATCAGAAGGAATTAAACAATACTGAGCAGATTAAGCTACTCGGTGAGGCCGAGTCAGATTCTCATTTGAGAAAAGACATGATGGATATCCAGAACATCCTATCGCTTACAGATTTGGAAGCTTCTCTAACCGATTTTGATGCAGGAAATAAAGGTTATCAGCACTTCCTTAGTATTCGCCGCAAGCAAAGGGCAAGCATTATCAGTCTAACAATATTACGCTATGCCGCAGTATTTCTCATCGGTATATTCAGCACATGGTTTATTTATAGTCAGCTGCAGAGTTCTGCAGAAAGCTCAATAGCACAAGTTTTAACCGTACCTGATGGTCAGCGAGCACATATAGTCTTACCAGACGGCAGTACCGTATGGGTGAACGCCCATTCGAAGCTAAGATATCTGTCTTCATTTAACAAGGAGCGTAAAGTAGAGCTTTCGGGTGAGGCATATTTTGATGTCGTTAAAGACGAAAGGCATCCATTTATTGTAACTACTAACGGACGACAGAATATTAAGGTGTTAGGTACCAGCTTCAACGTATTCGCATATCCTGACGAACCTCTTACCGTCTCACTTTTACGAGGAAAAGTCGAAGTTTCCGAACTGAAGGACGAAAAGAACCTTGCTGTCTTATTACCTAATCAGCAATTAACAGAGAAAGATGGTCGTTATGTGATTAGTGCTATCGAAGAAGATCCCATTATGTGGAAAGACGGCATCTATTTGTTCTCCAAGCAACGCATGAAAACCATCATCAAGAAATTAGAACTTTATTATGATGTACACATAACCGTGAAAGACGCTGCCATTGAGAATCTGGAGGTATCCTGCAAATTCCGCCAGCGTGATGGTGTTATGGAAATTCTGCGACTCATTCAGAAGGTTCACCCCTTTAAGATTGAGAAGAATGATGAAACGAATGAAATTACACTCTACCATTAGTTATAGGTAAAAAAGGTTAAACATAACATTTCTTTAAAAAAAGTAAGATTTTCATTAATGGATTTGGCGATGCTTGGGGTTATATAGACAGAATTGGAAATTCAACCAACTAAATATTAATAAAATTAAAATCTATCAAGATGAAATCCAAAGCAAACCTAATTCTAAAAAAGGCAAGGATTCTGCTAACCATCTGCTTTGTCCAGTGCTTCGTTCTGGTATCACAAGCTCAAAACCAGAATCTAAAGTTACCTTCGAAGACTGTAACCATTTCGCAGTTCTTTAATGCAATCGAGAAGCAAACAGACTTTTTGCTCGTTTACAGTGATGTCGATTTGGACGTCAAATCGAAAGTGTCGTTTGGTCAGACTTCTGGCAAATTGAAGATTTTCATGGATCAGTTTGTCAAGGACAGGGAAATCTCTTATGAGTTCACCACCAACAAGTACATCGTACTTTCCAAGCAACCTGCAAAAGACAGCTATCATATAGGTTCACCCGGCAGTCATCCGAGAGTAACTGGTGTCGTGCTCGATATGAGCGGAGAACCACTGATTGGTGCTACAGTATTAGAAAAAGGGAAAAAGAATGGTGTTATCACAAATATAAATGGTGAGTTTTCCATAGAAGCCCCTTTAGGAAGTACACTGATTGTCAGTTATGTTGGCTATAAGTCCAAGGAAGTAAAAGCAGGGAATAATCTGAGAATAGTCATTGAAGATGATTCACAGGTACTTAACGAGACTGTAGTTGTAGGCTATGCAACACAAAAGAAAGCCAACCTGACTGGTGCCGTAGCATCGGTAGATGCCAGTAAGCAGTTTGAAGGCCGCGTAATATCTGATGTAGGTCGTGGTCTGCAGGGAGCTGTTGCAGGACTTACCATCACCGACCCTCAAGGTGAGGTGGGTTCAAACCCGAAGATGAAGATTCGTGGTGCCATCGGCTCTTATGAAGGAGGTTCTTCACCACTGATTTTGCTTGACAACGTAGAAATACCTTCGCTTCAAGTTGTTAATCCTGATGACATTGAATCGATTACCGTTTTGAAGGATGCCGCTTCAGCCTCCATCTACGGATCAAAAGGAGCCTTCGGCGTAGTATTGCTCACTTCAAAGAAGGGCGCAAAAACGGATAAGATATCTTTCTCATATACAGGAAACCTAGCATGGGAGAATCTCTCAAAGAGTTATGATGTTGCAGGAGTCAACGGTCTCCAGTACATGCTGGACTGCCGTGCTCGTGAGAAAGACAGCATGCATACCGGTCACTATTCTTACGACGGACTTTATACAGGTTCTTACTTCCGAACAAGTGAACAATCTATCCAGAAGACCAAGGAATGGATTAGCAAGTATGGAAGCATGGGAGCCGACGACCCAATGGTCTATGGCCGTGACTGGTACTATGAAAGTGGTCGAATCTATGGTATCCGTCCATACAACATCTACGACTATATTATCAAAGAGAATGCGCCCTCTACCAAACATAATATTACCGTCAATGGTAAAAAGGGTAATACAACTTTCAATATCGGACTAGGATATCTGAGTCAAGACGGTATGTTCAGTACTTGTACAGACAATTTCAAGAAATATAATGCCTCTGTCAAACTCGAGACTGAAGTAAACAAGTTCCTAACCGTACGAGGCGGTATGATGTTCTCGTCGTTCAATAAGAGATATCCGTTCTTGACCGAGTCGGGCAGCGACGGTCCTTGGATCTACCTCTACCGATGGTCACCTCTAATGCCTCTGGGCTACAATGAAGACGGCGAAATTATCCGCTCGGCTCAGAGCGCAACGATGCAGGCAGGCACTCAAAGTCAGAAGACTAATTATTCGAGTGTAAATATGGGCGTAACCATCACACCTCTCAAGAACTGGGAAATCAAGGCAGACTACACCTATTATAATAAGGAGTATATAGCCACTTATCCTGGTTCCACGCTGAGTGCTGCATCCTACCGCGACACCCCTATTGTCCGCAGAGACGCAGATGGCAACAAAATATATGTCAACAGCGAGGGACAAGTAGTAAGTGCAGACAGCGAGGGAGCCATGCTCTCCTACAAACTGCCGTATATGGCAAACTACAATGGTGCTGACAAGCCAAACCTCTACAAACGTAGCCACGAGAACTCTTACAGCCACACGCTCAACGCCTATACAGACTACACGCTGAGGGTAATGGATGTACACGACTTTAAGTTCATGGTGGGATTAAACCTGACTACCTACGATGCTACCAGCCAAAGCACACAGGTTACAGAACTCACCAATTTCGAAAACCCACAATTTGCCTTCGGAACCGGTACGTGGACTGGTGATGGTGGAGCATCATGGTCATCACAACTTGGCTATTTTGGCCGACTGAATTATGCCTATGCCGATAAATACCTCTTCGAGGCCAACCTACGCTACGACGGAACCTCAAAATTCCCAACAGACCTTCGATGGAAATGGTTCCCTTCTTTCTCTGCAGGATGGCGTATCAGCGAGGAGAAGTTCATGAACTGGTCGAAAGTTTTCCTCTCGTCCATGAAAGTGAGAGGTTCTTGGGGATCGATTGGCGACCAAACAGTCAGTTCGTCGCTCTATATTCCTACGATGGGCACAGGCTTCAGCAGCTGGATTGGCGGAAGCGGCACAAAAGTGTTCTATGTCGACACGCCATCTGCCGTATCAGCATCCATCAGTTGGCAGAAAATTGAGACACTCGACTTAGGCGTCGACATTCGACTGTTTAACAATGAGTTAGGACTTACCTTCGACTGGTATCAGCGTGACACAAAGAACATGATTGTACCAACCGACGGGGTAAACACCGTCACCTACGGTGCCAGCGCACCAAAGGCTAATAATGGTCAGCTACGCACCAAAGGATGGGAACTGACGATTGACTACAACCACCGTTTTGCCAATGGATTAGGCATCTACGGTCAATTTAGCATTGCCGACAACAAGTCTGTCGTTAAGAAATTCGGTGACACCAAGAATCTGAGTGACTGGTATGTCGGTAAGGAATACGGAGAAATTTGGGGATTCCAAGTAGACCGTCTGTATCAATGGGATGACTTTGAAACAGATGGTAATGGTAACCTGATTTACCGGGCATTGACAGAAGCTGATACAGATGATGCAAACTGTATAGGCAAGATGTCATACATACTCAAGCCCAACGCCGATGGTTCAAAACCTGTATATCAGTCGTATTTCGAGGGGAGCAGTTTCCATTTTGGTCCTGGCGATGTAAAATACAAGGATGCCGATGGCGATGGCTGTCTCTCAAAAGGTACACAAACAGTGAATGATCATGGCGACCTTGTAAAAATAGGAAATTCCACTCCAAGATTCGAATACAGTTTCCGTATCGGCGCAGACTGGAAAGGATTCGACCTGAGTCTGATGTTCCAAGGTATCGGTAAACGTAAGATCTGGGGACAAGGACCGCTTTGTATTGCCGGTTATAAGTACTCCGATGGTTGCATGGCAGCAGCTATTGCCGATGATTACTGGACAGAGACCAATACTAATGCATTTTATCCAGCAGCTGCAGGCATGAGTTCCAGCAACGACAACTATAATTTCATGATCAACGACCGCTATATCCTGAATATGGCCTATCTGCGACTGAAGAACCTGACATTCGGCTATACGATACCGCATACCCTTTCAGGAAAAATCGGAATCGACAAGGCACGATTCTACTTTACTGCAGAGAATCTGCTGACATGGGACAAACTCCGCGGCCTTCCCATCGACCCAGAGGTTGAAACAGGCAACACATATTTCGGCAGTCCTCAAGGACGCACGGGAGTGGGTACTCCTACTTTCAAAACAGTTTCTATCGGTGTACAGTTGAACTTCTAAAAGCATAAAACAATGAAAAAGATTATATATTCCTTTCTGTTCCTTACCGCAGCTCTATTATGCGGATGTAGCGATCTGCTTGACAGAGAATCGCTGACTACAATGGAGGACACCAACTATTGGCGTTCAGAGAGTGACTTGCGTTCTTACGCCAACCACTTCTATGAGATATTCTTCCCAGGATATGGCCTTGAATGGGATCGTGACTGGGCATACTCCTATTCTACAGGGTTCTGCGACGACTTCGTCAGCGAAGGGACGCAATCATACTTTACTAACAAAGTACCAACCTCGTTGGGATCGAAGAGCGAGTCACGCGGTTGTTCAACAGAATATTACGGACCGACATGGGGTTTTGGAGTAATCCGCTCGCTGAACATTTTTATCGACCGTCTGAACACTGTTGCCAGAAACAATGTCGACGATGAGACTTTCCGTCACTGGATGGGCGTAGCTAGATTCCTGAAAGGATTCCAATATGCAGACCTTGTCAGTGTCTATGGTGATGTGCCATACTTTGCCAATGTTGTCGAGGACGATGATCCTGACACAATGTATAAGGATCGTGATGCACGCGGTGCTGTCATGGATAGTGTATACGTGCTCTTCAACTATGCACTAGACAATATGCGAGACGATGACGGAGCCCTGTTCCTCAACAAGTATATAGCTGCAGGATACATCAGTCGTTTCATGCTCAACGAGGGCACATGGCAGAAATACCATGGAACGGAACGTGGCGGCGGAGATGCCAACCGAGCCAAGAAATATCTGGAGCTGGCGGTAAAAGCGGGCGACATGGTGATTAATAGTGGCAAATGGAGCTTTGACAGCGACTATAAGAGCCTGTTTGCATCGTTCGATCTAAGTAGTAACAAAGAGGTTCTGTTCTATCGCCATTATGATGCGGCACTCAACATCACACACGCTATAGGATCTTACAATGGAGGATCGGAAAGTGAGACGGGTGTGAACCTGGCCTTTATCAAAGCTTTCAACTGTAGTGATGGTAAACCCTACACCATCTCAGAGGTCGAGGGTGCCAACGACTTCAGTCTGGAGAATCTGGCAAAAACCAGGGATCCGCGTTTTGATGCCTGTTTCTACAACAAGCCAGATGTCAATTCCTCGTCATTGATATACCATTATAAATATGCTTCAAAAGAGGCTCTCCAGTATTATGAGGCAACACATAATGTCATTAAGCCAACATGGTACTCAGACTTCAATGAAAACGATGCCCCACTGATGAGATTGGGCGAAATCGTGCTCAACTGGCTTGAAGCTAAGGAAGAACTGGCACTGAGTTATGGTGGTACGGCTGTCACACAGGCAGATCTGGACAGAAGCATCAACGCCATCCGCAAACGACCTTTAGACGAGGATGCAAAGTCACGTGGCATACAGCAGACGAAAGCCCTTGACATTAATGCTATTCCTGAGGATCCAGCACGCGATAGCGACGTGCCTGCGCTACTATGGGAAATCCGTCGTGAGCGCCGTATGGAACTTTTCAATGAGGGTAACCGCATTAAGGACTTGCGCCGCTGGCATAAGCTCAACTATATGGACTACAACCGAGATGCCGACAATTACCTCGGCCCGTGGATAGACTTCTCGAAAGAGATAGTAATGCCAAATAATGACACCAATGAATACCTCGACAAACTTGTTGGCGTGCTGACAGTCCAGAAAAAGGATGGTAGCAGAGTAACCTACGATGGTAGCAATGCCAGTGAAATGGTAGGCTTCTATGTTGTTCGTAACGCCACAAACCGAGAGCCATTCAGCGATCGTAACTATCTGGCTCCCATCGGACAGCAACAGATTGACGACTATAGTCAGCGCGGATACACACTGACGCAGACCTATGGTTGGTGATTCTGAAGAAGCCGTAACCGATACCGACTACATAGTCACGACAACAACAAAGACACACTACGGAAAGCAGTGTGAAACGGGTTGTACCAATAAACCAACTAACAGAAATATAAAAATATAAATAATTGGAAATATGAAAAAGTATCTTTCAATAATCATGATATCTGCCTTATGCTTAGGCTGTTCATACGATAAGGACGAGTTAACTGATCGTGTCTCTGAGGACTCTTCTGAAATCATTTCTACACGTGGCGAATCCAAGACACCCATTATCGAATATTTCTGGAGAAAAGAGAACGTAATGCCTGATTTTGACTATATGACACATGTCATCGTCTCGAAAGCAGTATTTGAGACTCCTTACGATGGCACTCTCAAACTAAAAAGCGGCGCATTAAAGATGGCTCAGTTGATGGATCTGAAGAAGAAAAACAATAGCGACGTAAAAGTTATCCTGATGGTCGGAGGTTGGGGCGTTGACGGATTCAGTCAGATAGCAAAAGACAACAACAAAGTGAAGAAATTCATCAGTAGCTGTAGTCGTTTAATTGATTCTTTACACTTAGACGGTATTGACATTGACTGGGAATATCCGGGAAACGCGACCTCGCAAAAAATCGGGTACAGTTCCAACGACAAGGAGAACCTCACCAAAATGATGAAGACTATCCGAGAGACTTTCGATAAGTATTATAAGAGTCATCCGAAGATCCTGTCTATTGATGTCAGTGCTAATCATCCCGATTATTACGACATGAAGAATCTCATCAAGTACGTCAACTACGTCAATGTTATGACCTATGACATGGGCGAGCCTCCGTATCACAATTCGCCATTACATTCATCACCGATGACCAAGTCATCATGTAATACATCTATATTAAGTTATATCAGCGCCGGCGTTCCCGAATCACAGCTTGTCATGGGAATTCCATTCTACGGTCATGCCAATGGCGAAAACAGCGAACTGAAGGAGGATATTTCTTATAGTGCAGTAAAGGAGCTGATAAAGAAAGACGATAAATACACCCAGATGTGGGATGACGATGCATGCGTCCCCTATCTTGTCTGGAAAGGTCACTCTACCAATATCTGTTCTTTTGAAAATGCATCCTCTATTGCAGACAAATGCAAATACATCAAGAAAAAAGGACTGGCCGGTGCAATGGTCTGGTCATACGATCATGATGATAATGAAGGAACACTACGCCAAGCCCTAAGAAAAGGACTATGGAACTATTAATAATAAAACATTTATATAAATAAAGACTTATGAACAACCTCAGAATTACTATTTTCTGTATGGTGGCGGGACTCTACCTCGGCGTCCATGCCCAGACATCCATGACAGAACTGCGTGCTCATCTGGATCTGGCCACAGGAAATTATTGTAATTACCCCACCCCCTCAGGACATATCACCCCGGCTCCTGCTGGCTATGAGCCCTTTTATGTGACTCACTATGGCCGCCACGGAGCCCGCTATATGACAGGCGACAAAGAGTATAAATACACTATCGGCAGAATGGACACAGCACAGACTCTTGGTCTGTTGACAGCTTACGGCAAGGAAGTGCTGCAGCGCCTGAATATTGCCGCTGCCAATGCTCACCATAGGGCTGGCGACCTGACCCAGCTCGGCGCACGCCAGCATCGCGCCATCGCCCATCGTCTGATGGTGAACTATCCGTCGTTAATGTCGCAACCACTCCATGTTAAGGCCAACTCTTCTACAGTCAGGCGCTGCATGCTCAGTATGGCAAACTTCTGTCAGGAGATGTTAATCATGAACCCCAATCTTGACATCACGATGGATGCCAGTGAACACGACATGTACTACATGATTGCCAACGACAGCATTGTCATTCCCAAATCGGAGAAGGACGATGAATTGTATGAAAAGCTCGACAGCTTCCGTCATAAGATGCTCAACGGCCGTCATCAGTTTGAACTGCTGTTCACTAACCCAGAAGCTGCCGGAAAGTTCATTGACAACTATAAGTTTACCGACGCACTGTGGAACATTGCCGCCGACATGTATTGTCTGCCAGAACTCAACCTGTCGTTCAACGACTTGTTTACCGACGATGAGTTCATCGACGGCTTCCGCTCATATAATGCCAGTTGGTGTCTATGGGAGGGACTGATGCCTGGAGCACAGCCCAATCAGTACGCTCACTTCCCGCTTCTGGTCAACTTCCTTGACGAAGCAGACCTTATGATTCGCTCAGGGAAGAGTGGTGTACGACTGCGTTTTGGCCACGATAGTACCGTATTGCCCTTTGCCTATATCCTCGGGCTGAAAGAAGCTATGCAGGGAACAGACGATATGGAAAACCTGCATAACCATTTCGCTTTATACCGTCTGATTCCAATGGCCGCAAACATTCAACTCATCTTCTTCCGCAAACAAGGCTCTGATGATATTCTTGTCAAGTTCCTGATGAACGAAAACGAGACCTCTATTCCCATTCAGACTGACAGCTACCCGTTCTATCACTGGAAAGATGTGGAAAGCTACTACCGCAACATGCTGAAAGAAGCTAATATTACCTATAAGAAATAAAGCATCAACCTTATGAACCATCGTATCATTCCCCTGTTTATATCTCTGGCAATGACCGTTGCGGCAACGGCCCAGACATCAAAGGAAGAAATCTATAAAGACATCTATCGCACAGGCTCAAACTACTTTGCCTATCCCAAGCCGAAGACCCAGAAGCTGACAATGGCTCCCAAAGGCTACGAGCCCTTCTATATCAGCCACTACGGGCGACACGGCTCGCGCTACATGTCGAATAACGACTACTATGTTACGGCCATCAACAAACTTGACAGCGCCCGCCAGTTTGGCATTCTCTCAGCGAGAGGTGAAGATGTACTTACCAAACTACAGATTGGATATGCCGACGCATGGAACCGCGATGGCGACCTCTCAAAGCTTGGTGCACGGCAGCACCGCGAGATAGCTCATCGCATGTATGAGCGTTTCCACGAGTTGCTGTCTCAGCCTCTGCAAATCGATGCGAAATCATCAACATCACGTCGTTGTATGCTGAGTATGTTCAACTTCTGTCAGGAATTACAGATCATGAACCCCAACTTGGAGATTGCTATGGACGCCAGTAAACGCGACATGAAGTACGTCGTTGAGGATCTCAGCATCAAACCTAAAGCGACAGCGCAGAGTGAGACCTACGAGCAGCAGCGTTCTGCCATTTTCGAACGAGCCCACAACTCCGACCGTCTGATGGCATCGTTGTTCACCGACGTACCTCGTGCAAGCCTGTTCGTCGACGGCAGGATGCTGATGGAAGCTCTTTACAATGTGGCAGAAGATCTGCAGAACGTGCCCGAGCTGAACATCTCGCTGATAGATATCTTCACCAAGGACGAGCTGTTTAATATGTGGACTGGCTATAATGCCGGCTGGCTATTATCAGCAGGTCTCATTCCCGGCTCTACTCCCAACTATCTGCAACAAAAAGAAGTGCTCGACAGCATCGTCAGCACGGCCGACCATGTGATCCAAGCCGGCAAGCCTTGCATAACACTCCGGTTCAGTCACGACAGTTCTGTTCTGCCATTAAGCTTCTTGCTTGGTTTAAAGGAGGCTATGGGAGGTACGTCTGATATAGAGAATCTGTACAAGCATATCTCTATTGATAAAATTATCCCAATGGCAGCCAATATCCAGTTAATCTTCTACCGTAAAAAGGGCTCCGATGACATTCTTGTCAAGTTCCTACTCAACGAGAACGAGACTTCTGTTCCTGCCCTTAAGACAAACTGTGCCCCCTATTATCACTGGTCTGATGTCAAAGAATACCTAATCACGAAGCATGAATAAGATATTCTTATTGGCAGCATTACTCATAACCACCATTCAGACAGATGGGCAGAACGTACCAAAGATTGAGCAGAGCACAGCCGACAGTCTCAATTTCTCTGGTGAAAAGGTCGTTACCGCTTATGTGACCTCCTGGTCCGAAACGATTCCAGACCCTATGGAAATGACTCACATCAATTATGCCTTTGGTCATGTAAGCCCATCTTTTGATGGTGTCGTTATAGACAATGTCAATCGTCTCAAGCAGATCGTTGCCCTTAAGAAGCAGAACCCGAAGTTGAAAGTCGTGCTTTCCGTAGGGGGATGGAGGAGTGGTCGTTTTAGTGAGATGGCTTCTTCGTCAGTCTGCCGTAAACGTTTTGCCGACTCCTGCTGTCAGATAGTAAAGGAACTTGGTCTTGACGGTATAGACATTGACTGGGAATATCCCACCCAATCTACAGCCCAGATATCATCATCGCCAGATGACACAAAGAATTTCACGCTTCTCATGCACGATCTTCGCTCTGCTTTGGGGGAACAGCACATTCTTTCGTGTGCTACTATTGCCAGCGCGGAATATATCGACTTTAAGGAATGTATTCAATACCTGGACATGGTCAATGTGATGTCATATGACATGGGCGACCCTCCTTATCATCACTCTGCCCTATACCCATCAGAGATTACAGACTGGATGACGACCTCACAAGCCGTTGAAGCCCATCTCTCATCAGGAGTTCCCCGGGAGAAGTTAGTCATGGGTATTCCTTTATATGGACGAGGCGTAACAGAGAACGACGGAAGCATGACGGAATGCTGGCATTCGAAATCAGAGGTTCCCTATTGGGCTGACAAGGACGGGCAACTTGTCTATGGATATGAGAACGAGCGATCCGTCAGCATCAAATGTCAGTACGTTATAGACCACAACCTTAAAGGATGTATGTACTGGGAATATGGCGGCAAGGAGCAAGAACCTCTTCGTCATCGCATCCGCACTCTCTTATTAAACTAAACAGAAAAGACATCACTGTTTGGATATGTGTTTATTTTTTCCGTCTAAAAGTTTGGCAGATTACGTGAATCTTCGTATCTTTGTAGCGTGATTCTGATGAATCGCAATATTACTTTAATCTTCATTAAAATCAGACGATGGAAAAGATATCAGGACACAGCTCTCGTCGAGCCAGAATTGAGACCCAGTATGTAAAGCCCTCCATGCGGGTAGTAGACATGCAATTAACGCAGTTCATCTGTATAAGCGGTCAGTGGGGTCTTATCGATTAAAAAGAAAAACCTGTCTAAAATTCAGAAAGACATCAAAGATACTGAAGTTAAAAAATCCCCGACGACTAATCGGGGATTTTTCTTATTAATATGTCATTTTAGGCTCAAGCTCTTTGGCTTGGTCAATCATTTTCTGTACTTCGCTGACGGCAGGCACACGATTGCAGATGTTCTTGGCATCGTTCACCTCAACAAGCTTCGGCTGCAGGTTCTCTGCCAGACGATGACGGAACTCCTTCACGGTGTCAACGCCAGCGGCTTCGAGCAGTTCGGCAAACTGCGGTCCTACGCCATTGATACGGAACAGGTCAGCATGGTTTGTCCACTTCAGAATCAGTTTCTCGCTGATGCCAGTTGCCTCTGCCAGCTCCTTGCGCCCCTTGGGAGCAGCGCATTTCTCAAGCAGTTCGCTCACCTTGTTGATACCAGCTGCTACGAGTTTCTCAGCGTAAACGTCGCCTACACCTTCAATGTCGATAATCTTATAATCCATAATCTTTAAAGTTTTAAGTTAATGATAAATGGTTTTTGTACGGGGCAAATATACAAAAAAACTCACAGATTAATCGGAATTACGAAGTTTTTTTTTAATTTTGCAACAAAATTAACAGTATGATGACAGCCTTATATATTATAATAGGTGTGGCGGTAGGCGCCGTGTTGCTCTACCTGCTCATGGACCGTAAGATGGACGCGCTCCGCATTGAGGGCGGCAAGAAAGACATAGAGCTCTCCATGAAGGGTGAGCAGTTGCAAGAGGCCACCAGTCGTCTGCACCATCTGGAAGCCGAGAACAAGGATCTTCACGCCAGGGCTGAGGCCCAGGGGCGTGAGCTGCAGCTGGTGCGCCAGCAGATTGAAGCAGAACGTGGAGAGCGCAAGGAGGAGAGTGAGAAGCGCGACGCCCAGTTTATGAACATGGCGCAGCAGGTGCTGGAGCGCAGTGCCTCGAAGCTGAAAGAGTCGAATACCGAGACGATGACAGGCATCACCCAGCCGCTGAAAGACGCCATTGCCAACATGCAGAAAGCCATCGACGAGAACAGCAAGGGCACCGTGGCACAGGCAGCTTCGTTCCGCGAGCAGATACGCCTGATGATGGAACAGACCCAGCAGCTTGGCGAGCGTGCCGAGAGCCTCACCAACGTGCTCCGCCGCGACAATAAGGTGAGTGGCAACATGGGCGAGATTATTCTTGGCGACCTGCTGTCGAGTCAGGGTCTTACCGAGGGCATTCACTATGAGGTGCAGACCCGTTTGCGCGACGAGATGGGCCGTCCCTTGAAGCACGACGAGACGGGCAAGGAGATGCAGCCCGACGTGATACTGCATTACCCTCAGGGCCAGGATGCCATTGTCGACTCAAAGGTGTCGCTCGTTGCCTATGAGAAGTATGTCAATGCCGAGACGCCAGAGGAGAAGGAGCGCTACCTGCAGGATCATATCAAGAGTGTGCGCAGCCATGTCAACGAGTTGGCGCGTAAAGACTATTCCAAGTATATCAAGAACGGGCGCGACGCAGTAGACTTCGTGATTATGTTCGTGCCCTTCGAGTCGTCGTTACAGTTGGCCCTCGCCAATGACCCTACCCTCTGGCGCGAGGCTTTCGAGAAAAAGGTCTTTGTCACAGGAGAGCAGAATCTGCTGGGCATCCTCCACATGATACACATTGCCTGGGTGCAGAACCAGCAGGCCGAGAACCAGCAGAAGGTGTTCGGACTGGCCGAGCAACTGCTCGACCGTCTGGGCGACTTCGTACATCGCTACAATGAGCTGGGCGAGAAAATCCACAAGGTGCAGGAGGCTTACGACAGTGCAAACAACAAGCTCATCACGGGTCGCCAGAGTGTGGCTCAGAAAGGCCGCGAGCTTGTTGACCTCGGTGCCAAGGAGAATGCCAACCGCAAGATTCCCATGCCCGAAATCGGACTAGAGTAGAGATATAAAATGAAGATCTTAGTCAGCGAAGATATTTGGAGTTTTAATCTCGAGACGGCTTTGAGGGAAATCTCTGAGCAGCGACGGGAACAGGCCCTGAAGTTCAAATACGAACAAGGGCAGAGGCTCTGCGTGCTCGCCTACCAGCTGCTGAAACAGGCACTGAAAGAGGAATACGGCATCACGGAGAATCCCATCTTCGAATATAATGAACATGGCAAGCCATCCATCGTGGGTCATCCTGAGATATTCTTCAACCTGAGCCACTGCAAAGAGGCGGCAGTCTGTGCTATCAGTGATCAGCCCGTCGGCATCGACGTGGAGAGCATCCGCGAGTTCAAGGAGTCGCTGATGCGCTATACCATGAACGATGACGAGACTGAACAGATTACACAGTCGGCGCAGCCCGATGCCTCCTTCATCAGCCTCTGGACCATGAAGGAAGCCACGCTAAAGCTTCTGGGCACAGGCATCAGCAGTGACCTCAAGACCGTCATCGACCCCACTAAATATAAATATACCACCATCAACCGACAGCGGTATATCTATACTATATCCGAGTTCTTATAATCACTTCACCAGATTCCCGAGGATATCACGGGTCAGCTCCTTGGTGATGGTACGTGTGGCAGCACTCGTGGCATTCTTCACCACACGACCCTTGGCCGATGTCCTCGACTTCGTCTTCTTACCCGTCACCTTGTCGCTCACATACGTGCCAAGGATAGTGGCCAGCGTCGAGGTGATAGCTGTCAGCACGGCCTTCCACACCTTACTCATCATGCCTGCCTTCTTTTTCTCGGCCTTTGCTTCTGCAGGCTTCGGAATATCTATCTCAGCCGCCTGCTGCTCGGCTTCTGCCAACTGGCGGTCGGCCTCGGCCACGAGCACCTCAAAGGCACTCTCACGATCCACCGGTGTATCGTATTTACCATAGATGCGGCTCTGCTTGATGATGTCAAGGCGCTGCCCCTCGGTTACGGCACCGATCTGCGACAGCGGGAACAGAATCTTTGCACGCTCAACGATGCTGGGGGCACCCTTCTCGTCGAGGAAGCTCACCAGCGCCTCACCCGTCTCGAGGTTCATAATAGCCTCGTCGGTCTTGAACTCCGGATTGGCACGGAAGGTGTCGGCGGCGGTCTTCACGGCCTTCTGGTCTTTCGGCGTATAGGCACGCAGAGCATGCTGCACACGGTTGCCCAACTGTCCGAGTATATTCTCAGGAATGTCCGTCGGACTCTGGGTGATGAAATAGATGCCCACACCCTTCGAACGAATCAGTCGTATCACCTGCTCTATCTTGTCAAGCAACGCCTTCGAGGTGCCATCGAACAGCATGTGCGCCTCGTCGAAGAAGAACACCAGCTTGGGCAGCTCCATATCGCCCACCTCGGGCAGCGTTGAATAGAGCTCGGAGAGCAGCCACAGCAGGAACGTTGAGTAGAGCTTGGGCTGCATCATCAGCTTGTCGGCAGCCAGCACGCTCATCACGCCCTTACCCCCTTCGGTCTGCATCAGATCGTAGATGTCGAACGAGGGCTCGCCGAAGAACTTATCGGCCCCCTGACTCTCCAACTGCAACAGAGCGCGCTGGATAGCGCCTACCGTGGCAGTCGAGATATTGCCATACTTCGTAGTGTACTCCTTGGCATGCTGCGATACCCAGTCGAGCATCGAGCGAAGGTCCTTCAGGTCAATGAGCAGCAGACCGCGCTCGTCGGCTATGCGGAACACGATGTTCAGCACTCCGTCCTGCGTCTCGTTCAGCTGCATCAGTCTCGACAGCAGCTGAGGCCCCATCTGCGAGATGGTGGCACGCATGGGATGTCCCTGCTCACCGAATACATCAAAGAATCTTACGGGACAACTCTGGAACTCAGGATTCTCAATCTGGAACTCGGGCAGGCGCTTCTCTATGAATCCACTCAACTTGCCCACCTGTGAGATACCGCTCAGGTCGCCCTTCATGTCGGCCATGAAACAGGGTACACCTGCCTGACAGAAGGTTTCAGCCATCACCTGCAGGGTAACGGTCTTTCCTGTACCTGTGGCTCCCGCAATGAGTCCATGACGGTTTGCCATCTTACCTGTAATGCTGAGCGCGCCGTTGGCGCAGTGGGCTATATAGAGCCCTCTTTCCTTGTCGTACATAAGATTTATAGCTTTAAAATTTTTGGCAAAGATAATAAATTATTCTCAGATTATTCGTACCTTTGCCAAAAATTTGTTGAAATATGAAGTTTTTTAGAACCATAGCCCTCTGTCTCCTGATGGGAGCAGCGATAGGAGTAAGCGCTCAGACTGAGGCCGGCGACGACCTCGACAGTAAGTATGCAACCGAACTGATCAAGCCGGGAACCGTGGCTCCCGACTTCAACATGGTGACCCCGAGCGGCGAGAAGTTCCAGTTCTCGGCTTTTGCCAAGGGCAAGACCGTGGTGCTCGACTTCTGGGCATCGTGGTGCCCCGACTGCCGTAAGGACGCCCCCGAGGTGGTGCGCCTCTATCAGACCTATCATCAGAAGGGCGTAGCCTTCCTCGGCATCTCGATGGATACCGACGTAGAGGCCTGGAAGAACGCCATCGGGAAGTTCGGCATCGAATACCCGCAGGTCAGCGAACTCAAGAAGTTCAAGGAGACCGATATTGCCAAGGCCTACGGTGTGAAATGGATCCCTTCGATGGTGGTCATCGCCCCCGACGGCAAGGTGGTTCTCTCCACTGTCGACCTCACGAAGCTCGAACGGTATCTGAAGGAACTCTGATACCCGATTCCCCCTTTTAGATTTTGCGGATATGTCCGCCTCGGCGCACGCGCTTAGCTACGTGCCCGTCTTCATCGTATGCGGAAACCTGCTCCAGCGTGCAGTCGTTGGTAAAGGCTCTCACGATTCGCTGGTCGCCGGCATTGATGCGGTGGCCCTGAGGTGTGTACTTACATACGATGTCCTTCACGTGTTTCTGCACACTGAACTCCTCAGGACTGTCTACACACTCACTGCGAATGCTGAGGTAGAACTTCCCCAGCTCGTTGAGGTTCACCACCATGCCGTCTTTCAACCCGTTCTCCACTTCCTCCTGAAGGGCCGTGATGACGGCTCGAACGTCGGCACGTGTTACTGAGCAGCGGTTCTGGATACGTCGTTCAATCTCGTCCATCGTCAGCTCTCCCTGCTTCAGGGTGTGGGCAAACCACTTCTTGTATACACTACTACCTTTGATGTTGCTTTGTCTTAATGTGAAATGTAATGCCATAACAGTTTGTATTTAGTATCTGATTCGCTGGCAAAGATAATCATTTCTCCTGACATATACAAGCCCTAAACATGACAAATATATGCCCAATAGATGTAATTTAGATTATTTTGCAAAACAATTTAGACTAAATTGCAGAGCAAAATAGATTAAATTGGTGAGCAATTTAGTCTAAATTGCAATCATGCAGATAGTCTTTGTCACCTTTGCGGATATGCTCTGGCAGCCAAAAGAGAAGGCTCTTCCAATTGCGGAAGAGCCTTCTGTCGCTGTAAATGCCTCTTAAGCCGGGGAGTTTGCTAATCTTTTAAGCTAGCTTTATTTTTGCCAAGCACATAGACGGGTGAACCGTCACTGCTCTCGTTGATAACCTTATCACCATACTTCACCGTTTCATTGTTATTATAGTAAACCATGACAAACGACGTCACTCCAGCCAAAGTTCCAATTACAGGCTCATCGGCATCATCGTCAAGATCATTCTCGAACAGGGCCTTGCCAGCATGCTTGATGTATCTCTCGTTCACCTTAGCCCATGTCTCACCTGCGTTATATTGCACACAAAGGACAGGAGCCAGCATCATCGGAATTTTACGAACTGAAGATATCTCTGCATCCACACCTCTTGATCCTACCGGAACAACATCAATTACCAGATCCTTCACCATAATAGGATAGACAACTTCAACCGATTTTTTATTTAAGTTTTCAATCTGGTCGGTTTTGTCAACACCGTTAACGGCGATGCCTTTGAAATCGAGGATGAGCATATGGGGATAACCGAACTGTTCATACGTGTTGTTGGCAAGGTTGAAGACAATGATCGAAGAGGTCAGCTCCTGATACCCATCTTCTCCGAATTCCATCTTTGTGTCAACAACAAGTCTGATCTGATCGTCTTTTGCATCATACGTCAGTTTGGTCTTACCCAGGGCCTCTTCAATGTCTTCCTCTTTATCTGAGCCCTCACTTAATTCTACAGACTTAAGAACAAACTTTCCGTTCTGTCTCTTAAACTTCACCTGCAAATCTTCAGCGTCACCTTTCAACGCAAAACTAGTAAAAGCCATGTCGATGGTTACCACTGCACCCTCATCAAGAGCTTCTGCAAGTACGGAATTTGATTCTACAGGATTGTCTGAAAGACCAAGGATGTCATCACAACTCGTCAGCACGGGAGTGGTAAGCACAAGTACCCCTCCCAACAGGATGTTAAAAAGATTCTTTTTCATTTTTGTTTATTGATTTATTTGTAATGGTTGAATTTGTGCCACAAAGTTACGAAATATACACGACACAAGTTACAGAAACAAGTCATTTGGTGTGCAATCTTTAACTGTTTGGTGTATAATTTACCATAAAAACAAAGAAATTGTACACCAAAACGCATTATATTGAAAGAATTTTCGTATCTTTGTAGACGTTTTTTCAAGAAATCAGGTTATGGTTGAGGATATGCAATATACAGGGGTGATGCTGATGGCACTGATGACGATGGCATTGGCATTCTGGATGCCCAAGTGGCTGAACGACGACCGTGTGGTGAACCGTTCACGCTGGCTGATGGCTGGCGGACTGGCACTGTTGGGCATGCAGTTCTCGCTACAATACCATTATGGATTCCGGGCGATGGGCGTCACTCAGGCGGTAATCATCAACCTGCTTTTCTTTATTCCCTGCTCAACGCTCATCTCGCTGAGCATGCTCAACCTGCAACGGCAGGGGCGAATACGCTGGCGGGAATGGTTTGTTGGCCCCGTAGCCCTGGCTGCCGCAGCCGCCATCATGCTGACGGCGGCAGGGATGAACGGCCAGCCCCTGCTGTCGGACACGCCCGAGATGCGTCAGGCGGCACTGATGGCAAGCGTATGCTACATCACAATGCAGGTATGTTATACCTACCTGCTGCTCACAGAGCTCCACCGCATGAGGGCAGCACTAGCCAACTACTTCGACCGCGAGCGGAGCAACATGCTCAGATGGATGCAATACAGTATCATGGTGCTCACCGTTCTGGCCCTGCTGGTGCCCGTACTGATATATCATACAGGACTGATACTGTCTGCATACGGACTACTCTTCGTGGGAAGCATCTTCTACATGTGGCTGCAGTTCGTGGGCTACATACGCACCAATGCCGCCATGCAGATGCGTGAGGCCGAGGAGAACGAAGAGGAAGTGCAACAGGAAGTGGAGGACGACGCCCGTGAAAACAAAAAGGCGACAAGCAAAGACACGACACACCGCATCGCCAAAGCGGCCGACCACTGGCTCGCCCAAGGCGGCCATCTGCGCAGCGGTATCACCATCAAGACGGTGGCCCAGGAGATCGGCGTACCTCGTTACCAGCTGACGAACTGGCTGAAGACCACCAGCCACGAGCAGTTCAGCAGGTGGATTACCTTCCATCGCATTGAGGCGGCCAAACAGCTGCTGAAAAGCCACCCCGACTGGAGCAACGAGACGATAGCCCAGCAGTGCGGTTTCAACACACGCAACTATTTCCAGACCGTATTCAAGAAAAGCACAGGTCTGTCGCCGACAGAGTATCAGACAAGTCAAAGCCACTAACAACATAACAGAAGGCTCTCCTAATTGCAGGAGAGCCTTCTGTCTTTTCCACCCCCTCTTATGTCAGGGGACTTGGGATATTATCATGTACCTTGATTAAAAATCCTAAATTCATATACGGGATGCTCGGCTTTGTCTTTATAACCTACCTTATCACCGTATTTCACATTAGTGTTATCATCTTTATAACGCAAGTTAAACTTCATTGCAGGCTCACCATTCACCACGACAGAGCCTTCTACAGCTTCATCAAGATCAGGGTCAACACCGCCATTGAACAAGGCCTCACCTGCTATCTTGGTATACCTATCGTTCACGTCGGCCCAGGTCTCGCCGTCGTTATAATATACAGAAAGCCACTGAGTCTCCGGATCGACATATCTGGTGCCGGCTACAGCTCTTGACATAACCATAGACCGAATAGCCTTGACTGTCTCCTTATACGAATTCTTAATCAGTTTGGTCTTGTCAACGCCATTTACAGAGATGCCTTTAAACGTAAAGGTCATAGGGCAGGGATAGCCAAACTGCTGATACGTGTCATTGTCAACATCGAAGACAATGATAGAAGAGAGCATGCTCATAGAGCTTTCAATTTCTTCACCCTCAATAAATAGCTTGCCTATGAATTTTATCTGATTGCTACTCTTCTCATACTTCAGTCTGAAGTGCTGAGCAAGCAATTCCAGAGTTTCTTCGTCCACATCGACCTCTACGTCTGGGCCCGCATCCGCAGTAGCTGTCTTAAAGACATACTGACCGTTCTTCTTCTCATACGTCACCTGCGCGTCTAAGGAGAAATTTTCCCCTTCCACATTGCCGGTCATACTCATGTCAATGGTTACTTCGGCACCATCCTTGATAGCTTCGGCAAGGGCCGACGACTCTACGGGATTGTCTGAGAGACCAAGGATGTCATCACAGCTTGTCAACGCGGGAGCGGTAAGCACAAGCACCCCTCCTAACATAATACTGAATAGATTTCTTTTCATTGTTGTTTTTTTGATTTATTTATAATGGTTGAATTTGTGACGCAAAGTTAATAATTATATATAATACAAGGTGTAATATCAGGCACTTAGGTGTACAATCTTTAGCAATTCCGGTGTACAATATATCTGATTCAAGGCATCAGAGGCTCTTCCATCTGGGTTTTAGGCCAGTTTACGAGGAAGAGTTTTTCCGTGGCTCGGGTGAAGGCCGTATAGAGCCAGTGGATATAGTCAGGGGTCAGCATATCGTCGGTCATATAACCCTGGTCGATATACACATGTGCCCACTGGCCACCCTGCGCCTTGTGGCAGGTGACGGCATAGGCGTATTTGATCTGAAGGGCATTGTAATAACGGTCGCCCTTCAGTTTCTTAATGCGCTCGGCCTTAAGGGAAACGTCGGCATAGTCGTCCATCACGGCATTATACAGTTGTTCCTGCTGGTCACGGGTCAAGGCCGGCGCCTCTGTAGTCAACGAGTCCATGATGACGGTGGCCGTGAGTTCGTAGTCGTCGTAGTCGGGAAACTGCATGGTGACCTCGGCAAAACGGAAGCCATAGAGCTCATGCACGTTCCTCACCCGCTGTACCACAACCAGGTCGCCATTGGCAACGAAAGGAATCTCCTTGGACCCTTCTGTCCAGAAATAGTTGTTCTTCACAATCATGAGCTGGTCGCCCCGACAGAGTTCGTCTTCACGATCGAGCACAGTATTACGGATGCCCTGGTTATAGATGTTAGCCCGTTTATTGCTCCGTGTGATGACGATAGTATCGTCGAGCCCTACACGACTATAGCTGCTGGCCAGCTGTTCTATCAGTTCGTCGCCTGGCACAACCTGGATATCGGCAAAACCCTTGAAGCGTATCCTCGGCAACCGGGTCATCTCGTCGTATGTCACCATCTGACGTATCATCGTGGCATTGGAGAGTATGCCCGAGTCCTCACTCTGGCGCAACACCTGATTGAGGTCGCACTCATACACCTTCATGCCATAAGCACGCAGCATACCCGCCATCAAGGCCGGACTCTCCTCCTCGCCCACAGGGGGCAGCTGTGCCTTGTCGCCTATGAGCAGCATACGGCAGTTCTGATGATTATACACAAACCGCATCAGGTCGTCGAGCAGACAGCCGCTGCCGAAGGCCGACTCGCCCAAGCCAAGGTTAGAAATCATCGAAGCCTCATCTATTATAAATAAGGTGTCGCGGTTCAGGTTGTCGTTGAGATTGAAAGCCGAGAGGTCGCCCGCCGACTTCTGCCGATAGATACGACGATGGATGGTATAGGCCGCAGAACCTGCATTCAGGGAGAATACCTTGGCAGCACGCCCCGTAGGTGCCAGCAGGATAAGCTTCTGCTTCAGACTCTTCATGGCCCTGACCATGGCACCAGCCAGCGTGGTCTTACCCGTTCCGGCAGAGCCACGCAGAATCATGACCACATGCTCGTCGCGATCAGTCATGAACCGGGTAAACACGTCGACGGCCTCGGCTTGTTCTGCCGTAGGCGCGAATCCGAACGTCTGCAGGATGCGGTATTTCAGCTCGTCTTGAATCATAACGGGCACAAAGATAAAAAAAATCTGCGAGAATCTGTGATATCTGTGTCTTTTTTCGTATCTTTGCAACCGATTATGCAATTGAACAATAAACTGACGAATATCATCCTCGCCATAGTCGCCATAGCACTGTTGGTGCTTTGCGTGGCCAGCGTAATTAATGCAAAATAATGGAGAACAGGAAGATGACCATACGCCTGGGAAAGAGTTCACTTTCCTTTACGATGCACGACGCTGCCAACACGGAGCGTCCCATCATCTTCGAGCCCTACATCGTGAGGGGCGGCATCTCTATGACGGCCAACCTGAGAGAGGCCTTCAAGAGCGTTGAACTGCTGACGCCCGATATCCGCCGTTGCCAATTGCTGGTCGACACCCCATCGATACTGGTGCCTATCGAGCAGTTTGAGGAAGACGACATGGAAACCATCCTCAACCACGCCCTGCCAATGAAGTCGGCAAAACGCATCGTGCACTACAATGTGCTGCCCAATCTGAAGACGGTATGCCTGTTCGGAATCGTCAAGGAGGTACAGGGGGCCATCGACGACCGCTTCGACGACGTTCAGTTTATCCATGCTATGGTGCCTGTATGGAACCATCTGCATCAGCGCAGCTTTACAGGTCACCGCAATAAGCTCTATGCTTATTTCCACAACAAGCATCTCGATGTATTCAGTTTCCAGCAGAACCGCTTCAAGTTCTGCAACACCTTTGAGGCCTCGCATGCTCACGATGCACTCTACTTCCTGCTCTACGTTTGGAAACAGCTTCACCTGGAAGCAGAACACGACGAGCTGCACATCGTAGGCAACATTCCCGAACAGGACTGGTTGGTTCCTGAGCTGAAACGCTATCTGCAGAAGGCATACGTCATCAATTCCTCTGCCGACTTCCAGCAGGCACCTTCCACCAAGATTGCCGGCATGCCCTATGACCTCATGACATTACTTACTAAAGGACGATGAGAATAATCACTGGCATATACAAGGGACGGCATTTCGACATTCCCCGTTCGTTTAAGGCAAGGCCCACTACCGACTTTGCCAAGGAGAACATCTTCAATGTCCTGACTGCCTACATGGACTTTGAGGATGCCACGGCTCTCGACCTCTTCTCTGGTACCGGCAGCATATCGCTCGAACTAGTGTCGCGTGGCTGTAGTCATGTATTCAGTGTAGAGATGGATCGCGATCACCACCGTTTCATACAGGAATGTCTGAAGAAGCTCAACACCCAGGTATGCGTGCCCATCCGCGGCGACGTGTTCCGCTTCATTAAGTCGTGCAAGCATCAGTTCGACTTTATCTTTGCCGACCCTCCCTATGCGCTCAAAGAGCTTGGCACCATTCCCTCACTTATCTTCGAGAAAGGACTGCTGAAGCCCGATGGGGTCTTTGTGTTTGAGCACGGCAAGGACTACGACTTCTCAAACGATCTCCATTTCGTAGAGCATCGCAGCTATGGCAGCGTGAACTTCTCGATTTTCAGAGCAACGGGGAAAGCATCCTTGTAAGGCTCTCCCAAAGACGAGCGAGGAACTTCGCGTTCATTCGTTCAGGTATATCCGACAAAAGTCTGGCATGTGTCATATCCTGAAGGAAGACATCCTTCAGGCGCAAAGCAACTTGCTCGTCGAAGAAAAAGATGTTAGCCTCGAAGTTGTTCTCAAAGCTACGGAAATCAAGATTGGTAGAGCCACAGGTGGAAATAGCATCGTCGCATACCATCAGCTTTGAATGAAGAAAACCGCCTTCATAGAGACTCACCTGTACACCGGCCTCCATGGCTTCACGCAGATACGACCTGCTGGCCCACTCCACAAAACGGGCATCGCTGTGCAAGGGACAGAGCACCCTGACATCAACACCGGCCAAGGCCACTGTTTTCAAAGCGAAAAGCACAGAGTCGTTGGGAAGGAAATATGGTGTCTCGATATACAGATAGCGACGGGCTCCCAGAATGATTCGCACAAAGCCCTGCATAATCTCAGGATAGGGCGTTACCGGCCCACTGGTTACCACTTGAGCAATCACGTCGTTGGCAATATCGGCGACAATGGGGGGATAATATTTCCTATCAGACAACAAAGAGCGGTCAACGAAATACCAGTCGACCAAGAAAGCGCGCTGGAGTCCATAGACACCGCCACCCGTCACCCTCAACATGGTATCACGCCATGACTCGCTGCAATAGCGCATGGCGATGTTCATGCCGCCAATATAGCCTATTTGTCCGTCGATGACAATGATCTTACGGTGGTTGCGATAGTTCACCTTACTCGTAAACTGCGGGAAGTGTACCGGCATGAACGGCACTGCCTCGATACCTTCCTCACGCATACGTTCAAAGAAGCGGTGCCTCACCTTCCAGCATCCCACATCATCGTATATCAGTCTTACCTCGACACCCTCACGCGCCTTGTCTATCAGGGCATCGCTGAAGAGTCTGCCAAGCGCATCGTCGGCAATGATATACATACCGATATGTATATGGCTCTTGGCCTTCCGTATATCAGCCAGCAGGGCGGTAAAAAACTGATAGCCATTGGTGCAGATATCCACCTCATTATCTTTAAAAGGCAATGCCAGGCTCTGGTTCACGAAAAGATCGATCAGTGGCTTGTGCTTATCGGGTAGCTTAAGATCCTGCTGCTCAGCGAACTCCAGCATGGAGCGTTTGGTCAGCAGGTTCATGCTGCGCTCACTCACATAGCGCTCCTTGCGGGTGTTGATGCCAAAAAAGAGGTAGAACACGATACCCACCACAGGTACGAACCATATCACCAGTGCCCAAGCCATCGTCTTCGCAGGTTGACGATTGTCGAGTATCACATGGATAATCGCCACAATCACGATTATCTGATAGACACTGAATAATATGAGTTTCCAACTTATCATCCTATACTACTATGTCATTGCCTAGTTGTTTGGCCAAAGCGTCACGCAACAGCTGAGTCTCTTTGTAGTCGGCCAACAAGGCCTTTACTTTCTCCATATCAGAGCCCACCGTATTCAGCTGGGCCTGAATATCCTTCAGTCGTTTCTCCACGATGTCGAGTCGCAAGTCAAGCACCAGATGGAGCACATGTTGCAGTAAGGCTCCATCGCGGTCTTTCAACTGGAAGCTCTTACCCAACTGATGACGGTCGATGCCAAGTTCTACAGCCAGCTGACTGATTTGGATGTCAGAGTGCTGCATAAAATAGGTCTCAGCCTTAAAGCCTTCCTCGCCACTATGTTCTACGGCCTCTTGCAGTATCTGGTTATATCGGTCGTCGTGGAAGGAGAGCCCGTCGGATCCGAGGTCGAAAGCCACATATTGAGCCACCGTCAAATCGGTTTTTCCTCCGTCTTCGGTCTCAATATCCTTATATATTACTTTTTCGCCATCACGGATGATGCACTGCACCAACAGACGCTCCACCTCGTGGGTCTGTTCATCGATGGTGTGCAGACCGATAAATGTCGGGGAGGCATTCTCAGAGCTCTGACGTTCTGCGTCACGCTCAGCCTGTTTCTCCTTCTCCTCATGACTCTTGCGAATCATATCGTTCATCGCATTTACGAGGGTCTGTTCTTTCAGTTGAAGTCGCTGAGAGAGGATACGTACATATTCGTCACGTAACATCTTATCAGGAATCACCGAGATACTCTTCAAGATGCCGCTGATGGCCTCAGAGCGTTTCACAGGATCAGTGATGCCTTCAACCGTAACCTTAGCCTTAAAGGTGATGAAGTCTGTCTGGTTCTGCTCAATATATTCCTTAAACTCCTGGACAGAGTGCTTACGGCTGAATGAGTCGGGATCGTCTCCGTCAGGCAATAAAAGCACTTTGATGTTCATACCCTCCTCCAACAGCATGTCGGTACCGCGCATGGCAGCATGGATACCGGCCTCATCACCATCATATAATAAGGTAATGTTCTGCGTGAACCGCCTTAGCAGTTTAATCTGGTGGATAGAGAGTGCCGTACCCGAGTTAGCCACCACATTCTCCAGTCCGCACTGGTGCATGGCTATCACGTCGGTATAACCCTCTACCATAAACACACAATCCTCCTTGGCGATGGCCTTCTTGGCCTGATAGAGTCCATAGAGTTCGCGTTCCTTATGATAGATTTCCGAGTCGGGCGAGTTCACATACTTCTGTTGCACACCCTTAGTACGCGAGTCAAGCAGTCGGCCTCCAAAGGCCACTACCTTTCCACTCACATTCAGCCAAGGAAAGATCACACGCCCTGCATATCGGTCATGAATGCCTTTCTCACCATCAATACACAGACCTGTCTTTAAAAGAAACTCTACCTGATACCCTGCCTTCTGAGCAGCAAGGGCAAGAGCATCGCGCTTTTGAAGGGCATAACCTAGTCCAAACTTCTCGATGATATCATCACGGATGCCTCGGCTACGGAAATATTGCTTGCCTATCGCGATGCCGTCAGGGTCGTTCTTCAGCATATCCTGAAAATACTTCTGTGCCCACTCGTTGACAATAAACATCGATTCACGGTCACTCTGCTCCCGCTTTTCTTCGTCTGTCAGTTCTTTTTCCTGTATCTCGATGTTGTATTTCTTTGCCAACCAGCGCAGGGCCTCCGGATAAGTAATCTGCTCATGCTTCATGAGGAAGTTGATAGCTGTTCCACCTTCTCCACAGGCAAAGCACTTGCATATCTGCTTCGATGGCGACACCATGAACGAAGGGGTGGTATCGTCGTGGAAGGGGCACAGGCCCTTATAGTTCACACCAGCCTTTCGCAGGGTCACGAACTCTCCCACCACGTCGACTATGTTCGTGGCGTCCATGATTTTATCTATCGTCGCTCTATCTATCATAACGCCGACAAAGGTACGAATAAGCGAGGAGAAATCCAAATTTTATTTGGGTTTTCTCGAGCGAAAGTACCTTCGGGCAATGCTCAAAGTTTCGAATAATTTTGTAATTTGCAAAATTCTTATTAACTTTGCAGCGCAAACACTTAAAAATATTTTCGATGATGAGAAGACTACTACTGCTTATAGCACTCTCAACTTATTATGTCCTGCAAATCAATGCACAACGTTTCGACGATCTGCCCACGCCCGGAGGTGAAGAAAAGGTGATAGACAACACGCCCGACTCCATCGCCAAGGCTTTGATGAATCGCCCAGCCCCCGGTTCCACCCGTCAGGGATTGAATCCAGTACTATTCCTGATAGGTAACAGTACCATGCGCAACGGCACTTTGGGCAATGGGAACAACGGCCAATGGGGCTGGGGTTACTATGCTAGTGATTTCTTCGACGGCCGTAAGATTTCCGTTGAGAATCAGGCTCTGGGTGGTATGTCTACCCGCAACTTCTATACCGACCTGTGGCCAGCCGTTCGCCAAGCCCTGAAACCTGGAGATTGGGTTATCGTATCCATAGGTCATAACGACCATGCAGACTTCTTTGATGCAAAGCGTGCCCGTGGTGTCATCGACGGTGTGGCCGAAGACACAATGATAGTAGGTTTCAACCTCCGCAAGCAAATCCCCGACACCGTCTATAGCTATGGGCACTACCTGCGCTGCTATATCCATGAGATCCGTGAGGCAGGAGCCAACCCCATCCTCATGTCGCTCACCCCGCGTGATGCCCGCGACGATAAAGGACTTATCATCCGCAAACCACAAACCCAGTGGGCGGCCTACGTCGCTGCTACTGAAGGTGTGCCTTTCGTCGACCTGAATGAGATTTCGGGTGCAAAACTCGACAGCTATAGCCTCTGGAAACAGAAATACCACTTCTACGGCGACAAGATTCACACCTCTGCCTTCGGAGCCCGCCTTAACGCCCGCTCTGCCGCTGAGGGAATCTACTATTCAAACAATCCCCAACTCAAGCCCTTGCAACAGATGATGGTAGGTGTGGCACCGCCTATGGCAAACGTAAAGCGTCAGAAAGGCAAACCCGTGGTGTTTATCTGTGGCGACTCCACCGTGAAGAACATCGATAAGTCCGACCATTCTGGCATGTGGGGCTGGGGAGCACTAGCCAACACTGTGTTCGACACTCTCAAGATCACCGTCACCAATCAGGCCATTGCCGGGCGCAGCACACGTAAATACCTGAACGAAGGCCGTTGGGAACGAATCTATAACAGTCTTCAGCCTGGCGATTTCGTGCTGCTACAGTTTGGTCACAACGACATTGGCGACTTAACCAGTAAAAAGGCACGCGCCGTCATTGCCAACGCCCAAGACACCTGTCATGTCTATCAGATTGAGGATGAAGGGCGCTATGAGCTCATCTACTCCTTCGGCTGGTATCTGAAGAAATTCATCGACGATGTTCGCGAGAAGGGAGCCACCCCCATCCTACTCTCTCTCACACCACGCAACGAATGGCCTGGTGGCAAGATTGAGCGCCGCGATGACAGCTATGGCCGTTGGTATCGCGAGGTCATCCGTCAGACTGGCGTAGAATTTATCGACGTTCATAACATATCTGCCGATTTCTTGGATAAGAAATATGCCGGACGCGATTCTGAGAAGTGTAAGCAGAAGGCCGCCGTTTATTTCAACCACGACCACACACACACTTCCTACAAGGGAGCCCAGATGAATGCCCGTAGCCTAGCCAAGGGTCTGAAACAGAACCACTCATCACTCGCCTCCTATCTCAAGAGATAGCAAATCAGCCCAGACGTTGATTTTCTTAGATTTATTTTGGTTATTTAAAAATAAAGTTGTACATTTGCGGCCAAATAGCTATAAACCAAAATATATTAGAGAGAGATTGAAATGATGAAGAAACTGATTGTTTTCAGTATGGTAGCCGTGGCTGCCATCGTCATGTCTGCTTGTGGCAACAAGCAGGGAACTAACGATTATGTTTACGCTTCGAGTACAGACACGACTGCTTTTGACAAACATTCGCAGGAGTATATCTCACAGCGTATTGACACAATCTACAGTTACAAGAACGACAGCCTATGCTGTTCACTGAGTTTCCTGAGACTCGACAGCGAAGCGCAGGAACTGAGCGAAAAGGACGGTACCATCTATCGCGACTTCGATCACTGGGTAATGGGGCAAGACATTGACCCCGAGTGGCGATATGAGTTAGATCAGGTGAACAGTATCAGCGACTCTGCCGCTACCGTAACGCTGACCATTCATAACTATGCCGACCAGAAGGTGATTCTCGACTTGGTATTTGAACGCGACGATTGGTATGTTGACAATTTCCACTCGTTCTATGAGGGATCAGACTACGACGAGGATGGCAACACTATTCCCGATACTGATGGTATCAAAGAACTTGACGAACGTGCAGAAATACTGAAGTATATCGACAAGCAACAATGATAGTAAAGATTCCCGCCAATTGGCGGGAATCTTTATTTATGGTTTCATAAATACAAAATAGACGGCAGCTATCAGGCAAAGGGCAGCTGCGGCATGATTCCAGTGTAACTGTTCCTTCTGAAAGATCAAGTTGGCTATAACTGCAAAGACCACCAAAGAGATGCATTCCTGAATCACCTTGAGTTGAACAAGGTTGAAAGGTCCGCCATTGTCAACAAAGCCAAGACGATTGGCAGGAACCTGACAACAATATTCGAAGAATGCTATCATCCATGAGAAGGCAATCACCAAATAGAGGGGCCAGTTGGTAGAGATACCCGACTGCTGAAGGCGCAAATGCCCATACCAGGCAAAGGTCATAAACACATTGCTCATAATGAGCAACAGAATCGTATAAATACCATTTGTCATAACAATCTATCTTAAGAAAACGGGGACAAAGATACAAAGAAAAGCGAAAAGTGAATAGCGAATAGTGAAAAATTTACTATAGCTATGAAGTTATTATTGCACAAATCGGCTCTTTTGTGCACATTTCAATTGTTTTTGTGCATTTTATTTGGCTATATCCTCAAAAAGAACTACCTTTGCGCTCGATTAAAAAAAGGACATCAATATTTACACATTATTAATATTATATGGCTTTAAAGATTGTTGTGCTGGCCAAGCAAGTGCCAGACACCCGAAACGTGGGTAAGGACGCAATGACAGCCGAAGGTACCGTAAACCGCGCTGCCCTGCCCGCCATCTTCAATCCAGAAGATTTGAACGCCTTGGAGCAGGCCCTTCGCCTGAAGGAGCAGAACCCAGGCTCAACAGTAGGAATCCTCACGATGGGTCCCCCACGTGCAGGTGAGATCATCCGTCAGGGACTTTATCGTGGCGCTGATACAGGTTGGTTGCTTACCGACCGTCTCTTCGCAGGTGCTGATACCCTCGCTACTTCTTACGCTCTGGCTACTGCCATCAAGAAGATTGGCGATGTTGACATCGTTATCGGTGGTCGTCAGGCTATCGACGGTGATACCGCTCAGGTAGGTCCTCAGGTGGCTCAGAAACTGGGTCTTAACCAGGTTACTTACGCTGAGGAGGTTCTCTCAGTAAAGGATGGTAAGGCTACTATCAAGCGTGTGATCGATGGTGGTGTAGAGACTGTAGAGGCTCCTCTGCCTGTTGTTATCACCGTTAACGGAAGCGCAGCTCCCTGTCGCCCCCAGAATGCTAAGCTGGTGATGAAGTATAAGCGCGCTACCTGTCCTATGGAGCGTCCTGCCGAGGGTACTGCTTACGACTATCTGTACGACGAGCGCCCTGAGCTCACGCTGAACCAGTGGAGCGTGGCCGACGTGGATGGCGATGTAAACCAGTGCGGTCTGAATGGCTCACCAACCAAGGTAAAGGCCATCAAGAACATCGTGTTCCAGGCTAAGGAGTCGAAGACTTTGACGGCTTCTGATGCTGATATCGAGGGAATGATCAAAGAATTGTTGGACGAGAAAATCATTGGATAACGAGATATGGCTAATAACGTATTTGTATATTGCGAAATTGAAGGTACTCAGGTACAGGAAGTATCTCAGGAGTTGCTGACCAAGGGTCGCAAGCTCGCCAATGAACTCAAGGTTGAGCTCCACGCCATTGTTGCCGGTACTGGCATCAAGGGTAAGGTTGAGGATCAGATTCTGCCTTACGGTGTTGACAAGCTGTTTGTTTTCGACGCTAAGGACCTGTTCCCTTACACCTCAGCTCCTCACACTGATATTCTGGTTAACCTCTTCAAGGAGGAGCAGCCACAGATCTGCTTGATGGGTGCTACCGTTATCGGTCGCGACCTCGGTCCACGTGTATCGTCATCACTGACTTCAGGTCTGACTGCCGACTGCACAGAGCTGGAGATTGGTCCTTTCGAGGATAAGAAGAACAACAAGACATACGAGAACCTGCTCTATCAGATTCGTCCTGCCTTCGGTGGTAACATCGTAGCTACCATCGTGAACCCCAACCACCGTCCACAGATGGCTACTGTACGCTCTGGCGTAATGCAGAAGGCTCTGTACGATGGCGAGTGCCGCAAGGAGGTTGTTTACCCAGAGGTAAGCAAGTATGTTAGCCCCGAGGCCTTCGTAGTGAAGGTGCTCGACCACCACGTTGAGGCTGCTAAGCACAACCTGAAGGGTGCGCCTATCGTTGTAGCCGGTGGTTACGGTATGGGCTGCAAGGAGAACTTCGACCAGCTGTTCGAGCTCGCTAAGGTGCTGCATGGTGAGGTTGGTGGTTCTCGTGCCGCTGTAGATGCTGGTTGGTTGGATCACGACCGTCAGATTGGTCAGACAGGTGTTACCGTTCACCCCAAGGTGTACATCGCCTGTGGTATCTCTGGACAGATTCAGCACATCGCTGGTATGCAGGACTCTGGTATCATCATCTCTATCAACAGCGATCCCGATGCTCCTATCAACAAAATCGCCGACTACGTAATCGTTGGTACCGTAGAGGAGGTAGTTCCCAAACTCATTAAATACTATAAGCAAAATTCGAAGTAATTATGGCAAATTATTATAGCGATCATCCTGAGATCGGGTTCTACTTGAACCACCCCCTGATGGCTCGTATCGTTGAGCTGAAGGAAAAAGGCTTTGCTGATGCAAAGGAATATGACTACGCCCCCGTTGACCTGGGCGATGCCATTGAGAACTACAAGCAGATTCTCGACATCACTGGCGACGTGGCTGCCAATATCATCGAGCCAAACTCTGAGAGCGTCGACCTCGAAGGTCCACACCTCGAGAATGGTCGTATGATCTACGCCTCTAAGACTTACGAGAACCTCGACGCCACCCGTAAAGCTGGTCTGTGGGGTGTTTCTATGCCTCGTCGTTACGGCGGTCTGAACCTGCCTAACACCGTATTCTCAATGCTCTCTGAGATGATTTCTTCTGCCGATGCTGGTTTCCAGAACATCTGGAGTCTGCAGAGCTGTATCGATACCCTTTATGAGTTCGGTAGCGAAGAGCAGCGCCAGAAGTATATCCCCCGTGTTTGCGCTGGTGAGGGTATGTCAATGGACCTGACTGAGCCAGATGCCGGTTCTGACCTGCAGCGCGTGATGCTGAAGGCTACCTTCGACGAGAAGGAGAACTGCTGGCGCCTGAACGGTGTGAAGCGTTTCATCACCAATGGTGATAGCGACATCCACCTCGTGCTGGCTCGTTCTGAGGAGGGCACCAAGGACGGACGTGGTCTGTCGATGTTCATCTACGACAAGCGCCAGGGTGGTGTTGACGTTCGTCACATCGAGCACAAGCTGGGTATCCACGGTTCACCTACCTGTGAGCTCACCTATAAGAATGCTAAGGCAGAGCTCTGCGGAAGCACTCGTCTCGGTCTGATCAAGTACGTGATGGCTCTGATGAACGGTGCCCGTCTGGGTATCGCCGCACAGAGTGTAGGTGTTGAGCAGGAGGCTTACAACGAGGGACTGGCTTACGCCAAGGAGCGTCAGCAGTTTGGTGAGGCTATCATCAACTTCCCCGCTGTCTATGACATGCTCTCTCGCATGAAGGCTAAGCTCGATGCTGGTCGTTCACTGCTGTACGAGACAGCCGCTTATGTAGACATATACAAATGCCTCGAGGATATCGAGCGCGACCGCAAGCTCACACCCGAGGAGAAGCAGGAGCTGAAGAAGTACCAGCGTTTGGCTGATGCCTTCACCCCACTGGCTAAGGGTATGAACTCCGAGTATGCCAACCAGAACGCCTACGATGCTATCAGCATCCATGGTGGTTCGGGCTTCATCATGGAGTACAAGAGCCAGCGCCTGTTCCGCGACGCACGTATCTTCTCTATCTACGAGGGTACCACTCAGCTGCAGGTAGTGGCTGCTATCCGTTACATCACCAACGGCACCATGCTGAACAACATCAAGGAGATGGCTGCTTCTATCGAGTGCTGCGACTGCGTAGCTGGTCTGAAGGCTCGTGTCGAGAAGCTCATCCCCGTTTACGAGGAGGCTCTGGCTAATGTCAAGGCTCTGGAGAATCAGGACGCTCAGGACTTCCTGGCTCGTCGTCTCTACGATATGACTGCCGAGCTCGTGATGTCGCTGCTTATCATCCGCGATGCCAGCAAGGCTCCTGAGCTCTTCAAGAAGAGCGCCAACGTCTATGTTCGCATGACCGAGGAGGATGTTTGCGGTAAGGCTGCTTACATCAAGAACTTCCAGGTAGAGGATCTCGACAGCTTCCGTGCAGTAGAGAAAGAGGCTGCCGAGTAATCGCAGCCCTCTTACATCAATAAGAAGGAGCATTCTCTTGATGAGTATGCTCCTTTTATGTCTTAAAAAAAAATAATAAGAACATGACTGATGAAGAATTAGACGAGAGAGTAGAACGGGCTGTAGAGAACTTTATGGCGGGCTATGGCTGCTGCCAGAGTGTGGTGGCGGCGTTTGCCGACTTATATGGACTTGATGATACGTTGGCCAAGAAGATAGCCGCAGGCTTTGGTGGCGGTGTAGGACGTATGAGGATGATGTGCGGCGCCGTGTCGGGCATCGTGATGCTTGTAGGTCTCGACTGCGGACAGACGGAAGGCCCAGACCGTGAGGGTAAGAGTGCCTGCTACAAGGTGGTGCAGGACTTGCTGGCGAAATCGAAAGAGGAGAACGGCAGCTTGATATGCGCCGAGATACTGGGACTGGAAGGTTACGAAAAGGCGGCATGCAACTATGTTGCCTCAGAGCGTACAGCCGAATATTACAAGACAAGACCTTGCGTCGCCAAAGTGGAAAGCGCCGCAAGGATATTTGCAGAATATCTAAAAAACAAAACCGCGTAAGAAACGCGGTTTTGTTTTTTATTTCTTAGCATGAGACTTCTTGTACATTTTGATTTCGGCGGGCGTAGCAAGACCCGTCTTAACACGGAACTCCAGACGAGCTAAACGCATCTGTGAAAGGAAACGTTCACTGGTATGCAGACGGGCATAAGCCACCGAAGCCGCCAGACGTCCTGCATCAACATCACTCTGCCAGTGAGCTCCAACAATAACACGACTGTCACCATACATCAAACCACGAGCCAGAATCGTGTCGGCTCTCTCGGGATTGATTTCAGACAACAACAGAGCAGAACTCCAGCCAAGCAATGTATGACCTGACGGGTAGCTGCCATTACGGCTCAATGCCGGTTCGTCATCAGGTGTGAGCGTCTGCTCGTGGAAGCGCATAAAGGGGCGTTTACGCATGTAGTAGCGTTTGGGTAGTGTACAAATACTGTCACAAGTCGCCGTACCATCGCGCATCACCTTATAGATCTCAGGTGTTTCTTCTTTTGAGATTGTCAGTCCGAAAGGTTCGCTGAACTCACGAATAATACAATCGAGTCCATAGACGGCATCGCGGATAGCAATGTCGGCACGTTCCTTACAGTTTCTCATCTCCTTTCCCCAGAAATACTGCATGATATCATAGGCAAAGTGAGTTCCTACAGTATCAGGGGGAGCAGGACACCACTTAAGCATGTCGGGCATCTCCTTTGTGGTGAAATACGGTTCTGCATCACTCTGTGCCTGGGCACATACGGCTGTTACCATGAAGACAGCCATCATCATTAGCTTTTTCATAATCAGGATTTTTAATGTTAATATATTAGAACTTAACTTGGAAACGGGTTTCGAGAATGGTTGCGCTATTATCATCAAAGCCACTGCGATTGGTAACCTTGGTCCATGAGGCACGCACACGCCAAATCATATACTTATTAGGGTAATAGTTGTAGCAGAGCGCCCAATCGCTAAGATAGCCGCCACGGATGCCTGCACTGGCATCAGAGAGCGACGTATAGTTATACTGCAGACAGAGTTCCATATTGCCCGGATCTGGTGTAGCCAGACCGCCGTCGGTCATCGTATAGCTGTAATTACGCCCTTTGATCAGACCGCGCAGGGTGACATAAGCGCCACTGCCCGTAAAGCTTTGCAAACCGTTTTCGCGGGTAATCCTGTTCCAGAAGTACTGACCCGCCACCGCAAAGCGTCCAGAGGAATAGAGTACCTCGGGCGAGAACTTATACATCACTTTGGCATCTGTAACCACCGCCTGCTGAGCATTGACCTTAGCCACACGCATAGGCCAACGGCTGGTGAGTGTGAACTGTTTGTGGTTCAGTGTCTCGTCGCTACTATAGCGAGCACCTTCGATGCCACCACTTATACCTACATGAAACATCCTGCCACGCTCGGTATAAGGATGATATACCAGACGAGTCAGGGCACCTACAGCCTCATCGCCTGTCTGGTCGGTGGTCTGCTTCATGGCATCGGTCTCAACCACCAGACTAAGCGTGGCCAGCAACGAGTTGTCGGTATGTTCGAACATCAGACCCGGCATGCGGTCATTATTAAACACAGCGTTGCTCTGTGGCTCTTCCATCGTTTCCTTGAACGACGAGCTGGTACAACTCTGATAGCCGTACTGGTGGATAAAATAGCCTCCACGCACAAAGTTCTTCTTATCAAAGTCATACTGTATCCACACATCTTTCATGTTCACCTTACCATAGGCATAGCCCATGTCAATCTTTCCCTTCCACTGGCCATAGGTGAAGCCCACGCCCACACGCATGTCAGGGATACCAACACCACTTTTCAACTTGTCCTCCTGATGCTCTGAATCTACATAGGAAGCATCCATGAGGATACGTCCGGAAGGCTTAACAACGAGTTTAGGCTCTTCCTGTGCTTGGACAGTAGCGGCCATTGTCAGCCATACTGTCATCAGAATCGTCAACTTCTTCATAATAGATTAAAATTGTTAGTAATATTTTCGAGCATGATCTCAATCAGTCGAGGTAAGGCATAGTTATCTATCTCGGATTCGGGAATCCATATATAATCAGAGGGAAGCACTGGCTTCTCTCCGACTTCCAACAGGTAGAAGTCGGCATATATAATACGGTGAGTCAACACATGTTTCACATTCTGGCGCAACAACAAGGCACCGGCCGGAACATCAGCGGGAGTCTCGGCAAACACCGGTTCCCACAGTCCTTGCCAGATATCACCTGAGCCACGACGGCGAATAGCAGTCTCACCATGACAGCGCACATATATATAAATAAGGTGGCGCTCACGCACTTTCAGCGTCTTCAGTTTCACAGGCAGCTCACCCACCCTGCCTGAGCGTAGAGCCTCGCAACTCTCAGCCAAAGGGCAGAGCAGACATCGAGGCGACTGGGGCGTACACTGAATAGCCCCAAAGTCCATAATTGCCTGATTATAGGCTGATGCCTCTTTCGGTGGTAGCAGACTCTGCGCCATCGCCATAAACACTTTCTTTCCTTCCGTAGTGTTGATAGGAGTGTCGATTCCAAAGTGACGGGCGAGGACACGGTATACATTACCATCAACCACCGCCGCAGGCAGGTCGAAAGCTATAGAGCCAATGGCAGCAGCGGTATAGTCGCCTACACCCTTCAATCGCTTAATCTCTTCCAAGGTACTGGGAAAACGTCCAAGAGCTACGATCTGCTTGGCAGCAAAGTGCAGGTTGCGTGCCCTACTGTAGTAGCCCAAGCCCTGCCACTCCCGCAGCACCTCATCTTCCGTAGCTGCCGCCAGATTCTCCACGCTGGGCCAGCGGCGCATAAAACGCTCCCAATAGTCCCAGCCCTGCTTTATCTGAGTCTGTTGCAGGATAATCTCCGAGAGCCAGATGGCATACGGGTCACTAGTCTGTCGCCAGGGCAGATCGCGCCCGTTCTCACGGAACCATTCCAACAACGCGCTTGCAAATTCCATCGAATCAAATCTTTGGCACGGATTACACGGATTACGCTGTTATCTTATTGCAGATTTCGTATCAAGAAAAAGACAATTCCGTGTTAATCCGTTTAATCCGTGCCTAATTATAAATTACAATTTTCCTTGATCGCCGAGATACGAATCCTTGAAGCCGAGGAAATAGAGAACACCATCGAGACCGATGGTATTGATGCTCTGCTTAGCATTAGCTACCACACGAGGCTTGGCATGGAAGGCGATGCCCAAACCAGCTTCAGAGATCATGGGCAGGTCGTTAGCACCGTCACCCACGGCAATCGTCTGAGCCAGATTCACCTTCTCCACCTGGGCGATAAGCTTCAGCAGCTCAGCCTTACGCTGGCCATCAACGATCTCGCCCACATAACGGCCAGTGAGTTTACCGTCCTCGCCAATCTCCAGTTCGTTGGCATACACATAATCAATGCCATAGCGACGCTGCAGGTATTCACCGAAATAGGTAAATCCACCGCTGAGGATGGCTATCTTATAACCACAACGCTTCAGGATAGTCATCAGTCGGTCTACACCCTCAGTGATGGGCAGGTTCTCGGCAATCTCCTGCATCACACTCACGTCGAGTCCTTTCAGCAAGGCCACACGACGGGTGAAGCTCTCCTTGAAATCTATCTCGCCACGCATGGCACTCTCTGTGATGGCACGCACCTCAGCTCCTACCCCGTTACGCTCAGCCAGCTCGTCGATACACTCCGTTTGGATGAGTGTAGAGTCCATATCGAAACAAATCAGTCGGCGCATGCGACGGAACATATCGTCTTTCTGGAAAGAGAAGTCAATCTCCATCTCACTCGACAGTTTCATCAGTTTCGACTGCATCTCCTGACGGTCAGCGGGCTCACCACGCAGTGAGAACTCTATGCAGGCACGGGTATGTTTAGAGGGGTTTTTGATACTCTTGCGACCTGTAAGGCGCAGAATACTGTCAATGTTCAGTCCCTGATCGGCTATCACCCTCGTGGCAGCCTCTATCTGGCGGGCCTCCAACTGGCGTCCCATCACCATCAGTATATAACGGTTCTTACCCTGATGCCCCACCCAGTCCTCATACTCATCGTCGCTGATAGGTGAGAATCCGATGTTCACATTCAGTTCGGTGGCCTTGAACAGCAGTTCTTTCATCACCTGTCCCGAGTGTATCTCGTCCATACGGATGAGAATACCCAACGAGAGAGTTGAATGTATATCGGCCTGACCGATGTCAAGTATCTGCGCATCGTATTTAGCGAGAATCGCCATCACAGAAGCTGTGAGTCCCGGGCGATCCTGACCTGTTATCCTTACTAATATCTGTTCTTGCATCCTTTCAGTAGCAAGCGATAAATCGTTTACTTGCTTATTATCCATATTCTATTCTTTTTCTTACTTACAAAGTGCAGCACATACCTTATCCTGAAAGCCACGGCCCTCAGCGTTCTTCATGATTCCCTGGTTGATGATGCAGAAAGCCAGCATGTGGTAGTTGGGCGTCATGGCATACCCCGCCAGCGACGAGATGCCCGCCAGCGTACCCGTCTTGGCCCTCACCTTACCATTGGTCTCAGGCTCCTTCATACGTTTCTTCAACGTACCGTCCTGACCGGCAATGGGCAGTGCTGTATAGAGATTCATAAAGAGGTTGGTATTGCGATAGGCATAAGTCAGCAGACGGGTCAGTATCTCGGGCGTCACATAGTTGTATAACGACAGTCCGCTACCGTCGGCTATTCTATAGGGAATCTCACTCACCCCCGCCTTGCCCAATGTTTTCTTTATCAGCTGTCGGGCATGCGCAGCCTTAGCAGGGCGCACTCCCTGAAGGGCAGCTATCTGGAAGAACATCGACTCGGCATAGAGGTTGTCGCTCTCTTTCAGCATGGGCTCCAGTATTTCCTTGATGGAATGACTACACACGCTGAGAGTCAGCGCATCCCTGGGCACCACATCGCTGCTACAGGGCGCCTCAACTACGATACCGGCATCACGCAGCCCTTGAACGAAGCGGGGCATGAACTCATTTTTCCTATCTACGAGCAGCGCAGCCAGTTGCGGGTTGTCGTCATCCCAGCACCAGCCTTCGCCCAGCAAGTTCTCCTCCTTGAAGTTGCTCACGGCCACCAGTCGCCCGCGGATGGTGTCCACCCCAAGAGCCTTTACGCTCTCTACAAAAGCCTTCATGTCCTTGCTTTCAAACATGGGGTCCATGCCGCCCACACAATAGATGTCGCCCGTAAACACGCTGTCTCTCACCTCGCCCTTATAGCGCAGAGTGGTGCGGAATTTATAGTTACCCCCCAACTGGTCGATGGCCGTCACAGCCGTCAGCAGCTTCATGGTCGAGGCGGGCCTCATGGTCTGCTTGGCATTGAATGTATAGAGCGTCGAGTCGGCCGTCAGGTCATACACCATCAGTCCGAGCTGTGTCCGCTGCAACAGCGGGTCTTGCACCAGCGAGTCGAGTCTTGCCTGGATATTCTGCGGCCACGGCAGTTCTACCGCCATGGTATCAGTTACTATAGTATCAGAAACAATTTTGTCGGTCTGCGCCTGCAAACCAACAAAACAGTTTACTACAAAGAGAGTTGCAATATATATTCTTTTCACTTTAAACTTATCATTCAGTTTCGTCGGTATGTCGCTACCAGTTTCTTAATGGCTTTATCCAGCGATTCCGACGGTTCTATAATGTTATATTTGCTCCAGTATTCCGGATCCATGAAATATTCTACTTTGTCATAATACGCATCCCTTGAGTCGAACGAGTTACGACTCGTTATCGGCAGCACGCTATCCGACTGACTGTCGGTCACCACCATCTCACAGGTTGCGGTAAACGAGGTGCTGAAGAGGCGCTTCTTCCAGTCGCAGTTGAAGCGGAAGATATTCCTCAGGTAGCTGATGCGCGTCACACCGTCTTCATAGCGATAGTCAACCACGCACGACAGCTCACGGGGCTTGAACCTCACGCCGATAGGTTTCTTTACCAGCATGGTCCGTGTGGCCTTGTCCTTATCGCTCATGTCGAGGTCTAGCTCAATGCGTGTAAAGGCCAGTCGCTCACTGTCAATGTAGAGCGTGCCGTTATAGAGGGCATAGGGCATCGGATATCTCGGCGAGATTTTCACCACATACTGCAGGCGGTCGTTGATATACTCCGGCACACCCATGGCAAAGTCGTAGGCGTCGAGGTCTTCCGGATTCAGCAGCATCTCCTGGTTCTTCACCACGTCGAGCTGCACCGGCAGCACTGGCCCGCCCAGCACCTTGATTCCCAGCGTGTCGCCCTGCTTCTGACTCAGCAGACGGCGTCCCTTCACAATCGCCACTCGGTCTCTGCCTATGTTGCGGGTGTAAGGTGTCTTGTACATATCCTCCACACCTTCGGCCACATAGATATAGTGCTTGCGCTTCATGGCCGTCTCGCGATAGAACGTCTGCAGCAGTTCTGGCACCTTGCTGTAGTTGTCGGGAATCTTCTTGATGGCGATGTCTACCAGCTCCCTGGGGTTAGCTTTCGTTACCACAATCTCACGCAGCTGGATGGTCGTTGGCGCTAAGCTGATCTTCAAGTTCTCGGCCTTACCCTCTGTCAGCGCCACCTTGCGTGTCTTATATCCGATATGCGATACCGTGATGGTAGTAGGCAGCTGATCGAGCTTCAGCGAGAAAGCGCCGTCTTCATTAGTGACTACCGACACGCGGCCGGCAGATATACTTACTTGTCGCAAACCTTCGCCCGTCTTGTCATTCGTTACACTGCCGCTCACAACAATCTGTTGGGCGAACACAGCCAGAGGAGCCAGCAGCATGATGATTAGCCATAGTCTCTTCATAATTTATTGTGCTTGGGGTTCGGTGCAAAGATACAAAAATAATTAAAGTGAAGAAAGTAAAATGGTAAAAAAATAAAAGGATTTCTTCCTTTTTTAGCCTATTTATTATATTTTTCACCTTTTTACCCTATTACTTTTTCACTTTTTTGTTACCTTTGCAGCAGATAACAGAACAAAACAAGTCAACAGATGGTTTACAAATACGACTTTCTCGTGATAGGTGCTGGTGTGGCTGGTATGAGCTATGCCCTCAAGGTGGCAAGGGCCCAGAAGGGCCGTGTCTGCATGATCTGCAAGACCTCGCTCGACGAGGCCAATACCTCTTTCGCACAGGGTGGCGTAGCATCGGTCACCAACCTCGAGCTCGACAACTTCGACAAGCACATCGAGGACACCATGATTGCGGGTGACTACATCTCCGACCGACAGGCCGTAGAGCAGGTAGTACGCCAGGCACCTGAACAGATACGTGAGCTCGTCAACTGGGGCGTTAACTTCGACAAGAAGAGTAACGGTCAGTTCGACCTGCATCGTGAGGGCGGGCACTCTGAGTTCCGCATCCTCCACCATGCCGACGACACCGGTGCCGAGATACAGCGCGGACTGATGGAGGCAGTGCGCCACGACCCGAACATCACTGTCAAGGAGAACCACTTCGCCGTTGAAATCATCACCCAGCACCATCTGGGTGCCAAGGTCACCCGCCGCTCGCCTTACATCCACTGCTACGGCGCCTACGTGCTCAATCCCGACACACAGAAGGTCGACACCTACCTGTCGAAGGTCACCGTGATGTGTACCGGCGGCTGTGGTGCGGTCTACATGACCACCTCAAATCCCGTCATCGCCACTGGCGACGGCATCGCCATGGTCTACCGTGCCAAGGGAACGGTTGCCGACATGGAGTTCGTGCAGTTCCACCCCACCGTGCTCCACAATCCTAAGGAGACACATCCCGCCTACCTCATCACCGAGGCCATGCGCGGCTATGGCGGCATCCTGAAGCTGCCCAACGGCGAGACATTCATGGAGAAATACGACGAGCGTCTGTCGCTGGCACCACGCGACATCGTGGCCCGCGCCATCGATAAGGAGATGAAGATCCACGGCCTCGACCACGTGTGCCTCGACGTCACCCATAAGGATCCCGCAGAAACCCGCAAGCACTTCCCCAACATCTACCAGAAGTGCCTCTCCATCGGCATCGACATCACTACCGACTATATCCCCGTACGTCCTGCAGCCCACTACATGTGCGGCGGCATCAAGGTCGACCTCAACGGACAGACCTCCATCGAGCGCCTCTATGCCCTCGGCGAGTGTTCTTGCACCGGTCTGCACGGCGGCAACCGTCTGGCATCCAACTCTCTCATCGAGGCCGTAGTCTATGCTGAAACGGCTGCCAAGGACTCACTGGCACATATCGATCTCTACGACTTCAACGAGAAGGTGCCTGAGTGGAACGACGAGGGTACGATGACCAACGAGGAACAGGTGCTCATCACCCAGAGCGTCAAAGAGGTCAACCAGATTATGTCGAACTACGTGGGCATCGTTCGCTCCGACCTGCGCCTGCATCGCGCCTGGGACCGCCTCGACATGCTCTACGAGGAGACCGAGCGCCTCTTCAAGCGTGTAAAGGCATCGAAAGACATCTGCGAACTGCGCAACATGATCAACGTGGGCTATCTCATCACCCGCTGGGCCTTGGAGCGCAAGGAGTGTCGCGGTCTCCACTATACCACCGACTACCCCCTCCACGCTTACGACAAGTAATTAAGTATTCTGGCAAGGAAGGCAAACGCCATCCATATACCCCTTATATAATTGACAATGACAGGTGCTTTGTCCGACAGACATAGGCACCCGTCATGGCATTCATTACACCCTTAAATGTAATTTGGATTATTTTGCAAACCAATTTAGATTAAATTGCAGAGCAAAATAGACTAAATTGGTCAGCAATTTAGTCTAAATTGTAATCGTTCAAATAGTCTCTGTCAATAAGCGGGCCGTTCCATGGCAGACAAAGCGCTATGAAATGACAATGTCACAAACCGATTATTATCGGGTAAGCGAGAATTTCATAGAGAGCCCGAAGTCGTAGGTTGTGGTGGGATAGCTCGATGAAGAAAGCAGCGGCGTGTTGGTCTGCTGGTCATAGTAGGCGGTGAGCGTGAGCAGGCGCGAAAGGGTATAGTCGGCCATGAAGGAGAGTTTAAAGGCAGAGTTGCCGCTGGAGGCCGATGACACGCCAGAGGCGATGTCGCGGGTGATGGCCGCCTGCTTGCGCATGGAGATATCGAGGCGCAGGTTCAGATCGTGGTTCACACCAGTCTTCGACGACTGTGTGGCGGCAGCAGAGCGCTGTGAGCTGCGACTGCCTTTGCCTGTCTGCGCTTTCTTCACCACGCGGTTGCCCTTGGTTCCGAAGATATTGAAGTCCTTGATTTTATATCCAAGACCAACCACCCAATCGCGACTGAGAGCCTCGTTGAGCTGGATGCTGGTCATCGAAAGGTTGAGCGTACGAGTAGTGCGGTATTCCATCTTAGCCGTAAGGTCGTTGTGGAAGGTGGCATCGACACCCAGCAAGGGCGAGAACGACTCGTTGATGCTGACGGTGGGGATGCTGGGCAAGGTATAGCCGCCCACACTATAGACGCTTTTATAAGCATGATTCAGATTCAGACTCTTGAGATGTTCCTGCACCCAAGGCAGTTTAGAAAGTCCGCTATAACGGATGGTCCAGTTGGGCAGCAAGCGTGTGATGGCGGGGAAAATGGCGCGCGACTTACCTGCTCCCGTAGTATAGGCTGAGAGGAAGGCCGGTACCAGCACCTCGGCGGCATAGGGTTTGTCGGCTCCTGCCTGGAAGCCCGTCAGCACATCAAGGAAATGGTTGAAGGCCGAAGAGTGGTAGCCGCTGTTGGCATTGCCCATGCCTGCCAGGGCACCACGAAGAGAGATGGTGGTCATGTTGAACGAGCCGCTATAGGTGGTGGGGCGCCCTTCATACATATATTGGATGCTCTGCGAACGGTTGTCGGTACGTGAGGCATTAAGGTCGATCTTCAGATCGCGGACAGGTTCCAGTACGGCACGTATCTGCAGGTCTTTCGTACTATTGATGGTGGCAGGCGTGGCGACGCTGTCGTTCATAAGCAGCCAGCGGTTGTCCATGGCTTTATCGATATAGCCGTCGCCCATCAAGCCGAAAGCGAAGTCGAGTCCCGGCGACATGACACTGCCCGTGCGTTGCCCCAGCATATCACCGACACAAGGCAGGAAGCCTGGCAGGTGCATGGCGTATTGGGTGCGGTAGCTGACGTTGACAGAACGCAGCATCATGAGCACGCGGGCCACATTCTGGGCAGGCTTATACCACCACTCGTTCTCCGACGAAGGCTTGGCGGTGATGCTGAGTTTCAGCTGCACAGTGTCGCGGTTCTTGATAAGTATCCTGTTCTGATCGACGACCTTGTACTTTAACTCATAGAGGCGGCCATCCTTGGTACGGGCCGACACGATGAGACGCTTGGAATTCTTGTTATGGGCCACTATCAGGGTGGTATCGGTCTTGAGGGTTATTTCACGCTGATAGGCATTTTTGTTCTTTGGCAACAGCTTTTCTTCGGGATTCCCTGATGTAGCCTTGCTACTTACGGCCTTCACGCTCTGTCTTGATACAGAGGGAGCCTTACGGAAACGTTCGTTCACCTTCTTAAGGAACGGCGAATGGTTGTAGAGCGTCTCGAGATTGAACGAGCCATTGATATTGAGGTTGCGGTTACTCGTGACTGTATTGCCCAGCGAGGTACCGTTGTCGAGTTCCGTTCCACGAACCCATGTATAGTGGGCACTGTAAGAGGCGTCGCTGTTTACCCAGTCAAAGATAGGCAACTTGTTGAGTGGTAACTGATAAGAGGCCGTCACCTGCTGCTGATAATCTAGCGGTGTACCCCAGTTACGGATGCTCTGCTTCACAGAGTCTTTCCAAGCATGATACTGGTCGGGATAAAGGTCTTTGTTGATGGGGGTATAAGGTTCCTCTATCTCGGCACGCGTGGCACTCTGGAAGTTGAAGTGCAGGTTCTTCGTGAAATCCCAGCGCACGGAGAAGTCGCGGTTCCAGAGGAACTGTTCCGAGAACGTGAGGGGCAACTTCTGGCTTTCCAGATTCTCGAGGTCGCGCTCCTGAAGCTCGTAGTAGTTGCGCGTCATCTCAGAGTTAAAGGCAATGTTCTGGGGCAGGAAGTTGAAGCCCAGCGCCTTAGGAAGGTTCAGCCACTTCGACCTGCCTTTCAGGTTCTTGAAAGGCTCCCAGCTTTTATACACCGGCGAGTAGCTGTAGTTAAGGGCACCGCGCCACTGATCCTCACGCTCATAGACTGTAGTCTTGCCCGAGGTATTGCGGTGGGCGTGGCTGTAGGAGAATGAGAAATTAGCTGGATCGTAGGGCATCGGATGGCGCTTGGTTTTCAGTCCCCAGCGCACATTAGAGAGCGAGAAGTTGGTATTACGGGTCTTGGTGACGGCTATCGACTCTATACTGTCGCGCTCATGGCGGTCGGCAGCACCGTCGAGGGCTTCGTCAAGACGCATGTCGGAATCGAGCGGATTGTAGCGGGGACGCGTCTCCTCTTTCGTCACAGAATAATAGAGGGGAGCGCTCACCTTGGCTTTGTCGGGGAAGAACTTACCCAACTCGAGCGAAGTGGTGACCGAGTATTCTTTCTGAGTGTCGGTAGACCGCTGCATCACCCCTTCCTCCAAACCGCCGAAGCCATCGCTGATATAACGGCCCGAGAGGTTCACCATGCCGAAGTCGGAAAGCTGCACGTTCATGGTGCCTGAGGCTGCCCAACCGCCATCGTTGTTGGTATCGAGCAGGCGCAACTCATTGACCCACACCTCACCCGACTTCACCTCGCCCGAGATGTTACGTACACCTATCATCATCACCTTCACCTCGCCCAACGTAGGATTACCGAGAATACTGATCGTGTTTGACGGGTGTTCGGCGTCATATTCACTATAGAGGCGATTATAAGCAGCTGCGCCCGATGCCTTCGCATGGTTACGTGCCTTCTTCAAACGGGTGAACACGTCAAGGTTGATGTAGAGCATATTGGCCTCGGGCCACACCATACGGCGGTCGGCCGTGGAATAACGGCTGTAGTCACTGCGATCGGGTGTCAGTTCGAGTGGTATCTCATATTCATAGTAATTGTTCTTATAGTCACTGCCCAGACGGATGAACACGGCTAACTGATGATCCTGCAGACCTGTAACATCGGGCACGAGATGGTTGGCATGGGTAAACATCTGCATATGCTTGTACTGCCGCAAGTCGAGGTTCATATTACGATAGACGGCCTTCGACTCGCCACGCTGCAATTCCTTGACCACCATGTCGAGAGCCTGCTCATTGTTTTCTACCAGCTGGGGCTGCGAAGGGTCAGTAACCCGACTGATGCCAGGTGGCAGTACATAGTTGACAGGCACTTTGTCGTTGTTCTCCTCAATGTTTACTGCACTAACCTCCAGCGTTCCGCCTTCAGCCGCTGAGGTATTCAGGCTCTGCTTGTAGACGCGCCACTCGCCACGCACCAGATCGAGCGAGCCGAAGCGCAACACGATGGGGCGCTGGAAACCTGTCATGAACATACGCACGAAACGAATACTGGTGAAGTCACTGATAGAGCCCACCTTGCTCTCATAGTCAGAGAGAGGGATGCGGAACTGATACCAGTTCACGTCGGTGGTCTGACCATTGCGAAGCTTCACGTTGCTGGTACGCATATCGGTGATATAACAGTCGTCGGGAGCCACCCCATTACGGTAGGCATCAAGGACCTCTGGCGAGATGCGCACCTTGTACTGGTAATAGCGTTCATACTCGTTGAGGGTATAGTCCTGGTTGATGTCTTCCACATCAGGCCCACTCTTATAGCTGGTGTCGTAGCCCTCGGTCTGCTGGTCAGAGTCGGGTGAGTTGCCCTGAGGGTTGTTGATGCGTTTATAACGGTCGAGGATACTCTTCTGCTCGGCATCGTAGTCACGACCACGGAAGTAGTGGTAGTCATCGCCTGCAGGGTCGTTCTGCCATGCCGTGCGGATGCTGTCGTTAGTAATCATGCCACTTACGGCGTCGAGCCACTCACGATAGGCACCATACTGACGTTCCTCATCGTCAGTGAGACCATTGAATCCCACATCCTGTTGGCGGCGCGAACCCGAGGTGGTAGCAAAGGCATAGGTCTGCGTGGTCTGCTGGGGAATCTTACCCCACTGGGTGGTGGTAAAAGCCTGACTGCCATCAACGGGCATGCCGCTCTCGTAGAACTTCTTGCCATCGCGCAAAATGTCCTCGCTCACCTCACCCAGATTAAAATAGAGATCACCGCTATACTCGGAAGCCGTACCGTCCTGACGGGTATAGATAAAGGGATCGAGCATCCAAAACTCAATATACTCGATATTGGCCTGTTCGAAGTCGTTGGTATCGATACGTCGCATCATGCCGCCCCACTTCGTCTCTGGTTGTAGCAGCGAACCGTCGCTGTTCAGTCCAAGCGTCAGATTGTAAGGACCTCGCTCCTGGGGATAGAATGCCAGGTTGAGCACCGAGAGCGTAGAAGTGGCGCCGTTATAGGTACTCTGGTCGCGGTTGGGATAGAGTTCCTTCACATACACCTCACGCACGTAGTGGTTGGAGAGCTGTTCCAAATCACTCTTAATGTGAGCCGGCGTGAGCGTGCTACTACGACGGGTGAAGATCGGGTCAACGTTATACCACGCCAGTAGGGCACGGTTCATGCCACTGCTGACACCTGTTTTGTCGCTGCTCTCCTGAAACATGGAGGGCACGCTCGAGAGGGTCCACGACTTGGGGTTGCTCAGGTCTATGTAGCTCTTCGTATTCTCGAAGTCGTCGATATACGAGGCATTATCCTGTGTGCCACGGGCCGTACCCGCAACAAGCTGAGCAAACTCGCCCGTAAACGAGATATGCGAGGGTTCTTTTACGTGCAGGAAGGGAATCTTGTTAAGCATTGAGGTAAGCCATTGGCTCTCTTGTTTCCAGTTCATACTCAGTCCCCAGATTGTGTTGCTCAGAGGTTCCGATCCCATGGCCACTTTCGAGGTAAGGGCCTGCTCATGAAGATGCATCAGCGTACCGCCTATCTGGAAACTCTTCGAGAAGTCGTATTCCCAGTTCACACCCACCATCGTCTTGCGCTGCATGCCATACTCGGTATTCGACTCAAGCGATACATTGACGTTAGTTCCAGCGTCGATGATACTCTGATTCAGAATGGTCACTTCGCCCGCATTGTAATCGACCGTATAGTCAGAGCCCTCAGTGAGCACCATGCCACCAACAGTGACGACGACCGAACCCTGAGGCACGTTATAGGCACCAAGGGAGATGACGTTGGCCGAGGTGCCCTTATACTGACCCACAAGCAGATACTTGTCTTTCTCTGCCGTCTGCCTGGCTATGGTCTTTGTCTGATCATAAAGTTCTGAGAAGACATACTTTCCGGCTGTGACCGAGTCGAGACCTGCGGCCTGGAGTTTCTTGCGCAGATAGTTGCCAAAAGGCTCTGCAGAGGGCAGGAACACACGACCGTCGCTCACGGTATAGCCCTCTACAAAGTCGAAATAGCCATTGGGATTAGGCTTATTGTTATTATCCAAACGGTCGCAGCCCAGGAGTTTCAGAAGCGTTGTGTTCTTGACGCGTTCATCGGGGATATAGGTGAGATAGACACCTGCCGTGTCGCTCTGGAACTTAATGTCGAGTCGGAACTTGCTCTTCTCCACCTGCGACGCCAGATAATACACGTTCTTCATCATCAGCTGCCAGTTGCCTTGAGCAGGGGTGTTCGAAGTGTTCTTCAGAGACTTCACGAAGAGGGCGCTCTTGGTATCGGTCAGATCGGCAGCAAACTCACCGACCTGATAGGTTACGCCACCCGATGTAAACTCGTAGGCCACAGCCAGCACCTGATCGGTCTGCAGTCCCATTCTCAGCGATACATAGCCAAGCGCCTTGTTGATAGAATATTCTGAGGAAGTCAACAGGCGGGCGCTCGACAGTTTCTCATAGTCCACGCCGTTCTCAAAACCCGCAATGCCTCCCAGCACGGTGTTTGTCATATCTATGTCGCGTGCCTCGGCATAGTTATTCGCTAAGACGGCATACTCGTCGTTGGCGCCATTGCCCGGCACGCTCTGACCTGTGGTGTGCCATATACCGTTGCTCAGCCGCCGGTTCTCGCCCAAATCAGTCAGGGCAATGATATTACGTGTGTTCGAGGTAGTTCCCGTCTTGTTGGTCACCCATATCTCCACGCGCTTGATCTCAATACCCGTCGTGAGATTGGGCAGTGTTGACATGCCCTGATCGTAGCGGTCACGGAAATAATGCGACAGGAAGAAGTGGCGGTTCTCCTCATAATCGGCCACATCGAGTTCGAAAGCTGTTGTCTGTACACCACCCTTGGAAGATACACTTTTGGTCGATGACTTTTTCTGCGAGAGCACCGTCTGCAGTTTCAGTCTGCCAAACTGCATGTCGGTACGTACACCAAAAAGGCTACTGGCACCTTTGACAAGCGAGTTATTGGAAGGAAAACTTACGTTACCTGCTTCTACGAGTTTGATGATCTCGTCTTCCTTGCCCTCGTATTTTATTTTCAAGTTCTGCGTATCGAAGTCGAAGGTTGCGTCGGTGTTGTAGTTCAGGTTCATGTTCACTTTGTCGCCCACCCTGCCATTCACATTGAGGTTAATCTTCTCGTCGAAGTCGAAGGCCGTGGTCTTACGGTTACGAATGGGCAACGAGGGGTTGTCGATATTCTTGATATTCCCTCCAACCTTCAGCTCGGCCGTTCCCTGTGTCTTGATGCGCACGCCACCAGGACCGAAGATCTTCTCGGCAGGTCCAAGGTCGAAATGCATTTCTGAGAATGAGAACTTGTCTTTACCGCCCGTCTGCAGACTGGTAGAATCTTTCTGTCGGAAGAATTCGCGCAGGGCCTTGGCCTCCACCCACTTCTGATATTCCTTTGGTGTCATGGGCGTAGGGACGGTAAGGTAAGTGTTGCCCAACTTCTGTCCCACGTAGTACATGTTTCGCTGGTCGTCATACTCCACCGTCTCACGGATGTTATCGGGCATCCTGAGAGTCGGCTTTTGTGCCCGCGCGCTCACGCACGCGAGAAAAACAGCCAAGAGTATTCCAATATAGCGATTCATTGAATAATTTTGGCACGGATTAACACAGCTTTATAAATAAAGACACGGCTCTTTGCGAGAAAAAGCAGTGTCTCTCCATAAGAGAGCCGTGTTAATCCGTGCCTATAAATTTACTATTTAATCATCTTTAATGCTAACTTCACAACTTGTTCCACAGGGGCATCAGGTTGTTCTTGCAGAATGGCAAGCACTACCTTCTGCGAGGGAGCCGGGGCAAAGCCCAACATCGTGAGAGCCGACACGGCCTCGTCCTTCACCTGATTGTTTACCGGCACACTGATTTGCCCGCCACTCGGTATCTCCTCGGCAATGCCAAGCGACACAATCTTCTCCTTCAGGTCAACGATGATGCGCTGGGCAGTCATCTTTCCAATACCCTTCACGTTCTGTATCAGTCGCGCATTACCCGTAGATATGGCATTGCATAACTCGGACACACTCATACCCGAGAGCATCATACGCGCCGTATTAGCCCCTACACCATTCACGGTAATCAGCAGGAGAAACATTTCGCGTTCCTTCTTGCTCACAAACCCGAAGAGAACATGAGCATCCTCTCGAATAGCTTCATAGACATAAAGCTTCACTTCTTTCTTTCCTTGAATGGCACTGAACGTGTTGAGCGAGATATTCAGTCCATAACCAATACCGGCCGCCTCAATGGTTGCCAAGGCAGGGGTCAGTTCGGTCAGTTCCCCCTTAATGTATTCTATCATAACTTACACTTTTGTATATATACACCTATTTAAACGTGCTTTACTAACAATTTATTGTATTTCGGGTGCATAAGCTTGCGATTTATCACATATTGAAAGTTTTTAGATAATTTATTTCGTCAATTTGTAACGTATTTAATAGAAAAGCATTACTTTTGCAACCGCAAACGAGGAAATTTTAAACAAAGACTATAAAAGATATGAAGAAGATCAGAGTAGCCGTCGTAGGTTACGGCAACATTGGTAAGTATGCACTCGAGGCACTGGAGACAGCCCCCGACATGGAAGTAGCAGGTATCGTACGCCGCAATGGCGCTGAGAACAAGCCTGCAGAACTCGCACAGTACGAAGTAGTGAAAGACATCCGCGACCTTAAGGATGTAGACGTAGCCATTCTGGCCACCCCAACCCGTAGCTGTGAGGAGTATGCCAACCAGATTCTGCCCCTCGGCATCAACACTGTCGATTCTTTCGACATCCACACCAATATCCGTGGCTACCGTGAGCGTCTGATGAAGCTCAATCAGGAAACTAATACCGTCAGCGTGATTGCTGCAGGTTGGGATCCAGGTTCCGACTCTATCGTACGCACCCTGATGCAGAGCCTCGCTCCCAAAGGACTGAGCTACACCAACTTCGGCCCTGGTATGTCAATGGGTCACAGCGTATGCGTACGTTCTAAGAAGGGTGTCAAGAATGCGCTCTCCATGACCATTCCCCTCGGTGAGGGCATCCACCGCCGTATGGTATACGTAGAGCTCGAAGAGGGTGCCAAACTCGAAGATGTGACTAAGGATATCAAAGCCGATCCTTATTTCGCCAGCGACGAAACCCACGTATTCCAGGTAGAAAGCGTCGACGACGTGCGCGATATGGGTCATGGCGTAAACCTTGTTCGCAAGGGTGTGAGTGGTAAGACCCAGAACCAGCGCCTCGAGTTCAACATGTCAATCAACAACCCCGCCCTGACAGGTCAGGTTCTTGTCAACGTGGCCCGTGCATCAATGCGCCTACAGCCTGGATGCTACACCATGGTTGAGATTCCTGTCATCGACATGCTTCCTGGCGACCGCGCCGATTTGATTGAACATTTAGTATGAATATAGCGATTTTTGTTTCAGGCGGCGGTACTAACTGCGAAAACCTGATAAAATACTTTTCTGACTCCGAGAGCGTACATTGCGCTCTCGTTGTCAGTAATAAGCCTGATGCCTACGCACTGGTCCGTGCCGAGCGTTTAGGCGTGCCCACGGCAGTAGCGCCGAAGGCCGACCTCCACAATCCCGATGTCATGCTCCCTCTGCTTCAGAAGTACGACATCGGTTTCATTGTCTTAGCAGGTTGGTTGCCACTGATACCCGATTTTCTGATTGAGGCCTATCCCCATAAGATCATCAACATCCACCCTGCCCTATTGCCCAAATATGGCGGCAAAGGCATGTGGGGGCACCATGTACACGAGGCTGTGAAGGCTGCTGGCGAGACGGAGACAGGCATGACCGTCCATTGGGTTACTCCCGTCTGCGATGCGGGTGAGATCATTGCCCAGTTCAAAGTAGCCCTCTCCCCCGATGACACTGTTGATGACATCGCCGAGAAAGAGCACCAACTCGAAATGAAACACTTCCCCAAAGTGGTAGAAGACATATTAAAAAACGCTGCAGATTAGTTTTCTGCAGCGTTTTTTAATATTTCAGACAATGTCGGGTGAATGTGGACCATGTCAGCCAGTTCTGTGACAGTTGTGTGCTTGCACATCAGGACCGAGACCTCCTGGATAATATCAGCAGCATGAGCGCCATAGGCATGACAGCCGAGTATCAGACCATCATCGGCCACAAAAAGTTTCAGCAATCCCTCGGTCTCCCCCATGGCAAGGGCCTTGCCGTTGGCACGCCAGAAAGATTTCCGACAGGTATAAGCGACACCTTGTTCCTTAAGCTGATCTTCCGTAGATCCTACGCAAGCTGCCTCTGGTTCTGTAAAAATTGCAGCAGGCATGATATCAAAACGGATACCATCTTCCTTACCTAGAATCTGGTTGACGGCGTGGACGGCCTGCATCTCGGCAGCATGGGCCAACATCTGACGGCCGTTCACATCTCCAATGGCATAAATGCCATTCACGGTAGTTTTGAAGTTATCATCTACAGCTACACCTTTACGCTCATCAAACTCAATGCCAGCCTTGGAAAAATCAGCCTGCACACGGGGTTTACGACCTGTAGCCATCAGAATAACGTCGGCATCGATATCGGCAAGGTTCTGTACGGCGGTCTTCATATTGAAGGTGATGCCACGTTTCTCAAGCGTCTTACGGAGACGCTTGGCAATATCGCTATCGAGGGCTGGCAGACACTCTTTCAGGTATTCAATCACCGTTACCTCGGAGCCGAAGCGATTAAAGACGCTGGCGAACTCCATACCAATGACACCTGCACCGATAATCACAAGACGCTTTGGTTGGGTGTTAAGGTTAAGCAAGCCAGTGGAATCGACCACACGCGAATCGGTCTTAACGCCCTCAATAAGAAGCCATTTGGTTTCGGAACCTGTTGCAATAATGATGTTAGGGGCAGTGAAGTCGTTTACCGTATGGGCATCAATGAAAACGCCCTTCTCGCGCACCAGTGTGATATTAGGATGCGACAGGATTCCCTCGACGCCCTGACGGAGCTGGGACACCACCTGAGTCATGCGCTCACGGGCCTCGGCAAACGTTTTAGAATGGACGTAGGTCTTCGTGGGGATGCAACCTACATTGAGGCAAGTACCTCCCACCTCATCGCCTTCGAAAATCGTAACCTTCAGTCCCTGCTTAGCAGCATATTCTGCGGCGCGGTAACCGCCAGGGCCCGCGCCGATGATAATCAAATCAGTTTTGTTCATTCCTCAACTGTTTATACGTTGTTACGGGATGCTTGGCAGCAAGGACATCGTCGACACGGCCGATAGGCGTCGTGTGGGCTGCCGACTTCACCAACTCTGGATCGGCTTTAGCTTCCTCTGCTATCTGACGCATCACGGTGATAAAACCATCGAGTGTCTCCTTCGACTCATTCTCTGTAGGTTCAATCATGAGACTCTCGTGAAAGAGCAGCGGGAAATAGATGGTGGGGGCATGATAGCCGTAGTCGAGCAAACGCTTGGCGATATCCATCGTGGTGACACCCGTACTTTTATCCTTCAGACCGTCGAACACGAACTCATGACAGCATGTGGTGTCGATGGGAAGTTCATAGACATCCTTCAACGACTCCTTGATGTAATTGGCATTAAGCGTAGCCAAAGGACCAACCATCTTGACCTGATCGCGCCCCAATGAGAGAATATAGGCATAGGCGCGCATCATGACACCGAAATTGCCATGATAGGGCGATACGAAAGGAAAGTGTTCCTGTAAGCCTTCACGTACACCCACAGGACCGGAACCGGGACCGCCACCGCCATGAGGCGTAGAGAACGTCTTGTGGAGGTTGATGTGCATCACGTCGAAACCCATATCACCAGGACGGCAGGCACCGAGCATCGGGTTGAGGTTCGCCCCATCATAGTACATCAGTCCGCCACAGTCATGGATGAGCTTTGCAATCTCAGGGATGCGGGTCTCAAAAAGGCCCAACGTATTGGGATTGGTCATCATCATAGCGGCAATCTCAGCGCCCTGCTCAGCGACAATACGCTGCAGGTCCTCGAAATCCACCTGACCATTAGCCAATGATTTCACCTCAACAATCTCTAATCCGCAGACAGCTGCCGAGGCAGGATTGGTTCCATGGGCAGAGTCGGGCACGATCACTTTCTTACGGGCCATGTCGCCACGTGAGCGGTGATAGTTATCGATCACCATCAAACCTGTGAGCTCGCCATGGGCACCAGCATAGGGTTTGAAAGTAAAGTGAGCCAATCCTGTGAGAGCACAGAGCGACTTCTCCAACAGGATGACAAGCGCCCTAGCACCGACAACGGTATGTTCGGGCTGCAGGGGATGCAGGTTCTGGAACTGCGGCTGAGCAGCCATTTCCTCGTTAATCTTCGGATTGTACTTCATTGTACACGAGCCGAGGGGGTAGAAGCCGGTATCGACACCAAAATTATTGTTAGAGAGGTTGGTATAGTGACGTACCACCGTCAACTCATCGCATTCGGGCAGGGCTGCCTCCTCAGCACGCCGCATCGAGGCAGGAATCTCATAAGTGCCATAATTGTTTCTTGGCAGACTATAGCCTTTACGGCCCTCTTTCGAGAGTTCGAAAATCAGATTTCCATAAAGTCGACTATTCATAATCCAGCAACTTTTACGAGGTTATCAATTTCTTCTTTCGTACGCTTCTCTGTGACAGTGAAAAGTAAGCCATCTTCGATACGGACACCACCAAGGATCCCTGCTTCGATGAAGCGCTGATAGAGCGTATCAACATCGCCATCGTACTTCACAAAAAACTCATTGAAAAACGGCTGGTCGTAAGCCAGTTTAAAGCGCCCCGTTTTCAGTAGTTCGTCACAGAGGTAATGAGCACCAGCATAGGAGAGCTCTGCAGCTTCTTTCAAGCCCTGACGTCCCATGAGCGACATATAAACCGTTACAAAGAGCGCCATCAAAGACTGGTTGGAACAGATGTTTGATGTGGCTTTCTGTCGACGGATGTGCTGCTCGCGGGCCTGGAGAGTGAGCACGAAGGCGCGTTGGCCACGATTATCTTTGGTCATGCCGACGATACGACCTGGCATTTTACGGATGAGTTTCTCTGTGCAACACATATAGCCCACGTAAGGACCACCGAACTGCATAGGTATACCAAGACTCTGACCATCGCCAACGGCGATATCAGCCCCCCATTCTCCTGGGGTCTTCAATACAGCGAGGTCGGCAGCAACACTATCGATTACCAAGAGGGCTTTCTGCTCATGACAGGCATCAGCAAAGCCTGTAAAGTCTTCCACGATACCATAGACATTAGGCTGCTGAACGATGACACCGGCATAACCGCCTTCAGCAAGACGGGTCTTCACATCGTCTAGGCTAGTAACACCATCGCGGACTGGCAACACCTCAACTTCTATGTCCCGATGGAGGGCATAGGTCTTAAGTACCTTGAGATTCTGAGGGTTGAGGCAACCCGAAACAAGCACCTTGTTCTGTTTCTTACCTGCGGCAACAACCATCATCATGGCCTCGGCACAGGCTGTGGTACCATCATACATCGAGGCATTGGATATGTCCATACCCGTAAGTTCAGCCATCATACTCTGATACTCGAAGATGTAGTGAAGCGTACCTTGTGAGATTTCTGCCTGATAGGGAGTATAGGAGGTGAGGAACTCGGAGCGTTGCAGCAGACTGGGAATGACTGACGGGGTGTAATGATCGTAGACACCCATGCCAGCAAAACAGGTAAGCTGTCTGTTCTCGTTGCCGAGTTTCTCGAACACCTGACGCACCTCCTGCTCACTCATAGAAAGCGGCATCTCATAGTCGCCCTTGAAACGGATGGTCTCTGGAATCTGAGCATATAAGCCATCAAGGCTATCCACCCCAACCTTCGCCATCATCGCCTGCAGGTCATCCTCTGTATGGGGGAAATATTTATATTCCATAAAATATTCTTTTTGGCACGGATTCCTGGACGAACTAAGAATCCGTGCCTAATAAATTATTTCTCGCAGAACTTTTCGTAAGCAGCTGCATCCATGAGGTTGTCGAGATCGGACTTGTCGCTGAGTTCGACTTTGATGATCCAGTTCTCGAAAGCATCCTGGTTGATGAGCTCGGGTTCATCCTCAAGAGCCTCGTTAATCTCGATAACGGTTCCACTGACGGGTGAGATCAAGTCGCTGGCAGCCTTAACACTCTCAACAGCTCCAAACTCCTCACCTGCCGTTACCTCGTCGTCAATCTCGGGCATATCTACATAAACCACATTACCTAATGCATTCTGGGCATAGTCTGTGATTCCTACGAAACCAACGTTACCTTCTACTCTTACAAATTCGTGTGACTCCGAGTAGTAGAGCCCTTCAATTACCTTACTCATTTTTTATAGCTTTTGTTATAGAATTGTTTTTTGACCACTTTACCAGGGAATACCTTCTTACGGATCTGAATCTGCACCTCGGTATCAAGTTTAGCATAGGCAGCGTCGATAAGTGCCATACATACGCTCTTGTCGGTTGACAAGGTGTGATAGCCTGTCGTTACCTCGCCAATTGGCTCGTCATTCATATTCAGTACAGTATAGCCATGACGGGGGATGGCCTTGTCGAAGAGTTCGATACCCACAAGTTTTTTCTGAGGGCCTTCGGTCTTCTGCTTTAACAAAGCCTCACGGCCAACGAACTCAGGCTTGTCAAACTTTACAAACAGTGTAAGACCAGCCATCACGGGGGTGATGTCCTCAGAAAGCTCATCGCCATAGAGAGGCAGGCCGACTTCGAAGCGCAGGGTGTCGCGACAACCTAAGCCACAGGGTTGTACTCCAGCAGCAATGAGTTTGTCCCAGCAGTCACGGATGTAGTCGTGAGAGGCATAGATTTCAAAGCCATCCTCACCAGTATAACCTGTTCGGGAGATGATGACATCGCCTATAACCTTACAAGTATAAAAAGTGAGTTCGGCACAAGGCAGTCCCAGCACCACCTCGACGGTATGCTCTGCCTCAGGACCTTGAACTGCTATCTGACCATAATAGTCGGAGCGGTTCTGCAAATCTATGTCGAAACCTTCGGCCTGTTGCAGCATCCAAGCCCAGTCTTTATCGATGTTGGCGGCATTGATAACGAGAAAGAAATCGTTCTCACCCATCTTATATACCAACAGATCGTCAACAGTGCCTCCGTTCTCATAGCACATCATACCATAGTAAATTTTGCCAACAGGGGCATCTGCAACATCGTTGGTGAAAATGTGCTGCACATAACGCTCAGCATCCGGCCCCTTCACTGTGACCTCGCCCATGTGAGATACATCAAACAGACCCACCTTCTCGCGCACGGCCAGATGCTCGGGCGCAATGCCTGCATACTGATATAATAGGGGCATGTCGAAGCCGCCGAAGGTGACCATCGTAGCTCCCAATGAGATATGCTTGTCATAAAGACAAGTACGCTTCTCTTTCTTTTCTATTTCTTGTTTGATTGCCATAGATTATTGTAATTGTTTGATATAGTCTTCACGAAAATACTGCTGTTCCAACTGCTCTATTCCGCTCACCTCCTCGGCGGTAAGCACACGCTCACCCACACATAAAGTGTCGCGAATCAACGCCTTCACTTCGCAGAGAGAGAACGATGTATGATTTTTTAATAAGGTGATGCGCTGACGCACGCTCTGAATGCCCTTTTTCTCCAACTTTTCAGGTCCTGGGGTAATGGCTTGGAGCATGTGATCCATATTAGTATCGTAGAGCAGGGTTGAGTGTACGATGCTACGGCCATTCAAATGATAACAGGCTGTGCCACACACCTTACGATTGCCAATCAGCACATCGTTATGACTGGTGCCTGTGGCCTCGATGCCCATCTTTCTGAGCACGAGCAACACCATATTGATAAAATGGTTGAAAGCCAGACCGACATTTTCCTCAGAAGAGACAAATGAAAGCATCACGTTATCTCTATCGGCATAAACGCAGCCTCCTCCGCTTTTGCGACGAAACACCTTGATATCACGACTACGGCAGTAATCAATATTCACCTCATTCTCAAGCACTTGATTACGCCCGATGATAACCGTTGGTTCTACCTGCCACATAAAGAAGTAGTCGGGTTCGTCGAAATGGCGCGCCACATACTCCTCCATCGCCAGATAGAACGACAGGCGACGGGTTTCGGTAAATGGCAAGGCGACATATTTCATATTTTAGGTGCAGTCATTAAACTTTCTGCAAAAATATGAAGTTTTTATGTAACTACCAAACCTTTTAGCATTTATTATAGAAAGAAAATCAAGCCTGCTCCTTGAAACGCAATTCGGCCTCAAGCATCTCAAGTTTAGGCATGCGATAACCTGCTGCGCGGGCTATTTCTATAGGCCGACTGTAAAGATAGTGAATCTCCATCGGACGGTGGAAATCGTAGTCGAGTTTCATCGAAGGTGAATAGGGTGTCATAACGTCGGTGGTCTCAATCATCTTGTCGGCAAACGCCTCGGTAAGACCTGTCACACCCAAATGCTGAGCAGCTCCAATCACCTCCATCATCAGGTCGCGGATGAGCTGACGGGTGGTGGGATTCTTCAACAGGAGATCGGTCTGCGTGTCAAGAGCTACGGTCATGCCATTGAAGGGCATGTTCCAGACAGCCTTTTTCCAGCGAGCTTCTTCGTAAGGTACGGAAGCTGCCTGAACACCCGCATTTGTAAAATCGTTTAAAATCTGCTGGAAGCGTGCTTCATCCTTACAAGAGTAGTTACCAAGATTGATGCTACCATAGCACTGATGGTTTACACGTCCTGGCTCCGTCTTGGCCGAGCAAATAAACGCCAGTCCTGCTACAAGCTGTGTTTTAGGGAACATCTGCTGTACATCGGCCTCAACACCGATGCCATTCTGGATAAGTACAACAATGGTATGTTCGTGAAGTAGAGGCGGCAACAACTTAGCAAGCAGATGATTGTTGGTTGTTTTCAATCCCACAAGAACGACGTCGCACTTGGGCATATCTTCAACATTCTGATAGACATTCACATGGTCAAGATGGAATGACCCGTCGCACGAATCCACCTGCATACCATGTTCTTTCACAAACTGATAATCGCTATGCAACAGAAAATGGACCTCCTGCCCACTATAAGCCAGTTTACTTCCATAAAAGCCACCAATGGCACCAACGCCGATAATTCCGTATCTCATATATATAATTTAAGTTCTATTCAGATTTCAGGGTGCAAAAATACTGATTTTTTTTGTATTTTGATAAAAATTGTATAACTTTGCCGCCAAAATAACAATGATTTGTGTGGAAAAAACTGAATTTACACTCTTAAACAAGATCCAATACCCTGAGGATTTGCGTAAGCTCTCTGTCGATGAGTTACCCCAACTCTGCAATGAGTTGCGTCGCGACATTATCGAGGAAGTTGCAGTAAACCCCGGACACTTGGCTTCGAGTCTTGGCGTGGCAGAGATTACCGTGGCACTGCATTATGTGTATGACACGCCCGAAGACCGTATTGTATGGGATGTGGGCCATCAAGCGTATGGTCACAAAATATTAACAGGAAGACGTGATCAATTCTGTACCAATCGTAAACTAGGCGGCATCAAGCCGTTCCCATCGCCAATTGAGAGCGAGTATGATACATTTGCATGCGGACATGCCAGCAACTCTGTATCAGCAGCCCTTGGTATGGCTGTGGCAGCCAAGTTGGAGGGCAAAGACAATCGCCATGTGGTGGCAGTAATCGGCGACGGCGCCCTGAGTGGCGGACTGGCTTTCGAAGGTCTAAACAACGTATCGTCATCACCCAACGACCTGCTGATTATCCTGAACGACAACAACATGTCCATCGACCGTTCGGTTGGCGGCATGAAACAATATCTGCTGAACCTGAGTACCAACGAGACCTATAACGCCATACGCTTCAAGGCCGCGCGCTGGTTACATGGCAAAGGCATGCTGAACGAAGATCGCCGCAAGGGCATCATCCGTCTGACGAATGCCGTGAAGAGTGCCATCTCGCACCAACAGAACATCTTTGAAGGAATGAACATACGCTACTTCGGCCCCTTCGATGGACACGACGTGAAGGAGCTGGTGCGTATTCTACGCCAGATGAAGGATATGAAGGGCCCAAAGTTGCTCCATCTGCACACGCAGAAAGGACATGGTTATGCGCCCGCAGAAAAAGACGTGACCGTATGGCATGCTCCCGGCAAGTTCAATCCTGACACGGGCGAGCGCCTTGTGGACAACGACCCCACGAAACCTCAGAAATATCAGGATGTGTTTGGACATACCCTGCTGGAGCTGGCCAAGCAGAATCCGAAAATCGTGGGTGTGACGCCCGCCATGCCCAGTGGATGCTCTATGAACATTATGATGAAGGAAATGCCTTCGCGCACCTTCGACGTCGGTATCGCAGAGGGACATGCTGTAACCTTCTCTGGGGGTATGGCCAAAGACGGACTTCTGCCGTTCTGTAATATCTACAGTGCCTTTGCACAACGTGCCTTCGACAACATCATCCATGATGTAGCCCTGCTGAATCTTAACGTGGTGTTCTGCTTCGACCGCGCAGGGCTGGTAGGCGAAGATGGTCCCACACACCATGGTGCCTTCGATTTGGCAGCACTGCGCCCCATACCGAACCTGACAATTGCCTCGCCATTAGACGAGCACGAGTTGCGCAGACTGATGTATACAGCCCAGTTGCCCAATAAGGGACCGTTCGTAATCCGTTACCCCAGAGGCGGCGGTGAGTTGCAAGACTGGCGTTGTCCGTTGGAGGAAATCGAGGTGGGCACAGGTCGCAAACTGCACGACGGCAGCGACGTAGCAGTACTGAGCATCGGTCCGATAGGTAATAATGTAACACGCGCCATAGAACAGATGAGGCAAGAAGGCGACACTATCAGCGTGGCTCACTACGATATGCGTTTCCTGAAACCCATCGACGAAAATATTCTGGAAGAAGTTGGCAAGAAGTTCAAAAAAATTATCACCGTGGAGAATGGCACAAAGAGCGGCGGACTGGGATCAGCTGTTCTGGAATGGATGAACGACCACGGCTATGAACCTCGCATCGTGAGACTGGGTCTTCCCGACAGCTTCGTAGAACATGGTAAGGTCTGCGAGTTACAGAAAATTGTCGGACTCGACGAAGAAAGCATCATCAAGGCTATCAAAGAAATATGAAAATCGTTATTGTCGGTGCAGGTGCCGTAGGAACTCATCTGTCGAAACTGCTGTCGCGCGAGCATCAGGACTGTGTACTGATAGACGCTGACGAGGATCGCCTGAGCGGTCTCAGCGAGTACGACGTAATGACTTATTGCGCACTTCCCACGAGCATTAAAGCACTGAAAGAGGCTGGTACGCCCCATGCCGACCTGTTTGTAGGTGTAACTCCAGAGGAAAGCACCAACATCAATGCCTGCATACTGGCTCATGCTCTGGGCGCTAAAAAAACCGTGGCGCGTATCGACAACTATGAATACCTGTCGCCCAGCCTACAGCCATTCTTCAAAAACCTAGGGCTCGACTCTCTTATCTATCCCGAAGTGCTTGCTGCCACCGACATCAACAACGGACTGAAGATGTCGTGGGTACGTCAGCGTTGGGATGTGCATGATGGAGCCTTGATTCTGCTGGGTATTAAACTGCGTGAGACGGCCGAGATTCTGAATCTGCCGCTGAGAGACCTTTGCGGCCCCGACGATCCTTATCACATCGTAGCCATCAAGCGTGGCGGAGAGACGATTATCCCTGCAGGTATGGATGAACTGCGCGTGAACGACCTCGCCTACTTTATGACAACGAAGGACTACATACCCTACATCCGCAAGATTGTGGGTAAGGAGCACTATACTGACGTGAAAAACGTCATCATCATGGGGGGCGGAAAAACTGCCGTACGTGCTGCTCTGACAGCGCCCGACTATATGAACGTGAAAATCATAGAGAAAGACGCTACCCGTTGCGAAAGGCTAAACGAACTGCTAGAGAACAACGACACAATGGTAATACACGGTGATGGACGAGACCTAGGCCTGCTTGAGGAAGAAGGCATCAGGAACACTCAGGCCTTTGTGGCACTGACAGGCAACGCCGAGACCAACATTCTGGCTTGTCTGACAGCAAAGAAGGTAGGTGTGCGTAAAACCATTGCCATGGTTGAGAACCTCGACTATGTAAGTATGGCCGAAAGCCTTGATATAGGTACAATCATCAACAAGAAAACCATAGCAGCGAGCCACATCTTCCAGATGATGCTTGATGCAGATGTCGACAATCTACGGTCACTGATGCTGGTCGATGCAGAAGTGGCAGAATTCACGGCTGCTGAGGGATCAAAGGTCACCAAAAAGCCCGTCAAAGACTTGGGCATGCCTTTCGGTGTCACCATTGGCGGACTGGTCCGTAAGGGGCAGGGCATGCTCGTGAACGGTAACTCACAAATCGAGGCAGGCGACTCCGTCATGGTATTCTGCCACGAGGCTAAACTTAATCATATAGAGAAGTTCTTTAAGAAAAACGCGATATGGTAAACTTCCGTATCATCAGCAAAATCATAGGCTCACTGCTGTTTATCGAGGCATTCTTCATGTCGAGTTGCGCCCTGATGGCTTTCTCGTATCACGAGGATGATCTGATGGCATTCTTGATGTCGTTGTTGCTGACGTTCGGAAGTGGTTTCTTTTTCTTGTACTTAGGACGTAACTCAGAAAACAGTCTCAGCCGTCGCGACGCCTATGTGGTGGTGACAGCGGCTTGGGTGGTTTTCTCGTTCTTTGGCATGTTCCCTTTCCTCATCCATGGTAGCATCACCAACGTGACCGATGCCTATTTCGAAACCATGTCTGGCTTCTCAACAACAGGAGCAACCATTCTCGACGACGTGGAATGCCTGCCGCATGCCATTTTGTTCTGGCGCTCGCTGATGCAATGGATAGGCGGTTTGGGAATCGTGTTCTTCACCATCGCCATCCTGCCTTCACTGGTAGGTGGTAGCGTGAAGGTGTTTGCCGCAGAGGCCACCGGCCCTATCAAGGCAAAGATGCACCCGCGACTCAGCACGACGGCAAAATGGATATGGAGCATATATCTCATCCTGACCTTTGCTTGCGGCCTGTCATTCTGGACCGCAGGCATGAACTGGTTCGAAGCACTGAACTATTCGATGACAACAACGGCCACAGGCGGTTTCTCCATCCACAATGAGAGTACGGAGTTTTTCCACTCTCCCACTATCGACTACATATCAATTACATTCCAGTTCCTGTCTGGTATCAACTTCACCTTATTATATATAACAATCTTCAAGATGAAGTTGAAATCGCTATTCACAAACTCCGAATTCAGGCTCTACATCAGCATTATGGCTGGTGCCACGCTATGGATCATGTACCTGCTCATCAGCAGGATGGATTACGATTTCGAACATGCATTTCGTAGTGCCCTATTCCAAGTGGTATCATTCATGACAACCACAGGTATGTTTAATGAAGATGCAGGAACATGGCCTCATGTCACTTGGGTGATTTTAGGCGTCGTGATGTATCTCGGAGCATGTGCCGGTAGCACAAGTGGTGGTTTCAAGTGCATTCGTGGCGTGATGCTGCTGAAGGTAGTACGCAACAACTTCAGGCAGAGCCTGCACCCTAATGCAGTACTGCCCGTGAAGGTAAACGGCCAAAATATCCCGCAGTCAAAGCTCATCACGCTTTTCGCCTTCTTCACACTGACCATGCTAATGATACTCGTCACCGCCACAATCATGATTGTGGCAGGCATTGACAATACAAACGCCATCACCATAGCCTTGAGTTGTGTCAGCAATGTTGGCCCCACCCTCGGCACTCAGATAGGCCCCGTCATGTCGTGGTCGATTCTTCCCGAATACATCAAGTGGATTCTCTGTCTACTGATGCTCATGGGACGTTTAGAGATTATGACCGTGCTGGTGCTATTCACCCGAAGTTTCTGGAAAGAAAACTGATTAATTAATATAACCAAAACAATGATTAAATTTGAACCGCTGCTGAAGCAGACACTATGGGGAGGTGACAAGATCATCCCCTTCAAACATTTAGACTCGCAACTTGAGCGCTCGCTATCGGAGGGATGCGAGAACGTAGGCGAGAGCTGGGAAATCTCTGGTGTGAAAGACAACGAGACCATTGTAGCCAACGGGCCACATAAGGGCAAGAGTCTGAACCAGCTGGTACGTGAACTGAAAGGCCAACTGGTTGGCGAGGAAAACTATGAGCGTTTTGGCGACGAGTTTCCCCTACTTATCAAGTTTATCGATGCCCAAAAAGACCTTTCCATCCAAGTACACCCCACCGACGAGATAGCCCATCGCCAAGGTAAGAGCCGTGGCAAGACAGAAATGTGGTATGCCCTAGAACCCACACCTGGTGCCCAACTCTACAACGGACTGAAACAGCAGATTACTCCCGAGCAATATAAGCAGATGGTAGAGAACGACACCATCACCGACGCACTTGCACGCTATGAGGTAAACGAGGGCGACGTGTTCTTCATCCCCGCAGGCCGCATTCACGCCATTGGTGCAGGTTGTTTCGTGGCCGAGATTCAGCAGACATCCGATGTAACCTATCGTATCTATGACTTCAAGCGCAAGGACAAAAACGGCAACTATCGTGAGCTCCACACCAAAGAGGCCGCAGAGAGCATCGACTACACTGTACTGCCCAACTACCGTGCAGAATACGAACCTGTAAAGAACGAGGGCGTACAGGTGGCTACATGTCCCTACTTCACCACTGCCGTTTACGACCTCAACGAGCCCATGACTCTCGATTACTCCGAGCTCGACTCATTTGTCATCCTGATAGCCGTAAAGGGCGAAGGCCGTCTCATCTGCAATGGCGAGGAGATGCCTTTCCAAATGGGTGACACAGTGTTACTACCCGCCACCACAAGCGAGGTAAAGGTCGAGGGCGAAGTAAAGTTTCTCGAGACTTACGTGTAAACTTATACAGAAGGCGTCATGAGTAAGGCTATGCCTTCTCCGTCTTCATTACACCAATACAAGCAGAACTCGTTTTCATTGACTTTCATCCTACCACAGCTCGGGTCAGAGATATAAAAGTATCTCTGACCTGTGAGCAGTGATTTCCTGATGTCATAAAGCACAACGAAACGAGCATTATCCCAAAGAAGAATGCAAGGAATAGGGTTCTTCCGGCAAAGTCTTGCGATAGTTGTCTTTATTGACTGGGTCTCAAAGCCGATCTTTCTTGCGGCATCTTCTATTCTCTGCATACTCACACCATTTCCAGGAGGGGAACATAGTTCCCGAAGTTCAGAAAGGCTATACCTCTTACCATAATATGAAGCCATCGAGGCCAAAGCCGCTGGCCTGCTATCCATCATATCAGACTGAATGTAACAAGGAAACCTTCTAAGCCTTTCCCATACCTTCTTTATTATTTCTGTTATTCTCATTGCACTTCTTTTTTATAATGATTACACATCATGAATTTCCTCTAACACTTTCTATCCCACGACGGAATTATTAAGTGTATCAAATCCGGAAAAGATGTTGAAAAATTGTTTCTCCCCCGCCATAAGGATAAGGAAGACTCAACACAAAAACGAACAATGCCACATACAGTAACATGATAACAATAATGCCCCAACTTACGAACTTTGGAGGATTGGCGCCAATGATCCTACGAACCTTCTCTGATCTTATCTCGATATGGCTCTGATTTATATTTTTTCTACTCATCATTAATTTCCTAATTCTAGTTGGTTCTTTATCAGATGATAGTACAATCCCTTCTTTTGTATCAGAGAGACATGGTTACCACTTTCAGCAACACGACCATGATCCAACACGATAATCTGATCCGCATTTTTGATAGTGCTTAGCCTATGAGCCACAACGACGACGGTCTTTCCCCGATAAAACTTGTCAAGGTTATCTACAATCTCACGTTCGTTCTTAGCATCAAGTGAATTAGTAGCCTCATCCAGGAAAATAAAATCTGGATTTTTATAGACCGCCCTAGCAATCAGGATGCGCTGACGTTGTCCAAGACTCAGCCCTAGCCCATCACGTCCTATCTTTGTATCATATTTCAGTGGAAGAGACATTACAAAATCATAGATACAGGCTATCTTGGCAGCCTCATCCAAACGCTGTTCATCCACGGCTCCATCGCTAACAGCAATATTACGAGCGATAGATTCAGAGAAAATAATGCCTTCTTGCATTACAACGCCACAATGCCGACGCCACCACTTCAAGCTATAGTCCTTTATCTGATGTCCCGCAATCCGAATTGACCCAGCCAGAACCGGATAATAGGCCAACAGCAACTTCATTAAGGTGGTTTTGCCACTGCCACTGGCGCCAACAATAGCTGTAACCTTGCCTTCAGGAATGGTGAATGAGATATCATTCAATGTATTTTGAAGGGCATGCATATCGTATTTGAAATCCACATGATCGATGATAATGTCCTTGTGTCCATCGAAGCTATCCAGCTTAACATCCCCACTTTCCTCATTGTCTGCCTGATGGATTTCGTTAATTCGGTCCAATGATATCTTGACATCCTGAAGATAATAGACAAAGGTCATCAGGTTCTCCACTGGCGAGTTCAATTGCCCGACAATATACTGTATGGCTAGCATCGTACCAAGAGTTATCTGTCCATTAATAACCGCAGTTGCAGCCAGCACTGTTATAAAAATATTCTTAACCTCATTGATAAACACACTTCCAGCTTCCTGAGTTTGTTGTAACTTGAGTGACTTCATCTGGACATTAAAAAGATCAGCCTGTGTATCTTCCCATTCCCATCTACGACGTTTCTCACAATCCTGCAACTTGATTTCCTGCATAGAGGTAACAAACTGATAGGTTCTATTCTTGTTAATAGCCTGCTGCTCAAACAGCTCATAGTCAATGATTTTTCTCCTTTTCAGGAAATAGGCAATCCAAAGGCCATAGATAATACTTCCCAACAAGAATACGCCAAAAATCAATTTATTATAGACCAAGAGGACGCTACCAAAGACAATAAAGCTAAAGAAAGTAAACATTACACCCAACAGTTGGTTGGTTAGGAACAATTGTACTCTGGAATGGTCGTTCATTCTCTGAAGCAAGTCGCCCATCAGCTTTGTTTCAAAGAAAGACATCGGAAGCCGTAACAGCTTAATAAAGAAATCGCTTACCAAGGAAATGTTGATTCGCATGGATATATGTAACAGCAACCAGCGGCGGATGAAATCTGTTGAGGTCTTGCCGATAACAATTGCCAACTCACCCAACAATATAGCAAAAATGAGGTGAACATCCTTATGTGCTATTCCAAGGTCAACAATACCTTGTGTAAGGAATGGCATGACCAACTGCAGCAGACATACAAAAAGAAGGCTAAGGAAGACTTGCATGAAATACCGCCGATACTCCATGATATAGCTGGCAAGGAATCTGAAAGAACGCCTTTCATCAATACGATCTTCATTCTTTTCATAGAATTCTGATGTAGGCTCAAAGAACATGGCAATACCCATATGCTGACCATTTCCCTTGGTACTGACCCAATGACGTTCAAATTCCTCACGATTATATTTTATCAGTCCTTTTCCTGGATCTGCAACATAGAAAACGTTTCCGTCCTTAACTTTATACAGAACCACAAAATGCTTCTGATTCCAATGAAGTATACAAGGCTTGTCACCATGCGAAAGCTTATCAACAGATATACATGAAGCCCAGCTATTCAGTCCGATAGCCTTGGCACCATCGGAGATGCTTTTTAAAGAGACTCCAGTCGTTCTGGCATGGCAATAGTTAGATACCTCTGTCAAGGATATTTTCTTACCCAAATGACAGGAGATCATAGCCAGACAAGCTACTCCACACTGCATAGCATCTCTTTGTCGGATAACCTTCATCTAACCTCAGATAAATAATGATAATACATATCCGATATACCCTTCAGGAAATCCGTTTTCTTCATCTCTTTCCTTACATACCTATCGGTTAATGCCTGGATAGCAGGCATATTCTGTTCCTTATTTGAGTTCAATAAGGCCGCTACTATATAATCATAGTATTTCTTTCTAACCTGAAGCATATAGTATCTCACCTGTTTGGCCTTGGCACATGTCAACTGTTTGTCAGAAAGTCGATAATGAACCAGTTTCTGCGCGACGTTACCAAACGACATACCCTGTAATGCAGAAGAAACAAGAAGGTCGTAGTCCTCACACAAGGGACATTGTGGATTATAAAGCCGGTCCTTCATACCGCGAGCAATTAACGATGAAGTCCGAAACATCATAACAGGATGGAATATCTGTACACCCCACAGCAGATCGGAAATAATACGTAAGTTCTCCGTTGGAGCCGTATAGTCAGTATTTAACCGACCAAAGGAATCCATAAAAGCTCCACAGATATCAACATCAGGATGTTGCTCCATATAATGAATCTGTTCTGAAAACCGTGACTTGCACATCACATCATCGGCATCAATATGAGCAATATACTTTCCAGACGCCTTGGATATGCCCAGATTCAGTGACTGGATATAATTCTGATGGTTTCTGTACAACCGGATCCTACGATCACGGTAAGATGCCACAATCTCACACGATCTGTCAGTTGATCCATCGTCAACGATAATAAGCTCAAAATTTTTATGGTCCTGAGCCAGAACAGAGTCTATACACTGACATATAAACGACTCCTCATTGTGCATGGTGAGCACAGCAGATATAAATATTTCGTTATGACTATCTTTCATATTCAAAGTTCTTTAAGTATTCGTTTTGAATCATTCCTTGACAGCAATATCTGTATGATATAATCAACACTTACACATATATTCCGACAAACAGAGGGCAGATAATAGTAATCTCCACAAAGGCCGTCGAAAACTCTATCAAAGTTGAGTCCAACCATCTCGCCACGTTCATTGATTACTGGGCTACCGGAATTCCCGCCTGATGTATGGCAATTAGTAGTAAAGTTCATCACTACCTGTTTATCATCAGACAAATGATCTCCTAACTTATAGCCATAGCCTGACCAAGCGTTGCCTATCTCACGATTCAGGCTTGTAGCCCAACACTGCACACCAGTTCTTCCATATGACACCCGTAAAGTTCCATTTGTACCTGACCAGCGAATCAAGCCACAATCATAAAGCATAGCAAGAATTCTATCTCTCACTCCATTAAGTTGGCTGGCATAAGAGACCAAACGTGTGCCGACATCAGACCGATAAACCGAGTCTGTATACTCGAGATAGCTAATGGCTGGATCATGGTGCACCTGTCGACTACCTGACAATATAGACCTTACTGTATCTTTCTGGACTAAAGAGGAACGGCTGTATACGTCTTCAACATAATCATTCACCCCCATTTCCCCATTTCTGATGGGCTTCGGGACAAATATACTATGTTTACGAGAAAGATAGTTCAGCATACATCTTGTCATTGCTTTCTCCATTGCAATATCCGACGAGCCAAACACTCTATCAACTAATTGACTTAAGACATTTGTCGTAAACCTATTCTTATTTTTTACCAGTCCTGCCGAGTTGATGAATTGGATAGCCTGAATACATCTACGATAGTCATCGTCATATTCTATTAAAGGGCCTATCAATCTGACCAGCGAATCGGCCTGATGCCGTAAACGACAGAAATCCTGGAACTTTCCTACATCCTGTTTGCGGAGCAACACACTGCACGAATCCTCCCTGGCCAGCAGTTTCTCAGGTACCATATAGCGCATAGCCCCTGTAATTCTACCAAGAATCTTAAGTCGCTCGTTATCCAATGAGGACACATCACCCTGATATTTCTTGATAACGCCTATTCTCAACGCCAGAATCTCTGCACGCCTTACCATACTATAAAGAATGCTTTCATCTACATCTGCAGAAATCCAGTCATTAGAGGCGCCACGAGGAAAGCCTAACACATAGACTTCCTCATTGGGAAGAACCCCATGTTCGCACATTTTCAGATAATATCCGGGGGAGTATGGTTGTGACTCCCCATCACCGTTTCTCACATAAGCCCGCAATATCGCAAAGTCGGCACTCATCCGCGGCCAATGCCAGTTGACAGCATCGCCACCATAAAAAGCCATGTGCCGGGGAGGACAAAAAACAAGACGGACATCATCTATCACAGAATATTCGTGCAGAAAATGACTGGTACCATAGAACTCTCGCTTGATTTCCTGAATATTCCCCTTTTGGCGAGGTGGGTATCTTAAACAAATCTCTTTTACCAGAGAATCCCATTTCTGACCTTCTGATAACCCTTGAGCAACCTCAGCAGACACATCGACTGTTCTAACCAATTGCTTCAAATACAGGCCTTTCAGTTTAAATTCCGGAGCTGTTGGACTGGTACAGAAACCATTTTCCATGACATGCTCCATCCCACTACCCTTTGCCACCAACGACCTGATGACATGCATATTGGTCAATACAAGTCCTGTATTAGAAATAAAGCTACCCGATCCGCCCTCACCTATAGCCACTATAGCATCCTTTATGGAAGGTACGTTCTCTGAGTAGAAACAAAGAGAAGAACCCCGTGTTGAGGGATGGAAGTCATGGATAGCCCATAAGCCCTCATCAGCCTTGATCGGCAGCCCCACGAATAAAGTCAAGAAGATCAGTAATTGTCTCATCCGGCCTTATAAGATATGTTGTTATTCATTTTGGGAGCGAACTTACATCTGGGATCAGGGAAATCCCATCGATCGGCACCATAAGCCTTGATGACATCAGTCCAACATCTGTTTCTGTTGATTCTGAAACAATCATCAAACAATTTGCAAGCACTACATGGGCTCTGTTTGTTTATTGTCTCTTGCTTCAGATTCAACAGTCTGTTTGCTCTTGCAGAATTCCAGACTTCCGAAATGCTTTCATTCGTCAGATCACCAATAATAAAATTCGGATTCCAGTATAACTGTTCACAAATAGTGCATTTGCCATCAGGCAGAACAAACAGGTGATCATTCAAAGCCGAACATTTTGCACCTCTGAATGTAGAGCTTCCACCCTCTGCTGAATAATATGCCTTATCAATTTCTGTACGTGGGAACAAAATTGAGAATGAAGCTTCTTTTCCGAGTGTACCCTCTGCATAAGCATATAACTCTTCCAGCTGAGGCACCGTTGCCTTAATAGAGTTGAAGTTATCCATGGACTTCTGGTTAGAGAACATGGCTGTTCTGATTTCCCAGCTCTTGATATGTTCTTTTCCCTTCAGAAAATCAAACAAGGTATCGATGTTTTTCTTTGTGCAGGTAGCCTTGGTCAGAACGGTCTCTACTCTATAAGAGATGCCTGCTTCTTCCAACAAATCCAAACCTTGCCTTACTTTTGACACATAGCATGGATTGACATGTAACGTATCAACAGCAATATTTGGAATAAGGGTGTCTATCGACAACTGGAGCGTTCCCTTATAACCACTCTCCAACAATCCCTTTACGATTCTTGGCGTGATAGGTACCTTCGTTGAAATAGTATCAGGGCCGAAACCATTATCAGTGAGTTCTTTCAGAACAAGCTCCCAGTCAGGATGCAAGAACACCTCACCACCAATTAGGAAGATATTGTAAACACCAAGACGCTTAGCCTCTCTGATAATCTCGAAGATTCGTTCTGTGGAAAGGTGCTGCTTCACCTTGGTCTGAGTATCAGCATAGCAATAACAGCACTTCGTGACACAGGTGTTCGTCAGCATGAACGTCATCAGATAAGGAATTTGAAGTCTCTTAGTTGACAAATCCACATCCTTGACAAGGGATTTAGGAATACTGAATGGTACGATGTCACGCTGGTCTACGATACTATCGGATGGAACCAAAACATTCTTGGGAATCTTCACATTAGAGTTGTTTATCTTAATGCAAAACTTTTCTTTATTCATCCAAGGAACGAGGATTTTCCTTGCCTCTGCCTGAGTAACGCCCAAATCTTCAGCTATAACGCTTGCGGCCTGCTCTGCCGAACTACCACCTGAGAACAGCGACAACAATCTAGCATGATAAGGATGGATCAAAGTCTTTGCCGTATCTGAATCATACTTCTTCATGAATCTGGAGTGAAGCAGATACCTATTACCATCTTTACGAATGGTATAGTCAGGATTTAAATAATATTTTGTTTCCATTTTAATTCCTTTTTTTGATAAGGGAAGGATATACCTGTTATCAAAACATGCATATCACTTCCCTTCTGATTAGAACCTTCTTCTTTTTAGTTCGCAATCACACAAGCTGTTGATACATTGATGCAAATATTGGCACCAATTACGCACTGCTGAGTATAGCAGTCTTCGTCCAGATCAACATCCTCACCACCCTCAACATTGAACAGTTCTTCTGAAGACAGAACAGGATTCTCCTTCATCTCTGTTGGGTTAGCTACATTCATTACGTTCTCTTCTTTTTTAGTTGTTGTTTTCATTGTTGTAAAATTTTAAATTGTTAAACACTATATAGACGTTAGAATATCTCTGCGCACAAGCTATCCCTTTGTCTTTTTCTTTTTTTATTCAATCACCAAGAGTAAATCTGTTATATACATCTCAATAATTCTTCTCATTTTCCGAATCGCGACTTCCGTATTTACTCCGCCAAAGATTGCCACAAACATCGATATGACCTCATCTACACTGAAAGACGATTTCTCATATTGTTTTGACCAAGCATATAACAATGCTCCGGAGTTGCCAATGAACTTAGCATGGCCTTCAGTCTTACCTGTTACCAACGTTGACGGATACAACACGCATAACCCTTTGTTCAGTGTATGGTTCTTATCTGCGAACTGATTTTCAAAAAACACGAGATAAGGATTCAGTCTTAATCTCAAAGTCGCCTGTTCTACCCCCTTCTGAAACTTATAGTGGTACATGCCACGGGTAGCTTCGGCCTCGAATGAGGCATCTAACGTGCGATCCAGTTCCTTGACATACAAAGACTTCAGATAAGCCAGATCGGCTGCCGTATCTACGCGATATAACTGATGTTCTTTATTTAGTATCATATTGTATGCTGTTTCAATAAGTTTATAATATGTGCATAACACTCAGGATGTGCACAGTATAACAGTCTTGCCAGACGATCACTCGTTAGTTCCCGCTTTTTGTTAGTACCAATGTTATGTACGAAGCTGACATCTCTGGGCAACAAACTGAACAGAGTGAGTTTATACATCTCGGTATGAGGTAGGTCAGCAATCAAGTATTCCACTTTTTTACCACGCATCTCTGCAAATTCATACATCAGATATTGTTCCATGATAGTGTTGACACTGCTTACGCCACCCGAAAGATTTCCCAACTTGTCCCGATTCAGATCCAGGAAACGATAAACCAAGGAACAATAATCGTTGAAAAAACCGAGGTCATGACCACCTATAATTCCCATATTCGTCTCACACATATCAGCCGACGAAGGCTGGAAAGGGAATGAAAAATTCTTTTCATACATCTCATTCAGCAAGTTGATGCCATAGGGATAATTCCTCTCTATGTTCTGGGCCAGGATATCGGCATTCTCCATTCGCGTGGGAAATGGCTTCCATATATAGACATCACCATCCACATGGATAAATGGAACCTGTTGTGCCTCATAGGCAGCAATCTTACCAAGCGCCCAAAGTGCCGGATTCTCGTCGGAGAGTTTATCCAAGGTGGTATTACATGACGTATAAGGCAAATGAAGCTTATTGATTAGCAAATCAGCGCCTTCACTATCCGTCACCAACTCCACCTCGTCGTAGAACTGTTTCAGCTGCAGGCAACTCAGTGCCCAGCTCATATAATGAGCCTCCTTGCATGCCCATCCACCGTTCGGCGAATTCTGATACGCTTTGCTCCAATAGCTCTGTACGATCTTTGGTTTCTTCATAATTCTGGATATTATAATGATTAGAAACGTTTTTTCTCTGTATTTCCTGCACCCGTACCACGATAACGGTCACGAGTGACGTTGAAATTATACTGTAGTGTCAGCATCACACAACGCATTTCACTGAAGTTCCGTTGGAACATGGTGACAGCATCATTATAGAGTGTGACATCAGGACGTGAACCGTTAAAGATATCGCGAGCCTCCAGAGTGACACTTAGTTTCTTTTTACAGAATTCCTTATATAACTTGGCATTGACATAGGAAGAACTGCTGAGATAGATGTTCTTGTCATGACCAGATGTAGTCCACTGCCCATCAATGTTCAGCCAAATGTCCTGAGGCAGATGGATTGCATTCTGCCATTGTAGGATTCCTATGGGGGTATTCATGCTTTTATTCCTACCACCCACTGGAATACTGAACCATTGTGTAAACATACCCACATTAACCCGTGGCTGCCAAACACCAACCTTAAACTGTCCCCCCACAAAGGCTTGCAGGAAATGCTTCTTCTTAAAATTATCGTAAGTCAGAATCGTCATCTCACCATCTTCACTATATGGTTTGGTGGTGTTCACAATTGGATTGTCAAAATAGGAATACGACACCTGTGCAAAATAGTTCTTCCATACAGACATATACTCCAGGGAGTGCAGTTTGGTGGGCAGAAGGCGCGGATTACCCGACTCGTATGTCATCCTGTTCAGATAAGAGACGTTTGCATTCAGGTTCGAATAGGTCGGACGCTCCACTCTGCCGCTATACGACAATGACATCTGTACCTGCCCCAGTCGTGTGGCAACATTGAACGATGGGAACACATTGTTAAACTTCTTGCTGAGGTGATAGTCTGAATGCACTTTATCAGCATAATCATAGTCCACATACTCATACCTCAGACCTGCACCCAAGCTAAATAATCCAACTTGTTGTACCACCTCCAAGAAACAGGCTGTATTTTCCTCCTTTATCGTTGAAGAAGCATTATCCAGACCTGCATATGCCGTATTGAAATGGTTGTAGGTTCGAGAACTGATGTATTCTTCGCCCAACCTCAACACACCTTTTCCAACAGGGTAAGATAGCACTAACTTCTCGGCAATCATTCGACTCCTGTTCGTACTATAGGTCGTCACATCCTGATTCGCATACATCTCACTTTTCTCTTTATTCATAGTGCTCTGAACACCCTTGTTCCAGATGTAATCGGTATTAAAGTCGATATTGAGTTTCTTAATCTGGCCATTATAATACACATTTGCGGCATGACGTGGAGTATTCTTAATGGTGTTATCGGCACAAGTATTCCAATTGTCATAGAAGACTCTATCAACCAATACTGAACTCACAAGATTCGACTTTGTTTCATTCTTGGCATACTCATTCTGATAATAGGCACCTATGGAATGACTGTTATTGATTATCCATGAGAATCCCAGCTTACCAAGAATACCGTCATAACGCCTTGTATTCATCGTTGATAGTTGCTGATCCCATCTTGATTTGGCTAGAGTAGTCATATCAGTCAACTTTTTCTCCCTATTTCTACCTGTATTATACATGAAGTTCGAGAACAGCTCTAAGCCTCCACTACGGAATTTTAAATCCACCATGTTTGTACTCTGGAAATAATGCTGAAAACCGTTCGTTGACCTAAGTGTAGCACTCCAGCCATCGCCTTGAGGTCGCTTGGTCCGGATACGTATGACTGCCTTTGCATCGGCCGAATAAGAAGCACCGGGATTAGTTATGACCTCCACATTCCGGATATTGCCCGACAACAAACTTGACAGCTCCTGCGCATCGTTAATTTTGCGACCGTTGACATATACGACAGGTGAACCTTTTCCAAACACTTCCAGGTTACCATTGTTCTCAACCACCATAGGAATCTGTCTGAGGACATCCTTTGCCGTTCCTGCATGGGCCAGCACACTGTTTTCTACATTTGCTACCAAGGAGTTTCCTTGCAAGTGTATCTTTGAGGCGTTGCCTCTCACTACCACATCGTTCAACTGATTGTCAGAGGCAATCATTCTGATGTCGCCTAATTCGCCATCAGAGGCTATTTCCACCATCTTAGTCTCGAAACCTACAAACGACAGTCGGAGTTTCAATCCTACAGTGATATCACTTGACAGATAAAAGTCACCATTGCTATTGGTAATGGCACCAGTAATGAATGTGGAATCCTGCAAGAGAACGGCATTTACGAACTCCATAGGCTTACCATCTGCATCGAGGACACGCCCCTTAATATCCTTGCCGAATACTGACGACGAGAGTGCCAATGCTGCAATTATGATTATTGTCAAGCGTTTCATCTGACTTTTATTTATTATTTTCGACATCTTGCCATTCAATGATTCTATCCTTATCTTCATTACAGATAACATGGGCGATACGTTGTCCTTTCGTACCATCCTTTGCTACCACATAATAGATAACATTGGCCGAGAAGCGAGCTTCGCCATTCTCCATATAGTCATTGCAAAGGTATTTACCGCCAAATTCGACTGTTTCGCCATTGGTAAGAGTCGAAGACACATAATCTAAAACGGCCTCTTTGAGATTCTGATCCTCACGATTACCATGACCAGGCAAATTGACATGACCGCTCGTAGCGAATGTTAACAACATCACAATGGCGGCTATACAAACAGCTGACTTTATAACATTACTTTTCTTCATAATTCTTCTTTATTTTTTGTTTATTAAACCATTGTCTCTAAATTCTGTTTTTCAAATCCAGAAGACAACTTTTCTTTTCTCGTTTTCAATCGTCCGAATGACATTTATTTCGAAAAATTGTACCGCAAAGTTATGAACGATCTGAGAAAGAAACAAGCTTTTTTGGAAAAATTTTAGATGGGATGTTTCATTTTGAGAATATCGTAAATACCTGTATTACAGCAGTTTGCGAAAAACGCAGCATAGCCGTTTCTCTAATAATGCAGCATTGCAGCAGACTTTCATCATGCTTTTTACCTCAAATTTCGATGATAATATCTCAAAAATAATCTGTTAAGGTTTCATAAAGAAGAGAGAACATCATAAAAAAATGTCGTATATTTGCAAATAATAAACCTGAATAGAGATGAGAAAATATAAATATTACCTTTGGGGCCTACTCCTATTACTCATTTACAGTTGTTCGCATAGTAAATACGAGCAACTTTCTTCTATTAATCAGCTTATTGAGCAAGATCAGCTCGATTCGGCTGAGATAAAACTTGATGAAGTTGATTTTACCGAATTCAACAACAAGAAAGATGTAGCATATTATAACCTGATAAGATGTAAACTTGACTACAGACAATACAGACCAATGGATTCTGATACTCTGATAAATTTTAGTATCAATGTATTCCAAGAAACAGATAACGACTCTTTATTGGCAGAAAGCTATTTCTATAAAGGCGCCCAGCTATGTGATCAAGATGAGGTAAAAGAAGGATTCGCCAATCTACTTAAAGCAGAAAGAGCGGCAGATAAAACTTCCAACCTCAATTTAAGACATAAGATTATAGAGCGAATAGCCGAGCAATATATATATTCTGGAGACTACGACTTGGCAAAACAATATTGCGAAAAGAATTATGGTCTTTCCATCAAGGCCAATAACAAAGAATGGCTTGCGTATGCACATATGTTCTATATGATATTATATTATACGCAGGGGAATAAAGTAAAAGCGAAGTATTCCTTAGAGAAATGCGAACCATATATTAAATATGTAAAAGGAAAACAGAGATCCTATTTCTACGCTAATATTGCCAGCTTCATGCTGCCGGATAGCATACAGAAAGCCACAAAGTATATTTACCACGCTCTGGAAAATGACAAGAACAGCTATGGATTCTTTGTAAAAAGCAGAATCCATCAACTCCAAAAGGAATACGACAAGTCTATAGCGTACCTGGATTCTGCATATATCTTCAGTCGTAATATAAACGACAGAGCAACTATCACAAGCAATTTCTCCAAGCTATGTGAGTCCATCAAAGATTACGAGAGAGCCAACAAATACAACAAGCAACTCATCTTATTAAAAGACTCTATCTATAAACAGAGACAACAGAATAATATCAGGGGAATCATGGCCCAGAATGAATTTGAGTTCAGAGAATTCTTATTCCGCCAAAAGATTACCTATTTTATTTTCATCACCTCAATCCTGATTTGTATATGCATAGGCATATATATATTCTTTAAATTCCGCTCAAACAAGATTAAAGCAAAAGTCCTTGAGAACCAGTTACTGATAAATCTGTATTCCGACAAGATCAAGGACCTAAAAGAAGTCAGCACAAATAAGAATGATGAAGTAAAAATGCTGCAGGATAAGGTTGAGGATCTGAACCATAAGCAGTCAAAAATACTTTATGAAGGAAAGGCGCTGTACGAAAGCATGATTAACGGGGCCACTGTTGTTACATGGACCAAAAGCGACTACCTGCATTTTATTGAATACTATAAGCTCATAGATTTCCCATTCGTCGTTCAGCTTGATACCGACTATGATCATCTTTCACCCAGGTATCAGTTGTTCGAGATATTATATCACATGGGGAAAACCGATACAGACGTTGAGCGGATTATGGGTATCAGCAATAGTACAATAAGAGCAACGAAGACAAGAATCAAGTCGAAAAAACTGTAAATCACTCTTATTCTTGTCTGACTGACAACGTAAAAACGCTGCATTATTCTTTAAAAGGCGATGCTGCATTTTACGCAACACACTGTTATACAGATTGTTATAGACAACTTTCTACGCAGCAGGGGTTTTATTTTTTTCTTCAATAAACTTGTTACTTTTAGAAAAAAAGAATAGCTTTGCAGCGAGAAAATTTCAATAACAATCAAATTAAAATCATTATGAACAAAAAATTTTTCTGCTTAGTGATGGCTATATTCGCCATTTTACCTAATTACAATGTAGCAAACGCTGGAGACGATGATGATGACGTCATCTTTTACCCTACCGTACCACATAGAATAAAAAGTAAGCCCCATACCCCAACCACCGTATACGTCAACTATAATGAGTATATGGGAGCCGCCGAAGTTACCTTCACAAGCGTACTGGATGATGTTACAATAAATGTATATTATGAAGGCATGTTAATTGATAATATAACAATAGGTACAACCAACACTGGCGACAGCGAAACCATAAACTTCAATCAGGGAGAAGGATATTATACAATAGTCGTTAAGGCCAATGGCCAAACCATATATAATAGTACTTTTGAATATACAGATTATTAGTATTCCCATGGAGGTCGTGAACAATCCTCCCTACTCAAGAGGAGAAAGATATCTCCTTATATCCTCTTGAAGACGGCGGAACTGCTCTGACACCATATAGCCTGTGTTCTTCTTGAGCATCACCTTGATGTCCTGCAACGAGTTTTCGTAGCAGGACATCTCGTTTCGTTTCTGCGTTCTATGGGCCGCAGCATGGTATATCTCATTCTGGCGTTCCTGGCGGAGCAGGTTGCACACCTTCGACAACATAGGCGACACCACGGTATCAAACAAGTGATGACCCTGTATATATAAATAGGTTGTCTGTGGAGTAACACCCAGTTCTTTCAAGTCTTCCTTCGTCTTGAGATACTCCTCCTTCGCATCAGGGAACTGACGCTGCAAGTCGTTGATCTTCGTGTGCACCTTACGCTTCACGTTGGCTATCGACGGCTCCGGGTTCTGTACATTAAAGCCACCGGGGTCGGCAATGCGGTTGAAATCGGTAATAGAAAACTTCGGATAGTTACCATTGCGATAGACCATGATTGACCAGACAAACAGAGGGAACAGCGCTTCACTGAAACGCTCGAAATAGCCACGGAAGTCGAATATACGGTGATCGTTGAGCGTCACCGACACACACACATTATGCAATGAAGGCGCATAACACTGGAAGTTCTCGATGGCATAGACATAGGTATGAAACACAAACTCACTCTCCAGCACCCGCCTCGATTGCTGCGTGCGCCCCTGTATCAGGTAATCGTAGTCAGCATCCACACAAGCTATCATGTCCTTTCCCAAAGGCTCACCCTCCAGAAAGTTCATCAGCACCGACTTCTTACCACGCGTCAGATTCATCTTCGAAGGTAGCATCACCTCGAAGTAGCGTTTGTCGTTCTCAAACTCTGAAAGCACCGTACGCCAGAAGTAGATATCATCATAGCTCTCCACATAGGCCACAATCCTATGACGGGCGTTTTTCGAGGTCAGCGCGTTAGCCGCCTCGAAGTACCTGCTGTTCAGATTATCCCTCAGCCGTTTGCTCATACCGTGATATCCGATACCTCAGTCACGCTATCTATCCAACCATTCATCACCACAGCTGGCGAGTGGGTCGTCAGTATAATCTGCACGTTGGGGTTCAGTTCTATGCAAAGGTCTATCAGTCGCTTCTGCCACTCTATGTGCAGACTCACCTCGGGCTCGTCCATAAAGAGCACATAGGGTTGGTTGTCTTCTACCAGCACGGTGAGCAGGATGGCCAGAATCTGCTTCTCGCCACTCGAGAGCTGATAGGGTAACAGCACCTCGCCTATCTGCGTAAACCTCAGCTCGTTCTCCGTTCGTATCATCTTCTTGCCCGTATCGCGGAACAGTTCGTCGACGATATCCTGAAATCTCGTCTTTTTCTGCGACAACTGCTGAGCCGCCTCGGCATTGCCTTGCTGAAGCTGCTCGATGATGCGATTGCCAATGTTCACCTGATAGTCGAGATACTTACGCTGCAAGTTGTAGAGCTGTATGTCGAGCAGCGAACCGCCGCCCACACCAGCCAAAGCCGAAAGCGCCTGCCGCAGGAATCCCTCGCCCTCAGCCAGCGACTGCTGCAGGTTAGAGTCGAGCGAGCGGATCATATCGTAGCGGATCCACTTGGCATCCTCGGGCACCACGTCGAGCCTCACGCCCTTCAGCATGTGCGAAGGGAACTCGCCCCCCGCAGCCAATCCTTTCACTACTTTATTCAAGATAGTACTCTTACCCACACCATTGGTACCGCTGAGGATGTTCACCTGACGGTTCAGATCCCACACGATGTGTTTCTTCCCGCTCCAAAGCGAGTCAATCTCTATCCGTTTAATATAGTCTGCGTACTTCGGCATAGCTTTTGGTTTTTATCATCACTTTGCAAAAGTAGCAAAAAAAGCCGAAAGCACAAAACTTTCGGCTAAATTATTACGAAATACGATATCATCCGCATGTCGCCAAAGTGAAAGAAAAGGCAGAAAAAACGTCTGAAGCGAACAACACCCCACCACCTAACCTTTTCTGCTGAAACACCTTTATATAAACGGGATTTCAAGGGTTAGGTGTCTTAGAAAGAGGTAACCCACACCTAACCTATCACCTCACCTTTTCTCTGACTATCCTATAGTTAGGTGTTGGGTTAGGTGTTTGGGCAACACCTAACCCTCCAAACCTCCTTTATACAAAGGCGTCACGGGAAGAAGGGTTAGGTGGTTAGGTGAAAATAGAAAAAACAATTGTGACGGACTAAGAGATAGATGGGAAGTAAGCAAAGTCATAGTTTGTCGTAATGAAACTATCAGTTAGGATAGTCCAAACTCCGAGTAAGGATAGGGTTTTAACGGCATAAACTTAGATAGATATATTCTCCGCCAAAGGAGTTCTTTGCTACGACAGAATCCAAATTGAGTTTTTGCCCATCGAAACTACACGCTTGTATTTTATTAGCAGAACAATCACCCGAGTTGGTTATTTGAAGAATATGTCTCTCATTGTTTCCGAATAGATGCCGACTGACAAACTCATAAGTGATATTGTAGGGTTCTTGAAGCGTCCCTTCGGCATCATAATAATTATGCATAGTACCCTCGATGGCAAGAGCCACATTCTGCGTACCATCAAGATTATCTGTCACCATCAGGCCTCTTTGAATAGGTTCAACATTTTGTCCCATAAAACCACTGATTGTAACACTATAATCTACTGAGTATATATACGGAATCTCCACGGATGGAAAGTTAAACACCACACAAAACTTGGCTTGGCCCTCTTCTCGGTATGTTTCCTCTGTTCCTACTAGCAACCTGACAGGGGTTTCTGCAGGCCGACAGAAAACACTATTCTCTGTGTTTGTGTAATAAAGTGAGCTGTAACTGCCCGTTGAGTGCACAGAATCAAGTCTGAACGTGCTCTCAACCACAGTTACAGTCTCACGACCCAGATAAACCCTAGAGAAAAGTTTTATCGTATCCGCTCCACCTGATTCAAGAGGCAATACAGGTTTAAAACCCAAATAGGTATTCCCGTTGCTTTCTACAAGATAGGCATTGATTATACTATCATTATTGGCAACAATCTGAAAATCAGTGTATCTATCTTTAGCCAGATGATGGTTTTCGATATCCACGATATCAATCAGCACCTCTTTGGCATTAACATTCAGGTGTAATATAGATTCCCCTATTTGCTGTTCTTTATCACAAGAAAGCAAAAGAAGAACCAACGCAAAAAGAGATATCCTCCAGGTCTTCATAATACAAAAGGATTTTCTTCTTATGCTTATTTTTTCTTGATAGTTGTAATCCCCATCAGTTTATAGTCTGGACTTTCGAGCAGTTTAACATCAGTATACCGTTCCCAAACGATGTCGGTCTCCCACTCACCTCTTCCTGCAGGATGGTGTATGGTTCTAGCCTGATAAGAGTTAAACGAGAATAGAGGCATCGACGTACCATAGCCAGCATTCGAATACTCCTGAACATAGGTTGTATCCATACTATTATAGGGAGCATCATCATACGTCACATCGAACTTAAACCTAAATTTAACCTTGGGATGCGCAATCGTAGGCACCTTGGCCTGATTGGCATAAAAATTCATTGAGTAAGTATGTCTCTCTGAGTAGGCAGCCCATGAATAATTATCGATAATCTCGACATACAGCGGTTCGCGACGGATGTTGTACTTGAACTTAATCTTGGCTAAGGAGTTATCGGCCACATTGGCAAAAGAGCAGAATATGGGCACACCTGGCTGCTCGCGAGAGAACTGCCCCTTGGTGATGTGATCAACAAAACCTGTGAATCCGTTGAAACTCTGTACTGCGGTGGTTCCGCTGCCGCCAATGAGATAGACCTTGAAGTCACAGCCATTCAGAAAACTCTTCTGCTCATTGTTCATATAAGAACTGCCCTTTGTGAAAAGCGTATGGAAAGACTCCTGAAGCATTCTCTTCGCATAGCTGGCCTCTGCATTGGTCTCCAATGTCAACAAACCAAAACGGCCATAGGTGATGGAGTTGATATACACTGCTGAGTCCATAAGTGCTGACGACACATTTGCATACGGAATACTTGGGGTATCCATTACTGCTGTGAAACTGCTCTGCCAGAACTTCAAATAGAGACCTGTCGCCTTGTTGATCTGATGCTCTATGCCACTGCTCGACGAGGATGAGCCCCAGAACAAGAAACTGGTATTCGTGTTACTACCGAAAGCTGACTTCAACTCATTATACGACGTAAACTGCTCTATCGAAAAGAGAAACTCATCGTTCTGCTTAAATGACGCCTTGGGTATCTGCTGCTTAATATATGCCGTATACTTGGAATAAGAAGGACTGCTTATCACACCAGGGTCTGTCCCCAACAGGGTCAAAGAAGCTGTTACCGGCTTCTTTGATCCTGGGACGGGCCTGTATGTACAATCCGCCACAGAGCTTCTATACAAAACATTCCCTAACCATACATGAGGACTGTACTCTGGCAGGACTACCGTCTCATTGGTCGAGACATCCTTCTCTACCGTGAAATAGTCGTCGCCAGAGCGAGTGCTCCTCCAGACTCCATTGCCACAACTAAACAACGTGGAGTCTTCGTCCAACAGATTGAATGGGTTGCGGCTCGTACTGATAGAAACGACATAGTCATCTGGATGATGAAACTTAACCGGGGATGTTTCCATCTGACCGTCGGATTCCTCTGTACAACTGGAGAGAGGAGCTATAAACAGAAAAGAGAGTAAATACTTATATAAACGCATAACTTTTTATAGTTGATATTCTAATTTTACTTTGCACTGCCAGTTTATGCCAATTGCGGGTACAAAGTTAGCAAGTAAATTAGAAAGCAATAAAGAAAAGTATTCTGAAGATTTTACTCAGATTTTACTTGTTATGCAATACTCTCACAATCAAATACTTACACAAAACATAATTCACGAGAATTGCATCAACAATTCATCCAATTCTTTAGATTTTCCACCTTTATCAAACATCTTTTTCATCAGATTGATGCGGATTTTCGTGATAGATGAAGGAGACAGGCCAACCATATTTGCTACAGTTTTAGGATTAAAATGTAAGCGAATAAGAATACATGTCTTAAATTCATTCTCCGTAAGTTTAAAACTCTTTTCTGATATAAATTTATAAAAGTTGGGAAGAATGTCAATAGCCATCACATATACCTGTTGCCATTGATTGTCATCAAGCACCACCCCTTTTGTTGCCAGTTTACATAAATTGCCATATATCACAGATTTCTGCAATCTTATTTCAGAAGATTCACTTTGTAAACCCACCTTGGCTTTGTATGCTTCAATATCTTCTTTCAGCTTTACAGCCTTACTTTCCTTCTCCATAAGCAATTTATTTAAGGTCTGCTCATGGGCGCGCAATTGAATAACTTCCGAATGAATCTCTGCCAAAGAAGAGAGATCGGCCTCATATTTCAATCTTTCTTTCTTCCGTCCCTTATATATTCTCCATCCTATCCCAGTACTTAAGGTTATAATTATAATCAACAAAAGAACAGAATATCTTGCCCTTTGCTGTTCCTTTTCCGCTTTATTCTTTGCTTGCTCCGCTATTTTCTGATTTCGTGTATAGTCATACATTCCCTGCATCTGTTCGACCTCTCTTATTGCCATCTGAGCATAAGCGGAATCATTCATATCATAGCTATACAACGCATATTTTACTGCCGAATCGGGCATATGTTTCTTCTGGAATAAAAGAGCCAAGCCCCTGGAGCCTCCATTTTGATTATTGAAATCTTTACCATCTCGTAACTCCTTACGAAAATAATATTCTGCAGAATCTAGAAGATTAACGGCCATATAATAGCAGCCTTTAGAATAATAATATGTCTCTCTACCTTTTTCTATATTATTATTAGCATCAAAGAAACCAGACTCTTGCTCGTATCTGTCCATGTATTCTTTCGCTTTGGAGAATTGGCGCTTATCTACCAATTCACGCAAAATTGAAGCACAGAGACTTACAGCTTGCTTTCTGTAGCCACAGGCATCTAGGATATCAGCTATATCCTCACAGGCAATAATCGCAGAATCTTCTTTTTTCTGCCTTTCGTATATAAAGACTTTTCCCTCCATACTAAGTAAGGCGTTCAACGTATCCTTTCCTTTCCAACCGTATTTCGCAGATAAGTTTTCACATTCCAATTCATAATCATAGAGCCCTTGCTGATAAAACACATTGCTCATCTGACCATAGACACGACTGAGTTGGCGATAGTCACAATCAGCAGAAGCCGTATCTGCCTTCTCAGAGGCAGTTTGAAAACAGCTCAAGGCCATAGGGGCCTCATGAATATCATAATAAGCTCTTCCCAAGAGATAGTAGGCTAACATCTGCTCATTGGGAGTTCCATGTTCGTCGAAATAATCTACTAATATCTGAGCCTGGTCTGTACTACGAAAAAGGGAATCCACTTTATTAAGGGCATTCAGTCGATGTAGATGATAAAGCATGCGGAAACGCTTACCGAATTCATCTTCGTGCTGTCCAAGACTGTCGAGAATCATCATTGCCGAATCCGGTTTATCATGCATCAGGTCCTTTGCCTGGTTCAGCATATCAACATACGCCTGCTTTTCTGAGCAAGCTATTAGCAACATTATCCCGATAATTATATAAAATCTTCTCACGTTTCTATCCTTTGGCTTGCAAAGATACGAAGAAACAGGCAAAAAACCAAATAAGGGACAAACCTTTTAAATATAAATGATAGTTGTTATATGCGCACGCGTAAAGGATAGAATTCTGGCATAATCACAGATTTCTTCGGAATTAAGCGTCACTTTTTGAAAAATAGCCCGTGCTTTTTCCGGAAAAAGCACGGGCTATTTTTCAAAACGAGCCTAATTTTTGTCTACTTGAATATAGGGCGGTATTCGCCGGGATGCCAAATATCGGCAACAGCGACCTCAAAGATAATAGTACTATAGCCGGGGATTGATGAAGAACCAGTTTCACCGTAAGCCAGCTGATAGGGAATATAAACCATCCAATGATCGCCTTTCTTCATGTTTTGGAGAGCAGTACAAAAGCCTTGAGTAAATAAAGAATTTGCCGTTCCTGTACTTGTTTGAACTGGATTCCAACTTACGCAGGCCTTCTGCATACCTGCTGTGCTCCAATCAAAGTCGCCCAGAAACGTCTCCTCAAACACGTAGCCCTTCTCATACGACTTAGAAGGAATCAGCCTTCCACGATATGTGTATAACACCGAATCGGTGAAAAGAGCCGTCTCTGTGCCACTACCCGACTCCAGCACTTCTACATAGATGAAATCAGAATTAGACACATTAGATGTTGTGGTGACATCCTTAGTGTAGGTGAGAATTTTCTGGTAGTTGGGATTAGCAGCTAATTGACTGATAAAGGCCTCGTTTTTCTCCTGCCAGTTATCGAACTCACCCTCTTCCTCGCTTTCCTCGCTGCACGATGATACCATCCCCACAAGTGGGAACAGTATCACAGCCAGCAATATGTATTTCCAGTTCTTCATTGTTTACTGAAGCTTCTTCAACAGACTTGCGATGCTCACCTTGTCCTCGATAATAGAGTTGAGGTCGCTAATCTTTACGCGCTCCTGCTCCATGGTGTCGCGGAAACGCAGAGTGACACAGCCATCAGTGAGCGTATCGTGGTCGACAGTAACGCAGTAAGGCGTACCGATAGCATCCTGACGGCGGTAGCGCTTACCGATAGAGTCTTTCTCATCGTACTGGCAGTTGAAGTGGAACTTCAGGCTGTCGATAATCTCACGAGCCTTCTCGGGCAGACCGTCTTTCTTAACCAGAGGCATAACAGCACACTTAACTGGTGCGAGGGCTGCGGGCAACTTGAGTACGGTACGAGTCTCGCCATTCTCGAGTTTCTCCTCCTCAAATGCGTGGCACATGATAGAGAGGAACATACGGTCAACACCGATAGAAGTCTCGATAACGTATGGAGTATAACTCTCGTTGGTCTGAGGATCGAAGTACTTGATGCTCTTGCCAGAGAACTTCTCATGCTGAGAAAGGTCGAAGTTGGTACGAGAGTGGATACCCTCAACCTCCTTGAAGCCGAATGGCATCTTGAACTCGATATCGGTAGCGGCATTGGCATAGTGAGCCAGCTTATCGTGGTCGTGGAAACGATAGTTCTCAGCACCGAAGCCCAGAGCCTGGTGCCACTTCATACGTGTCTCCTTCCACTTGGGGAACCACTCCAACTCGGTACCAGGAGCTACGAAGAACTGCATCTCCATCTGTTCGAACTCGCGCATACGGAAGATGAACTGACGGGCTACGATCTCATTACGGAAAGCCTTACCAATCTGGGCGATACCGAAAGGAATCTTCATACGACCGGTCTTCTGTACGTTCAGGTAATTCACAAAGATGCCCTGAGCAGTCTCCGGACGCAGATAAACCTTCATAGAAGCATCGGCGCTGGCACCCATCTCTGTGGCGAACATCAGGTTGAACTGACGAACGTCGGTCCAGTTCTTGGTACCGCTGATGGGGTCAACAATCTCCTCATCGAGGATAATCTGCTTCAGAGCCTCAAGATCCGGTCCCTGCATAGCCTCAGCATAGCGGGCGTGCAGATTGTCGCGCTTCTCCTTGGTTTCCTTTACGCGCTCGCTGGTCTCCATATACTTGGCCTCATCAAAGCTGTCACCAAAACGCTTGCGGGCTTTCTCCACTTCTTTCTGAATCTTCTCGTCGTACTTGGCAATCTGATCCTCAATCAGTACATCAGCACGATAACGTTTCTTTGAGTCGCGGTTATCAATCAGGGGATCATTGAAAGCATCAACATGTCCGGAAGCCTTCCATATAGTAGGATGCATAAAGATGGCAGAATCGATACCCACGATGTTCTCGTGAAGCATTGTCATGGACTTCCACCAGTACTGCTTAATGTTATTCTTCAACTCAACGCCGTTCTGACCATAGTCGTAAACAGCACCTAAACCGTCGTAGATCTCACTTGAGGGGAATACGAAACCATACTCCTTACAATGACTGACGATCTTCTTAAATACATCTTCTTGTGCCATAATAATCTTAAATTTGCAAATTTGCGTGCAAAGGTACGCATTTAAATTTAGAATCAAGAATTAAGAATTAAGAATTAACAAAAAATCAGAGATTAATCCTCGCCAGATAGCGAGGATTAATCTCTGTTAATTAAACAGATAGCGGATAGTGAACATAACCTGATAGGTAGACGACAGACTGAGGTAGTTCTGATAGGTCTTCAGGTGTCGCTCGCCATTCACTGTGTTATAGATGTACTTACCATTGCTGTACGACAAGAGCGAAGTCTCAGCAACCTGCTTATAGAGGCCCCAGTCATGGCAGAGGAAGTTGGCTAGATTCAGGATGTCGACACCCAACTGGAGGGCATGCTTCGTCTTTCCTATCCCGACAGTCAGATCCTGCTGGAACTTGAAGTCGAGCTGATGGTGCCAAGGCATCTTAGCGCCGCCACGTTCAGCATACTTGCCTGTACGATGTTTCAGGTAGTCATCTTGCTGGATGTAGGCCCAGAAGTCGTCGCGCTGCATCTGAGCGGTATATACCTGATGGCTGACACCATAGGTACTCTCAGCGAAATCCCAGGAATCGAGTTCCTGACGCGAGGCTGGCACATAGATGAGGTTGGCAGGAGCCAACGCATCGTTGTTCACATTGGTTGAGAATATGTAGGAATAGCGACTAAAAGCATAGTCATTAAGATAGCCATACTGATAGCCGTCGTAAACCAAACTGAAGCGTGAAACGGCATACTCCGACTCTTTCAGCCGATAGCTGGCTGAGAGGAGCAGACGATTGGGAGCCACATAGGTGGCATAGCCTCTTTCATTATCGTTGACGGCATTGATGGAGAAGCGATAGTTGTTATAGGCCGACGACACCTGATTGCCAATACCGTCGGTATAAGTCTTGGCCTTGGAATAGGTATAGCTGGCTGAAAGGTCGAGACCGAAGCCAAACGACTTGCGTAACTGGGCACTCAAAGAGAAATAGTAGGCCTTAGAACCCGCATTCTCCAAGACATAGGCCGAAGAGCCCGCATCGTAATATGACATCTTATGGCGCACGTCGCCATGCCCCAAGTCGACGGTAGAAACGCCATCCCAATAGAAATCGCGATTAGACACCACAACGGGGTTCACGTCTTTATTCATGATACCTTCAATAGTGAAGTCGACATCACCAGGAAGCTTGGCATCAAGGGCCAGAGAGGCTTTCCACGTCTTTGGCATGCGCAGGTCATCGCTCAGAATGGTGGCACTACCGGGGATGGAAGTCTTGCTGGTAGCTCCTATCTGGCGCAGCATATCGTCCTGACTGGTAGTAAAAGTGGGTATAACACCTTTGGTCTGTGAAGCGATATATGAGGTCTGCCCCATACCGGAGTTGCCGACTGCGGAGATGAGCCACACAAACGGCAAGCGCCCCACAAACAGGCCCGTACCACCACGCAGGATGAGGTCGCGATTGCCCGTGATGTCCCAGTTAAAGCCAATGCGTGGTGAGAAAGAGAGACTGGCTTTAGGCACATTGTCGGTACGGAAATGCTGTCCGCCAAAATCAATATTATAGTAGTCTTGATTGAAATTGTCCTTCAACTTTGGATAAGACGGTAGCTCGAAGCGTGCGCCTAACGACATGCGGAAACGGTCGGAGAGACTCAGGTTGTCTTGCAGGTAGAGCGACCACTGGTTGGTGCTCATCTTCGAAACGAACGGGGAGTGACCATCATTATTTCCATAGGTGATACCAAAAAGACGGGTGTTGGCAGGAGTGAACACAGAAGCCCAATCACCTGCAGCCACCTGTTCGGGAGTTGCCTGGAAGGCGTAATAGCCCGCTGCCGCCTGGGCATAACCATTGGCAGCATAGTCGTGTTCAAACTGAATACCACCAAAGAGGTTGTGCTTGCCCAACTGAACATTCACCTCGTCGGTGATGACGGTTGTCTTGGTCTGAGCCACGTTATTATAGGTAAACAGGTCGCCTGTAAGCGCCCATGAGGGATAAATGCCCTGGCCGTTGTCCATCACAATCTCGACTACAGGAACTGACTCGCCATACTCGTTGCTGCGAGGTTGATCTTGGAAAGAATATGTACCACGCAGGGTATTATGCAGTTTGCCGAACTTGCTGTTCAACTCTACGGCGAATGAGGTAAAGTGAAATTCTGTCATATACCGACTTGAGAGCGATGACATACCGTAGTCGGTGTTGCTACCATAGGAATTCTGATTGCCACCATAGATTATCGACGTACGGTTGCTACCAATGCTGCGTGAGGCCGAGGCCGGATTAGACTCCTTACGATTTGACTTAGTGAAACGAACATTAAACTTATGGTTGTCGCTGATGTTCCAGTCTAAACGAGCCAAAAGACGATAAGCCGGCGTCTTGAGATTATACCCCTGCCATGGACCTGTGGTTAGTCCATAGGTATTCTGAATGTAACGTGAAAGGCTTTCCAGTTCCTCAATACGCGGACGACGGTTAGTGGCGGTATAAGGTGTACTGCCATTGCCTGCCAACGCCGCGGGTCCCGTCACTACATTCTCTTCGATCTCAGCATTCACAAAGAAAAAGAGCTGATCCTTCATAATCGGCCCTCCGAGGGACATGCCAAAGGTGTTATTATGGCCTTTGTCAATAGGCAGAGAAGTGTCTGCGATATGACGCCCCTTCAGAGACGTGCTGGTCATATAAGTATAGGCAGACCCTCTGAAATCGTTGGTACCACTTTTGGTAACAGCATTCACACCACCACCCGTAAATCCGCTCTGGCGGACATCGTAAGGAGTAATGGAAACCGTCATCTGCTCAAGCGCGTCGAGCGAGATTGGCATTCCACCACCAGGCAACGGACTTGGTTCCATGCCGAAAGAATCGTTGAATGAAGCACCATCGATAGTGACGCTCGACTGGCGATAATTACCACCACCAATGGCCATACCACTTGCAGAACTCGACTGAGGTGTCATCTTCATAATATCAAGCATGGTACGCCCTATGGTTGGAACAGCGGCCATTTGTGTTGCGTTCAGGTTTGTCACAGCACCTGAACGGTCGCTACGCATGGTGTTGTTGGCCTTTGCTACTACTACCACCTCCTGAATCATCTCTGAGCCCTCGCTGAGCGTGGCGTCGACCACAGCATTCTGCCCCAGCGCTAACTGGATAGCCGAGTACTTGGCTGTCTGGAAGCCGATATAGGATATCTCTATATCGTAAGGACCACCGGCACGCATACCTGTAATTGTATAACGTCCATCGATATTAGTGATAGTACGATAAACAGTCCCCGAGGGCACGTGCTTGGCCATAACAGTGGCTCCAATAGCTTCCTCGCCATCGGCCATCACGATACCAGTAACACCAGAGGTGGTGACCTGAGCTACAACGGTTGCCGACATCAATACAGCCATGACAATTGTTAATAATCGTTTCTGCATGTTGGTAGTGTATTGGTTTCTAAATTGGTTTATTGTTGCAAATATATGAATAAATTCTGATAATTGCAAGTTTTTTATTAAAAAAATGCACAAAATAAGAACGGGCTGTCATCTTACTTAAAAGACGACAGCCCGTTGAGTTATAAAAAGTATTTTTCTTGCTTACTCGTGAGAGAAGTAAATACCACCATTCACCTGAGGCGTACCCTTGTAGGTAGATTTCGGGCCAATGACAGTCAGTTTGTTGCCAACCTTGATGCCATAGGCCGCAATAGCGCCCTTACGAGCATCACCAGTAGCACCCCATCCGGGATAACAACCATATACATAGAGGCGGTTGGTGCCATCGGTAATATAGAGGTTACCATAAGTATCGTTGGCAATCTCGTCGATGGTTCCGCTTACCATATAATATACACTGTTATTATCCTCCTTGGCCAGGAAGTCAGCAATGCTTACCTCGGTAACCTTGTTTGACTTCTCGAGTTGAGCACCTGTCATCTGAGCAGCACCCTTATACTCACCACGCTTACCTACCAGCGTTACTACATCACCAACCTTCAAGCCAGCCTTCTCGAAGTCACCCTTAGCGCCGATACCATAGACATAGGCCTCACCAGAGTAATCCTTGATGTAGACGTTGCCATAAGAGGCATTAGCCACCTTAGTGATGACACCAGTCAGGCGATACTGGGTGTTGCCGACAGGAGCTGCGAGGAAGTCGGCAATGCCACACTCCACAATAGCGCCCTTCTGCTTGATAACAGCCTGAGAAGTTGACTCCTTCTCGCCATCGGTGGTCTTGAAAATAATGGTTGCCTCACGATCACCACCCTCATTCTTGGCAGCACGGAAGGTGATGGTTGGATTAGCACCTGCGGTAGAACTAACCACACCAAGCCACGACTGAGCCTCTGCAGGAATCTCAACAGCAGCACCATTACCCTTACAGGTGAGGTGAGCAGTGATTTCGCCACCAGCAACAGGCAACTCGTTTGAAGCGACACCTGCTACGGTAAGAGAATCGCACTTAACGAGTGACTTAACAATATTGATTACAGTCACGTCAACAAGTTCTACAGTACCGTTATAAGTAGTCTTAGGACCTTCAACAGTAACCACATCACCTACTTCAAGACCCAAGCTCAGGAAGTTCTTTGTAGCACCCTTCTTATCGAGTGTACCATAGATATAGACCTCGCCTGTGCCATCGTTCAAGTACCAGTTACCATAAGTAGTATTGACTATACCTGTTACAGTACCAGTTACACGATAGGTCTTTGAATCAGGACCAGCCAAAACCTCTGCACAGGTAGCGGTAGAGATGGATGTGATGCCCTGAATAACGTTGATGCGCTGTGTCTTACCCTCGCAAGTAATCAGCACTTCAGCAGTACGACCTTCAGCAGCTGCTGCTGAGAAGGTAATAGTACCATCGCCTGTACCTGAGGCTGGAGAAACTGTCAACCAGTCGGGAGCTCCAGAAACACTCCAGCTGCCAGCAGCTTCCACATCGATAGATGTAGAACCGCCACTGGTGCTTAAGGCTACGAATGACTGAGATACACGGATCTCACTGAGATAAGTGGGATCATTATCGTCAGAGCAACTTGTGAACACTGATGCCACAACTGCCAGAAGAGACGGAATGAAATATCTGAGTTTCATATTCTTTTACTTTTTTTCCTTTATTCTATTTTTCCTTTACTATTAATTAAAATAGTACTTGATACCAACAGATGCATACCAGCACTGGCTGAGTGAATAGTTAGTTGACCAGGTCTTCGTATTACCATTGATTACAGAAGGCGTAGAGAAAACAGCATAACCCTGTGCATCAACACCCTCGTACTTCAGGATACGTGGATCTGTACCAATCTCTGTGTTCAGATACTTGGCAACACCCCATGATGAGTTGAAGAAATTCAGAACGTTCTTCATATCGAAGGTGAGCTGCAAAGTGTGCTTGGTCTGACCGATATTCAGTTTGAAGTCGTGCTTATAGCCGAAGTCAATGCGGTGTACCCAAGGAGAGTAAAGGCTATAAGGCTCAGCATACTCACCCTGATGCTTCTTCAGATAACCGTCGTTATGAACATAATCCATGAAACGCTTGGCATCATCAGCAGATACGAAACGGAACTCGCCATTCTCTACCTGAGCATCGGTTGGGATATAAAGTGCATCATAGTTGTAACCATCGCTATTCATATCGTTAACCAACATATAAGAGTAGTTATAACCACCGCGCCATGCCTCGTAAACGAAGTTGTAGTGGTTGCCACACTTATCGTGGATGGTAGCAGAAGCTACGAGACGATCGGGAGTAACATATTGAGAATTGTGGAGCTTGATGTTGTTAGGACCTTCAATAGTAGGAACATAAGTGAAGGCAGACTCAGCAGCAGAACCAGGCATACCTGTTACTTCCTTAGAAACAGTATGAGTATAAGCTGCCATCAGGCTGAGCCAGTCTGTAGGCTGGGCCTTCAACTCAACACTTGCACTCCATCCATAACCGCGGCTGGTATTCTCGAGAACGAATGCCTTGGTACCAGTACGGAAACCAACGGGATAGATAGGACGGTTATCAATGCCATTGAAACGAGCAAAGCCACCTACATTGGGGATACTCCAGTCTGAGATAGACACAGCATTGATGGTCTTATTGTAAATACCCTCAACCGTTGCAGTGAAGGGGAATGAAACAGGCAACTGATAGTCAAAGGCCAAAGAGGTCTTCCATACCTGAGGCATCTTGAACTTAGGATTAACACCGTTAACTGCAGAAGGAACAGTACCATCATCAGGAGATACAGTTGTGGGATAGCCCAGACCCTGAAGTTTGGCAATCATGTCGTTCACGTTGGTCATCAGGCCACCTGCGAACTCATCCATAGTGAAGCCATTCTTCTTGGCGTTAGCAGCATTAATCTGCGCCTGATACTGAACCAGACCGCCATTAGTAGGCATATTGGTGAAGAACACGAGAGGCAGACGGCCTGAGAAGAGGCCAGTACCACCACGAACCTTCAAGCTCTTATCACCAAACACGTCGTAGGTGAAGCCCAAACGTGGAGAGAAAGTAATGCTGTTCTTAGGCCACTTACCTGTATCGATATTGCGTCCGTCATAGTCGAGGGCGAGGATGGCGTTGTTAGTCATCAGGTCGCTGTTGTTGAAGAACAGGCCATCAATGCGCAGACCGTAAGTGAGCTTGAACTTATCATTGATGTTCCACTCATCCTGAGCATAGACACCCGGACGGTTGAACTGTACACGAGCAGCAGGCTTTGTCTCACCATCATAACCATAAGTCAGACAGAAGATCTCTGGAGTGCTATTAAACAGCATATCAGGCTGAAGCACACCACCTACCCACATATCATCGGTAGCGTTGAAACGATAGTAGCCAGAACCATTACGCATATACTGGTTGTCGGCCATCTGATGCTCAAAGCTAAAACCAGCCATAATCTTATGAGCACCAGCATAATAGGTCACATCATCCTTAACGTTCCAGATGGTGTTGTGAACGGCGTTGTTCCAAGTGAACAGCTCATAACCAAGAGCCATGTAGTTGTCGCCATCCTTAGTGATATCGATGAAGGGGAACTCAGAAGAGTTAGTACCACGTATATCGTCGAGCTTAGAGATGGTAGCCAAGAACTGATTAGAGAGGTTCTCTGTCAGACGGCTATTCAAATCGAGTGACCAAGAATGTACGAGATTCTCCATAGAGTACATAGAGTTGGCAAACGACATAGAGATTGGTGACATACGAGAACTTACCATACGTGTACCACCATCCATAGAAGTTCCGTTAGGAGAATTCCAGATATTGTTCTTGGTGTAGTTGTAGCGCAGAGCCAAATGGTGTTTGTCGGTGATGTTCCAATCCAAACGAGCCATCAGTTTGTAGTTGCTCTCATCAGCAGGGAAACTGGTCCAGCTACCTGTATCGTAACCATACTTGCTGGCCATGTACTTAGAAACAGCCTCCAAGTCTTTGTTAGTCGTACGAGAAATGTAGTTATCAGGATCAGAAACACCATCCTCAGAACCTCTCCAACGGTTAACCACTGTAGGAATCTTAATCATTTCACCGTTAACGAAGAAGAACAACTTGTTCTTGATGATCGGACCACCCAGAGTGAAACCATAGGTTGTGGTCTGACTCTTCTCACGGGCACCGTTAATCTGCTGACGCTTCACGGCATCACCCTGCATATTCTCGTTCTTGTGATAGATGTAGGCGCTACCCTTGAAGGTGTTCGTACCTGACTTGGTAATAGCGTTAACACCACCACCGATGAAGTTGGTCTGACGAACATCATAAGGAGAAATCACTACCTGTAACTCCTCGATAGCATCGATAGAGATAGGATTACCACCACCAGGCAGGTTAGAGCTCAGACCGAAGTTGTTGTTGAAATTGGCACCATCAACAGTGAAGTTGGCCGTACGTCCGTCAGCACCAGCGAAACTCATGCCATTACCTCCATAAGGAGACAAGCGTGTTACATCGGTAATAGAACGGCTTACGGTTGGCAGATTGGTAATCTGCTGGCTGTTAATGTTGGTGGCAGCACCAGTCTTCTCGGCAGCAAACTTAGAAGCCTTACCGCTTATGACCACCTCAGCCAATTCAGTAGCGTCTTCAGAAAGCCATACCGAGAGGTTGTAGGTCTCAGCCAGTTGAAGAGTAATTCCCTTCACCGTCTTGGGCTGGAAACCGATGTACGAAACGGTAACTTCATAAGGGCCACCGGTACGCATACCATTGATAGCGAAACGACCAGAGGTGTTTGTCACTGCGGTATAACGAGTACCTGAAGGCTCGTGTATAGCCACAACAGTTGCACCAATGACTTCCTCGCCGTTCTGATCGTCGAGGGTCACCTTTCCAGCCATACTTGAAGTTGTGATTTGTGCCATGGCAGTCAACGACAACGTTAACATCATAGCAACCAGAAAGAGCAATCTTTTCTGCATAAACTTAGAACTGTTTTAATTAATTATTTAGCGGGATGAATCCCTGCGTTGATATTTCGCTGCAAAGTTAAGGAAAATATTCGATTTAATGTTATAAAACGGGAACTTTTTGAAAAAAAAGTGAAAAAAGATAAGATTTCTCATCGGATGACAATACCCGTAAAAATACGCCCAGAGTCGATTCCAAGACGCCTTGCGGAGAAAAAATCATCAGCATGGTCGTAAGTGCAGACACCTGATACCTGAATATGTTGGGGCAGTAACCCTGCCGACTGAAGCTGAAGACGGTTGCACGCCCAAAGATCAATGTGCCATTTAGTATACCTCTTACTGATTAGGTCCATAGGGAAATCTGCGTTCCGGAACTGCTCATAGACTTCATCGCCCACCTCGAAATTTTTCAGTGAAATACCTGGTCCTATAACGGCCATCAACCGTTCTGGACAACACCGATAAGCCTTGATCATTGCAAGAACTGCCTCATGGGTAATACGTTGAACCGTTCCACGCCACCCTGCATGAACGGCACAGACGGCATGACACTCAGGACTATATATAAGAATAGGTATGCAGTCAGCAGTGGACACGCCGACACAAACGTCTCTGACGTCAGTCATCACAGCGTCGACGCCATCGAGTTCCTGATTCCTTGTGGTATCAGGCATTAACAGAAAATTGTCAGTTACACGAAAAATCGTCTTACCATGCACCTGATGTGGGATGATAAGACGATCGGTTGTAATATCTAATTCCTGACAAAGCAGTATGCGATTCTGCCGGATGGCCTCCAAAGCATCACCACAATACAGGTTCACATTCAATTCACTATAGTTGCCTTGACTATAGCCTCCATGACGGGTGGTAGAAAAAGCAGTTACGCCTTCACCCAAATCATAATATGTCAGTTGCGGTCTCACTCACTCTCGTCCTCGTACTCAAAGTCATCGAGATCTTCAATATCCTCGATATCCTCATCGTCGATATATTCGATATCCTCGTCTTCACCCTCGTCAGCCAATTCCTGTGCGAAGCGACTCATATCCTTGTCACGATGCACAAGAGAATCTTCTGAGGTTATAACGGCGAGTTTATTGCTCTCGGCATTCAGTTCACGCCAAAGCACGTCTTTTAATTCTTCAAGACCGAAGCCCGTAACTGCTGAGATAAACACCACAGGCAGGTCTTGTGGTAAGGTCTCGCGAAGCATGTCGATCAGCTCTTCGTCCAAAAGATCACACTTGGTAACTGCAAGCACACGATGTTTATCGGTAAGTTCGGGATTGAACTGTGCCAACTCGTTGAGCAATATCTCGTATTCGCGTTTGATGTCATCAGTATCACCAGGCACCATAAAGAGCAACAGAGAGTTGCGTTCAATATGGCGCAGGAAACGCAAACCAAGTCCCTTGCCTTCAGAAGCGCCCTCGATAATACCAGGGATATCGGCCATAACAAACGACTTACCATCACGATAACCAACAATACCCAATGAGGGTTCCATCGTAGTAAAAGGGTAGTTTGCTATCTTAGGACGGGCATTTGATAACGAGGAAACCAATGTAGACTTACCTGCGTTGGGGAATCCCACCAGACCGACATCAGCCAGGAGTTTCAGCTCGAGGATGATAGTCATCTCCTGCATAGGTTCACCAGGCTGAGCATAACGAGGAGCCTGGTTTGTGGCTGTACGGAACTGGAAATTGCCCAATCCGCCACGACCGCCTTTTAGAAGTACAATCTCCTGCCCATCGTAAGTAATGTCACAAACATACTTACCCGTCTCAGCGTTATATACCACAGTTCCGCATGGCACGTCGATGTACACATCCTTACCGTCGGTACCATGACATTTATCACGGCCACCGTTGCCACCATGCTCCGCAAAGATATGACGTTCATACTTCAGGTGCAACAATGTCCAGTAGTTATGGTTGCCTCGCAGAATAATGCTACCGCCCTTACCGCCGTCACCGCCATCAGGGCCGCCGTTAGGATTATACTTCACATGACGCAGGTGCATAGACCCCTTGCCGCCCTTTCCAGAGCGGCAATAGATCTTTACATAATCTACGAAATTAGATTCCATCAATTACATTACAGATGTCTGCAAAAATACGGTCGAGTTCGCCCAATCCGTCTATATGGAAATGAACGCCCTCTTTCTTATACCACTCAATGAGCGGCATGGTCTGAGAGTGATATACAACGAGGCGCTTCTTAATGGTCTCCTCATTGTCGTCGGCACGTCCACTCTGCTGTCCACGCAGAATAAGGCGCTTCATTAGTTCATCCTCTGGCACGTCAAGCTCAATCATTGCAGCAACCTTATCGCCGCGCTCGTCGAGCATCTTCTTCAGAGCCTCTGCCTGAGGGATGGTACGGGGGAATCCATCGAAGATGACACCCTTGCTATCCTTACCAAAGCTGTCATAGACAGAAGCCAAGATGCTAACCATCAACTCGTCGGGAATCAGCTGACCTTTCTCAATATAGCTGGCTGCTGTTTTACCCAGTTCTGTACCCTTTTTAATTTCACCACGAAGCACATCACCTGTCGAGATATGGTTCAATCCGTACTTCTCAATCATCTTGTCGCTCTGAGTGCCCTTGCCTGAGCCAGGAGCACCGAAAATTACAATATTCTTCATTATCCTGATAATTTATATAATTATTTCATTATTCTACTCCACTATCGTATAGATATCCTTCAGTTCACGTCCTTGCTGATCGTAATCCAAGCCATAGCCCACGATAAAATCATCGGGAATTCGGAAAGCGACATAGTCAAGTGTCAAATCCTCTTGAAGCTTGTCGGGTTTAAAAAAGAGAGTACAGATATGTACAGAAGCAGGGTTGCGAGTACCAAGCGACTCTATCATACGCTTCATGGTCTGTCCACTTTCTACGATATCCTCAACAATGACGACCGTACGACCCGATAAATCTTCGTTGATACCTAGTACCTCCTTTATCTTTCCCGTTGAGGTGGTACCCTGATATGAGGCAAGTTTTACAAAAGATATCTCACAAGGTATGGTCATCTCACGCATCAAATCAGCAGCAAAGATAAACGATCCGTTAAGTACACCGAGGAACAACGGCGTCTTACCTTCCATATCTTTACTGATTTGCTTTGCCACAGCCTTTACACGGTTCCTGATTTCTGCCTCAGTAATCGAAGTCTTGAACGTCTTATCCTTGATCTTGATGATGCTCATACACTGAAAGAATTAAAAATTTGTGCAAAATTACAAAAAAACTTCCAAACTCTGCCATTTGTTAGCATATTTTTCGTATTTTTGCACCTATGAAGATTTTCACGAGTGCCCAAATCCACGAGCTGGACAAATATACAATCGAGAACGAGCCCATCAAGAGTATTGACTTGATGGAGCGTGCAGCCAAAGCCCTAACCCAAGCCATTACCGAAGTATGGAGCAACCAGACACCCGTCGTCATATTTGCCGGTCCTGGCAATAATGGCGGTGATGCACTCGCTGTCGGACGCATGCTTTGCGATAAGGGGTACGAGGTATGTGCATACCTTTTCAATGTCTCTGGTAATTTGTCGGAGGATTGTGCCATCAACAAGAAGCGTCTGTTCGAAAAGAAATCAAAGGCGCTGATTGAGGTGATACAAGAGTTTGAGCCACCACAGTTGGAAACAGGTACACTTGTTATCGACGGACTATTCGGTTCCGGACTTAACAAGCCTCTTGCAGGAGGATTCGCCTCGCTCGTGAAATATATCAACGCTTCTCCAGCCCAAGTAGTCAGCATCGACATTCCATCGGGTCTGATGACGGAGGACAACACCTATAATGTCCGCGCAAACATCATCCGCGCAAACATGACCCTTACCCTGCAACAGCCCAAGTTATCTTTCCTGTTCCCGGAAAATCAGGTTTTCATTGGCCAGTTGAAGGTTCTGGATATCAGACTCAGTAAGGATGGTATAGAGAAAATCGAAGCCAACTATACGGTTGTTGAAGAGAACGATATACGACCAAGATTATTGCCTCGCGATCCTTTCGCCCATAAAGGGAAGATGGGCAATGCACTTATCATCGCTGGGTGTTATGGCATGAGCGGAGCCTCGGTATTAGCGACCAAGGGCTGTCTTCGCGTAGGAGCAGGCAAGGTGACCACCCATACGCCTAAGCGCAACAGCATGATTCTTCAAATCAGCGTACCTGAGGCTGTGATTCAGTTTGACCGTGAAGAAACGATTTTTTCTGAAGCCGTTGACACTGAGGACTTTCAGGCTGTTGGCATAGGTCCGGGTCTCGGAACCAGCGAACAAACAGCTATTGCCATCATTGCCCAGTTGCGACGCACCCAGTGTCCACTTGTGGCCGATGCCGACGCCATCAACATTCTCGCCAATCATCGCGCCTGGCTTCAGCAACTACCCAAAGGTATCATCTTGACCCCCCACCCCAAGGAGTTTGATCGCCTGGAAGGTCCAAGTACCGATAGCTTTGAACGTTTGATGAAGGCTCGCGATTTGGCTCAGCGGCTTCAGGCATACATTCTGCTTAAAGGTCATAACACCTCACTCTGCCTACCCGACGGTCACATCATGTTCAACTCTACGGGTAATGCCGGTATGGCTACCGCAGGTAGTGGAGACGTACTAACTGGAATCATCACCGGACTGCTGGCCCGCGGCTATCAGCAAGAAGATGCTTGTATCGTTGGTATGTATCTCCATGGACTAGCTGGTGACATTGCCGCCCGCGAACTTGGTGAAGAGAGCGTCATAGCTAGTGACCTCATCCAATATTTGCCCTATGCGTTCAAACGCTTAAAAGAATAATCCCATGCGCCGTTTCCTGTCTACACTTTTTGTAATTAGCTGCTCACTACATGTTTTCTCTCAAACATTAGTTGCGTCATATCATCCTGGCGTTACATCAGAAGGAGCGATTTATTATCTGCCAAAAACTGCGCTACGCATCACCGTTCAGGTAGAGAGAAGTTCTTTTACCCCAGGTGAGTTCTGCAAATATGCTGAGCGGTATCTACGCATGAAGGATGTTATCACTGAGCCTGCTATTAACTATAGCATCATAACTATACAACAGGAGCCTGTTGCCGTGGCTGACACCTCTAAGTGTTACGCCATCAAGTTCGATGCGCGCACTTCAGCCTGTAACGTACGTCTTTCGGCTGATGGCATCCTCCTTGGCATCAATACTGATGAAAAAATTGCCACCCCATGGTCATCAGCTATTAATCAAAAGAAAAACAGGCGAAAGGAATTAATCAATCCCCGCTCCTATTTATCTGAGGAGATATTGGCTGCTGGTAGCACGGCTAAGATGGCAGAACTCATTGCACAGGAAATCTATGAGATTCGCGAGAGCCGAAACCTACTCACCCGAGGGCAAGCCGACTATATGCCCAAAGATGGTGAGCAACTTCGATTGATGCTCAATAAGCTAGAGGAGCAAAATCTGGCACTCACAAGTCTTTTTACTGGTGTTACAGTCTCTGACACGACAGAATACACTTTCACCATCACACCTAATAAGGACATCGAGAATCAGATTCTTTTCCGTCTATCTGACAAATTAGGCATTGTCGACGCAGACGATCTCGCGGGCGTACCTTATTATATTAATATAGAAAATCTTAAGACCGTTCCTCCTGTAGAGGTTATCGACCCCAAAAAGAAGCAAAAACAAGCGAACGGCGTCTACGTTAACATTCCTGGCAAGTTACGTTCCACCATCTCCAATGTTCAGGGAATGATGGTTAGCAACGAGTTTCCTGCAGGGCAGTTTGGTAACGTAGAGTTGCTCAGCGGCGCACTTTTCAATAAGCGATACACAACTCATCTACAACTCCACCCCATTTCGGGAGCTGTAGAAAAGTTACAAGCTGATCAACCCAAATAAAGAATTTTCCTTTAGATGTTCAAATCTAATACAAAGCGGGCACCCTTGGTAAAGCTAGAATCAATAGAGAGATCTCCCTTCATGTTCTGAGCCATCTGCTTGCAGATAGGTAATCCCAAGCCATCTCCAGTGGCAAGGTCCTTGATTTCAAGGAAAGGTTTGAACACATCGTCACACTTCTCTTCAGGAATTCCACAGCCAGTGTCTGACACAATAAACTGGTATTTGTGCGGACTGCGTTTCTTGAAATCAAGCCAAATATTACCACCTTCGGACGTATATTCAGCGGCATTGTTCAAAAGATGCAGCAGGATATGCGATACATAATCCTTATGAAGTGTAACATTCATCTTTGGCACATTGACCATCAGAGTCACATTGTTCTTCACCTTGTCGCGTATCTGATCCATCTGATCCTCACAGAACTGTTGTACCTGAACTTCCTCGACTTCCGACATCTCATCTGGCGCATTCTGGAGTTTCGACAATGTCTGAATACGGTTAGAGAAATCAAGCAGCGCCTTTACTTCTGGTATACGGCTATCGAGTTTCTGGAGAGTTGGTTCCAACTGTGCAGAAATGTTACTGATGAACTTTGCCTTTAGGGCATCGCTCTCATTAGCCAGTTTAATAGCCTTTTTCTGTTTACGGGTCAGAAGGATGAAACGCATTAGCACCACACCACCAGCAACCAAGGCAGCAGCCAAGGCCGCCAACAACACGCAGAGACCTACAATAATCACCTGACGGGTGGTCAATGAACTGTCTTTCTCTGAGATAGCAGCCTCATTATCAGCAATCTGTTGCTTCAGAGCCCCAATCTCGTCAGCATGTTTCAGAGCGTTTGCAGAATCCTTCCAGGCAATATAATTGCTATACGACTGAGCAACCATATTGGCATTATTGCTCTTACGACCGTTAGCTATCAGAGTCTGATATACTTCATCAACCTTGTCATACTCCTTCTGCGCTGTTAGTTTGTCGGCCATTTCCTTAAAAACGGCATTCCCTTGCGCATTCATCCCAAACGTATAATAATAGATAGCCTTGGTATAGAGGAGGTCATTCTTCACACCTTCATTGGATGTTTGACCAGCCAGGCTTTCCAGAATATTCAATTGATCCTTGGCACTCTCGCTCTTTCTCAGTTTCATATACATTTGCAAGCGTTCCTTGGTCACCAAATAGTGCGATGCAGCCTTGTCGCTGGCCGTCTGTTTACTAGAGTTGATTGCATCGTCGGCACGACGCAACAGGTCGAATGCCTCTTTATAAAAGTTTTCTTTATAATACAGAGCCGTAGCCTTCACGGCACATTCTACTCCCTGACCTATCTGGCCCTTATTATAATAGTCGTTAAAAGCATGGATATACAATGAACGCGCACTGGCTATATTCTGTTTAGGGTCAATTGCTTCAGCACGTTTCTCTAAATCACTCTTCTGTACCTCCTGCGCGTTAACAAAGCCACCACAGAAAAGCAGATTAAATAGCAATACAAAAATCTTTTTGTTCATCAGTAGAATAAATAAGTGTTTAAATTTATGTGCAAAAGTAATCATTTATTTGTTTTTATCCAAATATTTGAGAAAAAAAATCCCCACTCTGCATGAAACAGAGCGGGGAATATATAAAGCACAAATGTCTCTACTTACTTAGCGAGCTTGCCGTCTGAACCAAGTACGTTCACAATCTTGTGGATGTACATCTTCTTCATGTTCTCGCGAGCGGGCTTCAGGTACTGGCGAGGATCGAAGTGATCGGGGTGCTCAGCCAGGTACTTACGGATAGCAGCAGTCATAGCCAGACGAGAGTCAGAGTCGATGTTGATCTTGCAAACAGCGCTCTTAGAAGCCTCGCGGAGCTGCTCCTCGGGGATACCTACAGCGTCGGGCAGGTTACCACCGTACTTGTTGATAGTGTCAACCTCGTCCTGAGGAACTGAAGAAGAACCGTGGAGAACGATGGGGAATCCAGGAAGCTTAGCCTCGATCTCGTGCAGAACGTCGAATGCGAGTGGGGGAGGAACGAGCTTGCCAGTCTTAGGATCGCGTGTGCACTGCTCGGGCTTGAACTTGTAAGCACCGTGAGAAGTACCGATAGAGATAGCCAGAGAGTCGCAACCTGTGCGTGTAGCGAAGTCGATAACCTCCTCAGGCTTGGTGTAGTGAGACTCCTCAGCTACAACCTCATCCTCAACACCAGCCAGAACGCCGAGCTCAGCCTCTACAGTTACGTCGAACTGATGAGCGTACTCAACAACCTGCTTTGTCAGGGCGATGTTATCCTCATAAGGAAGTGAAGAACCATCAATCATAACAGAAGAGAAACCGTTGTCGATACAGTCCTTGCAGAGCTCGAAGCTATCACCATGATCAAGGTGAAGAACGATCTCTGGATTCTCGCAACCCAACTCCTTAGCGTACTCTACAGCGCCCTTAGCGAGGTTACGAAGGATAGTACCATTAGCATAGTTACGAGCACCCTTAGAAACCTGCATGATAACAGGAGACTTTGTTTCTACTGCAGCCTGAACGATAGCTTGCATCTGCTCCATTGTATTGAAGTTGAAAGCGGGGATAGCGTAGCCACCAGCCACTGCTCTCTTAAACATCTCGCGGGTATTCACGAGACCCAAATCCTTAAAATTTACCATAATTACGAATATAATATTTAAAATGAATAACGATTCAACCTAATCGACTGCAAAGTTACAAAAAAAAGTAAAAAGGTAAAGAAGTAAAAAGGTAAAAGTTACTAATGAACTCCTTTTTTATCACTTTTTTATTTTTTACCCTTTTACTTTTTTACCTTTTGTAAAACGCAGTTTACAATCTCACACTAGCGTATGGTCGTCGAAATAGGCCTGAACAGCATCCTTATAGTTATCCGATACAGGAATAAAGGTGTCGCCAAACACAATCCGCAGGCGATCAACCGAAGGGGCTTCTGTCATATGAACGATATAGGAACGGTGCGTACGCAGAAATTCGGGCTTTGGCAGGTAGTCGTAGAGTTTCTTCATCGACATGAGTGAGAGTATTTTCTCACCATTCTTCAGATAGAAGCGGACATAGTCCTTCAGTCCCTCAATATAGAGTATATCGTCGAGCGAGATACGATGCAACTTGTAGTCGCTCTTCACATACACAAAACGTTCGTGTACCATCTTCCTCATTGTGAACCATTCAAGAGCCTTATCTGTAGAGTTCAGAAAATCGCTATACGAAATGGGCTTCAACAGATAGTCGAGGGCATTTACCTTATAACTCTCAATGGCATATTGGGGAAAGGCGGTTGTAAAGATGACCTTCGTCTCCTCGGGCAATATCTTAGCGAACTCAATACCTGAGAGTTCCGGCATCTGAATGTCGAGAAGAAGCAACTGCACGGATTTGTCACGCAAATCAGTCATAGCCTTGATAGCACTATCATAGACACCAACAAGTTTCAAATAAGGAGTTTTGTTAACATAGCTCTCCAATAAGCCTGCAGCTAAAGGCTCATCATCGATAATAGCACACTTGATAATCATAGTTTAATTATTATTGTAGATGAATAGATTCCCTCTTTTCCAACGACGCCCTTAACCCATTCGTAGCATCCCGCATAAGCATAATCAAGGCGTCTTTGTACTTGCTGAAGGCCAATTCCATGGCCACTGCGGTCATAGCTATTCTTGGGGTAGTTAGAGTTCTTAATATTAAAACAGATAGTATTATCACGCTGTGTCAGCTTGATATGTACGAAACTCGGTTCCGTAGGACTGATACCATGTTTAAATGCATTTTCTACAAGCGAGATAAAGATGAGAGGAGAAATCCTCACACAAGGATCCTGCACATCTTTCTCAAGTCTCACGTCAACACTTGACGACAGACGTATTTTCATCAGGCTGACATAGTTCTCTATAAACTGTATCTCGTCTTTTAACACAACTTCAGCTTCCTGGTTGTCGTATAGCATGTGGCGGAGCAACTTTGAAAGCTGCTGAATGGCATCTTGCGCGCGGGGCTGATCGATAGCCGTCAGTGCATAGATATTATTCAGCGTATTCAGCAGGAAGTGGGGGTTGACCTGCGAACGAAGATTTTTAAGTTCCGCATCAACACGGGCATTTTCTGCTTCCAGACGTGCTTCCTCATTTCGTTGCCATTTTGTAGCCAACACAATAGCCGTAGCCATACCCGCAGACATAGCCAGACTGAGCATATCACGGAAAATATAGTTCAGCGTATCAACCTTCGACTCATAATAATAACCTTCATAAAAGAGTGATTGGGTATAGGACGACCAAGAGTGCAGAAACGTGCCGAACACTACCACCATCAACAGGTTGAACAGCAAATAATAGCGGCGTTTACCTATAACGAAATTATATGGTGTCAACCAAAAGAAGTTCGCATAGAACACCACCATCATCAATAATGGCGTCATACAGTTCATGAGATACTGTATAATATTTACGTCGCTACCCCTCATAAAAAGGAGCGGCGACAGGAACATATAGGCCCATATACCCACATGAAGAATTATATAAAGTGGCTTATTCATGACGGATTGCTTCTATAGGATCCATATTTGCGGCCTTCTGAGCTGGTATGTAACCAAACAGAACACCGATGAACACACACACCCAAAACGACACATAGATGCTCCAAGCCGGCACACTCGACGGCATACCGAATGAAGAGACAAACGTGCTCGCCCCCACCCCGACAAGGACGCCTATCAATCCTCCTGTAACAGATATCAGTACCGACTCAATGAGGAATTGCAGAGAGAAGACTGGTCCTGTAGCACCTACCGCCATACGGAGTCCGATTTCTTTGGTACGCTCCGTGACAGACACCAGCATGATGTTCATGATACCAATACCCGCCACAAGCAAAGAGAAAGCTGCGGCTACCACGAGGATAATCTTCACCGTATCCATGGTCGACGACATAGTCTCCATCATTTCAGTCTGAGAACGGATGGTGAAGTCATCGTCGGCATCTTCTTTCAGCTTATGATTGTCGCGCAAAATCCGGGTGAGTTCCTGAATGGAGTTAGCCGTCTCTTGTGTTGAGAGGTCAGCCTGCTCCTCAGACAGTTTGTCAAGCTTGATGGTGTTCAGGTTTCGGTTGCCGTTCCATACGGTCCACTGCCCGCTCAGCGAGTAAGAGCCATTATATGAGGTCTTATCGACTTTCGCATTCACCATTCCATTGGTCACATACGACATACCCGAGTCTTTCCAGGGCTGGTAGCCCAGGCTCTGGTTGGTCGATGCGCTCAGCGTAGGCAGGAGCGCAGCCTTGGCGCCTTTCAAATCTTCCGTAGCGCTCTCCTTCTGCAGTTTCGACTTCTGGAGGGTGATATTGTTCGCCATCGCATAGTCGATACACTCCTGCAGCGTCCACTGTTTCTGTGCAAATCCTGCCGAAGCGCTCAGCAGTGCTACACCTATTGATAATAACACCTTTTTCATCTGCGATTAAGTCTCACTAAAATCCCTGCAAAGATACGTTTTTTCTCACAAACCACAAAATAAATTCAACAAGAATTAGCATTTAATAAACCAAGCCCACTTTTTCGTCAACAAATCAAAACGCCTTACACAGAAACAGTCATACTCAGAATCATGGCCACAACACCTGTTACCGCTATTATTTTACTTCGAGAGGAGTCTGACTTTGCTCCGAGGAAAGTCCGGGTTTGCTCCGTGCTAAGCATCTCTTTCATGTATTTCGTCGAAAATATCCCCAGAAGTCGTCGAAATCTATTTGGGTGGTAACGGCAAACCACCTACTTTTGCACCAGAAAAACCCGCAAGGGGGGAACGAGAACAAAACAGAATAACAATAAAAAACAGAACATATGAAACAGTTAAAAGCATTTTTCGCAGCAACAGTGATGATAATGGCATCACAAGTAGCAATGGCCCAGACCACAATAAAGGGCGTGTTGATGGACGAAGCACTAGGTGAAAGCGAACCTTTCGCCACCGTCCGCGTATTTAAACAAGGTAAGAAAGATAAGCCTGTGGCAATGTTCCTCACCAAGGAAGACGGACAGTTCGCTCAGGAAGTGAAAGGCAAGGGTAAGTTCGACATTGTGTTCAGCAGTATAGGAAAGGAAGACCTGAAGCTGACTGTAACGCTCGGGCAGCAGAACCCGCTGAATCTCGATACCTTATATATAAAAGAAAGCGCCACCATGCTGAAAGGCGTAGAGGTTGTGGCCCAAAAGCCATTGGTAAAGATGGACGTTGACAAAATGAGCTACAACGTGGCTGAGGATGAGGACTCGAAGTCGAACACCGTTCTCGACATGCTCCGCAAGGTTCCAATGGTTACGGTAGACGGACAAGACAATATCAGCGTGAACGGAAGTTCGTCGTTTAAAGTGTATGTTGATGGTATGCCCAACGTAATGTTCTCATCAAATCCCTCGATGGTATTCAAGAGCATGCCCGCCACAGCTGTAAAGAGCATCGAAGTGATGACCAACCCAGGCGCCAAGTACGATGCCGAGGGAGCTTCTGGCGTTCTGAATATCGTAATGAATAAGATGAACCCGCAGGCAATACAGAGTATGGATGGCTACAACGGAACACTGCGCGCATCAGCTGGTAACAAGCAACTTGGTGCCAGTGCTTTCCTGAACGGGCAAAAAGGAAAACTCTCTTACAGCGCTAACGTGATGACCTCTTACAACAAGCCTGGCACCACGGAGACCGAGATGGAACAGATTCAGGCCAATGGCGGTTCACAGCTGATGACCTCAACTAACGATGTAAAGACACCGTTTACAATGGGAAGTCTGACATTAGGTTACCAGATTGACGACAAGAGTGCACTGAACCTCACTGCTCAGGTGAATAGCATGACAATGAAGAGCAACGGCACCTCGCTGACCACCATGGGGGGCAATACCTATGGCACAGGCTTCAGCTATGGCAGTACTACCGATATGAAAATGACACGCACCTCATTTAATGGTAGTCTTGACTACCAGCGCTTTTTCAACAAGGAACACACTCAGTCGCTGGCCCTCACCTATCAGCTGAACTACAGCCCTGCTACTACAGAGTCGACCAACAACTTTGGCACGGCCTCATCAGTCATCGATCTGACAGACCGTTTCTCAGAAAATAAGGACAAGACCACCAATCACACCTTCCAACTCGACTACACCATGCCTTTAGGGACAGGACAGACACTGAGTCTTGGTAGCAAGTTACAGCTTCACGACGCGACATCAGATGCCAAATATTATCTGAAGAGCGTTTACGACCCAAACTCAAGCAGTGACTATGAGTACAAAAACTCCATCCTTGCGGGTTACGGCGAGTATGCAGGAAACTTCAACAAAGTTGGTGTCAAGGCAGGCCTTCGCTATGAGTACACTTGGCAGGATGTTGAATATCACTTGGGCAACGGAGAGGACTTTACAACCAGTTACGGTAACCTTGTTCCAACAGCCAGTCTACAATACAACATCGGCACAGGCAGCAACCTCGGTCTGACTTACAACATGCGTATCTCGCGTCCGGGCATCTCTTACTTGAACCCTTATGTAGACAAGACCAACCCTATCGCACTTACCTATGGTAATCCAGACCTTGACGTAGAGAAAAATCACAACCTCTCGCTGGTTTACAACCTGTTTACGCCAAAGTTGATGATTAACCTGAACTTGCACCACAACTTTGTAGACAACGCAATCTCACAGTACAGTTTCTATGACGACAGCAATCTGCTGAACACCACCTATGGAAATGTAGTCAAGCGCCATCAAACGGGTGTAAACGGCTATGTAAACTACCTACTTACAAAGGACACGCGAGTATTCTTCAATGGTGGCGTGAACTATACAGATCTTCGCAGCGACGCTCTTGCACAGAACAACAATGGCTGGACTGCCAACGCGATGGTAGGTCTTCAGCAGACACTACCATGGGATCTCAAACTGAGCGCCTTCGCAATTACCTCTACCAAAAGCTATACCCTTCAGGGCTGGAGCGGTGGATTTAATCTTGTAACCGCAAGTTTGTCGAAATCGCTGCTTAACGATAAGCTCAACCTGAGTGTTAGTGGAATTCTCGGCCTCAACGGTGGTGGAAAACTGAACATTGAGAGCAACAGTCGCGGTAAGGACTTCATAAGCCACACCAATATCAAAGTTCCCATTTATGGCGTGACCTTCACCGTGAGCTACACATTCGGAAACACGAAGGTGAGAACCAAACAACATGTGAACCGCGTTCAGAATGATTTCATCGAACAGCAGTCACAAGGCGAGATGCTTAACAGCGTAGGCTCTGGTACTGCAGGAACTGGTACTGGAACAACTAACGGCACCATGCCTCAGTAACATTCTCTCCTCCTGAGTATGGGGATTACTCAGGAGGAGGATTTTTATTTGTCCATTTTTTTGTTCATTCAAAAAATAATACCTATCTTTGCAGTCGTATGAAGAAGATCGAAAGAAAAGACATCTGGTTGTTCGTGGCTCAACTTGCAGTATGGCTCATCATCATGCTGGCACTCCCGTTGGCCACTTTCCTCAGTACACAGGATTTCCATTCCACCAAAACCTCGTTCCGCGTGGTTTGGGGTATTATGCATTCACCCTTCGTGATTTATTTTACCAACTTCTACATTCTCGGACCTTTCCTGTTTTTCAAAAGACGCTTCTGGTTGTTTGTTCTTTGCAATCTGGCGCTCATTCTCTTCATGAATTTTCCCTTCATCTACGTATTCCTAGCCCGTGACCGCATTCCTGAAATGCCTGAGATGTCGCCCAACATGTGGATAGGATTCTTCTCTGGAGTATTCATGTTTCTACTGCTTAACTGCGTCATAGCAGCTATTGCCATCGGTATACGGCACTTTATACGCGTCCGCCAGATTAAACAGCAGTTGCAAGATGAAAAAGCAAAGAATACAGAGGCTGAACTTGCATGGTTGAAGAGCCAGATTAATCCCCACTTTCTCTTCAACACCCTAAACAATATCTCGAGCCTCACACAAATAAATCCTGATGCCGCACAGGATGCCATTGCTCAACTGAGTGACCTTTTGCGCTACGCCATGTATGAAACAAACAAGAAAACAGTACCCATTCAGGGCGAGGTAGAGTTTATGCGTAACTATATCGCACTGATGGAATTGCGTTGCAATGAGAAAACAGAGGTGACCACAACCTTTGACGTCGGACAGAACATGGAAATTGCACCGCTTCTATTCATTTCACTCATCGAGAATGCCTTCAAGCATGGCGTAAGCAGTAATCGTCCTTCAAAGATTGACATCAATCTGCTACAGAACGATGACGAACTGGTGTTCAGCTGTGACAACACCAACTATCCAAAGGACGATGCAGACCGTAGCGGTTCAGGTATCGGTTTGGAGAATACCCGTCGTCGCTTAGATCTTATGTATGCCAACCGCTACAAATGGGAGCAAACACTCGAAGGTGAAATGTATCATATAAAAATCATATTAAAGATTTAAGAGATATGTCATTAACCTGTATCATTGTAGACGACGAGCCTCTGGCAGTCAAGTTATTGGAATCGTTCGTAGCCAAGACGCCAGATTTGGAGCTATTGGGCTCATTTACCGATTCTGTTGAAGCTATTAACGCCATCAAGGAACAGAATCCCCAACTGCTTTTCCTCGATATACAGATGCCGGACTTGAATGGCATGGAACTGGCTCATATGATACCAGCAGAGACGCGTGTGATCTTTACCACAGCCTTTAAGGAATATGCATTTGAGAGTTACGAGGTTAAAGCGCTCGACTTTCTCTTGAAGCCCATTCGCTACAATAAATTCATAGCCGCAGTGGAAAAAGCCCGCGAATGGTTCGGACGAAACCCTATAGAAGTCACAAACGACACAGCAGATGCCATAAAAAACTGTTCCGCAGAGATGCCGTCTACCATATTCCTCAAAGTCGATGGCGAATACCGTCAGATAAGCCTCTCTCAAATCCTATACGTTAGTGGATTGAAAGACTACGTTATGTTCTATCTTGAGGGTGAGCGCAAACCGCTTGTCACACACCTGACAATGAAATCGGTTGAAGAGATGCTGCCAACAACACAATTTATGCGCGTTCACCGCTCATACATCGTAGCCCTTGACAAGATTCGAAGCGTAGACCGTAATGACTGCATCTATATAGGCGACGAGATTATCCGCGTCACCGATGCGTTCCGCGAGAACTTCATCAATTTTCTACAGTCAAAGTTTATCAACTCCTGAGTTTTCTTGCACGGCTCACTACAAGTCCAAAGCCATAGAGGGCCACGATGACATAACACAACAATGGAATGATGAATGGAACCACCATGTCGGTAGCATCGGCTATGATGCCTACCAGCAGGAATCCACATCCGCCCACTGGGGTCATCATCAATATGGATGAAGCACTTTTCGTCAAACTACCCAAACCGCGTACAGCCAGCGAGAAGATTGTCGGGAACATGACAGCTTCGAATAGGTAATTACCTATCAGACCAATCATAGACCAGCGGCCAAAATTCATCAGAACAAGCATTATGCAAGCCACACACCCTGCACCACATAGGAATAACATCATTTCAGCAGGCAGTCTTCTCATAATCAGACTACCGCCAAAACGCCCTACCATAAAGAATGCCAGTGCACCAGTCAGCACAATCGATGCCGTACGATCATCCATCCACCCCATTCCTGTTACATAATTAATGAAGTAGCTGTTAATAGATATTTCCGCAACCTCATAAGAGAGCAGGGCAATAAGTCCATAAACGAAGTATTTATGCTTCCATACTTTCAATAGTGGCTCACGCCCATACCTCGCCTTCTGTTCCATACCGTCGTGATGCACTATCTCAGGAAGACGCACCCTAGAGAATACCGCTGCTATCAACAGCACAACAATGCCAAGTATGACGTAAGGCACAGCCACATTACCATTGCCATCATCGCTGAACAAGAACTGACCGACGGCAAAAGTTGCAAAAAGGCAACCCAGTCCGTTGAACGACTGCGACAAGTTCAGACGGCTTGACGCCGTCTCCTTATCTCCAAGTTCCGTCACATAGGGATTGGCCGCTGTTTCCAAGAACACCAGCCCTACACTGATTACGAACAATGCAAAAAGAAATGCTCCCAAAGTTCCTGCCTCTGTGCAGGGAACAAACAATAGTGATCCTATGCCAAACAGCAATAAGCCAAATACCACACCACGTCTGTAACCCATATAATTGATAAACAGACCTGCAGGTATAGCCATCAGGAAATAGCCCATATAGGTGGTCACCTGTATGAGCGATGATTCAGTAATAGAGATATGCATCTCATTTTGGAAATGCTTGTTCAGCACATCCAGAATGGCACGGGCAAATCCCCATAAAAAGAAAAGAGTAGTTATCAGAACGAACGGCACCAGATAGTTGGTGCCGTTCGTTCGAAAAAGGCTGTTTTTATTTGATTCCATTTTTTACTTATCAGAGCTATCAATGAGCTTCCATATTCCAGCAGCGCAAGCACCACCAACAAAAGGACCAATAATGAATATCCAAAGGTTTGCCAATGCTGTACCACCCTGGAAAACAGCAGGAGCTATAGAACGTGCAGGATTTACAGAGGTGCCAGTATAACGGATACATACCAAGTGAACAAGAATCAGCGACAAGCCGATAGCAAGGCCTGCAAAGTTGTTGGTAGCACCATTGGTCTTACTGGTAGCACCAAGCACCACGAGAACAAATACACATGTAAAGATTACCTCAGCCAGCAAGCCACCTAGAATACTCACATTAGCCTGAAGGTCATTAGCACCTGTTCCTTCTAAACCAGGAACATTCTCCGTCAATATATAGAGCAGCAGACTGCCTATGAAAGCACCTAAGACTTGGAAAAGTATATACATACCACAGTCCTTTGCATTCATTCGTCCGCTAAGAAAGCATCCGAGCGTGATAGCAGGATTGATATGACAACCACTGATACCGCCAATGGTATAAGCCATTGCCACAACAGCAAGTCCGAAGGCGAAAGCCGTTCCCACTACTGCGGGAATGTTATTTACAGGATCACAACCCAGGCTAACGGCAACGCCGCAACCCATCAGTACTAGCACCATCGTGCCAACCATTTCTGCTAAATACTTTTTCATAATCTTTATCGTTTTATGGTTTTAACAGGGGCAAAGATAGTAATTTTTCTTTTCCCCTCCAAACAATAATCCATTTTTTATCCTCATAACAACCATAAACCATCTTCATTGTCCGCCAAGTCTTAAGAAACAACTCGCAATATCATCCCAAGTCTTGAAAGTATCGCTACCGAAACAGATCTGTGTTGCCATGCCATCCCAATGTTGATCAGTGCCGATAAAATAATCACCATACAACAGTTGCCTCTGATTGGTAAAGACGGTATGTCCCCATGCTGGCACATTCACGTACTCATAGAGCCACTGATTGATATCGGTATAGTAGGAAGCATTGTCTGGTGCATCAGCCACAAAATAAAGCTGATAAGTCTCTAAGAGCGTACGGATTGTCTTCTGCGAAGAGCTATTGGGTTTTTGCCACTTATCCTTCAGTGCATCAATACCTATATATATGATAGGACGTTCCCTTCCCTCCTGACGGTCATCAATCCATCGGATGACGGGAACTACCGAGTGCATGAACGAATTGTCATTCATTCGATGTTCACCATGGAAGCGGATGGCCTTCGGATAGTGCCCACGAAACAAATCGTAGGTATTCACTGTAGTATCCTCGTCGCCGAAGAGTCCCCACACCCTCTCCTGTTCCTCGTCTGTTACAGCACTAAAACATTGTTCTGTCAAGTCCTTATATTCTTTGACAAGCGCTTTAGTTACTATAAAGTCCTGCACGCCATCTTGACGAGGGTTTGAAAAGTGCTGAGCTCCTATCATACCATGCTCCTTCATCGTGTCACCCATCCGCATAGCCGGGTTCACCAATATGCGGTCGAAGCCGTCAAGCATCTCCGCATACATGCCTCCCATTGAAGTACCAATAATCAAGTCGGGGGTCTCTGTTTGACATAGCCGACGCAACAGGTCTATAGCATCCTTCGGATGGATGGGCAGGTCGGGCGCAATCACTTCAGCATGAGGTAAAACCTCACGGATACGTGTCACCGTTCCGCTCTGTCCACTACTACCGAAACCATGCACATACAATACCTTTTTCCCTTTGAAGAGTTCTGGGAACTGCTTGATATATTGGTTTATTTGTTCCATACAGATAACAAAGTCACACAATCAGAATTGCCAACGGTTAGGTATCTGGCGCTCAGGCCATAGATGTTTGCAATAGGTGTAATGATAACGATCAAGGAGCTGAGTAAAGCCTGAAAGACGTTGTATAAAGTCTTCAAACTTTTTCTTCTCTGGTTGAGTCCATTGTACTTCGGCAAGGGCCGACATACGAGGCAGAGCATGATACTCTACCATACTTTCTGTAGTCAGGTACTCTGACCAAAGATTAGCCTGAGTACCAAGAATATGCTTGCGAGCTTCAACAGACAGACTATCAGGGGCAGGATCAAGTGCATAAACCTTCTCGATAGGAATAAAACCGCCACAACGACTAGGTTCAAATTGTGTATCTTCTACCTGTTGATAATCAAAATAACAATGAGTAGTGGGAGCCATAATCACATCGTGGCCCGTCTCAGCAGCCTTGGAGCCAGGATCCATTCCTCGCCATGACATAATCATCGCATCCTGAGGCGAACCATCAAGGATTTCATCCCACCCCAAAGCACGACGATGATGAGCTGTAAGAAAGTCGAACACACGTTTTGTGAAGTAGGCCTGTAAAGGTGATAATTTCGACGTGAGCGGTGAGAATTCCTCAGATTTTTGTTGAGGAGTTGGAAGGCTTTTCTGAAGTACTTGGCATTTGGGGCATTGCTCCCACTTCTCGGTAGGCGTCTCATCGCCACCAATATGAATCACCTCAGAAGGAAAGATATCCATAACCTCCGTCAATACATCCTCCACAAACTGATAGACACGCTCGTTGCTAACACAGAGCACATCTTTATAGACGCCCCAATAATGACCGACCTGATAAGGGCCACCAGTACAACCCAATTCGGGGTAACTGGCAAGAGCAGCCAACATGTGGCCAGGCATATCTATCTCGGGGACAACAGTGATGTGACGGGCTGCAGCATAAGCAACGATCTCACGGGCCTCAGCCTTGGTATAATAACCGCCATAAGGCTTATTATCATCAAGATCGGAGTTAGTCCCAATGATTGTGCCTGTTCTGTTAGCCCCCACCTCTATCAAACGAGGCCACTTCTCAATCTCAATACGCCAGCCCTGATCATCGGTAATATGCCAATGAAACACATTCATATTGTGAAGTGCCAGCAGATCAATGAACTTCTTGATGAATGAAACCGAGAAAAAATGACGAGAACAATCGAGATGCATGCCTCGCCAAGAGAATCGCGGAGCATCAGTAATGACTACGGCAGGAAGGGGCTGGAGCCCATCTATAGATTTTCTGAGTGTTTGGATGCCATAAAAAACACCTGCGGCAGAACCACCCTGGATTGTTATACCTTTATTATTTATAGTAAGTACATAGCCTTCAGAAGCGGAGACCTTCGGCGATACGGAGAGTTCAATATAACGAAGTTTCTTTTCACGCTTCTGCGAGATAGATGGTTTTATGCCTACCATGTCTTCCATATACTGCTGAAGGAAATCTGCTTCTTGCTGTAGCTCAACAGGGGAAAGGATCTGCACACTACCATCAAGTATAAATGGGGCGCCTTTCTGCATATCAACGCTCTGTGGTAAAGGCACAACATCATAGGTCACTGCTGATACTGCCACAGGCAGCAGCATAGCAACAAGAAATAATAGTTTTCGCATATATAAGTTCAGATTTTAGAATTTGTATTCGACAAAAGCCTCCATAGCCTCGTAACATGCCAGTCCGAGGTCATCATAACGCTTGGCAGTCTCACGGTTGCGATCCTCTGCCCGCTGCCAGAATAGGCGTTCGTCATTTCCTAGAAACGGAGCACTCTCCATCTGACTCTGATGACGCAGGATAGCGTTTCGCTTTTCACGCAGTTCCTCTGGACTCATGGGTACGCACATCTCGATATCGGCGACATCCCACTCAGCCCAAGCACCACGATACATCCAAACGCGACAATCTTTGAGCCATTCCGCCCCAGCTTTCTTCTCCTCGTCGATAGCTGCTAATACGGCATCGGTACACTTGCGATGAGTACCATGAGGATCGGCCAGATCGGCAGCCACATAAATCTGATGAGGCTTAATCTCAGAGATTAACTCCTGAATGGGAAGGACATCACGCTCAGACATCGGTAACTTCTCAATTTTACCACTCTCATAGAAGGGTAAATCGAGGAAATGGATATGCTTACTGTCGATGCCGCTATATTCACAGGCCAGGCGAGCCTCTCCACGACGAATCAGGCCTTTCAGACGAAGGATCTGCTCACTGTCAAGGTCGCCCTCCTTTTTATTCTTGATAAAAGCCTTAACCACCTGATAAGAGTGTTTAATAACCTCATCGCTACCATTAGCAAAAATGGTATTGAAGCCATTGATAAAATGCATAAAACGGCGCACCTCTTCATCGCCCACGGCGATATTACCGGATGTTTCGTAGGCAATGTGCACATCGTGCTTCTGTTGCATCAGTCGACGAATGGTACCACCCATGGAGATGACATCATCATCGGGATGAGGGGAAAAGACAATAACGCGCTTGGGATAAGGTTTTGCACGCTCCGGACGGGTCGTATCGTCGACCCCAGGCTTACCACCAGGCCATCCTGTTATGGTATGCTGCAACTCATTAAACACCTCAATGTTTACCAAGCCAGCCTGCCCGTCGAACTGCTCAACAAGGTAGCCTAAGCCATTCTCTACATAGTCTTTGGTAGAAAGCTTCAGCAGAGGCTTGCCTACCTTCTGACACAAATCGATAACTTGCCGACGCAACTCGTGGTCGGGCATTTCAATAGTTGATGTTAGGTTCAGATTCATAGAAGTATATTAAATAGTTTAACCTTAAGTTTATTCATTTGAAGGAAATAACACCACACCCTGTTGTTTCTTACCGTCCATCATAATCTTCATGGGACGTTCGAAACGTACGTGGCGAACGAACCTTGTTTCCTCTACAGCTGGCATAGCATCGAGCATCTCTTTTTGGAACACACCGTCGCCCGTAAAGGTATTGATAGTGAAATAGCCTACGCCAAACGAAGTGAGATTTTGGAAAAAGTGGGTCCCTTGAGAAGGATCGACGTGATAGTTCTTCAGTCCAACCTCAACGATGACGCGAGCCGCAGAGATGTGAGGCCACTTCACAGGAATGCCCAACCAGTAGTCACTGGATCCCCAACGACCAGGACCTATTAACACATAGTTCTTATCCTCCTTGAGGAATTGACGGTTCATCTGCTCTATCTCGTCAGCAATATAGGGATTGTTCACTGCAGTAAAATCATCATCAGTCTTGACGTAAATCACATCAAACACATCCTCCGAGATACCATGACCAAGACTATTGTGAGAACGCAACAGACATTCGGTATCGGATATCTTCTGCAGATCCTCATCAAGCACCTGTTTTGAGTCTACGATAGGACGAATCTGCAACAGATAGAACTCACCAGTACGATCGTCGTTCAGATTGCAGGCAAATTCAATCTCCACAGGGCGCCTCATCTCTTCAGAACCATATTTCTGAGCCATCTGCAACAATTCTGGCAAGGGGAACACACCATGTTGGAGCACGCCACAGAAAGAAATCACCTTACGGCCACCATCGTAAATGCCATCTCGGATTATCTGGTCGGTGGGATCATAAGTAGAGGCAATATAGGTCAGCGAGCCGTCAACAGCAGCTTGCTTCACTCTAAGATTCTTGATATTAAAACCATCGTCAACCTTAAAGTCATCACCCACATGGGCCATATCAAGGGCATAGAAACGTGTCTGTGTCTCACTAAGGGCCGTTTCCATCTCACTGGTCTGAAGGACCTGAGTTGGATGGTAAGGTGACACACGGAGCGTCTGTCCTCCATCAACAATATATTTGCCCAATCCCAAAGCCAGCGAAGCAATTCCTTCCTCTGCTGTCTCTTCACCAATAGGATAATAGTTCAACGAACGAAGCACACCCGAGAAATTCGGATAATAAAGATTGCCATACTGTTTACCCACCACTTCCTGCAGAATCACTGCCATTTTCTCCTGATCGATGACATTCTGAGTGGCCAACATATAGGCCTTGGAATCTTTATAATACACCGAGGCATACACACCCTTGATGGCACAAGCCAGCATGCGCAGCATCTCATATTTATCCTCTAAGTAAGGAATCATATAAGTGCTATAAATACCTGCAAACGGCTGATAGTGGGAATCTTCAAGCAAAGAACTGGAGCGCACGGCTATTGGTGACTTTACTGCATCAAAGAATGTGAAGAAGTCAGCAATCAACGAATCAGGCAACTGAGCTCGCATGAAATGCTGCAGGATCTCTTCGTCTGAAGCATCGGAAAGTGCCACAGGATAGAGGTTGTTTTTCTCCATAAACTCATCGAAGAAGTCGGTACAGAGCACAACAGTCTTCGGTATCGACACCTTGGCCGTCTCGTACTGATTAAGTTCAGGGTGACGCTTGATGATATTATCGAGGAATGCCAAACCGCGGCCTTTACCTCCGAGGGAGCCCTCGCCGATACGGGCAAAGTGGGCATAGCGGTCGAACTTCAAACGGTCAAATACAGCAACCACACCGATGTTCTTCATCTTACGATACTGCACAATAGCATCAAAGATAATCTGGCGGTGGGCATCAACATCCTGCAATTTATGCCAAGTGACGTGCTTCAAAAATGCCGACACAGGGAAGATGGCACGCGCACAAAGCCAACGGCTCATGTGGTTTCTTGACACGTGGTAGAGCATTGAATCACGGGGTATCTTGAAGATATTATCCTGCAGTTCTTTCAGCGATGACACGCGAAAAACCTCTTCCTTCGTCTCTGGATTACGGAAGATAAAGTCACCAAAGCCCATGTGTTCCTCCATCAAATGGTGGAGGTCGACATTCATTTTAGTGGAATTCTTGTCGATAAAATGGAAACCCTCAGCCTCAGCTTTCTCGCGATTAACGATTTCACTGGAATCAAGAATCAGTGGTACATACTCATCGCGTCGACGTATTTCACGAAGCAGTTTCAGACCAGCCTCAGGGTCACCCTCTTCAACATGCGACAACCGCCCAGGAACGCTTTTCATGGGAAAGCGGGTGTCAGAAATCACACCTAATGTATTCTCATGATACTTCTCAAAGAGCATCATAGCCTCCTCGTAGTTTGTTGCCAACACGACCTTAGGGCGTCCGCGCTTTCGTTGAGCAGCAGCGTGCGGGTTCAACGCCTCGGTAGAGAATCGCTTCGACTGTGCTAATATATAATTATACACATTAGGCAACACAGATGAGTAGAAGCGGATATTATCCTCGACAAGCAATATCATCTGCACACCAGCCTCCTTGATGTCGTGATCAATGTTCATCTTATCCTCTATCAGTTTAATAATCGACATGATAAGATTGGTATTACCCAACCAACAGAACACGTAATCGAACACCGACATATCCTCGTCCTGAATACGCTTGGTAATACCATGCGAGAACGGAGTAAGAACCACACAAGGGATATTAGGATGAGCAGCCTTTACCTCACGAGCCACAGTAAAGGCATCGTTATCAGCATTACCCGGCATACAGATTACAAGATCGATATCTGTAGTCTGAAGCACCTCATTGGCCTCCTCGGTTGTCGAGACCTGTCGGAAGGTAGGCGGGTAACGCATACCCAACTCCATGTATTCATCGAATATCTTTTCATCCACTCGCCCATCATCTTCAAGCATGAAAGCATCATAAGGATTGGCCACAATAAGCACATTAAAGATGCGTCGCGTCATCAAGTTGACAAACGACACATCCTTAAGATAAAACTTATTCCACTCCTGTGGTATGTTAGTTGCTTCTTCCATCTTGCGCGCAAAGATACAATATTTATGCAATATAACCGAAGGATTTATAAAAAAACTACGATTAAGTATAAAGATACGTTAAAAGCAATCCAAACTAATTAATTTAGTTTAAAAACTATAAGTATTAGTTGTATATAACGAAATCTTTTAGTTACTTTGCGCTCAGGTATTGGATAAGTCGCTCACGCTCGGCCAGTTGAGAACGAGTTCTCGCGGCTCTCGCATAATTGCGATTTTGATTACGACGCGACATTTGATGAATTATTCGGCAGAGCGGAAAGGCGATAGCCGAAGCAAGACTAAAAACAGAAAAAAATGAAGAAGCTTACAAACAAAGAAAAGGAAATCATGGATTTGTATTGGCAACATGGTCCGATGTTCGTCAAGGAACTCTTAGAGTACTACGACGAGCCACGTCCACATTTCAATACACTCTCCACGATGGTAAGGATATTAGAGAAGGAAGGTTATCTAGACCATAAGCAGTTTGGAAACACCTATCAGTACTTCCCCTTAATAACGGAAGCAGAATATGGACGCAAATCTATTGCAGGCGTCATCAAAAACTATTTCTCTGGATCCTATCTATCGGCAGTCTCCTCGTTCGTGAAAGAAGAAAAAATATCAATAGAAGAACTAAAAGATTTGATCAACCAAATAGAGAACAACAATGATTGATTTTCTGATATACGACCTGAAGGTTGCAGTACTCATAGCGATATTCTATATGTTCTATCGTCTGATGCTGGCCAAAGAAACGTTTCACAGAGTGAATCGCATCGTACTTCTGTTAACGGCAGTGGCAAGTTTCTTATTACCCTTATGCGTTATCACGATGCATGAGACGGTTACTATGCAGCAAGTGCCCACAGTAACAGTTGGCGACCTGCAGATTGAGATGGTAGACGAAGAACCTATGAAACCTCTTTGGCAAATAGCCCTACCTATCATATTTATAATAGGTATGCTGGCAACACTTGCCCACACGCTTTGGTCGTTGTTCAGAATCATTGCTCTAATAAGAAAAAGCGAGCAGCATCCACAAGAAAACGGTACTACAATCTGTGTGACCGGTAACGCAGAATTGTCACCATTCAGCTGGATGCATTATATAGTCATGAATCGTAGCGACTACGAAACAAATGATGCCGCTATACTCGCTCATGAACGAGGACATATACACCTACGCCACTCGTGGGACTTGATTCTCGTTGACACACTTACCGCTTTCCAATGGTTCAACCCCGCCATGTGGATGTTACGCTCTGATCTCAGGGCTATCCATGAGTATGAGGCTGACGGAGCGGTACTCTCTCAAGGCATCAATGCGCGTCAATATCAATACCTATTAATCACAAAAGCCGCTAGCATTGGCGGGTACTCCCTTGCCAACGGTATCTCTCACAGTACCCTTAAAAACCGAATCAATATGATGTTACATACTCAATCCTCACGCCGCAGTTATCTGAAACTGTTAGCACTCCTCCCTATCGTGGCTGTAACCCTGGCTGTTAATGCCGAGAAAGTTACTGATGTGGTATACACCAATAGTGAGAATCCTTCCGTAGAGAGTCTTATTAACGAAACGATAGTGCAATCAGAAGCTCAACCTACAGAGACTGAAGTGGTAAAAGACGACGAAGACAAGAATTTCGTAGCCACAGGAACTGTTCTTGACATAAGTGAAGCTGAAATTGATAATGGCATTATTGAAACTGACAAAGCCACCCCAATCATTGGTGCTGTGGTCAAGGTTATCGGTACGAAGAAAGGAACAGTTACAGGTCCAGACGGCAAGTTCAAACTTGAAGTGTCGGAAGGCGACGAACTCGCTGCTATGTATATAGGTTATGAGACAATGAAGGTCGTAGTCAACAAGGTATTCTCTGCAGCAGGCAATTCTTATGTGATAGGACTCAGGAAAGAGGGCAACACTCCCAAAGCTAACACCAATAAGGCTTTCGATGTCGTAGAACAGATGCCCCAGTTCCCTGGTGGTCATTCGAAACTCTTGGAGTACATCACTCGCAACTTAAAATACCCCACAGAGGCAGAGATGAATTGTACTCAGGGACGCGTCATCGCCACCTTCGTAGTAGAAGAGGATGGAAGCATCTCGAATGCGAAAGTGGTAAGATCTATCGACCCCTTGCTCGATGCCGAAGCTTTACGCATCATTAATACCATGCCAAAGTGGCAACCTGGTATGCAGAATGGCAAGGCTGTTCGTGTAAAATACACTATACCCATTTCTTTCAACCTTCCAGGGAAAGATTCTGATGTTACCCATTATGAAGGCAGCATCAAATCTGATGAGAAACCCCAAAAAGGAATTGGTGTTGTCTTGAGGAAAGTAGTTGATGATAAAGAACCACTTGTTTTGCTTGATGGAAAAACCATTGACTCTGAGAAGCTGAAAGAGATCGATCCAAAGACCATTGAGAGTATGCAAGTGCTAAAAAATCAGGAAGCCAAAGAGAAGTATGGTGCCCAGAACGGTGTCATTCTCATCACCACGAAGAAAAAATAAATAACAAAACATGACAAAACTAAAATTACTGAGTCTTTTTGTCTCCCTCGCCCTAATGACGGCCCTTCCCGTCAAGGGCGAGGGCTTTGTAGATTCCTTGCAGGTTTGCATACAAGCAGGAGACAGTTGCATGCAGCAGTTTAACACCTTTGAGGCACTGAGCTATTATCAGAAAGCCTATGAGCAAGAAAAGACTGGGACTGCTATCCGTATAAAACTTGCTGATTGCTACTACAAACGCGCCAACTATCGTGAAGCTTCTGACTTATTGAAAAATGTGCCAGAAGACAGCCTCTCGCATGAGGCTTTCCGCCAGCTTGCCCTCAGCTACCAGAAGCAAGACGACAATGATTCCTTTATCTATTGGGCTGAACAACTGGTAAACCGCTATCCCATGGATGGCGAGATGGTGGCTGGACTAACACGTGCCTACGCACGAAACCACCAACCAGAGAATGGACTCAGATACGGTCTAAACTATTATTTACACGATTCAAAAAACATCCTTGTAAATCGAGCTGTAGCTGATGCGTTCTTCCTCGAAAGAGATTTTATTGCAGCCTCCGAATGGTACAATAGACTTCTCGAACAAGGTGACTCTACCTTCAACACACTCTACTCTGCCGGCATGTGCTACTCACAGACACAAGACCTTGAGCGTGCCTACAAATACCTGCAGCTAGCGTTTCTCATCAGCGGCATGCAGCATTATGGCTGCGCTTATCGACTTGGGGTAATCTGTGTTGACACCAAGCGTCATGAAGAAGGTCTCGGCTATCTGAGCCTTGCCCGTGAACTGATGCTCCCAGACACTGCTATCATGAAAGCTATCACGCTCTCACAAGCCGAGGGATACTATATGACAGAACGTTATGATGAAGCCGTTGCCGCATGGAAAGAACACCTGACGTTCAATCCATCATCCGTAGCTACCTATTATAATATAGCTAACACCTATGTTTACCTTCTCAACGACAGGGAACAGGCCAAGGAATATTATGAGCAGTTCCTTGAGATTGCCCGTGAAATAGAGGATCCGACCCCACAACTTACAGAAATGACTGCTAAGGCAAAAGAGATGCTGGAGCTCCTTGATAAAGTAAAACAGAAGATGGAAATACCAAAATAAATTTGGTGTTTCCATCACTTATTAGTACCTTTGCAACCATTAAATCCAATCATCATAAACATTATGAAAGCTAAAACACTGAAAATGGCGACAGCAGTTTGCTGCACAATGCTGGCTCTCTCGTGCGCCAAACAGACAGAGACCGCAAAGTCTGAACTCACAACCGTAGGCAATCCTTATCTCCCCCTATGGGAACATATCCCCGATGGAGAGCCATACGTGTTTGACGATCCAGATAACGCACACAAGCAGCGTGTATACATCTATGGCTCGCACGACAATCTTAAAACAGCTTACTGCGGACGCGATCAGGTGGTTTGGTCTGCCCCCGTTGAAGATTTAAGCCAGTGGCGTTACGACGGTATTATTTTGATGGTCGACAAAAACGCAAAGGGCGAGCCATTCGACTCTGCAGGTACTGCCGATGTGTTATTCGCCCCAGACGTAACACTGGTAACCGATAGCAATGGCAAAAAGACATATTATCTCTTCCCAAACGATCAGACAGGATTCCGTAATGGACTTATTGCCAAGAGTGACCGCCCTGACGGACCGTTTGAGGTATGCAACTGGAATGCCAACGACCCCAATAAAGTAGATGGTATCTATGGTTTCGACCCTGCCGTATTTGTTGACGACGATGGTCGCGTATATGGTTACTGGGGCTTTGAGCATTCTTATGCCGCAGAGATTGATCCTACCACCATGTGTACAGTAAAACCTGGAACGAAGATTGTCGACGGCATGATCTCTGGCAGAAATGAAGCAGGCGAGTTCCGCTTCTTTGAAGCCTCATCCATCCGCAAGATCAAAGATAAATATGTGTTCATTTATAGCCGTTGGACAAAAAATGGCGAGTTCGGCTTGCCCGACACCAACTATACGCTGGCTTATGCCTATAGCGACAAGCCCTTAGGCCCCTGGACCTATGGCGGCACCATCATTGACGGACGCGGACGTGAAATTAACGAGAAAGGTGATACTATCGCCTCAGGCGTTGTTAGCGGAAATACCCATGGCAGCATTTGTGAGGTAAACGGGCAGTGGTATGTGTTCTATCATCGTCAGGCTGGTCTCGACGAATATGCCCGACAGGCTATGGTAGCTCCTATCGAGGTAAAAGTTGAGGAAGGCAAAGGCGGTAAAGTGGAAATCACCGAAGGTGAATACAACTCTGAAGGCTTTGCCCTCAATGGTCTGAATCCCTTAGAGCGCCATTCCGCGGGTATTGCCTGTTGGATCACAGGTCCAAAAGTAGCAGTACACGAGTGGCCAAAGAATGTTTACTATGGTTCGTATGTGGAGACATCGTATGGCACAGAGACCAACTTCGAAGCTCCCTACGACCTGAAAAACAACACCAACCGCGTGGTAAATAATACCGATGGTTCCATAGTGGGTTATAAGTACTTCAACTTCACAGAAACAAACGGTAAGAAGTCTAAACTGCGACTTCGCCTGATTCCAGAAGGAATTGACGGCACAATCAAAGTCATGATCGATCGTCCATGGGAGTCGCAGGGCGGCAAGCTCTTAGGCACCATTGAGCTGAAAGCCGACATGCCTCAAAATTCTAAAGAGATAACCACAGCCTTGCCAGCCCTTAAAGATTTCACAGGCAAGCATGCCATATACTTCGTCTTTGTCTCCGACACCAAGGAAAAGTCACTCTGTATACTCGAGGATTTTGTATTTAGCTATTAAGGGCATAAATGAAACAGAGGTACGCTATCATAGTATTTTTGGTACTGATAGGAACATCGGCAATGACAAGTTTCTACAGCTATCGTGCTACGGAACGACTGGTGGAGGACGATATGAATCAAGCGCTGACTTTAGCACTGAAGAAACAGCAGAGTGATGTGATTAATGCCGATACCATCAGAGTGTTTAACAGTTTTCTACAGTTGGACGAACTGAGGGGCAGTGCAATACTGGCAGTGGACACAAGACAGAAAGACTTCCGCTGCGAGGCGAATTGCTCAATGGCAACCATCTTCTCCATGTCGGAACAACGTCCAGCATTAGTTATATGGATACTGGCGTTGCTTTGGGCTACATTCTGTTTCTTCCAACGAAGAAGGGTAACACCTTTGCTCACTGGAATGCTGCAATATGGAGACTTGCTCTATTCTGAATCAGAAAGCCGATTCTTCAATGCAAAAGGTGAATACGTAAAACTTACGCCCATGCAACAGCAACTGATGGAAATGTTTTTCCACTCTTCCAATCATACGCTCTCCAAGACAGAGATTTGCGACACCCTCTGGCCCAAGAAAGATAACGCCAATGAGACGCTTTACACCCTTATCCGAAGACTGAAGCCCATCATTGAGAGCCATTCAGATCTCAAAATAGAGGTAGACAGAGGTAAAGCATACGAGCTGATAATCAAGTAGATAATTATCCGTCAGATGATTGTCAGACAAATGTCAGACAATAAATTTGCATAATATAAAATCTCTTCATACCTTTGCATCAAAAACGTAAACGTATGAAGAGATTTCTGTTCCTTTCGATGTTGGTTTTCATAGCAGTGATGATATACGTATCTGTTCATGAAAAGGAAGACAATACTCCTCTACCCCAGAAGCTGGAGAAGACCATGAGGCTTACCAAGATGAAGAAGTACCACGATGACGACTATGATTACGTGGTACACTATCCGGCTTTCTTCGAGCAGACACCCGATTCCATATTAGATAAAGGAAGTAGTCGCTTCAGTTTCTGGCAAGATAGCACAGAGGTGGTGCAGAACACCTTCGTGGAGCCCAATGCAGACAGCCTCACCATCGAACAGGCCATGGCGAGATACGCCTCAGAGCTTCACGCCACCCATCAGCAGAAGGGTGATGACTACTTCATTCTTTCAGGCCCACTCCATACAAATAGTGGTGCCATCAGTGGCCGTTGCTTCTATGCCAAGTTCGTAAAGCATCGCAAACTCTGGTTCGTGCAAACCCTCACCTACCCAGAGGATTGCGAACAAGCCGTAAAGCGCCTAAAAGAAGAAATTGACAAGTGGAAAATCTGGTAAAGATGTTAAGTTATGCTAAAGTAAGTTTGGTTTCTAAAGTTTTGTGTGTCTAATAATTGTAATGCGAAAATAAATGGAGACAGGTGCATTTGAACAAAAAGCCCGCTCGTGGCGAAAGAAGGCTCTAGAAGTGAGTCTGCACAACGGAGCGGGCAAAGACGAAGCAGAAGACATCGCACAGGATGTAATGCTCCGCCTATGGCAGATGCACGACGAACTGGAGCGTTATCGGTCTGTAGAGGCTATTGTAACCCTGATGGCGAAGCATCTGCTAAGAAACCATCAAAGGCGAAAACCTTCAGAAACGCTTGATGAGGCTATCATTATTACCCTCGACACCAGTCCGCACGATGAACTGGAAACGAAAGAGAACGACGAATGGCTCTCAGCAAAGCTACAGCAGCTACCCACCACCCAACGTACCTTATTATATATGAGGCAGGTGGAACGAAGAAGTCACGAAGAGATAGCCACACTATTAGGCATCGAAATCACCTCAGTCAGCACGTTGCTTGCAAGAGCACGACGAACATTATTAGAAGAAATCAAACGGAGGAATCAGATATGATACGTTACACAAAGGCATACATCAAGGATCTGCTGGACAAATATATGGATGGTACGACCTCGCTCGAAGAGGAAGACATCCTAGCCAGCTACTTCCGAGGTAAAGATATACCTCAGGAATGGGAAGACTATCGCCTGATGTTTCAAGAGATAGAGGCTATGAAACCTCAGCCAAGAAGAAACAGGCAACGGATTGGCTGGAGTGTGGCAGCTGCAGTAGTGGCTGGCATCATGTATCTGGCTGTTCCGTCTGAGCAAGAAGTCTCACCAGAAGCTCAGCCCCTGGTAGCACAAACAGATACTATGGCAGCACAGCCCATCCTACAAGCCGATACTACATCGCTGCGCCAAATAGAGAGCAAGCCGATACAGTCGAAGAAAAGACGGATACGCAAACCACAGCCAACTATCCATGACATTGACAAGGCTTATGCGCTGGTAGCTCAGGCAGAGCAGGAGCAGCGAGAGGTGGAACTTCAATTGGCAGAATGTCGCATAGAGATGATTGAGGCCCAGCTTGCGGCCTACGGCTATATTCCTGTAACACAAGAAGATGGTACCATTACATATATTAACGAACAAAAAGAACTGATTGCATATGAAGAGTAAAAGTATTATCTTTACAGCCATGCTGACGGCACTGCCTTCAGCCCTGATGGCGCAGCAGAACATCCAGAAAGCATTCGATGCACTGCTGAACGAAAGAATAGTAGAAACCAAGACACAGCACTCCTTGGAGCGCGACCCTGAGACGGGTAAGAAAACGTCGCAGATGGATGTCTATGACTTCTCTGTGACAAATAGCGTTGGCCTCAACAAGATCAAGAACATCCAAAAGGCTTTTGAGAAAGACAAAGAGGCGGCCTATCAGATCAGGTCAGGCAGTAATGTAGGCAGCAACTATGTTGCCTTGGCCGTTGGCGATGGCGGGGAACAGCCTATAGCTATCGGTAAAATCAAAGGCTCAGACTTTATCTATGCCTGTTTCCTCGACAAGGACGATCCCGAGAAGAAGTATCGCTATGCCTACGCTTTGGAATGGAAGGATTCGCGGGTACGTCTGGCAATAACATACGCTACCACGCAGCAGTATCGCGAGAGTAAGAACAATAGAAGACCTAAGAAAATCATCATCAAGGGAAAGAAATTCAACGTTCCTGACACGTCCTCGATTACATTTAGTGACAACTTTCCTTTTGATGTGGACTCCATTCTTCATGTCGACTCCATACCCTTCAATCCAGCCACACAAATCGACCTTGGCAACATCGGTAATATCTTCGACGTAGCTTTCGGAGACTGGCTAACAAATTTCAACAACTACAAGAACCTTTTCCTGAAGAATCCTAAAGGAACACCAGCCAACGTATATGCGTCACGGATATACAATCTGTGCAAGAAGGCCGACAACTTAGATGATGCTGAAAAGGCACTTGTATCAAAAGAAATACTGAAACTAAAGACAAAGACCAACGACGAATTCATACAGAACCTGTTCGACATGAGCATCGAACGACTCAAGAAGTAATCTCACTTATGAAACTTAAAAAGATTGTTTTCCTCTCGCTGCTAATGGCAGCGAGAGCAGGGATAGCCATGGACCTGACCCAAGCAGATTCAACTAGTATAAGCAACGACTCCATCACATGGAGCAAAGAACTGGATGGTGTTATCATCAAAGCACAGAAGCAACTCATCAAGCAGGAGATAGACCGCATAGCCTACAACGTGCAGAGCGATGAGGAATCGAAGACGCTGACTGTGATGGATATGCTTCGCAAGGTTCCAATGGTGACTGTGGACGGTCAGGATAACATCCGTGTGAAGAGCAACAGCAACTTTAAGATTTACAAAAACGGGCACTATGATCCCAGACTGACGAAAAACGCCAAGGAGGTGCTGAAATCGATGCCCGCTTCAATGGTTAAGCGTATCGAAGTGATTACCGACCCAGGTGCCCGTGAAGATGCTGAAGGCGTCGATGCCGTTCTGAACATCGTGATGGCTGGCGGCTCCAATATGGAGGGCATAACGGGTGTCGTGTCTGCGAGCTATAGGTCGGACAACCACTTCAATTATTATAACTCCCTGACTGGACAGATGGGAAGACTCATGCTCTCTGGCGATTACGCTTATGGCAGAACGTCGAGGCGCGAATCCAGATATATGTCTGACAATGAGCGGACCTATCTCGAAACGGGCAACATGCTGCAGACACATAACGACCAGAGCAACCCTGGCCACTATCATGTTGCCAACGTGGATGCCAGCTACGACATCGACTCACTCAATCTGCTCTCAGCCTCGTTTGGCGGATTCTTCTATAACGTGAATGTACAGGGCGACAGCCGGGCATCTCTGATTGCCCCCTCAGGACAGCTCGTCTACCGTTTCGACAACCACTACTGGATGCCAGGCTACCAACACCATTCATGGAACGGGCGATTTGACTATGAACACAAGACGCGTCGCAAGGGCGAGCGATTCACTCTCTCTTATATGCTCGCCCTGACACGTCAACATACCAATCAGGAGAATACCTATACTGGCATCGTGAATGCGCCATTCTCTTACTCTGGCATCATGATGACGGAACGTGAAAGGTTCACGGAGCACACGTTTCAGGCAGACTGGCTACGACCTTTAGGAAAAGGCCATCAACTGGAGATTGGTACCAAATACATCGATCGTCATAACGGCAGCAATAGCCATCAGGAATTCTACGGCTCCGACATGCAGACCCACGACGAGTTCCGCCACATTACCCGCGTACTGGCTGGCTATGCAGACTACATCTATAACTGGGAGAAATGGTCGGCTCGCGCAGGTCTGCGCTATGAGTACAGTTTCATGAAAGGCAGTTTTCCTGACGGGAGTGTAGAATCCTTTGACAAGCATCTGAGCGACTGGGTGCCCCAGGCCACTCTGAGGTATCAGATAACAGACGCCCAGTCGCTAAAGGTGAACTACACCACGAGCATCAACCGTCCTGGCATCTCATATCTGAATCCTGCTGCGGGTATATCGCCAACTGCCGTGTCGCATGGCAATCCAGAGCTATCAAGCTCGCACATCCAGCGTCTCAATATCATCTACTCGTATATCCAGCCCAGACTGACCTTCCAACTGGCTCCAGGCTATACCTTCTACTCTGGCGGTATCAGCTCTGTTCAGACTGCCAGGAACGATGTACGCTATACCACCTACGACAATATTCTGCGCTATCGTCGTTTCTCCATCGAGCAGTATGTACAATGGAAGCTTTTCGAGAGAACGACACTTGTCATCAACAACAACCTGCGCTACGAGCACAACGAGAATCCGAACCTTGGCTATCGCAACTCCGGATGGTCTGACAACTACTACGCCAACCTCTCACAGATACTTCCCTGGAAACTGCGTCTCAATCTGAGCGCTTGGGGGTTGATTGGCTATCAGCCATCAGACATATATAGCATACAACACTCTTCTGACGGATGCAGCGTCTCATTGCAACGTTCGTTCCTCAAGGGCAATCGTCTGACGGTACGCCTCGGAGCCGACACACCTTTCAGCAAATACACCACATCAACATCGAAGACAGTGAATGGCGACTATCGCGGCTATAATAAGGCCTGGCTCTCTGGCCGTACGTTCAGCATCAATGTCAACTGGCGTTTCGGATCGCTTAAAGCCAATGTCAAGAAGACGGAACACAGCATTGACAACGACGATGTTGTAGGCGGAATCAAGAAAGGAAAGTAGTTTTCAAGGAGTTTCTTAATGAGAATACATTTGTTTCCCTAGGCGAAAACGATGGTTTCCTACGGAGAAAACTGTGTTTTCCCCTGGGGAAAACAATAGTTTCCCTAGGGGAAACTTCTTGAGGAGAGAAACTACTTTGACGGCTTTTCCAGTTCTTCCCAGCGTTTCTGATACATGGTCTCCTGTCTGCGGACTTCCTTGAGTGCTTTCTTCCTACGGGCGCGTTCTTCTACGGATTTGCGGAAAGCCACATCATAAACCCAAAGAGCAAAACCTAAAGGGCTGAAGCCCGAGGGTATGCTGATCCTGGCCAGTTGGTCATTCTGTTTCTGCTCTGGCGTAGTTCTCAGCATCGAGTTCATTCGCTTATCAAAGCGTCGTTCGCCCAGAATCACCACCTCGCGCAAGGCATGAATATTGGGAATCAGGAAGATGGTGTCGCCCTGTATCTCGGGCCTCAACACATAGCGGCGCTCAAAGTCGGGATGCCGGAAGTCAAGACGCCGTACACTATCGGGCCATTCGAACACACCATTCCAAGGGGTGCGAATCTCACGCCCATCACTGGTGCTCACTATGACATCGCGGATGGGTACCTTCGACTCAGCGTTGACCACTATCAGCTGTCGCTGGGCCATCATCCCGAGAGACGGAAGCAGGAGACTTATCAGATATAAGGTACGCGTAGACATCGAATCATCAGAACAGTTATTCCACTTCGTAACCCTTTACTTGTATGGCTGGACAGACGGGGAGTTTCTTGGTCTTTCCTTTCACGGCGTTACGATAAAGACCGTTCTTCATATAGGCCTTCATATTCAGGAAGCCTTTCTCGCCATAGCCGTCAACCACATTAATGCTGACGTAGTACTCCTTCTTAGGCTTCAGCACGATGTCTTCTTCAGGGCGGACATCGAGGGTGTACTTGTTCTTACTCTTGGTGAGCGTCTCGTAAATGGGCTTCTGGTGGATGTTCACGAATCGTTTTCCTTGTTTCTCGTAGACATTGATGCTCACCTTGCATTGCTCAAAGGTGATGCCTGCGATATTTATCAGTATGTCGCTGATGACGTAAGACTTGCTGCATGAGAAGAGTACGCCGCCTTCAGGACCTAGATCAGAGCCATGACCAGATGTACCGACGAGACCTGGAGCAGGTATGCCCTTGCCTACGATAGTCTTGGGCTTGTTCTTCTTGCCAATCACCACCTCTGCCAGTTCTACGACACGGTCTTTCAACACGACGGTGAGTTCACTTCCCTTGGCATATTCCTGATAGGGGATCTCTGTCGTGAGATAGGACACATGACTGAACGAGAGTTCCTTCTTTCGCCCAGCGGGAATCCTGATGGTAAAATGACCTTTGGCATCGGAGATGACACCAACGCTGTCATCCTCGAAACCAATACTGACATACTCGACGGCCTCGCCACGTTCGTTTACAACGTTACCCTTAACTGTTATTTGGCCAAAACACACCGTCTGCATCATAACAGACAGCAAAAGTAATGAAAATTTTCTCATACAAAAGCTATTTATGGCTGAATTCGTGGTGCAAAGGTAACGTAAAGAGTTGAATTGGAAGTTATCTTTTAACAAACCAAGGGTGAATTCTAACATTATTAACCTTCGGGAACGTAATGAAAATTTATCAAACAATTAAGAATTTTATCAAATAGAAGGGTCGTTAGTTCAGATATTATTCGTATCTTTGTGCACAAAATCGCTCTATAGGGGTAATGACATTCCATACTCATCTGTATTATAGATAAAAGCGACTAAAAAGATGCAAGACAGAGCACAACAGTTCAAGGAACTCTTCCTATCGGAGTACAGCAGGATGTACAAGGCAGCCTACATTCTACTGGGCAACGAAGACGAGGCGAAAGACACCGTACAGGATGTCTTTGCCAGACTATGGGCAGGTACCACCCCACTGAAGGAAGAGTCGCAACGAGCTTTTCTGCTGACCTGCGTCCGTAATCGCTGCCTCAACATCATTGCACACCGCAAGACTCAGCAAGAGGCCATGCAACTGTTGACACCCAATGCTATCGACAGCGGAGAGTACGACGATGATATCATCGAGACCGTGAAACGCTGCATTGATGAGCAACTGACTCCTCAGACCAGTCGCATCATCCGGATGCACTACGACGAGGACCAGTCGTACAAAGACATCTCGAGTCAGCTGGGCATCAGTCTCTCAGCCGTAAACAAGCACATTGTGCAGGGATTGAGGAAACTACGTACAACATTAAAAAGACAAGAAGTATGAAAAGAGATGAGGAAATCAGGATGCTTCTGCACCCTGAGGAATACACAGACGAGCAGCTGGACAAGATGCTGGACGAGACAAACGCCACCATTCCCGATGTTAATGAGGAATGGAACCGTTTCCAAACACAGCACATCACTCCTAAGCATTCACGCAGTTGGATGCAAGCAGCAGCCATATTCGCAGGTGTGCTGATGCTCTCAGGCATCGCATACGCCACGATACAAATGGCTGGAAGCAGTAACAACAAACAGGAAACCGTAAAACAGGAGGCAAACGCGGTTATGGTCAGCCAGCAGACAATTACTGAGGCGACTAACGACAGCACCACACTGAAGCCCGTGGTGTTTGAAGACGCAGAGTTGGGTACCATCTTGAATGAGATTGCTACTTTCAACCAGTTAGAAACCGTCTATAAAAAAGAGGCCAGCAAGCATATCCGCCTCTACTTTACATGGGACAAGACATCGTCTATAGACGATATCATCGACACGTTCAACAAGTTCGAACGTATCCACATGACTCGAGAGGACAAAAAACTAATTGTAGAATAATCATTGCCAACACATTATGAAAAAATATATATTCACAGCATTACTCTGTGTTCTGACGCTGTACACCCAGGCACAAAGGGTTAGCCGCAGCTATCTGAACGAGCCGCTTTCGAAGGTTCTCGAAGACTTGAACGCCACGACCAGCGAGAAAACGATTTACTTCATCTACGACGAACTGGAAGACTTCACTGTAACCAGCCACTTCACCAACCTGCCCATCAAGGAGGCCATCCGTGAGGTGATAGGATTCTATCCGATGAAGGTAACCTACGAAGATGACCGCATCTTCATTGAATGTACCCAGAAAGAGGATACAAAAGTCATCGGACGTGTAATCGACGAGAGCGGCAAACCTATCGAATTCGCCAATATCTCATTGCACAGCGCTTCTAAAACACATACGAACAACAAAAATTCCACATACATAAATGGCGGTGTGAGCAATGAGAATGGCGATTTCGTAATCCCCTGCAAGGCCCAGAAGATAACCCTGAAGGTATCGTACATAGGCTATAAGACGGTAATACGAAACGTTGGTGTGGGTAACATCGGCAGTATTACCCTCCAGCCAGAGACCTATATGGTGAAAGGCGTAGAGGTGAAAGGTGAGATACCTCAGTACAAGTTGGCTCAGGGAGGTATGACGGTAGATGTGCAGCACTCTATCCTCCATGATATAGGCACAGCCGACGACCTGCTCTCGATGATACCGATGGTGCAAGGCAAAGACGGGAAGTTCGAGGTATTGGCGAAGGGCGAGCCTGAGATATACATCAATAACAAAAAGGTGCGCGACCCCAGCGAACTGAAACAACTGAAGTCTGTCGAAATTAAGAGCGTAGATGTGATTACGGCCCCTGGTGCCAGATATAACGCCGAGGTGAATGCAGTGATCCGCATCAAGACGCTGAAGTCCCAAGGCGACGGATTCAGTCTGATGGCGACCACTCAGACGTGGAAGAACAACAAGTGGAACAATTACGATGACCTGAACTTGAAATACCGTACTGGCGGACTGGAGACTTTTGCTACCGTAGCACTCGAAAACGGGCACTACAGCAACGACCAGGATGACGATCAGGAATTGCATATTACTAATGACCTGTTTAATGCCCATGCAGATTTGCCAGTAAGGAGCTCCTGGACTGAACTTCAGTACAAGGGTGGCCTGAGCTACGATTTCAACGCAGACCATTCCATCGGACTGAGTTTCTCGTCGCAAAAGCTCTTTTATGGAGCCTTCAAGTCTGATATGAAGCAGCACTATCTGAAGAACGGAGCCTTTGATGGCGACGTACGTCTGACAACGGATATCCGCGAAAAGAACCGACCCGTATGGGAACTGAACAGCTACTATATAGGTAAGGCCGGCAAACTTGGCATTGACCTGAACGCCACCGTGTTGCGACAAGAATCGGAGAATAATAACAACCAACTGGAGACGAGCGAACAATACGGCAACCGCACCATCACCACTCTGACCAATGAGGACCGTCGGATGGCGGCAGGTAAACTGGTGCTGACCTATCCAGTCTGGAAAGGTGAACTGAGTGGCGGTTCGGAGGCAACAAGTACAAAAAGTCAGGGGCATAACTACAATCAGGAGAATATCATACCAGAGTCGGACACAGAGATGAAGGAAAATAATATTGCCGGATTTGCAGAATACGATTTGCAGCTGGGCCATTGGCATCTGAATGCCGGCCTGAGATATGAGCATGTATCAGCAGAATACACCTCATTCGGAATCAGGCAGGAAGAGCCCAGTCGCACTTACAACGACTGGTTCCCTAACCTTTCTGCTGCGTGGCAGAAGGACAAGTGGGGTGCACAACTGAGTTACAGTAAGCGCATCACCCGTCCACCATACAACATGTTGACTTCTATGGTCATATACGACAGTCGTATGTTCTACGAAGGCGGTAACCCGCTATTACGTCCTTCTGTTCGCCAAAGCATCGACTTCAGTCTCACCTATTCGTGGCTGAACTTCACAACGGGCTTTACCCGTGAGAAAGACTTCTTTACTCACGTTGGCAATATCTATGACGAGGAGAACGAGATCGCCATCTTTATGCCAGACAACTTCGACCACCAGGATCGTGTCTATGCCACGCTCGTCGCTTCGCCCAAATTCGGCTTCTGGCAGCCACAGGCCACACTACACTACTATCAGCAGATGTTCGACGCCGAGAAGTACGGCGCACCCAAGAAACTGAACAAGCCGGAATTCAGTTTCAACCTGAGCAACTGGTTCGAGATCAATCCAACGGCGAAGGCTCTGGTACAGGCGAGCTATTCAGGCAGTAACCACTGGGGATTCATGTATCGCGGCAGTAACTTCATAGTGAATGCCCGACTGCAAAAGACCTTCTTGAAGGGACAGCTGTCGACCACGCTTTATGCCAACGACATCTTCCGCACGGCCAAGCACAAGACAATAACCTACTATGCCATCGGCCAGACGGCTCAGGACGTCTATACCTATACACAGAGCGTAGGCCTGACCCTTAGCTATAACTTCAATGTCAGCAACTCGAAGTACAAAGGAACAGGTGCTGGTAACGACGAGAGAAACAGACTTTAAACTACAAAACAACTTGTTTTGTTCCGTAAGAGATAGTCTCCATGAGTGTAAAAGACCATCTTAACGAGTACAAAACAAGTTGTTTTGTACTTAAGGAGATTATCTCCTTACACACAAAGGACATGTTGCCGCCAATGCTCAGATTATGAATAAATGCTGCATACTTTATTACTTCTTTTGCTTATGGGATGAATTATCGGGACAAAAACACAAAATAATCCTATTAATTGATGCTTTCTGCCAGTTTTTTCGTACTTTTGCCGGCAAAATGTAAATCAAACATCAACATGGCTAAGAAATTGAAACAAGGTACGCTATGCGTACAAGCTGGCTATAAGGCCAAAAACGGAGAACCAATAGAATTGCCTATCATCCAGAGTACGACATTCAAATACGATGACTCTGACGAGATGGCAAAGTTATTTGACCTCGAGAAAGAGGGATATTTCTACACCCGCTTACAGAATCCGACCAACGACGCTGTAGCTGCCAAGATTGCTACACTCGAAGGTGGTGTGGGTGCTATGCTTACATCGTCAGGTCAGGCAGCCAACTTCTATGCGATCTTCAACATCTGTCAGGCTGGCGACCACTTCGTGACCTCCAATGAGATATATGGTGGAACCTATAACCTGTTCGGTGTAACACTGAAGAAGCTTGGCATTGATTGCACATTCGTCTCTCAGGATGCCAGCGAAGAGGAGATCCAAGCAGCCTTCCGTCCGAACACGAAAGCATTGTTTGGCGAGACCATCTCGAACCCAGGCTGCGCCGTACTCGACATTGAGAAGTTTGCCCGTATCGCCCACAAGAACGGTGTGCCCCTGATTGTGGATAATACATTCGCCACCCCCGTGAACTGCCGCCCGTTTGAATGGGGTGCCGATATCGTGACCCACTCTACTACCAAGTATATGGATGGTCTGGCAACTCAGGTTGGCGGTTGCGTGGTAGACAGCGGTAACTTCGACTGGCTCGCCAATGCCGAGAAGTTCCCCGGATTGTGCACACCCGATGAGTCATATCACGGACTGACCTACGTGAAGGCCTTTGGCAAGATGGGCTATATGACTAAGCTCGTAGCTCAGCTGATGCGCGACCTCGGCAGCATCCCCGCTCCACAGAACTCCTTCTTGCTGAACTTGGGTTTGCAGACACTTCATCTGCGTATGGCCCAGCACTGTAAGAACGCGCAGAAAGTGGCCGAGTTCCTGAACGACAACGAAAAGGTGGCTTGGGTTCACTATTGCGGACTGCCCAGCGACAAGAACTACGCTCTGGGACAGAAGTACCTGCCCAACGGCTCATGTGGCGTGATTGCTTTCGGGCTGAAAGGCACCCGTGAGACTGCCATCAAGTGGATGGACTCTCTAAAGATGATCAACATTGTGACCCACGTGGCCGATGCCCGTACCTGTGTGCTCCACCCTGCTTCGCACACCCATCGCCAACTCAGCGACGAGCAGCTTCTTGAGGCTGGTGTTGCCCCCGACCTGATCCGTCTCTCTGTAGGTATAGAAGACGTTGAGGATATCCTCGACGACATCAAGCAGGCATTAGCCCAGATTTAACAAATTGTAACTCTACAGCAAAAATATTCGGTACTTTCCTTGGATGGTACCGATATTTTTTCTACATTTGCACCATCATAAGTAACATATTGACAACTTAAAACAAATATTCTAATTTAGAATTATGATGGAAGTAGAGAAGATTATGCAAGCCTTGGAGCAGAAACATCCAGGCGAATTGGAGTACCTACAGGCCGTTAGGGAAGTGCTGGAATCTATTAAAGATGTATACAACCAGCATCCAGAGTTTGAAAAGGCCAAGATTATAGAACGCATTGTGGAGCCTGAGCGCATCACGACATTCCGAGTGCCCTGGGTCGATGACAAAGGAGAGGTACAGGTAAACATCGGTTATCGCGTACAGTTTAATAGCGCTATCGGTCCTTATAAAGGTGGTCTGCGCTTTCACCCGTCAGTAAACCTGAGCATTCTGAAATTCCTCGGCTTTGAACAGACGTTCAAGAACGCTCTGACAACACTGCCGATGGGCGGCGGTAAGGGCGGTTCTGACTTCAGCATCCGCGGTAAGAGCGACAATGAGGTGATGAAGTTCTGTCAGGCCTTCATGTGTGAACTGTATAAGGTTATCGGGCCTGATATGGACGTGCCCGCTGGTGATATAGGTGTAGGCGCACGTGAAATCGGCTACCTGTTCGGCTATTATAAGAAACTGACAAGCCAGTTCCATGGTGCCACCCTGACAGGTAAAGGCATGGAATGGGGCGGCAGCATACTGCGCCCAGAGGCAACAGGATACGGCGCCCTCTATTTCGTACACCACATGATGGAGACTCATGGCATGGATATCAAGGGTAAGACAGTGGCTCTCTCGGGCTTCGGCAACGTGGCTTGGGGTGCTGCTAAGAAGGCTACCGAACTGGGGGCAAAGGTTATCACCATCTCTGGTCCAGACGGTTACATCTACGACCCCGAAGGTCTTGATGCCGAAAAGATTGAATACATGCTGGAGCTCCGTGCCAGTGGCAACGACGTATGTCAGCCCTATGAGGAGGAGTTCCCTGGCTCAAAGTTCTTCGCCGGCAAGAAGCCTTGGGAGCAGAAAGCCGACATTTATCTGCCATGTGCCACACAGAACGAGCTCAATGGCGAAGATGCCGACAAGATTCTGGCTAACAAGCCACTGTGCGTAGCTGAAGTGTCTAACATGGGTTGTACGGCAGAGGCTGTAAACAAGTTCATCGCTGCAGGTCAGCTCTTTGCTCCGGGCAAGGCCGTAAATGCCGGCGGTGTGGCAACCTCTGGCTTGGAAATGACACAGAACTCGATGCGTATGGCTTGGACAGCAGAGGAAGTTGACAAGCGTCTGCATCAGATCATGTCAGGCATCCACGAACAGTGTGTGAAGTACGGTAAGGAACCTAGTGGATACATCAACTACGTAAAGGGTGCTAATGTTGCCGGCTTCATGAAAGTAGCAAAGGCAATGCTGGCTCAGGGCATTGTGTAGAAGCTCGGCGCAAGCCAGGGTCTATCTACGATGCTGATAAGGCTTCGTACAAAGCCTCCCCTGTTGTCCAGTGAGCAGAAACTAATGAATGTTATTTAAGAACAAGATAGTCTTAACGACACTCACATTGCTAATAAGCTTTACCGCTTTGGCTCAAAGTCAGAGCGGTAAGGCTTCGTTTTATCCCAAGAAGTTCACAGGCAGGAAGACCGCCAGCGGCGAACGGCTGCACCATGACAGTCTGACCTGTGCACATCGTACCTACCCTTTCGGTACGTTGCTAAAAGTGACTAATCCGGAAAACAACAAGCATGTGATTGTACGCGTAACCGACAGAGGACCTTACGTAAAAGGACGAATCATCGATCTCTCGGTTAAAGCTGCTCAAGAACTTGGAATCGTTGCCCAAGGTATCGCCCCTGTCATTGTCGAACACTACAGTTCTGCTATTATCCCTTTCAAACCTGAAGACATCTTCGAACAGCCAGAACTGGAGATGGGAACTAACAGCGGGCCGTTGGAAAAGCCTGTATGGGTGATTCTACGGGAACAGATGAAGAAAGAAACAGCCAAAGAAAAAGATAGTAAGCGATAGAATGATTCTATCGCTTACTTGTTATTATACGGAACTCACGAGCCTGAGAACGCAGTTCCCTGTTATCCTGGAAAACACTTACACGGATGACGGCCTCACCGTCACGTAAACGATCATCAGTCCTTATAATAGCCGAATATCGGATGCCTCTACCAGGCATAATACTCTCTATCAGGACATTCTCTGAGATATGGATATGTCTATTACCCGTAACTTCCTTTACTGAAGGCAACACACGGAATACAGGTTTTGCTGAAGTATTAAACACTTCGAATACAATTCTAGCATCTTCGCCACGGCTTAATACATGGTCACGGGTGGCATCCACAATTCGGGGATTACGAATCTCAAGACACGGCTCAACGACGCGATTGACGGGAGCAGTAGACGGAGTAAAGTCTTCTCCAAAGCCATAAAGACGGTCATCAGCCTCACCACCTCCATAATAGGTGTCTCGATCTCGCTGCGACTCTATACGCTCCATACGCTGCCGACGGTAGTCCTCGTACTTTTTCTGTTCTGCGTTGTCGGCAGCAGCACCAACAGCCGCTCCGACCATAGCACCACCAGCCATACCAATCAGAGTACCGACATCACTACCACGCGGGCCACCAGCGATTCCTCCTATAGCAGAACCGATAATAGAGCCAAACGACGCACCGGTATAAGTACCAGCAGCCGTATAGCTACCACAGCTGCTTAACAACAGTAGTGCGCCAACCGATAAAACTAACATCTTTTTCATAAGCAGACCTATTATTGTTCAACGCTGCAAAGATAAGAAATGTATAAGATACCAACAAGGGGAAATCCCGAAAATTGCATAGGGGAACCCCTACAAGGCAATTTTATACGAATAATAAACAAAAAAGTCCCGCATCTTTTCGATACGGGACCTTCATATAAAAGAGATTTTGATTTATTCAGCCTTTGCCTCTTCTGCGGGAGTTTCAGCAGGAGCCTCTGCCTTTGCCTCCTCAGCAACGGGTGCTTCTGCAGGAGCAGCCTCAGCCTTAGGAGCAGCCTTACGAGAACGACGGGTAGTCTTCTTCTTGGTCTCCTTGGCCATTTCGGGATCAAAGTCTACGAGCTCGATGAAGCAAACCTGTGCAGCATCACCCTGACGAGTACCGAGCTTGATGATACGAGTGTATCCACCAGGACGGTCTCCTACCTTCTGAGCTACCTCTCCGAAGAGTTCCTTGATAGCTTCTTTGTTCTGCAGGTAGCTGAATACTACACGACGAGAGTTGGTAGAGTCTTCCTTTGCCTTAGTAACCAGGGGCTCTACATACTTCTTCAAGGCCTTAGCCTTTGCAACGGTCGTAGTGATTCTTTTGTGCATGATCAGCGAGATAGCCATGTTTGCAAGCATGGCACTACGATGAGATGCAGTACGACCGAGATGGTTGAATTTCTTACTATGTCTCATTTTTTTCTTTTCTTTTTATTGGGCGCTGAGTCTTATAGGCCAAACCTACAGTTACTCCTTGTCCAGTTTATACTTTGAAATGTCAGTTCCAAACGAAAGATTCAGACTCTCGAGCAAATCATCAAGCTCGGTGAGCGATTTCTTACCGAAGTTACGGAACTTAAGAAGGTCTGTCTTGTTGTACTGTACCAGATCGCCAAGCGTCTCAACATCAGCAGCCTTGAGGCAGTTGAGGGCACGAACCGAGAGGTTCATGTCAACGAGACGTGTCTTAAGCAATTGGCGCATGTGCAGAATCTCCTCATCAAACTCCTGATTGCCCTCTGACTCGGTATTCTCGAGTGTAATCTTCTCGTCAGAGAACAGCATGAAGTGATAAATCAGAATCTTTGCAGCCTCCTTCAGGGCATCCTTCGGGTGAATGGAACCGTCCGTCGTAACTTCCAGCACGAGCTTGTCGTAGTCGGTCTTCTGCTCAACACGATAAGGCTCTACAGCATATTTTACATTACGAATCGGAGTGTAAATAGAATCGATTGCTATTACATTTACATCAGTGCAGAACTCGCGATTCTCATCAGCGGGTACATATCCGCGACCTTTGTTAATTGTAAGATCAATCTGCATCGATGCCTTGGAATCTAAATGACAAATCACCAAATCGGGATTCAGCACCTCAAATCCAGTCAGATACTTGCCTATGTCTGCGGCTTTGAATTCGGTAGAATTCTCGACCGTGATACTGACTTTCTCGTTCTCGAATTCTTCTACTACTTGCTTGAACCTAACTTGCTTCAGGTTCAAGATAATGTTGGTCACGTCTTCCTTTACACCAGGTACAGATGAGAACTCGTGCTCAACACCAGCAATGCGAATGGTGTTGATGGCATAGCCCTCAAGTGATGAAAGAAGAATGCGGCGAAGGGCGTTACCGATGGTCACACCGAAACCAGGCTCCAAAGGACGAAATTCGAACTTGCCGAACTTGTCGTTGGCCTCCAACATTACGACTTTATCAGGTTTTTGAAATGCTAATATCGCCATTAATTTAAATGATTTTAGTTCTTAGAGTACAACTCAACGATTAACTGTTCCTTAATGTTCTCGGGGATGTCGGTGCGCTCGGGCTTGTGCAGGAACTTACCGCTCTTTGAATTCTCATCCCACTCGATCCAGGGATACTTACTATGGTTGAAACCAGCAAGGGCTGCCTCAATAACCTCGAGAGACTTTGACTTCTCACGAACAGCGATAACCTGACCGGGCTTCACACTATAGGAAGGGATATTAACAACCTGGCCGTCAACAGTGATATGCTTGTGGCCTACGAGCTGACGAGCAGCTGCACGAGTAGGAGCAATACCAAGACGGAACACTACATTGTCGAGTCGGCTCTCCAGCAACTGAAGGAGCACCTCACCGGTAATACCCTCAGCCTTAGCAGCCTTCTCAAACAAATTACGGAACTGGCGCTCAAGTACTCCATAAGTGTACTTGGCCTTCTGCTTCTCTGCCAGCATGACTGCATACTCCGACATCTTACGACGACGGTTGTTGCCATGCTGTCCCGGGGGGAAGTTCCTGCGGGACAAAACTTTGTCTGCGCCGAAAATGGGTTCACCAAAACGGCGTGCAATTTTTGATTTCGGTCCTAAATATCTTGCCATAATTCTAAAAAATAATTTTCTGTAAATATTGAATAGCCTCAAAGACTATACACGACGACGCTTTGGAGGACGACAACCATTATGTGGCAGTGGTGTAACGTCGATAATCTCCATTACCTCAATACCAGCACCATGGATAGCACGGATAGCAGACTCACGTCCGTTACCAGGACCCTTTACATAAGCCTTCACCTTGCGCAGACCCAGATCGTAAGCAACCTTAGCGCAATCCTCGGCTGCCATCTGAGCAGCATAAGGAGTGTTCTTCTTTGAACCACGGAAGCCCATCTTACCTGCTGATGACCAAGAGATAATCTGACCCTCATCGTTAGCCAAAGACACAATAATATTATTGAAAGAACTGTGTACGTGGAGCTGGCCAATAGCGTTAACTCTCACGTTTCTTTTCTTTGAAGTGACTGTTTTCTTTGCCATAATTCTTAAATTCTTTAATCGTTCAACTTAGAATTACTTCGTAGCCTTCTTCTTGTTAGCAACAGTCTTCTTCTTTCCCTTACGAGTACGAGCATTATTCTTTGTGCTCTGACCGCGAACAGGAAGACCATTACGATGACGGACTCCACGATAGCAACCAATATCCATCAGTCGCTTAATATTCAACTGGATCTCACTACGAAGATCACCTTCTACTTTGAATTCAGCACCGATGATTTCACGGATTTTGGCTGCCTGGTCGTCAGTCCACTCGTTGACCTTCAGGTCACGGCTGACACCTGCCTTATCCAATATCTTTGCTGAACTACTTCGACCAATACCATAGATATAGGTCAATGCGATTTCGCCACGCTTATTCTGGGGCAAATCTACTCCAACAATTCTTATTGCCATTTGTTAAATAAAAAGATAAAATAATAAACTTTAAATTTCGAAATTCTGCTAAAAAGCATGCAAAGGTACGAAGATTTTCTCAAACCTCCGCACATTTTATGCTTATTTAACATTAACCCTGACGCATTTTATACTTAGGGTTCTTCTTGTTGATAACGAACAGGCGGCCCTTACGACGTACAATTTTGCAGTCTGGGGTACGCTTCTTCAATGATGCTCTTGTTTTCATATTTGTTCCTATTGTTTATTTGTATCTAAATACAATTCGTCCCTTTGTCAGGTCATACGGACTCATTTCGACCTTAACCTTATCGCCAGGAAGTATCTTGATATAGTGCATTCTCATCTTTCCAGAGATATGCGCAATTATCTGGACTCCATTTTCAAGTTCTACTCGGAACATCGCATTCGATAACGACTCTACGATTGTTCCGTCTTGCTCAATAGCGGATTGCTTTGCCATAAATCTAATATATATTTCCTTCTAATTTTTGAACTTCATCGAATGAAGATAAAATCTCAGCCTTACCCTTACGAACAGCTATCGTATGCTCGAAATGAGCAGCGGGTTTACCGTCTCGGGTGCGGATAGTCCAACGATCCTTATCCAGCCAGATGGCACGATCACCCATCGTAATCATGGGTTCGATAGCAATGCACATACCGGCTTTCAACATCACGCCATTTCCTCTCCTGCCATAGTTTGGTACCTGCGGATCCTCATGCATGTCACGACCAATACCATGACCGGTCAACTCACGCACGACTCCATACTTCTGTGCCTCACAATGCTCCTGCACCGCACTACTGATATCACCAAGATGCCTTCCTGCTACGGCATTTTCAATACCTAGGTAAAGCGCTTCCTTAGTGGTTTTCAGCAACTTCTTGACCTCTTCTGAGACCTCGCCCACGCAAAACGTATAACAAGAGTCTCCATTGAAGCCATTCAGTAATGTTCCGCAGTCAACAGAGATGATATCGCCATCTTTCAGAATTGTTTCTGCATTAGGCACACCGTGAACGACTACGTCATTAACTGACGTGCAGATGCTGGCAGGAAACGGCCCTCCATATGGATTGGGGAAACCCTTAAATGTCGGTATAGCTCCATTATCTCTAATGAACTCATCCGCAATTTTATCCAACTGGAGGGTCGTTACTCCAGGCTTTATATGTTTTGCTAATTCGCCAAGCGTACGACCAACGAGTTGGTTCGCCTGACGCATCAGCTCTATTTCATCCTCAGTCTTCAGAAATATCTTCATAGAAGAAGATTAGTATGCAGCCATTCCGCGACCGTGGATACGGCCAGAACTGAGCAGACCATCATAGTGACGCATCAGCAGATGACTCTCGATCTGTGCAAGTGTATCAAGCACGACACCGACAAGAATCAGCAGAGATGTACCACCAAAGAACTGAGAGAATGCATCCTGTACATTCAGCAAACTTGCAAAAGCAGGCATGATAGCGATGAAAGCAATAAACAGAGAACCGGGCAGGGTGATGCGAGACATCACAGTGTCGATATACTCTGCAGTTTCCTTACCAGGCTTAACACCAGGAATGAAACCATTGTTACGCTTCATATCCTCTGCCATCTGAGTTGGATTCAGAGTGATTGCTGTGTAGAAATAGGTAAATGCGATAATCAGAACAGCAAATACAACGTTGTAAGCCAGCGAATGATGATCCATCATCGTACGAATGGCCTGCATGAACGGTGAAGTGCTTTCCGGGTTCATCCACTGGGCGATGCTCAACGGAATAAACATCAGAGCCTGAGCAAAGATGATTGGCATTACGTTAGCAGCGAACAGCTTCAGAGGGATGTACTGACGTGCACCACCAACCTGCTTATTACCTACGAGGCGCTTTGCATACTGTACGGGAACCTTGCGGACACCCTGTACCAGAACAATAGATGCGCAAACAACTGCATAGAGAATGATAATCTCAACGAGGAACATCACCAATCCGCCACCAGTGATGGCAGTAAAACGCGAGCTCACTTCCTGAATGAAAGCCTGAGGCAGGCGGGCAATGATACCAATCATAATGATCAGTGAGATACCATTTCCTATACCTTTATCCGTAATGCGCTCACCCAACCACAGGATGAACATACTTCCTGCAGAAAGAATGATAACAGCGGGAACCATAAAGACAGACCAAGAGATACCTGTTGCCAGGGCTGCTCCAGAAGTCATCTTGAGGTTCATCAGGTAACCCGGTGCCTGAAACAGTAGGATTGCTACTGTCAGCCAACGGGTATACATACTGATTTTCTTACGGCCGCTCTCGCCCTCACGCTGCATTTTCTGCACGTAAGGAACAGCGACAGCGAGAAGCTGCATTACGATAGAAGCAGAGATGTATGGCATGATTCCAAGCGCAAAGATAGATGCGTTGGAGAATGCACCACCGGAGAACATGTCAAGCAACGACATCAGACCGCCAGCAGTCTGAGACTGCAATTGGCTCAACATGGCTGGATTGATACCGGGGAGTACCACAAACGAGCCAAAACGATAAATCGCTACAAACAGGAGAGTAATCAGGATGCGCTGACGCAGATCCTCAATCTTCCAAATGTTCTTCAGTGTCTCTATTAACTTCTTCATATACAGTTTTAGATTTTTGTTGCGTTACCACCTACTGCCTTGATAGCTTCCTCGGCAGTCTTTGAAAAAGCATTGGCCTCTACGTCAACCTTTGCCTTCAGTTCACCAGTACCAAGAACCTTGATCAGTTCCTTGCCATTGGTAAGACCTGCAGCGATCAACTCTGCCACTCCGATCTTAGTGAGGTTTTTCTCCTCAGCAAGCTTCTGAAGTGTAGAGAGGTTAACAGCAAAGTATTCCTTGTGGTTGATGTTCTTGAAACCAGCCTTCGGAACACGGCGCTGGAGAGGCATCTGACCACCTTCGAAACCAATCTTTCTCTTATAACCAGAACGAGCCTTGGCACCCTTGTGACCACGGGTAGAAGTACCACCCAGACCAGAACCTGGTCCGCGACCGATACGACGACGTGAGTGAGTTGAGCCCTCAGCTGGCTTTAAATTATTCAGTTTCATAATCGAATCTACTTTTTAAATGTTGTTATTAGTCAATAACGGTCACTAAGTGGTGAACCTTGCGAATCATTCCACGGATTGAAGGAGTATCCTCTACCTCAACAACCTGGGAGATTTTACGCAGGCCGAGAGCCTCGAGCGTACGCTTCTGGTCTACCGGATAACCGATCTTACTCTTAATCTGCTTAACCTTAATTGTTGCCATAGTCAATTTCTCCTTTATCCTCTAAATACTTTATCCATACTGATTCCACGGGTACCTGCAACAGTGTAGGCATCACGCATCAGGCTCAGAGCTGCGATAGTAGCCTTTACCAGATTGTGAGGGTTTGATGAACCCTTTGACTTTGCAAGCACATCCTTTACACCAACACTCTCCAGTACGGCGCGCATAGCACCACCAGCCACAAGACCGGTACCGGCAGCGGCCGGCTTCAGGAATACCTGTGCACCACCGAAGCGGGCTTCCATCTCATGAGGAATAGTACCCTTGAGAACGGGAACCTTAACAAGATTCTTCTTGGCAGCCTCAACACCCTTAGCAATAGCTGCTGTTACTTCACCAGCTTTACCAAGACCCCAGCCGATAATGCCATTGCCGTCACCGACAACAACAATAGCTGCGAATGTAAAGGTACGACCACCCTTTGTTACCTTGGTAACACGGTTGATGGCAACCAATCTGTCTTTCAACTCTACGTCACTATTTACTTTAACATTCTTCATTGCCATAATCGTTTAGAATTTAAGTCCACCTTTACGTGCTGCGTCTGCAAGTGACTTTACACGGCCGTGATAGAGATAACCGTTACGGTCGAAGACTACGGCAGTAACGCCAGCCTCCTGAGCCTTCTGGGCTACCAGCTCACCAACCTTCTCAGCCTGCTGGATCTTAGGCATAGTCTCGAGACCCAGTGATGATGCAGATGCGAGTGTTTTACCTTCCAAATCATTGATAACCTGAGCATAGATCTGCTTGTTGCTGCGGAATACACTCAGACGAGGACGCTCGGCTGTGCCGAACACGTTCTTACGAATTCTATATTTGATCTTAATTCGTCTTTCTACTTTCTTCGTTGTCATAATCGTCAAATCAATTAAAGTTACTTAGCTGATGCTGACTTACCCGACTTACGACGGATAACCTCACCCTTGAACAAAATACCCTTTCCTTTGTAAGGCTCAGGCATACGGAAAGAACGAATTTTAGCACAAATCAGACCGAGCAGTGCTTTGTCACATGACTCGAGGATAATCTGAGGATTCTGGTTACGCTCCATCTTTGTCTCAACCTTAACCTCCTTAGGAAGCTGGATGAAGATGGGGTGTGTATAACCAAGAGCGAACTCAATGATGTTACCCTGATTAGATACACGGTAACCAACACCTACGAGTTCCATTTCCTTCTTATAGCCTTCGCTAACACCTACAACCATGTTGTTGACAAGCGCACGATACAGACCATGGAAAGCCTGCTTCTGCTTAATGTTGACAGGGCTGTTCTCATCGATCTCGAATGTCACGTGGCCATCTTCAATCTTCACCTTGATAGATGAATCTACCTTCTGTGAAAGCTCTCCCTTAGGACCCTTTACGGTAACGATACCGTCCTTGTCCTGAGCAACTGAAACGCCTGCAGGGATACTAATTGGCAATTTTCCTATTCTTGACATATTCTATCCTCCAATTAATATACGTAGCAAAGAACCTCACCACCGATTTTCTGGGCAGCGGCCTCTTTGTCTGTCATTACACCTTTAGACGTGGAAAGAATTGCGATTCCAAGTCCGTTAATAACTCTCGGCATCTCTTTGTAGCCAGTGTACTTGCGGAGACCCGGTGTGGATACTCTCTTCAGGCACTTAATGGCGTTTTCACGAGTTGCAGGGTCATACTTCAAAGCTACCTTGATAGTACCCTGAGGACCATCCTCAATGAACTTGTAGTTCAGGATGTAACCCTTCTCGAAGAGGATCTTTGTGATCTCTTTCTTCAAGTTTGACGCAGGAACCTCAACGACACGGTGATGTGCCATGATTGCGTTTCTGAGTCGTGTCAGATAATCTGCTATTGGATCTGTCATAAAATAAAATTTTAATTAATCGGGACTACCCCGACAATATTAATAATCTCTGTTTCTTTCTTGTTGTTTACCAACTAGCCTTCTTTACCCCAGGAATCAGACCGCTTGATGCCATCTCACGGAACTGGATACGAGAAAGACCAAACTGGCGCATATATCCCTTTGGACGTCCCGTGATCTTGCAACGGTTGTGCAGACGGATGGGGTTTGCATTCTTGGGAATGCTCTGCAACTTGCGAGCTGCCTCATAAGCCTCAGCAGGATCCTCGCTTGTAGCAATTACCTTCTTCAGAGCTGCACGCTTTTCAGCGTAACGAGCAACGAGCTTGGCGCGCTTTACCTCGCGGGCTTTCATTGATTCTTTTGCCATATCTCTTAATCGTTTTTAGCGTTCTTGAATGGAAGACCGAATGCCTTCAGCAGAGCATAACCTTCCTCATCGGTCTGAGCTGATGTTACGAAAGTGATGTTCATACCCTGAATACGGTCTACTGAATCGATATTAATCTCCGGGAAGATAATCTGCTCCTGGATACCCAGTGTGTAGTTACCACGGCCATCGAACTTGCTCTCGATACCCTTGAAGTCACGGATACGGGGAAGAGCAATACGAACGAGTTTCTCAAGGAACTCATACATGCGCTCACGACGGAGAGTCACCATCACGCCGATAGGCATCTTCTTACGAAGTTTGAAGTTGGCGATATCCTTCTTAGAATATGTAGCAACTGCCTTCTGACCACAGATGGCGCTGATTTCGTTGATAGCTACGTCGATGATCTTCTTATCCTGAGTTGCGTCGCCCAATCCCTGGTTAACAACAATCTTCTTCAGGGCAGGAATCTGCATCGTTGAAGTGTAGTTGAACTGCTTCTGCAGAGCAGGAGCGATCTTCTCCTTGTACTCTGACTTTAACTGTGCTGTATTTGCCATTACTTAATCTCCTCCCCTGATTTTTTAGCGATACGGGTGACCTTCTTGCCCTCGCGCTTGATAGCAACACGGGTAGCCTTGCCACTCTTCGGATCAATCAAACTAATATTTGAGATGTGAATAGGAGACTCCATCTTCACGAAACCTCCCTGAGGATTCTTGGCGCTAGGCTTTGCACTCTTGTTGACCATGTTAACACCTTCAACAAGGGCGCGCTGCTTGTCGGCCATAATCTTCAGCACCTTACCAGTCTTGCCCTTATCCTCACCGGCCAGGACGATGACTGTATCGTTTTTCTTAATATTGAACTTTGCCATTTCTTGTATCAATTTAAATATTAAAGTACCTCAGGTGCCAAAGAAACGACCTTCATATTCACGGCACGGAGTTCACGGGCAACAGGGCCGAAGATACGGCTGCCACGGAGCTCACCAGCATTGTTCAGCAGTACGCAGGCGTTATCGTCGAAACGGATGTATGAGCCATCAGCACGACGGATTTCCTTCTTAGTGCGAACAACCAAAGCCTTTGATACTGCACCCTTCTTTACATCACTTGTAGGGATCGCGTTCTTGATAGAGACGACGATGATATCACCTACGCTGGCATAACGGCGCTTTGTACCACCCAATACACGGATGCAAAGAGCTTCACGTGCACCGCTGTTGTCAGCTACTGTAAGTCTTGATTCTGTCTGTATCATAATTACTTAGCTTTTTCTACAATGTTAACTAATCTCCATCTCTTTGTCTTTGACAGAGGACGGGTTTCCATAATGAGCACGGTATCACCTACATTGCACTCGTTCTTCTCGTCGTGTGCGTGATACTTCTTTGTCTTCTGGACAAACTTACCATAAATAGGGTGCTTCTCCTTGAACTTAGCGGCAATAACAATGGTTTTATCCATCTTGTTGCTGATAACGACACCCTGTCTTGTCTTTCTTAAATTTCTTGTTTCCATCTGGACCATTGTTATTTATTAAGTTCTCTCTGATGAAGTTCTGATTTCATACGTGCGATATCACGACGAGCAGCCTTAATCTGAGATGGATTCTCAAGCGGAGTGATGGCGTGGTTCAACTTCATCTGGTTGTACTTTGCAACCTCAGCCTCAATGCGCTCTGCCAAGTCCTTGGTCTCGAGCTCTCTTACTTCTTTAATCTTCATACTCAATTAAGCGTTTTTATCGTAATCACGTCTAATAACAAACTTTGTCTTAACCGGCAGTTTCTGTGCACCGAGGCGGAGAGCCTCCTTAGCAACGTCGAAAGGAACGCCTTCTACTTCAAAGAGGATGCGGCCAGGAGTAACGGGAGCTACCCATCCTGCGGGATCACCCTTACCTTTACCCATTCGGACATCAGCAGGTTTGCGAGTAATGGGTTTATCAGGGAAGATGCGGATCCATACCTGACCTTCACGGTTCATATAACGGTTGATGGCAACACGAGCTGCCTCAATCTGGCGGCTGTCAATCCACTTGGCATCCAGAGTCTTGATGCCGAATGAGCCGAAAGCCAGCGTTGTACCTCTGTGGGCGTTGCCTTTATTGCCGCGTCCATCCTGAGGTCTTCTATATCTTACTCTTTTGGGCTGTAACATAATAAGCTTCTACTTTAAACGATTATTACTTCTTCTTATTACGGAACTTTCTGTCACCGCCACGACCAGCGCCGTTTGAACGGCCACCAGCCTTCTCCTGAGTGAAGTTCGGAGCCAGGTCAACGTTACCATAAACCTCACCACGGCAAATCCAAACCTTAATGCCCAGCAGGCCAACCTTTGTCAGGGCCTCAGAGTGGCAGTAGTCAATGTCTGCACGGAAGGTGTGCAGTGGAGTACGGCCTTCCTTCAACATCTCACTACGAGCGATTTCTGCTCCATTGAGACGACCTGAGATGAGTACCTTAATACCCTCGGCGCCAGCACGCATCGTGTTCTGAATAGCCATCTTGATAGCACGGCGATAAGCAATCTTACCCTCTATCTGGCGAGCGATGTTATTAGCCACGATGGTTGCGTCGAGCTCAGGACGCTTAACCTCAAAAATATTAATCTGAATCTCCTTATCGTAGAGCTTCTTCAGCTCTTCCTTCAGTTTGTCAACATCTTGACCACCTTTACCAATGACGATACCCGGACGGGCAGTGCAAATAGTAATGGTAACCAGCTTCAATGTACGCTCGATGACAATCTTAGAAACGCTTGCCTTAGCCAGGCGCTCGTTCAGATACTTACGGATTTTCTGATCCTCTACCAGGTTATCTCCGAAGTCTTTGCCTCCGAACCAATTTGAATCCCAACCTCTAACGATACCCAGACGGTTGCTTATTGGATTAACTTTCTGTCCCATACTTATTCTTTTACGTCATTAGTTTTAGCGTCAACGAACAGGGTCACGTGATTAGAACGCTTGCGGATACGATAGCCGCGACCCTGAGGTGCCGGTCTCATTCTCTTCATTGTAACACCCTCGTCGACGAAGATGCGAGTTACGAACAGCTCACCGTCCTCTGCCTTGCGATCATTCTTGGCTTCCCAGTTGGCAATGGCTGAACGGAGGAGTTTTTCTACATCAGCTGCAGCTGCCTTCTTCGAGAAACGAAGCACACCCAGTGCGCGATTTACCTCCATGCCGCGGATCATATCAACGACATAGCGCATCTTACGGGGTGAAGAGGGGCAGCCTTTCAGCTTGGCAAAATACTGTGTCTTAAGTGCTGCTTTTCTTTCTTCAGCCTTAATATGTTTTCTTGCTCCCATTGTAAATTCTTAATTCTTAATTCTTAAATTCTTAAATCTCCCTGGGATTACTTCTTGTTACCAGCATGTCCGCCGAAACGACGTGTAGGTGCAAACTCACCGAGTTTGTGACCAACCATGTTCTCAGTAACGTAAACAGGGATAAATTTGTTACCGTTATGAACTGCAACAGTGTGTCCCACGAAGTCCGGGGAAATCATTGATGCTCTGGCCCATGTCTTAACGACATTCTTCTTACCACTCTCATTCATAGCGAGAATCTTCTTCTCGAGTGATACGTTGATGTACGGACCTTTCTTTAATGAACGACTCATAATTTTCTTCTCTAATTAACTTCGTGATTACTTCTTGTTAGCTCTTTCAATGATATACTTGTTTGAAAGCTTCTTAGGTGCACGAGTCTTGAGACCCTTAGCGTACAGACCCTTACGTGAACGTGGGTGTCCACCAGACTGACGGCCTTCACCACCACCCATTGGGTGATCATGCGGGTTCATAACAACACCACGGTTGTGAGGACGCTCGCCCAACCAGCGGCTGCGACCAGCCTTACCAGAAGCCTCAAGGGCGTGGTCAGAGTTACCTACACTACCTACAGTAGCCTTACAAGCTGAGAGAATCTGACGAGTCTCGCCTGAAGGAAGCTTGATAACGCAATAGCTACCCTCACGAGAAGTCAACTGAGCGAAATTACCTGCCGAACGAACGAGCTTGGCACCCTGGCCGGGACGCATCTCAATGTTGTGGATGACTGTACCAACGGGGATGTTAGCGAGTGGAAGTGCATTACCTACCTCAGGCACTGCATCCGCTCCTGACATCAAGGTTGCACCAACCTGCAGTCCATTAGGAGCAATGATATAACGTTTTTCACCATCAGCGTAGAAAAGAAGCGCAATGCGAGCAGAGCGGTTAGGATCATACTCGATTGTCTTAACTACAGCTGGAACACCATCCTTCTCTCGTTTGAAGTCGATCAGACGATACTTCTTCTTGTGACCGCCACCCATGTAACGGACGGTCATCTTACCGGTGTTGTTTCGACCACCAGTAGAACGCTTACCGTAAACGAGAGACTTCTCTGGCACGGATGCAGTAATATCCTCGAACGTGCCAATAATCTTGTGTCTTTGACCCGGAGTTACGGGCTTTAATTTACGTACTGCCATTTCTATTATTGAATATTGCTATAAAAATCAATTGCATCGCCCTCCTTCAGAGTAACGATAGCCTTCTTGAACGCGTTCTTCTGACCCTTGATCAGACCGGCCTTTGTGTAGCGTGAGCTACGCTTTCCGGCATAACGAACGGTATTCACGTCGATAACCGTAACATTGTACAGGCTCTCAACCTCTTTCTTAATCTCAAGCTTATTAGCCTCGGGCTTAACGATGAAACCATACTTAGCCTCGGCCTTCTTGGTTCTCTCTTCACCCTTAACCTTATAAGTTTTCTCTACAGAAGACTTGTCTGTAATCTTGGTCATCTTCTCAGTGACCAGGGGTTTAATGATAAATGCCATTTCTATTTGTCTCCTTTACTTGTTTAAGATACCGTCGATAACCTCCAGAGACTTCTCAGAGATAACCAGTACATCAGCATTCAAAACTTTGTAAGAATTAATGGTTGATGCCTCCATTACCTCTGCGCCCTGCAGATTGCGAGCCGACAAATATACGTTATTATTTGTTCCTGACAAAACAAAGAGAGTCTTCTTGCCGTCTACTTTGAGATTTTTTGCAATATTTACGAATTCTTTAGTCTTTGGGGCATCCATATTGAAGTCCTCAACAACTACGATTGCATTCTCCTGAGCCTTGTAGGCCAGTGCAGACTTACGAGCAAGAAGCTTCACCTTCTTATTCAGTTTGAAGCCATAGTCACGGGGTGTGGGACCGAACACGCGAGCACCACCACGCAGCAGTGGAGAGTTGATGTCACCATGACGTGCACCGCCACCGCCTTTCTGACGACCGAGCTTACGAGTAGAACCAGAGATTTCGCTTCTCTCCTTTGACTTAGCTGTACCCTGACGCTGGTTAGCGAGATACTGCTTTACATCCAGATAAAGAACGTGGTCATTAGGTTCAATGCCGAAGATAGCCTCATTCAGAGTTACCTTTCTTCCGGTCTCCTGACCGTTGATATTCAATACGCTAACTTCCATCTTTACTTGTTGATTATTACAGTTGAACCATTGTAACCAGCGCAGCTACCCTTGATAAGAATCAGGTTGTGCTCTGGAATTACCTTTAACACTTTGAGGTTCTGAGTTGTCACTCTGTCACCTCCCATTTGACCGCCCATGCGCATTCCCTTGAACACCTTAGCGGGATAAGAACAAGCACCGATAGAACCTGGCTTACGCAGACGGTCGTCCTGACCGTGAGTAGCCTGACCTACACCGCCGAAACCATGACGCTTAACAACGCCCTGGAATCCCTTACCCTTAGATGTTCCGACAACGTCAACAAACTCGGCACCCTCAAAGATGTCGACTGTTACGGTGTCACCGAGGTTGAGCTCCTCGTCAAACTTGAACTCGGCCAAGTGAGCCTTTGGTGTTGTGTTAGCCTTCTTGAAGATACCCATCATTGCTTTGGTGGTATTCTTCTCCTTCTTCTCACCGAAGGCGAGCTGAACAGCCTTATAGCCATCCTTCTCTACAGACTTAACCTGAGTAACAACACAAGGACCAGCTTCGATTACAGTGCACGGTACATTCTTACCGTCGGCACTGAAAACGGATGTCATTCCGATTTTTCTTCCAATTAATCCTGGCATTTCAGTTTAAAATTTAAATAATAATATTGTTTATATTGTTCTTTTTTAAGTGTCATCTCGCTTTTCGAAGCACACAAAACCCACTTAAAAAGGAACTTCAACTGCTTCATTCTTGAAGGCTAAGTTGCTCTTTATCAGGGTATTGATAGCTATCGAGCCAGCGCAATACGCACTTTTGCGGGTGCAAAGGTACAAATATAATGTGAGATAGGCAACATTTACCACCCGCCAAAACGTATTTTTAAGTTTTTTTATGAATTTAAGAAGCAAAAGGCATGTTAATTTGTAAAAAAGGGCGCATCCGAAACTTCGGATGCGCCACTTTATCATTGAGGGGAAATTGATAATACTATACCTTAATCTCAACCTCAACACCGCTGGGAAGCTCAAGCTTCATCAGTGCGTCAACAGTCTTAGCAGTTGAGCTGTAGATGTCAATCAGACGCTTGTAGTCTGAGAGCTGGAACTGCTCACGGGCCTTCTTGTTAACGAAGGTAGAGCGGTTTACGGTGTAAATACGCTTGTGCGTAGGAAGGGGGATAGGACCGCTGATGATAGCACCTGTGGCCTTAACTGCCTTCACGATCTTCTCGGCTGACTTGTCTACGAGCTTGTGGTCGTAGCTCTTCAGCTTGATACGAATTTTCTGACTCATTGTCTTTCTATTTTAATTGTTATTATAAAACGGAGGCCGCTAAAGAGTCATTTGCTCAGCGGCACTCCTAATTCAGTCTTTTATTAGACGAGGTCGGCACGACCCTTCACCTCCTCAAGTACAGTCTTGGCGATTGAGCTTGAGAGTGGTGCGTGGTGATCATACTCCATAGAGCTGGTAGCACGACCTGAGGTGATAGTACGGAGAGCGGTTACATAACCGAACATCTCTGACAGGGGAACCTGAGCCTTAACGACACGGGCACCGCTGCGAGCCTCTTCCATACCCTCTACCTGACCACGACGCTTGTTCAGGTCACCGATCACGTCACCCATGTTCTCCTCAGGTGTTACAACCTCGAGCTTCATGATAGGCTCCATGAGTACGGGCTTAGCCTGAGCGCAGACTGCCTTGTAAGCCATCTGGGCAGCAATCTCGAATGAGAGCTGGTCAGAGTCAACTGGGTGGAACGAACCGTCGACAACGACTACCTTCAGTGAATCCATAGGATAGCCACCGAGGATACCGTTCTTCAGAGAAGCCTCGAAGCCCTTCTGTACGGCGGGGATGAACTCCTTAGGAATGTTACCACCCTTCACCTCGTTGATGAACTGCAGAGGTCCATTCTCCTTAACATCGTAATCCTCGTCAACAGGACCAACGTTTACGATGATGTCGGCGAACTTACCACGACCACCCGACTGCTTCTTGTAAACCTCACGGTAACCCATAACAGTCTTGGTGATGGCCTCCTTGTAGTTAACCTGAGGCTTACCCTGGTTACACTCAACCTTGAACTCACGCTTCAGACGGTCGATAATGATATCGAGGTGAAGCTCACCCATACCAGAGATAATGGTCTGACCACTCTGCTCGTCGGTACGTACGGTGAAGGTTGGGTCTTCCTCAGCCAGCTTAGCGAGACCGTTGTCGAGCTTAGCAACGTCGGCCTGGCTCTTGGGCTCTACTGCGATAGAGATCACAGTGTCGGGGAAGGTCATTGACTCGAGCACGATAGGATGTGCCTCGTCACAGAGAGTATCACCAGTGCGGATATCCTTGAAGCCTACACCTGCACCGATATCACCGGCGTCGATTGACTCCATGGGGATTTCCTTATTTGAGTTCATCTGGAACAGACGGCTGATACGCTCCTTCTTACCTGAGCGGGGATTGAATACGTAGCTTCCGGCAGTGATCTTACCAGAGTAGACACGGAAGAATACCAGACGTCCCATATATGGGTCGGTGGCAATCTTAAATGCCAGAGCTGATGTAGGCTCATCCTCAGAAGGCTTACGATCCTCTTCCTCGTCGGTGCTGGGGTTGGTACCCTTGATTACCTCTACGTCAACAGGTGCGGGCAGGAATGCACACACATAGTCGAGCAGGGGCTGAACACCCTTATTCTTATAAGAAGAACCGAGCAGCATAGGAGTACACTGCATAGCGATGGTACCCTTACGGATAGCTGCGATGATCTCAGCCTCGGTGATTGAGTCGGGATCGTCGAAGTACTTCTCCATCAGAGCCTCGTCGTACTCAGCGGCAGCCTCGAGCAGCTTGTTACGCCACTCGTCGCACTCAGCCTGCAGCTCCTCGGGGATATCCTCAACATCGTACTCAGCACCCATAGTCTCATCGTGCCACAGGATAGCCTTCATCTTGATCAGGTCAACGAGACCCTTGAAGTTCTCCTCAGCACCGATGGGCACCTGAATAACAACGGGGTTAGCACCCAGGATGTCCTTCATCTGCTGAACAGTCTCGAAGAAGTCAGCACCTGAACGGTCCATCTTATTTACATAACCGATACGGGGAACGTTGTACTTGTCGGCCTGGCGCCATACAGTCTCAGACTGAGGCTGTACACCGTCTGCTGCAGAATAGGTAGCAACAGCTCCGTCGAGCACACGCAGTGAACGCTCTACCTCAGCGGTAAAGTCTACGTGTCCCGGAGTATCGATCAGGTTAATCTTGAAAGTCTTGTTATCCCATGTCCAGTTACAGGTTGTAGCAGCAGAGGTAATAGTGATACCACGCTCCTGCTCCTGGGCCATCCAGTCCATCGTTGCAGCTCCATCATGTACCTCACCGATCTTGTGCGTCTTACCTGTGTAGAACAGGATACGCTCAGAGGTCGTTGTCTTACCGGCATCGATGTGGGCCATAATACCGATGTTTCTTGTCAAATGTAAATCGCGATTTGCCATTGTTTTGTATATCCTTAATTTGCTTTTACCTTAAAAAACACCTAAATTAGAAACGGAAGTGTGCAAATGCGCGGTTAGCCTCAGCCATACGGTGCATATCCTCCTTACGCTTGAAGGCACCACCCTGGTTGTTGAAGGCATCCATAATCTCTGCAGCCAGCTTGTCAGCCATAGACTTACCACTACGCTTGCGTGCGAACTGAATCATGTTCTTCATTGAGATGCTCTCCTTACGGTCTGCACGAATCTCGGTAGGAACCTGGAAAGTAGCACCACCGATACGGCGGCTCTTAACCTCAACCTGCGGGGTAATGTTATCGAGGGCCTGCTTCCAGATCTCGAGAGCAGACTTCTCCTCATTATTCATCTTAGCCTTCACTGTCTCCAGCGCATTGTAGAAAATCTCGTACGACTTGGTCTTCTTACCATCGTACATCAGGTGATTCACAAACTTTGAGACCTTCTGGTCATTGAACACGGGATCCGGCAGGATCACACGCTTCTTTGGTTTTGCTTTTCTCATTTTGTTTTTTGAATGATTAAATTCTGCTTGGGGGCTGTTCTTACTTGTTCTTCAACGCTCTCACGTGAGCATTTACTCAACCTTATAACATTTACCGAATAATATCGGCGCTCCAGCAAAACGGATTAAAATTTGTTTCTTTTTTGGCTCGACTGACCTTCTCCGGTCATTTTACTTCTTAGCCTTAGGACGCTTAGCTCCATACTTTGAACGACGCTGGGTGCGGTTTGCAACACCGGCGGTATCCAATGTACCGCGAACGATGTGGTAACGTACACCTGGCAGGTCCTTTACACGACCACCGCGAACAAGCACGATTGAGTGCTCCTGCAGGTTGTGTCCCTCGCCGGGGATGTAAGAGTTAACTTCCTTCTGATTTGTCAGACGAACACGGGCTACCTTACGCATAGCCGAATTAGGCTTCTTCGGGGTTGTTGTGTAAACACGTACGCAGACACCACGACGCTGAGGACAGTTGTCCAGCGCGGGTGACTTTGACTTGTCAACAATCACCTTTCTGCCTTTTCTTACCAATTGTGAAATTGTAGGCATAATACTTTTACTTTAAATTAATTTATGTATATATATTGTTTATATTCAATACTTTACAACGCCCTACCTCGCTCAGAAGGGCATTTCGGGCTGCAAAGGTACAACTATTTTCCGACTCCACCTAATCTATAATGAAGAAAAAGCGCCATACCCTATATGATTTAACAAGAAATAACGTTATTTGCAATAATTAACAACGAATTCCTGCCTAATTTGGTTGTATGATGCACAATCTGGTAGCATCGTTTGCACTCTGTCCTCAGGTATCGTACAGGTAGTGAGAGCAGTTGTCAGGGCGGTAGCTTTCCGATGTCATCTATAGGCGGTGGCATTGACAGAGACTATTCCCTTAATTGCAATTTAGACTAAATTACAGAGCAAAATAGACTAAATTGGTCAGCAATTTAGTCTAAATTGCGAAAGCGCGGATGATACGTGCCAGTTTGCCGACTGCTTTCTGTCAGTCATATCCATATCAGTATACAAACAAATAAAACGGGAAAAGTGACAGCTAAGTTCACTTTTCCCGCTTAAAAGGGATTTATTGTAAGCGCATCGCAACCGATGCGTTTGATTTACTTCTCGTCGAGTACTGTTTCTTCGGCAAAGTCAAGCACATTCTTGCGATTAGCCTGAATACGCTCATACTCTTCCTTCGAACCAACAATAATCTTCTCGAACTCACGCAGACCGGTACCGGCAGGAATCAGGTGACCGCAGATAACGTTCTCCTTCATACCCTCCAGATGGTCTACCTTACCACGGATGGCAGCCTCGTTGAGCACCTTGGTTGTCTCCTGGAACGATGCAGCCGACATGAACGACTTGGTCTGCAGAGCTGCACGGGTGATACCCTGCAGGATCTGAGTAGACGTTGCAGGTACGGCATCACGAACCTGAACAAGGCGGAGGTCACGGCGCTTCAGCATAGAGTTCTCGTCGCGCAGCTTGCGGGCTGTTACGATCTGACCCTTCTGCAGGTTCTCAGAGTCACCGGCATCGGTAACAACCTTCTTACCCCAGATACGGTCGTTCTCCTCTGCGAAGTCGAGCTTGTCGACAATCTCCTGCTCGAGGAACGAGGTGTCACCGGGCTCATTGATCTGAACCTTACGCATCATCTGGCGGACGATGATCTCGAAGTGCTTATCGTTGATCTTCACACCCTGCAGACGATATACGTCCTGAACCTCATTCACGATATACTCCTGAACAGCGGTGGGACCCTTGATGGCCAGGATGTCGGCAGGCGTGATGACACCGTCAGAGAGCGGTGTACCAGCACGTACGGCATCATGCTCCTGTACCAGGATCTGCTTAGAGAGTGATACGAGGTAGCGACGCTGCTCGCCAGTCTTTGAAGTAACGATAATCTCACGGTTACCACGCTTTACCTTACCCATGGTCACCTCACCATCGATTTCCGATACAACGGCGGGGTTAGATGGATTACGTGCCTCGAAGAGCTCGGTTACACGTGGCAGACCACCAGTGATATCACCACCCTTGGCTGCAGCACGAGGAATCTTAACGAGGGTTTCACCAGTCTTAAGTGTCTGGCCATCCTCTACTACCACGTGACCACCTACAGGGAAGTTATATGTTCCGATGACCTCACCGTCAGCACCAATGACATCACAGGTGGGCACCTTAGACTTATCCTTAGACTCGGTTACGATCTTCTCAGTCAGACCAGTTGTTTCGTCAGTCTCGGCACGGAAGGTAATACCCTCGATCACGTCGTTGAACTTCAGCGTACCGGCATACTCGGTCACGATGACAGCGTTGAACGGATCCCACTGTGCGATCTTGTCGCCCTTGGCAACCTCGTCGCCATTGTGGAAATAGAGTGAAGAACCATAAGGCACGTTTACTGTAGAAAGAACGATCTTCGTATTAGGATCAACGAAACGGAGTTCACCCAGACGGCTGACAACCATCTCGCATTCGCGACCATCCTCATCGAACGGAACGGTACGAACCTCTTCCATCTCAATCATAGCACGGTCGTACTTACAAACGATGCTGGCATTTGCTGCAGCGTTGGCAGCCACACCACCGGCGTGGAACGTACGAAGTGTAAGCTGTGTACCCGGCTCACCGATAGCCTGAGCGGCAATCACACCAACAGCCTCACCCTTCTGTACCATACGACGGGTAGCAAGGTTACGTCCGTAACACTTCATGCAGACACCCTTCTTCGACTCACAAGTGAGCACTGAACGGATCTCAACGCTCTCGATATCAGCCTTCTCGATGGCATCAGCAACGCTCTCGGTGATTTCCTCGCCGGCCTCTACAATAACTTCACCGGTCTTGGGGTTAATCACATCGTGTACTGATACACGGCCGAGGATACGCTCAGAGAGACTTGAGATAATCTCATCACCACTCTTCAGAGCAGTACACTGCAGACCACGGAGTGTGCCACAGTCCTCCTCTGTGATGATCACATCGTGAGAAACGTCAACCAGACGACGGGTCAGGTAACCTGCGTCGGCGGTCTTCATGGCCGTATCGGCAAGACCCTTACGAGCACCGTGAGTAGAGATGAAGTACTCAAGCACTGACATACCTTCCTTAAAGTTAGAAAGGATCGGGTTCTCAATAATCTGATGTCCCTCGGCACCGGCTTTCTGAGGCTTTGCCATCAGACCACGGATACCTGAGAGCTGCTTGATCTGGTCCTTACTACCACGGGCACCTGAGTCAAGCATCATGAATACGGCGTTGAAGCCCTGGTCGGCCTCGGTCATCTGCTTCAGCAGGATGTTACCGATATCATTGTTAACGTGTGTCCAGGTATCGATAACCTGGTTGTAACGCTCGTTGTCGGTGATGAATCCCATGTTATAGTTGTCGGTAATCTGACGAACCTCCTCGTTACCCTTCTGGATCAGGTCAGCCTTCTCCTTCGGGATGATGATGTCGTCGAGGTTGAACGACAGACCAGCCAGGTAAGCCATACGATAACCGAGGTTCTTAATACCATCGAGGAACTCGCATGCCTCAGCAAATCCGACATTCTTGATAACGTCGGCAATAATATCACGCAGACTCTTCTTTGAGATAATCTTATTAACGAATCCTACCTCGTTAGGAATAATGCCATTCACGATGACACGACCTACAGAGGTCTCAACCAAGTGACGCACTGGCTGACCGTCAACGATATCGTCGACAAGAACCTTCACCTGCGCATGGAGGTCACACTTACCCTCATTATGAGCGATAATAGCTTCCTCGGGGCCGTAGAAGGTCAGACCTTCACCCTTAGCTCCCGGACGGATCTTGGTAATATAGTACAGACCAAGCACCATATCCTGTGAAGGAACGGTGATAGGCGCACCATTGGCAGGATTCAGAATGTTATGGCTCTGAAGCATCAGCAACTGTGCCTCGAGAACTGCCTCATTGCTCAATGGGAGGTGTACAGCCATCTGGTCACCATCGAAGTCGGCATTGAACGCCGTACAAGCCAATGGATGAAGCTGGATTGCCTTACCCTCAATCAGTTTAGGCTGGAAGGCCTGGATACCCAGACGGTGCAGTGTCGGTGCACGGTTAAGCAGAACGGGATGACCCTTCATCACGTTCTCCAGGATATCCCAGATAACCGGCTCACGACGATCAACGATCTTCTTGGCGCTCTTCACCGTCTTCACGATACCACGCTCAATGAGCTTACGGATGATGAATGGCTTGTAGAGCTCGGCAGCCATCAGCTTAGGCAGACCGCACTCACCCATCTTCAACTCAGGACCTACAACGATAACCGAACGGGCTGAGTAGTCAACACGCTTACCGAGCAAGTTCTGACGGAAACGGCCCTGCTTACCTTTCAGTGAGTCGGACAGTGACTTCAGAGGACGGTTTGAGTCGCTCTTCACTGCTGAAGACTTACGGCTGTTGTCGAAGAGTGAGTCGACAGCCTCCTGCAGCATACGCTTCTCGTTACGGAGAATCACCTCAGGAGCCTTAATCTCCATCAGGCGCTTCAGACGGTTGTTACGGATGATCACACGACGATAAAGGTCGTTCAGGTCGGATGTTGCGAAACGACCACCATCCAGTGGCACGAGAGGACGAAGCTCTGGAGGTGTCACAGGGATAATCTTCATGATCATCCACTCAGGACGGTTAATACCCTTCTCTACACTCTGACGGAATGCCTCAACAACCTGCAGGCGCTTCAAAGCCTCGTTCTTACGCTGAACGGATGAGTCACTGTTTGCACGGTCACGCAACTCATATGACAATGAGTCGAGATCAATGCGTACAAGGAGGTCGTAGATGGCCTCTGCACCCATCTTAGCAATGAACTTATTGGGATCGCTATCATCCAGATAAGCATTATCAGGTGAGAGCTGGTTGTCAATGATATCGTTATATTCCTCCTCAGAAAGCAGGTCGTAAACATTAGAACCAATGGCATCGTTACCTTCAGCATCCTTCTTACCAGCCATAGCACCTGGCTGAATAACGACATAACGCTCATAATAAATGACAGCATCGAGCTTCTTAGTAGGAAGACCAAGCAGATAACCAATCTTATTAGGAAGGCTACGGAAATACCAGATGTGTGCAATGGGCACAACAAGCTCGATGTGACCAGCACGCTCACGACGAACCTTCTTCTCGGTTACCTCTACACCACAGCGGTCACAAACGATACCTTTATAACGGATACGCTTGTACTTACCGCAGGCACACTCATAGTCCTTAGTAGGACCGAAGATGCGCTCGCAGAACAGACCGTCACGCTCCGGCTTGTAAGTACGGTAGTTGATGGTCTCAGGTTTGGTAACCTCTCCGAAGCTGCTCTCGAGGATCTCTTCGGGCGAAGCAAGTCCGATGGTAATTTTCGTAAAATTACTCTTTACTTTTGAATCTTTCTTGAAAGCCATATATATTATTCTTTCTCTTAAATTCTTAAAACTAAATTCTTAACTCGCTTAATCCAGCGTGATACTCAAACCGAGACCGCGCAACTCGTGCAACAGCACATTGAGTGACTCGGGGATACCCGGTGTTGGCATAGGATCGCCCTTCACGATGGCCTCATAAGCCTTCGAACGTCCTACAGTATCATCAGACTTAATGGTCAGGATCTCCTGAAGAACATGGCTGGCGCCAAAGGCCTCCAGAGCCCAAACCTCCATCTCACCAAAACGCTGTCCACCGAACTGGGCCTTACCACCAAGTGGCTGCTGAGTAATCAAGCTGTACGGACCAATTGAACGAGCGTGCATCTTGTCCTCAACCATGTGACCAAGTTTCAGGAAGTAAGTGATACCAACTGTTGCGGGCTGGTCGAACATCTCACCAGTCTCACCATCATAAAGATGAGTTGAGCAGAGACGTGGCAGACCGGCCTTGTCAGTCCACTCTGCGAGGTCATCAAGCTTAGCACCATCGAAGATTGGCGTAGCGAACTTCACACCAAGGCGCTTACCTGCTGCACCGAGAATAGCCTCGAAAATCTGACCGAGGTTCATTCGAGAAGGCACACCCAGCGGGTTCAGGACAAGGTCTACAGGACGGCCATCTTGAAGGAATGGCATATCTTCCTGACGTACCACCTTCGATACGATACCCTTATTACCATGACGTCCGGCCAACTTATCACCTACACCGATCTTACGCTTCTTGGCTACATATACCTTTGCCATCTGCAGAATACCGTTGGGCAGCTCGTCACCAATCGTAATGGCGAACTTGCGGCGCTTCTGCTCTGCATCAAGCAGCTTGTATTTCTTCATGAAGTTGATAATCAGCTTGGCTATCAACTCATTCTTGTGCTCATCATTTGTCCAGTTGCTGATCTGAACGTCACCGTACTCAAGGTTACGCAGGGCTGTTGCGGTAAACTTACTGCCCTTAGTGATAATCTCGGCACCGGTATAGTCCTTCACACCCTGAGACGTCTTACCCTTGGTCAACTCCATGAGCTTGTCGATCAGGATATCCTTCAGGTCATCAACCTTTGCCTCATACTCTTCATCGATCTTGGCCAGCGTTATCTTATCCTGCTGCTTAGACTTACGGTCCTTAATAGCACGGGCAAACAGCTTCTTGTCGATGATAACACCACTCAGCGATGGGTTAGCCTTCAATGAAGAGTCTTTTACATCACCAGCCTTGTCACCGAAGATGGCACGGAGCAGTTTCTCCTCAGGTGAAGGATCACTCTCACCCTTTGGCGAAATCTTACCGATCAGAATGTCACCTGGCTCTACACGTGCACCAACACGGATGATACCATTCTCATCAAGATCCTTGGTAGCTTCCTCACTGACATTGGGGATATCGGCAGTGAACTCCTCAACACCACGCTTTGTCTCACGAACGTCGAGAGAGTACTCATCAACATGTACGGAAGTAAGAACGTCCTCACGAACAATGCGCTCGTTGAGCACGATGGCATCCTCGTAGTTATAACCCTTCCAAGGCATATAAGCTACAAGCAGGTTACGACCCAGTGCCAACTCACCATTCTCAGTAGCATAACCCTCTGTCAGGATATCACCCTTCTTCACACGCTGTCCCTTCTCACAGATAGGACGCAGGTCGATGGTCATGTTCTGGTTGGTACGACGGAACTTAGGAATACGATACTCCTTGAGTGCAGGCTCGAAGCTAACGAACTCCTCATCCTCTGTGCGATCATAAAGGATACGGATGGTTGTAGCGTCAACATACTCAATCACACCCTCACCCTCTGCAGTCACCATTGTACGAGAGTCTTCACAAACCTGCTTCTCAATACCAGTACCTACGATAGGAGCCTCATTATGAAGCAGGGGCACTGCCTGACGCATCATGTTAGATCCCATCAAAGCACGGTGAGCATCATCGTGCTCCAGGAACGGAATCAACGAAGCGGCGATAGAGGCAATCTGCTGTGGAGACACGTCCATCAGATCAACATCTGTAGGAGGCACAACGGGGAAGTCAGCATCCTGACGACACTTAACGACCTCACGGATGAATGTACCGTCATCGTTCAACGGAGCATTACCCTGACCGATAATGTGCTCAGACTCTTCCTCAGCAGTCAGATATACAATATCATTATTATCAAGATTGGCAACACCATTCTCAACCTTACGGTATGGAGTCTGGATGAAGCCAAGTTCATTAATCTTGGCATATACACACAAAGATGATATCAAACCGATGTTAGGACCTTCAGGGCTCTCAATCGGGCAGAGACGTCCGTAGTGTGTATAGTGTACGTCACGAACCTCAAAACCTGCACGCTCACGAGACAGACCGCCAGGACCAAGAGCAGAGAGACGACGCTTGTGAGTTACCTCAGCCAGCGGGTTGGTCTGGTCCATGAACTGTGACAATGGGTTGGTTCCGAAGAACGAGTTGATAACGCTAGAGATAGTCTTGGCGTTAATCAGGTCTGTTGGATTGAACACCTCGTTGTCACGAACGTTCATACGCTCACGGATGGTGCGGCTCATACGTGCCAGACCAATGGAGAACTGATTAGACAGCTGCTCACCAACGGTACGAACACGACGGTTTGACAGGTGATCGATATCATCGACAGCTGCCTTAGAGTTAATCAGCTGAATCAAGTACTTGATAATCTCGATAATATCCTCCTTAGTCAGCACACGAACATCCATATCGGTATCGAGGCCCAACTTCTTGTTGATACGATAACGACCTACATCACCCAAGTCGTAACGCTTATCTGAGAAGAACAGGTTCTGGATAACCTCACGTGCACTTGCATCATCAGCAGGGTCTGCATTACGCAGCTGACGATAGATGTAGAGCACAGCCTCCTTCTCTGAGTTAGATGTATCCTTGGCCAGCGTATTGAAGATGATAGAGTAGTCCTGAGCCATCGACTCATCCTTATGTACAAGGATAGTCTGTGCGCCACTCTCCAGAATCTCCATCATATTGTCCTCAGTGATCTCGGTCTCACGTTCCATGATCACCTCGTTACGCTCGATAGATACAACCTCACCCGTATCCTCATCTACGAAGTCCTCATTCCAGCTCTTCAGCACACGAGCAGCAAGCTTGCAGCCCAGGACCTTCTTCAGAGCCGTCTTGTTGACCTTCACCTCCTCAGCGAGATCAAAAATCTGAAGAATATCCTTATCGGTCTCGTAACCGATTGCACGCAACAGAGTTGTAACGGGCAGCTTCTTCTTACGATCGATATATGCGTACATCACATTGTTAATGTCTGTAGCAAACTCGATCCATGAACCCTTGAACGGGATGATACGTGCTGAGTAAAGCAGTGTACCGTTAGCATGAACGCTCTGGCCGAAGAATACGCCAGGTGAACGGTGCAACTGAGATACGACTACACGCTCGGCTCCATTGATAACGAAAGTACCATTGGCTGTCATATAAGGAATCGGGCCCAGGAATACATCCTGAACAACGGTATCGAAATCCTCATGATCCGGATCGGTACAATACAGTTTCAGCTTAGCCTTCAAAGGCACACTATAGGTGAGGCCTCGCTCCAAACACTCGTCGATGGTGTAACGGGGCGGGTCGATATAGTAATCCAGGAACTCAAGAACGAAGTTATTACGCGTGTCGGTGATAGGGAAGTTCTCTGCGAACACCTTATACAGACCGTCATTCTTGCGTTCCTCAGGCGGAGTGTCCAACTGCAGGAAGTCTTTGAATGACTTTAATTGCACATCAAGGAAATCCGGGAACGGCAGAGGATTCTTGACGCTGCCAAAATTTACTCTGTTATCAATGATTTTTGAAGCCATATATTAACTTTGGAATGTTATAAAGACAAAAAATGGTCGGGAACTCTCTACTGGAGAGTCCCCAACCAAATAGTATTGTTGTGCGAATTACTTCAGCTCAACCTCGGCACCAGCAGCCTCGATAGTCTTCTTGAGGTTCTCAGCCTCTTCCTTAGAAAGACCCTCCTTAACGGTAGCGGGAGCACCGTCAACCAGATCCTTAGCCTCCTTCAGACCAAGACCACAAGCCTCCTTAACGGCCTTAACGACCTGGAGCTTAGCAGCGCCAGCTGACTTCAGGATTACGTCGAATGAAGACTTCTCCTCAGCAGCGGCAGCCTCGCCACCTGCGGCGGGACCAGCAGCTACAGCAACGGCTGCAGCAGCAGGCTCAATTCCATACTCGTCCTTCAGGACTGTTGCCAACTCGTTTACTTCTTTTACAGTAAGGTTTACCAACTCTTCTGCAATAGCTTTAATATCTGCCATTTTATTTAAAATTTTTAATTGTTTTTACTAATGTTCGTTCGGCCTTGCCGTTTGGCGCAGCCAAGAATGTTACTCTTTTCGCTTATTTGTTACGCTCAGCGACAGCGTCAAGCAGACCGTGGATCTTACCACCGGCGTTCAAGCCAGAAACGACGTTCTTGATCGGCGACTGCAGCAGAGCCACAACCTCGGCGATAAGTTCGTTCTTGCTCTTAATAGCTACCAGCTCATCAAGCTTGTCAGCACCAACGAAGAAGCTCTCCTCAGCATATGCACCCTTGAGGGCGGGGATACCTTCCTTCTTGTACTCCTTGATCAGCTTGGCGGGTACGTTAGCTGTCTGTGCGAACATAACAGCTGTATTCCCTTTCAGACAGTCATACAACGGAGAGAAATCGATCTCAGATGCCTCAAATGCCTTCTGAAGAAGAGTATTCTTCACTACCAGCAGTTTGATTTCATTCTTGAAGCACTTGCGACGGAGGTCAGAGGTCTTCGCTGCATCCAATCCAGTCAGGTCGACCAGATAGAAATGAGGGAATGCCTTGAGCTGCTCTCCGAGTTCTACGATGATAGTATCTTTTACTTCCTTTTTCATTTGTCTAATCTTTTAACGAGTTATTCAACTGATTTAGGATCTACCTTGATACCCATACTCATAGTGCTTGAGAGGAAAATACTCTTGATGTATGTACCTTTTGCAGCAGCAGGCTTCAGCTTGATAATGGTAGAGATGAACTCCTTCGCATTCTCAAAGATCTGATCTGCAGTGAAGTTGATCTTACCGATTGATGTGTGCACGATACCGGCCTTATCAACCTTAAAGTCAATCTTACCCTGCTTTACTTCCTTTACTGCCTTAGCAACATCCATAGTAACAGTACCACTCTTTGGGTTAGGCATCAGACCACGAGGACCGAGTACACGGCCGAGGGGACCTAACTTACCCATGCAAGATGGCATAGTGATGATAACATCAACATCTGTCCAACCGCCCTTGATCTTTTCGATATACTCGTCAAGACCAACATAGTCAGCGCCTGCTTCTTTTGCAGCAGCCTCCTGATCAGGAGTACAGAGAGCGAGCACACGTGTAACCTTACCAGTTCCGTTTGGCAGCGATACAACGCCACGAACCATCTGGTTAGCCTTACGTGGGTCTACGCCCAAGCGTACATCGATATCGACTGAAGCCTCAAACTTGGTGGTGGTAATCTCCTTCACCAATGCAGCGGCTTCTTTCAAAGAGTATGCTTTCCCTGCTTCAACCTTATCAGCTACCAACTTTTGATTTTTTGTCAGTTTACTCATTTTTCTAATTGAAGTTATTAATTATTTACCAGGGAAGTCCCCTTCTACAGTGATACCCATACTACGCGCTGTACCAGCAACCAGCTTCATAGCTGACTCAACGGTAAAGCAGTTCAAGTCCTTCATCTTATCTTCGGCGATAGCACGAACCTGATCCCAAGTTACCTTGGCCACCTTCTTACGGTTAGGCTCAGCGCTTCCGCTCTTCAGCTTAGCAGCCTCCTTCAGCTGTACAGCTGCGGGAGGAGTCTTCAGCTCGAAAGAGAATGACTTATCAGTGTAGTAAGTGATAACGACAGGAATAATCTTACCTGCCTTATCCTGGGTTCTGGCGTTGAACTCTTTGCAGAATCCCATAATGTTAATACCCTTAGAACCCAGAGCAGGTCCTACTGGGGGTGAAGGATTCGCAGCGCCACCTTTAATCTGTAATTTGATTAATCCAGCAACTTCTTTAGCCATTTCTGTTAATAATTTATTGAATTGTTATATAAGCCTTAGGAGTGGAAGCCTCCTGCGACCGATATACAGAATCGGCGAACCGTAACAATTTCGCCTTATTCTTTCTCTACCTGATTATATCCAAGTTCCAACGGTGTCTTACGACCGAATATCTTAACCATAACTTTCAGCTTATGCTTCTCAGCATTCACCTCTTCGATGACTCCACTGAAGCCACTGAAAGGTCCATCAGTTACCTTTACTGCCTCGTCAACCATATAAGGAACACCGATTTCCTCTGTTTTGATTTCAGTCTCCTCAGCCACACCAAGGATGCGGTTGATATCAGACTGCTTGACGGGAGTAGGATTGTCCATACCGCCGAGGAAGCCTAACACATTAGGGATAAAGCGCAGAGTGTGCGCCATCTCACCCTGAAGATTAGCTTCAACAAGCACATAACCGGGAAGGAACAGTTTCTCCTTAACCACGCGCTTACCATTACGGAGCTGCGCATATTTCTCTGTTGGTAACAATACCTGACCAACATTAGCTGCAAGCACCGTATCATGCTTCATGAGGGCCTCAAGATATTCCTTTACCTTGCCCTCTTTTCCGCTAACAGCACGAAGTACATACCATTTCATTCCTGTCTGAGCCATCTCTCAACGATCAATTATCCTGGATAAACCAGGCTCATTACAGACTTGAATACGAAATCCATTGCCCATACTACCAATGCAATAACAAGTGAAGCTGTAAGCACCACTACCGCACTGTGCGTCAACTCTTTACGCGTAGGCCAAGTTGTCTTGTGAGCCAACTCGTCATAACAAGCCTTGCAATAATTAATAATTTTCTTAAACATAATCTTTAATCTTTGCACGGGAAGGAGGACTCGAACCCACGACCCTCGGTTTTGGAGACCGATGCTCTACCAACTGAGCTATTCCCGTAAGTAAGCCCCCGCCCTATGTGCGGGGGCCTGAGTATCTAGTTTTACTAGAGAGTCTAGACAATCTAGAGCTATGAGGAGATTAGTCCTCGAATACCTCTGTGATCTGGCCAGAACCAACGGTGCGACCACCCTCACGGATAGCGAAGCGCAGACCCTGGTTCAGAGCTACAGCGTAAATCAGCTCTACAGTGATCTCTACGTTATCACCAGGCATTACCATCTCAACACCTGCGGGGAGAGAAATCTCACCTGTGCAGTCCATGGTGCGGAGATAGAACTGAGGACGATACTTGTTTCCGAATGGAGTGTGACGACCACCCTCTTCCTTCTTCAGAACGTAGATAGAAGCCTTGAACTTCTTGAATGGCTTGATCTGACCTGGGTGGCAGAGAACCATACCACGCTTGATCTCGTTCTTATCGATACCACGGAGAAGCAGACCTACGTTATCACCAGCCTGACCCTCGTCAAGAATCTTACGGAACATCTCAACACCAGTAACAACTGACTTCTTATCCTCACCGAGACCGAGCAGCTCAACCTCGTCACCTACGTGGATAACACCAGTCTCGATACGACCAGTAGCTACAGTACCACGACCTGTGATAGAGAATACGTCCTCAACAGGCATCAAGAAAGGCTTGTCGGTAGCACGAGGAGGCTCCTGGATCCAAGTGTCACAAGTATCCATCAGCTCCATTACCTTCTCTTCCCACTTAGCAACACCGTTCAGTGCACCAAGAGCAGAACCACGGATAATAGGAGTATCATCCTCGAACTCATACTGAGAGAGAATCTCCTGAACCTCCATCTCAACGAGCTCCAGCATCTCCTCATCCTCAACCATATCGCACTTGTTCAGGAATACAACCAGACGGGGAACGTTTACCTGACGAGCGAGCAGAACGTGCTCACGAGTCTGAGGCATAGGACCGTCAGTAGCAGCAACAACAAGGATAGCACCGTCCATCTGAGCAGCACCAGTTACCATGTTCTTCACATAGTCGGCGTGTCCCGGGCAGTCAACGTGAGCGTAGTGACGAGTCTTTGTCTCGTACTCAACGTGAGCGGTGTTAATAGTGATACCACGCTCCTTCTCCTCGGGAGCGTTGTCAATCTGATCGAATGACTTAACCTCAGAGAGACCAGCCTTTGCCAGCACAGTTGTGATAGCAGCTGTCAGAGTTGTCTTACCGTGGTCAACGTGACCGATAGTACCGATGTTTACGTGCGGTTTGGTGCGCACAAAATTCTCTTTTGCCATTTTACTTGTTTATTAATCTTGTTAATTATTACGAATTTTCAGTTCCTCCTTCAAAATCAAGAGAGCTGTAACTGAGAGTTGAACTCAGGACCTCTTCCTTACCAAGGAAGTGCTCTACCACTGAGCTATTACAGCGAGTTTCGAGCGGAAAACGGGGCTCAAACCCGCGACCCCCAGCTTGGAAGGCTAGTGCTCTATCAACTGAGCTATTTCCGCAAAACGGCATTTCGTCCTCGCCTCAGCAAAAGCAAGCTTCTGCGTTCGGCTCGCGATCAATTCCGCAAAACATCTCTTGGGAGTGGGTGCTGATGGATTCGAACCACCGAAGTCGAAAGACAGCAGATTTACAGTCTGCCCCATTTGGCCACTCTGGAAAACACCCATTTGGCTTTCACCATTTTCGTTCCCGAACTTTCTTCTGAGCCTTCAGCCCCGATTGGCTTTCGCCGACCCTTGAGTATGAACTCAATTGGCTTTCGCCTTTCCTTGAGCCTCTTGTCGGATTCGAACCAACGACCCCGAGATTACAAATCACGTGCTCTGGCCAACTGAGCTAAAGAGGCTTTTCTAAGCAGCCGTTCTCTGTTTCAGATTTACGACCTGTCGGAAAACGGCTGCAAAGTTACGACTTATTTTTGAATTACCAAAACTTTTCCAAGTTTTTTTTATCTATTTCTCAATTTTTCCTTGAATTTCTGCAGTTGAGCCCTCATTGAGTCGACACAAAGGTCAATACTTTCCTCAAAAGTGTCACTTGTCTTCTCTACGAAAAGAGTGCTTCCAGGTACTATCACAGACAGGCTTGCTTCCTTATTCTGTGCAGTGGCGGGCTTCACAACTTTCAATTGCACCTCTACTTTCTGTATATCTTCAAAAGATTTTTCCAACTTAGCGATCTTCTTGTCGATGAACGCCTGTAGCTTCTCGGTAGCGTCGAAATGAATCGACTTAATCTTAATCTCCATAGTTACCTCCTATTTTAAAATAGTTATTAATAAAGGTTCAGGCTCTTGGGTGAGCCTCTTTATAAACTCGCTTTAACTGCTCGAACGTGGTATGGGTATAGATTTCTGTCGTACTGACGCTCTCATGACCCAGCAGGTTCTTGATACTCTCAAGCCCTGCACCATTGTTGAGCATAGCCGTTGCAAAGGAGTGACGTAAGACGTGAGGCGAGCGTTTCTTGAGCGAAGTAACCATCGACAGGTATTTGTGAACCGTGGCATAAACCTGGCTCCCCGTCATCCGCCCACCTTTGTTATCAAGAAACATAGCACCGTTATTATCATCGAACTGCGAGTCGCGAAGTGTCATATACTGACGGAGCGCGTCTGCAAGTTCTCTTCCGAAAGGAACGATACGCTGCTTATTTCTCTTTCCCGTCACCTTTAGCTGTCCTGCATTGAAATCAACATCATCGTCGTTCAGTCCTGTAAGCTCTGACCGTCTGAGGCCTGCTTCATATAATAATATTAATATGGTACGCGCACGTACATTATTAAAATCATCATTCCATTCAAACTGATCCAACAATCTGTCCATTTCTCCTTCGCGCAGGAACTGCGGCAGCGGCTTCGACCTCTTCGGTCCGGTCACGGCATGTGCCGGATCCTTCTCAACCAGTCCTCGCTTTAGGGAAAAGCGATAAAAGGAACGCAATGCGCTCAACTTCTTATTGATTGTTGATGCAGAGTTTCCTTTATCCATCAGACCCTCCATCCAGTCACGGATCAGGTCGGTATCCACCGCCTGTAGAGAGAGCCCGCTATCCCTTAAGCTGATATACGATTCGAATTCCCGTAGGCCTTCCTCGTATGTCTGCACTGTCTGCGGAGATGCGCTCCGCTCATAGCGCAGGTAGTTCAGAAACTGGTCAATCATCATAAATCGTCACCAATACCTTTTCGGCTACGAATTTACGGAAATTTCCCGAAACTACCAAATTTTTTAGGGAATTTTTATTCCTCGTTTGTGCGAAGCTGCTGTACGTAAACGGCATGCTCCATCTTCAGGCGCTTCAGAACAGAAGGCTTGTCAAACTGCTGACGACGACGCAGCTCTTTAACAACACCTGTCTTCTCGAACTTTCTCTTGAACTTTTTGAGGGCCTTCTCGATGTTCTCGCCTTCTTTTACTGGTACAATAATCATTTGCTTTTGTTTTTAAAATTTTATGTTAAACTTACCGCCTCGGGCCATAGGGCCACGAAAAGCGGGTGCAAAGTTACTGCTTTTTTAGATAACTTACAAGTTTTTAGCCACTTTTCTTTCATTTTCAGTCCTTTTTTCCTTCCATTTTCCCTAAAAAGGGGCCAAAAAGAAAGGTTGGAACAATACAGGACTTTGCTCCGACTAAAATGCCACTTTACTCCGACGAAAGTCAGACTTTACTCGGAGGCAGACTTCGCTCAGCATTTTTCCACAGACGACTATATCGCCGCACAGGCTTCGCGAAGCCATTCCACATCTTCCGCGTCAAGATGTGGCGAGAGCGTATCGAAGACACGCTGGTGATAGGTATTAAGCCACTCTATCTCCTCTTGCAAAAGCATTTCCTTGATGACAGGAGACTTATCGATGGGACAGAGCGTCAACGACTCGAACTGAAGGAACTTACCAAACTCTGTTTCCTTATAGGGCGTGATGAGAAGAGTGTTCTCAATGCGCACGCCAAATCTTCCTGCAAGATAGATTCCGGGTTCATCAGTCACAGTCATCCCTTCTACAAAAGGAGCAGCTTTATATTCCATACGGATCTGGTGAGGGCCTTCATGCACATTCAGATAGGTTCCCACCCCGTGACCTGTGCCATGAAGATAATTCAGGCCCTCGCGCCACATCGCCTCACGAGCCAGGATATCTATCTGTGTACCACTCGTTCCCGAAGGAAACTTACAGAGTTCTACCTGTATATGGCCTTTCAGCACTAAGGTATAGATTTTCTTCTGTTCTTCCGTCAGAGGACCAAGGGCAATGGTTCGAGTGATATCTGTCGTTCCATCAAGATACTGGGCGCCACTATCGAGCAGCAGAAAGCCTTCAGGTTTCAAAGCCATATCCGTTTCAGGTGTGGCCTCATAGTGCACAATAGCGCCATGAGTCTGATAACCTGCGATGGTATCAAAAGAGATGTCACGATAGAGCGGCTGCTCAGCCCTGAGCGATGTAAGCTTCTCATCTACAGATATTTCCGACTGTTCACCAGACTCAACGGCAGGTTTCAGCCAACGAAGGAATTTCACCATTGCGATGCCGTCTTTCAGCATCGCCGACTTAAATCCCGCTATTTCTATGGGGTTCTTAATGGTCTTCATCCGTTTAACGGGCGACTCTTCCTCAACGATCTCACGAGTAACGGTCTTATAGAGCGTATAGTTCACCTCATCAGGATCGAGCAGGATATTATACTCGAAGTAGTCTCTCAATCCCTTCTTCACATCTTCATAGGGCGCTACATCCACCCCCTCTGCTTTCAGATAAGCCATCACATCCGGTGACAGTTTCACCTTATTTATATATAGAGTGACGTGCTTCGAAGAAATCAGCAGATAACTGACAAACACTGGATTACAATGCACATCAGAACCCCTTAGATTCAGAGTCCAGGCGATATCGTCGAGAGCCGACATCAACATACCATCGGCATGCAGTCTGCGCAAAGCCTGACGAATACGGGCTATCTTTTCATGAGCAGTCTGTCCTGCATACGTCAACGGATAGACTTCTACAGGGTTTTCAGGTATCGGGGGACGGTTCTTCCAAATGACAGCCAGCGGATCCATATTTGTTCTGAGCGTTATACCGCCTTGTCTGCGCAAATCAGCAATCAGCATCTTCACTGCACTAGCAGAATTAACCATTCCGTCGACTCCCACTTCAGCACCAGCGCTACACTCCTGTCCAATCCACTCCGCAATCGTAGGCGTTCCTTCTATCTTGAGTTTCATCAACAGGATCTCCGTACCCTTCAGTTGTTCTTCTGCCGCGAGAAAGTAGCGGGAATCAGTCCACAACGCAGCAGAACTCATGGTCACGACAAGAGTACCAGCAGAGCCATTAAAGCCACTGACATACTCCCTGCCCTTCCAATGATCGGGCACATATTCGCCCTGATGGGGGTCAGTACTTGGAAAGATAAAGGCCGAAAGATGTTCACGTTGCATCACCTCTCGAAGAGCGGCTATTCGCTGGTTTATATCCATTTTTTATTCATTTTGTAATTTCGACTTTACAAAGGTACAAAGAAATAGTTAGAGATTCAACTGATTAACGAAGATTAATAGTAAAAAGAGACTGAATATGGCGTTTTTTTTGTAACTTTGCAGCACTTTTTTGAGTATTCATTCAAATTATAATTATACAATTATGGCATTCTTAACAAACGAGAAACTGGTTATCGTCGGTGCAGGCGGTATGATCGGTTCAAACATGGTGCAGAGCGTGCTGATGCTCGGCCTTACTCCAAACATTTGTTTGTATGATATCTATGAGCCAGGTGTTCATGGTGTTTACGATGAGATGTGTCACTGCGCTTTCCCTGGTGCAAACATCTCTTATACTGTTGATCCTAAAGAGGCTTTCACTGGTGCTAAGTACATCATCTCTTCAGGTGGTGCCCCACGTAAGGAGGGTATGACCCGTGAGGACCTGCTGAAGGGCAACTGCCAGATTGCAGCCGACTTCGGTGAGAACATCAAGAAGTACTGTCCTGACGTGAAGCATGTGGTTGTTATCTTCAACCCCGCTGACGTAACAGCCCTGACAGCTCTGATCCACTCAGGTTTGAAGCCCAACCAGCTGACCTCTCTGGCAGCTCTCGACTCTACCCGTCTGCAGCAGCAGCTGGCTCAGGAGTTCGGTGTACAGCAGGACAAGGTTACAAACGCTTACACTTACGGTGGTCACGGTGAGCAGATGGCAGTATTCGCCAGCAAGGCTCTCATCGATGGCAAGCCTCTCTCAGAGCTCTCACTCTCTGCTGAGCGTTGGGAAGAGATCAAGCACATGACTACACAGGGTGGTAGCAACATCATCAAGCTCCGTGGACGTTCTTCATTCCAGAGCCCTGCTTATCAGGCTGTCAAGATGATCGAGGGTGCTATGGGCGGTGAGCCCTTCAAGTGGCCTGCTGGTTGCTATGTAAACGCTTACGGCTTCAAGAACGTAATGATGGCTATGCCTACCGTTATCGACAAGGACGGTGTTCACTTCACTCAGCCCGAGGGTACTGCTGAGGAGATGGCTGCATTGCAGGCTTCTTACGAGCACTTGCAGAAGATGCGCGATGAGATTATCTCACTTGGCATCATCCCCGCTGTTGAGGACTGGGGTAAGGACAACGCAAACCTCTAATTAATACTATATAAAAGGGCAGCATGGTGCACCCATGCTGCTCTTTTTTTGTGTTTTCATGGATATCAAACAACTCTTTCTTTATTACTATAGGCCACTATGTCTGTACGCACTACACTATGTCAATGATACTGACGTGGTGGAAGACTTAGTGCAGGAATGCTTTGTAAGACTGATAGAGAAAGAGCCTGTAGCTAACGAGAAAGCATGGCTATATGCAACCGTTAGAAATACCTGCATAGACCACCTCCGTCGAAAATTCCCACAAGCCACCGACATCCAACCCACCGACCTTGAAGGAGTCATCAGTGATGAAGAAGCCGCCGAGCGAAGTTTGCACGAAGCAGAACTCTGGACAGCCATAGACTCACTGCCAGAGCGATGCAGAGAAATCTTCCTGATGGCGAAACAAGACGGGATGAAATACCATGAAATAGCAGAAGAGCTTCACATCAGCGAAAAGACCGTAGAGCATCAGGTCAGCAAGGCTTTACGGTTTCTGCGTAAGAAGTCTGGCGACTATTTCTATCTCCTTAACCTTGTTTAACACTATCAGGATGGGGGGAAGCTTTATTTCCTGCGTCATAGCAGAAAAAGCAAGAACCCAAATGAAAGAAATTAAAATCACTACTGGGACCAGTACGGTCCTGACTCCGCTTCTCATCATGATCACCATGATGCTTATGTCAAGTATTACCACACAAGCACAGACAGAACAAAAGCCACGACGCTGGCATTTCGAAATAGACCTGCGCTATCAACAAGAGTTGTACCGTCATGATTGGGCGAAAGGGCGCATAGCAGATTTCGAATTTGTCGACGAGCAGCTTATCTACAAAGGTATGAAAGACTACGAAGAGACTTATAACGAGTCAAGACTCGACAATTTCGAATACGGCGGCAATACACTGATGCTTTATGAACTTTATGATTTGAACCGCCACATGAGCATCGGCGCAGGACTCGGCATCGGCCGTTCATTCACACAAGAGATGTGGCAGTTTCCCCTCTTCGCCACCCTGCACTATAAACCTTGGAGTTCAAGACCCCATACCTATCTGTATTCCGAACTTGGCTGGACATTTACTAATGCCGAAAACACTTCAGGCAAAGGTGTCGACGGACTAATGTTTAACCTTGGTATAGGCAAAAGCTTCAGCCTCGGCAGTAAGAAACGGCTTGACCTGAAGATAGGATACCACATGCAACAACTGAAATACAAATGGCACTTCAATAGTTTCGATTTCAGCTACATAGATAGTGAAAAAATCATCATAATCGACGAACAGAACGATAAAATGAGACACACCCTACACCATCTCCAGCTAAGTGCAGGTCTAGTATTCTAACACAGATACAATATGAGACAATTAATAATCACACTATTGTTCCTTCTGTCGCTAACAGCAGGAGCACAGACAGCAACTACCACTATCCGTCAGCAGATGGATCGACTACATGAAACCACAGGCGTAAACTTCGTCTACGACGCAAGCCTCAACGTGGGTCAGAACTACAATGGCCCAGAATTGAAAGGGCTCTCACTTTCAAAAGCCCTAAAAACTCTTCTCGAGGGCTCAGGTATCAGTTTCCAACTGAGCGGCAAGTACGTGATGCTATTCAAGGAGACAGCTCATAAATCGACCAGACGTTTCACTCTGAGTGGACATGTAAGAGACTCCATCGGCGAGACGCTCATCAATGCTACCATTTACGACTTGACTACCCGACAGGGCACAATGAGCAACGAGTATGGATTCTTCTCACTCACCCTGCCAGAAGGCGAACATCTGCTTCGCATCTCCTATGTCGGTTTTACGGAACAGACCATTAAGCTCAAGCTCACCCATCATCAGGCTCTCGAAATCAAGCTTGACGGCAATACCAAACTAGGCGAGGTCGTCGTTACAGGTGACTTGAACTCACCAGTCATCGGCACCCAAATGGGAAAGCGCTCTCTGTCGCAGACTGACATCAAGACCGAGTTCGCTCTGTTCTCTTCGCCAGACGTGGTGAAAACACTCCAGCGCATCAGTGGCGTACAGGAAGGCGTTGAGTTAGCATCTGGTCTCTACGTTCATGGTGGTAATAACGATGAGAATCTTATTCTGCTCGATGGTTCTCCGCTCTACCAGATTAATCACTCCATGGGACTTTTCTCCTCGTTTAACACCGATATGGTGAAAAACGTCGATTTCTACAAGAGTGGCTTTCCTGCCCGCTATGGTGGACGACTGTCGAGTGTGGTCGACGTGCGTACCAACGACGGTAACATGCAGGAGTGGCATGGCTCCTATCGCATCGGCCTTCTTGACGGAGGAGTACAGTTCGACGGTCCCATCCAGAAAGGCAAGACCTCACTGAACATCGGTCTTCGCCGTTCATGGCTCGACCTGCTGTCGGAGCCTGCCTTCTTTCTACAAAGAAGGATATCGAAAGAAGAGAAAATCGGTCTTAACTACAACTTCCACGACCTGAATGCCAAGTTGACGCACATTCTGAACGACCAGTCGCGTTTGAGTCTGAGTCTCTATTCAGGACGCGATGCCCTCAGCACCAAATACGAGGCTGACTGGAAAATGTCCAATGGCGGCACTGACATAGAACTGACAAAAAATCGCCTGAGATGGGGCAATCTGAACGCTGCCTTGAACTGGAACTACCAACCTTCACCAAAACTGATGACCAACCTGACAGCCATCTACACCCACAATCGGGCTAACATCCACCGTCGCGATGACTATCGTTACGCATCCAATAGCAACATACCCATAGAGATAACCCACCATGAGAACGAGACCCGCTCTACCATCGACGATATCGGATATAGAGCAGAGGCAGACTTCCGTCCTTCACCCCGTCATCACATTCGTTTCGGCAATAACCACACACTCCATCTTTTCCGTCCGCAGACCAAAAAACTGCTAAACTATAACGGCGTGCAGGAAGAGAGTGACACCATCAGCAAGAGTAGCAGCAATCATCATACCTCTCACGAACTGAACTTTTATGTCGAAGACCAGATTTCCCTCAGCAAGCGCTGGAGCCTCAACGGCGGTGTAAACCTATCGTTCTTCACCACTCAGGGTAAGACATTCTCCTACATCGACCCGCGTCTGGCAGTAAAATACCAGATAACCTCTTATCTGTCGGCCAAGGCCAGCTACACCATGATGACCCAGTACATTCACAAGATAACCAACTCTTTCTTAGAGATGCCTACCGACTACTGGGTACCCACCACGGCCAGCCTGCAGCCCATGCGTTCCCACCAATGGGCTGCAGGACTCTACACCCAGTTTGGCAAACAGTGGACTGCCTCTATTGAAGGCTACTACAAGGCAACAAAGCACCTGCTCCAATACTCAAGCTGGTCAGGACTGCAACCTCCTGCAACCTCATGGGAGAACGAGGTCATCGACGGCAAAGGTGTGTTCTATGGCATCGAGGCAGATGTAAGCTATCATACGCAGAAGATTCAGCTCGACGCAGCCTATACCCTTTCATGGAACAAACGGAAGTTTGACAAGTTCTATGATGACTGGTATTACGACAAGTTTGACAACCGTCACAAACTGAACCTGACAGGACGTTTCAAGCTCAGCAAGAAGACGGAGATGTTTGCTGCATGGACTCTACATAGCGGCAATAAGATGACGCTGCCGACTCAATACGTCGAATTTCCATCGCTGCCCGCCATCGAGTCTGCTGACATGAAGACCTTCTTCTTTGGCAATGGCGATATCATGCAACGCGGATTTATCTATGAGCGGCCCAATAACACTACGCTGCCTGCCTATCACCGACTCGACCTCGGGTTCAACTTCTATCACACAACGAAGCACGGTCACCAACGCATCTGGAACCTGTCGCTCTACAATGCTTACTGTCACATCAACACCATGTGGACAGAAGCGAAAATCAAAGACGACGGCACTATCCGTATCAAGTCGAAAGGCTTCGTACCCATCGTACCATCATTCAGTTACACCATCAAATTCTAAGAGATCATGAAGAAAAAGCATCTGTCAACATACGTTGTAGCCGTATTCACTATTTTGTCGTTCTACGCCTGCAAAGACGAATTCGACATCGCCAATCTCAACGAGCCACAGAAACTCAACGTCAGCTGTTATCCCTCCACAGCCGACACCACATGGATAAGAGTAGGGCGCACCATTCCCGTCGGCAAGCATTCGCATGCAGACGAGGGCCTTACCATCGGAAATGCCCATATTATATATAAGGTGAACGACCAACAGCGTGAAATCGCCCAGCAGATTCCTGGACTGTACTATGCCTGCGGCCCTCAGAAGGTGGGCGACATCATAACACTCGAAGTGACAGCTGAGGGCTTTGAAGGTGTTAAGTCGGAGGCTATCGTCCCAAATGTCATACCTATCAGAATCGACGGACTGAAAAGGGTCAGTGTATATAGCCATAGTCAAGCCCGTTTCGAAACCTACGACCAACTGACGGCCACCTTTAGCGACCCACAAGAGACCACAGACTACTACGCTGTCAGGGTCAGAGCCATCAACTATAAGGGCTACGCCTACGGACAAGCCAATCCTATCTACGACGAAAATGGTGAGATAGACTACTATCAAACCCGTTGGTCACTTGGTAATGGAAGAGGCGCCTATGCCGACTACCTGAGCCATCAGGAGAAGTATCCAGAAGCAGAATGGCACATGGAGCTACAGGACTCCGCCTACAGCTACCCCATCATCAACAACGAAGACGAGCCATTGCTAAATCCAATAAGCGAGATGGACGATAACTTCGGATTTGACAGCGACTTCTTCAGGGAGTTCTACATCTTCAGCGATGCTTCCATCAACGGTCAGACATACACGCTACACTTGAATGTTGCGACTAACGCCACCGTGTCTCACTATGAGTTCCTCATGCGCTATCAAGTGCAGCTTTACCACATCACGCCAGAACTCTACCGCTACGTAAAAGCCCTTAACGACGTAGAGAACAACGAATTGGCGCAGAGCGGTTTCTCCCTGCTAACGCCCACCCCATCCAACATCCTTAACGGTGTTGGTATCATGGGCGGATATAATGTTACAGAAACAGAATGGATTACCAAGACATATTATTAAACCTATGAAAGAGATAAAAGACAAATCACTCAAATTCGTGCTCCGTCACTATCAGACGGGGAAATTCGACACCAGACAGGCAATCCGCAGAGTCTCACCAGCAAAGGTCATCCCACTCTGGTGCAAGGTGGGCGCAGCCGCCTCGTTCACAATCCTGCTGCTCGCTGGAGCCTATGCCGCCTACACTACAGGGCTGCTTCCCCACCCCACCGATGGCGCAAAAGTCGTACAACCCTCGACCATCACGGCTCCACAGCCTCGACATTTCCACTTCGACAACACGCCACTGCCTGAAGTTCTTAAGGTGCTGGGCAAGCATTACCACGTCAAGCTGACAGCCGACGACACCAGCAAGCATCTGACGGCCGATTTCGACTCTGACAATCTTGAACAGACCATTGAGATGATAGAGCATGTTTTAGACGTAAAAATAACGATTACTCGAAAATAATGCTTAACTTTGCAACCAGTTATGGCATTAATTAAGAGTTATCGCGGTCTGGCACCCAAATGGGGCAAGGACTGCTATTTCAGCGAGAACGCCACGATTGTGGGCGATGTAACGATGGGCGACGAGTGTTCTGTTTGGTTCAACGCCGTCGTCAGAGGCGACGTGGCTCCAATTACGATTGGCAACTGCACAAACATACAGGACGGGAGTTGTGTTCACGTGACCCATGAGACAGGTCCCACACACATCGGCAACTACGTCACTATCGGGCATAACGTCACCGTTCATGCCTGCACCATCCACGACAACGCACTCATCGGCATGGGCTCTACTCTGCTCGACGGATGCGAGATCGGCGAAGGCAGCATTGTAGCCGCAGGGGCTCTAGTACTCCAGAACACGAAGATTCCCGCTGGTGAAATCTGGGGTGGCGTGCCAGCCAAGTACATCAAACCCGTGCGTCCAGGACAGACCGACAACGCCAAGCATTACGTGGAATATTCTAAATATTATTTGAACGAAGAGTAGCTACCACATATTCGCTCTGGGTACCAATGCGGAATCTACCGCCCCAGATGCCTATGCCCGAAGAGACATAGAATTGAGTCTGGCCGCGCTGATGGCTACCCCAGGAGCATTCGTATACATGATCTGTAATCCAGGAGATAGGCCATACCTGTCCGCGATGGGTATGACCACTGAGTTGAAAGTCTACACCAGCTTCTTCACTGAGATTGAGGTCGTAAGGCTGATGATCGAGCACTATAATATATTTGCTTCGATCGGGAACAAGCCTCTTAACAGATTTGCGATGCATGTTAGTACGGTCGTCACGCCCTACGATGACGATACTACTGTCGATAACAGCAGCCTCATCGATCAACAGACGGATACCCGCATCTTTATAGAACTGCTTGGCTTCAGGATGTCCTGCATAGAACTCATGGTTACCCAAACAGGCATAGACTGGTGCCTCCAATCTCAGGAACTCCTCGTACATCCGTTCTTCTTTCAAAGGGCGCATGCTGCCATCAATAATGTCGCCTGCAATTAGGATAAAGTCAGGATGCTCGCTATTAATCATATCCACCCAACGGGCCAGCTCTTTTCGCGTGTTATGGTAGCCAATATGGAAGTCGGAGGCCATGACAACCTTATACTCACGAGGCAGAGGCTTTGACGATTTCAGCTCTAAAGGCACGCGCACCTTATTATTATAATGAAGATGGCCATACAAGAAGATGCCAAACAGCAGGACAAAGATGGCGAGCGAGGCATGGCCGCTATGAAACAAGAAAGTTCTCGGAACCAGATGGAATAGCCGGCCAAGGTCGAGCACCAGGAAAAGCATCACCATATAGAGCAACACAAAGATAGACGACGTACCAATATCATAGACCGCCTGAGCCACAGGCAACGGACAGGTATCAAACTTACGCGCGAAGTTCATAAACAGCATTGCAAAACAGAACACACCAGCAGCAATGACCAGCGATTTCCAGAGAGCAGTAAAAGGGAGCACCATCCATACATGCCAAGCCACATAAGCCAAAGCCACGATAGGCAGCACCATAAAGATTATCATCCACATATATTTCATCAGTTAAGTATGTCACACCTATTTGAAATCGATACGGGCACAAAGATACGAATTAATTTTGTAAATAAGAAAAATATCTGTATCTTTGCATTCGATTAACAACCAATAGACTTTAATATCTTTGTTATATAGGATAAAAATGAGGAAAAAAGATTTGCTTTTAGGACTGGTGATACTTCTGACCAGCGTCTGTTACGGACAAAAACAAGAAATACATATACTCGCCACCAACGACATGCATGCCAACATCGACGCCTTTCCCCAATTGGCGGGCATCGCTGACAGTCTTCGAACACTCTACCCATCATTACTAATTCTCTCGGCTGGCGATAACAGGACAGGCAATCCCATCAACGATGCGTATGAAATTTCTTCATACCCCATCGTGGCCTTGATGAATCAGGTGGGTTTTAATGCCACGACACTTGGCAATCACGACTTCGACGTTCACTCGTTAGCGCCACTCATGGGTTATTCCAACTTCAGTTATATCTGCGCCAACATCTCTTCACCCGACGAGGCCGGACTGCACATCGTCCCTACCCAGGTCTTCGACGTAGACGGCATGAAGGTTGGCATTATCGGCTTGGTACAGGTAAACAGCCAAGGACACCCCGATACACATCCCGATAATGTGGAAGGTATCAAGTTCTCACTTCCAACAGAGACAATTACCCAGTATGAAGACTTTAGCCACCAGTGTGATGCTACGATACTCCTATCGCACATCGGCTATGCCGAAGACGTCAAGATGGCCAATCTATATCCATGGATTGATTTGATTATCGGAGGTCACACCCATACTCAACTCTCTGCCGATGAGCCTTTACACAATGGCGTGCTAATCACCCAGAACAAGAACAAACTATCGATGGCTACTCATATTACCTTAACCATCAATAACGGACGTGTAACAGATAAAAAGGCAGAATATATCCCCGTGAAATGCTCTACACAGAAGAATCTGTTAGTAGACGCTATGGTACAGTACTTTAACAAGAATCCCTATTATGAGCAGGTTATAGCAAAGGCCGACAGATCCTTCAAGGAAAGAGACGAACTGACCTTCATGATGTGTGACGCCTTTATCGAAGAAACCAAGGGAGAAATCTGCATTGTGAACAATGGCGGTGTACGCATTGACTCTCTGCCAGCTGGCGATATCACCATGCGAGATGTCTTGTCGATGGATCCTTTTAACAACGAAGCTGTCGAGATGCATCTGACAGGAGAAGAAATCACAAGACTGCTTAACACATACGGTCGCGGTTCTCTGTATCATCTGCCACGCGTTGGAGGTGTTGTCTGCAAAGCCTCTATCGACAAGAAAGACAAGAAGAAAGACAGGCTGAAGCACATCAAGGTTATGACACTCGACGGCAAGAAATTAGACCTAAACAGAACATACAAGGTAATCACAAACAGTTATGTGGCCAGCATATGCCAGCCATTACTTAACTGCTCGTATAATTCACTTAATGTACATACATCCGACTTGTTAATCGGTTATATGAGGAAGCACGGAACGATACACCCCAGTGGTGTGAATCACCTGATAGTTACAGAGGACTAACACTACTTAGTACCTTTCCTGTCGCACCGGCCTGCCCCTTGACGAATTGTCCGGCTTTATCGCCTTGTTCCATCAGATAAGAAGCATCAGAAGTCAATCGGTTCATCTGCTGCTCAAACTGCGCATAGTCGCAAATTTCAAAACCACCACTTGTCTTCAAGCCTTGTGCTTCCTGGAACTTCTGGTTGTTTGGACCAAAGAACACGGGTATATCCCAAACAGCTGCCTCCAGCAGATTGTGTATACCTACACCAAAGCCTCCTCCGACATAAGCCACATCACCATAATGGTAAATGCTTGACAGCAGACCGAAACAATTGATAATCAAAACCTCAGCATCACGCACATTCTCTTCTGTGGCTTCTGTATAACGGATTACACGACGACCTTCAAGCAGTTTCTCTATCTGCTGCAAATGCTCCTCGCCAATCACATGAGGAGCAATAATCAATTTCCAGTCATTATATCCATTGCGTTCGGCTTTGTCACCCAACTTGTCTAGGAAGTACTTAATAAATATCTCCTCATCAGGCAGCCAACTGCTCCCTGCCACAAAAACCTTAGAAGAGTTTTCACTCTTCACTCCTATAAACGCCTCAACTACTGGTAACTGCTTGGCAGCCTCCTTAATCTGAAGGACACGATCGAAGCGGGTATCGCCTACCACCGTAACATCAGTAATGCCAATCTTTGCCAACAATTCCTTGCTGACTTCGTTCTGAACATAGAAATGCGTAAAGCACTTCAGCACACGAGAATACTGGCGACCATACCACTTAAAGAACACCTGGTCGGGACGGAAGATGCTCGACACGCTATAGACAGGTACATGTCTATGCTTCAGAATATGAAGGTAGTTATACCAGAATTCGTACTTGATGAAGAATGCCATGACAGGACGAATGGTACGCAGGAAACGACGAGCATTTGTAATCGTGTCGAGTGGCAGATAAGTGATAATGTCTGCTCCTTCATAGTTCTTACGAACCTCATAGCCTGATGGCGAGAAGAAGGTCAGCAATATCTTATACTCAGGATGCTCCCTACGCAACTGCTCCATCAGAGGACGTCCCTGCTCAAATTCTCCCAGCGACGCAGCATGAAACCATACATACTTCGCATTGGGGTCAACCTGTTCTCTCAGAATACGAAAGGCATCACGCTCTCCGCGCCACATCTTACGAACCTTCTCATTGAAACGGCTGTAGACGGCAACACCCAAGAGATATAGATAAATGACGATATTATACATTATCCAAGTACTTCTATAGCACGACGCATTCTTGCAATAGTCTCTTCCTTGCCAAGGAAGGCTGAGATGTCAAACATGCCGGGTCCTTTACCCTCGCCAACGAGTGTCAGGCGCCAGGCATTCATCACATTTCCAAGTTTATACTCTTTCTGCTCAACCCAAGCATGAACAATCTGCTCCTGATTCTCCAAAGAGAAATCATCAATTCCTTCGAGAACTCCGATAAGCTCTGTCATCACCTGTGCTGAGTCTTCCTTCCAGCGTTTCTTGGCAGTCTTCTCATCATACTCAGTAGGAGCAACGAAGAAGAACGAGCAGAGTGGCCAGAGTTCTTTGACAAACGAAACACGATCCTTCATCATCGATGTGACCTGAAGGATACGCTCTGAGGTCTCATTGGGACAATGCTCTTTAACGATTGGCTCGAAGAGCGCTGCAATTTCCTCGTTCGATTTCTTGAGGATATACTCATGATTAAACCAGACAGCCTTCTCGAAAGCAAACTTAGCACCAGCCTTAGAACACTTACTGATATCGAAAAGTGGAACAAGCTCGTCGAGGGAAAATATCTCTTGTTCAGTTCCAGGATTCCAACCTAACAAAGCAAGGAAGTTGATGACTGCCTCAGGGAAATAACCATCCTCACGATAACCACGAGAAGTCTCGCCGCTCTTCGGATCCTTCCACAACAAGGGGAATACGGGGAAGCCTAGACGGTCGCCGTCACGCTTCGAGAGTTTCCCCTTACCATCGGGCTTCAAAAGCAAAGGGAGATGAGCAAACTGTGGCATTGTATCCTCCCAGCCAAAAGCCTTATAAAGAAGCACATGCAGGGGTGCACTCGGCAACCACTCCTCACCGCGGATGACATGTGAGATTTCCATCAGATGGTCGTCAACGATATTGGCCAAATGGTAAGTGGGCAACTGGTCTGCACTCTTATAGAGCACTTTATCGTCGAGAATATCTGTTTTTACTCGCACTTCACCACGTATAAGGTCGTTCACCAATACTTCCTGTCCAGCGTCAATCTTAAAGCGAACCACATACTGTTTGCCATCAGCAATCAGCAGTTCAACCTCTTCTTTAGTCAGCGTCAGCGAATTACGCATCTGACCACGGGTATGACTGTCATATTGGAAATTCTGGATCTCAGCACGTTTGGCCTCCAATTCCTCTGGGGTATCAAATGCAATATAAGCCTTGTCAGCATCCAATAACTGCTGAACATATTTCTTATAGATATCGCGGCGCTCACTCTGGCGGTACGGACCCTTATCACCTCCGAACGACACGCCTTCGTCAAACTTGATTCCTAACCACTTGAACGACTCGATGATATATTCCTCGGCACCAGGCACGAAACGATTTGAATCCGTATCCTCAATACGGAACACCAGATCACCACCATGCTGCTTGGCAAACAGATAATTATACAAGGCGGTACGCACACCACCGATATGCAAAGCTCCCGTAGGACTTGGTGCAAAACGCACCCTTACTCTTCTTTCTGACATACTTTTTCTTAAATTTGCCTGCAAAGGTACGAAATTTAATTTTATTTTTGTATTTTTGCAACCATAAATACATATAAATACGTAGAAATGAGTAGTTTTAACCTCAAAAACGACACTAGTTGGCGTGATTTTCTCATCCGTACAGGACTAATAATAGTTACTGTAGCCATCATCGTATGGCTGATGCCTCGTAGCACCCATAATACATTCAGGATTGAAAAAGGAAAGCCCTGGACCTACGCAGATTTGAAAGCCCCCTTCGATTTTCCAATCTACAAAAGTGACGAAGCTGTAAAAGCAGAGCGCGATAGTCTGATGAAGCAATACGAGCCCTACTATACCTTCAACAGCGAGATTGTTGGCAAGCAACTGCGTGAGTTTGCCAAAGATTATAGTGACGGTATACCTGGACTACCCAACGACTATATCAGCATCATAGCCAACCGTCTTCGTGCTATTTACACACAAGGTATCATGAACAGCTCTGAATATGCTCGGCTTACAAAAGACACCTCACAGGTTATCCGTATCGTCAATGGCAAAAATGCTGTCAGCATACAGATTACAAAAGTCCATTCTGTCATCTCTGCTTATGAACAGATTTTCCTTGACCAAACTTTGGCTGCACATAGAGAGATCTTACAAAAGTGTAATCTTAACGACTACATCACACCCAACTTGATTTACGACAAGGAACGCAGCGAAGCCAGTCTCAATGACTTGCATAATAGTATTGCTCTGGCAAGCGGACTTGTACAGCGAGGTCAGAAAATCATTGACCGAGGCGATATTGTTGACACCAAGACTTACAATATCCTCCAATCGTTTGAAAAAGAAATGCAGAGACGTGAAGAAGGAAACGAACGAATCAGCCTTACCATCATGGGACAGATTCTATATGTGTTTATCCTGATAACCTGTTTCACCGTATATCTGACACTTTTCCGCAAAGACTATTTTGAGAAGATACGTTCCACCGCTATGTTGTACGCCCTAATCATCATCTTTGTCATTATAGCATCGATGATGGTTAAACATAATGTTCTGCATATCTATATCCTGCCATTTGCAATGGTGCCCATTTTCATACGAGTGTTCATGGACTCTCGAACCGCCTTCGTTGCGCACGCCACCATGGTGATGATTTGTGCCAGTTTCCTACAATACCCATTGGAATTTATTGCTGTAGAATTAGTTGCAGGGCTCACAGCCATCTTCTCGCTGAGAGAACTGTCAAGCCGTTCACAACTGTTCTGGACTGCAGTTTTTGTAACTTTTGCGGCAGGATTATCAAACCTGTCACTTGACTGGATACGCAATAATGACCTAACAAAAATCAGTTATAGCGAATATAACTACATAGCCATCAATGGTGTTTTATTGTTCTGCTCCTACCCCTTGCTTTATTTGATAGAAAAAGCTTTTGGCTTTACGTCAAACATTACACTCATCGAACTTTCGGATATGAACAAGACACTGCTCCGAAAGATGAGTGAAGTAGCTCCTGGCACATTCCAGCACTCTATTCAGGTTGGTAACCTCGCCGCAGAGATTGCCAATAAAATAGGAGGAAAGAGTCAGTTGGTACGTACTGGTGCTTACTATCACGATATTGGTAAGATTATTAATCCTATCTACTTCACAGAAAACCAATCGGGTGTTAATCCCCATGAGAAAATGGGATCAATTGACAGCGCACAGATGATTATCAGTCACGTAACGGAAGGTATTAAACTGGCTGAGAAATATAATCTCCCAGACATCATCAAGGACTTTATTACAACTCATCATGGATTGGGCAAAACAAAATATTTCTACGTACAATATAAGAATGCTCACCCAAACGATGCGGTCGACGACCTGCTTTTCACCTATCCTGGTCCTAACCCATTCACGAAAGAGCAGGCCATTTTGATGATGGCCGACACCGTAGAAGCTGCATCACGTTCCCTACCCGATTATACAGAAAAGACTATTAGAGAACTCGTAAACCGGCTTATTGATGCTCAGGTGGAAGAGGGCTATTTCAAAGAATGCCCAATCACATTCCGCGATATTGCTTATGCAAAAACAGTACTCATTGAGAAACTGAAAACAATATATCATACCCGTCTTAGTTATCCTGAGCTAAAAAAATAAGCCTTCAGATTGCACAAAAACACCTCTTTGTGTGCACAAACCTGCACAAAATTGCACATTTGTGCAGGTTTGTGTGCATTTTTCGTTAAACTTCGTTAACTTTGTGAGCGCGAACAGGGATAATTAGGACAATACTTTTACCTTTGCAGCCGATTTTAGCAAAAAATTGTTTAAGGATATGAAAAAAATCAATGTCATGCTTGTCGGCGCAATACTGGCAATAGCAACACCAGCCACAGCAGGTGGCATCTTAACCAACACAAATCAAAGTATTGACTTCCTCAGAAATCCTGCTCGCGATGCAGCCATCGGACTTGATGGTGTATACAGCAATCCTGCTGGCGTAGCATTCCTTCCTGAAGGTTTCTATCTCGGAATCAACTGGCAATACGCCCACCAGACTCGTACTATCGAATCCACCAATCCCCTATTTGCCCTTGGCAAGAAAAACAACGGAGCAACGGTAAAGACCTTCGAGGGTGTGGCAGACGCTCCTTTTATTCCCTCAATCCAAGCTGCATACAACAAAGGGAATTGGAGTGCCCAGTTTAACTTCTCTGTTCCTGGTGGTGGTGGAGCCTGTGAATTTGGTGATGGTCTCGGATCATTTGAGAGCGTTGTAGGTAGTATCGCAAACCAACTGAAGCCACTCGGGGCTAATGGCTACGATATGGACGGCTACATGCAGGGACGCCAGTACTATTTCGGATTCCAGCTCGGCGCTGCTTATAAGGTAACAAAGAATCTCTCTGTTTATGGGGGTCTGCGACTGCTTTATGGTACAGCGACCTACAAAGCAAAGATTAGTAACATCATGGTAGGTACCGAGGGTGGATACGTTGATTTCAGCAGTTTCCTTCAAGGTGCCGAGACCACTATTGACGGCGGACTTAGCAAGATTAACGCAGGTATTGCACAGTATGAGGCTGCAGGGGCACCCGTCCCCGCTGAACTCACACAACAGAAAGCGCAGTTAGAGGGCACCAAGCAGAGCCTCAACTCCCTGCAGAAATACTCTCAGGGTGTGAATCTTCTCTGTAACCAATCATCAGTAGGTATCGCTCCCGTCATCGGCATCGACTATAAGTTCGGACGCTTCAACCTCGCCGCTAAGTACGAGTTCAAGACACAGATTCACATGAAGAACGAGTCGACAGTAAATGAGGCCAGTGAGATTCCCGCTGTCAATAAATTCCGCGACAGTGAGAAGATTGACGAAGATTCTCCCGCACAACTCGCTGTCGGCGCAATGTGGAACATCACCGATGACGTTCGCCTGAACCTTGGTTATCACCACTTCTTTGACACCAACGTCAGCTGGTATAACAACACACAGGACCTGCTTGGTGGTGGCACAAACGAATATCTGGGCGGCGCAGAGTGGGACCTCAACGACAAGCTGACCATCTCTGCTGGCGGACAGCTGACTCGCTATCAACTCACTGACGAGTATATGAATGATATGTCATTCGTTGTCAACAGCTACAGCTTTGGTTTTGGATTCAACTATAAGGTTGCCGACAACATCACACTAAAGGCAGCCTACTTCCAGACAAACTACGATCACTATAAGCGTGAGGACTATCCCCAAATTGGTGTTAGCGACGACTTTACTCGTACAAACCATGTCCTCGGCATCGGCTGCGAGATGAGATTCTAAAAAAGTTATAACGGATCTACATCGTAGTAGATTTGAAGAGAACCATAGCGCTTGTCCTGAAGCATCAGCTGCTGGGCAAGCGCTAAATATTTGCGAACTTCAGACATATTGATACCTTGTTCGAACTTTAAGACAAGTTTACGAATAGCGAGTGACTTGACCTTAGCGACGGCTGGCTTATCTGGTCCAAGAACTCTGGTTCCGAACCATTGGCACAACCTACTGGCAAGTTCCAAACCCGCCATTTCCACAACACTCTCAGAACGATGTTTCAAATAGACTTCCACTAAACGATAATAGGGCGGATAATGGAAATGCCGACGCTCGGCAATCAACGAGCGATAGAACGACGCATAATCATTATTGACGACTTGCTGAATCACAGGAATATCCGGACTTTTCGTCTGTAGAATTACCAAACCACGCTTTCCCTTGCGACCAGCTCGTCCACTCACTTGAGCCATCATCATGAAGGCATGCTCGTAAGCTCGGAAGTCTGGGTAATTAAGCATCGTATCGGCATTGAGGATGCCTACCACTGATACCTTATCGAAATCCAGTCCTTTTGAAATCATCTGTGTACCAATGAGCAGATTGGTACGCCCCGCTGAGAAGTCATTAATGATACGCTCATAAGCTTGACGACTACGGGTGGTATCAAGATCCATACGGGCAATACGTGCCTCAGGGAAGATGTCATGAACCTCTGCCTCTATCTTTTCCGTACCATATCCACGAGTCTGCAACTGGGTACAGCCGCAATTGGGGCACTGCGTCGGCACTTGATAAGTATATCCGCAATAATGGCATGTCAGCTGATTCAAGTTACGATGAAGTGTCAACGACACATCGCAATGCTGACAATGGGGAACCCAGCCACACTGCTTACACTCTATCATCGGAGCATAGCCACGACGATTTTGGAAAAGAATAACCTGTTCACCATGGTCTAAAGCCTCGTGAACCTTTCTCAATAATATAGGAGAAAACGGCCCTTTCATCATCTTACGATGCTGCAGGTCTTTTATGTCTATCACCTGGATCTCTGGTAACTCGATGCCTTGATAACGCTGAAACAGTTCTACAAGTCCGTATTTCCCAACCTTTGCATTATGATATGTTTCCAACGATGGCGTCGCCGTACCTAATAGTGTCTTGGCTTTGAACATCTGCGCCAACATAATAGCCGCTGAGCGGGCATGATAACGAGGCATGGGGTCTTGCTGCTTGTAAGATGTCTCATGCTCTTCATCAATAATGACAAGACCGAGGTGCTGAAAAGGAAGGAAAATGGCGCTGCGAGCACCAAGGATCACATCGTAGGGGTTCTGTGATAGTTGTTTCTGCCAGATCTCCACACGTTCTGCATCAGAGTATTTCGAATGATAAATGCCTAATCGGTTACCAAACACTCTATGTAGACGTTCCATCATCTGCACTGTCAGTGCTATCTCTGGCAACAGATACAAAACCTGCTTCTTTTCTTCCAATGCACGCTGAATCAGATGGATATATATTTCAGTTTTACCACTCGAAGTAACGCCATGGAGTAAGGTTACATTCTTCTTTAAGAATGAGAACCGTATCTGATTAAAGGCGTCTTGCTGTACAGAACTAAGAGGCTTTATTTTCTCTGGATGAGGATCTCCTGTCAGATTCAGACGTCCCACCTCCTGCTCATAGGTTTCCAACACCCCTCGTTTTACAAGCGCGTTAATCGTCGGAAGCGAATGTCCCTGATTCAAGAGTTCATCACGCGTCAGTTCTATACCCTCACCTTGACCCCAATGTGAGATAGAGAGATAGTCAACAAAACACTTCAACTGTTTCCCTGCTCTCTGAAGCATATTCAGTGCCACATGAAGAGCCTGTTCATTGCGGAACGGCTCCGTCAGCCTGATATAGAGTTCCGTCTTGGCTTTGTATCCGTCCTCCGCTTTCAATCCAGCAGGCAGCGCCGCTTTGTAGACCTCTCCAATAGGCGACATATAATAGTCGGCTATCCACTGCCAGAATTCAAACTGATGGGGAAGCAGAACGGGAGAAATACCAATCGCCTGAAGGATGTCCTTAGTCTGGAATCCTTCAGGTGACTGGTTATGTATCTTAGAAATAACTCCTACGTACGTTTTATTCTTGCCAAATGGGACAAGGACACGCATTCCCTCTTTCACCCGATTCTCCAGCTGCTGCGGGACGGAATAGGTGAAAAGGCCGTCAAGCGGCAGTGGTAAAATAATATCGGCAAACAAGACTTAGAAATAATAAGCAACAGACAACTGCCAAGCATTCATCTTTCCGCTGCTCTTCGATCCATTCTTACCTATTTTCTCTGCGAAATAGTTCTCAACCTCGAATTCACCAGTCTTACCAAGCGGGAAATTATAACTTACCGAGGCCTGCAGATGCTTGAGTACCATAACACCGGCACCAATATTACCGCTGAGATTTGAAGAACTGAATTTCCACTCTGCTGCGTTTTCAAAAACGTTCTTATTCCCTCCTAAATTAAAGCCGAACTGAGGACCAGCAAACACATATACACTAGCAGCATCACCCAGTCCGAATGCAAATCGGGCATTCACGGGAATCTGAATACTCTGTTGCTTTATCTTATTGCTGAGTACATAACCCTCATTTGTTTCCAGTTCCACATCAGAAGAACGCTGATCGAAAAGCAATGAAGCGTCAATCCCTAATCCGACAACTGGCAATGTGAACTTTGCCGTTGGACCAATAAAGAAGCCCATTTGATTCGAGGAATCCAAGACCTTAGCGTCAAGACTCATACTAGTCACATTCAGGCCACCCTTAACACCAAAATCAATCTGTGCCTTAGCGCTCATCGTTATAGCAGCAAAAGCCACTACTAATGCAAATAACTTTTTCATAATTCAACCGTTTTATGTTACATCTGCGGGGGCAAAGATACGAAAATAATTTGAAACAAAGAATATTTTAGCGGGAAAATGCCGTTTAAAATCAATGTCGCTGTCGGCGAACCGTCACACGGGCAGAACTATTGCTGCTTCCATTACTTTTTGAAGAAGACGACTTCGCTTTGGAAGCCTTGGGCGCTTTCGGACTACGCACAGAAGAAGATACGGCTTTCACCTTCTTGGTGTCCTTACCCTGTAGGGCGGCTATGCTGTCAAGAGAGTCTCTTTTTGCAGAATCGCCGAAAATCGTCTTATGGAAAGCAGCCAACTCCTCCTCGATACGTTTCTGCTCTGCCGACAATTTCTCTTCATCCCCGCCACAAAGCTGCAACAGAGTCTTACCCTGGGCATTGCTTGTTTTGTAAATCTTACCCTTATAACTGTTCAATGTAAAGAAATCATCCATCGACATCGTCGCAGCGTTATTAAGGCTACTAGACATGATAGTCTGACGATTCAAGAATGGTTCCAGGTCGCTATACTTCACCCAGAAAAGGGGGTATTGAGTGGCCTCACCGCCAAAATCATCCTCACGAAGCATCACAGGACAAAGAGCCTGCACCTTGATATGGAACGAGGAATTGGCTTGATCATAATAGGCACTTTCTTTCAGGTAAAACTTCCTCACATCGGCAGAAGGCATATCACTATTGTCGACCTTCAGTCTTCCATTCTTTTCTTCGTAGAAAATATGATAATTGTCAAGAACTGTCTTCATATCAATTCTTGCATCATCAGAGAATCTGTCGCTGCCATCCGTTGGATATTCATAGATGGGGATATAACCATTCTGCGCTAACTTAAAGATATACGTAAACAAATTCAACTGCTTACCCTGCGGCTCCACGGGGTAGTAAAGTCCAACATTCGCATTATCCGTCAGGTCGAGTTCCCGATAGATATCACGACGCCACACTACCTCTTCTGGGATATCCAATGCGGTAGGATACGTCAGCTGAGCACGCATCGACATGGCCGAAGAAGGATTCTTTTGCTGCTCCGTCTGTTGTATACGACTTCTTTTCGGCTGAGCCACAACGGAACCAGCCATCAGCACTATCATAATAAAGAATAATAATCTCTTCATATCTTCATCATTTTACGATTACTTCCATTGGATTCTGTAAGGTACGCGTCAGACCGTCAGGACCGACTACCGTCACACGGGAAATGTAGAAACGGCGGTTGCGTGAGAGTTTGCGGAACGTATCTTTCTGGCGAGCGGAGAACGAGGCTCCCTCAGAAGCCATCGGAACGGCATTACCCATATTATCAAAAAAAACAGTCTCGAAACTCTGTACACGGAAAGCGATGTCAAGGATTCCGTCATCAATAGCGGCTCCGATGTTTGCGGCTGCCACCAATTGTCCCTTTGCCAGACCTCCACCTTTATAGCGGATAGGATTACCGTGCTCATCCTTCATAGAGATATAAGGTGTAGGATCAGGCAACTTACGAACACGGAATTTATATTGTCCCATCTGCTGTGGATGACCAGTATTCGTAGAGGTTACGGTTATCACCGCATCCTGCCCTATCTTCGAGGGTCTGGCAATATACTTACCTGTACCTACCGCCTGAAGCGTTCCGTTGGTCATCGATGCCTGTACCTTATTCAACGGCACACCTGGCACACTCACGCTGATGGGATTGTTATAACCTGCGTACAGCATGTTCATCAGGTCGGCAGAGACAGTAGCACTCGGTTCAACAACGGTATAGTCTTGAGAAAACTCACGACGAATGCGGTCGCCATTACCATTGACGGTTTCCATATAACCTTTAAGGGTAAAATCCCCCGTTCGCCCACAAACCGTTTCATATAGACCATCTTTCAGGTTCACTTTCTGACCGCCAATATAGATATCCGGCACTTGAGTCGTATCCACAGCGGCCATCACAATACGAGCAGAGAAACGGTCTCCCCTTACAATAGTTTTGGAACTGGGAATCACAAAGGCTTCGAGCAGATTGACACGAATATCCTTCATATCTATATTAGAGGCCAGCGTGTGAAGCACTTCTCCTTCGGCATAGCGCACATCACTCTGCAATTTGGAGAGCAATGTGACAGCAGCTGCAACTGGCATCGACTCAAACATATACTCCTGCCAGTTCTTACCCATAGTTTGAGCATTCTTTGGAATTTCCGTAGTCAGATTACTGGCAATGATCCGCTTCTGCTTCTCATCGCCAACCATCTTCAGCATCCGCTGACGGAAAGAGTTGATGGCTTTGAAGAGTTCACCGCCCCGTCCGCTACCAGGTGCAAGCATCACCTGATTAGCAGCCTCCAGATCTTCCTTATTCTTAATGTCATGAATATCCCCGTCGCTGCCGTCTGCCTCACGAACGATGGCTGTCTTCAGTTCCATAGCGAGATTGTAGAGCGAGTCACTCATCTGGCGCACCTGCTGGGCCTTGTCATACCATACCTTTGTCTTCTGCGGATTAGCCTTCATCTGTTCCTCAAAAGTCTGGTAAATAGACAAGTTCTGCTTCGATGAGTTGCCAGTAGTTCGATTCAGGCTGTCTTCCACAATCGAGAAGCCGTTGAGCACCTCACTGGAAACGTTGAGTGCCAACAGCGCCATCAAGACGACATACATAAGATTTATCATCTTCTGGCGAGGGGATATCGGTCTTTTCCGGATTGCCATAACCTTATACGTTCATCTTTGCAGTCATAGCCTCAATCATACGGGCGTAAATCTTATTAAGCTCTGCGATCTGAGCAGCCATTTTACGGGTCTGTTCGTTAATCTCATCAATCTTTCCAATCTGTGAACTGGCGCTTTTCAGTTGTATCTCATAAACCTTACAGATACCCGTCAGTGTACGGTTCAGATTCTCCATCTCTTCAGAATCTGTGGTCAGTTTCTGGCTCTGTTCCGAAACTTTTGAGAGTGTTTCCGTCAGACGCTTCAACTCTTCAACATATCTGTTCGTTGCCATCTCAAGTTCCGTATTGATTGGAGCAGCTGAAATTGATGATACAATTGGAGTTGTAGAAACTGCTGATACTGACGATAGTTTTGACACCTTATCACTTACAACTCCATCTGCCATTTTCTCTTCTCCCGGATGCAAGTTGAGTTCCATTCCTTCTGTTGTCTTATCAAACGGGCGGTCAAAAGCAGAAATAAAGAAGACGAAAACCTCAGTCCCCATACCAAGGAACAGGAAGAAATTAGCTCCTGGTAGGTGAGTCAATTTAAAAAGCGTACCTAGAATCACAATAGACGCACCCCAGCTATAGGCATAATTAAGGAATGTCTGTCCTGGCACGCTGTCCATCCACTTTTGCAAGCGGTAAACAATATTGTATTTACTATATGTTGTCATAACTTCTACGTTTTTTTATCACTTCTTTCCTTTTAGTTTAACCTTTTCACTGGTAGTGTTTGCCATACTGCGCACACAGCGGAAACCTATATAGCTTCTTGGCTGATTCTGATACTCAGAAGTCCGCCATGCCGAACGAATATATGACTCAGGATCCTTCCAAGAACCTCCACGCACACTCTTTTTCTTTAATCGATAGGGATCCTCTGGAGCAGCATTGTATTTCAGCTGTGGGTTTATGTCGTTCATGGCCTCCACACCTGCTTCTGTATAGATGGTACTAGTCCATTCTGCCACATTACCCGCCATATCATAGAGGCCATTGCTGTTAGCTGCATAGATACCGACTCGGCTTGTTATCAAGTTGCCGTCTTTGGTATAATTGCCATTATCCGGTTTAAAGTTTGCATAGAAGCAGCCCTTACCATTAGCCACATCCTCATTATCCCAAGGGAACTCGTTCTGATCCTTACCACGAGCCGCATATTCCCATTCTGCCTCTGTTGGGAGACGATAACGCTGCACATAGCGAGCCGCTGGGCCAAGTCCCTTCAGAAGATATTCTGTGCGCCACGCACAGAAGGCATTAGCCTGTTCCCACGTCACACCGACCACAGGGTAATCGTTATAAGCAGGATTTGAGAAATAATAACGAAGGTACATCTCATTGTCTGCATTTGGGAAATCGTTCACCCAACAAGTGGTATCGGGAAAAACATTGACGATATAGGTATTCAAGAAATCCCAAGGACCAGTCAGCTGACGATTGATAGTCTCTCTAACAATCTTGCCCTCGTCATCAATATATGCAGTATCCTTGGATATCCATACCTGTTCGTTAGGATCAATAGCAACATCGGTATTCAGTTGACGTTCCTGAGGATTCAAACGATTCCGACGCAAAGCTGCTGCCGTATAGTCATATACCTCATAACGATAGTTTAGCTGACGATAATCCAGCATCTTATCTCCCGTCACAGGATTGGTAACATACATAGCATCAATGATTTCCTTTTCATCCTCATTCGGGCGTCTCGGCAAGGGCTTTTTCCAATTCAACACAGAACCGATCTCCTCTCCGTCTTTATCTGTCTTAACAGACTTATAAGTCTCATCAAACTCAGAGAGTCGTTCTCGCAAGATTGAGTCACGGACATAATTCACGAACTGTCGATACTTCGAATTGGTAACTTCTGTTTCATCCATCCAGAAGCCATCCACCGAAATATCACGCAAAGGTGTTTTCTTACCCCATAGGCTATCTTGTTTCACAATACCCATCTTCAGGTGTCCACGTTTCACAAGCACCATGCCATAAGGTGTCGGTTCGGTAAAGCTCTTGCCTCCCATTCCTGTTACTTCACCACCGCTGGCAGACAGTATCTTGCCACCGAAGCAACTCGACAGCAGCAAAGTCAGTGCCATGCACATTCCTATCGTTATCTTGTTCATATTTCAACAATTTAGAGTATTCTTACACTCTTATGCAGATTCTTACTTTTCTTATATAGATTCATTTCCGTTTGATAGCCCACGAATAATTCATGACTGCCATTTCCTACATGGATGCCCGAGGTATAGACTTCATAGCCATATCCTATGTAGACACCACGGAAACGCCCTCCAACCAATACTGTCACAGAGTTCGTCGGACTGTATGTCAAGCCTGCATACATCAATTTTCTATCATGTTCATACTTCAGTCTGCCTGTCACATCGGCTCGCCAAGTAGTACCATCAGTACGTCCCAACACAGAGGTGTGTATAGATAAAAACGGATGACTCAGTTGAATATTGTATCCACCCGTCAAATAATATATGGAAGAGATTTCCAACTCATTGGCCTCGCCCAGTTCCACTTTCGGAGAATTCAGATGTAATGCGGAAACACCAACATACCAGCTTCGTGTCTGATAATACAGTCCAGCGGACAAATCTATAGCCGTCCCATTCACGGAAGTGGTTGCGAAAGCAGGATCACCTGAAATATCGGCATCCAACTTGCTGCCATCGAAATTTTCACTTAACATCCCAGTTTGTATACCTGCACAGACTTTTCCACCAGACATCTGACGCTGATAGGCATATTGCAAACTTAACCGTTTATGAGTAAACAAGCCTATGGCATCATTAAGGAACTGAATACCGACACCATGACTTGCGCCCAAGGCATAAAATGGCATATCAGCAGCTGCATACATGGTATGTGGGTTGTGCTCAAAGCCAGCCATTTGAATAGCATAAGCCGCTACCACATTGAGCTTTGCTTCTTTACCTACCGTTGCAGGATTAAAAGATGGCTCCATCGTCCAGTAATGGCTGAAGGATATTTCATTTTGCGCCCATATTTTGCAGGAAGCAAACATCATCAACAACGCTATAGCATAATTTTTATACACATCATAATAACGAAGTATCATACAAATTATTGCACATATACCATCGAATCCTTTTACTTGTTAAAGTAATTGAATAATCACCATAAATATCGTTTTTTTTCTTCTTTTCTCATCCAAAACAAGTATTTTTGCAAAAAGAATTAAGAAACAGTTTTAAAACTCAAACAGAATGACTGTACTCATCATCGGATTATTAATTCCTTTATTTGGTACTATACTTGGTTCTGCTTTCGTTTTTTTTATGAAGGACGAAATGTCTGTACGATTACAGAAATCACTTCTTGGCTTTGCTTCTGGTGTCATGATTGCCGCATCAGTATGGTCTCTCCTGATTCCAGCAATGGAGATGGAAACCTATAGCGGCAAATGGGCTGTCGTACCTGCCGCCATCGGTTTTTTGATGGGTATGGGTTTCCTTCTGTTAATAGATGAGCTAACACCTCACCTGCATATTGGAACAGACAAGCCTGAAGGACTCCGTTCTCATCTCTCAAAGACAGCGATGCTTGCTCTTGCCGTAACAATCCACAATCTGCCGGAAGGAATGGCTGTCGGCGTAGTTTTCGCAGGAGCAGAGAATGGCACTTCCCAGATTTCCTTAGCCAGTGCTATTGCCGTCTCATTAGGTATTGCGATTCAAAACATACCAGAGGGAGCTATCATTTCCATGCCAATGCGAACTGCTGGCAACAACCGCTGGCGTTCTTTTCTAATCGGTTCATTGAGTGGAGCCGTTGAACCCATTGGCGCTATTGCAGTATTATTATTGGCTTCATTCCTGCTGCCCATTCTCCCCTATATGCTGGCATTTGCCGCAGGAGCCATGTTCTATGTGGTTGTCGAAGAACTAATCCCAGAAGCCTCTAGTGGACAGCATAGCAATCATAGTACCATTGGTTTTTCCTTTGGCTTTGTCCTGATGATGCTGCTTGATGTGATGATGGGATAAACGTTCTATTTGTACTTAAGAGATGCACAGTTTGTCGATTTTCCACAACTGGCAACATTTAATGCACAAACCATCAACATTCCTTCTTTGCAAATAGCCGCAAATTGCTTATCTTTGCATCATCTTTAAAAAGAATTTATATATCTTCGCAACAAAAATGTGTGTGTGTGTAAAATGAGAAAATACTTATTCATGTTCATAATGGTGATTCTTGGCGGACTTCAATGTTTCAGTCAAGATAGTTTTCGATTTTACCACATTTATACAAAAGGTTATAGAGTAAAGGCCATCTATCGTGACACCAACAACATCATGTGGGTGGGAACGTCGTTCGGACTTTTTACCTTGCCACAACTGGAGAGTAGAAATCCTAACGGATATAATCGACAGCATCCTGATATGCAGACTGGTATCGATGGCATTTATGAAGACATGAATGGCAGACTTTGGCTAAACACGCATAGCAGACAGGTCATTAGGTATAATCCCCATAACAATCAATTCACCCCCGACATCGACCGTGTATTAGGAGGTTTTAATATTCATGTCGTCAACAAGGACCTCTTCGTCAACATAAAGGATAACAACTGCCTGACCTGGCAAGGCAACAAGCTTTACTACATTAACCTGAATCATAAGAACGTACAGAAACTATTGTTCGACACCACCGATGAGCAGGTTGTGAATGTGATTTCGAACCAGCAATCATACATCGTGTTGACCACGAGACATCTGTACTTCTTCTCATCAATGACCAAGGAGCTGATGCGAAAGGCACCTCTTGTCAACGAAGTGAGCACCTTCCTGTTTCCTATGGTGGCGGATGATAAAGGTAACGTATGGATTAGCGACGATCGCCATGTACGTCAATATGATTACAACAACCAATCCTGGACAACGTCAATGGAATTCCCTTCTACGGTATCGACAATTGAATGCGGACCTGACGGGCATCTATGGATCGGACTGGAGAACGACGGTATCTATATCTGTGACATGAAATTAAATATGCAGCAACACCTAACACACCATGCTGGTGATGTAAATGGACTAAAAGATAATCAAATTTACATGCTGCATTATGAGAAAGCCAATGGGACCATGTGGGTGAGCTACGCTAAAGGTGACATCTCTTTATATAACAAAAGTTTGAACTACGGCATGCTCTATCAGGTGATGGACTCTGGGAATCCAAACGCCATGACCGATGTACTCTCATTTGCACAGACAAATGACGGTAAGGGATTATGGATGGGACTCGAGGATCGAGGCATTTACTATAAACCCTTACACAATGGGGAATGGACAAAGAAGATAGGGAATGCGTCTGTCAGTGTTCTCAAGACCGATATTGATAATGCTTTATGGGCTGGAATCTATAAACAGGGATTACTTCGACTATCGCCCATTGGTAGTCAGCAGTTTTATTTTAAAGGAGAGTCACCTTATGCCATTGCTTTCGGGCCTAAGAACAATATTTATGTGGCCTTACAACGCAAAGGTGTATGGTGCTTAGACCAGACTACAGGAATGACAACCGACACACATCTCGAGGCCCAATTTGTGTTCGATTTGAAATACGTTAACAACAAATTGTATGCCATAAGCACTAACGGTTTCTATACCATGGATGGTAATGGACAGTGGAAGAAAGTTTATAATGGCATGTTCAAACATGGATGTATTGATAGTCAGAACTATGTATATCTGTTAGGAGAGGCCAATAATGCCTTGGGCATGACCGTTCTTAATCCCCAAGGAGAACCTGTTAGTCTTCCATCGGGCCTAGAGAAAGTGCCATCGAAGGTTGCAGCCCTTGACAAAACGGGCAATCTTTGGGCTGTAAGCGGTAATCAACTAGTGCGGCTCAGTCACGGGAAAAAGAATGGTGAGACATGGGACTATAATGTTTTCAATATCAGCCCTGAAACAGAAGATATTTTCTATAATCCCGGTGCAGTGCACATTGACCAGGACAACCATCTCTGGTTAGGCACCGACAACGGCTATCAGTGCATCAATCTAAATGGCTTGCTGGCACATGCCAACAACGAGTCTGAAGAGAAGCCTCTCGTCATTGGCGGCATCAGCGTTAACAATGAGATTCTATCACCCAACCAATTAATAAACGGGCGAGAATTGATTACACACGATGTTATATTCACAAAAAAACTCGAGTTGAATTACAATGAAAATAATATTATGGTGGAGTGTTCCAGCCTGTTCGAAGAGCAGACGATGACCAACACCTATTATTATCAATTACGGGGATTCTCTGATACATGGCAGCCCATAGAACATCAGTCCATTATATTGTGGAATCTGCCTCCTGGCAAATACCAGCTCTATACCAAGACTCAGGATTCACTCGAGAGCCACCTGCTAGACATTACCATCAATCCGCCATTATGGCGCACATGGTGGGCCTACCTTATTTATCTAGTAGTTATCGCTTGTCTTCTATGGATATTGTTCCGCTATTATCGTAACAAACGAGCCTACAAGATGAAGTTGCAACAACTTGAACTGCAGCAAGAGCAGGAAAAGCAATTGAACGAGATAAAACTGCGTTTCTTTACGAACATCAGTCACGACTTGCGGACACCCCTGTCTTTAATAGTCGGTCCTGTGGAAGATTTGGAAGCAAGGACCAAAGACCCCACCTCGAAATCAATGTTGGATATGATTCACCGGAATGCCGACCTTTTACTTTCTCTGGTAAACCAAATACTCGATTTCCGCAGACTGGAACTTGGCAACGAGCGTATGAACCTGACAGACGGTAATATTGTCCCGATAATCAGTGTTGTCTGTGAGTCTTTCAAGCTAAAGGCGAAAAAGGAAGGCATTAATCTGACTTTCCTGCCTATGGTGGAAGATGTGGAGATGCAGTTCGACAAAGACAAGATGACAAAGGTTATGATGAACCTTCTGTCAAATGCCTTTAAGTTCAGCAGAATTGGCGGTTGTATCACCGTAAGCATTGACGTGAAAGATCAAAATGCACTGATTCAGGTGGCAGATACAGGAATAGGTATCCCCGATGAAGAAAAGCCTCTCATCTTCAACCGTTTCTATCAGTCGAGCAATAATAATCTCCAAGCTATTGGCAGTGGAATCGGTCTGCATATCGTAAGAGAATATGTTCGTCTGCACGGTGGAGAGATCACGGTTCAAAATAACGAGGGGGGACATGGGTCTATTTTCACCATCACACTGCCCATTCATAAAAGTGAGAGAGACGAGGAATATTGTGAAATCTCAACTGAGCAGCATGAGGCAGAGCATGAGACCACCGTTTTGGTGGTTGATGACAACTGTGATTTCCTGACTTATGTGGGACAAGGGTTGGCAGAAGTTTATAATATTGTAAGTGCTTCGAATGGAAAAGAGGCTCTAAAGCAGCTTCAGACAAACGATGTGGATATCATCATCAGCGACGTAATGATGGACGAGATGGATGGGCTCGAACTTTGTCGTATCGTCAAAACAGACATAGCCACTTCACACATTCCTATCATCCTTTTAACAGCCAAGTCGCAGAGTGTTGACGAACTTGCAGGACTGGAAGCAGGCGCTGATGACTATGTGATTAAACCCTTTAGTATGGGCATTTTGCTTCAGCGTGTTCGTAACCTTGTTGAGCGCAACCAGCAGCACCACCAGCGTTTCAAAAATGAGATAGACATTGCACCATCTGAAATCACGGTGACATCACTTGACGAGCAATTTATCTCCAACGCCATCTCACTTGTAGAAAAACATATATCCGACTCCGACTTCAATGTTGAGGAACTGAGTAGCGAGATGGGGGTACACCGGTCGCAACTCTATAAAAAGTTGCAGCACCTCACAGGGCGCACGCCTATCCAGTTCATCCGACTTCTGCGTCTGAAACGCGGCCGACAGTTACTCGAACAGAGTGGTCTTTATGTTTCTGAGATAGCTTATCAAGTAGGCTTCAATTCACCCCGTGTCTTCTCTAAGTATTTCAAGACAGAGTTTGGTATGACTCCAGACGAATATAAAAGTAACACAAACAACAAATAAAAACAAACAATGAAAAAACTTTTAGCAATGGTGCTGATGCTGTTTACCATAACAGCATCGGCACAAGAGAGTGCGATTCTGAACCAGTTGAAAGCCGACCCCAGAAAGGCATATGGTGGTGACTATCCTTACCCTGCTGATACGTGTCGGATGACAGAGGCACCAAATGGTTATGAGCCATTTTATATCAGCCATTATGCCCGTCACGGGTCGCGTTATTATTGGGAGAAACGACTCTATCTGGATCTTGACACTGTTATGACCATGGCTCATGAACGCCAACAACTGACTGATGAGGGTGAGGCATTCTATAAGCGCTTCATGGCCATCAAGGACGAACTGATGACTGGAGCTACAGAACTGTCACTATTGGGTTGGGAGCAGCACCAGCAGATAGCCCGTAGCATGTACAACCATTTTCCGCAGGTATTCGAAAAGGGTGGCAATGCACTGGCCATTTCCTCACTATCGGGACGAAGCGTTATGAGCATGGTTGCTTTCTGCCAAGAACTAGTCCAATGTAATCCTGCGATAGAGATTCTGGAGCTGTCTTCACGTTTCACACTCGACGGAGTAGTCCCTGATGATAGAGAGAATCCTATAAAGCACAAATATCCCCGTGTGACGCCACGTTGGGAAGCCAACAAAGACAAATTTATATTCACCGATTCTCTGCCAGAGAAGATTATCACACGTGTATTCACCTCTACCGACGGGTTGCCCGGCGGTGCTGGTCATATCGCCGATGACCTTCTGAGACTATACACCTCGCTACCAAATATTAATCATGAGGGACTGATGGGCAGCATCGTGACCGACGAGGAGATTGCAAACAGATGGGAATTCTCCAATCTATACGCATATTCATGGGTATTCGCTCCCCAGTATAATGTAATACCAATTCTTCAGGATATTATCAGAAAAGCTGATGCTGTCATCTCTGGGGACAGTGATCATATTGCCGATTTACGCTTCGGTCATGATACCTATTTAGGGCCATTGACAGTACTGATGGGGCTCAATGGAGCCAATCGCGACCCAGAAGATCCGTATGAAGTAAAAAACACCTACCAAAACTGGCAGACCTGTAAAGCTTCGAATATCCAACTGATATTCTATCGCAGTAAAAGTGCCCATGATGACATTCTCGTGAAATGTCTGCTGAATGGTGCAGAAGTAAGTATGCCTGTTCAGACTAAGGACTATCCCTACTACAAGTGGAGCGACCTACATGATTGGTACACGGAATTGTGTAGCAAGTAGTCATCTATAGCTGTTTATTCCTATGTTTCTTCGCCTGGATTTTCAAGTTCAGGCGATTTTTGTTTCTTCTATGTTCCAATAGGAATGAGCTTATATGGCATCTTTGTTGCGCCTATATGTCCAAAATGTTTTCTGAGCAAAATTGTATCAGAATTTGCAAACACAAACTCTATTTCTGCCATATTTATTTTCTAACTTTGCAAGCAGAAAGATAACGTCCATAGCAGGTCAAGCCTATATAATTAATAATGTACACATAAGGAAAAATATTATATATCAATCAATTTAAATTTATAAACTAAAACTAAAGTATGAAACAAGTAAGGAAAACGGCAATTCTAGTAGGAGTATTAGCCCTTTCAGGCCTTTTCTACTCGCCGAACGCAAACGCCTCGACTTCAACCACAGAGGTTCAGCAGGCAACGAAGAAGATTACAGGTACTGTAGTTGATGCAATGGGGCCCGTCATCGGAGCCAGTGTAGTGGAAAAGGGTACCACGAATGCTACGGTTACCGACTTTGACGGTAACTTTACACTCAATGTGAAACCAGGTGCAACGATTGTCGTGTCGTTTATTGGTTTCGAAACACAGGAGATTAGGGTTGGTGATCAGAACAACTACAAGATTACGATGAAGGACGACAATGCAGTCCTTGAAGAGGTGGTGGTTGTAGGTTACGGTGTCCAGAAGAAAAAGCTGGTTACCGGTGCCACTGTTCAGGTGAAGGGTGAGGACATCGCCAAACTGAACACCACCAATGCGCTGACCGCCATGCAGTCAAGCACGCCTGGTGTGCAGATTACCCAGAGTTCTTCACAGCCTGGTAAGGGCTTTAAAGTCAACATCCGTGGTGTCGGTACCATTGGTACTTCTTCTCCACTGCTGATCATCGATGGCATCAATGCCGGTACGGCCGATGACGGTTTGAACGGTCTGAACCCGAACGATATTGAAAGTATTGACGTACTGAAGGATGCTGCTTCTGCAGCCATCTACGGTGCCCGTGCTGCTAACGGTGTTATCTTGGTAACCACCAAACAGGGAAAGGCCGGTAAGATTCAGTTGCAATATGACGGTTATGCTGGCTGGTCGAACCCTTACAAAGTGCCCGATTTGCTGAATGCCCAACAATACATGCAGATTATCGACGAGACCAACATGAATACTTTCGGTGAAGCCACCAACTGGTCGAACTTAGTTCCCGCTAACATCCTTTCGAAGATTAATAATGGATGGACAGGCACCAACTGGGTAAAAGAATATGAGAACAAAAATGCTTTACAGTTCAGTAACGCCGTAACACTGACTGGTGGTTCTGAGAACTCAAAGTTCTCAATATCGCTGAACTACAGCTCGAACGAGGGTATTATGGGCGGCGACAACGCATCAAACTACAAACGTTACGGTGGTCGAATCAACTCAGAGCATGTGCTGCTGAAAGGCAAGGACCTGATTGGTGAGAGCCATGACATCATCACCATTGGTGAGAACGTAAGTTACACTTACCAGAGGAGTCATGACCTAGCAGAAGGTAGCGGCTACTGGAACATCATGCAGGCAGCCTATGTGGCATCGCCACTGGTAGAGCCCTACAATGCAGACGGTACGATTGCCTCTTATGACAAGAACGGTGCCGGTTATAGCACTGACATTTATAATAACCCATTGAACCATTTCCTTGCCGGTGGCTACAGCTCCATCAACAAGAATCGCAGTTTCAACGTGAATGCCACTTTCTACTGGATAGTAGAGCCTGTCAAGGACCTGAAGTATCGCGGACAGTTCCATACGGGTTATAATGCCAACAATCACCGCGATATCAGTCTGCCCTATAACTCGAACCCCACCAGTGCCAGTGCGAACTATAGCCTGAATATGAGGGAGGCGCAGAGCAGCAGTCTCTCGGTAGAAAACACACTTGCATATATCCTTCCAAAGATGGGAAAAAATACCATTGATGTGCTGGCTGGTCAGTCGCTGGAGCGCACCCAATGGAGTAACAGCATGAACATGAGCTTTACAGTGGGCGAGGATAATCTGAACTCACTGGTTCACAACGGATGGGACTTCAACATCCCTAACAACTACGAGACCCAATATATGACTGGTCATGGCGGTTACGACAACCCTCTGCAAACCAATATCGTCTCGTTCTTCGGACGCGCCAACTGGAACTACGATGAGAAATACATGGCCACAGCTATCATCCGTGCCGACGGTTCCAATAACTTTGCCCGTGGCAAGCGCTGGGGCTACTTCCCCTCATTCTCTGCAGGATGGGTTGTTTCCAACGAGAAGTTCATGGAAAGAGCTGCCAGTTGGCTTGATTTCCTGAAAATACGCGCCTCATGGGGACAGAACGGTAACTGCCAGATCGGTAATTTCTACTATCTCTCCAATATCGGTTTCTCTCCTACAGGTTATCCCGACTATGGCTACAAATTCAGCAATGACGACATGTATACCATCTCACAGGGCAGCTACACGACTGGAGCCTATGCCAAGAATCCCCCCAATGAAGATGTGACATGGGAGACTTCTGAGCAGACAAACATCGGTCTTGACGCCCGTTTCTTAGATGGCCGTCTCGGCTTGAGTTTCGACTGGTATGTAAAGATGACCAAAGACTGGCTGGTACAGGCACCCATGAACGTGGTACTCGGCTACGAGGAGCCTGCGATGATTAACGGCGGTGATATTAAGAATACTGGTTTTGAACTGGCACTCTCATGGCGTGACAAGATTGGTAGCGACTTCAACTATCATGCTAATGTAAATGTTGCCACCAACAAGAACAAGGTCACCCGTCTAGCAGCCAATGGTGGCAAGATCGGTATAGACAAAGAATTCCTTAACACCTTATTCCAAGGCTCATCATATGTATCGCTCGTAGAAGAAGGACATCCTGTTGGTTATTTCTATGCTATGTCATACGATGGAATCTGGCAGAACCAGGCTCAGATCGACGCTGCCCGTGCAGCAGGAAAGGCCGTGCTCGACTCAGCAGTTCCTGGCGACCCCATTTGGACTGATTACGACGGAGACGGCGAGATTAATTATGACCTCGACCGCCATGAAGTAGGCAATCCCAATCCCGATGTAACCCTCGGCGTTAGCCTTGGTTGCGAATACAAGGGTTTCGATTTCGGAATAACAGGTGCAGGCGCCTTCGGCCAGCAGATCATGCAGTGCTATCGTACTGCACAACGTACAAACCAGTACGACGAGTATACGACGGATGTGTTTAACCGTTGGCATGGCGAAGGCACCAGCAACACACAGCCCCGACTGACTGTCGGCCAGATAGCTGATCAGTGGGTATCTACACGTTTCATGCAGAATGGTGACTATTTCAAGATTCAGAACGTTACGTTGGGATATGATTTCAACAAGATATGGAAGGGTTCACCATTCAGTCAGCTTCGTCTTTACGTACAAGCTCAAAACCTCTATACCTTTACTGGTTATACAGGTGTTGATCCGGAATGCTCGGCCGATGGTGGCAAGAATGCTGATAATACAAATTTCATCCGTGGCATCGACGTTGGTCTCTATCCCTCAGCCCGTACCTTTATCGTAGGCGCAAGCATTAAGTTCTAATTGAGAATTAAGAATTGAGAATTAAAAGATAAAAATTATGAAAAAGATATATACAATAGCTATCGCAGCTCTGTTAGCCACAGGAGTAACCTCTTGCGAGAATGCGCTCGACACCCAAAACTATACTGAGGCGAACACCTCTAACTTCCCAGCTTCAGCAAACGACCTGAACAAGGAGTTGGCAGCTCTTTATGGTGTGATGAACCAAATCAGTCAGACGGCTAACGAGACACCATGGCTGGTGAACCATATCATGGCCGATGAAGGAAACGGCGGCGGCAGCGCTAGTTCGACAAAGATACACGCCATCGGCCATCTGATGTACAACCAGGAGGATATGTTTGATAACCTGTGGAAAAGAATCTACGTCGGTATAGCTCGTGCTAATGCCATTATCTATGGCGTCGACGCTTTTGACTGGACAGGTCAGGAGAAAGAGCGCGATCAGATGGTGGGCGAGGCATACTTCATGCGTGGTTTGTTCTATCTTTGGGGGGCACAGTTCTGGGGCGACATTCCAGCCTATTGGGCAGCAGGAGCACCAGATCCCTGTCCACAGCAGGATGCCGAGACGGTAATCTATCCACACATCCTTGCCGACTTTGTGAGTGCCGCTAATCTGATGAATCATGGTATGACCACCATGGGTGACGGTCATGCCACAAAGGCCGCTGCCGAGGGTATGCTGGCTCGTGCCTATATGTTCTATGAGGGTTTCTATAAGAAAGCCGGCGAGCTGGCTTCGGCCTCTCTCGCTGATGTCGTCTTCGACTTTGAGCAGGAGGGTGCAGGCGCATCACTGAGTAAAGCGCAGGTAATCAGCTATGTAGAAGATGCCATCAACAACGGTGGCTACAGTCTGGTTGAAGACTATCGCCTGCTCTGGCAGTATACCAACAAATATACCATTCAGGACTACGACTACGTGAAGGATCTGGCTGAAGCCGGTAAGGTATGGGCTGGCAATGGTAACTGCGAGGAGATGTTCCAGGTTCAATATATGAACAGTGGCGGCTGGAGCGGTAATATCCAGATGGGATTCACCAATCAGGTATCGCTCTATACGGGACTACGCAATGGAAACGACAGTGAAGGCAATGAGAATGGTAAGGAAAATACGATGCCCTTCGGACAGGGATGGGGACAAGGTCTTGTCAATACAACACTTTGGGACGACTGGAGTGACGATGACCCGCGTAAAAAGGCTACAATCCTAAATGCGCCCGAAGAATGTAAGAAGTTCGCCTTTGTTACCAACTGTTCAGAGGATGCAGGCCTGTACAACAAGAAATGGATGCCCATTACCTGTTCCAAGAGTCATTGGAATGATGTAAACTCAGTCTATACTTGGTGGGGAGTCCTTCGTTCTGAAAGCTCAACGGCAGCCAACAATAACAAGAACTCGTTCCAGGGCGACCACTTTGCAGACATGGTGTTGCTTCGTCTGGCCGATGTAATGCTGATGCACTCTGAGCTCACAGGAACAGCCACCCAAATGAATAAAGTACGTGCCCGTGTAGGCCTGCCTGCCACCACTTATTCATGGAAGAACATCAAGGACGAGCGCCGTTGGGAATTGGCATGCGAAGGTATTCGCTATAACGATTTGCGCCGCTGGTCAGGTAAGAACGGAGGAGTTAATTGCGAGGCAGCAGCAGCCTTACAACGTCAGGATGGAAGTCGTGTAAACTACAAAGGCCATTGGACGGTAATGCATCATGGCCAGGCCGTTGGCGGCAGCAGTTGGGCACAGCGTTATGCAGATACCGATGGTTTCGTCATGATACCACCTGCTCAGATTGCCATCACCAACGACGAGACCGTACTGAAGCAGAATCCCGGTTGGGGAGCAGGTGCTCACGGAGCAAATATGACTGGTACACCAATCTATGATTAAATTTGGTTTTTCTAGTTAGTTATAGTTCGTTATACAATGTAGTAACGATAATCAGCAGGCAGCTGATTCTTTTAAGTCAAGTCAGATTTGACAATTCCGCCCGGACTTGTGAAAGCCCGGGCGGAACGTTGTTTATAAAATCCTCTGTTTTAGGTATTGCGTCATTCATTTTTTTACCGTATCTTTGCACTATAATTTAAAAGACTAAATTAATCAATCATGTCAAAAATATTAAGTAAACTGTTCACTAACTGTGCCCATCCCAAAGGTCGGATGGGACGTGCAATGTTGTGGTTCATGAACAGCACCCATGCGCCACTTACCAACTGGGGGTTAGACCTTATCGACATTCAAGACAAATGGACGATGCTCGACATCGGTTGTGGCGGAGGCGCCACTCTACAGCGGCTGTCGAAACGAAGCAATGGTGCGCAGGTCTATGGTATTGACATCTCTGAAGAGAGTGTAAAAAAAGCAAGAAAAATAAACAAGGATTTACTTGATAAGCAGGTATTCGTCAGCCAAGGTTCTGCAGAGAAGCTACCCTATCATGATGAAAAGTTCGATCTCGTAACAGCCGTCGAAACAGTATATTTCTGGCCAAACATGCCTAGCTGTCTGCAAGAAGTATATCGTGTATTGAAACAAGGAGGCCGTTTCGCCATCATGGTGGAAGCCATTAACAGTGATTCTATGTGGACCAATATCGTTGAGGGCATGACCGTCTACACACCAGAGGAGCTTCAGGTCATGCTCAACGCCGCGGGTTTCACCCTTACCAAGGTATACCAAAAGAAGCCATACTATGCTACTATCATTGGTATAAAACCGTAAAACAGAAGTCTAAAAGTTGTACTTCAACTTAAGAAACACTTCCGAGTTTTTATCGTAGACTGTGAACATGCCTCGATCGGCATGGAAATAATCGTATCCCACAATAGCATGTAACTGGTCATTCAATGCATAATCACCACTTAGTCGGTTGTAGATACCGCCATTGGTCACATCGACATAAGCAAAGCTCTGAAGAGTCAGAGTATTGTGCAACAATTCCTTGGACAGGCGGAAGGTGGCAAGCCCGGTATTACGATGCTCACCCCACGCCACATACTTATGGGCATACTGGGCAGAGAGCGACCAATCGTTTCCTGCATACCAATCTATGCCAATAAGAGCATTCGTAGAGGCAGCCCTTGGCATATCCTTAACGCCATTGGCCGACTGTGCCTCGTCCAGATACTCCGCGAGTTCTCCTCTTACTACAAATTTACCAACAGGCACTGACAAATCTGCACCTAACATGGTCATTCTTCGATAATCACCTCGGCCATTACATACAACAGGCATCTTATTCCAGGTATGCAAGGCCGAGAACGAGAAATCGATACCACTGAGGTAAAATGACAGGCGCGCACCATATTCCATATTACATAGTTTATGACTAGGTTCATTATTAATAGGTATCGCCCCCACAGACCATGGGTTCTCCGTGTCGGTAGGCAGTTCAAAAAAAGAACTAACGGGAACGGCAACAGCCTCAAGACTCCATTTCTCATGAGAGTAACGCAGACGCAGACCACCCACAGGTATTCGGATATCATCATAATCCTGTGCTAAGAACTCTGTATAGTCCATTGGTGATATCACATCAGTCAGACGCAGGCCATCGGCCACACCCCAGACAACAATCTGTCGACCAGCACGCAGATCCCAGTGCTGATCTGAGTAATAAGCATAGGCCTCACGCAATTGAAAGCCTGTACGTTCTTTCAAAATGGCGTTATATACCAAATTTGCCGAAACAAAGGCACCAGCATGACCTTTCTCTACCGATACCTCACCACGCACACGGGTTCTTGACGACATCCAGTCGTTAGGCTGTTCTGTTCGCACAGCGTGATAGGTATCAACAAAACCTTTCACACCGACACGCAAAGAATCCTCGTCCTGTGCAATGACAGGACGAGGGAGTGCGCACCACAAAAATGCCATAAAAATAAAAGCTGATTTCATAAACCTTTCTCAAGTTTGGCGACAGTAAAGAGAGCCTTGTCTATTTTGATATCATATTGGGAATTCTTCACTACAATCATAGTGCTGTGCTCGGTCTGTACATTTTTCATTTCCATCTTATGGATGGTCCAGAAGCCTTGCACTTTCTTGATGTCAGAGGTTGTCAATACCCGATGCAGTTTGTTCAGCTTGTCATAGTATTCCACATAGGCTGCAATCAAACAATCCTGACGGATCCACGACACTTTACGGCTGTATATCTCGTGTTTATCTACAGGCACCGACTCAACCACCCAGCACTTATACCCGTTCTTCATCTCCTCGCGGAGCAGTTTATGATGGTCTTCATCCACATGTCGCGAACCCATATCATCATAGGTAAAGTCAGTTCCCATGAAATAGTCTGTCTTCGATGAAGAACCACTGATACGTCTGGTCTTCTTCATGGCAGGTAGATAAAGCCATTTAGCATCCTCTTTGCCTATCTGGTCGTAGTCCCATGTCAGGAAGCCCGTTCCCTTCACATCGCCAGGATAAGTAAAGAACATCATTTTCTTCGTGTCCTTACCCTCATCCATGGCCCATGACGTCACCTTGCGCTGACGAGTACTACCATTCTTTTTCTTGAGTGTCAGTTCCATCTCGCCATAGCGTGTATTACCGTCGGGACGGTCTTTCACCTTCTGTACAATATCACGCCCCGTCAGTTGTTGGGCATTCATCTCTCCGGCAGCCATCAGGCATACGGCAAAAATTAAAACGATCTTTTTCATATTCTATTTTTATTGATTAGACTTTTCCTTACCAAACACCTTACACTTATTAACAAGTATAGGCGTTACAAACAAGTCGGCAGCAAGAGCCGACAGGATACCAATGATAGCCATCAGGCCGAAGTTGATGCACATAGTGCAGGCCGAGGTGCAGAAGCCGGCAAAGACGGCCGACGTAATGATGCTGGTGATGACAATGGCGACACCCACAACACGGAACGTGCGACGGATGGCCTCACGATAGTGGGCTGTGCGGTCGAACTCGAGCTTGGAGTGGTTGATAAAGTGGATGGTATCATCCACCGCCATACCAAGCATCATGGGCAGCAGCGTGGCAGTCATCATGTCGAGCGGGACACCCATCCATCCCATATAGCCGCCTACGAACACTGCAGGCATCATGTTGGGTATCAGACCGATGAGACCAACGCGGATGCTCTGGAAGGCTATCATGAGGATGACACCGATGATGAGGATGGATATGACGAACGAGAGCATCTGTCCGCGTACCAGATACTGCATCATGGTGACGTACTGCGGGATGTTACCGACGGTGGTAATCTTTGCGTCAGGGAACAGCTTCTGAGCGTCGGCCTGAATCAGCGCCATCTCGCGCTCCACTTGCGCCGAGTTGAAGTCGGAAATTTCAACCATCAGTCGCAGACGGCGATAGTCGTAATCCACCCAGTACTCTGACTCGGTGCCGCCTGCATTCTCGTAAAGCAGAATCTCCTGTGCCACCTCTTCCTCGCTGTTAGGCACGCGATAGTAAGCTGTATCGCCATCGTTGAGCGTCTGGTTCAGGTCCTTCAGAATGTCCAGGATTGAGGTTGTACGTTTAGTCAGTTTATAGTCAGCCACCTTTTGCTGTAACTGATCTAATCGTTTCAGGTTTTCTGGTTCCTTAGCCTCATCATTGTTGGGTAACTCCACAATCAGGTCATAAGAATAGAGCGATCCCAGTTCCGAGCGACCCACGTCCATCACCTCCTTCACATAATCCACACGAGTGCCCATCGTGCGCTCAATGTCGAACGCCGCCTCAATCTTCCACAGCCCCACGCACAGTACGATGCACACCACAAGAAACGAGCAGCCAATCTTTTTCGGATTCCTCAGTACCACGTCACTCAACTTTACCATCGCTGCCGTCCAGCGCGTGTCACTCTCCTCCGTGAAGCCCTCTGTAGGACGCTTGTTTTTGCCAAACGACAACAATACGGGCGAGATAATGAGCGAGGTGAGCAGTACAAATAGCACGCTCATCGAGCTGATGACACCCACACAATGCATCGGCCGAATGGGGATGACGAGGAATGACAGCAGCGATACCAGCGTAGTAAATCCACAGAAAAACACAGACCAACCGATTTCCCTCATCGTCTCGACCACAGCCTTGCGCCGCTCGCCGTGAATGCGCATTCTACCTCTGAAATACGAGAAGATGTGGATGTTGTAGGCAATGGCTACGGCAAAGGCCAGGATGGTGGGAATCATCAACACGGTAGAATCGACGTACATCTGCGTCCAGCCTGCGATGCCATAGGTAAGGAAGAGTCCGCCCACCACCGAGATAATCGGCGCCATAACGCCACGCAGCGAGCGCGTCATGCAAAGCATCACCAGCATGCACACGATGGTGGCAATCATCATCAGGCGCCCCATCTCCTTACCGATATACACGGTTTTACAGTTGGTAACGTAGGGCATACCAGTACCCCGTGGGTGCAGCGAGGCATACTGTGGTTTCTTGATGATGCGCTCCACCTCCTGACCCGTGATGATGTCGGGTGCCACCGTGCCCTGCTGCTTCCACACGCTGTCCTTAGGAAACTGGCGCAGTTTTACCATAATCCACGAGAGGTCACCGTTCTGCGAGATGAGTTTCCGCGCCACGTGCGGCTTACTGTAGGCCCGCGCACGGATGCTGTCCATTGCCGCCGAGTTGTCCTCTGGAATCTCCTCGGGCACTATCTGCTCAATAGTCATTCCCTCATCGCTGCCCACCATAAACTCGATATCCGTCAGCGACGTCACCTTGTCGGCATACGACAGACTGTCCAGCAATTCGTTGGACAAGGCGCGCAGCGTCAGCAGGTTCTCCTGCGTAAAATGGTTGTCGCATTGTGTCAGCACACCCACGTAGTAGTCGTTACCGAAGTGCGACTTAAACTCTTCCGTCATCACCAGCATAGGATCGTCCTCGATGAAATAGTCGTCGAACGAGGTCTCCTTAACCATCCGCTTCATGCCAATGACCGACACAATCATCACCAATGCGAAGATGCCTAACGTCAGCCAGCGCATCCTCAGCAGTTGTCCCGCAAACCGCGCAAACAACTCATTAATCTTTTCAATCTTCATACCTTTACTAATATTTAATAACGAACAATGTTTCGAAATGTTCACAAAAAAAGACCCGCATTGCTGCGAGTCTTCTCTATTCATTCAGCAAAACTGTGGAAGAAGCAGGGGATACCCTGCACGCTGATAACGGGCCCCTCCACCTTCTGCGTCTTGGGGTCGTAGGTATAGAAGCCGTTGGCCTGCTTGTTAGAACTTCCATAGACCACGAGACCCTGATGCAGGCCGATGGCCATTGTGTGGGGGTTGCTGATTTCCATACCCTCGATGACCCGCATGGTCTTCGCCTTCAGGTCGATGATGACGGGCAGGTTGGTCATGCTCAGGTAGGGGTTTGACATCGCATCGGGGTCGAGGGCATTAGAGTTGGCATAGGCATAGAGCTTGCCGTCGCCCCCATAGCACACAGCAGCCAGGAAGTCGGCATACTTCGTACTCAAACCTGCAACCTCGGTCTGATCGAAGGCTATTGAGTAGTCGGGATCGATGTCAGTCTGTCCTTTCTTGATGCGCACGATGCCGCTACGGAAGCCAGGGATATAGCCAAAGGAGCCGATGCAGTTAATGTAGATGTCGCCCTGCTCATCAATGAACATCGAGTTGGGGTCGACAGGACGGGTGGCAAAGCAAAAGCCCAGTGACGAGTTGACGATGTGCTTCTCGAGCTGGTCGGTCTTGGTATCGATGACAGCTAGTTCTATTGTGTTCTGTTCGGGCATCCACTGGGCATTCATCTGATTCAGACCCACAAAGAGTTTGTCGTCGCGAATCACCATCACAGCAGGCGATACGTTGGTAGTGGACTGCGCCAGACTATTCAGGTCAATTTCGGTGATTTTGGTCATCGTAGTGGGATTGAACACGGTGACGAGTCCCAGGCTCTGCAGGGTGACGTAGGCCTTCTCGCTGTTAAGTTCCACAATGTTGGCAGCCGAGGCCTCGGCAGGAATCGACAGCGCGCCCTGTTTTACCCAATTACCCTGGGTATCTACGGTATAGCGCTCTATCTGTGCCTTCGAGTTACCCATATAGTCGGGGAAAGTGTAGATGCTACCCGATGAGGTGACGATGGGCGTGGCACCAAAGCCGAAGGGAATGGCGTTGCGATTGTCGTAGCTGCCGGGAATCATGCCGGCAATGGCCTGCATATAGGAGCTGCCGCTGCTGCCTTCTGGGTTGGTGATGGCGGTGGCGAAGATGATACCCGTGAAGTTGCCCTCGGCCTGCCCATTACTGGGGTTGGGGGTGTCGTCATCACTACTACATGAACAAACTAAAGCCATGATGGCTGCAAACAATAAACTGTACTTTTTCATTTTCATTCTGATAATATAATTATTAATTACTTATATACATATCTGATTTTAAAGCCAATATAGCGACCTGGCAGGGGTCGGTTGAACTCCGACACCACGTGGCGATCGGTCAGGTTCTTGGCTCTCAGGGTCAGCGTCAATCGGTTGTCCATAAAACTATGCTCCAGGGCAGCATCCAACGTGAAAGAGGTGGGAATCTTGCGCTCCTGATACTTGCTCACCTCGAAGTCGTAGAAATACTCATGGATATAGGCCGCATCGAGCAACAGACGGGTGTTCTGGCCCTTGCCGCCAAACAGGTTCTCCTTGTGGAGCTCGGCGCCGAAGTTGCCCATCAGGTAAGGCACGTTGGGTATACGTAGATTCTTGGTGGGGTTAGGCACATTGGTGCCTGGAGTCAGCTTGCGCACGTCGCGCAGGTCCTGCCAGGTGCCGTTGGCATAAAGGTAAAGCAGCCTGGTGACGTCGCCTTTCAACTCAAGTTCCACTCCCTTTGTACGAACCGTGCCAAAGTTACGATAACGAGCCATGGTAGGTATAATGTCGGGAGTAAAACGTATCATATCTTCCAGCTGATTGTAGTAGCCCGTCAGTTCCATCTCCAACAGACCACCATCACTTTTCAGGTGACGATATATCAAGCCCAAGTTTACACCGTTGGTACGTTCTGGCTTGAGTGCGGGCGAGGCAAGGATACTGAATCCATTACCAATGAGTTCTTCGGTAGTAGGTATGCGTACCTCGGAATTAAACGAGGCTTTAATCATCCAATCGCGGGCAAACTTATAGCGCATGGCATCATTGAAACCAAAATAGTTCTTGGAGATCTCTACTGACTCTGGCTCGCTTACGCTATAAACATCAATACTACGCGACGATGACGAGAAATGGTAGTCCTTGAGCGTAAAAGCGTTCTGGAACTTGCCGTCAAACAACGTCAGGTCGTACGAGAAACCGATTGTAACAGTGTTCATCTTGCTGGGAAAGTTGGCTTTGAATCCCATCGCCTTATCCATCAGCGAGTCGTTGGGGTGCATCGAGCTGTGATCGGCATACACATTCAGGTTAAGCGAGTGGTGCAGGTCGATTGTATATCCCAGATTTAGTTTGCAGGTAACCTCATTGGTACGTGTGCGTCCATCGCTGGGGTAGGAATTCTGCTCGCCACCATAAACCGATGTGGGCGGCATCTGATTACCATCCCAATCGTAGCGATGCATGGCCTTGTCCTTCATGCCTGAGTAGCCCAATACGTAGCCTGCATCCAAGTCCAGGTCAAGACCATCGAGAAAGAAATCGTTCCTCTTTACTTTCAGCGCTGCCACATAGTTGTCGGAGTAATTGTAGGCCTCGCGAATATCAATGTCTATTCCCTGTATCTCCTGCTTGGTATGCATACCTATCAATTCCAGTTTCAGCTCGTCGAACCACCATTTCGTAGCTTTGATAGAACCGCCACAAATGGCTTTGTCAAACTGGTCGTGGTCACGCTCCACCCAGCGGCCGTCTATATGGTCTAATCGCATTTTATAGTTATTCTTGGCAAACGAGTAGGTACCACCTAAGCCAAATTGCAGGCCACTTTTACTATCAGTACGTTTGAACACACCCGACACCTGATGGGTATTAAACGAGCCTATCTCATAAGAGAAGTCGAGATATAGAGGTGGGTATTCTTTAGTCACCACGTTAACGGCGCCACCTAATGCTGATCCGCCAAAACGATAGGGCACCAGTCCCTTATACACCTCGATACGCTCAATCATATCGGTTGGTACATCGTTAAGGGCAACAAAGTTACTAAGTTGCGACATCGGGGCCTCGTCAATATACATACCGATGCGCTTGCCCTCCAGTCCACGAACGGAGATACGCGAGGCACTGCCAAGTCCACCCGTGTTACGTACAGTGACGCCCACGGTGCGCGACAGTACATCATTAATATTGTTGGCCGTACCCTGCAACTGGTGCTGTCCAATCACGGTGACGGGCATACCCGACTCCTTAAGTTTTCTGATTCTGCTGCGGCCCATCACCTGGACCTCTCGCAATCTCACTGTGTCTTTTACGGTCAATACGCTGTCAACATCAGCAGCCATAACCATGCTACACATACAAAAACCAATTCCTAATAAACATCTTTTTACCATAATTGAAACTTTATATATCTTTCTTCTTTATTAATGATTCATCAGTGCTCGCCAGCCTGCAAATTCAAACAGAATGTAGTCCTCGATTGCCTTTTTGGTTTCCTGCGCCGATAGGTTGTGCTTGATGACCTCAGAGATGAAGTTGAACATCCATACCATATGAATGTGATAGGTGAAAGGCGTATGGATGGTGCTGAAGTCGGGATACTGGCAGCCCAACTCGTTCATAAACTCCAATACCATGTTGGAGCACTCCTCGGTATACTGATCGATGTAATTCTCGAGCGAGGAGCCTTGCGATTGGTAGAGCAACAACTTCAGTTCATCGCGGTGGTTGTTGATGAGGCACATGTACTCCTGCACATTATTGGCAATCAACTCGTTACACTCACCGCTGGCATACCTCAGAAAGGCCTCTTGGTTGTCTACATTGTGGTGCTCGTGCATCATCCTCTCGAGTTCCTGAATAAGCGGCCCGACGATATGACGGAACAACTCATCCTTACTCTTGAAGTAATTATAGATATTACTCACTCCAATGCCCACCCCCTTCGCGATATCGCGCATTGAGGTCTTGGCGTAGCCGTCGCGCAGGAACACTTGCTTTGACACCCTTAATATATGTTCACGTGTGTAATCCTTTTTTATCTGCATAGTCTTTTAAACGCTAAAAACGAACAAAGTTCTAAATTGTTCATAAAAAAAGAGAACCCGCACCCATGCGAGTCCTCTCTAACTTTATAAATTGCTTCTTATAACAACTGTACCTTATCATGATTTATTCATCTTTCGGGGTGCAAAGGTACGGTAATTCCCCCAAACACACAATACCTAAAACTGAGTGTTTTGTCATTACAAAATTGCATCCTAAGTAATAGGATATTAATCATAATTAGGTATATACTAGAACATTATAAATAAAGAAGTACTGCCCCACTGTTCGTTATGCTTATCAGGATATGCCGAAATCATAGGTGCCGTTGAAGGAAAACCGATAACATCGGTATAACATGCATCATCAAGACGATGACCATTGGCAAGATAAGCCTTCCCTTTAATGCCTACAATGACACTCTTCAACCGATGTTGCCACGTCACATCCGCAATAAACTTATGAAGATTGGCTGTTCGATAGGCATAGGGAGCAAAGGCATGCTGGAAGTCAAGGTGGGTTATCTTCTGATTCTGCATCTGAACATGGTAGTCGTGAGAGCCAATACGCTGACAAGCATAAACTAAATTAAAAGCCAAAGCGTTGCGACTACCCTGCCAGTTCACCCCCACCTTAACATGAGGAGTCAGCCTTCTTACATTGATTCGATAATCACCTATCTTGTATTTCTCGTCATATCTATCTGTGGCAATACCACCCTGCAGACTTAATTCAAAACGGCCCATATTCTTTGCAGTTCTCAAAGCAACCTCCATACGGTCAGTATTACGACTGTAATTCTGGCGGGTGTCAATAGTACGGAAATCGTAGATATTATTAGCATTGTCAATTAGGTATTCCTCTATAATATTCTCATAGCCCTTTCTCAACATGAGGTCGGCTTGTACCATCAGTTCAAAGCGCCAGCTATTTTTCGGATCGTATGCCAGACTGAGCATTGGAGTGAGGTGATGCGAACATGATTCATAGAGATTATAAATATCACTTTCTTCGGTTTCCATATGCTGATAGGCATAAGCCAGTGAGGCATGAAAACGCAGTTTGTTTCTCTGTGGTGAGAGGTATTGCAAACGGGCATTATACTCATCAACATAATACATACGCGATTTGCCGAATGACACGCCGCTCTGACGTGTATCATAGAGACCAAAGCCATAACACACGAAGAAGCGATCCTGCTGCCCAGGACGCCAATATCGTAATTGCATGTGCTGTTTGTTACGGCCATACCCCCAATCAAGCATCAGCAGATGTCCGTTCACATCACGTGCGGCTCCCATGTTAAAGCGCAGCCAGGTTGTATTGTTCAAGGCGCGTGGATCAGAAAGCCGATATGCCTGCTCGCCATAGAACGAACCTTTTACGCCAAGAACCCACTGCTGAACTTTCAATGCATAATTTCCTTCAGCATAATAGCTATCGAACTTGAAGTCACCACCACATGAATCTGTGGATATATAAGGGAAGTAAAGTTCTGGCAACCGCATGGCACTCCACCCGATATTGCGATGGTCACCTTGTGCATACTGGATGTTACCCGAAAGCGTACCACTACGGGGTGTGGTATACTCACCATACGCACCAACACGATAGTCCGAAGAACCGTCACCCTCATAAGGGATGAAATCCCCCTTTCCGTCACCGCTTGCCAACCCTGCATAAACGATAGCCGTACGACGACGAAGCATCGTGTCATTACAGTTTCGCCACTCTGTGAAAACGGGATTGGCATACAAGGCACAGCTGTTGCTCAGCGAAATATCGACATTATCAGTAAGGCTGCGGTCTTCTTGCGGTGACAGAGGATGAGTGACGCGGTCAAGCAGCAGTTGGGCTGATGCCTGACAACCACAGATGATGGCTACGAGTGATATGTATATTCGTAATTTGCGTATCATAAGTTGAAATTAAAAAACAGTTCAAGTCCGAAATAAGGGTCATGCCATTCGCGTTGGGTGACCTTACTACCAGAGAGGTATTTAGGACTGATATCGAGCAAGCCGTTGACAAAGAACGAGAGTTTGGTTCCTTTTTTGAACTCCTTGGTGGCCTTCAGATTCCAAAGCAGTGACACAGGTTTCTCATTACGGGCATACTTCACTGGCAGAATAGTACGGCGGAAATAACGGAATGTACCATCATCGGCTGCGATCTGGGCACGAATAATGTCATCAACGGGTTTAAGGGCACCACTCATGTCAATGTATTCGGTGGGGATATAATCGTGGTTATCCTTATACTGTGAGGTGTTAAGCCACACTACCTGGAAGAAGTTCGTCAGGAAGAGTTTGAACTTCGGGATATGTGTGTTCAGCCATATATTGGAATTCAGACGACGATATTGGTTCTTGGCTCCATTGTCATAGATGCAGACATAAGGATACTCCTTTCCACCGATCTTCACGGCAGGGTAATAGTAAAGTGGCAACGACGAGGCATAGTCTGTCTGATAATAGGCGCCATTGATTTCTACCGTTGTCGACAGGGGCACTATCTTTGGAAAGATAAGTCGGTACTCTATACCACGCTTTGTCACCTTGCTGGAGTTCATGACCTTCTTCGATGTAGTAAAGATGCTGTATTGTTCCTCTATATAGTCGTTTTTCTGAGGTGTACGGCCTTCGATGCTTACATCGGACTTCAGTGTGGTGTAGAGATTGTATGTTAACGGATAGTACTCTGTAAAATACTCAAATCCCATATCCGACTGTTCATAAAACGCGGTAAGTGAAATGCTCAATCCCTGATAGTCAATATCCCATCCAGCTTCCGCCTTTTTGTTTTTGTTAGCCTTTAATTCACGATTGGCCACATCATATATATTTGTATAAGTAATGAGGTGACGATATTGTGGATCATTGGTATAAGCGTTAAGCATATAAAAGTCCTTATAGAGTTTCTCTGGATAGAGGTAGTCAAGCGTTGGCGTCTTGCTTTCTGTGCCAAAGCCAATTCTAAAGGTATTCTTAACTGTTCTGCCCACAGTATAGGAGAGATTTATTCGAGGATCTGTCAGCACTCGGCCGTGCAGATAATAGTCCGACGGCAGGTTTGTCAGCATAGAGGCACGACCTCCAATAGAGAGTTGGAGAATGTTACGCTTACTATCATCATAGATAAAATCCGCCTGGACATATCCAGCACCAGTACCGAGGGCAGGAATAGCCCAGTTAGGGCGAGGGCGCATGTAGGAGTTATCGTATGGAAAAGGCGGACGCTTCTCATCTTCAATCACAGCTCCTGCGCCATGATTCTTAACGTTGGTATACTCTGCGCCATACATCAAGTTTAGCATCATATTCCTGAATAGCGGTATACGTGAGTTGGCATTGAGTTGGGCATAGATATTCACGGGCTGGTTGTCGATGTAGAAATCGCTATAATACTTTCGTGGCAGATAGATTCCCTCATGTTCGCCTTCTTCGTAGGCCAAAGGCATGTTCATCGGTCCAGAACCAGAGAGTACCAAACGATGACGACTGATTTTGTCGCGGGTATAGTCGGCAGAGAGGGTAAGCTCTATCTGGTCGAGCCATGTCTTACTGAAAGTCATACACCCCTTCATCATCAGTCCCGTACGACTATAGTCGGCCTTATAGGTTTCGTCGTATTCGTAAGTCAGTTCATCCTTTTTCATCTTGCTGGTGGTAATGGTCTGACTCAGTCGTGCGTCAAGATCCAAGTTGTAGCCACCTACTTTCACCTTATTATTATAATAGAGTTGTCCTGTCAGTCGCGAGAATTTATCCATTTCCTCACGGATGTCATCGATAGAGTGCAGATAGTCTATACCAGCGTGCAATGTTCCAGCTTTTTCTCCCAGTCGGAAACCTTTTCCCATATATATGAGTTTGTTTTTCAGGTCGGTCTTCAAACGAACACGTAATGGCGTGACACCGTGCTTCGAGGAGATACTGATCATGCCACTCGACAGATTACCATAACGGGCAGAGGAGATTCCTCTGGTAAACTCCACACTTTGTATATGGTCTGTAGAGATATATCGCATATCAGTTCCCTGGTTGATGCCCGTACGGTTTCTCACCTCACTGTCATAGGTGCCACTCCCCTCGGTGATACCCACTAATTGTGAACGGATACCATCGTTGGAAACGGGAGCGCCGTCGGTGACAATCCCCACGCCAAGGGAAGTATTGGCATCGGTACCGACCTGACGGCTGCTGATTTGCGAGAACTGTGTCAGATTATTCTCCTTATACACACTGCCAGGCAATAACAGCATCACATCGGCAAGCGACGTTGGTTGTATATATTCTAAGGCCGCCTCATCAACAACAACTTTTCCCTTTCGGCTTCTTTTGGCCATCACCTCGAATTCGGGCAGAGCGAAACTGCTACTTTGAAGCTGTAGTTGAAGATTCTGGGTCTTACTGACCACTATAGACTTCTTCAACTTCGCATAGCCCAGACATTCCACTTCAAGTATGTGTTTGCCGGCAGGAATATTGCGTAATTCGAAATATCCGTTGATATCACAGAGTGTACGCAACTCCTGATTCTGTATACTAACGATGGCGAAGCTTGCAGCCTCGCCATCGTGATCAGTGATGACTTTCCCCTTGACTGTGTAGGACTGTCCGATAATGGAAGTCGCCTTACACAGCAGGAGAAGGATCAATAAACAAAATTTAATATGATTTGAAAGATACATTATTATTTATTATTACGCCAACCAACGGGGAATGCCGTCTGTACTTTACCCGCTGCCTTGCGCTCGTTCACATCCTGCATGTCCTCACTACTATTATTGGTGTCCTGATAGAAAGTCTTGTCACCTACTTTAATTTCCTTGCGGATGCAGAGCTCCTGACGGTGGCAACCATTGACAAGGAACTTGCCGCGGTCTACGGTCTCGGGCACCACACGTGTCTTCACGTCCTGAGGCACGTCGCTGGTCTGGATGCCGTCAATGATATTCTCAGTCTCAATAGCCAAGATATGAATATCTATATCGCCCTCGGGAGTTGTCTCAGTTGCATCGACATGGGTCTTCGAGAGTGTGGTGTGGCTGTTGACGAAAGCGTCGACAGTCGACTGCTGACCATTCTCCAAACGGAACATCACAGGCGAGACATAACCACGAGGCTGGAAGAAGAAACCGTAAGAGTCACCATTCTCTGTGATGAGCACGTTGGGAACACTGGGGTTGTCCACATCGTTGGCATCGGGACCATAGTACACCTCGAAGTCTGCTCCACTCAAGTCTACGGCGTGATCATAGGCAATCTCACCATTCACAACCTCTGAGTGGTTGATTGCAGTAAAGGCGATCACCAGCTTTTCACCAGGCTGAACCGGATGCTCCTTGCCACTACCGGGAATGGTGATGAAGCCGCCGATAGGCACCTGATCAGGATAGTAGCTGTCATACCACAACTCTTTAGGCCACCATGAGATATGCATCGTTACACCTACGCTCACACCATCGGCATAGAGCACATCCTCCGTAGGATTAAAGAGAACGATATACTGATCGGGGTGCATCATACGACCCGAGTTGGTCTCACCGTTGAAGAATACCTCACTAAAGATAAAGTCCTTGCCTAACGCACTGGCTGGTAACGAGTTGACATAACCATCAATAACCTGTCCGTCAGTGTTCACGTTTACGTTTTCCATACGCAGCGAGATGACCACCTGCTCCCCTTGAGCATTGGTGATGTTCTTCTCAATAGATACGTTGTAGACACCCATAGGCAGAGAAGCAATCACACTTCCGTTGGCATCCAGTGAGAACGATTTGGTATCCTGGTTTCGTACCTCAGTAAACTGTACAGGCGTACCTGCTAAGGCAGAAACGTCAAGGGCACCCGCCACTTTAGGAATGGCATTAAACGTCACGTCAATCTTCTTTTCAGCCTCATCATCAGAGCATGAGGCCAACAGCACTGGGCAGATGAGAGCTGCCAGTGCGAATTTAAATAATCGCATCATTGTTGTTTGAAATTAAATGTTACTCCTGAGTTTTCTTATCGTTGTGTCCGCATTTATGCTCACCTTCGCCCTTACATCCTTCTTTATCGTTACACTGCTTGGCAATCTCCGCCTCAAACTTGGCGTCTGAAAGCGCTTTCTGCAATGCTTCTACGTTAGTTTTCTGTGCATCATAGCTCACACAGACTGCCTTACACTCCAGATTAACCTTCACCTCACTCACTGCATCGTTAGCTTTCAGGGTTTTCTCAACACGTTTTGCACAGTTCTCACAGTGCATGTTGTTCACTTTGAATTTCACATTGTCGGCCATCACGTTCATTGTAAACAGAGCGGCAAACATCATCATTACAATCTTTTTCATTTTTACCTATTTTTATTATAAATAATTACTGAATATAAAGTATATGGTTGATTAATTTAGCCTCACGGCATGGTTCTGATTTTCGGGTGCAAAGGTACGGCAAATAATTAAAGTGCGCAATACCTAAAACTGAGTGTTTTAAGACTCTTGCACTTGGAAACGCCTACCATATAGGATTAATAACAAGTAGGTATTGACAGGTATTATCATCTTCTCATCAACATTTTTATTTTCTTATCATGACATCATAACTGCATCTTCAATATTACAAGCCATATATAAGCATGTTATTTAGATGACAAATACTATATTAAGGCTATATTTTTTCGCTATTTTCGATAGCTTTTGCGTAAAACGTTTGCATCTCTCATAAAATTGTTGTATCTTTGCATATCATAAACTAAACCAGAGTATATGAAAAAAACAATTATCAACTCAGAAAGAATTGAGAAGAGGTCTGTTTTGCGGCAGAGCGGATAAAACTGAACGGGAAGTGGATTCTCTAAATCATCCGACTGCAAACGGCAGGGTAAGGGATTAGTTTTTAGAGTAAAGGAAAGGTAGCCTTCAACCACAAAACAAGTTGTTTTGTTCCGTCAGAGACGTCATCTTTCAATCTAAAAGACTATCTTAACAAGTACAAAACAACTTGTTTTGTGGTCGCGCAGAACGGTGTTGTTTCCAACGAAAGACAAAAGCAACCCAATAAACCGATATTCAAACAATTAATAACTATAATGTAACTTTATAAAAAATGGCAGTACACATTAAACTGATACAGAACAACATCAAGAGCAGTAGTTCATACGGTAAGTTTTTTGCTAAGGCAGTGAGCCAAGGCGAAGTGACAATAGAGGAACTGGCCAAAGAGGCGGCAACCAACAGCGGCATTTCTAAAGGAGCCTTCGTTAGAGGTGTGATGGAGCTTCAAGACCTTATGAAGCATCGACTGGCCAATGGGCAGACAGTGGTTATCGAAGGAATCGGGCGCTTCAGTCTTCGAGTAGAGAGCATTGGCGTTGACGAACCCAAGCAGTTTAATATTAGTCGGCACATCAAACGTATCGTCTGCGGCTTTTTGCCAGCCAGTCGTCGCGTCAACGTTGGCAAAGGCACAAAAAACGGTCACATCCTTTACGACCTCTGCGAAGGTGTAAAAGTCATACGGCAACGCTAGAACGGCCAAGGGTATCTGAGCAAACCTTTCCATATATTAAAATCCTAATTTTTGAGTATTGCAGGCTTGATTGAAAGTTAGTACCTTTGTATCCCATTACAGATGAGATGCATATATATAGGATAATTTATACAATTTTAGCCGTATTCACACTCCAAGCAGCCCATGCACAGGGAGTTTTACGCGCCACAGTACTTGATAAGGATACACGAGAACCCATCATTGGAGCCACTATCCATGATGCCGTAAAAGGTAAGCCAATTGCGGTTACCGACGCAGAAGGTTGTTTCACGATACCTAATAATGATGATACCAAACAGATACGCATTACTTATATAGGTTATAAGATTCTGACAACCGCTCCTGTCAGGAACGGGCGTTACCTGTTAGAGGCCGAGATCAGCCGATTAGGTGAAGTGGTGGTGACGGCTCAGGAGAGCCGCGGACTGACCAGTGCCTCGACCATCGGCAAGCATGCCATGGAGCACCTGCAGCCCTCAAGCTTTGCCGACCTGTTGGAGTTGCTGCCTGGCGGACGGGCAGAGACGCCCTCTTTGAGCACACCCAACGTGATTCATATCCGTGAGGCGGCTTCGGGCGGCAGTCAGTATATGACTTCGTCGCTAGGCACACAGTTCATGGTCGACGGAGCCCCCATCTCCACCAATGCCAACATGCAGTACGTCAGCGGCGCATGGGACTCTGAGAGTACCTACCGTGACTTTACCAATGCCGGTGTCGACATGCGTTCACTCTCTACCGATGATATTGAGAAGGTAGAGATCGTGCGTGGCATCGCCTCTGTTGAATACGGTGACCTGACCAGCGGTCTGGTGAAGATTGAGCGCAAGAAAGGTGGTGCCGACCTCCACGTGAGACTGAAGGCAGACATGAGTTCAAAGCTTTTATATCTGTCAAAAGGTCTGGAGTGGAAGCCCCAACACCTGAGTCTGAACCTCAGTGCCGACTATCTCGACGCCAAAGCCGATCCCCGTAACACGTTAGAGAACTATAAACGCATCACGTTCTCGGCACGCCTGCACAAACAGTGGCTTCGCGACAACTACGACCTGAGCCTGTCGACCAATGCCGACTATACTGGATCGTTCGACAACGACAAGGTAGACCCCGACCTGAACTACAACGTGGAGGACTCCTACAAGTCGCAGTATAACCGCATGGTCTGGATGGGCGACCTTACACTTAAGAGCAAACGCGACTCATGGCTGAAGTCGGCAGGACTGATGTGTTCGGCAGCCTACGAATACGACGATATCAAGCGCCGACGTCTGATACAGCTCCAGCGTACGACGGTGGCTGCCACCAATCATGAGGAGGGCGAGGCCGATGCATTACTGCTGCCCTGGAAATACATGGCCGACCATGAGGTTGAAGGAAAACCACTCAACATCTATGCAAAGTTGTCGGCGCGTCTGCAGATTCCCACGACAAGACTCAGCAATGCCCTGTTACTAGGTATCGACTGGAACATGGACAAGAACTACGGACGTGGACAGGTGTTCGACCCCGAGCGTCCACTCTACCCCGGCATATCAACCCGCGAGCGTCCACTCTACGACATTCCTGCTAATCACCGGTTGTCTTTATTTGCAGAGGAAACACTGAAATGGCCTACAGCCATAGGCACTTTCGAGGCAACGGGCGGCATACGTGTCACAGAGATGCTGAACCTGCCCGCAGAATATGCCATGCACGGTAAGAAGTATCTGGACCCACGCATCAACGCAGGTTATACCTTCCCAAAATTCTCCTTCTTGGGCAAGCCTACCTTCATCCGTCTGGCTGGGGGTATCGGACAGCACACAAAGATGCCGACGATGGAGCAGCTCTTCCCCGACAAGCTCTACATCGACTTCATCCAACTGAACTATTACCACGAGAATCCCGACTATCGCCGTGTGAACCTCATGACGTATATCCGCAACCCCAGGAACCTGGAGTTGCAGGCTGCCAGAAACTTGAAGTGGGAAATGTCGGCCGACATTAATATCGGCGGCAACCGACTGAGCATAACCTACTTCCGTGAGAAAATGACCTCAGGATTCCGTAGTCAGACACACTACGAGAGCTTCAGTTATAAGGAATACGATGCCTCAACCATCGACGGCTCAACACTCACAGCCCCACCCGCCCTCAGCGATATGACCTATACCCTGAGGGATGAACTGGTAGGTTATAGCAACTACACCAATGGCAGCGAAACCGACAAGCAAGGTATTGAATATACCCTTGAGACCGTACGTCTGCCTAAGATACTGACACGACTGACCATCAATGGTGCCTGGCTACACACCCACTACCGCAATTCTATTCTCGAGACCTATCGCCCCAGCATGGTGGTAGGCGACAGGAGTCTGCAGTATGTCGGTCTCTATCAGGATGCCGACGGCACGATGAGTGAGTCGTTCAACACCAACTTCACCTTCGACACCGATGTGCCACGCCTGAGACTCGGATTCTCACTCTCGGCACAATTCCTATGGTACACGATGTCGCAGCGCGACCGTATCAGTAACACACCCGACCAGTACATCGCTCCCGACGGCACCATACATGACTGGCAGGCTGGCGACGAAGACGACACCTATCTGCAATGGCTCATCAGAACCAACAGCGAGACTCTCTATGAACTGACCCGCGTGCCTATGTCGATGAACCTGAACCTGAAGGTGACGAAGAAACTGTTTGCCGACAGACTACAGATAGCCATGTTCTGTAACAAGATATGGGACTACACCCCTGACTATGAGCGCAAGGGCTACACCTTCCGCCGCCACGTAACACCCTATTTCGGACTAGAAATGAACGTAAAGATATGAAGCAGATACTGAACATATGTATTTTCATCCTGCTGACAACAGTCCTTACGGGCTGTCACCAGGAGCAGACAGACTACCATACAGTGGCCAGAGTGACACTCGACATCCCCGACAGCATCAACGTCATACAGATACAGGGAACGCTGACTCTGCAGAGTCTTAACACCACGCTCAACACGTCGACAGCCGACATGAGCGGCAACACCTTCGAGACAACCGTCTTGCGAGGAGCTTATAAGGTTGACGTGACAGGTATGGTGAAATACACAGGGCTGGACGGAGCGATACGTACCCGCCACTATCGTGCACACTCGGACTACAAGCCTTTTGCCGACATACCTCTCAGCAAAACAGAATTACCCATCATACTTCTGGAAGAATGAACATACAGTTACGACATATTACTACCTTATTATATATAATAGCTACCACCTCATTGGTGGCCGCCACGCCCGACTCTGTGCTGACAGAACACCAACAGGCATGGAATCTGCTGGATGCTGAAACTTGGAAGAACCCTGCACTTCACGGACAGGCCTTTAAGACGGCATACTCACAATTGGCAATCTCACTTGATCTCACAGACCAGACAGAGGCCTTTACTTTGCAGAAGGGCACTGGCAGCACGCTCTATGATATTGAAGCCGATACATATTTGCGTCTCTCAGACCATTCTTCAGTATGGGGCAAGGCATCATATATGACTGGTAAGAACAGAAACATCAAATGGAACTCCGTTTCAGACTATGAGTTGTTGGAGCCTTACATCCTTGCCGACACCATGGGCGGCAACACAGAGCGCGAACGTTATGTGTTTGAGGGCGGCTATGCCACGAAGGTCGGGAGCATGCTTATGGGTGGTGAAATGCTGTTCCGTGCTGAACACGAATACCGTACCATCGACCCTCGTATGCGTGCCATCGTGACCGACCTTACCCTAAGGGGCGGAGTGGCATACGAAACAGGCACATACCTTTTGGGAGCAGCAGCCGAGGCTAATATCTATAAACAGACAGACAACGTCACCTTCTACCGTGAGACAGGCGTCATACCAGAGTTTCAGATGACGGGATTAGGAGCTATCTACGTGCGCTTCTCTGGCGAGGTGAACAACCTGTATTTCAATGGTGGCGGCGCACAGCTCTACCTGAACGTTCAACCCCGCAACGGCCATGGGCTTTTCACCAACATCACCATCGGAGAGCACCGCTATGAGCGCATTGCCGCCTCTCTTAACTCACTGCCCCTCACCAAACTCTATCGTGAGGAGGCCAAACTGCAGGCCGGATGGCGGAAAAGTGGCAAAGCCGACTTAGCCATCTATGCTGATGCGCAATATATCTGCCGACTGGGCGATGAGAACATGGTAGGCTCGTCGCAGTCGAACAGCTACCCTATCCTGACCACACTGACCATGTATAAGAACAACATCATCGATGCCAGTATGAACATGGTTTACGGACAACGTCAACACTCTAGCTGGCACATCGCCATGAAAGTAGGCTATATGCAGAACCATGAGAAGTATGTGGAGCCTGAGCGTAAACAGAACGTCAGCCGTATATACAGCCAGTTGAGTGCGCAATACATCACAGGACTGGGTAAAAAGGGAACGCTGACCTGTGCACTGACAGGAGGCTATCACAAAAACCTTGACAGCCAGTTAAGCATCCCTGTAGTAAACACGGAAACGGCTGCCGTCAAGATGCAGAACCACAACTTCCGTTATCTGAAGGCCGACTATACAGTCGTCAATGCACAGATAAGATACGACCACGGCATCGGCACCAGCCGTTATGCAATGTTCGGCGCACTGAGTGGAGGCGCGACATTCTGTTCTGAGAGTGAATATGAACAGCATTTGGCCGTCAAGTTCGGAATCACATTTTAAACAATAATATTTATCAGATAAAAAGTATAGTAATTATGAAGAAGGTATTTATGTGGAGCCTGATGCTCCTTTCCTTGGGACTGAATCTGACATCGTGCAGCAGCAACGATGATCCTATCATCATCAATGATCCTGTGACATTGTCACTGGAGATGCCCCTCAACCTAGAGAACGTTGAGGTAACTAATAGCAACATCACCCTGACCAACGTAAGCTCAAGTCAGATACATGTTCTGAACAACGCCATCGAGAAGACCAGCAACGGCTTTGTAGCCACATTCAACGAGGTGGAAGAAGGCACTTACGACCTGCATGCAGAAGGTGAATTGTCGTTCACCATCAATGGTGTGGCAGGTACCAGCAAATTCGAGGTTAGTCAGGATAACATCAACCTCTCACGCACAGCTTCATCAATGAAGGTTACCATCAACACCTTCACAGCCAAGGGCGGCTTCGTGATCAGCGAGGTATTCTTTACAGGCACCACCACTCCTGAAGGCAAACAGTACAGCAACGACCAATACGTGGTCATCACCAACAACAGTGACGTTACCCTCTATGCCGATAGCATCGCTTTCCTCGAGTCATCATTCCTGACTGTTAACAACTACGAATACGTACCCGATATCAGCAAGGACACCATGGCCGTGGCTGCCGTCTACATGATTCCAGGCAACGGCACAAGCGTACCCGTTGAACCTGGCAAGTCACTCACCTTGGCCGTTAACGCCATCAACCATCTGGAGGGCAACGCCAACTCCATCGACCTGCGTGGTGCCGACTACGAGTTCTATGACATCAGCAGCAATCCTACCTACAACGATGTAGACAACACCAGCGTGCCCAACCTCGACAAGTGGTACTGCTATACCGCTACACTCTACAGCATGCACAACCGCGGTTTCAAGTCGATGGCCATCGCCAAGATGAAAGAGAGCAAAGAAAACTGGCTGGAGAAGTATGCTTATAACGGCAAATATGTGATGAGCGTCAACGGTAATGCCTATGAAATGAAAGTGAACAGCACCTACAAGGTACCCATGTCATGGGTTATCGACGGCGTCAACCTTAGTGTTGAGGAGGAATGGCAGTGGAACGTGCTGCCCGCTAACATCGACAGCGGCTGGACTTACTGTGGAAAGACCATGAACGATAAGACCCGCTATAGCAAGGCAGTTATCCGTAAGACTGACAACGAAGGGAAGTATGTTGACACCAACAACTCTGCCAACGACTTCATCCCCGAAGCAAAACCTTCAATGTTCAAATAAGCTATGAAGATGAAGAAAATATATTCTCTTTTAGCTCTGGTGCTGCTGTCGGCTACGGCAGTGGCCCAGAGCCTGCCACAAGACCCTGCCGTACGTAAGGGCAAGCTGAAGAACGGCATGACCTACTACCTCCGTCACAATGCGAAAGAGGCTGGTCTGGCAGACTTTTACATCGCCCAGCGTGTGGGTAGCATTCTTGAGGAGCCACGTCAGCGCGGACTGGCCCATTTTCTGGAGCACATGGCCTTCAACGGTACCAAGAACTTCCCCGGCAAGGGCAAGCGCCTCGGCATCGTGCCCTGGTGCGAGTCCATCGGCGTGAAGTTCGGCGCCAATCTGAATGCCTATACCTCTATCGACCAGACGGTCTACCATATCGGTTCTGCCCCGTTAAAGCGCGAAGGTATCATAGACAGTTGCCTGCTGGTGCTTCACGACTGGAGCCATTACCTGCTGCTTGAAGACGCAGAAATTGACAAAGAACGTGGGGTGATTCATGAGGAGTGGCGCACCCGCCGTGCCGGTATGGCTGTGCAGCGTCTCATGGAACAGGCCATGCCCAAAATATATAAAGGCACCAAGTATGAAGACTGCATGCCTATCGGTTCGATGGACATCGTAGACAACTTCCCCTATCAGGATCTGCGCGACTACTATCAGAAGTGGTATCGCCCCGACCTACAGGCTATCATCGTTGTTGGTGATATTGATGTGGACAAGATGGAAAAGAAAATCAAGAAGATTTTTTCACCCATCCCCATGCCGAAGAAAGCGGCAGAGCGTATCTACTTCCCTGTCAGCGACAACGACACGATGATTGTAGCCATCGAGAAAGACAAGGAGCAGCCCATTGCCCTCTGTCACCTTTATCAGAAACGTGATGCCACCCCAGATAGTGAGAAGAACTCGGAGAAATACCTGCGCGACGACTATGTGGACGGTCTGATCACCACCATGCTCAACGACCGTTACGTAGAACTGCGGCAGCAGTCGGACGCACCCTTCCAGAGTGCGACGGGACGTTCTTCGATATTCTTCCTCAGTCGCACAAAAGACGCCTTCTCTATGAGTGTCAGCTGTAAAAGCGACAACATCCTGGGAGGCATCATTGCTGCCGTAGGCGTGGCAGAACGAGCCCGCCAGCACGGGTTTACCCAATCAGAACTCGACCGCGCCAAGAAACTGCGCATGAATGCTGCCGAACGCCGTGCCAAGATGCAGGGAGACTACCGTAACTCGCACTTCGTGAACGAATGTGTAGACAACTTCCTGGAGGGCGAGCCTTTGGTGAGCGCCGACTTCAAATTGGATAATACACGCAAACTCGACCGAGAAGTGACTTTGGCGGAAGTGAATGCCGCTGTGAAAGAACTTATCACCAACCAGAATCAGGTGGTGGTAATGTATGCCCCAGACAAGGAAAACATCGTCATTCCATCAGAAGACCAAGTACGTCAAGTGATTCTCGCTGCCCAGCAGTTAAGTTATGCACCTTATGAAGAACAGCAGCTGGCTACCGACCTCGTAAGTAAGTTGCCACAGCCAGGCTCCATCACCAACGAGCAGGCTTGGGCTCACGGTTTCACAGAGTTCACACTCAGCAACGGCATGAAGGTGTACGCTAAGAAGACTGACTATGAAGCGGATGCCGTATCACTCAGCATGAAGGCAGATGGCGGAACATCGCTCTATGACGATAAGGATATTCCCAACTTCTCGCTTATCTCCAGCGGCGTCACCGAGGGAGGCGTGGGCAACTTTGATGCAGTCAGCTTACGCAAGATGCTGACGGGCAAAAGCGTGCGTGTCAGTCCATCTGTAGGCAGTAAGGGACAGAGCATCAACGGCAGTTCGTCGGTCAAAGATATGAAGACAATGTTCCAGCTAACCTACCTTTACTTCACTCAGCCTCGCAAAGATTCTGCTGCCTATGCCTCGCTCATCAGCCGTACACGCTCATTCCTCTCTAACAGAAATGCTTCACCAAAAGTTGACTATAATGACTCTATCCGTGCCATCCTCTATGGACATCATCCACGACTGGAACCTGTCGTGCAGGAGACTCTCAACAAGGCCAACTACGACCGCATTCTTCAGATATACAAAGAGCGTTTCAGCGATGCCTCTAACTTCAAGACGGTTATCATCGGCAACTACGACGAGCATGAATTGCGCAATCTTGTTTGTCAGTATCTGGCTACGCTGCCTGCCACTGGAAAGCACGAACAGACAAACTACCAGAACGTACCCCGCATTGTAGATGGCGAGAAGGTGGTAAAGTTCACTAAGCAACAGGCCACCCCATTGGCCAATGTCAGCATTTACCTGACCGCAGACGTACCCTTCACTCCGAAGAGCGATTTGGAACTCGACTTCCTGAAACGCTGTCTCTCCATCGCCTATACCGACTCTGTTCGTGAAGAAAAGGGTGGCACTTATGGTGTAAGCGTTGACTTTGAACTCGATAAGGACGATAAGCCCAACGCCACGTTGAACATCTCGTACAATGCCGACCCATCAAGATATGAAGAGTTGAATCCTATCATCTATCAGCAGCTGAGGAACATCGCCAATCATGGCCCTTCAGCCACGTCCATGCAGAAAGTGAAGGAATATCTCGTGAAGCAGTATGCCCAAGTAGCTATTACCAACGATTACTGGAGCTACATCATATGGCATGAACTCGACGATAATGCCGACTTCGACCATAACTACTGTAAGATGGTAGAAGAAATGACAGCCGAAGACATCCAGCGCATGGCCCAGCAACTGTTGGCTGCCAAACGCAGCATCGAGGTAACCATGCTGTCTGAATAATCACATTCTATTGAATGTAAGTGAATATCTGTAGGTCTATCATAACAACCTACAGATATTTTTTTCGATTGTAAACAGATCTAAAGTATACACAAGCACCTGTTGCAATAGAAGCACATATTATCCATATTCTTTATGAAGTGTTAATAATTCTTATATTTGAGATGTATTCTGCATTATAATTTGGTTTATATTATAAACTTATTTATCTTTGCAGCGCGATCCGGATAATTTGTGTTCTGTCTGACCTTTCTGCAGGAGGAAAGACAGGCACATAAGAGAGTTATACAACATTTCATAATTTATCAAATTGTAAACGACATGGAAGAAAATAAAAACTTGACTGCTGAACGCAGTCTGGAGATTATCACAGAACAGATTGAGCGTAGTCAGCGCACGATTACCAAGAATTCAGCTCTGCCTCTGATGTGGTGGGGAGTTTGCGTCACTATATTTGCACCGCTGATAGCTTACTTGTGGAAGAATCATGGTGGACCTATTTGGAACACTCTATGGGCTGTCATGTGGCTGATTGGCTTTATTGGCAATTGGATAATCGACAAAAAGAAAGAAACAGTCCCAACAACATTCGTCAGCAAGACCATAGGCCATGTATGGTCTACATTTGGTTTGTTTTGTGGAGGTATCGGCATCTTGTTCTGCCTGATAGGCACTGGAGTTCTGCCTTTAAAACTGATTATCCCCAATGCATACATATTCAGCTGCATAACTAGTATCATTTCCTTATGTTTTGGAATGAGTACGTGCATCACGGGACGCATAATCCAAAACCTTCTCATACAAAGATGCGGATTCATCGCAGGCTTGGGAGGATTTTTTACCGCACTATTTTTCTCCAGTTACCAACAGCTCTATGTAATGGCAGGCGTTACAATCATTGCCCTCATCATACCAGGAGTTGTGATTCATATACAAAACAAGAAATAAGGAGGACCGTCTATGTTTCAGCCATTAGATCCACTGCTGCATGCAGAACTGCGACTAGCCGTCATGTCGCTGCTCATCAGCGCCGACGAAGCCGAGTTCCCTTATATCAAGGAGCAGACGGGAGCTACGGCAGGCAACTTGAGCGTGCAGGTCGACAAACTATCTGCGGCGGGCTACATCGAGGTAGAGAAAACCTTCAAAGGCAAACGCCCTTGCACCATCTGCCGCATCACCGATAAAGGACGAAAAGCATTCGAGGCATACGTCGAGGCCTTGAAGAGCTATCTCAGCAAATAACGATTGAGAACATCAAAAACATCAGCGAGATAAGCAAATCCAATTTGCCTATCTCGCTGATGTTTTTGATTAATAGATTAACACTTACAGTCTAATATTCATCCTCGTTGAAGAGAAAGTCTTCCTTAGTTGGATAGTCGGGCCAGATATCTTCAATGCTTTCGTATACATCACCCTCATCCTCAATTTCCTGCAAGTTCTCAAGTACTTCCAAAGGGGCACCTGAGCGTATTGCGTAATCTATCAACTCGTCCTTGGTTGCGGGCCAAGGTGCGTCTTCTAATTTTGAAGCTAATTCCAGTGTCCAATACATATTTCTTAGGTCTTTGGGTTTACTATATTAATTTATCGGACGCAAAAGTAATCATTTTATTCTTATTTACAAACTTTTTGCCAAACTATTTCACTGACACCAGCGTTAAAATTTATTTTTTTTGCCAAAACAAATAAGTAATCACTCAATCTGTTAATATATTGTTGTATTTCGGGGCTAATTAGCGCCACCTCCGACAATGCGACGATACGTCTCTCAGCTCTTCTACACACTGTACGGCAAACATGTGCCTGGGCAGCTGCCTGCGTACCACCAGGAAGAACGAATCCCTGCTTCTCAGGAAGCAGTTTCATAATCTTATCAATCTCCTGTTCCAACAATTCTATCTCTCCTCCAGCAAGTTTAGCCGATTCATATAAGGGGGTTTTACTCTGATCGGTTGCAAGATTGGAGCATACGTTAAACAGATTGTTCTGTATCTTAATGACCAAATCACGGTCATCACCAACAGGAAGCACCGCCGCCAATAATCCTAGATGAGCGCTCAACTCATCTACCGTCCCATAGGCTTCGAGACGTACATTTGATTTTCTCACCCTAATACCACCAACGATACTTGTTTCGCCTTTGTCCCCTGTCCTAGTATAAACCTTAGTTATCTTCATATTCAATTGTTGGTTAGAAGTTAATAATATAGTTTTGCTTATGTCGTTTCTTATCGAATAAAACGATTCCACAGTAATAGAGATCGAAAGTGACACCTGTCCTTACATCAGCTACTATCTGTTGCCAGAAACAAATATCCTTTTGTATGCCTTCCACTATGAGTACTGTCCGGTCATTCACCTTATTATATATATCAGTCAAGCGAGATTGATAATCGTCTTCCAAAGTTATTCTAATTAATTCGGTAGAGCTACCATAGTTTGCCATACTGCAGCCAGCCTTGAAATAATCGTGATAACCATCACTCTCTATCATTTGAGGCTGTCGCCAATTGGCTAACCTGAAATAGAGGCGCCCCAGTTTTCTAGTCAACCATTGATCACCTTTTCCTAATGTTTTATATTGATAATATGGCCAATGCTCATTAATTACATAACGCACCAACCAATAATCGGTAGGCGACTGGATGCCAAAGCCACAAGTGTGCCTTATACGCTTTAGCCATACATATATATACAATAACCTCTGCATTTCGATGGCAAAGATACAAAGAATTTTCGGTAATCGGAAGATAACAATAAGAAAAGAATTCAATATTTTCAGTAACAAAACGAAAGAGCCCTGAACCTTTTCGGATTCAGGGCTCTCAAATAAAAGTGGCGGCTTCCTACTCTCCCGCATTGCATTGCAGTACCATCGGCGCAGGCGGGCTTAACTTCTCTGTTCGGAATGGGAAGAGGTGGGACCCCGCTGCAATAACCACCTGATATGGGTATTGACACTGTCGACACAAGAAACCTCAGTAGAAGCCCGTTTCAGAAACAACTACATCTGATAATATCAGCATACAGCGAAAGATCTCGGGCAATTAGTAGTGCTCGGCTTTGACGTCACCGTCTTTACACCTGCACCCTATCAACGTCATCGTCTATGACGACCCTCAATGG
>NZ_FOIV01000003.1:0-498754 GCF_900109055.1 Prevotella sp. khp7
ATGACGTTGATAGGGTGCAGGTGTAAAGACGGTGACGTCAAAGCCGAGCACTACTAATTGTCCGAGATCTTTCGCTGTATGCTGATATTATCAGATGTAGTTGTTTCTGAAACGGGCTTCTACTGAGGTTTCTTGTGTCGACAGTGTCAATACCCATATCAGGTGGTTATTGCAGCGGGGTCCCACCTCTTCCCATTCCGAACAGAGAAGTTAAGCCCGCCTGCGCCGATGGTACTGCAATGCAATGCGGGAGAGTAGGAAGCCGCCACTTTTATTTGAGAGCCCTGAATCCGAAAAGGTTCAGGGCTCTTTCGTTTTGTTACTGAAAATACACCCTGTTGTCCCACGGGAAGCCGTGCTATCCTTAGGTAATCCGCCTCTTTTAGAAAATAATCACGGGGTGCATGTGAATACCTGCTGTTTTTGTGCGGAAGCTGGTTTCTGCGTATGTGCGCAGGTATAGTTGTCAAATCAGCTTTTTATCCCGCACTTTCCGCACTTCTCACACCTGAGTCGGGTGTAGGAAGTGTGGGAAGTGTGGGTTGTTTCTGGTATATGACAACTGCCGCACGCGCAGGAAATTTATGATAGTTCGATGCGGAAGGTTGTACCTTTGCCCAATTCTGACGACTTAACGTAGATATGCCCGTGATGGTATTCCTCTACAATACGTTTGGCAAGTGAGAGACCTAGCCCCCAACCACGTTGCTTCGTTGTAAAGCCAGGTGTAAAAACATTTTTGATATCTTTTTTACGGATTCCCTTACCAGTATCAGTTATTTCAATCGCTACATGTTTGCCTTCCTCAGTCAGAGTGAGGACAATCTGTCCGCTACCTTCTATCGCATCCACAGCATTCTTGCAGAGATTCTCGATGACCCATTCAAAGAGTGAGGTGCTCATCTTTACAATTACATCATGCTTGGGAGTATGACATATTATGTTCACTTTATTGGAAGTACGCTTACGCATATAATCTACGACATGTTCAAGAACTTCATTCATAGAACTGTCCTTGGTTTCTGGGAGAGAGCCAATCTTAGAAAAGCGTTCTGCTATACGTTCCAGACGTTTTACGTCCTTGTCCATCTCGGGAATCATCTCGTCATCGGGATGACTTTCTCTCAGTATTTCTACCCAAGCCATCAGACTGGATATTGGTGTGCCAAGTTGATGAGCTGTTTCCTTCGATAAGCCAACCCATACCTTGTTTTGTTCTGCTTTCTTTGAGGATAATAGGGCGAAGATGGCCACGACAACAAAGATCATGACGATGCCTAATTGCCAGTAGGGATATTGTGAGAGCCGTTTGAGTAGAGTAGACTCATCATAGCAAACCATTTGGGTGCCAACACGGATGGTGTCACCTGATTGCATCATCTTCAAAGCATAAGCTTTTAAACGGGTTGTATCTTTGATGTTGATGTTACGGAAATCATCGACGTTTCCTTCTTTATTTAATATGATGACAGGAATTGTCGTATTACCTTGTATAACATCCAGTACAAGTGCTAAATCTGTGTTCTCATCGGCAGTATTGAGGGCGTGTAGAGCTTGTGCCCATACTTCCATCTTCTTACGTTCTTCGTTAGAAAGGTCTTTCACAAGATAATGTGATACAACCAACGAGGTGACGGCAATCAGGATGGCTGCCATCACCAGGAGGATTTTTACTTGTCGGATTCTGTCTGTCCACTGCATACATGGAAATAACGCAGAATTCTTCGTATTATTGCACAGAATGCCCTGTAAATGTGTAATATAATAGTCTGAATATCATGTAATTTGCAGGAAAATGATAAAAAAATAAAATTACCGTCCCTTAATTGGAAAAAAGTTTGTAACTTTGCAACCCAAAAGTGTGATTATGTGTAGTCTGGAGTTATTGAAGGTCGATCTGAAGGGGTTGAAGGAAGAGGAAACTTCCTTAGATTTCAATCTTGACGATGCTTATTTCAAGGCTCTTGACGGTGCTGATGTGAAGAATGGCTCTTTGCATGTGTCGGTGTCTATACGCAAGGCAACCGGCTTTTTCGAGTTCCAGTTTCATACAGAAGGCATAGTAATCATACCTTGTGACCGATGCCTCGACGATATGGAGCAGCCGGTAGAAACCGACAACCGCTTGGTCGTTAAGCTCGGAAGCGCATACTCAGAGGAAGATGATGTTATCGTGGTGCCTGAGGACGAAGGAATACTCGACATGGCGTGGTTCATCTATGAGTTTGTCGCACTGGTTATACCCATCAGGCATGTGCATGCACCTGGCAAGTGCAACCCTGCCATGACGCAAGCTCTGGAAGAGCTGTCAGCTGACCGAAGCAGCGATGAGGAGTCCAACCAGCCGATAGACCCCCGATGGGAAAAACTCTTGAAATTAAAAGAGAAAAGTTAAAAGTTAAATTTAAAATTTAAAATAATTATGGCACATCCTAAAAGAAGACAGTCAAAGACTCGTACACTCAAGCGTCGTACTCACGACAAGGCAGTAGCTCCTACACTCGCAGTATGCCCTAACTGTGGCGCATATTATGTTTATCACACCGTATGCCCCACTTGCGGTTACTATCGTGGTAAGGTTGCTATCAAGAAAGAGGACGAAGTAGCTGAGTAATGGATAGAATCAACGCTATAATCACCGGCGTCGGTGGCTACGTCCCCGACTACATTCTCACCAACGAGGAGTTGTCGAGGATGGTTGACACCAACGATGAGTGGATTATGACGCGTGTCGGTATCAAGGAACGCCGCATCCTCACAGAGGAAGGTCTCGGTACAAGCTATATGGCGCGTAAGGCAGCCAAACAGTTGTTACAGAAGACCGGCGTTGACCCTGATACGATTGATGCGCTGATTGTTACCACTTCAACGGCGGATTATAAGTTTCCTTCCACAGCATCTATCGTGTTAGGCAAACTTGGTCTGAAAAACGCTTTCGCGTTTGATTTCTGGGGTGCCTGCTGTGGCTTCCTCTATACGCTCGACGTGGCAGCAACGATGATTCAGAGCGGTCGCTACAAGAAAATCATCGTCATCGGCGCTGATAAAATGTCGTCGGTAACAGACTATAAGGATCGTCAGACATGCCCTCTCTTCGGAGATGGTGCCGCTGCCGTGCTTTTAGAGGCTACCGAGGAACAGAACATCGGTGTAATGGATTCTTATCTCCGTACAGATGGTAAAGGTCTCCCGTTCCTTCATATGAAGGCAGGAGGGTCTGTCTGCCCGCCATCGCACTTCACAGTTGATCATCGTCTGCACTACCTTTATCAGGAGGGACGTACGGTGTTCCGCTATGCTGTGACGAACATGAGCAATGACTGCGCATTGATTGCTGAACGTAACGGCCTGAATAAGGATAATATCCAGTGGGTTGTTCCTCATCAGGCAAATATGCGTATCATCGAGGCGGTAGCCAAACGTTTGGAACTTCCGATGGATCAAGTGATGGTTAACATCGAACACTATGGTAATACTAGTGCTGCAACCATTCCATTGGCCATCTGGGACAACGAAAGTAAGCTAAAGAAAGGTGACAACATGATTTTCACCGCCTTCGGTGCAGGATTCGTACATGGCGCATCTTACTACAAATGGGCTTACGATGGCAGTAAATAGTCATAAAGCAGGATTCGTAAATATCGTTGGTAACCCCAACGTAGGTAAAAGTACGCTCATGAACCAATTGGTTGGTGAGCGTATTTCCATTGCTACTTTCAAGGCGCAGACAACCCGTCACCGTATTATGGGTATTGTTAATACACCAGAAATGCAAATCGTCTTTTCTGATACACCAGGTGTGTTGAAGCCAAACTACAAACTTCAGGAGTCGATGCTCGCTTTTTCAGAGTCGGCCTTGCAGGATGCAGACATTTTGCTCTATGTGACAGATGTTGTGGAGAATCCAGAAAAGAACATGGATTTCCTTGAGAAAGTGCAGAAGATGGATATCCCTGTGCTGCTGTTGGTTAATAAGATTGATGAATTGGCAGGCGGTGAAGCTAGACTGGGTGAGATTGTTGAACATTGGCATCGCTTGCTGCCGAATGCTGAAATCTTGCCGATCTCTGCTAAGAATAAGTTTGGTGTAGACATGCTTCTTCGCCGCATTCAGGAGTTGCTTCCTGAGAGCCCGGCCTTTTTTGAAAAAGACCAACTGACGGATAAACCAGCCCGTTTCTTCGTGTCGGAGATTATCCGTGAAAAGATTTTGCTGTACTACGATAAGGAGATCCCTTACTCTGTAGAGGTCAGCGTAGAGCGCTTCAAGGAAGACGAGAAGCATATTCATATCAATGCCGTCATCTATGTGGAGCGTGATAGCCAGAAAGGCATTATTATAGGCCATCAGGGCGTAGCCTTGAAAAAGGTTAGTACTGAGGCTCGCAAGTCGTTAGAGAAATTCTTCGACAAACCGATCTTCCTGGAGATCTTTGTGAAGGTCGACAAAGATTGGCGCTCGTCAGAGCGTGAACTCAATCATTTCGGATACAACCCTGAGTAAGAATTTAGCAACAGAACATGACTTTTTGATTGTAATAGTCCTTAAGTCCTGCTGTCTGTTGCAGAAAAAGAGAGTTATATGGGAAATTTAGTAGCAATCGTAGGACGCCCGAATGTGGGGAAATCAACCCTATTCAATCGCTTGACAAAGTCTCGTCAGGCAATCGTCAGCAATGAGGCAGGCACTACCCGTGATCGCCAGTATGGCAAATGTGAGTGGAATGGTCGCGAGTTTTCTGTAGTAGATACAGGCGGCTGGGTCGTAAACTCAGATGATATATTCGAGGAGGAAATCCGTAAACAGGTGATTATCGCCACAGAGGAAGCAGATCTGGTGCTTTTCCTTTGTGACATTAATAATGGTGTAACAGGCTGGGACATGGATGTGGCTCAGATTCTGCGTCGTGCAAAACTACCTGTAATACTTGTGGCTAATAAGGCCGACGATGGTAAGGATCTTTATGATCAGTACGAGTTCTATAAACTCGGATTGGGCGATCCGTATCCTATCAGCGCTGCTACAGGCAGTGGTACAGGCGACTTACTTGACAAGGTGCTCGAGTTGTTGCCAGAGAAAGCAAAGGATGATTTGGAGGATGGCATCCCCCGTTTTGCCGTTGTTGGTCGTCCTAATGCCGGTAAGTCGAGTATTATCAATGCCTTTATTGGTGAGGAACGTAATATCGTGACGGAGATAGCAGGAACTACCCGTGACAGTATATATACACGCTATGATAAGTTTGGTTTCGACTTCTATCTTGTTGATACGGCAGGTATCCGTCGTAAAAATAAGGTGACGGAGGATTTGGAGTTCTATTCGGTAATGCGCTCTATCCGAGCTATCGAGAATAGTGATGTATGTATTCTGATGATCGATGCTACGCGTGGTATTGAGGCACAGGATATGAATATCTTCCAATTGATTCAGAAGAACAATAAATCACTGGTTGTAGTCGTTAATAAATGGGATCTTGTAGAAGAAAAGTCTCAGGTGGTTATTGATACGTTTACGAATGCTATTCGGCAGCGTATGGCACCATTTGTTGATTTCCCCATCATCTTTGCCTCGGCGCTTACGAAACAGCGTCTTTTCAAGGTGCTGGAGACAGCTAAGGAGGTCTATCTGAACCGCAAGGCGAAGATCGGTACTTCGAAACTTAACGAGGTGATGTTGCCGTTGATAGAGGCATTCCCGCCTCCCTCAGTAAAAGGCAAGTATATTAAGATTAAGTATGTGGCACAGGTACCTGATACACAGATTCCTACTTTTGTGTTCTATGCCAACCTTCCACAATATATCAAAGAGCCTTACAAGCGCTTTCTGGAGAATAAAATCCGAGAGAATTGGACGCTTACAGGTTCGCCGATTAATGTCTTTGTGCGTCAGAAGTAAATGAAACATCTGTTTTGGGCTTGGCTGGTCCTGATTCCAGTATGTGCTTGTTCTGGACCGACGCCAGAGGAGTTAGCTTCTTTGGCGGCAAAGGGCTATTACGATCACCTGGTCAGAGAGGAATATAATCTGTTTCTGGAGGGCAAGAGTGGCGCAGACAGTCTGCCTGCGGACTATAGTGAGCAGTTGCAGGTTACATACCGTCAGTTTATGGCGCAGCAGGAGGCCTTACATCATGGTATTCGTGAGGTACGTATCTCCAGGGCTATGCGTGATACTGTATTGAACTCTGTAAATGTATTCCTAGTGCTTTGCTATGGAGACTCTACGAATGAAGAGATTGTGGTGCCTATGGTGGAGCAGGCAGGAAGTTGGCGAATGAGATAAACATGATATAATCAATAATATTAAAGGATAACTAAATGAAAAAAGTGATGATTCTGCTGGCTATGGCCAGCTTGGGGGTGACTGCTATGGCGCAGACTGAAAGCCAAAAGAAACTGCCCGTACTTAATGACAAGCAGTCGGAGTATATTCCTGTTCTTCAGTATTGGAAGGAACATGATATTCTCCAGCATATGGATGTATCGCTCACAGCAGGAACTACAGGTCTTGGTTTGGAACTTTCTTCACCAATCGGTGAGTATGTGCAGCTCCGTGCAGGCTATGATTTTACGCCTCATTTCACGAAGAATATGCAGTTTGATGTTATTGTTGGTGATGAGCCGGCTCGTCGATATGATGCTAATGGAAATCGTGTTGAGACACGTTTTGACCGTATGTCTGAGATGCTCTATTCTTTCTCTGGCTTTGATGCAGATGATCATATCGATATGGCTGGTAAGCCAACCATGAGCAACTTTAAGTTGTTGGTTGATGTATTCCCATTTAAGGCAAACGATAATTGGTCTAAGAATATACATTTCACAGCAGGATTCTATTGGGGAGCGTCAAAGTTCGCAGAGGCTGTTAATACTACAGAGGCTATGGTTACTTTGCTCTCTATTGGTATGTATAACCGTATGTATGACAATGTCATGAATGGTGATCCGGTTATAACACTACCTAATCCTCAGAACCCCAGCGAGCCTTATGAATCTTATTTGAATCCTCATCAGGAGAAGATGTTCAGGGATGCAGGACGAATGGGCTTTAAACTGGGTGAATTTGCACATGATATCTATGATTCTTATGGAGAATTGGTTCATAGGGAGGGAGATCCTTATGTAATGGTTCCAAATTCAAAAGGTATGGTTGTTGTAAAGGCTAAATCAAATGCATTCAAACCTTACTTGGGCTTTGGATATGGTGGACGTTTGGTGAAGAACCGTGACGATTGGAAGGTTTCTTTCGATGCCGGCGTTTGGTTCTGGGGTGGTTCGCCTGATCTTTATATGCATGACGGTATCAACCTGACGAAGGATGTTAGAAATATCAGCGGACAGGTTGGTGACTATGTTGATCTGGCTAAGACCTTTAAGGTTTATCCAGTATTGAATGTGAAATTCACCAAGAGAATTTTCTAATACAAATAATAAAAATCCCCGCCAGTGACGGGGATTTTTTATTATTTGTTAGCTGTATACTTCTTACTTAATTACGATCTTTTTACCGTTCTTGATGTAGATGCCAGCTTTAGGCGTAACGTTGGCAGGCAGTTCCTGACCAGCGAGAGTGTAGATCTTGTTGTCTGCTTTCTCTTCTGCTTCAATGCTCTCTATGCCTGTGTATCCGTCTTCTGTCATTATTTCTGCAGAACCAGAAGAAACCTCAAGGTATGGCTTGTTGTGAGGGATATAGGCTCCATCAGTCAGATCGCTTGCTGATGCAACGACGAAAGCAAGCTTACCATTCTCATCTTTACCGAGCACGCGCATCGTTCTAGAGTTATATGCCAGACGGTTCACGTGTTTTGAAGCACTGCTGTCGAAATAGCGACCATACAGATGGTTATCGCTTGGCTCGCTGCCACCGCTTGTCATAGGTGTGATCTTATTGTCAGAGGCGCTTGAACCAGCCAATTTAACCAGTACAGGGAAGGTTGCTGCAATAACATTGTCGGTAACCTTCTTCAACTGGAAACCACCTTTATTTACCTTGTTGACATAGTAGGCTGTCATACCACTGCCGAGTTTGAAGGGGAAGCTGCAATAGATGGTTGCCCAGTAGCCATCGTTGGTATGTACCATTGGTTTGATGCCAATGTAGTGATCATCTTTACCAATAGGGTAGAGTTTCCATGTACGTGCCTTAGTTCCCTTAATGGTCAGTTTGCCTGTTTCCGACCCACTGTCCTGAGGTGTGTCGTTCAGATACTCTGTAGCACCGCTATAGCTGCCCCAAATCTGGTAGCCACCACTTACAGCTGTAAAGTGGGGATAGAGTTTGCCGTTTGATCCCTTACCTATACTTGTGCCTTGTGCAGAAATATCATACTGATCTTCGGTGCCCTTTACTTTTTTCAGATAGGCTACCGCACCAGGATGGGTGTTAACTTCACTGAGTGACTTGATGGTGATGATGGCTGCGACATCAGCTGTACCTGTACCAGCGCTGAAATCATACTGGTTGTCGGCCATTACCATATAACGCTCTGTGACGGTGTTTTTGATATGGTAGTAACCATCACTCTGAGCGTAGGCACCGAGAGCAAAGGCTGCAAAAAGAATTAGAGTAGATATTTTTTTCATATATACTTTTGTTTATTGTTAAAGAAAAAGCCCAGCCCCATTCTGGGACCGGGCTTTATAGTCTTATCTGTTATTGAGATTACTCAGCGATGCAGATAGATACACGGTTGCTGTCGTTGTCCTCGAAAGGCTGAACGCGAGCACCCTTGCTGTCATAGCTAATGCGGCTCTCAGCGATACCAGCGGCCTTCAGGGCCTTAACAACTGCGTCAGCACGACCAGCGGCCAGACGATCGTTGATCTTATCGTTACCAGTACCAGCGTCAGCGTAACCAGTGATCATAACCTTAGAGGTAGGATTCTGGTTCATGTAAGCTACGATGTCCTGAACCTTCTGGGCCTCAGACTCACGGATGATAGTCTTGTTGATCTGGAAGAAGATATCGCGACGGAGGGGCTCAGCAGCTGCGGGAGCAGCAGCGGGTACCTCAACAATCTTCTCAACGATCTTCTCAACATACTTAATCTCGGGCTCTGGAGCGGGGATGAACTTGGTAGAGTAGGTCTTGCCAAGAGCAATCTTTGCGCCAACGAGGAGGTTGATGTAAGAGTCAGGGTTGCCAGCATCCTTGAAGTTGAACTTGTCACCCAGGATGTTACCATTCAGCTCAGCACCGAGCTTAACAGCGTCGCTAACCTTGAAGTCAACAGTCAGACCAGCCTGTGCGAAAGGCAGAACAGCTGACTTATTCTCGAACATAGGAGTCCAATCGGTAGATGTGAACTTGATCAGATTACGTGTCTGCTCAGCCTCATCACTTGTTGAACGGAAGTTAACACCACCACCGATGAAAGCACCGAAGCTAACTACACGGTTGGGGTTGAAACCTGCGATGATGTTAGACAGATCGAAAGTCAGGTCGATAGAGGGAGCGAAGTAGTTGAACTTGTAGTTCAGATCGCCGAATCCCAGCTTATCTGTAGCTTCCTTTGAATAGCCAGCCTTACCCTGCCAAGCGTTTACAGCAAAGCGAGCACCCAGTGCCTTAGAGAACTGGTAGCCAACACCTACCTGTACGTTGGGAGAAATGAGGTCGCCGAATTTAGCCTCACCTGTGGTGTACTGGCCACCAGCCTGAAGCTGTACGTACCAGTGCGGCTCGAAGACGTATTCTGTCGTACCTTTCTGCTCCTGAGCAGATACTGACAGACCAGCCATCAGCATCAGGCAAGACAATATTGCTTTCTTCATTTTCATATCTATTACTTTGTTTTTTTTAATTCACAATGTTAATTACTCACTTCAACCTTATACTATTACTCAACGCGGGTAATAGGATATCTCTTAGTAACTGTGTAACCAGCATAGTCAACTGTGCTGTATACAATCTCAGAAGCGCCCATTGGGAGAGTCAGCTTGATGATCTTGTTGTTACCAGCCTCGAGGTGTGACTCAACAACCTTGCCACCCTGCTTAACAGCAACGTACTTGAAGGCTGCAGGTACGAGGTACTCCTCTGTAGGTGAAGTCAAGATGAATGTGATCTCGCTCTCTGCTGACTTAAGAGTCATCTCAGGAACCAAGCGGTTAACACCATCTGTACCGATGAACAGTATGATAGGAGCAACTGCATCGAAGAACTCGTGACCCTCTCTGAAGGTAGCCAACTTATCAGACTCCTTGTCCAGATAGTTCTTTACGCGGTCCATAGTCTTCTTTGAATCAGTAGCCTTAGCGATGGTGTAAACAATACCCTTGATAGCATCAAAATCGTCAACGCCGAGCAGGTTCTTAGCAGCAGCCTTGCCACTCTTGTCGAGTGTCCAGAATGTGTTGTATGACAGAGGCTCGATAGCTACGCTAGTGATGTCGAAGCCCTTAACGAAGCTCTTCTCAACGCCGTCAGCGCCAGTCCAAGAAGCCTTCAGACCATAGAGAGGAATGTTCTTACCCTCTGCGTCGATCTTGTTGTAGTAGTTCTGGATGATCTGGAGAGCCTCCTTTACCAAGCTCTTAGCACCAGCCTTCTTGCTGCCTTCCTTAGCCTTCTCAATAGCTGCCTTAGCATCGTCCTTAAGATCCTGGAGGTTCAGGAAGTTCTGGATGTCAACGAGGTTCCAAGTCTTAGCCTTTACGAGGTCCTGAACGTAACGAGTTACAGTAGCCTCATAGAGGTTTGCGCCATTCTCACCGCGAGTAGCAACGATACCGTTACCGTGCTTGCCAAGAGCCCATGTGATCAGGTGGTTAGACTCCTGAACGTCGCTCAGTGTCAGACCAGCGTCCTGACCCAGGCTGTTTACGAATGAGAAGTTAACCTTAGAAGCGTCAACAGTGTTGGGGTTAACGGTGAAGTAAACCTTACCTACGTTGCCCTCGAAGCCTGAAATCAGACCGTCGTCAACGATAGAAACAGGAGTAACACCCTTAATATCGTCCTTTGTCAGACTATGAGCGTCGATATCAACGTTGCAATCCTCACCTACGTATGGGAAGAGGTCGATGCCAGTGTGGTTGATGCCATAGTAAGATGCGAGAGTTCCAGGATTGAAACCAGGCAGGTTGATGGTGCCGAGAACAGCGTCGAGAGTCTCCTCAACGTTAACGTCGGTGATGAGGTTGTTCATCTGCTCCTCAAGAGCCTTTACAGCAGCCTCAACAGCGTCTGCGCGAGCCTCGAGATCCTTGATGGCTTTTTCTGCGTTTGATACGCGGGTATCAATAGCAGCGAGGTCGTTCTTAATCTGAGCTACCTCACCCTCGAGAGAAGCTACCTTGCCCTCAAGAGCTGAAACCTTACCCTCCAATGAGGTGAGACGAGTGTCAAGACCTGCAATCTTGGTCTCCAACTCAGCCTTAACTTTGTCGATGTCCTTGTAAATCTGTGAAGCGATGTCGTCCACGTTGTCCTTACAAGAAACAAATGATGTTGTGCCTGCAAAGAGCATTGCAGTCATCAGAATACCATTAATAATTTTCTTTTTCATTTGAACTTAAAAATTATAATTAAACAATTAAAATATGATATATCTATGCATTAATTTATATAAATCGGTGACAAAAGTAGGTAATTATTTCCAAATGTGCAAGAAAAAATTAATTTTTTTTCGAAAATATCTTCATTTTCTGCCATTCTGCTGCCTTTTGGGCAGTTTTTCCCTTTATTTATCATACCTTACATATTGTTTCCGTTAGTTCGTTTCAGGTGCGCCTGACAGGACTCGAACCTGCACGTCCTGCGACACCAGATCCTAAGTCTGACGCGTCTACCAATTCCGCCACAGGCGCGTGAATCGACAAAGTCAATTCAATTTTCCGTAAAAACCGGGTGCAAAGGTAATATAAATTTTTCATTCCACCAAAAGTTTGCGTGCAAATTCTATCAGCGTATCGATGCCTTTAACAAAATCTGACTGTTTGAGTCCGATATTGTAGTCTGGATCGATGCCGAATTCCGTTTGCTGTTGCTGACGGTCGTACATGGGGCAGGCTGAGAAGCGGACGGTCCATCCGTTAGGCAGGGTAGAGGAGAAGGGTAGTCCTGCTCCGCCTCCTGTCCGATCACCAACAATCTTGACTTGTGGGAAGCATTTCATATATTTCACGAATTCGTTGGCTGCACTAAACACCTCACGGTTGGTCAGCACAACGACATTCTTCTGCCATCGCAGGCGTGAGGAAGGCTCGATATACTGGGCCTCCATTTTCGAGAAATCGTTGTGGCCCTTGCCTTTCTTGTGCTGCATGTAGCCCACGAGTGTCTTTTCGTTACAGAAGCGGGCAGCCAGTTTCTCTGCATTGGTAAGTTCGCCACCGCCGTTTCCTCGGATATCGATGATGAGTCCGTTGGCGAAGGCCAGATACTGGAAGACTTCGTCGAGATTGCTCTCGCCAATAGGACTTGCAAAGCTACCATAGTATACATAGCCGATATTGTCGTCGAGCAGGCGGTATTCCAGTCCGCTGGCTATGCGATAGTCTGTACCCAGATATCGCCGTTGGATGGTATCGCTGAAATTGGTGGGGTAATCCTCGTGCCAGTTCCAGTAGCGTCCGTAGTCGAAGGCTGTTCCGAGGTTGACGTGACCATCGCGTAATTCGGCGAGCATAGACGTGAGAACCTCGAATAACTGCTCGTCGTTAAGGTTGTTTTCCGCGCGTACATTATATATATTATATATATGCTGCCAGTCGAGCCCGTATTCCTGCTGCTTGTAGTCGAAGAAGCAGTAGTGCTCGTCGATGATTCTCCACAATGCCTCCAGGTTGCCAGAGGGGGTGTTCTCGAACTCCTCGGTGTCGACGCAGGACGCGAGCGTCAGTGTCAACGTGAAGTATAGCAACAGTTTCTTCATAGGCTGCGGGATATGCCAAGCATGACACGGTGGGTATAGATGTGCTGCTTGAGATTATTGACTTGGGCTTGCTGGTAGTTGCCCAGATAGCCCATACGTAGGTTCCACTTTTTCCCCGTATGCCATTCGATGGTGAGGAGTTGGCGGAAAGTGGGGGCACTGATGAATGTGGTAGGGATGATGTTGTGGTCGTAGTTGCCCCGCGAGAATATCTCGTAGTACGACTGTCCGTAGTTAGGACTGAACATGATGCCTACCAATGGCAGGGCCAACTCGTAGCGCAGGTTGAACTGCTGTTGCCAAAGGTGGAAAGCGTAGTTGGCAATGCCTGAGGGCATGATATTGACTGATGCTCTGGCCTGAGCAGGATTGTTTGAACTGATCATGTTATAGACAAACCCAAGGTCGGCATTAGCCACGCCTCCCGCCTGAAGGCGAAGCTTGTCGCTGATGAGCCACTGAAGGAATCTGCCCCAATAGATATTGTAGTTGCCTTCGAGCATCGAGGCATTGCCGCTTCGGTCCTCTGTGGTGGAGAAGTCGAACTCGTGTTCGATGATGGTGCTCCAGGGTGTTTCCGGCTTTTGTTGCTCCTTTATATATAAATAGGTGAAGCCAGTACCGGAAAAGTGTTCCTGAGTGAGATAGGTGTCGAGGATGCGAGATGGGCCAATACCCAGCATCTGGGTAACCGTCTGTGCTCTCGTTGCGAGAGCAACAGCCAGTAGCAGCATCAACACAATCTTATTCTTCGTCATCGAATAAACGTAATTGACCTATCATTTCGTCGCGAATCTGCTGTTCGCTTTTAACCTTTGTCCGAGCTTGCTCGTGCTCGTCGGCATGAATTGGCTCGTTCTGTTCTTGCTCAGTCGCAACCTTGCCCGTATCAGAATCGGGGGTCTCTTCTTCCTCGTCTGGCGTGTCTGGTGTATCCTGACTTTCAGGTACTTCAGGGAAACGGGTAGGTTCGAGCTCTACGATGTTCTCTATCTGGTAGGTTGTGAGGCGTTTGCCTTTTGCCTTGTAGCCTTTGACGGCAATGAACTGTTCTGCGTCGAATTCCTCAGAACCTCTGAATTCGTCAGCCCCGCCATAGGTGACCTGAATGCGCGGATAAGGTGTATCTGTGAGCAGGATGAGTTGTGACGCAGGATTCTCGCTGAGCCAGTTCTGCTTGTTCTTCCTGGCATCCATCAGGAAGCGCTTCATGTAGGGATATCCCTGATTGTCTGCGTCGTAGAGGATGGCTGTCCACACCTTGTCTGCATCGTATTTCTCGATGCGCAGGATGTTCTCCTCGTAGTGGTTGTTGATGTCGAAGTTCGACAGGTAGTAGTCGCCGTTCTTCAGGATGACGAGGATCTGGTCTTCGTCGAAGAATTCGCCCAGCAGGCGGCCGTGGTCGTCGTAGTTCAGACGGTTCACGTCGGGATCGTACCACACTTTCCGACCACCCAGCGTAGAGTGGCCGTGGCTCTTCAGGCCTATGCGATGAACAGAGAATTTTGTAAGCAGGTTGCCTTTCGAGGTGCGTCCCTTGATCATGATTTCTGAGAAGTCCTTGTCGAGGAAGATCTTCTTGATTTTCGGATTGGGGTCGAGCGTCACTTTGATGACCTCAGCTTCGCCATTGGGGTTGGCCGAGAAATAAAGTATCTTCGAGCCTGGCGTGCCTTGAGTGACGTCGTACTCTCGATCGCGAATCATCGTGGTCATGTTGAAACGCTTAATGAAGCTGAAGCCCTTCTTGCCGTCGCGATAGACAACATTATAAATGGTACGAGTGTCGTTTTTCTTGAACACATTGAGATAGAGCACGTTCTTGCCCACGAACACCTTTTCTGCCACACGGATGACCTTGTATTTTCCGTCTCTGTAGAAGATGATGACATCGTCGAGGTCAGAGCAGTTGCACACGAACTCGTCTTTCTTCAAGCCTGTGCCAATGAAACCGTCAGTGCGATTGATATAGAGCTTCTGGTTGGCTTCGGCCACCTTAGCAGAGTCGATGGTGTCGAAGTTGCGAATCTCCGTAAGGCGTGGGTGATCCTTGCCATACTTGTCTTTGAGGAACTGGAACCAGTTGGCCGTCACTTCCGTGAGGTTGGCCAAATCGCGCTCAATCTCCTCAATCTCTGCCTTCAGGCGTGCCATCAGTTCGTCGGCCTTCTCCTTGTTGAACTTCAGGATGCGCTGCATCTTGATTTCGAGCAGCTTAAGAATGTCGTCTTTTGTTACCTCACGAACCAGACTAGGATAGTAGGGCGTCAGGCGCTCATCGATATGTTCGCACACCTTGTCGACATTAGGCGCTTCCTCGAATTTCTTGTCTTTATAGATACGTTCTTCGATGAAGATGCGCTCCAGCGACTGGAAGTGCAGCTGCTCGAGCAACTCGCTTTTACGAATCTCCAACTCCTGACGAATCAGGTCTTTGGTGCGATCAGTAGAGTGTCGCAGGACGTCGCTCACGGTGAGGAACTTGGGCTTGTTGTCCTCGATGACGCAGCAGTTGGGCGAGATGTTGATCTCGCAGTCGGTGAAGGCATAGAGGGCGTCGATGGTCTTGTCGGAGGAGACGCCAGGCGCCAGATGGACCTGTATCTCAACGTTGGCAGCCGTCAGGTCTTCTACCTTACGGGCCTTGATCTTCCCCTTCTCAATAGCCTTTACAATCGACTCCTGCAGGGTTTCGGAGGTTTTTGAGAAAGGAATCTCGCGGATGACGAGTGTCTTCTGGTCGATCTTCTCAATCTTGGCGCGTACCTTAACCGAGCCGCCACGCTGTCCGTCGTTATACTTGCTGACGTCGATGCTGCCAGAAGTGGGGAAGTCGGGGTAGAGCTGGAAAGGCTGGCCGTGCAGATAGGCGATGGCTGCGTCGCAGATTTCGCAGAAGTTGTGAGGCAGAATTTTTGAACTCAGACCTACGGCGATACCTTCAGCGCCCTGTGCCAGAAGCAGCGGAAATTTCACGGGGAGCGTGATGGGCTCTTTGTTACGCCCGTCGTACGACATTTTCCACTCTGTGGTCTTGGGGTTGAATACCGTGTCAAGAGCAAACTTCGAGAGTCGGGCCTCGATGTATCGTGGGGCTGCGGCGCTCGAGCCTGTGAGCACATTACCCCAGTTTCCCTGCGTGTCGATGAGCAGGTCTTTCTGACCCAGCTGCACCAGAGCGTCGCCAATAGAGGCGTCGCCATGAGGGTGGAACTGCATGGTGTGACCCACGATGTTGGCAACCTTGTTGTATCTGCCGTCATCCATGCGCTTCATCGAGTGAAGAATGCGTCGCTGCACAGGTTTCAGACCGTCGCCCAGGTGGGGCACGGCTCGCTCAAGGATTACATACGAGGCGTAATCCAGAAACCAGTTCTGGTACATGCCACTGAGGTGATGTACTGCAGCTGCGTCGAAGCGGCTGACGGGTTTATAGTCGGAATGGCCCTCAGTGTTCTGACCTTCCGACTCTTGCTGTTCCAAAATCTCGTCGTCCTTTATTTCGTCGTCCATTTGCTTTCTTTGGCCTTTAGTTTCTTGCGTGCAAAGGTACAAAAAAAAATCGAAACAACCAATTTTCGCGCTAAATTCTTTGTAGGGGTGTCTGGCGGTTAGGTGTTTTGTAAGGATAATTCTGCGTTTAAGAAACTTTTTATAAGGTCTTGGTTTATAAAAGGTTGCAAAAGTCGTTGGTTTGTTGTATGCAAATATAGACTTTAGTTGTGGTAAAGTCTGGGTTTAGTCGGAGTAAAGTTCTACTTTACGGGGACTAAAATGCGGGTTTGGCATCCGTGCTATCCTCATGTCATGATATTTTGCCATATATCCGCTGCCTTAAAAAATAATTAGGTGTAGAAATTAAGTCTTAATTTGGCGAAAGTTTTGGCTGTTTCAGAATAAATGTGTACCTTTGCAGGCAATTAAGAAATAGAACCACAAAGAAAATGACAGCAAACGAGATTCGCGACTCTTTCAAGAAGTTTTTTGAGTCGAAGCAGCATGCCATCGTGCCCTCTGCACCGATGGTGATTAAAGATGACCCCACACTGATGTTTACTAACGCTGGTATGAACCAGTGGAAAGATATTATTCTCGGTACTCGCGACCCGGAACCGCGCCGCCGTGCTGACACTCAGAAGTGTCTACGCGTTTCAGGTAAGCACAACGACCTGGAGGAAGTAGGTCATGATACCTATCACCACACCATGTTCGAGATGCTGGGTAACTGGAGCTTTGGCGACTATTTCAAGGAGGGCGCCATCGACATGGCTTGGGAGTATCTGGTGGATGTGCTGAAACTGAATCCAGAAGACCTCTATGTGACTGTGTTCGAGGGCTCACCCGAGGAAAACATCCCTCGCGACGACGAGGCCGCCAAGTATTGGGCCAAGCACGTGCCTGAGGATCATATCATCAATGGTAACAAACATGACAACTTCTGGGAGATGGGTGATACAGGCCCCTGTGGCCCTTGCTCAGAGATTCACGTCGACTCTCGTACCCCAGAGCAGCGCAAAGCCTCTGGCAAGAGCGGTCGTGAACTGGTGAACCAGGACGACCCCCAGGTGATTGAAATCTGGAACCTCGTGTTCATGCAGTTCAACCGTAAGGCTGACGGCTCGTTGGAGAAACTCTCGATGAATGTCATCGATACGGGTATGGGCTTTGAGCGTCTGGTTCGCATGATGCAGGGCAAGCACTCTAACTATGATACCGATATCTTCCAGCCCATCATCAAGGCAGAGGAGCAGATTACAGGTCTGAAATACGTGACTTTCGAGGAAGAGGAGAAGGCTCCTGTCTCAAAGGACCAGGACAATATCAACATCGCAATGCGTGTTTGTGCTGACCACCTCCGTGCTGTCAGCTTCTCCATCGCTGATGGTCAGCTGCCCTCGAATGCCAAGGCTGGTTACGTGATTCGCCGTATCCTGCGTCGTGCCGTTCGCTATGCTTATACCTTCTTGGGACAGAAGGAATCGTTCCTCTATAAACTCGTGCCCACGCTGGTGGCAGAGATGGGCGATGCCTTCCCAGAACTGAAGGCTCAGCAGCAGCTGATTTCAAAGGTAATGAAGGAAGAGGAAGACTCGTTCCTCCGTACCCTCGACAAGGGTATCTCTCTGCTCGATAAGGCAATGGAACAGCTGAAGGCAGAAAGCAAGACGGAACTTGACGGTGAGCAGGCTTTCCGTCTGTTCGATACCTATGGCTTCCCTCTCGACCTCACAGAGTTGATCTGTCGTGAGAATGGCTTCACCGTGAATGAGCAGCAGTTCGACGTGGAGATGCAGAAACAGAAGGAGCGTGCCCGCAATGCCGCTGCTGTAGAGAATTCAGACTGGACAGAAATCGCAGCAGGCGAACAGCAGTTCGTGGGCTATGACTATACAGAATATGAGTGTCACATCCTGCGCTATCGCAAGGTGACACAGAAGAAGAACGAGTTCTATGAGCTTGTGCTCGACTACACCCCATTCTATGGTGAGATGGGTGGTCAGGTAGGTGATCAGGGTGTCATCTGCAACGAGGCAGAAACTATCGAGATCATCGACTCGAAGCGTGAGAACAATCAGACGGTTCACATCGTGAAGCAGTTGCCTAAGGATCCCGCAGCCCAGTTCATGGCTTGTGTCGATACCGATAAGCGCGATGCCTCAGCTGCTAACCATACTGCTACCCACCTGCTCGACTATGCGCTGAAGCAGGTTCTGGGCGACCACGTAGAACAGAAGGGATCGTATGTATCGCCCGATACCCTGCGTTTCGACTTCTCTCACTTCGAGAAGGTGAGCGACGAGCAGATTCGTGAGGTAGAGCGCATGGTGAATGATATGATTCGTCAGGATATCCAACTCGACGAGCATCGTGATGTTCCTTTCGACGAGGCCAAGAAACTCGGTGCCATCGCCCTCTTTGGCGAGAAGTATGGCGACAAGGTACGTGTGGTTCGCTTCGGACCTTCATGTGAGTTCTGTGGTGGTATCCACGCCAAGGCTACGGGAAAAATCGGCTTCTTCAAAATCGTGTCTGAAAGTTCTGTGGCAGCAGGTATCCGTCGTATTGAGGCCAAGACTGGTAAGGAGTGCGAGGAACTGCTCTACAAGACTGAAGACATGCTGAAGACCGTAAAGACATTCTTCAACAATGCCAAAGATTTACAGGGCGTGATAGCCAAGTACATCGAGGAGCATGATTCCATGAAGAAAGAAATAGAGCAGTTCCAGGCCCAGCGCGTTCAGGCATTGGCTCAGGAACTTGTCGGCAAGGCTCGCGCTGTGAATGGCGTAACGGTGATTACTGGTAAATATGATATGATGCCCAACGCAGCCAAGGACCTTGTGTTCAAGGTACGTGAGTTGCATGCTGAGAATCTCGTTTGCGTGGTAGGTACCGTCTTTGATGGCAAGCCTATGCTTAATGTAATGCTGAGCGATGATATGGTGAAGGATCATGGCCTGAATGCAGGTCAGCTGGTGCGCGAGGCTGCCAAACTGATGCAGGGCGGCGGCGGCGGACAGCCTCACTTCGCCAGTGCAGGTGGCAAGAACCCTGATGGTCTTACTGCTGCTATCGACAAGGTCGTTGAACTCTGCAACCTATAAAGGTGAAAAGGAAAAAAGTATAATGGTATAAAAGGAGGTTATTATGGCGCTGAATCTGAACAAGAATCTGAAACTCTACTACTCCATTAAGGAGGTGGCAGAGATGTTCGGTCTCAATGAGAGTACACTTCGTTATTGGGAACAGGAGTTTCCTTTCCTGAAACCAAAAGTGAGCGGTCCTTCTAACACGCGTCAGTATCAGGAGAAGGATATTGAGCAGATCCGATTGATTCATAATCTTGTAAAGGAACGTGGGTTTAAGTTGGCTGCTGCACGCAAGATTCTGACGCAGAACCGTAAGGGCGTTGAGACTAAGGCTGACGCCCTAGAGAAACTGATAGAGGTGCGTGATAACCTGCAGATACTGAAGAAACAGTTAGACTATCTCCAGTAAATATAATAAATCAATAAATCCCCGCTCAACAGAGCGGGGATTTATTGTTATTGTCGAGGTCTTCCCCCAAATTCGTTCTTGGTTTTCTCCTTGAAAGCATCTGCTTCCTTCAACATCTCTTCAACAGCCCTCTCCAATTGGCGATCGTGTCCTGTGAGATAATCCTCTGGTGTGTTGTAGACAATAATTTCTGGCTTAAGGAGTGTGTTCTCTCCATAATCGCCACGCATGTCAATACGTCCCACCTGGGGAATACCAAAGGTGATGCCATTAACAAGAGTCTCCCACCATACACTTGAGGCTGTACCTGCCACAGGGGTCCCAATGAGTTTTCCAATCTTCAGGTCCTGATATTCTCTGGGGAAACCACAGGCGTTACTGTAATCGTCCTCGCAGAGCAATACACACGAGGGCTTGATCCACTGGGCTGACGGTTCGACGCCTAAGTATTTACCGTGAGCCAGGAAGTGAGAGTGCTGTCGTCCACTCAGCAGATGGCACAAATCGTCGTGCAGATAGCCACCACCATTGTGGCGTTCATCTACAATCACAGCATCGCGGTTTCGATTGTCTTCATTCAGCAATTCATTATACAGTTTACGGAAACAGTCGCCATTCATCGACTCAATGTGCACATAAGCCAGACGTCCGCCAGAGAGGCTGTCTACAAGCTGGCGATTACGCTCTACCCAACGATCATAGAGAAGATCAGTGAGCTTTGATTTCGTAATGGGTTTAACAGTAATATTCTTGCCGCCAACTGTCAGACGTATAGGCTTATTGGCTTGCCCCTCTAACAATGGGAAATAATCTTCACCCTTCTTGATGGCAATACCATTGATACGTTCAATGATGTCGCCTGCCTTGATGCCTGTATTGCGGATAGAAAGCGGCCCACCATATACAATCTCCTTTATCTTCAATCCATCGCCTTCATAACAGTCGTCGAAGAAGGCTCCCAATTCCGCAGTCTGTGTTGGTGCTGTGGGACGATAACGGGCACCTGTGTGCGAGGCATTCAGCTCACCAAGCAGTTCACTCAGCATGTCCTGGAAATCATACTCGTTATTAATATAAGGTAGAAATTTTGCGTAGATCTCGCGATATTCTTCCCAGTCTACACCATGAAGGTCTGTTCTGTAGAACTTATCCTTTACCTGTCGCCATATGTGGTCAAAGAGGTTCTGGCGTTCTGCGTAGGGGCGGTAGTTGAATACAGCCTCAAAATCGATGTTTGTAGGTTTACCTTTTGCGAGGTCAATCTTCTTGATGCCACCTTTCGTGGTCAGGTAGAGCTCATTGATTTTCGCGTCTGTATCAAGGAGACCATATCCTGCATCCTTCAGCACAATCTCTGTTTTTTTTTCGAGTAGGTCGTGCTTCCAGAGATCGTAGCCCCCCTCAAAGGCAGCCTGATAATAGAGAGTGTCGCCTTTGGCTGTCATCACGGCATCGCCAAGAGATGAAGAGTTTGGAGTTACGCGAACCACACGCTTACGGCAATTCTTTAAGTCGAGCACTATTGGTGTTGATGTGTTTTTGTTATTTTTGTCATATATCTCCTTCTCTTCCTTGGTCATCAGGAAACGCTCGTAGGCGTCGATGTCGAAGAACATCAGGAAATAGTCATTCTCTACGCCATGTCCGCCATGATTCTTATACCCCTCTCTGTCACTCATAAAGAGCATGGCCTTGCCACCCATCACCCATTTGGCGTTATCATCGTTGTAGGCGCTGTTAGTCAGATTGAAGGGGGCTTCCTTGCCTGTGGCGTCAATCAGCGCAATGTCATGGTGGTGATAGCCTCCATCGCCGATATAGGTGGCCAGCAGTTTCTTGCTGTCAGGACTCCAGGCGAAGTCAAGGTCGCCATCAGAGTAAGAGAAGGCCAGCTTGCCATCCATTACTGTACGGATTTGACGCGAAGCTAGATTGATGATGCGGATGGCTCCTCGGTCTTCGAAGAATGCTATCTCCTTTCCATCAGGACTATATTGAGGTTGGAAAGACGTCTTATTTTCCTTTGTCAGTTGTTCTTCCGTGAGGTCGGAGGCATAAGCAAACTGCTTTTCATCCTTGTCCTTGATGCTTGTCTGATAGATGTTCCAGCATCCCTTTCGTTCTGAGGCGTAAACAATGCTTCGCCCATCAGGCGCAAAACTTATGTTGCGTTCCTGCTCTGGGGTGTCTGTTATTTGTTTGGTGGTCTTGTAATCGATAGAAGTCACGTATATGTCTCCGTGATATACAAAGGCTATCTCTTTGTTTTTGGGAGATACGCATATTTCTGTGGCTCCTGAATTCTTAACCTGACGAATCTGATCACGATCAGAACGATCACTGACAATACTGATATTTACTTTCTGGGGGGCGTCGCCAGTACGAATAGTATAAATCTCACCATCATAGCCGTAACAGAGCGTACCATCGTTTGCAGCTGTGAGGAAACGTACAGGATTCTTCTGATGGTGTGTAATCTGCTGTTCCTGTTTCCCATCCAGACTTCGACAGTAGATGTTCGATGTGCCGTCTTTTTCACTCAGATAATAATAGCTTCTCCCATCAGCTGTCCAAACGGGATTGCGGTCTTCGCCTTCAAAGTCTGTCAGTTTGGTATATTGGCCCTTAGACAATAACCATATGTCACGACAGATGGGTGATTGGTGATGCTTACGGAAATTGTCCTCGCTGCCTTTCATGTCGTGATACAGCAGATCGCCTGTCTCGTAGTTGATGCTAAGGCTGGCCATGGGCAGGGCTGAATACATTCGAGGACGACCTCCTTTAGTACTTACCTCATAAATCTGTGGAAACTTAGCACTGGCAAAGATGTTCGACTGTGCAGAAGGCATCAGATAAGTGCTGAACAAGACGTGGTCATTGTCTTTAAACCCAATGGGTGTCTCAGAACCGCTGTTGGTCGTCAATCTTACTGGTGATCCGCCGGCTTTGCTTATAACGAATACGTCCATGCTCCCCTCACGTGTAGAGGCGAAAGCTATTTGACTGCCATCAGGACTCCATACGGGATAAGCATCGTAGGCAGGATTGGAGGTCAACTGGCGAGCTTCTCCACCTGTGGCTGCTACTGAAAACAAATCCCCTTTGTAGGAGAATACAATACTCTTGCCGTCGGGTGAGATGGCGCAATGGCGCATCCACAGCGGACTTTGTTGGGCCATCGCTGTAGCTGATGCAGCTACGCAAGCAATGGTGAAAAGAATTTTCTTCATGAAATTACTTTTTAATGTTTTTGTGGGTTTCTATTGTAACGGATTCCATTTCGATTCGGTAGTGAATACTGTTTCTGGAGTTATCATAGCGGCCTCCTTCTTCGTGAGTTGACGGCTCCAGCCTACACGCCTTTTCGTTTGGACTCCTTCGCCATGATTGTTGTATTCCTGATAGCGTGCTGTCTGTTCGCGATGTTTTTCCCAGTTGTGCCAACCTTCAGGGCGGATATGTCCTCCCAATTCGCTGTTCATGAAAAGTGTATAGCCATAGTCACGCCAAGGACGTCCAAGATAGACCTGTGTTACTTCAGGCTTGGCTATCAGACGACAGTGATTGAATATATAGCCATAGGGCTGATTCTGAGGTGTTGAGGCTGCGGTAATATATGAGTTAATTAGACTCTCTATTGTACAGTTCTCAAACCATGCTATAGAAGGGCCGAAGATAAAATCAGTAGTGCCACAGATATAGCAATCCTTGAAGTAAAGGCGTGTATTGGCCATACCCGTATAGACAGTGTCCTGATGACCTATAAATCGACAGTTGATAAACAGCAGACGATCTCCCTCTGTATGAAGTGCTACAGCCTGTCCCAATCTGGCAGAACAGTTTTCAATAGTGATGTTTTTAAGTGTGATGGCATTGCCTTCGATCTTCAACGTATAGGTACGGAAAGTACCCATAGGTTTTCCTGTCTCAACTCGGTTAATGTTCGCATGATCATCGTGGGTGATGATGGTCTTGTCAGCATTCTCACCGCATATCTCGATATTCTGCAACCACTGGGGGATAATCAGCTTTTCCTTGTAGACGCCGTTTCTTACAAAAATCACTTTATGATAATCCATAAAGGCTCGACATACCTCAATGGCTTCGTCGATGGTGCAGAAATCTCCTGTGCCGTCACGTGCCACGACAATCGTATCAGGATTGTCATATTTGTCAGCAGCGGAAGTGCTTATGGTTAAGGCCAATACGGCCATTAAAAGTAGTAGTTTCTTCATTTTGTAAGTAGTTTACATGATCTCTGATATCTCCTTGAGGTCAGGAATCTGTTTTAGGTTGTCGATGATGGCTTTAACATCCTCACGATCGTGAACTCGCAGTTCTATGCTACCATCGAAGATGCCGTCCTCACAGGTAATAACAACCTTGTGGATGTTAACACTCATCTGTGAAGAGATGACCTGAGTTATCTCATTCAGCATACCAACACGATCGATACCTCCAAGGCGGATAGTAGCATCGAAATAAAGCAGTTTGTGCATGTCCCATTTGATGTCGATGATACGGTTGCCAAAGCTTGTTTTTAGCTTAGCCGCTACAGGACAATTACGTTTATGTATCTCTATCTGGTTCTTGTTGTTGATATAGCCAAGGGCATCGTCACCAGGAATAGGATGGCAACAGCCCATAAACTTATACTTGGTGATGTTCTCCTCGTTAATGAAGACGGGTTTCTTGCGGTTAAACTTCTCTGGCACCACAAACAAATCGTCCTTTGGTGTGTCTTCCTTCTTTTTCTTTCCGACAAAGGGCACATACTTGCGCCAGCCCATACCATCGTCTTCAGCTTTGTTCTTACCATTTAGTTCGTCAATGTCTTTCTCGCCAAGAAGAACGATTTTCTCTCCAATGGCTGTATAGAACTCATTACGTTTCTGGTAGTCGTGGAATTCTGCCAGTTTATCTGCTAGAGCCAAACTCGGTTCAAAGCCGTTTTTCTGGAGAAAGTCGTTCAGAATCTCCTCTCCCTCGCGTTGTATCTCACGGTTGTCTCTACGCAGAATGGCCTGAATTTTAGCCTTTGCTTTTGCTGTTGACACGAAGTTAATCCACGAAGGACTCACATGTTGTGACTTTGAGGTCAGAATCTCCACCTGGTCACCACTCTGCAGTTTATGACTTAATGGCACCAACTTGTGGTTTACCTTTGCGCCAATGCAATGGCTTCCAAGGAATGTATGAATAGAGAAAGCGAAGTCGAGTGCCGTGCAATTGGCGGGAAGTGTACGGATTTCTCCCTTTGGCGTAAACACGAATATCTCGCTGGCAAAGAGGTTTAATTTGATGGTGTCGAGGAAGTCCATGGCGTCGGGCTGTGGGTCGTCCAGGATCTCCTTGATGGTGCGTAGCCACTCGTTCAGTTCGTTCTCATCCTCAGTATATTCCTCTTCTACTCCGTCTTTATATTTCCAATGGGCGGCAAATCCTTGTTCAGCTATCTCGTCCATACGATCTGAGCGAATCTGTACCTCTATCCAGCGACCCTGTTTCGACATCAACGTCACATGGAGTGCCTGATAGCCATTTGCTTTCGGATGACTTAGCCAATCGCGCAAACGGTCAGGGTGAGATTTGTAGATCTTCGAGATGGCGACATATATCTTGAAGCACTCGTTAATCTCATCCTCTCTATTGTTGGGCGTAAATATGATGCGGGCTGCTAGAATATCGTAGATTTCTTCGAAACTGACATGTTTGTTCTGCATCTTGTTCCAGATGGAATAGGGCGTTTTCACACGCTCCTTAATCTCATACTTAATACCCATTCCCTTGAGCGCTTCCTCAATAGGCAATGTGAATTGTGCAAACAGTTCGTCACGTGATACGCTGGTAGACTTCAATTTGGCTTCGATGGCTGCATACTCATCCGGATGTTCAAATTTGAAACTCAGGTTTTCCAGTTCCGATTTGATTTTATTTAATCCAAGACGATTGGCCAGAGGCGCATAGATGTAAAGTGTTTCACCCGCAATTTTGTATTGTTTGTTGGCTGGTTGAGAATCCAGAGTGCGCATGTTGTGCAGACGATCGCATATCTTAATCAGAATTACGCGAATATCGTCGCTCATGGTTAGCAGCAATTTCTTGAAGTTTTCTGCTTGTGCAGATGCTTGTTCACCGAAAATGCCGCCGCTGATTTTTGTCAACCCATCTACGATCTGTGCAATCTTCGCACCGAAGATGTTCTCAATGTCCTCAACGGTATAGTCTGTATCTTCCACCACATCGTGGAGCAAAGCAGCACAGATACTTGTGGAGCCAAGTCCGATTTCCTTACAGGCAATCTGTGCCACGGCTATCGGATGCATAATATAAGGTTCGCCTGACAGACGACGTACACCTTTGTGAGCCTGACGGGCAAAGTTGAAGGCTTTCGTAATCAGGTCAACCTTCTTACGATGGCGCGATGAAAGATAATCGTTCAAAAGTACCTCAAACGCACCGTTTATCAGCTTGTCGTCATTCTCTTCCTGTAGTCTTTGTTCATCTTCTGCCATAATTCTACTCCCTTCTTAATTTCTAACCTCTCACCTCTTTTCTTATTTCACTCTGATTTTCTTACCTGCCTGAATATTATTGCCTTTGATACCGTTAAGTCTTCTCAACTTAGCTACGGTGGTGCCGTTCTGCTTAGCAATCTGCGACAGAGTCTGTCCCTTGCGGATGGTTACGTTTCTGCCACCTCGGGCATTCCTGCTGCCCCTGCTTCCTCTTCTGGCATTCCTATTGTAGCGACTGCTACGGCCGCCCTTACGTGAAAAAGTAGGAACATCGTCTGCCACGTCAACTACGGCACGTTTTGTCAGCAACTCGGTTGCACGGTAGTTATAAATAGAGTCTTCGTTGTCGATAAATCTTCCAGTATCAGCAAGTGGTAGACGGATGGCATATCCTTTGGTGCTGCCAGGTACAATGTCGCGACGATACTCAGGATTGAGAGAGCGTAACATATCAAGATCTGTGCCAAGTACACTGGCAATCTGTTCCAGATGCACATCTTTGTGAACCACTATGGTGTCGGTTTGTGATGGCAGACGGGTTGTCATCGGACATATATTATGTTCACAATAGTAGGTCATGATGTAGTTGGCTGCAATGAATGCGGGCACATAACCACGAGTTTCTGCTGGCAGATAAGGATACAACTTCCAATAATCTTTGTCGGCCTGAGTCACGGCATCGTTTTCTGTACGACCATTGGCAGCACGGTAACGGCGAATGGCTTTGTTGATGTTTTCTGGACCGCAATTATAGGCAGCGATTACGAGATTCCAGTCGCCAAAGATGCGATACAAGTCTCTCAAATAGTGGGCTGCGGCATACGAAGATTTTACGGGGTCGCGACGCTCATCCACAAGTGAGTTCACCTCTAAGCCGTACTGACGACCAGTGCCCAGCATGAACTGCCACAATCCTGTCGCACCCACTCTTGATACAGCTTTCGGGTTCAGGGCGCTCTCAATAATGGGTAAATATTTCAACTCCAAAGGCACCTGATAGCTTTCCAAGGCTTCCTCGAAAATTGGCATGTAGAAATTTGCTGCTCCAAGTAAGTAACTTACCGAGTAGCGGAGTCGACCAGCATATCGATCAATAAATCGTTGTACAATATCATTATAGGCCATCTCCATTACGGTTGGTATCCTGCTTAGTCTGTTTATATAGTCCTCCTTGGGATATGTAGGATTCTCGTTTTTCATCTCACAGTCGCCAGGAGTTCCCAAGTATGTTTTTGACATATAGAGATTTAGCAGACTATCAAGATCGTAGGTCATGGCCTCGGGGAAGTCAATAATTTCTTCGTTTCCTTCATTGTCTGTGAGTGAAATCTTGTCCTCTGTAGGCACGTCTTCATCCTCTGTCTCCATGAATTCGTCATCTTCATCGAGGTCATCTACGTCAATACTATCTGTTACTTCTGTAGTCGTATTGATTACTGCCTGCGCTTGCAGGTTGTTGGTTGTTGCTGCCAGCAGCATTCCAGTCAAAAATAGAAATAGTTTTTTCTTCATATAATTGTTGAACGTTATACTTAAAAGTTTAGGCTGCATTGCAGTCCTAGTGATGAAGCATCCAGTGGGTTACTGGATGAATGGTTGTTCAGAATCGTCGGTTCAACTTTCAGACTCAGATCCTTCGATATGTCAAATACCGACAACTCTGCATCTACATAAGCATCGACCACCGAGAGGGCGTAGACACCTACCAGTACAAAGAAGCTCAGATCGCGCCATCTTCTAAAACGGTCTTTTCGCTTTCTGAAAATATCTGTATAGCGATCTTTGTTCGATTTGTCTATCTGGGCACCGAGATGAAGAAACTGGTTATAACTCTGCGTGGCGGGATCGTTGTCCATCAGGTCAAGATAAGCCTGTGAGTAGTCCTTATACATTGTGTTATTCCAGTTCATGGCATACAGACAACCCACAAAACCACCGTATACGAGTGGCAGTTTCCAGTATTTGCGGTTGTATATCTGTCCGCCACCTGGGATGACCAGAGCCAGCCATAGCGCACGTTTGGGGTCTGGGCGCCATAAACTCATATCCTTCATGGGCTTGGTCTGCTTTACCTGGCCTATCAGGGTTGATTCAACCAACGAGTCAATACTCTGGTTGGCAGCTGTTACCATGCTGTCGGTGATAATAATATTCTTGCCCGTTACCAATGTGTCGTGAATCACCAGCGTGTCGCCAATGAGGTTCTTCAGACTGTCGGCAATCTGCTTCGTCAACTGTCTTTGAGCGTAGCTCTGCTGTGTACCAGCGAGCATGAATATACACATTACCAGCAGTGCTCGAACCCATATGTTTTTATTGTTTCCTTGTTTCAACGTTGTTGGTTCCTTTTCAACTTATCCGTTTTTAACTCTGTCAAAGACCTGCATAATAGTCTCCAACTCCTCTTCGTTAGCGAATGGGATACTAATACGTCCCTTGCTTTGTGGAGAGCATGTCATCTGTATTCTTACCTTAAAAAGTTCCGACAGACGGTCTCTTAGAATGCTGTATTCTAATGGCAACTGGCTGGGTGCCAACTTCTGTTTAACATTCTGCAGGCTTTCACCCGTCTTGACCATCTGCACCATCTCCTCTACTTTTCTTACCGAATAGCCATTGCGCTTTACGTCATTGAAAAGCTTGATTTGTGCCGATGGACTGTCGATAGAAAGCAGCGCACGGGCATGTCCCATGTCCATCTCCTTGTTCTTCAGGGCCATCTGAATGGGAGCTGGCAACTTTAGCAGTCGCATATAGTTTGTTACTGAAGTACGGCTTTTGCCCACACGTTCTGATATCCTTTCTTGTGTCAGTCCCAAAGTGTCTGAAAGATGCTGATAGGCGAGAGCTATTTCTATAGCATTCAAGTCCTCGCGCTGGATGTTCTCAACGAGAGCCATCTCCATCACGTCATCGTCGGCAGCAGTCTTGATATATGCAGGAAGTGATTCCAGCCCGGCCATCTGTGAAGCTCTCCATCGACGTTCACCAGCAATAATCTGATAGGTGCCCTGTTCTGTCTGTCTGACGGTAATGGGGGTGATAATACCAATCTCACGGATGCTGGCAGCCAATTCCTTCATGGCGCTCTCTTCAAATTCACGACGAGGCTGATTTGGGTTTGGTTCTATCAAATGGATGGGTATCTCATTCAAGTTCGACGATCCCTTTGTCTGAATGTCATTGGTGTTGATGAGTGCATCCAATCCTCTGCCTTTGCCAGAGCCGATGTTGTCTAAGCCGCGCCCTAACACATTACGGTCGTATTTCTTTCTAACAGCCATAGTTTAATGCTTGTTTTTGAAGATGATTTCATTTGCCAGAGCCAGATGATTCTTTGCTCCAGTAGAGTCTGCATCATACAAAATTGCGGGCAGACCATGGCTGGGGGCCTCTGAGAGCTTAACGTTACGCTGGATGACGGTTTTGAATACTAATTCCTGGAAGTGACGTTTCACTTCATCATATATTTGGTTGGCCAGTCGTAAACGACTGTCATACATTGTCAGAAGAAACCCCTCAATCTCCAGAGTTGGGTTGAGCTTGCTTTTTATGATTTTGATGGTGTTCAGCAGTTTACTAATACCCTCCAGGGCAAAGTACTCGCACTGAACGGGAATAATGACAGAGTCTGCAGCAGTCAGCGAGTTGACGGTAATCAGTCCCAGTGATGGCGAACAGTCTATTAGAATGAAATCGTAGTCATCGCGGATAGGCTCCAGCATCTTTTTGATAACTTTTTCGCGATCACTGACGTTCAGCATTTCTATTTCTGCGCCTACCAGGTCAATATGGCTGGGAATGATGTCAAGTCCGTCAATGTCCGTTGTATAGATTGCGTCGCGGACATCAGCATTATTGATGATACATTCGTATAGTGAACAGTCTACTTCTTTAATGTCTACGCCCAGTCCACTGGAGGCGTTGGCCTGTGGGTCGGCATCCACTACCAATACACTTTTTTCGAGTGTGGCTAGCGATGCTGCCAGATTAATAGTGGTTGTGGTCTTACCCACACCGCCTTTTTGGTTTGCCAAAGCAATAATCTTTCCCATTTGTTAGTTTCTAATCTTGATAAAGAAAATAAATTTGGGCACAAAGTTACATATTTTCACTGAGAAATCTCTCCATTTAAACCTTTTTTCGTACTTTTGCACCGAAAACAACGATATTTTATGGAAATTAAACGACCCTTATTGCTCATTTCCAATGACGATGGCTTTCATGCTAAAGGTATCCGACAGCTGATTGACATGGTCTCTGGCTTTGGCGATATCATTGTCTGTGCACCTGATTCTGCCCGTAGCGGTTCCTCATGTGCTTTTTCTGCTACCACTCCGTTACGACTCACCTTGCAGGAGAAACGCGAAGGACTGGAGGTCTGGTCGTGTAATGGTACACCAACTGACTGCGTGAAAATGGCGTTGGCAGAACTGTGTCCTCGCAAACCTGATATGGTTATAGGTGGTATCAACCATGGTGATAATGCCTCAGTGAATACACACTACAGCGGTACGATGGGGGTTACCATCGAAGGGTGTATGAAATATATCCCCTCTGTGGCATTCTCACTATGTGATACGAAGGCCGATGCCGATTTTGAACCGCTTCGCCCTTTGATCCTTCAAATTACGGAGCGGGTGTTGCGCGAAGGACTTCCTTTGGGCGTATGCCTTAATGTAAACTTTCCTTTGGTTAAAGAATATAAAGGCGTCCGTGTCTGTCGTATGGCCAAGGGGACATGGAACAGTGAGGTTACCAAATGTCATCATCCCCGTGGTTATGACTATTGGTGGATGGTGGGGCATTATCAGAACGATGAACCTGAGGCGGAAGATACTGACAACTGGGCTCTTAGCCATGGATATATTGCCATTACTCCTACTCAGGTCGATGTTACAGCCTACCAAGCTATAAATCTCGTCAATAGTTGGGACTTGCATAGTTAATTCACTAAAATTGTCAAATAGATAAAGATGAGGTATTATCTCATAGCTGGCGAAGCTTCAGGCGATCTTCATGCATCCTACCTGATGCGGTCATTGAAAGAGATTGATAATGAGGCTGAATTCCGCTTCTTTGGTGGTGACCTGATGACAGCTGTTGGAGGCACTCGTGTTCGTCATTATTGTGAACTGGCCTATATGGGATTTATCCCTGTACTTCTTCATCTGCCAACTATTCTTGGCAACATGAAATTGTGTAAACGCGATATCACTGAGTGGCGTCCCGATTGTGTGATATTAGTCGATTATCCAGGTTTCAATCTGAAGATTGCAAAGTATGTAAAATCTCATACAAATATCCCCGTCTATTATTACATATCCCCCAAGATATGGGCATGGAAAGAGTATCGTATCAAGAATATCAAACGTGATGTTGATGAACTATTCTCGATACTTCCCTTTGAGGTGCCGTTCTTCGAGGTGAAGCACCATTATCCTATCCATTATGTTGGCAATCCTACGGCCGATGAGGTGAGGACATACCTTGCAGAGCATAATAATGGAGAACTTGGTGATAAGAAAATTATCGCCCTTCTGGCTGGTAGTCGTCAACAGGAGATAAAGGATAACCTTCCTGCTATGCTGGAGTCTGTGAAAATTCTTAATGATTCGTATCGCGTAGTCTTAGCAGGAGCTCCTGGCATAGATTCTGCTTATTATGAGAGGTTTGTAAAAGATAGCGGGGTGGAAATTGTCTATAACCAGACCTACGATCTGCTTTCTAAAGCCCATGCTGCCTTGGTGACAAGCGGCACTGCGACACTTGAGGCGGCTTTATTTAATGTGCCACAGGTTGTGTGCTACAAAACGCCTATACCTAAGGTTATTTCTTTCCTGCGCAAGCATCTTTTAAAGGTAAAATATATTTCGCTTGTCAATCTCATTGCCGATCGTGAGGTGGTTCGTGAGTTGGTGGCCGATACATTCTCTGTGTCGAATATCCAGCGTGAGCTCCAGAGCATCCTTACAGGCCCTGATCGTGAGGCAATGTTAAAGGGGTATGAAGAGGTGCACCGTCGTTTAGGTGACCAGAAAGCCCCTGATAATGCAGCACATATTATTTACAAACTAAATCATAATCAATCTGTTTAATCATGAACAAATTACTTGCGTTACTGGGCTTCGATCCTGCAAAACATTCTGTGAAGGTTGAGATGATTGCCGGCTTGACGACATTCCTCACCATGTCGTACATCTTGGCTGTCAATCCGTTGATTCTTGGTGAGACAGGCATGGATCGAGGTGCCTTATTCTCTGCAACGGCTGTGGCTGCCCTCATTGCCACGCTGGTCATGGCATTCTATGCGAAAATGCCTTTCGCTCTTGCTTCTGGTATGGGACTGAATGCTTTCTTTGCCTATACTCTCGTACTTTCCATGGGCTATACATGGGAAGAGGCTCTTGCCGCAGTGTTCTTTGAAGGTGTTGTATTCATCCTACTCACCGTATTCAAAGTGCGCGAGGCCATTGTCAATGCCATTCCCGTTAACCTACGTTATTCTATTAGTGTGGGTATCGGACTGTTTATCGCCTATATCGGTCTGAAGAACGGGGGAATCATCATTGGCAGCGATGCTACTGTTACCGCTTTGGCTCCTTGGACTGTCACTTCGCTATTGGCCGCTGGTGGCGTATTGCTTGGTGGCGCGCTCATGGCTCTTGGTATCCGTGGCGCCCTATTCTATACTATTGTCATCATGACTGTCATTGGCATACCCTTTGGTGTTACTCAATTGCCGAGTGAATTCTCATTAATCAGTATGCCCCAGTCACTTGCCCCCATCGCCTTTCATCTGGATTTTACGCAGTTCCTTGCTTTCGACCTCAACTATTATATTGTGGTGTTTGCCCTGCTCTTTATGGATCTCTTCGATACGTTGGGTACACTGATTGGTGCTTCAACCAGTGCTAATATGGTTGATCCTAAAACGGGTCGCATTCATGGCCTGAACCGCGCTCTGATGGCTGATGCCATTGGAACTGCCTGCGGGGCGCTTTGTGGCACGAATACAGTAACTACCTATGTGGAGAGCGCCACAGGCATTGCTGAGGGAGGCCGTACCGGACTGACTTCATTTACGGTGGCTCTCCTCTTCTTTGTGGCTTTGTTCTTCTCGCCACTCTTCCTCATCATCCCCTCTGCTGCCACCACGCCGGCTTTGGTCTTGGTGGGAGTATTGATGACAAAGCCTATTATGAAGATAGACTTCTCAGACTTCACCGAGGCTGTACCTTGTTTCATCACCATCATCACCATGCCGTTCACTGCCAGTATCTCTGAGGGTATTGTGCTGGGTATGCTCTCTTATGTTATCGTCAAGGTGCTCACTGGTCGCTTCAAAGACCTCTCTATTGTGATGTACATCCTCGCTGCCTTTTTTGTCTTGAAATACATATTTAACTAATTTAGTATAAAAATGAAAAAGTTCTTTTCAATTGCGCTGCTGGCAGTAGCTGCTCTCAGCGTCAACGCACAGAACGTGCAGCTTCATTATGACTTCGGACGTAACCTCTATTCCAATCAGGAGGCTGGTCGCCAGAAGGTAACTCTTACCGTTGAGCAGTTCAAGGCTGACAAGTGGGGTTCATGGTTCTATTTCGTTGATATCGATTTCAGTCGTAAATTCACTGAGGGTGCCTACACCGAAATCTCTCGTGAGTTCAATATTGGTAAGAAAGGCTTTGCTGCTCATGTCGAGTATGATGGTGGACTCAACCGTTTTGGCAGTTTTCAGCAGTCTGCATTGCTTGGTGGTGCATGGAATGGTCATAACGACGACTTCTCTAAGACGTACTCTGTTCAACTTATGTACAAGCGCTTCTTTAAGAGCTATAATTATACTTCGGCCTATAATAGTTTCCAGCTTACGGGTGTGTGGGGGCTGAACTTCGCAAACAATAAGGGCACCTTCTCTGGTTTCATTGATTTCTGGCGTGGGGAGAAAGACAATGGTCACGGACAGCTGGTCATCCTTTCAGAACCTCAGTTGTGGTATAACTGTAACGAGCACTTGAGTATTGGTACCGAGGTCGAGATTAGTAATAACTTTATCTACAATACCTACGACGACCAATCGTTTTTCATTAATCCAACCCTTGGTGTGAAATGGAACTTCTAACTCCTTCCCGCAAGACTATCGTTGGTATTCAGTTTCTGTTTGTGGCCTTTGGCTCAACGGTGCTGGTACCATTGCTTGTTGGTCTCGACCCTGCTACGGCTCTCTTTACAGCGGGTGTCGGTACGTTTATCTTCCATCTGGTCACAAAAGGTCAGGTGCCTATCTTTTTGGGCAGTAGTTTTGCCTTCATCGCCCCCATCATCTCCGCTTCTCAACAGTGGGGCATGCCTGGCACCATCGCAGGTATCGCCGGGGTGGCTTTGGTTTACTTTGTTATGTCAGCGCTCATCAAGTGGCAGGGACGTAGGCTGTTAGACCGTCTGTTCCCGCCCGTTGTCATCGGCCCTGTCATTATCCTCATCGGTCTCTCTCTTTCTCCCGCTGCAGTCAACATGGCCAAAGAGAATTGGTTGTTGGCCTTCGTCTCACTGATTACAGCCATCCTCGTGCTCACCTTTGGTCGGGGCTTGGTAAAGCTTGTCCCCGTGGTTGTGGGTATCATCGTGGGTTACATCGTGGCCCTCTGCATGGGATTAGTCGACCTTTCCGGCGTGGCTACCGCCTCATGGTTCGCCTTGCCGCCGAGCATTTCTCATTTCCAGTTGCCTCAGTTTGCGTGGGAGCCCTTTGTGTTCATGATCCCTGTGGCCATCGCCCCTGTCATCGAGCATATTGGCGATGTTTATGTCGTAGGTGCTGTGGCAGAGAAAGACTTTGTGAAAGATCCTGGACTCCATCGCACCATGCTGGGCGATGGTCTGGCTTGTCTCTTTGCTTCGTTGGTGGGCGGTCCTCCAGTGACCACCTATAGTGAGGTGACAGGTGCCATGCAGATTACCAAAGTCACCCACCCGCAAGTTATCCGCATTGCTGCTGCCACAGCCATCGTGTTTTCCGTCATCGGCAAGTTGTCGGCTTTGCTTCAGAGTATACCTTCTGCTGTATTGGGTGGTATCATGCTGTTGCTTTTCGGCTCTATTGCTGCTGTGGGTGTGCAGAACCTGATGAATCATAAGGTCGACCTGAATGTAACGCGCAACATCATCATTGTTTCCGTTACGCTCACGTTGGGCATTGGTGGTGCCATCCTCACCTTTGGTACCTTCTCCATCAGCGGTATCGGTCTCTCCGCTGTCGTTGGTGTCTTGCTCAACCTATTGCTTCCTCAAAAGAAACCATAATAAAAAAGGCTCCCCCTCGGGAGCCTTTTTTATTATTTAATCACCACCTTTTTCTTGTTGTGTATATAGATACCCGCCTTGGTAGGCTTATTGCCGAGCAGTCGGCCGTCCAGTGTGTACCACCTGTCAGCTGTGGGCTCGTCAGCATCTGTCTCTCTGATGCCAGTAGGATCGTCATCATCCGTGGTGTCTACTCTGGTGCTTGTTCGGTCGGGAATCCTGATATGCTAGCCAATGGGTTGCCCGTACTCATTAGGGGCGAGACCTTGACGGAATAGATTTTACCAAGAGTCTTATCGCGCTTTCCAATACCACCAAAGAGTGCGTTCATTTCAGATTTGTCTAACTGTTTCATGATTTCTTGGTTTTAAAAGTTTATAATATGGATGATAAAAATTGATTAATTACTTTTGCAAATATAAGGAATTAATTCGTTCTCAAGTGTCTCTTTGTTAAATAATTAGAATTAATTAACGTGAGAGGCTTCATCTTAACGCTTTGAAAGCTGCCAGTTTTATTGGTACTGACAGCTTTCAACCCTTAGTTTTGTCATATACATTATTTAACAACCACCTTTTTCTTGTTGTGTATATAGATACCCGCCTTGGTAGGCTTATTGCCGAGCAGTCGGCCGTCCAGTGTGTACCACCTGTCAGCTGTGGGCTCGTCAGCATCTATCTCTCTGATGCCAGTAGGATCGTCATCATCCGTGCCTGTCTCTACCTCCGGCGCTTGTTCGGTCGGGAATCCTGATATGCTAGCCAATGGGTTGCCCGTACTCATTAGGGGTGATACTTTGATGGAGTATACTTTGCCAAATGTCTTCTGGCGCTTGCCTATACGAGTGCCTACTGGTTTCTGTGCTAAGAATAGGTAGACGTAGGTGGGTTCGCTGACTTTATAGTTTATTTTCACCTTGTTTCTGTAGGGTTCTTCTATTTCCTCGGCCTTGTTGGTTCCTATCTGTACCATCAGCTTATAGCCGTCCTCTGTCTTCACGTCGAGCTCAATATAGCCTTCGCCGCTGGGCACCATGAAGGTGATGCCACCTTGGAACTCTTGGGCGAATCTGTCGCTACCAGGGATATAATCGCCATTCTCCACAGCCTGCGATACGATTGATACACCCGCAGTTGTCTTGACTGTGTTCAGTACGATACAACGCTCCTCGGAGCTATAATAGTCATCGTCCTCCTCGCTGTTACCCGTATGCTGGACCAGAGTGTAGAGAATGTCGTCAATCACCACGTTGGTCAGATCTTTGCCGCTGACCTTTTCTGGGGGGAACACGACGGTCTGGCCATTTGCGAGTGGCTTCAGGTACTGGCCGATGGTTGCTGCCATAACCACGCTTCCATTCTTTGTAAGCAGGCTACCATTCTTGTAGTGGCCGTCCTCAGGATTGACTAGGTACAAGAGCGACTCTTCGTCGATGGTCAGACTGCTGAAGCCACTGATTACACCGTTGGTGTTGCTCGTAGAGAATTCTATGCTGCCTGGTATGTTACTAAACGAGATGAATTTCAGCGAGCCTGTATTCTCGGCGTTGCCTCGATTGTTAAACCAGATGCGCTCCAGTTTGCTGTTGCCGTTCACGAAGATGGTCAGGTCTTTCATGCAGCTCTCTATGACAACAGGGGTGGGGTTATTGGTGATGATGAGCCACTTATGCTCTTCATCATAAAAGAAATGACCGTCACCGAGGATGTCCTGACGGTTCTCCGTCGTTAGTTGCGTCGTTCCAACCCTGAGTTTATAGTTCTCTTTCACCGTCAGTCGATAGCTAACGGTCTGTGCTTTGTAGTTGGCATTGCCGGCAAAGGCTGCCGAGATGGTCGTCTCACCAATGCCTTTGATGGATACCTTTCCTTCGGCATTGACGGTCGCAACATTTTTCTTCGAGCTAGAGTAAGTTACTGCAAGCGAATGGGGGTTCGTCAGTGTAGGCTGTGTCCAGCTCTCCTTGTGAAATATTTCTACCGATCCCTTTGAATACGCTAACCCTGCTGCGGCCTTATTGATTGTGAAGTCCTTTGTGGCAGTGTTTTTATAGATGCCGTTACCTGTTATGGTGACGGTGGCTGTGCCTGCATTGATATTGTTACTATAGCCAATGGTATAATAGGCAGAATTCAATTCTGCACCACTCAGTTTTACGCTCGTCACGCTGGGCTTCTTCTCTGAGCCGTCATAGGTGTAGCTTGTCTTGGAAAGCGTGATGGTTGCGCTGCTAATATCAGTCACAGCATGGAAATCCACAGTAACCTCTACATCATACTTTGGATCTGTTGTCGGCATTGTAAATGTATAAGTTTTACCTGTAGGACCTATGGCGATATCATCTCCTGTAATGTCGAGAGGCGTATTGTAGCCTGGTGCACGTGTCTGTGCATTTTCACCATTGACGGTTTTAATAGCTGTGATGTCGTCCTTCAATACGAAGTAGCCATCGGCTGGTGTAATGGTCAGTGTTACCACACGGTTATTATCAATACTGGCAGCTACTGTCCCTTGTCCTTGTGGCGACGTGTAAGTGGCTGAGTTTCCCTGTTCGTCAATAACATCAGTTCCATTAACAGTCACCTTACCGTTTGCTTTAGCTCCCAGAGATACGAGGAGCATCGTTACAATTGCGAATGTATATTTCATCATCTGTTTCATAACTTCTCCTCCTTTATTTATTATTAATAACAACCTTCTTACCGTTTTTTATATAGATCCCAGACTTCGTAGGTTGCTCTATCCTACGTCCTAGCAAGTCGTACCATTGCTCGTTAGTCGTTGTCTCTTGCTCTATACGCTTGATAGCTGTTGTGCCATCACCGATGTTGTACATACCGCGTGAGTGATTCACTCCATTAAGGTCTAAGTAGCAATGGTGTGCAGATATTTTATCTGTTGCTTTCACAAATTCATTCATATAGAGTATGAATGTATCATCTGTGACAGAATAGTCAGCATCGGTGTATCGTAATCTGTTGTTACTGAAGTTAGTTACCTCACCAGAATAGCCGTCAAAAATGATTTTCTCTGACAAATTACCTGTTTTTTCTAATAATATTGGTATATGATAAGGAATGTAGTTGATGGGTGTGGTGGTTACAACGTTGTCGCTAACACCTGTAACGACATAGGCCTTTAATCCTTCAGGTAAAGCCAGGTTCTCAACCTCACTATAATGGGTTGCAAAGTTCTGCCCATTCATAGCACCATAGAATGGATTGATGCGCTCCCTTTTTACTGTTAGTTCATAGCTGGCAGAAGTTGGCTTGTATTGTGTCTCATCAGAAGCCTTCGCGCTGATAATCGTTGTTCCTGCCCCGACAATAGTAATATCTCCTGTATTGTTAATATTTGCCACGTCAGTATTTGAACTGGTGTATGTAATGTCAATTCCCAATGTGTTTGTCAGTGTCGGAGCTGTATCGGGAGTGGTGAAGGATACACCAGTATCTGAGATCTTTGCTGAAGCTGTTGCAACCGAATAATTCAGATTGGGTTCTATGCGGATAACATAGGCCGCTGTCACCTCTTCACTCTTTACACCATTAATCTCTACCCATGCCGTAAGTGTTTTGTTCTCTGTGATATTCAATGCACCACCGGTGTAGGTCTCTGCGTTAGTGGAGGCAGTACCATAACAATATTTAATAGAGACACCCGTACCCTGATACGAAGAGGTAATCGTTACCGTTTGCGCCTCATCGTAGGTTCCGCCAACCACGCTTAATACTGGCTTAGGCGGTAGGATTTTGAAAGTAATATGTGTACTGTCGTTCAATGACGTATAACCGATATCTGTATTCGTGAAGGTAAAGCCTATCTTACCACTATAACAGCTATTAATAGTCAACTTGTTGTTCGTGGCATCCAGAGAGGCAAATCCACTGAAAGTACCTGTATAATTACTATTAACATCTGCAGTTACTCCTGATGTCAGACTGGGAGCAGGTGTAATACTGATTTCCCTTGGAGTCCCATCAAACTCCATCGCAATGGGATTCTCAATAAGACCGAAACGCACACCTTTCGACTCAGAACTCTTAGCGGCACCTACTTCTATCCATGCGGTCAGTATGCCTGGATCTGTCATCTTAATCCCACCAGTAGGATATGTTTGATTAGAAACGTCTTGCTTCTGAGGGTCAGCGTAGTCGAATGAATACATCAGTACCGGGTTGGCTGCAGCGTATAATGGGGTATTATTACCTGTTCTTTCTGTAGAAGCATATTCAATTGTTGCGAAAGTATAAGAATTATCATTTATGTCATTATGAATCGACCATCCTAATTCTGGCGCAGCGGGTTGAGTGATATACTTGTTATCAGTGCCTGCGTAATAGAACAATCCGTCGTATGTGATATTGCTTCCATCGAAATTATTAAAGGCCGTGCCTGTCATTGTCAATCTTGAGCTGGCATCATCCTTTATGAACTGTATTGAGGCGGAATTGCAAAAAGCATGGAAAACAGCAGAATCGGCAGAGCAATTAATAGTGCTTGCTCCAATCAGTTTCACTTTCAGTCCTGATACGCCGGTTTTGATGGCATGCTGAGGGCCGAAATCATTCGTATAACCATTCAAGGTTAGAATCTTATTCGATGCATTATAACTGAGTGACCCATTACTACCATTGATCGTCCTTCCATCAGCTATAGCCACCCCGTTAAGGATCAAAAAGTTTGGATCTTCTGTTATGACCATAGAATATTCTTCTATAGGTTTCCAATAAAGACCACTACCAAGGGTTGGATTGGTAGCGGAGATTGGGGTATAACCATTTCCACATGTTATTGTCAATTCTGCACTGGATGCGCCTGTAGCTTTTGCAAACTTAACTAAACCAGGAGTATAGGTTGTTACTCCGATAGCATAAGTACCACCAGTGTTGGTGACACTGTTTGTTCCATTTAGGGCTATTGTCAAGTTTGCAGTGCCAGTATAAAAAATACTTCCCGTAATAGCTGCGCCATTCAGGGTAAGGATATTATTGTCAGAGTCGTAGGTGACCTTTCCGTCACTCAGTATGTCGTTCTTATTGGCGCTTGTAACATCTGTTTCTGCAACAGTAATACCATAGTTTATAGGAACTGAAATAATAAGGGTATTCGTACCTGTTTTTGTAGCAACTAGGCTATTTTCATATGTAACATTAGCTCCTTCGTAGAAATTTGTAGTACTAATGTCGTATGTGCTTGTTATGGTTAATTGGCCGGGAGATGTGTCAGCGTTGGTTTGGAAATTGAGGCCGTTGGTGGTGCTAAATGCATGATGGTAGCCGCATGAAATGACATTCTCGCCTATAAGTTTCACATTAAGGGTAGCATCTATTGTAGCATAAATTGCATAATTTGTTGAAATTTCTATATTTGCTCCATCCAATGTCAGAGTCTGGGTGTTTGCATCGTATGTTACTGTTCCTGTAATGCCTGCTCCAGTAATCGCACCGGCATTGGCGCTTGTAACAGCCGTTCCTGCAACAGAGATTCCGTAGGATTGTCCCCAGGCGGAATACGGGAGGGTGAGGAGGGTGAAAAGAACCAGCAACTTGTGCAGTCGGCTACATTGGATAAATTGGTGGTGTAATAGTTCTCTCATAATTGGTTTGTTGATTTTTTGTTGATTATTCATTGTTGCGGAATGAATTCCGGGTGTAAAGTTACGACTTTTATTAATTGGCTAATGAACATTTTCTTCCAAACTAATCTGCATTTTCTTCCAAAATGCTTTGTTTGGCTGGCTTCATCCGTTTTTGGGAATACCTATACCCCATACCATCCCAATGGTTAGGGCTTAGGCTCATTAATTTAGGGAATTTATATAATGCATATTCTTGGCGCAAAGATACAAAAATAATCCATAACCTCCAAGCTTTTATTTGTTTATTTGCATTTTAACGTCATTACGTCATCTTTGCTTGTATAACATAGATATATAGGGGAAAAGACCGATAGGCATTAGATGCTTTAATGTCATTGATTATACCTGAAAAAGTAAAACAAGTTGTTTTACCTTCGAAAAGACTATCTTTTTGCTAGTAAAAGACTATATCTTACAAGGTAAAACAACTTGTTTTACTTTAGTACATGACGGCGCTCTGTTATTTAGAGCCTATCTATATATATTAAATAGGTAGGGTGAAGATGAAGCGAGCGCCTCCTGCGTGTTCTGTGTCGAGCTTTACGTCGCCATTCAGGCGGCGGGCAATCGAACGGGCAACGGTGAGCCCACAGCCTGCACCATCGAAGAAACTATTGAGTTTGGTGAATGGTTCGAATACCTTCTCGGCGTCCTCGGCAGTGATGCCGGTACCCGTGTCTTCTACAACGAACTCTACGTTGGAGCCGTTGATGTTGGTGAGTAGGGTGACGGAACCGCTGGTGGTGAACTTCATGGCGTTGTCGAGCAGGTTCACCAGTACGCGCACTGCCATGGGCTGGTTGGTGAAGAGCATCGTGGCTTGGGCCTCTTCGGCTGCCTGATTGATGAATCTCAGATAGTCGATCTTGTCGATGCCTGTCTCGCGAATAGCTTGGTCGGTGATGTCCGTTGCCTGACAGTTGTCTTCGGCTTGGATGGTTGTCTCTGTCTCCACATCGTTGAGGTTCAGGATGGTGTTGGCCAACTGGGCAATCTTGGCGGCGTTGGGAGTTGCGAAGTCAATCTTCTGCTTGATGGCTTCGGCTGCCTGCTGAATGAGCTCCTTCTTCTTGATGATGCTCTGCTCCAGTGTGCTCTTTGAGGCCATGAGGTCGTTCACCTGCTTTTCGAGTTTCTCCTTGACGTTCGTCATGGCTTGCCGCTCTTCTTCCATTTTGTCGAAGGCGAGGAGAGCCTGCTCATAACCTTCTCCTACGTTGTTGAAGTTCTGTTGTAGGTCGCGGTAGTCCTTTAACAGGTGTTCCAGTTCGTCAACACGCTTCTGGTAGTCTTTCAGCAGTTGTTGACCTTCCTCGGCCGAGTCTTTCGCGGACTTCATCTGGAAGTAAAGGGCTGTGCCGAGGGCTGCGATGAGCAAAACGAGGATAATCAATACGATAGTCATAGGCGGTTATGCTTTTTTCTGTTCTACTTTCATAAACTTGGTGAATCCTGTCATGGCGAGAACTTTGTAAATCTCGGGGCTGACATTGACAATCTTGAACTGACCTTTCAGCTGCATCACAGTGCGCATGGTCTTCTGGATGATACGGAGGCCTGAGCTGGCCATGTAGACGAGGTCGGTGCAGTCCATTTCGAGATCGACGCCGCCATCTTTAAGGGCGGGCTGGATGTCTTCTTCAAACTGATTGGCATTCATCGTGTCGATACGTTCTCCTGTCTTAATGATGGTTTTACCACCTTCTTTTAAAATCTGTGTCATAATCTATTAATATTAAAGTTTTATAATTCTTTCTTCATTGTAAGCAGGTTCTTGCCTTCCAGGCGCTGGTAGGTAACTTTGTTCATGATGTTCTTGACGATGTAGATGCCCATACCACCGATTTCGCGGTCGATGGGGTTTATGTCGGGGTTTGCATCTTCTTTAGCTGTGGGGTCGAACTCCTTGCCGTGGTCAGAGAGTACGAAGATAAGTTCCTTGCCATTGTATTCGGCTGTAAGCTCGATGTCTTCGGGCTTACCTTCGGGATAGGCGTAGAAGATGATGTTGCTGACCATCTCCTCCATTACCAGGTTGAGATTCATTTGGAGCTCCATGTCGAGCCCCAGTTCTTCGCCGATTTCCTCGACGAACTGGTTCACGCGTTCCAGTTCCTCAACTTGGTTTTTAATTTTTATCTCTTTCTTCATATGTTTTAGTGTTATTGGATATTTTTCTTTCTTACCTATTTACCTTTAAACATAACATGGTAAGGTCGTCGTTTGGTTCGGCGCCATTGCGGTGGGACTCGACCTCGGCCTTGAGCATCTCGATGGTTTGTCGGGCGCTCTCGAAGGGACGGGTCTTCAGAATCTCAAGCAGTCGTTCGTCGGAGAACTGCTCCTGCTCTTTGTTCTCGGCTTCATTCAATCCGTCGGAGTAAACGAAGAAAGGATGCCCCGTGATGTCGGCTATCTCTTCGCCCTCATATTCCAGTTCGGGCCAGAGGCCGATAGGAGCGTTTGGTATCATATCAATGAACTCGGCAGTGCCATCGCTCACAAGTATTGGCGGGTTGTGACCAGCGTTACAGAAGTGGAGATGCCCCGTCTTCAGGTCAACCAGTCCGAGGAACATGGTGACAAACATGCCTCGCTCGTTGTCTTCGCCCGAAAGGGCGTCGTTGATGCGGGTGCATATCTCGGCGGGCATCATCTTCTGGGCTGCGAGGGTGCGGAACAGACGTGTGGCCTGAGCCATGAAGAGTGAGGCGGGTACACCCTTACCCGACACGTCACCAAGGCAGAAGTAGAGCTGGTCGTCGATGAGGTGGTAGCCATAGAGGTCGCCACCTACCTCCTTGGCGGGGGTCATCGAAGCAAAGAGGTCGAGGTCGGGGCGCTCGGGGAAGGTACTGGGCACCATTGACATTTGGATATCACGGGCGATACGCAGGTCGCTCTCAATACGTTCTTTGGCAATGGTGGTCTCTTCGAGTTGGTCGTAGGCGGTGAGCAACTGCTGGTGAGTGTCCTCCAACTTCAGGTGGGCTACCTTCAGGCGTTTGGCACTACGCAAGCGGAAGAAAATAAAGATGACGAGCGAAAGCACGATGATTGCTGCAATGATGATGGCATTGCGCGTCATGGCTTGGGCATGTCTCACCTCAAGTTCACCCAGTCCGAAAAGGGCGTTCATCTCGGTGAGCTGTCGCTTGGTGTCATTCTTGTTGATAGAGTCGTTAATCTGGTAAATCTCATTATAGTATTGAGCTGCTTCACGGTATCTGCCTAAGGCTTCAAGAATCTTGGCTCGCTGTTGGTGTATGCGAATGACGATGCCCTTGTCATCGCTTTCATCTTCAAGCATACGCATACGCTGGTCGTTATAGGTCAATGCTTCATCGAAGAGCTCCTGCTTGCGGCAGAGCTCTGCTTTGTAGTAAAGCCACAATTTATTGAGATCCTCTTCCTCATAGCTTACTTTTGTATGCAATTCGTTAAGCATTCTATTGGCTTTCTCAAAGTCGTCAAGTCCCAAAGCAGCTTGGGCACATGCCAAATAGTAGTGCCCCCAGCGAATAGAGGTTTCGCCATCTTCCTTTTTAGTTTGATAGTACTCTGATAAAAAGAGTTTCCATTGCTTGGTGAGTTCTTCTAATTTCTTATACTCCTTTTGGTTCTCAAGTACATCGCAATAATAAGCAAAGATGTCGCAGAGTTGAATGGGCTTTGGTTTAATGTCCATCAAAATCTCAATGCTTTTTTGATAGGAACTGGCCGCCTCTTCATCGTTGTACATATTAGCATAAACATTCCCCATAGCATAGTAGGCCATGCCCATGCCGTAATTGTCTTTCCGTTGCTTGGCATCCTCGAACATGGCGTTTACCTCCTTCAAGGCGGTGTTAGTCTGACCAGCAAAGTTGTAGGTCTCTACCAAGATGGTCCATGTGTCGTAATAGTTTTTCCATTCTTTAATGGATGCGAGAAAATGAAGTGTGGGATGTACCTGCTCATAGATGGAGTCGTTGAGATCGGTATTGTAGAAGAGAATAATTTTCCGAGCTCTGGCGTCTCCTTCTGCTTTGAGGTTGCCTTGATGGTGGGTCTCGGCTAAGAGGTCATTGATGCATTTTAGCTGATAGTCAATGTCGTCGGTGCCTAGGCTCAGTTGATACAATCTGTCATAGGCAGCAATCAGGTACTTTCCTTTAAGGTGAGGAATTTTACGCCTAAGATCTGCTGCTTCGTCGGCATAGATGGCGGCGGAGCACAGAAATAATAGCAGTAAAATAACCACCCGGTTGAGAGCCCTCATATTGACTGTCGTTTTTGATTATTGATGATTCGATGCCTATGGAATGAATTCCGGTGCAAAGTTACAGCTTTTTATGCATTAGGTAGTGAACATTTTCTTCCAAACTACCCTGCATTTTCTTCCAAACTGCTATTCGATAGCTATCTTTGCGGGGCATTTCTGTGCGCAAAGATAAAAAAATAATCTATATCCGCCAAATGTTTTTGTAAAATTGTAAACGATTTAGTGAAAACGTAGGGGCTATGCATTGTCATTTAGGTGCAAACCGTTTTCTATCACCATCTGGCGCATGTTCTTTAATAGGTCGCTGGCGAAGATGAAATCGGTGAGCTTCTGGTTGGTGGAGCCCATCAACTGACTGCTCACTCCTTGCCACTCCTTACTGCCTTCGTAAATAAATATGATGTTCTCGCCAATACCCATCACAGAGTTCATGTCGTGGGTGTTGATGATGGTGGTCATGTTGTATTCTTGTGTGATGGAGTGGAGCAGGTCGTCGATGACAAGCGAGGTCTTGGGGTCGAGACCTGAATTGGGCTCATCGCAGAAGAGGTACTTGGGGTTGAGGGCGATGGCGCGGGCGATGGCTACGCGCTTCTGCATACCGCCACTGATTTCGCCAGGGAACTTCTCGTCGGCATCCTTCAGATTTACGCGGTCCAAGCACTCCTGAGCCCTGCGGACGCGTTCTCGGTAGTTCATCGTCGAGAACATGTCGAGGGGGAACATTACGTTTTCGAGTACCGTCATCGAGTCGAAGAGGGCTGCGCTCTGGAATATCATACCCATCTCGCGGCGCATTGCCACCTTCTCTTGCTTCGACATCTGCACAAAGTCACGCCCGTCGTAGAGTATCTGTCCCTTGGTTGGCTCTAATAGTCCGACAAGATTTTTCATTAAAACAGTCTTGCCAGAGCCGCTCTGTCCGATGATAAGATTGGTCTTGCCATCCTCAAACACGGTATTGATATCCTTCAATACGTCTTTATCTTCGAAACTCTTATAGAGATGCTTAACTTCAATCATGATAACAACTGGGTTAGGAAAACATCCGAGAACAGAATCAGTACACTCGAGGTTACCACTGCATCGGTTGAGGCCTTGCCAACGTTTACGCTACCGCCCTCGACGGTGTAACCGCAGAAAGAAGGAACGCTGGCAATGATGAAGGCAAAGAATTGGCTTTTGATAATGCTCATCCACACGAACCACGGCACAAAGGCATGCTGCAAACCGGCTGTCAGGTCGTCGGGGGGGATAATGTGGCCTAGGTAGGCTGTGCCATAAGCCCCCAAAATGCCAGTGGCTGAAGAGAAAATGACGAGGAAGGGCATGATAGTGAGCAAACCTAAGATCTTTGGTAAGATGAGATAACTGGCTGAATTGATACCCATAATCTCAAGGGCGTCGATCTGTTGGGTAACTCGCATGGTGCCTAGTTCAGAGGCGATGTTTGAGCCAACCTTGCCAGCCAGAATCAGGCACATGATAGAGCTGGAGAACTCCAGCAGCAGAATCTCACGTGTGGTGTAGCCAGCTACCCATCGGGGCATCCAGGGGCTCTGTATGTTCAGTTTCATCTGAATGCAAATGACGGCACCTATGAAAAACGAAATGATAAGCACGATACCGATGGAGTTGATGCCCAACTGTGCCATCTCGTTGATATACTGCTTCAAGAACATCCTCATACGCTCTGGGCGTGAGAAAGTTCTGCCCATGAGGGCCAGGTATCGACCAAAGGTGGTCAGCCACTTGTGTAATAACATACTTTACCAAATTGCATTTCGGATGCAAAGGTAGTTATTTTTAGGCATGGATTGCGCGGATTACGCGGAATTTTTTAAATTTTTATTATTAATCTGTGTTAATCCGCGTAATCCGTGCCTTATTTTTCGTACCTTTGCAGTCGATTATGGAAGAAGAACGTATCGTATTACGGACAGAAGGCCTCGTGAAGCGCTATGGCAAGCGTACGGTGGTTAATGATGTGAGCTTCGACGTGAAGCAGGGCGAGATTGTTGGCCTGCTGGGGCCTAATGGCGCAGGTAAAACCACGTCGTTCTATATGACCACAGGCTTGATAGTGCCCAATGGTGGCCATATCTACCTGGGTGACGAGGAAGTAACCGACTTCCCTGTTTACAAGCGTGCTAGAGCTGGTATCGGCTATCTGGCGCAGGAAGCGAGCGTGTTTCGTAAGATGACAGTTGAGGATAATATCCTTTCGGTGCTGGAGATGACGGGTAAACCCCGTGATTATCAGATGGAGAAATTAGAAAGTCTGATAGCGGAGTTCCGTCTCCAGAAGGTGCGTAAGAATACGGGTGACCGATTGTCGGGTGGTGAGCGTCGTCGTACGGAGATTGCCCGCTGTTTGGCCATTGAACCTAAGTTCATTATGCTTGATGAGCCATTCGCTGGTGTTGACCCCATCGCTGTGGAAGACATTCAGCAGATTGTGTATAAGCTGAAATATCTGAATATCGGTATTCTGATTACCGACCATAACGTAGACGAGACACTGGCCATTACCGACAGAGCCTATCTGCTGTTTGAAGGTCGCATTCTGTTTCAGGGCACTCCGGAGGAGTTGGCGGCCAATCAGGTGGTACGAGAGAAGTATCTTACCGAGAGTTTTGAGCTCCGTAAGAAGAACTTCCAGTTGTTAAATAAATAAAATTTTTTTTGAATTACGCCTAATATATAGCCGATTATGCGTAATTTTGCACCTCAATTTTGAGTATATATTATAAATAAGTACATAAGAAGATGAAAATTTCGTTTGAATGTGCCGATAAGATCAATGGTCTGTTGACCATGACTGTTGAGCCGGCAGACTACCAGGATGCGGTAGAGAAGACACTGAAGAGTTATCGTAAGAAGGCCCAAGTTCCTGGATTCCGTCCAGGTATGGTTCCTATGGGTATGATTAAGAAGCAGTATGGCACAGCCGTGAAGGTTGACGAGGTAAACAAACTGCTTGGTGAGAAGTTGTATGAGTATGTTCAGGAGAACAAGATTAAGATGCTGGGTGAGCCCCTCCCTAATCAGGAGAAGCAGGTGCCTCAGGACTTTGAGAAGGATGAAGAACTGACTTTTGTATTTGATATCGCAGTGGCTCCTGAGTTTAAGGCAGAGCTCACTGGTCGTGATAAGGTTGATTACTATACTATCAGTGCAGACGAGAAACTCATCGACGATCAGGTACAGATGTACCAGAGTCAGGCAGGTGAGTTTGTTAAGGCAGAGGTGTTCAGCGGCAACGACACTATTACTGGTGATATGCGTGAGCTCGACGAGAATGGTAACACCAAGGAAGGTGGTATCGTGACCGAGGGTGCTATGGTTATGCCTGCTTATGTTAAGGGTGAGGATCAGAAGAAACTCTTTGACGGTTGCAAGCCTGGTGATATCATTACTTTTAATCCTAAGAAGGCTTATCCTGACAATGACGCCGAGGTTGCTGCCATGCTGAAGGTGAAGAAGGAGGATGTAAAAGATCTGACTGCAGATTTCAGCTACCAGATTACTGAGATCCGTCATTTCCAGCCCGCTGAGGTTGATCAGAAACTCTTCGATCGCGTGTTTGGCGAGGGTACTGTAAAGGACGAGAAGGCTTTCCGTGAGAAAATTGCTGAGACCATCGCTCCTCAGCTGCAGCAGAACAGTGACTATAAGTTCCTGCTCGACGTTCGTAAGCACATGGAGAAGAAGGTTGGTAAGCTTGAGTTCCCTGAAGCTCTGCTGAAGCGCGTGATGCTGCAGAACAATCAGGACAAGGGTGCTGATTATGTAGAGAAGAACTTTGATGGCAGCATCAAGGAACTCACTTGGCATATGATTAAGGAGCAGCTCGTTGCCGCCAATGATATTAAAGTAGAGGAAGAGGATCTGAAGGCTGTAGCCAAGGAAGCTATCCGTGCCCAGTTCGCTCAGTATGGTATGAGCAATGTTCCTGAGGATGTAATCGAGAACTATGCTGCCGAGCAGATGAAGAAGCGCGAGAACGTAGACAATTTCGTGGATCGTGCCGTTGATGTTAAACTCACCGAAGCACTTAAGAAAGTGGTTAAACTGAACGAAAAAACAGTCACTTTGGAGGAGTTCAACAAGCTTATGACAGAAAAATAAGTTTTTTTAGGAAAAAATAACCCCTAAGTTTGAAGGGTTATCGACTTTTTTGATTATCTTTGTGTCCCAAACACAAGATGCGAAAGGTCGATAACCCTTTTTTCGTGTCCCATAATGATGTATATAAGAAGACGTATATGAAGAATGATTTTAGAAAATATGCTGTTCAGCATTTAGGAATGAATGGTCTCGTGCTCGATGACGTGATGAAGGCACAGGCTCAGTATCTGAATCCGTATATCCTTGAAGAGCGTCAGTTGAACGTAACCCAGATGGATGTGTTCTCAAGACTGATGATGGATCGTATCATCTTTCTGGGTACACAGATTGACGACTATACTGCCAATACACTGCAGGCTCAGTTGCTTTACCTCGATTCTGCCGATCCTGGCAAAGATATCTCTATCTATATCAACAGCCCTGGCGGTAGCGTGACTGCAGGTCTGGGTATCTATGATACTATGCAGTTTATTTCGAGCGATGTGGCTACTATCTGTACTGGTATGGCTGCTTCGATGGGTGCCGTTCTTCTGGTGGCTGGCACCGAGGGTAAGCGTTCTGCGTTGCCTCACAGCCGTGTGATGATTCATCAGCCTCTTGGTGGCGTGCAGGGTCAGGCTTCTGATATTGAGATTGAGGCCAAGGAGATTTTGAAATTCAAGAAAGAACTGTATACTATCATCTCAGAACATTCGCATACACCTTACGATAAGGTATATGCAGACTCGGACCGTAACTACTGGATGACCGCTGAGGAAGCCAAAGAATACGGCATGATTGACGAGGTGCTCAAGCGCAAGAAGTAAGAGATTGGAGATGAAGAAAGTATGTAGTTTTTGTGGAAGGGGTGAGAAGGAAGTTCGCCTGCTTATTACCGGTCTGAGTGGCTATATCTGTGAGGATTGTGCTCAGCAGGCCTATCGTATTGTGCAGGAAAATCTCGTTGAAACTCCTAAAAAAGAAGAAACAGACAAGTATCAGAATAAAAAGGTTCCCAAGCCCAAGGAAATCAAAGCCTATCTTGACGAGTACGTGATTGGTCAGGATGAGGCTAAGCGCTATCTCTCTGTAGCAGTATACAACCATTATAAGCGTTTACAGCAGCCAGCTGATGATAATGGCGTGGAGATAGAGAAGAGTAATATCGTCATGGTTGGCTCTACGGGTACGGGTAAGACCCTTCTGGCTAGAACTATCGCCAAGTTGCTGGATGTCCCTTTCACCATTGTCGATGCAACGGTGTTTACCGAGGCAGGCTATGTGGGTGAAGATGTGGAAAGCATCTTGACGCGACTGTTGCAGGTGGCGGACTATAACGTGGAAGCTGCCCAGCGTGGTATTGTGTTTATCGACGAGGTAGACAAAATTGCCCGTAAGAGCGACAACCCCTCTATAACTCGTGACGTGAGTGGTGAGGGAGTACAGCAGGGATTGCTGAAACTCTTGGAGGGTACCATGGTGAACGTTCCGCCTAAGGGTGGTCGTAAGCATCCTGATCAAGATTATATCCATGTGGATACCCGTAACATATTATTTATATGTGGCGGTGCCTTCGATGGTATCGAGCGCAAGATTGCCCAGCGTATGAATACTCATGTTGTTGGCTATAACTCGGTAAAGAATGTCAGGAAGATTGATAAGGAGAACCTGATGAAGTATATCGTACCTCAGGACTTGAAGTCGTTTGGACTAATTCCGGAGCTAATTGGACGTCTCCCTGTGCTTACCTATCTTAATCCTTTGGATCGTAAGGCTCTTGAGAGAATCCTTGTGGAACCTAAAAATTCTATTATCCGTCAGTATCAGAAGTTGTTTGATATGGACGGTATTCAGCTGACATTCACAGAAGAGGCTCTTGAGGCTTTGGTGGATAAGGCTGTAGAATATAAGTTGGGAGCCCGTGGCCTGCGCTCTATCGTTGAGAGTGTGATGATGGATCCCATGTTTGACTTTCCGTCGAAGCGAGTTAAGAAATTTGAAGTCACGGCAGACTATGTTCGTGAACAACTGGATAAGTCACATTTTGAAAAATTAGAAGCCTAACAACCAACAACTGTATGACCGAAAAAGTGAATCTTACAGAAGCCCTGAAAAAGTACTTTGGATTTGATACGTTCAAAGGCGATCAGGAGCGTATTATTCAAAACCTTTTGGATGGCAACGACACCTTTGTACTGATGCCTACGGGCGGAGGAAAGTCGCTGTGCTACCAACTGCCTTCATTACTCATGGAAGGAACGGCCATTGTCATCTCGCCACTTATTGCGCTGATGAAGAACCAGGTGGATGTTATCTCTAACCTGAGTGAACAGTCGGGCACTGCCCACTATCTGAACTCATCGCTCAACAAGGCTGCGATTGATCAAGTGAAGGAGGATATCCTCGCAGGACATACCAAATTGCTCTATGTGGCTCCGGAGTCGCTGACGAAAGAGGATAATGTAGAGTTCCTGAAATCAGTCAAGATATCCTTCTATGCCGTCGACGAGGCCCACTGTATCTCAGAATGGGGTCACGATTTTCGTCCGGAGTATCGTCGTATCCGTCCTATTGTGAACGAGATCGGCAAGGCGCCAATCATTGCCCTTACAGCGACGGCGACCGACAAAGTCCGTACCGATATCAAGAAAAATCTGGGTATTGTCGATGCAACGGAGTTTAAGAGTTCCTTCAACCGTCCGAACCTTTACTACGAGGTTAGACAGAAAACGAAGGATGTTGACAAAGATATTATCAAGTTTATCAAACAACATCCAGGCAAAAGTGGTATCATCTATTGCCTCTCACGCAAGAAAGTTGAAGAGCTGGCTGCCGTTTTGCAGGCTAACGACATCAAGGCAGCTGCCTATCACGCAGGTCTCGACTCTGGTACTCGTACCCAGACTCAGGATGACTTCCTGATGGAGGATATTGATGTGATTGTGGCGACTATTGCCTTTGGTATGGGTATTGATAAGCCTGATGTGAGGTTTGTGATTCACTATGACATACCCAAGTCGTTGGAAGGCTATTATCAGGAGACGGGTCGTGCTGGTCGCGATGGTGGCGAGGGCATCTGCCTGGCATTCTACTCTCGTAAGGACCTTGACAAACTTGAGAAGTTTATGGAGGGTAAGCCTGTGGCAGAACAGGATATCGGTCGTCAGTTGCTTGTTGAGACCGCTGCATATGCTGAGACCTCTGTATGCCGCAGAAAGATGTTGCTCCACTACTTTGGTGAGGAGTATCCCAAGGATAATTGTGGCAACTGCGATAATTGTCTGCATCCCAAGACCAAGATTGAGGCACAGACCCAATTGGTGATAGTGCTAAACTCTATCTTGGCTATCAAAGAGAACTTCCGTAGCGACTATGTAATCGACTTCATTATTGGTAAAGAGACGGATGAGATCCTTGCCCATCACCACGAAGAACAGGAACTCTTTGGCGCAGGTGCTGACGATGATGACAAGATTTGGAATCCTGTAATTCGTCAGGCCTTGATAGCAGGCTTCTTGAAAAAAGAAGTTGAAAACTACGGTTTGCTGAAGGTGACACCAGCAGGTAAGAAGTTTCTCAAGTCACCCAGTTCGTTTATGATCGTGAAGGATACGGAGTTCAGCGATGATGATGATAGCTCAGACCATGATGGAGGCGCCAGCGCTTTAGACCCGGTGTTGAGTTCAATGCTGCGTGATTTGCGCAAGAAGGTGTCAAAACAGATGCAGCGTCCACCTTATGTGATCTTCCAGGATGTGTCAATAGAACAGATGGCTACCGATTTCCCTGTAACCCTTGAGGAACTGAAGAATATTCAAGGTGTTGGCGAGGGGAAAGTGAAACAGCCTTATGCCAAGCAGTTTGTAGACCTCATTGCCAAGTACTGCGAGGAGAATGAAATAGAGCGTCAGGTAGATATGCGTGTTCGCACTGTGGCTAAGAAATCGATGCTGAAAGTGAAGATTATTCAAGGTATCGACCGTCAGGTGGCACTTGACGATATCGCTGATGGTCAGAATATTGATTTCGATGAGTTGCTCGACGAGGTTGAGGCAATCGTTTATAGCGGTACGAAACTGAATATTGACTATTTCCTTGAAGAGGTGATGGATGAAGATCATATTGATGATATATATGACTATTTCTGTGAATCGGAGACTGATAATCTGCATGTGGCCCAAGACGAATTGGGTGAAGATTATTCGGAAGACGAGATTAGACTGGTCAGAATAAAATTCATCTCGGAAATGGCAAACTAAAGCCGAAAAGAGCAGTCATCACTGCTCTTTTTTGGTTAATTTGCATTAATAAGGTGAGTTTTTCCTAAAAAGAGAATGCCATGTGGCGGAAAATGACTACCTTTGCACGCAATATTTAAAGAAAGGTATTATTTATGGCTTCATTTATTGCAGACAAAATTGTAATGGACGGCCTGACATTCGACGACGTCCTCTTGATTCCCGCTTATTCTGAAGTACTGCCCAAGACAGTAGAGTTGAAAACGCGCTTTTCGCGCAACATCGAGCTCAATGTCCCCTTCGTAACGGCAGCCATGGACACTGTTACAGAGTCTCAGATGGCTATTGCTATTGCTCGTGAAGGTGGTATCGGTGTAATTCACAAGAATATGTCTATTGAGGATCAGGCGCGTCAGGTGGCTATCGTTAAGCGTGCCGAGAATGGCATGATTTATGATCCTATTACTATTCCTCTGGGTTCTACGGTAGCGCAGGCCCTTGAAATCATGTCAGAGTATCATATCGGTGGTATTCCCGTAGTTGACGAAGGCAATCATCTCGTAGGTATTGTCACCAATCGTGACTTGCGCTTTGAACGTCGTCTGGATCGTCCTGTAGAGGAAATCATGTCGAAGGAGAATCTCGTAACTACTCATCAGCAGACCGACCTTATTGCTGCTGCTCAGATTCTGCAGGAGAACAAGATCGAAAAACTTCCTGTCGTTGACAAGGATAATCGTCTGATAGGTCTGATTACCTATAAGGATATTACCAAGGCCAAGGATAAACCCATGGCTTGTAAGGATGAAAAGGGACGTTTGCGCGTGGCTGCCGGTGTGGGCGTTACTGTTGATACCCTCGATCGTATGCAGGCTTTGGTTGATGCTGGCGCCGACGCAATTGTCATTGACACAGCCCATGGTCACTCTAAGTCTGTGATAGAGAAGTTGGTCGAGGCAAAGAAGTCATTCCCCAATATCGACATCGTAGTGGGTAATGTGGCCACTGGCGAGGCTGCCAAAATGCTCGTTGAACATGGTGCTGACTCTGTGAAGGTCGGTATTGGTCCGGGTTCTATCTGTACTACTCGTGTGGTTGCCGGTGTGGGTGTTCCCCAGCTCAGTGCAGTCTACGATGTATACAGTGCCTTGAAGGGTACAGGTGTTCCCTTGATTGCCGATGGCGGTCTTCGCTACTCAGGCGATATCGTGAAGGCTCTTGCTGCTGGTGGCAGTTGTGTGATGATTGGTTCACTCGTAGCAGGTACCGAGGAGAGTCCTGGCGACACCATCATTTACAATGGCCGTAAGTTTAAGAGTTACCGTGGTATGGGCTCCCTTGAAGCCATGGAGCAGAAGCACGGTTCAAAGGATCGCTATTTCCAGGGCGATACGAAAGAGGTTAAGAAACTCGTTCCGGAAGGAATTGCCGGACGTGTACCATATAAGGGAACAGTTCAGGAGGTGATCTACCAGATGGTGGGTGGTCTGCGTTCAGGTATGGGATATTGTGGTGCTGCTACCATCGATGCCCTTCACAATGCCAAGTTCACCCGTATTACCAATGCAGGTGTCAACGAGAGTCATCCGCATGATATCACGATTACCAGTGAGGCACCGAACTATAGTCGGCCCAACGATTAATTAAATGAAAAGAAATCTGCTGCTTGCGAGCATACTGCTGGCTGCTGTGTCTGCGTGGGCACAAACAGATCCTGTTGTGATGAGCGTCAATGGTATTGACGTTCATCGCTCTGAGTTTGAATATTCCTACAATAAGAACAATGGAGAGACTGCGGTTGATAAGAAAAGCGTCGATGAATATGTCGAGCTCTTTGTCAACTATAAGTTGAAAGTGGCTGCGGCGCTTGATGCCAAGCTCGACACCTTGACATCTTTCCGTCAGGAGTATGCCATGTACAGAGATCAGCAGGTGCGTCCCACTATTGTTACTGATGCTGAGATTGAAGCTGAGGCTCGCAGGATGTATGATCGCACGAAGGAAGCTCTGGGGACTCGTGGCCTGATTCACCCGGCCCATATTTTTCTGGAGCTCTCTACACAGGCAACATTGCAAGAGCAAGAGCGTATTAAAACACGCATCGACTCGGTTCACCGTGCCCTTCAGAACGGCGCTGATTTCTCGGCATTGGCTCAGAAGGTGTCGCAGGATCCAGGTTCGGCTTCTCGCGGTGGCCTTTTGCCATGGATAGGGCAAGGGCAGACGTTCAAAGAGTTCGAGGATGTCGCTTTCTCGTTGCAGGCTGGTCAGACGAGTGCGCCATTCCTGACCCCCGTGGGCTATCATATCGTGATGATGAAAGAGCGCAAGCAGTTGGAACCATACGATTCGCTGAAGACAGAACTTCTACAGGCGCTTGAGCGTCGTGGCATTCGCGAGGAAATAGTTGATGCTAAACTCAAGAACATGATAGATCTCTCGCAGGGGGCACTCTCTCGTGATGAGATTCTTACCCGTCGTTCCGACTCTCTCGCAACAGTCGATCCTGAGATGAAATATCTCTTTCAGGAATATCACGATGGCTTGTTACTCTTCGAGATCAGTACTCGTGAGGTGTGGGATAAGGCCGCATCTGATGAGGTGGCTCTGAAGGCTTGGTTCGAGACTCATCGTAAGAATTATACTTGGGCTAGTCCACGCTATAAAGGTATAGCTTATCATGTAAAGGATAAGAAAGACGTGAAGGCAGTGAGAAACTTTGTGAAGAATCTGCCTTTCGACGAGTGGACAGAAGCGCTTCGCTCTACCTTTAACTCCGATTCCGTCATTCGTATCCGTGTGGAGAAGGGGCTCTTCAGGCCAGGCGACAATGCTACCATCGATAAATTGGTATTTAAGACTGGCTCAGAGGTCGTGCCACTGAGAGACTATCCTATCGACGCTGTCTATGGTAAGAAGTTGAAGAAACCCGCCGATTACTCCGATGTGCGTACGCAGGTGGTAGAGGATTATCAGGGTTATCTTGAGCGTCAGTGGGTAGAGGCTTTGCGTAAGCGCTATCCCGTATCCATCAATCAAGAAGTATTGAAAACCGTAAATAAGCATCAATGAAAAGAATACAGTATTTATTAGGTGCTCTGCTGTTTATGCTCCCGCTGGCAGCTGGCGCTGAAGAGAATGACTCCGTAAAGGTGGGTTCCGTTATCGACGAGGTGGTGTGGATCGTGGGCGATGATGCTATCCTCAAGTCTGATATTGAGACCATGCGTATGCAGGCTGCAATGGAAGGTGTCAAGTGGGATGGTGATCCTTACTGTAAGATTCCTGAGCAGATAGCGGTGCAGAAACTGTTCAAGCATCAGGCCGAGATTGACAGTATCGAGGTGACTGATGCTGATGTGGCTCAGGAGGTAGAACAGCAGATCAGCTATTGGCTTGAGATGGTCGATGGCTCCCGTGAGCGCCTGGAGGAGTATAAGCATCAGCCTCTTTCTCAGATTCGTAACGAACTGCGCGATGAGATGAAAGACCGTAAGATGGTGCAGCTGATGAAGCAGAAACTCGTCGAAGATATAGCTGTAACCCCTGCAGAGGTACGTCGTTATTTCAAGGACATGCCCGCCGACAGTATTCCTTACGTACCTACAGAGGTAGAGGTGCAGATTATCCAGCAAACTCCACGTGTTGAGGCAGAGGAGCTGAACCGTGTGAAAGAAGAGCTTCGCGAATATACCGACCGAATTAATAAGGGTGAGGCCACGTTCCAGACATTGGCACGACTCTATTCCGAGGACCCTGGTACGGCACGTCGTGGCGGTGAGCTTGGCCTGGTAGGCCGAGGCACTCTTGACCCTGCTTTTGCCGCTGTGGCTTTCAACCTTACCGACCCCAAGAAGGTATCGAAGATTGTTGAGTCTGAGTTCGGCTATCACATCATTCAGCTGATAGAGAAACGCGGTGATAAGGTGAATGTGCGCCATATCCTTCGTAAGCCTGTTGTCTCTGACGATGCGATTACGAAGACTCTGGGTCGTCTTGACTCTATTGCTGTTGATATCCGCAGCGGAAAGTTTACATTGGAGGATGCTGCTCCTATGCTCTCTGACGATAAGGATACCCGCAATAATAAAGGTCAGATGTCGAACAACGATCCGCAGACGGGTCATATCACCTCTCGTTTCAAGATGCAGGACCTTCCTCCCGAGGTTGCAAAGGTTGTTGATACTATGCAGGTGGGTCAGATATCTCAGGCCTTTACTATGATCAATCAGCGCGGTAAGACGGTGTGCGTCATCGCTAAGCTGAAGAATCGTATTGATGGTCATAAGGCTACAGTGACAGAAGACTTCCAGACCCTGAAAGAGGTTGTGCTCAACAAACGTCGTGACGAGCGCATCCACCAGTGGGTGGTCGATAAGATCAAAAACGTCTACACCCGTCTGAACGATAATTATAAAGACTGTAACTTCGAGTACGAAGGCTGGGGTAATATAAAATAATGAATAAGCGAGGGTTTCTCTATTTCCTGGCAGCAGTGCTGTTGATGGGCGTTGCTTCAGGTTTTGCCCAGAAGCAAAGGCAGAAGCGCCCGGCCCGAAAGGCTAAGGCACAGGATACCCGTGTGTATCTGGTTCATGCCGACGTGCTTCATTTCGACCAGATGCAGAACCCCGACGCAACGATTCTCAATGGTAAGGTTCATTTCACCCATCAGGGGGCCCGCCTCTATTGCGATAGTGCTTACTTCTATGAGGCCAGCAACTCTTTCGAAGCTTTCGGTCACGTCAGGATGCTTCAGGGTGATACCCTCTCGCTGGTGAGCGATTATGCCTATTACGACGGCAACGAACAGATGGCTAGAGCCCGTTATAATGTGGTGTTGAAGAATCGTAAGACTACGCTTTATACCGATAGTCTTGATTTCGATCGTCTCTATGATAATGCCTACTTCTTCGAAGGTGGTAAGATGATTGACGGCCAGACCACGCTGACTTCCGACTGGGGTGAGTATAATACCAAAAGTAAGATGTCGGTCTTCAACTACGATGTAAAGATGAAGTCGCCGAAGTTCTATCTCACTACCGATACTCTGTATTACGACACCCGTACGTCAATGGCTCATATCGTGGGCCCATCTGATATCTATTCTGGTGATAGCCATATCTATTCAGAGCAGGGCTACTACGATACGAAGAAAGAGCAAGCTCGCCTCATGAACCGCTCTGTGCTGTCAAATCAGGGTAAGATGATGGTGGGCGACAGCGTGTGGTATGATAGTCAGCAGGGAGTAAGTCAGGCTTTCCGTAATGTGGTTTATGTCGACTCCGTGAATCGCAATAAGCTAACGGGTAATTATGGTGAGTACTATGAGCACACCGGCTATGCCATGTGTACCGATAGTGCTGTTGCCATCGACTACTCTCAGGGCGACTCGCTCTTCATGCATGCCGACACCTTCAAGGTGGTGACGTTTAATATCGAGACTGATTCCGTTTATCGTAAAATCCATGCATATAATAAGGTGCGGGCGTACCGTACCGATGTGCAGGCCATCTGCGACTCGCTGGTTTATAACTCCTTGGATTCATGTATGACGATGTATCACGATCCTATTGTGTGGAATATCAATCAGCAACTGGTGGGCGACCGGATTGATGTCTACCTCAAAGATTCTGTCATCGACCGGGCCCATGTGACTGGCAACTGCTTCTCTATCCAACAGTTGCGTAGTGATACTACCTGTTATAATCAGGTGTCGTCGAAGGAGATGTTTGCTTTCTTCACCGATGGCCAGATCCATGAGACCCGTGCTGTGGGTAATGTGCTCATTGGCTATTACTTTGAAGAGGGTGACAGTATTCCCCTTATATATAATTATCAGGAGACATCCGAACTTCGCATGTTCCTCAAGGAGCGTAAACTCCAGCGTGTATGGACACCGAAGACTTCTGGTACCATGTATCCTCTGAATCAGATTCCTGCAGAGCGTAAGCGCCTTCAGGGCTTTGCCTGGTATGACGCTGTGCGTCCTGTCAGTCGTGACGATATCTTTAATTGGAGACCCAAGAAATGAAAGACGTCATACATCTTTTGCCAGATAGCGTTGCTAACCAGATTGCCGCTGGTGAAGTGATCCAGCGTCCTGCTTCTGTTATTAAGGAGCTGGTTGAGAATGCTGTCGATGCTGGTGCTAAGACTATCAACGTCATTGTGGTTGATGCGGGTAGAACCTCTATTCAGGTTATCGACGACGGCAAGGGTATGTCTGAGACCGACGCCCGACTTTCTTTCGAGCGCCATGCCACCTCGAAGATTCAGAACGCTTCTGATCTTTTTGCCCTTCATACGATGGGCTTCCGTGGTGAGGCTCTGGCTTCTATTGCCGCCGTGGCACAAGTTGAGCTCCAGACACGTCGCGCTGACGATGAGATTGGTACCCGTTTGCTTATTGCCGGGTCTAAGGTTACGGCTCAGGAACCAGTCTCTTGTCCTGTGGGCAGTAATTTCAAAGTCGAGAACCTGTTCTTTAACGTGCCTGCCCGTCGCAAGTTCCTGAAGACAAATGCTACGGAACTTGCTAATATCATGACGGCTTTCGAGCGCATCGTGCTCGTATATCCCGGTATCCATTTCACCCTTCATCACAATGGGGTAGAGATGCTCAACCTGCGTGCAGCCAGTCTGCGCCAGCGTATTGCCGATGTCTTTGGCAAACAATACAACCAAGACCTGTTGCCTGTGGAGGTTCACACAGCTATGGCCACGGTCAAGGGTTTTGTGGGTAAACCAGAGGCCGCCCGTAAGAAGGGTGGGTTCGACTACTTCTTCGTTAATGGCCGTTATATGAAACATGCCTATTTCCATAAGGCCGTTATCACAGCCTACGACCGTATGATTCCAGAGGGCATGCAGATTCCTTATTTCCTCTATTTCGAGGTAGAACCTTCAGAGATCGACGTGAATATCCATCCCACGAAGACAGAGATTAAGTTCGAAAATGAGCAGGCCATCTGGCAGATACTCTCTGCCTCGGTACGCGATGCCATTGGCAAGTTCTGTGAGATTCCTTCTATCGACTTCGATACCCAGGGGAGTCCTGAGATTCCCGTGTTCGACCCCGTCAATGACTCTATTGTTGCTCCTAAGGTTACGTACAATCCCAACTACAACCCCTTTACATCTGGAGCTTCTTCATCGTCGACGCCCCGTCCGCCGCGCGACTGGCAGTCGCTCTATGAGGGCATTGCTGAGCCCAGGCAGGAATCCTCCGACCTCTTCGGCTCTCAGTCTATGGATATGCTTCCCGAGTCTACTCCCCCCTCTAAGGTGTCTAACGATATAGTGCAGTCGTCGGCCTTCTCTGACCGTTCTCCTGCCCACTATCAGTATAAAGGTAAGTATATTATGACCGCTGTGAAGTCAGGACTGATGATTATCGATCAGTATAGGGCCGATATCCGTATTCTGTATGAGCGCTATGTCAATCAGTTGAGCAGCCATACGGCCAGCACACAGAAACTTCTGTTCCCTGAGACTGTTCAGTTCTCTCCGGCTGAGGCCGTCACGATGCAGCAGTTGCTACCCGAACTGACTGATATCGGTTTCGACCTTAGCGATCTCGGTGGTAATACCTTTGCCGTGAATGGCGTTCCTGCCGGCACTGAAGGATTGAACCCTGTAACGCTCCTACAGCAGATGGTGGCAGACGCCGATACTTCTTTGAACGCTTCTGTTCTACCGCAGACTTCGAATGTGGCTCTGACACTGGCAAAGAATGCCGCTATTCCTTATGGTCAGATTCTTGGCAATGAAGAGATGGAAAGCCTGATTAACGAGCTTTTCTCATGTTCGAATGTCAACTATACCCCTGAAGGAAAAGCCATCCTTTGCATTCTTCCTCAAATGGAAATAGAGCAGCTTTTGGGTTGAAAAGGTTAAAGAATGTTATAGGAGTGTATTTTCTTTCCTATTCCTTCTTTGTTCTCAAAAAAACTCCCTACCTTTGCACCCGCTTACAAAGCAAGGGCGTTTAGCTCAGCTGGTTTAGAGCATCTGCCTTACAAGCAGAGGGTCGGCGGTTCGAATCCGTCAACGCCCACTAAAACGAAGCGCTTCACTTAAAAAGGTGAAGCGCTTTTTTGATAAACCAAAGACTATGAAATATGGAAAAAGATTTTGTGTTCGATGACGTCCCTACGACATGCAGGAGAGCTCTTCTTCTGCTGCATAAAAAATGTAATAATATGGAACGATAAAAATAAATGGGCTTTTATTTTGTATTCTGCCCGATTTGCATTACCTTTGCGCCTTGAAAGGAGTGAAGACGATACGAGAATATCAACGATAATACTAAATAAAAGACAATGATTTGGAATCAAACGATTGAGTGTATGGATCGCGAGCAGCTTCGCGAGATACAGAGCCGCAGGCTGGTGAAAATGGCAGAGTACGTGTATCACAACACGCCGTTCTACCGTAAGAAGTTCCAGGAGATGGGACTGGAGCCTGGTGATATTAAGAGTATCGACGACATTGTGAAGCTGCCGTTTACCAATAAGCTCGACTTGAGAGACAACTATCCCTTCGGACTGGCTGCTGTGCCCATGAGTCAGATTGTGAGAATTCATGCTTCGAGTGGTACGACGGGTAAGCCTGTAGTGGTGCTTTATACAAGAAAAGACCTGGCAATGTGGGCCGAGGCGATCAGTCGTGCTTTTACTGCTTATGGTGCAGAAAAGGATGATATCTTCCAGGTGGCATACGGCTATGGACTGTTTACTGGAGGCCTGGGTGCTCACGATGGCGCTACGAACATCGGTGCCAGCGTGATACCAATCTCTTCAGGTAACACTCAGAAGCAGATGACGCTGATGCACGACTTCGGTACTACGATTCTGTGTTGTACCCCCTCGTATGCCATGTTTCTGGGTGAGGCTATGCAGGAATGTGAGTGGCCAAGGGATGAGTTTAAACTGAAGATCGGTGTGTTTGGTGCTGAGCCGTGGACGGAGAAGATGCGTGTTAAGCTGGAGCAGAGCCTTGGCATTAAGGCTTATGATATCTACGGCCTCTCAGAGGTGGCTGGTCCCGGTGTGGGCTATGAGTGTGAGCACCAGTGTGGAACACATCTGAACGAGGACTATTTCTATCCGGAGATTCTGGATCCGAAGACAGGGGAGCCTTTGCCTGAGGGTTCGTTTGGAGAACTGACCTTCACTCATCTGACGAAGGAGGGCATGCCTTTGCTTCGCTATCGTACTCACGACCTGACTGCCCTGCACTATGATAAGTGCGCGTGCGGACGTACCTTAGTAAGAATGGACCGCATCTTGGGACGTTGCGACGATATGCTGATAATCCGTGGCGTGAATGTGTTCCCGTCACAGATAGAGGATGTGATACTGAAACTGCCTGAATATGAACCGCACTTCCTGTTGACTGTGGATCGTGTGAATAACACGGATACCTCAGAACTGAAGGTCGAGGTGAAGGAGGAGTACTTTACCGACGATATGGCTACGATGGTCGGACTGCAGAAAAAGCTGGAGGCAGAGTTGCGTAGTGTGATTGGTCTGGGCTTTAAGGTGAAGCTCGTAGAACCAAAGGGTATTGAACGCTCAGAAGGTAAGGCAAAGAGAGTGATTGACAAGCGTAACTTGTCGAACGACTGATTGGCAACCAAAAGTATTTAGAGATAAACTATAATTTATGAAGACTAAGCAATTATCCATTTTCCTCGAGAACAAGTCCGGGCGACTGACCGAGGTGACTGAGGCCCTGGGGGCTGCTGGTATTAACCTTTCCGCTATGAGTATCGCAGACAATAGCGACTTCGGTATTCTGCGTTGTATCGTATCGGACCCTGACAAGGCCTATAAGGTGCTGAAAGAGCAGCACTTCGCCGTCAAGATTACCGATGTGATAGGTTTCGTATGTCCGAATGTGCATGGCTCGCTGGCTGTGGTGCTGAAGCATCTTTCTGATAACGGCGTATTCATAGAATATATGTACTCGTTTGCCAATGGTGATGTGGCTACGGTGGTAATCCGTCCTACGGATCTTGATGCCTGCGAGAAGATTCTGGCAGAGAAGAAAGTGGAGCTGATGGCTGCTAACGACCTCTATCAGTTATAAAATGAGTGGAATCTGCAAAATTTCCCCTCGGAAATTTTGCAGATTCATTTTTTCTTTGTAATTTTGCACCCGCAATTGAGACATTCGGGCGTTTAGCTCAGCTGGTTTAGAGCATCTGCCTTACAAGCAGAGGGTCGGCGGTTCGAATCCGTCAACGCCCACGACACAAAAGAACTCCTTTCCGCAGCCGTAGAGGTTGCGGTTTTGGGTTAAGAAAGGATAGAAAAGAATAGAAATTATCGATAATTTACAGGATTTAGTTTTTAACATGGATTTAAGTTTATTGACAGCCATCTCGCCTATTGATGGCCGTTACAGAAGTAAGACCGAGCCATTGGCAGAATACTTTTCAGAGTATGCCTTGATACGTTACAGGGTACGCGTTGAGATAGAGTATTTTATTGCCTTGTGTGAACTGCCATTACCTCAACTTCAGGGAATCAACCACTCATTATTCGATCAGCTTCGTGACATCTACCGTAAGTTTACACCTGCTGATGCCCAGCGGGTGAAGGATATTGAGAAGGTAACCAACCACGACGTGAAAGCCGTTGAGTATTTTATCAAGGAGAAGCTTGACGCTATGGGCGGCTTTGAACAATTCAAGGAATTTATTCATTTCGGATTGACTTCGCAGGATATCAACAATACCAGTGTGCCCCTCTCGATTAAGGAGGCGCTGGAGCAGGTATACTATCCTCTGGTGGAGGAACTGATAGAGCAGCTGCACGATTATGCTGAGCAGTGGAAGAATATTCCTATGCTGGCTAAGACTCACGGACAGCCTGCATCACCTACCCGTTTGGGTAAGGAGGTGATGGTCTACGTGTATCGTCTGGAGGAGCAGTTGCGCGGTTTGAAAGAGACACCTATCACCGCAAAGTTCGGTGGTGCTACGGGTAACTACAACGCTCATCATGTGGCCTATCCCCAGTATGACTGGCGCGAGTTCGGCAACAGCTTCGTAAGTGAGAAACTGGGATTGGAGCGTGAGCAGTATACCACTCAGATTTCAAATTACGACTGGATGGGTGCCATCTTTGATGCTATGCGCCGTATTAACACTATCGTCATCGATTTGGACCGCGACTTCTGGATGTATATCTCGATGGACTACTTCAAGCAGAAGATTAAGGCCGGCGAAGTAGGCTCAAGTGCGATGCCTCACAAGGTGAACCCCATTGACTATGAGAATTCTGAAGGCAACTTGGGCATTGCTAACGCAATCCTGCAGTTCTTGGCAGCTAAGTTGCCAGTAAGCCGATTGCAGCGCGACTTGACTGACTCAACCGTATTGCGCAATGTCGGCGTACCTATGGGACACGCTCTGATTGCATTCCAGAGTACTCTTAAGGGCCTGCGTAAACTTATCCTCAATGAAGAGAAACTGCAGGAGGATCTTGACAATACATGGGCTGTAGTAGCCGAGGCTATCCAGACCATTCTGCGTCGTGAGGCTTACCCCAATCCTTATGAGACATTGAAGGCCCTCACAAGAACTAACGAGAAACTAACCGGTGAAAAGATACAGAACTTCATTGAGACGCTCGAGGTGAGCGAAGAGGTGAAGCAGGAGCTCAGAGCCATCACGCCGAGCACCTATACTGGTATCTAAAAAAAGCCATAAACAATTATTTTTAGTATTTCATTTAAAAAGAACAAGACAATGGATTTCGAGAACAACGAGAAGAAACAGGAAGAAACACAGAACGAAGGTTTCCAGAAAGAGTATCGTCCGGGACGTTCACCACGTCCACGTATTCATACAGCACAGCGCCCTGCATATGATCAACAGCGCTCAAGCTATCGTCCTAGCCACGATGAAGGCGGTTTCCGCCCAGAAGGTTTTGGCGCAGGTCTTCAGAGCAACGCGCCTCAGCGTAGCTATCGTCCTCAGGGTGAGTATGGTCAGCGTCCTCAGGGTGGCTATGGTCAGCGTCCTCAGGGTGGCTATGGTCAGCGTCCTCAGGGTGGTTATGGTCAGCGTCCTCAGGGTGGCTATGGTCAGCGTCCTCAGGGTGGCTATGGTCAGCGTCCTCAGGGTGGTTATGGTCAGCGTCCTCAGGGCGGCTATGGTCAGCGTCCTCAGGGTGGCTATGGTCAGCGTCCTCAGGGTGGTTATGGTCAGCGTCCTCAGGGGGGTTATGGTCAGCGTCCTCAGGGCGGTTACGGTCAGCGTCCTCAGGGTGGTTACGGTCGTCCTCAGCAGGGTGGATATGGAAAGCCCTATGGTGCTCCATACAAGAAGGGTCCCCGTCAGCGTACAGCCGACTACGATCCCAATGCAAAGTACTCAATGAAGAAACGTATCGAGTATAAGGAGATTAACTATGATCCCAACGAGCCCCTGCGCTTGAACAAATTCCTTGCTAATGCAGGTATCTGCAGTCGTCGCGAGGCCGATGAGTTCATCCAGGCAGGTGTAGTTACCGTTAATGGTCAGGTGGTTACTGAACTGGGTACAAAGATTCTTCGTACTGATGAGGTGAAGTTCCACGATCAGCCTGTAAACATTGAGAAGAAGGTTTACGTGTTGCTGAACAAACCCAAGGACTATGTGACTACCAGCGATGATCCTCAGCAGCGCAAGACTGTGATGGATCTCGTGAAGAATGCTTGTCCTGAGCGTATTTATCCTGTAGGTCGTCTGGACCGCAACACTACAGGTGTGCTCCTGCTGACCAACGATGGTGATCTGGCTTCTAAGCTTACTCATCCGAAGTATCTTAAAAAGAAGATCTACCACGTATATCTTGATAAGAACGCTACAGCCCACGATTTGCAGCAGATTGCAGAGGGTGTACAGCTGGAGGACGGCGAGATCAAGGCCGACGATGTACAGTATGCTCATCCTACAGATAAGAAACAGGTAGGTATTGAGATCCACAGCGGTAAGAATCGTATTGTGCGTCGTATCTTCGAGAGTCTGGGCTATCGTGTACAGAAGCTCGACCGTGTGCAGTTTGCTGGTCTGACAAAGAAGAACCTGAAGCGCGGTGACTGGCGTTATCTGACAGAGGAAGAGGTTGATCGTCTGCGCATGGGCGCTTACGAGTAAAAATAGATTATATGAAACGTACAAAGATTATTGATGTGCTGAAAAGCACAGAATATGGCAAGGAAGTTTGCGTAAAGGGTTGGGTGCGCACGCACCGCAGCTCTAAAGCAGTTGACTTCATTGCCCTCAACGACGGTTCTACCATCAAGAATGTGCAGATTGTTGTTGATCCCACTAAGTTCGACGAGCAGGTATTGAAGGATATCACCACTGGTGCCTGCATTAGCGCCGAGGGTACATTGGTTGAGAGTCAGGGTGCCGGTCAGAGCAGCGAAATCCAGGCTACCAAGCTGGAGGTTTATGGTCTGTGCGGTAACGACTATCCTATGCAGAAGAAGGGCCAGAGTTTCGAGGTGATGCGTAAGAACGCTCACATGCGTTTGCGTACCAATACATTCGGAGCTGTGATGCGCATTCGCCACAACATGGCGATGGCTATCCACACCTACTTCCACGAGCATGGTTTCTTCTACTTCCACACCCCTCTGATCACTGCATCAGACTGTGAGGGAGCAGGTAACATGTTCCAGGTTACAACCAAGAACCTGTACGACCTGAAGAAGGACGAAAACGGCAAGATTATCTACGATGACGATTTCTTCGGCGAGCAGACTTCGCTGACCGTGAGCGGACAACTGGAGGGTGAGTTGGGTGCCACCGCACTTGGCTCAATCTACACCTTCGGTCCTACCTTCCGTGCAGAGAACAGTAACACACCTCGCCACCTGGCTGAATTCTGGATGGTTGAGCCTGAGGTTGCTTTCCTGGATCAGGAAGAGTTGATGGACCTTGAAGAGGATTTCATCAAGTATTGTGTCCGTTGGGCACTTGACAACTGTAAGGACGATCTCGAGTTCCTCAATAAGATGATTGACAAGACCCTGATTGAGCGTCTGGAGGGTGTGCTGAAGGAGACCTTCATCCGTCTGCCTTACACCGAGGGTATCAACATTCTGCAGGAGGCTATTAAGAATGGTAAGAAGTTCGAGTTCCCATGCAACTGGGGCGACGATCTTGCTTCTGAACACGAGCGCTACCTCGTAGAGGAGCACTTCAAGAAGCCAGTCATCATGACCGACTACCCACGTGAGTTCAAATCGTTCTACATGAAGCAGAATCAGGATACTGCCGATGGCGGCTCTGTAGGTTATAAGGGTGCTGTGGCTCCTGGTCCTACCATGCAGGGTACTGACGTGTTGTTCCCACAGATTGGTGAGATTATCGGTGGCTCAGTGCGTGAAGAGAGCTATGACAAGCTGATGGGCGAGGTAGAACGCCGCAAGATGGATACAACCCATCTGTGGTGGTATCTGGATACACGTCGCTGGGGTACTTGCCCCCACGCAGGCTTCGGTCTGGGCTTCGAACGCCTGATACTGTTCGTAACAGGAATGCAGAACATCCGTGATGTAATCCCATTCCCAAGAACACCGAAATCAGCAGAGTTCTAAATATAAAAGCCCCGCCGATTGGCGGGGCTTTTATTTATTTCGCTAAACGGATGCCTTCTTCTTCAATCGTAATCAGGCGTCGCTTATAGAGATCGCCGATGGCTTTCTTGTAGGCTTTCTTCGATACCTGGAAACGGTCGTAAATGAGTTCGGCGGGGGATTTGTCGCCGAGGTTACAGTAACCATCGTTCTCGTAGAGATAGCGCAATAGCACCTCGGCAAAGTCGAGGGTCTGTTGACGACCGCTTTGCTGAAGTACAATGTCGATCTTACCATCCTGACGCACATGGTCTACGTAGGCCTTGAGCCGCATGCCGCTATGCAGTGGCTGGAAAATCTGGTTATCGAAAATCAATCCCTGGAACTTATTGTTTACGATGACCTTGAAGCCCAGGTCGGTCTTCTGCCACACTAAGATATCCACCTCGGTACCATGCTGCAGTGAGGGCAGATCGGTAATGATAGGTGTGGTGAGGTATTTCTCAACCTTAGCCGTAGCCATGAGGCGATAAGAGTCCTCGTCTACCTTAATATATACGATATGACGCTGACCTTGTTCCATGCGCTTTTTCTGTTCGCGGAAAGGACAGAAGATATCCTTCATCAGTCCCCAGTTCAGAAAGGCGCCAAACTGGTTGACCCATGCAACCTCCAGACTCGCAAACTCGCCCACTTTGGCGTAGGGGTGCTCGGTGGTAGCCACAGGACGCTCTTCCTGATCGAGGTAGATGAATACTTCAATCTCATCGCCGATGTGCATGTCCTTAGTCACGTAACGCTGGGGAAGAAGTATCTCACCTTCTTCACCACCGTCTAGATAAAGACCGAAATCAACGGCCTTTACTATTCTGAGGGTGTTGTAATCTCCGAGTTTAAGCATGTTTCTTGGGGTATTATAGGAGTTTCTATTAGACCATCGCGCAGATGGATAGTACGGTCTGTGATGGAGGCGAGCCCCTCGTCGTGGGTGACGATGACGAAGGTCTGGCCAAACTGGTTACGCAAATCGAAGAAGAGTTGATGGAGTTCCTCTTTATTCTTGGTGTCGAGTGAACCAGAAGGTTCATCGGCCAGAATCACTGCAGGATTGTTCACCAGGGCACGAGCCACTGCCACACGCTGTTTCTCACCACCAGAGAGCTCGTTGGGTTTATGTGACGCACGGTCGCTGAGTCCCATAAAAGCCAACAGGTCCTTGGCACGCTGACGTGCCTGTTTCTGAGATAGCCCAGCGATATAAGCTGGAATCATGATGTTTTCAATGGCAGAGAACTCAGGGAGAAGCTGATGGAACTGGAACACGAACCCCAAGTGCTGGTTACGGAAGTCGGCCAGCTTTTTTTGCGAGAGGTTGGTTATATCGATGTTGTCGATGAGAATGGATCCAGTGTCAGGGCGATCGAGGGTACCGATAATCTGCAGAAGGGTGGTTTTACCAGCACCGGAAGGACCTACGATGCTCACCACTTCGCCCTTATCGATATGGAGGTCGATGCCTTTCAGCACTTGCAACGCTCCGAAACTCTTCGTAATATTCTTAATATCAATCATAATTCTTTATTTGTTATTTGCAATGCGTCGCGAATGAATCCAACGCAGGATAGCATCATAGATACTCTTTTCTTCATGGTGCTGAGCTTCAGTGAAACTCATTCGTTCATCCTTGGTATTTCCATACTGATCGGGGAAAATAATCATCAGGTTCTTACCTGAGAAATGCTTTTGAAGTTCATCAGGCAATCGTTCGAGCGCATTTTTATAGGAAATGGTGCCTTTACGTGCAGTGATGACTACAAAGAGGTGGTCGGATGCAATACCTGAAGCCAATTGGGGAAGCTCATTCCAATGGGCCATGGATGTGTACTCTGCCCTGACATTGGGATGGCGGTTGTTGATATATTCTTTGATGAGTATGAGTGATTCATTACGCCCATGGAACTGGATGCGGCAGTCGAGTTGTCCAGCCAGTCGGCTCAGACGCTCCAACCATCGGTGGAATCCTGGTTCAAACTCTGCTCTAGATGGTACGGCAACCTGAATGCGACGCAGAGTGGACATCGGTTGAACGAAACGCGTGAGGATAATCTGACGGTTCAGACCATTATAAAGACTCTGTATGAAATCACCCCAGAAGCGGGGGCTGATATCAGTATGCACATGCATACCCATGATAATTTCGGAGCAGGCAAACTCACGGAAAGCATGCTTAATGCCGTTGGCGATGTTGGTGGCCAATCGCACCTGTGTCTGAACTTTTACCTCAGAAGCACTGGCCGTCTGTTGTAACTTCTCGAGCAGTCGCAAACCCTGTTCACGTGCCTTGTTGCTATTCTGGTCGTCGTAAACTACGTTGAGAGCCACTAGTTCACGGTTCAATCGCTGATTTCGCATAAACATCGACAAATAGAGCAGATGCGGGGCTATCTCCGGATATTTTACACAGAGCAGTATCTTCTCATCGTCATCTTTTGGCATCTCGGCCTGTAAATGACTCTTCTCCTGAATGATAATCTGCTTGGATGCATGTTCGGTCATGATGGTACTGATGATGCATGTGCAGAGAATCATGATGACGACACCGTTAAGCATATCGTTGTTGACAAGATACTGTCCGGGGGCTACTTCGAGACGCATGCCAACCATCACCATAGCGATAGCGCCTGCTGCATGAGCAGAAGTGAGGCCGAACATCATGTTCCCATCGGCTTTTGTCAGACGGAAGATGAGGCTTGAGATGTAGGCAGCCACAGCCTTACCGAATGTACCGAAGAATACAATCAGAAATACTACCCACAGCACGTCGATGCCCGTAAAGAGCGTGCGCACATTGATAAGCATGCCTACACCGATCAGAAAATAGGGAATGAAGATGGCGTTACCGATAAATTCGATGCGGTTCATCAAAGGGGATACATGGGGAATATATCTGTTGAGTATCAAACCGGAGAAGAATGCTCCGAAGATGCCTTCGAGACCGATGAGCGAGGTCAGAGCGGCACTGAGGAACATGATGGCCATTACAAAGATGTACTGCATCACCGCATCACTATATCGGCGAAGGAAATAACGTGTGACCTTTGGGATGAGAATGATACTACCTACACAGAAAGCCGCGAACTTGAGCACAAAGAGCATCCAGAACATGATGCCGCTGTCGCGACTGAACGAGCCAGAGAGAGCGGCCAGCATCACCAAAGCCATGAACAGCGAGATCATGGACGACCCTACGCTGAGGGCTACGCTAGAGTGGCGTTGCAGGCCATAGCGTCCGATGATGGGGTAGGCTATCAGAGTGTTTGAAGCCATGATACATCCCAACAGGAAAGAGGCAGTACTAGAGTATCCCAGCATGGTGATGGCCATGATGTAGGTGAGAATCAGGGGTATGAGACATGTCAGTAGTCCAAAGAAGAAAAACCTGCGGGAGTGTTTCTTCACACCTTCCATATCCATCTCCAGTCCAGCCAGGAACATGATATAATACAGACCTACACGGCCGAAGAGTTCAAAAGAGTTGTCGCGCTCCAGAATGTTGAAGCCATATTGCCCGATAACCACACCTGCCAGCACCATACCGATGATGTGGGGAATGCGCAACTTACTCATCACGATAGGCGCAAAGAGGATAATCAGCAACACCACAAAGAAGATTAATGTGGGGTCGGTTATTGGCAGATATGCAGTTAATATTGTCATTCTGTGTGCAAAGGTACGAATTTTTTTGCCAGAATGACATGGATTACATGGATTTTTTGTAATTTTGCAGCCAAAATGTAAATCATTAAAAGAATAAGGCAAGATGAAAGTAGCAATTGTTGGTGCAAGCGGTGCGGTAGGACAAGAGTTCCTTCGCATTCTCGCTGAGCGTAATTTTCCGATGGATGAACTGGTGTTGTTTGGCTCTGAGCGTAGCGCAGGTAAGAAATACACCTTCAAGGGTAAGGAGATTGAGGTGAAGTTACTTCAGCATAACGATGACTTCAAGGATGTTGATATCGCCTTTACCAGTGCTGGTGCTGGTACGTCGAAGGAGTTTGCAGAGACCATCACCAAGTATGGTGCTGTGATGATTGACAACTCAAGTGCATTCCGTATGGAGGATGATGTTCCCTTGGTAGTGCCTGAGTGCAATGCTGAGGATGCACTGAATCGCCCCCGTGGCATCATTGCCAATCCTAACTGTACCACAATCATGATGGTTGTAGTTCTCCAGCCGCTGGAAAAGATCTCTCATATCAAGCGCATCCATGTTGCTTCTTATCAGAGTGCTTCGGGTGCTGGTGCGGCAGCCATGGCTGAGTTGCAGCAGCAGTATAAGGAGATGGTTGAAGAGGGCGAGGTGAAGACCGTCAAGAAGTTTGCCCATCAGTTGGCCTATAACGTTATTCCTCAGATTGACGTGTTCCAGCCCAATGGCTATACGAAGGAGGAAATGAAGATGTACAACGAGACTCGTAAAATCATGCATACCGATGCCAAGTGCTCGGCTATGTGTGTGCGTGTGTCGTCACTGCGCTCACATTCTGAGAGTGTATGGATTGAGACCGAGAAGCCCATCAGCGTCGAGGAGGCTCAGAAAGCAATTGCCGCTGCGCCTGGTTGTACTCTGAAGGATGATCCTACGACGTTGACATATCCCATGCCGCTCGAGACTGCTGGCAAGGATGATGTATATGTAGGTCGTATTCGTAAGGATATCAGTGATGAAAACGGACTTACCTTCTGGCTCTCTGGCGACCAGATTCGTAAGGGTGCAGCCCTGAATGCCGTACAGATTGCTGAATATCTTGTAAAAGTAGGTAATGTTAAGTAAACAACTTATAAACAAGGTAGCCTGTTTGGCTACCTTGTTTTTTCTTCTTGGCTGCGGCACAGGTGATGATGATGGTCGTCGTTTGGGCGATTTCATTGTTGGTACTTGGCAAAGGGGCTGGGGTGAAGGCGATGTGGTCATCGAAGGAAACACAGACCTGGAACCGGAAAACCTTGCCTATGACAAGTTTATGTTTCGTGCTGATGGTTCCTATAATGGTATGATGCGGAAGGGGACGTTCTCTTCGTGGAACCAGTTTGGCCATCTTGTTTATGAAGGTACTTATCAGTGCGACAATAACAATCTGAAACTGGAATATCTCGATGAGAACGGGACAGAACAGAAAGTCCTGGCCCAAGTCGTCACGTTTACGGATGATACTATATGGTTACGCTATGAGAATGGGGAGTATCACGTGACGGTGACCTTTGTCATTCGCAAAGGTTATTCCTCATCTTCCACCTCGTCTTTGTGATAAACTCTTTCGAAGGAAAACTCGCTATGGGCTGAGAAATAGCCTAAGCATCCCCCTGCAAAATTGTTAATAGGGTTAGTGCCCGTCTCGTCCATCTGCTCCATGGAGTATAGATAGTCGTATGCCCGTTGGTCGATGGCACGTACCACGATGTGCAGGACCTCTCCCTCGTGGAGCACGTCCTCGTCATTGCTGCCTTCTTGGAATAAACCGAACAACTGTTGCAGTTCCTTGTTGGGATTGGTGTCATCTTTCAAAACCGACCAGCGATAACCTGTCTTATTACGGTAGATGTGTACGAAATACCAGTTGGCCTCGTTGGGAATATCTTGTAGGCGGATGTCGCCGAGGATGTAGTTCTCTGAAAGGATCTTCTTTCTGACAATACGGAAGCTGTTCATCACTGGCAGTCGTTGCATGGTTGATGAGGAGGTGAAGTGCTCGCCGCCTACACGTACATCTATATGATAAGTGATGCCAGGTTTGCCCGTGAGCGCTGAGGTGTAGTAACCGTTTTTGCTAAAGGGTATGCTCTCGTTGGTCCCGTCGTCGCCTGTAATGACTACTGTGGCGTCGTTGATGTTGCTCACGGTAGAGTTGTCATCCATGGCATTGGTTTGGCTGATGCGTACCGTGGTACCTGTATTGGTGACCGATGCCTCAACCACATAGCGCTTCTCTGCCTTGTGATAGTCAATGTCAATGTCCTTTTCGCAGGAGGTCAGACATAGGAGCATAAGAACATATTTCAGCCACTTCATATTTTCAGAATTTGATGTTAAATGATACACTTGGTACAATGCCGAAGAGCGAATATTGCACAGCTCTTGTACGGGCCCCGTTCTCGCTGTCCTCGAAGTTGATGAGATACGGATTGTAGTGGTTATAGAGATTGTAGATGCTGAAAGCCCACTCTTTTGTGTGACGTCTGTAGTGCTTGCTCCACACGGCACTCACGTCGAGGTGGTGATAGTCGGGGGCGCGATAGCCGTTACGCTCGGTGTAGTAGTAAATCCAGTTGTCCTCTATCTGGTATTTTCCGCTGGGCGCCGTGAATGCCTGTCCGCTGTTGAATACCCATGAGGCGCTCATCGACCATCGTTTGTTAAGTCGATACAAGGCCACGATGTTTATGTCGTGACGGCGGTCGTTGCTGGCGTCATACCATTTCCCGTTGTTCACTCCGTCAATCTGCGTCTTCGACCATGCGAGGGTGTAGCTGGCCCAGCCCGTCAGCCGACCACTGTTCTTGCGGGCACTCAGCTCGAAGCCGTAGCTCTTGCCCTGGCCAGGCAGCACCAGGCGTTCAATCTCTATCTCACTGCCAAACGACTTGCCGTCACGATAGTCGAGCACGTTGTCGATGTGGCGGTAGTAAGTCTCTAAAGAGAAGTCGTACATCTGCGAGGGCGTCATCATATAGAAACCCGCGCTCACCTGGTCGGCCACCTCGGGCTTCACGATGTTACTGCTCATGGTGTAGCGGTCGAAGGGGGTAGAGGTGCTCTGGTTCCTGATGGCGTGCAGGTTCTGCGATGTGCGTGCGTAGCCCAGTTTTACGCTTGTCAGCTCCGACGTCTTCAGGTTCATGCTCAGGCGAGGCTCCAGCGTGAGGTGGGTCTTCACGATTTCGTTCTTATCATAGTTGTAATACCAGTCGATGGTGCCATCGGGAGCGATGTCATAGTAGAGTGAGCCGCCCAGTGGAGAGAAAGCGTTGAGGCGTAAGCCTGCTGATATGTTTACCTTGGAGCCTATGGGGAAGGTCATGTTCACCCAGGCGGCATTCTCCCAGGCTCTGCGCTGCTCCTTCTCGTGGAGTGTCACTTGCTGCCACTCTGCCGACTTCACGTTCATCAATACTGACTGCAGTCCGGCGTCTATCACGTTCTTACCCAGAGCCAGATGGAAGTCCTGACGGAAGCCCGTCTGACGGATATGCCCTGAGAACCAGATATTCATGTCGAGGATGTCTATACCGTTGTCAGTACCATAGCCGCTATAATATAAGGTGGATTGAGCGTGTGAGTCGTCAGTGAAGTGGTGCAGCCACTTCAGACTGGCCGACAGGTTGCTCCATCGGATGTCGGCCATATCGTTGATAGCTGTGCGGTCGCGGCCTGTGAAGAAATTCAGGAAGAGCTGGTTGCGGCGGTTGATGGTCCAGTCGGCCTTGGCATTCACGTCGTAGAAGTAGAGCGTGTTGTTACGGAAGTTGTCCGTCAACTTCAGAAACATGTCCATATACGACCTTCGGGCTGTGACGAGCAACGAGGCCTTGTCTTTTACGATGGGGCCCTCGATGGTGGCTTTAGCTGCCAACAGCCCGATGCTCAATCCTCCATGGTACTCTTGCTTATGGCCTGTGCGGCTCGTTACGTCGAGCACAGCCGACGAGGCATCGCCATACTGAGCGGGCAGCATGCCTTTATATAAGGTGGCGGCAGCCAAGGCATCGTCGTTGAAGGCAGAGAAGAGTCCGCCCAAATGGCCCACGTTGTATACAGGCGCCAAGTCCAGGAGTATCAGATTCTGAGCGGCCGTTCCGCCTCTCACCTGGAATCCGCTGGAGGCGTCGCTCTCTGCCTTTACACCAGGCAGCAGCTGGATGCTGCGCATAATGTCGCGATTGCCAAAAAGCTGAGGCGAGGCAGTGAGCTCCTTCAGCTTTAGCTGTTCGGCTCCTGTCTGTACCTGTCCGATACGCAGACTGGCAGAGTTAGAGGTTACCACCACCTCATCCAGACGCTCCGTTCGGATGGTGTCGCTCTCTGCCACAGGTATGGCCAACAGGGTCGCAAGCAGGGTGTTAAGTGCAAACATGGTTGCAAAGGTACGATATTTTTCCAATACAAGGATGCTGTGTCGTTGAGATTTTTGATAAAAAAACAAAAAACTCTGTATCTCTGTGTCTTAGTGTTTCATATTTTACTTATCTTTGCACCCAACATCATCTATAAAACAATAACGTATGAAGAAGATTCTTGTAGCCGTCATGGCGTTAGTGGCGCTTTGCGCTTGTAACAGTGGAGAGAAGAAAGACCTGTCTTATCGCGGCCTGTCGATGGGACTGCCTTTTCAGACATTTATCGACTCACTCGCGGCTCGTGGCTTTGCCATCGACTCTGCCAAGACCGATTCTGCCTTCCAGATGGTGGTGATGGGAAGCGATGCTGTGCGCTATCGCCTGGTGATTGCCCAGAAGGACGGACAGGTGGCTGCTCTGCAGGAGAACTGGAATCTCCACTCCAACGACAGCACGCGCAAGTTGTGGCAGCAGATGCGCGACGAGTTTGAAAAGGAGCTTGGCGCATGGCCTAACATGCCGAAGCATGGCGACGACCATAAGGTGGCTAAGTTTGAAGGCGAAGGCGGATTCATCACACTTACCCTCGAGAATACCTACAGACCCACCCTCGCCGTTCGCTACGACAGGAAATAATATCTAATATTTCTTGACAAACAGCCTCTCAAAACTCGCGAATTAGTCAGCAGCCGGTCTGTTGACTGCAAATACGCGAGTTTTGAGGCGTTTTTGTAAGCTATTGAGAACGTGACTGTTACGAAAACGGATAGTCTTTCGCCCTCGTAAAGACGTCATCTATCGGAACAAAACAACTTGTTTTGTACTCGAAGAGTCTATCTTTTCCATCTTTGGAAGCTATCTCCACAAAGGAAAAACAACTTGTTTTACCTGAAAAAACCTTGGGTTTGCCGTAAGGAAACCCTAAGTTTGTCGTAATATAACCCGTAGTTTCCTTACGACAAACCCGTTTTCGGTCGGTATGAACCTAAAAAGCGCCTACCGCTGCTCTAGATTGAGCAAACCTGCAGGCGCTTTTTTATGCATGTTTTCTTTACAATTCGGTCAGGGTCTGTTGCCGCCTAGAATACAATCAGCGTGTAGAGATAGACGGTGGCGGCGGGGATGGCTAGAAGCGAGGAGTCGAAACGGTCGAGCATACCGCCATGGCCTGGAAGGATGTTGCCGCTGTCCTTGATGCCGAGAGTGCGCTTGAAAAGGCTCTCTATCAGGTCGCCCCATGTGCCGAAGACGACAACCGTGAGACCGAGTCCCGCCCATTGGAAGGCTGAGAGCTGGAACTGATTGACGCCGTACTGTTCCGTGAGATGGCCTACAAGCAGGGCAATAGCCATCACGATGATGCCTCCGCCAATGCTGCCTTCCCATGACTTGCCTGGGGAGACACGGGGGAAGAGCTTATGACGCCCAAGGAGCGAACCGCAGAGGTAGGCTCCCGTGTCGTTGAGCCAAAGGAACACGAACACCGATAGGGGTAGAATGGGGTCGTAGGTTACGTAGCCCTGTGGCGTTAAGTGGAAAGCGAGGACGTTGAGCAACGAGAAGGGCAGGGCGATGTAGAGCTGGCTCATCATCGTGTAGGCCCAGTCGTGGATGGGGTCCTCGTGCTTCAGGTAGAGCTCGGCCACCAGCAGATAGATGAGCGTAACCAGATAGGGGATGAACACGGCTGAGGGGGTCAGGTCGCTGCTGTAGCCTGCTACGGCGAGGAAGAAGTATACACCTGCCACGGTAGAGATCATGCGGTTGGTGGTAATGGCCTCGCGCTGGTTCACCAAGCCGGTGAACTCCCAGATGGTGAGACCTGTAATCAAGGCAAACAGCAACACCATCGCCTCGGGGTGAAGGAAGCTGGCCACGATGACAGCCACAAACAGAATACCTGTCAAGGCTCTTACAAAAAAGTTGTTCATTGTCACTCCTCTACTTTATTTGTTTCTTCTTTGTTCTCAAGTTCTTTGGCTTCTGCCTCGAGTTCCTTGGCACGCTCTTCGGCCATGCGCTCTGCGTCAGCTTTCATCTGAGCCTCAAGAAGCTCGTCGGCACGACTGACCCAGGGGCGCTTGCCGAATATCTTTTCTACATCCTCGGCAAAGATCACCTCACGGTCAATCAGTAACTGAGCCAGCTGGGCGTGGCCCTCTTTGTGATCTGTCAGTATCTTCTTAGCGCGTTCATACTGCTCGTTGATCATTTTCAGCACCTCGTCGTCCATCACTTTCGCGGTGGTCTCTGAATATGGCTTCTGGAACTGATATTCTGCGTTGTTATAATAACATACATTGGGCAGCTTGTCGCTCATACCTGCATAGGCAACCATGCCATAAGCCTGCTTGGTGGTGCGCTCTAAGTCGTTCATGGCGCCTGTAGAGATATGACCTACGAACAACTCCTCGGCAGCACGACCTCCCAAGAGAGAACACATCTCGTCGAGCATGGCCTCCTTCGTCTGGAGCACACGCTCTTCGGGCAGATACCAGGCAGCACCAAGGGCCTGGCCACGTGGCACGATAGACACTTTGACCAATGGATTGGCAAACTCGGTGAACCAAGAGATCGTGGCATGGCCTGCCTCATGGATGGCGATAGAACGCTTTTCGGACTGTGTCATCACCTTGGTCTTCTTTTCCAATCCACCGATGATACGGTCTACGGCATCGAGGAAGTCCTGTTTGCTTACTGTCGGACTATTGTGTCGGGCGGCAATCAAGGCAGCCTCATTACATACGTTGGCAATATCGGCACCAGAGAAACCAGGTGTCTGGCGAGCCAGGAAGTCGATATCGACGCTGTCGTCGGTCTTAACGGGCTTGAGATGAACCTGAAAGACCTCTTTACGTTCATTCAAGTCGGGCAGGTCGACGTGTATCTGACGGTCGAAACGTCCTGCACGCAACAGGGCGGAGTCAAGCATGTCGGCACGGTTGGTGGCTGCAAGGATAATGATACCGCTGTTAGTTCCAAAGCCATCCATCTCGGTGAGCAGGGCGTTCAGCGTGTTCTCGCGCTCATCATTACCACCCATAGCAGGGTTCTTTGAACGGGCACGCCCCACGGCATCAATCTCATCGATGAAGATGATACATGGACTTTTCTGCTTGGCCTGCTGGAACAGGTCGCGCACACGGCTGGCACCAACACCCACAAACATCTCAACGAAGTCGGAACCACTCATCGAGAAGAATGGTACTCCAGCCTCACCAGCTACTGCCTTTGCAAGCAGTGTTTTACCTGTTCCTGGAGGACCTACCAACAGAGCTCCCTTGGGTATCTTACCTCCCAGATCTGTATATTTCTGTGGGTTCTTCAGGAAGTCTACAATCTCCTGAATCTCCTGCTTAGCACCGGCCTGACCCGCAACGTCCTTAAATGTGATACCCAGGTCGCCTCCCTTCTCATACATCTTGGCTTTTGACTTGCCGACGCTGAAGACACCGCCTCCACCGCCGATACCGCCGCCGCCCATGCGGCGGAAGAAGAACATCCACAGGCCAATAAGTACCAGAAAGGGTAACAGATTATAGAAAATAGTGGTAAAGAACTCGTTCTCCCGTTTATTCTCAAACGAGTAGCTTCCAGTAAAGGTCTTATCTTCCTTTGATTTCTCGATAAAGCCCTCAACCTGGTCAATAGAACCGAATTCTACCTCTACATAGGGGTCGGTACCAGTCTGCTGACTGCCCTGATGGAAAACGTCACGGATGTGTTCTGGTTTGACGTACATCTTGAGGATGCTCTGCGACTTGTTGACAATAATCTTCGAAGCATACCCCCGAGAGACCATTGACTTAAATTCACTATATGTGGCTGTCTTGCTTACACTGCTGTTGGTGGCCCCCCCACTTGAGAAGTAGAGCAGTCCGAGGGCAAGGATGGCGATGAGGTAGATCCAACTCATGTTGAACCGGGGCATATTCATCTTCGGCCCATTGCCACTATTATTCAGTTTCTTATTATCCATAAGTTATTAATGTTTAATCCAAATCGGGTATTTGTGTTAAAGGGGCATCCTCCCAAAGATGCTCGAGGTCGTAATACTCACGAACATCAGGCAGGAAAATATGTACCAGCACGTCGCTATAGTCCATAGCCACCCACTGGGCATTCTCCTGACCAACGACATGGACGGGCTTCTCATGCAGACGCTCACGAGCCATGTCGCTGACAGACTCGGTAATGGCATCAACCTGTGCAGGTGAGTTGCCTGTACAGATGATGAAATATTGGCAGATAGTGCCCTCAATTTTCGTCAGGTCGGCTATGACGATGTTACTACCTTTTTTTTCTTGAATTGCTTCTGTAATTGTTCGTACTAATTCCTTCATTAATATATAAATAGGTGAATAATGGTGCAAAGGTACAGTAAATCGGGTGAAATGCAAAATAAATTAGAGTTTATTTTGATTTGGGAAAAAAATAAAGAGGCCTCCTTCTTGGAAACCTCTTATTCTCTGTTGGGGTACCCGGACTCGAACCAGGAAAGGCAGGACCAGAATCTGCAGTGTTACCATTACACCATACCCCAATGGAAGGTTGCAATTTTGAATTGCGGGTGCAAAGGTACTGCTTTTTCTTGAATTACCAAAACTTTTTGGAGGAAAATTTATAAAAAAGATAAAAATCCCGCCAATTGGCGGGATTTCCTTATCTGTTATTCCTTGTTTTCGGCGTCGATAGCCTTGATTTTCTCACGAACCAGGTTCATGTCGTCTTTTAGTTTCTGAACCTTACGATTCATTTCGTCGATAAGACTGTTGCCCTTCTTTGAACTGGCATTCAGGAAACCAAGATTATTCTCGTAGGTCTGAACCTCCTGCTTGATTGCCTCGTATTGGCGGAACAGGCGGGCACGCTCATTGTCAAGTGCATTCTCTCCGCGTTCTGCTACCTGTTTAAGGCTTTGCTTGAAGTTGTTCAGACGGCGCTTGGCCACACTGATGTTCAAGTCCTTATAAAGTTTATCAAGCACGGCGTGATACTCTTCATAGATCTTATCCTTCTCTTTGAAAGGTACATGACCGATGGCATTGTATTCCTCAACGAGTTGCTGAACCTTGTCCTGAACATTCTCACCGGCCTCTTCTGCCACTGCCTTGAGTTTCTCGATGACATCACGTTTCTTGTCCAGGTTTGCATGCTCCTCACTGCGCTGTCCGGCACCTGCGGCATTACGGGCTTCAAAGAATTTGTTGCATGCTCCCAGGAACTCTTCCCATAGTTGGTCACCCAGCTTCTTAGGTACCATGCCGATGGTCTTCCATTCCTTTTGTAAGGCAATCATCTTGTCGCCTGTGGATTTCCAATCTGTTGAATCCTGAAGAGCCTTCGCTTTCTCAATAAGGGCACGCTTCTTGTCGGCGTTCTCTTTAAAGGTGTCTTTGAGTCCTTTGAAATATTCTGCCTTGCGCCCAAAGAAGTCGTCACAGGCTGCACGGAAACGCTCGAAAATCTTCACGTTCATCTTCTGAGGGGCAAAACCGATGGTTTTCCATTCTGTCTGGATATCGATAATCTGTTTGGTATGCTTCTCCCAGTCACCGCTTCCCTTATTCTCTTCAGCTGCAATGGCCTCAACCTTCTCGCAGAGCACAGTCTTACGTGCCAGATTGTCTTCTTCCTTGGCACGAATACCCTCGAAGTGCTGTTGATGGCGCTTGTTAATGACTGTTGACGCGGCCTTGAAGCGATTCCATATCTCTTCACGGAGTTCCTTGGCAACAGGACCGATCTCGCGATATTCCTGATGGAGCTTCTGGAGCTGATGGAAAGCACTGATGATGTCCTCTTCGTTAGCGAGATTCTCAGCAGCTTCGCAAAGACGCTCCTTCTGTTCCTTGTTCTTCTTGAAGTCATACTCACGAGCTTCGCTATTCAGACGGAGCATATCGTAGAACTGCTCAACATAGAGTTGGTAGTTGCGCCACAATTCATTGGCCTTCTCTGCTGGTACGTTTTTAATCTCGCGCCATTGCTGTTGCAGAGCCTTAAACTCCTGGTAGTTCTTGTTCGCATCCTCAGGGGTGGTGACCATTGCCTTAATCTTCTCAATGATGTCGAGCTTTTTGGTGAGGTTTTCTTGTTTTTCTGCCTCCTGCTCTTTGAAGAGTTTGGCACGGCGCTCCTTGATGATACCCATCTCCGCCTTGAATTTCTCTTCTTCCTCGTCGGGGGTGATCTGATACTTCTCAGGGTCTCCGCCTGCATCAAGGTAAGCCTTCAGCTGAGCTTCGCGCTCTGCAACATGGAGTTTATAGAACGCAGTCTTCAGGTTTTCCACTTCCTCCTTCTGAGGGGTTTCCTCGCCATGGGCAATATCCTGCACACGGCGCAGAACCTCAGCTTTGGTCTCATAGACCTTGCGGGGCTGTGCTTCAGCTTCATTTGTGACTTCAGGAGCTTCAGCTTCCTGGATAACTTCTTGTTTTACCTCCTGCTCGAGGATGTTGTCTTGAGAGTCCATCATTTAACTATTTTAGTTTATGATTTGAGAATAGTATGGTGCATTGCACCACTGCATTTGGGGTCAAAATTACATAAAATAATTAAAAAAGTAAAAAAGTAAGAAGGTAAAGCGGCTCCAATTTAAATTATTTAACATATTTCGCTGCTGTTTTACCTTTTTACCCTTTTACCTTTTTACTTTTTATACCAATCGTTTATGACGGAAAACCCACCATGCTATTCCTGAGATAGCGACAGAAACAACGATGGCAAAAATAAATCCCCATGGTTTGGCCTCCATGCCGTTGACAAGATTCATACCAAACATCGAGGTGACGAGTGTCGGAATCATCATTAGAATTGTAACAGAGGTGAGCGTACGCATCACTGTGTTCATATTATTGTTGATGATACTCTGATAGGTGTCCATTGTCGACTCAAGGATGTTGGAATAGATGCTGGTTGTCTCGCGAGCCTGTGTCATCTCAATGTTGACGTCTTCAATCAGGTCGGCGTCAAGTTCGTCGATCTGTAGTTTGAACTTCAGTTTCTGCAGAAGGTTCTCATTACCTCGGATAGAAGTCTGGAAGTATGTAAGTGAGTCTTGCAGTCGGCTCAGACCAATCAGACTCTCATTATTCACTTCTTTGTCGAGATTACGCTTGGCCTTGTCTACCAGCATAGATATCTGCTTCAGACGTTTCAGATACCAAACGGCACTGCTGAGGAACAGGCGGAATATCATGTCGACATGGTCGGTAAAGCCCACGTTGCGTCTCTGCTGGAACGATACAAAATCAATCATCATGTTGGTCTCATAGAAACAAACGGTGATGGTGACGTCGCGCTTATGAATAATACCGAGAGGCACTGTGGTGTATGGTGTTCTTGAGCGTATTTCCTTGACATAAGGAATACGTAAGATAATGAGCATCCAACCATCGTCGTACTCATAACGGGCACGCTCGTCGGTATCGCTGATATCCGACATGAAATAGTCAGGGATGTTGAACTTTTCTTCGAGTTCATGCTGGTCTTCTTCGGTGGGGCATGTCACCTGTATCCAGCAATTGGGCTGCCACTCTGGGAGCTGGGTCAGTCCGCCTTGGGTGTTCCAGAAAGTCTTCATTTTGCTAATCCTTTTTTCGTTTATGAAATGGTTTTAGCGGCAAAGGGATTAGCAGCCTTGCTCGCCATCCCCCGCCATTACGAATTGTAATTGTCCGCCGGGTAATCGTCCATAATTTTATTAATATTTTAATTATCGGGTGCAAAGATAATTAAAAATCGCGGACTTGCCAAGCAAATCCGCGATTTTTTGTTTTTTTTATTTCTCAGGAATATCTTCAAGGGTTTTCTTGAGAAGTTGCCAGAATGGAGCCACTGTCTCGATAAGGGCGCGCTCTGTTGTTGTGTGAGGCGACTTCATGGTTGGTCCAAGGCTTACCACATCGAGATGGGGGTACTTGCCAAGAATAATAGAACACTCCAGGCCTGCATGGTCTACCTGAATGATACCATCTTTATCAAATAAGTCTTTATACTCCTTGAGCAGCAGATGCAGAATCTCTGAGTCGGGGTTTGGATCCCAACCGCCATAGCTGCCTGCGGTCTCAACTTTCATACCAGCCATATTGAAGCAACTCTCGAGGGTTTTGACAATATAGTCTTTCATATCCTCACGGCTACTACGGGCCAGAATCTTCAGGGAAGCCTTGCCATCGCCAATATTGATGATAGCCAGGTTGCTGGATGTCTCTACTACGTCGGGATAGCTTGGTATCATGCGAACCACGCCGTCGTGACATGCGTAGATGGCATCAATCAAATTGTCTTGAATCTCTACGGGGACCTCTCTTTTTGGAGTCTCCACATCTTCGCATATAACCTCGATGCCGCTCTCAATGCCCTTAAACTCGTCTTGGAAGTCCTCAAGCCAATCGGCTGCCAGTTCTTTCAAGGCTGTAACGTTTTCTTTAGGAAGTGTCAGCACCGCTTCGGCCTTGAAAGGAATAGCGTTGCGCATGTTGCCGCCCTGCCATCCTGCCAGACGGGCCTCACATTCCTCAATGGCTTCACGAACCAGCCGAACGAGCAACTTGTTGGCATTACCACGTCCCTCGTGAATCTCAAGTCCGGAGTGTCCGCCACGAAGTCCTTTAATGGTGACCTTGACTGCTGCATCGTCAGCATCGGTCTCTACTTCTTTATAGTCAAGTGTGGCAGTAATGTCAATGCCGCCAGCAGAACCAATGACGAACTTACCCCATGTCTCAGAGTCGAGATTCATCAGAATATCGCCATTCAGTTCGCCTTCTGGCAGTGCGTTGGCACCAAACATCCCCGTCTCTTCGTCGGCTGTAATCAGTGCTTCGATGGGGCCGTGCTTCAAGGTCTTGTCTTCCATCACAGCCATGATAGCTGCAACACCCAAGCCATTGTCGGCTCCAAGAGTGGTCCCTTTTGCTTTCACCCACTCGCCGTCAATCCATGGCTGGATGGGATCGGTCTCGAAATTATGGGTCGACTCTGGCGTCTTCTGGGGTACCATATCCATATGGGCCTGCAGAATGACCCCCTTCTTGTTTTCCATGCCAGGAGAAGCGGGTTTGCGCATCACAATATTGTCGGCAGAATCTTTGAAAACCTCGACGCCTGCCTTCTTACCGAAATCGAGCAGGAACTGCTGTATTTTCTCCAAATGTCCACTAGGGCGTGGTACCTGGGTCAGTGCATAAAAGTTTTTCCAGATGCACGCTGGGTTCAGATTTTTAATTTCACTCATAGTTATATCGTTTTAGAGTTTATACGCTTTGTAAAAGAGAGTGCTGCCCAAGCCCATACGCCAAGTGCTACGACAAGTAGAGTCTGAACAGTATGTACAATCAGTACGAAATAGAGGGCATGCTCGTCAATCACGCCATAGAGAATAAGCATCGTTTTTACAGCGAAATGCCAAGGGCCTGCGCCATTAGGCGTAGGTACGATAACTGCGATAGAGCCTACGACGAATGTCACCATTGCACATCCTAGTCCAAGATGTTCTGTAAAGTCGAAACAGAAGAACGTGAGATAGTAGTGCAGGAAATAGCTTACCCAGATACCAAGGGTGAAGAAAATGAAGAGGGGCTGGTTCTTGACTCCCTTCAATGAAATGATACCCTGCCAGATGCTCCCGATAGTGGCTTTCACCTTACTATATATATTGAGGCTCTGGAAAAGCACATGTACTAGAATAAGGATGGCAATCACACAGACTGCGGTCACAAGATAACCTGTGGCTGAGAACTTGTTGAAGATGGTATCAAGACTTGTGCCGGTCTTGTCGAAGAACGTACCGAAGACGCTCAGTTCGAATAACAGGGTGAGGCCCGTAATGCCACCTACGACTAGAGCGTCGATGGCTCGCTCTGTAACAACTGTGCCTAATGCCTTGGAAAATGATACGCCATCATAGCGTTTTAGAACGCCACAACGTGTGAACTCACCGATGCGGGGAATCATGAGGCTGACAGCATAAGACAGAAAGACGGCATACAGACTTGTAGATGTGCGCGGATGCTCATCTATAGGTTCCAGCGTCTGTTTCCATCGCCAGCCACGGAACATCTGTGCAAGAATACCGAAGGGAAATGACAATAGCATCCATGTCCAGTTCATCTCATTGGTCAGTACATGACTGATACGTCCGAAGTCTTCCCCCCGATACATCCAATACAAAATCGCTCCACCTAACAGAATAGGAAAGATGATTTTTGCAGCGTTGGTCATGATATTTTTCATTTCCATGGGGACAAAGGTACTACAAATCGATTGAAATACCAAATTTTATTTGGATATTTCTGAGATGCAATATACTTTCGAGCGAAGCTCAAGGTACTGAAATAAATTGATACGGGTCAATGAATCGACTGTTTTTTACCCTTTTATGTGTTTTTTCTTGTCTGTGTACGCAAACAGAAGTACCTTTGCAGCATCAAAAAGAACACAGGATAACCTAATTGAAAGATTAGAATAAGAATATGGTAGTATTATTTATGATAACATTTATCGTTGCAGTATGTGCTGCTGAGGCAATGAAAGCTGATAACGGCATGGATCTGAAAACGAAGTAGAAACTGAAAAATGAGAGAAGAAAGCATAGAAGAAGCAGGCAGGATGTGAATCTTGCCTGTTTTTTCCTGTTTTTGTTTTGCATTTCACGTAAAAAATACTATCTTTGCACTCATGAAACAAGTTAGACCCAAGAAGAATCTCGGTCAGCACTTTCTGACCGATCTGAATATCGCCAAGCAGATAGCCGATACGGTAGATGCATGTCCTGAAATCCCTGTTTTGGAGGTGGGGCCGGGTATGGGAGTGATGACCCAGTATCTTGTAGAAAAACCAAGACCCTTTAAGGTCGTAGAAATAGACCGTGAGTCGGTGGCATATTTACAGGAACACTTTCCACGCCTACATAATAATATAATAGGTGGCGATTTCCTGCGTATGGATCTTCAGGAAATCTTCGATGGTCAGCAGTTTGTGTTGACGGGTAATTATCCCTATGACATTTCTTCGCAGATATTTTTTAAGATGCTTGATAATAAGGATCTGATACCTTGTTGCACGGGTATGATACAACGCGAGGTGGCCCTGCGCATGGCTTCACAGCCTGGCAATAAGCAGTATGGTATATTGTCTGTATTGATTCAGGCTTGGTATCATGTAGAATATCTCTTTACTGTTGAACCAGGAGTGTTCAATCCGCCTCCTAAGGTGCAGAGTGCGGTGATTCGCATGACGCGTAACGATGTGACCGATCTTGGCTGTGATGAACAGCTCTTCCGTCGTGTTGTTAAAACGGTGTTTAACCAGCGCCGTAAGATGTTGCGCGTGTCGCTGCGTCAAATCTTCAATGGTGATCATCCTGCGTCTCAAGCCTTCTTAGAGGATTCAATGATGACGCGCCGACCCGAACAGTTGTCTATTGCTGAGTTTGTGGAATTGACAAACAAGGTTGAAAAAGAACTGTTTACGAACACAAAATAGGTGTGTTCGCACACAATTGGTTGATTTATATCAAAAGAAAGCCACTTTTTTGAGGAAAGTGGGGCATAATCCATTGCGGATTACAAAAATCGTCGTACCTTTGCATCGTCAAAAGGAAACAATTGACAATCTTCAATAGAAGTGATGATAATACAGAGGTATTAGTTTAAGGTAAATATAGATTGATTTAGGTTTTAGTTAGAGTTAATAGTTAGTTAGAATTTTGGTTTTAGGTTTATTAAATTTGATTTGAGATAGGTATTTTCTAAGGTGTTAGAAAGATTTGTTAGTAAGGATAACAGACGCAGTGGTGACACTCCGTTTCTTCTCAAGAAAAAAGGTTTTTAGTTATTCATAGATTGTTGGCGCCGCCCTCGAGTCGTTGATGACCCTTGAGCGGCTTTTTTTGTGTCTATTTCTTTCTGAGGGGTTTCCCCACAACTTTCTTCGTCACAGTTTTTTTCTCGATTTTGGATTTGGGTAGGTCTTTTGTAACTGTACCCTTTAGAATACGGATATCCTCTATGGGACGGTCATTCTTATCGGTCTCAACTTGTTGGATCTTCTCTACAACATCCATGCCCTCAATAACTTCGCCGAAAACGGTATATTGGCCGTCAAGATGAGGTGTGCCGCCTATTGTTTTATAAGTATCAATCATCTCGGGTGTGAGTTTCACTTTCCCCTGAGTGGTTGAGTCCAGTTTCTCCTGTAATTTGTCAATCCGTTTATCATCAAAGATTTTTCCCCATACGATATAGAATTGACAGGCCGAACTCCGACGTTCTGGATTTACATTGTCGCCTTCTCTGGCCATAGCCACCACACCACGACGGTGGAAAATCTGTGGCAGACGGAATTCCGCTTCTGTGGTATAGTCAAAATCGCCAGTGCCAAGTAGCTCACCGGGTTTTGCGTGTTTACTGTTTGTGTCGCCACTCTGAATCATAAAGTCCTTGATGACGCGGTGGAAAAGTAGGGAGTCATAAATTCCCAGTTTCGTTATTTTCAGGAAGTTGTCACGCGTTAGAGGAGTCTCGTCATAGAGCGCGATACGGATATTACCAGCGGTGGTCTCGAAAAGGACCTCTGTATTTTTTGTTTGAGCTGTTACAACAGATAGAGAACACTGAATAGTGATTAGTAATAGGATAAATTTCTTCATCTTTCTTCTTCTTTTTTTAGTTTTAACTTCTCGGCCCAACCGCCTTTAAAAAGCCTTGCCAGGAAAATACTACCACGGAAAGTCAGTTCGATGGCCATAGCTGTCCAAACGCCTTTCAGACCATACTTCGGGGCAAGTGTAGCTGCAAGTGTGAGTCGAACCGCCCACATGGATGAAAGGCTCATGATAGCTGGGATGATCGTGTCTCCAGCCCCAATAAACACACCATTAGCTACGATAGCTGCAGCAAACATCGGTTCTGCCCATGCTTCAATCCTTAATACCTCTGTACCCAGACTGATCACCTCTTCAACAGGCGACATGATACCCATCAGTTCTGGAGCGAATATCCACATCAAGACACCCATCACCGTCATCACCGTAATACCCAGTCCTACGGACAGATAGGCGAATGAACGAGTGAGAATTCTCTGACCTGCGCCGATACCTTGTCCTACAAGGGTTGTTGCCGCCTCGGCGATACCGTAGCCGGGCATGTAGCAGAGGCTCTCTACTGTGATGGCTAGCGAATGGGCCGCAATGGATATCGTTCCCAATGGAGCTACAATTAAGGTACTTACTATCTGGGCAGACCCCATTAGTAGATGCTGTAATCCCATTGGAGCACCAATCTTAAAGGCCGTTTTGATGGTCTCTTCTCTGGGCTTAAATGACCCTGGATGCCCAACTAATGCGAGCATTTTCGACTTTACCAGCAGGAAGTACATCATCAGGCAGGCTGTGACAAACATTGCCATGCCTGTTCCTATCGCAGCACCTACAACTCCCATGTTGAGCACATAAATAAACAGGTAGTTGAAGATGACATCCATCACACACATACCGATGTTCAGCATTGAGGGTATTTTCATGTTGCCCGAGCATTTCAGCATCGAGCCTGCCAGACCTTCCATCTGGAAGAAGATGCCACAGACACCGAAGATGGCGAAATAGAGCGACGCATCACGGGCTATCTCCTCTGTTCCACCCAGCCAATATGGCAGATAAGGCGCAATGACAAGAGAGGTTGTGGAGATAATCAGAGCCCAAAGGAAACAGCACACCAACGACTGACGGAGCACTTTGCGTGCGGCTTCAAAATCGTTGGCGCCAATGAAATGGGCTACTTGTACGGAGAATCCCAACGAGGCTGCGTGGGCTAGTCCCCCCAAAAGCCAGCCAGTCGATTCCACTAGTCCGATGGCTGCAGAAGCTTTGGCACCCAGGTGTCCCACCATCGAGGCGTCGATGAAAAACATCACTGTCGCAGAAATCTGCGCCAGAATAGAGGGAATACTCAGGCTGACGATGAGCCAGAGCTTCTCCCTCTGTGTCATCGTACGACCCTCGCGGATATAGGATAGCAGCAGTTCGCTATTCTTTACTTTCTTCATTCTTTAGTTTATATCTTACTCATAGCTGAACGCCATATAAGAATGAGGTTTCAGCGAAACGGCAAACTTAGTGGCTCTCTTTTTGTTCCAGCCCACCCAGTAGTCCTCTTGTTTGCCTTGGATGGAAGTGCCGTCTTCGAGATTCGCCAGACGTTTGAACCGCTCTGGTTCGCACGCCAGCTTGATGTCTATGGGGTCATCGTTGAAGTTCTCAACAATCAACGTGTGATTGTCGTATAGGAAAAGACTTACCTTGGCAGGCCCCTCAAGATAGAAATCCAAGTCCTGACTCATTGTGCGACGGATCTCTGTCAGCGCTGGAGCTGGGTAGTCGTAGAGGTTTCCCATGTCGTCAGGGATTGTGAGCACGTAGAGATAGCCGTCGGTATATTTGGCTTTGTGAAGAATGGGGAAGCCTGAGACACCGCCTGTCAATGGACGTCCGGCGCTGACCACCTCCCAACTGTCATTCGTCTGATATCGCACTTGTGGAATCAGAATGTCGCGCGAGCTTTTGCCATATCTGCCAAAGTCGCTGACGAGCGCTTTCAGGTCAGAACAGCGCAGTTCGCACACTTCCGCGATCTTCTCTGGGATAGCCTTCAACAGCCCGCTGGTGATAATGACGTCTCTGCCGCTTGTCAGCTGCCCTTTTATCTTTTCCATGATGTCTGGGTCGCCCGCAGCCTGCTCTGTCAGCAGAATGATCTTCTGATCGTTGGCAAAAGCCGGATACATGTCCATAGGCAGACCAATCATCCCCAGATAGTTCTGCAGGAAGTCCTCGCCCAATGCATGGAAGGGCTTATATGACTTGATGCCTATGGGATTGCCCAGTTTTCCCACCAGATTGTCGGCCTTGCGCAGGGTGATGTCGGCAATACGGGCCATCGTGGTGGGAGTTATCGTTTTGTTGCCTTTCTTGAAGGGGGCTCTCATCTCGTCGTAGTCCCAGCTGGTGTCTGTACCCTGCCATGAGGCACGGAAACTGTCGTTCAGGGGGACGTCGAGCAACTGATTGTAGGCAAAGAGCATCACGTCGCGCGCCTTAGCAATAGCCGTAAGATGGAGTTGCTCTGCATAACGGTCCATGCTCATCTGAATGCCGCCAGCGTCAACCCATCCTCCTCCGTTGTACCCTGGACGTAGGTTCTCGAAATAACGTATAATGTTGTAGCTCAGATAGTTCTGAAGGTGCTGGGCGCTTGCAGGGTCGCGCGTCTCAGTACCCGTCCAGATGCCGTCAAAGAGTCTTGGTCCGTCTTCAAGATTGAAGCCGAGTCCTTGAAAATGGTCGTACCAGTTAGGATACTTGATGATGACCTTCACCTTAGGATTCACAGCCTTGGCGGGCCCGAGGACCAGGTTTCTGGCTGCATTGTTCATTAGCTGCAGACGATACTCCGTCCAGGTCTTCTTACCTTTCGCAGCCACTTCAACAGGACTCTTGCAACTGGTGAAGAAGAAGTCGTCGAGCAGAAACTCATCGAAATGGCGGGCTGTTGTCTCTGCTATCTTCTGCACCATCTTGCGATGCTCAGGATCCGAGTAGCAGAAAGTCTCGAAGTCATTACTCTCGTTAATGGTATAAGTGATGCCACCAGCCACCTCTATTCCCTGTTTCAGGAAGAACTGCTTGGCTTTCTCTATGGTCGCATCGTCGACAAGCAACAGGTCGCGATGTGTCTCCAAGAATATCTTGTCTACATCCAACTGGTTGGAGATGGTGGCCCATGAGGTTTCGAGCCACTGGGTATCTTTCATTTTCTGTACCTCGTTGGCACGTACGTAGACTGAGACCTTGAAATGGTTGTGTTTGGCTGATGTGGATAATGTTGCCAGCAGGCATATTGCCATGCAGAGCGTATTCCTGAGTAATGAATGCTTTGTCATATCAATGTTTATTTTGGTTGGTAACTAATCAGATACTGTGTCGATTCTACGCTTCGCCTTTAGGCAGGTCGAAGGGAGCAATAGGACTGGGATCCTGACTGGGGATTCGGATGGCGCCGAACTCTTTCTCGTAGCGCATGATATTCTCCTGAAGTGCGGCCAGCAAGCGCTTTGCGTGCTCAGGAGCCAGTATCACACGGCTCTTCACTTGAGCCTTAGGCAGGCCGGGCAGCACACGTGCAAAGTCTACGATGAAATCGCTACTCGAGTGCGTGATGATGGCGAAATTAGCATACTCTCCCTGCGCCACTTCCTGTGGCAACTCTAATTGCAGACCCTGCTGCTCATTATTCTTTTCGTTCATATCGTTTTTATATTATTCAGATTGCAAATTTACAAAAGATTTCCCAAATATCATGCTGGCTTAGCTGAAAATATACATTATTTAATATATATGACGACTGTTACCTGTAAAGTAGCTTACGATGACTTTACTCCGAGTAAAAGCAAACTTTACTCCGAGTAAAATGGCAGTTTACTCCGAGTAAACCTATAGAATGGGCGAAGAGGTCTTTGTCAGCAGGTTCGACATACCCTAATCCCACTTACAACTTCCATCATTTATTTATGACGTCTTTTAATGACAGCGTCCGATACTTGATAAGTAGTAGTGGTGTTCTCACAAGAATCTTCAGGAAACTGATTTCCAACCAGAATATCTCCCAGAAGTTGAATCTTACTAGTTTCAGATGCCATAACCTGGTTGCTATCGTACGAGAGAACAGACCTTTTTTCTTCCTTTTGTCATACCTGCCGAAGTTTCCCCCCGTCATAATCCCGCGCAACAGGCACTTTCCGAATTTATTGTCTGGAGGACAGAGCATCAGGCTTTCGTCAAGATTCAGCACCTCATCCAACACCCACATCAGGGCGCCAGCGATATTCCATAGTCCAAAGCGCTTCAGCAATGACGCTACTTGCATACGATCGTCCTCTGTCGCATTCTTCAGCAGGCAATAGTAGTCGCAGACTTGCCGCAGTCCGATGCCGCTTGCAAGAAAATGATGCTGTATATGGGCCAGCTGCATCACAAGTGCGAAACTGATTGTCGGCACATTAAACCCGATGTCGACATACGTTGTCTGATTGATTTCCTGCTCCAGCCACTTTTGCAGTCTGCGATTTGTAATAGGATTGAAATTTCCAGACGACGGTCGGAAGTGCACGTCAACCTTGATAGAACCTTCGGTCTTTATGTGAGCATGATGATAGTGAATCATATCATCTGATAGAATCTGCATGTCTTTGAGTAAGGCTACCACGCTGTCACGCCCTCCTTCTACCCAGATGTCAATGTCGCCAGGCTGCCTAGAAAACGGATTCGTGTACAGCCGTGCGTTCGCCTGTCCTTTCAGTATCGCCGACTTGCGTCCTTGTTCAGCGAACAACTTCGTCAATCTTGCTGCCTCCTCATTCAACAGTTTATTCAATCCACGTATTATTTCCGTCTCAGCTGCCCACTTCATTGCCATATCTGTCGGCATATCGGCCCTGTTCTGGAAGCATACGCCAAGCAACGACTGCTTTGCGGCAGCCTTGTACACCCACCGCCACTCATCGTCTGTCAGCACCTCTTCAAAGGTGTTGCCCGTCATCGCAGTCCTCAGCAGCGCATATAGTTTCTTTTCGTATTTTCCCATTGTAGCGGTAGATATATATATTGGACGCTCTCACAAATAATAATACTCAAGGTCAGCCGCCACTGTGGAAGCTAATCATCGGGACCTCCCATGTAATGATAGCTAGTTTGTTTTAGTAATAGCAGGTTCTCTCTCATCGGGATCACCCGCATTGCAGGCTTCTCATAAGCATCTTGTTTAGCGTTTTTTGTTTTCATAATGGTAAGCTCGAGTTTATGATTTAAATATGCCTGCAAAGATACGAAGATATCTGTTAAAGAGTATGCCTTCCCTTATTAAATAACGTTAATAAATAAAAAGAGAGGTCGTCAAAACCTCTCTTTTTGTGATCCGTTTGGGGCTCGAACCCAAGACCCCAACATTAAAAGTGTTGTGCTCTACCAACTGAGCTAACGGATCAACCTTGATTTTTGCAATCTTTCGAAAGCGGCTGCAAAGGTATGCATATTTTTCGAATCTGCCAAATTTATTGGGAGAATTTTTGCTTTTTTTGCCAATTTAGTCGGGCGGAGTGCCTTGTTCCACCTCTTCTGCCTCGCCTTCCTTCGTTACGTAACGTTGATAATATGCAATAAGCAGTGTGGTGAGCGGCAAGGCGATAATCAGGCCGATAAAGCCGAGCAACGCACCCCAGACAGAGAGCGAAAGCAGCAGGATGGCGGGGTTCAGCCCCATAGCCTTACCCATTATCTTCGGTGTCACTATCATGTCACAAATCAGCTGTACTACGATAAATACCAATAGGGCCATCGCTAGGATAATCCAGAAATTCTGTCCCGTGTCGGCCGATTTCAGTAACGCCAGCAATACCGTGGGTATCAGGGCGAAAGTATGCAGATAGGGCACGAGGTCCATAATACCGATCATGATGCCGAGGCCGATAGCCATCGGAAAGTCGATGATGGTGAAACCAATACAGAAAAGTATACCCATGATAAGGGCGACAAGTCCCTGCCCACGCACGTAGTTGTTCAGCTCACGCTCTACGTCGAGCATCAGTTCCTGCCAGAACGGACGTGCCTTCTTGGGGAAGATGCGTATCCAGTTGTTTGTCAGATACTCGTAGTCGAGCAGAATGAAGAACATATATAATAAGGTGATGAACGAAGCCACGACGCTCACAATGACACTGTAGGTCTGCCCGAGAACATTGAAGATACCTGGCATAATCTGCTTGATGCTATCGGTAAAGGTGTCGCTGCGGAAGAATTTCTCTATCTCTCCCTGATTGTCGACCCACCATTGGCTGATGGCAGCTGGTATCGAGGTGATATGTGCGGACTTGTGGATATAGTCGCTTACCAACTGTCCCAGTTTCTCGAACTGTTCAATCATTGGAGGGATAATCAGATAGATGATGCCACTCACAACGGCTATTACGACGATAAGCGTCACGATGATGCTCAATGCACGAGGCAGACGCATGTGGCGCTCCACGAATTTCACAATAGGGTAGAGCAGATAGGCGAAGAACCATGCGATAGCAAATGGTAACAGCACGCTGCTCAGATAGTTGATAAGCAGCAGGATGGCCACAACGAGCAGACCTCCTCCTACCCAACGTACCAGACGGTCAAGAGTGATTGTCTTTTCTTTCATTTTCTTCTTTTATGGCTTTTTGGTAACATTCACGGCACAGAGGCTCGTACTCGGTAGTCTCGCCAAGCAGTACTCGTTGCTCTGAGTCAACCTTGCGATGACTTACATAGGCCAGATTGCCACAACGTACACAGATGGCATGCACCTTTGTCACATCGTCGGCAATGGCGCAGAGAGCAGGCATTGGGCCGAACGGAACGCCTTTGAAGTCCATGTCGAGTCCTGCCACGATAACGCGTACTCCGCGGTTGGCCAACTCATTACACACTTCTACAATGCCCATATCGAAAAATTGGGCCTCGTCGATACCTACCACGTCAATGTCGCTTGTGAGCAGCAATATACTTGCCGACGAGTCGATGGGCGTAGAGAGTATGTGGTTCTGGTCGTGGCTCACCACGTCTTCCTCGGAGTATCTCACGTCGATGGCGGGTTTGAATATCTCCACTTTCTGCTTGGCAAACTGCGCACGCCGTAACCTACGGATCAGTTCTTCCGTCTTGCCCGAGAACATCGAGCCGCACACCACTTCAATTCTTCCAGGACGGTGAGCCTCTCCTGTTAAGTTGTCTGTCATAATGGTGCAAAGGTACGAATAAGCGCATAAAATACCAAATTAATTTGAGTATTTTTGAGCGAAAGTACCTTCGAGCGTGGCTCAAAATAACAAAATACCTTTTAAAAATTGCAAAGATTTTACCTGTTTTTTTGTCAATTCTGAGATTTTACCTTAAATTTGCCCCCTGTTATGGGTATATTGTACATAGTACCGACCCCAGTAGGCAATATGGAGGACATGACATTCCGTGCCGTCCGTATTTTGAAAGAGGCAGACCTCGTGCTGGCGGAGGACACCCGTACTTCGGGTATCCTGCTTAAGCATTATGACATTCGCAACCAGCTGATGTCGCATCATAAATTCAATGAACATGGTACCAGCGCTGGAGTCGTCAGCCGATTGTTGGCGGGCGAGAATGTGGCATTGATTAGTGATGCGGGAACTCCTGGCATCAGCGACCCGGGCTTCTTCCTTGTTCGTGAGGCTGTCAGGGCTGGTGTCGAGGTTCAGTGTCTGCCTGGAGCTACGGCCTTTGTTCCTGCTCTGGTGTCGAGCGGACTGCCTTGCGACCGTTTTGCCTTCGAAGGTTTTCTGCCTCAGAAAAAGGGGCGCCAGACTAAGATAGAGTCGCTGAAGGAAGAACAGCGCACCATGATTTTCTACGAGTCGCCCTATCGTCTGTTGAAGACCCTCCAACAATTTGCTGAGGCCTATGGTGGTGACCGTCAGGTCAGCGTATGTCGCGAGATATCCAAGATTCACGAAGAGAGTGTACGTGGATCGCTCGATGAGGTGATAGCCCATTTCAAGGAAAAAGAACCCAAGGGAGAGATTGTGATAGTTCTGGCAGGAGCCAGCAGTTAATGATAGAATAACATATTAATTTTATAAGTTATGAAAAAACTATTTATCTTAACCATGTGCGTTTTTGCACTGGCTAGCTGTAATGAAGGCGTGAAGAAAGCCGAGCAGGCTGCCCAGCAGCAGCGTGACTCGCTGAATCAGATTATTGCCCAGAAGGACAATGAGATCAACGACATGATGACTACGCTGAGCGACATCGAGGAAGGCTTCCGCGAGATTACCGAGGCGCAGAATCGTGTTACGCTTGCCAAGCAAGGCGAGGGTACCAATACCACTCAGCGCATTAAGGAGAACTTCCAGTTCATCCAGAGTGTAATGAAGCAGAACAAGGAGCTTATCAATAAACTGAAACAGCAGGTTCGTGAGAGTAGTGTGAAGGGTGGTCAGCTGAAAAAGATCATCGATAACCTTACTGAACAGATGGAGAAGAAAGACCAGCAGTTGCAGGCTCTTCGTGAGGAACTCGACAGGAAGGACATCCATATCGCAGAGCTCGATGAGCAGGTGGCCGACCTGAATACTAATGTCAGCAACCTTACGGCTGAAAATACTGAGAAGTCGCAGACTATCTCTACTCAGGACAAGCAACTTAACACCGCTTGGTTCGTATTCGGCACAAGCAAGGAACTCAAGGAACACAACGTGCTCGTAAAGGGTAAGGTGCTTCAGGGCGACTTCGACAAGAGCTACTTCACAAAGATTGATATCCGCATCGATAAGGAAATCAAACTCTATAGCAAGTCTGCCGCTATTCTGACGGCTCACCCTGCAAGTTCTTACACGCTAGAGCGTGATGCCAACAAGCAGTATGTCCTTCGCATTACCAACCCGCAGGCTTTCTGGTCAACTAGTAAGTATCTCGTAGTTCAGGTAAAGTAAGTTCAGACTTGTTAACAATATGATAAAGAAGGGAACTCAAGGAAGAGTTTCCTTCTTTTTTTTCTTTTTGTGTCATAATGTCGTCGGAAACAGATTTTTGCTTACACTTTGTAATATCGGGCAAAATGACGCAAAATGATTGATTTAAGTCAATTGATAGGTTTTAAAGTTAAAAAAATGCAGTAAAAATGTGATTTTTATATAAAATTATTCGTTTTTGGCGAATTTATGCATTAAATTTGCACCCTGAACTTGAAAAAGTTAAAAAACGTATGATGCTTCCATCGTGGAGCTAATAGTTTAGTTACTTATTATACATATTTAAATATTAATTAATCAAAAGAGAGAGAATTTATGGAAAAAAGACTAACGTTGTTTTTTGTCAGCCTCTTCCTGTTCGTAGGTAGCGCGCTGGCTCAGACGAAAGTTTCCGGTACTGTGCTTTCTCAGGAAGACGGTCAGCCCATCATCGGTGCTGCTGTTAAGGTAGACGGTACAAGTACAGGTATGTTGACTGACGTGAATGGTCGCTTCAACCTGACTCTTCCCGAGGGTTCGAAGACTCTGACCATTTCTTACTTGGGTTACGAGCCCAAGACCGTAACAGCCAAGAACGGTATGCGCGTGTTCCTGAAGAGCGACGCTGCCGCCCTCGACGAGGTTATTGTTGTGGCTTACGGTACTCAGAAGAAGTCAGCCTTTACCGGTTCTGCCGCTCAGGTAGACTCTAAGGCCATCGAGGCTCACGTTTCTTCTAACGTAGCCAATGCTTTGGCTGGTGCTGCTCCTGGTGTGCAGATCGTAAGTGATAATGGTGACCCTACCAGCAGTTCTCCTAAGATTCGCGTTCGTGGTATCGGCTCTATGTCAGCCGGTAACAACCCGCTGATTGTGCTCGATGGTATGCCTTTCGATGGTGCCCTGAACTCAATCAACCCGAATGACGTGGAGTCGATGACCGTACTGAAGGATGCTTCTGCCAGTGCCATCTATGGTGCTCGTGGTGCCAACGGTGTTGTGCTCATCACCACTAAGAAGGGCCGTAACCAGGAGGCTGAGATTAAGTTCGACGCCAAGTGGGGTTCTAATAGCCGTTTGATTCCGCAGTATGACGTGATCGATGATCCCGGTCAGTACTATGAGACCTACTTCAAGCAGCTCTACAACTCACAGATCTATAATGGTAAGACCGCTGCTGAAGCTTATGCTTTTGCCAACAAGAACCTGTACGATGAAAAGAATGGTGGTCTGGGTTACCAGATTTTCACTGTTCCCGAGGGTGAGAATCTGATTGGTACTAATCTGCGCCTGAACCCCAATGCTAAGTTGGGTTACAGCGATGGTCAGTACTATTACACTCCCGACAACTGGTACGACGAGGCTTTCCACAATTCATTCCGTCAGGAATATAATGTCAGCTTCAGCGGTGTTACCGATAAGCTGAACTACTATGCAAGTGCTGGTTACCTGAAAGATGGTGGTATCGTCAACAACTCTGATATGCAGCGTTATACTGCTCGCTTGAATGTGGATTATCAGGTGAAGAAGTGGTTGAAGGTCGGTACTAACATGAACTTCTCACACCGTAATGCTGATCAGCCTTCATATTCTACTTCTTCATGGGGTTCATCAGGTAATATCTTCTATATCTGTAACATGATTGCTCCCATCTATCCGCTCTATGTGCGTGACGCTCAGGGTAATATCATGACAGAGGCAGGCCGTACGGTCTACGATTCTAACAATACGAACTTCAAGCGTGCAAACTTCGTTGGTAATGCCGTTCGCGACAATGAGGTTAACCGTACTAAGACTTTCTACGACAACTTCGACGGAAAGTTCTCTGCTGTTGTTACTCCTATCGAAGGTCTGACACTGAGTGCTAACCTCGCTGTTTCTGCACGTAACTCTCGTGAGAACGATCTGAGTTCTACTTTTGGTAGTGCATCTGCTCAGGATGGTGCTGCTTACGTTTATCATTTCCGTTTCTTCAACGTAACCAACCAGTATCTGGCTAACTACCGTACTGACTTCGCCAACAATACCCATCATCTGGATGTGCTGGCTGGTTATGAGCAGTATAAGCATCAGTATCAGTATCTCTATGCTAGCAACGACCGCTTGTTCAATCCATATATCGGTGAAGTTGGTAACGCTGCTGGTTCTGAGAACAAGAAGATGGACTCTTTCACTCAGAAATATATGACCGAGGGTTACCTTGGCCGTGTACAGTACGACTATCTCGAGAAGTATTTCGTAAGCGCTTCTTATCGTCGTGATGCTTCAAGCCGTTTCGCTCCTGGTCATCGCTGGGGTAACTTCTACAGCCTCGGTCTCGCTTGGGAAATGTCTAAAGAGAAGTTCCTGAAGGATGTGAAGTGGATTGATATGTTGAAACTGAAGGCCAGTTATGGTGAGCAGGGTAACGACGCCATCGGTACACTCGCTGGTGATGCTCGTACCTCTTCAACTGTAGGTTGGTTTACACCGTATGCTGACCAGTATGAGGCCTCTTATTCTGATGGCTACTCACTCGTTCTGAAATATAAGGGTAATGATGAGTTGACTTGGGAAAAGTCAAAGGCTTACAACATCGGTGTTGACTTCTCACTGTTCAAGGGTCGCCTGACTGGTACTCTCGAGTACTTCAACCGTAAGACCTCTGACCTGCTGTACTACAAACCCGTGCCCCTGTCAGCTGGTAACCCCACAGGTGAGTATCCTACCAACGTTGGTCAGATTACCAACAAGGGTGTTGAGTTCAACGTAACAGGTACTATCCTGAAGACCCGTGACATCACATGGACTGCCAACCTGAACCTCACTCACTATAAGAACGTCATCGATAAGCTCGATGAGTCTGTACGTGAGAATGGTATCAAGAGTAGCACCTATATCTATGAGGAGGGTGGTTCACTCTACGACGCTTATATGTTCAAGTATGCTGGTGTCGACAAGGAAACTGGTGAAGCTCTGTACTACTACAAGGAGAAAGATGAGAATGGTAAGGAGACAGGTCGCGACCTGACGACATCTAACTTCTCACAGGCCGAGAAGTATAACTGTGGTAGTGTTCTGCCTAAACTCTATGGTGGTTTCGGTACAACTCTCTATGCTTACGGTTTCGACTTCACTGCTCAGTTCCAGTTCCAGCTCGGTGGTAAGATCTACGACGGTTCTTATCAGGCTCTGATGCATACTCAGTCTTCTGCTGGTCAGGCATGGCATAAGGATGCCCTGAAAGCTTGGACTCCTGAGAATCCTAACACTGACGTTCCTCGTCTGGATGGCGACACTCAGGTAGGTCAGTCAGTTGTTGACCGTTTCCAGATCAGTTCAAACTATCTGAGTCTGAACAACCTGACTCTGGGTTACACCTTCCCGAAGAACATTATCACCCCGTTGACACTCAGTTCACTGCGTGTTTATGTGGCTGGCGAGAATTTGTTCGTAATGTCAAAGCGTAAGGGCCTTGATCCTCGTTATTCACTTGGTATCGGTGGTTATACCAGCGGTTCAGGTCTGAATACGAACTCTTACTCTGCTATGCGTACCATCACTGCCGGTCTGACGGTGACATTCTAAAGAAGTTAAGAATTAAGAATTAAGATTTAAGAGACATATGAAGTTCAATAAAATATCAATTCTCGCAGTTGCCGGAGTGCTGACACTCACGGCTTGCGATGACGTGAACAAGCAGGAACCAGCAGGTGGCATGATCACTCAGAGTCAGTTGACTGATACCTATAGCGCTATCAGTTCTCGTGTTGATGCTACTTTCTCAGGTATGTTCAGCATGATGGGTGAGCCTTATGGCGTATTTGGTACTGGTCGTGGCCGTGCTGACGACTTTGGCTTTGTTATGGCTGCCCTTTCACAGGATGCTGAGGGCGCCGACTATATTTATCCGAACAGTGGTTACAACTGGTTCTCTGTATGTGGTGAGTATACCTCTCGCACCCCGAACTATGCTAACCCCTATATCCGCTATGCCATCGTTTACAATCAGATTAAGATTGCCAACGACATCATCGGTTCACTCGGTGAGGTGGAGGACGCTGAAAGTCAGAACAAGGTAGCTCAGGCTCGTGCAATTCGTGCTTTCGACTACCTGAACCTGGTACCTTACTTCCAGTTCAACTATCAGGGTCATCAGAATGATCCCTGTGTGCCCATCGTGACGCCTGAGACCGCAGATCCTGCCAACAACCCCCGTGCTACTGTACAGGAGGTTTATGACCTGATCTTGAGCGACCTCGATGCAGCTATCGCTGTCCTTGGTGCTGACCGCGATAATAAGTCACGTATTAATATCAACGTAGCTTACGGTCTTCGTGCCCGTGCAAACCTTTATATGGGTAATTGGGCTGGGGCTGCTGCTGATGCCGCTAAGGCTATGGAGGGCTTTACCCCTGCATCAATCGCAGAGGTCTCTACTCCTACCTTCGTTGACGCTAGTGAGCACAACTGGATGTGGGCCATCATCCTGACAGACGATCAGGCCAAGGATCATTATTCAACCAGTGCTTCTTGGCTGTCAAGTTTCTCTGCCAGTGCCTATACAGCAGGTGCAGCTTGTTATGCTATGATCAATAAGATGCTCTTCGATAAGATCTCTGCAACCGACGTTCGTAAGGGCTGGTGGGTTGACGAGAATCTGCACTCACCGCTGCTTGCTACTATCTCTTGGGATGGTACAACAGGTGATGCAATATCAACTCTGTATATTGGTGACGTGAAAGAGCCATTCGAGCCATATACCAATGTTAAATTCGGTATGAAGAAAGGTATTGGTAGCACCATGAACAGCAACGACTTCCCTCTGATGCGTGTTGAGGAGATGATTCTGATTCAGGCTGAGGGTCTTGCTAAGAGTGGCAACGAGACTCAGGCTCGTCAGATTCTTGAGAACTTCGTGAAGACCTATCGTGATCCTGCTTATGACAGCACAAAGGGTGGCCGTTCTCTTGCTGACGAAATCTGGTACCAGCGTCGTGTAGAACTCTGGGGTGAAGGTTTCTTTATGGCCGACGCTAACCGTCTGCACAAACCCGTTGTTCGCTTCCACGACAATGCTGACAGCACCAATGAGCCTGATGCATTCCGCTTCAACATCGATCCCGATGATCCTTGGCTGCTGATGCGCTTTAGCGATAGTGAGACTAACGCTAATGCTGCTATCATTAACAACACAGGTGGTTCTCAGCCTAAGCAGGATCAGAACCCTGGTCTCCGTGACGGTGTAACAGACTAATTAATGAATTAACAATTAAGAATTAAGAGTTATGAAGATCAATAAAATATTTCTGTTGGCCGCTATGGCATTGACGGGTATGGGCTTCGCTTCTTGTAGCGATGACGATAACTTTGAGCCCGGCAAGCCAGCAGGCAGCAACAACGTATATTTCGTAGATGAGGCTTCTCAGGTGCTGGAGTTGACAGCTACCAGTTTCACCATCACTATGGGTCGTGCCGATGCCGGTAGTGCTCTTTCAGTGCCCCTGACTCAGGTACAGGTTGACCCAGTGTTTACTGTTCCTGCTACAGCAGAGTTCGCTGCCGGTCAGACAGAGACAGAGGTGACCATCCAGATCAGCGCTGAGGCTGTTCCTTTCACCAACTATCAGTTGCGTCTTGCAATCCCTGAGGAGTACACTTCTCCTTACAAGGTGAATGAGAAGGGCTATGTTCCTGAGATGAATGTTAACATCATGAAGGAGGATTATAAGCCTTTCCAGAAGGGTACCTACTACTCACAGTTTAATGATGCAGAGGTGCATAATAATGTTCTGGAATACTCAGAAATGCAGAAGACTTATCGTGTTAAGGTGGTAGATGAGGCTATGGAGCACACTTTCACCTTCACCATCGACGCTAATAACAAAATCCATATCAACGAGAAGCAGATTTATCAGGGCTGGGACTATTCTGATGAGTATGGTGGCGTTTATGCTATGCAGGCTGATGATAAAGAGTCTTTCTATGATGAATCTGATGGTGACAAGACATACATCTTCGGATTCAAGTATGCACTTCCTAAAGCCGGACTTTCTTTCACTAATTCTGCCTATGACTATTTTGTAGTTGAAGAATAATGAAGAAACAAAGATTGTCTATATTGGCATTGGTGGCTATCCTTGGGATAGCCACTTATGCTTCTGACCGTACCGATGCAGAGATGAAAGCAATAGCTAGTCAGCAGTTGCTCGGTGCGATGTCGAGAAACGCGAGTCTTGTGAATAAGAACCTGACTCAGGAACTGAAGAATGATTATCTCTCTGTATACAGTGCCGAGGGCCGTGGATTTGTGGTGGTCAGTCGTGATGATGTGTTTCCTGCTGTGCTTGGAAAATCCTCATCCGTTATCGACATGAACAACCTGCCAGAAGGTTTCAGCTGGTGGTTGCGGGAAGCTAGCAACTCTATGCAGCGCAGACTGGAAACCGGGAATTGGTATGTCCGAACACGTACCGGTGTGACGGTAGAGCCGTTTCTGACTACCAAGTGGAATCAAGGTACTCCTTATAACCTTCTGTGCCCAAGTGTAGCAAGTGAGCATTGTCCTACAGGTTGTGGCGCTACTGCTATAGCTCAGATTATGAAATATTACCAATATCCTGCTCAGGGGCAAGGCACAGGATCGTATTCGAAGAATGGAGTCCCCAAGACCAAGGAAATCAAGGGGGTCTATGATTGGAGCAATATGTCTGATACTTATGCTAAGACCCAGACCACATTGACAACGACGACCGAAGCTGTGGCAACGCTCATGTCTGATGTCGGTGCGGCTATAGGTATGGACTATACGATTAGCTATGGTGGTAGCCGCCTATCCAATTGTGCAAGAGCACTGGTTGATAACTTCCAATACGACTCTCTTTCGCTTCGCATATTGTATCGTACCTTATATACGGATATGGAATGGCAGGGCCTTGTCTATAATGAACTGACCAATAAGCGACCGATACTTTATGCAGGAAATCCGGAAGACGGTTCTTCTGGTCACGCATTCGTTTTCCATGGTCTTGATGCCGATGGTAAAGTCTATGTAAACTGGGGTTGGAGTGGCTCTTGCGATGGCTACTATGATATGAATATCTTACAGCCGGGCTCTGAGGCAGCACAGAAAGGTGACTATAGTAGCTACAACCAGATGCTCATTGGTTTTAATCCCAGCAAGACGCCTGCTGAGGGCGCGGTAGACTACTCCTCATGGTATACTGACTCAATCTGTATTTTGTCGATTGATCAGGATTATCTGATGCTCACTGCCCGCGGAATCTACAATCGGAACTATCGTAGTTTCCGTGGTAAGATCTTTATCGCCATGGAGAATTCTAACGGCAAAGAAGATGATAATGTTAATATTCTCATCTATGACACTGAAGACGAGGATGGAAGCCCTGTTGAACCCAATTATGGCTTTGTATTTAATACTGAAGATCATGAACAGCTTGGTACAGTGGAATGTATTAATCTAAGGGATAATACAGTGAAACCTGGTACATATCTTGTTACATTTGTTACACAGGGTATCCATGAAGCAGAGCCTTCTCCTATCCGCCAAATTGGTGGCCTCATCTGCCAATATAAGTTAGTAAAGGGCGCTAATGGTGAACTCAGTATCACAGAGAGCCCTGCCTCAACCCCGATTACAGCAATAACTTCTCCAACAGCAAAACAGGTTGGCACAAGAACCTTCTACGATCTCAATGGTCGTCGTGTTGGTAACAATCTGGATATACTTGGAAAAGGTGTATATATTAAAGACGGAAAGAAGGTTATGAAATAAAAAATAAAGGCTTGCCAATCGGCAAGCCTTTATTTTATTATTTTCTTTCCCCCTAAGATATAAATGCCCTTAGCAAGAGATTCGATGTCAGTGCCTGCATACCTGCCGTGAATATCGTAGATGCGGGCGTCGGCTTTGTTATTCCAGACAGTTTTGATAGTAGAGGTTTCCGACATAACCTCTGCCTTCACTTCGTCGAGGAAGAAACGGTTTTTTGAGGGGGTGAACTGGATGGCAATCTCACCTGTACCGCTAATGAGAGACTCGCATTCTGTCCATTGTTCAGGTAATAGTGTATACGACATCTGCGATAGCATCACCTCGTTGCTGCCCATAACCGTTATGCCGATTTCAATTTCATCTTCCCCATAGGGAGCGGCACGGAATGTAAGCTTTGTGTTGCCCGTCACACAGAACTTTGGTGTAGTCACAATACCCTTTGTGACAACATTTCCAAATCTGGCGCATTTATATCCGCCACCTTCTCCTGCCAGCTTCCAACCCTTGTTGTCGGCAATATACTCAGCAGAACCAGAGCTAACGCGCCAGTTGCCATCGTTGCCACCTTCGCCATTACACTGGTCGAAAGTCTCATGAAAGACAACACCACCGATATGTGCTTCGGTATTTGTATCAACGGCACGGAACTTGAAATCAATAGAGCCATCACTATTCTGGCGAATGTCTGTGATGGCCTTACCCAGTAATGTGGAACCGTTAGTTTTTGCATGATACAACGTAAAGGTTGGTGAAGAAGTATTGCTAATGCTATCCTTAAGGTTATAAGGATAGGTATCTGACGATTCATCATTATGATTGGTTATCCCATCAGCAGGCACAATAGACAGGTACTGATGGTTGGTTTTAAATATGTTGTTACCTTTCATAAAGGTGCTTCCTACGGAGTTTACTGCGTTATGATGCCATACGTCCAGATCAAAATCAATATGTGTCACCAACAGACCACTGCCGCCGATTGCCTCATCCCATCCCGTTTGCTGACGGTTCTCCAATAGGAAATATTCATTGGGATAGTCATCGTTTACTAACTGATAGATGTTGCCGCCATCACCGATGGGCTTCATACCGCTGACCACTTGATCCTCCATCAGTACAATAGGATCATTCCAACCGATATAAGCCTGTTCAAAGGCTGTATAGTTTGGGGGCAGATAGCCATTGCCGTTGTAGGAGCCATTGCACATCAGATCCCAGGACCCCATGCCGTAGTTGTTGGCATGGAGTAAATCATATGTGTCAGGTAAGCCTAGGCAGTGAGAGAATTCATGGCAGATGGTGCCAATGCCATCTATATTTCCTTTACCATTCTGTTCAGGACCGCAAGCATAGGTGTTTATGGTAATATTGTCGAAGATAGGTTTGCTGCCGTATGCATATTCGAGCTCAAACTCATGAGGCCAGATTGTATCATCAGAACCGCCATCGGCCTGTCCTTTGCCTGCATAGATGATAAACACCTGATCTGCATAATGGTCGCCATCCCAATCATAGTCGGCAAAATTCACTTGGGCGTCTATGGCCTTACATGCCTCTACCACCATCTCGCCTGGATGTTTGTCTAATCCTTTCTCGCCATTGTCCTGGCCATAGTAGGCATAACCATTCTTCAAAGTGACAGGCCCCACTACATCAAAGTCAAGCTCAAACAAACCGCCGCTTTGGGCTAAGAAGTAATCATGTACACTGCCTTTGAAGTTGCCTTCAATGTAATTCTTACCATTGGCAATATGGTTGAACGTTGTTAAAGGGTCTGTTACCTTGAATGAGAGGTCACAAAACTGTACAAGTATAATCAATCCCTTCTTCTTTCCAGTATATGGGGCGTGATTATCGCCAAGACCACGGGTATGTGCGGTTCGGCGTGAGCGCAACTGCTCACGCTCCATTCTGATGGATTGCGCCTGTTGTGAAAGGGTATATTTGTCGATTAAATGGAATGCTTTTCCTTCTGAGATGTAGCAGTCACCGCTTTCTGTCTGCCAGAAGTGTGTGAACTCATCGCCTTTAAGTTCTGCCTTGATTTGACGACCGTCGGCTAGGAACAGCATGCGCCATTGCCCTGGCTTGGCAGGGACAGCCCAACTTGCAACTGTAAGCAGAAAGGCTGACAGAGTAATTAGGAATCGTTGTTTTTTCATGAATTATATTGAGCAGTTATCGCTTCTGTTTGAAGAAAGATTTCATGAGTTGACGGCATTCTTCTTCCAGTATTCCGCTGGTAACGCTGGCTTTGGGGTGGAAAGCATGTGGGGCCAGGTCGTGGTAGCCGCGCTTTTCGTCTGTGCAGCCATAGACGATACGGGGAATTTGTGCCCATCCGATGGCACCAGCACACATGGTGCAGGGTTCTACGGTGACGTAGAGGGTACAGTCAGTGAGGTATTTGCCTCCAAGGGTGTTTGCCGCGGCAGTGATTGCCTGCATCTCAGCATGAGCGGTAACGTCGCAGAGGGTCTCGGTGAGGTTGTGGGCACGTGAGATAACTCGGTCCTTGCACACGACAATAGCGCCGATAGGAATTTCACCGGCTTTGTAGGCTGCTTGCGCCTCGTCGAGGGCCATCTGCATGTAACGCTCGTCTTTTTTTTGTTGTTCTTCTGTTATCATGTTGCAAAGTTACGAAAAATATTCGTAACTTTGCAAACGGATTATGGATTTTAAGATTATTCATATCGAAGAGACCGACTCTACCAACCACTGGCTGAAGGAGCATGGTGAGGGTAACATGGTTGTCGTGGCCGATTATCAGACGGCGGGTAGGGGATGTGGCTCTAACTCGTGGGAGAGTGAGCGAGGCAGAAACCTGACGTTCTCGATGCTCATCCATCCTGAGAACATTCTGGCTAAGGAACAGTTTAGGATTACTGAGGTGGTATCAGTAGCTATGTGCAGAATGCTACAGTCCTATATATATAATAAGGTGGAAATCAAGTGGCCGAACGATATATATGTCGGCGACAAGAAAATCTGCGGCATACTGATAGAGAACCGCCTACAGGGCACTGAAATCAAGGACAGCATCATCGGAATCGGACTGAATGTGAATCAGAAAGAGTTCAAGAGCGATGCACCTAATCCGGTATCACTCTATCAGCTGACAGGGCAGGAAACGGACCTCGAAGAGATGCTGATGGCATTCTTGGATTGTTTCGATAGTGAGCTTAAAAGTAAAACAACTTGTTTTACCTACAGAGAGATGCTCTTTAGGAGGGGAAAAGATAGTCTTTATAGAAGTAAAACAACTTGTTTTACTGCGAGACTGACGGATGTCTTACCAGACGGGAGACTGCTCCTTGTGGATCAGGAAGGCCGAGAATGTACTTACGCCTTTAAGGAAATACAATTCATTATATAATATAATAAGGTATATGGCAAGATTTAAGAGAATCCTACTGAAACTCTCGGGCGAGAGTCTGATGGGAAAGCAGGGCTACGGCATCGACCCTGAACGTCTGAGCGACTATGCTAAACAGATAAAAGAGGTTAGCGAGATGGGTGTTCAGATTGGTATTGTGATTGGCGGTGGTAACATTTTTCGTGGTCTTTCAGGTTCGCAGAAGGGCTTTGACCGTGTGAAGGGCGATCAGATGGGTATGTGCGCCACAGTCATCAACTCACTGGCTTTGAGCAGTGCCTTAGGCGCTATCGGAGTGAAGAACCGCGTGATGACGGCCATCCGCATGGAACCTATCGGTGAATTCTACACAAAGTGGAAGGCCATTGAGGCAATGGAGCAGGGGGATGTGTGTATCTTCTCTGCAGGTACTGGCTCGCCATACTTCACTACCGACACGGGCTCAAGTCTGCGTGGTATTGAGATTGAGGCCGACGTGATGCTGAAGGGCACCCGTGTAGATGGTGTATACACAGCCGACCCGGAAAAAGATCCTACGGCTACGAAGTTTGAGGATATTACGTATCAGGAGGTGTTGGAACGTGGATTAAAGGTGATGGACCTGACGGCCATCTGTATGTGTAACGACAACCATCTACCTATCTATGTCTTCAACATGGATATTGTGGGTAATCTGAAAAAGGTGATGGATGGCGAGCAGATCGGTACGCTTGTGCACAGCTAAACCTCTTCGAACTCAACGTATTCGCCGTCGCCTTGGTTGAAGATTTTCTTCTCCTCGTTGCGATCGTCGATAATAGTGACACCATCGCTCGTAGTTGTTCTGCGAGTGGTGGTGTTACTGTTTGCTTTCTGCTCTCTTTGGGCGTATTGTCTTTGGGCGCGCGCACTCTGCTTCTTATTGCTGCTTTTGAAGTAGTCGTCGCCAAAGGGGTTCTTCTCTTTTTGTTCCTTACGTTTCAGGTTGCGATAATAGCGATCCTCTACTTCCTCTCTGAGCTTCTTGATGTTGTGATACATGAAGTTGATAACTATCATGACAATGATGGTTATGCCAATGAGGCCAAAGATGACAATAGCAAAAAAAATCTTCATGCCCAAAAACGGTTTTTAGTCGTTCTTCTTGCTTGCAACCACCGACAACGCCACATACCAGGCGATGATAGCGGCAAAGCCGCTGACTCCGAGAAGGAGCAACAGGGGGATGCAAGAGAGAACGAAGATATATTTTATCTCATTACCCTTCCACCCCCAGTGCTTGAACTTGAGGGCGAACATGGGAATCTCTGCAATCAGAAGATAGCAGCTGATAAAGGTGCCTGCCAGAATAATCCACTCGATGCCACTGAAGGCAATATCATGTTCTTGCAAACCGACGATGAGCGAACCCCAAAAGAGTGCGTTGGCTGGTGTAGGCAGACCTATGAAGCCTAAAGCCTGACGCTCGTCTAGGTTGAACTTGGCTAGTCGGAGGGCAGAGAATGCTGCCATTACGAATGCCAGGAATGGTACGTATACCAGATGGATATGGAATGTGCACAGGTAGCTGAAGATGATAGCTGATGGGGCAAAGCCGAAGGTGATGTCATCGGCTAGGGAGTCTAGTTCTTTACCAATAGGAGAACTAACGTTCAGCAGACGGGCACTCATGCCATCGAAGAAGTCGAACACGGCACCGATAATGATAAAGAGCAGAGCCATGCCAAAGTCACCCTGAAAAGCAAAATAGGTGGCGATGCAGCCTGAGACAAGGTTGCAGCAGGTGATGGTGTTAGGGATATGCTTCTTGATATTCATTTACTTCAGTTTTGCAATCACGGTCTGGTCGCCTGTGGTTGGCTGATCCATACGACAACGTATCTCGGTTCCAATGGGCAGATACACATCCACACGAGATCCCAACTTAATGAATCCCAGGTGCTCATCGATGTAGCACTCCTCTTCAGGCTTGGCATAGGTTACGATACGGCGGGCCATGGCACCTGCAATCTGACGAACCAGTACGTCCTGTCCTTCGGGGGTGGTAATCATGATGTCGGCATGCTCATTCTCCTCACTGGCTTTGGGAAGCCATGCCTTATGATAATTACCGTTCTGATGGTGAACGAATTTTACCTTACCGTCAACGGGAAACCAGTTGGCATGTACATTCAGCGGACTCATGAAGATAGAGATCATCAGTCGCTTATCGTGGAAATATTCAGTTTCTTCAACCTCTTCAATCACAACGATCTTGCCATCGGCAGGAGCAACGACCAGTTTGTCGGTATCGCCATTGAAATAGCGGATAGGACAGCGGTAGAAGTTGAGAGCCATGAGCCAGGCGGCACCGAAGATGATCATAAAGGTCCAGAAGAGTATATTTATGTGGAGGCCATACCAAATGAGAGCGCCAATGCCTATAATGGCTAAGGCGCTGATGGTCAATTCGTTGGTTCCTTCACGGTGGATTCTTATCTTTTTAAGTTTCTTAATTCTTTCTCCCATTAGTAATATTCAATTGTTCTTTAATTGGCTGCAAAGGTACACAAATTTCACTAAAGATACAAACTTTTCTTGTTTTTCTTTTGGTAATCTCAGGATTTCAACGTATCTTTGAGGCTCAAAACAGAAAGATTTTTAGATAAAGAATGGAAGATTTCGTACATTTACATGTACATACCTACTACTCTATACTTGATGGTCAGTCGAGTATCAAGAAGCTTGTGGATAAAGCTATCGGAGATGGCATGAAAGGCATGGCGATAACCGACCATGGCGACATGTTCGGCATTAAGGAATTTCACGACATCTGCATTGGCGTGAACAAACAGCGCAAGAAAGATGGTCTGGAACCCTTTAAACCCATCTTCGGTTGTGAGATGTATGTAGCTCGTCGTGGTGATAAGAGCTTAAGGGAAACCAGAGAAGACTTGGGTGGTTATCACCTCATCGTGCTGGCCAAGAACTATAATGGCTATAGGAATCTGATTAAACTTGTGAGCAATTCGTGGGTTGACGGATTCTACAACCGTCCGCGTACGGACCGCATGGAACTGGAGAAGTATCATGAAGATTTGATCGTTTGTTCTGCCTGTATTGCTGGCGAAGTGCCGGCGAAGATATTAAAGGGTGATATTGCCGGTGCACGCGAAGCTATAGAGTGGCATAAACGTTTGTGGGGTGATGACTACTATCTGGAGCTTCAGCGCCACGAAGTGACTGATCCGAATATCCGCGCCAATCGTGAGACGTTCCCTTTGCAGCAGCAGGCTAACAAGGTGCTTATAGAACTGGCTAAGGAGTATGGCGTGAAGCTTGTCTGTACGAACGATGCTCATTTTGTGGATCGTGAGAATGCCGAGGCTCATGACCATCTGCTGTGTCTGGCTACAGGTAAGGACCTTGATGATCCCGATCGTATGCTCTACTCGAAACAGGAGTGGTTCAAGACCCGTCAGGAGATGAACGATATCTTCAGCGATGTGCCCGAGGCCATGGCGAACACGGTAGAGATATTGGACAAGGTAGAAACCTATAGTCTGGATGCAGACCCGATTATGCCCTTCTTTCCGATTCCAGAATCATTCGGAACGGAAGATGAGTGGCGACAGAAGTTCACGGAACAGCAACTCTACGATGAGTTTACCAGCGATGAAAATGGCGAGAATCAGTTGTCACCTGAAGATGGCGAAAAGAAAATCAAAAAGCTGGGAGGCTATGATAAGATATACCGTATCAAGTTCGAGGCTGACTATCTGGCAGAACTGGCTTATACGGGAGCGAAGAAACGTTATGGTGATCCGATACCCCAAGATGTGGCCGACCGTGTGAAGTTTGAACTCCACATTATGAAGACGATGGGTTTCCCTGGTTACTTCCTGATTGTGCAGGACTTCATCAATTCTGCTCGCGACGAGCTTGGTGTGATGGTGGGGCCTGGTCGTGGCTCTGCGGCGGGAAGTGTGGTGGCTTACTGCTTAGGAATCACGAAGATCGACCCGCTGAAGTACGACCTGCTGTTTGAACGTTTCCTGAATCCTGACCGTATCTCTCTGCCTGATATCGATACCGACTTCGATGACGATGGTCGAGGTAAGGTGTTGAAGTGGGTAGAAGATAAGTACGGGCACGAGAACTGTGCTCATATCATCACCTATGCCACCATGGCCACGAAGAACTCTATCAAGGATGTGGCTCGTGTAGAGAAGGTACCCATTGCGATATCCAATGCGCTCTGTAAAGCCATTCCAGATCGTTTGCCCGATGTGGATGGTAAGACGCCCAAGATGAACCTCCCTAATGCCATCAAGGCTGTGCCAGAATTACAGGAGGCTGAGGCTTCCAGTGACCCGCATTTGGCTAACACCATCAAATATGCCAAGATGCTGGAGGGTACGGTGCGTGGTACGGGTATCCATGCCTGTGGCTTCATTATCTGTCGCGATCCGATTAGTGACCATGTGCCCGTGTCGACGGCTGATGACCCGGATTTCAAGGGTGTGAAAACCAATTGTACCCAGTACGACGGTCATGTGATTGAATCAACAGGACTGATTAAGATGGACTTCCTTGGACTGAAGACGTTGTCGGAGTTGAAGGAGGCTTGCGCAAATATTAAGCGAACAAGAGGCATCGATGTGGATCTGGATACTATTCCTATAGACGACCCTAAAACTTACGAACTTTATCAGCAGGGGCGCACCATCGGTACCTTCCAGTTTGAGTCGGCAGGTATGCAGAAATATCTGCGCGAACTGAAGCCCACCGTCTTTGAAGACTTGATTGCGATGAACGCTCTTTATCGCCCAGGTCCTATGGGGTATATTCCACAGTTCATCCGTCGTAAGCATGGTGAGGAACCTATCACCTATGATATACCTGTGATGGAGAAGTATCTCAAGGATACCTATGGTATTACGGTGTATCAGGAACAGGTGATGCTACTCTCGCGTTTGTTGGCCGACTTTACCAGAGGCGAGAGCGATGCCCTGCGAAAGGCCATGGGTAAGAAGAAAAAAGATATCGTTGATGCGATGAAACCTAAATTCATCGAAGGCGGTAAGAAGAACGGCCATGACCCGAAAGTGCTTGAGAAGATTTGGAGCGATTGGGAGGCATTCGCCTCTTATGCGTTCAATAAGTCGCATGCGGCCTGCTACTCTTGGGTCGCTTTCCAGACTGCTTATCTGAAAGCAAATTATCCAGCAGAGTTCATGGCGGCTATTATGAGCCGACGAAGGGACCAGATTACTGAAATCACAAAGTTGATGGATGAGTGTAAGCAGATGGGCATTAATACCTTGGGACCTGATGTGAACGAGTCGTATGAGAAGTTTGGTGTGAACCAGCATGGTGAGATTCGTTTCGGGCTTGGGGCTATCAAGGGTATGGGTGAATCGGCTGCCCAGGCTATTATTGCCGAACGTGATAAGAATGGCCCTTATAAGTCGATATTCGATTTTGCCCAGCGTGTCAATATGAGTAATGTGAACCGTAAGGCTTTCGAGTCGCTTGCTCTGAGTGGTGGCTTCGACAGCTTCGGTATCCGCCGCGAGGAGTTTTTTGCAGAAAATGCCAAAGGCGAGCAGTGGCTTGATACTTTGGTACGTTATGGCCAGTTGTATCAGGCAGAGAAAGCTCAGGCTCAGAACTCTCTCTTCGGAGGGTTCGACGATTTGGAGATTGCCACACCGCCTCTGCCGAAGACCGATGTGAGATGGAGTGACATTGAACGACTGAACAAAGAACGCGATCTCGTGGGCATCTATCTATCGGCTCATCCGCTCGATGAATATAAGATTATTCTCGATAATCTGTGTAATACAAGGTGTGCCGATTTGGCAGATGTCTCACAACTGACAGACCGTGAGGATGTTATTATCGGTGGCATTGTGACGGCCGTGCGCCAGAAGTTTACTAAGAATGGTAACCCGTGCGGTTTCATTACATTGGAAGACTTTGAGGGAAGTGGTGAGATCGCTCTGTTTGGTGAAGACTGGGGGCGCTGGAGTGGTCTGTTCCAAGAGGGTGCCTCAGTCTATGTCACTGCCAAGATGCGTGCCCGTTTCCAGAATAGCAACATCATGGAACTAAAGGTGCAGAACGTAGAGTATATGCAGACCATCAAAGAGAAGTGCATCGACCGCATCACGATCTCACTCGTCACCGATTTGCTGGATGAACAGATTGTGGCCGATCTGAATGAAATCATTGACGAGAATCCTGGTAAGACGAAACTCTTCTTCCAGTTGCGCGACTCGCAAGGCTCTCATCATGTGCTTCTGAAGAGTAAGAAGGAAGGTGTTGACGTAAGACATACACTGCTTGAGTATATTGAGCATCACGAGATGCTTGACTATAAGATCAACTGATGTGGCATGGTATTTGCTACACTATTAATGAGACAAATATAGTATTCATCTTTAAAACGAAGAAAAAATGGAAGTAACAATCACAAAAGAGAACTTTGCAAGTTTGAAGGCTGGTAATCTGCCTTTAGTAGTGGATTTCTGGGCTACATGGTGTGGTCCCTGCCGTATGGTGGCTCCCATTATCGAAGAGCTGTCGAAAGAGTATGATGGCAAAGTGGTTATTGGTAAGTGCGATGTAGAGGACAACGAGGATATCGCCGCTGAGTTTGGTATCCGTAATATTCCTACCATTCTGTTCTTCAAGAATGGCGAGGTGGTTGACAAAATCATCGGTGCTCAGCCTAAGGCTAAGATTGAAGAGAAAATCCAGACACTGCTCTAAGTTATGGCAAGTCTTGACGAACTGATTAGGCAGGACGAACTGGAGAACCAGCAAGAGTTGGCATTTATCCGGTCTCAGATTCCTGCTGATATGAAAGGAACATTCAGCGATGATGACATCCTGTATATCATGGATAGCATTGTCGACTATTACTTTACCAGTGGCATCCTGGAGGGTAATGAAGAGGAAACGGATATTGATATGGAGAAAGTGGCCGAATATGTTTGTAAACAGGCAAAGGAGGCCAATGTCGGAACCTTCGATCCTCAGGATGTTTTTTTCATCGTACAAGCTGATTTGGACTTTCAGGAACAGAATCTGTAAGGACGAAGCAATCCTTGATGGTTGGTTCGTGCCGTATTCTGATTAGAAAGTACTTATTGAGATATACTCCCTGCTTTATTCAAAAGAAGCAGGGAGTATTTTTTTCCCACACCTCCCTTTTTAGAACACAATGGCGCGAGTGCCGTCTTCTTTCTCAGTAATCTCAACCTTCACGGCGTCTTCGGGCAGAACTTCTTCTATCAGTTCGGGCCATTCGATAAAACAGAGGGCTCCGCTATAGAAATAGTCTTCATAGCCCATATCGTAAACCTCTTCGAGTTTCTTGATACGGTAGAAGTCGAAATGATAGATGGAACCGTTTTTTCCGCCATATTCGTTGATAATAGCAAACGTAGGGCTGGTGATGACATCATCGACGCCGAGTTCTTCGCAGATGGCTTTGATGAATGTGGTCTTACCAGCGCCCATCTTTCCGTAGAAGGCAAATACCTTGTGGTCACCCATGTTGTCGATAAACTCCCGGGCTGTCTCCCGGATGTTGTCGAGATTACTAATTGTTATTTCCATATATATTCTTTTTTATCTTTACTATTTATCTTTTCTTTCCTGTTAGCGTGATGAGTGGTATGATGATTTCTTCCATCGATATGCCTCCATGTTGGAATGTATCACGATAGTATGACACGTAATAATTGTAGTTATTAGGATAGGCGAAGAACGAGTCGCCTGTGGCAAATACGTAGCTCGTGGATAGATTGGGCGAGGGCAGTTGGGCCTTCTGTGGATCCTTGATGACGAAGAGGTTCTTGTCTTCATAGGCCAGATTTTTGCCGAGCTTGTAACGCAGGTTGGTGTTCGTATTCCTGTCACCCACGATTTTTACAGGTTGAGTGCAACGTATACTACCATGGTCGGTGGTAACAATCACTTTATAGTCGGTTTGTGCCAATTGTTTGAAGAAGTCTGAGATGACGGTGTGGCGGAACCATGAGAGCGTGATGCTGCGGTAGGCACTTTCGTTGTTGGCCAATTCACGTACCATCTTCGATTCTGTGCGGGCATGACTCAGCATATCGATAAAGTTGAACACGATTACGTTCAGGTCGTTCTTCTCCAGTGTCTGGAATTGTTGCAGAAACTTGTCGGCTTCAGCCTGACTATTGATCTTATGATAGGAGAATGAATTCTTGCGACGATAACGCTCCAGCTGAGTTCGGATGAGTGGCTCTTCGTTCACGTTCTTACCTTCTTCTTCGTCTTCATCAACCCACAGATGGGGGAACATCTCAGCAATCTTGTTGGGCATCAGTCCGCTGAAGATAGCATTGCGGGCATATTGTGTAGCGGTAGGTAGGATGCTGAAATAAAGATCCTCTTCTATGTCGAAGTGGTCGCTCAACTCGTTTGCCAATATGCGCCATTGGTCGTAACGGAAGTTATCGAGAACCACGAGGAACACCTTCTGTCCATTGTTGAGCATGGGAAACAGCTTGGTCTTAAAGATGTCGGGCGAAAGAGTAGGGCGGCTCGTATCTCCACCAGAAGCGTTGGTGTTTACCCAATTCAGGTAGTTCTTCTTAATGAACTTTGCAAAGCCGTTGTTGGCGTCTTCCTTCTGCATCTGTAGCATTTCAGTCATATTGCTGTCGGTGGCACTCAGTTCAAGCTCCCAATGCACCAGGCGCTTATAAACGTCTACCCAGTCTTTCCAGTTTTGGCAGTCGAGTATCTGCATGGCTATCTGTTGGAAGTTCTGCTGATATTGCGTCTGGGTCACTTCGGTCTCAATAGCCTTGCGGTGGATGTTCTTCTTCAGGGTCAGTAATATCTGGTTGGGATTCACGGGTTTAATCAGGTAGTCGGCTATCTTTTGTCCGATAGCCTGATTCATGATATTCTCCTCTTCGCTCTTGGTCACCATCACAATCGCCAAAGATGGCTGCAACTCTTTCAGCTTCTGCAGCGTCTCCAGTCCACTGAGTCCGGGCATGTGCTCGTCGAGAAGCACAAGGTCGAAGTTGCGTTCCTTGCAGAGATCGATGGCATCGGTGCCATTGCTGACGGTTACCACCTCATAGCCTTTCTTTTCGAGAAAGAGGATGTGTGCCCTCAGTTGTTCAATCTCATCGTCTACCCAAAGTAACAATCCGTTGGTCATTCTTTTCTTTTCCCCTTTATATTTTTACCAGAAGTCATCCCCAAAGTCGAAGTCCTTCACCTGTTGTTGAGGCTGTTGAGACTTTTGTGGCATGAATTCGTCCTGTTCTTCTTGCTCGTCTATGGTGTCCATCTCCTCTATGTCGGGCTGTTCCATGTTCTCAGGTATCAGCAGCAGTCTCTCTTTGCTGATCTGCATCGGAGCAAACTCCTTCTCATAGAACTGTTGGTACTCGTCGTAACTGAACTGCCGTCCTATCAATGCCAGGTTCGCATTGCTGATGATGAGAGAGCGGCATTGCTTTAGCATCTCCTTCATCTGGTTGCTGGCATAGAGCTGGCGGGCATACTGCGTGGCTTCGTCGTAACTCAGGAAACCGCTCACCATCATACGGTGCAGACCGTTGTCTTCATCAATCTGCAATTCGAAGTTACGAACCAGAAAATTCGTGAAGTTGTAGCGGGCCAACTCGAAGAGCAGTTGGTTCTCACTGACAGAGTCAGGCTGATAGACAAGCATGAAGAGGAACTGCTGGTTGCGCTCGGTGCTGAGTGTGTCGACGCTGGTAGAGTCGTGTGTCAGCGTAATGCTGCGCATGGTCCATACGTCCCCGATATCGAACTTACCGCCATGAAGTCGGCGCCCTTCCTTTACTCCTTTTATAATCATTCCTGCCAGCGGACTGACTTCACTCTCTGGAAATCTCTCAACCACCTCTTGCAGACGGCTCATGCAGCCGTCGCCGTCTCCATCGTTTAACCGGCTCAGACCATCGATGAAGAGGAACTTGGCACGATTGCTGCCTTGTGGGAACCGTTTCTCTGAAAGAGCAGTGTTCGCCTTCACGACGTCGGCTCTGCTGTCCTTGAATGCTTCATAGGTGGTGGCATAAAGAGAGTCTTCAATATGTTCACCGAACTTGGCGTTCTCTACGTAGTAGGGGTCGGTAAGGAGAGTGGTCCACTCACTATTGGGGTGATTGGCCTTCAGGTGGGTCAGGCAGTTGCCTGCCTTCAGGTTGTCACCCTGCCGCAGATAAAGTAGATACAAGTGATACCAAGCTTCGTCCAGGTGTTCATAATCGGGGTAGTCTTTGGTCAGTCTGCCCAAATGTTTCTCGCAGAGACGCAGATTGTCCATCTTGTCTTTCAGAATGATGCCTGCATGCAACAGTGCATCTTTCAGTAAATCATGACAAGCAGCCTGTTGTCCTGCTGTAAAGGGTATCTGTGCTAAGTAATACTCACGCTGATGGGGATTGGTTGCCATAGAGTCTGTCGAGGCAATGGCTTTTTCTTGAATGTCCATACCCTCTGAAGACTCTTTGGTATCACTATCGAGACTGATGACGGTCTGATTGATACGTTGCCAGTTGTCTATGTTCTCTCGCTTGCCCCATTGGCGCTGGAAGGAGGCTTTTCCTTGGCTCACGGCTGTGGGATTGTAGAAATACCAACCACCGCTGGTGGCTGAAGGCGTGGAGATGGTTGGATTAAGATTCATATCGGCATTGGCAGTTATGGTCTCCTGTTCCAACAGCGCATATTGCTCCTCTTTCTCTTTCTTCTTCAGCTCATTTATCACGCGGTCGACAGCCTTGTTGCGCTCAGCTTCTGGCATAGCGGCCAGAGCCAGCAGAGAGTCCTGAAGTTGAATGGTGTTGGTATAAGGCACCAGCTCGTCGAGAATCCTGGAGCGACGGGAGAACTCCTCATAGTCAGTCCGTTCCTTGTCGAGCAGACCAATGGCCTCGCCATAGCAGCGTTGGGCATCGGCAAACATGTCTTTGGCCCAATATATATTGCCTAATGTCAACAATAACACGCCCTTCTCTATGCCGTTTCTGGTTGATCGGCGACAGCCTTTCTCATAGGCGGCGATGGCCTCGGTGGTGTCACGTTGTGTCATGTGGATATTGCCAATAGCATAGTATACCTGGTCCAGATATTCCGTATTATTGTCAGAAGCCGCCATGCGTCTGAGTTTACCAATCATCTGGCGGCTATTGTTGCTGGCGGCAACCTCGGTCTGTGCGATGCGGGCATTGAACTGCAGTTCGTAGGGCGGATGACATCCCGCCACTTTGCCAAAGGCGCGATAGGCCTCGTCGCGATTGCCCAGTAGCTTTTGAATCTGTCCCATCAGGAACCATTCTCTTGCCCGCTGGATGTTGCGCCGTTCGTGCTTGATGACCTTTCGCAGGTAAGGCACAGCTTTCTGGTAGTCGCCCTGACGAATGTAGTAGTTGGCATAGGTGTAGTCCCAGTCCTTGACAGCCCTGAAGTCCATGGAGTCGCGGCTCATGTTGCGAATCACGTCCTCTGCATCATATTTCCATCCCAGTTCGGTATAGCATTTGGCGAGCCACGCACGGGCCAGTCCGTTCATCAAGGGCTGTGTCTGATAGAGTCGGGTCATATATGAGAATGTGGCGGCAGCCTCGTCGAAGGCACCTTTCTGGAATTGTGCTTTTCCCATCAGCAGCCAGGCTTTCCATATAAAGGGGTTATACTCCCTGCGCCCCAGCCACTCGCGGTCTTTTGGTGTTTTCCGCTTGCTGTTATCCCATTCGGGTTTGGCTTTGATGCTATGCTGGTGGATGGCTTTCTCACATTTCTCGATAGTGCGGTCATACTGACTTTTACCGATGTCGCGACTCTGCTTGTTGCCAACCATGTAGAGGGGAATCAGTTCGGTATAGTTGTCTTTGTTGCCTTTCTCTTTCTCAAGATTCCCCTCGATAAAGGCCTGTGAGCCATTGAAGTAAGTGTTGTATCGGGCATTGAAGGAGTGCCACCAGCGTGATTGCGCTGTGTTCTTCTGCGTTGAGCAGCCGGATATGGCCAAAACGCATGAGGCGGCAATCAGCCATTGGAAGCCGATAATCCTTACCCTTCTATGCATCTTCCTTTTTCTTTTTCTCCTCCAGCAGACAGTGAATCTTGCATGAGCCCTCGTCAGCAGCCGTACATGTAGAGCAGTCGTGCCCCACAGTAATCTCGTCCTCTCCTTTGTCGAAGTGAGAGGCAATGCCGGCTACGATGCCCAGTCCAACTAATAGTGCGATGCAAACCAATGCGAAACTCATATGTTTATCACTTATCTGTTTCTTCTATTTTGAATCCTACATTCTTCAGGTCGTCCCAGAAGTGCGGATACGATTTCGTCACCACCTGAGGGTTGTTGATGATCAGTCCTTCGGTTGTCAGCGCATAGGGCGCAAAGGCCAGAGCCATGCGGTGATCCTCATAGGTGTCGATGCCCAGCTCCAGCGAAGGCTCGCAACGTTCGCCGTTCCAATACAGCTCGCTGTCGTTGGCGTCGTGAAGCACGTAGCCCAGCTTTCTCATCTCGCGCTTCATGGCCTCTATGCGGTCGGTCTCTTTAATCTTGAGCGTAGAGAGCCCCTTGAAGTGGAAGGGAATGTTCTTGGCGGCACAAGTCACCACAAACGTCTGTGCCAGGTCGGGCGAGTTTACGAAGTCGTACTCCAGACGGGGCACGCATCTGCCGTTCTGAGTCAGTGTGATAGTCTGGGGGATGCCTTCCTTCTTTGTCTCGAAAGTCGTCTTGATACCAAGTAGGCTGAACAGATAGCGAGTCACAGAGTCGCCCTGTTTCGAACCGTCCATCAGTCCTGTCAGTTTAATCTCTGAATCTCGGCCCTTGCAGAGCGCCAGCATCTCATACCAGTAGCTGGCTCCCGTCCAGTCGTTCTCGATGAAATATTCGCGGTCCTGATAGGCCTTGGGATTCACCGTGATGGTGTCAGCCGAGGTCCATTCAGCTTCAGCTCCGAATTCGCGCATCGTCCAGAGAGTCAGGTCGATGTAGGGGCGTGAGATGATGTCGCCCGTCAATTGCAGGGTGAGTCCATTCTTCAGCATCGGCCCGATCATCAGCAGGGCCGAGATATACTGTGAGCTCACGTTGCCTGGTATAGCCAGCAGCCCGCCTTTCAGCGTCTTTCCTGTAATGCGTAGTGGGGGATAGCCCGCAGTCTCTACGTATTTAATGTCGGCCCCGAGTGCCTTCATCGCGTCCACCAGTATGCCTATGGGGCGATGCTTCATGCGCTCAGTGCCCGTCAACACGTGTGTTCCTTTTGTCACACTGAGGTAGGCCGTCATAAACCTCATGGCCGTACCAGCCGCCTTGATGTTAATCTCTTCTGGCATGTCGCGCAGGGCTTTGATAATCACGTCCGTATCGTCGCAGTCGCTCAGATTCTGAGGCAGATTCTTGCCTCCGCTAAGGGCGTAGATCACAAGTGCGCGGTTGGAAATGCTTTTCGAAGCGGGCAGACAGATTGTCTGAGCCAGCTTCTCTGGTGCAGTCAGTTTATATTGTTTCATCTCTATTGATTCATATTTTCGGCACAAAGATACGATTTTTATTTGAATTTCCACACTAAATGGTGGGTAAATTTGGGCTTATAAACAAAAAGTTGCTTTAAAATTTGGTCAGTTCAGAAAAACTATGTACCTTTGCACCCGCATTCGACAAAACAAGGGTCGGTGCTAAGCAAAATTAGTGTTCGGGATTTAGCGCAGTTGGTAGCGCACACGTCTGGGGGGCGCGAGGTCGCTGGTTCGAGTCCAGTAATCCCGACAGAAAGCGAGAGAGTCGAAAGATTCTCTCGTTTTTCTTTTATTTCTTTGGTCTTGGCAGGCTTTGTATGGTAAGACTGTATGGCTGTTCGTTTTCCGTAGATTGTCAATAAAACATACGTAAAAAAGCGCTTCCTGACCAGCTCATTCTAGGGCGGTGGGAGGCGCATTTGGGGTTTCATTACGACTAACTATGGGCTTGTCGTAATGAAACTTGGGGTTTGTCGGTAGTAAACTTAGGGTTTACTCGGCGTAAAGTCCACCCCTTTTTGTGTAAAACAAGTAGTTTTATGCGCGCTCAAGTAGTCTCCACGGGTGGTGGAGATAGTCTCTTCGGGTACAAAACAACTTGTTTTGTTCCGAAAGATGACGTCTGAACGAGGGACGGAAATAAGACTTTTCTGTAACGCTCACGTTCTCAATGACTTACGGATGCGGCTCATAACTCGCGTATTTGCGGTCGAAGGGCGGCTTGCTCGTAAAGATGCGATTCTCACGAAGCTATTTGTCATATCGTTTTACTAATTTTACTTTTCTTGAAACTTTTTATGCCTTTGTTGCGTCTAAGAGAAGTGAAAAGGTCAGCGCAGAACGTCTGCGCTGTATTAATGATAACAACAACTTTAATATAATAAATGATGAATATGAGACTAACAATGCTGATGGTTACGTTAATGATGTCGATAATGTCTTTCGCTGAGACTCAGAATATAGGCGGAAAGGTGATTGACGAAAATGGCGAACCGCTCTCTTATGTTAATGTAGTACTGCTGTCGTTGCCCGATTCTGCTTTCGTACAGGGCGCGGTGACAGACGAACAGGGCGTGTTTAATATCGTGACAGACAAGAACGAAGGACTGCTGAAGGTGTCGAGCGTGGGCTACGAGACCATCTACATAGATATTCATGAGGCTAACGGGCTGACCATCCAGATGAAGGAAGACAACAAGGTACTGAAGGAGGTGGTGGTGAAGGGCCAGCTGCCTAAGACCCATGTGAAGAGCGACGCCATGCGCACCAACGTGGCAGGAACCATCTTGGAAAAGGCTGGTACCGTGAGCGATGCCCTATCGAAGATTCCTTCGCTCGAGGCCGATCGCGACGGAACAGTGAAGGTGCTTGGGCGTGGTGACGCCGAGGTGTATATCAATGGGCGTAAGGTTCGCGACGCCAGCGAGCTCGCCCGTCTGCGTTCCGATCAGATACAGCATGTCGACGTGGTTCAGAACCCTGGCGCCCGCTATGCTGCCTCGACCAAGGCTGTGGTCCGCATCACGCTGAAGAAGGCGCAAGGTGAGGGTATCAGTTTTCAGGATAACCTGGGAGGCATATACCGCTACGGGCACACCATCACCAACAACCTCGACGTGAACTACCGTACGGGTGGTCTCGACCTTACCGCCTCGTTGTGGGCTGGCCGCAATGGTCACAACAAGTCGTTTCAGGAGAGCAATATGTATTATCTGGTAGAGTCTGACAGGATAGACGGCTACACCAAGCAGGATACGAAACAGACGTGGAAGGGCCTCTCGCCACAGCTGCAGGTTAACTATATGGTAGACGAGAACCACTCGTTTGGCGCTTTCTACAAATACGACTATCACCCCGATGGCGCCCTCACCAGCCAGTTTGATACCGATGAGTACGAGAACGGTCTCTTCACAGAGCGTTCTGAAAGCAAGATACGACAGGACGAGAAGTTCAAGAAGCATATCTTCAATGCCTATTATAATGGTAAACTGGGGCAGCTGGGCATCGACTTCAACCTCGACGGACTCTTTGATCGTACAGAGGCTCCAGGCCAGACCATCGAACAGTCCAAGAACGTTAATGGTGCGGCAATGACGCGTAGCATCGACAGCAACACCAAGAGCGGCAACAACTTCTGGGCCTCTAAGCTTGTCTTGAGCTATCCCTTGTGGAAGGGTAACCTCTCTGTAGGAGGTGAATATTCCTACAACCATCGTACGGATGCCTATACCTACAATGCTTCTGAGGCTGTGCCCGTGACGGCTACCGATACAGAGATCAACGAGAAGTCGGAAGCCCTCTTCATGGACTACGGGCACCAGTTCGGTAAGGTGTTCGTTCAGGCAGGTATACGCTACGAGCATCTCGTGAACGATTATTATAACTTTGGTGTGCGTGAGGATGAGGTATGTCGCGACTATGGCGACTGGTTCCCCACGGCAGTCATCTCTGCCCCCATTGGCAAGGTTCAGCTCTCGCTCTCTTATCGTCGCGACATCAAGCGCCCTGCCTACAGCAGTCTCACCAGTTCTACCATCTATCTGAACCGCTATGCCTATCAGAGTGGTAACCCTTACCTGAAGCCAACCTATACCCACAGCCTCGTGCTGAACGCTGGCTACAAGTGGATGGGTGTCAATATCAACCTTAGTCGTGTGAAGAACTCAGAGACGATGTCAACTGAGCCATTCCCTGGTGCCGACAACCCGCTTATCAGCCTGGTTCGCCCCATCAACACAAAGGAAGACTACAACCAGCTGAGCTTCAACCCCTATGCCAGTCCGGTTATAGGCTGCTGGCATCCCACATGGTTTGTCTATGCTCTCTTCCAGAACTATAAGTCGCCCAGCCTCGACGGCTCGATCGTCACGCTCAACCGTCCGTATGTCAACATGGGCTGGGATAACACCGTCAAACTGCCAAAGGGCTGGCGCCTGAATGCCGGAATGCGCTTCAACCCCAAGGGCGACGTAGACAACTTCCGCATCACGAGAGCCCAGTTCAGTGCCGACTTAGGTGTTCAGCACGACATCAGTCTGCGCCGTCTCGGTTCGCTCACTCTTGATCTGCGTTGCAACGACATTTTTAATTCTAACGTTACCAGGGCCATCGTCTATGGCGTTCGCGAACTCACCGTCTACAACCCCGTTCGTCGCACGTTCAGGCTCGACCTTACCTGGAAGTTCAACGAGGCCCGCTCTAAGTATCGTGGCTCAGGCGCTGGAGAGAAACAGAAAGCCAGAATGTAATTTTCTGAGAAGTGTGTAGTTTTTTGTTGCTTCTTGCGTCTAAAGAATAAAATGTATCGTATGTACGCGACCCGTTATCAACCAAACACCCGAATAGATGTAGCCGATGCCCTGAGAGGCATTGCCGTGGCTGGTATTATTCTTTATCACTCTGTAGAGCACTTTAATATCTTTACGCAAGAGCCGATAGTGCATGCGCTGTCTTCCGATCAGCAAGTGGCTGATGTGCTGGCCTGGCTGCTCAGCGGTAAGATGTATGGTATCTTCGCCATGCTTTTCGGACTGAGCTTCTTTATCATGAACGACAACCAGCAGCAGAAGGGCCGCTCGTTCTCGGGGCGCTTTGCATGGCGTATGTGTCTGTTGTTCGGCTTTGGTCTCATCAATGTGGCTTTCTATGATGGCGATATCCTGATGCTCTATGCGGTATATGGCCTGTTGCTGATTCCCATCAGCTATCTGCCGTCGCGAGTCGTCTGGTGTATCATCGCCCTATTGGCCTTGCAGCCTGTGGAATTGTTCTGTCTGCTGACGGGTAGCACGATAGACCATTCCACGCTGTGGGAGTTGTATGGCCGTATCAACAGTATGCACGAACATGGTTCGTTCTTGGAGAACGCCATCACTAACCTGCGATACGGCTTTGAGCTGAATTTCAGATTCAATGTCTTCAGCGGACGCCTGACACAGTTGCTCTGTCTGTTTATTCTCGGTATGCAGTTAGGCAGACAGAGGATGTTCTATAATGAAGGACGGAACTTAAAGATATGGCATAACCTTCTCGTTGGTTCTGTCGTTGTCGTTATCGCCCTGAGTCTTGTTGACTTTGGCGAGTTGGCCCTTTGGCTCGCACCTATTTACAACTTGTTGATTCTGCTGATGATCGTTTCGGCAGTGGTCTCGGCTTGGTATGCCTTCGGTGGCGTGCGTAAGGTGCTTCACCATCTGTGCATATTCGGTCGCATGAGCCTTACCAACTATCTGTTGCAGTCTGTCATCGGCTGTTTCATCTTCTGCGGCTATGGCCTGGCCTGCTACCGCCTATTGGGTGTAACCTATGCTGTTATGATAGGTCTGGGCATGGTCTTGTGTCAATATCTGTTCTGCCGCTATTGGTTTAAGTCTCATCCACGCGGACCATTAGAGGGAATATGGCGTAAGCTGACATGGATTAATAGTGAAAGAAATAACAATAAATAAAAAAGCTAAAACGATGAAGAAAGTATTGAAGATTACGCTGTTGAGCGTATTGGGACTGATTTTGGTCGTAGGAGTGCTGGCATGGCTTGAATTCGGCCCGTTTGTTAAGGGCGCATTATCAGTTGAGAAACTCGACGACGGCCTGTATTATATGGAATATAAAGGCGACGACGGGTTCGACGGTCTGATGGAGCAGGGAGGATTTGAGAATGCCGACCAATTAGTGAGCTATGTGATGGGCTTCCTGTCGAAAGGTCACTATAAGCCAGAGGTGAACACAAAGAAAGAGGGCTTCGGATGTTCGACGCTGACGGTGGCTTCACCAGACGGCGGGGTACTGATGGGGCGCAACTTTGACTTCCCGTCAGGCGTGGGCGTGATCTTACATACGATTCCTAATCGCGGCTACGAATCGATAACGACTTTCAACGTGGAGTTCTACGGATTCGGAGACGATTACAAGCCCGAAGGGTTCTCGAACCAATATCTGGCGCTTACAGGACTGTTTGTCGCACTTGACGGTATAAACGAAAAGGGACTCGCTATAGCAGACCTGATAGCCGGCGATTCAATAGAGACGCACCAACGTACAAGCAAGCCCGACCTTACCACGACAGCAGCTATCCGCTATATGTTAAACAATGCTGCTAATGTGGGCGAAGCCCTGGAACTGCTGAATGGCATTGATATGCACTCTGATATTGGCGCAGCTCACCATTATGCGATATCTGACGTCTCGGGTAGAAGTGTAGTCGTAGAATATGTGGACAATAAAATGGTGGTGACGGAAACGCCAGCCGTAACCAACCACTATCTGTGTGATGCTAAGCATAATGTAGGACTGAAAGAAGGCGATGACCGCTACGACAGATTATGTGAGAAATATGACCAGACGGGTGGCGTGATGGATGTGAAGCAGTTGACTGAAGCCATCGAGGCTGTGTCGCAGCCAGAAAGAGAAGGCTTCTTTGGTACCGTTTGGACAATGGTGATGGATCTGAAGAATCCTTCGGTGACTTACTATTCGCGTCGCCATTTCGATAAGCCTTTCCACTTTAAGCTTTCTCAGCCAAATGGGAAATAAAAAGACTGGGGAAATTATATTTGCATGATGAGAAGATACAGATATATCAAGAGTAACGCTTTTACGGCAGGCGAGTCGCTTGGCAACCCTGCGGCATGTCTGTTTCTGGACGATGCTCCCATGACTGGCGAACAGATGCAGTCGATAGCCAGTGAGCACAAAGGGTTTGTGATGGAGATGGTGTTTTGTGGACAGTCGGAGAAAGCAGATGCGAAACTGACTTACTACTCATCGGAGTGTGAGGTGGACTTTTGTGGCCATGGAACCATCGCCACCATGTATTCGCTGATCAAGGACACACCAGAACTAATGTCGAAGCCTGTGGTGATGGTAGAGACAAACCGCAAGGGAATGATAGAGGTGTATAATGCCATCAAGGAAGAGGACGCCGTCTATATCAGTGCCCCTGATCCCATAGAACATCCTACGGAACTCACGACGGCACAACTGGAAGAGATACTGGAACTGCCCTGCGACACCATCAGCAAAGACCTGCCCATACGAATCATTGACGCGGGATTACGGACGCTCATCGTTCCCGTCAAGGATCTGGAGACTGAAATCTCGGTCTATCCAAACGTGAGTCGTCTGAAAACGTTTTGCGAAGGGAACGATATCGATATTATCCTCACCTTTTCCATGCAGACAGCCGACACATCGGCTTTTGCCCACACGCGGGTCTTCGCACCGAGGTTCGGTTATCTCGAAGATCCCGCCACAGGCTCAGGAAACAGCGCTTTTGCCAACTATCTGCTGAGCGAGAAACTCTGGGATGGACATCTGATTGCTATAGAACAAGGCGGCAATGATCGTGTCTTTAACTCGGTGAAACTGAAATACGCTAACGGCAAAGTTCTCTTTGGGGGCAAGGCAACAGTTAAGATCGAAGGATATTATATCGTATAATATAAAAGAGGTGATCTCATAAAAATATTGGTCTTGCAACTTTTCTGATCTATATAACGTCAAATAGACGTAAACTAATTTTAAAAATAAAGATTATGATACTATCAACAACCCCGACTATTGAAGGTCACACAATCCGCGAGTATAAGGGTGTGGTGACAAGTGAGACCATTATTGGTGCAAACCTCGTAAAGGATATCTTTGCAGGTATCCGTGATCTTGTTGGCGGACGCTCTGGCAGTTACGAGCAGGTTTTACGTGAGGCTAAGGACACATCGATGCGAGAGATGATGGAACGTGCCAAGGCAATGGGCGCTAATGCTATAGTAGGTATCGATATTGATTATGAGACTATTGGTGCAAAAGGATCTATGCTGATGGTTTCCACAAGTGGAACGGCTGTGGTAATCTAAGTAAATGTTGCAGAAGCGTCTTTTCTATCTGGACAATCTTAAAGTTTGTCTAACGGTACTTGTGATATTTCACCATGCGGGTCAGGCTTATGGTGATGGTGGAGAATGGGCCTATCACCCCAGCAATCCTGCTGAGGTGATGCCTTGGATTTGGCATTTCTTCTCTACGAATGCCGCTTTTTTTATGGGCTTGTATTTCCTGATATCCGGCTATTTCGTACCAAAGAGTTTTGATAAGCAGGGAGCGGGAACCTTTGTAAAGAAGAAATTGATACGCTTGGGTATTCCGTGGCTGCTGATGGGAGGCTTACTCTCTGTGCTGGCTGGTAAACTGGAGACTGGTCATATGTGGTTCGTGGAGAATCTGCTGTTCTTCAGCCTTGTCTATGCTGGTATCAGACTGTTTTGCAAGCCTCTGTTGAGTTGTACGTCGAAACCTACGATAATCGGACTCTTTATTGTTGGTGCTTTGATGGGAGTGGGCAGTTATTTCATCCGTCGGGAAAGTCCTCAAGACCACTGGATATTCTGGATGGGACTGATTTTTGAACCTGCTCATTATTTGCAGTATGTCATGATGTTCTTTTTGGGCGTTCTGGCCTGCCGCTTCGAGTGGTTGGAAAAAATGGAGAATCGCATAGGTGCAATCGCTCTGTTGATTGGCATCGTTCTCGCTATAGGTAACTATGCGAGAGACGGTGGTGAGTGGAATGCGTTCGTGTATCGGTGGTTTGGTATTTACGAGTCGCTGATGTGTGTCTTCATCTCATTCGGACTGCTTTGGCTGTTCCGTGAGTATGGAAACTGGAGCAGCCGCTTCTGGCAGTGGTGTGCCGCTCAGTCGTATGGCGCATATATATTCCACATGATACTGATGCTGCTCCTGCAGTATGCAACAGACACGATATGGATGGGGGCCTTTGGTAAATTCATGTTTATAGGTACCGTCATTACCATTGCGTCCTTTGTTCTTACCTGGCTGGTACGGATGATCCCTGGCGTCAAGAAGGTCCTTTAAAGATCTCCTTGATTTAAAGCTCGCAGTGCGTTTCAGATATTTCTATTAATTAGATGTTTACGACTATTCATGTAACGTCTGAAAGACGATGATATTAAGTAATAATGATAATATAAAAAATGAAAAGAATGTTTTTAGGAGCAGCTCTCACGATGCTGCTTTCCCCTGCGGTGGCAGGGGCTCAGGCCACACAAACCATTCGTGGACAAGTGAGTGATGTGGCATCTGGTGAGCCAATGATTGGTGTAACGATTCAAGTAGAGAATGGCATGACGATGTCTGCTGTATCAGGTCTCGATGGTAACTTCGTAATTGAGAATGTGCCTGTGGGGCGACATTCTGTCAGGGCCACCTATGTTGGTTATGAACCTGTGTTGTTGAAGGAGCAGCTACTTTCTTCTGGTAAGGAGTTGGTCCTGAACCTCCGTATGCGTGAGAGCATCTCAGAACTGGGTGAGGTTGTCGTTAAGCCCCGTGTGAACAAGCAGTTGCCACTTAATGAGATGGCGCAGGTTGGTGCTCGTATGTTCAGTGTAGAGGAAGCCAGCCGATATGCTGGAGGTATGGCGGATCCAGCCCGTACGGCGTCAATGTTTGCCGGTGTTGCTACTGGTGGTGCTACTAATGGTATTAGTATTCATGGTAATTCACCCCAGATGTTACAGTGGCGTGTTGAAGGCATAGAGGTGAATAACCCCAATCACTTCGCGGAGATTACTGAGGCTGGCGGCGGTGTCTTTACTTCTTTGAACGGTACTGTTCTCGCCAATAGCGATTTTCTGACTGGCGCAATGCCTGCGGAGTTTGGAAATGCCCTTTCCGGTGCATTCGACATGAAGATGCGCGTGGGAAATAATACCAAATATGAGCATGCCGTGCAGGTGGGTACGCTGGGTGTTGACTTTGCCTCGGAAGGCCCTTTGAAGAAAGGATCGAAGAGCTCGTACCTTATTAATTATCGCTATAGCTTCCTTGAAATAGCCAAGAAACTTCATGCCATCAACATGGAGAATGAGACCCTCGACTATCAGGACTTGAGTTTCAAAATCAATATGCCTACAACTAAGGCTGGTACCTTTGCCGTGTGGTTCACAGGACTTGTTGATAACTATGAAAACAATGTGCCTGACGTTTCAGAGTGGGAGACATTGTGGGACTCAAATGATTCCTGGTCTCGACAGCGCAATTGTGCTTTAGGCGTGAATCATACCTATCGCTTTAAAACGGGCGGAACACTACATTCCAGTATTGCCTTCACAGGAGCTTACAGAAAACTGGGGGAGAACGATTATGATGAACAGATGACCAAGATGCCGGATTTGGCAGGACGCAACTCGCAGTGGAATGTCATTATCAGTGCACAACACCAGCAAAAGTTATCCTCTCGCTACACCATGCAGAATGGTTTTGAACATCAGCATCTGGACTTCCACACGTGGATGGATTATATTAAGGTGACGGGAGGCCCGCTTTATCGTGTCTATGAATCTGAGGGTAACACGGGACTGACGCGTCTTTATAGCAGTCATAAGCTGGCACTGAGCAGCAGATTGTCTACAGTGGCCGGTGTTAATGTGATGTGGTTCAACCTTAACAACCAGTGGCTGGTAGAGCCTCGAATCAGTGTGCAGTATAAAACGTCTCCGTCGAGTACGATGTCACTGGCTTATGCTCTGAACAGCCGTAAGGAATCAACGGATTCTTATTTTGTGACGATGGGAGATGGAAATCCCAATGAGGATCTTGGATTGACGCGCTCACACCATATCTCAGCCTCGTTTGCGCAGCGCTTAGGCGAGAATGCCATGCTGAAGATTGAGCCATACTGGCAATGGCTTTTTGATGTACCTGTGGAACAGGGGACAACCTATTCTATTATTAACCACCGTAAGTTTTTCCAGGATCGTGCGTTGGTGAACGAAGGTGCTGGCAGAAACTATGGCGTTGACCTTACGCTAGAGCGTTATCTCAAAGACGGTTTCTATGGTATGCTGACGGCAACCGTATTCAAGTCGGAGTATCGTGACGCTCAGGGTGAGTGGCATCACTCACGTCTGGATCGTGGTTATATCACAAATATCCTAGGTGGTAAGGAGTGGATGGTAGGCCGTTCTAAGAAAAACGTATTCGGTCTTAATGGACGTCTCACCCTGATGGGGGGTGATCGGTATACGCCTATTCCTGAGGGAATCACCTTTGAGGATGTTATGCAGCGGCCTGACAGGTCTGTTCCTGAAGATGACGGCCTTGATCCGTTCTGTAAGCAAAAGGGTATGAATGTGGGTTATGCTTTTTCGGTGAAGTACACCATCAATAAGAAACATACTTCGCACCACTTTATTCTCGAATATCTGCAAATACGGACGTTTCAGGGGCAGACCTTTGATCTGAGGACCCATGAGATCGTAGATAAATACACGTCACTAACCTTCCCTAATATTGCATATAGGGTGGAATTCTAAAAAAGTTAGAAAGAAGTGTAGTTTTCTCGTCGTTTTTTGCGTCTAACAGATAAATAATGTAGAATTTTAAATGTTTTAGAATGATGAAGAAACTATTTTTCGCCGTAGCACTGGCTTTCGTAAGCGTGGCAGGCATGGCACAGAACCTGAAAGCAAACATGGACACGAGTGTGAAACCTGGTGACGACTTCTGGCAGTATGCTGTGGGCAACTGGCTGAAGAACAACCCGCTGGACAAGGTACATCCTGAGAATGGTGCCTTTACCGATCTCTCGGAACTGAACAAGGACCGTATTAACGCCCTCGTTATGAAGTATGCTGAGAAGAAGGATCTGCCTCAAGGCAGTGACGGACAGAAAATCGGTGCACTCTATCGCCTCTACATGGATAGCGTTAGTCGCAATAAGATGGGCTATGAGCCGATTATGCCTTACCTGAAGCAGGTGCGCGAGCTGAAGACCCGCGAGGAGGCTCTGAAGTTGATGTGCGAGTTCGATGCCAAGGGCTTCAATACCGCTCCCTTCGGTATCAGCCTGAGTCTGAACCCCTTCAACTCATCGGAGTTTATGATTGGCGGTGGACATGGTGGCGCTTCACTGGCTCAGGAGTATTATGCCGAGCCCAATGAGCAGCAGAAGAAGACTGTAGAGGCTGTAAAGGCCCTGTATAAGGACTACTTCAAGATGGTGGGCTACAGCGATGAAGAGGCTCAGAAGAAGATGGAAGCCGAGTGGGCCATTGAGCACGCCATCGGTGTGAAGACCCTGAATCAGGTGGCCAGTCGTAACCCTATGGCTACCATCCATATTATGTCATGGGAGCAGCTGTTGCAGGACTTTAAGGGCATCGACTGGGTGGGCTATCGCGACGCTTTGAACATGCCTAAGGATATTGACAAGGTGAACATCAGCCAGCTCGAGCCCCTCCACGAAGTTGAGAATATTCTGGCCAACACCAGTCTGGAGGATTTGAAGTCATACATGGAGTTGCACGTAATCAAAGCCTACAGCAGCTACCTCTCTGACGCCTTCACTGATCGTGCCTTCGAGGCCAACAAGGTGATTACAGGCGTTCAGGAGCAGCAGCCCCGTTGGAAGCGTGCTGTAAATGCCATCAGCGGAAAACTGGGTGAGACCATCGGTAAACTGTATGTAGCTGAGTACTTCCCCGAGACCAGCAAGCAGCGTGTGGTTCGTCTGGTGAAGGATCTGCAGCAGGCTTTCGAGGACCGTTTGACGGAGAACACCTGGATGAGCGACTCTACCAAGGCCAAGGCACTGGAGAAACTGCACGCCATGTATATCAACGTAGGTTATCCCGATAAATGGGAGGATATGGAGAAGTTCGTGGATATCCGCGAGGACCAGAACCTAGTGGAGAACTTTATCCGCATCAACGAGGAAGCACGTGCTGCTGAGTTCCGCAAATACTGGCACCAGCCTGTAGACAAGACCATGATGGCTTGCACGCCTCAGACGGTGAATGCCTTCTATAACCCGCTGTTCAACAGCATCAACTTCCCCGCAGCCATTCTGCAGCCCCCGTTCTTCGATCCTGAGGCCGACTATGCTACCAACTATGGCGCCATCGGTATGGTGATTGGTCACGAGATGAGTCATGGCTTCGACGATCAGGGTTGTCAGTTTGACAAGGACGGAAACCTGAAGAACTGGTGGACTGCTGACGATAAGGCTAAATACGATGAGCGCACCAAGGTGCTGGCCGACTGGTTCAGTGAGCAGGAGGCTGTGCCCGGACTGAATGTGAACGGACAGAAGACTTTGGGTGAGAACATCGGTGACAATGGTGGACTGAAGATTGCTTATCGCGCCTTTGAGAACCGTATGAAGCAGGAGCCTTTGAAGGATGTGGAGGGCTTCACCCCTGCACAGCGTTTCTATCTGGCTTACGCTCGCGTATGGGCCAGCAACACAACACCTGAGTATACTGCTATGATCGTGAACAGCGACGTACATTCGCCTAACCGCATCCGTGTGCAGGCTGCTCTGCCTATGATTGACACATGGTACGATGCCTTCGGTATCAAGGAGGGCGATAAGATGTTCGTGCCCAAGGAGAAACGCGCATTAGTGTGGTAAAATAAATGGAAGAAAAGGGAATATAGTTAACTTTTAAGGCTTTTGTTTGGTCGTTTTGGGTAATTTGTATATTTTTGCAGCTGAATGAAAGCATTGAGTTATATATCAGATAAAGGAAAGCGGGCAGTTTTACTGCGCGCTTTCCATATTTGGCAACGAAGGCCTCACGAGGTAGCTCCTCTTTCTGAGATAAGTCATGAATGTGCTTCGTGTGGGTCAATCTTTAACGGGAATTTCTGTCCACGTTGTGGACAATCGGCAAAGGTAGGGCGTTTCTCTTTTAAGAAAGCGTTTCTGCTTTTTCTCGATGTATGGGGTGTCGGTAATAGGGGCATGTTCCGCAGTCTTCGTGATCTGATGTTCCGCCCAGGCTATATGATCCGCGACTATATTAGCGGCATGCAGTCGGCTTATTTCCCTCCGTTTAAAATGTTCTTTCTGTTAGCGGCTCTCTCTTTGGTTGTGGCACATGGCTTCAGTCTTGGTAGTGATGGAGATGAGACAAAGACGGATGTGAATGAGAAAATGGAGGCTGTAAAGCAAGAGATGAAGCAAGTGAAACAGGAAGTGTCTGATGAGATATCTCTGGGCAATAAGAGTTTTCAGGTGACAATGGATACGGAAAATCTGGATTCGCCTTTATTGAATAAAGGTCATGGATTCTTTAAGATGATGAATACGCTCAGGAAGAATAATCCAGCTATTTTTTCGCTTCTGTCGCTTGTCATTTTCTCTTTGCCATTGTATTTCTTCTTCCGCTCTACGCCAACTATTCCAGATCTCCGATATTCGGAGTTTATAGTGGCTCTTGTCTATACATCAAATATGTATAGTATCTATTCGATAGCGGGTAATCTGTTGAACTCCTCTATCTTAAAGGTAATCGCTTTTTTGATGGTATTCGTAGCGCTCAAACAGTTCTCGGGATACTCGAAACGTCGTGTGCTGTGGTATCTTATGCTGACGGTGCTGTTCTCGCTTGTTATAGTAGTAGCCTTGGCGGCTTTGGGAGTCTATATTGCCTACCTGACTTCTAAGGGGTGAACATGAATCCTTATCTGTAGATAAAGAACTTCCCACCATCGCTTTGGCAGTATTTATGAATTAGCTTTTGAATGAAACGCGCATTATCGGCTACGCGTTCTTCATTACCATCATGACCATTGATAAGTACTACGAGATGGGTAGTGTCTATTGTCATTTTAGTGCGTTCATTATCGCTGGTGGGAGTCCCAACGCCTCCTTGCTCATCACGATATACGGGTAATCCTGCGATGTTAAGCATGCCTCGTCCAATGCCCTCGTAAGGTTCTCCCTCTTTGCCTACGCCTAAAGTCAGCGTATCGCCAACAAACTTATCAGCATCAAACCCTCCGATGCTATAACCATAGGCAATAGAAGCCAGATTGACGAGGTCTACGAGGGTGTCAATCTGATAAAGTTCCTTACCTTGGAGCATACGACGGATGAGTTGCTCACTGGCAGGACGATAGCGCGATGGATCTTTACCGCAGGCTTTATATACACGGCGGGTGGCAGCGATACCTGAAAGTTCCTTCAGACTCTCAGTCGTTAGCTCTTTTCTGAACTGTTCCTCAATAGCATGAATCTCGTCCCATAGTTCAGCACAATATGGTGTGTTGACGACTTGCGCCTCGACGGCAGCTCCCACGAAATTGGGACATACGCTTTCTATTTCCTGTGATACAATGATTTTCATCTGTTTTGTTTATTCATTGTATGCAATGGCATTCAGAATATCTTGCTGGATGATACCATTGGTTGCCACCACACAGTTACCCTCTGTGAAATCGTCGGAACCGCAGTAATCGGTCACAGCCCCTCCAGCCTCTGTTACGATGAGGCTTCCAGCCATGTAATCCCACTGGCCTATGTACTGTTCGGCATAGCCGTCAAGCCTGCCTGCTGCAACATAACAGAGAGCGATAGCTGCAGAACCTAGCATGCGGATACTGGCACAATGACCATAGAATGTATCGATGAGATGTTGGGCTGTGGGTTTGTAAGCTTCGCTGTTGTAGGGCAACTGAAAACAGAGTAGAGCGTCCTCTATCTGTTGCTGGCTGACAGAGAGTTTCTCTTCATTGCAATAAGCGCCACCTCCCTGCCAAGCATAGAAACACTCGTTAGTGCAGATCTCATAAACCACACCGATTTCTATTTGTTTGCCTCTAAGAAGCGCGATGCTGACGGCATAGGGTGTAAACTGGTGAATGAAGTTGGTTGTGCCGTCGAGAGGGTCTACTACCCATACATATTGCTCTTTGTCGTGTGTAGCTGATCCTTCTTCGGTGATAAAACCTGCTTCAGGTAATAATTCTCTAAGGGCGCTGACAATACGCTCTTCTGAACCCTTGTCTACATAGCTTACATAATCGTGGGCATGTTTCCGTTCTACCTTGTTAAGAGAGAATTTGCTACGCTCCTCACGAATATATGACCCTGCACTTTTTGCTACTTCGCAAACAGCCAGGGTCAGTGTTTTGAGTTCTGTTTGATTCATTAATCGTCTGGATTCCTTTTATAGTGGAATTCCTGAATGTTCGGATTCTGTCCGAGGTCAGTATCAGGAACCGTGACTTGCTGTATGAGTTTCTGGTCGTAGCCCTTATGAACAGGGCCTACATCAAGCAGAATATCCTTGTAGAGTACAGTCGGTACAATCAGTCCAAAGGCGCCAAAACCAACACGGACGCCTTCGGGGTGCAAGTTGTTGTGAAGATAGGCCGTACTATATAATCCGTGACGATATACCTGCAGACGATTATACATATGATAGGCCTTTCTTACTTCCTCAGTCACCGCCATACTGTCGCCTTTTGTAAAGATGAATCCCAAGTTGTGTACATAATCATCGATAGGGTCACCCTTGATGCTGTCATTCTCTTCCAGACACTGCATAATGTTGTCTTCCATCTCCTCTGCCATTTCTTTTTCTGTAGGAGTGGTGAAGTGGGCAATAAACAGCATGACGAAGATAAACGCTACGAAGATGAGCAACCTTCCTAGACAACTGTGCATGAAAACCTTTCCCATGGACTCTTTTGTCCTGTAATTACCTCTGTCTGCCTGATACATTGTAGTTTTAGATTTGATTGTTATGTATTAAGTTCATGAATTCCTGTCGGGTCTTTGCCTGATTAAAGGCTCCGCTGAAGTCACTGGTAGTGGTAATAGAGTTCTGCTTCTCGATGCCACGCATTTGCATACACATGTGCTTGGCCTCGACGACCACCATTACGCCTAAGGGATGTAGGGTGTCTTGAATGCAGTCTTTGATCTGTTGGGTCATGCGCTCCTGTACTTGCAACCTATGGGCAAAGATGTCGACGACACGGGCGATTTTTGAAAGCCCTGTGATATAGCCGTTAGGGATATAAGCTACGTGGGCCTTGCCATAGAAGGGGAGCATATGGTGTTCGCAAAGTGAGAAGAAATCGATATCTTTGACGATGACCATCTGGGAGTAGTCTTCCTTAAAGAGTGCATCAGTAAGTACTTTGTGAGCATCCATCTGATAGCCTCTGGTGAGCGTCTGCATGGCCTTGGCCACTCGCATGGGTGTTTTCTCCAGTCCTTCGCGGGTGGGATCTTCGCCCAATAGGGTGAGTACCTCTTTATAATGGCTTGCCAACTCTTCGAGTCCTTCTCTATATACTTCTTGAATCATACGTTAGGGGTTGGGTTATGGGGTTGTGTCGGCTGATGCAGACTGGTAGGATACTGTGATCTTGCCTTTGACGATGATGGCCGACTGATAACCGAGGTTTTTTACGCGAGTGAGTACTTCGTGAGCCTCTTCATAGGTGCGGTAATTACCCATTCGGCATATCCATCTTGGAGAATAGAAATGCACGTAGACAGGGACACTGGGGAAGAACGATTTTATCTCACTGCCTATTCTCTCGGCTTTAATACGATCGTTGCGGGAGTTACCTCCTGCGAAGACTTGAACACGATAGCCATTGACCTTATAACCTTTCAGTATTTTCTTCCTGTTTTCGACGGTATCAGGTACCACGACAACGTTCTGATGCGTCTCTGTGGCCTTGGCTTCGGGCTTCTTGTCTTGTTCTTTTTCTTTTGGGTTTGTAGCAGTATTAGTGTGGTTTTCTTTTTTCTCTGTTTGTTTTTGGGGAACCGTTTGTGTACGGCGTTCGTTTGTGCCGTTCACCAGGTCGTCTATGGTCTTGTCTTGGGTGACAGTTACCTTACCCTCACCGCTGTTGCTCTTCTGCAACTTCTGAGTGAAGGAAGATTGCGCGTTGGCTGCCATGATGCAGCCAACACACAATATCATTATGATAACGAGACGTCTCACTTTTACTTCTTCCAAGCGTCGATAATACCCTTGAAGTCAGCGGCCTTCAGTGAAGCACCACCAATCAGACCACCATCGATGTCGGGCTTAGCAAACAGCTCAGGAGCGTTGCTAGCCTTGCAGCTACCACCATACAGGATTGTAGTATCGTCGGCTACAGCCTGACCATATTTTTCGGCGATGATTGAACGGATGTAAGCGTGAATCTCCTCAGCCTGCTCTGCAGTAGCGGTCTTACCAGTACCGATAGCCCAGATTGGTTCGTAGGCGATAACGATCTTACGGAAGTCCTCCTCTGAGAGGTTGAATACTGAACCCTCGAGCTCGGCCTTAACAACCTCGTTCTGCTTGCCAGCCTCGCGCTCCTCCAGGCTCTCACCGATACAGAAGATAACCTTTAGATCGTTCTTCTGAGCCAGCAGCACCTTCTCCTTCAGGATCTCTGGAGTCTCCTTGTAGTACTCACGACGCTCTGAGTGACCCAGGATCACGTACTGAGCACCAGTGCTCTTTACCATCTCGGCGCTTACCTCACCAGTGAAAGCACCCTTCTCCTTGTCAGCGCAGTTCTCGGCACCCAGACCGATGATGTCCTGATCGAGGAACTGTGCGATAGAAGCGAGGTGAATGAATGGAGTGCAGATTACTACACCACAGTTGGGCTTGTCAGCCTTGAGTGTCTCGTTGAGCTCTTTTGCAAGAGCGATACCATCCTGGAGATTCATGTTCATCTTCCAGTTTCCTGCTACAATTTTCTTTCTCATAATTCTTTTTTCTTTATTTAAAGGGTTATATTTCTTATTTTTCTTTCGGAGCCATTTGCTCCAAGCCCAGAGGCGGTCTGCGATGGTGAGCAACACCAGTGGCAGGACAAACCATGTGAGCAGCCAGAGTATTTTGGTGGGGACGCTGTCCGAAGGCATCTTCCCGAGTCCGGAGTCTTCGAGTCGCTCTGTCAGCTCTTCCTCCTCGGGCAGAGCATTATGACTCCACTTGCGAATCACCTTACCGTCTTTCAGCAACATCAGCCCAGGGTTCGAACGGATGACCGTCTTCAGCGTGATGTCGTCGGTATGACAGAAGGGATATTCCGCTCCCGTCATATCCTGCCAACGCGTGATGGCTTTTTCTGAGCTGGCTGTGAGGCAATAGAAAGGATAGCCTTGCTCACTGCTGTAGTCGTAGATACGGTTCAGCTCGTCGAGCTGTGAGTCGTCGGCCTGCTCCAGATGAGGTGCTATCAGCAGGAAGGTGTATCCCTCGCTGTTGAGCACTTGTTCTGTGATGTCCTCGCCCTCGTCGACTGTTTCTATGAAAAAGTCGGTGTAGGGAGTATCCTCGCCATCCATCATCTTCTGCCACCCCTCTCTGAGGTCGGCTCCGATATGGTAGGGACGGAAGTCGAACTGGGGCAGGGTATAGAGGCTGCGCAGGGCTACGAACAGCAGAATGAATACGCCAGAGTAGTTGAACACAATCCATTGGTTCGACTCGCTGATAAGTCTTGGCATTTCTAAGGGCCATCGCCAGACGATAACTGCTAATGCCAATAGTATTACATTCTTCCAGAACGTCTGCCAGTTAGTGAGCACGAGTGCGTCGCCGAAACATCCGCAGTCGTGTATGGGCTCGGTCCACGCCAGCCAGAGCGTCAGCAGTGTCATCATCACCATGATAGCCAGCACAACTTTCGATACCAGTCGGCGCCTGATGGCAAAAAGCAGACAGATGCCGAGCATGAACTCGGTGCCCGAAAGCAATACCGATGCTGATAGCGTCAGGAAGTCAGGAACAAAATTCCCCAGTCCCATGGCCGTCAGATAGTCCTGTATCTTGTACTGCGTGCCCAACGGATCTACAGCCTTGACAAAGCCTGATAGTATCAGCGTCACGGCTAGCATCAGACGGGCGATATTGACGGCAGCTTTCTTCACTCCGATAATTTAATTACTCCAAAGACCGCATAGTTGATGATGTCCATATAGTTGGCATCTATTCCTTCGCTTACTTTCAGCTTCTCGCCTTTCTCCGACAGATCCTCAATCTCCTTGATACGTTCTATCTTGGTGAGAATGAGGTCGGTATAGGAGCTTACACGCATGGAGCGCCACGCCTCGTCGTAGTCGTGGTTCTTCTTCTTCATCAGCTCCAGCGCTTCGTTGGCAAACTCGTCGTAGAGCTTCATGGCTTCTTCGTTCTCCATGTCTACGGTGTCTGCGAAGCCTTTGCTCAGCTGAATCAGTCCCACGATGCCATAGTTGATGAGGGCGATGAACTCAGGCCTGATGCCTTCGCCCACCTTCGATTCCTGTTTGATTTCCAGCGAGCGGATTCGCTTGGCTTTGATAAACAACTGGTCGGTGAGAGCCGTGGGGCGCAGGATGCGCCAAGAGGCTTTATAGTCGTGAAGCTTCTTCTCGAACAGGGCTCTGCATTCCGCTAAAGCCTGTTCAAACTGAGCGTTTGTTATTTCCATATTGGTCATATCGGGTGCAAAATTACAAAAATCTGTTGAAATGACCAAAACTATTCCTCTTTTTGTTTCTTATGGATATAGCGAATCTTCATCCCCAGGGTCTCTGCCTGTGTGCGGATGGAGTCTCGTTTGATTCTCATTCTCGTCAGCAGGGTCAGCTCCTCAGGAGTAGCCTTTAAAGTTTTTTTGTCTTTTTCCACCTTCTGTTGTAGTGAGTCAAGCTCAAGGTTTGCTATCTGCAACAGACTGTCAGTCCTGAGCAACTCGTCTTGCGCTTTCTTGAGTTCCGTCTCCTGCTTCTCCTTCAGGGCCGCCTTACGACGATTAATCTCCTTTCTAGTATCTGTCTCGCCACATGCTATCAGCAGTGTGGTGGCCAGGACTATGATGATTCCTTTCTTCATGCCGTTTTGATGATTTACTGAATTCAGGGGCAAAGTTACTAACTTTTTCTGACACTCTGTGGTTTTCTGAAGCTCGTTTGAGCCTTATTAGTATAAAAAGTCTTAATTCTGCGCTTCTTCGTGCAGTATTTGTCGTGTTTCGCAGTTATGATGTTAGTGGTAATATATAAAAGACGTGTAATGAATAAGACTGTTGAGATGATGCTGATGACGCTTGTCATCGTTCTTCTGGCAATATTGATGGGGACTTTTGTGGCTTGAGAAATATTGAGACAAACCGTCTGCCTGAACATGCGTGTCGTCTGGACCGGGTGTTGAGACTATTTGAGTCAATACTTTGCCTAGAGTAAACTCTGACTTTACTCCGAGGAAAGCCTGAGTTTGGTACGTCTAAACCCCAAAATCCCCGTTTCCCCCTTTGGGAACTCTTATTTGCTGAATGTTCTCACTCAGCCAGTTTGCCAGAACCGTCAGCACAACAATCAATATAGGGTGCAGCGTCTTTTTCATTCCAATGTGACTGCAAAGGTGAGAGCTATTTTCCTAAATAAAAAAGAAAAAGGTGTGTAAAATGCGGATATGTGGGAAAAAATGTGTATCTTTGCAGCCTAAAATGAGAAGCAAAGGGATGAAACTATATAGCGACGAAGAACTAGCGGAGATATTAGATCAGGAAATATTCCATCAGATCAGTGATGCTGCAGACCGACTTGGGCTGGAGTGTTACGTGGTTGGTGGATACGTGAGGGACATCTTTTTGGAGCGCCCTTCAAACGATATCGACGTGGTGGTGGTTGGTAGCGGCATCTCTGTGGCTGAGGAACTGAAACGGATGGTGGGCAAGAAAGCGCATCTTAGTGTGTTCCGCAACTTTGGTACGGCTCAGGTGAAGTTCCGTCAGAAAGGTGTGGAGTACGAGGTGGAGTTTGTTGGAGCCCGTAAGGAGAGCTATAGTCACGACTCTCGCAAACCCGTTGTGGAAGACGGGACGCTGGAGGACGATCAGAACCGCCGCGACTTTACTATTAATGCGATGGCAATTTGCCTGAACAAAAAACGCTTTGGGGAACTCGTGGATCCCTTCAATGGACTTGCTGACCTCGAGGATGGTATCATTGCCACGCCTCTGGAACCTGGTATCACTTTCTCTGACGACCCCCTTCGCATGATGCGTTGCATCCGCTTCGCTACCCAACTGAACTTCAAGATAGAAGACGAGACCTTTGAGGCTCTTGAACGAATGGCCGACAGAATCAAAATCGTGAGTGGCGAGCGTATTAAGGACGAACTCAACAAGATTATACTCTCGCCCCAACCCAGTAAAGGTTTTGTTGATCTGCAGCGTTGCGGGCTTCTGAATATCATCCTGCCAGAACTCGCTGCTCTTGACATCGTGGAGCAGAAGAATGGTAGGGCACATAAGAACAACTTTTATCACACGCTGGAGGTGCTGGATAACGTGGCCTCCAAGTCCGACAACCTATGGTTGCGATGGGGCGCGCTGATGCATGATATCGGTAAGACCAAGTCGAAACGCTGGGATCCCGCCATTGGCTGGACCTTTCATAATCATAATATGATAGGTGCGAAGATGGTACCTCAGATATTCCGTCGCCTGATGCTCCCGATGGACATGAAGATGAAGTATGTTCAGAAGCTCGTCGACCTCCACATGCGTCCTATCGCCATTGCCGACGACGAGGTGACAGACTCGGCTGTACGTCGATTGCTGAATGATGCCGGTGAGGATATCGAAGACCTGATGACCCTTTGCGAGGCAGATATCACGTCGAAGAACGAGGTAAGGAAAAAACTTTTCCTAGAGAACTTCCGTATGGTACGCGAAAAGCTTGCCGACCTGAAAGAAAAAGACTATGTGCGACTGCTTCAGCCCGTGATTGACGGTAATGAGATTATGGAAATCTTCCACCTCAAACCGAGTCGTGAAGTGGGTTTACTGAAGCAATACCTGAAAGACGCGGTGCTCGACAATAGGGTTGAGAACGAACGTGAACCGCTGATGGCGCTGCTCATGGAAAAGGCAAAACAAATGAAACTGATATAACAAAGAAAAAATGAGAAAACTACTAACCCTGATTGCTATTCTGCTTTCGATGCAGATGATAGCTAATCCTGTTGATGATCTGCTTGAACGAATCGATAAAGGCGCTTCTGCCAAGTTTAAGATTGAGAAAGTGACGAGTAAGACAGATTACTTCGAACTTGACCAGCAAGGACGGAAGGTTGTTGTAAAAGGCAACAACTGGGTGAATATCGCTTCTGGCGTCAACTGGTATCTGAAATACTATGCTGGCATCCATCTGTCTTGGAATCAGATGCAAGCCAAACTCCCTGCTGTGTTACCAGCGGTGAAGCAGCGAGAGCGGCATGAGACCAGCCTGTCGCAACGTTATGCTTTCAACTACTGCACCTTCTCTTACTCGATGGCTTTCTGGGACTGGAAGCGTTGGGAACAAGAAATCGACTGGCTCGCCCTGCATGGGGTGAACCTGCCCTTGGCTATCGTTGGCGAGGAGTGCGTATGGCGTAATATGCTGCTCAAGTTGGGGTATACAGAACAAGAGGTGGGCGAGTTTATCGCAGGCCCGGCCTTCCTGGCTTGGTGGGAGATGAATAACCTTGAAGGGTGGGGCGGCCCTCTGCCTCTCTCCTGGTATGCTCGTCAGGAGAAACTGCAGAAACAGATTCTTGCTCGTATGAAGCAGCTTGACATGCATCCTGTGTTGCCAGGCTATTGTGGTATGGTGCCTCACGATGCAAAGGCTAAATTAGGACTCAATGTCGCTGATGCAGGACTTTGGAACGGATTCCACCGTCCAGCCAACCTGTTGCCTACAGATCCGCGATTTGCTGAGATAGCCACTTTATATTATAATGAACTTACACGTCTATATGGTAAGGCTGACTATTACTCCATGGATCCCTTCCATGAGAGCGACGACGATCCTACCATCGACTACGCCAAGGCTGGCGAGGCTCTGATGGCTGCCATGAAACGTGTGAATCCCAAAGCGACTTGGGTGATTCAGGGGTGGACGGAGAATCCCCGTCCGCAAATGGTGGATGGCATGAAGACAGGCGACTTGCTGGTGCTCGACCTCTTCTCGGAGTGTCGCCCCATGTTTGGTATCCCCAGCATATGGAAGCGCGACGAGGGCTACAAACAGCACGAGTGGTTGTTCTGCCTGTTAGAGAACTTTGGAGGAAATGTCGGCCTTCATGGTCGTATGGATCAGTTGCTCGATAATTTCTATACAGACAAGAAAAACTGTAAAGGCATAGGCTTCACGATGGAGGGTTCGGAGAATAATCCTGTGATGTTTGAGTTGATGAGTGAGTTGCCTTGGCGCCCAGAGAAGTTTACCAAGGAGGGTTGGATAAAAAAATATGTGAAGGCCCGCTATGGCGTAGAAGATCCGACTGTTGAGAATGCATGGATGATTCTTGTCCAGAGCATTTACAATTGTCCTGCAGGTAACAATCAGCAGGGCCCTCATGAGAGCATCTTCTGTGGGCGTCCTACGCTGAATAACTTTCAGGCTTCTTCGTGGTCGAAGATGAAGAATTATTACGACCCCGCAGATACCCGTGAGGCGGCACGACTCATGAATAGTGTGGCAGAGAAGTATCGTGGCAACAATAATTTCGAATTTGATTTGGTTGATATTACGCGTCAGGCTCTTGCAGATCAGGCTCGTTTGCAGTATCAGCGTACCATTGCCGACTATAAGGCTTTCAGTCGTAAGGATTTTGAAAAGGATGCACAGCGCTTCCTTGATATGTTGCTGATACAGGATAAACTTTTGGGTACACGTTCGGAGTTCCGTTTAGGACATTGGACGGAGCCCGCTATCGCTTGTGGCTCTACACCAGAAGAGAAGAGACTCTATGAATGGAATGCGCGTGTGCAGATAACCACCTGGGGCAATCGTTTCTGTGCGGATTCAGGCCTGCGCGATTATGCTCATAAGGAGTGGCAGGGAATACTGAAAGATTTTTACTACGTTAGATGGAAAACATACTTCGGAGCCCTTGCTGATCAGATGAAGGCTCAGACAGGTCCTCAGCCGGAATTACTGGGTGGCGGTCCTAATGCCACCAAAACTGCTGCCGAACTCTTTCAGATGGCTCTTCCTCAGGAGGTGAAGCTCGACTACTATGCCATGGAAGAGCCTTGGACACTAAGTCAGAAACCATACTCGGCTGCCCCTGAGGGCTCGCCCGTAGACATTGCCAGGGAAGTAATGGAGTATATAAAATAAATCCGCGTTAATCCGTGCCTAAATATATGGAAAAGTCAAAACGGTTATTGAGTCTCGACATCCTGCGTGGTATCACTGTTGCAGGTATGATTCTGGTAAACAACGGCTGGGGGGAATCGTTCGAGATGCTCCGTCATTCTAAGTGGAACGGAATGACACCTTGTGATCTTGTCTTTCCGTTCTTCCTGTTTATCATGGGAATCTCATGTTATCTCTCGTTGGTCAAGTCGGAGTTCAAGCCTACACCGCAGGTTGTCCGTCGTATTGTGAAGCGAACGGTACTGCTATTCGTTATAGGATTGTTTATCAACTGGTTTGATCATGCGATAGAAGGTGATTTCCTTTGTTTTGACCATCTCCGTATCTGGGCTGTGATGCAGCGTATTGCTCTTTGCTATGGTATCGTGTCGCTCTTTGCCTTGTTTTGCAATCATAAGTATACCATCCATGTCATTGTTGGCATTCTCGTTGTCTATACGGCCATACTCGTGTTAGGAAATGGATATGCATACGATGCAGATGTGAACATCCTGGCTCAGGCAGATTTGAAACTCTTTGGCTATGATCATATATATCACAAAAGCCCTGTGGATCCTGAAGGCCTATTGGGTACCATTTCTTCTGTAGCTCACGTATTGCTAGGTTTTTATTGTGGTATGCTTATTCGTCAGAAGGATACCGTCGAGAAGAAGGTCATTGCCTTATTTGTTGTGGGCACGGTTCTTGTGATTGGTGGCTATTTGCTATCATATGGTCTTCCTATCAACAAGCGTATCTGGAGTCCCAGTTACGTGATGATGACCTGTGGCTTGGCATCGTTGCTTCAGGCTTTCCTGATGTACGTGGTTGATATCCAGCAGAAAACTAAATGGACAACCTTCTTCCATGTGTTTGGTGTGAATGCTCTTGCTCTCTACGTTTCGAGTGAGTTACTGCAGATATTTTTGAAAAACGTCGGTATGTCAGAGATGATTTATAATGGTATTCATGCAGTTATAGTTCCTTTGAAATGGGCCTCGCTTGTCTATGCCCTATATTTCGTGCTGCTCAACTTTGCTATAGGTTATATATTATACCGCAAGAAGATATATATAAAACTATAAAATAGGAAATAAACTTTGTTAAAATAGACTGACTGAGATATATCGTTAGATATATTTTTTGTACCTTTGCACCTCGGAAACTAGATGACGATATAAAGTTTTCGTTCTGTAAGCTTCATGGAATAATATATAATTACAATAATTTAAATTATGAAAATGAACAAGATTTTGATGTTTACTGCCGCAACGATGCTGTTGGCATCATGTGGTGGTGGCGGTGGTCGCCCCTCATTTGGCGACAACGAGTATCCTGTAGTAGAGGTGGGCACGTCGAGCACAACGATGCAGTCTACATATCCTGCAGTGATCAAAGGTGTACAGGATGTAGAGATTCATCCGAAAGTACAGGGATTTATTACCCAGATTAATGTGAAAGAGGGTCAGACAGTAGCTGCTGGTCAGATACTTTTCGTATTGGATAACGTGACCTATCAGGCTCAGGTGCGTCAGGCCCAGGCTTCAGTCAATACTGCTAAGGCTTCAGCTAATACAGCCAAGTTGAGTTTCGAGAATTCTCAGAAGTTGCATGAGAGTGGTGTGATTGGTGACTTTGAACTCCAGTCGGCTACTAATCAGTATGAGCAGGCAAAGGCTTCTTTGGCTCAGGCAGAGGCTGCTTTGTCTTCAGCTAAAGAGATGCTCAGCTTTTGTTATGTGAAGAGTCCCGCCTCTGGTGTCGTAGGTTCACTTCCTTATAAAGTAGGTACCCTTGTAAGTGCAAGTAATACTCTGACTACGGTGTCGAACATCAGTTCTATGGAGGTTTATTTCTCTATGACAGAGAAAGACGTACTTGAGATGGGCAAGAACGAGGGTGGTCTTAATGGCGCTATCTCTCAGATGCCAGCAGTAAAGCTTCAGCTTGCTGATGGTTCTATGTATGGTCTTGAAGGTACGGTTACGAAAATGAGTGGTGTGATAGATGCCGCTACAGGTTCTGTACAGATGATTGCCGTATTCCAGAATCCTGAGAAGTTGCTGAAGAGTGGAGGCTCTGGTACAATCGTGATTCCTCACAGCACCTCGTCGGCTATCATCATCCCCCAGTCTGCAGTGTCAGAAGTTCAGAACAAGAAGTTCGTTTACCTGCTTGGTGCAGAGAACAAGGTAAAGTATAGCGAGATTACGGTTAATCCACAGAACGACGGTATGAACTATGTTGTTACAGGAGGATTGAAGACCGGTGATAAATATGTGACTAATGGCATCACTAAGTTGACCGATGGTATGGAGATCGTTCCTATTACCCCCGAGCGTTATCAGCAGAAGATCGATGAGCAAGCTAAGGCCATGACTGCTGGTGATATCGTAGGCGCGATGAAGAAGTAACTTTGAAAGAAGTTAGTAGAAGTTAAGAAGTTAGAAGAAGTAAAGAAGTTAAAAGAATATGACTTTTACAGCATTTATCAAACGCCCGGTACTGTCTACGGTGATATCTATTGTCATCGTGCTACTGGGTTTCATCGGACTGGTCTCGCTTCCTATCGAGCAGTATCCGAATATTGCACCGCCTAACATCGTGGTGATGGGTAGTTACCCTGGTGCCGATGCTGAGACGGTGAAGAATGCCGTGGTTACGCCTCTTGAGGAGAGTATCAACGGTGTTGAGGGAATGGATTATATCACCTCTACTGCATCGCCGGGTTCGGCTATGATTCAGGTGATGTTCCGTCAGGGCATGAACCCTGATATGTGTGCCGTGAACGTTCAGAACCGTGTGAGTCAGGCCACTGCCCTGTTGCCTGCCGAGGTTAACCAGATTGGTGTGCGCGTGGTAAAACGTCAGTCGTCACAGGTGCTGATGTATTCGCTGACATCCGACGGACGTTATGACGACGAGTTCCTTACCAACTACAACGCTATTAATATTGTTCCTGCCCTAAAGCGTATCGAGGGTGTGGGTGATGCTTCTGGATTCAGCTCGAAGACCTACGCTATGCGTATATGGCTGAAGCCCGACGTGATGAAGCAGCACAGTCTGATTCCATCAGATATCACAGCCGCTCTGGCCGAGCAGAACATCGAGGCTGCACCAGGTAAGTTTGGTGAGCAGGCTCCCAATGTGGCTTACGAGTATTCGATGCGTTATACAGGTCGTTTCCGTACTGCCGAGGAGTTTGGCAACATCATCATTAAGAGCGATGCTAATGGACAGACACTGAAGCTGAAGGATCTGGCTAAGATTGAGCTGGGCGGTGAAGGCTACTCGGTATCGATGAAGAACAATGGTGATCCTTCAGTAATGACCATGATTCAGCAGGTAGCTGGTTCGAATGCTAACGAGATTGCCAAGCAGGTAAAGGCTGAGCTGGAGTCGCAGAAGAAACTGATGCCACCAGGCATGGAGGTGAAGATCAACTATGATGTAACCGAGTTCCTCTACGCCTCAATCGAGGAGGTTGTATTTACCCTCTTCATGACCTTGGCTCTGGTATTCTTCGTGGTTTACATCTTCCTGCAGGACATGCGTTCTACGCTTATCCCTCTGATTGCTGTGCCTGTATCACTGGTAGGTACATTCTTCTTCCTGAATGTGATGGGATTCTCAATCAACCTGCTGGTACTGTCGGCTCTGCTGCTGGCCATTGCCATTGTGGTGGATGATGCCATCGTGGTGGTTGAGGCTGTTCATGCTAAGCTCGACCAGGGTTATAAGAGTCCGTTGACGGCCTCTATCGATGCCATGAACGAGATTTCAGGCGCTATTATCTCTATCACCCTGGTGATGGCAGCTGTGTTCGTGCCTGTATCATTCATCGGCGGAACATCAGGTACCTTCTATCGTGAGTTTGGTGTGACAATGGCTGTGTCAATTATTATTTCGGCAGTCAATGCTCTTACACTGTCGCCAGCCCTGTGTGCTATCTTCCTGAAGCCTCATGATAAGGAGGGTCACGAGAAGAAGATGTCGCGTGTGGATAGGTTCCACCAGTCGTTCAACGTGGCTTTCGATACCACTATCGGTAAGTATAAGAATATTCTGGAGAAACTGGTGCGCAAGCCATGGGCGATTATCGGCACCGTTGTTGTAGGTATCGCCGTGCTGGCAGTAACCTTCGTTACAACCAAGACAGGTCTGGTACCTGAGGAGGATACAGGTACGTTGTTCTGTACCATCTCTATGCCTCCTGCTACTTCTGAGGCTCGTACCAAGCAGGTTGTGCTGCAGGTGGATTCTATTCTGTCGCAGATTCCTGCTATCAAGAACCGTGAGATGGTTCAGGGTTACAACTTCATCGCAGGTGCTGGTTCCGACCAGGGTACGTTTATCATCAAACTGAAGTCTTTTGAGGAGCGTCAGAAAGGTCTTTGGTGGAAGATCAGTGGTCTCTGGCAGGGTGATGGCATCTATCGCTTCTTTATCAATCCATACGATGCTACAGGTGTAATTGCCCAGATCTTTATCAAGACGGCTCATATCAAGGATGCACAGATTCTGGCATTCTCGCCCCCAATGATTCCTGGTTTCTCTGCTAACTCAGGTATCTCGCTGGTTATGCAGGACCGTACTGGTGGCGATCTGAACCGATTCTTCGGTGTGGTTAAAGAGTTCCTGGTAGAACTGAATAAGCGCCCAGAGTTCCAGACGGCACAAACCTCTTACAATCCTGGCTATCCTCAGTACATGGTACATGTGGATGTGGCTAAGTGTAAGCAGGCAGGCATCTCGCCAACAGCTGTGCTCAGTACACTGCAGGGTTACTATGGTGGACTGTATGGTTCAAACTTCAACTCATTCGGTAAACTCTACCGTGTGATGATTCAGGGTGCTCCCGAGACACGTATGACACCCGAGTCGCTTAATAGTATATATGTACGTACACCCGCGGGAATGTCGCCTGTTCAGGAGTTCTGTAACCTGGAGCGTGTATATGGCCCATTGAACATTAACCGCTTCAACCTGTTCACATCTATCAACGTAACAGGTACTGTGGCTGATGGCTATTCAACTGGTGAGGCTCTGAAGGCTATTGATGAGGTTGGTAAGCAGGTGTTGCCTGCAGGTTATACCTATGATTATTCCGGTCTGACACGTGAGGAGGCTAAGGCATCTAACACCACAGGTATCATCTTCCTGCTGTGTTTCATCTTCATCTACCTCATTCTGTCGGCACAGTACGAGTCGTATATCCTGCCACTCTCTGTAGTACTCTCTGTTCCATTCGGTCTGGCAGGCTGTTTCCTCTTTACTCAGCTCTTTGGCCATGCAAACGATATCTACATGCAGATTTCACTGATTATGCTGATTGGTCTGTTGGCTAAGAACGCCATTCTGATTGTACAGTTCGCTTTGGAGCGTCGTCAGACGGGTATGGCCATCACATGGTCGGCTGTTTTGGGTGCTGCTGCCCGTCTTCGTCCTATCTTGATGACGTCTCTGGCCATGGTAATCGGACTGCTGCCAATGATGTTTGCCAGCGGTGTAGGTAAGAATGGTAACCAGACACTGGGTGCTGCTGCCGTAGGCGGTATGTTGATTGGTACAATCCTGCAGCTCTTCGTAGTGCCCACGTTGTTTGTTATCTTCCAGTCTATTCAGGAGAAGATCAGTCCGCTGAAGTTCGAGGACGAGGAGAACGCCGAGGTTGCCGCCGAATTGGCGCAGTATGCACACTCAAAACCTGTTGATTATGAATTGGAGAAGTAATATGAAGAAACTGATGATATTTATGTCCGCAGCCCTGCTGCTGTCGAGTTGCGGACTTTATAACAAGTACGAGCGTCCTGAGGTTGACACCAAAGGTATCGTTCGTGATACCCAGTCGCTGACCGATACGCTTGCTGTACAGGATACCATCTCGTTTGGTAATATGCCGTGGCGAAGTGTGTTCACCGATCCTCAGTTGCAGGTACTCATCCAGCAAGGCCTCGACAACAATCCCGACTTGTTGAATGCTGCCCTCAATGTGAAGATGGTGAACGAGGCCTTGAAGATTGCCAAACTGGCATTCTTGCCTTCGGTTGCTCTCAGTCCTCAAGGTACTCTGACCTCGTTCGACGGTGCTGCAGCTACGAAGTCATATTCGCTTCCAGTGTCAGCTAGTTGGAATGTCGATCTGTTTGGCAATCTGCTTAGTGCTAAGCGTTCGGCCCAGATGCAGCTCCTTGCCACCAAAGACTATCAGACGGTGGTGAAGACCAATGTTATTTCGACAATCGCCAACCTGTATTATACTCTGTTGATGATTGACCGTCAGTTGGAGATTGTTACCGATATGGAGCAGTTGACTAAGGAAACTTGGGAGAAGATGCGGTTCATGCACGATAACCGTATAGGCTATCGTTCTACGGCCGTTCAGAGCGCCGAGGCTGCCTACTATCAGGTTCAGGCTCAGCACATCGACCTTCAGCGCCAGATGCGTGAGACGGAGAATTCACTCTCCCTGCTGCTCGGGCAGCCAGGTCAGGCTATTCCCCGTGGCAAGTTCAATGACCAGTCTCTGCCTACTGAACTCTCTACAGGTGTAGGCATCCAGATGTTGGCCAACCGTGCTGATGTTCACTCTTACGAGATGGCACTCGCTCAGTGTTTCTATGATGTAGAGACGGCTCGTAGTCGCTTCTATCCTAACATCACCATCACAGGTACTGCCGCCTTTACCAATCAGAATGGTCTGGTTAATCCTGGTAAGTGGCTTCTCTCGGCTGTTGGTTCGCTCACTCAGCCCATCTTCCAGCACGGACAGATTGTGGCTGGTCTTAAAGTGGCTAAGATGCAGTATGAGCAGGCCTATAATACTTGGCAGAATGCTATCTACAAAGCAGGCAACGAGGTGTCTAACGCCCTTGTGGCTTACAACTCGTATGCCCAGAAGGCAGAGCTCGACGGCAAGCGCGTTAATGTGCTGAAGCAGAATGTCGAGGATACCAAGAAACTGATGGAGTCATCGTCAAACACCACCTACCTTGAGGTGATTACCGCTCAGAGCAATCTGCTCAATGCCGAGATCAACGAGGTGAGCGATCAGCTCAGTAAGATGCAGGCCGTAGTATCACTCTATCAGGCCCTCGGTGGTGGCGTAAAATAATTAATTAGGCATGGATTAAAACGGCTTTTAATAAAGATACGGAAAAAGTTACGTTTTCTTGAAAAAGAGTCGCGTAAATCTGTGCCCCCAAAACAAAAAGAATATGGCAAGTGAAATAAGTCCCAAAGCTGAGATTAGCCCAAAGGCGAAGATTGGCGACAACTGTAAGATATTCCCCTTTGTGTATATCGAGGACGATGTGGTGATTGGTGACAACTGTATCATCTTCCCCTTTGTCAGCATCTGCGACGGCTCGCGTATAGGTAACAACAACAAGATCCATCAAGGCTCGGTGATTGCCGCCCTGCCTCAGGATTTTGATTTCTGTGGTGAGAAGTCGTATGTTGAGATTGGTGATAACAACGTGATTCGCGAGAATGTTGTCATTAACCGCGGAACCCATCGCGATGGTGTCACAAAGATAGGCAATCACAACTTCCTGCTTGAGGGTACTCATATCAGCCACGATACCGTGGTGGGCACCAATTGCGTGTTTGGTTATGGTACCAAGATTGCAGGTGACTGCGAGATTGGCAATGGTGTCATCTTCTCATCTGGAGCCATTCAGAATGCAGGTACTCGTGCTGGCGATCTCTCATTGATCCAGGCTGGTTGCACCTTCTCTCATGATGTGCCTCCATACGTTATCGCTGGTGGTAGTCCAATGGAGTATGGTGGTCCCAATACGACGATGATGAATTATGCAGAGATCGATTCAAAGGTTCAGAAGCACATTGCAAATGCTTACCGCTTGTTGTTCCATGGAAAAACCAGTGTTTTCGATGTTATCAATCAAATCAAGGATCAGGTGCCCGATGGCCCGGAGATTCAGAATATCATCCACTTCCTTGAGAATAGCAAACGAGGTATTATGTGTAAGTAAATATAAATCCCCAGCCGATTGGTTGGGGATTTGTATTTTTTAATATGATGCTGTGCAAGGTATTCCTGCTGCGATGACGCGGTCGCGGATGACATCGAGTTGTTCGTGAGTGGCTTTGAGCAGACCTTGTGTGGGTGTCTCGCGGTCAATCGTGTAAATCATGACCTGTTGGGGAGCAATTTCCTTGACAGCCTCCAACCAGGGGTTGACGTACTCGTCGCCTGTATTGTCTATCGATTCATTGTTGCAGACGCCGCGCATAAACATGGTCTGTATGATGACATGGCCGTGGAAGGCTTTCAGTCGCTCAATGATGACGTTGACGTCGTAGGTGCCGTTCGGATGGTCTACCTTATTAATATATGTAGGATCTACGGTGTCGAGTTTAAGGATGTTATTGTCTACTCGCATCAGGGCATCGTGTACTTTCTGTCGGTGAATCATCGTGGAATTGCTGAGCACACTGACTTTTGCCTTGGGACAATATTGGTTGCGCAAACGGATGGTATCGTCGATGATCTCAGCAAAGTGCGGGTGACAGGTCGGCTCGCCGTTGCCAGCAAAGGTCAGTACGTCGGGCAACTGTCCTTCTGCAGTCATCTGCTGTAGTCTTTCCTCTAATTTCTCTGCCACTTCCTTGCGGGTGGGTAGCGGCAGGGTGGGGCGATGGTCTTCGTTGAAGCCGCATTCACAATAGATGCAATCGAAACTGCACACCTTACCGTCGGCAGGCAGAAGGTTGATGCCCAGTGAGATGCCCAGCCTGCGACTGTGAACAGGTCCGAAAATCGGTGAAGGATAAATAATCGTACTCATATTGGGTGCAAAATTACTAAATTATTTTGTGATGCAAAAAAAATATCGTAACTTTGCAGCCAAAATCGATTTTTACGTACGTAAATTAATGAATAGACGTAGGAAGAATACTGGCAACCGTCGTGGTATGCAGCTGGTAACCCTCTGTATCAGTACGGCGATGGTGCTGGTGCTGTTGGGTATGGTCGTACTTTCTGTACAGACCTCTCGCAACTTGTCGCGGTGGGTGAAGGAGAATCTCACCGTAACTGTCATGTTAAGTGATGATGTGAGTGTCAATGGTGCCAAGTCGTTGTGTCGTGACCTTTATCACAGACCTTATTCCAGAAACATCGACTACATCAGTAGTGAGCAGGCATTGAAGGAACAGACGGAAGCCATGGGCTCTGACCCCTCGGAATTCCTCGGTGTAAACCCTTTCCCTGCTACGTTGGAACTTCGGCTTAACTCGGATTATGCCAATCGTGATTCCCTTAAGTGGATTGCTGAGGAGTTGAAGAAAAAACCGCAGATTGCCGATGTTGCCTATCAGGTGGACCTGATGGATAGTGTGAACAGGAATCTGACAAAGTTGAACTTCCTGTTTCTGGCATTGGCGGTATTGCTGACGTTTGTATCGTTCTCATTGATTAACAATACCGTGAAGTTGAGTGTGTACTCGCGCCGTTTCTCGATTCACACGATGAAGCTGGTAGGTGCCTCTTGGGGCTTTATCCGCCGCCCATTCATGCACCAGGGACTGATTGTCGGCGTCATTGCGGCTTTGATTGCTATTGTTGTGCTTGGCTGCTGCGTCTATGGTCTCTATTATTATGAGCCCAATGTGATGACCGTGATTACATGGCGTGAACTGGTTGTTACGGCGGTTGCTGTGCTGCTGTTTGGCATCATCATCACGGCGGCCTGCTCTTACATTTCGGTGAATAAGTTCCTGCGCATGTCGGCAGGCGATCTTTATAAGATATAAAAGGCTTAAAAAGTAAAAAGTTGAAAAATGGATAAGAAGAATTTTGCATTCGACAAAGTGAATTATATATTGCTGGCCGTGAGTATGGTTGTTGTGGTCATTGGTTTTCTGCTGATGGTGGGTCCGAACTCGTCGGAGACGGCATTCGAGCCCGACATCTTCAGTGTGCGCCGCATCAAGGTGGCCCCAGTGGTATGCCTTATCGGTTTCGTGTCGATGATTTACGCTGTTGTAAGAAAACCAAAGAATTAAGATTGTATACCCATGGACTGGATTCAGACTGTTATTATAGCCATTATTGAGGGACTGACAGAATTCCTGCCTGTATCGTCTACAGGTCATATGATTATTGCCCAGAATCTGTTAGGCGTGCCTCAGGGCGATCCTTTTGTACATGCCTTTACGTTTATCATTCAGTTTGGTGCCATCCTGTCGGTGGTATGTCTCTATTGGAAGCGTTTCTTCCAGTTCGACAATACGCCAGACCCCATGGCCTTTACCTGGTGGCAAAAACTCAGGCACAAGTATTACTTCTATTGGCTCCTTATCGTGGGAGTCATCCCTGCTGTGGTCATTGGTCTGCTGGCCAAGAAGTCGGGCTTGCTCGACTGGCTGCTCGACAGTGTCGAGGTGGTGGCTATCATGCTGGTTGTCGGTGGTGTGTTCATGCTCTTCTGCGATAAACTGTTTAATAAGGGTAGCGAGGATAATAAGGTCGATGAGCGCCGTGCTTTCAAGATAGGTCTTTACCAGTGTATCTCTGTGATTCCTGGTGTGTCGCGATCTATGGCGACAATCGTTGGAGGAATGACTCAAGGACTTACTCGTAGGCGAGCTGCCAAGTTCTCGTTCTTCTTGGCTGTGCCAACTATGGCGGGAGCAACATTGCTCGATTTGCTCGATCTGTTGAAGGAAGATACGGCTTGGGCCACAAGTCATAACATCACCATGCTGCTTCTGGGCAGTGCCATTGCCTTCGTCGTGGCTCTGTTCGCTATGAAGTGGTTTGTCAATTACCTGACGAAGTACGGCTTCAAGGCATTTGGTATCTATCGTATTGTGGTAGGTAGTATTATCATTATACTGCTGCTCACGGGACATTCACTTGCAATGGTTGACTAATGAACTTTCAGGAAGGTGCTTTTATATATATAAACAAGCCTTACCGAATGTCGAGTTTCGGTGCTTTGGCACATATTCGTTATGTGCTTTCCAAGCGTTTGCATGTCAAGCGTGTGAAGATGGGGCATGCCGGAACGCTCGACCCTCTGGCTACAGGTGTGCTGATCCTGTGTACAGGCAAGGCCACCAAGCAGATTGGGTCGCTTCAGTTGCAGTCTAAGGAGTATACTGCTACCCTACAGCTTGGAGCCACGACGCCGAGTTTCGACCGCGAACATAGTGTTGACTATACATATCCGACGAAACATATAACCCGCGAACTGATAGAGGCTACCCTGCCTCAGTTTGTCGGTAATATCATGCAGCGTCCTCCGCTTTACTCGGCTTGTATGGTAGCAGGCGACAGGGCGTACGAATTGGCTCGTAAGGGGGTTGACATGGAACTGGCTGCAAAGCCTATCCGTATTGACGAGATAGAACTCACGTCGTTTGACCCTGTGCTGATGCAGATGTCTATTCGTGTGGCATGTGGAAAAGGCACATATATCCGTTCGCTGGCCCGCGATATCGGCGAGGCGCTTGGCAGCGGAGCTTTCCTGACCGCTCTTTGTCGGACCAGGGTGGGCGATGTAAGGATAGAAGACTGTCTGACGTTTGATGAGTTCCCTCAATGGTTAGAAAGAAATATTGATTAATATATATGAAGTTATCACAGTTCAAGTTTAAGCTCCCCGAGGAGCAGGTCGCAATGGAACCGACATATCATCGCGATGAGTGTCGGTTGATGGTGCTACACCGCAAGAGTGGTCGTATTGAAATGACTAAGAAGGATGAGAACGGCGAGGACCTCTTGGATAAGGATGGTAATCCTGTCTATCTCGATTTCCGTAACATCCTTGACTACTTTGACGAGGACGATACCTTTATCTTTAATGATACAAAGGTGTTTCCTGCTCGCCTCTATGGCACAAAAGAGAAGACAGACGCGAAGATTGAGGTTTTCCTGCTGAGAGAACTGAATCCGGAACTGCGCCTTTGGGATGTGCTTGTAGAACCGGCTCGTAAGATCCGTATTGGCAACAAGCTCTTCTTCGAAGACGACGGCCCTATGGTGGCTGAGGTCATCGACAACACGACGAGCCGTGGCCGTACGCTGCGTTTCCTCTACGACTGTCCTCACGACGAGTTCAAACGCGAGTTGTTTGCCTTGGGTGCTGCTCCGCTGCCCCGCTACATCATTGACAAGCGCGAGGCCACAGCCGAGGATATGGACAACTTCCAGACCATCTATGCTAAGAACGAGGGCGCTGTGACGGCTCCTGCTACAGGCCTGCACTTCAGCCGTGAGCTATTGAAGCGTATGGAGATCAGGGGCATTAACTTCGCCTATATCACGCTTCACTGCGGATTGGGTAACTTCGATGCCATTGAAGTAGAAGACCTGACAAAGCACAAGATGTCGTCAGAACAGATGTTCATCAGCAAGGAAGCCTGTGATTTGGTGAATAAGACCAAGCTGGAGGGCCACCGTGTATGTTGTGTCGGTACGAGTACTGCCCGTGCCACAGAGACAGCTGTTGGTACCGATGGTATGCTGAAGGAGTTTGAGGGATGGACTAACAAGTTCATCTTCCCGCCTTATGACTTCGGCATGTGTAATGCATTGATTGGTAACTTCTACCATCCTGAGTCAACCATGATGATGTCTGAATGTTCCTTCGGTGGCTATGAGCTGGTTTACGAAGGTTATAAGAAGGCCGTCAAGAATGGCTATAAGTTTGGCTGCTATGGCGACGCCATGCTGATACTCGACGATTAATTCAGAGGTGATGCATCAGGTCTATCTCGGATTAGGAAGTAATCAGGGCGACAGGGAGTCACAGATAGCCCGTGCTATAGAGCTCATCGGTGAGCGGGTGGGGCAAGTGCTCCGCCAGTCGTCGATTATCGAGACCAAGCCGTGGGGATTCATGTCGGGCAATCTGTTCCTCAATTGTGCTATCTACTGTGAGACGGAACTCATGCCGCGTAAACTCCTTGAGGTGACTAAGGACATTGAGCGCGAACTTGGCCGTCGGCATAAGGGCGGTGCCTATCGTGATCGCACCATCGATATCGACATTCTGCTCTACGACGATATAACCATCGACGAGCCCGACCTTCAGATTCCACATCCGCTGATGGAACAACGCGATTTCGTGATGATGCCCCTTAATGAGATAAAAGATTCTAATAAATAAAAAATCCCGCCGATTGGCGGGACTTTTTTATTTGCGGAGACCTAAAGCCTTGATAATCGCACGATAACGATTGATGTCGTTGTTGTAGAGGTACTTCAGCAACTTACGACGCTTACCAACCAGCATGGTCAGTGAACGAGCGGTGTTGTGGTCCTTGCGGTTCTTCTTCAGGTGCTCAGTCAGGTGAGAGATACGATAGCTGAAGAGAGCAATCTGAGCCTCAGCAGAACCAGTGTCCTGTGCGCTCTTGCCATACTGACCGAAGATCTCTTCCTTCTTTGCTTTGTCTAAATACATAATTGTAATGTGATTAATGTTGTTTGCAATAACATCTTTCCGACGCTTCATCCTACCTAATCACTAGTGGTTTACGTCGTCAAATGTTTCGGATTTTCCGAAATGCGGCTGCAAAGGTAATACATTTTTTACATTCTACCAAATTTTTTTGGCACGGATTACACGAATTAACGCAGATTTTGATGTTTTTTGGGTGCCAAAATGAAAAAATCCGTGAAATCCGTGTGATCCGTGCCTATTTTTTCGTAACTTTGCACCCGCAAAACAGTTTTATTTATATGCAGGATATCAGAAATATCGCAATTATTGCACATGTAGACCACGGAAAGACTACACTTGTGGACAAGATGATGCTGGCAGGCCACCTGTTCCGTGACGGACAGAATCTCAGCAATCAGGTGCTCGACGCAAATGATCTGGAGCGTGAGCGCGGCATAACCATCCTTTCTAAGAATGTATCTATTAATTGGAAAGGCGTGAAAATCAATATCATTGATACACCAGGACACTCAGACTTCGGTGGCGAGGTAGAGCGTGTCCTGAATATGGCAGACGGCTGTCTGCTGTTGGTCGACGCATTTGAGGGCCCGATGCCCCAGACGCGTTTCGTTTTGCAGAAGGCTCTTCAGATTGGTTTGAAACCCATTGTGGTTGTCAATAAGGTCGACAAGCCCAACTGCCGTCCTGAAGAAGTGTATGAGATGGTGTTCGACCTGATGTTCTCGCTGAATGCTACAGAAGATCAGCTAGACTTTCCTGTCGTTTACGGTTCTGCCAAGAATGGCTGGATGGGTGAGGACTGGAAGACCCCAACCGATAATATCACATATCTGCTCGACAAGATCATCGAGATGATTCCTGCTCCTAAGCAGATTGAGGGAACGCCTCAGATGCTGATTACGTCACTTGACTATTCAAGCTATCAGGGTCGTATCGCCGTAGGTCGTGTTCATCGCGGCCAGCTGAAGGACGGCATGCAGGTAACCATCGCCCATCGCGATGGAAGCATGGAGAAGACGAAGATCAAGGAACTGCATACCTTCGAAGGTATGGGCCATGTACATACAGACTCAGTGGACTGCGGTGATATCTGTGCCGTTATCGGACTTGAGAAGTTCGAGATTGGCGATACCATCTGCGATATTGAGAATCCTGAGCCCATGACGCCTATAGCCATCGACGAACCAACCATGTCGATGCTCTTCATGATCAACGACTCTCCTTTCTTCGGTAAGGAAGGTAAGTTCGTCACCTCACGCCATATCAACGACCGTCTGGAGAAGGAACTCGAGAAGAACCTCGCCTTGCGTGTGGAGCCTTTCGAGGACTCTACCGATAAGTGGATCGTCTCAGGCCGTGGTGTGCTCCACCTCTCTGTGCTGGTAGAGACCATGCGTCGTGAGGGCTATGAGCTGCAGGTAGGTCAGCCTCAGGTAATCTATAAGGAGGTCGACGGCGTGAAGCACGAGCCTATTGAGGAGTTGACTATCAACGTGCCCGAGGAGTTCTCGTCGAAGATGATTGATATGGTCACCCGTCGTAAGGGTGAGATGACCTCGATGGAGAGTCAGGGCGAGCGTGTGAACATCGAGTTCGATATTCCCTCACGCGGTATTATCGGTCTGCGTACCAATGTGCTGACAGCCTCTCAGGGCGAGGCCATCATGGCCCATCGCTTCAAGGAGTATCAGCCTTACAAGGGTGAGATTGAGCGTCGTGTCAATGGCTCTATGATTTCGATGGATACAGGCAACGCCTTTGCCTATGCCATCGACAAACTGCAGGATCGCGGTAAGTTCTTCATCGACCCGGGTGAGGACGTATATGCAGGACAGGTGGTAGGCGAGCATGTGCATGACAACGACCTCGTGGTCAACGTCTGCAAGGCCAAGCAGCTCACCAACGTCCGTGCCTCAGGTACCGACGACAAGGCCCGCATCATTCCTAAGACCGTGATGTCGCTGGAGGAGTGCCTTGAGTACATCAAGCAGGATGAGCTCGTCGAGGTGACACCCAAGTCGATGCGAATGCGCAAGACCATCCTCGACCACGATCAAAGAAAGAAAGCCAATAAGGTTTAAACATATCACATATCCCCAGCCCAATCGGCTGGGGATATTTTTTATATCTTTACCTTTACCCAATAGAAGTTGCCACTTGTGGTGTAGCCTCTTGTGATGCGCTCGCCCTTGCGGTTCTCCTGCTCCAATGCGAAACAGACCTTATTCCTGTAATCTTCTCGTACCAATAATCTGTTGAAAAGTGGCATTCCTTTCGCTTATTCGGATATCTGTTCCCATAAGTTCCCATGTAGGGAACTGTCTGTTCCTCCCTTGGGAACAATCAGTTCCCACGTTGGGAACACACTGTTCCCCTTATCCCTTCTATTAGGGAACAACCGACAACCAGCAATATATATCCCATACGATATCCCCTTTTGATGAAAAACAACAAATAATTCTTCAAAAGTTATTATATGTCGATGATTATGTGTACCTTTGCAGATATGAAAACTAAAAACAATACTTTATCATCTACTCAACCGCAAGAAGCTTTCCGCGAGAAGGTCAGTCATTATCTGGTGTGTTTCATTGAGAGTTGCCCGCTTCGTGAGCAGTGCCTGCGCTGGCTGGTAGGACAATATGCCGACACCATGCCCTTGGCCTATAACGCCATCAATCCCCGCAATCCAAAGATTGGTGGAGAGGAGTGCGTGATGTTCCGCAAAGAGCAGCGTGTGGTGATGAAGCGAGGACTGACGCACCTGTATCTTGAGATGCCGGGACTGGTGGAACATCGCGTCCGCCGCATGCTCATCGGTATGTGGGGCCACAAGAAATACTATGAGGTCCGCAAGGGCGACCGCCTCATCACTCCAGAGATGCAGAACGACGTGGAAACCGTCTGCCGCTACCACGGATGGAAAGGTCCTATCGTCTACGACGGCGAAGAAGAATCCTGGCTGTGGTAACAGAATCTCCAGCCTTTGAAAGATATAGAAGGATTGCTGAAGATCTTTTATGCGTCGGCGAAAAGTTTGCCATCGTCGAGGGTAATCTGAAGTTTGGTGTACTCCGAGTGAAAATCGTTCTTCAGCCGATCGAGGTAGCGAGCGCACTCCCATTTGCACATGGGGAGGTCGTGGAGCAGGTAGTTGCCACAAGCCTCAGGACGGGTGGCTGGCACTTCTGTCTGGGTGAGAATCCACTCCAGACACTCGATGGTAAGACGTCGCATATCCTCGACGGAATAAGTGCCTGTCATGATGATGTACATGCCTGTGAGGCAGCCCATGGGTCCTACATATACTACATCCTCCTTTGCCTCGCTGTTGCGAAACCAGGTAGCCATGAGGTGTTCTATACTGTGAATCGCTGCAGGGGCAACGGCTGGCTCCTTGTTGGGCTCGGTGATGCGCAGATCGAAGGTAGTGAATCCTTTGTCTTCGCGTGATACGTAGATACCTGGCTTCAGGTGTGTGTGGTCGATGGTGAAACTCTGTATGACTTCCATAACTTAAAGACTTTCGATGAATGTTTTGGTGGTCTGGAAAGATTTCTCGGCAACGGTTTCCCAGAAGTTGTGGTACTGCGAGGCATCGGTGTCGCGCAGAGGAATGTCGCTGATTACACGGAACGAGATAAAGGGTACCTTATAGATATGACATACCTGAGCGATGGCACACGACTCCATATCAACAGCTTTTGCCTCGGGGAAGTGGCCTACAATCTCGCGCATCTTATCCTTGGAGTCGACGAACCAGTCGCCTGTGACGATGAGGCCAGGCTTGGCGCCTGTGAGCTTGGCCTTCTCGAGCAGATAGGGGTCGGCCTGATAACGGGCAGGGAGGCCTTGTACCTGACCAAATACGGTGGCCTCGTCGATGGCTTTGCCACAATACACGTCGTGATAGGTAAGCTCTGAACTCACCACCACGTCCTGCAGGTTGATATCGTCGCCGTTGCCGCCTGCACAACCAGAGGAGATAATGCAATCGGGCTTGTACTGACGGATCATTTCTACGGCCTGTATGGCGGCGTTAACGGTCGCGATACCGCTCTTTTGAAGAATCACTTTGTCTTCAGGGAATAATGGACGGAGCTGCTTCAGCTCCTTGTCCATTGCTACAATCATTCCTATTTTCATTTGCTATAATTTGCTTTGTCTCTGTCTTACTGCCTCATACATCAGGATTGCTGCGCTAACGCTGACGTTCAGCGAGTCGAGTCGACCTAGCATGGGGATTCGGATGTGGGCGTCGGCAGCCTCGCGCCATTGGTCGGTAAGTCCTGTCGACTCTGTGCCCATGACGATGGCTGTGGCATGACGCATGTCGTAGTCGTAGTACTCGTAAGAATCCTGCAACTGGGCTGTGAGAATGCGAATATCGTGCTCCTTGAGGAAGGCAATGCACTCGCCAGATGTGCAGACAGCTACTGGCACGCAGAATACACCACCGATGCTGGCGCGGATGAGGTTGGGATTATATAGGTCTGTCAGCGGATCGCAAACAATCACCGCATCGACTTTAGCGGCCTCTGCCGTGCGCAGAATGGCTCCAAGATTGCCTGGCTTCTCCACGCTCTCAAGTACGACAATGAGCGGACGGGGTTTTGCTGAGAGTGATGAGCATAACGTGAGCAGGGAGTGCTCTTTGCATCTCACGACGGCAATGATGCCCTCGGTACTGCCGCGATAGGCCATCTTCTCATAAACCTGTGGCGTTACGAAGGTGGGGGCGATGCTGCCGCTGTAGTCGATTGTGTTGAGTACAAACAACTCTACCACCTCATAGCCACAGGCGATACAATGCTCTATCTCACGTTGTCCCTCGACGACGAAAAGACCTTCTTCGCGACGCAAAGACGACTTCTGCTGAAGAGCCACAACGTGCTTGATACGGGCGTTCTGAACGCTGGTAATGATATTTTCTTCCATATTCGCTGCAAAGATAATAAATTTTAGGCATGGATGACGCGGATTTCACGGAATTTTTATAATTTTGCACACAAAATATAATTTGCAAGTTATGACTTTATTAAAGAAGTGCCTGCCCGATGTGTTGGCAGTGCTGTTGTTTGCCGTACTGGCATTTGCCTATTTCTTCCCTGCCGACATCGAGGGACGTATTCTGTATCGTCACGATGCCTCAGCGGGGCGTGGCGCTGGTCAGGAGGGTATCGAATACCTGCAGAAGACAGGTGAGCGTAGCCGTTGGACGAATGCTCTCTTCGGGGGTATGCCTACCTACCAGATGGCTCCGTCGTATGGCTCTACCAATCTGCTGACGAAGGCGGTCAATGCCTATCATCTGTGGCTGCCCGAGAATGTGTGGTATGTGTTTGCCTATCTGCTTGGCTTCTATATCCTGCTCAGGGCATTCGACTTCCGTCAGCATCTGGCGGCGTTGGGCAGTATCGTCTGGGCCTTCTCTACTTATTTCCTCATTATCATTGCCGCTGGTCATATATGGAAAGTGTGGGCGCTGGCTTATCTGCCGCCTATGATTGCAGGCATCGTGCTGGCCTATAGGGGGAAGTATCTGTGGGGCCTGCTGCTGACGGCTGTCTTTACGGCTTTCGAGATCAATGCCAACCATGTGCAGATGACCTATTACTATCTGTTTATCATCCTCTTTATGGTGATTGGCTGGCTGGTGGAGGCTATCCGCCAGAAACAGATGGCCCGCTTCGTGAAAGCCACAGCCACATGTGTCTTGGGTGCTGCCATCGGACTGTGTATAAACCTGTCTAATCTCTATCATACATGGGAGTATAGTAAGGAGTCGATGCGTGGTAAGAGCGAGCTGGTGAAGCAGAATAGTGCTAATCAGACGAACAGCGGTCTGGAGCGCGATTACATCACTCAGTGGAGCTATGGCATCGGAGAGACATGGACGCTCTTGGTGCCTAACACGAAGGGTGGTGCCTCGATGCCGCTGTCGCAGAGTGAGAAGGCGATGGAGCATGCGGATAATGATTTCCTGCCTATCTATCAGCAGTTGGGACAGTATTGGGGTGAGCAGCCTGGCACAAGTGGTCCTGTATATGTGGGGGCCTTTGTGATGATGCTCTTTATTCTCGGTCTTTTTATCGTGAAGGGGCCGATGAAGAGGGCGCTGCTAGCGGCTACTATTCTCTCAATACTGCTTTCGTGGGGTAGGAACTTCATGGGCTTTACAGATTTCTTCCTCGATTATGTGCCGATGTATGCCAAGTTCCGTACGGTGGCATCGATACTTGTTATCGCAGAGTTTACTATTCCCCTGCTGGCTATGTTGGCGATGAAGGAACTGATGGATAAGCCTGAACTGCTGAAACCGAGAATGAAGTATGTAGGCATCTCTTTCCTGTTGACGGGTGGTATCGCCATGTTGTTCTCGCTGATGCCTTCGATGTTCTTCGACAGCTTCATCTCTTCAGGTGAGATGCGGGCCATCCAGAGTCTGCCAGCTGAGTATATCCAGCCGTTAGTGGCTAACCTGACCGAGATGCGTCAGGCTGTGTTTACAGCTGACAGTCTGCGCTCGTTCTATATTATCCTGGTGGGTACAGGTGTCCTGCTGAGCTTTATGGCGGGTAAGCTGAAGAAGGAATATGCGGTGGGTATTATCCTCGTGCTGTGTCTTGTTGATCTGTGGACGGTGAACAAGCGTTATTTGAACGACGAGATGTTCGTGCCCGAGTCGGAGCGTGAAGCCCCGCAGGCAAAATCTCAGACCGACGAACTGATTCTGCGCGACCAGAGTCTCGACTATCGTGTGCTGAACCTTGCTTCGAATACGTTTAATGAGAATGAGACCAGCTACTATCATAAAAGCATCGGTGGCTATCATGCAGCCAAACTGCGCCGTTATCAGGAGATGATTGAGCAGTATATCTCGCCAGAGATGCAGGCTTTGTATGGTGCTGTGTCGAAAGCTGGCGGTGACATGACACAGGTGAAGGGCGACAGCATCTATCCTGTGCTGAACATGCTTAACACCAAGTACTTCATCTTCCCTTTGGAGGGCGGTCAGACGGTGCCCATCCAGAATCCCTATGTTTATGGCAATGCCTGGCTTGTCGACAAACTTGACTACGTGAACAATGCCAACGAGGAGATGGAGGCCATTGGTAAGATTGATTTGCGTCATCAGGCTGTGGCTGACGCGAAGTTCAAGGAAACTCTGGGCGAGGCAGCAGAACAAGATACTGCCAGCACTGTGGTCATTACCAGTTACGAGCCCAACCGCTTGAGCTATGAAGTAAACAGCGGTAAGGGCGGTGTGCTCGTGTTCTCAGAAATATACTATCCGGGATGGACGGCGACTGTTGACGGTCAGCCTGCCAAACTGGGACGCGTAAACTATATCCTTCGTGCCATGAATATCCAACCTGGTAAGCATCAGGTGGAACTCTCATTCTTCCCCAAGACCGTTGACAGAACCGAAGCCGTAGCCTATACGGCCTATGGCATCCTGATTCTTCTGGTGCTTGGCGCTGTGTTTGTGGAATGGAAGAAGAGACAGGATAAAAAACAGGAAAATTAAGAAGGGTAAAAAGATATAAAAGGTGAGAAAACTGTTGTCTTTGCCACCCAATCTGGTGAGTGCGTTTCATGATGTAACGGGACTGGATCATGATGAGTACTTTGCAACCTGCGACCCCGTAGGGCATCGTCTGGGTAGTGGAGGAGGTACAACCTGGCTATTGCAGGAGTGTTATAAGAACGATGGTGAGGGCACGTTTGACGAATGGCTTGCTAAGGAGAAGCGAATCCTGATACATGCGGGTGGACAGAGCAAGCGCTTGCCAAGTTACGCTGTGTCGGGGAAAGTGCTGATGCCTCTGCCTGTGTTCCGATGGGAGCGTGGGCAAAAGCTCTCTCAGAATCTGTTGAGTGTCCAGCTGCCGCTTTATGAGAAGATGATGCAGATGGCTCCCGACAATATCCATACGATGGTTGTCAGTGGCGATGTGCTTATCCGCGCCACTCAGCCCCTACAGCCGATACCACAGGCAGATGTCGTATGCTATGGTTTGTGGCTCGATGCCTCGGTGGCTAAGAATCATGGTGTGTTTGTGAGTAGCCGTCGTACGCCGTCGGTTCTCAAACAGATGCTTCAGAAACCATCGGTGCAGACGTTGGGGGAACTCATGAAAGATCATTTCTATCTGACGGATATTGGTGTGTGGCTGCTCAGCGACAGGGCCGTCAAGCTGTTGATGAACCGTAGCGAGGGTAGAGAATATGACCTCTATGGCGAGTTCGGCTGTGCTCTGGGTACTGATCCAACCAAGCCTGATGGCAGGATATCAGATCTGAGTGTCGCCATTGTGCCACTTGCCGGTGGTGAGTTCTATCATTTCGGCACCTCTCGCGAGATGATCTTGTCAACGCTGAGAATCCAGAATCTGGTGAACGATCAGCGTGAAATCATGCATCTGGATCGTAAGCCTCACCCCAGCATCTTTGTGCAGAACGCTGTCACGAAGATTCCTTTTACTGATGAGAATAGTAATATCTGGATAGAAAATAGTTATATCGGGCCTCGTTGGCACTTGACTCACGATCATGTGATTACGGGTGTGCCTGAGAATGACTGGGACATCAGTTTGGAGCCTGGTGAGTGTATCGATGCAGTACCTGTTGGCGAGGACGACTATGAGGTGCGCCGTTATCGGATTGATGAGCCTCTGAATAGTAATGAGCTGGCCGAACGTGCTAATCTGCGTCGCCTGTTTGCCCAGCGAAAGGCGTTCCGTCAGCAGAACTGGGGCGCGTTGGCTAAGAACTGGCATCACAGTGTGTTCTATCAGCTCGACTTGGCTGATGCTGCTCAGGAGTTCAAGGAAGGTGGCATCCCTATGCCATCGGAGTTGCCTGAAGACGCGCCTTTGATGACACGTATCCACAATGCAATGTTTCGTGGCGATAGTGATAAGGCTTTTGCCCTTTTGCGCGAAGGCCTGTGCGCGGGTGATGGCCTTCTTCAACAAACTCAGGGACCATCGCTCTGTGTGGCCGACGATCAGATTGTCTGGGGGCGCTCTCCTGTGCGTATTGATATTGCAGGCGGCTGGACCGATACACCTCCTTACTGCTTGATGGAAGGTGGAAACGTGATAAACCTGGCCATCGAACTGAATGGTCAGCCCCCGCTTCAGACATATATCCGTCCATCAAGAGAACCGCACATCGTGCTTCGTAGTATCGACCTTGGTGCTGTAGAGGTGGTTGAGATCAATGAGCAACTCACAGATTTCATACATGTAGGCTCGCCTTTCTCTATCCCTAAGGCTGCCCTCGTATTGGCAGGATTTGGTCATGGGAACGTTTCTTTACGGGAACAGCTTGAGACTTTTGGTAGTGGGATTGAGTTGACGCTGCTTTCTGCTATCCCTGCTGGTAGTGGGCTTGGCACATCGAGCATCCTGGCTTCGACAGTTCTTGGAGCTTTGAACGATTTCTGTGGTTTGGGATGGGATAAGAACGAGATAGGGCGCCGCACACTGATGCTGGAGCAGATGCTCACTACTGGGGGTGGTTGGCAGGATCAGTTTGGTGGCGTGTTCGGTGGCGTGAAACTGTTGCAGACGGGCAGGGGCTTCAATCAGAGTCCTCAGGTGAAATGGCTTCCCAACGACCTGTGGACACAACCAGAGTATCGCCCGTGTCACCTCTTATATTATACAGGCATCACCCGTACGGCTAAGAGTATTCTGGCCGAGATTGTGCGGCGCATGTTCCTGAATCATGGCGGTGAGCTCCGTCTGCTTCGTGAGATGAAGGAACATACGATGGAAATGTATGAGGCTATTCAGCAGAACGATTTCCAACGTGTGGGCTTGTTGGTGCGTAAGACGTGGCAGCAAAACCAGTTGCTCGATAGCGGTACAAATCCTGATGCCGTAGCTGCCCTGACCGCTCAGATTGATGATCTTTGTCTGGGCTATAAGCTTCCTGGCGCTGGTGGCGGAGGCTATCTCTATATGATTGCAAAAGATCCCGAGGCTGCCGCCCGCATCAAGCAGGTATTAAACAGCCAGCGTATAAATAAGAATGCCCGTTTTGTAGACATGACACTCTCTGCAACAGGCTTGCAAATCAGTCGTAGCTGATGGAGTTTAGAACGATAGTCGATGTCACGGATCCTGGATTCAGGATTGATCCCTGCGAGAAGATACTCTTTGTAGGCTCTTGTTTCGCTGACAGCATCGGACGCAGGTTTCTGGAAGAGAAGTTCTGTGCCACCGTTAATCCTTTTGGGGTGATGTATAATCCCGCGTCAGTGCTTCATACCATCGAACGCTTGTCGCCTGAGGAACTGAGTTTAATAAAGACGGTTTTCCTCACCCTTGGCACAAATCACGTTTATATTCTCAAGGAAACGGGGAAGATTGTGGATAATTGTCAGAAGCGGCCTCAGTCGCTGTTCGTCGAGAAAGAGCTCTCTGTCGACGAGTGTGCCGACTATCTGCAGAAGGCTGTCAATCTGTTGCGCCAGAGTAATCCTAAGGTCAGGGTGATACTCACCGTCAGTCCCATCCGCTATCGTAAATATGGTTATCATGGTTCCCAGCTTTCCAAGGCAACCTTATTGCTCGCCACTCGCCAGGTTGTGGGGGCGGGGTATTTTCCTGCCTATGAGATTGTAAACGATGAGCTGCGCGATTACCGTTTCTATACCGAGGATATGTTGCATCCATCAGCTCAGGCTGTTGAGTACATCTGGCAGCGATTGTCGGAAATGTACCTGAGCGATGAAGCCAAGGTCTTTCTAAAGGAGTGGGCACCTCTGAAAGCTGCCTTGAGTCATAAACCTTTCGACGCAGAGTCGAAAGAATATAAGGCATTTATGCATAAAACTATGTTAAAAGTAGAGGAGATGCGGAAAAAATACCCTACCTTTGCACTATAGAAGAAGGTAAAAAAGTTAAAAAGTTAAGATGAAATATTCTATTGAGAAAGTAACGACGCTTATTGGCGCCCGTCGTATTGGAGAGGCTGATGCCCAAATAGGCTGGCTGTTGACTGATAGCCGTTCACTTTGCTTCCCCGAAGAAACCTTGTTTTTTGCACTTCGCTCTGCCCGAAATGACGGACACCGCTACATATCTGATCTTTATCGTCGTGGGGTGCGTAATTTCGTAGTCGAGGCAAAGGGGATTCTTGAAACACAAACCGATGGCCTTAATGGCATGAAAGATGCTAATTTCCTTGTTGTACCATCTCCTTTGGCTGCCTTGCAGCGACTTGCAGAACGCCATCGCGACGAGTTCGATCTGCCCATTGTGGGAATTACGGGCTCAAATGGTAAGACCATGGTGAAGGAGTGGCTTTATCAGCTGCTTTTGCCATCACAGAAGATTGTGCGCTCGCCTCGCAGCTATAACTCGCAGATTGGTGTACCTTTGTCTGTATGGCTTTTGAACGAACAGACTGAGGTGGGTATCTTTGAAGCCGGCATCAGTCAGCCTGGCGAGATGTATGCATTGCGTGACATCATTCAGCCCACAATAGGTGTGCTCACCTCGCTTGGCTCCGCCCATCAGGAGAACTTCCGTTCCATGGAAGAGAAATGTATGGAGAAACTTGAACTGATGCACGATACAGAGGCCATGGTCTATTGTTCCGACAATGATATCGTGAGCCGTTGCATCCGCCGTATGAACTACAAGGGTGAGAAAATCGCGTGGTCTATGTGTGATGAGCAGGCCGCTTTTTTTGTCAAGGAAGTGAAGGATTCAAAAATCACTTATATCTGGCAGGAAGAGGAGAATTGCTATACCATCCCCTTTATCGATGAGGCTTCTATCGAGAACTCTATCACCTGCGCTGCCGTAGCATTATATATGGGGCTTACGCCAAGTCAGATTGCCGACCGGATGGCGAAACTCGAACCTGTGGCCATGCGTCTGGAGGTGAAGCAAGGGCAACGTGGTTGTGTTATCATCAATGATTCTTACAACTCCGATATCAACTCGCTCGATATAGCCCTCGACTTCATGAATCGTCGTGAGGCTGCTAAGAAGACACTTATTCTGAGTGACATCTTCCAAACGGGCTCTGCACCAGAAACCCTTTATGCGCAAGTTAGCGAACTGGCTGTGAAGCGTGGTATTGATAAGTTTATTGGCATTGGTCCTGAACTTATGGCTCAGGCCGATAAAATACAGATTGCCGACAAGGCTTTCTTTGCCGATGTGAAGCATTTCCTTTCGAGCGATGCCTTTGCAGGTTTACGTGACGAACTGGTACTGCTTAAAGGTGCTCGCAGCTTTTGTTTCGATCAGATTACGGAACAGTTGGAGCAGAAAGTACACGAGACCATTCTTGAGGTGAACCTCAATGCTGTGGTAGAGAATCTGAACTATTACCGCTCTTTCCTGAAACCTGAGACCAAGATGGTTTGTATGATCAAGGCCGATGCTTATGGAGCGGGTGCTGTGGAGATTGCTAAGACTCTGCAGGATCATCGTGTTGATTATCTGGCTGTTGCCGTGGCTGATGAAGGTGTCGCTCTCCGAAAGGCTGGCATCACGGCAAATATCATGATTATGAATCCTGAGATGACTGCCTTTAAGACCATGTTCGATTACGACCTGGAACCTGAGGTCTATAGCTTCCGACTGATGGATGCGCTTATCAAGGCAGCCCGCAAGGAAGGTATCACAGGATGGCCTGTACACATTAAGTTCGATACGGGTATGCATCGCTTAGGCTTCGATCCTAAGGATGATATCTTTAAGCTCATCGACCGCTTGAAACACCAGAATGCCATCATTCCACGTAGTGTGTTCAGTCACTTTGTAGGCTCTGACAGCGATGGCTTCGATGAGTTCTCTGCTCAGCAGTTCGCTCTGTTTGAAGAGGGAAGCCAAAGACTGCAAGCAGCCTTCGGTCATCGTATTCTTCGTCATATGGACAATTCGGCAGGTATCGAACATTTCCCCGAACGTCAGATGGATATGTGTCGTCTTGGTCTCGGTCTTTACGGCGTTGACCCGCGTGATAATCGTATCCTGAATACTGTTTCAACCCTTAAGACTACCATTCTTCAGTTGCGTCATGTGCCTGCTGGCGAGACTGTGGGTTATAGTCGTAAAGGAAAAATAGAACGCGACTCTGTCATAGCCGCAATTCCCATTGGTTATGCCGATGGCCTGAACCGTCATCTGGGCAATCGTAATTGCTATTGTCTGGTCAAGGGACAAAAGGCTGAATATGTGGGAAACATCTGTATGGATGTGGCCATGATTGATGTCACGGACATTCCTTGTATGGAAGGCGACCAGGTGGAAATCTTTGGTGAACATCTGCCTGTAACTGTGCTCAGCGACACACTTGACACCATCCCCTACGAGGTGCTTACAGGTGTCAGCAACCGCGTGAAACGCGTCTATTTCCAAGATTAAAATCTGGATAATTCCATAAATTGTATTTTATACACATCTATATTCCGTCCACTTTTTTAAGAAATTGTGGGCGGAATATTTTGTTGATTATCAGTGGCTTACAATTTTTAACCCCATAAAGTCGTCCACTTTTGAAGTCAATCCTCCGGATTCCGATTGCTTTTTTTCATAATTTTGCATCCAAATCCTAAATAGGGTAAATTCTAACTCAATATTAACGATAATTTAAAAAACAGTATGAAAAAAAGCAGGTTTATGATGATGCTATTGGCACTGATGGTGTCGGTGGCTATGCATGCCCAAGGTATCTTGGGAACTGTGACTGATGACCTCGGAGAGCCCGTTATTGGAGCTTCCGTTGTCGAGAAAGGTAATCCTCAGAATGGCTCCATCACTGATATGGATGGTCATTTCACTTTGAAGGTGAACGAGGGTACACCTATTATTATTTCATATATTGGCTTTACCACTCTTGAGGTGAACGCCAAGAATAACATGCGCATCACACTGAAGGAAGACGCCCAGACGCTGCAGGATGTTGTAGTGATCGGTTATGGTGTGCAGAAGAAGAGTGTGGTAACAGCCTCTATCGCCAAGGTAAGCGCTGAGGATCTGGAGGGAAAGACACGTCTGCGTGCCGACGATGCCCTGAAAGGACTGGCTGCTGGTGTAAACGTTACATCGTCATCAGGTCAGCCAGGTTCACAGTCGATGATCCGTGTGCGCGGTACAGGTACTATTAATGATACCAATCCGCTGTACATTATCGATGGTATGCCTGCCGATCAGTATGGTCTGGAGAGCGTTAACCCCAACGATATCGAGAGTATCGAGGTGTTGAAGGATGCTGCATCGGGTGCCATCTACGGTGCGCGTGCTGCCAATGGTGTTATTCTGGTAACCACCAAGAAGGGTAAGATTGGAAAGACTCAGATTAACTATAACTTCAGCTATGGTTGGCAGAGTGCCTGGAAGCATCGCGATGTAACAAGTGCTACTGACTATGCCATCCTGCAGAACGAGAAATACGTGAATGGTGGACAAGCTCCCCTGTATGCTGATCCATATAACCTGACTGATGCTAATGGTCAGAAGATTACTGGTTTTGGTACCGACTGGCAGGAACTGCTGTTTAACGACAATGCTCCTGTAGTTCAGCACGACGTATCGGTAAGTGGTGCTACCGAGAAGGTAAACTATTATTTGTCAATGGGATATTACACTCAGGATGGTATTGTAGGCGGTAATTATGGCCGTTCAAACTACGATCGTCTGACTCTGCGTTCAAACAACCAGTTCAATATCTTCGACGATTCAAAGGAACGTTCGTTCCTGAATAAACTCGATATCAGTGCCAACCTGTCATATATGCGCACGCATAGTACGGGTATCGACACCAACTCTACATGGGGCTCGCCTCTGGGTTCTGCACTTTACCTGGCTCCCACACTGCCTGTTACACTGAAGGGCGACGTGGCTCAGGAGATGATAGACCGTTATTCGGCCTATGACTTGTATCGTGATGCCCAAGGCAATCCTTACACTATTCCTAACTTTGTAGGTTCATATCAGGAGCAGAACAACCCCATCGCCATGATGCAGGGCAACCCCAGCAAGGGCTGGAGTCACAAGTTCATGCCTAAGTTCTCAATCGACCTGCAGCTGTGGGACAACTTGAAGTACCATTTCACCTGGAGCGCTGAGCAGAGCTTCTGGGGCAGCGATGGTGCTACGATATCAAAGTACTACCTCTCAGGTAACAACAATGCCGACCACACCTCGGCTTCATCAGAGAAAGCCAACAGCACCCAATGGCAGGTTGAAAATACACTGACCTACGACAAGGAGTTTGGCAAACACTCTATTGGTGTAGTGCTGGGTCAGAGCGCTTTGAAGTACAAGGGTAGCTATGTAGGTGCTTCGCACTGGAACCTGATTAACGTAAACAAACCTTATGTTGACTACACAACAGGCGGCAGTATCGAGACGACTACCGATGCCGATGGTAACATCACTGGCGTGAAGAGTCTGGTAAACGGTTGGGCTGGTCCGTATGTTGAGCACCATCTGGCTTCGCTCTTTGCCCGTCTGAGCTACAACTATGACGAGAAGTACATGTTCCAGGGCACTATCCGTCGTGACGGATCAAGCCGCTTCGGTTCTAATAATAAATATGGTGTGTTCCCCTCATTCTCTATCGGTTGGAATATTATGAACGAGGACTTCATGAAGAACACCAGCGACTGGCTGACTAACCTGAAGTTCCGTGCCAGCTGGGGTAAGAACGGTAATGAGAACATCGGTGATTTCCGTTATACCGTGCTGACCACTACCGGTGGTACAAGTAACTACTTCTTCGGACGTCAGGGGGTAATGAACTATGGTTCGAAGGCTAACGGATTGGCTAATGAGAACCTGAAGTGGGAGGAGAGTGAACAGACTGATCTGGGCCTCGACTTCGGATTCTGGAATAACAAGCTGACATTCACTATCGACTACTACATCAAGAAGACCAACGGAATGCTGATGACCATGCCTATCCCTTCTTATGTCGGCGAGACAAAGCCTATTGGTAACGTAGGTGATATGGAGAACAGTGGTATCGAGTTCGAACTTGGCTACAAGTGGAACATCGGTGATGCACACTTCTCTGTAAAGGGTAATGCATCATATCTGAAAAACAAGTTGAAGAACCTGGGTAACGATACTGGTTTCCTGAACTATGGTATCTCACAGTTCAGCGATGGTGGTACTCGTGCTGAGAACGGTCAGCCTTTCCCATACTTCTATGGATATAAAACTGCTGGTGTCCTGCAGAATCAGGCCGAGGCCGATGCATACAATGCAAAGAACCATGCAACATCTAACCCTGGTGACTTGATCTTCGTCGACGTTAACGGCGACGGCCACATCACCAGTGACGACCGTACCAAGATCGGTAAGCCAACTCCCGACTGGACCTTCGGTCTTAATTTTAATGCAGACTGGAAGGGCTTCGACTTCAACCTGTTCTTCCAGGGGGTAAGTGGTGCCGACATCTTCGATGCTACATGGCGTCAGGATATCGCATCAGGTAACTATCCAACTTGGGTGTTGCAGCGCTGGACAGGCGAGGGTACATCAAACAAGATCCCTATGCTGAAGTTGGGCGACTCGAAGAACTGGGTTGTTAGTGACATCTATGTACAAGACGGCAGCTATCTGCGTCTGAAAAACATCTCACTGGGTTACACGCTGCCTCGCAACCTCACAAACAGGGTTAATATCGAGCGCTTCCGCGTTTACGTACGTGCTGAGAACCTGTTCACATGGACTAAATACTGGGGATTCGATCCTGAGATTGGTACCAGCAGCACTTCTATGGGTGTAGACTACGGAGTATATCCTCAGGCTCGCATCTTTACTGTAGGTTTCAACCTCTCACTGTAAGTTTGGGAATAATGAATAATTAAAAGACAGATAAAATTATGAATACAAAGATATATAGAATATTGTGCGCTGGAGTGGTTGCAGTATCGCTTTCTGCTTGTAGCGACGATTTCCTGGAAGTACAGAATCCTACTGGAGAACCTCTGGAGGAATATTATATGACTGATGAGCATTTGAACGAGGCATGTACCTCGGCCTATGCTCCACTGCACTGGCCCGACTGGGACGGAACAGCCTATAACGACCTGACTTGCGATGCCGAGATTATGGGCGATGACTTTTGGGTAGGTGGTTCAAGTATCAGCGACAACCAGCACTGGCATAAGCTCTTCAACTTTGAGGGTGACGGCAATAACACATTGGGTACACTCTGGGGCGACTTCTATAGCGGCATCAAACGCTGTAACGATGTCATCAAATACTGCTCATGGGGCGGTGGTAACGAGAAGAACCGCACTTCATATGAGATGCAGGCCCGACTGCTCCGCGTGTACTATTATAATATCTTGTGGCATTACTATGGTAATGTACCCTTCTATCTGGAGAACCTGAGCGAGCCTTATACTGCTCCGCAGATGACTGCCGACGAAATCTACGCACAGTTGCTGCCAGAACTTGAGGAGATCATCAAATCGAACGTTCTGCCTATGCGTTGGGATGCTGCCAACGAAGGTCGCGTATCTCAGGCGATGGCCTACATGCTTTATGCCGAGATGGTGATGTATCAGAACGATTCTGCCCGCTATCCCACAGCTTTGGGTTATATGAAGCAGATTATCGGTGACTCTCAATACGCACTGAATCCTGATTTTAAGGATTTGTTCGACGAAAGTGGTGAGATGTGCTCAGAGAGCATCTTCGAGATTACCTACGATGACGACAACGCACAGCGCGATTGGGGTACATCTATGCACGCTGGTGGTACCGTATTCCCAACACTCTGCTCACCTAACGGTTGGGCAGGTGGCGATGGATGGGACAGCGGCAACGACGGCTGGGGATTCCTGCCCATGCGACTTGAGGCTTACAACATGTATGCTGATAACGACAAGCGTCGCGATGTAACCTGCTGGGATGTTCGTGGCTATACCTACACTGAGCGTTATCAGGATACGCACATCTGGCATGGTAAGTATCGTCCACAGAGCGCTAACAATCAGGATTGTCCTACCTCAAAGAATCTGAATTACAACAACAATAAACGCATCTATCGTTATGCGGAGACCCTGCTGAACGCTGCAGAACTGTTGCTGCAGACTGGTGGCAGTGCTGCTGAGGCTGCAGGTTATGTAAACGAGGTCCGCGCACGTGCCGGACTGGCCAATCTGGCTAGCGTATCTATCGACGACGTGTTGAATGAGCGCCACTTGGAGTTCTGTGGCGAAGGTAAGCGCTACTTCGACTTGGTACGTGCCGAGGGTATCAGCGGTGCTACCGAGAAGGCTACCGTAAAACTCGTACCCGACAGTTATGGTTATCGCACTAACTCGTGGACACCCAATAAGAAGCATATTCCTCTCTCACAGAGCGAGCTTGATGCTGACCCCACACTTGTGCAGAATAACTATTAAAAGTAAAAAGGTAAAATACTAAAAAGCAAAAGATATGAAAACGAATATATATAATAAGGTTAAAGGACTTGTAAAGGCTTCACCTTTTTACCTTTTACCTTTATTCACCGCCTGTTCGCCCGAGAGTTTCGATGGCGCAGACCCCAATGGTATTCCGTCAGTAAACGGTGTCGACTTTAATATCACCGTCGATCAGGAGACCAACCAGATGATTGCTACTTATACCCCGCAGGCTGGTACTTATCCTGTGTGGATCCTTAATGGTAATAGCTATTCTACACTGCAGGAGGTTGGTTATCAGAATCCTGAAGCAGGCACTTATACCATCGATCTGAAGCTGGGTAACCGTAATGGTTTCAGCCAGGGCGTTGTCAGCAAGACCTTCACATTCAATGATACAAAGGTCGACTATAGTGCCGATTTCCGTAAGATTACTGGTAAGGAGTGGCGCATCGCCAATAAGGAAGTGGCTCACATGGGTTGTGGTCCTGCTGGTACTGATGGTGCTGGCTGGTGGTCGGCACAGCCAGACGATAAAAAGGACTTCGGTGTCTACGATGACCGCATCACTTTTACTGCCGACACCCGAAAGGGGGGTACGTACACCTATAGCGCAGGTGAGGATGGTAAAACCTATGTGAATACAGGTACCACCAAATGGGGCTCAGAGGCTGCTGACTTCGATGCAACCATTGGCGATCAGACATCTACTTGGAGCTTTGAAGTTTACGACTGGGAGGATGCTGATGGCAATATCACCAAGCAAACCTACATTCAGCTTGCTGACAACACCGCATTCCCCTATATCTCCAGCGATGCTCAGTATGAGAATCCAAAGTTCCGTATCGAGAGTCTGACCGCTAAGAAAATGGTGTTGGTCTACGATGCTCCCGACCGATCTATTGCCTGGCGTTTCATTCTGATTAATGGTGAAAACGAATCAGAGAACGATAAGCCTAAAGATGTGATGGATTGGGACTACGCCTCTTCAGCCAACCTTTGGAAGGCTGTTGATGAAGGCACTGTTGCTAGTGAGATGGGGTACTATTTCGCCGACGACAGCTGGAGTCCGATTTCTTATGCAGAGGCAACTCACAAAGGCGATGCTTATGAGCTAACACTCCCTGAAGGTTTGGGCGGCAGCCAGTGGCAAGGGCAGTATCACATCGATACTAAACTCACGGCTTCGGCTTCAAAGACCTATAACTTCTATCTCGTGATGGAGTCTGATCAGGATCTGCCTGGTGTTACTTTCAAACTTACCGATGCTGGCGACAGCAACTTCTTTATCGAGGAGCGTAACGACGTGGAGGGTGGCACACCGTTCATCCTGAAGCGTGAGGGCCTCACTCTGAAGGAAGGTGCTGATGCTTCCGCCATCCGTTTGTTCTTTGACTTCGGAGGTTCTCCTGCAGGTGCACATATTAAGATTAGTAATATCTACTTTGAGGAGGCTGTCAGCATGAACTACGATGATGCCGACAACCTGTGGAAGAGTGTCGACGAGGGTTCGGTTAAAAGCAAGTTCGGCTATTGGTTTGCCGATGACAGTTGGACACAGATCCCCAACGATGAGTGTAAGCATATCGGTGATACCTACGAGATTAAACTTCCCGAGGGTATTGGCAGTAGTCAGTGGCAGGGTCAGTTCCATATCGATACAGAACTTACGGCAAGTGCTGCGAAACAGTACAACTTCAAGATGGTTGTTGAGGCCGACAACGATTGCCCAGGTGTAACCATCAAGCTCACCGACGCAGGTGATACGAACTTCTTCTGTGAGGGACGTCACGACATCAAGGCCGACGAGCCTTTCACCTTCACCCTGAAGAATGCAACGCTGAAAGAAGGTGCCGATGCGTCAGCCATCCGTCTGTTCTTCGACTTTGGAGGCTCACCTGCAGGAACCAATGTCAAGATCAGTAAAATCATCTTTAAAGAAGCAAAGTAAAGAAGTGATAAAGTGAGAAAATTCATGCTGAGTTATTTAATGATCTCTCTTGCTGCAGTCCTGATGGGCTGCAGCGGGGGAGACGATACCCCCGACCCCGTAGTGCCTGTTATCACCACCTCAGTGGAGACCGTCAATGCTCCAGCCGTTGGAGGTGTCTACGATATTACCGTCACTACGACTGGTCAGGAGTGGGGGGCGTATGCCGAAGGGGATTTTGTGAAGGCTAACGTCCGGTATTCGTCTAATTCGGTGGTCGTTACCATCGATAGTAATCCTAATACCACAGAACGCACAGGTCGTGTTATCATCATGTCGGGCACAGCCCGCAAGACAGTCAGTATCACCCAGGCTGCTGCCGAGAAACCAGCCTATAATGCTCCAGACGGCTATACTCTGGTGTGGCAGGATGAGTTTGAGTCGGGTTCGGAGCTGAATGCAGCAGACTGGACCCACGAGGTGAAGAACTCTGGCTGGGTGAATCACGAGTTACAGAACTACGTGAATCATAAGACACCTGATGGCGCACTTGTTACTCAGGTGAAAAACGGTACCCTGCGTATCACGGCTTTGAAAGAAAATGGAAAGATATATTCTGGTCGTGTGTATGCCAAGGTAAAGCAGGGTTGGACCTACGGCTATATTGAAGCCAGCATCAAACTGCCAAAGGGTAAGGGAACATGGCCTGCCTTTTGGATGATGCCCGTCAACTTCAAGTCATGGCCAGCAGATGGCGAGATTGATATCATGGAAGAGGTCGGTTATCATCCAGACTACGTATCGTCGAGTCTCCACGCAAACGCTCACGTTCACTCGAACAACACCCAGGTGACCCACGAGATGAAGTGCCCAGGTGCTGAGGGCGAGTTTCACACCTATGCCATACTCTGGACAGCTAAGAATATCACCACTTATGTGGATGGAAATGTGCAGCTGAACTACGACAACCGTGGATTTGGCCGTGACGATTGGCCCTACGATGATCCATTCTATGTCATTTTCAACCTCGCGTGGGGTGGTGACTGGGGTGGTGCCCAAGGCGTCGACGAGAGTGCACTGCCTGCCACCATGGAGGTAGACTACATCCGCGTGTTCCAGAAGAAATAATCATATATGAAGAAATATTTCCTATACCTTGTCGTGCTTTTATTAGCTGCCTGCACCGCAGGCGGCGGGCATAAGGGAACTGCTGGTTTTGTAACCATTCAAGGCCATGACCTGATTAAACCCAATGGCGAAAAATTGTTCATTCAGGGTACAAATCTGGGCAATTGGTTGAACCCAGAGGGTTATATGTTCGGATTTGGACGAACCAATTCGGCATGGATGATCGACCTTCTGTTTAAGGAGGCCGTTGGTCCTGACTTCACAGCCGAATTCTGGCAGCAGTTCAAGGATAACTACGTTACTCGTGCCGACATCGACTTTATTGCCAGTCAGGGTGCCAATACCATCCGACTGCCGTTCAACTACAAGCTTTTCACCGACGAAGACTATATGGGACAAACTGGTCAGAAAGACGGCTATGAACGCATCGATTCTGTCGTGAGCTGGTGCAAGGCTAACGGTCTGTATCTCATTCTTGATATGCACGACTGTCCAGGTGGACAGACAGGCGATAATATTGACGATGGTTATGGCTATCCTTGGATATATGAAAGTGAACCGTCACAGCAACTTTTCTGTCAGATATGGCAGAAGATAGCCTGCCGTTATAAGAACGAGACCACCATCCTTGGTTATGAATTGATGAACGAACCTATTGCTCACTATTTCGAGAACAAAGATACGCTCTATCACCTTCTCCACCCCCTTTATAAACGCTGTGTTGAGGCCATCCGTACGGTCGACGAGAATCATATCATCCTATTGGGTGGTGCCCATTGGAACAGCTTCTTCTGGATGCTCAACGATACCAGCTATGACGACAAACTGATGTATACCTGTCATCGCTATGGCGGTCCGGCAACCAAAGAGGCTATCAACCACTACATCAATTTCCGCGACTCAGTCAATCGCCCGATGTATATGGGTGAGTTTGGCCATAACACCATGGAGTGGCAGAGCGACTTCGTCAAAGTGCTGAAAGAGGCGAATATCGGCTACACATTCTGGCCTTATAAAAAGGTAGACAACTCGTGTATGATGGGTATCCAGCGCCCTGAGGGTTGGGATAGTATCGTTGTGAAATACGCTGAGACATCGCGTAATACCTATCAGGAGTGGCGCGAGGCGCGTCCCAACCAAGCCCAGTTCCGTCAGTTGCTGAAGCAGTTTGCCGAGAATTGCCGTTTGGAGAACTGCAAGTCGCAAACGGAATACATCCAGAGCATGGGCATGAAGGAAAAAGAAAATAAGTAAAAAAGCAAAAGAAATGAGGATAAATTTCATGTCGAAATCCGTGTTTAAGGAAATAGGATGGGTAAAGGTCTTGCCTTTTTACCTTTTTACCTTTTTACCTTTCGCAAATTCGCAGAGTATACCCGTGTATCTTGACGATACGAAACCTGTTGAGCAACGTATTGACGATGCTCTAACTCGTATGACGCTTGACGAGAAAATTGCTGTAATCCATGCGCAGTCAAAGTTCTCCAGCCCTGGCGTGAAACGTCTTGGATTTCCTGACCTTTGGACCGATGACGGTCCTCATGGTGTTCGTCCCGATGTGCTTTGGGATGAGTGGGAACAGGCAGGCCAGACCAATGACTCGTGCGTAGCCTTTCCTGCGCTTACATGTCTGGCTGCCACTTGGAATCCGTTGATGGCTCGTCTCTATGGAGAGAGCTTGGGTGAAGAGGCTCTCTATCGTGGCAAAGCCATGATCCTGGGTCCTGGCGTGAACATCTACCGCACCCCGCTGGGTGGTCGTAACTTCGAGTATATGGGTGAAGATCCATGGCTGGCCTCTCGTATGGTGGTACCTTATATTCAGGGTCTCCAATCGAAAGGGGTGGCTGCATGCGTCAAGCATTATGCACTAAACAACGACGAAGAGTACCGTCATCAGGTTAATGTTATCGTCAGTGAGCGTGCTCTCCACGAGATTTATCTGCCTGCCTTCAAAGCAGCCGTTACCGAGGCTGGCACATGGGGTATTATGGGCGCCTACAACCTTTATAAAAACCAACACAACTGTCATAATAGCATTCTGCTGAATAAGATTCTGAAACAGGATTGGTGTTACGATGGTGTGGTAGTCAGTGATTGGGGTGGATGTCATGACACCGACGAGGCTGTCACTAATGGACTCGACCTCGAGTTCGGTTCGTGGACCGATGGTCTGACCATGGGGGCTACCAATGCCTATGATAGTTATTACCTTGCTCTGCCCTATAAGAAACTTATACAGGAAGGTAAATACAATATGAAAGAACTCGACGAGAAAGTACGTCGTGTCCTTCGTCTGTTCTATCGCACCACGATGAACCGCCACAAGCCATATGGCTTCCTCTGTTCTGAGAGCCATTATAATGCTGCTCTGAAGATAGCCCAGGAGGGTGTAGTACTGTTGAAAAACGATCCTGTTAAAAATGGTAAGACCAGACAACCTCTGTTACCACTCCAGAGACCTGAGCGTATTCTTGTGGTGGGCGAAAACGCCATCAAGATGATGACTGTAGGTGGAGGCTCCTCTTCGCTGAAGGTACAGCGTGAGATTTTGCCACTTGATGGTATCCGTGAGCGTTTCAAAAGTAGTCAGATAGACTTTGCCCGTGGCTATGTAGGTGATACCATTCAGAGTTATAATGGTGTGACCGTCGGTCGTTCACTCTACGAGACGCGTCCTGCCGATGAGCTTATTGCTGAAGCGGTTGACAAAGCCCGTCAGGCTGATGTCGTGATTATCTTCGGTGGTCTTAATAAGAGCAATTATCAGGACTGTGAAGGGCACGACCGTCAACAATATGGTCTGCCTTATGCTCAGGATCGTCTTATTGAGGCTCTGGCTGCCGCCAATAAGCGTCTTGTTTATGTTAATATCAGTGGTAATGGTGTCGCCATGCCTTGGCTGTCTAAGGTGCCCGCTGTCGTTCAGGGCTGGTTTATCGGCTCCGAGGCTGGTGAGGCCATCGCTAGTGTGCTTGCAGGTGATGTGAATCCCTCTGGTAAGTTACCCTTTACTTGGTATGACAGTCTGGAGCAGTGTGGCGCTCATGCGCTCAATGCGTTTCCTGGCACGTGGCGCGAGGGTCATCAGATTATAGATGAGACATATAAGGAAGATATCTATGTCGGTTATCGCTGGACTGACAAGCAGAAAGTGAAACCTCTCTTTCCTTTTGGACATGGTTTGAGTTACACTACATTTAAGTTGGGAAAACTCACTGCTAACAAGCTGCAGATAGCTGCTGACGACGAGATTACCTTCACCATTCCTGTCACCAATACGGGCCGTCGGGCTGGTGCAGAGACTCTGCAGTTATATATCAACGATAGACAAGCCAGTGTCGATCGCCCTATTAAGGAACTCAAGGCCTTCCAGAAGGTGTTCCTTCAGCCAGGCGAGACACAGCAGGTAAGTCTTACCATCGACAAGCGTGCGCTGAGTTTCTACGATGAGAGCAACTCTAGGTGGACGGCCGAACCAGGTCTGTTCGAAGCTCTTGTCGGTACGTCGTCCGACTGTCTTCCTGCCCGTTGTACTTTTGAGTTGAAAATGTAATGATAAGTTAGTATGATAAATTGGTTATATAGTTGATAATAAGTAGTAAGAAGAAAAGTTTTTAAGTAACCTAATGAGAAAGGCGTGTGCGAGATGCATGTGCCTTTTTTTTGTGTTCGTAAACAAAAAGTAGGCTGATTATTTGTTTGAAAGGAAAAATATGCTTACTTTTGCAGCGCAAAAATAAATATTCGGGGTGCTGAGGCATGTGCCAAAGCTGAGAAAATACCCATAGAACCTGATACGGGTAATGCCGTCGGAGGAATGCAATATGAAAGTAACGATTAACAACAAAGAACACGAGACGCAAGCCAAAACTGTATCCGAGCTTGCCGCCCAATTGCAGTTGCCCGCCAAAGGTGTGGCAATAGCCATCGATAATGAGTTGAAACCACGCACATCTTGGGATGCCACCATCCTACAAGAGGGCGCCAGTATCACTATTATCAAAGCTGCATGCGGGGGGTAAGGATGATGTTACAGTTTATTTCTCACTACACCGAAAAGTATAGCTACTTGGACAGCATCACCCTTGCCTTGCAGGGTGGGTGCCGATGGATACAGCTACGCATGAAGGATGCTACCGACGACGAGGTGCGCCCCATTGCGATAGAAGCCCAGCAGCTATGCCAGAAGTTTGGCGCTACATTTGTTATCGACGATCGCGTGGCACTGGTAAAGGAGCTGCATGCCGATGGTGTGCACCTGGGTAAGAACGATATGCCCATCAGCGAGGCACGCCGGTTGTTAGGTACCGATTATATCATAGGTGGAACGGCTAACACGTTCGAGGATGTGAAGAGCCACTATGAGTCGGGGGCCGATTATATCGGTTGTGGGCCCTACCGATTTACCACCACCAAGCAGAAGCTGTCGCCTGTATTAGGGCTGGATGGCTACCGCAGGATTATTATCGAGATGCGTGCGGCACATATCGATATACCCATTGTGGCTATCGGTGGCATTACCCAGGCTGATATTCCAGCCATACTGGCCACTGGTATCACAGGCATAGCGCTGAGTGGCACTGTGCTGCGCGCCGCAAATCCCATAGATGAAATGAAACACTTAATAAGCATTGTCAATCATGAGTAAATTAGTTATTGCAGGACGAGAGTTTGGCTCTCGTTTGTTTTTGGGCACAGGCAAGTTTAATAACAATGCGCTGATGGCCCAGGCTATCGAGGCTTCGGGATCGGAGATGGTTACCGTAGCCATGAAACGTGTGGAACTCGACGATAAGAACGACGATCTGTTGACACACATCACCCAGAATCCCAAAATCCAGTTGCTGCCCAACACATCGGGTGTACGTAATGCCGAAGAGGCAGTGTTTGCAGCCCAGATGGCCCGCGAGGCTTTCGGCACCAACTGGCTGAAGCTGGAGATACACCCCGACCCGCGCTACTTGTTGCCCGACTCGGTAGAGACGCTGAAAGCCACCGAGCAGTTGGTAAAGCTGGGTTTTGTGGTGCTGCCTTACTGTCAGGCCGACCCCACACTGTGCAAGCACCTGGAAGAGGCTGGTGCAGCTACGGTGATGCCGCTGGCAGCTCCTATCGGTACCAATAAGGGTTTGAGAATGAAGGATTTCCTGCAGATTATCATCGAGCAGGCCACGGTGCCTGTGGTGGTTGATGCAGGTATCGGTGCCCCCAGTCATGCTGCCGAGGCGATGGAGATGGGTGCCGACTGTGTGCTGGTGAATACCGCTATTGCCGTGGCAGGCGATCCTGTAGCGATGGCAGATGCTTTCCGACAGGCAGTGATTGCAGGGCGCCAGGCTTACGAGGCTGGTCTTGGAGCCATTGCCGATTGCGCCGAAGCTTCGAGTCCACTCACGGCGTTCCTGAATGTTTAGAGTTTAAGAATTGAAGAATTGAAGAGTATGATCAATGATCACAAAGCTTACGCACAGCGTGAGAAAGCATATATGCAGGGAACGATTTACCCTGATGTAAAGGTGGGTATGACCAAGGTGAACCTGACACCAACGGTGACGAAGGATGCCGACGGCAAAACCTACGTAGAGAAGAACGAACCAGTGTATATCTACGATACCAGCGGTCCTTATACCGACCCCAACTATACGGTTGACCTGAAGAAGGGACTGCCACCCATGCGCCAGCAGTGGATAGCCGACCGTGCTCAGAAGGGGCAGGGCATCACCCAGATGGCGTGTGCCAAGGTAGGCATCATCACGCCAGAGATGGAGTATGTGGCCATTCGCGAAAACATGAACTGCGAGGCATTAGGTATCGAGAGTCATATCACCCCCGAATACGTACGTCAGGAGGTGGCACGTGGACGTGCGGTGATTCCTGCTAACATCCATCACCCTGAGAGTGAACCGATGATTATCGGACGCAACTTTGCGGTGAAAATCAATACCAATATAGGTAATTCGGCCACGACATCGAGCATCGATGAGGAGGTGGACAAGGCCGTATGGTCGTGCAAGTGGGGTGGCGATACGCTGATGGACCTTTCGACGGGAAATAACATTCACGAAACCCGCGAGTGGATTCTGCGCAACTGCCCTGTACCCGTAGGTACCGTGCCCATCTATCAGGCTTTGGAAAAGGTAGAAGGCAAGGTTGAAGACCTGACTTGGGAGGTGTATCGCGACACGCTGATAGAGCAGTGCGAGCAGGGTGTGGATTATTTTACCATCCATGCCGGTATCCGTCGCCACAACGTGCATCTGGCCGATAGTCGTTTGTGCGGCATCGTGAGTCGTGGCGGTAGCATCATGAGCAAATGGTGCCTGCTGCATGATAAGGAGAGTTTCCTGTATGAGCACTTTGATGATATCTGCGATATTGTGGCTAAGTACGATGTAGCCCTGTCGCTGGGTGATGGTTTGCGCCCTGGCTGTACTGCCGATGCCAACGATGCCGCCCAGTTTGCCGAACTCGACACCATGGGCGAGCTGGTGGTTCGTGCCTGGGAAAAGAATGTGCAGGCCTTTATCGAGGGCCCCGGCCATGTGCCCATGCAAAAAATCAAGGAGAATATGGAGCGCCAGTTGGAGAAGTGTCACGAGGCACCTTTCTATACCCTCGGCCCCATTGTCACCGATATCGCCCCTGGTTACGATCATATCACCAGTGCCATCGGCGGTGCACAGATAGCCTGGCTGGGAACTGCCATGCTCTGCTACGTAACTCCTAAGGAGCACTTGGCACTGCCCAATAAGGATGATGTGCGTGCTGGTATCATTGCCTATAAGATAGCTGCCCATGCTGCCGACTTGGCTAAGGGGCACCCCGGTGCTTGCATTCGCGACAACGCGCTGTCGAAGGCTCGCTTTGAGTTCCGCTGGCGCGACCAGTTCCACCTGTCGTTAGACCCCGAACTGGCGCTGCAGTACTTTACAGAGGCAGGTCATACTGATGGCGAATACTGTACCATGTGTGGACCAAACTTCTGCGCAGCGAAGTTAACTCACGATTTGAGGAAGATTAAACATTAAACTTTGATGGAACTCAGTCGTGAACAATGTAGGCGTTATAATCGCCACTTGATACTGGAAGGTTTTGGTGCCGAGGCACAAAGCAAGTTGCTGCAGGCCAAGGTGCTGCTGGTGGGTGCAGGCGGCTTAGGCTCGCCTGTGGCCCTGTATCTGGCAGCAGCTGGTGTGGGCACTATTGGTGTGGTGGATGGCGATACCGTGAGTATCACCAACCTGCAGCGCCAGGTGCTGCACAGCACTCCCGATGTGGGGCGCCCCAAGGTGGATGTGGCCAAGGAACGCATGCAGGCTATCAACCCCGATGTGCATGTGGAGACCTACGAATACTATCTGAGCGAGGCCAATGCCATGGAGCTGATAGAGCCCTACGATTTTGTGATCGACGGTACCGACAACTTTGCCCCCAAGTATCTGGTAAACGATGCCTGTGTGATGCTGGGCAAGGCCTTTACCATGGGTGGTATCAGCAAATATAGCGGACAGCTGATGACCCACGTGCCCGGTTCGGCCTGCTACCGTTGCTTGTTCCCCGAGCCCCCTGCCAAGCAGGATGTGGAGACCTGCGCCATGGTGGGCGTGTTAGGTTCGATAGCCGGCATGTTAGGTACTGTGCAGGCCACCGAGTGCTTGAAATACTTAGCTGGGGTGGGCCAGTTGCTCACCAACAGTATGCTTACCTTCGATGCCCTCAGCATGCAGTGGCAGCGCTTCGACTTTGGCAAGCGTGAAAGCTGCGAACTCTGTGGCACTCATCCTTCGATACACCAGTTGAAGGAGTATGCTTTCAAACCCTGTAAATCAAAATAAACGAAAAAATGTTTAGTGACGAACTTAAAAACATTAGTTGGCAGGAAACCACCGAGCGCATAGCCAGCATGACCGATGCCGATGTGCGCCGCGCCTTAGGCAAGAGTCGCTGCGATGTGAACGACTTCATGGCCCTGCTGTCGCCTGCAGCCGAACCTTACTTAGAGCAGATGGCCCGACTCTCGCGTAAATACACCGAGGAGCGTTTCGGGCGCACCATGTCGATGTTTATCCCGCTGTATATCACCAACTCGTGCTCTAACTCGTGTGTATATTGCGGTTTTCATCGCGAAAACCCTATGGCACGCACCATCCTCACACCCGAACAGATTGAGGACGAGTACCGTGCCATCAAGCAGTTGGCACCTTTCGAGAACATCCTGCTGGTAACTGGCGAGAACCCAGCCAAGGCGGGAGTGCCTTATCTGGCAAAAGCCATCGATATTGCCAAGCGCTACTTCTCGAACATCAAGATCGAGGTGATGCCGCTGAAGATGGAGGAGTATCGCGAGCTGACTCATCACGGTCTGAATGGTGTGATCTGCTTTCAGGAAACCTACAACCGCGAGCACTACCAGCTGTATCACCCACGTGGCATGAAGAGCCGTTTTGAATGGCGCTGCGACGGGTTCGACCGTATGGGGCAGGCTGGCGTACACTCTATCGGTATGGGTGTGCTGATCGGTCTGGAGAAAGAGTGGCGTACCGATGTTACGATGATGGCGCACCACCTGCGCTATCTGCAGAAGCACTATTGGCGCACCAAGTACAGCATCAATTTCCCCCGTATGCGCCCGGCCCAGAACGAGGGATTCCAGCCCAACTGCTTTATGACCGATCGCGAACTGGCACAAGCCACGTTTGCCATGCGTATCTTCGACCACGATGTCGACATCTCGTACAGTACCCGCGAACCCGCTTACATCCGCGACAACATGTGTACCTTAGGCGTAACCACCATGTCGGCCGAGAGCCATGTGAATCCTGGTGGCTACCACACCTATCCACAGGCCTTGGAGCAATTTACGGTAAGCGATGAGCGCACGGCTAAGGTGATAAACACCCGTCTGAAGGAACTGGGTCGCGAACCCGTTTGGAAGGATTGGGATGCCTCGTTCGATATGTGTAAGAAGTGTGTATGATTATAGTCCTTACGCGCCCTGATTTCTTTGAAGGCGAGGTAGAGCGTATCACTGATATGCTCACAAGCGGCAGGGCCGACCTCATCCATATCCGTAAACCTGAAGCTAGTCGCGATGAGATAGAACAGTTGCTATGCGAGTTGTCTTCTGACTTTTACAATCGTTTAGTGTTGCACGACCATTTCGACTTGGCGGTGAAATATGCTCTTCGTGGCGTTCATCTCAATCGCCGGAATCCCCATCCGCCATCAGGGGGGCAGTGGAGTGGGGACGTCAGCATTTCATGCCATTCACTCGCAGAGTTGGCTGAGTGCCGCAGAAAACCTTATGCCTATATGAGTCTTAGTCCTGTTTTTGACAGCATCTCTAAACGGGGTTATCGTTCGGCGTTCAAGCTTTATCAACTGACTGAAGCGCGACAGAAGGGACTTATCGATCATCGTGTCATGGCTTTGGGCGGAGTTACTTTCGATAAGATAAACTTAATTCTAAAAATAGGCTTTGGAGGAGCCATGATTCTCGGCGACGCATGGAAATAGTATTAACTATTGCTGGTAGCGACCCTTCAGGAGGAGCCGGCATCCAGCAGGATCTCAAGACCATCACGGCACTGGGTTGCTATGGTGCCACAGTCATCACCTCTGTCACTTCGCAGAATACGCTGGGTGTACAGGCTTCTATGCCTGTTCCGCCCGATGTGGTGTTCTCACAGTTGTGCTCTGTACTGAGCGACCTTGAGCCTCATGCTGTTAAGATAGGTATGATTCCTAATCAAACTGTGGCTGAGGTTATTGTAGAGGCTTTAAGAACTTGTCGCGTTCCTGTGGTCTACGACCCTGTGATGATTTCCACCAGTGGTTATCCACTTATGCATCCCGACGCCATCACCTATATCACCCGTCAACTCTTTCCGCTCTGTACCCTTATTACTCCTAATCTGCCAGAAGCCCAATCTCTGTTGGAGGGCATCATTGATGAGCATGTCCCGTCTGACGATGTGCAGCAGGCGGGAATTGTCCTGTCGCATCATTATGCCACCGCCTTCCTACTCAAGGGCGGTCATGCCGACTCATCTCAAATGACTGACTGGCTTTTTGGGGCTGACGGTACTGTCAGTCAGTTCTCTACAAGGAAGATTCATAGTAGTAATCTTCACGGCACAGGCTGCACCCTCTCGTCAGCCATCGCTTCCTGTTTGGCAAAGGGTGCCAGTTTGCCCGATGCTGTCAAGCAAGCCAAGCAATATCTCACCGATGCCATCCGTCGTTCTGTTACCATTCACATCGGTCATGGCCACGGTCCGCTATTACCACCTATTGGTGACAAATTTTAACGCATGGCGTTGGGATGATGAATATTCTAAAAAAAGATGGAGCTATTTCTAATTAATCTGAAAATGTTTTGAGAGGTTTAAAGGAAAAAGATTATTATGTCTATATTTGCACACCAGTTAGACTGATAAGATGATAACAATACGTAGACGTCGGATAAGTTTATGGACCACTGCGACGTGGTTTATGCTTATGTCGTTGCTGGTGGTTCCCATTGTAGGACAGGCACAACGACAACTGCGGGTGGTTGACATTGAGACACTTATACCAGTAGTGGGGGCTAACGTGGTAAGCAAAGACGGCGTTGCCACTACCGACTCGTTGGGCAAGGTAAATGTGTCAGACAGTTGCAGGACCGTTTCTTTTTCACATGTGAACTACGAACCGCGTATTATCAACCTCAAAGAAGTGGGTGACACAATCTATATGATATCGAAACTGCTGAATCTGAAGGAAGTAGTGGTGTTTGGACATGGTAAGTCGCGAAACTATGAAGAGTTGAAGAAACGCCTGAAGATGGAAAAGACCGAGGCAGAACTTGCGTCCATCGACCCTGGCGTAGCCCTGAGGTTGGATTTGTGGAAGGCTGTCGCTGCCGTTCTTCCAAAGAGGTGGCGGCCTGGCTACAAAAAAGAACTACGTAAGAAACGCCTGAAGGAAATACTTGAAAACTATTAGATGGAATATCTTTTTTTTCCACTTTGCTTGCACGGATGGAAATAAATGTCTATCTTTGTGGCGCATAAACAAAGACTGCAATCATGAATAAACTACTGATTACTTGGCTGTTCATGGCAGTGGTGAGTGTCGTGTATGCTCAGGAGAACGACTACGGCTCGATTCTCCGTCAGCTCGACGAGGCCATAGAACTATCGCCCGAGACCGTGGCGCAATATGAGCAGCAGACGGAGGGCGTGTATCGGCAATACCAGAATGCTCGGACGCCTGAAGAAAAGTATGGACTGGCCTTCCAACTCTATGAGCAGTACAAGGCCTTTATGAACGACTCTGCCCTGCACTATCTCAGTGAGGCAGAGCGATGGGCAGAGGAACAGGGGAACGATGTACTTGTGGGTAATTGTAGGGCGCTAATGGCATTCCAGTGTTCCACCGTGGGCTATTACAACGAAGCGTTGGCCTTCTTGCACAGAATCAACAAGAAACAACTGGACAGCACAGGACTGCAGAACTACTATCAGTCGCAGATGCATGTATATGGCGAGTTGGGCTACTATTCGAACGTACCTTCGCTGAAAGAGGAGTATTTTCGTCAGCAGAACCTGTATCGCGACTCGCTCTTCTCGCTCATCGACCATCAGGATCCTACCTATATGATGTACCGCGTCTATCAGTTGCAGGAGCAGAAGCGCATGGATGAAGCCCGACAGTTGAGCGACCAGTGGGTAAAACGCGTAAGTCCTGACAGTCGCGACTACGCTATAGCCTGTTATTATCGTTCGCTGAGTAGCAACAACGACGATGATCGTAAATATTGGCTGGCACAGTCGGCATTGAGCGACGTGCGTCATGCTGTAATGGACCAGGCGTCGCTATTGGCTTTAGCCGACCTTCTGAATACCGATGGTGATTTGGACCGCTCGTATCAGTATATCAGGTTTACGTGGGACTGTAATAACCGATTTAACACCCGTATGCGCTCTTGGCAGATAACACCGATACTGAATGTGATAGAGAAGAACTATCAAAAGGCAGTGGCGCACAACACAAGGGTGCTTTGGGTGTCGGTAGTGGTGGTGAGCATACTGGCTTTGCTACTGCTGGGTGTGCTATTGTTCCTGCACCGTCGTAATCGTCAGCTTGCTACAGCTCGTAACGACTTGAAGACTTCAAATAAAGAATTGGCAGCTGCAAACAGACGACTAGCTACTCAAACTGATGAGCTGTCGACTTTGAATGCACAACTCTCAACACTCAATTCGCAGCTCTCTGAAAGTAACAGCGTGAAAGAGGAGTATATAGGGCGGTTTATGAGCCTGTGCTCGCAGTATATCGACAAGTTGGATGACTATCGGAAAATGGTGAACAAGAAGATGAAGAACAAGGAACTAGACGAGTTGTATAGGATATCTAAGTCGACAGAGTTGAAGGAGAAGGAGTTGGAAGAACTGCTTCACAATTTCGACTCGGTGTTCCTACACTTATTCCCCCACTTCGTAGACGACTTCAATGCTTTGTTGCAGCCAGAAATGAGAATCACACCAAAGGAAGAGAACAGACTGGTTACAGAGATACGTATATTCGCACTGATACGTTTGGGCATTGAGGACTCGTCGAAGATTGCCGAGTTCCTGCACTATTCGGTGAATACTATCTATAACTATCGTGCCAGAATCAAGAATGGCGCGCTTGACAATCGAGAGAGTTTCGAACGGAGGGTGAAACTGCTTGGTATGCCCCAATAGACGGATGATAAGAGCAGCGTTAACGATAACGTAAAAAAAGAAGGCGAAATGCAAGGCGTTTCGCTTTTTTTTATTAATTTTGCACGCAAAACAAATAAAACTAATAATAAAACAAAGAAATGGAACAAGTATTCAGTTACATTATCAGTCTGGGTGCATCGGTGATGATGCCGATCCTGTTTACCATCATCGGCCTATGCATCGGTCTGAAGTTTGGAAAGTCTTTGAAATCAGGACTCTATGTAGGTGTTGGTTTCGTGGGATTAGGTATTGTGACAGCGCTGCTGACTAATAACTTTGGTGATCCGCTGAGCGAAATCTCAAGACTATATAACCTTCAACTCGGCGTGTTTGATATGGGCTGGCCTGCCGCCGCAGCTGTTGCCTATAATACGGCTGTGGGGGCGCTGATTATCCCCATCTGTCTGGGGGTGAATTTCCTGATGCTGATTACCAAGACCACCCGCACGGTGAACATCGACTTGTGGAATTACTGGCATTTCGCTTTTATTGGTGCCGTGGCTTATTTCGTGATGGATCAGAGTCTGGCATGGGGATACTTCGCTGCCATCGTATGCTATATCAATACGTTGGTGATGGCCGACCTGACCGCTTCGAAGTTCCAAAGCTACTATGAGGATATGGACGGTATCTCTATTCCACAGCCATTCTGCCAGAGTTTTACGGCTTTTGCCATTGGGGTGAACTGGTTGCTTGACAAGATCCCAGGATTCTCAAAACTTGACATCGATGCAGATGGCCTGAAGAAGAAATTCGGCGTGCTTGGTGAACCCATTGTGCTGGGTGTTATCGTAGGTGCGCTGATTGGCGCTGTGGCACAGCTTGATATTAAAAAAGTGCTTTTTCTGGGCGTGACTATGGGTGCAGTGATGGAGTTGATACCAAGAATCACGAAACTTTTTATCGACGGACTGAAGCCTATAGCAGAGATGACTCAGGAAGTGGTGAAGAAGAAATTTAACGGCAGAAAAGTGTTTATCGGCATGTCACCTGCACTGGTGATAGGTCATCCAACTACGTTGGTGGCCTCGCTGATTTTGATACCCCTAGCTCTGTTGCTGGCTGTGATACTGCCGGGTAACGAGTTTCTGCCTTTGGCTTCGCTGGCAGGCATGTTTTATGTGTTTGTGATGGTGCTACCTTATACAAAGGGAAACGTGGTGAAAACGTTGATTGTGGGTTTTGTTGCTGTGGCCATTGGCTTATGGTTTGTTACCGACATGGCTCCTGCCTTCACACAGGCTGCTCAGGCTGTATATGTCCAGACTCAGGATCCTGCAGCAAAGATACCTGAGGGATTTCAAGCAGGGGCGCTTGATTTCGCAAGTTCGCTTTTCGGTTGGGTAATCTATAAGTGTGTGAATAGTCTGGCATACGTGGGTGCTGTTATCCTGACTGTCATCACCATTGCAATGGTGTTTTGGAACCGCAAAAGAATCATTGCTGATGAAAAAGCAGCGAAATAATTAATGGGAATGGATGACACTGATTAACACAGAAAACAATGTAAATCCGTGCAAAATAAATTATTGAATAACTTAAACTATTTATAAAATGAAGAAAACGTTTCTTACGATGACCCTGATGATGGTCATACAGAGTGGAATGGCGCAGCAGAATGTGAACTTTCAGACCGCTTGCCATCCTGAAGATGTAAAGCATTACGATACGAAGACGCTGCGTGAGCGCTTTGTGATGGAGAAGGTGATGGTTGCTGATGAGATAAACCTGACCTACTCGCATTACGACCGATTCATCTTTGGTGGCGCCATGCCTGTAACTAAAACCCTGAAACTGGAGAATTTCCGTGATTTGGGACTTGATGTTGATCCAGGCATCAAGGATAAGTATTTTCTCTATAATCGCGAGTTGGGTATAGTGAACTGTGGTGAGGGTGACGGCGTGGTGATAGTAGATGGTAAGGAGTATGCCCTCTCTCCGAAGGAAGCTCTCTACATCGGACGTGGCCATATTGCCAAGGACAAGGATGTCAACAAGGAAGTGCTGTTTCGCTCGAAGGACGCCAATAAGCCTGCTAAGTTCTATCTGAATTCTGCTACAGCCCACCAGCACTATAAGACACAGTGGATTACACTCGATGGACGTAAGGGGTCTCTGAAAGCTGCCGTATGGGGACCTGTAGGTTCGCTGGAAGAATGCAATAACCGTACTGTATACAAGCTCATCGTGAACGATGTGCTGGAGGAGGGCCCCTGTCAGTTACAGCTCGGTTTGACACAGCTGAATCCTGGCGCAGCTTGGAATACGATGCCTCCTCATACTCATGGACGAAGGATTGAGGCTTACTACTACTTCAACCTGCCTCAGGAACAGACCATCGCTCATATCATGGGACAGCCGGAAGAGAGTCGTGTGGTCTGGTTGCACAACGAACAGGCTATTATGTCGCCAGAGTGGAGTATTCACGCAGCAGCAGGTACTTACTACTATACCTTCATCTGGGGTATGGCTGGCGAGAACCTTTATTATAACGATAAGGACAACATTCCCGTAATTGATATCAGATAACTATGGCACCTGTACAAACAACAAAGATGTCCAACTTCCGCTGGGTCATCTGTGCGTTGCTTTTTCTGGCAACAACTGTAAACTATATGGACCGTCAGGTCTTGTCATTAACATGGAAGGACTTTATTGCCATCGATTTCCATTGGACTGATGCCGACTATGGTAAGATTACGGGTATGTTCTCGTTGTTCTATGCTATTGCCAACTTGTTTTCAGGTAAATTTATCGACTGGATGGGAACGAAGAAGGGGTATCTTATCGCAATCTTCGTATGGTCTACAGGTGCTGTGATGCATGCTGGTTGTGGATGGGTGGCCATGAATATCGAAGACTACAACTCTCTCGAGGCTCTGCGTGCCGTTCAGGCAGGTAGCGATGCTGCTGTAGCTATTGCCACCATTTCTGTATGGCTCTTCTTGAGTTGTCGTATGATACTGGCTGTTGGTGAGGCTGGTAACTTCCCTGCTGCCATCAAGGCAACGGCGGAGTATTTCCCAAAGAAAGACCGTGCTTTCTCAACCTCAATCTTCAACAGCGGAGCCTCTGTTGGTGCCTTGGCTGCTCCTGCCACTATCCCCCTGCTGGCTCGTGCCTGGGGCTGGGAGATGGCTTTTGTTATTATCGGTGTCCTAGGTTATGTATGGATGGGGCTCTGGATGTGGCTTTACGAGAAACCGCGTAAGAGTAAGTACGTGAATCAAGCAGAATTGAACTATATCGAGCAGGATAGTGATATTGCTGAGGTGCAGGATCGCAATAAGGTGAAGGAGGAAAAGGCTATTCCATTCTTGAAGTGTTTTACCTTCCGTCAGACATGGGCGTTTCTTGTTGGTAAGTTGATGACAGATGGCGTGTGGTGGTTCTTCCTGTTCTGGGCACCAGCCTATTTCAGTGACCAGTATGGTTATACCTCGGATTCAACGATGGGTATCTTGTTGATCTTCACTCTCTATCTGATTGTAACTATACTTTCTATCGGTGGTGGTTATCTGCCAACCTACTTCGTGGATAAGAAAGGCATGAATCCCTATTTGGGACGTATGCGTGCGATGCTAATCTTTGCTTGCTTCCCCGTGTTGGGATTGCTGGCCCAACCTTTAGGTGCATATAGTGCATGGTGGCCTGCTATCTTGATTGGTCTGCTGGGTGCTGGCCATCAGGCATGGAGTGCCAATCTCTTTTCAACAATTGGTGATATGTTCCCCAAGAGCACCATTGGTACAATTGTCGGACTGGGTACGATGACGGGTGGTTTCGGCTCGATGGCTATTAATATGGGATCGGGTGAGTTTTTCACTTGGGCAGCAGAGCAGGGCAATGCCTTCCAGTTCTTTGGCTTTGAGGGTAAACCTGCTGCTTATATGGTTGTGTTCTGTATCTGTGCTGTAGCTTATCTCATTGGATGGTGCATCATGAAGGCACTTGTTCCAAAATACAAGCCCATCGTTGTGGAATAGTTTTTAGGCACGGATTAACGCGGCTTAAATAAATTTAAGACACGGCTTTAGCATAATAACTAAGGCCGTGTTTTTATAAAAAGCGGTGTTAATCCGTGTCAAAACTATCATGCGCGAGGACTTACTCCGTGTAATCCGTGCCTACATAAAAACCTTGCAAAATGGTGTGGGGGAGGAAATCTTGGTAGACGAGGGCTCCGAGTAGTCCCTTCGACATCGCCTCGTTGTCTTTGCGAGTGTAGCGGATATCGGTAAAAACCTGGGCGAGGGTTTCTTTGTGATTGATATTCACAAAGTTGCGGTTCTCCTCCAAGTTCTCCTTATAATTATAATAGGTGTCGATGTCTGTAGCCAGATAGTCCTTGTATGTCTCCTGATGCACGAAACTCTCTAAGGGTAGTCGATCGGAGAGCGGAGGTTCTTCTGCTGGCCATCCTATGGTGAGTGTGGCCACTGGCATTACGAGCTTAGGCAGTTTTAGAATGTCGATAATCTGCTGGGGTTGATAAATAGTTGTTCCTAAGTAGCAATAGCCCAGTCCTTCCTCGTCCATCAGATTGCATAGAGTCTGTGTGTAGAGCAGCGCATCGGTAGCTGCGTTGATATACGATAGAAAGTTGTTGTAGCCAGGTTCGGCTTTACGACACTTGGCCCAGAAACTAGTGCGGTTAAAGTCGGCACAGATGGTCAGTATGATGGGGGCTTCGCTAACCATGGGCTGGTTGAAGTGGGCTGGCGCCAGCTTCTGTTTCATTTCTTCACTGCGGGTAACAACAACGCTGTAAAGTTGTAGATTCCCCATGGTCTGCGTGCGAGCAGCCTGTGTCAGCAAACGCTCAAGTAGCTCGTCACTAATATCGCGATTAGCATACTTACGTATCGTTCTTCTAGTGAGAATTGATTTCATTTTGTTGTTTTTGGTCGCAAAGATACAAATATTTCTTAATTATTAATCTATTATTCTCAATTTATTCGTAACTTTGTCGCCAAAATATATCAGATTATGGAAGAAGATATTCGTAAGGAAACATTAAAGCGTGTGGCTCATGAGTTGGCCATAGCTGGTCTAAAGCAGAACGCTCCCCTCACTGAGGAACAAATTGCAATAGTGCTGGAGGAGAGGCTGATGACGGTGATTCCTGAGATTACTGAGGTTAGGCCTCAGGTCCTTGAGTGTGACGTGGTGCGCTTTCAGAACAATAAAGAAAAGTGGGTGGCGCTCGTTGGTCTGCTTGATGGTTATCCGTATGAGATATTTACAGGTCTTCAGGACGATGAAGAGGGTATTATATTGCCCAAAAACGTGACCCATGGCAAGATTCTTAAGCAGATAAACACTGATGGTAGTAAGCGCTACGATTTCCAGTTTGAGAATAAACGCGGTTATAAAACAACGGTAGAGGGCCTCTCAGAGAAGTTCAACCCAGAGTATTGGAATTATGCGAAACTTATCTCTGGTGTGCTTCGCTATCGCATGCCGTTGGAGCATGTTATCAAACTTGTGGCTTCACTCTCGTTGAAGGATGAGAGCATCAATACTTGGAAGACGGGTGTTGAGCGGGCCTTGAAGAAATATATTCCTGGAAACCATGATGATTTTGAACAGGATAATTGTGAGGAATGACGCTGATTGATGGATATGTGTTTTTGCGGGATGTCCGCTTCCATGCGTTCCATGGGGTGTTATCGCAGGAAAGCAGGGTTGGAGGAGAATTCATCGTTAATCTCCGTGTGGGCTATCCGTTGGAGAATGCAGTGGAGAGTGATGAGGTGGATGACACCTTGAACTATGCTGCTTTGTACGACCTTGTGGCGCAAGAGATGTGCCAGCCCTCCAAGTTGCTTGAGCACGTGGCAGGTCGGATCATAAAAGCTATAGAACATACGTTTCCGCAAGTGACATCCGTTGATCTGACGCTCACCAAGCGGAATCCTCCCATGGGAGCAGATTGTGATGGTGCAGGTGTGGAAATACATTGGATAAGGTAAAAAGGTGAAGGTAGTTAGAAACATATTAGGACTTTTTTTTCTGTGTGCAGCTTTTTCAGCTCATGCAGCCAATAAGCAGTTTACCTTGGTAATCGATGCTGGTCATGGCGGGCATGATACGGGTGCGGTGGGAGCTATCTCGAAGGAGAAGAACCTGACGCTGAAGTTCGCATTGGCCTTTGGGCGATTGGTGGAAAATAACTGCCCCGATGTCAATGTGGTTTATACCCGAAAGACAGATAAGTTCGTGGAGCTCTATCGTCGTGCAGAGATAGCCAATAAGGCAAAGGCCGACCTCTTTATCTCATTCCATATCAACGCTTTGCCTAAAGGGCGTGTGGCACGAGGCTTCCAAACCTATACGTTGGGTACCAGCAAACGTACGGGAAAAATGACGGGGGTGATAGAAAATCTGGAAGTGGCCAAGCGCGAGAACTCGGTAATCTTCCTTGAAAAAGACTATAAGCAGACTTATCAGGGCTATGACCCCAATTCGCCAGAAAGCAATATCATGTTTGAATTTATTCAGGATAAGAACATGGAGAATAGTGTGGAGCTGGCCAAGTATATGCAGAAATATGTGTGTCAGGCAACAGGCCGACAGGATATGGGAGCTCAACAGGATAATTTGGCTGTACTGCGCTTGTCGTCGATGCCGGGTTGCCTGATAGAGTTGGGCTTTATCTCTACACGTGACGAGGAGGTTTATATGAACTCCGCTGCTGCTGAGAGTCAGTATGCTCGTGGGGTATTCAATGCGTTCCTTAATTATCGTAAGCGTCATGGCGGTAGCATTACCATTCCTTATATGCCTGTAGAAAATCCCAAACCACAACAAAAGGAGATTCTGCAGTCCAGGCAGGAAGAACCCACAACGGAGTTACAGTCCGGCCCAGTAGATATTCAGGATACGGTCCTGCGGACGATGGTTTCCGAACCTGCGCCCATGGCAGTTCCTATTGCAGAACCAGCCCCTGTTGCTAGAACTACGTCAATAGCTCCTGTGTTCAAGGTTCAGATTTTAGTCAGTTCTTCGAAAATAAAGGCAGGCGATGCCCGACTGAAGGGTCTTACAGGTGTAGACTACTATCAGGAGGGAGGCATGTACAAATATACGGTAGGCTCGTCAGAAAATTATAACGAGATAAATCAGAAACGCAAAGAAGTATCAGAGAAATTCCCAGGTGCATTCGTCATTGCTTTCAAGGATGGCGCTCGGACTGATGTCAATGCAGCTATCAGGGATTTCAAGAATAGAAAGAAATAAAAGAAACGAGTTATGAAGAAATTATCTAAAGAGGTTCAGATTGCTTTGGTTGCAATCGTTGGCATTGTCGTACTGTACGTCGGACTTCAGTTCCTGAAAGGCATGACGCTGTTCTCTACTGATAATAGTTACTATGTGAAATTCCAGGATGTGAGCGGATTGTCGGTGGCTAGTCCTATCTATGCCAATGGCTATCGTGTAGGTGTTGTAGAAGAAATTGTTTATAACTACCAGAAGACGGGTGATATCGTGGCTCAGATAAGTATCGACAATAAATTGGCTGTTCCTGCAGACAGTAGGGCTGAGATATGTACCGACATGATGGGAAATGTAAAGGTGGAGCTCAAATTAGGTTCTGCGAGTGCCATTGCCTCAGGTGACACTATCTGTGGTGGTCAACAGTTGGGGGCCTTGGGACAGGCTGCAGGCATGATACCACAAATACAACAGATGTTACCTAAACTCGATTCTATTTTGGCAAGTGTGAACACCCTGTTGGCTGACCCGGCTATAGCTAACTCTCTGCATCATGTTGACCAGATAACTGCAAATCTGACTAAGACTAGTCAGGACTTGAATCGGCTAACGGCCAGTTTGAATCAGCAGATGCCTCAGATACTTAAGAATGCAGATGGTGTGCTGGCTAATACCAATCAGTTGACTGAGAGTCTGAATAACCTCGATATTGCCACAACCATGGTAAGCGTTAATACCACTCTGAAGAATGTGGAGCAGATGACGGCCAAACTGAACAGCACAGAGGGCACTTTGGGATTACTGATGAGAGACCCGAGTCTTTATAGTAATTTGAATGCTACGATGATGCACGCAGACTCCCTGATGATAGATTTAAAAACTCATCCAAAACGCTATGTACACTTCTCGGTTTTCGGAAGAAAAAATGATTAATTTAGATTTTGTCTAAATAAATGAGATTTTACTCTCTATCTCTTTTCTAAGCTGATAAGTCATTTTGTGGGGGTGTTGAAAACGTTGTATACTGCTGATTATTAGTGTGTTGTCTTTTTGCAAGTGTATAAATCTGTATATTCTTGCGTGAAACGGGTTAACTTGCCGATTATGAGGTAGTTATATTTGATTGTACACACGTGGCTAAAAAATGTGCATTTGCATAATTGAAAAAAAAATGCGAACTTTGCACCACAATTATAAATCACAAGCCTACGGTCTTGTAACTAATAAATATTGTCGCAAACATAAAACAACGCCAATGAAAAATAGTCATCAGGCGCTCTGGGACAACTGCCTTAATCTGATTAGGGCTAACGTTACTGAGCAGCAGTTTAAAACGTGGTTCGCACCAATCACCTTCGAGTCTTACTCGGAGCAGGATTATACGTTATTGGTGCAGGTTCCGAGTCCGTACGTGTACGAGTACTTGGAGCAGTACTACGTTGGACTATTAAGTAAGGTGCTCGCGCGTGTGTTTGGTACTAATGTGATACTACGTTACAGAATCGTGGCAGTTCAGACTGGTAATGGTACTGTAGAGATTGAAAGCGATGGCCCCAGTATGGATATGTCTCACCCTGCTCCTCAGGGTAATAAGTCGCCTTCAACGCTTGATGCGGCCACTCCCCAGCAGCTGAATCCTCAACTCGACCCCAAGAAGACATTCCAAAACTATATAGAAGGTGACAGCAATAAGTTGTCTCGCACTGTAGGACTCTCAATTGCGGAGCATCCAGGTAAAACCACATTCAACCCCTTCTTCATCTATGGTCCTTCAGGCTGTGGTAAAACCCACCTGATTAATGCCATTGGCGTGCGTTGTAAGGAAACTTATCCGAATAAGCGTGTACTCTATGTTAGTGCTCGTCTGTTTCAGGTGCAGTTTACTGATTCTGTGCGTCAGAACACCACCAACGACTTCATCAATTTCTATCAGTCTATTGATGTGCTGATCGTTGATGACATTCAGGAGTGGGTTAACTCTCCTAAGACACTTGACACGTTCTTCCACATCTTCAATCACCTGTTCCGCAATGGTAAACAGATCATTCTGGCTAGCGACCGTCCTCCTGTAGATCTTCAAGGCATGAAGGATCGCTTGCTCACACGTTTCGCCTGTGGACTGATTGCTGAGTTGGAAAAGCCCAATGTGCAGTTATGTGTCGACATTCTCACCTCAAAATGTCGTCGTGATGGTTTGAGCATTCCATCGGATGTGATTCAGTATATCGCTGAGACAGCTAATGGCAGTGTGCGTGATTTGGAGGGTGTGGTTAATTCGCTGATGGCCTATTCAATCGTTTACAACTCAAATATCGATATGCGTTTGGCTGAGCGTGTCATCAAACGTTCTGTGAAGATTGATAATCATCCGCTTACTGTTGATGATATTCTCGAGAAGGTGTGCCATCATTATGGTGTCAGTCAGTCGAGTGCATTCAGTAAAAGTCGCAAGCGTAATTATGTTCAAGTGCGTCAGGTGTCTATGTATCTGGCTCAGAAGCATACCAAACTTTCTGCAGCCCGTATTGGTCAACTTATTGGCAATCGTGATCACTCAACGGTAATTCACAGTTGCAATACCATTGAGAAACGTTTGAAGATTGACAAGGCTTTTGTGGCTGAGATTAGTAGTATTGAAAATTCGTTTAAACTGAAACAATAACATAATTAATCCCCCATCAAACTGATGGGGGATTAATATTTATAGTCTGATACTGAATCCTGTTATTATCCAGCGACCAGGTTCCTGAACGTGTCCAAAGTCTACATAATCCTTGTCGAATAGGTTGTTGGCCTCTACATATAGTTTCCATGTTTTTTGTTGCCATGACAATCGGGAGTCAATCAGCGTATAGGGCTGATAATTGTGTGCGATGCCATCGAAGTCGGTGTATTGGCCCACGCGGTCTTGCCAACGCAGGTTGACGTACAATGTGAGTTGTCTCCACAATGGTAGTTGGGCATGAGCCACCAGCTTGTGGCGCAGATACTCCAGCGCATATTGCGACACGACGCCCGCTTCCAGATTCTTTTCTTGGTTGATGTAGCTGTAGCTCAGTTTTACAACAGCTTGCTGTAAGCGGACTGTCGCTGATAGCTCAGCGCCAATGCTGTTCACCTTGGTGTGGTTCACACTCTGCCATACAGCCTCATCGCCTTTCGAGGTGTCCATGATCCAATCAATCATGTTGCGTCCATGGTGATGCCAGATAGTGGTACTGAAGGTGACGAGCCATGTGTGATAGGTAATACCAGCTTCTAGAGCCCTCATCTCTTCAGGTTTCAGGTGCGGGTTCGCACTATAGCCCTGTAGCTTGTAGTACATCTCTGTGAACGAAGGCATACGTAACGATGTGTTGTATGAGGTATGCAGAGTCCATTTGTTATTAGGGCGATAGCTGATGTCAATTCCAGGGTAAACAGTCATGTTCATATTGCTCCATGAGTTCTTTACCGCCACCAGTCCTGCTGATAGTGTGAAATGCTTCAGTAGCAGGTTGTGCTCCAGAAAACCACTGATGTTGGTACGGTTCACGCCAAGTGTATACTCTCTGTCAGTACCTTTAATATGGTGAGCTTGTGTGAGTGGCTCGCCTAAGTTCCCACTTACCAGATCCTCATTTCTCAGTTCTGCGCCAAAGGCCGTTCGTCCTGCCTTCCAGTCGAAATAGCTGCTCAAACCGACTCCATATACATCTGTGCGGTTATAGTTGAATTTCATCTTCTCTGGCATGTCGCGATACCCTTCATAACGGTCGCGGTTCTGGTTCCAGTAGATGCTGGGTGCGAAGTGCAGTCTGCCTAGCTTCGTTTCACCCTGAATGGCCGAATAGAGTTTCGTGGTGTGTTCATACTGATTGTCGGCCTGCCACTTGGGTGAGGCCCAGAACGTGCTCGATCCATAGCCTTTGTCAGCCATCCCAAGATGCCAGTTCAGCCTGATGGTCTCATCTTCGTATTGCCCCTGATAGAAAGCCTTTGAACCACTGAAGTCTGTATTCAGCGTTCCAGCCTTCGAGCGACTATAACCATCACTGCGACTGTAGCTGGCACTCACCTGATTGTTCCAGAGTCCAAGTTTCAGGTTCGTTCTTCCGCTTGCCTTCGCATAGCCATACGATCCCCCTTCTAGAGTCAGGTCAGTGCTTGTCTGCAGGGCTGGCTTCGTTACGATGTTAATCGCCCCGACTAGAGATGAGGTGCCATAGATGCGTCCCGCAGGACCTTCTACCACCTCTATCCTCACAATCTCGCTCAGGTCGATGGGCAGATCCATTGCGTTGTGTCCCGTTTGCGGATCACAGATGTTGATTCCGTTGAGTAGCAGGATGATCTGGTCTGACGTACCTCCCCGAATCGAGATGTCGGTCTGCGCACCAATAGGTCCACGCTGACGCACATCCACGCCTACGGCGTATTTCAGCAAATCGTTAATACTTTGTACTGGAGCCTGCGCAATATCCTGGCGCTCTAGTACAGTTACCATTCTCGCAGCCTGACTTTTCGTCAGGGGCGCCCTCGAGCCAGTTACACTGACCTCCTCGAGCATCATCTCGCGGGCTGTTGTCATCGTGGCAGAGTCGGTTACGACGGGTTTTGTCGCAACACTCTCCGCAGAGGCATAGGTCAGCGTGGCTACAGAGAGCACACTGCACACCACCTCTCTACCGAGACAAGCAAAGAGCGAGTAGCCTTTGTTTCCGAAATGACGGAACACCAGGCGTTGGCGCTTCATGTTGAATGTTGGTTTGTACATGTGTTAAAATGTTCTTAAAGTGCTCTGCTTCTTGCAAAACGAGTGCAAAAGTACAAAAAATATTCGTACCTTTGCACAAAATACAGAATAAATCGCATCATGAAACGACTATTGACCGTTCTTTTGAGTGCTTTACTGGTGCTCCCAGTTCTTTCCCAGCAACTCATTCGCCATCCTTGGCAAGGTAAGCGTGTGGCCTATTTTGGCGACTCTATCACCGACCCCCGAAACAGTGGGTCTAAACTGAAGTATTGGCATTATCTGCAAGAGTGGCTCGACATTGTCCCTTACGTCTATGGTATCAGCGGACGGCAATGGAACGACATTCCTGCCCAGGCAGATAAGCTGAAGGCTGAGCATGATGACGATGTAGACGCAATCCTTATATTCATAGGTACCAACGATTATAATGCTGGTGTGCCCATTGGCGAGTGGTTTACAGAGCGTCAGGAAAAAGTGGTGGCAGGCATCCATGAACAGAAACATCCCGTAGACCGTCTCCATCGCTACCCCGTGATGTGCGATTCAACCTATCGTGGCCGCATCAACAAGGCACTTGACTATGTGAAGCGTCTCTATCCTACTAAACAGATAGTATTGCTCACCCCCATCCATCGCGCAGAATTCTATGCCAACGAGAGTAATTGGCAGCCACGTGAAGATTATACCAACAAGTGTGGAGAATACCTTGATGCCTATGTCGAGTCTGTCAAACAGGCTGGCAATCTCTGGGCTGTCCCAGTCATCGACCTCAATGCTCTTAGTGGCCTTTATCCTCTGATGGATGAGCATACCCAGTATTTCAAAAGTGCAGAGAACGATCGCCTGCATCCCAACGATGAGGGGCATCGACGCATGGCGCTTACTTTGATGTATCAACTGCTTGCACTGCCTGTGTTCTGAGAATGTTTTTAACTGTTTTTTGATATATCTTATGTGGAATAAACCGTTTACAATGAAAGAGGGCTTCTTGATAGGGGCTGGTGTTGTCGCGGCGGGCTTAGTACTTCAGCTCAGCGTGGGGCGCGTTGTGTGGAACACCTTTGCGTGGCCCGTCAACGGCTTTGTGCTTGTAGGCTTTTTCGCCCTCATAGCCATCGTATCCCTGTTGGGACGCCGTTTCTACGTCTGTCAGTTCATTGGCTCCAATCGAGCTGCTATTCCCGCCCTTGTCTATGCCGTGGTGCTCACTATTGTCATGGGACTGGTGCGTCAGGATGGCTCAGGCTCGTGGTTCAGTGACATGCTCTCATTCTGGCCCTTTGTGCTCGTCTATGTCTATATTGCCCTTATTTTGGGACTTGTCATCATCCGTCGTTCGCTCCGTTTCCGTTGGCGTCGCGACATACCCTTCATGCTCAACCATCTTGGGCTGTTTCTTGCTATGACCACTGCCACTTTGGGCAATGCCGACATGCAGCGCCTCAAGATGGTTACCACCGTTGATGAACCCGAGTGGCGTGCCCTTGCCTCTGGTGGGGCTATTGTCGAGATGCCTATTGTCATTGAACTCAAGCGTTTTATCATGGAGACCTATGATGATGGATCGCCTCGTCGCTTTGCTTCTGATGTACAGATACTTACCAAGTCTGGCAAGCGCATTCAGACTACCGTCGATGTTAACAAGCCCGTAAAGGTTGATGGGTGGAAGATCTATCAGTATGGCTACGACACCCAGATGGGTGCCATGAGTCAGATATCCATCCTTGAACTGGTGAACGACCCCTGGTTGCCACTCGTATATCTGGGCATCTACATGATGCTGAGTGGGGCCGTGTTTATGTTTGTTTTAGGAGAAAGGAGGAAACGCGTATGACTTGGCATCATTTCATTTATTTTGCACTCCCTGCAGTGCTGTTGTGGGCTTTTGGCGCATGGTCCGCATGGCGTTCTAAGTCGCGTCTCGCCACAGTCTCTACCATTGCTGGCCTGTTTGTATTCTTCGCGTTTATCCTGTCAATGTGGGTGTCGCTTGAGCGTCCGCCCTTGCGTACTATGGGCGAGACACGCCTCTGGTACTCGTTTTTCTTGCCCTTGGCGGGTATCATTGTCTATTCGCGCTGGAAGTACAAGTGGATTCTCATCTTCTCCACCATTCTGGCTCTTGTGTTCATCTGTGTCAATCTGTTCAAGCCCGAAATCCACTCCAAGACGCTTATGCCAGCCCTTCAGAGCCCCTGGTTTGCGCCCCATGTCATTGTCTACATGTTTGCCTATGCCCTACTGGGAGCCGCAACTGTCATGGCCCTCTATCTGCTCTTTTTCAAGAAGTCGGCCGTCAGCAAAGAAGAATTCCTCATCACTGACAATCTCGTGTATGCGGGTCTGGCTTTCATGACATTTGGCATGCTTTTCGGTGCCCTCTGGGCCAAGGAAGCGTGGGGCCACTATTGGTCGTGGGATCCTAAAGAGACGTGGGCAGCCATCACGTGGTTTGCCTATCTGGGCTACATCCACTATCGCCAGCAGCCACGCCACAACCGCTATCTGGCGCTCATAACCCTGTTAGTCGCTTTCGTGCTCTTGCAGATGTGCTGGTGGGGCATCAACTACCTGCCCAGCGCCCAAGGCGCCAGCGTCCATACCTATAGTAATTGAGGCCAGAGAAGGAAAGTTTTTTGCATTTTTTGTCCCGATTAGAGTTTCTTCAACAAGATATGGATCAAACTTGGACTTTACTCCGACTAAACCCCAACTTTACCCGGAGTAAAGTCCCCTTTTAATCCGACTAAGATTCGAACTTATCCATTAGTTCTTGTGCTATTTCCCGAATCGCGAGGTGTCGACTGATTTCTGCTTGTGGGTTTTGTAGCCGTTGAAAGTGTAGCGTACGGTGAGTGAGAAGGCTTGCATGTCGACATGGTTGGTGAAGGCGTAGCTCGTCTGACCAATGTGGCACTTGGTTTTCGTACGGTAGGTGTCGAAGATATCCTCGCCATGGAAGGTGAGCGAGAGACCCTCGACTGGGGGAATCCAGGTGATACCAGCTGAGACGGAATACATCTCCTGAATGTCGTAGCAGCCCTGAATGGCAGGGAACTGGTACCAGCAGGAAAGCTCGAGAAGGAGCTTCTTTTGAAAAAGAGAGAGATTGTTGTTGAGTCTGAGCATCGATGCGACCTTACGCTTTGAGAATGATGTGGCGTCGAGTTGCCCGCTCTGGTGCATGTCGAAGACCATAGTGGTGAGGCGCGACTGGAACTGTTGGGTCCAGTCGATGGGTAAGACAGCCATGAGACCATAACGATAGTCATGACGCATGTTGAAATATTTGTAGATAGCACAGAGTTCTTTGTCGCTGAGTGTCATGGACTGAGTAAAGCGGTGGGGGCTTGACTCGGCAAACACGCCAAACACGTATTTTGATTGGATGATATAATTGAGGTTGAGGCTGTACTTGACGTAGGGCTTTAGCGAGGTGTTACCGTCGTTCACGCAGTAAGTATTGATATAGGTGCGGTTGGCCGCAGTGGTCCAGTAAGTGGGATAGCGCTTTTCGCTGTTGAATGTGAGCTGGATGACGCGGGCGGTGCGTGGGCGATAGACGAGGGTGAGCGAGGGATAGAGTTGCCACTCCTGCCAAAGTGTGGTGGCGGGGACGCCATCCTTACTGTACGACGAGTGGAAATACTCGCTCTCGAGCGATAGGTTGATGAAGCCTTTCTTGCCCAGAGAATGGCGATAACCCACGTAAGCGGAGCCCGTCTGCTCCTTCTGCTCGAACTTGAATGATTCCCCAGTGAAACCTTGGGACGACAGGAACTCCTTGTGGTTGGTTGTGGTGGCGATGTTGCCCCGGATACCGTAGTTGATGTGGCCGCCCATCAGGCTGATTTTGTGGTCGACGAAGAGACTGAGTTTAGACACTTGTTGCTTGTAGCTGCAGTCGAGACTGCTTTGTTGGGAGTCGGTGAGATCCTGGTGCTCTTTCTCGTTGTAGAAGGTGGCGCTGGCACCTATCTCGAAATCGTGATGACTGAGTGAGGCTTCGAGGTTGTGGAGCCATGAGGGACTCTTGGTGTGGGTGTCGCTCAGAATGGGTGCAGCATTTATCGTAGTAGCGGCTGTGGCGTTGCTCTTGGGATGGTCGTGTTGCAGCACATAAGATAGTGAGATTGAAGTGTGCTCGCCCAACGTGATGTCGGCATCAGCATAGAGGCTGTTGTCGAGTGACTTGAAGGTGTGGTGGTCGGTCTGAGCGACGTCATAGGTGTGGCCTGCCAAGGGGTGAAGGGCATTGAGATTCATATGAGTGGCCGACTTATCATAGGTACCAGCATAACCCATGTTGGCCGACCACTTTGGAGATGAAAGAGCTAGATTCAGACCTCCGTTAGCTCCTGTGTAGGTGGCTTGGCTGAGGCTGGCATTCACGTCGCCATTGAGCTTCAATGAATTAGAGTGCTCTTTGGTAAGTGTGATGTTGACTGAAGCGCCTCGCACACCAAAACGGCGAGGGGTATTGTAGTAGACGTCAATGCTGGCCACGCGGTTGGGTGACAGCGAAGAGAGGTAGGATAGGAGTTGTTCTTGGTTCATACCGCTTTTCTTTCCATTGACGAGAATGGAGAATGAGGTGGCTCCGACAATGGTATATGCCGTCCCAGACTTCTGTAGTGTGGGTATCTCGTCGAGCATATCGAGTGCATGACGGATAGGACGATCCGCCATGAGTTGCTGGCCGCTGTAGTGCAGAGCGCCATTTTCATTGACTCGCATGGGCAGACGCCCCTGCACGGTGATGCCCTTCAGTTGGAAGGTTGTGTCGACAAGGCTGTTACCCGACTTCTCCGAAGGAGTCTGGCCAAACGATGCCACAGCAACGCCGACTGTTAGAAAAAAAATATTCATTATTCGTTTCATGGTGGCAAAGGTAAGTAGAAAAATGAGGAAAAACAAATCGGAAAGACCTCGTTTCATGAACACCTGCTTTGAGTTCATCAAATGACATGAGAAGCTCGAAAAATGTACGTTATAGGGGCTGTCTGAGCTTGAAAATACGGATTTCATGAACTGAACGGCATATTTCGTGAAATAAAGGTGCAATAGTCGTCTGTTAATCAGATGAAAATATGTATATTTGCAGCAAAATATCGAATCAAAGCATGGATATAAAGTATTTGATATTATCGAACAGTAATGTACTAGTGAGGGTGGCTGTGCCCGATATCGCGTACATCTCTTCAGACGGCAGCTACTCGACGATGGTATTGACTGATGGGCGCAAACACGTATTTTCTTTCAATCTGTCGGCGTTTGAAAAACTTCTGGAGAGTCAGTTGGGATTGGAGTCACAGGTGTTTATCCGCTTAGGTAAAAGTCTGATTATTAACAGCAACTACATTTACTGTATCAACATCCCGTCGCAGGAACTTGTTTTGTCGGGTAGCAGGATGGGCGAGGGCTTTACGCTCAGCGCGTCGCGTGAAGCCTTGAAGTCACTCAAGTCGATGATTGAAGAAAACGTAAAAAGCAGGAGGTTATTATGAAGAATATGGAAAACGATGTATATGTGATAGGTGGCAAAAAACGTGCCCATTGGCTCAGGTATGTCATCATTGCCCTCTGTATAGCAGCGGGTATAGCGCTCTGGCTGGCGCAAGGCCGCCCCAAAAGAAGCACTCAGCCCACACAGGAACTGAATGCTATAGAGGTGTTGCCTGAAAACGCTATGTCGCCTAAGTTTGATGGGCAGTATGACTTCAGCGAGTTCCTGAAGTGGGTGAGTGCCAACATTAAGTATCCTAAAGGCTTGGAGAGCATCGAGGCTAAGGTGGTTGTGGCATTTGTCATCACGCAAGAGGGCGACATGGCTGATATTGAAATCGTGTCGCAGCCTGAGCAGAAGGCGTTTGGACAGCAGGTGGTGAGTCTGCTGAAAACATGCCCAAAATGGGCGCCAGCAAGACTGGCAGACGGAACAGCTACAAACATGCGCTATACACTGCCCGTGAAGTTCAAGACGCCCCAATAAGCACAGTCCTACTTACGGATATAATCGACAAACGAATATGCGAAGTCGTGACGATCGTCAGCAGGATAATCTTCACGGCTTTCTTCTTTCCATTCGTCCTGATAGGGCGGGAAAAAGGTGTCGGCTTCTGCAGGTGTGTTGTCGACCTCCGTCAGGCAGAGGCGATCGGCCATGGCAAGGGCTTGTTTGTAGACGCTGGCGCCTCCAATGATATAGATGTCTTCATCGCTGGTGCAATGCTTCAGAGCCTCATCGAGCGAGGGGTAGACATCGCACCCTTCAAATGCTTTGGCACTGCGGCTTAGTACGATGTTACGACGATTGGGCAAAGCGCCTTTGGGTAGTGAGAGAAACGTGTTACGTCCCATGATAATGGTGTGACCCGTGGTGAGCGCTTTGAAGCGCTTCATATCATTGGGTAACCAGTAGATGAGTTTGTTATTATTTCCAATGGCCCTGTTCTTGGCCACGTTTGCAATTATTGATATCATACGCTAACTTCTGCTTTAATATGAGGATGAGGATCGTAGCCTTCAAGCTGGAAGTCCTCGAATTGGAAGTCAAAGAGCGACTTCACGTCGGGATTGATAATCATGCGAGGTAAGGGGCGGGGCTCACGTGTGAGTTGAAGCTTAGCCTGCTCGATATGGTTCAAATAGAGATGGGTATCGCCTGTGGTGTGGATAAAGTCGCCAGCCTTGAGACCTGTTACCTGTGCCATCATCTGGAGCAGTAAGGCGTAGGAGGCGATGTTGAATGGCACACCCAAGAAAGTGTCTGCGCTTCGTTGGTAAAGCTGGAGTGAGAGCCGCCCATCGGCCACATAGAATTGGAATATTGTATGACATGGAGGCAGAGCCATTTTATTGACCTCGGCCACGTTCCATGCAGAAACGATCATGCGTCGAGAGTTGGGATTGGTCTTCAGCTGATTGAGTACGTATTGAATCTGGTCGATGGTGCCTCCGTTGTAGTCGGGCCATGAACGCCATTGATGACCATAAACGGGCCCCAATTCGCCATTCTCATCAGCCCACTCGTTCCAGATGCGCACACCATGGTCTTGCAGATACTTTACATTGGTATCGCCCTTGAGAAACCACAGCAGTTCATAGATGATGGACTTGAGATGCAGTTTCTTGGTAGTGAGCAAAGGAAATCCGTCGTCGAGATTGTAACGACTCTGAGTGCCGAAGATGCTGATGGTTCCTGTTCCTGTACGGTCACCTTTTTCAGTGCCTTCGGTAAGGATGCGGTTGAGAATGTCTAAATATTGTTTCATTGTATGTTGATGATTTTTATTTCTTCTGATGGCAGGTGGGTGGTCTTGATGCGCCACGCCTTGGGATAGAGGTTGTTTGCACGTGAGCCAATGTTTTTGGCAGGGCCAAGCACAAAGCCCTGATAACTCACGTTTACAATGCCACGTGGTGTGTTGGCTGGTAACACGATGGCCTCGCCACGCAGATATTTCAGAGCCTCTGGATAGGAGACGTCTGCTTGGGGGAATTCGCCATCAGGCAAGTCTGCCTTTAGCATCTTCATAGACAATGACTTGTTTGGAGCAGGGGTGAAATCCCCTTGTTTGCGGAGGACGCAAAGGAACAGACCTTCGCCACGCGTGATGCCTGGGATGAAGCGATAGACAGGGGCATCGAAGCCTTTGAGCAGCGACCCCGTGATGTTCCATTCTGGTTCTACGGGAATGGCTATGGGCTCGGCTTCGAGTGTATCTATCATCCAACGGATGTTCTCCTCGTTTTCTTTTGTATTGAATGTGCAGGTACTATATATGAGCGTTCCACCTGGTTGGAGACACTGCCATGCGTCCTCGACGATGTCGCGCTGAAGTTTCCAGCACTTCTCAACATTCTGGGCGCTCCATTCACTGATAGTGGCAGGGTCTTTACGGAACATGCCTTCGCCAGAGCATGGCACATCGCAGAGTATGAGGTCGAACTTGAGCTTGGATTTGCGGAAGTCGCGAGGGTAATTGTTGGTGACAATGCAGTTGGGCCAACCCCACTTAGTGATGTTCTCGAGCAGAATCTGGGCGCGATTAGCCATCGGTTCATTGCTCACGAGCATACTGTTTTGGGGCAGCATACTGCGCAGAGCCGTAGACTTGCCACCAGGGGCTGCGCAGAGGTCGAGGACTTTCATCGGTGTGGAGCTAGGGTTTAGATAGCGTAAAGCGTGAGTGATAAACATCGATGAGGCTTCTTGTACGTAGTAACAACCTGCGTGGAATAGGGGGTCGAACGTGAACTGAGGGCGTCCTTCGAGGTAATAGCCTTCTTTGCACCAGGGAACAGACTGTCCTTTGACAAATTCCGGGTGCTTGGTATCTGAACCTGTCAGAGTCAAAAGTTTCAACGGGTTCAGACGGATACTTGTGGGGGCATCGTGATTGAATGCCTCCAAGAAGCGGTTGAAGCGCTCGTCACCCATCAACAGCCTTGTTTCGTGGATGAAATCCTCTGGTAATTGCATGTCTGATGCAGATTTTCTGCGCAAAATTAAAAAAAATATGGGAAAAAATACTATCTTTGCAACTAATTTATGATTTGTTACGTCAAACAGGTGTAGAATTTAAAAAACTGAAAGGATATGAAAAAGTATTTATTCGCAATCGCAATGGTGCTCGCGCTCGGCATGAATGTTGAAGCAGCTGCACAGAAACACCGCCACACTCCGCGTACGGAGCAGGTTGACTCTACAAAGAACAAGCAGAACGCAATCGAGGCATTCTCAGACACTACGGCCGTGGCTGACGCTCAGGATGCTGAGGATGACAGTTACATCACCTCACGCCATCGCTCACACGATGATGCTGACAGAATAGTACACAGCGTGTTCAGTGGTCTTGGCAATGACGAAATCTTAGGGATGGGCTTCGTATTGTTGATAATTCTGACTATCTTCTTATTTGCTCCGATAGGTATCATCATCGCCATCTTCTACTTCGTGAACAAGAATCGTCGTGAGAAATATAAGCTGGCACAGATGGCCATCCAGAACGGACAGCCTATTCCTGACGACGTGTTGAAGGAAAAACAGGACGATTGGGATCGCTCAGACTACCAGACAGGTGTAAGACAGATGTTCACAGGTGTGGGCTTGGCCATCTTCCTTGGCATCATCTTAGGCAAGTTAGGTATTGGTATCGGTGCTCTGGTATTCTTCATCGGACTAGGTAAGTGGTATATTTCAAGAAAGTCCAATTTTACAGAAAATGGTTCTCAGAAGAGACAGGACATGGAGGATTGGAATAATAATTCAAACGTGTAGGACATATGGAAAAAAAATTGAGGCGCTCTAACGACAGAGTCATAGCTGGAGTTTGTGGCGGTATAGCAGAATATCTGGATTTTGATCCTGTAATGGTAAGGGTAGCTTACATGTTTCTGACGCTCTTTACATGCTTTAGCGGAGTACTTTTCTACTTCATACTATGGCTGGTAATGCCTGAAAAGAATTTATTAGAAAGATAAGAAGGAATAAAGTAGTGGCAGAGCTCAGTGATATCGCACTCGTGACGCAGGTGGCTGTGTTCCGAAACAAGAAGGCCTTCGACCAGCTTGTCAGGAAATACCAGTCGCCTGTGAGACGGTTCTTCCTGAATCAGACAGGGGGGGACGGGCAGTTGAGCGATGATCTGGCACAAGAGACTTTTATCAAGGCTTATACCAATATAACGAAGTTCAGAGGTGTGGCGAGTTTCTCAACATGGCTGATGCGAATAGCTTATAACGTGTTCTACGACGAGATAAGATCAAGAAAACAAACAGAAGATATAGACACCACTGCGATTAAGAATACCAAGACGTCAGGAAGCGACACTAGCATGAATATGGACATACAGACGGCATTGGCGCAGTTAAAGCCTGATGAACGAACCTGTATTACCCTGCAACTTATTGACGGCTATCCTATAGATCAAATAAGTAAAATAACGGGAATGAACGAGAATACGGTGAAATCGCACCTGAAGCGAGGAAAAGATAAATTAGCAATCTATTTAAAAGAAAATGGCTATGGACGATAAAGACAAGATTATGATAGAAGAGTTCTTCAAGCAGGCTGCTAAGCAGCAGATTGAGGACAATGGATTTACGGAGCGGGTAATGATGAACCTGCCAGACAGAGAGGTTGAGGAGGCTCGCAGACTATCGCGGTTGTGGACGTTGTTCTGCCTTGTGGTAGGCAGTGTGCTCTTCTTCCTATTGGGGGGCTGGCCTGTGTTGAAAGATTTGTTGCAGGGGGGATTTCACATGTTGGTATCGGCTTTTGAGGTGTTGCTGGTAACGGCTACAACCACGGAGATTCCTGTTAATCCTTGGGCGCTTCTGCTGACACTGGGCTTTGTAATAGTCTTCCTGCCTTATCAAATAGCCCGTAAGTTGTACGTAATACAATAAACTCAGTGCGACGGTTCAGCTGATGGCACTGTTCTTGCTGTTCCTCAGGGAGTGTGGCAATAAAAGCTTCGGATAAGATGTCACCCTCTTTGAGGAACTTATATTTTTCGGCTACTTTGCGCTTAATACGTTTGGGATTCGCCTCGCCATAACCTTTTGGGGTAAGGCGGGCAGATGCGATGCCGTGGTTTATGAGATAGTTCACTACACTCTCGGCGCGTCGTTGTGAGAGACGCTCGTTATATGCAGCGGAGCCTCGACAGTCAGTATGGGCAGACAACTCGATGGTGATGTTAGGATTCTCGTTGAGTAAACGAACCAGTTCGTTGAGGGCTGTGGTTGATTCTGGGCGTAGGCTGGCTTTGTCGAAGTCATAGAAGATATTTTCTATCAGTACTGGGGCTGAGATATTTGCCAACGGGAATTGAAGCGTACGCTCTTCTGAAGTCGAAACGGGTTCTACCCGCAATTGCTCCTGATGATTCAGATAGCCTTTACAGGTTGCTAGAAATACGTAGTCTACACCAGGCTTGACTTCCTGAGTGAAGGAACCGTCACCTCGTACACTGAGTCGCAGGTTAGTTCCATCATTCCCCACCATATACACTTGGGCAGTAGGAAGCTCGTAGCCATCTTGCTCATATACCCACCCCTTTATTGTTTGGATAATCTCTGGATTATAGAAACTGTAGATATGGTCATTACCTCGTTGGTCACCACGATTGGAACAGAAAAAACCTTGATTTTTTCCCCCTTCGAAAGTCATTCCGAAATCATCGCCTTGGGAGTTCAAAGGGAATCCCGGATGCTCAATCTTCCCGTTATGGGCGATGAAGATATCTAGTCCTCCCATGCCTGGATGTCCGTTGCTTGAGAAATATAAGTCGCCATTAGGCCGAAAGGTGGGAAACATCTCATCGCCAGGAGTGTTGATGGTAGGCCCTAGGTTCTCAACTGCTCCCGCCTCTTCGCCTCTTCGCAAACGGCATCGCCAGATGTCGAGTCCTCCCATGCCTCCTGACATGTCGCTGACAAAATAGAGCCATTCGCCATCAGGCGAAACAGCAGGATGTGCAAAACTCGAGGTAGTATCTTTAGAGATGATAAGTTCTGTAGGTTTACTCCATGTTGCGTCGGAGCGATGAGAGACAACAATGCCCGCATAACGTGGAGAGTTGAGAGCGGTCTTGCATTGTGTAAGGTACATCGTCTTTCCATCAGGTGAGAAGCAGCATGCGCCTTCGTCGAAATTAGAGTTCAGTTCGGAGTCGATGTTCTGGGGTTTTGTCCAACGCCCCTGTTCGTCTTTTTGTGAGAGGAAAATATCAGCAGCCTTGGCTCCTGTGATGCCGCTCAATTCGTCGCCCTGAGCCTGATTGCGGGTAGAGGTGAAATAAAGCAGGTTATTGTCATCGCCTCCTAACATAGGCGAATAGTCGTCGTGTCGCGAATTGAAAATATCCATTCGCTTCACGATATATGGCGAACCCTGTTTTTTCCATTCTGGAGCCATCAAAGCTGACTTTATCCCGTTCTTGACAAGTTGATTTTCTGGTAAGGAGTCGGATGCAATATTAAACTGCTTGGCGGCTTCTTTGTAATTGCCGTTTTTAAGATAGAGCTGTCCCAAATAGAGATGGGTAAGTGTGTCGGCTTGCTTGTAGCGAACCACGTTGTTATAGGCTGTGATAGCCTTGTTGGTGGCATTGATGCGACGATAGCACTCTGCGAGTAATTTGGCACGTTGCCCCCTTGTGGCTCTTTCCTTTGTCGGAGTCTGTGAGTATGCTTTTCTGTATTGTTCAGCGGCATCGAAGTATTCTCCGACGGCATAGAACTTATCGCCTTTCTTCATGGCTTGTTCAGGGCCACAACTGGGAAATAGCGTGATGATAAGAAGATATAATATGGTGAGATTCTTCCGCATACCATATTAATAACGAAGAATCTGGCATTTTTATTGTTTCTTGCCTTTCTTCTTCCTCAAATCCTCGTCAGTTGTCACGGTAACGCGACGATTGGATGGGTCTGTCATCACGTCATGTACAATGTCTGCCACCTGTTTTTTTAGTTCGTTGATAAATTGCTGGGCATCGTATTTCTGATGTTCAATATCGCGAAGTTTTTTCTCCCAAATACCTGTCAACTCACAACTCTTCAACAATTCTTCACGGATGAGATCGATAAGTTCGATGCCTGTTGGAGTGGCGATGAGACGCTTACGCTCGCGCTTGATGTAATGGCGTTTGAAAAGAGTTTCGATGATACTAGCACGTGATGAAGGACGCCCAATGCCATTTTCCTTCATAGCAGCACGTAGGCTTTCATCCTCTACGAACTTGCCTGCAGTCTCCATGGCCCGAAGTAAAGAAGCCTCGTTGTAATAGGGTGGTGGTGTCGTCCATTTCTCAGTGAGTGTGGGCTTGTGTTCCCCATTCTCTCCTTTTGTGAAAGTTGGTAGTGTGCGCTCCTCGTCGTCTTCCTTTTTCACCTCGTCATCATCATTTTTATCACTTTTCACTTCTCTTACAACACGCCATCCCGGATCAAGAATCTCCTTACCCGTTACCTTGAACTCAATATCGTCGTCTCCATGTACTACACCTAAGACTGTTGTTGTAGAGAACTTACAGTCGGGCAGGAATACAGCAATGAATCGTCGAGCCACCAAATCGAAGACATTGCGCTCTGCATCGCTTAGATTTTGGGGGATAACACCAGTGGGGATGATGGCATGGTGGTCGGTAACTTTGGAGGTATCGAAGACACGTTTTGATTTTTTCAATGCTTTTCCGCCAATGGGCTTGATAAACTCAGCATAGGGAGCTACACCAGCAAATTTTGTTTGGTAGAGACCATTGAGTGTTTGCGGACACTTTGGGTATATATCGTCCGAGAGATACTGGGTATCTACGCGAGGATAGGTTGTATATTTCTTCTCGTAGAGACTTTGGATGAGGTTGAGCGTCATCTCAGCAGAATAGGCGAACTTGCGGTTACAGTCTACTTGTAGCGAGGTGAGGTCGTAGAGCTGAGGTGGCTGTTCCTTGCCTTCTTTCTTCTCAACCTTAGTCACCTCAAAAGGCTTACCCTCAATAGTCTCAAAGGCTTTCTCGCCTTCTTCTTTCGAGGTAAACTTACCTTTAGTTGCTGTAAAGGTTGTGTCTCGATATACAGTAGCTAGCACCCAATAAGGTTCGGGCTTGAAGTTCTCTATCTCTTTCTGACGATTCACGATCAAGGCAAGGGTGGGGGTCTGAACACGTCCTATGGAAAGCACTTGGCGGTTTTGGCCATATTTAAGGGTATAGAGACGCGTGGCGTTCATACCTAATAGCCAGTCTCCAATGGCACGCGAGAGGCCTGCTAGATAGAGGGGTTGATAGTCTGCCTGGTCTTTCAGATTGGCAAAGCCCTCACGGATGGCTTCATCTGTCATCGATGAAATCCACAAACGTTTTACAGGGCAGGTGGCCTGTGCTTTCTGCATTACCCATCGCTGAATGAGTTCTCCCTCCTGTCCTGCGTCACCGCAGTTGACGATGCCGTCAGCTGCCTGCATTAGGCGTTCAATGATGGAGAACTGCTTTTTTATACCATTATCATCGATGAGTTTGATACCAAAACGTTGAGGTACCATAGGCAGTTGTGTAAGTGCCCATGGTTTCCAAGCCTGAGTGTAGTCACCAGGTTCTTTCAGTGTACAAAGATGGCCGAAAGTCCATGTCACCTGATAACCATTGCCTTCCATATACCCATCGTGTGAGGATGTGGCACCAATGATTCTAGCGATATCTCTTGCTACGCTGGGCTTCTCTGCTATACATACTATCATATCAGGGGACAAAGGTACGAATAAGTGGGGACAATACAAAATAAAATCCCCGAAACCTGCAACGATTCGGGGATTTTTCGTATTTAAATGGCTTTCGCTTTCTCTTGGGCTTCAATCACCCTGTCACACCATGCGTCAAACTCTGGATCCTCGATTTGCAGTTCGGGGTGAGCGAGGATATATGCAACACAACGACGTACACCTTCGTCGAAACGGGTTGTGGCCTGATAACCAGGGACAGCATGTTTCAACTTTGAACAGTCGAAAACCACAGTGGTGGATTTGTCGCCTAGCAGATTCCCGGTAAAGTCGTATTCCTTGGGAGCTACAGCAGCAAGGAACTGTGAGGCTACATAGTAGGGTTTGAACTCCACTTTTAAGGCGTCAGCCACACACTGATAAATCTGGTTCCATGTCAGCGATTCGTCACTCATAATCTGAAAGGGCTCGCCAATAGCCTTGGGGTTGCCTAGTAGACCTATAAAGCCTTTGGCAAAGTCTTCGTTCCATGTCAGTGTCCATAGTGAGCTGCCATCGCCTTGCACTAATACGGCTTTACCCTCAATCATACGTTTCAGCACCTGCCAACTGCCTTTTGGCCCATGTACACTGACTGGTATGGCGCGTTCGCAATAAGTATGGCTAGGACGTACTATCGTAACAGGAAAACCGTTTTCGCGATACTCCTTCATTAGCAGTTCTTCGCAAGCAATCTTGTCGCGAGAGTACTGCCAGTAGGGATTTGCAAGTGATGTACCTTCTGTAATAATATGATTTCGGGCAGGCTTGTTGTAGGCAGAGGCCGAACTGATGTAGACATATTGGCGGGTGCGGCCTTTGAAAAGGCGGATATCTCGCTCAACTTGAGAAGGTAGGAAACCAATAAATTCACAAACTGCGTCAAACATGGTTCCGCCAATCTGACGAAGTACTTCTGCCTCGTTGTTGATATCGCAAATCACTTGCCTGACACCTGCTGGCACATCGTCCTTGCGGTTTCCACGATTCAGTAACCATAAGTCGTGCCCGCTTGTTGCCAATTGTCGCGTGATGGCACTGCTGATAGTACCTGTACCGCCGATTAATAATATCTTCATCCTCTTGCCATTTTGTAGATTGCTTCCATGTCCTCGGCCTTTAGCACTTTCAGACAGCCGCAGGTGGCTGTGTAGTCACGACTGCATTTGCGTGTCATCTCCTGAATCTCCTCGTCAGAGATATCCTTTCCAATGAGTTCTTTGATATTTATGGGCATGCCGATGGCATGATAGAAGCGTTCCATTGCTTCGATGCCTTTTAGTGCAGTACCCTTTGGATCGGTAAAGTCGTTGGGTACGTCCATCACATTGACAGCAAAACGTACAAAACGGCTCATGTTCTCATGCATTACGTAGCGTGCCCAGCTAGGCCAGATAGCAGCCAGACCAGCACCATGGGTGACATCGAACATTCCACTTAGCTCATGTTCCAACTGATGTGTTGCCCAATCGTCGCTGATGCCACAACCCGTCAATCCGTTGTGCATAATACTGCCGCCCCACATAATCTGCGCACGATAGCGATAGTCCTCAGGATTCTTAAGCACGGCAAACACGGCATTTTTGATGTTACGTAATGTGGCTTCAGCTAGGTCGGTGGTCAGATCCATGTCATCGTCTTTTGTGAAGTAACGTTCCATGGTGTGCATCATCATGTCAGTTACGCCAGCAGCAGTCTGGTAAGGAGGCAGCGTCATGGTGCGACGGGGATTCATGATGGCAAATTTGGGGCGAGACATATCATTAGAATAACCCAACTTTACGTCGCCGTCTTCATTGGTAATCACACTGGCCTCGCTCATCTCGCTGCCGGCTGCAGGAATGGTCAGTACAGAAGCAACGGGTAGCATTTGTTTAGGCTCAGCCTTGCCCAGATAGAAGTCCCATACGTCGCCATCGTAACATACGCCATATGCAATACACTTGGCTGAATCGATGACGCTACCACCACCAATGGCAAGAATGAAGTCAACCTTTTCTTTAAGACAAAGGGCAATGCCCTCTTTCGCCAGTGACAGGCGAGGATTGGGAACCACGCCGCCCAATGTGACATAATCGATGCCACCTTCACGGAGCAGATTGCATATCTTATCTAACAAACCTGAGCGTACAGCACTTTTTCCTCCATAGTGTACTAGAACCTTGGTTCCACCATATTTCTTAACCAGACGAGCTACCTGCTCTTCTGAATGTTCACCAAAAGCAACTTCTGTTGGTGCGTAATAATTAAAATCTCTCATATTATATCGTTTAGTATTGTCGATGCAAATATACGATTTTTGTTCGTTATTTCTTTTGGTTTTGCTTATTTTTCGAAGATGATAATGATTTTTAACTATCCTATCAGTTTCTCTATTTGCTTGTCTGTTGCGTTGGGCAATATTTTGTGGAAGTGTGCTAATAACCTTTGGAAGGACTCTTCGGGAGAGTGTGTACATAGAGAGGCCTCACGACCAAACAGTTGTTCTGGAGTCGTCAACAACGACCATCCCCATCCGTACTCTTTGCCATGCTTGTCCTGTGGGTAGATGAAATCTTCCGTTATAATGCGGCAAGACATCTGAAGGCGGGTGATGTAGCTGTCAAACCTACTTCGCATCTTCGGACCTGTAAAATCGCATGCGGCTCGTAGTTCACGGGTTATCAGACTGCCTTGTCCTTGTAATGTGAAAAGAATGGCTTCCTCAATGCTCCCCTCTGTTGGTTCTGGGTGCCTGCTTCGTCTGTAGTTGCAGAAGTCGGGCCACCACTCGCGACTGATGAATCCTGCCTTACCTGCGAAGAACTTGCCATATACGCAGTTGCCCTCTTGCACTATAGGACCTTTCCATTTCCAGAGAGGCCACTCCCAGCCACCATCGGGATACACTATGTAACGACAATCCTCGTCCACCACGTCTTCTGCCGCATATCCTTCTATCCCGCTATCCAATAGAGGCAGAAACCCTATTTCTTGAATATATGCTATCAACTCTGGACAATTGTGTATTTCTTTTCTGTACATAACTATATGATGAGTTCTGATTCTTCTTCATAACAGATTTCATTCTTCTGTGGAAAGTTTTCTTGTGTTCCTTCGTCAGCAAGCGGTAAAGCCGAGTGGATGGCATCATCGTAGCCTGTCAGTGCGGAGAATGGCGCAAACTGGGCCGCGCGGTTCCACATCGACATCTGCTGATGACGTTTGGATACGTGATGAGGAAGGTTGATGATGTCGTCATAATCGTTAATCATGCTTTGTGTCCTCCTATTTGTTTGTTACGTTCTTTGGCAGTAGCGCCTTCCTCGAAGTTCAGACCTCTTAGAATGGCGTTTTTCCCAAAGCGTTTTTTGATTTTCAGTTGTGCTTCCTGCATCCGACGTTCCTTGTCGAGTTGTGCTTTTCTTTCCTGTTTCAGCTTCTTCAATGTTTCGTAGTCGGTAAAAAGGTCGAGTTGCTGAGGTGCATTCTGTCGAGTGGCGACTGAAGCTTCTGACACTACGTGATTCGTAGTTAGGTTGAGCCTGCGGATGAGCAGATCAGGATTCACATAGCGATCATACAATTCTGTAGCACCATCCATAATCAGTCGCGACGACGATGTGGGGCTCTCGAAGTTGAACGTGCTGTGAACATGCTTTGGAACAGTTTTCCCGTAATAGTTAGTGGTTCTCTCACCATGATATCTTTCACTAATCTCGGGACGGGTCAGACTTTCCGTGTCATAGCCTACAGTCAGCACAAGTTGGTCTGTCACCAATTGCTTCGACACTAGATTGAGAGCCATTCCTTCCGCCATCTCCTGTATTACTACACGCGCTTTCTTGAAACTGTAAGGCTCTTGTAGTACCTGCCCGCTACTGAAGGAATTCGTCTCGGGTCTATATGCCTTTACTGCCTCCATCGTACAAGGTTCCCAGCCCCAGGCATGGTCTATCAGTAGTTCTGCATTCACACCGAAAAGCCGATATAGCAGTTCTTCGTTTTTTACAGACATTCGAGCTAGTTTCCCCATGGTGTCGATGCCATACATCGCCAGTTTCTGGGCGGTTCCGCGTCCCACTCTCCAAAACTTCGTCAGCGGGCGATAGTCCCAAAGTTCCCGACGATACGACATCTCGTCGAGTTCTGCTATACGTACGCCATCCTTATCAGCAGGCATTTTCTTGGCCATTATATCCATCGCAACTTTGCAGAGATACATGTTGGTGCCAATACCTGCAGTAGCCGTGATGCCCGTCTGACTCAGCACGTCGCGAATCATCTTCATGGTTAGTTCATGGGCTGTCATCTTGTAAGTCCCAAGATAGGGCGTCACGTCCATAATCACCTCATCAATGGAGTAGACGTGAATATCCTCTGGAGCGATGTATTTCAAGTAAATTCTGTAGATTCTCGAGCTGATTTCGATGTAGTGTGCCATCTGTGGCTTGGCTGCGATATAGTCAACAGCCCAGTCTGGATGTGCTTTCAGCTCCGTGTCTGATGTCGATTTGCCCGTCAGTCGATGAGTAGGAATCTTCGTCTGACGCTCATAATTTACCTCACGTATTCGTTGCACAACCTCGAATAGTCGTGCCCGTCCTCCTATGCCATAGGCTTTCAGTGAAGGTGATACCGCCAGACAGATGGTTTTTTCCGTGCGACTCACATCTGCCACTACAAGATTCGTGGTCAGCGGGTCGAGTCCTCTATCCACGCATTCCACTGAAGCATAAAATGACTTCAGGTCGATGGCGATATATGTTCGCTGTTGTTCTGGCATATCCTATATAAATTCTCAAATACGTCCACAAATATACGCATAAATCCTCAGAAACCAATCAAAATTGTTATCTTAGCCGAAAATATTAATAAAGTTTTTGAAATGAGAAAAACAACTAGAGAGATGTTGGCCGTCTATGATGATGCACCAGTTTGACAAGCAGGGTGACGAGATGAAAAGGGAACGAATGGAATTAAAATGACGTGGTCGATTCCCAATAAATCATAAAATATTGCAACAAAATTATTAAGTTTTAATTTTTTTCGTATATTTGCGCAGAGATAAATCGAAAAAGAGGAAAGACTAAATGTATGGATAGAAGTCAGGAAATCATTCGCACCAGTTGGATTGGTATTGCTGCCAACGTACTGTTGGCAGGATTCAAGGCCGTAGTGGGTATTCTTGCCAGTTCGGTTGCTATTGTGTTGGATGCCGTCAACAACCTCAGTGATGCGCTTTCAAGCGTCATAACAATTGTGGGAACAAAACTCTCACAACGCCCAGCTGATCGCAAGCATCCCTTTGGCTTCGGACGTATCGAGTACTTCAGTGCCATCATCATTGCCGTTATTGTATTGTCAGCAGGTATTACTTCCCTTGTTGAATCTGTCAAAAAAATCGTTAATCCGTCGGAACCATCCTATACGACCACAACTCTTATTGTTATTGTTGCTGCAATCATAGTAAAGTTTGTTTTGGGTCGTTATGTCAAGTGCAAGGGTGAACGATTGAAGAGCGATGCGCTGATAGCTTCAGGTTCAGACGCATTATTCGATGCTGTCATCACGCTGACCACGCTTGTTTCTGCAGGCGTCATGCTATTATGGGGCATTTCGCTCGACGGCATCCTTGGAGCGGTGATTTCCGTCGTCATCATCAAAGCGGGTGTTGAGATGCTTGCCTCGCCTGTCAATGCTTTGTTGGGCACTAGCATTCCTGCAGAGCTCACCAGCCAGATTACGAAAGAGGTTTCTAGTTTCGAAGGTGTGCATGGCGTGTTCGACCTGGTTCTTCATAATTATGGTACTGATGTGATGATGGGCTCACTCCATATCAATGTCAACGACACGATGTCTGCTTACGACATTCATGGTCTGACGCGTAAGATATCAGCGCAGATGTTCGAACGTCATGGCATCATCATGACCATTGGCGTTTATGCAGTTGCCACTGGTGATAATCGTCGTGCAGAGTTACAGTCAGAGGTGATGCAGACACTCTCCGTCCATAAGGAGATAGTCCAAGTGCATGGCTTCTACTACTCCGAGGCCGATGGGATACTCTCTGTTGATATCGTTCCTGATATCTCCGTCCACGACGATACTACTCTCGTTAGTCAGCTTACCAGCGAGATATCCCCTCTGGTGCCGGGCATGCGGATAGTCATCGTGATTGATCATAATTATTGTGAGTCGTAATGAACATAGTAAGATAATTCTGTCATAACTAAACCAAGATTTTTATGAAAAAAATATTTCTTAGCCTAATAGCTGTATTTTTTGCACTGACCATCCAGTCGCAAAGCGTATATGATTTCAATGTAAAGGATGATGCTGGTAAGGACGTATCGCTGGCTGAATACAAGGGAAAGGTGCTGCTGATTGTGAACACCGCTACCCGTTGTGGGTTCACCCCTCAGTACAAGGAGTTGGAGACCCTGTACGAGAAATACAGAAAGGAAGGTCTTGAAATTCTTGATTTTCCCTGTAACCAATTCGGTGAACAGGCACCTGGTACTATCCAGGAGATTCACGGTTTCTGCACAGCCAACTTTGATATTCAGTTCCCTCAGTTCGACAAGATTGAGGTGAATGGGGCAAATGAGCATCCGATCTATACCTATCTAAAGTCGAAGAAAGGCTTTGGCGGTTTCAACTTGAACGACAAGACGGGAAAAATGCTTGATGATATGTTTCGCAAACAGAATGCAGACTACGACAAGAATGCCGATATCAAGTGGAACTTTACAAAGTTCCTTATTTCGCGCGATGGTAGAGTTGTCAAGCGTTATGAGCCAACAGATAGAATTGCAGACATTGAAACGGATGTTCGTATAGAGCTTAATCCTACTCTCAGTACTATTATGGCGCGTCGTTCTGTTCGCAAATATCTCGACAAATGTGTGGAGCACGATAAGTTGGAAATGATTGTCCGCGCGGGCATCAATGCACCGAGTGGGGTGAACCGCCAACCATGGATTGTCTGTGTGGTGGAAAATCAGCAGCTGATTGCAGACGTGACAGAGGTATATAAACAGGAAAATGCAGAGCAAGTGAAGCGCGACAAGGATTTCAAGAACATGTTCCGCAATGCGCCAAACCTCATCTGCGTCTGCACGCCAGCCAATGGAGACGGTGATTTGGATGCAGGACTGCTTGGTGAGAATATGATGCTGGCCGCACAGTCAATGGGCCTCGGCACCTGCTGTCTCGGTGGCCCCGTGCGTTTCCTCAACTCAAATGCTAAAGCAAAGTTCTTCCTTGAGCGTCTCAACATACCTGCAGACTATCGTTTGAACTATATTATCGCCATTGGCTATCCTGATGAACAGCCTGATGCCAAGCCGCGCGATGCCTCTAAGGTGAAATATATTAAATAGGTAAGGTCATCTGATGGCCTATTCGTATTACAAAAAAACAAAGGGCCTATGTTAATGTTTCAGAGAATACGAAAATCGTTCACCAACCAGCTCACGTTGTGGGTGTCGGTTTTTGTGGTGGGCATCATTGTGGTGGTTCTTTTCCTTTTAGCGCGCTTTTCGCAGGGAGTCATCCTCGACGAGTCTGTCGAAACAACGCTACAAGTGCTTGAGAACACGGCGCTACGCATAGACAATACGCTACGACTGATGGAGATAAAGGCGCGAATGGATAAGCAGACGCTGAAGGTGGATCGTGCGACCATTGAGCGACTCATAGAGGAAAACGGCATTCTGATGAAGCTGCGCCAGACGCTGCCCAATGTAAAGCTCGATGCCAAAGAGTCATCCGCTATTCTCCAGGCTGTTGTGGCTGCTACGGAAAAAGGCGGATACACTGAGATAGAAATAAATGGCGAAGAAAGCTATGTGTTCTATTACCCGCTGCAGGGCGGCACATATGGGCTCGTAGCTGAATGCCCTGCTGAAGATTTCTATGGTAGGTTCACCCGCATGCAGTGGTTCTTGCTGTTAAGTGGCGTTATTGGTGTACTGTTGTTACTCGCCATTCTCTATGTTGTTGTGGGGCTTCATCTGCTTCCTTTGCACCGTCTTGCCGATTGCGCCCAGAATATAGCTGACGGCGATTTGGACACTCCTATTCCCGAAACGCGCTTTGTGGATGAGTCGGGGCGTTTGCAGACAAGCCTGAGTAGAATGCAACGCTCGTTGAAAGCCTATATGGATGAGATGCAGCAGAAGCAGACCGAGCTGAGTGAGCACCATGCCGAATTGCAGACTGCCTATAGCGAGGCACAAGCCCTTGAGGAAAGAAAGGCGCAATTTATGTACAACATGACTGAACAGATGGCGGCACCTGTCAATGTGCTGTGCAAAAGTACCGATAGCATCTGTCGCAACTATTCGAGGCTGACGAAGGCTGAGATGGCGCGTCGCCAAATGGACATCATGCAAGCCTCCGATACTATTACCCGATTGCTCGACCAACTTATAATCCCTACTGCCCTATGAAACAGATTATCCTTTACATTCGGCAGCGCCTGTCTATACGCTTAGGCATGCTTATCGTGGTTGTCGTTACGTTGTTCTTCATTATGCTTCTCAACTTCCTCTTCTATCGTTGTAAACTTTACATCCAGCATGCGGCCATCGACCACGCCACACAACTGCTTGACAACACTGCAGAGCGAATCAACGGTATTATGAATGAAACAGAACTGGTGACAAACTATATGGCTGTTACCACAACACGCCACCTTCATCCCGATTCGTTGCTCGCTTTCACGCGTCGTACCGTGGCTGAGAATTATTTCCTGACGGGCTTTGCTATCTCCATGGAGCCCTACTTCTTCCCGTCGATGGGACGCTACTTCTCGGCCTATTCTTTGCGACACAGAGGGCTTCCAGCCTCCAATACAACCCTTGACAGCATCACTACGGTGCGCGAGGGACCCTTTGAGTATTTCGATGCTCTGTGGTACAAGACGCCTCATACGCTTGGTACCCCGTGTTGGGTTGATGCCTACGACGACTATAACGAAGGGACGCTCTCGTCGCCCGATATTCTGACCTCCTATTGCTGTCCAATGCGCGATGCCGATGGTCGCTATGTTGGTTCCGTCACAGCCAGTCTGACGCTGAAATGGCTGTCCGGGGCCTTCGCCTCCCTGAAGCCCTATCCCAACTCTTCGGCCATTATGCTGGGGCGCGACGGCACCTATTTGGTCCATCCTGACACGACAAAACTCTTCCGCCAAAACATTTTCAGTGATGCAGACCCCAAGGCTCAGCGCGACATCAATATTCTGGGCAGATCTATGTTAGGCGGGCGTAGCGGTATGATGCGAACCGTTGTCGACGGCCAATACGCATATATATTTTATCGCCCGCTTGAACGCACAGGGTGGAGCTTGGCCATCGTGTGTCCTGAAAGCGATGTCTTTGCGCGCTACAACCGTCTGCTTGTCATGGCGTGGATAATCGTAGCAGTCGGACTCATGTTACTCATGTTCTTCTGTTATCAGACTGTGTGTCATGCTGTCCAACCCCTGCGCCAACTCGATGAAAGGGCAAAGCGAATAGCTGATGGCCTTTTTGACGAACCGCTGGCGCCAAGCACCCGTTGCGATAGCATAGGGCGACTCACCAACAGCTTCATCCGCATGCAACAGTCGCTCGCGGCGAGTGTCACAGCCGTCCGTCGTTGCAACGACGATTTGCAGCAGCAGAACGACGATCTTGCCCGTGCTTATCAGCTCAAGCTCGAAACCAATCGCCGCAGGTCGGCCTTTGTACAAGATATGTATCACGAAATCCGGACGCCTCTTAACGTTATCAGCGGCTTCACCCAAGTGCTCAGTGCAGGCCTTCACGAACTGCCCGATGACGATGTGGCAGACTTTACCGCCCGTATGAAGCAGAGTGCCGCTGATATCAAGAAATTAGTCCATGGGATAGCGAATACCCCATTTCAGTCGTAAGTCGTCCATCAACTGCATCATGTAGAGCGTCTCGTCGAGCGGCATCTCCTTAGGTTCCAGCAATCCCTCTATCAAGGCTTGCCGGCATGCATTAAACTGATACTCGTAGCCTGTAATCTGTCGGGGCACGTGGATGTCCTCTACAAACTCGCGGTCGTGTGTGTTCACCGTAATCTTCTGTGGATTGTTGATGTTGTCGATAATCAGGTTACCATCCGTACCCGCTATCACCCCGATGTTGTCGCCCACACAGGCCGCACTTGACTGCAGGTTGCAAAGCAACCCGTCTGCCAGCACCATACAGATGGCATTCGTCAGGTCCATGCCCGTCTTCGACTTCACACACAGACTTTTCATGTTTACGATGTCGGCATCGAAAAACATCCGCACGAAGTTCAGCGCATAGACGCCCAAGTCAAGCAATGCGCCCCCACACAGGTCGGCCCTCATGATTCGCGGCTTCTCGCCCATCGAGTAGCCCAATGTGGCTGTCACCAGTCGCGGCGTACCAATGCGTCCGCTGTCTATCAGGTCCTTCACCATTTTGCGTGCAGGCTGGTAGCGCGTCCATATCGCCTCAGCCAGAAACACCTTCCGCTCGCGTGCAAGGTCTACCACCTCCTTCGCCTGCCTGTGGTTAGCCATAAATGCCTTCTCTACCAGACAAGGCTTGCCTGTCAGTAGCGCCTCCTTCGTCACGTCGTAGTGGTGAGAGTGAGGTGTAGCTACATACACCAGATCTACGTCCTTGTCGGCTATTAGCTCCCCATACGAGCCGTAAGCCTTGGCTATGTTCCATTTTCTTGCAAAGGCTTCCGCCTTCTCTAATGTCCGCGAGCCTATGGCGTAACACGTACACTTGTTGAGTCCGTTCAATGTGATGGCAGCCTTCTCGGCTATCCATCCTGTGCCGATGATACCGACACGCAGGATTTTGTCTTCTTTTAGCATGATGGTAATTTTGAGTTTCTGTTGCAAAAATACAACTTTTTTCCATAAATACCAAATTCTAAGCGAGTAAAGGTCACCCAAACAAACAATTTGGAAATCAGTCAGAAGAATCTATTGTTATGGCCATGTTTTTTGCTCAATACGCCGCGCTTTTTGGAAAATAAGCACGGCGTATTGAGTGAAAAGTCGTGCTTAATTTCAGGAACAACTTATTAACTTTTTAGAGGATACGTTTTATTATGATGCATATATTCGAATGCGGTAGTTGCAATACCTGAGAATTACCCCTCACTTTCCGCACTTCCCACACCTAACTGATGTTTGATTTAGGTGTGGGAAGTGCGGAAAGTGAGGGGTAAAAAGTGGATATAACAATTACTATATATATAAAGACGCTACTCCCGTTCGAAGACGGGGATGAAGGTCTTGTCTATTATCGTGGTGATGTATTGACCACCGTCGTAGTGCTGCCCCGTTTGGTGGCAGCGCCAGCCGCCTGGATTGCGGGGTAGGTAGGTGGTCCACTCGCTGACACTAGGCTCTGTGACGGGGCTGACGAGCAGGCGAGGGCCGAACATATATTCATAAGGCTGGCGCAGGGCCTCGGGATCGTCAGAGAAATCAAATACAAGTGGGCGCATCAGTGTGTAACCCTCTGTCGAGACGCGTTCGGCACACTGCTTGATGTAAGGCAGCAAGCGCTTACGCTCCTTCAGGCACTGGGCGATGACGGCCTGCGCCTCAGGACCGTAGTTCCACGGCTCAGTATCGCTCATATAACCATGCACACGCATCAGGGGCAGATAGACACTCGTCTCTATCCAGCGCAGCATACGTTCGATATAGTCCTGATTGGTATACTGGTCGCGTGGACGGAAGAAGCCGCCTGCGTCGTAGGTCCACCAAGGGATGCCTGCTGCCTGCATGCCTAGTCCTGCCGTGATTTGGCGACGGAAGGTCTCCCAATCGTTGCCTACATCGCCGCTCCACAGGGCAGAGCCGTAGCGCTGGATACCTGGGAATCCGCAACGGGTGAGGATCATGGGTTCGCGGCCTTCTGCTAGAAGACCTTCATAGACGGTCTTGTTGACCAGTAACGGATAGACGTTGCGCACCTGTTCGCCGCTCCAGCGCCCGTTGTTCACATGACGCCCTGCGAGATCGTCGTTCTCGGGCTCGGTGGCGTCCTGCCACCAGGCATCGATACCTAAGGGTACGAGGCGCTTACGGAAGTTGTTCCAGTAGGCTTGTGCGGCATCGGGGTTAAAGAAGTCGATCCAGTCGGTCCCAGGGATGTAATACTGCTGTCGCTCCATTTCACGCCCCACCTCTGATTGCTTGTCGATCTTCGACCACACACTCAGCATGAGCCGCACATCCATCTGATGGAGACTGTCAGTGAGGGCTTTGGGGTCGGGGTAGAAGTCCTCGTCGAATTGCATGGAGTTCCACCCGTGTTTGCCCCAGTACTGCCAATCCTGTACAATGACGCTTAAGGGCATCTGCTCCTCACGGAATCGTCGGGCTGTCTGTAGTATCTCATCAGAGGAGTGGAAACGCTCACGACAGTGGATATAGCCCAGCGCCCACTCAGGCATCATCGGACAGGGACCTGTGAGCTCACGATAGGTGGCGATAATCTCATCGGGGGTACCCACGAACACGGTGTAGTCAACGGCATGGGCGATGGGTGAACGGAAGGTGGTCTCGCCAGTCACCTTTTTATAATAGAGGGTGGGCTGGTCGTCCTTGGTCAGCTCGGCTGTCAGCTTGTGGCGTCCTGCTTCGAGACGCACGATGCTTGACGCCGTAGGGGGTAGCCAAAGGTTTTGCATTTCGATGACGGTCTGTCCGTCGATACATAGGTTATGGCGACGGGCCATCTTCTGTCCTACATCAAGTAACAAAGCGTAGTCGCCTGTCTCGGCAATGTCAATGCCGGCTTCGAAGAGGTGGCGCTCGCGCACCTCACGTCTGCCCCCCTCGGTAGTGGTGATATTGACCACCTCCTGCTTGCCTGCCCCCTTCTGCTTGGTGAGCCTGATGCTCTGATCGCAGGGGTTGAACTCCGTCAGTCCGTAGTTGTTCCACAGAATGCCGTAGCCCTTACTCGAGATGAGCATGGGAATTGATATCTGGGTGTTCACCTGTGTGAGGCGGCGAGAGAGGCCACGCACATTGCTGTAGCCGTCTTGGAATTGTCCGAGGCCAAAAAGATATTCATCCTCTGGACTCTCGAATGCCAGTGTGGCTATGCCATTACGGAACTCGTGGCGCAAGGCCTGAAAAACGGGACGCCCGTCTTTAGTGTAGACCTTCAGCCGCTGGCCTTCGACGGCAAAAGTGATGTCTTGCTGCTCCACCTCGTCGTGCTTCACGTAGAGCCAGTCGGGCAGGGTGTCTTTTACATCACTTTCGCCATAACAGACACGTATGGCGTTGCGTGCCACCTTCTTAATGCTAAAAAAAGCCCCTGTCGCTGCCTCTGCGGTGAGCAGAAACAATGACAGGGCTGCAATGAACAGTGTCTTCTTCATCTTGCTTTATCTGACGGAGTCAAGGAAGCGAACCATTTTCTGCAGGTTCTCCTCGCTGTACATGCCCATGCCATGTCCGCCCTCGGGAACGAAGGTGGCCTCTGATTTCACACCGGCAGCCTGCAACAGTTCAAAGAACTTCTTGCCTTGGCAGCAGGGCACTACATTATCTTTCTCGCCATGGAAGATGATGATAGGCGGGTCGTTGGGGTCGACATAGTTGGTGGCGCTCAGGCTGAGGTATTTGTCGGGCTCCTTGTCGAGCTTCGAGTTGAGCAGCACGTCTTCAGGTGAGTTCTCGCCCATCTTCATGGCCTCGCCACAGTCCATGGCAGTCAGATCTACGGGGCCCGACCAATCGCAGGCTGCGTTAACTGCGCTACTCTCGTCAAGGTGACAACCCACGCTGCCCTCGAGGTCGATATCGACGGTGCCAACCTTGGCCTGTTTCAGTCCGCTAGTGGTGGCTGCTGTCGATGACAGATGACCGCCTGAAGAGAAACCGCTAGTGGCGATAAAGGAAGTGTCAAACTTATATTTGGCTGCCTCGCCGCGTACGAAACGGATGACGGCACGGATGTCGTTGATCTGGGCGGGCCACTTGGCGTCCATGCTGGAACGGTGGTTAGGACACACCACGGCATAGCCCGCATTGAGCAGAGCCTTCACGATGGTGCCCAGATCGGCCATGCCCTTGCTGTTGTTGCTGAACCATGCGCTGCCATAGATATGGATTACCACGGGATAGGAGGCTTTCTCTTGTTTGGGCAGATAGATGTCGCAGGTGTGATAGGCTTGGTTGTCGCCAGCATAGTTCACGTCTTTCCACTCTTGTGATGTTTCGAGTTTCACCTGTGGCATCTGGAAGCCTCCGAATCCGCCAGCAGGTTGTGCCATGGCCACAGAGGCGAGGCACAGCATGAATGTTGATAAGATAGTTTTTCTCATGTCTTTTATTTTTTATATAGGAATTATTTAAGATTTATTCGACAGAGGCCTCTGAGAAATAGATGTCGCGCAGAGGCTTGCTGACGGGCTCACCTGTAAGGCTGATTTTCTGCTCGAGCCTGATGTCTGTCGATGAGGCACCCACCTTGATTGTGTACTTGCCAGGACGGATGTTCCATTGGCGCTGACCTTCGTGGCTGTAATAGCCGAACTGATCGGTGTAGAGCTTCACGTTGACGGTCTTCGTCTCGCCAGACTTCAGTGACACGCGGGCGAAACCCTGTAGCTGTATGGGGCGTATTGGTTGGTCGGCCTGTGTGGGCGAGAGGTATATCTGTGCCACCTCTGAAGCTTCCATCGAGCCAGTGTTCTTCACTTCGAACGATAGATTGACGAAGGGCGCTGAGACGGGAACTTCGCCATCAACCTGTAGATTGGCATATTCGAACGTTGTGTAGCTCAGTCCATAGCCGAAAGGCCACTGAATGCGTGCGTCTTGCACAGCTGTAGAGTTGTAACAGATGGGCTCATAAAGTTCTGTGTTAGGATAGCTGACAGAGAGTTTGGCGGAAGGTGATACGTTGCCATAGAGAATGTCTGCCACGGCATGGCCGCCTTCCTCGCCAGGATACCAGGCCTGGATGACGGCAGCACACTTCTCTGCCAATCCGGATACTACCTGGGCACGACCACCGAAGATGACCAATACCACGGGCTTGCCCGTCTGGATAAGATTCTCGACGAACTGCTCCTGTTTGCCTGGCAGGCGCAAGCCTTGGCGGTCGCGGTTCTCGCCACAGAGCATCACGTTCTCGCCAACAGCTGCAATAATCACATCGACCTGCTTGGCCATGCTCAGGGCCTCGGCCTTGTCGGCCTTCTCACCGGCATCGACCTTGCGATGCAGTAAAGTGAACTCCCAGGCACGCTCGTCGCCTGCTTCTCCGTATTTTGTCTCTATCTCCTCTGTCCAGTCGCATCCGCGTGAGTAGAGTAGGCTAACGCCCTCGGGCTGCTTATCCTTCATGCCCTCGAGCAGGGTGATGGTGTGAGGATGGTCGAGGTCGCTCTCTACCCTTTTCCAGAAGTATGACATGGCAGGGAACGAGTAGTCGCCCAGCATGGCCCACATAGTGTTGGCATTAGGACCTGTGAGCAGGATACTCTTGGCATTGGTGAGCGGTAGCACACCATTGTTCTCGAGCAGTACTACGGATTGGGTCGCGATATCATAGGCGGTCTGTCGCTCTTCGGGCGTGTCGAGCTCAATCTTCTCAGTGCTATAGAGGTAGGCGTCCTTATCGAAGAGGCCTGCGCGGAATTTCATGCGCAGCACGTTTTTAACAGCACGCTCGAGCACTTCGGGTTTTACCAGTCCTTTGTCAATGGCTTCTTGAAGATATTGATAGTTGGCGCCGAAGGGGAAGTCGACGTCGTTGCCATTGTTAATGGCAGCGGCAGCCTTTTTCACAACATCGTCGAGTCCTGGTATCTGGTCGATGGCCGTATAGTCGCTCACCACCATGCCGTCGAATCCAATATAGTCGCGGAGGATGTCCTGCAGAATCTCGCTGTTGCAGACACAACGCGTGCCGTGAACGTCGTGGTAGCCTGGCATCACAGCCACGCTCCCCATAGTGCGAATCATAGTCTCGTGGGGTAACAGAATTTCTTCCATCAACTCCTTCTCGTCAGCGTCGCCACCGCCTCCATAACCCAGATAGTGCTTGGTGCAGGCGCCAACTCCTTTCTTCAGATCGCTCTGTTGGAGACCCTTGACGAAGGCAGACCCCATGGCTGCAGAGAGATAGGCGTCTTCACCATACGACTCTTCCAGACGATTGAAACTGGGTGTGCGACATACGTCGACCATGGGCGAAAGGGCCAGAATGCCACCCATTTTACGCATGGTGGTACTGGTCTGGCGGGTCTTCAACTCAGCCAACTCGGTGTTGAACGAGCAGGCCTGGCCTATCTGCTGGGGATAGATGGTAGAGCCCTTGGTGTTGATGCCCGAGAGTACCTCTTCGTGGAAGAGGGCTGGGATGCCATTGGGCGTGTTGGCCTTCAGCCAGTCTTGTACAGCCACCACCATGTCGCGAATGATGTTTGGATCGCGGGGCTTCTGGAGGGCAAACTGTGAGAAGTGTCCGATGCCAAAAGGTATCAGTTTGCGACACTTGGCTGTGTCGAGCTGGCCTTGTTCGTCGAAGAGCTCGTCCATATACATGCTCTTCAGTTGGGCGATGCGCTCCTCCTGAGGCATCTTCTCATAGAGCTCGTCAACCTGCTTCTCTATGTCGACAGCGGTGTTACAGCTTGTTATTAAAAGTAAAAGGATAAAAAGGAAAGAAGGAAAAACTCCTTTCACTGCTCCCAATACCTTTGATAATGATATTTTCTTCATAATTCTTAGTTCTTTTATTGTTCCCCCTTTTTATTACCTTTATTTAAATTGCCAATAGTCGAGATGCGTGTCGCCCTCAGAGTTGCTGAAACAGAGATACAGGTCGTGTACGCCCTGAGCACCAGACACCTTGGCGTTGAATGTCTTGTACTTCTCTACACTGCCTGTATCAGAAATCAGGGTCTCGCCAATGATGGGACCATCCTGAGAGTCGATGCGGAGCGTCAGTTTGCAAGTGCCTGTAGAGGCAGCGCTGATGCTGAACTTCTTGGCACCATGGAGAAAGTCTACACCACGCAGTTTGATGAACTCTCCGTCGTTGATATCGAAGATGTACATGTCGCGTTTGCCAGTAGATTCGGGCATATCAGCCACCACGCCCGTGTTCTCGATACCCATTTTGGCACTTTTCAGTCCGTAACCCCATGCCATGGTCTCTGCCTCGACACGCTGGTAGGGATTCAGCCAGCAGAGTTGCTTGAGGGGCTCGAGGTCGAGCCAGTAGGGCACTTCATTGATGGTGCCGTCTGCATTGTAGGTAATTTCTGCAACTGACACGCTTCTGCGCTCATGGTGTGTGAAGGTGTCGAGGTGCATGAGGTCGTAGTTTTGTCCGAATACATACGAGTGTCCCTTGAAGTCGCAGATGCCAGGGTGGTTACCGCGATTGCGCAGGGTGGGGCGCATGATGTAGTTCTTCCACTCCCAGGGGCCTGTGGGTGAGTCGCTCATAGCATAACCTAGGGCCTCAGGGCAGCAAGTGGAGGCAAAGGCGCAGTAGTAGTGCCCGTCGCGCTTATAGAACCAAGGCCCTTCCTGATAGTGTTTGATGTGGGGCAGTTTCACCACGCTGTCTTTCAGGGATGTCATGTTGTCGTTCAGACGGGCATAGAAGGTGTGTGGGTTTCCCCAGTAGAGATAGGCCTGTCCGTCAGCGTCTGTATATACTGACGGGTCGATATCGTACCAGTTGCTCTGGTCCCATACCAGAGGCTTTCCAAGAGGATCCTTGAAGGGACCATAGGGTGAGTTGGCCTCGAGCACTGCGATGCCGTGTCCGTGAAGTGGTGCATAGAGATAGTACTTGCCATTACGCTCTACTGTCTGGATGGCCCATGCACCGTTTTCACGACTGCGCCAGGGAATGTCCTTCAGTGAGGCCACAGCTCCGTGTTCTGTCCAGTTCACCATGTCGGTGGTGCTCCATAGCAGCCAGTCGTACATGAAGAAACCTGCAGAGTTCTTCTCGTTCAGGTCGGGGATGTCTTCTGGCGAGGCATCGTGCGAGGTGAAGAGAAACAGTGTGTCGCCTACTACCAGAGGAGCAGGGTCTGCTGTGTATTTAGTCTGGAAGAGTGGTAGGTTCATGCTGATGTCGCCTTTTACGGCAGCCTGCAGCATCAGTGAGTCGAGAAGCGATTCCAAGGCGTGGCGACGTTCAGGCCATGTGACATAGTCATCTGCCTTTATGGTGTATACCTTCTTCTCACAGCACTTCTGGTCGTTCTTCTCACAGCACTCAGCCTTGCCTGTGGTGATGCAGAATGGCGGAAGTTTCTTGGTTCCAATCAACTTGTCGGCCATCACGTCAGCACCTCCGATTTTAAACCAGCTCTCAATGGTGTCGTACTTTCCTGGAATCAGCTGGATGGCAAACTGCGGCTTGCCTTCTGCAGGATGGTAGCAGGCCTGCTGGCTGTTCAGGTCGTAGCTCACTGTGCCATGTGCCATGTCTGTCAGGTTCATGTAGTGATAAGGATTCGAGGGATTGTTACAGATGCTGGGTTTGAAACCTATAGAGGGGGCCAGATACATGTTCTCTGGGTCAGCGACGGGTGTCCCGTCGACCAAATAATAATAGGTGAAGGTCTCGTAGACATTCTCATTCAATTCTGCTGTCCAAATGCCATCGCTGTCGCGCTGCATGAGTAAAGGCTTTGGCAATACTTCTGCAGCCAGTTTTACCTCCTTGGCATTGGGCGCCTTCATGCGGAACACCACACCGTCGCTTATATATTCGGGCGAAATGATGGGTTTTGGAAAAAGACGTGCCATGACACCAGCAGTGAACTGTGGCTCCTTACCTGTGGCTGCGATGACAGGCTGTCCGCCTTGCATAGCCTTCTCTGCTGCTTCAGGCTTGAAGAGCAGGGGCAGTGTCTTGCTCAGGAAGTACTTGGCGTTCATCCACGTGTGTCCGTATTTATCGTGGGTGTACTCTTTCACAGAGCGGATACCATGTTTGTCGAGGAATTCCATGTAGTCGCGAGCATTGCCAAAGAGGAAGTCGTCAGTACCTACGCCTAACCAAAACAGATGGATCTTGCTGTTCGTGTCGTTGGCATTGTCGTAGACGCCAGGGATGTTGGTGGCTGTGAATGAACTGTAGCTGCAAAGATAAGAGAACTTGTCGAGGTTGCGCAGTCCATTTGACAGAGCCTGGTTTCCACCACGTGAGAAACCGCCAATGGCACGATGGTCGGCATCGTTGATGGTGCGATAGTTCTTCTCTATATAGGGCATGAGGTCATCTGTCAGGTCGAGACTGAACACGTCCTTGCCAAACATAGTCTGAGTCTGAGGGACACCAGCCTTTTCTGTCTGTGCAGGCAGCAGCTTATAGGGATTGCCGTAGGGTAGCACGACAATCATCTCCTCAGCCTTTCCTTCAGCAATCAGATTGTCGAGGATATAGTTCACACGTCCTACCTTATAATATACTTCCTCAGTATCAGTGGTTCCACTGATCAGATAGAACACGGGGTATTTCTTGTCGGGATTCTCTTTGTATTTCGGTGGCAGGTAGACCACAGCCTGATTTGTGGCACCCAGATTCTTGGAGTAGTAGTGGATATAGTCCACCTTGCCATGGGGAACGTTCTTAATGTCGTGGGCCAGCGAGCCCTCTTTGGCTGGAATCTCAAGCAGCGAGTTCTTAAAGCCTTCATTGGGGAAATACTGCTGATTCTCGGGGTCCATCACACTTACCCCGTCAACAATGAAGCAGTAGGGATACATGTCAGGGGCTGCAGGACCTAGAGTGGCCTCCCATAAGCCCGTTTCCGCGTTACGCGTCATAGCGTTGCGTCCTGCGAACTGCACGTCTACTTGAACTTCTTTTGCCTGGTCGTTCTTGTAACGGAAAGTTACGGTTCCATCCTGGTTACAGGTGGCGGACTGGGCTGCTGCCATGGTTGCCCATCCGATGAATAGTTGTAATAAGATAGTTTTTTTCTTCATGTTGTTTTATTGTTTAATTTGACTTTGTATATTCTGAGGGTGTAACACCAAAGTGTTTCTTGAAGACTACCGAGAAATGACTCTGGGTGCTGAATCCGCACTTGTCGGAAATCTCGGAGACTGTGTATTTTCCGCTTTTCAGCAGCTCTGCAGCTCGATTGAGTTTGTAGGTGCGGAAGAAGTTCGAAGGCGTCTCGCCTGTCAGTCCTTTTATCTTGTAGTACAATTTTGTGCGTGAGATAAGCAGCAGTTTGGTGATGCGTGTCACGTCGAGTTCGGAATTCGAGAGTTCCTCCTCCATCAGTTTGTAGAGTTCTTCCATAAAATGCTTGTCCTGATCGGAGAGGGCGTTGTCTACGCCTTCGTCTTCTGTCGTTGTGGCCTTTGTCAGCAGTTTGCGTATGCGATCGCGATTCTTCAGTTGCGACTGAATCAGAGCTGACAGTACGGTGGGTTCGAATGGCTTTGTGACATAGGCATCTGCGCCAACGCTCAGACCTTCGACCTGATTCTCTGCTGTGATCTTGGCTGTTACCAGAATGACGGGGATATGGCACAACTGTATGTCTTGCTTAATCTCATGACAAAGTTCGTAGCCGTCTTTGCCAGGCATGGCCACGTCGCTCAATACGAGGTTCGGCTCTTCAGCGCGCATCTCTTCAAGGGCGGTGTCTGCGTCGAGGCAGGTGATCAGGCGATAATCGCGTGAGAAGAGCAGACGCATGTAGTTGATGATTTCTGTGTCGTCGTCGACAACGAGTATCGTAGGTCGATGGTCCTCTGTTGTGTCGTAGGCAGAGGATCCTGATGCAGCATCGACAGGCAGTAACGCATTGACTGCCAGCGATCCGTCACCTTCCAACGGCCTGCGCTCTTCATCACTATAGGCATCCTCATTCATGGGGTAGATGAGTGTGAAAACGGCTCCTGTACCTTCTGTACGGTTGCTGGCTGTGAGTGAGCCATGATGGAGTTCTGCCAGTCGGCGTGAATAGTAAAGGCCTATGCCTGTACCCCAGTTTACCACGGCCTTCGTCTGGTTATCGAGCTGGTAGTAGCGCTTGAAGATGTTCTCCAACTGGTTTTCGGGCAAACCCTTACCTGTATCGGCAATCGTAACCTTTACCTGATTGTCTGCTACATCGAGCGAAACGTCTATCCTGCCTCCACGCGGTGTGAACTTCAGGGCGTTCGACAACAGGTTAGATACGATCTTTTCCAACTTGTCACCATCAGTCCAAGCTGTCAGCGAGTCTTCCATGCCAAAGCGGTTAATGGTCAGGCCTTTTTCCTTGGCGTTAAATTCAAAGATGTCGCAGATGTCGTTCATAGCTTTCACCACATCGATTTGTTCAACGTTCAGCCGTAATGTGTCGTTCTCGAGTTTGTTGAAGTCCATGAGCTGATTAACGAGTTTGAACATACGTTGTATGCTACGTTGGGCTACGTTGAGAAGGTTCTTGTCCTCGTCATTGAGTGAGACACTCCTGGCAAGCTGGCCTACAGGCCCTGCAATCATGGTCAATGGCGTGCGGAACTCATGAGCTATGTTGGCAAAAAAGCTCATGTTCATCTGGTTGGTGCGTAACTCCTGCTCTTTCTCCATCTCTGCCTGTCGGGCAGCACGACGGGCAGCCACCACGCGCTTAGCGTTACGATAGAGATAGACTGCCAGCGAAGCTGCTAGCGCCAAGTAGATAAGCCACGCCCACCAGCTGTTGGCTGGGGCGGGTTTCACCACGATGCTTAGTGTGCGTTCGTCGGAGTTCGTCTCGTCACTGGCGCTGTCGGTGGTTTTCACACGGAAGGTATAATGCCCTGATGGCAGGTTTGCATAGTTGGCTGTATGGGTGTTTCCAGCGTCAATCCAGTCGTGGTCGAAGCCATCCATCTTATAGTAATAGCGCACACGCTCGTATTCTCCGAAGTCGAGGGCTGTAAACGAAATGCTGATACTGTTTTCACTATAATTCAGCTTAACTTCGCGACAACTGTCGAGCAGGGCCTCTATGGGGCCGTTTTCTGAGGGCCTAACCAGTTGGTTGTGTATCTTCAGATCGCAAAAGCGTATGGGTATCTGTCTGAGTGTGTCAATGTCTGCAGGGTTAAACATGGTAATGCCCTCTGTGCCTCCGAATACCAGACTTCCATTAGGTAACTTGCATGAGGCACGGTCGCAGAACTCATCGCCTCCAATGCCATCAGCTTTATAGAGGGCGGTGATACGCCCCGTCTTCCGATCCCAGCGGTTCAGACCTTTCATCGTACTAATCCAGAGGTTTCCTTGCTGGTCTTCTTCTATACTACCCACATCAGAACAAGATAGGCCAGCGATGCGTGTCATCTGGTTGGTTTTCAGACTGTAATGCAGTAGTCCGTTACTTACGGTTCCAATCCATACGTCGCCCTGTGAGTCTTGCACCATATCAGTGGGAATATAGACGCTTCGACGAATGCACTGTGCCATTGAGGGAATATCGAGTTCGCTCAGTTTTCCTGTCTGTGGGTTCATGCGCACAATCTTCTGGAAGAAGGCCGAGATAAGCATCTGGCCATTGTCCAATTTGAGTAGCGAGGGAATAAAGCAGAAGTCTGCATTGAAAGCCTGCTTCACAACAGGTGTGTTGCTGTTGGGCGGAAAACCAACAATATCATTACTGCTGGTTGCTAGCCATATCGTTCCGTCGTCGGTCTGCTCGAAATCCATCGTTGCCATGATCGTCCATTGGTTTAGGATACTTAGTCTGCCACTTTCATAGCGACACTTCATCACTAGACTGGGGGTAGAGAGCCATAATAGTCCGTCACGGTCACAGAATATGTGGGTAACAGCATTCTTTTGTTCGCCTGCAGGTAAGCCTTGTAAGGGAATAGATTCTGCCTTCTGACTCTCGCAGTGGTAGACATAGACGCCTTTGAGCAGGGTAGAGATCCAGAGATTCTTAGCTTTGTCCATAGCCACGGCCAGCACTGATGAGTTCTCGATGACACGGTTCAGGTAATTATCGCTACCACCGAATTTCTCTTTATAGTAATAGTCTGCAAAAAGCCCCTTGTCGTAGGTACCCAGCCACACGTTCTTCCGTGAGTCTTGGAAAACTTGTGTCACCATGGCATCAGGGACGGGTAGGGTGAATCCTGTATCGCCCTCGCCATGCAAAGTGTGGGCCAGGAGATTGAGTTCAAACACGCCATTGTGAGAGGTACTGAGCAGAATGGTGTTGTTTTCCAGAAGACGAGCAGCCTGAATGATGCTGTTATGTGCCATCAGGCGCGACTCCATTGCTGCGTCAAGTGGCACGACGTGCTGTGACTTGGTGTCGTAGAGCATCATGAATCCATAGCCTGAAAGCACCATCAGACCATTCGACAGTATCTCTGAATAGAAATAGTATCGCTCGTCCAATGGTATTTCTTTCTTCAGTTTCAGTGTCTCGTTATCGTAGACTAATATTCGCTGCGACTCCGTGATAAGAATATTGTCTGAAGCGTCTATGATACAGTTGCCCCAAGTCCATGACTGTCTTTCCATTTGTCTGCCAATACATGGAAGGAAGGCCTGCTCCTTTTCGTCGAGTCGGAGCACCTCTGTACCATTATATACATAGATACGCCCCTTACTGTCTTCAAGCAGTTTCTGAGTGTTGAGATTGGCAGACTTGACAGTGATACGATCGAAACTGTCCATACGGCTGTAACGGCATACACCATTCACTGTCGCCACCCAGAGTCGTCCCTGCTGGTCGCAAAGGATGTCTTTTATCTGATTGTCGGGCAGACCCAATGAATCGTCAGTACAAAGATACTGGTGATATTCATGACCATCGTAACGATTCAATCCTCTGAATGTTCCAATCCAGAGTTGGCCTGCAGCATCTTCTGCTATACATTGCACGCGACTGTTCGACAGTTCCTGAGCTACAACAACGCTGTGCTCCTCGTCTTTGTCACGTTGTTGTGTCGTTGCTGCCTTCTGACATGATAACAGCGTTATCATAGCCATCATGATGACTATAATCTCTCTCTGTCCTGTCGTTTTTATCATATCTGATTTTAGTTTTAGGCCACAAAGATACATATTATTATTCAAATATAAGTAATTTCTATGTTTTTTAAACAAATTGAACAAGTTTTGAACAAATAGGAAAGACTCTCGATATTTTTGAACGCTTACGAAAATCAAAAGAACGCCTTGAAACGCCACCTGATATTTATTTATATACCTTTGCCGTCGAAAATTTAATCAAACCAAAGTATTATCTAACATTTAACTCAAAACAATTGCAAATGAAAAAGATCAGTTTACTGATGGTGTTGATGGCATTATTTATGTCAGTGACATCTTTCGCCCAAGGAGTCAAGGGCACAGTGATCGACGAGAACGGTGAACCCGTGATCGGTGCGACAATCGTTGACAAGGTTAATAGCCAGAATGCAGCGATTACAGATTTTGATGGACGTTTTACCATTAACGTGAACGCGGGAAAAACCATCGTTGTTTCTTACATTGGCTACGAGACACAGGAGCTGGCGGCTAAGAATGGCATGACCGTTCGTCTGCAGCCCGATAACAAAGTACTCGATGAAGTCGTTGTAGTAGGTTATGGTGTTCAGAAAAAGAGTAGTGTGACAGGTGCCATCTCGCAAGTAAAGCCTGAGGATATGGAGAACCGTACCATCTCGAACGCGCAACAGGCTTTGCAGGGAAAGACCTCTGGTGTACAGATTATCTCAACCTCAGCAGCCCCTGGCTCATCACCCACCGTACGTGTGCGCGGTTATTCTTCTAATAAAAGCAGCGAGCCCCTCTATGTGGTCGATGGTGTACGTCTGAGCGACATTAGTGGTATCGACCCTGCCACTATCGCCTCGATGGAAATTCTGAAAGACGCTGCTTCTGCTGCTATTTACGGTGCTGAAGCCGGTAATGGTGTAGTGCTCATCACAACCAAGAAGGGTAAGGCAGGACAAGGTAAGATTGCCTACGACTTCATGTGGACTGATGAGAGTCTGGCTCGCATCCCCAAGATGCTGAATGCTAAGGAATATATGCAGTATATGGTGGAGGGCAACCTCTTTACACAGGACTATATGAATGCCAATTGGGATGGTAAGACAGATACAAAATGGACTGACGTGGCCTTCACGCATGGTCACATGCAGAAGCATAACTTCTCATTCACTGGCGGTAACGATCGAGGGAACTATTATCTGGCTCTTTCATACCTTAATAATGACGGTATTGTAAAAGGCGATGCAGACACCTATAAGCGTCTTACAGCCACCGTTAATGGTGAATATAAGATTAAAGACTGGTTGAAAGTGGGTACCACCAATCAGGTAGAGAAATACAATGTCCGTCAGGTGTCTACCAATAATGAGTACGGCTCTCTGTTGACAGCTGTGCTCATGATGGATCCTCTGACTCCAGATACCTATGGTAAAGAACTGCCTGCGAACCTTCAGGCGTATCAAGCCATGGGCAAGACATTCTTACAGGACGGGAATGATAACTACTATGGTGTGAGCCAGTTCTACAATGGTGAGCAGTATCATCCTATGATTATGCGCGATAATGGACTGAATAAGAATTCTGGCTTTAATGTAACGGGATCAGTCTATGGTGACTTTACGCTGATTCCTAACCTTACTGTCACTTCACGCTTTGGTTATCGTCTTACAGGAACACGCTCTTCTTCTACCTCACTGCCTTTCTTTGGCAATGCCGTTCAGAGCCGCGATTATGTGGATCAGAGCAACACCTCGAGCACTACAATCTATTACCAGTGGGAGAACTTTGCTAACTATATGAAGTCTTTTGGCAACCACACAGTAAGTGCTATGGTGGGTATGTCGTTCCAGGATTCAAGCTATGATTATGTAACGGGTCAGCTAACTTCTAATGGTGAGGATGCCATCAAGAAGAACGATCCCCTGTTCTACTACCTGAACTATGCCAACGCCTCAGCAACGAAGGGTGTTAGCGGTGAGACTACCAGCAGCACCAAGTTCTCTTATTTTGGTCGTCTGGGTTATGATTTCCTGGGTCGTTATATGTTGCAGGCTTCACTCCGTGCTGATGCTGCTGACCTTTCAAAACTCTCTCCGAAGAAACGCTGGGGTTACTTCCCCGCTGTATCAGTAGGTTGGACCATCAGCGAGGAGAAGTTCTTTGCTCCTTTGAAAAAAGCCTTCGACAGTTTGAAGTTCCGTGCCTCTTGGGGCCAGAACGGTAGCCTCTCTGCACTCAGTGGTTACAGCTATAGTACCGATATCGCTCTGGGTGGGCTCTATCCTTTCGGCTCTGGTATCCAGTATACACAGGCAGCAGCTCCCTCAACCATGGGTAATGAAGACCTGAAGTGGGAGACTTCAGAACAGCTGAACTTCGGTCTTGATGGTATTCTGATGGGTGGTCGCCTGACCTTCGGCGTCGACTACTTCACTAAGAAGACAAAAGACCTGCTGGTTTGGAACACAACGCCTTCGCTGGTTATCGGTGGCGCTACATCACCTATCAACGCAGGTAATGTGGAGAACAAAGGGTTTGAGTTTGAATTAGGATGGAGAGACCACATTGGCGACTTCAGCTACGGCATCCGTGCAAACCTCTCTACGCTGAGTAATAAGGTGACTTATATTGATCCTTCAATAACCCGTCTGGCTGGTAGCACGTTCCACACCTACACTATCACCTACTTCGAGCAGGGCTATCCCGTATACTATTTCCGTGGCTTCGAGTTCGACAAGATTAATCCAGAGACTGGTGATCCCATGTTTAAGGATATCAATGGCGATGGCGTGGTGAACAACGACGACCTGACTGATATTGGAAATGCCATTCCTGACTTTACTTATGGTATTACCCTGAATGCTGCCTACAAGGGCTTCGACCTCACCGTATTCGGTACAGGCTCTCACGGCAATAAGATATTCAATTGTATCAACCGTCCTGACTACGCTACATCGAATAAGATGAAGGAAGTGCTCTACGACGACCGTTGGAATCCGACAAACACCACAGGTACAAAGCCCCGTGCGGGCGCTAACGACATGGACAAGTATGTTGACTCAAGCGCTATGATCTACGACGGAAGCTATTTCAAGATCAAACAGATCCAGTTGGGTTACACACTGCCAAAGAACGTGTTGAGCAAGGTTGGTATCAGCAACGCCCGTGTCTATGGATCGCTCGATGACTTCTTCACCTTCTCAAGCTACCCCGGTTTCGATCCGGAAGCTGCTGCCAACACTACCACAGGTATGGGTGTCGACAAGGGTGCTTATCCCACTTCAAAGAAGGTGGTACTTGGTTTCAATATTGAATTCTAACTTTTTACTTTAACGACAATGAAAAAGAATAAATTATATATCGCATTGCTGGGTGTGATGTCGCTGATGACTGTCAGTTGTGAGAGTGAACTCGACATTGAGAAACACGGCAACATGGGTAGTATGGATACATACTACACTACCGACGAGAATATCAATACCGCAACAGCATCTATGTATCTCGAGATGCGTAGCAACTATTACAACTGGTTCTTCGTCAAGAACCTGCTTTCCGACGATATCTGGTGTGGCGGTGGTCAGCGTGGTGACAATGGTGAGATGGAAAAACTCAATGAGTATCGTTTCGACTCTAACCATGGTATGATAGAGAGCCTCTATTCTGGGCTCTATGGCATTATCTACAAGGCCAACCTGATTATCGATAAGACTGAAGGTGAGACTGCTGTGATGAAGCGTGCCATCAACGAGGCGAAGGTGTTCCGTGCTTTCGGGCATTTCGAACTCGTTACCCTCTGGGGCACGGCTCCAAAGGTAGATCATCTGTTGGCTGCCAGCGAATATCGTCAGGCTAACGGCACTGCTGCTGACACATGGGCTTTCGTTGAGCAGGATCTCACAGAGGCTATCAACAGTGGAACGCTGCCCTCAAAAAGCGATGTAAACGATCAGGAGACGGGTATCCGTGTAACCAAAGAGTTCGCTCAGGCGCTGTTGGGTAAGGCCTATCTCTTCCAGGGTAAGTACAGCGAGGCCGCTGCTATGTTCGAGAATGTGATTGGCTCAAACAAGTATGCCCTCTATCAGGGTGAGTACGACGCCCAGTTCCATGCAGCTGCTAACAATAACTGCGAATCGCTCTTCGAACTCCAGAAGCGTTACGATCCAGAGCAGATGTGGAACCAGTTCGACATGCTTTACCTCATGCAGGGTTGGCGCACCAGTGTGCTCACTTATGGTGGTGAGGCTATGATGAAACTGGCTCTTGGTACCTACGGATTTTCTAACCCCCGCAAGTCGCTCTATGATGCTTTCGTTGCCTGGGAGGGCGCTGATGGTTATCGCCTCAGCAAGTCGATCATGACCTACGATCAGCTCAAGGCTTTTGGTGTTGACGTACAGCCGGGTGCCAGCGTTTATGGCAGTGAGGGATACTTCTTCTGGAAGAACCAGTCGCTTAAAGAAGACTGTGTTGTCGATCAGATGTTCTTCCAAGGCGTTCAGTTCATCGATCTGAAGGTGATGCGCTATGCAGAGGTTCTGCTGATGGCTGCTGAGGCACAGTTGCAGGCAGGCAATGCCACCAAGGCTCTTGAGTATGTCAACCAGATTCGTATACGTGCCAAGGAGACTCCTCTGGCCAGTGTAACCCTCGAAGATATCAAGACGGAAAAGCGCCTGGAACTCTGTAACGAAAGTGTGCGCTATCAGGACCTTGTACGCTGGGGTGATGCCAAGACTGCTATGGGAAATCAGGGTAAGGACGTGCCTGCCTTCACTACATCTGGCGTTCAGTGGAACTGGCACAATGACAAGTATGGCTTCCAGGATAAGAACATGCTTCTGCCTATTCCTTTGAAGGAACTTGAGCTCAATCCAAACATGCAGCCCAACGCGGGTTGGTAATTATTAACATAGAATGGTGCAGGGATATCGGAAAAATTTCTTATCTTTGCACCATTCAATAACTAAATAAGATTAGTAATATGAGAAAACTTTTTGTAATCGCTGCTTTCTGCTTTATCGGAATGGCAGCAAAGGCTCAGCAGAACCTCAGCTGGGGACAGGGCCCACAGGTGGCATCCCCCGTGGTTAATGCAGACAACTCCGTTAGCTTTAACCTGATAGCCCCCGAGGCCCAGAAGGTACAGATTACAGGCGACTTCCTGCCTGCTAAGAAGGTTGAATTCGGTGGCAATACCTATGAGACTCCAGGTGTGGTAGACCTCGTGAAGAATGATAAGGGCGTGTGGAGTTTTACTTCTGCCCCCCTGGCTCCAGAACTCTACACCTATAATATGATTGTAGATGGCGTAAAGATTATCGATCCGCTGAATGTTTACAATATCCGCGACATCAACAACCTGTTCAGCGTGCTGCTCATCGGTGGTGATGCCCGTTCCGATCTTTACAAGGTCAATAAGGTGGCTCACGGCACTGTCAGCAAGGTTTGGTATGAGAGTCCTACCGCCGGTCTTACACGTCGTTGTACAGTCTACACCCCTGCTGGCTATGAGACCAGCGGTAAGGAGTATCCCGTGCTCTACCTGCTTCACGGTATCGGTGGCGATGAGAATGCCTGGAGTGAGCTAGGCCGTGCCACTCAGATTCTCGACAACCTCATCGCCCAGGGCAAGGCTGAGCCCATGCTCGTGGTGATGACCAATGGTAATATCTCGCAGGAGGCTTGCCCAGGTGAGACCTCTGAAGGCTTCCGTGTACCTACCATGATGCTTCCCAAGACCATGGAAGGTAGCTTTGAGACCGCCTTCCCTGATGTGGTTAATTTCATTGAGAAGACCTATCGCGTGAAAAAGGACAAAGCCCATCGTGCCATCGCGGGTCTGTCGATGGGTGGCTTTCATAGCCTCTTCGTCTCTATCAACAATCCCGATATGTTCGGTTACGTCGGCTTGTTCTCTGCAGCTGTCGATCAGAATCAGCCCGATCCTAACGGCCATGCTGAGATATACGCAGACCGTGACAAGAAGATCGATGCTCTCTTCGCCAAGAAGCCCAACCTCTTCTGGATTGGTATTGGTAAGACTGACTTCCTGATTAAGAACAACAACGACCTGCGTGCTTATCTCGACTCTAAGGGGCACAAGTATACCTATCTCGAGACAGAGGGAGGTCACATCTGGCGCAACTGGCGTATCTATCTCTCAGAGTTCACTCCGTTACTTTTTAAATAATTAATTAATAAGGAGACTAGTAGACAGGGAGTACAGGGAGTTCAAGGAGTTCTTGGACAAGCAAAGCGGCTAAGCCGAGTGCAGGACAATAGCTCTGCCACTTCCCACAGTTCATCAAGTAATGTCTTGGACTCCCTGTACTCCTTGTCTCCCTGTCTCCTAAAATTTTTTATCTATGAACAAATCTATTCTGTTTTTTGCAGTTGCAGCCCTGGCAGTGGGTTGTACCACTGCTGACAAGGTGGCTCCTAAGTACACTATCAACCAGGAAGAGGTGATGGCAAAGATGTCACTTGAAGATAAAGCCCACTTCGTCATTGGTACTGGTATGGCAGGCTTTAGCGGCAATGATGCTGTGATTGGTGCCACCCGCAGTCTCGTACCTGGTGCTGCAGGTACTACTTATCCTCTCGACTCTCTGGGTATTCCCGCTGTTGTATTGGCCGATGGCCCTGCTGGTCTTCGTATCGACCCAACCCGTGAAGGCGATTCTGCCACCTACTATTGTACGCATTTCCCCATCGGAACCCTGTTGGCTTCTACTTGGAACACTCAGCTGGTAGAGGAAGTAGGTCAGGCCATCGGTGAGGAGGTGAAGGAATATGGTGCCGATGTACTTCTGGCTCCTGCTCTCAATATCATGCGCAACCCTCTCTGTGGGCGTAACTTCGAGTATTACAGTGAGGATCCTGTTGTGGCAGGTAAGACAGCAGCTGCCTATATCACTGGTGTGCAGAAGAACGATGTCGGTACCAGCATCAAGCATTTCGCTGCCAACAATCAGGAGACCAACCGCATGAACAACGATGCGCACATTTCCCAGCGTGCCCTCCGCGAGATCTACCTCAAAGGCTTCGAGATAGCTATCAAGGAGAGTAAGCCTTGGACAGTGATGACCTCATATAATTACATTAACGGAGTCTACACCTCAGAGAGCAAGGATCTAGTCGAGACAATCCTCCGCGATGAGTGGGGCTACGAGGGTACCGTGATGACCGATTGGTTTGGTGGTAAGGACGGTGCCAAGCAGATGTGGGCAGGTAACGATATGTTGCAGCCTGGTAAGAAAGAGCAGTTCGACAGTATTGTGGCTGGTGTGAAGAGTGGCAAACTGGCTGAGGCTGATCTTGACCGCAGTGTCCAGCGCACGCTGAATCTTGTGGAGAAGAGTCCGCGCTTCCAGGGCTACCAGTACTCTAACAAGCCCGACCTCAAGGCTCATGCTCAGGTAACTCGTCAGAGTGCTGCCGAGGGAATGGTGCTGATGAAGAATAATCAGGCTCTGCCCTTTGCCAAGAGTGTGAAGAACGTAGCCCTCTATGGTAACACCTCTTACGACTTCATCGCTGGTGGCACAGGTTCTGGTAATGTAAACCACGCTTATGTCGTTTCTCTGCTCGATGGTCTGAAGAATGGTGGCTATACTGTTTCTGAGGAACTGAAGACTGCCTACGCTACCTATGCTGCAGAGCAGAAGGCTAAGGTTGAGGCCGAGATTGAGGCGGCTGCTAAGAAGGATCCCAAGAATGCTATGCTGCTCCGCTTCATGCCACGTCCGCTACCTGCCGAGAAGCTGTTCTCTGCTAATGAACTGGCCAAGCAGGCTGAGGCTTCCGATATCGCTGTGATCACTCTGGGTCGTATCTCTGGTGAGTTCATGGACCGTAAGGCTGCCGACTTCAATCTGAGCAGCTCGGAGCGCCAGCTGATTACCCAAGTGTGTGATGTCTATCACAAGGCAGGCAAGCAGGTGGTAGTACTGCTCAACATCGGTGGCGTCATTGAGACTGCTTCATGGAACACTCTTCCTGATGCCATTCTCTGTGCATGGCAGGCTGGTCAGGAAGGTGGTAACAGTGTGGTTGACGTGCTCAGCGGTCGTCAGTCGCCCTCTGGTAAGTTCACCATGACTTGGCCCGTGAAGTTCTCCGACGCTTATAGCTCAAAGAACTTCCCCATTGATCAGGATCCCCGCATCGATATGACTAACCAGGGCTCAAAGAGTGCCAACGTGAAGAATGTCGATTATACCGACTACGAAGAAGACATCTACGTGGGTTATCGCTACTTCGACTCTTTCGATGTTCCTGTGAGCTATCCTTTCGGCTTTGGTCTGAGCTACACGACCTTCTCTTACACAGGTGCCAGCTGTCAGGTAAACGGCGATGATATTGTCGTCAAAGTGAAGATTACCAACACGGGCAGTCATGAAGGCAAGGAGGTTGTTGAGCTTTACGCTACTGCCCCCGACAGCAAAGCCGCCAATAAGCCTGTCAAGGAGCTGAAAGCCTATGTCAAGACCAAGGACTTGAAGCCTGGTGAGAGCGAGATGGTGACAATGAAGGTCAAGGCTGCCGATCTTGCTTCTTTCGATGCAGAGGCTTCTGCCTGGGTTGTTGCCGAAGGAGAATACCAGTTCCATGTCGCTGCTTCATCGCAAGACATCAAGGCCACGCTCCCTGCAACCATTAAAGGCCAGCAGACCAAGGTTCACAACGTCTTGAAGCCCCAGGCCCCGATGAACCTCCTGAAACGCTAAGTCAACGTTTATACGTCTTTATAATAGCAGCCTCCGCTCATGTTGAGCGGGGGCTGTTTTTCTTTTTTCAATATAAAGCATCTGTTGATTAGCTCTCTTTAGCGTTTCTATGTTGTATCATGTATTGATGAGGTAGCTTGCGGTGTTGTCATATCATAGCGCTTTGGCTGGCATGGAACGGCCCGCTTATTGACAGAGACTATCTCTTTGAATGCAAAATAGACTAAATTGCCAACCAATTTAGTCTATTTTACTCTGCAATTTAGTCTAAATTGCTAGGCAAAATAATCTATATTACATCTGATAGGATTATCTTTGTCATAGTGAAGGCTTATTTCTGTCGGCCAAAACAATTATTCTTGCCACCCTTTGACGGCGTGTTAACCGGATATGCAGTATTGGGCGACGTATTGCTCTATATATTCAATAGAATCGTTAAAAACAGACGCCGGACGGAGCGCATTTGAACGAATTGAAACAGATTTGAACAAATACGAAAGTAAACAGACGCTTTTGAACAGGGCAGAAAAACAAAAGAACACAGGAGAATGCGTTTTTTGTGTTTTTTATCTACTTTTGCATCGCCGATCGAAAAAGATTTCGTACATTTGCAGTCGTCTGCGATAGCTGGAATAAAAGCGCGTCGACAATCATATAATAACAAAAACGATAAAAACAACAAATGAAGAATTCGATTCTAAAGATTAATTTGGTAGTTGTGGCTGTAGTCGCTCTGAGCGGCTACAGCCTTCGTCTGTCTGCCCAACAGCTAAGAGCGGATAACATTGACGAAGTACTGAGCGCCATGACGCTTGAAGAGAAGTGTCATCTGGTGCTTGGTTGTGGCATGCATTTCAACGACGAGGCGAAGTTCCCTGGTACGGCTGGTAGCACCTTCAGCATTGCCCGTCTGGGTATTCCCGAAACCTATTGTGCCGATTCCCAGCAGGGACTGCGCATGCAGGATCACCGCAACTGGGATCATCGCGACTATTATCCCACCGACTTTGTTGCCTCGATGACACTTGCTTCGACATGGGATCGTGAGGCCGCCTTCAAAGTGGGACAGGGCATCGGCAACGAGGTGCGTGAGTTCGGACTCGACTGGATTCTCTCTCCCTCGATGAACCTGATTCGCAATGCCCTCTGTGGTCGTAACCACGAGTATTACTCAGAGGATCCCTATCTCTCAGGTACCATTGCCGCCGGATATGTGCGTGGCGTGCAGAGCGAGGGAACGGCAGCTTGTCCGAAGCATTTCATTGCCAACAACCAGGAGACGAACCGTAATAGCAACATCTCGCAGATGTCGCAGCGCGCCCTTCGTGAAATCTATCTGAAAGCCTTCGAGATTGTTGTGAAGGAGGGTGAGCCCTGGACCATCATGACATCTTATAATAAGCTGAACGGCCCTTACACCTTGCAGAATCGCGACCTCTTGACAACCATCGTTCGCGACGAGTGGGGTTGGAAGGGTATGTATGTGAGCGACTGGAATGCGGGCGACAATGCTGTGGCCGCCATGCAGGCAGGCAACGATATGCTGCAGCCGGGTAACGACAGGCAGTATCAGGCCATTCTGGAGGCTGCCAAGAGCGGTGAGCTCTCGATGGACGTGCTCAACGCCAACGTGAAGCGTATTCTTGAGTATATCGTGAAGACACATAACTTCAAGGGCTATCAGTATAGTAATGAACCCGACCTGAAGGCTCATGCCCAGGTGGTGCGTGAGGTGGGTGCCGATGGTATCGTGCTGCTCAGCAACAATGGCATTCTGCCTCTTACAGGCAAACGCGTGGCTCTCTTCGGATGCACAAGTTATGACTGGATATCGGGCGGCTCTGGCTTCGGCGGTACTACAGTAGGTCACTACACAGTGTCGCTTGTCGAAGGTCTGCGCAGTGCCGGCTATGAGGTGTACAAGCCCCTTATCAGTACCTATCTGAAACACATCGCCGATGAGGAGAAACGCCTGTTCCCCAATGGCCGTCCCGCTTTCTCGCTGATGCCCCCAGCCCGTGCTGAGGAAAAGAGCTTTACTGCCGAGGAAATGGCTGCTGCCATCGATGGCTCTGATGTGGCCATCATCTCGTTGGGTCGTAAGAGCGGAGAGGCTGCCGACCGTAATGCTACCGATTTCTATCTGAAGGAAGGTGAGAAGGCGCTCATCAAGCAGGTGAGCGAGGCTTATCACGCCAAAGGCAAGAAGGTGGTTGTATTGCTCGACATCTGCAGTCCTATCGACGTGGCTTCATGGCAGAGTCAGATTGACGCCTTGGTGTGTACCTGGCAGGGCGGACAGGAGAGCGGCTTCAGTGTGGCCGACGTGCTCAGCGGTAAGGTGAACCCCAGCGGCAAGCTGCCCATGACCTTCCAGATTAACTATGGTGACGCTTATGCAGATAAGAACTTCCCTGGCGAGGTAGATGATAAGACGCTGGGTGCCATGTTCATGTGGGGCTACAACAAGGACCAGGCTCAGAAGGAGCGTAAGCCTCAGGCTAATATCGACTTCACCAACTACGAAGAGGATATCTATGTGGGCTATCGCTATTTCGACTCGTTTGGTAAGCCTGTGGCATATCCCTTCGGCTACGGTCTCTCTTATACCACCTTTGGTTACAGCGATGCTGCTGTGAAGGTTGAGGGCGACACCTATACCGTATCAGTAAAGGTGACGAACAAAGGCGACCGTGCGGGACGCAACGTGGTTGAGCTCTTTGTGGCTGCCCCCAACAGCAAGAAGCTGAACAAGCCCGCCAAGGAGCTGCGCAACTATGCCAAGACCCGTCTGTTGCAGCCAGGCGAGAGCGAGGTGGTGACCATGCAGTTGAAGACCCAGGATATGGCCTCGTTCAACGAGAAAGCTTCAGCCTGGAAGACCGATGCCGGACGTTATGACTTCCTGATCTGCTCATCGGCCAGCGACGTAGAGGCCAAGGTGTCGGCCAACGTGAAGGCATGGACTCAGAAGGTACACAACGTGCTGCAACCCAATGTGAAACTGAACTTATTAAAACGATAATGAAACATCTCTTTTCAATAGTAACGCTGGCATTCTGCGCTGTGCCTATGATGGCACAGTGGCAGACGCAGGCAACACCTAACGATACACTACAACCTGTTCGCAACCTGGGTAATGGTAATGTGGCTTTCAGTATCTATGCCCCTAATGCCAAGCAGGTAGGCTTCGGCGGCGATGCCATGCCTTGGGGCAAACCCTTGCAGTTCACTAAGGCCGATAATGGTGTGTGGACCGCTGTAGTAAGCGATTTGAAGGATGGCGTTTATCGCTATAATTTTACCATCGATGGGGTGAAGGTACAGGATCCTAAAGGCGCACTTTCAGCTGAGACATCAGCTTTGGCAAATATCGGCGATGGCAAGCAGTTCTATGATATGCGTGCCGACATCCCTCATGGTGCCATTGCGCAGCGCTATTATTATAGTAAGGTATTAAAAGGCTTGCGCCGTTTGCATGTATGGACACCTGCTGGCTATGAAAAAAACGCCGACAAGCTGCCTGTGCTCTATCTGATACATGGCGGTGGCGACAACGATGCTTCGTGGCCTGGTGTGGGCTGTGCAGGAAACATCCTCGATAACCTGATGGCCGAAGGTAAGATGAAACCTATGGTGGTTGTGATGCCAAATGGTTCAATCCCTGTTAAGAACATGATGGACGAGGTGCCTTTGTTCGAGCAGGACCTTGTAGGTAGCATCATTCCTTATATCGAAGATAACTATCGTGTAGTTGCTGATAAAGCGCATCGTGCGATGGCCGGTCTGTCGATGGGTGGTATGGAAACGATGGAGACCATTCTTAACGATAACGATAAGTTCGCATACTTCTGGGTGTTGAGCGCTGGTTGGTTCCCTGCCCAGAAGGAGCAGTTCGAGGGCTATCGCCAGCGTCTTAACAAAGCTGCCGATGGTATTAAGAAGAATGTGCGCCAGCTTGTATTTACACAGGGCGATCCTGAGGATATTGCCTATCAGAATGGTTTGGCTACGCTTAAACTTTTCAATGCTGCCAACGTTAAATACGAGTACTACACCGCTCCTGGCGGTCATACATGGTACACTTGGCGCAATAATTTACATCAATTGGCACAACGTATTTTTAAATAGCATTGTAACAATCGTATGAACAAAAAAATCATGACTCTAGCGCTGGCAGCTATGTGCTGCGTTGGCGCTCAGGCACAGGAGAAACTCTTCAACAGTGCCAGTGTACAATCACCCATCGTTAACGCCGATGGAACAGTGACGTTCAATCTCTTTGCTCCTAAAGCCGTAAAGGTTGAGGTAACGGGCGACTTCTTGCCCACTCAGGCTATTGAGGTGCCTGGCTATGGCACTTATGATGCTCCTGGCGTGGCAGAACTGAAGGAGGGAAAGAACGGTGTGTGGAGCTATACCACCGATAAGCTGGCTCCTGAGATGTACAGCTATACCTTCAATATCGACGGTATGTCTGGCGTGAAGGACCCTGCCAATATCTATGTGAACCGCGACATCGTCTCGTTTACCAACATCTTCATCGTAAGCGACCAGAAGGGCGACAAGGGCGATCTGTATAAGGTGAACGAGGTGCCCCACGGCAACCTGAGCAAGGTTTGGTATAACAGTCCTACGCTGAAGATGCAGCGCCGAATGACTATCTATACCCCTGCCGGCTACGATAAGGGTGGTAAGTACCCAGTGCTCTATCTGTTGCATGGTGCTGGTGGCGATGAGAATGCCTGGAGCGAACTCGGACGTGCCGCACAGATTCTCGATAACCTGATTGCTACAGGAAAGGCCAAGCCCATGATTGTGGTAATGCCTAATGGTAATCCTAACTGTCAGGCTGCTCCTGGCGAGTGGTCATGGGGTATGTACACACCAGGTTTCCGCGACGGAGGCACAGGTCCTACAGCTCCTGCCGCAGCTTCTATCCCTGAGAGCTTTATGGATATCGTAAACTATGTGGATGCCAACTATCGCACCCTGAAGGATCGTTCTCATCGTGCTATCTGCGGTTTGTCGATGGGTGGTGGACATACCTTCCATGTAAGTCTGCTCTATCCTAATAAGTTCGATTACTTCGGTCTTTTCTCAGCTGGTCTGCACTTGGAGAATGGTACATATGAGGCTTCGTTTGCCAAGCAGATTGAGAACAGTCCTACTTTTGCTCAGCAGAGTGCAAAGCTCTTCGGTAGCAAGCCCAAACTCTATTGGATGGGTATGGGTAAGACCGACTTCCTCTACCAGAGCACAGTCGACCTGCGCAACTATTGGGACAGCAAAGGCTATAAGTATGAGTATGTAGAGACCGACGGCGGACATATCTGGCGTAACTGGCGTATCTACCTGACGATGTTCGCTCAGAAGATATTCAAGTAGAAGCGTCTTCCCCGCTAAAGTAAAAACCTCGCTCCTTTGAGCGGGGTTTTCTTTTAAATGATAAGTTTTTTGCCAAAATCTTTGTCTGTTTGATAGATTTATTGTACTTTTGCCGCCGCAAGGACCTAAATTTCAACATAAACAATGACAAAATGAAACAGAAAACTTGCGGATTGAGCGTTCGGATAAGCCGTATCGCTCAGCGTAGGACACTCGCCATGATGTTGGCAGTGTTCAGCAGTGTTGCAGCTATGGGGCAACAGAAGAAAGATGGCGAGGTGAACTGGATGGACGACCTCACCAGTCGTATCACATTGAATGGTTATGCTCAGGGAGGCTGGTCATACCAGGATCCTAATGGCAAGAAAACCAATGCCTACAACCTTAAACGTACGCTACTATGGGCAAAGGCACGTATCACCGACCGCTGGTCGTTCCTGTTTATGCACGACTTCTCGAGTGTTGTTCAGGAGTTCTATACCGATTACAGAGTTTCAAAAGGCAATGAGATGACTGTCCGTCTGGGACAGTTCAAGCACTCTTACTCGATGGAGAACCCGCTCTCGCCCACACAGTTGGAACTGATTGATGTCTATTCACAAGCCGTGCTCTATCTGGCTGGTGAAGGCCCCGATCCGCTGAACGGCGTGAACTACGGTCGTGATATGGGACTTGAGGTGTATGGTGATCTGGCTAAGGGAGCGGTACACTACGAACTGGCCCTGATGAGCGGTCAGGGTATCAATCGTAAGGACCAGAACAATCAGAAAGACTTTATTGCCAAACTCGAACTGCGTCCCATGCCAGGACTCCGTTTTGTGACATCGGGCTATCTGGGTACAGGCTGTGCTGTAGGTAATGCTGCCTGGAATCCTGATATACAGGTAGGCGATAACTATAAGCGCAATCGTTACAGCGTAGGCGTAGAGTATAAGACTCAGGCCTACACAGGAAGTAAATACAAGGAGGCCCGTCCTGCTTCTATCCGTGCAGAGTGGCTCGGTGGTCAGGATGGCGAGGTTGGCTCGCGTGGTGGTTATGCTACCGTCTGTATTCCTGTAGTCGACGCACTTGATGTCGTAGCCAGCGGTGAGACCTTCGACCGTAATACTAAGGTGGACGGATGGGAACAGACCAATCTGACACTCGGTCTGCAGTACTGGTTCTACAAGAAGTGCCGTATGCAGTTACAGTACACCCGCTGCCTCTGTGGTGAGAATATCAGTTCAAAGGACTATAACTGGCTTCAGGCCCAGGTCCAAGTCGCATTCTAAATAGAAACTAAGAAACTATGATTATAAAGATTACTCTGACCATCATCTTCCTGGCCGTGATGATTGGTGTGGGGTTGTATACCCGTAAGCAGGCCAGCAGTGTTGACGGATTTGTGTTGGGCGGGCGTGCCGTTGGTCCATGGCTCACGGCCTTCGCCTTTGGTACTTCTTATTTCTCGGCAGTAGTCTTTGTCGGCTATGCCGGACAGTTTGGCTGGAAATACGGATTGTCGAGTGCGTGGATAGGTATTGGTAATGCCATTATCGGCTCGCTTCTGGCATGGATCATCTTAGGTCGGCGAACCAAACTGATGACCCAGCATATCGAGAGCCGTACGATGCCCGACTTCTTTGGTACCCGCTTCAGCGATCAGGGCTTGCGTGTTGTCGCATCCGTTATTGCCTTCGTGTTCCTGATTCCCTACACAGCTGGTGTATATAGCGGTATCTCACGCCTCTTCGAGATGGGATTCGGTATTCCCTACGAGTATTGTGTGGTGATTATGGCTGTTCTGACGGCTGTCTATGTGATTCTGGGTGGTTATAAGGCCACAGCCATGAACGACTTCATACAGGGCATCATTATGCTCTTCGGTATTGTTGCTGTTATCGTAGCCGTTCTCAATGCTCAGGGCGGTCTCTTGGCCGCTGTAGATAAACTGGCTTTGATTCCCTCGGATGCCGATCCTGCTGTAAACGGCGGATTCGCTTCGTGGTTCGGTCCTGATCCGTGGGGACTGCTCGGCGTGGTCATCCTGACTTCGCTTGGTACGATGGGCTTGCCACAGATGGTGGGTAAGTTCTATTCTATTACGGATGAAGCCGCCATCAAGCGTGGTACAGTCATCTCAACGGTCTTTGCCTTTATCGTGGCTGGCGGCTGTTATTTCCTCGGAGGTTTCGGACGTCTCTATGAACCCGTTATCGGAGCGAATGGCAAGATAGCCTTCGACTCGATTGTCCCTGCCATGCTTATCACTTTGCCTGACATATTGATTGCCCTTGTGGTCTTGCTGGTTTTGTCGGCCTCTATGTCTACGCTGGCTTCTCTGGTGCTCACCTCATCGTCAACGATGACCCTCGACCTGATATATCGCGACAAGAAGTCGTTGCCTGGTGAGGTAGAGGATGGTAGTATCGACGATATCGTGGCAGAGAAGATAGAGCGTCGTAAGGTGATTGTGATGCGTGTGCTCATCATGTTCTTCATAGCCATCTCATTATTGATAGCCTTGAATCCGCCAACGTTTATCGCTCAGCTGATGGGTATCTCATGGGGCGCTCTTGCCGGTGCTTTCCTGGCTCCCTTTATGTTGGGCCTTTATTGGCGTGGCGTTACTCCGAAGAGCGTATGGGCCTGCTTCGTCTGGGGTGTAGGTCTGACGGTTGTCAATATGCTCATCGGCAATCCTATCAACCCCATTAACTGTGGTGCTATCGCCATGGTTGGCGGTTTCCCTGTAGTATGGATTGTCAGTCTGATGACGAAGAAGCTTCCCCAACAGACTATTGCCAGCATCTTTGAGTGCTATAAGTAAGAGTACTTGAGTGTTTTCTCATAGAAAAATAAAAAAGCAAGAGTGTCATCACGACAGTCTTGCTTTTACCTTTTCTAACTAACTTATTATCAACTATTCATTACTCATTCATTTTTGCTGGTGCAAAGGTACGACGAAAATTCTCAAAATGCAAGTGTTTTAAACTAAAATTACACGTAAACGTTTGCAATTTAAGATTATTTTTGTATCTTTGCATCCGAACCATCTTTTTTTGTAATCAACATATGACAAATCATAAGCGTCGTACATCGTTGAAAGACCTTGCCCAGGAACTGGGTGTGAGTATAGCTACTGTTAGCCGAGCCCTGCGTAATTCTCCAGAGATTGGCATGGAGATGCAGGAAAAAGTAAAAGCGCTTGCCAAGAAGTTGAATTACAGACCTAATCCCTTTGCCCAAAGCTTGAGAAAAGAAGCCCCGAGAGTTATTGGTGTGGTGGTTCCCAATCTGGTGACCCATTATTATGCTGCTGTGCTCGACGGTATTGAGGATGAGGCGCGTAAGGCGGGCTATTCGGTGATTAGTGCCAATACCCATGAAGACAGCGAGGCTGAGGTGAGGGCTATTGATAACTTTATCAGTCTTCACGTAGAGGGTATCATAGCCTGTCTGTCGCAGAACACCACAGATTACAGCCATTTTGAAGAGATAGCCCAAATGGGTATCCCCCTGGTGTTCTTTGGCCGTACTTGTTTGCAGGACCGGTTCTCGAGCGTGATGGCTAATGGCGACGTGGCAGCCCAAGAGGCCACCCAGCATCTGATTGATACGGGTAGCAGGAGGATTGCCTTTATCGGTGGCCCGAACCATCTGGATATGGTGCGTCGTCGCAAGCACGGATATCTGGAGGCTCTGAGGGAGAATAAAATCCCCATTGACCGCAACCTGGTGATATGTGAGAAGATAGACTACGACTGGGCTTATGAGGCCACGAAAAAGCTGCTGGACAATCATGCTGACGCCATATTGGCCTTCAATGACATTATTACCTTCGCAGCCTTCTCTGCCATAAAAGACAAGGGGCTCCGTATTCCCGACGATGTGGCACTGATAGGTTTTACCGACGATGTGCATGCCAGTTATGTGACGCCACGCATGTCGGCCATCGAAGATCAGAGCCATGAGATGGGCATCGAGTCATGCAAGCTCCTGTTGAAGAACATCAACGGCGATACGAAGATCTATAAGAAAATCGTGCCGCAGAAGCTTGTTATCCGCGACACGAGTGCTAAGCGATAGCTTTTTCCCTTAATTTTTCAGCGCCCTCATAGCATTGAGGACAGCCAGTACCGTGACGCCGACGTCTGCGAAAACGGCCATCCACATCGTGGCAAGACCAAAGGTGGCGAGAATCAGTACGCTTATCTTGACGATGATGGCGAACCACACGTTCTGGCGGGCTATGGCCAAGGTGCGTCGGGCTATGCGGATGGCGAGGGCTATCTTCGAAGGTTTGTCGTCCATCAGTACCACGTCTGCTGCCTCGATGGCCGCGTCGCTTCCCAGACCGCCCATAGCAATACCTACGTCAGCACGAGCCAGAACGGGGGCATCGTTGATGCCGTCGCCGACAAAGGCAACCTTGGCTTCCGAAGCAGCCAACTCGCGTTCCATGAAAGCCACCTTGTCGGCTGGTAGCAGTTCAGCATGGTATCCCGTCAGTGACAGCTGACTGGCCACGTGCTGAGCCACCTCCTTACGGTCGCCTGTGAGCATAATGGCTTTGCTGATACCCAGCGCCTTGAGCGATGCAATAGCTTCAGCACTGTCTTCTTTCACTTTGTCGTTGATGACAATATGGCCGGCATACTGTCCGTCGATGGCTACATGAATGATGGTACCCACATGATGGCAGTCGTGCCACTTTGCTCCGATGCTTTCCATCATCTTCGTGTTGCCCACACTCACCATCTTATCGCCCACACGGGCACGTATGCCGTGACCGGCGATTTCCTCAACCTCTGTCACCTCACAGCCGTCGCTGGCCTCTTCAGGAAAGGCGTCGCGCAGGGCTGCACCAATTGGGTGGGTGGTATAGTGCTCCACATGGGCGGCAAGATGAAGTAGCTGCCGCTCGTCGTATTGGTCGGGGTGAACGGCCTCGACAGCGAATTGTCCATGGGTGAGCGTACCGGTTTTATCAAACACAACCGTTTCGGTCTGTGCCAGCACATCCATATAACTGGCGCCCTTGATGAGGATACCCTTACGCGAAGCGCCGCCGATACCTCCGAAGAAGGTGAGGGGAACGCTGATTACCAAAGCACAGGGACAACTCACTACCAGGAACATCAGCGCACGATAGAGCCAAGTGGCAAAAGCGCCTCCGAACAGGGTAGGGATGACTACCAGGGCAATAGCTGCAAACACCACTACTGGCGTATAGATACGGGCGAAACGTGTGATGAACGTCTCGCTCTTCGACTTGCTGTTGGTGGCGTGCTCCACAAGGTTCAGTATCTTTGAGACGGTACTCTCGCCAAAGGCTTTCGTTACGCGAACCTTGATGACGCCAGAGAGGTTCACACAACCGGAGATGACCTCATCGCCGGTCTCCAGCTCACGAGGCAGGCTCTCGCCCGTCAGGGCGATGGTGTTCAGCGAGGTGCTGCCTTCGATAATCGTACCGTCGAGGGGAACCTTCTCGCCTGGACGAATCACGATCACTGAACCAACAGCCACTGCCTCCGGAGATACGTCCTGGACTCCATGTGTCCCTGTCTCCTTGTCTCCTGAAATTTCTACGTGAGCCACGTCAGGACGGATGTCCATCAGGTGGGCAATGCTGTCACGACTTTTCCCTTCGGCATATCCCTCAAAGAGCTCACCTATCTGGAAGAACAGCATCACGAATACCGCCTCAGGGAATTCCGTTTCGGCTCCGGGCAGGAATCCGATACAGAGTGCTCCGATGGTAGCTATCGACATGAGGAAATGCTCGTTGAAGGCGTCACCGCTCAGCAGTCCCTCTACGGCCTCTTTCAGGGTGTTGTGCCCGATGAGCAGATAGGGTACCAGGTAGACGAGCAGCAACTGCCATGTGGTGAGACTGGTGTTTTTCTCGATGATAACGGCCACGATGAGCAATACAGCAGTCACAATGATGAGTGCCAGCTGTTCTTTCAGACTGTGTTCGTGCTCGTGATGGTGCTCATGCTTATGCTCACATGAGCTGCACGCTTCGTGATGATGTTGATGTGCCATATTCTCTACTTTTTTACTTTCTGGGTGCAAAGGTATGAAGAATGTTTCGCAACTCAGTTGCAATTTTTTTGCAGATTATTTGTTTTTCTCGTGGAAAACCCTTACATTTGTAGCGCAATAACGAAATATGAATCATAACCGATAACTATTATGAAGCAGCTTCTGACCTCTTTGCTCCTGATGTTCAGCCTCGGAATGAGCGCGGCTTCTACCGTGATTCCTGATATGAAGTTCCGTCGTCTGGATACGCGCGATGGCCTTTCTAACTCAACCATCAATTACCTTTTCCAAGACTCAAAGGGCTTTATCTGGATAGGCACGTCCTATGGTTTGAACCGTTACGACGGCTACCGTTTCCGTACCTACTATTCCAGTCCGAGCGACTCTACCTCGCTGCGTAATAATTATATTGATCAGATATGGGAAGACCACTTAGGTCGTCTCTGGCTGAAGCAGGGCATGAACTACAGTATTTTCGACCCCGTCACAGAGCGCGTAAACCGTAACCCTACTACCGAACTGGTCAAGTGGGGCATCAAGGGCGGTATCGACCGCTTCTATATCGACTCCGAGAAGCGCATCTGGGTGAAGACCTATGATGAGGGCCTCTATTGCTACAACCCCAAGAAGAAAAAACTCAAGCTGGTGAAGTATGGCTATGCCCAGGACGAGATCTCGAAAGAGTTCTGGGTATCTTCGTTTGGCGAGTCTGACGGTCGCCTGCTCATGGCTTCGAGCGATGGCGACATGATGATCGTCGATGGCGATCATGGAACGGTGCTCTCGAAAGACAGCTATATGCGTAACAATGGCGGCAAGCCTAGCGATGCCTATAACATTTTTGTCGACAAGCGCAACAACTACTGGGTCATCACCGGAGGCGGTAAGGTGTTTATCTTCGACCAGAAGGAGAAGAAGTGGCACACGTCCGTCAACAGCTATTTCGCAGAATACGGTATCCCCGCACTGCCCAGTCCTATGCAGATCTGGGATGTGGCTATGGACCATCGCGGATGGCTGTGGATTGCGACGGATCATGAAGGTCTGTTCGTGGTCGACCCGAAGAGCAAGGAGGTGAAGCAGTTCGTCAACAACAAGTATGATACCACCACCCTGAGCGAGAACACGGCCAAGCATCTGCTGATCGATAAGAATGGCGGCGTATGGATAGCATGCTATCGTAATGGTCTGAACCAGTATATCGAGAAGCTGCTGGGCTTCAAGACCCTCGAACTGGGCGATGTCAACACCACCACAGAGGATATCTACGGCAACTACTGGCTGGGTACAGACAATCGCGGCATCGTTAAGTACGTGCCCTCTACGGGCGAGACCGAGGTTTACGACAAGGCCCGCTGTGGCTTCGCTTCCGACATCATGGTGGCCTCGTATGGCGCAAGCGACGGTTCCGTGTGGTTCGGAACCTATAACGGCGGTCTGATCCGCATCGCCAATGGTCATGCCACCAACTATACCGCCTCGAATGCTGAGGACGGCCTGTTGAACAACAACGTATGGTCTGTCACCGAGGATAAGTGGGGCAACATCTGGCTGGGCACGCTGGGCAACGGTGTGCAGCAACTGGATGTCAAGACCGGAAAGTTCAAGACCTACAATTCCTATAACTCCAATCTGCCAGAGAACTTCATGACCTCGGCCACGTGGACGGCAAAAGGCTGGCTCATGGTGGGACACTCGCAGTACTATTCGCTCATCAATCCCTTGAGCGGAAAGATTGTCAACATCACCATCCCCGCCATCCCCGGACAGCCGGCAGCTATGGCGTCGACGACCTGTGTCATCGAAGACAGCCGAGGCCTTGTATGGCACGGCTCTACAGCAGGCTGTTGTGTCGTCGACGGAAAGACAGGCAAGCAGACCCTTCTCGACAGGAACAGCGGCCTTCTGGGCTCGAGTGTCGTGGGTATTGCCGAAGACCTCCAGCATAACATGTGGGTTGTTACTGAGCACGGCGTCTCGAGTGTCGTTCCTAAGAAAGAGGAAGATGGCGACTGGACGTTCACCGTGAGCAGCTTCAGCAGCCGCGACGGATTGCAGGAAGGCCCCTACAACCAGCGTTCCATCTCTCGCACTAAGGACGGTCTGATCCTGGTGGGCGGTCTTGGAGGTGTAGACGTTATCTATCCTAAGCTTGTGGCCAATATCCACAATACGGAGAAGCCCATCTTCAGTGGTCTGAAACTCTTCGGACAGGAACTGGGCGTAGGCGATGAATACGAAGGTCGCGTGATTCTGAAAAAGGCACTCAACGACAGTCGCGAGCTGACCCTCCGTCATTACGAGAACCAGTTCACTATCCAGCTGGCTACCGATAAGGGCGAAATCCACAACCCCTCGCGCTTCGTCTATATGCTCGAAGGTTTCAGCGACAAGTGGATTAAGACAGAAGAGCAGGATCCCAACATCACCTATATGTCGCTCCATCATGGCAGTTACGTGCTTCATGTGCGCATGCTCAACGAAGACGGCACCATGGGACAGAACGAGGCCACGCTGAAGATCACCATCACGCCCCCGCTGCTGCGCAATCGCTGGATACTGCTGCTGTTCCTCCTCTTCGTGGCTGCTGCAGTGTGGCTGTGGCGTCACTTCTTCCTGAAGCGTCAGGCCGATCACGTAGAGCGTGAGCGCTTGCGCATGGAGGTGAAGAAGAAGCAGTGGATGAACGAGATGAAGACCCAGATGATGGCTGAGGAGCAGACCGCCCGGAAGAATGCAGAGTCCCGGCAGCCCGAGTGGGAGGTGAGCGCGCTGACACTGCACCGCCAGGAGAACGACCTCCAGGCGTTCATGAAGGAGCAGTGTGCCCAGTACAAGGCTCCTGACGGCAAGCGGGTGAAGTTCTCCTTCTTCCCTCTGGCTCAGGATCTGAGGCTCGAGTTCGACCACGATATGATGGCTCAGGCCATCCAGATACTGCTGAACAACTCCGTGATGTTCTCACCCAGCGACTGTCGCATCAAGGTGTTCGTCGACAAGACCGACAACCATGGCACCATCCGCATTTCGGATAATGGCGTCGGACTGCCCGAGGAGGCCAAGGCTCACATGTTCGACTCTGTGGTGAACGACGACGACCCGGGTATATGCCTGCACATCGTGAAGGATATCGTGGAAGCCCATGGCGGAACGGTTGTTGGCGACAACAACGCGGGAGGCGGTTCCGTATTCACCATCACCATTCCGCTCGACGATGCCGGCGACGTCGAGGAAGCCGTGTTGATGGACGATGACGATGAAATAAATAACTGATATCATCAATAATATAATTAAAACGTATGAAAAGAATCCTAATCCTGGTGTCTGCCCTGCTCACGACGGGAATGTCGATGGCGGCCGAGGTGCAGACCAGTGGAAACTTTGTGACTATTCGTCCTGACGGAGGTCAGGCAAAAGTAATCCGCCTGGAAGTGATGAACGACAACATTATCCGTGTGCGAGCCACCTCTGCCGAGGTCCTGCCCGAGAAGCCCGCCTCGCTGATGATTGTCCCCCAGACGGCTCCGGCCAAAGGCTCCTACCGTGTGAGCGACGAGGGCGAGACGGTAGTGGTGAAGGCCAGAAATGTGAAGGCTGTAGTACAGAAGGCTACAGGTGAGATCAGCTTCTTCGATGCTGCTGGCAAGGCGTTGCTGAGGGAAGCCAAGGACGGTAAGCAGTTCTGGCCCTTCACCGTGCCAGAGCGCGAACTGGGTATGAAGACGGGCTATTCCGTCCCCGAGGAGCAGAAGCATGGTCTGACGTGGCAGATGAAGTTCGACTCGCCCGACGATGAGGCCTTCTACGGCCTGGGTCAGCACCAGAGCGAAGAGTTCAACATGAAAGGCAAGAACGAGGACCTGTTCCAGTACAACACCAAGGTGTCTGTACCCTTCGTCCTGTCCAACAAGAACTACGGTCTGCTGTGGGATTCCTATTCCTTCTGTCGCTTTGGCAATCCTAACGACTATCTCCAGCTCAACCGCGCCTTCAAACTCTACGACAGACAGGGCAGGGAGGGCCACCTCACGGGCACCTATATCGACCGTATGGGTAAGAAGCTCGTGCGCGACGAAGACTCCATCTATTACGAATACGGTACGCCAGCCAAGTCGGAGATTGCGCTGAAGACCGATAACGGTGGCATCAAGAACCTGCCTCAGGGTTTCCAGCTGGCAGGCGCCAACGTTACCTACGAAGGCTTCATCGAACCCGAATGCTGTGGCAAATGTGCTGGTAAGGCACAGCTCTACCAGTTCATCCTCTACTATGCCGGCTACATCAAGGTCTATATCGATGGCCGCGAAGTCGTGCCCGAGCGCTGGCGCACAGCCTGGAACCCCAACGCCTATAAGTTCAGCTGCGAGCTCCAGAAGGGACGCAAAGCCCAGTTGCGCATAGAGTGGCAGCCCGATGGCGGCGAGAGCTATTGCGGACTGCGCGTGGCTGAGCCTCGCAGTGCCGAGGAGCGTGGCAAGCTCTCCGTCTGGAGCGAGATGGCCAAGGACATGGATTATTACTTCATCGCAGGCCAGAACCTCGACCAGGTCATCTCTGGTTACCGTACTCTGACTGGTAAGGCATCGCTCTATCCCAAGTGGGTGCTGGGCTTCTGGCAGAGCCGTGAGCGCTACAAGACCTCTGCCGAGGTGGAACAGACCCTCGCCGAGTTCCGCAAGCGCCAGATACCCATCGACAACATCGTGCAGGACTGGAACTACTGGCCCGAGGACCAGTGGGGCTCCCATCAGTTCGAGGCCTCGCGCTATCCCAATCCTCAGGCCATGCTCGACTCCGTACACGCCATGCACGGTCGCTTCATGATCTCTGTGTGGCCTAAGTTCTATTGCAATACCGATAACTACAAAGAGCTCGATGCCAAGGGCTGGATGTACGTTCAGTCGCCCACCGACGATATCCACGACTGGGTGGGGCCCGGCTATAAGAACGGCTTCTACGACGCCTACGACCCGGGAGCCCGCAAGATGTTCTGGCGCCAGATGGACGAGAACCTCTATACCAAGTTCAACAAGAACGGTGTCGCTGGTGTCGATGCCTGGTGGATGGACGCCTCGGAGCCCAACGTGCGCGACTGTACCCCCATGTGGTATCGCAAGGCCCTTAGCGGCCCCACCGCTTTAGGCACCTCTACCGAATACTTCAACGCCTACAGCACCGTCAATGCCGACGCCATCTACAACGGCCAGCGCAGCGTGTGGAAAGGCAAGCAGAATGAGCCCCGCGTGTTCCTCCTCACCCGTAGCGGTTTCGCTGGCGAGCAGCGCTTCTCAACCGCCACATGGAGCGGCGACATCGGTACTCGCTGGGAAGACATGCGCGCCCAGATGACGGCAGGTCTCAACTACTCCATCTCGGGTCTCCCCTTCTGGGGCATGGACCAGGGCGGCTTCTGCGTCGAAAACCGTTATGTGGCTGCCCAGCAGCTCTTCGACCATAGTGGCGTGGAGAACGAAGACCTCAAGGAGTGGCGCGAGCTGCAGACTCGCTGGAACCAGTTCGGCACCTTCATCCCCCTGTTCCGCTCACACGGCCAGTGGCCCCTGCGCGAGATATGGAACATCGCCCCCGACAGTCATCCTGCCTATAAGTCGTTTGTCTACTACGATAAGTTGCGCTATCGTCTCATGCCATACCTCTACTCAATGGCTGGCTGGGCTCATTTCAAGGATTATACCTTGATGCGTCCGTTGGTGATGGACTTCAATGGCGACAAGGAGGTAGAGAATATCGGCAACCAATGGATGTTCGGTCCCGCGCTGATGGCCTGTCCCGTAGGCTACTACAAGGCCCGCAATCGCTCAGTTTATTTCCCAGAGCAGTGTGGCTGGTACAATCTCTACACAGGCGAGCACCTCGAAGGTGGTCAGCGCCTCGTGGTCGATGCTCCCTACGAGCAGATTCCCGTCTTCGTGCGCGAGGGCGCCATCATCCCCTTCGGTCCTGAGATGCAGTGGAGCGACGAGCGCCCCGCCGAGCTCATCAACCTCTACGTCTATGCCGGACAAAACGGCAGTTTCCAGCTCTATGAAGACGAGGGTACCAACTACAACTATGAGCGCGGCAAATATGCCACCATCGACATTACCTACGACGATGCCACCCGTACGCTCTCGTTCGGTGCCCGCAAGGGTCAGTTCCCCGGTATGCTCAAGAGCCGCCGCTTCAACGTCGTGCTCGTCAGCAGCGATCAGGCTAAGCCCCTTGATCTCGACAACCCCGATGGTCTGATGGTCAGCTATAACGGTAAACCCGTCACCATCCGGCTCTGATTTGCTGCAGTGTTGCAGTGTTGCAGTTCGAATCATGAAGTGGAAAAAGTGAAAAGTTAATACTATATATTATATATATTATATATATATAAATATATAGACCTTTTTTTAGGGGTGCGCAAAGCTCTCAAACAACTGCAACACTGCAACAACTGCAACAAATGGCCCCGACTTTGCTCCGAGGAAAACCTGACTCCCGATAGGTGAAAGCAGGATTTTCCTCGGAGTAAAGTTTGATATTTTTCTTGCGTGAAAATTTGGTAATTCACTCATTTTTAATTATCTTTGCACTCTGAAACTAAAAACAAACCGAACAAAATGAAATTATCAATCAAGAAACTTTCCTGTATGGCGTTGCTGGTGGCAGTGACCATGATGCAAACATCGTGCGACGAACTGTTGGGCGAAACGGATAATCCGGCGCCTCCCGTATCGGACGTCACGCTCAACGAAGCGACGCTGGAGATGGCTTATGGCAACGGTAAAGACGTGACGCTCGAAGCCACGGTAAGTCCCGCTGACACTGAAGACTTTGATGTCACATGGTCGTCGTCTGACGAGAGTGTCGCCACGGTAGACGACGCGGGTGTGGTTCACGCCGTTGGCACAGGAACAGCCGTCATCACCGCCAAGGCGGGCAGCAAGAAGGCCACATGCGACGTCAGCGTGGTGGTCAACCTGGAGACGCCGCTCACCTTCGAGGCCGCCAAAGCTGGCGCGACCGTCAAGTTTAATAAATATAATAGCAGTGCTGTTGCTCCTAACGTGGAATATTCGCTCGATGGCGGCATCACATGGAAGAACGACCTGACAGCGGATGGTGTTACGCTGGCTGCCGCGGGCGACAAGATCTCGTTCCGAGGCACGAACGAGGCGTACGGAGCTGAATATATATACGATTGTTATCAATTCGAACTCTCAGACGAGACCTTTGCTTACGGCAACGTGATGAGTCTCATAAACAAGGACAACTACCCCACCAATAAGACATTGACAGCCGACTATGCCTTCGGTGGGATGTTCTATATGCAAGAGAATCTGAAGAACAAGGATGCTGATCACCAGATATACCTGCCAGCCAAGACGCTGACAAGATACTGCTATTTTAGCATGTTCGCTTACTGCAAAAGCCTGACCACAGCGCCCGAGCTGCCCGCCAAGACGCTGGCAGTAGACTGCTATACATATATGTTCTATGACTGCACAAGCCTGACCACAGCGCCCGAGCTGCCCGCCAAGACGCTGGCAGTAGACTGCTATACATATATGTTCGCTGGCTGTAAGAAATTGTCCAGCGTCACCTGTAAGGCTACGGATCTCAGTGCAGATTTTTGCCTTATTGACTGGCTCAATGGTGCTGGCACAGATGAATCCGTAACGACAAAGACGATTTATATCAGCAGCGCTTATTCGGATTATATAGCAGATATGAATGGTAATCTGGCAGGAACAGCTGATGATGCACAGATAAATGCGAATGTGCCCTGGAAAAAAGGCGATAGCGGCATCCCCACAGGCTGGACCATCGCAGCAGCAGAATAAGAACCGCTGCGCAACAACAAAAAAAAACAACAATCTCCGCTCTGAACACTCAGGGCGGGGATTTAAAGAACTTAAAAACAACCAAATCTTTCATGATCAAAAAAACAATACTGACGGTGGCTGCGGTGCTGATGGGACTGACAACGCAGGCCAGGGAGAGACTGTGTTTCGACAAAGACTGGCTGTTCGTGCTGGGCGATTCGGCTCAGATGGCTGCCACAGACTATAACGACTCATGGTGGCGGGGGCTCGACGTGCCTCACGATTGGGCCATCGAGGGCGACTTCCAGGCGGGCAACCCCAGCGGAGCGGGCGGGGGAGCGCTGCCAGGGGGCATAGGCTGGTATCGCAAGCACTTCGCGCTCGATAAGATAGAGAAGGTGTTTCTCGAGTTCGACGGCGTGTATATGAATTCCACCGTGTATGTGAATGGAAAGGAAGTGGGCTTCCGTCCTTACGGCTATTCGAGTTTTGAGTACGATATCACACCATACGTCCATGAGGGCGAGAACGTGGTGGCGGTGCGTGTGGACAACAGCGACCAGCCCAACTCGCGCTGGTATTCGGGCTGTGGCATCTATCGCCATGTGTGGCTCACGAAGACCAGCGCCATCCATGTGAAGCATTGGGGCGTGAAGGTAGACAACGGGCGCGTGGAGGTGGACTATGAGAATCCCACGGGGCAGAAGGTGACGGTAAAGAACACGTGGCTCGACGCCAGCGGAAAGCCCGTCAGTATCAGGAAGCCCCGTAAGTGGAGCCTCGAAGATCCCTATGTGTACACGGTGAGGACACAGCTGATAGCAGGCGGAAAGGTGGTCGACGAGGTAGAGACAACCACGGGTTTCCGCGATTTCAGGTTCGACGCCAAGACGGGTTTCTGGCTCAACGGCAAGAACATCAAGCTGAACGGCGTGTGCGAGCACCACGACTTCGGCTGTCTGGGCGCAGCCCTCAACGAGGATGCCCTGCACCGCAAGCTCACGAAGCTGAAGGCCATGGGCGTGAACAGCATCCGTAGCTCGCATAACCCCCCAGCACCGGAGCTGCTGAACATGTGCGACACGATGGGACTGATCGTGATGGACGAGAGTTTCGACATGTGGCGGCGCAAGAAGACACAGAACGACTATGCACGCTTCTTCGACGAGTGGCATAAGAGAGACCTCACCGACTTGGTGCTGAGAGACAGGAACCACCCCTCGGTGCTGATGTGGAGTATTGGCAACGAGGTGCTCGAACAGTGGTCGGATGCGGAGGCTGACACGCTGACGCTGGAACAGGCCAACCTGATTCTGAACGCTGGTCATGATGCATCGACATTGGCTAAGGACGGCGAACTGAGCGTACAGTCGCTGCTGACACAGCATCTGGCGGAGATCGTGAAGCGCTACGACACGACACGACCCGTTACGGCGGGCTGCAACGAGCCGTCGCCAGGCAACCATCTCTTCAAGAGCGGGGCGATAGACCTGATAGGCTTCAACTACCACCACCAGTGGGTGAAGGACGTGCCGAAGAACTTTCCCGACAAGCCCTTTATCTTCTCGGAGAGCGTGAGTGCCTTGCAAACGCGTGGCTACTATATGATGCCCAGCGACTCGACATACGTGGCACCGAAACAGTGGTGGCTGCCCTATACAGACCCTACGTATATGTGCTCGGCCTATGACAATATGCATGCTTCGTGGTCGAGTACGCACGAGGAGACATGGGACGTGGTGAAACACACGCCATACGTGGGCGGACAGTATATCTGGACGGGCTTCGACTATATTGGCGAGCCTACGCCCTACGGATTCCCTGCGCGCTCGAGCTACTTCGGGCTGATAGACCTGGCAGGCTTCCCGAAAGACACGTACTATATGTATCAGAGCGAGTGGACGGAGAAGCCTATGCTGCACCTCTTCCCTCACTGGAACTGGGTGGCAGGCGACTATATCGATATGTGGTGCTACTACAGCGGGGCCGACGAGGTGGAACTCTTCATCAATGGCGAGAGTCAGGGCGTGCGCAGGAAGACAGACCACCAGCCTGAAGGCTGGAAACCCGGACTCTGCACGGAGTATCACGTGGGATGGCGCGTGACGTTCGACCCAGGAGAGGTGAAGGCCGTATCGAGAAAGAACGGTAAGGTGGTGTGCGAACAGACCATCAAGACTGCCGGAGCGCCCGACCATATCCGTTTGTCGATAGACTACAAGGGCAAGGAGACGACCTTCATCACTGCTGAGGTGGTGGACAAGGACGGCAACCTGTGTCCATGGGCCGAGGATATGATTTATTTCATCTATGAGGGCGACGGAAAGGTGATTGGTACCGACAATGGATGCCAGACGTCGATGGAGCGTTTCAAGGCGCCGCAGCGTAAGGCCTTCCACGGCAAATGTATGGTGGTGGCAACGGGCAAGGGCTCGATTACTGCCAAGTCGCCCATGCTGAAACCAACGTGGATAGAGTTTTAATTAGGGAGACAAGAATACAAGGAGTTCAAGAAATATGAAGAAGTTTTTTGGTGCAATGTTGCTGCTGGGTAGCTCAATGGTTGTCAGCGCACAGATACAGACCAACGCAGGTATCCAGTACCTGCAGGCTATGCAGAAGGATGTGTCGACAGACTTTTATGATTTGTCGAATACCTATTTCCTGGCCGACTCGCTGGTGAGCTTCGATGCGGCGAAAGGTGAGGGACTGGTGCAGTGGAAACGCTACAGGATGAGTCCGCGCCAGGCGTTCAACCTGAACGGTTACTGGCCCGTGAGAATGCAGATGCTCGACTTTCCTGACGCTGCCTATGAGAACGACCCGGAACTGAAACTGAAGGTGGAGTTCATCAGTCCCAGAACGGTGAGGGTGCGCATGCTCTCGACCCCCGTAGAGCCCAAGGTATCTGACGAGGACGACGTGATGTTCTGCGACGCCTTTAAGAAAAAAGGGGCGGGCACCATGTGGAAGGTCTCGCAGAAGGAGGGCGGCATTGCCTACAGCTCGGACTATGGCACCATCGAAATCAGACAATATCCCTGGCGCATCGTGGTGAAGGATGCCAAGGGCAGAATACTGACGCAGACGCGACACAGCATAGATAACGACTCGAGTCAGGTAAAGCTGTTGCCCTTCTCGTTCATCAAGCGCGGAAGCGACAACTCGAGGAGCATGAACCCTGTGCTGACGCTGGCACCAGGGGAGAGAATCTATGGTTGTGGCGAGTCGTTCACCTCGCTGAACAAGGTGGGGCAGAAGGTGCATCTCTCCGTGACTGACCCTCAGGGGCCGGAGACTGACGGACAATACAAGCCCGTGCCCTTCTTCTTCTCGAACCGCGGCTATGGTGTGTTCATGCACACCTCAGCCCCTGTGACGTGCGACTTCGGTGCCTCGTATATTGGGGCAGACCGCCTGTTTATGGCTGACGAGCAGATGGACTTCTTCGTCTTCCTTGGTGAGCCTAAGGATATTCTCGACGAGTACACGAACATCACGGGAAAGAGTCCTATGCTGCCCTTGTGGAGCTTTGGCACATGGATGAGCCGCATCACTTACTTCTCGCAAGATGAGGGACTGGAGATAGCCCGTCAGTTGAGGGCACACAGAATTCCTTCAGACGTGATCCACTTCGATACTGGCTGGTTCGGCGTAGACTGGCAGTGCGACTATCAGTTCGCGAAGGACCGCTTCGAGGATCCCGTGAAGATGCTCAGACAACTCTCGAAAGACGGATTCCATACTTGCCTGTGGCAACTGCCTTACTTTACGCCCAAGAACCGTTTCTTCCCGGAAATCATAGAGAAACGTCTTCACGTGGTGAATGCTACGGGCGGTATGCCTGTAGAGGATGCCGTGCTCGACTTCTCGAACCCTGAGACCGTCAGCTGGTATCAGTCGAAAATCGAAGGTTTGATGAAACAGGGCGTCTCAACCATCAAGTGTGACTTTGGCGAGGCAGCTCCCTATAATGGCTTCTATCATAGCGGCAAGGGCGGACTCTACGAGCATAACCTCTATCCCCTGCGCTATAACAAGGCTCTCTGGGAGGTTGTGGAGCGCAACCATCCTGGTGAGGGCATCATCTGGGCGCGCAGTGCCTGGGCAGGAAGTCAGCGCTATGCCTTACACTGGGGCGGCGATGCTGCTACCACGAACACAGGGCTGTTGGGAGACCTGCGGGGCGGACTGAGCTTCGGACTGAGCGGTTTCTCGTTCTGGAGTCACGACATGGGTGGCTTCGTGACGGCCTCGCCTGAGGATATCTATCGTCGTTGGCTGCCCTTCGGATTCCTGAGCTCTCACACACGAGCCCATGGTGCGCCTCCTACGGAGCCTTGGCTCATCTCGGAATCGTTTACAGAGGCTTTCCGCGATTGTGCGGAGATGAAATACAAACTGATGCCTTATGTGTATGCTCAGGCCAAGGACTGCTCTGAGCGCGGACTGCCTATGGTGAGGGCTCTGCTGGTGGAGTTCCCGCACGATACGGGTGCCTGGCTCGTTGAAGATGAGTATATGTTCGGCTCGCAGATGCTGGTGGCTCCGCTCATGGAGAGTGGTCATGAGCGTGAGGTCTATCTGCCCAAGGGTAAGTGGATCGACTATCAGACCGGTAAGGTTTATGAGGGTGGCTATCAGACCATCGAGGCAGGGAAGATTCCTGCCATTATCCTGGTGCGTGACGGCAGTCTGATACCTCATGCCCCTCTGGCTCAGCGCACAGACCAGATAGACTGGAGCAGGGTGGAAATGAAGGCTTACAAGGCTGACGCCAAGACCTGTAAAGGATGGCTCTTTAAGCCTGGTGACGCCAGACTGCAGGAAATAGTGCAATGATTTGTATCAATAACGAACGAAATTTAGTTAACGTCTCTTAAAAAGAAAGTGCCCAAGTAACAACGAACCGATATTTTTTGTACTTTTGCACACTTTTTCAGAGTAACAGAATATATATGAGGCAATTAAAGATTCAAAAGAGTATTACCAATCGATCGAGTGAAGCACTTGACAAATACCTCGTAGAGATTGGTCGTCAACCCCTTGTAACCATTGATGAGGAAATTGAACTGGCACAGGCTATCCGTAAGGGTGGCCCGGAAGGAGAGAAAGCCAAGGAACGCCTGGTGACGGCCAACCTGCGCTTTGTCGTTTCTGTGGCTAAGCAGTATCAGCATCAGGGCTTGACACTGACCGACCTGATCGACGAAGGTAATATCGGACTGGTAAAAGCTGCTGAAAAGTTTGACGAAACGCGAGGATTTAAGTTTATCTCTTATGCCGTATGGTGGATTCGCCAGAGCATCCTGCAGGCTATCGCAGAGCAGAGCCGTATCGTTCGCCTGCCTTTGAACCAGAGCGGAGCACTGAGCAAGATTAATCAGGAGATTAACCGTTTCGAGCAGATTCATCAGCGTCGCCCCTCTGTGACAGAGTTGGCGGAACTGACTCAGATCGATGAGTCGAAAATCGAGCAGACTGCTAAGGCTGATAGCCACCACATGAGTATCGACGCTCCTTTTGGCGAGGACGACGACAACTCGATGGCAGATATGCTCAGCTCGGGAGATGACTCCCGTACAGACAAACACGTGGACTATGAGTCGCTGACCAGCGATCTCGATAACGTGTTGCGCAACGTGTTGAAGGACCGTGAACTGAAAATCGTGAAGGAGTGCTTTGGTATAGGATGCCAGGAGCGCGGACTTGAGGAAATCGGTGCGGAGATGGGACTGACACGTGAGCGTGTGCGACAGATTCGCGAAAAGAGCATCGCTAAACTGCACGACAGTGGCTATGCCCGCATCCTGATAAAATATTTAGGATAAGGAAAAAGATAATCCCTCGCTTTCTGGCGAGGGATTTTTTTTGCTGCTTATGTATGAATGGGCAGTCTGACTATGAAACGCGCACCTTTGGTGTATTTGGTGTCGAGTGTGACAGTGCCTCCCAGCTGTTCTGCGAACTTGCGGCTCAAAGGCAGTCCGAGACCAATACCTTCCTTAAAGGAGTCGAGCTTCACGAAGCGCTCGAAGACGTGTTCCGCCTCCTTGGCGGGTATGCCGCTTCCTGTGTCTTCTACAGAGATGGACAGCATTCGCCCGTCGCTCTCTGCCGATAGTTTGATATAGCCCTCAATGGTATATTTCCTCGCATTGTCGAGCAGACTGTTGAGAATGCGTTTCAGCATGTTCTTGTTCGTCCTGAGCGTGAAGCTGTCAGATAGCGTGGTCTCAAATTTCATTTCGATATCAGGAAAAACCTCTTTCGCATGATGCTTGATGAGCGATCTGAGCAGCGAGTTGATGTGCGTGTGGTCTTCCTGATTCATCTTCTTTGTCGACTCTATAAGCGAGAGGCCGATAATCTCGTCGATGAGTTGGGTCATCCGCTGGGCATTCTGCTGCATGACCTCAGCCATGTGCTGACGATCAGACACATTCTCTACCAGATCGGGATTGGCTATGACTTGGGCAAAGCCGCTGATGATGTTGAGCGGCGTGCGTATCTCGTGACTGATGTTTCTGATAAAGGCCCGCTTCATCTCCTCTGATTCCATGGCGCGCTTGTAGGCCTTCTCGAGTTCGAGGGTATGGCGCTTGCGTGCCTGTACGATATAGAAGAGTGCCATGAGTAATAGTAGAAGCGCACCCATGGTAGCCGTCAGGGTGATCATCTTGGTGTTCGAGGCCTCGCGTTCCATCTCGTACATCCTGACTTGTTCGCGGATACCCAGCATGCTGTTGGTCAGCACCACATTGTCGATTGAGTCGCTGGTGGCATAGTCTTGTTTAAGGGCTTCGTAGGCCTCTTTCCACCTGCCGGCTTTCTCGTAGATCATGACTATGGCGTCCAGACCTTCGTCGCCTAAATCCTCACGAGCCATTCTTACGGCCTCGTCAGTGTTGCCAAGATAGCACTGATAATAGACTTCGAGCAGTCGACCATGGACTGACGACTCGCCACGTGCCTCACCTTCCTTGTATGCCTTATAGCCCTCAAGGAACTTGTCCATATCACCACGTGTGAAGTAACTCGCAGTACGACGGGTCACGATGTCGAACACACGCTCTTTGGAGTGCTTCTCCGCAATACACTTGGCTCTTTCCAGCAGACTGTCGGCCTCTGCCGGGTTATTGTCGAGCGCCACGTTGACGATGTTCATGTAGATTGGTGGCATGTTGGAGTAGTAGCCCTGCTCCTCCATCATGCTGAGCGCCTCGTACCAGCATTCCTTCGCTTTTTTCTCGTTGCCGCAATAGCGATTGATATGGCCCAGCATGTTGACGGCCATATACATCTCCTTGTCGAGTTTCTTCTCACGCAGTTCCTTGGCCATCACCTGAGCACATTTGTAGGCCTCGTAGATGCGTTGTTGGTTCATCAGAAACACAATTTCGTTGCATCGCTGGGTGTAGTAGGCGTGCATGTCCTTTTGTTTCAGCAGATAGCTCTGAAGGTTTTTCAGGGCTGGGAAGAAACGGGCGCTGTCGCCATCGTTGAAAGCATGGCTCATTGAGTCGCGCAGAGCAGTATATTCGGCGCTGCTCTTATAGTCCTCAGTAGCGTATAATATACTACCAGACAGTGTTAAAGCCATTGTCAAAAGGATAGTCTTTAACCTCATAAAAATTGTTTAGCTCTATTTTCCTTTGCAAATATAAGAAAAATATCCATTCTCTCAAAGTTTTTGGGTGAATATTTTGTGTTTTTCTCTGAAAAATGGTAATTTTGCGCCTATGGAAATAAAACCGATAGCTCATTTCGAATCGCCCCTGAAGTCGAAATTCGGCATCCCGAGGCAAAGTGGACTTGTGGAGCAACTCTCAGGGCGTATTGTCTTTGAACCGCCTTATCGCAGGGAAGAGGCTGTGAGAGGCCTCGAAGGGTTTGACTTCCTGTGGCTGATATGGGAATTCTCTGCCAATCGGGATGCAGAGAAGAGCCTCACTGTGCGTCCGCCCCGTCTGGGGGGAAATACCCGCCTGGGTGTCTTCGCCACGCGTTCGCCTTTCCGCCCTAATAACTTAGGACTTTCGTGTGTGCGCATGGACAGGGTGGAGATGGATTCGCGTCTGGGGCCTGTGATTTATGTGCTTGGCGCAGACCTCATGGATGGTACTCCTATTTACGACGTGAAACCCTATGTGGCATACGCTGATGCTCATCCTGAGGCGCGTAGTGGTTTCGTGGACGCTACAGAGTGGAAGCCTCTTGAGGTGGAGATGACTGACGAACTGGCTGCTATGGTTCCTGCTGGCGAGTTGGAGGCCTTGAAGGCGACGCTGGCTCAGGACCCGCGCCCACGTTTCCATGACGATCCACAGCGCATCTATGGCATGCCTTTCCTTAATGTGGATATTCGCTTCAGGGTGGATGGAAGAAGCCTGATTGTTACCGAAATTATCAAAAATTGACCCTTTTTTGCGAAATTGTAGCCGAAAAGTTTGCCATTTAACAGATATTTTATAATTTTGCAATCTCTCGACGAATGTCAGATATATTTAGAGAAGCGTAGTACAATGATGTTGGTAGTTTGTTTGGTCATTTTGTTATGTATGTGCATTTACCTTTTCATGCGCATCAGATCGCTCAATTCCAAAATTAAGGAATTGGAGAAGCTTGATGTCATGAAGACTACTTTTATTCGTGCATTAGGTCGTGAGATCCGTACTCCTCTTCACTCTGTCTCTGGAATGGCTGAGATTATTGCCCGTGAGGATCTGTATTTGTCGAAAAGCGAGAAAAAGAGTATCTCGGGTAAGATTCAGTATAATGCCAGTATGATATCTACTTTGCTCGACGAGGTGGCTGTATATTCGGAAGGTGGCGATGGGCATCATCTCCAGGACGAACGCTTCAGTCCTAACCAGCTGATTCAGCGCAGTCTGGACGGTAACCGCCCATTTGTGCAGAATGGCGTGCGTTTGACATTCCGTCATGATCTGCCTGACGATGTGTTCGTGTCTGCTGATCGTCATATCGTAGAAGTGGTACTTAATAAACTGGTGTTTACCTCTTGTCGCTTTACCAGCGAGGGCGAGGTGGCCGCTGGATGCTATCGCGACAAGTCGTCGAGCATGATTACGTTCTATGTGGAAGATACGGGCGGAGGTATTCCTGAGGATAGGAAAAAGGTTCTTTTCAAGTGGTTCGACAATCCCAGTGATATGACGGATGAGATAGAGTTCGACCTCAGTGTGGCTAATCGACTGGCTGAGAAGATAGGTGGCTATCTTCGTTACGACGAACATTACCAGAAGGGAACACGTATGGAGTTTGTGCTCCCTGTGCGCTAATCCTTGTGCCTGAATTCTGAGCGCTAATTCTTGAATACAATCTTTATGTTTTTATACCCCATTGATTGCATCATGTTGCGTAGTTGTTGGTCTGCGTTGACCTCTGCTGCCTGAAGGTTTTCCTTGGTCAGACAGTGCTTCAGCATCTGTCGATAGGCTTTTTTATAGAGCGCATCGCGATCAGTAGGTTTCCATGAACCGCTCTCGTAAAATGACTTCGTACGTGCCTCGTCGATAAAGTCTTTGTCGAGAAGTCCTATCTTGGGTAGTTTCATGATCACGGAGTCGCCCTTCGTGGTGAGCCATCCGGGTTCTACTTGGTGCATGTTGACACCTAGTCGTAATGTGCCATAGTAGATGCGTACCAGTTCGTCGTTGGTGAAGAATCCCTTGCGTACGGTGTCAACTAATTCTTCTGCGCTTAAGGAGAGGAATTCCCACTCGCCAATGGCTTTTATGCTCTGAATCTGTGTCGGGGTCACGTCAATGGCTGTATCTGCTCCGAAAGCTACATAGTTGCCTTTTGTGATACTTTTCACCCACATGATAACTGCAATGAGTAGTCCAACGACTATGATGCTTATACCTATTTTAATATAACTGCTTGTCTTCATAAGTCAATTTCCCTTCTAATCGTCAATTCTTATCAGTGTCTGGATGTCTTTCGGACCATAATGCTTGCGGAAAGCAACCGTAATGTTCTCTTCTTCATATCCCATCTCTACAAGCATGGGTACGAGTACTTTCGCCGCGTTGGCTTGGGCTGTCTCCAAAATACCCATTTCTGGTATGCTCTCGATGATGGCTGCACGTCCTTGTTGCTGATAGTTAGCCAGTTCTTCATCGCTGAAGTTCGAACGGGTCATAGCCACATACTGTTTCATGTTCTTCTGGTCTATCTTCGAACTTGTCATCGTGACCTTGGGGTCGGGCAGGATGATGGTAATCTTGTCGTCCTCGCGCTCAACGTTCTTTTCTGAGAACTGACTGAAGTCGATCCAGGCTTTCAACTTGGCGTCCATGGGAATGGCAATCTTGCGATCAGCCATTGGAACCTTTAAGTTGAATTGTCGTTGGAGAAGTGAGCCTTTCAGGCGCAGGGCATCGTCGTGGGTTACGATCTTATGTACCTTGTATTCTGCTGTGTAGAGCTTAGAACACTTCTGAATCTGCATGATGAGCATAGGCAGTGAGTCGGCTGCCTGATAGGTTTCCTTTTTCTCTGCCTCATCATTGCTCTGAATGTGCCAGTCGCCACACATATAGAGTGCTACTACCACGATGAATGCTCCTGCAATGAAGCCTATAATCTTGTTTCCTTTCATATTCTTGTCATTGTAAATATGTGGCAAAGGTAAGAAATAATTCCGATATGTCCATTGGTTAGTGAAGAAAAAAGATAGAATTGTTATTCTTGCTGCCGAATTGACATGTATCAACTAATTTCTGTTACCGCACACAATTCTTAAAGATTCCTTGCTTATTTCATAAAAATGCAGTAATTTTGCACCGTCAATAAGAATAAGAAGATTAGTTAGTAAAGATATATTATACATTTGAAAATAATGATAATGACAATGACCATGAGTGCCATGCTTTTAGCTGGCATGCTGTTCAGTGTATGGATGGCAAAACACGATAACCTGGATGTTCGATAACACCCAGGTTTTTTATGTCTTTTTCTGTCTGTTTTGTGATTGTGGTGCCAAAGCTTGCCAGAGAGGATCGTGGGGTATGGGTGCCTCAATAACAATGGTTTCTTTTGAAACAGGATGGACAAACTCGACCTTTCGTGACATCAGCGAGATGCTTCCATCGGGATTACTACGGGGAAAGCCGTACTTTAGATCGCCCTTAATAGGACTTCCCATCGCTGAAAGTTGGCAACGTATCTGGTGATGACGGCCCGTCATCAGGTTGACTTCTAACAGACAATAGTTGTCTGAGTGACTGATAACGCGGTACTTCAGGATCGCTTTCTTGGCATTTGGTTTCTCCGAGGTGTAGGCATACGACTTATTCTGCTTTTCATTGCGTACCAACCAATGAGTGAGTGTTCCATCGGGTTCGCGTGGCGTGTTTTTTACGATAGCCCAGTAAGTCTTGTGTACTTCGCCTTCTGCAAACATCTTGTTCAGACGGGTCAGGGCTTTTGAGGTGCGGGCAAAGACTACTAGGCCTGAAACAGGACGATCCAGACGATGCACCACGCCCAGAAATACGGCTCCGGGCTTTGCGTATTTTTCCTTGATATAGTCTTTTACAATATCAGAAAGGGGGCGATCGCCAGTCTTGTCGCCCTGAACGATCTCCCCACTCTGTTTGTTGACTACGATAATATGGTTGTCTTCGTAAACTACATCCATCAGCTTACATGTTCATACCACCATCTACCTGGATCACCTGACCACTTACGTAGCTCGACATGTCTGAAGCGAGGAATGTGGCTACATTGGCAATGTCTTCTACCAGACCACCACGACGCAGAGGAATCTTGTTGATCCACTCCTTGCGGATATCATCAGGCAGAGCCTGAGTCATAGCTGTATCAATGAAACCAGGAGCAATAGCATTAGCACGGATACCCTTGGGACCCATCTCCTGACCAATACTCTTTGCAAGTGCAATCAGACCAGCCTTTGAGGCTGCATAGTTGGCCTGACCAGCATTGCCGTGAACACCTACTACTGAGGCCATGTTGATGATTGAACCACCACGCTGGCGCATCATCACGGGCACACAAGCGTGGATGAAGTTGAAGGCCGACTTCAAGTTTACAGCGATAACGGCATCCCACTGCTGTTCTGTCATACGAAGCATCAGTCCGTCTTTGGTGATACCAGCGTTGTTCACGAGGATATCGATTGAACCAAACTCCTCTTTCACAGCCTTAACCACTTCCTCAGTCTGAGCAAAATCTGCTGCGTTTGAGGCGTAGCTCTTTGCCTTTACGCCCAGAGCGGCAATTTCTTTTTCAGTATCCTCGTTAACCTCGAGGTCTGTGAATGCGATGTTTGCGCCCTCGGCGGCGAATTTCAGTGCGATAGCCTTTCCGATACCGCGTGCAGCACCTGTGATCAGTGCTGTCTTACCTTCTAATAATCCCATAATAAAATTCTTGTTGTTTAAATATGTTTGTACTTTATTCTTTTACTTCTTCTGGAACTTGCCTAAGGCGCCATAAACGACCTTGGCCACCTGTGGCTTGGTGTCCTCTTCCTTCATACCGTGGGCAATGCGTCCATATATATAAGGTACTTCCAAACCCTTGATACAATAGTGGGTGATGTCTGCCACAAGGTCTACATTGTCAATGTCAAATTCACCGTCTTCCTTTCCCTCCGTATAAACTTTGCGGAAGAGTTCTATTTCTGCATCGTCAAAATGCTTGCGTACCTTCTCGACCATCCAGATGTTGCGGAAAAACTCTGCACGCAGATTTCCATTACGCACCACCGTCTCACGAATCATACTCAGATGGGTATATATCAGCTCAATGATTTTGTCTTGTGGACGTATCTTTCTGGCTGCTACCTCATCGAGCTTGTCGCTTAAGCGTTCCAACTCGCTTTCGATAACGGCATAATAAATTTCCTCTTTCGATTTGAAATAAGTGTAGAGCGTCCGACGTCCTTTGCCTGACTGCAAAGCGATGTCGTTCATCGTCGTGTTCTCGAGCCCGTTTTTGGCAAATAGCTGTCGAGCCACGTCAACTAGTTTCTGTCTGGTTTTTGATATTGACATATTACTTCCTCCTCTTTTTTATGAATTGCACACAGCAATTACAGTGTGCAAAATTAATTTTTTTCTTTGAATTAAACAAGAAAATAGGGCAAAAATATGCCTTGAGTCGAGAAAATACAAAAAAAAAGCGCAAATATTTGCGTAATTCAAAAAATAGTAGTACCTTTGCACCCGCTTAGAAAAAATAACATCGCGGAGTGGAGCAGTTGGTAGCTCGCCAGGCTCATAACCTGGAGGTCGCACGTTCGAATCCTGCCTCCGCAACAAGAGAGGGATGCAAGCTGAAAAGCTTGCATTTTTTATTTTCATCCAGACAGTTAAGAAAGAGGAGGGGAGAAAAAAATATCCGATCGTCAGGTTTTGCCCTTGACAATCGGATTATCAGTCTTGCAAATAGTTCTCGTTATACAAACGACTGCGAAGTTTTCTGTATCCTTACTTCATTCGTGCCAATACTTTCTTATAGTACCTGTTGGTAGCTTTGACACTGTACTTAACACCACCATTCCATGAACGTATAGCTTTCTCAATGCTATTTTCAGGGTTGAAGTACTTCTGAATTAAGAGGAACATCTCCTTTGACTTCTCGACACTATAACGGTCGTCCATCGTGTAGCGCTTCTTACTCTTTTGCTTTTTCAGAATCTCATTACATTCTCGTACAAGTATCGGAGTAATCTGCATCGCGCCTACTGAGTTCCCACTCACGGCTCTGGGATTTCCTTCGCTTTCTACTTGAATAATCGCATCCATTACTGGATTCCAGTCAAAACTTGATGATTTTGTGTTCTTGTTGCCGCTGCTAGATGCAAAAGCTGTAAAGCTTGTCATCATAAGAACCATCAAGCTGACACTTGCCTTTTTAATTAGTTGATTCATATTCTCTATACTTTAGGCGGACTCTTGCGAGACCCGCGTTATCCTTTAGATTTCTTACTCAAACTAACGACGTCGCGTCGTATTTCGGGGGCAAAGGTACAAATAATCAGGCAGTTAGCCAAATATTTTTGGCTTTTTTAATAAATCGCGAGTATGCGCTTAATCTATGTCAAGAGGGTAAAATCAGTCTAAATCGACTACTGTAATGCCTGCTCCACCAAACTGGACATGCTCGTCGCGGAAGTGTGAAACGTTGGGAATCGTGCCTAAATATTGGCGTATCAACTGGCGCAATACGCCCGTTCCCGTGCCATGCAGAATTCTTACTCTCGACATGCCTACGAGTATGGCATCGTCGATAAAGTAGGTCACGGCATTGATGGCTTCATCGCCTCGCATACCACGAACGTCAAGATCCTGATGGAAATTCATCTTTCGATTGTCTATCACGTCGCGTGTGTCTCGTGATACGGTGGCGTATGATCCCGCAATATTATTGTTGCGCTCTTCTGCCTTGGTTGTATGTTGTTTGGGTTTCTCTGCGTGTTCCAGACGATCAGCACGCATCTTTGTTTTCATACCACCAAAGATGACGGTAGCCATTTTGCCATCAACGGATTCTACTTCACCAACAGACGAGAGTCCTTTGATTCTTACAGTGTCGCCAGCTACTATAGGTTTGTTATCCTCGACTTTTGCTTTTGGGGCTGGTGCAGATACGGGACTGTCAGCCTTGTTGGCTTTCTCTTGCTTACGCTTTTCTCTACGTTCCTTGCGCTCCTGTATCTGACGGATCTTGCGGGCTATTGCTTCGTCGTTGTCTTTCGTGTCAATATCTGTCAGTTCCTCTTTAAAGGCGTTCAGCTCTTCGCGCACCAGTCGTGTGCGCTCTTTCTCAGCTTGTGCTTCCTTGATCTCACGAATGGCGTTTTCGATTTTCTTGTTGCTTTCCCTCAGTAGTTCTTCTGCTTGCTCCTTAGCCTTGCGCAGTATTTCCTTACGCTGGCGTTCAATCTCATTAAGTTCGTCTTCGTAACGGTTGATCTTATTCTCCAGCGATTTCTCGTGCTGATGTATGGTTTGGCGTTTGCCTTCCCAGTAGCGCTTGTCGCGCACGATATCTTGCAGATACTTGTCGCTTTGGATGTAATCTGAGCCTACGATGTCTGAGGCTTCGCGGATTACCTCTTCAGGAATGCCTGTTTTTCGAGCTATTTCGATGGCGAATGAAGAACCGGGCTGTCCAATGGCTAACTGGAAGAGTGCTTGCATCTCATGACGGTCATACAGCATGGCGCCATTTACAACTCCTGGATGATCCTCTGCAAAATGTTTCAGATTCTGGTAATGAGTGGTTATCACGCCAAACGTCTGTTTTTTCCAGAACTGGTTCAGCATGGCTTCTGCGATGGCGCCACCAATGGTAGGTTCAGTACCACTACCGAACTCGTCTATCAATAGCAGCGACTGGCCATTGGCCTGTTTCATCATCTGCTTCATGTTCATCAGGTGGCTTGAGTAGGTCGAGAGATCGTTCTCAATGCTCTGTTCGTCGCCTATGTCTATAAGGATGTGTTTGAAAACACCACATGTAGAACGGTCGCCAATGGGTATGGGAAGGCCGCATTGCAACATATATTGTAGCAATCCTGTGGTCTTCAGGCATACAGACTTACCACCAGCATTCGGACCAGAGATAATCAATATGCGCTTTTGCTGTGTCAGGGTGATGTCGAGCGGAACCACTTGTTTCCCCTGTTTTTCGAGCGAAAGCTGCAAGAGTGGATGTATGGCGCGGATCCAGTCTATGTGGGGCTTGTTCTCTACCATTGGCTCAAAGGCCTTTGTCAGTCGTGCCCACTCGGCCTTGGCTTGTATCAGGTCTATCAGAGCCAGAAACTGGTATGAGTCAAGGATATCTTTCACATGAGGGCGTACCTCATCGGTAAATACGGTCAGGATTCTGATTACCTCCCTTCTTTCCTCAGCTTCCATCTGGCGCACCTTGTTATTAGCCTCAACCACCTCTGTTGGCTCAATGAATACCGTCTTTCCAGTAGCCGATTCGTCGTGTACGATACCGCTTATTCTGCGTTTAATCGATGGAGCCACAGGAATTACCAGTCTGCCGTCGCGCATGGTGGGGGCGGCATCCTTGTCGACCAATCCGTCTTTCTGGGCACTGTGTAATATACTATATAATGTACGCGAGATGCTACCCTGAGTCTTTTCCAACTCATGACGTATGCTTGCCAGCGTCATCGAGGCCGAATCCTTGATTTTCCCGAATTTGTCGAGTATGGAGTCTATCCTGCGTATCATTGCGGGGAAGGTCATTACGCCCTCTGTCAGTCTGTGCAAGGCAGGGTAGGGGTATCTCATCTCTCCGCTAGCCGACTCTTCTGCTCCCTGTTCCAGATAGTTCACCATGCTGACGATAGTGCCCAGTGAGCGACGCAAGTCCCATACCTCGTCTTCCTCCAAGTGAGTACCCTCCATACGTATTCTGGTCACAGCAGCCCTTACATCGAAGAAATACTGCATGGGGAGATCGTCTTTTTCTTCCTTCAGCCTGCGGAATTCTCTTACCTGTGTCTGCCATTCGTTGATGGCATCACAATCAGTAGAGAAAGCCATCTCGTCAACTTTCTCCTTGCCTAAGGTGCTCAGGCAACGCTCTTTCAGCAGCCTTCTTATCTCATCGAAACCGAGCTTGTGCTCAAAATTGCTAGGGTAAATCACGCTGCAAAGGTACGAATAAGCGAGCGATTATCCAAATTTATTCGGGAAAATCCGAGCGAGAGTGCCTTCTAACCATGCTCAAAGGTGCGAATTTTAAGCTGGAGATGCAAAAAGTTGCCGAAAAATTTGTTTGTTCCGAAAAAAACATGTACCTTTGCACCCGCTTTCGAGACAATCAGAGCACTGGAGAGATGGTAGAGTGGTCGATTACAGTAGTCTTGAAAACTACCGTACCGAGAGGTACCGGGGGTTCGAATCCCTCTCTCTCCGCAAAGAGTTCAATGAGTTAATCGTTGGACTCTTTTTTTATGTTCGGGAAGCGGACAATCATCAGATGGGGAGTAAACTCCGACTTTAAACCTTGTAAAGTCATACTTTCCTTGGAGTAAAATTCCGATTAACGCCAAATCATAAAGTATTGTAATTGTGAATACGAAAATATGAATAATTGAGGAATAATTTGTATCTTTGCCCGTGACAAAATACAAATAGGATTATGAAGAGTTTCAAATCTACTGCGTGGCTGTTGCCACAACCTGTGCTGATTATCGGTACTTATGACAAGGATGGTAGGCCCAACGCCATGAATGCTGCCTGGGGCGGTCAGTGGGATATGCACGAAATCATTATCTCGCTTGGCTCTCACCAGACAACCGATAATCTGGCTGTTAATCCAGAGTTCACAGTTGCCTTTGCTACTGCTGAGACGATAGTTGCTTCTGACTATGTGGGTATTGTCAGTGGTAGAAAAACTCCAAATAAGATGGAGAAAACTGGCTGGATAGCAGAAAAGGCTCCCAACGTGAATGCTCCCGTATTCAAGGAGTTCCCGATGACGCTTGAATGTCGCGTAAAACAGAAGATCGATGAAAGCGAGACAGGCTATTATCTCGTTGCTGAAATCGTGAATATCCTCTGTGACGAGAGGTTCTTGGCTGAGGATGGAAAACCCGATGTGGAGAAGATGAATCTGATAACCTTCAATCCGATACATCACACATATATTCAGCTTGGTAAGACCGTTGGTAAGGCCTTTTCAGATGGTCAAAAGTTGAAATAAGGCATTCTTAATGTTATATTATTATGGATAATTTCATTGAGGCATTACTGAGCGAGAAGACTGATAGAATACCAGCTGAATACGATTGGTTTGCACCGCTAATAGGAGACTGGGCCTGTGATTATTATGACGAACCCGAGAAGGGATTTAAACGACACGTCAAGGGAGAGTGGTTTTTCCGCAGAATCCTAGAGGGCACAGGCGTACAGGATATATTTATTTTCCCGTCGCGTGCCACCAAAGAAAACGAGCCGCAGCCCGATGGAGAATACGGCTCTTCGTTTAGAATGTTCAACAAGGTTGATCGGTGTTATGACGTTGTTTATACTTGCGATCATTCGATGAAAAGACTATGCTTCACCAAGCAGGGTGACAAACTCGTTGGTAAAGTGCTGTCTGAGGAGAATGCCTTCTGGATTTTCTCTGACATAACAGAAGACAGTTTTCATTGGGAAAACGTAAGAATCAGCGATGGTAATGAGAAATTCTTAGTCTGCGAGATATTTGGAAAAAGGATAGGGTAACTGTATCAGGCCAGAAGTGCCCGCCTGTCGTTATTCCTGTTTTGGGAATATTATCTGATTATCTTCGCTTTTTGAAGGTTTGTCATGTCGTCCCAGAATTCAGATGCCTCTACGTCGTTGAAGCCTCTAGATGAAAGCTCGAGGAGAATGGAATCCAAGAGTTGTACCTTTGATATATTTAAATCTTGATCCACATCGATGGGGTAAGTTAGAATGTCGCCCAATGAGCCAATGTGAGTATTCGTAATGGTAATATCACCATTTACAGACCTAACCTTAATACGTCTGTTAGTGCCATACTCAGGTTTAGTCTGCTGTAGAATCTTAAAGAGCGGTGAACTGCTGTATTGTTCTGAATCTACGGATAAGATAAGTTCTTGAAGGGTCATAGCTTCACAATTTGATATCCCAGTATGACGGCTATGAGACCGAGAGCAAAACTTGCCAATGTATATAGAATCGCAGAGATAATAGCACCATCGCGTTCTAAAAGGAAATTCTCGTTCATGAACGTTGAGAACGTGGTGAAACCGCCACAGAAACTTCCGATGCAAACTAAAAGTAAATCTTTCATGCGATAGCTATTAGCTCTATTTCAAAAATAAGTGTTGAGCCTGCGGGAATGCCAGGCTGGGAGAATTTACCATAGCCCATTTCGGCTGGGATGTAGAGCTCCCATTTATCTCCGATGTGCATTTGTTGGATGGCGATGATCCACCCCTCAATGAGGTCGCAGAGACGACATGCTAAAGGCACTCCGCCACGACTGCTGTCAAACTGCTTACCGTCGATAGTCCTGCCTGTATAATGGGCTGTTATAATGCTTCGAGCTGTTGGCTTTGCGCTATTTTGATTGCCCTCTCTCAGAACTTTGTAGTAAATTCCTTTTGGAAGTGCTTCCACACCTTCTTCCTTAGCTTTCATCTCCAACCAATCCTTGTTGGCCTGTATGTATTCTCGCTTTGCCATAATCATAAACTATCCTAATTCTCGCTGCAAAAATACGAAAATAATAGGAATAATAAGTATCTTTGCAAGTGAAATACTGAGATTATAAAGAATTAATGATGAACAAGTCACATTTATTTGGCTACCTGCTGGGATTGCTTGTCTTTGTAATCGGCATTCCTGCTTTGATGTGGTTAGTGTCTGGACGAGCATGGCCATATGTTCCTGATTCCGCATTATTGTGTGTTGTTTCCGTGTTACTTGTCGTCTGCGGACTGGCTCTGAGCATTTATAGCATAGTCTATATGCGTGTTGTCGGTAAAGGTAATCCTTTCGATGCCTATGGTCATGAGGTGGCTCCGCGAACGAAGAATCTGATGACGGACGGACCGTATCGTCTGTGTCGTAATCCAATGCTTGTAGGTATCTATATCTATGATGTGGGGGTTCTCGTCTGGCTTTGGTCGCTGTTGCCGCTGCTTATTGTTTTGGCAGAGGTTATTTTGCTAACGCTTCAAGTTCGTAGTGAAGAACAGCGGTTGGAGAAGGACTTCGGGCAGGAATATCTTGATTATAAGAAACGAGTAGGGAGATATGTGTTCAGACCATGAATAACTTTGCTGTTATTATTCAATAACGGTCATTTTCATTTCTATGTCATCTACTGGCCTGTCAGTGCGTCCCGTGGCTGTGGCTTGTATCATCTCTACAATCTCAAGACCTTCTTCGACTTCTCCAAAGACGGTATATTGACCGTCTAGATGGGGCGTTCCGCCAATGGTCGAATATTGTTTCAGCTGTTTGTCTGTCAGTCCTTCCTTGCCCACCTTGTTCTCAGCCTCTACAGCTAGTCTGTCTTGAAGCTCCTGGAGTCCTACACGATTCCTTTCGCGACGCATTTGCATAATCTCAGTACGATGCTCAGAGGCAAGGGCGTTAAAGGCATCTTGTATTTTCTGCATTCTTAGTTGTTTGGAGAATTGGCGGAGCTGACCCTCATTATAAACCTGTCCCCATACAATATAAAATTGTGAGCCACTGCTACGACGTTCGGGGTTCACCTCGTCACCCTGTCGTGCAGCGGCCAGAGCCCCGCGCTTATGTAGCAGGTCAGGTTTTATCTCAGCTTCCAGTGTGTAGTCTGGACCACCCACGCCCAGCATTTTCCCAGCAGGAGCCCCTTTAGAGTCTGGATCACCGCCCTGAATCATGAAGTCTTTGATTACTCGATGGAACAACGTACCATCATAATATCCCTCCTTTGCCAATTTTATAAAATTGTCACGATGGATGGGAGTCTCGTCATACAGGCGAACAATAATGTCGCCAAACATTGTCTGTATCTTAACTTTCATGGCTGCAAAGTTACAACTTTTTCTGCTGCGAATCGCGTTAATTTACACGAATTAATATAGCAATTCATTTTTTAAGAAACACTATGCCCTTGTTTCTTCTGGCGAGAAGTCGTTTGTAGCATGGAGCGTTATCTTATTGCCATTGTTAAAGGCTCAACTTTTGTTAATTATGAAAGCAAAATTATGAATAGTTGAGCGAAAATGAGTACCTTTGCCAGTCAGATTCTTAAAATGATAACAAAGGATAGTATCGAGACCGCTTATAGTTTCCTGCATCAGAAACAGCGAATCTATGTTCATTCAACGCTTGATTGGCAGAGAGATGACATAGAGATGGCTATTGCTAGCTATGCAGATGACATGAGTCGGGAACTGTATGATGCCATCAGTGGTGGCAAGGTTTGCTTCCTCCGTGATCACAAATGTTTTCAGGAGGATATTACCAGGGCTGTAGAGATACTTGAGAAGATGCTATAACGAATATGGAGATTTTTAAAGAACCGCTCGGCAGCGATGGAAAATGCTTGCTAGAGCAAGAATTGCGTAAAGACCTGCATCAGTTTCTGTTGAGTATGAATGAGGTGGATGAACGTCTGCCAGAGTGTCCCGATGTGGAAGAGAAATGGGAAGAGATTGCTAAGGCCTATATTCCTGACGGTATCCGTGAGTTTCAGGACTATCCCTCAGCCTCGCTTGGTTGGATGATGTATATTGGTATGGCTCTAGCCAAAATGTGGGACACGGAATGGGAAATCTACTCAAAAATTGACGATCTCTATACCTATATGCGCGACAAGCGGGGATATGACAGTATGGATGAATATATCCGTGAAGATGTCTTACTGCTTCAAGGCAATGACTACACAGTCTTGGAAAAGATGGTGGGTGAGTGTGCCTCACGCGTCTATAATGCTCTGATGCGTCAACGTTTGGAACCAGGCACAAAAGATGCCTTCTATGCTTATGTGGCTTGTTTGCATCAGCTTTATCTGATGGGAGCTGCCATGCAGTTGAAGCGGATGGGATATCATATGACAAATATGTAAATATGGTTATCAGAGAGGCAAGAGCGGGTGACATGACTGAGATATTGAAAGTCATGGAAGCTGCAAAGAAGATTATGCGACAATCTGGTAATATGCACCAGTGGGGAGATGGCTATCCGTCGGAGACTGTCATTATGAATGATATGGAGAAGAATGGTGCTTTTGTTATTGAAGACGATGATGTGGTGGTTGGCTATTTCGCTTTCCTTCCCTCTCCAGAACCTACTTATAATAAGATTTATGAAGGAAATTGGTTCGAAGAATCGCTGCCATACCATGTCGTTCATCGTATAGCCAGTTATCCTGATGTTCATGGAGTGTTCAGTAGTATTATGGACTTCTGTTTCATGCATGATACGAATATCCGCATAGACACCCATCGTGACAACAAGATTATGCAGCACAACATACAGAAGCACGGCTTCGTCTATTGTGGCATCATTCATCTGTTGTCAGGTGACGAACGACTGGCATATCAGAAGATTGTCAGTGGCTTCTGATAGTCAGGCAGAGTCGTTAAGACTATCCAAGTATGTCTTCTACTTGTTGTTTCAACAGAGTCTTCTGTTCGTCAGTGAGAATAACTATATTATTTGCCCAAGCCTCGGCATTAACCATCAATCCTACTTGATTCGGCATGACTTCTGCGCCTATAAATTCAAGCAGACTAGTAAGTTTTTCTCGACAGTTTTTTGTCTGGTTACGACCGCCAATGCCTGTAAGCGCGACCTTCTTCCCACGGATGGCTATGGCACTGTCACGCTCTGTCGTCATGGGACGTGATAACCAGTCGAAGAGGTTCTTTATTACTGCAGGATAGCTGAAATTATATTCTGGTGAGAATACCCAGAGAATATCAGTGGCAAGCACCTCTTGACGTATACGTGCCAGAATATCAGACGTTGGAAACTCAATGTCTTGATTGATAAATGGTAGACTGGTATAATCCAGTTCTGTGACTTCAGCCTTGTCTCTGAGAAGAACTTTTACGTACTCACTTACTTGGCGATTAAAACTCTGTTTTCGCAATGAGCCGATAACAAATAGCACTTTCTTCATAATTAAATGTCTTTAATTGTTGTAAAAATTATTTTTATCCTTTTAGATAATCGGAGGGTGCAGTGCCAACCATTTTTTTGAATACTTTTGAGAAGTAGTTGGGGTCAGAGAATCCACAACTGTAAGCCGTTTCTGACACATTGTGTCCCTCAGCAATCATCTGGCAGGCTTTTTGGATACGCTTGTGGCGAATGTAGTCTCCTGCCGAGATGTTCATCAGGCTTTTCATCTTTGTGTGCAGAAGACTTCTGCTCATGCCTAACTGTATGGTGATGTCTGTTACCGAGAAGTTTGCATTGCCGATGTTTTCATCTACGAGTTCTATTAGATGCTGTATAAAGTCTTTGTCAATCTGTGTCAGGCTCTCATTGTCCTTCACTGCTTCCTCACCTCCATCGAAGATTCTCTTCTGACGATTCTGTATAAGGCGTAGCAGATTCTCGATTTGCAGGCATAGTGCTTCAGGATCGAAAGGCTTGGAAATATAGATATCGGCACCGTTGCGGTAACCATCCTTGATATCCTCGGGATCGCTTTTTGCGGTAAGTAGAATGATAGGGATGTGGGATGTACCCATGTTGCTTTTCATCATGTTACAGAGTTCCGCTCCTGTCATGTTGGGCATCATAACATCTGACACAACCAAATCAATATCATGGCGACTGATGGCAATGTCCCAAGCCTGCTGTCCGTCAGATGCTGTCACTACATTGTATTGGGTGGTAAATAGCTGTTCGAGGAATTTAAGCATGTCGTCATTATCTTCTACGACAAGCAAGGTGTGCTTGTGTCTTGTAGCTTCTACGGCAACCTTGGCCTTTGATATGGCGTTGTCGGAGATAGCTTCTGTATTCATATCCAAATTGCTGAGGTAATTCTTGACAGACACCAACTCGTTGTCGGACGAGATTTTGGCTTTTTCAGAGAATGCATTGCCTGAGATGTTAAGTAATATGGTGAATGTGCTCCCTCTGCCTAATTCACTCTCAACAGACACGGATCCCTTATGTATCTCAGCCAAACGGCGTACGAGTGCCAGACCTATGCCCCATCCGCTGCTATTCGTGTTGTAACCGCGTTTGGTCTGATAATAACGACTGAAGATATTCTCCTGCTCTTCCTTGATGATGCCAATGCCTGTATCAGAAACTTGCATCTTAAGGTAAAGGTCCGAAGATTCTGGCAATTGGATTATCTCGGCATTAATAGTGATGGTTCCTCCATGCCCCGTAAACTTCATGGCGTTTGACATGAGATTATTGAGAATATGCTCAATATATGAGGGAGAGAACCACCCCTCCTCGCCATTGTCCATACAGTTGGTTATCAGGTTCTGTCCCTTTGATGCGATAGCCTCATTGAAATTATCGGCCATCATTGCAACAAACTCCACAGGATTGCCTTGCTGAACATAGAAAGGAAAATTGTCAGACTCGATTTTATTGAACGTTACAAGCTGGTTTATCAGGTGTTCCATCTTTGAACAGTTGCGTATAGCCATGTTGAGCGATTCACTCACTTCTTTATCCAGTTGGTTGGAACGGATGCTTTTTAGTGGAGCCATGATGAGCGCGAGAGGTGTCTTTAACTCATGTGAAACCATTGTAAAGAAACTTGATTTCGCTTTGTCGATTTCCTCTACCTTTGTCTTCTCCATCGTTGCGTAGCGTATCTTGGCCTGTTCCTTCATGCGCATGTTGTAGAAAAGAAGTCCTCCAACAACCAGGCCAGCGAGACATAGCAGATAGATGATGTAGGCGAGGGTTGAGCGGTAAAAGGGAGCCTTGATGATAATTTTCAAAGTGCGCTCCGGACACATATCCCAATCGCTGTCGCTTGTGTTTGCCCTAACATGCAGGACATAGGTACCAGGGCTGAGCAGATATCCGAAGAAACTGCGCTCTGAGCCTACATTGCGCCATGTGTTGTCAATGCCGTCTACACGAATCTGATATTGTACGCCCTGTACACTCTCGGGCCTGATGACTCCGTATTCAATATGGAAAGAGTGTGATTCTTCATAGGTGAGTGTGATATGGTCAGCATAGTCAATCTGAGTGCTCAGGGGAGAGTCGATGACTTGGCTGAGGGGCATTACCTGTTGGTTGTTTACAATGAGTTTCCTGAAGTGTACCTGCAGATTTCTTGCTTCAGTGTGCATCTTCATGGGGTGAAATGAAATGAGGCCATCAAATGTTCCCATGATAATATGTCCGTCAGATGCCAGGTATGAAGAAGTGAAATTGAACTGATTAACAGGTAATTCGGTGCCAGCCGAGAAGCGTCGTGTGTGCTCATCAGAAAGACGGTGGCAAAAGAGTCCACGATCGGTTCCTATCCAAAGGCAACCTGACTTGTCTTCAACGATGCTACATATCGTTGCCTGCAGTGGCATCCACGTTCCAGCCTGGTGAACCTTACCGCTTTTACTGTCGAGCCAGAATAGTCCATGATTATTTGTTCCAATCCATAAGCGTCCTCTAGAGTCCTCAAGAGCTGTAATGATATAATTGTCATTCAGTCCGCAGCCGCTTTGTCGGGTATAGTTCGTTATCTTATCGTTGCTGATACAGAAGAGTCCGTCGGCCACAGTGCATGCCCATAGTTGGTTGTGTCGGTCGACAAACAGGGAGTATATAAAGGTACCGTCAAGAATGTCGTGTCCCAATGTGCGGAAGGTGTCTGTCTTATCGTCATAATATCTCAGTCCTTCCATGGTAGCCACCCATAATCGTCCGTTTTTGTCGCGGGTGAGATAGAAGATTCCCTCAGAGGTTAAACCTTTGGTGCAGAAGTATTGTGCGGTCTTATGAGTCAGTAGATTGTACTTGAAGAGTCCTTTGAATCTGGTTCCGATCCAAACCTCATTTGCAGTTCTGTCATAATAGATGCTATGTGTGTTCTTATCAAGACTGGGAATGTCATTAAACGACGTGAACTGACCAGATATAGAATTGTAGATGTTTATACCCTGATCTTCTGTTGCAATCCAAAACACACCAGGTGATGACTCGGTAATCATTCGCGGTATGCGTGCTTTCAGTTCACCCTTTGCAGCGCTTGGTTGGAATTGCTTGAACTGGGGTTTCTGACTCAACAGGTAGTCGACGCCGCCGAAATAAGAGCCAATCCAGATGTTATTCTGCCTGTCGGAAAGGATGCTGTATACCGCATTGTCAGAGAGCCCGTCGCTATCATAGCCTTTCTGTGTGAGGATGGTACTGCCATCAGGATTCATCGTCAAAATACCATTCTCAGTTCCAAACCATATACGGTGCTGTTTATCCTCGACAATCACTCTGACAATGCCGCCTGTGAGTTTGTTGGAAGCATAATGCTGCTGAGTATGAGCTTTCAAATCTTTGCAAATAACGCTACCATCGTTACATCCTATCCATAGCCGCTGTTTGGAATCAACTAACAACGGCAGTATGGCAGTATGACTTACAGGCAGTCCGCCATTGATAGTAACATCAAGTGGTTGTATTCTGGTAAGGCTGGCATCCAGTGAGAATATCATCTGGCTGGCCGATACATAGATGTTTCCAGTCTTATCCTTTGACAGCGAAGCAATTGTTCCGGCATTAAGCGAAGGAATCACCAGAAACGAGTCGACATGTTCATCGTACGCAAATAGTTGACCATATCCAGTCATGACGCGACCGTCGTTTGTCTCTACAAAACTGGTGCAGTATCCTCTTACGTTGTAATAACTATGGAAATCATCTGTCTCAGGTCTGTATCTGCTCACGCCATTTTCGGTACTAACCCATAGTCGGTGTTTCGAATCAACAAAGAGTCCATGCACAAAATTGTGGACGAGCGAGTTGTATTGCCCCTCCACATGATAATAAGTCTCAACATTATATCCGTCAAATTTTGCCAATCCGTTACGCGTACCTATCCATATATAACCATCCTGATCCTGCACGATAGCCTCTACTTGCTGGTTGGGTAGTCCATAAGAGGTATTAAGGTGTTGGAACTTGAAATCGGCAGCTTGTATTGCCATACTTATTATGAGCCATGTTAAGATAACCGTTAGATGTCTCATTTGCTTTCAGATTTGTTTTCTGAGTGCAAATATAATGAATAATTTCGAGAGAATCTTGATTTTTGTTCATGATTTCTGTATTTTGAACAATAATACAGATTTCAAAAACAAAATTACCCGCTGCCAATTTGCTTTTTTACTACTTTTGCAGCAGAAAAAACGCTAAAGCCAATATAATTAAATGTATCAGAGAAGAAAGTTAGAATTGACAGCCATGATGGCCGCTATTTCAGTTTTGCCATCATGCAGTACGAATGAAACATGCAATAACCTATTGCCAGTAGAAGTCGAACCGCCATCTCAAGAACAGAATATCTTAACAGAGGCCGACCCGACTATTTTCATGGATACCGATAGCACCTATTATTTGTATGGTACTGGAAGTCAATCAGACAAAGGTTTTCTTGTCTATCATTCGAATGACTTGAAAACTTGGGAGGGACCTGTTGGTCGGAATGGTGGATTCTGCCTTACTGGTGAAACATCGTTTGGTACTATGGGCTTTTGGGCCCCTCAAGTGATGAAGCGTAATGATACCTATTATATGTTCTATACTGCTAATGAACAGATTGCCGTTGCAATGGCTTCTTCACCGCAGGGACCATTTTCCCAGAACGTGAAAAAAATGATTGAAATGCCATGCAAGGCTATCGATCCATATGTGTTTATAGACTCTGATGGTAAGGCATACCTCTATCATGTACGGCTACAAAATGGAAATCGTATCTTTGTTGCAGAGATGACTGATGATTTGATGAATGTCAGGGAAGAGACTGCTACAGAGTGTATCAGTGCTACTGAAGAATGGGAAAACACACAACATGTCACATGGGGGGTGACAGAGGGCCCGACTGTTCTTCATATAGGTGATACTTATTATATGTTCTACTCGGCCAATGATTTCCGTAATATCGACTATGCCGTAGGCATTGCTACCGCATCGTCGCCTTACGGACCATGGATAAAATCAGACTATCCTGTTATTAATCGAGCAAATATTGGCCGTTATGGGACAGGTCATGGCGATATGTTCAAGGATGCACAAGGTCATTGGAATTATGTGTTTCATACCCATAATAGTCTGACCGAGGTGAGCCCGAGGAAGACTGCCTTGGTTGAAATGATTCAAGACGCAGGTACATTTACCGTTAAAGCAGGTAGTTTCTATTATCTGTATAAGAAGTAAGAATTTATAAATCAACCCTATTCATATGTACAAAAGAAAATTCATAACAACAGCCTTGGCTGCTTTGACTATGAGTGCATCTGCTATTAATATCCAGACGCAGATCAGTATCAAACAGCCAGGCAATGAGGCAAAGGTTATCAGCCTGTATGCCGATGGTAACCAGTTGAAAGCCGCTAAGAGCGAGGCGCTGCCTCTGCACATCAGCGCACAGCTCTCAACCGATGGGGCCGACCAGCTTTACACGGTAACCATCAAGGCCGATGCCACAACGTATTACAACTTCGGTGCTCAGCTTGCTACAGGCATCAAGTCGGCTGATAGTGAGTTCTATCTGCCAGGTTTCTGGTATCATCGCAACCTGCGTTCGCCTAAGGAGGCACCTGCTTTCCACACTTCGAAGAGCTGGAATTTCCGTGAGGATCGTCTGTCGTCGCCCATGACCAGTGTGTATGATGAGGCTAACGGAAAGTCGGTAGCAGTGATGCGTACGCTTGACCGTCCGCAGGAGTGTATGACCACCCATCAGGCTGGCGAGATTATCCTGAGTGGTGAAACTTCGTTAGGTTATTTAGGTTTGGATTGTGAACAGGCTGAGGCCAAACTTACTTTCGGCTATCCTTATATTGAGACGCCTAAACGCTACATCCGTAAGCTTACTCTCGCTGCCCCTGTATTTGCTTTCGCCAAAATCGAAAAAGGCGAGACCAAGACTATCCAGTGGCGCATCAGTCAGACCGAAGCTAAGAGCTTTGGCGAGCACGTTACGCTGATGTGGCAGCGTTGCTTCGACAACCTGAAGCCACAGCCCCTGAAGCCACTCTTTACGCCTGAGGAGATGAAGAAGGGTCTGACCAACTATTTCCGCCAGTCGTATGTGAGCAACTATCCCTTGAAGTACAACTCGGGACACACCCTGCTTACCAGCGATTGCAAGCCTTTCCCCGAGGCACAGGTTGGTTTCTGTGGTCGTGTGCTGCTCAATGCTTTCAATGCCATCGAATATGGCGAACTTCATGGCGAGCAGGATCTCGTAACCATGGGTAATGAGATTCTTGAGAGTTATCTGCAACATGGTCTTACTAGTGCAGGTTACTTCTATGATAACGTGAACTTTACCCGCGGTTTCCCAACCGATGATAAGGTGGTTCATTCTATCCGTCAGCAGTCAGAGGGCGTTTATGCCATTCTGTTGTATCTTAAGTACGAGAAAGCGCATGGTCGTCGCCATCCTCAGTGGGAGGCTCGTATCAAAGGTATCCTGGATGGTTTTCTGAAACTGCAGAAGGCCGATGGCAGCTTTGCCCGTAAGTATCACGACGATGGAACCGATGTGGATGGTACTGGTGGTAGCACACCATCATCTACCTCAGCCTTGGTGATGGGTTATCGCTACTTCGGTAAGAAACAGTATCTGGAGGCTGCCCGCCGCACCGTTGACTATCTAGAGCAGAATATCATCTCAAAGAGCGATTACTTCTCATCAACCCTCGATGCAAACTGCGAGGATAAAGAGGCCGCCATTGCTGCCGTTACTGCTACCTATTACCTGGCAGCTGTAACCAAAGGCAAGGAGCGTCAGCGCTATATCGATCTGTGCGAAAAGGCTGCTTACTTTGCCCTGTCGTGGTATTACATGTGGGATGTGCCCTTTGCACAGGGTCAGATGTTAGGCGACTTAGGTTTGAAAACCCGTGGCTGGAGTAACGTATCGGTAGAGAACAACCATATTGATGTGTTTGTATTCGAGTTGCCACACATCGTGAATTGGCTTGGACAGCAGAAGGGTAACCAGCGTTTCCTGCAGATGCACGACGTGATATTTAACTCACTCTCACAGTTGATGCCTACACCCGAGCGCCTTTGTGGTATCGCCGTCCCCGGTTTCTATCCAGAGGTGGTGCAGCACACCACATGGGATTATGGTATGAACGGCAAGGGGTTCTATAACAACCTCTTTGCACCAGGTTGGACAATAGCCTCACTTTGGGAGATGTATTCACCAACCCGAACAGATGACTTTCTAATAAAATAACTTCAAACATTAAACCTAAAAATCAAAATGGAAAAAAGATTAATTGTCTCGTTGGCAGGCGCGGCTCTCTTGATGACAGCTTCGCCAACCTTAGCCGAACGTAAACTGGCTATGTCGGTTCATTCCAACGTCGCTTCTGTCACCCAGCAGGAGAGGGCTGTCAGTGGTCGCGTCGTTGATGAAAGTGGTGAGCCGTTGATTGGCGTCACAGTCAAGGAACTCGGTACAAAGAATGCTGCAGTTACAGACATGGATGGTCGGTTTAGTCTGACTCTCAGTAAGTCTGATGCTCAGATTACATTCACTTATATTGGTTATGTGGATGTTACCAGCCGAGCAGCCAACAACATGACAATCGCGATGAAAGAGGATAAAAACGAACTTAACGAAATCGTGGTTGTTGGTTATGGCACTCAGAAAAAGGTCAACCTTACAGGTTCGGTGGTTTCTGTTGACTTGGCTAAAGAAACAAAATCACGTCCTGTAACTACTGTTGCCCAAGCTCTTCAGGGTATGGCTGCAGGTCTTGATATTCTGCAAGGCTCTGGTAAGCCTGGTGCTGAGAACTTCTCCGTTAATATTCGTGGTGTAGGAACCATGAACGACGCCAGTCCATTGGTATTGGTAGATGGTATGGAGATGAGTCTCTCGGATGTTAATCCGATGGATATTGAGAGCATCTCTGTTTTGAAGGATGCTGCCTCGTGTGCTATCTATGGAAATCGCGGTGCTAATGGCGTTATTCTTGTAACCACTAAGAGCGGAACCGAAGGCAAAGTCAGTGTTACCTATACTGGTCGTTTGTCAATTAATAAACCCTCAAAGCTGGTTCGCTTTATGTCGAACTATGCCGACTATATGGAGATGGTGAACGAGGCCAGTGAGAATATCGGTACTGCAGGAAAATATCCACAAAGCGTGATTGATCAGTGGCGTCAGGCTGAGGCTAATCCCAATGGCATTGCCGAGTCGGGCTATCCCAACTACGTGGCTTATCCAAACACCGACTGGTATGATGAGATTTACCAGACCAAGGTGATGCAGGAGCATGCCATCTCTCTGTCGGGTAAGGATACCCGCACACGTTATAACCTTGGATTAACCTATCTCGATAATCCTGGTATGATTGTTCGCTCTGGCGAGCAAAAGTACTCTATCAACCTGAAGTTGATTTCGGATGTAACAAACTGGTTACAGCTGGGTGCTCAGGTATGGGGTACACACAGCGACCGCGACCGTAATAATGTAGATGCCCTGTCGAGCTGGGAGTTTCTGAAGACCGTTCCAGGTATCTATCCTTACTACGATGGTAAGTTCGGCGGAATCGAGACTTCGGTTGAGGATGGTGCTGCCCACAACCCCATGCAGTTGCTGAATGGCGATGGTGACAGCTATTATAAGACGACCCACGCTTACACCACAACCTATGCTCAGGTTAAGTTCCTGAAGGACTTTACCTTCAAGACAACCTTTGGTTACGACTATTTCAATACCCGTCATAAGTATACCGACGGTCAGAACGAGAGTTATAGCTTCAGCCGTAACGAGGTAGTAGCATCGCCTGCTGCACTCGAGGCGCTCTCAAGCTATATGTACTATCATCACTACTATAACTGGAAGATTACCAACACCCTGAACTGGGCACATACTTTTGCCCAGAAGCACGATGTTGGTGCACTGGTAGGTTTCGAGGAAGGTAAGAACAGCGATGGTAATACCGATGTGAAGAAGATGGGTATGATTGATGCCACACTGACCGATCTGAACACCCTGACGTCGGAGGAATACACACGTGGTAACTTTACCGGTTATACCTATCGTTCATGGTTCGGCCGACTGAACTATGCTTACGATTCACGTTACCTGTTGGAGGCTAACTTCCGTTACGACGGTTCATCACGCTTCTCACCCGACAACCGTTGGGGCTTCTTCCCCTCAGCATCGGCAGGATGGCGCATCAGTGAAGAAAACTTTGCAAAGAACTCATTCCTCAATGTGTTCGACAATCTGAAACTGCGTGCCTCTTATGGTAAGTTGGGTAATTCATCGGTTGATAATTATGCTTATCAGTCGTGGTACGAGACAGGCTATACCACCATGGGTGGCAAAAAGGTACCGCGTTTCTATCTGAAGAATCTGCCTAATATGAACGTAACATGGGAGACAACAAAGACTTTCAACGTTGGTCTCGACTTCAGTACCCTTGGTGGTCGTCTGTCGGGTGTCATCGACTACTACGACAAGCAGACCTCAGGTATCCTCTACCGTCCATCAATCGGACTTATCTTCGGTGATAAGGTGGCTCCTCTACAGAATCTGGCCGGTGTAAGCAACCGCGGTTTTGAAGCAACTTTCCGTTGGGAGGATAAGATTGGCGACGTAACCTATGGCGTAGCTGTCAATGGTTCGTTCAACAAGAACCTTGTAACTGATTATAAGGGTGGCATCATCCAAGGATGGGGTGCCGATCCTAACAATCCCAATCCTAACGTGTACTACTCTAACCTTGGTGAGGTTTCGTCGGGTGGCACACAGCGCCTGGTTGAAGGACACATGATGAACGAGTTCTATGTATATCCTATCTATAGTGGTACAGGTACTTATTACGATGCCAACGGTGTGGTTAACCCTAATGGTGGTCCACGCGATGGTATGATTCGTACTCCCGAGGATCTGAAGTGGGTACAGGATATGATTGCTGCCGGCTACTCGTTTGAGCCACAGCACGCTGTAACTCAGAATGCAATCTGGTATGGTGAGTATATCTACGCCGATACTAATGGCGATAAAGTATATGGTGGCAGTCATGACCAGAAGTTCATGGGCGAGTCGAACGTGCCTAAGTTCACCTTCGGTATGCAGATGCACGCAGAGTGGAAGGGCATCGACCTCTCGATGAACTGGGGTGGTGCCACAGGTTTCTCAACCTACTGGCGTGAGATTGGCCAGAACTCATCTAACGTAGTGTTTGGTTTGAGCATCCCACAGTGGATTGCCGATGATCACTACTACTATGATCCTAACAACCCCAACGATCCTCGTACCAACATCACTTCGAAGAATCCGCGTATGTCGCTCGAGAATCCAAGTATGAGTGATGCGCTTGACAATACATTCCATCTCTATAGCTGTGATTACCTGAAGCTGCGTAACCTGACTATCGGTTACACATTGCCAAAGAACATCAGCAGAAAGATCTATGCCGAGAACCTGCGTGTTTACTTCTCGGGCGAGAACCTGTGGACTATCACTAGCTTCCCCGGACTTGATCCTGAAATGCGCTCTGGTGAGGGTTATGCTACTATGCGCCAGCTCTCATTCGGACTGAATGTAACATTTTAACCATCAACAATGAATAACCAATATGGAAAAGAAAATAATCAATAAAATGTGCCGCAGTCTTATACTGGCTGCCTCGAGTGTCGCACTCACGGCTTGTAATGCCGACTTCTTGGATACTCAACCTTCCGACCGTGTAGGTACCGACTTGGTATGGAGTACCTATAACATGGCTGATGCCGTGGTGAATGGTGCCTACGAACGTTTTTACTGGGAGCAGCAGGGCGAGTGCCCCGACTGGCAGAACTTTGATGCTGCCACCGATGTTTGCGATCTGGATGCTAACTGGGGTGGCTACGACTGGGCCCGTGGCCGTTGTAATGCTACTTACTGGGGATTCAACGACTGGTGGAAGCGTCTGTACGAGGAAATCTATCGTACCAGCAACGTGATAAATAATCTGGATAGATGCGAGGCTATGTCGGCCAGCGAGCGTGCACGCGATATTGCTGAGTGCAAGTTCCTGCGTGCCTGGGCTTACTATCGTGCTAACGTGCTGTGGCGTGGTGTGCCCATCTACACCGAACCCGTAGAGTATGGTGAGGACACCAAGCCCCGTAACACTGCCGATGAGGTATGGCAGCAGATTATCAAGGATTGCTCTGAGGCTATCAACGAGCCCAGTCTGCCTAATAAATATGCTACCTCTGATAAAAACTACGGTCGTGTAACCAAGGCTTGTGCCTACTATCTGCGTGGTCAGGTTTACATGTGGTTAAAGGACTGGGATAAAGCTGCTGCTGATTTCACTGCCATCACTACCATGGGCTTCCAGCTGTTCCCCGACTATAAGAATATGTTCAAGGCTGCCAATGAGCGCAACGATGAGTATATCTTCCAGTATCAGTATACCGATGAGGAGGGTATGGGCTCGCTGTTAGGTCGTACACACGGTAATCGTAATACTTATACCGCCGATGGCTTTGGTTGCTGGAATAACCTGATTCCTAATCCTTACTTTGTTGACTCATACGAATATGCCGATGGTAAGCCATTCAATATGGACGAGGTGTTCCCCGGTTACTCAAAGATGGATCCCAAGGCCCGTTCGGTTTACTTCCTCCGCGATGGTCTTGATCCTAATGCTGCCAGCGATAAGTTGAAGGCTGGCTACCAGCAGATGGTAACCTATGGTGCCGACATGAGTCAGTATGATAAGGATGGCAACGAGGCTCGCATCCTGGCTATCTATCAGAACCGCGACCCACGTATGTTGATGAACTTCATCACTCCATACTCTACTTATAAAGGTGGTTCAACTGCCGACTGCTGGGATTACACCCTGCGCTGGCCTTACATTGGTTCGGATAATGCCGCTCCTTACGATCTGCGTACCGATACCAACGACCGTTTCTACTACCTGTGGCGTAAGTTTGTGCCCGAGGGTCGCGAAACCAAGAATGGCTTGAACAGTGATATCGATACACCAATCTTCCGTTATGCTGGTGCGCTGATTTCATTAGCTGAGGCTTTGAACGAGCAGGGAAAGACCGATGAGGCTGTTAAGTACATCAACATGGTTCGTGCCCGTATCCCCGGACTGGCTTTACTCAATAGCAACGAGTACACCAAGGTAACCGGTCAGGATAATATGCGTGAGCGTATCCGTAACGAGTATGGCTGGGAACTTTGTGGCGAAGGTCAGCTCTATTGGAAGCAGCTGCGTTGGGATACATGGCTCGATCGTAAGTTGGGCACCAACCGCACATTGGTTAGCGAGCCTTCACAGCTTAATGGTGCTAATGGTATGACTGAGATATGGGGTACCAAGCGCTACACCAATAACTACATTGGTGAGCACGTGAAGCTGTTTGCTGTGCCACAGGGCGAATTGGAGCGTAATCCTAATCTCACACAAAATCCTGGTTGGTAATATGTTAGTAATAAAAAAAAGAAGTTACATGTTTTCTATAGTTAGTATAATTGTTAGTATAATGCCTGTTTTGGGATGCTCACCGTCTTCGGACGGTGGGCAGTCTCGTGATATTACCCCCACACCTATAGTGAAGAAATATCAAAACCCCATTATTCCTGTGTCGTTGCCAGATCCTTCTATAGTAAAGTCGCCCGATGGTGTGTTCTATCTCTTTGCTACCGAGGATGTCCGCAACCTGCCCATCTATCGTTCAACCGATTTGCTTAAATGGCAGTATGTAGGTACGGCTTTTACTGATGAGAGTCGCCCCAAGTGGAACCCTGGTGGTGGTATCTGGGCACCCGATATCAACTATGTTGATGGTAAATATATGCTCTATTACTCTAAATCGACATGGGGTGGTGAGTGGACTTGCGGACTTGGTGTTGCCTCTGCCACCCAGCCACAGGGACCTTACACTGATCATGGAGCGCTGTTTATCAGCGAAGATATCGGCATACAGAACTGTATCGATCCCTTCTATATCGAGGATGGTGGTAAGAAGTATCTGTTCTGGGGCTCGTTCCATGGTATCTATGGTATAGAACTGAGTGCCGATGGCCTCACGCTTAAACCCGGTGCCAAGCCTGTGCAGATAGCTGGCAACCAGATGGAAGCTACATATATCCATCGTCGTGATGGTTATTATTATCTCTTTGGTTCAAACGGTTCTTGCTGCGAGGGTAACAACAGTACCTATCAGGTTATCTACGGACGTTCAGAGAATCTGTTTGGCCCGTACGTTACAAAGGACGGCAAACGTATGCTTGATGGCAACTTCGATGTGCTGCTGCATGGCAGTAACAATGTGGCAGGCCCTGGTCATAACGCCGAGTTCATAACCGACGATGAAGGTCAGGATTGGATGATTTATCATGGTTATATGCGTAAAGATCCAGATGCTGGGCGTCAGGTGTTGATGGATCGTGTAGAGTGGTACGATGGGTGGCCCTTGGTTTCTGGTGGTCAGTCTTCTGTCGAGAGTCGCTGTCCGTTGTTTAATCAGAAGTAATTATGAGAATGAATATCAGGAAGGTCTTTTGCGGTGTACTGCTGCTGTTGTGCAGTTTGCAGACTTTGGCAAATGTTGTGTATCAGGATGCCAATGTTCGTTTTACTTTAATTGATGAAGGTACGCTTCGTCTGGAATATGCGCCAGATGGCAAGTTTGTTGATAACAAGAGTTTCATGGCCGTGATACGTGAGTATCCCAAAGTGAATTACAACATCAAGAATAATACAAAACAGGTTGTAATCAACACCTCTAAGTTGAAGTTGGTTTACAAGAAGGGGACAGGTCCTTTTAGCAAGGAAAACCTGACGATTAGTAGTGCCAAGACTATCTCAAAGTCTTTCGTTTGGAAACCAGGCATGAAACAGACGGGTAACCTGAAAGGAACATATCGCACGCTTGACGGCTATGATGGCTCAGAGTATCAATATAGTACTCCAAAGCATGAGATGCCTATCGAGGATGGCCTGTTGGCAACCGATGGCTGGACGCTCATCGATGATAGTAAGAGCCTGCTTTTCGATGGAGCTAAGGATTGGGATTGGGTGACAGAGCGCAAGAGTGCCGAAGGGGCCCAGGACTGGTATTTCATGGCATACGGACACGATTACAAAGGTGCGCTTAATTCTTACACGAAGTTTGCTGGTAAGGTTCCTCTGCCGCCACGTTACACATTCGGTTACTGGTGGAGCCGTTATTGGAGCTATAGTGATCAGGATTTCCGTGATTTAATTGGTAACTTCCAGCGTCTGGATCTTCCATTAGATGTGCTGGTCATTGATATGGACTGGCATCCCATCAGCCCTGAGGCTGGCGGGGGATGGACGGGATGGGACTGGAACGAACGTCTATTCCCTGACTATAAGGCATTCTTGAAGTACCTTGATGAACAAGGTGTGAAAGCTACAATGAATCTGCATCCGGCAGACGGTGTACGCCCTTATGAGAAGAAGTATAAGGAGTTTATGCAGCGCCTGGGCAAGGACGATGGTAAGGCCCATGAATGGCTTGGCTCTGACAAGCAATATGTGAAGGCCATTTTCGATACGTATCTCCATAACTATATGGATGAGGGTGTTGACTTCTGGTGGCTCGACTGGCAGCAGTGGGAGAAAGACCGTGCTGTAAAAGACCTTGATAATGTGTTCTGGTGCAATTATATTTGGTTCACGGATATGGAACGTAATGGTAATAAACGTCCGATGTTATATCATCGTTGGGGCGGATTGGGTAATCACCGTTATCAGGTTGGCTTTTCTGGCGACTCGTTCATCACTTGGGAGAGCTTGAAGTTCCTGCCGTATTTCAACTCTACAGCATCGAATGTGCTATACGGCTACTGGAGTCATGATATTGGCGGACATCAGAGCAAACAGTGGGGATCGCCCGTGGAACCTCAACTCTATACGCGTGCTATGCAGATGGGACAGTATCTGCCCATCATCCGTTCACATAGTACCAAAGACCCAAGTCTGAACAAGGAACCTTGGGCATTCGGACAAGACACTCAGCAGCGTCTGGCTAATGTTATCAATGGTCGTTATGCACTCGTACCTTATATATATACAATGGCGCGTAAGACCTACGAAGAAGGACTTTCGCTCTGCCGTCCATTATATTATGATTATCCGGAGGTTCGGGAGTCTTATGAGTTCAAAGAAGAGTATATGTTTGGCGATCATATGTTGATAGCTCCTGTCACTGACGAGGTGAACCCCAATGACGGCTATGCAACAGTGAAGGTCTGGTTGCCAGCAGGAGAGTGGTTGGAGTACGAGACGGGTAAGATGCTACAAGGCGGCAGAATCTACGAACGTCGCTTTACGATGGATGAATACCCTGTCTATATCAAGGCTGGAAGCATTATTCCATATTTTGGTAAGCTTAAGAATCTGTCAGGCACTAATCAAGCTGTAACGGTACGTGTGTTCCCTGGTGGGGAAAACGGCTTCTTTAAACTCTATGAAGACAATGGCGAGGATAAAAACTATGTGACGGAATATGCTACAACGCCTCTTTCGTATACTCGTGAAGGGAACAAGCTGAGTGTCACAATTGGCCCACGTAAGGGACAATACAAGGATATGCCTGTTCAACGTCAATACTATATGGCGCTGCCTTGTCAGAAGGCACCAGTCAGCATAAGTTGTCAAGGTAAGGAGTTGCCATTTACCTATGATGGTATGAATCTCGAAACCACAATCGACCTGGGTATGGTCGACTGTGCCTCTGGTGTTACAGTCGATATTGAGATGCCTGCCGACTATGTCTTGGTGGATGGCGTCAAGGCAGACTTCCGCCACATTCAAACGATGGTGAGGGACTATAAGCAGCACGAAGCTGGTATGGTTTATACTGAGGACTTCGGTTATCTTGAGGCTACACCATTGCGGCTGACTTACCACCCCGAGAAACAGGAGGAAACGTTCAATGCTTATAATGAAAGGATTAAACGTGTTGATCAGGTACTCATCGAACAGATGGGAGATAGTGAAAACTACAAGCGTGCCATGCGCCTGTTAAATAGAGAAGAGCAACCTTGATGGGTTGCTCTTTTTCTATTCAAATCATAAAGTATCGTAATTGTTGGGGTAAAGATGGCAATATTTCATTGGTTATTCTTAATTTTGCGTCGGATTAAATTAAGATTATTAATATGACAAAAGACATTTACCTTGCTGGAGGCTGTTTCTGGGGTACTGAACATTACTTCAAACAGATTGAGGGCGTAGTAGAAACTGAGGTTGGATTTGCCAACGGACATACTGAGAATCCTACGTATAAAGAAGTGTATACCGATCAGACAGGGTTTGCTGAGACGGTGCACGTGAAGTATAACCCCGATGTGATAAGCCTTGAATTCCTATTGCAGATGTTCTTCAAGGCTATTGATCCTACGAGTTTGAACAAACAAGGGCATGATGAGGGTACCCGATATCGTACGGGTATTTACTACACAGAAGCAACTGACCTTGATATTATTAATAAAGTGTATGATGAAGAGCAGAGAAATTATCAGCAGACATTTGTTGTTGAGAAGTTGCCTTTGAAGAATTTCTATACAGCAGAAGAATATCATCAGGATTATCTCGACAAGAATCCTACAGGCTACTGCCATCTGCCCTTGTCGCTGTTTGAATTCGCAAAGAATGCAAAAGAAAAGAAAGCATGAAGATTATTTCTTCATGCTTTCTGAATATTCAGAAGAATTTCACGATATCATCCAGGTCCCTTCTCTCTGGACGGTTGGGCTCTCCAGCTCTGTATCCCAAAGCGATAACAGCCATAATGGTTTCGTTTTCTGGAATACTGAACAACTCTCTTAGTTTATCTGCGTCGCGCATACCCATAATGAGTGTGTCGAAGCCCATGGCCCTTGCTTTCAATATCAGATAACAGTTGCTCAGACCATTATCGTATGCTCCCCAACCGTCACCGACTTCATTAGTCTGATGACCCTGAAAGAAGCCCGACTTGCCACGCTCAAAGGTAGAGACAATCAGTACGGGGGCTTCCGCCACACGCTCTTTATTACCTCCTATCATTTCCATGGCTGCTGCCAGTTTCTCTTTGCCAATAGCCACATAATACTTTGTTGGCTGCTGGTTTGCCCACGAAGGGGCCTCCTGAGTTGCGGTGAGAAGTTCGCGTACTTCTGCCTCCGATATTTTCTTGGTGGCATCGTAACTACGGACACTTCTTCTTGATGTTAATACTTCGTCGAACGACGGTGATGTTGTTGGGGCCGACTCTGTCTTACCAGAACATCCTGCCATGGTTAACAGTGCGACAAAGGCACCGAAAGCTAGTTTCTTATTCATGATAATTAATGTGAAATTAAATGTTTTGTGATTGTGGGAACAAATATAGTGATATTTCTGCTAATAATCATCATTTGGCTAAATGTTTTAATAAGTTTTGTGAAATACTAAGGGGCAATAATCTTATAATATCGCAAACGATATATAGTTAAAGTCTCTTAAAGTTTTAGGTAAATCGCTTGCGATATAAATTATTATTCTTACCTTTGCATCGCAAACGATATAAAAGATGAGATTATGGCAAATAAGAAACGTTTTCACCGTCATTTTGAAAGTCCGGGGATTCCGCTTTATTGGATTATCATCGCATATATCATCCTAGGCTGGTTCTTTCCCGTGATAGGACTTCTGGCACTTATCTGTATGATAGGGCCTGTACTGACCAGCATCTGGAAAGGCCGCTGGTGGTGTGGACACGTGTGTCCGCGTGGCAATATGTACGACAGACTGCTTTCAAAGTATTCGCCTCATCGCGAAATACCTAAGTTTGTGCGTACGTTTGGTTTCCGACTGTTCATGGTGATATTCATCTTTACCATGTTTGGCATACAGCTGAGTCAAGCTCGTTGGAGTGAAGGCGGATGGGTGCTTTGGGGAGATATCGGTCGTGTGTTCTGGACCATTATTGTCATGACCACCATCGTGGGCGTAATACTTTCGTTCATTTATGCGCCACGCACTTGGTGCTCGTTTTGTCCTATGGGAACCATCTCCAGTTGGGTGGCCCCCAAAAATGCGCCATTGCCTCAGGCGTTCACGAACATCCACGTTTCGAGTGCATGCCAGATGAAGTGTAAGAGCTGTGCTCGTGTATGCCCCATGCAACTCACACCTTACGACAGTCGTGGTGAGGCTGTCGGCTACTTGCATCCCGATTGCATCAAATGTGGCAAGTGTACTCTGGCTTGTCCATCGAAGATCATGACACTCAGACATTAAAAAAAGGAAGCTTTAAACGGCTTCCTTTTTTATGATTATATCACTTCTATTCCTTGCTTCTTACAGAGTTCGAGACTCATTTCCTTGAGCTTGAACTTCTGAATTTTGCCAGAACCTGTGAGAGGGAACTGATCGATGAAGAACACGTACTTGGGAATCTTGTAGCGGGCAATCTTGCCACGGCAGAACTCCTGTACGTCCTCGGGTTCCATCTTGACACCTTCTTCCAGAATGATGAAGGCACCAACGGCCTCACCGTATTTCTTCGATGGCACAGCTGCCACCTGTACATCACGGATGCCAGGCATGTGATAAAGGAATTCCTCTATTTCGCGTGGATAGATATTCTCACCACCACGGATAATCATGTCCTTGATACGTCCGGTAATCTTGTAGAATCCCTGTTCGTCCTTTACACCCAGGTCGCCCGAGTGCAGATAGCCGTTCTTGTCGATGACCTCGGCTGTAGCTGTTGGGTTCTTGTAGTAACCCTTCATCACATTGAAGCCCTTACAGCACATCTCACCCTGTACGCCCACGGGACACTCCTCGCCTGTTTCCGGGTCAAGCACTTTCACGTCTACAAACGGGAAGTCGCGACCAACGGTGGTACAACGCTGCTCGAAGGTGTCGTTCAGACAGGTCTGCGTCATGCCGGGCGACGACTCCGTAAGGCCATACACACTGGTAATGGTAAGATACATCTTCTCTGATACCTGTTTCATCAGTTCAATAGGACACAGACTGCCTGCCATGATACCTGTACGCAGACTTGTCAGGTCGAACATATTAAACATGGGATGGTTAAGCTCTGCGATAAACATCGTGGGTACACCATAAACGGCGGTACAACGCTCTTTGTGGATAGAGGCCAGCACTACCAGTGGGTCGAACTTCTCAACCATCACCTCGGTACATCCGTGTGTCAGACAGTTCATTGTTGCCAGCACCACACCGAAGCAGTGGAACAGAGGCACACAGACGCAAAGTTTGTCGTCCTGTGTAAAGCCCATGTTCTCGCCAGTGAAGTAGCCGTCGTTGGCGATACCGAAGTGGGTAAGCATCACACCCTTGGGGAATCCCGTGGTGCCGCTGGTGTACTGCATGTTGCACACATCGTAGCAGCTCACCTGTTTCTTCATTTCGTTCAGCGTCTCGTCTTCGATGTTCTGACCCAACAGCAGCAGCTCGGCGGTGTTGTACATACCGCGATACTTCTCCATACCTATATATACTACGTTCTTAAGGTAGGGGAATCGCTCGCTGTTCAGGTGTCCGCGCTCGCAAGTCTTCAGCTCGGGCAGCATGGTGTAGGTCATGTCAACATAGTTACAGTCCCATGTGCCATCGGTGATACAGAGCACCTCCATGTCAGAGTCCTTACACAGATACTCCAACTCATTCTGCTTGTAGTTGGTGTTCACCGTTACCAGTACGGCGCCGATCTTTGCGGTAGCATAGAGAAAAGTTAACCAGTCGGGCACATTCGTTGCCCAGATGCCTACGTTCGAACCCTTCTTCACACCAATGCTGATCAGACCCTTGGCCAGATTGTCCACACGTTCGTTGAATTTCGACCATGTAAATCTGAGGTCGCGATCAGAGTAAACGATATATTCCTTATCAGGTGTGGTCTCTGCCCAGTACTCAAGCCACTCTCCGAGTGTCCTTTCCCATAGTTTATATCCCTCCGATCCCGTCTCTGCCGGGTATGTTCTATCGGGCAATGGTCTGCCCGCCATGTCTAATCTTACGTTGCTCATACTTTAGAAAGGAATATATACTACTGCTAAGATTTTTGCGCTCTTGCCTGGGGCACCGTGCACATGGTGCTTTACGATAGAGTCGTAGAAGATAGAGTCGCCTTCTTTCAGGTTGTATGTGTCTTTGCCGTAGACAATCTCTACCTCGCCCTGCATCACGTATATAAATTCCTCGCCTTCATGGGCTGAGAGCTGAAACTCCGGACTGTTTTCGGGGTTGATGTCGATAACGAACGGTTCCATGTGGCGTCCGGCCTTCTGCTGTGCCAGTGGGTGATACTCCATGTGCTTGCGGGCATCGGTTGCACCATTAGAGAAACTGATGCTGCTGTCTTTCTCGCGATCCTCAGCACGACAAACCACAGGGCCTAGGGCATCGTTATCGTCCATAAATGTTCCTAGTCTGACACCCAGAGCTCTTGCAATCTTGATCAGCGGCCCCAGCGAAGGCATGGTCTGGCCGTTCTCGATTGTATTAATCTGGTCTGTCGTCAGACCACTACGCTCTGCAATCTCCTCGATAGAGAGATTCTTTGATTCACGAAGTCCCTTGATTTTCGAACCAACGAATGAGTTATTGTTTGACATCTTTTATTATAAAAATATTACTAACTGCCTAAATTTGGCCGCAAAGATAGTGCAAAAAGAGCGAATAACCAAATTTTTCGCCCTAATTGTTATCAGATTAACACAAAATCAGACAAAAAAGTGACGATTTGTTATGTTTCGGACTTTTTGGGCGTTGTACATTGATTCACCAGATAGATGATGCTCATGTAGGGGATGCCGGTATTTGTTTCGAGACCGATCTCACACGTACGACTGTTCGAATAGCCTACCTCTATCTTGTTCTTCTCAATCTGCGGACGCAACTTTCTCAAAGCATAGCTGTTCATCTCCGGGAAGGTGAATCCTCTGTCACCGGCAAAGCCGCAACAGCCCACTCCCTCGGGCAGAAAGACGTTGGAAGAACAGAGCTTAGCCAAGGCTACCATATCCTTGTCGACACCCATCTGCCGTGTCGAGCATGTCAGGTGCAGGGCTACAGGCTTGTCGATAGGATGGAAATCGAGGCGGTCAACCAGGTATGTCATGATAAACTCGGCAGGTTCGTAGAGCTTGAGCTTCGCTCGAGCCTGCTCTCGCTCATTCGCAGCCTTCATCATCACTTTTCTCATGCGGTGTAAACATGGACTTTGGGCGCAGAGGACTGGGTATTTCCCATGCTCGGAGGCCTTCCATAGAGCGGCTTCCAACTCGGCGCTCTTGCGGTCGGCAATGTCGAGCATACCCTTACTCTCCCAGATTTGTCCGCAACACATACGTTCCATACCTTCTGGGAATATCACCTCGTAGCCTGCCTTAGCCATCAGCTGAATCACCTCGTCGACGAGCGCATGCTTTACGGGAGCCTCCTTTGCGAGTCCCATTGTCTGGTTGATGCAACTGGGGAAGTAGACGACCTTCAAATCGGAGTGCTCCTTCTCATGCTGAGGCACAGACTTCTCGATGATGAACTGCGTAAGGTCTGATTTCTTAGGCTGGCGCTTCTTGCGGGGCATGGCCGTGGTCCACAGGGGCAGTCCCATCTTGTTCATCGTCCGACAGATAGTGGTCATGAGCGTAGGCCCTAATGTGACATGGGCGGCATGAGCCACGTCGAGCACCACGCGGAGACCGCTCTTGATGCCCGCCATGTGATTGGCTGCAAACTCTCCTATCTGATAACCTACAGGGTTGTTTAGCATATCCATCTGACGGATCAGGTGGGTCAGTTCTCCTGTATTGATCTTCATTGGACACGAGGTTGAGCAGAGCCCGTCCGTAGCGCATGTCTGGTCGCCATAATACTTGTATTGCTTGCGTAAGGTGGCGGCTCTCTGTGGATCGCGTCCTGTAGCTTCCAGTTCGCGGATCTCACGCTGTACGGCGATGCGCATCCTCGACGACAGGGTAAGTCCGCACGACATACAGTTCACTTCGCAGAATCCGCATTCTATACACTTGTTGGCGCGTTTCACCTGTTCGATGGTCTCCTTTGATGTTGACAGCTTCGGGTCCATCAGGTAATGTCCGCCATCAGGCACCTTGTCGAAATCGTAGTCGAGCACAGGCAGCGGCTTCAGGCATTTGATAAAACAGTCGGGATCATCGTTGAATATCACTCCTTGGTTCAGCAGTCCTTCAGGATCGAAGATGGCTTTCAGTTCCTTCATGACCTCATAGGCTTTCTCGCCCCACTCATATCTCACAAACGGTGCCATGTTGCGCCCAGTGCCATGTTCGGCCTTCAGCGAACCGTCGTATCCCTCCACGACCAACTTGGCCACGTCGCGCATCATCTCGGCATAGCGGGCCACCTCGTGCTCGTCAGCAAAGCTCTGGTTCAGAATGAAGTGGTAGTTCCCCTCAAAGGCATGTCCGTAAATACATGCGTCGTTGTAGCCGTGATCGGCTATCAGTTTCTGAAGCTTCACCGTTGCCTCAGGCAGACTTTCAATGGGGAATGCCACATCCTCAATCAGACATGATGTGCCTACTGGACGTGTGCCTCCCACGCTGGGGAAGATTCCTGAACGGATGGCCCAGTACTTTCCGTATATGGCGGGGTCCTCAGTGAAGTCAGCAGGTATGTAAAGCCTGAACTGCCCCAGACACTCCTTGATTTTCCCGATCTTCTCCAGGAGCTGTTCGTGGGTGATACCCTTTGTCTCAGTAAGGATAGCTGTCAAGTTGTGATAGTCACCAGGTTCCACACCCTCTATCTTACCGGCATCCACATCTTTCTTATATTGCAGGAACACGGGGTCATCCACCGAACTCAGCGACATGTAGTCGAGCATCTCAGCACTTTTCACCATCAGCTGTTCTGCGCTCATCTTCACGTCTTCGTCGCCTGCTTTCAGCTTCTTCATGGCCACCACAGCCTCGCAACTCTCCTTCATTGTAAGGAAGTACACCATGGCTGAGGCCTTGTACTTATAGTCGGAGAGTGTCTTCATCGTTACTTCAGAGAGGAAAGCCAGCGTTCCTTCACTGCCTACCATTGAGTGTGCGATGATGTCGAAAGGATCGTCATAGGCAATCAGCGGACGGAGGTTAAGACCTGTCACATTCTTAATACTGTATTTCTTACTGATGCGATCGGCCAGCTCCTTATCTGCGCGCACCTTATCGCGGAGGTCTTCAATCTTCTTCAGGAAGTCAGGATGACTCTGACGGAAGGCTTCGCGACTCTGGGCATCACCGGTATCCAGAATAGTACCATCCGTCAGGATGACTCTTGCGGAGAGAAGCATACGGTCGCTGTTGGCGTGTACGCCGCAGTTCATCCCCGAGGCATTGTTGATGACGATGCCGCCCACCATCGCACTTCCTATCGAAGCGGGGTCGGGTGGAAACACACGTCCATAGGGCTTCAGTATCTCGTTCACCTTGGCACCTACGATGCCAGGCTGAAGTCTTATGCTTTCACCGTCTGGCGAAAGAGAGAAACCTTCCCAGTGTTTGCCTGCTACGATGAGTACCGAGTCGGTACAGCTCTGTCCTGATAGCGAGGTGCCTGCTGCACGGAAGGTGTAGGGTAGGTTATGTTTCTTACATGTCTTTACGATCTTGGCAATCTCCTCCTCACCGTCGCTGCGAATCACGACTTTCGGAATCTGACGATAGAAACTGGCATCGGTGCCCCATGCCAATGTGCGGAGTTCATCGGTGTAAATACGGTCAGAAGGCATAAATCCTCTGAGGTCTGATAAAAACTGACTGATCATAGGCCGTTATAGGTATTTGTTAGTTGTGTATTACTATGGGGCAAATATACAAAAAGAAGCGTAAAATGAGAAGTGAAAGATGAAAAGATTCTCTTCATTTTCGTTTTTTTCACTAAAAGAATCCCTGAATGTCGGATAATTATCGTATATTTGTCCGCAGAAATCCAACAACTTCGAAACAATTCTATATAATAATAACAATCAAATTACTAAAGACCTATGACAGCATTAGTATCTGTTATTCCTATTCTGTTGCTCATTGTCCTCATGATGGGCTTCAAGGTGTCTGGTTACAAGAGTGCTATTGTCACGCTTGTTGTAACGATTCTTCTGGCCCTGTTTGCTGTTCCGGCCATGGGCATCATGCCTGAGAAGTATGCTGGTCTCTCTGTCTATGGCATCACCCTGTGGTCGGTGGTTGAGGGGCTTCTTAAGGCTTGTTTTCCCATTATTCTGATCATCATCTGTGCCATCTTCAGCTACAACATCCTTTGCGAGACCAAGGAGATAGAGACCATCAAGGCGCAGTTCATCCAGATGACCTCCGACAAAGGTCTGCTGGTTCTGCTTCTGACTTGGGGTCTTGGTGGTGTGCTTGAGGGTATGGCAGGTTTCGGCACTGCGGTTGCCATTCCTGCAGCCATCCTGATAGGCCTTGGCTTCAGGCCGATGTTCTCGGCTGTCATCTGTCTGGTTGCCAATACCGTTGCCGTTGGCTTCGGTGCCGTAGGTCTTCCTGCCACCACATTGGCCAATCAGGTAGCTGCTAGTGGCGTCGCTACGCCTGAGGAACTCTGCGAGGTGGCCACCTTTATTATATTACAGCTGTCGCTGATGTTCTTCATCACTCCGTTCCTCATCCTCATGATGACCGATCGGACTAAGGTGCTGAAGAATCTCTCCATAGCCCTGTTTGTCGGTGCCTTCTCTATTGTGGTGCAGTTCTGCTGTGCCCATTGGATTGGTCCTGAGACTCCCGCCATTCTTGGCTCTGTAGCAGCTATCATCGCCATGCTTATCTATAACAAGCTGTTCATCCGCGAAGAGAATCCTGCCGACGAGGTGAAGGTTGATAAGAAGAAGTTTGGCGTTGGCAAGACGCTTAAGGCTTGGAGTGTCTACGGTCTTATCATTTTCTTCATCCTGATATCTTCGAAGATCGTGCCTCCCGTCAACGAACTGCTTGGAAGCACCCTCGTCTCTAAGTTCGACCTGCCTGTTATTGGCAACACCTTTAAGTTCGGCTGGTTGTCTAATGCGGGATTGATGATATTCCTCGGTGCCGTGATTGGAGGCTTGATTCAGGGCATGAGCTTTGGCAGTCTGATGAAGCTGCTGGCCAAGACCACGCTTAATCTTCAGAAGACGGTTGTCACCATCTGCTGTTTGGTGGCTATGGCCATGCTGATGAATAATACGGGTATGACAAATGATATTGCCAAGGGCCTTGTGTTGCTCACAGGAGCTGCTTTCCCGTTCTTTGCTCCTCTCATCGGTTCTATCGGTACCTTCGTTACGGGCAGTGCCACCAATGCCAACATCCTGTTTGGTAAGCTCCAGGCCACCGCAGCCAGCGACCTCGGATTGGTTAACCAGGGTACGTTCTTTGGTGTGACAGGTAACGAGACCAACTGGCTGGCTGCCGCCAACTGTGCCGGTTCTGAGGGCGGTAAACTGCTCTCGCCCCAGTCGATAGCCATCGCCACGGCAGCCTGTGACATGGAGGGCCAGGATGGTGATATCATGCGTAAGACCATGCCTTTCGCCATCTTCTGGATTCTGATGAACGGCCTCATGGTCTTCCTCGGCCTGCATGTTATCTGAGTTGCGGTCTTATGGACTACCTTAACATGAATTAAGAATAAGCAACTTCCTGTTTCTTGACTGGTATTGTTTTTTGTGCTACCTTTGCACCGTCAAATCAATATAAACTTTCATATGGAGACAAAAGATGTAATAAGAAGCATTCGAGAGAAAAACAACCTGACGCAAGAGCAGTTAGCTGAACGGATTTATGTAAGCCGTCAAGCCGTAAGTAGATGGGAGAATGGGGAGACTCTGCCAGACACAGAACAGTTGAAGACATTATCAAGAGAGTTTGGCATATCAATCAATACGCTACTCGGCTCACCCCAGACTCTGTACTGCCAATGTTGTGGAATGCCGTTGTCGGACGACGCAGTGATTAGCCGTGAGGTGGATGGTAGTTTCAACGAGGACTATTGTAAATGGTGTTATGCTGATGGTAGTTTCACATACAAGGACAAAGATTCCTTGCTCGACTTCCTCGTAAGTCACATGCCCAACCCCAATAATGAGTCTGTGGCAGAACGTCGTAAACTTTACGACTCCCATCTGTCGATGCTCAAGCATTGGCGATAGTATAGTCGTATGATTATAAAGGCGGGCCGTTTGGCTCGCCTTTTGTTTTCAACTATGTGATTTATTGCATATCGTAGACCACTTGCATGAGCTGTTTGCCGAGGTCGTCGGCCTTCTCCATGCTCTGGGCCTCGCTGTAGACACGGATAATCGGTTCAGTGTTCGACTTGCGCAGATGTACCCAACGGTCGGGGAAGTCGATCTTCACACCGTCGATATCGTTCACCTGAGCAGAGTTGTCTTTTGCAAACATCTCCTTCACCTTTACAAGAATAGCGTCGACATCGGTCTCAGGGGTGAGGTCGATACGGTTCTTGGCAATCTGGTAGTTGGGGAAGGTGGCGCGCAACTCAGATACGGTGCAGCCCTTCTGAGCCAGTGACGAGAGGAACAGGGCGATACCTACCAGGGCGTCGCGACCATAGTGGCTCTCAGGATAGATGACACCGCCATTGCCTTCGCCGCCAATCACAGCGCCTACTTCTTTCATCTTCGTGGTCACGTTCACTTCGCCTACAGCAGCAGCGGTGTATTGTCCGCCATGCTTCTCGGTAACGTCGCGCAGGGCACGGGTCGAAGAGAGGTTTGACACGGTGTTCCCTTTGGTGTGGCTGAGTACATAGTCGGCCACGCTTACAAGTGTATATTCCTCTCCGAACATGGTGCCGTCTTCACATATAAAGGCCAGACGGTCTACGTCGGGGTCTACAACGATACCAAGGTCGAAGCCGCCCTTCTTCATCTTGTCCATAATGCCCTGGAGGTTCTTCTCCAGTGGCTCCGGGTTGTGGGCGAAGTCGCCAGTGCATTCGCCGTTCAGGATCTCGAACGCTACGCCCAGCTGCTTGAACAACTCGGGCAGGATGATGCCACCGACGGAATTGATGGTGTCTGCGCAGACACGGAACTTACGCGCCTTGATGGCTTCGACATCAACCAGCTTCAGCTGAAGCACTGCGTCAATATGACGCTGGTTGAAGGTGTCATCGATGGTGCAAGAGCCCAACTTGTCGACTTCTGCGTAGTTGAAGTTCTCTTCCTCAGCCATGCGGAGTACCTCGGCGCCATCGGCTGCTGTGAGAAACTCACCTTCGCTATTAAGCAGCTTCAGGGCGTTCCACTGGCGGGGATTATGTGAGGCTGTGATGATGATGCCGCCGTCGGCACCTGACATGCGTACTGCCAGTTCGGTAGTCGGGGTGGTAGCATAGCCGATGTCAATCACATCGTAGCCCATGCCCATCAATGTGCCGACAACAACGTTGCGAACCATCAGGCCTGAGATGCGGCCATCGCGACCCACTACGATCAGTGGCTTACGGCCACTGACGTCACCTCCTTTATTTCTCTGGCCGCCGATAAACTGAGCGTAGGCGGTGGTAAACTTAACGATATCTAATGGATTCAGCGTGTCACCAGTCTGTCCGCCGATAGTACCGCGGATGCCGGAAATGGATTTGATCAATGTCATGTTGATGAATATAATTTGTGATTTATGATTCGCGCTGGAATGTAATGACGTAATAATAGGGTATTACATTGCTCGAAGCGTTGGCATGCCCCTGAGAATGAGGAACGATGAGCCTTATCTTGGCATACTCCTCGTCGGCACTCTGCGGACGCCCGACCTTGATATAGGGCAGGGCCACGAGCCAGCCGGCGGGAACGGTAGCGCCGTAGATGGAATACATCATACCGCTGGTGAAGCTGGCGGTATAGGAACCGCTGGTGCGTGAGATCTTCATAATGTCGGGAATAGCTGTCAGGTTCTTCCCGTAGTAGGTGAGGTTGTTTCTGTTATTACAGAGACTTAACGTGTCGTTCATGATGTCAAACTCTTCGAAACGGCACACCAGATTGGTGTTCTCACCGTCTTCAAGTTTCGTGCCGCAACCCTCGCGCACAATCTGCATATAGACACCGGTCTTGTCGAGCTTGACGAACTCGTTGCGGCTGAGATTGGTGGTATGCCCCTGCTGATTGAACGCGTCTTCAGAGATGACTACGATAGATGAGTCGGCAATGAACTTGGCAACGGCATTGCGCTCCTTTTCTTTCTTGTCGCCGTAGGTCTCGTAGTCGTTACAACTGGCGAGAACGGCAGAGAAGGCTATCAATATGAATAACAGTTTCTTCATCTTCTTATACTATGAATTGCGGTGCAAATATACGAAAAATATTTCAAACAGCGTCAATATTTGCCTACTTTAACTTGTTTTCGTAGGCTTTGAGGGCATTCTCGACGATTTCCACAGCTTCGTCGATGCTGCAGTTCAGACGTCCGCCAGAGGCGTTCAGGTGACCGCCGCCATTGAAGAACTGCTCTGCCATCTGGTTGCATGGGAAGTCGTCGACAGAGCGCAGGCTCACCCATACAAGGTTGGGCTTGTCGGTATCTTCGCGCAGCGAGACAGACAGCTTCAGTCCTTTGATCTGCTGGGGGATGTTTACCAGTCCCTCGGCGTCGCCCTTGATATAGTTGAACTTCTTCAGCTCTTCTCTTGTCAGGGTATAGTAGGCCGCATGGTATTCGGGCTTGTAGACCAGTTTCTGATACATGACATAGCCCATGAGACGGATGCGGCTCTCAGAATAGTTGTGGTAGACGTTGCGGTAGATCTTGTCTTTGTTGATATGCTTGGTCAGCAGCTCACCGATGATGAAATAGATCTCCGAGCGGCTGCTGTTGTAAAGGAACCCGCCAGTGTCGGTCATCATACCGCAATAGATGGGAATGGCATAATGCTTATCGAGCTGTTCGAAGCCGCCCATCTGCCAGACGATCCGGAACACCAGTTCGCAGGTGCTGCAGGCCTCGGGCTGGGAGATGCTCAGCACGGCAGGCACGTCAGGGTCAAGGTGGTGGTCGATCAGTACCCGCTGGGCAGGCGACGATACAAGGGCCTGCTCCATCTCGTCGACACGGCTGGGGGTGTTATAGTCGAGACAGAAAATGAGGTCGGCAATCTTGAAGAGCATGTCACATTTCTCACGGTGCTTGTCGTAGCGCACGATCTTCTCCGTATTGGGCATCCACAACAGGAAGTCGGGATACTGGTCGGGCACGATGACGGTAGGCTCCTTGCCACGTGAGCGCAGGTACTCTGCCCAGCCTAACGAGGACCCTATGGCGTCGCCGTCGGGACTCTTGTGGCAGGTGATAATGATGTTTTGTGATGTAGAAATCAGCTGGTCCAATTGGACCAGCTGCTCTTGTGTCAAGATGTCGATATTCACTTTCTTGTCTTTTTTACTTTAAAAAAGCTTATTAGGATAAACGCCCTCATCTACGAGCTGCTGGATACGGGCTACGGTAGCATCGCGGTCAGCGGCATAGGTCACGCCAAACCACTTTGAGGTGGTGTCGAGAACCTCGACGGTAGCGGTACCTTCATTGATGAGCTTATTAACCATCAGGGGAATGAAGAACTCAGCCTTCAGATTCTCCATATTCTTCGGATCGCTGAGGAACTCCTTGAAGTATGCCTCAGAGTATTCGAAGTAGTCGGGGGTGAAACCCCACATGTTCATTGACACGGGTGTGTTGTCGGCTACTTCAACCCACTTGCCGTCCTCATCCTTATAGCGGATGGGCTCAGAGGCTGCGCCTGCGTTAGAACCGTCGGCTGCACAACGCACGATCTCCGTACGCTCGACAACGGTGGTCAGATGGCCTTTGTCGTTCTTTGAACAGATACCACGGGCCACGGTGCCGTTTTCCGACAGTGTGTTGCCTACGCGGAAACCTACCATGGCATACTGGTTGCGGGCACCCTCTGGCAGGTTGCTGAGGTACTTGCCGATAACCATGAAGGCGTCGCGGTTATAGAAGTCGTCACAGTTGATGACACAGAAAGGCTCCTTGATCACGTCCTTACCCATCAGTACGGCGTGGTTGGTGCCCCAAGGCTTCTGACGACCCTCGGGAACGCTGAATCCCTCGGGCAGGGCGTCGAGAGCCTGGAAACAGAGCTCGCAGGGAACCTGACCTTCGTACTTGGCCAGAATCTGTGTGCGGAACTGCTCCTCAAAGTCCTTGCGGATTACCCATACGATCTTGCCAAAGCCAGCCTGGATGGCGTCGTAGATACTGTAGTCCATGATGGTTTCGCCGTTAGGTCCCAGACCGTCGAGCTGTTTCAGACCGCCGTAGCGGCTTCCCATACCTGCTGCAAGCAGAAATAGAGTTGGTTTCATAAGTTAAATTTATATTAGAGTTTGAATAAACAGAGTGCAAAGGTACTAAAAAGTTTTTGATTAAGCGGCGTATTAACGCGCCTTAACAATTAGAACGGATAGCCGATGGCGAAGTTCAGCGTCTGGGCATGTCTGAAGCGCGGGGCATTGAAGTAGCCGCTCTTACCTGTGTCTTGCGGACAGTGGAGGGCATATCCCCAGTCGACACGGACCACGAGGAAACCGAGGTCGTAGCGCAGGCCGATACCGGTGCCCAGTGCCAGGTCGTTGAGGAAGTGCCTGGCCTCAAACTTCGACTGGTCGCCCCATTCCTTGATAATCATCATGGTCAGGGCGTCTTCCGGTTCCATGCCTTTTATGTCGTCATCGGTGATGCCGCTGCCTTTCAGGTTCCACACGTTACCGGCATCGAGGAACACGGCTCCGTGCAGGTTGCCGAACAGTGGCATGCGGTATTCCAGGTTGGCTATCAGTTTCGTCTCTCCATTGCGGAATATGTAGTTAAACTGCCTGTCTCTCATGTCGAAATCGTTGAAGCGTCCCGGACCGATGTCTCTCACGCTGAAGGCGCGGATGCTGTTTGCACCTCCTGCATAGAACATCTCACTGAAAGGTGCGTCGTCGCTGTTGCCGTAACTCCAGATGATGCCGGCATTGACATGTCCCACCAGCTTCGACGACATACCTACCGACCAGGTCTTGGTCAGGTCGGTCTCCAGTCGCAGGAACTGTGAGTAAGCGGCTTTGAAGAGCCTCTTCCCTTTTTCGTTAATCGACTTGCCGCAGGCGGCATCGACGAGCGACACCAGATTGCCCGCCTCTTCCACGGTGGTCTCCCAGCGGGTGCGCGGACTGGTGTAGGTATAGGTGTAGCGCATCTTCGGGATGAAGTAGTCGTCCATGGCAGCTGCCAGATACATGTTCTCACCGATGATAGAGTCGTACATGGCTGTGGTGCTGTTCTTGAACTGGTACTTCACCGTGAGTGGCGAGAACTCGTGACGGCTCCTCTCTGACGTTTGCCAGCGATAGGTCCACTCACCGCTCACCACGTGCATCTTGTAGAAGTCTGGTCTTCTCATGACGTCGGTCGACACCTTGGCATAGGTGGTCGGCGGCACGTAGAACCTGCGTTGGCGGGGACGCCCGTCCCGACTTCTGCGTCGGCGGTCGCTGTTATAGAACGGGGCAATGATGCGCGGGAACTCAATCGAGGCGTCGGCACCATATTCATAAGTGCTTGTATTACTGCCGCCGCTTTCCTGCCACTGATAGGCGCCGTGCAGGTTGACGTCGAGTTTCTCGGCACCTCTGAAAAGGTTGCGCTTGGTGAAACCGACCTTCGCCTCAGGGCCATAGCGCCCGTTGGTGCGCCCGATGGCGTTGGCTTCGATATAGAAGTCGTAGGGTTTGTCGAACACACAGCTCAGCCTCAGGTCGAGCGTGTCGGTATCGGGGCGTGGCGTAAAACGGAAATCGGTACTGCTGAACACGCCCGTGGCATTGATCTTATTGGCCGACTCGATGTATTTGTCGTAGTTGAACTCCTGACGCGGCCGTAAACGCAGGTTTCTCAATACCACACTAGGGCGGATGGGCGAGTGCTTGCCGCTGTAGTGGATTGTCAGGTGTCGCCGCTGGATGGAGTCGGTGAGCTGGTCTCTCATCGACTTACGGAACTGCACGTCGATATGTCCGATATACCATTTGCGAAGGGCTTCTGCCGGGAGCCCGTCGGCCAGTTGCAGGCGCAGCTGTACCTTGTTGTCTACGGCAAACGTGTCGGCCAGGTATGAGGCGTAGTTCGGGGTGTAGAAATAATAGCCGTTGTTACGCATGAGGGTGTTGATGCGGCTCCGTTCTCCGTCGAGGTTAGCCACGCTGAAGGGCTCGCCGCTCTTGATAAGGCTCTCCTCGCGGGTAGAGTCGATCAGCTGGTTCATGGCCTCAGGGAAGTTCCTGTGACTTACCGAGTCGAGGGTGAAGAGCGAGTCGAGGTGTATGGTGTAGCCTATCTTGCATTTCTTCGGGTTCTTCTGTTGTACGGTCTCATAGTTCACGTAGCCTCTGAAGAAACCGTTGTTGCGAAGAACCGACTGGGCTACCGATGCTCTCAGGGCCGGGTTCACCTGACTCATCAGCACGGGAGGCTTTCCGAAGCTCTTGACCATCCATCGCGCAAAGCCCGAATCCTTACCGGCGTATTTGTTGTATACCCACAGATGCCACGACCAGGGCACGGTGTAGTAGCTGCTGCCGAAGAGTGAACCGTTGGGCTCCGTGGCGAGCGCAGCTTCCAGCTCCTCCTTCATCAGCTCCAGGTGTTCTGCATAGGGACCGCCTTTCTGTTCGTCATCGTATGCCATCTTGGTCAGTCCTGTGAAGAGTTGCTCGCCCTCTGGAATGTTCTTTGTCATCGAACAGGAGGAAAGGAAAAGTAAGAAGGTAAGGAGGTAAGAAGGTAAAAGGATTCCTGCCTTTACCTGTTTCCATGTGTTATGACAACTGTTCTTTTTCATATTTCTTTCCTTTTTACTTTTCCACCTTTACACTGTCAGTCGTTGTTTGTCGCATAGGGATCGGTAGGGGCGTCTGCTTCTTCGGGCGGAAGAGGTCGCGGAGACTGTCGAGTTTCCTGCGCCATACGAAACCTGCGCCGTATTCGCTGGTGTAGCCTTCAAGCCAGTCGTATACGTTCTGCTTGTAGAACAGTTTCAGGTTCTGTGTTCCTTCCTGGTTCAGACGGTATTCCATCATCACGTTGTCGAAGAACGACTGTTTCTGTCCCGTCTGCTCATTGCTGCCCGTGGCCAGCAGACCGCCGATCTGTATCTTCAGACGGTTGTCGAGGAATCGCTTGGAGAACTGGAACGAATAGTCGGTAGTCTCCTGTCCCGAGCTTGTCACGGAGTTCTCCACGCCGAAGCTGATGTCGATGGTCTTCAGGGCCGAGCCCGCTATACTGTTGATCTCGCTCTGCAGGAAGGCACTCAGGGCCGAGTTCATCGAGAAGTTGCCCGATGTGCCGCCGTTCAGATACATGCCCGTGGTAAGCATGGCCACGGCAATCTTGCCCCGTTCCTCTACCGACATGGCGCTCAGCTCGCTGTTGATGAGGTTATCCTCAGGTGCCGAGATGATGAACTGCAGTCCCATGTCGTTGAGCGTCTTGGTAATCTCAACGCCGCAGTCGAAGGCCACGCTTCTGGTGGCTCCCGTCTCGTCGTTCACGGTAGCCTTCGTGTGTTCTGTCGCCGTAATGTTCAGCTTCGGGTTCATGGGGTCGCCGGTAAACTCAACATAGCTGCCGTCCTTCACGGTGAAGGTCTTCAGCGGAATCACGGGCAGCGAGTATTTCATCTCACCGCTGGCCAGCGTGTAGCGACCGGTGAGGTTGATGCCTTCGGTATTATATCTCATGCGCAGGTCGCCGCCACCCGTCAGGTCCACGTAGTTGGTCTGGTCGATGTTCAGGTTACAGATGATATGGGCGCCATGTGCCACGTTGATGTTCATGTCGATATCCAGTCCCGATGGGGTAGGACGGTTGACGACGGTTTGTGTGGAGTCGTTGAAGTCGGTAAACTTCACCAGCTCGTCGAGTCTGTTGTCCTGCGAAAGGGGCGAGTCGAGTAGCAGATAGGTCAGGTCCGTCGAGCCGAGCACATCGAGTCGTCCTCTCATCTTCAGTTCCTCGAGCGGGCCCTGCATACGCGCCATGAAGTTGACGAAGGCCTTGCCCCAGGCTATCGATTTGGGCTCCTGTCGGGCATTGATCAGCAACAGGTTGCGTGCCCTCATTCTCAGGTCGGTGGTGATGTGGTCGGGATGACTGAAGTCAACCTCGCCCATCAGGTTCAGCGGCTCGTCGTTGTAGGCATAGAGTCCGAAGTTCTCGATCAGCAGTTTCGAGTCAGTGATACGTATCGGGTCGTTGTCCATGCGCATCTTCACGCCGTAGGGGATACTCACCAGATAAGCCGAGTCCACATATATTTCGCCGTCGATGTCGTTATTCGAGAGCGAGCCTCTGATGTTGAGGCTTCCTTCGGCGTAGCCCTCAAAACCGATGATCTGGTCGGGAATGAAACCGTTGGCCAGCGACAGCGGGAAGCGTGTCATGTCGAGTCGGGCGTCGATATACCCATCGCCCTCGCTCTGGTAGGTGCCGCTGAACAGGCCGAACTCTTCGTCGTCGAGCATCAGTCGGGCTTCTACGGCATGGATGTCGGCCGACGGGTGCTCACTGTCGCCTTCTTTTATCAGATAAACCAGTTCGGTGCTGATATTGCCGATGGGCGAGCCCTCGTATGTCATCTGTCTCACTGCCATGTCTGATGCCACGGAGATGCGCTCCTGCTGGTCCAGGAGGATATGATAGTCGCCGTCCAGCAGTCCGGTGATGCGGGGCAGGTAGGGGATGACCGAAGTCACTTCGCCCAGGTCGAGCTGGTGGATGCTCAGCGTCAGGTCCTGTAGCATGGTTGAGTCCTGGTTCTCGGTATAGAGCTTGATACCCGTCCTGTCGTCGGATATCAGGTCGACCTTGGCCTGTATCTTCTTGTCGTTTCCTAGAAATATGTAATTGTCCTTGTTCAGGTTGAACTCCTTATATCCCAGCGTCGGACGGTCGGGCATGAGCTTAAAGCGTATGCCGCCGTTCTCCATCTCTGCCGTAGCCCCCAGTCTCACGCCCAGCTTGTCCTTGTCGTCGTAATAGCGCACCCCTGCCAAGGCGCCGTGTTCATGTATATGACCGTCGACGAGGGCGTTGAACACGAACTGCGGGTTCCGCTTGTTGTTGCGTATCTGTCCCTGATAGCTCAGCCGGTCGCCCTTCTGTGTCAGGTTCAGCCGTATGGTGTCTATGCGTGTGCTGTCGTAGTTGAGCGAATAGAGGTGACTGGTTCCGTTGATACCTGTGAGCGGCGAGGTGTCCACGTCGAGCAGCAGCTCCTTGAAGTCGATGTTCCAACTGCTCTTCAGCAGGTTGGCCACGGGATTGTCGCGCTTGCTCTCCAGGTGCAGTCTCATGGTGGGTAGCAGCCGTTTGATGGCAGGCTGGTCGATCACCTTGTTCTCAAACTGCGCCATGGCCGAGTCGCCGAGGGTCGTCAGTTGTCGCAGCAGCCGCTCATAGTCGCCGCTGGCGTCGAGCTTCACGATCAGGTCGCCGCTCTGTGCTCTGACGTAAGTCGTGTCGGGCCGTGTGTTGATGAGCAGTCCCACCTTCTCGGGGTGATAGGTGTCCTTGTCATCCTGGAAATACAGATCGGTAAAGAGACCGCTCACATGGTGGGTCAGTCTCATGTCCGAGCTGATGTCCATGTCGCCGCAGAGACCGATGGTCAGCGGCTTGTCCATGATTCGCATCCTGTACAGGTCGGCTCTTGCCAGGTCGGCGCTGATGGTGGCCTCGATCTTCTTGCTGTTCAGCAGCGCGTCGATGCCTATCGTACCGCAGAACAGCTCGTTGTCGCCTGTCAGCTCCGCCTGTCCGCGCCCGTTATGCAGATTGGCGGTGGCACTCATGTTCCTGAGGTTCCAGCTGCCGTAGCGCAGCTGATGGAGTCTGGCACGGGCAGTCAGTCGGCTCTTGCCCGAGAGGAAGTCGGTGCCGTATCCCTTGGCCTTGACATCGGCAGTGATGGTGTAGATAGAGTCTTTTGGCATGAAGTGGTGCAGGTTCAGCCCGTTCACCTTGATGTCGGCATCATAGGTCATGCCGTTAGGAAGCATGTCGCCCTTGGCATTGCGTGGGATGGCGGCATCGCCTTTCAGTCTGACGGTGCCGTTACCGTCGCGCATGGTCAGGTCGGCACCGTATGTCGTACCGTCGGCCTTGATGCTGCCGTCGAGCGTCAGTCCATAGGGTATGCGGTAGTTTCTCTGTAGTTTCGGGTCGACGAGGGCCGTGACGAAGTTCAGGTCTTCGGCCTTAGCCTTGAGTCTGATGTCGGCTTTGAGGTTCTTCGGGTCGGCAATGTTCTCTGCACTGCCGTCGGCTGTCAGTTGCAGGGCTGTGGGCAGACAGATGTTCAGTCCGGTGAACTCCATCTGCTTCATGTTGCCGTTGATAGAACCCTTGATGCTCAGCGGGCGGTCGGGAAAGCGCTCCGTGAACTTCCGAGGCATCTCACCCAGGAATTGAAGCAGGTCTTGCTTGCCAACCTGTGCGTTCAGTCGCATCTTCATCAGTCCGGGGTGCTGCTCGTCGAAGGCGTTGAAGTCCATCGCCAGCTCTCCCTCAATGTCAGAGTCGGGCGTTTTCAGAATCAGGTTGGGCAGGCTTACGCTGGTAGAGTCGATCTTCACGCCGCCTTTCAGACGGGTAATCTTCTGTGCCCAACTGTTATTATAGGTAATAGAACCGTTTTGCCAGTCGATATCGCCCACCTGATAGGTCTTCTGTGCGATGTCGATGCTCACGTCCCTTGCCACGGCCTCACCGAAGTGGGTGGCCATGTGGAGAGAGTCGTCGGGCATGTTGATGGTGAGTCTGGTATTACTCAGCGAGATACTGTCGGCCCTGATCACCCATTGGGCTGTCGAGGCGGTGGTGTCTACGGCAGCCGTGTCTGTCAGGTTGATGTCCAGCCATCCGTCTCTCATCCTCGCACCGTTCACCATGGCCGTCTCCTTTTTCAGGTCGATACCCTTCGAACTCAGCCAGAGCTCCTGCATCTCACCTTTGATGCGCAGGTCGCTGATGAAGCCGTTGGTGTTGATCTTGGCCTGTTGCAGTGACAGCTCATCGATGATCACCTGATGGCGGAACAGGGGGCGCAGCTTCACGTCGACCACCAGCTTTCTGATGTCGGCAATCGTGTCTTTTACGTCAGGAAGAGAGTCGCTGCCTGACGAGCCGGACGGCAAAGCCGGACGCGTATGCAGGGCGCGGAGGCCCTCGATACCTAAGTCAAGCGGGAACTCCAGGTTAACATGCTCTATCGTGATCTCCATGCCCGTCTTCTCCGAGGCGATGGCAGCCACTTTCTTCACCGCCCAGTTCTGAACGGGTGGCAGGTAAAGCAACACGGCGAGTATGATAAACAGCAGGACGGGCGTCATCACCGCAATCCCGATCCACTTGAGTATTCTTTTCATCGTCAAAATATAATGACGGTGCAAATTTACAACAATTCTCCGAAACCCCGTCAAAATATTAATTAAAGTTTTGGTAAGAAGGCTTTTTTATATTACCTTTGCAGTCGATTAAGATTCATAAACCAATAAACATAACCATGATGAAATCTGATAGTCTGATAAAGACTATGGTTGCGGCTGCAGCCATGACCTTGACAATCGTCAGTTGCTCCACAGACGGGAGCGACATCTTAGAGAGAACAGAGACGTACACGGTGGCTACGCAAAACGGCGGGCAGCAGACTTCACGACAGGCAGATGCCGCAGGCTATCTGACGTGTCGCGTACGAGTAGGGTGTAACATCCAGAGTACCGTTCCCACAATACCTGTCGACCCCGCGGCGGTCAAGGTGACGGTGAAGAGCGTTCTCCTAAGGGTGGTGAGCGACGATACCGTCGAGGAACTCATGCCCGTCGTCGCTCCTGAGGTGGCAGAGCCCCAGAGCGCTCGTCGATGGAGTAGCCTCCCTTCAGGTCTCTCTACCCAGACGAACGACATCCTGACCGCTCCCCTTGATATCCGTTTTAAGAACCGTTTCAGTGTGCAGGCCTTTGTCACCTGTACGGTAAGAGTCAAGGACGATCAGCTCTATAAGGGTTACACCGAGTTTTCTGAGACCCTTTCCTATAGCTGTTCGTCGGCAGACATGAGTGCCGCCGAGACTCAGCTCAACGGCACCCTCTACCTCCAGCCCGTTCAGTTCTCCGCCGACGTAGAGGCATATTCCTGAACCACGTTCCTGATACACGGACAGGCCTTTTGCGGGTTCAGGTCGTGATGCCCCACGATGAGCGCCCGGGGGTAGCGCCCGCGCAGGTCTTTAAGCAACCTGCGCAGTGCTACTTTCTGCTCCTCCGTGCGGGTGTCGGCGGGCTGACCTCTGGCGTCGAGTCCGCCCTCGTAGCACACGCCGATGGAGTGGCTGTTGTGGTTCTGGCAGTGTGCACCCACCATGTATTCCGGACGACCGGGCTCAACCTGTCCGTTACGACGGACCACGTAGTGGTAGCCGATGCCGAGGTGGAAACCCCGCTGGCGGTGCCATGTGTCGATCTGAGCGGCCGAAGAAGTCTGGTCAGGTCTCACTGCCGAGCAGTGAATCACAATCAGAGTGATGGTTCTCATCATTTGATGCACGACTGTGCGAAAAAGGTTGTTATCACCAGGGCAATCATCGATCCGATGAATTTCAGGATCTTCCCAATCTGCATTTTTTTCAATTTCATCATAAAGCTGAAATTTTAAAATTAAACATTCTTCTTTTTATGCAGGGTAAAACCCTGCAGTTTTCCATCATCCCCAACCCCTTCTTCATAAGAAGGGGCTTCGAACCTTTTTCCAAACCCTTTTCCAATCGTTGGAAAAGGACTTAACCGCTCCTCCTGTCGTTCTTTCATTAAGGTACGCTCAGACCATCAAAGGTCTGGCGTGGTTTAGCCGACTACGCTAAACGCTCGTCGTCGCCATGGATGTTTCGACAAGCCAAGCGGCAGAGCTGTAACCGCACTTCGTGCTACATGTTTCTTCGAAAACATTCTTCGCAAGCGAAGCGGCATAGCCGAGTCTTGCGTCCCTTCGGTAGCAAGCGGCAAAGCCGAGCGCCGCACTCGTGCTTCATGTTTCTTCGAAAACATTCTTGGACAAGCCAAGCAGCAGAGCTGTAACCGCACTTCGCGCTCCATGTTTTCTCGCTCGCAATGCTCACTCGAAAACATTCCGCACGAAGAGGTCTTTAGAGGATGTAAGATTTTCTGAATCGTTATTGAGTCTCTGATTGCGGAGCAATCTGAGCAACGAAATACGAAATGCTGTTTGAGCGAAGCGAGTTCATTGAGTGATTTGGAAAATCGGACAGCCGGCCTCTGAGCCAGGACGTTTTCGCACCTTTCTTTTGGTTCCGTTTTCTTTCGGTGACGAAAGAAAATGAACAAGAGGCGGGATGATGGCAGGGTTCCACCCTGCAAAAACCCTTTTAGTCTCCTGAAGACTCAGGAGAATCAGAAGTCTTTTTCTTCGACTTTGATTCAACCAGTTCCTTCGCCAGCATGAATGAAGCCTTTTTCTTCAGCATCTTCGACGAGAGGTTGTTCACGTCGGTGCGACTGGGCGCGAAACACAGGAACAGTCCCTTGATGTCCTGACCGAGGTTGAAGTCCTCCTCGGTGGCGGTGCCGTCGCTGCTCACTGAGAGATAGAACGTGCCCAGTTCGCCGAACTGTACCTTCTTGCCCTCCAGCAGCTGCTCGAGGATACACTTCTGGAGTTTCGTGGCCACGCCCAGACAGACATCCTCGCCATACACCGAGTTGTGTTCCGACATGTGCTTACACAGCTCACTGTAGGTCATGGTGCTGGTGCTCGACACGCGACCGTAGTGCTTACCATAGGCCGCGCTGAGCGGGTTGTTGTTTTTCGTTACTTTGATGAATACAGGCATGTTGTTTTAATGATTTAAGAAGTTTAGAAACCTGAGGGCCTTGCCCCCGTCAATGCGTTTCATTGACAATGCAAAGTTACGCCATCCTCAAGTGGTGTTTTCCGTTTCCGGGCGATTCTGGGTGATTGTCGGCCATTGAGGACCATTTTTTCCGATTCATCCTTCGATGTCGATGCAGTATTTCTCCGCGAGCCAGCGCACGACATTAGGGGGAAGCAGTCCCTTGCCTTGCGGCATGCCCATGGCCATGAGCTCCTGTTCGAAGGGCTTCATCCAGTTCTTGAGAGTCTTGGCAGAGATGCCCGCGCACTGGGCCAGTTGTTGTCTTGTCATTGATTTCATAGGGAATAAACGTTGGATTCGGTTGGTTTCACGGTGTGAAACATGGTGAATGGAGCCTTTATGCTCTTGACGGTTTGACGCATCTGACGTGTTGGTTTACATACTTCTCGCGTACCGTGTGCGCGGTACGCGAGACTTCTTCAGGATGTTATGTCATTTTCGTCAGAAGCGTCATCGGACGCCTCGTCCGTATGCCTTGCGTCATAGGCCAGGATATGCTTGCGGGCTTTGATCTCCTCGGCGCTGTAGGCCACGACGAGATAGCCGCGCTCTCCGTGTGAACGCACGCGTTTGAAGCCCAGATCCGTCATCACGCGTCCCATCTTGTTGGCATTGAGCTTCTGAGTCAGGTTACCGCTGATGGTCTGGAAGATCTCGGTGGCGCTGTAGAACTCGGCGGGCTCATGGTCTTTCGGCGGACGGAAGAACTTACTGATCAGCTCGCGCTCCATCTGTGGCGCTTCGAAAGTCTCGTTATGATAGCCCAGCGCCCTGATCTCCTGCTGTGAGAACCAGTAGCGGAAGCCCTGGCGGTAGAGGGCGTAGGCCTCGGCGTAGATGGCAGGGTAGTCGAAGGGGCTGTCTCGGGGCGAGGTGATGCTCTCCACCTCGAAGGGCAGCCAGCGGCGGTTGCCCGTGGCGTCGCTGAGGAACTGCACGTTATTGCCCGTACCGCAGAACGAGGCGATATGGGGTCTGTGCTCGTGGAAGTGGGCGTAGGCGGCCCGCTCGTCGATCGACGGCATGGTGACGGCGGCCTTCAGCTGGTTGAGTTCCGAGGGCCGCATGGTGTCGAGCTCCTCGCAGCACACGAGAGCGTACTGTGCCAGCGTCAGCAGGTCGTCGCGCCCCATGCGCCCCGAATTGGTCTTGGTGTAGAAGTAGTGTTTCAGCTCGGGCGGCAGCAGGTAGTTGAACCACGTGGTCTTGTAAGAGCCCTGCTCGCCTATCAGCACGAGGATGACGTTGTTCACCACCGTGTCGTCTATCCATCCCGCCACCATCCCTACGAGCCATTTCCTGAGGTACTCGTAGAAGCGCAGCTGCTCGTCGACGCCGCCCTTCACCATGACGCTGGCCGACATCGAGAGGATATGGTTGTTGCCGTCCCACGGCGGCAGTCGCTCCAGGTAGTATCGGAAGGGGTGGTACTCGGGCACGAAGTCCGACTCCAGCACGTGGTAGATGTCCTGGATGCGTACCGTCTTCTCGCGCGCCAGGTCTTTCCACAGCGAGTTCACGATGCGGTCGGTGATGGGTCGCCACAGTATCGGCGTCGGTCCTCGCGGGTCGCCCCTCTCCTCGGTCATGGACATCAGCAGCTGCATGGCGCTCTCCTCGCTGCCGTCGTACGACTCCCACGGGCTGCGCTCGAGCAGATGGCACTCCACGCGCCGTGTGATGATGTTGTACCTCAGCATCACGTGGTCGTTCAGATAGTGCTGGATATCCTCCACCGATGCCGTTGTCTCGCGCCAGTTCTTCGCATGCGAAGCGTCCTTCTTGTCCGGGCGAGACTTGTTCTCTTTCTTTGCCATAATAGTTAAAGTTTTTATGATGGTGCGAAGATACGGATTTTTATCCGTATAGTGATGCTTTTAACCGCCGGGTTAAGGATTGGGTTAAGAATCGCGGGTTGGGTAAAGACATGAGTAAAGGATTTCCGTTAATCAAGAGTTGCCAATGGCAACTCTTGATCACTTTTACAGGCTGTTCTTCTCCAGGATCTCGATAAACCGCAGGGCTATCGTTCTCATCCTGTCGTATGGTTTCCGGGTTTTCGATGTCTGCGTATCAAACGACCAGTCCTTGAAAGGTCTGGAGAAATCTGTCTGACTTATTTGCTTCACCGAGGCTTTTGTGTAAGGTTTGTTCACGTGTTCTGGCATGACGTTACGGATGAACGCATCGAAGGCATCGAAATTCGAGTCCTTGCAAAACCCTTTGTCCACAAGAATACGGTAAACCGCCTGCCAGTGGCTTTGCAGGTTGAACAGTTTCTCGTTGTTGTATTCTTCTTCCATCAGTCTTGCGATGCTGTTGCGTATGCGCTCTTCAGCAGAAGTCGTGGGTGGTGGTACTTCCTGCGGTGATGGCAGTTCCACAGTCTCCAGCGGCTTAGAGTCTCCGAAGATCTGAGTATCGATGTGTTGCACGTACTGTGCCCCGGATTCAACGATGGTGACGTTGATATGACTGCCATTACTCTCGCCGCCTGTCTGTGGCAGTCTTTCAAACAGACGGCTTAGGATTGCGAGCAAATCTCTTTTTTCTTTGTGTTGCATAGTTATATTAATATTGTAGTTTTTCTAGTTTGTCGCGAAGAAGTCAGGTTGCCAGGTAATCCCGTTCTATTTTAATTCCTATGGCTGATGTTAGTTCTACCCATCTTGTAGGACTCATCGTAAACGAGTTGCTACCAGCTTCAGCCAAAAGGGGGTCGAATTCGACCCCTTTAAAATTGGGGTTATGAAGTCTCTTCTTTGCCATAAGTGATATATCTGTATGAATTATGTGTGCAAAGGTAGTAAAATAATTCGAAACATAAGCATCATCAGCCTATTATTTTGGTAGAAGGGCGCACACTTTTTTGCCACTTTGCTTGCACGGATGGAAATAAATGTATACCTTTGCCACAAATATATTGTATGATGGGAAATTATAAAGCATTGATATTCGTGGCGCTGGCGGGGCTTGTGACGGCTGGCTGCAGCGAGAAGAAAAAGACAGAGGACATCATCGTGCCCAAGGCGGAGGTGAAGGCGCCTAAGGGGCCCGTACGTATGCAGGACTACAAACAGACCAAGGATATACAGTGGCTCGGCAAGAACTACCAGGTGGAGATACTGAGAACGGCCGACGACAGCCTGCAGATGGTGAAGGATGAGGACGGACAGAAGTTCGTTGACAACCGCATCTCACTGCGTGTGCTGCGCAGCGACGGCAGCGTGTTCTACCAGGGTGGTTTTACCAAGGCTGCCTTCGAGAACTGTCTGGACAACGACTACCGCAAGACGGGTATCGTAGAGGGATTCGTGTTCGACAAGGTGGATGGCGGCCATCTGGTGTTTGCCGCCAGTGTGTGTCATCCGCAGACGGATGAGTATATCCCGCTGGTGGTGACGCTCAGCTCTACCGGTGAGGTGGGCATCAGACGGGATTCTGATCTCGATACCTTCGGCAACGAGGAGGAAGACAACGACGACTAAAACGAGAAACCTTTCCAGGCATCGCTGAATTCAGTCATGCTTGGAAAAAGAAGATGGGCTCCTGCCTGCAGCAATTGCTCGTTGGGCAGGGGTCCGGTGTTTACACCAACAGTGAAGATGCGGGCTGCCACGCCGGCACGGACGCCAAGAGGCGCATTCTCGACGACGATGGCCTCCCATGGCTTGAGACCGCCAGCCTTCTCAAGACCGACAAGATAGGGGTCGGGATCGGGCTTGCCACGGCTGACGTCGTAGGCTGTGGTGATATGAGCCTCGTCGACATACCGGCCGAAGTCGCGCAGGATGCGCTGGATGAGCGGTCGCTGACCACTGCCTGTCACCACGCCGCACTGGATGCCACAGGCGTCGATCTGAGCCATCAGACTGAGGATGCCCGGCATGATGGGGGCTTCGGGAAGGGAATGGAAAGTCTCGGACTTCACATCGTACATGCGCTGAGCCTCTGCCTCGTCGATCTCACGATGCTGCTGCAGGCGGACCATCATGCGGATGGTGTCGACACCGCGGGCGCCTTCTGTGGCATAGGCGTCTTCGGACGTCATGTGGATGTGGAAACGTGCCATCGACTCCTGCCAGGCAATGGCGTGATTGGGCATGGAGTCGTAGAGCACACCATCCATATCAAAGAGCACGGCTTTGGGGCTTAGGGCCTCAAAACCGTGTTCCTCCAGATATTTTCTAATCGCAAGCGTGTACATGCTTACTTCTCGTTTGCCAGACGCTCCTTGATGGCCTTGGAATCGGCTTCGTAGCCAGGCTTCTCGAGGAGGGCAAACATATTCTTCTTATAAGCTTCAACACCAGGCTGGTTGAACGGATTCACACCCAGCACATTGCCGCTGATGCCACAGGCAATCTCGAAGAAGTAGATGAGCTGGCCGAGGTAGCGCTCGTTGAGGCGCGGCATGGTGATGCGGATGTTAGGAACACCGCCGTCGACGTGGGCCAGACGTGTGCCCAGTTCGGCCATCTTGTTCACCTCGTCGACGCGCTTGCCTGCGAGGAAGTTCAGACCGTCGAGGTTCTCCTCGTCGTTGGGGAAGAGCAGCTTCTTCTCGGGCTCCTCGACACTGACAACAGTCTCAAAGATGGTGCGCTCGCCGTCCTGGATCCACTGACCCATAGAGTGGAGGTCGGTGGTGAAGTCGACAGAGGCAGGGAAGATGCCCTTGTTATCCTTACCCTCAGACTCGCCGTAGAGCTGCTTCCACCATTCGCTCATGAAGTGGAGCTTAGGCTGGTAATTGACCAGGATCTCAATCTTCTTGCCACTCTGGTAGAGACCGTTGCGGACGGCAGCATACTGGGCTGCGGGGTTCTCTGCGAAAGGTACGTCCTTGCCACAGGCCTTCTCCATGTCCTGAGCACCGGCAACGAGCTCGCGGATGTCGAAACCTGCGCAGGCGATAGGAAGCAGTCCTACCGGGGTGAGCACAGAGAAACGGCCACCTACGTTGTCGGGAATGATGAAGCTCTTGTAACCCTCCTTGTCGGCACAAGTGCGGGCAGCGCCGCGTTTGGCGTCGGTGATGGCTACAATCACTTTCCGCGCCTCTTCCTTGCCGCGCTGGGCCTCGCACTGCTTCTTCAGCAGGCGGAAGGTGAGGGCGGTCTCGGTGGTTGTACCACTCTTGGAGATATTGATAACACCAAACTTCTTGTCCTTCAGGTAGTCGGTCAGCTCAGCAAGGTAGTCCTCGCCGATGTTGTTGCCTGCGAACATGATGGTAGGATTGGCCTTATCCTGAACGAGCCAGGCAAAAGAATTGCCCAGAGCCTCGATCACGGCACGTGCGCCAAGATAAGAACCACCGATACCTGCTACAACCACAACCTCACAGTTCTGGCGAAGTACGTCGGCGCATGCCTGCAGCTCGTCGAGGAACTGAGGTGTGATGCTTGACGGCAGATGGAGCCAGCCAAGGAAATCGTTACCAGGACAAGTGCCGTCCTCGAGTGACTGCCGGGCGGCCTTTACTTTGGGCTCGAAAGCCTCTACTGCGCCAGCCTCAAGGAAGCAGGCAGCCTTGGTGATGTCTAATTTGATGTTGCTCATAATCGTTGTTTTGTTATACTTTATCTAAATGAATCTGTTAGGAGTTTTATCTCAATCTGTGGAGCAATACGCTCATATAGGATATTATATACGGCATCGAGAATCGGCATGTTGACATGACAGTGACGGTTGATCTCCTTCATACACTTGGTGCCGAAATAACCTTCGGCAATCATCTCCATCTCTATCTGTGCCGACTTCACGCTGTAGCCCTTACCAATCATCGTACCGAACGTGCGGTTGCGTGAGAAATTGGAATAACCTGTTACCAGCAGGTCGCCCAGATATACACTGTCGTAGATGTTACGCTCCTGGGGGTAGACCGCTGTCAGGAAACGGTTCATCTCCTGGACGGCGTTGGCCATGAGTACCGCCTGGAAATTGTCGCCATATTTCAAACCGCTACAGATGCCCGCGGCGATGGCATAGACGTTCTTCAGGACAGAGGCGTACTCGATGCCCACCACGTCGGAAGAGGTCTTTGTCTTGATATACTCGCTTGAGAGTACATCGCAGAAGGCCTGGGCCTTGTCGCGGTCGGCACAACCTACGGTAAGGTAGGATAAACGTTCAAGTGCCACCTCCTCGGCATGCGAAGGGCCGCCGATGCAGGCCAGATTCTCGTAAGGTACGTCGTAGACCTGATGGAAGTACTCCGAACATACGAGGTTCTCATCTGGCACAATGCCCTTGATGGCCGTGAGGATAAATTTATCGCGGATGCGCGACTTGAGTTTCTTCAGATGGCTCTTCAGGTAGGGCGAAGGTGTTACGAACACAAGCGTGTCGTACTGGGAAACGATACGATTCAGGTCGCTGTCGAAGTGAATCTCGTCGGTGTTAAAATGAACGCTTGTCAGATAGGCGGGGTTATGTCCCAGACGACGGAAATCCTCGATGCGGTCGTCACGGCGCATATACCAGCCAATGTGGTGGGTGTGTCCTACCACAATCTTGGCTATGGCTGTTGCCCAGCTGCCTCCACCAATAATCGCTATCTTACCACAATCGTACATAAGCAATATATTTCAGGCACGGATGAACACGGCTCTTATTATAGGAGAATCCGTGCCAAATCTTTATACGTTGGCTTTCTCTATCCAATGCCGGACTTCGTCGACAGAGGGCTTCTGCATGTCGAGCTTGTACTTCTTGACAATGTCGCCAATCTTCTGCTGCAGGCCCTGAGGCTTCTCGTCCTTGATGTTTGAGATCAGGTTGAAACCAGCCTTGCGGAGTACGGGTACCCACTCTTCTGTGACACCAATCTCTGCCCATTCGGCGGGACTGCTCTGTGGCATCTTCTTCTCGGGCTTCATCTGGGGGAACAGCATCACCTCGCCAATGGCAAACTTACCAGTGAGCAGCATCACCAGACGATCGATACCGATACCGATACCAAATGTAGGAGGCATACCATATTGTAATGCGCGCAGGAAGTCGTGATCGATAATCATGGCCTCGTCGTCGCCCTTGTCAGCGAGCTTCATCTGCTCGATGAAACGCTCCTCCTGATCGATAGGATCGTTGAGCTCAGAATAGGCGTTGGCAAGCTCCTTACCGTTAACCATCAGCTCGAAACGCTCAGTAAGTCCGGGCTTAGAGCGGTGCATCTTGGTAAGAGGACTCATCTCAACGGGATAGTCGGTAATGAAGGTCGGCTGGATGAAGGTTCCCTCACAGAACTCGCCAAAGAGCTCGTCGATCAGTTTACCCTTACCCATGGTCTCATCTACATCCATACCCTTAGAGAGGCAGAACGCACGAATCTCGTCTTCGCTCTTGCCGTCGCAGTCGAAACCGGTCTTCTCCTTGATAGCATCGAGGATAGGCAGACGGCGGAAAGGCGCGCGGAACGAGATGACCTTTCCGTCGATCTCAACCTCGGGCTTGCCGTTTACGGCTGTGCAGATTTCCTCCAGCATCTTCTCTGTGAAGGTCATACCCCACAGCAGGTCCTTATAGCTTACATAAAGCTCCATGCAGGTGAACTCGGGGTTGTGGGTCTTGTCCATACCCTCGTTGCGGAAGTTCTTACCCATCTCATACACACCCTCAAAGCCACCCACGATAAGGCGCTTCAGGTAGAGCTCTGTGGCAATACGCATGTACATATCCTGATTCAGAGCGTTGAAATGGGTAATGAACGGACGGGCAGATGCACCACCGGCGATGTTCTGCAGGATAGGGGTGTCAACCTCTGTATAGCCAGCATCGTCGAGAATGCGGCGCATGGTGCGGATGATGGTGGCACGCTTGAGGAAGGTGTCTTTCACACCCGCGTTCACCACCAGGTCGACGTAGCGCTGGCGATAGCGCAGCTCGGGATCGTCGAATGCATCATATACCTTACCGTCGGCATCGGTCTTTACCACAGGTAGTGGCTTCAAGCTCTTGCTCAACACGGTCAGCTCCATCACGTGAACGCTGATCTCGCCTGTCTTTGTGCGGAACACATAACCTTTCACGCCAATGAAGTCGCCCAGGTCGAGGAGCTTCTTGAAGACAATGTTATAGAGGTCTTTGTTTTCGCTGGGACAGATGGAGTCACGCTGTACGTACACCTGAATACGGCCTTTGGAGTCCTGCAACTTAGCGAAGGCGGCCTTGCCCATGACGCTCTTGCTCATGATTCGTCCGGCAATGCTCACTAAACGGCTGTTCTCTGGTGTGGCCGTCTCACGCACATCGTTGCCTTCCTCGTCTTTTCCAATGACGGGCAGGTCCTCGAAGTTCTCAATAATATCTGTGCTCCATGCATTTACGGGAAACTCTGCTGCAGGATAGGGGTTAATACCCATGTTGCGCAGCTCCTGCAGGCTCTGGCGCCTGCCGATTTCTTGTTCACTTAACTCTAGAATGTTCATCTCAAATATTCGAATATCTTACTTTTGTGGCTGCAAAGTTACGAATTTATCCCGAAAAAAGCAAGGATAGGGTAAATATTTGCAAAAAATAACTCAAAGATTTGTATGGTTTGGAAAAAAAAATTATATTTGCAACGTAAAACCGTTAGCAGAAAGAGTCATAGACAGCAAATATTCTAAAAAACAATCAACATGGATAATAACCCACTGGTAGATACCGTAGACAAAATCAAGACCCGCGTTGTGGGCGTAGATATCCGCCTTGAGAGAACAACCTTTGCCGTAGTTGACATCAGGGGGGATATCGTAGCACAAGATTATTTCGATACGAGAGATTATGGTGACATCAATGACTTCGCGACAGTGCTGTGTGAGAAGATTATCATGCTTGTCGAGGAGAACGGTGGCATTGAGACTGTCCGCTCCGTGGGTGTCAGTGCGCCCAGTGCCAGCGCGATTTCCAATTGTATAGAAAATGCAGCCAATCTGCCATGGAAGGGCGTTATCCCCTTGGGAGCCATGTTGCGCGACAGGTTGGGACTGGCAGTCGCTGTGGCCAACGATGCGCATATCACAGCTTTGAGCGAGAAGTCGTATGGCAGTGCTCACGGCATGAAAGACTTCGTAATCGTATCTCTCAGTCATGGCGGTCTTGGCAGTTGCTTCTATTCCAATGGTCAGCCTCATCTGGGCTGTGATGGTTTCGCTGGCGAGGTGGGACATACCTGTGTGGTCCTGAATGGTCGTCAGTGTGGCTGTGGCAACAAAGGTTGTCTGGAGACTTATTGCTCTAAGGCAGGACTGGTGAGAACGGCTGAAGAGCTTCTCGCCGAGAGCAAGGAACCCTCGCTGCTAAGTGAATTGCCGGATATGAATGTCCTGTCTATCGCTCAGTGCTGCGACAAGGGGGACAAGGTGGCTATTGAGGCTTATCGCTTTACAGGTGATATGCTGGGCTTAGGTCTCGCGAACTATGCCTCGGTGCTGAATCCCGAGGCTATCATCCTTACGGGTGACATGGTACAGGCAGGCAAATGGCTGCTCAAGCCCATGCGCGCTTCGTTTGAAAGACATGTGTTCCGTAACATCAAAAACAAGACACGTATCCTCGTGTCGATATTGAAGGAGGGTGAGCGCGATGTACTGGGTGCCAGTGCCTTGGCGTGGGATGTGAAGGAATATTCATTATTCAAATAAAAACAATACAAACAAAACTTTATGGAGGAATATAATCTTAAAACCAGAGTTGTCGGAGTTGATATCAGTAATGAGCTAACGACTTATGCCATCGTCGATATTCGTGGTAACGTATTGGCGGAAGAGTCGTTCTCGACAGAAGACTATCCTGATGTCAACAACTTCGTGACAGCACTTAGCGACAAGCTCGTGATGCTCGTTGAGAACAATGGCGGCTACGAGACCATCCGTTCTATCGGTGTCAGCTGTCCGAGCGCCAGCTCTGTTTCCGGCTGTATAGAGAATGCTGCCAATCTGCCTTGGAAAGGTATCGTTCCTTTGGCAGTTATGCTTCGCGATAGAATAGGCTTGGCTGTAGGACTCGCAAACGATGCTCATATCTCAGCCCTTGGTGAACATACTTTCGGTAGTGCTCACGGCATGTCGAACTTTGTCGTTATAAGCCTTGGCGTAGGTATCGGCAGTTGTTTCTTCTCTGAAGGCAATGACCACAGAGGTCATCTGGGTTATGCAGGTGAGTTCGGACATACCTGTATTGCTGATCGTGGCCGTGAGTGTGGCTGCGGTCATGAGGGGTGTCTCGAAGCATATGTGGGTGCTGCCGGTATCGTGCGTACGGCACGTGAGATTATGGAAGAGTCGGATAAGCCCTCGCTGATGCGCGATGCGGCACGTCTCACCCCACGTATCATTTGTGAATTCTGCGAGAAGGGCGACGAACTGGCTATAGAGACCTACCGCCGAACGGGTTACTACCTGGGTATCGGCCTTGCTAATTATGCCTCGATAGTCGATCCTGAGGCTATCATCCTCACGGGTGGCATATCGCATGCCGGTAAGTGGTTGCTTAACCCTACCTACGAGTCGTTTGAAGACCATGTGTTCGGTAATCTGAAAGGTAAGGTAAAGATATTGCTGTCGAAGCTCGACGATCGTGAACGCGATGTGCTCGGTGCCAGTGCCCTTGCTTGGAGCGTACCGGAATACTCGCTTTTTAAGTAGTTAGGAATCAGTAATATTGAGAATTAGTGGACGTAGAAAGAATAAACTTTATTATTAAAGAGAAGCCGAATTTGAGTACTGCGCTCGGGATGGAGTTCATCTCCACGCCAGAGAAAGATACTTGTATGGCACGCATGAGGGTTGATGAGCGAAATCGTCAGCCCTTCGGCTTTCTTAGTGGAGGAGCCTCGCTGGCCCTGGCTGAGAATGTGGCAGGTGTCGGTTCATCAGCCCTTTGTCCAGGTTGTGCCTGTGTGGGTATCGAGGTCAGTGGAAGTCATGTCAAGGCTGTGGCCGAAGGAGATACTGTTACGGCTTTCGCACGTATGCTTCATAAAGGAAAAACACTGCATGTGTGGAATGTAGATATCAAAGATACCGCTGGTGACCTGATCTCGAATGTACGCGTCACCAACTATATCATTAAACAGAAGAAAGAATGACAGGACTGGCTATATTCCGTCTGCCTCATGCTTCTGAGGTGACATGTGTCCGTCAGGTGAAAGGCACGCCTGAAGAACTCAGATCGTGCCAGGAACTCAATGGACGTTCAGGTTTTGTCGTGGCTCCTTTTGAGGTGACCCCCTCGCAGCCCATTCTCCTTATTCATCCTGATTATACAGAGACCATGGCTGTGGATGACGTGATGCATATTCCTGATATGCCCTCTTTTGAGGGCTCATCTGTCTGTACCAATGTCTCTGGTTCGCGCGGCACCTATGCCATCGATTTTGCCAACTTCCATTCCCAACTGAGCCTTGGCTTTTTCCAGAAGATCGTCTTGGCCCGTTGTACTGATGTCGAGGTTGACAGGCCTCTTCCGCCTCTGGAACTCTTCCGTCGTGCCTGCATGCGATACCCTCGCATGTTCATTGCGCTCGTATGGACTGAGAAGAGTGGCTGTTGGCTTACGGCTACACCAGAGATATTGCTCGAAGGTGTGGGCAACCATTGGCGTACCATCGCCCTTGCCGGTACCATGCAGCTCGAAGGCGAGCAACTTTCGGGTGAAGGTGAGACGATTACGTGGAGCACGAAGAATATTCAGGAACAGCGGATTGTGGCTACATATATCACAGAGTGTCTCGAACAGTTTACCAGTGACTTTCATGAGGAAGGACCCTGTACAGTTCGTGCCGCTAATCTGGTCCATCTTCGTAGCGACTTCACGTTCTCGTTATCCGATAACGGACATATAGGCGATCTCTTACATGCTTTGCATCCTACGCCTGCTGTCTGTGGACTGCCTAAGCGCGCGGCCCACCACTTTATCATCCATAACGAGTATGCCTCGCGCCGATACTATAGTGGTTTCATGGGAATGCTGGGGACAGAGGAAACCCATCTTTATGTGTCTCTGCGCTGTATGAATATAGAAGGTGGTCTTTACCATCTCTATGCAGGAGGCGGTTTGCTGAAAGACAGTAGCGAGGAAATGGAATGGCAAGAGACTGAGGCCAAGCTCCAGACCATGCGTAAGATTTTAGAAAAATGAATATATTCTATGTATAGTAATAAGGATAACGTCAATATACTCACAACCTTGTTAGTGGCTCATGGCATACGACATGCGGTGGTCTGTCCGGGAAGCCGTAACTCGCCCATCGTGCATAATCTCAACGAATGTCCCGACATCGTGTGTTATCCCGTCACCGATGAGCGCTCTGCAGGTTTTTATGCCTTGGGTATGGCACAGGCATTGCGACAGCCTGTCGTGGTGTGTGTCACCAGCGGTACGGCCTTGCTCAATCTCACTCCTGCGGTGGCTGAGGCTTATTACCAGCATGTGCCCCTTGTAGCCATCTCAGCTGACCGTCCTCAGCAGTGGATTGATCAGCTTGATGGTCAGACGCTTCCTCAGCCCGATGCCTTAGGACATTTCGTGAAGAAAGCCGTCTCGCTGCCAGAACCAACAGACGATGAACAGCACTGGTATTGTAATCGCTTAGTTAACGAAGCCTTGTTGGCTTGTGCTAATCAGGGCTGTGGACCTGTGCATATCAATGTGCCTATCAGCGAACCCCTGTTCGACTATACTGTCTCGGCTTTACCTCAAGAACGTTGTATCAGAATGACGGCTGCCGACATCACCGCACCTACGCTCAGTCATGTGGAACGCATGTTCATGTCGGCTAAGCGTCCTATGCTCATCTGCGGTCAGCCGATGAATCCTGGTTTCGACGAAGCTGTGGCACTCGTGGGAAGTGATGATAGTTACGTGCCCGATTTCGTGCTATGCACCGGTGGCTCCATCGTGAGCAAACGCCTGAAGCGTTTCCTGCGCAAGGCTCGTGAGGTGTGGATGGTGAACGAAACAGGTGAGGTGACCGATACGTTTATGAATCTTACGCAGGTGATTCAGGGTGATGGCAAACTGGTAGCCGACCATGTGCAGCATCTGCTCGAAGCCCGCCCTCATCCGTTTGTCATGATGTGGGATGAACTGCTCAGACGTGTGCGCGCTCATGCAGAAAGCTACGAGCCCGCCTATTCCCAGATGGCTGTTGTGAAAACCTTCGAGTCACGTATAAGTGGTGCTGAGGTACACTATGCCAACTCCACTGCCATCCGTCTGGCTAATATCTATGCCCGGCATCCTGTGTGGTGTAATCGTGGCGTAAATGGCATTGAGGGTTCACTTTCTACAGCAGCAGGTTTCTCTTGTGTTACTGATGAACAGGTGTTCTGTATCATTGGTGATCTGAGTTTCTTCTATGACCAGAACGCCCTTTGGAATCAGAATCTGCAAGGCAACCTGCGTATTCTGCTGCTCAACAATGGTAAAGGAGGTATCTTTAACATGCTGAAAGGTTTGGAGCAGAGTGGGGCTCGTGACAGGTTTGTCGCCGCAGAACACCATACCTCCGCGGAGGGTATCTGTCTACAGAACAATGTGCGGTATCTGAAGGCGGAGAATATGGGAGAGATGTTGAAGGGTGTCGACACCTTATTGAATATGGAAAGCAGTCGTCCCGTGCTCCTCGAGGTGTTTACTGACGCTAGTGAGGATGAGCGGGTATTCAAGGATTATTATAAAACATTAAGATAATGAGAAACTGGAAAGAAATCAAGAAGTTCGAAGAGATTCTGTTCGAAGAATATAACGGTATTGCTAAGATTACCATTAATCGTCCGCAGTATCGTAATGCCTTTACGCCTAAGACCACCTGGGAGTTGTCGCAGGCTTTCGCTCTATGTCGTGAGATGCAGGACATATCTGTGGTGTTGCTTACTGGTGCGATGTCTGATGTGCCAGAAGGTAAAACGCTTGGCGATGTGAAGCATGCTTTCTGTAGCGGAGGTGATATGCATGTAAAGGGACGTGGTGGCTATGTCGACGAACAAGGTGTGCCCCGTCTCTCTGTGCTCGATGTGCAGATGCAGATTCGTCGCCTGCCCAAACCTGTCATCGCTATGGTGAATGGTTATGCCATTGGTGGAGGTCATGTGCTTCATTTGGTATGTGATCTCACCATCGCCTCTGAGAATGCCATCTTCGGACAGACAGGTCCTAAGGTGGGCTCCTTCGATGCCGGCTTCGGCTCTTCCTATCTGGCTCGTATCGTTGGTCAGAAGAAAGCGCGTGAAATCTGGTTCCTCTGCCGTCAGTATAGTGCAAAGGAGGCCGAGGAAATGGGCATGGTCAATAAGGTGGTGCCCATCGAGCGACTTGAAGATGAGTGTGTAGAGTGGGCAGAGATCATGATGGAACGCTCGCCTTTGGCTCTGCGTATGATCAAGGCAGGTCTCAATGCAGAACTCGACGGTCAGGCAGGTATTCAGGAGTTGGCTGGCGATGCCACCATGCTCTATTATTTCCTTGACGAAGCCCAGGAGGGTGGAAAAGCTTTCCTTGAAAAGCGTAAACCAGATTTCAAGAAATACCCAAAGATGCCATGACCTATGAGATAGAGGAGCGACTGCTCCATTTCAAACAGCCTGCAGGAACGTCGCGTGGCGTTTATCTGACTCGGAAGAGCTGGTTCGTCCATCTGTCGGATGACAATCATGTCGGGGTGGGAGAGTGTGCGCCATTGCCTGACTTGAGTTGTGATGCGATGGCCGATGAGGCTTATACGGCTAAACTACATCAGTTTTGTGAGGCTCTCTGTCAGTCTGGCACCATCGACTATGAGGCTATGCGCCCCTATCCCTCTATGCTCTTTGGACTGGAGACTGCTTGGCTTAACCTCCAGCATGGTGACTTGCTTTTCGATACCCCTTTCAGTCGTGGTGAGGTAGGCATCCCTATCAATGGCCTTGTGTGGATGGGAAACTATGATGAGATGCTCCAGCGCATGGAAGAGAAGCTGGCCAAGGGATTCAGATGTGTGAAACTTAAAATCGGTGCCATCGATTTCGATCAGGAACTCGACCTCGTCAAGCGTATCCGTGAGCGATTCTCCTTCCACGAGGTTCAGTTACGCCTCGATGCCAATGGCGCCTTTCCTTTTGAAGATGCCCTCTATAAGCTTGAACTGCTCTCGCAGTATGCCATCCATAGTATTGAGCAGCCTATCAAGGCTCAGCAATGGGGCTTCATGGCGCAGCTCTGTCGTGAATCGCCTCTGCCCATCGCCCTTGATGAAGAACTCATCGGTGTCAACGATCCTGAGATGAAGCATCACATGCTCAGCACCATTAAACCCGCTTATATCGTGCTTAAGCCCTCACTTCATGGAGGTATGCAAGGTTGTCGGGAGTGGATTGCCGCAGCCGACGATCTGGGCATTGGCCATTGGATTACCTCTGCCCTTGAGAGCAATGTCGGGCTTAATGCCATTGCCCAGTTCACTTCCGACGTCTATCGTTCAGTTCCTATGCTCATGCCTCAGGGCCTCGGTACAGGTCAGCTTTTCACCGACAACATCCCTATGCCCCTCGAAATACGTGGTGATCAATTATGGCGATGACATTAGAAGCATTTCTGTCTGAATGGAATGATGCCTCTGAGTTTGTCCATGTGCAGACCAGTGGTAGTACAGGTGCTCCCAAGCCTATGTCGGTTGAGAAGCGCCGCATGTTGGCCTCTGCCCGTATCACGTGCGATTTCCTTGGTCTTCGGTCTGGCGATACGGCTTTATTGTGCATGTCGCTCGATTATATCGCAGGCAAGATGATGGTCGTCCGTTCCATAGAACGTGGTCTGAAACTTATTTCCGTCGAACCCTCAGGTCATCCGCTTAGTAATGTGGAATATGTCGATTTTGCCGCAATGGTACCTATGCAGGTCTACAACTCCCTACAGGTTCCTGAGGAACGTGAACGTCTCATGCGGATCCGTCACCTCATTATCGGTGGTGGCGCCATCGACGATCAGATGGCAGCTGAGTTGCGCACTTTCCCCAATGCGGTGTGGAGTACGTATGGCATGACCGAGACTCTTTCGCATATAGCTCTTCGTCGGATTAGTGGTCCGGACGCTTCCGAGTGGTACACGCCGTTCCCCTCTGTACGGGTGACTCATAACGATGAAGGCTGTCTTGTTATCAATGCTCCTGAGGTTTGTGAAGAACCACTTGTTACCAATGATATTGTTGAGTTCTCGTCTGATCATTCAAAATTCCGGATTATCGGGAGAAGAGACAACGTTATCTGTTCTGGTGGTATAAAGATACAGATAGAGGAAGTTGAGCGCCATTTGCGTCCGCATTTGCATGTACCTTATTTATTAACGAAGCGTCACGACCCAAAGTTTGGTGAGGTCGCGGTGTTACTCACCGAGGGATCTGTAGAAGAGGCTCGTGAGGTCTGTCAGCGCATGCTGTCCAAATACCACCAGCCTCGCTATTATCTCCATGTGGCTCGCATTCCTCTCACAGAGACAGGTAAACCTGCCCGTCAAGAAGCTATACGTCTTGCCGAAACTGTTTTGTAACTAAGAATATAAACCTAAAACAAAATATAAAAGGATGAAAAAGATTGTATACATGATTGTTGGCGTGATGGCCTTGCTGGCTTGTCAGAAACAGCAGAGTCATGAGGCCGAGTATGTCGTCCAGGTATCGCTGGGCGGGTGGCATTCGCCAGATTATACGGCAGAACAGGTGATCGGCCGCATCGACACAGTGAGTCAGCTGATACCTGTAAAGAAGGTTATCATCGGTTGGAGTCAGGACAAAGAAATCTACCGTCAGGTGGGTGACTATCTGCACGACAGAGGTATCCGTATGCTGCTGTGGTTACCTGTGTTTGCTGAGACGGAGGAGGTGTGCGAAAACACACCAGCTGTTGACCTGTGGGGACAGGTGCCTACTAATTATGACCTGGCTGCGGGCGAGGGATTCCGTTTCAACTGCCCGTCTGACCCTCAGAATGCTGCTAATGTGGTGGCCGTCTATGACAGTCTGTTCAGTGATTGCGGTTTCGACGGCGTGTTCATCGATCGCATCCGCACTCAGTCGTTTGTCAGTGGGGTTAGTGGTGTGCTTGGTTGCGGTTGTCCGCTATGCGTCGAGCGCTTTGCTGCTGAAGGGGTCGACATTCAAGCGGTGAAAGCTGAATTTGAAACTCAGGGCGATGCTTTCTTCTCTGTCAGTGGCTATACACCGGTCGAAGGCTTCAGCTTTAAGAATCCTGTGGCTGCAGCCTTCTTCAAGGCTAAAGGTCAAGTGGTCAGCTCTTCTGTAGCGGCTATTGCCGACTCTCTCCGTAGCCGTGGTCTCGAAGTGGGTATGGATCTTTATGCTCCTTTCATGGCACCCTTCGTTGGACAGGATTATACCATCCTTGCTGGTCATGCGGATTTCATCAAGCCGATGCTGTATCGCCAGACCTTTGCTCCTGCAGGAATGGGTTTTGAGTACGATCTGCTTCGCAAAGCCCTTCCCGCCGCCACAGGATACCCTGATTTTAAGATGGATGTTGATTTCCTGCATACTCAGCTCGAGGCCATGGAGCCTTATTCCTGCGCTAAGTACCCTGGCATTGAAATCAATTACCGCCCCGTTGTCGCTCCGACTTCGCCCGAATACATCTCCGAGTCCTTGAAGGCAGTGCTGAGCCACGGCTTCGATGGGGCAGTGCTCTCTTGGAATATCATGGAAGCCCCCTTGTCTCATCTGGAACCTTTGAAGCAGAAAGATAAATGAGACCGACAGAATAAGAAAAGCATCCAGACTTGGTAAAAGTGAGATAGGGCTACCCTCGCGGGCGGCCCTATCTGCGATTAGTTAGTAATATGATTAGGTCTATTAAGTTGATTGGTTACTCTTTTTACGTGGTCAGCCCTCGCGATAAAAGTCGAGCGCCTCGTATATCTCTTCTTTCGTGGCTGTCTGGTCGATGCGGATGTCTCCGATACCGCCAAGTAGGGTGAAGTTAATCACGCCAGCCACATTCTTCTTGTCATGTGTCATGAGTTCCAACAAGGTAGGATAGTCATCACAAGTGATAGGCATTTTACCATAGTGTTCCTGTATGAAACGTACCGTCTGATGCATCTTGTCGGTGGGGAAGCCTGTTTTGATAGCGCTGAGATAAAGTTCGCAGATGAGGCCCCAAGCCACAGCATAGCCATGCAGTACGGGTTTTCTTTGTAGTGCCAGCGATTCGAAGGCGTGACCTGCAGTATGTCCGAGGTTCAGTGCCTTGCGGATGCCGCGCTCAGTGGGGTCTTCAGTGACGATGCGCTGTTTCACGGCTACACTGTCGGCTACCATGCGATTCAGCTGCTTAAGGTCGGGATGCTCCACGTCGAAGTTGAGCAGTTCGGCCCACATCGGTTCGTTGGCAATCAGTCCGTGCTTCAGCATCTCTGCATAGCCGGAGAGAATGTTTTCGGTGTCGAGGGTTTTCAGAAATTCAGTGTCGAGAATTACGCAGTTGGCATTGCGGAACACGCCAATTTCGTTTTTCAGTCCCCGGAAGTTAAAGCCCGTCTTTCCGCCAACACTTGCATCGACCATTGATAGTAAGGTCGTCGGAATGTTGATGTAGTTGATGCCTCGCTTGAAGGTAGAGGCGGCGAAGCCTCCCAAGTCTGTCACCATGCCGCCCCCTATATTTATTAATAAGGTGTGTCGGGTGGCGCCGTTCTTGCCCAGTTCTTCCCACACATGGACTACTGATTCGAGTGTCTTGTGGGTGTCGGTAGCACCGATGGTGATGAGCTGAGCACCCTGAAGGCAGGGCAGGGACTCGACGATAGGCAGACAGCATCGCATTGTTGTCTCGTCTGCAAGAATGAACGTCAGGTCGTGTTCACATTCCGAGATTGCCTCTTGAAGTGTGAGGCCTATCTGTTCTGATATGATAACCTTTTGCTGGTTCATTTTAATGGTTGCAGGCAGCCTTTTTTATATATGATTATGGTGCAAAGGTACACAAAAAAATTAAAAACTATCATGAAAAGGCAAAAATTTTTGGAATCTTATTAAACTTTTCTTGTTTTTCTGCGTCAAAGAGGCACAAACTGATAAAAATGCAATGAGAAGATTATTACTCTTAATGGCCGTATTAATGGTGGCTCAATTAGTTAGTGCACAGCGCACAGTGACAGGTAAGGTTGTTGAACAGGATACGCAGGAAGCAGTGATTCAAGCCACGGCCGCTATTCTCCAAGGTGAGAAGGTCGTGGCTAATGCCGTGACAAACGCATCAGGTGCTTTTACAATCAAAGCCCCGAAGGAAGGAAGCTACACACTCAAAGTAACCTACGTTGGATTTAAGCCTTATACCAAGAAATTCACCCTGAAGAATGATAAGGACTATCATGCAGGAACCATCACACTGTCTCCTGATGCCATCATGTTGAAGGGCGCCACAGTTACAGCACGTGCTTCGAAGGTGACCCTGAAGGCTGATACCTTTGTATATAATGCCGCAGCTTTCCGTACGCCAGAGGGCTCGGTAGTCGAGGAATTGGTAAAGCGACTGCCCGGTGCTGAGGTTAACGATGATGGAAGCATTAAGATTAATGGTAAGGAGGTTAAGAAAATCCTTGTAGACGGAAAGGAGTTTATGACGGGCGACACGAAGACCGCCATGAAGAACCTTCCTACCAATATTATCGATCGCATCAAGGCCTACGACAAGCAGAGCGACCTGGCTCGTGTCTCAGGCATTGAGGACGGCGAAGAGGAGACGGTGCTCGACTTTGGTATCAAAGCGGGTATGAACAGAGGCACGATGATGAACTTAGACGTTGCTGCCGGTACTGAGCATCGCTATTCCGGTCGTATCTTCGGAGGTGTGATGAGAAACGATATGAAGGTGTTCCTGATGACCAATGCAAACAATACAAATGATATGGGATTCCCCGGTGGTGGCGGTGGAGGCCGATTTGGTGGGGGACGCCAAGGCCTCACCGCCAACAAGATGGCCGGTGTGAACTTTAACTATGAGAATACTGGTAAGCTGATATTCGATGGAAGTGTGCGCTGGAACCACAGCGATGGCGATGCGTTCTCTAAGAAGTCATCAGAGACATTCTATAGCGAGACCAAATCCCAGTTCAGCAACAGCATCAGCCAGAATTTCTCACGTTCTAACAACTGGAATGCCCAGATGCGACTGGAGTGGACTCCCGACTCGATGACCAACATCTTGTTCCGTCCCACATTCCGCTATAACACGAACGATGGCAATAACTCGGGTGATGAGGCCACATTTAGTCAAGATCCCTACAACTACGTTGTCAATCCGCTGGATGAACTCCAGACACTGATTGGTAAGGGCATTGCCGTCAACAACCGTATCCAGAAGAGCATTTCGTATAGTGACTCCAAGAACGTGAACGGTATGCTGCAGGTGAACCGCCGACTGAACAACTCGGGCAGAAACATTACCTTGCGTTTGAATGCTGGATGGAGCGACGGCGACAGCAAGTCGGCCAGCGACAGCTACACCAACTACTACCAGCTGGTTAACGCCTTGGGACTGACTGATTCTACCAATATTACCCGCCGTTATTCAATCACTCCCACCAAGAACTGGAACTATAGCGCACGTCTGACCTACAGCGAGCCTATCTTCCCCCGCACATATCTGCAGTTCAGCTATCAGTACCAGTATCGCTATCAGAAGAGCGACCGTGGTACCTATGATTTCAGTGATCTGGTTTCAAACGGTCTGTGGAATGGCGGCTATCGCACTTGGGACGCTTACCTCCGTCAGTTTGGCAACATCACATCGTTGGATCCTTATCGCGACAACGATCAGAGCCGATTCTCTGAATATCATAACTACATCCACACTGCCGAGGTGATGTTGCGTATCGTTCGCAATGCCTATACCTTCAACGTCGGTGTGCAGATGGTGCCTCAGAAGTCGCACTTTATGCAGGACTATAAGGGCATCCACTCTGATACCACACGTACGGTGACCAACTTCGCACCTACGATGGACTTCCGTTGGAAGAAGTCTGCCACAGGACAGTTGCGCTTCACCTATCGTGCCAATACCAGCCAGCCCTCAATGAGCGACCTGCTTGATATCACCGACGACAGCGACCAGCTGAACATCCAGAAGGGTAACCCGGGTCTGAAGCCCTCGTTCACTCAGAATTTCCAGCTGTTCTATAACGACTATTTCCAGAAGCACCAGCGCGCCGTGATGACTTTCGTGAACTTCTCGACGACAGCTAACTCGATAGCCAACAAGGTTACGCTCTTGGACGGCGGTGCTCGCATGACGCGTCCTGAGAATATCAATGGTAATTGGAATGGTAATGTAGGCTTTATGTTCAACACCGCCCTCGACTCTGCGGGTTACTTCAATGTGAACACCTTTACCAATCTGGGATATGTTCACAACGTAGGTTTCGTGAACGACGGTAAGAGCGACGCCAAGTCTGTTACTACATCGACCACAATCATGGAGCGTTTGGCAGCCAGTTACCGCAATGACTGGTTTGAGATTGAACTTAACGGATCGCTTAACTATAACCACAACCGCAGTGAACTCCAGAAGAACAATAACCTTGATACCTGGCAGTTTACCTATGGAGGTATGGTTGGTGTAACAGCACCTTGGGGCACATCGCTTACCACCAACATGAACATGCAGAGTCGCCGTGGTTACAGCGACAAGTCGATGAATACCAACGAGCTCATCTGGAACGCCCAGATTTCGCAGAGCTTCCTCCGCGGCAATGCGCTGACGGTATCGCTTCAGCTCTATGACATCCTGAAGCAGCAGTCAACGGTGAGCCGTACCATCTCGGCCATGATGCGAAGCGATACAGAGTATAATGCTATCACAAGCTATGGCATGCTCCACGTCATCTATCGTCTGAACCTCTTTGGAGGCGGCGGTCTTTTCGGTGGTGGTCGTAGAGGTCCTGGTGGTCCTGTCGGTGGTCCTGGCTTTGGCGGTGGTCGTCCCGGTGGCCGTCCTGGCGGTGGCTTCGGTGGCGGACGTCCTGGCGGTGGTGGCGGCTTCGGTGGCCCACGCGGATTCTAACCCCCAATAAATATACAATCCCTGCTCACTCGAGTAGGGATTTCTTTTTCCCTTATTTGACTTGGCAAAAAAAGAAGCCCCACTCGGTGAGCGGGGCTTCTTTTATGACGAGGAAGTGTTTACTTCTCTTCGGTTGTCTCGGGCTCTTCGGGCTCCTTGAAGTCGGTGAGTCCGGCTTCTACGAGGATGTTGTACCAGGTGATGAGCTTCTTGATGTGGCTGTTCTGCACGCGGTCGCGGTCCCACTCGGGAAGTACCTTGGTGAAGTAGTCCTGCAGTTCCTTGCCAGAAGCCTTCTTCTCGTTGATGCTGGCTTTCTTGCCGTCTTCGAGTTTCTTCAGATTGTCGAGCACGTCCATCAGGGGTACGTCGTCGGTCTCTGTGAACATGGCGATGTCGTTGAGCGAGGTGATGCGGTCGGTGGCGAAGGCGGGTAAGCGCTTATGTGTGCCATCGAGAGCCTCGACTATGAGGTTGTTCTTACCTCTTGATACAAGCTTGTAAAGGCCGGGCTTGCCGGCGATAGCTAAAATGACTTGTTGCATTGTTTGATGATTTTATTTAATTGTTTATCTATATCTTTTTCTCCGTCGTTAACGATGATGTAGTCGGCCCTTCGGATGATCTCCTCCTGATCCATCTGGCGGTCCATCCATTCGAGCACCTTCTCACGGGAGATGTTGTCGCGCTGCATGACGCGCTGGATGCGCACCTCCTTGGGAGCGACAACGGCTATCACCTTGTCGACGTATCTGTAGATGCCCGACTCGAACATGAGTGCGCTCTCCATCCACTGAAGTCCGCTCTCCAGGAAGTCTCGGAACACGGCGGGGTGGACTATTGCGTCGACGGCGTGGGCGTTCTGGGCTGAAGCCAGCAGAAACCTCGCCACCTCGGGTTTGTTGAGCGTGCCGTCATCAAAATAGGTCGCGGGACCTATCAGACTGGTGAGTCGTGTCCTGATGTCGGCTGATGTCTGAATGAGGCGCTTGGCAGCCTGGTCGCAGTCGTAGACCTTGAAGCCCAGCGACTCGATTCTCTGGCAGACGAAACTCTTTCCGCTACCGATTCCTCCTGCAATACCTATCTTCATTCTGTCTCAGACTCTATCAGGTAATCTACGAGCGTGGTCTCGAGGCGGGCTCTGGAGATGCCGCCCGGCACCTTCTTCAGGTAGATGTGACACTTCTCTGACGGATCTTTCTTGATTTCGTTATAGTCGGCAATGACGCTGAAGTCGTCGGACTTCAGGTTGCGGAACGTGCTGACGCCAGTGACGAAGCTTACCGTGACTTTGGCCGGGAAGGTGCGGAGTAGCATGCCTGGAGGCATGTTGATGCCCTCGACGGGGATACCCTCGATGCGCTCTTCGGTGAGCACGTCGGTAAAGAAGGCCACCTTCACGTGGTCGGGCACCATCTTCACGCCCTTTATCTTGCTCAACTCGCAGTTGGCAATCAGCGTGTCGCGGAAGTTTGCGTAGTTCAGCTGCTCGGTATAAACCATGTTGATACTGTCGAGCTTCTCTTCCGAGGCATAGATGGTGACGCTGTCAGGAGAATAATGTACGCTTGAGATGAAGTAGAGTTCTTCAGGAATCACGCGGCCGCTCCAGCGCACGGGCACCATCTTCTTGGCACCATAGTTGTAGTAGAACTCCAGTTTCTCAGGCTTGACGCTGGTGATTCTGGAGCCGCTGGCCAACTGCTGGTACACCATTTTCTGCAGGTCCTGAGCTGACACCGAACCTGTGCCGTTGTTCTTAGAGTAGGTCTTGAAACTGATGCTGATCTTCTTCAGAACGTCACCATACATATAGGTGAGCAGTGTGAAACCCTTGTCGCGGATGGTCATTCTGACAGTGTCGACCTCATCGGAGGTGAGCACGGCGTTCTTAGGGATGCCGACTACGGATACGGGTATGGCAAACTCTTTCTCATAGGTTTCGTTCAGGGCCATGTTTAGCCAGAAGATACCTGAGAGACCCAGGAAGAACAGGAAAATCAGCAACTCCTTGTTAGCCTTGCTGAACAAGAAGTTCCTGACCAGTTGCCATATCTCTTTCATCGCTTATTTCGTCTGCTGCTGAATGGCAGAAGCGAATACAGAAGTCTTCTCGACAGTGATGACCACGTCGCGGGCAATCTTCACATCAACGGTGTTCTTAGCAAGGTCGATGCTCTTGACGGTTCCGTGAATGCCGCCACCGGTAACAACTTCAGTACCCTCCGAAAGTTCGTTCTGGAACTTCTGGATTTCCTTCTGCTTCTTCTGCTGGGGTCTGATCATGAAGAACCACATGATGGCAAAGATAGCTACCATCATGATAATCATACTCATACCGCCTCCTTGCGCTGACTGCGCAACTAATACTAAATTCATCATTTTTCGTTTTTACTTTTTAATTATTTCTTGATTCTTGGTCTCATCTTAACTTTCTTCTCGTCCATCTGCTGGAACTTTGGCTTAGCAGGGTCGATGTGCTTCATCAGGCGACCAGTCTTCACGAGATTGCGAGCAATGGCGTCGAGCATGCCGTTGATATAGCCGCCACTCTTATGGGTAGAGTAGAACTTGGCAATCTCGACGAACTCGTTGATGCTCACGCTGATGGGCACGTTGGGCAGGGTCATCATCTCTGCGATGGCAATCTGCATGATGATGATGTCCATGAAGGCCAGGCGTGAGAAATCCCAGTTGCGTGAAGCTTCGGTCATATAGCGCTGATACTCGTCGGCATTGAGGATGGCTGCACGGAACAACTTGCGGGCAAAGTCCTTCTCCTCGTCGCTGTCCCACTCGGGCAGCAGTTCCTGCTTTACACCCTCCTGCTCGTTGAAGCGCTTGATGGTCTTAATGACGAATGTATCGACAATCTCCTTGTCGTCGTTCCAGTAAAGGCTCTGGTCTTCGAGAATGGCGTCGAGCTCTTCGTTCTCCTGAATGAAGTTCTTGTAAAGCTTGCGCCACAATTCGCGGTCAGCCTCGTAGCTGTCTTCGCTGCTGGCCATATATTCTTTATAAATCTCGCTCTGTTCAATCTTCTCGAGCAGCGAACCGACAAAGGCTGCCGAGTCGTCCCAGCTGATTTTCTGTGTGCTCAGGAATTCGTTCAGCTGTTTGTTCTCGCTCAACTGCAAGGCGAAGCGGTTGAACACGAATTTGCGGGAAGGCTCTTCCGTTCCTTCACGCTTAGCTCTGGCCTGCAGGAGTTCCATGCGGCGTCCTGCCTCTTTGCTGATGGCAACGATCAGGCCTAATAAGTAATTGTAGAGGTCATAAGATTTTGAGAGACTGAAGAAAAGCTCTTTCTCAGCCGTGTCGATGTTCTTGTTACCGTTTTGATAGTAAGCATAGGTTAACTGAACAATTTTGATTCTAATAATTTCTCTGTTAATCATCTCACTTGATGCTTTTGTTGTTTTACTTTATACCTATTTTTTAATGTTAAACCATAATTTGGTAAGTGCAAAGGTAGCTATTTTTCCTTAATTCTGCAAGAAAAAGAAAGAAAAATGCATTATTTTATCATTTTTTCATTCTTTCTTTTTTTCATTTCAGAATAAATGTGTACCTTTGCACCGCTTTTTCGGCAAGTAGGCCGAGATTCGTGTGATGGCGAATTAAGCAAAAACGTATTATTTAAACTTAATTTAGAGTAACACAATGAAAGAAATCAGCGTAAGTGGCCAGAAGCGTGCCACAACTGGTAAGAAGGCAACCAAAGAGTTGCGCAAGGAGGGACTCGTTCCCTGTAATCTGTATGGTGAGAAGAAGGCCGAGAATGGTATGCCCGAGGCATTGTCATTCGCTATTCCCGCAGCCCAGCTGCGTAAGGTTGTCTACACTCCTTATGTATACGTAGTTAATCTGACTATCGACGGTGAGGCTCACAAGGCTGTCATCAAGGAGCTTCAGTTCCACCCCACAACAGACGCACTGATACACGTAGACTTCTACGAGGTAAGCGAGAACAAGCCCATTACTATTGGTATTCCCGTTAAGCTCGTTGGTCATGCTCAGGGTGTTCGCGATGGTGGTCGTCTGAATCAGGCAGAGCGCAAGCTGAACGTTACCGCTCCTTACAAGCAGATTCCTGAGGAGCTGGAGATCGACGTTACCGAGCTGAAGCTTGGTAAGGCTATCAAGGTTGCTGAACTGAGCTTCGAGGGTCTCGAGATCGCTACTCCTGCCCAGGTTGTTGTATGTTCAGTTAAGGCTACACGTGCTTCTCGTTCTGCTGCTGCCCAGGCTGCAGAGTAAGCAGTAAGCCAACACCATGGACAAATTTCTGATCGTGGGACTGGGTAATGTCGGCGATGAGTACGATATGACCCGTCATAACACAGGCTTTATGGTATTGGATGCTTTTGCAAAGGCATCCAATATTCATTTTGATGATAAGCGTTATGGTTTTGTTGCCGAGACTTCGCTGAAGGGGCGCAAGGTGTTCTTGCTCAAACCCTCCACGTTTATGAATCTCAGTGGTAACGCTGTACGTTATTGGCTGAATAAGGAAAATATCGAACAGTCTCGTCTGCTGGTTATCAGTGATGATGTGGCCCTTCCTTTAGGCGCTTTCCGACTGAAGGCTGGAGGTTCTAATGGCGGTCACAACGGCCTTGGACATATCCAGCAGTTGATAGGTCAGAACTATGCCCGTCTGCGAATGGGTATCGGTAATGACTTTCCGAAAGGAATGCAGGTCGACTGGGTGCTTGGAAAGTATAGCGACGAGGAACTGAAAGAGCTGCAGCCCAGCATCGATCTGGGTGTCGATATCATCAAGTCGTTTGTACTGGCTGGCATCGATATCACCATGAATCAGTTTAACAAGCTTGGTAAGAAATAATATGGATGAGGCAAGGATAGACAAGTGGCTGTGGGCAGCGAGAATCTTCAAGACTCGCTCCATTGCGGCCGACGCCTGTAAGAACGGTCGCGTCACCATCGGTGGCGTCAACGTGAAGCCTTCGCATATGGTGAAGACAGGCGAGACGGTGAGCGTGCGCAAGCCACCCATCACTTATTCCTTCCGTATTCTGAAGACTATCGAACAGCGAGTAGGGGCTAAGCTCCTGCCTGAGATTTATGAGAATGTGACGGCTCCGGAGCAGTATGAACTCCTGGAGATGACGCGTATCAGCGGCTTTGTGGATCGTGCAAGAGGTACGGGCCGCCCTACGAAGAAAGACCGTCGCTCGTTGGATGCGTTTATCAACGAAATGGATTAATCCTATGATGCTACTACTCAACATCGTTTACATCATCGTGGGTGTCGCCCTTGTGCTGTGGGGAGCCGATCGCCTTACCGATGGAGCCTCTTCGCTGGCTCGTGGCATGCGTGTTCCCGAAATCGTGATTGGTCTCACCATCGTGGCAGCTGGAACGTCGGCCCCAGAGATGTTCGTCAGTCTGGTGTCAGCCATCAAAGGCACACCTGATATGGCTGTGGGTAATGTGATTGGCTCGAACATCTTCAACACGTTGCTGATAGTAGGCTGTTCTGCCGTGATTGCCCCGATGGTGGTTACGGCTTCGACGGTGAAGAAGGATATTCCTTTCGCAGTAGGCGCTTCCCTGCTGCTCTTCATGCTCTGTTTCGACGACATGGACTCGCCACACCTCTGGGGTAATGATATAAGCCGTTCCGACGGTATCATTCTTCTCATAGGCTTCATGGCCTTTATGATCTACACCTTCCAGATGGCCAGCAAAGACGGACTTCTGCCCAATAATGAAGAGGAGCTGGGCGTGGTGCGTGAGAAAGAGCCCCGAGATTACAGTAAACTGTGGCGCAATCTGGGCTTCATGGCTTTAGGGTTGGCGTGCCTGATCTTCGGTAGCGATCTCTTTGTCGATGCCGCCACCTATGTGGCCCATCGCTATGGTGTGCGTCAGAGTGTGATAGGCCTTACCATCGTGGCTGGCGGAACCTCGCTGCCAGAGTTGGCTACGAGTGTGGTGGCAGCCCATAAAGGCCGTTCGGCCATCGCCATCGGAAACGTGATTGGCTCGAACGTCATGAACATCCTCCTGGTGCTGGGTATGACTGCCTTTATCCATCCCCTCCGTATCATGGGTATTACGATTGTCGATCTGATGATGATGCTTGTCAGCGTAGGTATCTTATGGCTCTTCGCCTTCACCAAGTATTACGTGTCGCGTCGTGAAGGTTTCATCCTTATCCTCTTCTTCGCCTGCTATATGGCATGGCTATTATATCTTCTTTAAGTATAAACACAGGGGTACTTGAGGCATAAGCCGGCGAGGTAGGACCTTGCTCAACCCCCTTTATCAAAACAAGAAAAAATGGAAAAAAAGAAAGAACAGAAAATCAGTGTGCTGTTCATGTTCTACAGCGTACTGTTCTGCGTTTGCCTGATTACGGCAAACGTACTCGAGACTAAACAGATCTCTTTGGGACCAGCTAACATGACGGCAGGTCTGATTGTGTTCCCCGTTAGCTACATCATCAACGACGTGGTGTGCGAGGTGTGGGGCTATAGCCGTACACGCCTGCTCATCTGGCTCGGCTTCGCCATGAACTTCATGTTCGTACTCTTCGGTGCTGTGGCCGACTGGATCCCTGGTGCTCCCTATTGGGACGGAGAAGAGGGGTTCCATCAGATTTTCGGACTCGCTCCCCGTATTGCTGGCGCTTCGTTCCTGGCCTTCCTGGCAGGATCGTTCATCAATGCCTACGTCATGAGTAAGATGAAACTGTCGTCAGACGGTAAGAACTTCTCATATCGTGCCGTGATGAGTACCGTCTTCGGTGAGCTGACAGACTCGGTTATCTTCTTCCCCCTCGCTCTGGGCGGTGTCATCCCCTGGGAAGAGATGCCCTCGCTTGTCATCACTCAGGTGACCCTGAAGACCCTCTATGAGATTATTGTATTGCCTGTCACCATCCGTGTGGTCAATTTCACCAAGAAACACGACCACGAAGATGTGTTTGACAACGATATTGCGTATAATATATTTAAGGTAAAAGAGCTATGAGCAGAGAACAAGAAGGATTACAGCAACTCGGCAAGAAGACCGAGTACAGGATGGACTATGCTCCAGAGGTGCTTGAGACTTTCCAGAACAAGCATCCCGAGAACGACTACTGGGTGCAGTTCAACTGTCCTGAGTTTACGTCGCTTTGTCCTATCACAGGGCAGCCGGACTTCGCGGAGATCAAGATCATGTATATCCCTGGCGAGCGGATGGTTGAGAGCAAGAGTCTGAAACTCTATCTGTTCAGCTTCCGCAATCATGGTGATTTCCATGAGGACTGCGTGAATGTGATTATGAAAGACCTGGTGAAACTGATGGACCCCAAGTATATCGAGGTCATAGGTTTGTTCACCCCTCGTGGTGGCATCAGTATCTATCCTTACGCCAATTACGGTCGCCCCGGCACCAAATACGAAACCCTCGCCGAGCAGCGCCTCATGAATCATACTTTCAAATGATTTGTTAGTTCGCTTGACTGACCGAAAAAGAAAGTAATCCCCAAAACGTCCTGGGCTCTGAGCTCAGGACGTTTTCGCACCTTTCTTTGTTTCGTTTCTTTCGGTGACGAAAGAAATGAAAATCTTCTGTATAGATACTCGCGAAAAGCCTATACCACTACTAAAAAACATAAAAATATTGGTAATAATACCGCTATGTGCAGAAAAAGTGCTATATTTGCATTCAAATTTTGAAAAATAGCTAAAAAAATATGGCAAAGAAGAAGATTCAATTCAGTCTCGTGTACAGAGACATGTGGCAGTCCTCGGGTAAGTTCCAGCCCCGTAAGGACCAGTTGGAGCGCATTGCCCCGGCAATCATCGATATGGGCTGTTTTGCCCGTGTTGAGACCAATGGTGGCGCTTTTGAGCAGGTAAACCTGATGGCAGGTGAGAACCCCAACCTGGCAGTTCGCGCTTTCTGTAAGCCCTTCAACGAGGTAGGCATTAAGACCCACATGCTCGACCGTGGTCTGAACGCATTACGTATGTATCCCGTGCCCGACGATGTTCGAGCCCTGATGTATAAGGTAAAGCACGCACAGGGTGTCGATATTACCCGTATTTTCTGCGGTTTGAACGACACGCGTAACATCATCCCCAGTATCAAGTGGGCCAAGGAGGGCGGTATGACCCCTCAGGCAACACTCTGTATCACCACTTCTCCAGTTCACACTGTCGACTATTATGCAGCTATTGCTGACGAGGTGATTGCAGCTGGCGCTGAGGAAATCTGTCTGAAAGATATGGCTGGTATTGGTCAGCCTGCTATGCTGGGACAGCTCACTAAGGCTATCAAGACCAAGCACCCCGATATCATCATCCAGTACCACGGCCACTCTGGTCCTGGTCTGTCTATGGCTTCAATCCTCGAGGTTTGTAACAACGGTGCTGATGTGATTGACACAGCTATCGAGCCTCTGTCATGGGGTAAGGTTCACCCCGATATCATCTCTGTTCGTTCAATGCTGAAGAACGAGGGCTTCGAGGTTGCCGATCTTGATATGAACGCCTATATGCAGGCTCGTACGCTCACACAGGAGTTCATCGACGACTGGTTGGGTTGCTTCATCAATCCTGCTAACAAGCACATGTCTTCACTGTTGCTTGGTTGCGGTCTGCCTGGTGGCATGATGGGTAGTATGATGGCCGACCTCGGTCCTATCCAGAAGATGATCAACAAGGAGCGTGAGAAGAAGGGCGAGAATACACTCACTATGGACGATATGCTGGTTAAGCTGTTCAACGAGGTAGAGTACGTATGGCCAAAGGTTGGTTATCCCCCATTGGTAACCCCGTTCTCTCAGTACACTAAGAACATCGCCCTGATGAACCTCCTCACGATGGAGCAGGGTAAGGGTCGTTACGTGATGATGGACGACGCTATCTGGGGTATGATCCTTGGTAAGAGCGGTAAGGTGCCTGGCACTATCGCTCCTGAGCTCGTTGAGCTGGCTGAGAAGAAAGGTCTTAAGTTCACCGATGCCGATCCTCACACTCTGTTGGAGAACTCACTCGACACCTTCCGTAAGGAGATGGACGAGAACGGCTGGGACTACGGACAGGACGACGAAGAGCTCTTCGAACTGGCTATGCACCCAGAGCAGTATCGTCCCTTCAAGAGCGGTCAGGCTAAGAAGCAGCTGCTGGCTGATATCCAGAAGGCAAAGGATGCCAAGCTGGGTGGTGGTCAGAAGATTTCGCAGGAAGAGATCGACGCTATCAAGCACGCTAAGGCTGATGCCGTAAAGGCTCCTCTCGCAGGTCAGCTGTTGTGGGGCTTTGGTGGCGAAGGTGTTCTGGCTCCATGCGTAGAGCCATTCATTGGTCAGAAGTACGAGGAAGGCGACACCTTCTGTTATCTGCAGACCAAGTGGGGCGAGATTGTTGCTATCCCTGCTGCTATGGGCGGTAAGCTGGTAGACATCAGCGTTAAGCCTGGACAGAACATCCGTCAGGGCGACACCATCGCCTGGATCGAGCGCGAAGCTTAAACTTTAAGATATTAGGCACGGATTTACACGGCTTTAATTTTATTAAAGACACGGCTGTAGCAAAAAAGCAGTGTCTCTTATAAAGAGCCGTGTAATCCGTGCCAAATTTTTATTATATGGATTACCAATCGATAATTGATCGCTATTACCCTGAGGATAATGAACTGAAGAAGATTCTGATGGTTCATAGTCGTCAGGTGGCAGATAAGTGCTTGAAGATAGCCAAGGCCCACCCCGAACTGCGCCTTGATAAAGAGTTTCTCGAAGAAGCCGCTATGCTTCACGACATAGGTATCTTCCGATGCGATGCCCCTGGTATACAGTGCTTCGGTACAGAACCATATATCCGTCACGGCATCATTGGTGCAGAGATCTTGCGGGAACTGGGATGGGAGCGCCATGCCCGTGTGTGCGAACGCCATACTGGTACAGGCCTTTCAAAGTCGGAGATAGAACACCAGAATCTGCCTTTGCCCCATCAGGATTACCTGCCTGTGGAACTCGAGGAACAGCTGATCTGCTATGCTGACAAGTTCTACTCCAAGACCCATCCGGGCAGCGAACGCACAGTCGTAGAAGCCATGCACAGCCTCGAGAAGTTTGGCTGGGATGGCGTGAGACGTTTCCAGAAATGGGTGGATCTTTTTGAGTAAAAACTGCGATTAAGCGAGAGCAGAGCGATGCCTGCATCAGCGATGCCGAACGTGAGCAGCCTCGATACGAAGTATCAATAATAAAGGTAAATAAAATAAAAAAGTAAAAGGGGAATTTTGTAATTCCCCTATTTTATTGTACTTTTGCACCGTGAAAAGGAAATCGGCTATTTTTATGCTGCTTTTCGTCATCCTTTTTGTGATGGCAGAAGCGCCGATGTCGTTTGTGTCTGAAGCCATGAGGGCGTCAGAGGCAGACGATAGTGTCGATACCGATACCGTCCTCGTCGATACCACGCTTGTAAAGGGTGCTGCTGCGGCAAAGATCAAGCGCGACACCACCACGATGGACTCCATCGAACTGGCTGTCTATAAGCATAATAAGGCTGTTGACGACTCCCTCGAGCTCGACAGCATCAACCGTAGTCGTAAGAACGGTATAGACTCCCCTGTGGACTATGTAGCCAACGACTCGCTGACCTATGAAGCCACCTCAGGTCTGGCACATCTTTATGGAGAGTCAGACGTGAAATATCAGAACATGGAGCTCTCTGCAGACCATATCTATATGAGTCTCGACAGCAGTCTGGTTCATGCCGACTCACGTATCGACACGACGACCAACGAGCCCAAGGGCTCGCCCGTGTTCAAGATGGGCAGCGATGAATACCAGTCGGGCCCGATGGCTTTCAACTTCAAGACGAAGAAAGGTCTCATCAGCGATGTCTATACCCAGCAGGAAGACGGCTTCCTGACCTCAGAGGTCTCCAAGCGCGGCGCTAATGGTGAGATGTTCCTGCAGCATGGTCGCTATACCACTTGCGACGATCCTCACCCCGATTTCTATCTCGCCTTGTCGAGAGCCAAGGTGCGCCCTGGCAAGGATGTCGTGTTCGGCCCCGCCTATCTCGTTGTGGCTGACGTACCTCTGCCTCTCGCTATCCCCTATGGTTTCTTCCCCTTTACGAAGAGCTATTCCAGCGGTCTCATCATGCCAACCTATGGCGACGAGATGGCGCGCGGATTCTATCTCCGCGATGGCGGTTACTATTTCGCCCTCAGCGACAAGATGGACCTCAAGCTGCTGGGCGAGATCTACACCAAAGGCTCGTGGGGCCTCTCTGCTGCCTCAAACTACAGAAAGCGCTATCGTTACAACGGCTCGTTCTTTTTCAGTTACCAGAACACGGTGACGGGCGAGAAGAACATGCCCGACTATGCCAAGCAAACCAGCTTCAAGCTCCAGTGGAACCACTCTCAGGACGCGAAGGCCAACCCCTTCTCAACGCTGAGAGCCAGCGTGAACTTCGCTTCTACCAGCTATGAGCAGAACAACCTCACCTCGATGTACAACCCCCAGACTCGAACACAGTCTACGCGTACATCTTCTGTAGCGTGGAGCACCAATTTCTCCAGCATCGGAATGAACATCAGCGCAGGTATGCGTCTGAACCAGAATATGCGCGACTCAACCATCGGTATGTCGTTTCCCGAACTCAACATCTCTGTCTCCCAGTTCTATCCTTTCAAGCGCAAGAAGAGGGTAGGCACGGAACGCTGGTATGAGAAGATCTCGATGAGCTATACGGGAACGCTGAACAACGAGATCAACACCAAGGAAAACCTGCTGCTCCACTCCAAGTTCAATAAGGACTGGAAGAACGGCATGCAGCACGTGATACCCATCAAGGCCAATTTCACGGCTCTGGGCTATATCACCCTTTCGCCAAGCATCAACTTTACTGACAGGACCCTGTTCAGCAAGGTCAACAAGTCGTGGGATGCCGTCAATCAGCGTGAGGTGGTCGATACAATCTCAGGCTTCTATAATGTCTACAACTGGAGCATGAATGTTTCCGCATCTACTAAGCTCTACGGCTTCTGGGTGCCCAGCCGCAAGCTCTTTGGCGATAAGATCCAGGCCATCCGCCACGTCATCTCGCCAAGTGTCAGCTTCAGCTACGCCCCCGACTTCAGCGCAGAACGCTATGGCTACTGGAAGAAGTATCAGAAGACCGATGCCAATGGTAACGTGACCATGGTGTCCTATACGCCTTACTCCATCGGAGCCTATACCGCTCCCTCAGCGGGAAAGTCACAAACGATGAACTTCGAGCTGAGCAACAATCTGGAGATGAAGGTGAAGAGCGAGGACGACTCGACAGGCTACAAGAAGATCTCGCTCATCGACGAGTTCAGACTCTCCTCATTCTATAACTTCGCGGCCAAGCGTCAGCCTATGGGCCCCGTAGAGGCCAACCTGCGACTGAAGCTCTCGAAGAGCTATACGCTGAACCTCTCAGGCACGTTTGCCTCTTATGTCTACGAAGAAGACAGTCTGGGCAATATCGTGGAGAGCGAACACACCACCTATTGGCAGAAGGGCAAGATAGGCCGCTTCCAGGGCATCTCCCAGAACCTGTCGTATACCCTGAACAACGAGAAGGTGATGAACCTCATCAAGTGGCTCAAGGGCGAGAAGGTGGATAAGAAGAACAAGAACGCCCAGCGCGACGATGACGACGACTGGGAGAACGATCTTGAAACCAATGTCGACAGAGACATGGAGAAAGGCAAGCATGGCGCCCAGCGCAAGGGCGGCGACAAGGCCGAGACCGACGAAGACGGCTATATGACCTTCCAGTTCCCATGGAGCCTGAGCATAGGCTATAATATCAATATGACGGAGAACAGGGATAAGAGCAAGTTCAACTACAAAACCATGCGCTATCCCTATCATTTCACTCAGGGCCTGAACCTCAGCGGAAACTTCGCCATCAGCGACGGCTGGAACATCAATTTCTCGTCGGGCTACGACTTTGAAAACAAGAAGATATCTATGACCACGGCCTCACTCTCGCGCGATCTGCATTGCTTCAGCATGTCGTGCTCAGTGGTGCTGGCCCCTTATACAAGTTATAACTTCTCATTCAGGTGTAATGCGGCAACGCTCACCGATGCTTTAAAGTATGACAAGCGCTCAAGTTCTTCGAACGCAGTGCAGTGGTACTAAAACTAAAACAAGATGGCAGAACTACCTACTTTGATTCAAGACCTGGCCCTCATTCTGACGGTGGCAGGCATAGTGACCATTATCTTCAAGAAACTGAAGCAGCCCCTGGTTTTGGGCTATATCGTGGCAGGTTTCCTGGTAAGTCCCAGTATGCCTTATACCGCTTCGGTGGCTGATATGGACAACGTCCATCTCTGGGCCGACATCGGTGTCATGTTCCTCTTGTTCTCTCTGGGTCTCGACTTCTCCTTCAAGAAAATCCTCAAGATGGGCGCCTCGCCCATCATATCCACCTGTACCATCATCTTCTTCATGTCGCTGCTGGGTGCAGGAATAGGCTATCTCTTCGGGTGGGGCAGGATGGACTGCATCTTCCTTGGAGGTATGCTGGCCATGTCGTCGACCACCATCATCTATAAGGCTTTCGACGATCTGGGCCTTCGCCAACAGCAGTTTGCAGGCATGGTGATGAGTGTGCTCATACTTGAAGATATCCTGGCCATCGTCATGATGGTGATGCTGAGTGCCATCGCCAGTGGTAACAACCCCGATGGCGGACAGATGCTGGAGTCAGTATTGAGGATAGGTTTCTTCCTGGTGCTTTGGCTGGTGGTTGGTATCTTTGCCGTACCCCTCATTCTGAAGGCCGTTCGCCGCCTGATTAACAACGAGGTGCTGCTCATCGTCGCCCTTGGCCTGTGTTGCGCCATGGCCGTGTTCTCTACCAAGGTGGGCTTCTCGTCAGCCTTTGGTGCCTTTATCATGGGTAGCATTCTGGCCGAGACCGTCGAGGCCGAACATATTGAGAAGCTCGTCGAGCCCGTCAAGAATCTCTTTGGTGCCGTGTTCTTCGTGTCGGTAGGTATGCTGGTCGACCCCAAGATCCTGGTCGACTATGCCGTGCCCATCATGTGCCTCGTGCTCACCATTCTGGTGGGTCAGAGCGTGTTTGGCACCTTCTCGTTCATGCTGGGCGGCGAGTCGCTGAAGTCAGCCATGCGTTGCGGCTTCTCGATGGCTCAGATTGGTGAGTTCTCGTTCATCATCGCCTCGCTGGGCCTGTCGCTGGGCGTCATCGGCCATTTCCTCTATCCTGTGGTTGTGGCCGTATCCGTCATCACCACCTTCCTCACGCCCTACATGATCCGTCTGGCCACGCCAGCCTATAACAAACTGGAGAGTCATCTGCCCAACAAGCTCATCAAGTCGATGAACCAGATGGCTGTTGGCAACACCCATACCCATCAGAGCCTGTGGAATAAGCTGCTCAGGCAGATGGCCGTCAACACCATCATCTATTCCATCCTTTCCGTTGCAGGCATCGTGGTGATGTTCACCTTCGTGCTGCCCTTCACGCGCAAGCTGTTGCCTGGCTGGGAGCTCCATTGGTATGCCAACGCCATCACAGGCGTGCTCACCGTGCTGCTCATCGCCCCCTTCCTGCGTGCGATGGTCATGAAGAAGAACCATAGCGACGAGTTCCGTGCCCTCTGGGCCGAGTCTAACCGCAACCGTCCGCCACTCATCTTCACCATCCTGGTGCGCGGCTTCATCGCCATTAGTTTCATTTTCTATATCTGCAACTATCTGAGCCGCTTCACCAATGCCATTATGTTCACCATTGGTCTGGTAGTCGTCATTCTGATTATTCTCTCGCGTTGGATCAAGCACCGTTCCATCACCCTTGAGCGCCTCTTTATCCAGAACCTCCGTTCGCGCGACATCGAGGCTCAGGTACACGGCAAGAAGCGCCCGCTCTATGAAGGCCGTCTGCTCGACCGCGATATCCACATCGCCGACTTCCAGGTGCCCTATAACTCCATGTGGATGGGCTCAACCCTCAAGGATCTTGATCTGGGCCGCAAGTACGGCGTCCATGTCAGCAGCATCCTGCGTGGCGGCATGCGCATCAACATCCCCGATGGCGACTATATCATCTTCCCCTACGATGTGCTTCAGGTGATTGGTAGCGACGAGCAGTTCACCGTCTTCCGCGAAGCCCTTGAGAAAGAAGTCCTCGGACAGGATTACGAGTGGGAGAACCGCGAGATGAAGCTCCGCCAGCTGGTCATCGGTGCCGACAGTCCTTTCGTTGGCAAGACGCTCATCGAGAGCGGCATCCGCGACATCTATAGCTGTATGGTGGTAGGTCTTGAAGAGGGAAAGGAAAAGCTGTCTCCCTACAAGCCCACACGCAAGTTCCAGGCAGGCGACATCATCTGGGTCGTTGGCGAGAAAGAGTCAATCAACGCCCTGTTCAATCATTAAATCCCGCTGCCAGCTCGCAGATACGGATAATCACGCGCATGGCTTTCTCCATCGACTGTATGCTCACAAACTCATACGGTCCGTGGAAGTTCACGCCTCCAGCGAAGATGTTGGGGCAGGGCAGCCCTTTGAACGACAGCTGAGCGCCGTCTGTGCCGCCTCTGATGGGTTTTACCTTCGGAGCCACTCCGCAGTCCTGCATGGCGCGCAACACGATGTCTATCACGTGCATCTTCGAGTCAATCTTCTCCTTCATGTTATAGTACTGGTCCTTCAGCTCCAGCGTCACCGTGCCCTCGCCGTATTTCTCATTCATGGCTGCCACGATGCTCTCCATCTTGCGCTTACGCTCCTCAAACGTCTCGCGGTCGTGGTCGCGGATGATGTAGCTCATACTGGCCAGCTCTATGTTGCCCTGAACGCCCAGCAGATGGTAGAACCCCTGGTAGCCCTCCGTCGTCTCAGGACGCTCCTCCTCGGGCAGCATTGCCGCCAGCTCCATCGCCAGCAGATTGGCATTCACCATCTTGCCCTTTGCATAGCCCGGATGCACGCTCACGCCCTTGATGCGTATCTTGGCCGAGGCAGCGTTGAAGTTCTCGAACTCCAGTTCGCCCACGTCGCCGCCGTCCATGGTGTAGGCCCATTCACATCCGAACTTCTCCACGTCGAAGTAGTGGGCGCCCATTCCGATCTCCTCGTCGGGGTTGAAGGCTATGCGTATGTCGCCGTGCTTCACCTCCTGGTGATCCCTCAGCCAGCACATCGCCTGCACGATCTCCGCTATGCCCGCCTTGTCGTCAGCCCCCAGCAGCGTGTGTCCGTCAGTCACAATCAGGTCCTCGCCCACATGACTCAGTAGCTCGGGAAATTTCTTCGGACTGCTGACGATGCCCTCCGACAGCAGGATGTCGCTGCCGTCATACTGTCGCACGATATGCGGCTTGATGTCAGCCCCCGAGCAGTCAGGGCTTGTGTCGTAGTGCGAGATGAATCCGATGGTAGGAATGTCGCCCTTCGTGTTAGCCTTCAGCGTGGCGTAGATATAGCCCTTCTCGTCCATCTCCACGTTGCTCAGTCCCTCGCGCTCCAGCTCCTTCTTCAGGTATTCTGCGAAAACAAGCTGTTTGGCGGTACTGGGCACGCTGTCGCTCTCTTCCGACGACTGCGTGTCGAACTGTGTATAGTTTAAAAACCTTTCTGTGATATCCATATTTTAACTGCTTCTAATAACGATGCAAAGATACGAAAAATTTTTGGAATATGCAAGCAAATACGCCATCAATACGTATCTTTCTGTTTCGTATTTCCCTCCGGGCAAAGAGCTACTTTCGTTTATCGAAACCCCGCCCTTCCTCCGAGCAGAGTAGGGGCTCCTGACCAAGGATCCCGTCGATCTGCTGCAGTTGTTGCAGTGTTGCAGTTGTTTGAGAGCTTAGCGCATCCCTAAAAAAGGTCTATATATTATATATATTATATATATATAAATATATAGATTTACTTTTTCACCTTTTCCACACCATGATTCGAACTGCAACACTGCAACACTGCAGCAAAAACTGTCAGCCAAATCAGGAAAAAACTACTGTAAGCGCTGCATTGTTGCAAAGCACCGTGCTGCAAAATCGAAAATCGATAAAATGCTGCGAGGAAAAGGAGAAAAACTATATATTATATATTATATTATATAATATTATAATATTATATAATATAATATATAATATAACAATCATCCCCCCCCCCTCGCCTCGAACGAAAATATGAAAAATGCATTTGCAACTTTGCAGCACGGTGCGCGGTGCGCTTCTTTGCCTTTTCCTGAATAAGGTAGCCCCTTTTCCTATGAACGTTGATATTTATCGCGGAATTATTTGGTTAAATCGTTTTTTTTGCTTACCTTTGTAGGCAAATCATAAACCCGTTATATGAAACCTAACAATTACGCTAAACTTAAAATATGGAAGCAGATTTGATGAAAAGAACCTACTACAAATATCGTAGTCTGACAGATTTTGAACGTTTTCTTGATATTATAGTCAACAAGCGTTTCTATGGCGCTGTGAATAAAGAACTGAACGACCCGATGGAGGGTAGGTATAATAAAACAGGACTGGATTCAGACGACTTCGATAATATCAGAAAAAAGCTGGGATGTACGAGAATCTGCTCACTTCTGACAAAACAAGACAATCAGGATTTCCCCGACGATTATCTGATGTGGTCTCATTATGCAGATAGCCATAAGGGCTGTTGTATTGAGGTGGAGCCCACAGGGCAATATAATACGGGATGGGAACTTCTGGAGGTGAAATACAAGAATACGCTTCCCTTGATTGACGCGAAGAATCTGGATAAGGGGGTTAAGGATATATTGTCTGTAAAGACTCCTGTTTGGAAAAGTGAGCACGAGGTGAGGGCGGTGAAAATATATGATGAGAAAAATTTCAGTTCTTATTCGCCACATTATCATGTAAAGGTGAAAGCTGTGTATCTTGGAGATAGAATAACCTCAGAGAAAAGCCAGTTCTATAAAAAGATAATAACCAGTATAGACCCGACAATCAAGGTGTACAAGATCACTGAGGACAGGACAAATAAGGATTTCTATCCGTCACTGAAAGCTGAATTAATGAAATGAAAACTAGCAAATTCTTGCTAATTCTGCAAAAACTTGCAAGAATTTGCAAGGATTAGCGGCTTCCAAAATTAATATCTCAAGTCTCCATAAGTGATTCCATTGGGATTCAAACCCGCGAAAAAGCGAGCCAAAAGTATATTGGACTTTTTGAGCGAGAGTACCTTTGAGCAAAACTCAAGGGGGATATATCTGTTTCGTTCTTCACGCTATTATCAGAAGCATGAAACTCTTTCTTCTAGAACACGCAATTTGACTATTGATGTTTATGAACGAGATATGTGACAATTCTTGTATGTTCTTGGAGTAAACTCCATTTTTTATCTCATATTCGTTAAAATCTCGGCAAATAGAGATTATTTTGAAATTTTTTTCCTATCTTTGCAACTGCAATCCGAAAGGAATGCAGGACTTATTGGCTCTAACATCACCGAATCACCACCTCGAAGATAAAATGAGCTATGTGACAAAAACTATTAGAGCGTTGCGCCATGTGCGCAGACGTTTCTATGAAGCTTTTGAGGCTTGTGGTGAACCTTGGCGATGCGTAGAGATAGTCTGCGCATGTTCTTGTTATAGGAATAGATGTAAAAGAAAAAATAGCTTAAAAAATAAAACATTATGGTATTGCTGATATTTTTTGGAATAGTTGTTGTCTTCATGGTATTCATGGTGATGAATGTGAAAAACAATACTAATGAAGAAACCCAGCGTGAACTCGACGCAAAATTAGCTGGTGAAGCCATACCAGACCTTATAGAGGAAGTGGAGTTGATGACTCGTAAATGTCAGACATTGATTCAGGCAGAGATTGTGGGAGATATAAAAACGATTGATGCAATCAATGATAATTCCTATAATGGACCGCTGCCAGAAAAAAGAGATGATGGTGGCTTCCTGAGTATTTATGAAAATCTCCGCATTCTGAAGATAGCAGGTATTAATTATCGACAAGGAATTAACAGATACCTTGGCCGTGTAGAATGTGCATTGGTGCCAGAACCGCAAAATGAGTATGATTCTAATGCGATTAAGGTCGTTGCTTCGGATCGTCATCATCTTGGTTATATTCCATCAGATATGACGGACTTAGTGCGATCTATGGCTGGAGAAGAATTTCCAATGCGTTGCACGTGCTTTATAGATAAGGTTGAGGATGAATTTGATGGGCATAAATTCTTTGTTGGCTACGTTTATATTAAACATAGGTAATAGAATCTCATAACAACGAACCTGACACTATGTGACCTTTATCTGATAGATTATTGGATGTACTTGGTCTTTAACAAATAACTAAAAGGATATGGCATGGAACTATCGCAAACGAGTAAAGATTGCCCCTGGAGTTCATATTAACTTCAGTAAAAATGGAATAAGCAGCTCTATAGGCCCCAAAGGTGCCAAAGTTACATTTGGAAAAAGGGGCACGTATATGAGTACAAGTATTCCTGGGATAGGATTATATAGTCGTCAAAAGATTGGTAGTGGTATAGGTACATTGTCAACCATTAACAGCACCAATAGTTCAAATAACAACGGATGCTTAGGATGCTTAAAAACTTCTTTTAGTATGGTATTAATAGTGGTTGGTTTATGCCTTTTAATGGGTAAAACTCCAACTTCAATAATACTAGGTTTGCTCTTTATAATTACTGGCGGTTTCGTATTCTTTAAGTACATCTTTGCTGATAATAAAAATGATTCATTAGAGGTAAACAACCTAATCGATAACCAGATTTCTCCGAATAAAGAGACAGGTATCACTCAAGAGTTTATCTCAGAAGACTCCTCGATTGATTCTAGAAGTGAAGAAGGAGAAAACTTCTTGGGTGTCTTTGACCCGTTATTTGAAAATGCAGCTTATTTAATTATAATCAATCAAAGCGCTTCTACTAGTCTTATCCAGCGTAAATTCGCAATCGGCTACAATAGAGCTAGTATTATTATGGAACAATTGGAAAAAGCAGGTGTCGTTGGTGCTGCTGATGGTTACAAGCCTCGTGAAGTATTGATTCATAATGAAGATGAGTGGCTCATTTTGAAAAATCATTTGCTGTCGGAATTGGCAAATAAAGATGGAAACGATGATGTTTTAGAGACATCATCGCCTCATCAACTTACTGAGGATCAATTTAATCTCATAAAATCTGCAAGTGATAATCTTTGCGCTTTTATGACTAAAGTTGGTAGAAAAAGAAATGTGAGAGCCAAATTGGATGAAATGATGCAACTTGAAAACTCTGATGGAACGCCATGGGAGATTTCCAAAAAAGTAAGGCTCGTTATTCTTACAGATGTCTATCGATGTTACAAAGGGTTAGGTCATGACTTCTTTATGGATGATGACAATGAGAATATTGGTATTTATCTCTTTATGAGTAAATACTTGAAACCTGATTTTGATATTAGTTATAACAATATTTCTGACTTCAGATTAAAGATTAAAGATTCCTTTGTAGATGTACTTAAAACGTCAGATATGGTCAATCAGAATGCCCAGATGTCGCCAAATGAGTTTTTCCTACAAAAGGCATTAGGCGAATGTGATGGAGAACTCCAAACTCAATACATGACTTTGTTGTATCGATTTGCTTCGGCAGTTGCAAAAGCTGATGGGCAAGTTAATGAAACAGAGGAAAAGTGGCTGGCGGATATTATGAAGTCTAAGGACTTAAACATTGGAAATGGTTCAAATGTAAGAACAACAACGAATCGAGAACAGGAAACGGTGGAATCTCCTTATGACATGCTTAAGGATTTAATAGGTCTATCTTCTGTCAAAGAAGAAATCACAAAACTCGCCAATTTCATAAAGATTCAGCAGGTAAGGGAAAGTAAAGGATTGAGAACTCCAGACATCTCATTCCATTGTGTTTTTACGGGCAATCCTGGAACGGGGAAAACCACTGTAGCCCGTATTATGGCTAGTATTTATAAGGATTTGGGGATTTTAAAGAAAGGCCATTTAGTTGAAACAGACAGATCTGGATTAGTAGCAGAATACGTAGGTCAAACAGCCGTTAAGACTAACAAGATCATTGATTTTGCTTTGGATGGTGTACTTTTTATTGATGAGGCTTATTCTCTAGTTCAAGGGGCTAAGGAGGATTTCGGACAAGAAGCAATCTCTACTTTACTTAAACGTATGGAAGACGATAGGAATCGACTTGTCGTAATACTAGCAGGCTATAGTTCTGAGATGAAAGGATTTATAGATTCGAATCCTGGTTTACAGTCTCGTTTTAATCGATATATTCATTTTCCTGATTATACAGCAGAGGAATTAAAGCAAATATTTCTTTTAAATGCGAATAAGAATCAGTACACCATAGATGAAGAAGCATCAAGCGTGCTTGGAGAGATAATGTCCTCTGCTATTGATCATAAAGATAAGAATTTTGGGAATGCTCGCTTTGTGAGAAATCTATTTGAGAAATCCATTCAAAACCAAGCCACACGTCTATCGTCAGAACAAAACATAACAGAGGAAGTCCTATCCATGTTGAAAGCAGAAGATTTACCAGTTGCATATGACTATTAGGGAGTGTATAAGAGAATTGATAGAGCCGAGGAATGAAAGTTCATTTTCTCGAGTTTATGATTGGGTGATGCTTGTGGCGATAGTGATTGGCATATTACCTTTGATGTTTAGGGAACAGCCAACTATCTTCTGGTATTTTGACTTGATCTCAGGTCTTTGCTTTGTTGTGGACTATCTTCTTAGATGGATAACAGCAGACTTGTCATCTAAACATAATCGAATAGTGGCGTTTTTGATTTATCCATTTACACCAATGGCGATTATAGATTTGTTGTCTATCTTGCCAACCTTTAATATACTTAGTCCCACCTTCAAAGTTGTTCGTGTATCGCGTTTGCTTAAAATACTTCGAGTGATAAAAGTTGTTCGATACTATGAGCCATTGGAGATAATTTTAGCCGTTATACGACGACAGAGTAAGATCCTTTGGACAGTATTTTCATTGGCTGTATTCTATATCTTCATCACCGCCCTTATCATGTTTAATGCAGAGGAAGATATCAACCCAGATACTGGCCGTTATCTTTTCGACAATTTCTTTGATGCTTTCTATTGGGCAGCTTGTACACTTACTACTGTTGGTTATGGAGATTTGTACCCTATTTCAGATGTTGGACGTTTTATCAGTATCATATCATCGATGGTGGGTATAGCTATTATTGCCCTACCATCAGGAATTGTAACGGCTGGTTATTTGGATGAACTGAAAAGCAGAAAAAAAGGAAGAACTGCTGAATAATACTTGTTAAATCAATCAAATATGAAACAAATCTTTAATTCAAAATTCATTAGACTTGTAGTAATAATAATCGTAAATTTCAATTGCGTAACAGTATTTTCCCAAAGATTTGGAAAGCATGAAGTATGTTTACCAGATAAGGGCATTTTGACGGCAACCGTAAAAATAACGCCTCGAAATACTTTTTCAATCAAAAATGATAGTAAAGTAACATGGGCAAAATACGAAATTAGTGACAATTTTGTTTTTTTTAGTACACCGGTTAACACAACCAAAAACAGTAGGAGCTGTATTTTTATACTTCTTGATGGAGAAGGGAACCCCGTTGATACACTAAAATTAACTCAATTAGGGAAGGTTTCTAGTACGGCTTCGAAAATGGTTAATGGGAAGACAGTAAACTCAAATAAGACTTCAGGTGGTGGGCAATGTGCCGCAAGGACAAAGAAAGGAACACGTTGTAGTCGTAAAGCGGTGGCAGGAAGTATTTACTGTTGGCAACACAATAAAAAGTGACAAGACTACTACCAGTCTATTAGGCTTGTTTAGATTTGACTGCTTCTGAGATGTCGCTCGGAAGGAGAGTAAAGAACGTTATTCCTGTAATGCGTTATAAGATTATTGCATATAATATGATGCGGCGATTTTGCGTCGATTCGGCATTGTTAAGGTTGCCTTGGGATTTTATATTTTATTGGGAAATAGCAGACTATCTTTTTTCCATTGAGCGGATTTCAAGGAATTGACGGAAAGTGGGTAGGTAGCCGTCGGGGATGTGGATGATTTCTTTACCGATGTAGACGCAATCGTTGCGATCGACCTTCTGAATCTTGTCGACGGCAATGATGTAGGAGCGATGAATGCGCAATATGCCGACAAAGGTTTGATGCAGAAATGGACAATGTGGTGGCCAACCTGAGAAACGTGGGTGGTTAGAACGACTACTATGCAGCAAAGAATGCTTTCCTGCTGTATCGTGATGGCACCTATAGTGATAATCGTGGTACATCATTCCGTATGGAATATATAGACTTTGAACATCCTAATCGTAATTTATTCCATTGCGTAAACCAGTTCGTAATGGAGCAAGGTCAGGAGAATCGCCGTCCTGATGTTCTGTAATTTGTGAATGGTATCCCAGTCTGCATTATCGAGCTTAAGAATCCCACTAAGGCAAATACCGCAACCGTGAGAATGATTATGATTCTTTCCAGTTTTTAAAAGATTGGAAAGAATCATAATGTTATAAATGCTTAAATAACTCTAGATATTTGAACAAATTCTTTCCAATCCTTGCAAAATTGGAAAGAATTATATATATTTGCACCAGGAAATTTATGTTTAAGGTGTATGATAGAAAAACCTCCTATTATAACAGACCAGGATTTGGCGGTAGTGATGCTTGACAAATCCAAAAGACCTGATGAAAAGTTGAGTGCGTTGATTGATAAAATCAACGATGACTATGAGTATTGGGATACTGTAAAATATAAAAAGCGCCCAGAAACTTGTGGCTCTGCACGGGAATTATGGATAAGAGTAAGGGCTTCTCGTATTTCAAGTACAGTATATACATGGGATAAATATAACGTGAATTTCGGCCTAACCAACAGAATGCAGAGGCTATGTCATGAGTTCGATATGAACTTTGGTGGCTCATGGGAAACGGGGTCTGTCATTCCTAACGACAACAGGGAACGGTATTTAGTCAGTTCACTGATGGAAGAAGCCATTTATTCCAGTCAGATGGAGGGGGCTGCTACTACTCGAAAAGTGGCAAAAGATATGCTAAGGAGGCAGATGTCTCCTAAAGATAAGTCTCAGCAGATGATAGTCAACAACTATCAAACCATCCGCTTTATAGTAGAGAACAAACAAACGCCACTCACACCAGAATTAGTACTACATATCCATCATTTAATGACAGATAAGACATTGAATGATCCTAATGATGCTGGTAGGCTCCGTACTAATAACGAGGTTGTGGTAGAAGATGGTATTACGCATGAGGTGGTTCATACACCACCATCTTTCGAAGAATTGCCAACATTCCTAAAAGAATTGTGTAAATACTTCAATGAGACAAACGCAAGAGTATTTGTCCATCCCATTATTCGTGGCATCATCATCCATTTCATGGTGGCCTATATGCATCCATTTGTTGACGGAAATGGCAGAACGGCTCGTGCATTGTTCTATTGGTATATGTTGAAGCAGGGTTATTGGTTGACGGAATATCTTTCTATATCCCGTGTTATTGCAATGACGAAGAAATCGTATGAAAAAGCATATCAGTATGTAGAAGCCGATGGCAATGATTTGGGCTATTTCATCGCTTACAATCTGAAAGTTCTTGACCAGTCATTTAAGCAACTACAAAACTACATCAAGAAAAAGCAGGATGAGAGAATGCTGGCCAACACTTTCCTACGGTTAGGCGATATCAACGAGCGTCAGGCTCAGATTATCCGGATGTATATGGAGAATCCCAAGGAGGTGTTAACTGTAAAGGATCTCCAAAACAAGTTTATGGTGACCGCAACTACAGCGAAGAGTGATATAGTTGGCCTGTTGAAACGTGGCTTGCTCGACGAGATTGCATTCAATAAAGTAAAGCGTGGATACGTAAAGGGTCAGAACTACGATGAGATAGTTAAAGATATAGAATTCAGATAAAATAAAAAGGTACTTACTATGCAGCAAACGATAAACCCAGATAAACAGACTGTAGAAAGCTGTTTGAAAAATAAATCATATTATATTGATTTCTACCAAAGAGAATTTCTATCACCTCTATGGTCTGACCTACGATGAAGTCCTCATTGTAGACCCAGAGCCTCCAATCACACAAGAAGAATATGTTATATAAGAAATAAAATAAACTAAAAACCAAGAAGATTATGGAATATACGAATGTACGTTACAAGGGTGTAAACGGAAGTGAAAGTAGTCGAGATATCCAAAGGGCTTCAGTAAGATGCCCGTTTTGTAAAATTCAGATGATTCCAAAATATCTTTATTCGTGTGGAAACAAAGATATAGGTGTGGGCGTTTTTTGTCAATGCACAAATCCTAGCTGTGAAAAGCCCTTTTTATCTGAGTATATCTTGAAAAACAATATGTATATGTATTCAAGGGTTTTGCCAAACTTAAGCCTTGATAAGAAGGAGTTTGGAGAAATCATCAGTGAGATATCACCAATTTTCTGTGATATATATAATCAAGCTTATGCTGCCCAACAAATGAACCTATCACAAATATGTGGTGTTGGTTATAGGAAAGCATTGGAGTTCTTGATAAAAGATTACATTATGTCAGGAATTGATGATGACAAGAAAGATGGGATTAAACAGAAGAATCTTGCAAAATGTATAAAAGAGGATATTTCAAGTCCAAATATCAAAGCTGTCGCAGCAAGAGCAACATGGATTGGAAACGATGAAACTCATTACGTTCGTAAGTGGGAAGACAAAGATATTAAAGATTTGATAGGAATGATAGATTTAACTATCCGATGGATTGAATCAGAGGTTGAAACAAAAAGACTTCTTGAAGAAATGCCAATGCCATAATATTTAAAAAACAGTTGTTTTGTTAATATGAACAAAAAGTTTTCCGTTATTATTATATCGTCTATTGCGATAGTGTTATCGCTTTACTTTTATATGTTCCATAATGGCTTAAGTGCCAATTCTAGTTCATGGAGTGAATTTGGCGATTATATAAATGGAGTGTTAACTCCTATACTTACGATTATAAACATATATGTTTTTGTTAGATTAACGAATGCTATATCAGAAAGAGACTCTGTGCGTTCGGAAAGAGAAATGAGTTATCAGAAACAACTCGTTTTGATGCAGTTTAGAAAAGATGAAATAGATTCTTTTTTGAAAATAATGAACGATGCTCTTGTTATTAAAAAGAAAACTGATGTATACGAACTATCGGAGCCCGTTATGTATGCAATGAACTATTTGGAAACTTTTGCTACAACAAAATTGTCTCTTTTCAATTTGAATGAAGAATCAGATGTAGCACAGAATATCAAAGAGTATCATCAAAAGACAAAAGAATTATATCATTGTATAATTGAAGATAGAAATACAAATAGAGATTCAATTATTAAAATGCTCAATCTAAAAAGTTCGATAGTAAGGCAATTGCAAACTATAACATTAGAGATGAAATAGAAATGTGAACTTCATAAATGTTGTGGGAATTATGGGCAAGACATTTGATAGATGGAGACCCGAAAGGGAACTCAATATGTGTTCATTAGCAATAGGATTTGCCAGATGTATGTGATCTAAGCTGGCTTCTATGAACGGTTTTATAGCTACTTCGATACGCAAACTATCTTTTTTCCATTGAGCGGGTTTCAAGGAATTGACGGAAAGTGGGTAGGTAGCCGTCGGGGATGTGGATGATTTCTTTACTGATGTAGGAGCGATGAATGCGCAGGAAACGGTCTTGGGGCAGCATGTCCTCTACGGCTTTCATATTTAATTCTCCTTTTTCCTTTGTGATCCCGTTGGGATTCAAACCCAAGACCTTCAGAACCGGAATCTGACGCTCTATTCAGCTAAGCTACGGGACCAGTGATTTTAAATGCGAATGCAAAGGTAAGGCTTTTAGATGAGAAAACAGAATAGGGCGTGGAGAATTATAATCTTTTAAGGAATATGGGCGCGGTGCAAAATGATAGTAAAAATATGCGAATTATGTCTAATTTGCAAAAATTATCGAGTTTTTGCTTGCAATTTGATATTTTATATGTACCTTTGCGGCGGCAAATGAAAATTGTAAGATCATAAACGAAGAAATGGGACAAGTAATTAAACCCGTGATGTATGAGCCGCTGCTTGATATGAAGCAGACGGAACAGGGTATCAAACTGATTAAGGAGTTCTTTCAGCAGAACCTCTCTACGGAGTTGCGTCTGCGCCGAGTGACAGCACCGCTTTTCGTGTTGAAGGGTCTGGGTATCAACGACGACCTGAACGGGGTGGAGCGCGCTGTGACTTTCCCCATCAAGGACCTGGGCGACGCCCGCGCTGAGGTGGTACACTCGTTGGCTAAGTGGAAGAGACTCTCGCTGGCTGAGTATAAGATAGAGCCTGGCTATGGCATCTATACAGATATGAACGCGATTCGTGCGGACGAGGAGCTGGACAACCTGCACTCGCTGTATGTGGACCAGTGGGACTGGGAGGCCGTGATTCGCCGCGAGGACCGTTCGCTGGCTTTCCTGAAGAATATCGTGGAGCGCATCTATGCCGCTATCCGTCGTACGGAGTATCTGACGTGTGAGACTTACCCGCAGATAAAGCCGTTCCTGCCTGAGAAGATTCACTTCATACATGCTGAGGAGCTGCTGAAGATGTATCCCGACAAGACGCCTAAGGAGCGCGAGGATGCTATCTGTGAGGCTTACGGTGCCGTATTCGTGATTGGTATCGGTGGTAAGCTGTCGAATGGGGAGAAGCACGACGGACGTGCTCCTGACTATGACGACTGGAGCACGGTGGCTGAGAACGGGCGTGAGGGTCTGAACGGCGATATCCTGATCTGGTATCCTGTGCTGGGCCGTTCGTTCGAGCTGTCGTCGATGGGTATCCGTGTCGACAAGGAGAGCCTGTTGCGCCAGCTGAAGCTGGAGGGCAAGGAGGAGAGGGAACAGCTCTACTTCCACCAGCAGCTGCTGAACGACAAACTGCCTCTCTCAATCGGTGGCGGTATCGGACAGAGCCGTCTCTGCATGGTGCTTCTGCACAAGGGACACATCGGTGAGATTCAGGCTTCTATCTGGCCCGACGATATGAGAAAACAGTGTAAGGCGCTGGGCATGAACTTGATTTAAATCATCTATTTTATATATTAATAAGGTATTTAGGGGCCGATTCTTAGGAGTCGACCCCTAATTTTTGATATTCGTCTTAGATTTTTGATATTTTCAGAAAATAGTTGATTTTTGGGTGTATATGTTTCACTTATTTAACTTAACTTTGCACCACAAACTATAATCAATAAACAAATAATCATTTTACTAACTAATTAAATCTTTATGAGAAAAGATCAAGTTACAGACAGTATGTTGTCGAGTATGAACGTACTCCGACGACTGATGTTCTTGGCTCTGATGGCGCTCTGCACCAGTGGTGCTTGGGCCCAGAAACAAGTGTCGGGAACTGTAGTTGATGCTGCTGGCGAGGCCGTGATCGGCGCCAGTGTCATGGTAAAGGGAACCTCTACAGGAACTATTACCGATTTCGATGGTAAGTTTGCCCTTCAGAATGTTTCCGACAATGCAAGCCTCGTGATTTCTTACGTAGGTTACCGCACTCAGACTGTGGCCACTGCTGGTAAGAACCAGTTCAATATCACGCTTGAGGAAGACAAGCAGTTGCTCGACGAGGTGGTTGTGGTAGGTTATGGTGTACAGCGCAAGAGTGATGTAACGGGTGCTCTGACTCGCGTTGGTGAGAAGGAACTGAACGCCAAGCCTGTTGGCAATGCTTTTGAGGCCTTGCAGGGTAAGGCTGCTGGTGTGGACATCACTACAAGCGAGCGTCCTGGCACAATGGGTGGCATTATGATTCGTGGTCAGCGTTCTATGGGTAAAAATCTTGGTGCAAGTACTGATCCTCTTTATGTAGTCGACGGTGTGCCCCTTCAGGCTGGCGGTATCGAGTCTATCAACCCTCGCGATATTGAGGCTATCGACATCTTGAAGGACGCCTCTTCTACCGCTATCTTTGGTAGCCGTGGTGCCAACGGTGTTGTACTTATTACTACCAAGCGTGGTCAGGAAGGAAAGGTTCAGCTTACATATAACGGCTCTATGACTTTCGAGAAGATTGTAGACAAGAGCCCTGCTATGAGTGCCAGCGACTATATCACATGGCGTCGTTGGGCTTACTACAACTCTGCTCCTGATAAGTATACTCCTGGCGACCAGCCTACAATGGAGCAGGATAAGGCTTTCTTTGCTGGCGATGAGACCGCTCTGAACAACGTGATGAAGGGTTGGGCCAGCGGCTCATGGGACGGCTCTAAGGTGACTGATACCGACTGGACAGACTTCGTGACTCGGACTGGTGTTACTCAGGAGCACACACTCAGCGCACGCGGCGGTTCTAAGAATATGTCTGGTTATGTATCTTTCGGCTATCTGAACAACAAGGGTACCCAGAAGGGACAGAGCTACGAGCGCTACAACCTCTCTGCTTCTGCTGACATCAATGGTACTAAGTGGTTCAAGGTTGGTGGCTCGTTCAACGCTTCTTATGGCGTTCAGAAGTATGGCTACTCTGTTCCTTACGGCACATCTACTGGCGCCAAGGAACTCTACAGCGCTGCCAAGAGCATTCTGCGCTATACACTTCCTTATGATGAGAATGGTGAGATTATCACCCAGCCTGGTGGTTCTACAACCAATACTTATTCTGTAATCGATGAGTGGAAGAAGTCAAAGGATAACCGTGAGACCTTCCGCGCTCTGGGTAGCTTCTATGCTCAGATCGACTTCGGACAGATCTACGAGCCTCTGCAGGGTCTGCAGTGGAAGACTCAGTTCGGTCCCGACTTCCGTTACTATCGTCGTGGTAACTTCCTCGACAGCAGCTCTATCAGCCGCGCTGGCGGTAACAACTCAGCCAGCCGTTCAGACGAGCGCCACTTCGCATGGACACTCGACAACATGCTGCTCTACAACAAGAGTATCAAGGAGCACACCTTCGGACTGACGCTGTTGCAGAGTGCCTCTAAGGTGAACAACGAGAGCAGCTCGATGAGCGAGCAGAAGGTGACAATCCCTTCATTCCTCTGGAACAACATGGGTGCTATCGATATCACAGATACACAGTATCAGGCTTCTATGGGTACTGGTCTCTCAGAGAATGCTCTGAGCTCTTATATGGCCCGTATCAACTACTCGTTCATGGATCGCTACCTCCTCACTGCTTCTGCACGTTGGGATGGTTCTTCTGTTCTCGCTGAGGGCAACAAGTGGGATTTCTTCCCATCAATGGCTCTGGGTTGGCGTATGGAACAGGAAAGCTGGCTGAAGGACGTTACATGGCTCGACCAGTTGAAGCTCCGTCTTGGTGTCGGTGTGACTGGTAACTCTGCTGTTGCTCCTTACGGAACACTCGGTGTGATCAGCTCGTTCTGGATGCCGTTCAGCACTGGTAACTCTCAGATCTTCGTAACCAATGAGCCTTACTATACCAACGGCTCTAACGCTATGCCTAACAAGAAGCTGGGTTGGGAGAAGACCACTCAGTGGAACTTCGGTGTTGACTTCAGCTTCCTGAAGGGCCGCATCGGTGGTACCATCGACCTCTATACTTCTAAGACCAAGGATCTGCTGCTCTCAATGAGCGTGCCTTCACTCTCTGGTTATCCTTCAATGATGGCCAACATCGGACAGACCAAGAACAAGGGTGTCGAGGTGACGATCAACGCTATCCCCGTAATGACAAAGGACTTCGTATGGAACTCAAACCTGAACTTCGCTTGGCAGAAGGATGAGATCGTTGAACTGGCTAACGGTAAGGAAGACGATATCAACAACGCATGGTTCATCGGTGAGTCGATCGCTGTTCACTACGGCTACGAGGCTGACGGCCTCTGGCAGGAGAGCGACGCTGCTGAGATGGCTAAGTTCAACGAGAACGGCGCTAAGTTCTCTGCAGGTATGGTGAAGCCCGTCGATCAGAACGGCGACTATAAGATCGACGCTGACGACCGTGTGATTATCGGTAACAAGAATCCTCGTTTCACCGCAGGATGGACCAACAGCATCTCTTGGAAGGGTCTTGAGCTCGCTCTCGAGCTGCAGGGTCGCTTCGGCTATACCATCAGCACTGGTGGTGAGGGTCAGCTCGGTATGTACCAGCAGCGCGAAATCAGCTACTGGCGTCCAGACAACACTGGCGCAGACTGGCAGAAGCCTGTCTACAGCCAGGCTGGTGGTGACCCCTATTCTGGTCTGCTTGGTTTCAAGGATGCTTCGTTCATCAAGATCCGCAACCTCTCTCTGGGCTACAACTTCGACAAGAGCCTGTGCCAGACCGTCGGTATCAACGGTGCTAAGCTCTACGTTCAGGGTAAGAACCTCGGTATGCTCTACTCTTCAGTCGACTTCATGGACCTCGACACTGGTGCCACCTTCTTCAACCGTGGCTTCACTGTAGGTCTGCAGGTAGAATTCTAGGAGTGAATAGTGAATAATGAATAATGAAAAAAGAAAATATATTATGAGATATATCAATAAAACATTAGTTTGCGGTGCTCTCTCGATGCTGGCCCTGATGGGTACAACCTCCTGTGGCGACGACTTCCTGAAGGAAGATGCGGGTCATAAGGTTACTGATGCACTGCTTGAAGACGAGACAGGCGCCTTGAAGATGGCTGCTGGTCTCTACGGAAACATCCGCTGGCACTTCGGTTATGAGTGGGCTTACGGTATCACCCTTTATGGTTGTGATGAGTTCACCAATGGTGCCGACCTTACCGCTGAGCCTTGGAATACTTACGATAACCGTCTGAACGCACTCGACTGTACACCTGCTCTGGGTGCTGCCAATAAGAACTGTCCTGCCGTGTCGGCCCTTTGGGATGAGATGTACTATGGTATCTCTACCGCCAACCTCGTTATCGACAAGGCTGTGAACGTGCAGAACGAGGATAGCCGCAACAAGGCTCTTGGTGAGGCTTACTTCCTGCGTGGCTACAACTACTACCGTCTGTTCTGTCAGTATGGTGGCGTTGTGCTTCAGACTGAGCCTGCCAACGGCGTCGTAAGAAAATTCTATGATCGTGCTACTGAAGACGAGACGCTCGCGCAGATTATCTCAGACCTCGAGAATGCTTATCAGATGCTGCCTAAGGATAAGTGGCGTGGAAACGGTACTTGGACTAAGTATACTGCTGCACACTTCCTGGCTAAGGCACTCTTGTATCGTCAGTCGGAGCGCTGCGCTTCTTGGGCTGGCAAGTATGATAAGAATGCCGACCTGACTCGTGCCATCGCTCTTTGCGACGAGGTGATCGCTGCATGTCCTCTGGCTCCCGACTACTGGGATCTGTATGCTAAGTGGACTGGTGTAGACTGTAAGAACGAGGGACTCTCTGAGATCCTGATGGCTGCTGAGCACAACGAGGACAGCTCTACTCAGGGACGTTTCGGAAACCGTACCTATAACTACTTCGATCCTCAGTTCTCTAACTTCTCAGGAGGTTGGGTACAGCGTGGTCAGTATATCGGTGGTATGGACTTCCAGCGCTGCCGTCCTACAGAGTATGCTTATTCTGTATTCGACAACGTGAACGATGCTCGTATGTGGAAGACCTTCAAGACCGTTTATGGTCTGAACCATGCTAACAAGACCACTGAGGCCGTTGTTGCTGAGAATGGTATCAAGGCTGAACAGATGCCTGGTATCGGTGACGAGGGTATCATCTTCATCCTCAACAAGAAGGACGATCACCGCTTCGACGGTGAGCCTTACGGCACATTCGGACGTGGTGGCGTGCCACACAGCTTCGTGAATCCTCTGACTGGCAAGTGGGTGCCCAATGCATTCCCCACCTTCATGGGCGGCAAGTATGTGCTCTTTAACTATGGCGTAAGCGGCAACACTGCTACCTCTAACGTGTTCTGCGGTATCAACAAGACTGCTGACGGCTCACGTACTGGTGAGAAGGGCGACGCACACCGCGACGTTATCATGGCTCGTTCGGGTGAGACTTATCTCGTAAAGGCTGAGTGCCAGGTTCGTCAGGGCGACTATGCTGGTGCCATCAACACCATCAATATCCTCCGTGCCCGTGGTCAGTGGAAGAATGGCGAGGATCGCTCTTACTACACTGATGGCTCAATGGCATTCCTGAAGTCTGACGGTGGCGACAAGGACAACTCTACCGCTGCTGCTCAGGCTGTGAAGAAGAACAAGGACTTCACAGGTAAGGTTCTTACCAACACTGAGGCTTACTATGCTTCAATGACTCATAAGAACTCTTATTACCTCTCTACAGGTATTGCTGAGACCACTGAGGCTTCTGACCTCCAGATCAAGAGCTACACGCAGCTTCCTGCTGAGGATGAGGCTATCCTGAAGGAGATTGGTGCTACCAGCGACTACGACCGCATGCTGAACTTCGTGTTCAACGAGCGCACTCGTGAGCTCCTGGGTGAGTGGAACCGTTGGGATGAGCTGGCTCGTACAGGCTTGCTGGTTAAGCGTGCCAAGGCCTTCAACCCCGAGGCTGCTCCCAATGTTCAGGATCGTCACATGTATCGTCCTGTTCCTCAGAAGTTCATCGATACCCTCCAGAACGAGGATGGTACCAACCTGAGCGATGCCGCCAAGAAGGCATGGCAGAATCCCGGCTATTGATTTAGATTCATACATAATTGGAATTAATTAGCAAAGCCCTGCGTCTCGTGATGAGATAGCAGGGCTTTTCGTTTTATGACCTTTTTATTCTTTCTTACAGCTCTTCGTCGAAGGGAGCGGCACTGACGCAGCGCAGGTTCTTTTCGAGCTGGGCGGTGCTGCTGGCACCCACGAGCACAGAGGTGACGGCTTTCTGGTTCAGAATCCAGGCCAGGGCCATCTCTGCCAGCGTCTCGCCGCGACTCTCTGCCACATCGTTATACTGGCGCAGCTTTTCCAGCAGCTCTGGTGTCAGCATGTCTTCTGTCAGGAACTGTCCTTTCGACATGCGGCTATCCTTGGGAATACCATTTAGGTAGCGGTCTGTCAGCAGTCCTTGTGCCAGGGGCGAGAACGAGATGAAGCCAATGCCCTCTTCAGCGCAGAGGTCAAGGATGCCCTCTTCCTGAGGCTCACGATCGAGCAGATTAAGACGGCCCTGATAAATCAGCAGGGGAACGTCGCGCTCACGAAGATATTTGGCAGCAAAGCGTGTGGCCTCCAGTGGCCAGCGTGAGATGCCGATATAGAGCGCCTTGCCCTGGCGCACGATATCGACGAGCGCCTGCAGCGTCTCTTCCAATGGGGTCTCTGGGTCGTAGCGATGGCTGTAGAACAGGTCTACATAGTCTATCTTCATGCGCTTCAGACTCTGGTCGAGCGACGCCATGAGATACTTTCTGCTGCCCCAGTTGCCATAAGGACCGGGCCACATGTCGTAGCCTGCCTTCGACGAGATGAAGAGCTCGTCGCGATAGGGGCGGAAGTCCTCGTCCATCAGTCGTCCCATGGTCTCCTCTGCCGAGCCGTATACTGGGCCGTAGTTGTTGGCCAGGTCGAAGTGCGTGATGCCATGGTCGAAGGCATAGTGGGTTATCTCACGGCTGCGTTCGTAGGGGTCTACGCTTCCGAAGTTATGCCAGAAGCCGAGGCTCACCTTAGGCAGTAAAACACCTGAGCGCCCGCAGCGCTTATACTCCATTCCGTTGTCGTAGCGGTTCTTGTCCGCCAAATACATTTCTTTCATTGTCTTTGTCTGGTATTGCTAAATTGCTGCAAATATAGTGGAAAATATCGATATTTGCAAGTACAATAGGAAAAAGTAAGGTATAAAAATGAAGAAACGTTAGAGAATCTGAGGAATTTTATATAAATTTGCAGGCGAAAATCGAAAACAGCTATCAGGATTTATTATTTAATGCTAAATTATGAATAAAAAGTTATTATCACTAGGATTATTATTCGTGTCTGCCCTCACCGCTATGGCGCAGACGACAAGTGTGTCATCTCCCGACGGGAAACTGCAGGTCAGCATCGACTGTAAGGACGGACAGGCCTTCTATACGGTCAGTTATGACGGTAAGGCCATGCTGACGCCTTCTGCCCTTGGACTGAAAGCCGATATCGGTGATTTCTCGCAGGGCCTGAAACTGAAAGACAGCAAGCAGGGCAGTGTAGACAAGACCTACACCATGACACGTACCAAAACAGCAACATCGCACTTTGTGGCCAACCAGCTCGACGTTCAGCTCGAGAATGCCGACGGTCTGCCACTCGAGGTTACTTTCCTCGTTTCAAACAATGATATCGCCTTCCGTTATACGCTGAAGCAGGCTAAGCGCAGGGATGTACGCACGGCTGTGGTCCAGGGCGAGACCACAGGCTTCAATTTCCCTGAGACAGCCACCAGCTTTATCTGTCCCCAGAGCAAACCCATGGTCGGCTTTGCCCAGACCAAGCCTTCATACGAAGAGGAATATACTCCCGACGCAGCCCTCAACACTCCTTCTGCCTTTGGCGAAGGATATACCTTCCCCTGTCTGTTCCATATTGGCAACGACGGCTGGGTACAGGTCAGCGAGACGGGTACTAACGGAAAATACGTAGGTTGCCACCTGAGCGACTATGAGCAGGGTAGGGGTTACACGATCGCCTTCCCCAATCCGAAGGAGATGAAGGGCATGGGTGGCGATGGTGCTGCCATCTCTCTGCCTGGCTCTACCCCTTGGCGCACCCTCACCGTGGCTTCTACGCTCGAGCCTATCGTCGAGACCACCATCTCTTATGATGTCGTAGAGCCTCTCTATGAAGCCAAGACCGACTACCGCCCTGGCCGTTACACATGGGGCTGGCTCATCTGGCAGGATAACTCTACCATCTATGAGGATCAGGTGAAGATGATCGACGTGGCTGCCCAGATGGGCTATGAGTACTGTCTGGTCGATGCCCTTTGGGACACGCAGATTGGTCGCGACCGTGTAGAGGAGCTTTCAAAGTATGCTCAGAGCAAGGGCGTCCGTCTGTTGCTGTGGTACAACTCCAACGGCACATGGAACGATGCGCCTCAGGGACCTCACGATGGTATGAACAGCGCCATTGCTCGTGAACGCGAGATGTCGTGGATGGAGAAGATTGGCGTGGCTGGTATCAAGGTCGACTTCTTCGGTAGCGACAAGCAGCCCATGATGCAGCTCTACGAGGATATTCTGGCTGACGCCAACCGTCATCAGCTGCAGGTCATCTTCCACGGATGTACCCTGCCTCGCGGTTGGGAGCGTATGTATCCTAACTTCGTGGCCAGCGAGGCCTTCCTGGCTTCAGAGAACGTGTTCTTCACAGAGTATCACGCCAAGAAAGAGGGCTTCGAACTCACCATGTACCCCTTCAGCCGTAATGCCGTGGCTGCTGCCGACTGGGGCGGTGTGATGATGAACCACCACCTGAGCCGCGACAACAAGAGCCGCCACCAGCGCTATACCAGCGATGTGTTCGAGATGGCATCGGCCATCGTCATCCAGACCAGCGTGAACTGCGTGGCTATCTATCCTAACAACCTTGAGGAGCTGCCTCAGTTCGAACTTGACTTCTTGCGTGAGATTCCTACCACCTGGGAGGAGAGCCAGTTCATCGACGGTTATCCTACTAAGTATGTTGTGATGGCCCGTCGTACAGGCGACCGCTGGTATGTGGCAGGCCTGAATGGTACTCAGGAGAAGAAGACGCTTACCCTACAGCTCCCCATGCTGGCAGGCAAGACCGTCCGCTACTATACTGACAAGCCGCAGAAGAAGGGCGAGATTCTTCCTGCTTCAGAGCTCAAGACCCTGAAGGTTAATGCCAACGGCGAGGCCAAGGTAACTATTCAGCCCATGGGCGGCATCATCCTCGCAGAATAATAGATTTTCTATAAAACAAATAGTCCCTCACTCCCTTCGGTGAGGGATTTTTTTATGCCCCTTAATTGACCTTAATCAATATAAAGCTGCCGCTCTTTAACTTTCTTTTGCGTTTTTTTTTTTTTGATTCACATATTTCTTCGTATATTTGCCCCCAAGTAAGGTAAATCTATCAGTTATGAACATGAAAACTAATATAACGATTATAGTGGCATTGCTGTTGTTTGGCGCTTGCACTTCCTACGAGGAAAGGCGGGCAGTGTCCCCCATGTCCATACAGCTGACGGCCTCTGTAGCCGCAGAGACGCTGTCGCCAGGCAATGCTACGGCCTGGAGCCGCGAGGCGTGGAAGGAGCTGACGAGCCGCCGCGCCACCCGAGGCCTTTACGAGACGGCCATTGCCAACGGCGAGAAAGTATATGTATGGGCCGATAAGGGCAGCGCTGGCACATACGCCTTTCTGAAAGCGTGGACGCTGACCTCTGACGGCAGCGGCGGTCTGACGGGCTCAACGAAGTATTACCCCAGCGACGGCGATGGCCTCACCTTCCGTGCCGTTCATGGCAATTTCTCTACTGCTCCTATTGAGGGCACAGCCATCGGCACGCTGACGCATACCGTTCTGGCCGACCAGAGCGCCACGGGCAACTACGAGAAGTCCGACCTTCACTATGCTGAGGGCTCAGGCAGCTATGAGACCGTAGGCAGCGCGCCCCTGAACTTCACGCATAAGCTGTCGAAGATCGAGGTGAACCTCACGGCGGGCATCGGCCTTACCAGCAGCAACGTGACCAATGTCACGGTGAAGGTAAGGAACGTGAAGCCCTCCATCACGATCAATCCCTCTACTGGTGCCCTTGGCTCAGCCAGCGGCACGGCCACCACCATCACCGCCCGCCATACTGGCAATGGTGTCTTCGAGGCAGTCATCCCTCCACAGGCGGCGCCGTCGGGCGTGCTTACAATCACCATGGGCAATGTCACGGTCACCGTTCCCAACACGGTGACCACGTTTGCCGAGAACGCCAAGTATATATACAACGTAAAGTGTGATAACAAAGACAAGCGCCTGAATCCGCTTTGGTATGTGGCCGAGAACAATGTGAAGAGCTATAATCGTACTACAAAGGTCGTCACTTTAGAAAGCGATCCAACCGCAGCAGGCTCTGCTCAGTGCTATAACTGGTACGACGCTATGGGCTACTTCTCGAAAACAGGCACCTCTTATAATACCTATTGGGCTGGCGATATTACCGACGGTACAACTGGTTTTAAGTATCATTTACCAGTGGAGAAAGAGTTGTACAGTGTGATACCCTCTAGTGTGAATATATTCAATACTACCGACTTTTTGCCTTCTGGTGGTCTCGTTGATTCAGCTCCGACATGTATCTTTGGCTATAACGATGTGACAAAGGCTGGCATAGAAGATTGGTCGTATTGGAGCACTTATACCACTATTAATGTCCGCTATGCTATTCGTTTCCTTGGTACGCCTTATTGTAGTGTATGGAAATATCAGTGGAGTAATAGAATACTGACGATTACAGCCAAACTAATCGATTATTTGGACAAGAGCGATGCAACACTGGGTACTAAACTTGCAGCCTATATGAACGATGCTTCTTTCTGGACGTCAGTTAATGAAGACGAAGGGGGCATGCAACGCCAGTTCTATAGTATTGGTTATAGGTTTAATTCAGACAATGGAGGAACTGGCGTTGCCGATCGCGTAGAGAATGGTATTAGCGGCTATTATTGGTTGGCTACGAAGGCATCAGATGAGGATGCTCGGCTTTTTTTCTTCAACGGTGGCTATGTGGGTATCAGCACTAACAATATGAAGTGGGGATTCTCTATCCGCCTGTTCCGTAACGAAGGTGTGGGAGAGGCGCGTACTGATCCTGGTGTGGCTTTCGATAATGTCACCAGTTCGCATCTGAAATGGTACATAACGAAGAATGGTAAGGCATACAGTACTTCAGGTCTGGCCAATGACCGTGCTGGTGGTGCTGTGGGCTTTATATGTTATACCGGCGCTGTAAGTAACTACTTTAGTAAGTTCTTCGCTCTCGCCCTGCATGATGCATATGCAGATAGACGCTCTTGGGCTGATGCAAATACGGCGGTTAATACCTTTGCTGCTAGCAATATCGTTACGGTGGGTAGTACGCAATATAAAACAAATGCCGTAGGCAGTACTTATTATGACCGTGTGGCAAATGGTACAGGTACAAACTCAAAGACACGAACTAGTGCTGCTTTAAAGGGGTGGCGTATTCCTAGTGTAACAGACTGGCGATACATCTTCCAAGGTTTAGGTGGTCCTAGTGCTACAAGTCCTGTGGGTGTTGGATCTGGTAACACTTACCCCTATGGCAATAAAGATGAGTTATACGCAGCCATCAATAAGGCTTGTCTCAATTCAGAATTGCACCAGGATGATTATTGGTCGAGTTCAGAACTCACTACCAATAGTGGTATCGCTTGGTATTATCTCTTCCATGGTGGATATTTCTACAATTACAATAAAACGTACACCCGCTATGTTAGAGCAGGCTTTGCATGGTAAGACTGTGTGGCTGTTCGTTTTCTTTTTGTGGATTGTCAATAAAACATACATAAAAAAGCGCTTCTTGGCTGGCTCAATCTAGGGCGGCGGGAGGCGCTTTTGGGGTTTCATTACGACTAACGATGGGTTTGTCGTAATGAAACTTGGGGTTTGTCGGTAGCAAACTTAGGGTTTATTCGGCGAAAAGTCTACCCTTTTTTGTGTAAAACAAGTTGTTTTATGCGCGCTCAAGTAGTCTCCACGGGGGATGAAGATAGTCTCTTCGGGAACAAAACAAGTTGTTTTGTTCCGAAAGATGACGTCTGAACGAGGGCTGGAAATAAGGCTTGTTTGTAACGTTCATGTTCTCAATGACTTACGGAAACGGCTCAAAACTCGCGTATTTGCGGTCGAAGGGCGGCTTGCTCGTAAAGACACGATTCTCACGAGGTTGTTTGTCTTATTGTTTTACCAAAGCAGAAGCCGACATTTCTAAAAGTATCCTAATTATTTGGTATTCTCGTTGATTTGCACTACCTTTGCAAGCAAATCGAAACAAACAGATCAAAAAACAAATGAGGAAGATGTTAGTGAGTGTGGCGCTGTTGGCTGCCACATGTGTTCAGGCACAGACGGTGGTTGACACGGTGCTCAACAGGGCGGGCAGCGCCCCCTTCAGCTATGCTGTGGCTGTGCCAGACGGTAACTATCGCGTCACCGTGACGCTGGGTTCGAAGAAAAGGGCTGCCCAGACGGTGGTGCGTGCTGAGTCGCGACGCCACTATACGGATGTGGTTACAACGAGGAAAGGCAGTTTTCAGGAGGTGACCTTCGTGGTGAACAAGCACCAGCCGCTCATCGAGGGCGACAGGGTGGTGAAGCTGAAGCCTCGCGAACTGACATATAAGAATTGGGACGACTCGCTCAGCCTGTCGTTCTGCGGTCCTGCTCCTGCTGTGCAGCGCATCAGGATAGAGCCTGCCAACGATGTGACCACGGTGTTTCTCTGTGGCAACTCGACGGTGGTGGATCAGGTGAACGAGCCTTGGGCTTCGTGGGGACAGATGATTACCCGCTGGTTTACCCCCGAGGTGGCCGTGGCCAACTATGCCGAGAGCGGACTGTCGTGTACCACCTTCCTGGCTCAGTTGCGCCTCGATAAGATTCTGTCGCAGCTGAAGCAGGGCGACTACGTTATCGTGGAGTTCGGCCATAACGACGAGAAGGAGAAGAAGCCCGGCGACGGCGCCTGGTATTCCTATTCCCGTAACCTGAAGATATTCGCCGATCGCGTGAGGGCTGCTGGCGGACATATCATCTTCTGTACGCCAACGGCGCGAAGATTCTTCAATCCTGACCACAAGACGATACAGAATACCCACGGCGACTATCCGGAGGCCATGAAGACGGTGGCTGGGCGCGAGGCTGTGCCTGTGATAGACCTGACCCGTATGTCGACGGCCTTCTATGAGGCGCTGGGCGAGGAGGGCTCGAAACGCTCGCTGGTACACTATCCTGCCAACACGTTCCCAGACCAGAACCAGCCTTTGGCCGATAATACCCACTTCAACCCCTTCGGTGCCTGGGAGGTGGCCAAGATGGTGGTGATGGGGCTGAAACAGATAGGTTGCCCCTTGGCGGCGTGCCTGCGTAGCGACTGGCAGGACTTCGATCCTCAGCAGCCCGACGATGCTGACGCCTTTGTGTGGCACATGTCTACAGGCAGCAGCCTGACGAAACCAGACGGAAATTAGGAAAGATATTATCAATAATAGAAAACTTATGAAAAGATTTGCATTTAAGATGTACCTGAAACCAGGTTGTGAGAAAGAGTACGAGAAGCGCCATGCCGCTATATGGCCCGAGTTGGTGAAGATGATCAAGGACGGAGGCGTAAGTAACTACAGCATTTATTGGGATAAGGATACGAACATCCTGTTCGGCTATCAGGAGTGCGAAGGCGAGGGAAACTCGCAGGACACGGAGAACGTGGACCCCATCACCCAGAAATGGTGGGACATGATGGCCGACATCATGGAGGTGAATCCCGATAATTCGCCCGTCACAGTACCCATACAAGAGGTGTTCCATCTGGACTAGGGATTGACATTTCTTACTTTTAACACGGATTAATCGCATTTTCTTTGGGAAAAAAGAGATTAATCCGTTTTCTTTTTGTACCTTTGTGCCCGAATTAGAATTTTATAACGTTATAAATAATAGAAATGGCTGAAACTAAGAAAATTAAGACCGCTTTGGTGTCTGTATTCCACAAAGACGGGCTCGACGAACTCCTCAAGAAGTTGAATGATGAAGGTGTGAAATTCCTCTCTACTGGCGGTACCCAGCAGTTTATCGAATCACTGGGCTATGAGTGCCAGAAGGTAGAGGACGTGACCACATATCCCTCAATCCTCGGCGGACGCGTGAAGACGCTCCATCCAAAGGTGTTCGGCGGTATCCTGGCTCGTCGTGAGAACGAGGGCGATATCGCTCAGATGAAGCAGTATGAGATTCCTGAGATTGACCTGGTGATCGTTGACCTCTATCCTTTCGAGCAGACGGTGGCCAGCGGCGCTTCTGAGGCTGACATCATCGAGAAGATCGATATCGGCGGTATCTCTCTGATTCGTGCCGGTGCCAAGAACTTCAAGGATGTAGTCATCGTGCCTAGCAAGGCTGAATATGGCGTGCTGCTCGACATCCTGAACAAGAAGGGCGCTCAGACTGATATTGAAGACCGCCGTATGTTCGCTGCCCGTGCCTTCGGCGTAAGCTCTCACTACGATACTGCTATCCACAGCTGGTTTGTGAAATAATAAAGAAAGAATATAATGGGATTTTTTAGTTTTGTGCAAGAGATTGCAATGGACTTGGGTACTGCCAATACAATCATTATCAGTGATGATAAGATTGTGGTAGATGAGCCCTCTGTCGTTGCACTGGATCGCCGAACCGACAAGATGATTGCTGTCGGTAACGAGGCGAAGATGATGTATGAGAAGACACACGAGAACATCCGTACCATCCGTCCGTTGCGCGATGGCGTGATTGCCGACTTCTCTGCCTGTGAGCAGATGATGCGCGGACTCATTAAGATGGTGCATACAGGCAGTCGCCTGTTCTCGCCCTCGCTGCGCATGGTGATTGGTGTGCCCTCAGGATCTACTGAGGTGGAACTGCGTGCCGTTCGTGACTCTGCAGAGCATGCCGATGGTCGTGACGTATATCTGATTTTCGAGCCGATGGCCGCAGCTATTGGTATTGGTATCGACGTCGAGGCTCCTGAAGGAAACATGATTGTGGATATCGGTGGCGGTTCTACCGAGATTGCCGTGATTTCTCTGGGAGGTATCGTTTCGAATAACTCTATCCGTACTGCTGGCGACGATCTGACTGCTGATATCCAGGAGTATATGTATCGCCAGCATAACGTCAAGGTCAGCGAGCGTATGGCCGAGCGTATCAAGATTGCCGTAGGTTCGGCACTTACCGACCTCGGCGAGGATGCACCTGAGGACTTCGTCGTACACGGACCTAACCGCATCACGGCCCTGCCTATGGAGGTGCCTGTATGCTATCAGGAGATTGCACACTGTCTCGACAAGACCATCTCGCGCATCGAGACTGCTGTATTGTCGGCCCTTGAGAGCACTCCTCCTGAGCTGTATGCCGATATCGTTCAGAATGGTATCTACCTGACTGGTGGCGGCGCTCTGCTGCGTGGCCTCGACAAGCGTCTTACCGACAAGATGCACATTGAGTTCCATGTGCCTGAGGATCCCCTCCACAGTGTTGCTAAGGGTGCGGGTATCGCTCTGAAGAATGTAGACCGCTTCTCGTTCTTGATGAGATAATAGAAAGAGGAAATGCGCAACCTGCTGGATTTCCTGAGAAACTATCATCACTGGTTCGTTTTCATTTTGTTGGAAGTGGCCAGTGGTGTTCTGTTGTTTCAGTACAACAGCTATCAGGGCAGTGTGTGGCTTTCGTCGGCCAATGTAGTGGTAGGCAAGGTGAACCAGTGGGAGAGTGGAGTGCTTCATCATTTCTCGCTTTCAAGAGTAAACGAAGAGCTTGCCACGCGCAATTTCTATCTGGAACGCCAGGTGAGCCAGTTGCGCCGCCTGTATACCGACCTCACAAAAGACACCACGGTGATGGAGCGTCAGGAACTCCAGTTCCTCAGTCAGTATCAGCTCATTCCTGCCAAGGTTGTTGATAATACCGTTCATAAGGCTGAGAACCTGATGACCATCGATAAGGGAAGTGCCGACGGGGTAGAGGTTGATATGGGTGTGGCCTGTGGTAGTGGCATCGTTGGCGTGGTCTACCTCGTCTCCGATCATTACTCTGTGGTGATTCCTGCGCTTAACGCCTCTTCTTCACGTATCAGCTGTGCCATCCGTGGCCGAGGTTATTTCGGCTATCTGCATTGGTATGGTGGCGACCCTTCAGTGGCTTATGTAGAGGATGTGCCTCGTCATGCCAAGTTCAAGTTGGGCGAGTGGATAGAAACCAGTGGCTTCTCATCCATATTCCCTTCAGGTGTCCTGGTAGGGCAGATAGAGCAAGCCTATAACTCGAGCGACGGCTTGTCGTACAAGCTGAAAGTACGCCTGAGTACCGACTTCAGTTGTGTGCGTGATGTGTGTGTGATTAGTGACAAGAGCATTGCCGAGCGTGCCGCTTTGATGCAGGCAGCCCGCGACTCGATTAATATGAAACAGCGATAAAAACAGAATCAGCAGATGGCAATAGAATTACTCAACCGTTTGGTCATGTTCGGGGCTTTGTTCCTGGCTCAGGTGCTCATCCTGAACCATGTACACCTGTTTGACGTAGCCACGCCTCTGCTTTATGTTTATTACGTCATCACATTCCGCCGTGGTTTTCCCAAGTGGATTATGCTGGTGTCGAGTTTCGTTCTGGGCTTGATTGTTGATGTATTCTCCAGCACGCCTGGACTGGCCGCAGGTAGTATGACGTTGGTGGCACTTCTCCAGCCCTACATCCTGGAACGTCTGATGCCGCGTGATTCCGCTGACGACCTGAAGACTTCCGCCAAGACACTCTCTTATGGCAAGTTCTCATTTCTGAGTGGCGTGATTACGGCTATATACTGTCTGGTGTTCTTCACACTCGAGGCCTTCTCCTTTTTCGACTGGCTCGTATGGATGGAGCGTATTCTGGCCAGTATCGTCCTGACTTGGATTCTGTTGATGGCTATTGAAACTGTTCGTTCGAAGTGAAAGACTACGATCTTGAGTACCGGCGCTATGTGATTGGTGGGGTGGCTATCCTGATAGTGGTCATCTATATCATACGTCTGTTCATGCTCCAGATAACGAGCGATGACTATAAGAAGAGTGCCGACTCTAACGCCTTTCTGAAAAAGATAGAGTATCCCTCGCGTGGAGCCATCCTTGACAGAAACGGCAAACTGATGGTCTACAATCAGCCTTCTTATGATATCATGGTGGTGATGAACGAGGCCAAGGGGCGTCTTGATACCCTTGACTTCTGCCAGTCGCTGGGCATTACGAAAGAAGAGTTCGACCGCCGAATGACTACCATGAAGGACCGTAATAAGAATCCTGGCTACTCGCGTTTTACGCAGCAGCTCTTCATGAGTCAGCTGAGTGATAAGGACTTCAGCGTCTTTCAGGAGAAAATGTACCGTTTCCCCGGCTTTTATGTGCAGAAACGCAGTGTGCGCCAGTACCAGTATCCTGTAGCCGCTCATGTGCTGGGCGATGTGGCAGAAGTGTCGCCCGCCGATATCGAGGAGGATGAATACTATCAGCCTGGTGACTATATCGGTAAGTTAGGAATAGAGCGCTATTATGAGAAACAGCTTCGTGGCGAGAAAGGCGTGCAGATACTCCTACGCGATGCCCATGGTCGTATCCAAGGCCGTTATATGAATGGCGAATTCGATCAGCGTGCTCATCCCGGTAAGAACCTCACGTTAGGTATCGACCTTGAGTTGCAGAAGCTGGGCGAGCGTCTCATGGAGGGCAAGATAGGTAGTATCGTGGCTATCGATCCCTCTACGGGCGAAGTGCTCTGTATGGTGTCGTCGCCCTCCTATGATCCGCGTATGATGGTAGGACGCCTGCGTTCTAAGAACCATCGCTTGCTTACTCAGGATGTGTGGAAACCTCTGCTCAATCGTAGTATCATGGGACAGTATCCCCCGGGTTCTACCTTCAAGACCACGCAGGGACTGACCTTTATGACTGAAGGTATCATCACTGCGTCGACAATGTATCCCTGTGGTCATGGCTTCAACTTTAAAGGCTTGCACGTAGGTTGTCATAGCCATGCAGCTCCGCTGGCATTGGTGCCCGCCTTGAGCACCTCGTGCAATGGTTACTTCTGCTGGGGACTATACCACATGATTAATACGAACATATCTAAGTACGGCTCTGTACAGAACGCCATGAACACATGGCGTGACTATATGGTGTCGATGGGCTTTGGCTATCGTCTGGGTATCGACCTGCCTGGTGAGAAACGAGGACTGATTCCCAACGCCCAGTTCTATGATAAAGCTTATAAGGGTTCTTGGAATGGCTTGACCGTCATCTCTATCGCCATCGGACAGGGTGAGGTGAATGCCACCCCGCTTCAGATAGCCAATCTTGGTGCTACCATTGCCAATCGTGGCTATTACTACGTACCTCATGTTGTACGTAAAGTGCAGGGGGAACCTCTTGATACGCTCTTTACCCGCAAACACTATACAAAGGCTTCACGTCAGGCTTACGACTATGTGGTTCAGGGTATGCGCTCGTCTGTGCTCGGTGGTACCTGTCACGAACTGGGCAAGTACGACTTTATGGCCTGTGGTAAGACGGGTACAGCTCAGAACCGAGGTCACGACCACTCTGTGTTTATGGGCTTTGCGCCGATGGATAACCCCAAGATCGCTGTAGCCGTATATGTGGAGAATGGTGGATGGGGTGCCACTTATGGTGTGCCCATCGGAGGGCTCATCATGGAACAATATATAAAAGGTAAACTCTCTGAAGCCTCTGAGGCCAGAGCAAAGAATATTCAGGAACGTCGCATCGCTTATGGTACAACCGACAGATAGAAATCAGAAAGGTGTCATCCGCTCACTCGACTACTGGACGATCGTCATCTATATCGCCCTGCTGACCTTTGGGTGGTTCAGCGTATGTGGAGCCAGTTATACTTATGGTGAGACCGACCTCTTCAGTCTGGATTCACGCTCTGGCATGCAGATTGTGTGGATAGGAACCTCTATTGTTTTGGGCTTCGTCATCTTGATGCTTGACGACCGCTATCTTGACATGTTTGCCTATATCATCTTTGGCGGTATGCTGCTTCTGCTTTTTGCCACCATCTTCAATCCGCATAGCATTAAGGGATCGCGCTCTTGGCTGGTGTTAGGTCCCTTGCGCCTGCAACCCGCAGAGTTTGCTAAGTTTGCCACGGCCTTGGCCTTGGCTAAGTTTATGAGCACTTATGGCTATTCCATCCAAAAATGGAAATATTTTGCACCTACGCTGGCCATCGTGTTGTTGCCCATGCTATTTATCGTCTTGCAGCGTGAAACGGGTTCTGCCCTGGTCTATCTGTCGTTCTTCCTGATGTTCTACCGTGAGGGCATGCCAGGTAGTATCCTGTTTACCGGTGTGGCTATGGTGGTCTATTTCGTGGTGGGCATCCGTTTTGCCGATACCATGTTCTTCTATACTCCCACGTCGGTGGGTAAGTTTGTGGTGCTGCTCATGATTCAGCTTTTCTCATGTGGACTGCTCTATGTTTATCACAACGATCGTCGTGAGGCTGTCCGATTGGCACTTATAAGTATCGGTATCACTGCCTTGATTGTTCTTTTCACCCTTGTCATCATTCCCTTCGATATCTCTTATATAGAACTGGGCTTGTGTATTATACTCATAGGCTATCTGCTTTGGCGCTTCCTGATTACACGTGTGCGTAATTACCTTTGGATTTCGCTATTCGCCTTAGGGTCGCTCTTGTTCTATAATCTGGCTGACTATGGCCTGAACCATGTACTTGAGCCCCACCAGCGTGTTCGTATCAATGTGCTGCTTGGTTTGGAGGAAGACCTGAAGGGCGCTGGTTATAACGTACATCAGAGTGAGATAGCCATTGGTTCAGGCGGCTTGGAGGGTAAAGGATTCCTGAATGGCACACAGACAAAGCTCAAGTACGTGCCTGAGCAGGATACCGACTTCATATTCTGTACCGTTGGTGAGGAAGAAGGTTTCGTGGGTTCTGCAGGTGTGTTGTTGCTTTTCCTGGCATTGATACTAAGACTTATTCATCTGGCAGAGCGTCAGCCCCGTCGTTTCGGACGTGTCTATGGCTATTGTGTAGTTAGCATCTTTTTGTTCCATGTGTTCATCAATGTCGGTATGGTACTGGGGCTTACTCCTGTAATCGGTATTCCTTTACCGTTCTTCAGTTATGGTGGCTCGTCGTTGTGGGGCTTCACATTCTTGCTGTTCATCTTCCTTCGTATCGATTCCAGCCGGAATATGGCGTATCGCTAACCTTATTATTTCCTACGCAGGCGCAAGCCGACATCGGAAATACCCGGAATCAACTCGCGTTTCATATTGTGAACAATGTAGACTACCAATGAGTCGCCTTTGTTCAGGTTAAGTTCGTTCATGTCGAAACGATATTGGTAGTAGCTTACGCCTTCACCTAGCGGTGTGCCGTATTTGTCCATCAGCTCGCAGGTGTAGGCATAGCGGTGAGAGCCTCCCAATGGCAGTATATGCTCGTCGACCAACATGGTCAGACTCAGGAAGGGGTAATCGCCGTTGATGCGCATTTCCAGTTGCTCCTGATAGGTGCCTTCTTCAGCCACAGGCGGTATGGAGAATGTCAGCGTGTCGTTCTTCTCCCATACATAGCCTGGTACATGCTCATAGTGATGATATACCGTCTTATCATCACACGAGACCATCCCCAGTGTGATGATAAGCAGTAATAGTGTGGCTATTTTATTCCGCATGCTGTTTCTTGGCATTGTTAGGCTTGTTATTGCCACCATTGCCACCACGGTTGGCGGGTTTCTTCTTTTTCTTTTTCTTAGCCTTGTCAAAGCGGCTGATGTCGCCTCCTGCCAAGTCGATGTTGGGTTTCTCTTCTACTGACTTCTTGCCGTTCTCGTTCAGTGATTCGGGCTTCTCACCGTTGCGATTCATCTCGATAACCTCCTTGGCCCTCTCGGCACTGATGGTCTCGAGATTTGCTGCTATGTTCTTATCGGTAGAGTAGGTGACGAGTCCTGCCAAGATGTCGCTCTTAAACAAATGGTATTCGGCATCCATTGTGTGCAGGGTAATCTCTTTACCAGGTAATTTCTTGCCTGCCTCTACGTAGTCGTCTACTTCGTAGTTAAGACAGCATTTCAGTTTGGCGCACATACCTGCCAGCTTCTGAGGGTTCAGCGAGATGTCTTGGAATCGGGCTGCGTTAGTGCTTACCGTAGTAAAGTTCTTCATCCATGTGGCGCAACATAGCTCACGTCCGCAAGGACCGGTACCGCCAATACGTCCAGCTTCCTGACGGGCACCAATCTGTTTCATCTCAATGCGAACATGGAATGCTGCTGCCAAATCCTTGATTAGTTGGCGGAAGTCAACGCGCTCATCGGCTATATAGTAGAATATGGCCTTGTTACCATCGCCCTGATACTCCACGTCGCCAATCTTCATATCGAGCCCCAGACCTTTGGCTATCTTGCGGCTCTCTATCATCGTTGAGTGCTCGCGGGCTTTCGCCTCTTGGAACTTCTGCATGTCGGTCTCACGGGCTATACGGTATACGCGCTTAATGTCGTCGGGCGACTTGATGTTGGCCTTTTTCAACTGAAGTTTTACCAGACGTCCAGTGAGCGTAACTACGCCTATATCGTGTCCAGGACTTGCTTCTACTGCCACCACATCACCCTTCTTCAGGTTCAGGTTGTTCACGTTGTGGTAGTATCCCTTGCGGGTGTGCTTGAACTGCACTTCTACCAGATCGGTGGTGTCCACGTTGCCTGGTACGTCAGCCAGCCAGTCGTATGTGTTCAACTGCCTGTCCTGTCGTCCAACAGCCTGATGGCACAAGCCTCGGTCGCATCCTATCATGATGGTATGTTCCTTTGTATTGTCAGTCATATCTTTATTGTTTATTATCTTGTCTTTTCTTACTTTTGCAAAAGCAGAACTATCATCTGTAGTGCAAGGTCGAAGAATACAATCTTCGCGTTTGCATTCTGCCCGATGTCGCGAATAGCCAGATTTGCCAGGTCGCTGATAGGCAGGATATTCTTTTCGTTAACGAATCGAGCGAAGTTGCGTGCGAAGTCCTCTTCTTTTTGCGTCATGTAGTTCAGTTCCTCTTGCTGGAAGTTGTACATGAAGTTCTCTCGCGTCATTGTCAGAAAGTAGGTCAACCAGCGTTTCTGTTTCTCTCGTCCCATATTGGCCAGCTGCTCGCTCCATCTCCTCAACTCCTTTATCTTGCGCTGGTAAGCCAGTCTCATAAGCATGATATAGAGGTCGAGGAACAGTTCGTTTTCCGAATTCACCTGCAACTCCTCCAATGCCTTCAGCCAATTGCCGTTGGCTCTGCGACTGATGCGATGAGCCTCTTCTTCGCTCACCCCTCTGCGCTCTATCAGTGCATTTCTGATATCAGCCTCATTGGTACGCTTGATGTCAATGCGCTGCACACGGCTGCGTATGGTCTCCAGCAGTTTGTCGGGTTCCTCGCTCACCATGATGAACACCGTCTGCTGTGGTGGCTCCTCTATCAGCTTCAGCAATTTGTTGGCGCACTCTATGTTCATACGCTCGGGCAGCCAGATAACGCTGACTTTGAAGCCTCCCTGACTCGACTTCAGACTCAGTTTCCTCACCAGGTTGTCACTCTCGCCTGCGGTAATGATGGCCTGCTGGTTCTCGCCTTCCATCATCTTCATCCACTCGTCCATGGTGAAGTAGGGCGTCTGAGATATCATCTCGTGCCACTCTTTAGCAAAGTCGTCGCTTACGGGCTTGTGGTCAGTACTCATCGAGGGCAATTTGATGGTGGGGTAGGTGAAATGTAGGTCAGGATGTTCCAGCTTCTGCAACATGGCCTTGGCTGATGGCGTGCCGTTGTCGAGCAGCTGACATGCGAAGGCTGTTGCCAGCGCCATCTTTCCGCTACCCATGGGCCCGCAGAGCATCAGTGCATGAGGCAGACGGTCTTCTTTCACCATCTGCATCAGCCGTTCCTTGGCTTCCTGTTGTCCTATCACCTCATCAAATGTCATAGTCTCTTTGCTACTTCAATAACAGAATCTACAGCCGATACGGTGTAGAAGTGAATATTGTTCACCCCGTGGCCATACAGTTCCTTGCACTGAGCTGTGGTCCATTCTATGCCTAGTTGACGGGCATCTTCATCAGTCTTGCACTTCACCACCTCCTTGGCCAGTGCCTCAGGAATGTCACAATGGAAGGTTTTTGGTACAACCGTCAGCTGAGCAAGTTTGGCAAAGGGCTTGATGCCAGGGATAATGGGAATGGTGATACCCATCTGTCGTGCTTTCTCGACAAAGGCGAAGTATTTCTCGTTGTCGTAGAACAACTGTGTCACTGCATATTGTGCACCCAGCTCTTGCTTCTCTTTCAGATACTGCATGTCCATCTCCAAGTTGGGCGCCTCCTCGTGCTTCTCGGGATAGCAGGCCACGCCATAGGCAAAGGGTTTGCCTGGGCGTTTGATGGGTGTGCCGTCGGCAAAAAATCCCTCGTTGAACCGCTTCACCTGCTTCATCAGTTCTGTGGTGTGGGCATGCCCGCCTGGTGTGGGCACAAAGCGACTGTCTTCCTTCGCTTTGTCGCCACGCAGCAGCAGCACGTCGCTGATGCCAAGGAACTGCAGGTCGAGTAATTCGTATTCTATCTCCTCAATCGTAGAGCCGCTGCATATCACATGGGGCTGAACGGGGATGTTATATCGCTGTTGTATGGCAGCGGCAATGGCCACCGTTCCAGGGCGTCGGCGGATGCGCTGACGTTCAAACTGCCCGTTGTCCAACTCTTTGTATACATATTCCGAGTGGTGGGTCGTAATGTTGATATAGGCAGGATTCAGCTCCAGCATCTTGTCGATATCGGCAAACAGCTTTTCCGTACCCGTCCCCTTCAGCGGCGGCAGTACCTCTATAGAGAACCGCCTGCAGCTCTTATCTTGGTGAATAAACTCAGTAACACTCATAATTGGCTGCAAAGATAATAAAAAATATAGAGGTAAATTTACTTTTTTACTTTTTTTTCTTACCTTTGCAGCGAAAATGATGAGTATTAAGCAATTTCTTAAGGATTGGACCCTTCCCTGCGCCATAGCCATTGGTACGGTGGTTTATCTTACTTTCTATTTCGTGCCACAACTCGATGGGCTTGGCGACTCATTGGGCGAGGTGGTCGATACTGTTTTTCCGTTGATGGTGTTCTCAACGCTGTTCTCCACTTATTGTCGTGTCGATTTCCATCAGATGCGTCCCCATCGTTGGCACTTGGGGGTGTTGCTGGCTCAGGTGGCGTTGGTTGCTCTTAACGTGTGGATTATCTTCGGCGTTGAAGCCGATCCCGAGCAAAAGCTGCTGTGGGAGAGTGTGCTTACCTGTATCATTGGTCCTACGGCCACAGCCGCTCCTGTGGTTACTGCCAAGATTGGCGGTAACATCAATACTATGACCGCCTTTGTGGTCATCTCTGTCTTTGCTTCGGCCCTCATGATTCCCGCTGCGTTTCCTCTCATCGAGCGCGGCAGCCAGCTCGACTTCTGGACCGTCTTCTTCATCATCCTCCAAAAACTTGCCCTTGTGCTTGTGTCGCCGTTGGTGCTGGGATGGCTCGTTCAGCACTATGCCAAGCGTTTCTGTGCTTGGCTCGTGTCTATCCCTGATCTCTCGTTCTATCTTTGGTCTGTTCAGCTGAGCGTCACCTCGGGGGTCACCGTTCGTAACATCGTGCATAGCGATGCAGCCTTGCGCACCCTCCTGATGATAGCCGTCATGAGTCTGATTCTCTGCTTCATTCTTTTCCTTGTGGGGCGTTCTATCGGGCGCCATCTGGGCGACGAGATCGATGGCGGACAGGGCTCGTTCCAGAAGAATACGGCCCTCTCTATCTGGGTGGCTTACACCTATCTTAACCCCGTGGCCTCTGTCGGCGCTGGCTGCTATGTCTTATGGCAGAATATCATCAACTCTCTTGAACTCTGGGAGTACCGTCGCAAACATTCGGCGACCTGATTTGTTATGAGTCGGATTGTAAGAAAAATTAAATCCCCCGACAATTGACGGGGGATTTAATTATTGTCTATTTCTTAACCTTGTAGATTCGGAAGGTCTTGGCAGGGATGTCGTCTAAGAGGAGTGAACTCTTCTTGCCAGCATCGACCTGGCAACTGCCTTCTATAGGAATGATCTTCTCAGGATTGTCGAGCGTGTTCTCGTCGTCGTCACCATCGTGTGTGAGGGTGATAATCTGGGCGGTACGGGTGCCCTTCATGCCCTGCAGCTGGATGCTGAGTGGCTGGGCTTTATCGCTGGTGTTCACCACCTTGATGATGACCTCGCCTGTCGCCTTGTCGAATACACTGCTGGCGAAGAGACCATCCTGCCCCTCCTGACCTGCTACAGGCTTGCCCTGCATGGTGAGTGGGAGCACGTTGGTACCCTTGTTGACAGCATAAAGTTGCTGAACGTAGTAACTTACCGACTTGAACATGCGGAGATTGTCGAACCAAATGGCATCTGGTCGCCACTGCCAGCCCTCAACATGGGCGAAGAGGGGAGCGTAGGTCGCCATGTGTACGATGTCGGCATTGCGCTCGATGCCTGTCATGTGGGCAGCCTCTAAAAGTGAGGTGTAGTAGTGATTCCACTTGTGATTGTTGGCACCATGGCAGGCATATTCGCCAGCAAACACACGGGGACCCTTACGGTCGTAGGAGTCGTAGCGCAGACCGTGGCTGAGGAACCAATTCTCGTTGCGGTAGTAATGCTCGTCATAGAGGTCGACTTTGAGCTCTTTCATGCGAGGCTGTAGTAAGTCGAAGTCCCAGCCCTCAGAGTTAGGACCAGTAGTGCCGATGAGCTTGATGTTGGGATATTTGGCACGGATGGCGTCGGAGAATTTCTTAAGTCTGGCAGTGAACACAGGACCGAAACCTCCATGCTGTTCGTCGTAGTCCCACTGTTCGTTGCCCACGCCGAGATATTTCAGGTTGAAGGGCTCGGGATGGCCCATCTCAGCGCGTACCTTACCCCACTGAGAGTCGACGGGACCGTTGGCAAACTCGATGAGGTCGAGCGCATCTTGGATATAGCTGTCGAGGCTGTCGAGGGCTACATGAACACCAGGCTTGGTAGGGTCTGGATTCTGGAACTGACATGAGAGACCGCACGAGATGACGGGCAGAGCCTCAGAACCGAAATCCTCACAGAGCTGGAAGAACTCGAAGAAACCGAGACCATAGCTCTGAAAGTAGTCGGGATAGAAACGATGGCCAAAAGTATAGTGCCAACGGTTCTCGTTGAGTGGACGGTTCTCTACAGGACCAACGCTGTTCTTCCACTGATAGCGGCTTTCGAGGTTTACACCTTCAACAATGCAACCGCCAGGGAAACGGAACACGCCAGGACGCATGTCGTAGAGCGCCTGAGCCAGATCTTTGCGCATGCCGTTCTCGCGTCCTTTCCATGTGTCAACGGGGAAAAGGGATATATGTTCTACGTCAGTCGTAACCTTCTTGCCTGTGAGGAAAATGCGAAGAGCGCCCTTGGCTTCGGTGCGGGGCGACTTAATCTCGGCAGTGTATTTCTTCCACTCCTTACCTTCGATATTAATATTGACACGGGCGAAACGCTGATCCTCGCCCATAGTGTCGTTGTCGACAAAACTCACCTCGAGGGTAGACTTTCCGCCCTCAGGGCAGCGGGCCCAAAGCGAGAAACGGTAAGTGGCATCTTTCTTGGTGGCGATGCCGAAGAAACCTTCGTTCTCTAGACCTGTGAACTTGTCGTTGTGGCCAGCATAGCCGAGACGTACGTAGTGGGGATTGCGCTCAAAGGGGCCGTCAGAGCGAACCTCGAAATTTCCGTATGCACGCCAACCCATCAGACTTTGGGGGAACTCGAAAGAGCGGTTTTTCACCATTTCAGCATACAAACCGCCATCGGCTGCGTAGTTGATATCCTCGAAGAAGATGCCGTACATCGTAGGCTGTACGGGAGCCCCTAACTTCTTGGTGTTCACGTCGAGGACGTGGGTCTGAGCAGCGACCGACAGGCCGATGGTCAGTAGACTGATTGTTGCAAATTTCCTCATTTTTTTAGTAGTTGTTAGTAACATGACGGGCACAAAAGTACATAAAAAAAACGATATAGATGATACATTATAGAAAAAATAACATTTTTATGACGGAAAATGTTTGGCAGTTTCAGTGGAAAGCAGTAACTTTGCAGAGATTTTCTAAGAACCTAAGGGTATGATGATTAACCATTATCTACGGATATTGTATGTCGGTGCGGCTTTTCTGACAGCGTCGGAGACGTCGGCTCAAACTTTACAGTGCTCAGATACAATAGTTCATCGGCAGTTGCAGGAAGCGATGTGGAAAGCTTCTGGAGGCAACTCGAGAGATGAACTATACGATGCCTGTGTGGCTTTTCATAGGCATGCCAAGGAAGAGGGCGACATCGTTGCGGCTAATAATGCGTGGGTGTGTGGCATCATGTACAACTTAGGTAAGATGGATATCAAGGAAGCCTATTATGTGACTCAAGCGATGAAAACCGACATTATGACCAGCAGGTATCCTGAAGCTGGGGATTTTTATGTGGCGAATATGCTTGGGCATATATATAATACCTGTGGTAATATTCCCGGTGCGCAGGAAGAACTGTTGAAGTCGGCCGAGTTGATTAAGGGTACCATGTTTGAGCGCGAAGGACTGGCTTTTATCTATCTCGCGCTTGCCCATGCACATCTTAATAATGATTTGAAGGAGAGCCTTCATTGGATTGACGTGACGCTGGAGGAGGCGGGGAAGTTTAAAGGTTCGTGGAACTATTACAGGGCTCTGATTGATGCCTATGCCATCAAGGCAATTGTGAGGTTCAAACAAAGAAACTATGATGCATTCAACAAGTGTTTCAGTATGATGGAGGATGTTGAAAGAACAAGTAAGATATCCTCTGGCGACCTCTTTGCACCCTATGCCCGTATTTACAAGACCTTGATTGACGGCGATACGGAAAAGGCTTTGGCCGAGGCAGACGCGCTATCGAACCTGAAGGAACAGTATCTCGTAAAATGTGACATATTCCGTTATATTGGCGATAACGACAAGGCTTTCCTGACCCAGAGAGAACTGATGCACAAACGTGACTCTATCACGGGAGTGATGATCGCGGAGAATATGCGGCAGCATGAAGCAGAGATAGGACTTGTCGTTAAGCAGAAGAAAACGGCCAGGGTGATGAACTTTGTATTGCTCGGCGCCGTTGCGTTGGCATTTCTCGTTATCGTGCTGTTGGTGCGCATCCTCCTTATACGTAGGAATTTCTCAAAGCGACTTATGGTTAAGAACGAGGAACTGAGAGCTGCTTATAAGAAAGTTACGGCTGCCGATGAGATGAAAACGGAGTTTATCAGGAATGTGAGTCATGAGATACGTACGCCGTTGAATATCATCAATGGTTTCTCCCAAGTGCTTACAGACGAGGATTGCACTTTTACGCCAGAAGAACGTCATGAGATAGCCACCACCATCGGTGAGAATACACGACAGATTACTTCGTTGGTGAACAAAATGCTGGCGTTGGCTAACGAAAGTACTAAAGATTTGATGGTTGATGCTGTGGAGACGGACGTTGCTGATGTATGCCGAAGAGCCATAGAGGCAATGCCGATAATAGATACAGAGAAGATAAAAGTAGAGTTTATAGACTCGACAGATGGCGAAACAACCATTGAGACAAATGGCGACAGCTTGCTACAGATATTAGAGAATCTGCTTGAGAATGCGGCTAAATTTACCGAACAAGGACACATATACTTGAAACTCGACAGGGACGATGAGAACTTCTATTTCACTGTAGAGGATACGGGTTGCGGTATCCCTGATGACAAGAAAAGTACGATATTCGAGTATTTTGTGAAGGCAGACGAATTTAAACAAGGACTGGGATTAGGACTGGCCTATTGCAATAAGATCGCAAAAAAACTAAACGGAAAACTTTTGCTTGTTAAAACGTCGGATGAAGGAACGACATTTACGCTAAACTTACCGATTAAACATAAAAAACATAAAACATTATGAATCAACAAACTCAACAACAGGGTAGCAAAGCCTACCTGATTTCAATCGTGATGGTTGCCGTACTTGGCGGCCTTCTGTTCGGCTATGACACTGCCGTTATTTCTGGTGCAGAGAAAGGTCTGCAAGCTTTCTTTATGGAAGCAAAGGATTTTGCCTATACTGACGGATGGCATGGATTTACTTCTGCTTCCGCTCTGATAGGCTGTATCATTGGTTCTGCCCTGTCGGGCTATCTGGCCACCAATTTAGGCCGTAAGAAGTCGCTCATTATCGCAGGTATTCTGTTCTTCATCTCAGCCTTAGGCTCGATGGATCCGGAATTCATGTTCTTCGAATATGGTACGCCAACTTATTCACTGCTGATCATGTTTAATATCTACCGCGTAATCGGTGGTATTGGCGTAGGTCTGGCTTCTGCCATCTGCCCAATGTACATCGGCGAGGTGGCTCCTTCTAATATCAGAGGTATGCTGGTGAGCTGGAACCAGTTTGCTATTATCTTCGGTCAGTTGGTAGTTTACTTTGTGAACTTCTTTATCTTGGGAGACCACATCCAGCCGCTCGTAGAGGAGATGGGTAAGGGCTTGGCTGCAATTACCCCCGCTGCACAATGGACCGTGACAACAGGTTGGCGCTATATGTTCGGAAGTGAGGCTGTGCCCGCAGGACTCTTTGCATTGCTGATTTGCTTTGTACCTGAAACACCGCGTTATCTTGTAAGTATAGGTCAGGATCAGAAAGCTGAAGGTATTCTGGCTAAGATTAATGGTACTGCAAAAGCTGCTCAGATTTTGCAGGACATCAAGGATACGATGGTGGTGAAGACCGAGAAACTGATGACCTATGGCGCACTCTGTATCTTCGTGGGTATTATGCTGTCTGTATTCCAGCAGGCTGTTGGTATTAATGCCGTGCTCTACTATGCACCGCGTATCTTCGGCGACATGGGTATGGAGAATCCTATGGTGATTACCGTATTCATGGGCGTAATCAATATTCTGTTCACATTGGTTGCCATCTTTACTGTAGAGAAACTTGGACGTAAGCCGCTGTTGATCTGTGGCTCGCTTGGTATGGCTTTGGGCGCTTTTGGCGTTGCTCTGACTTTCGGACACGCAGGTCTGGAGATGCTGACAGCCGCTTCGTTACTGGTTTATTCGGCTTCGTTTATGTTTTCTTGGGGGCCCATTACTTGGGTGCTCATTGCAGAGATATTCCCCAACACCATTCGTGGTGGTGCGGTTGCCATCGCAGTAGCCTTCCAGTGGATATTTAATTTCATCGTCAGCTCTACCTTCGTACCGATGTTCAATATGCATTTGACGGAGGGGGATGATTTCGGACACTGGTTTACGTATGGTCTGTATGGCATCATCTGTGTGATTGCGGCTCTCTTCGTTTGGCGACTGGTTCCTGAGACAAAGGGGAAGACCTTGGAGGATATGACCAAATTGTGGAAGAAAAAATAAAAGAGATAAACAAATAATATTAATCGATTAAATAATGCCATTATGAAGAAAATTTTAGTAGCAGAAGACAACGACAGCAATTATATTCTGATGTCGTACATTTTGAGAAAGTATTATGCGTATGATCGTGCCAAAAATGGTCAGGAAGCTGTTGAAAAAGTTAAGAGCGGTGACTTTGATATGGTACTGATGGATATTAAAATGCCAGTCATGGATGGCTTGGAAGCCACTACGGCAATCAGGGAATTCAATCAAGAAATTCCCATTGTGGCGCTTACGGCTAATGCTTTCGATAGTGACCGTGAATTGGCTCAAGAGGCTGGATGCAATGAGTTTATGGCAAAGCCCGTAAACAGCGATGAGTGTCTGGCTACAATACGTAAAATCATAGGAGTCTGAAAATAGCCTGATGGATCCATCAGGCTAACTCTAAACCGAATGCCTGCCGTAGAGCCTCTACGGCAGGATTTTTTTGTAGCATTAGTTCAAATTGCTCACGACGGGTGAGTATCTTCTCGTGCTTATATTCGGCTACGCTGATGTCGAGAGTGATATTGCTGTTTTGCAGGCTACTTCTCAGAGTGCTGAGTATGCGCCCCTTGAAGTTTTCAATATCCTGCTTGATAAGCATGTTATCAACAATCAACTTGATATGAGGAATCTCTTCGATGGTGGGATTCATGTTTTTCATGCGAGTAGCGATACCCTTGTATTCTTGAGGCATACGGATACACATGGACATCCACTGAAGATCAAGTTCTTCTTGTGTGAAGTTGGCATTGGTCTGCTGATCTGGAGAGGCTGTAACGGTGCCAGGGATGATGTTCATCTTGGTAGCTTTCCCCTGGTCACGAAGATTGTTCCAGGAGAAACCAATCTTCTTCAATTGTACAGTTGGCTTTGCGGGTGCAACTTTGGATGTAGACGAGTCGCTGCTTTTAATGCTACTTGTAGTGCTGGCGCTGGAGAGAATGCTAACTGCTGGCTTTGATGCAATAGGCTTAGCCGCGGCTACCTGCGGGGCCGCTTCTCTGGGCTGAGACTGCTGCATCAGTTTCTTAAACAGGGATTTTAATCTTCTGGGGCTACGCCCCGCGCTGACGCCGTCATCATCAGGCTGAGTAATCTGTGCCACTTCAATCAGTGTGAGTTCCACAAGCAGGCGCTTGTTGCTTGACTGACGGTAGTTGATGTCGCACTGATTCATTAATTTAAGAGCTTGATAAAGGAATCTTGTTTCTGCTTGTTTCGCCTGTTCTGCATAGCGTTTACGTTGTTGATCGCTCACCTCAAGTAGAGGCAGAGTGGCTTCGTCTTTAGCCATAAGGACATTGCGAACATGTTTGGCCAAACCTTGAATGAGTAAGCCACCGTCGAATCCCTTATTGATGATATTGTTTAGCAATACCATGATATCGCTCACCTTATTCTGCAGACTAAGATTGATTATCTGAAAATAATTCTCGGAATCGAGCACATTCAAATCTTCAATCACTTTTTCATAAGTGATGTTCCCTTGACAGAATGACGCCGCCTGATCGAAGATAGAAAGGGCATCTCGCATGCCGCCATCAGCCTTTTCGGCAATAACTGCCAGTGCTTGCTCCTCGTAGGTGATACCTTCTTGTTGAGCCACATGCTTCAGATGGTCTATGGTGTTACGAACGGTCATACGCTCGAAGTCGTAAATCTGACATCGGCTTAAGATTGTCGGCAAGATTTTATGCTTTTCAGTTGTGGCGAGGATGAAGATAACATGTGCGGGCGGCTCTTCGAGAGTTTTGAGGAATGCGTTGAAAGCTGCCGTTGAGAGCATGTGTACCTCGTCGATGATAAAAACCTTATAACGACCCAATTGTGGTGGTATACGTGTTTGCTCCATGAGCGTTTTGATGTGCTCTACGCTGTTGTTTGAAGCTGCGTCGAGCTCAAAGATGTTGAGTGAACGTTGCTCGTTGAACGACTGACATGACTCGCATTCGTTGCAAGCTTCACCATCAGCAGTGGGATTCTGACAATTGATGGCTTTGGCGAAAATGCGCGCACAGGTGGTCTTTCCAACACCTCGTGGACCGCAGAAAAGGTAGGCATGCGCAAGCTTACCACTCTTTACAGCGTTCTTCAGCGTGGTGGTAAGAGCCGCCTGACCTACGACAGTATCGAAGGTTAGCGGGCGGTATTTCCTGGCTGAAACAATGTATTCCATTATTCTAAATGTTGATTTCGTGCTGCAAAGATAACCATTTTTGCTCACAGATTACACAGATTAACACTGATTAATTAAAAAAATCAATTAAATCAGCGTAATCTGTGGCTTTTTTCATAACTTTGCAAGCGATATGAAACTTTTGGTAAATATAAAGGCTTATGTACTACGCGTGTGGCACTCGGTATTTTTCAAATATGCCGTGGTGACTATTGCTGGCGTATTGCTTGTTGGCTTTCTCGACGAGAACAGTCTGTGGAGCCACATCAAGAACTTGCAGCGTATCAATGACTTGACGGAAGAGAAAGAAAAGTATAATGCAGACTTCGAGCGTGACCAGGCTCAGATTAAGGAACTTGACAAGAATCCGAAGGCTATTGAGAAGATTGCACGCGAACGTTATTTTATGAAAAGTGATGATGAGGATATTTTCGTACTCAGCGATGATGAGCGCGAAGCAAAACCACTGGAAAGCAGCAATGAAACAATTGAATAAAACACAGACGATGATTTATCTGTTGGGTGCCATACTGATGACCGTTGGCGCTGGTATATCACTATTGACATGGGAGAGTGCTCCTTACATCTATAGTATGGGTGCACTGGGCTTTGCCTCTATGCAGATGCTGCAGCGTTACGAGGGACAGAACTTTAACATCAAGAGACTGCGTAGGATGATGCTTGTCAGCGATGTGCTGTTTTTGTTAGCAGGTGTACTCATGTTCGCGAATAAGAACAATTTGCTAGGACTTGACCATATTATGTATATAGAATATGTATATAATAAGTGGGTTCTCGTGCTTTTGATTGCAGCTATCTTACAACTCTATTCTATGCATAGGATTGGTCGTGAACTCGAGAAAGAGGCAAAAAAACTATAAAAGATTGCGCATTTGTTTTAAAATGCGCAAATTTATTTTTCTACTTCAATAATTCATTATATTTTTGCGCCACGAAATTAATTATATATGAATAAGGTATTATACGCTTTTCTAATTGCTACTACGCTAATATCGTGCGCTGAGTCATATTCGATTCAGGGATCATCATCAGTATCGCAGCTCGATGGGAGCAAACTCTATCTAAAAGCAATCAAGGATCAAGAGCTAAAGAATATAGACTCTTGTGATGTGATACATGGAAAGTTCCGCTTTGCGGGACTTCTTGATACAGTTAAACTGGCTAACCTCTATATGGACGATGAACCTCTGATGATGCCAGTTGTTATCGAAAAGGGTGAGATAGAGATTCATATTGACAATACGAGTCGTACCGTTAGTGGCTCGCCGCTTAACGATAAGCTATATGAGTTTATTCGGCTTCATGATCAGATTGATAATGAAATGAATGAACTGAGTCACCGCCAGAGTCAGATGCTGCTCGAAGGTATCGACGAAGGTGTGATAAATCGTCAGCTTACTGCAGAGGCAGCCCGTCTGGCACAGCAGGAAGATAGCTTGGTGACAAACTTTATAGTTGAGAACTTTGATAATGTTTTGGGACCAGGTGTATTCATGATGATGACAGGCAGCTATCAGTATCCTGTATTGACCCCCCAGATTGAAGACATTATGAGTAAAGCTACCAAGAAGTTTAAGGAAGATGCTTACGTGAAGCAGTATTACCAGACGGCTTTGGATATTCAGGCTCGCCAGAATGGACTGGTAGATGACAATGTGAAGTATGAGAACACTGATTCAATCGGGAACGCTCGTTAACGAAGGGTGTACGTTTGATGGCTCTATCGTCATCGAAAACGGCAAAATCTCGAAAGTAATACAAGGTTATAATACTCCCGAGGCATCCTATGATGAAGTCATAGATGCTTCGGGATGTTTTATTCTACCAGGTGTAATCGATGATCATGTGCATTTTCGTGAGCCAGGCTTGACAGAAAAGGCCGATATGGAGACGGAGAGTAGGGCTGCGGCTGCTGGAGGCGTGACAACCTATTTTGATATGCCCAACACAGTGCCCCAGACTACTACCCTCGATGCCTTGAAGGACAAGTTTGCCTTGGCTGCTGGTAAGAGCCACGTTAATTACAGCTTCTTCTTTGGCGCTACTAATGATAATGCCGATCTGTTCTCTCAACTCGATGTACACCAGATTCCTGGTATTAAACTTTTTATGGGCAGCTCTACGGGCAATATGTTAGTTGATCGTCGTGAGGCTTTGGAGAAGATCTTCGAATTGACGCCACTTCCCCTGATGGCTCATTGCGAAGATACGGATATCATTAACCGCAATATGGCAGAGGCAAAGCAGAAGTATGGCGATGATCCTAGGGTGCAGCATCATCCTGAGATACGCAGCGAGGAAGCATGCTACGAAAGCACGCGTCTGGCTGTGGAGTTGGCCAAGAAACACATGGTTCGTCTGCATGTGGCCCATCTGACCACCGCTCGTGAATTGGATTTGTTTGAACCCTCATTTCACACTCAGATGATTACTGCCGAGGCTACTGTCTCGCATCTTTATTTCTGCGACAGAGATTATTCCCAGTTGGGGACTCGCATCAAGTGCAACCCTGCCATAAAGACCCAACGTGACAGAGACGCCTTGCGTGATGCTTTAAACGATGGACGCATTACTGTGATAGGTACTGACCACGCTCCCCATCTGTTGGCTCAGAAAGAAGGCGGATGTGCCTGTGCTGCCAGTGGTATGCCGATGATACAGTTCTCGCTTGTTACCATGTTGGAACTTGTGGATCAGGGCGTTCTTTCAATAGAGCGTCTTGTAGAACTGATGTGTCATAATCCTGCAAAACTATTTGAGGTCAGAAATAGGGGGTTCCTTCGTGAAGGCTATCAGGCCGACATTGTATTGGTGCGCCCTAATACCGCATGGATTGCCTCGAAAGAAAATATCTTGAGCCGTTGTGGCTGGAGTCCTATGGAGGGACATATGTATCTCTGGCGTGTAGAACGAACTCTTTGCAATGGTCACACTGTATTCCTGCAGGGTAAGGTTGATACTTCTTATATTGGACAACCTGTGGCTTTCAGATGAAAATAGTCTTCGATATTCCGTCGTTGATTCCTTATGTCAACTGGCCCTACTTCTACTATGCTTGGCAAGTGAAGGAGGAACAGGAGAAGATACGCTTACGTACGGAGGCGGAAGTTTTTTTAATGAAGATAGAAAATCGATATCAAGCCTACGCACTTTTCGAGCTTTTCGCTGCTAATGCCGATGGCGATGATATCGTGCTTGACGAACATCGCATACCTTTACTTCGTCAACAACAAGGCAAACCGCCTTATCTGTGTCTCTCCGATTTTCTGCGTCCTATTACTTCTGGTATAAAAGATAGGGTAGGAGTGTTTGCTACTTCTGTGGATCTGGGTTTGGAGACCGATTTCGATTCTGATCCATATCAGAAGATGATGGCACAACTTTTGGCAGACCGTCTGGCTGAGGCTGCAGCAGAGTGTATGCACGAACAAGTAAGAAAAAAATATTGGGGCTATGCAAAGGATGAGCAACTGTCGATACCCGATATACTGATTGAGAAGTTTCAGGGTATCCGTCCTGCCATAGGCTATCCTTCATTGCCCGATACTAGTTTGAATTTTGTACTTAATGACTTGCTGGATTTGCGTCAGATCGGCATTCGTCTAACAGAGAGCGGAGCAATGAAACCCCATGCCAGCGTGAGCGGATTGATGTTGGCACATCCTAAGGCACGCTATTTCAATTTGGGAAAAATTGGGGAAGACCAATTGCGAGACTATGCCCGTCGTCGTGGTCTTCCCATAGAAGTTGTTCGTAAGTTCTTGGCCTCTAACCTCTGATTATTTCTCAAGAGATTTCCCTGACATCAGAAGTTCTACCAGCGGACGATCCTTATAGGTGTGGTGTTGTTGATCCCAGAAGCCGAAGTCGGCATCGTAGCACCATGTGGTCCATGCGATGTTGAACTCGTCAAACACCGTCAGCATGTCACGTGTCCAGTTGTAAGCCAACTCGCGATCTACAGGCTCGTAGACACCCCATTCGCCACAGAACAGCTGAAGACCATACTTCTTGGCGGCCTCGATGGCATCCTTAAACTGTGCGCGGATGGTATTGATGTCCCATATTTGCTCTGTATATTGCTTCAACTCTGGCTTGATGGCATCGGGAGCTGCGTCGTAGTCTTCTTTCGAAACAAGTACGCCAGGATAGTTCACCTTGCCTGTATATTTGCCAATAGGAGTCCACCATGCTCCATAATGTGTCAGAATCATTGGGTTGTAATAGTGGAAGCTGAGGATGATATTTTTGTCACCCTCGGGCACTTTCAGAAACTTCATCGTTTCGTGTCCCTGCCAGCGGTTTGAACCAATGACGAGAGTGCGCTGAGGCTCTATTTTACGTAGTGCCTTGTGTACTTTAGCTACCAATTGGTTCCACTGCTCGTGCTCATCAGCCACAGGCTCGTTCATGAATTCATAAGCCACCCAGTCGCAACTGCGATCTTTTAAGAATGCAGAAAGCTGATACCACAGGTTGATCAGGTCTTGTTGTGCCTTGTCTGACGTGAAGAGCGTATTAGCAGTCTGGTTCCCCTCATTTACGGCATTGAAATAGTGCGAACGGATGATGTGCAGGTCAACGATGGCGCGCAGGTTGTGCTTACGAGCCAAGTCGAGAGCATTCTTCAGCAAGTCCCATGCTTCTGGTAGCTTATTCCCCTGTTCATCCCAGAACTGAACCTCGTCAATAGGGATACGTACGAAGTCGAACCCGAGTTCTTCCAGACGCGCGAAGTCGTCTTCCTGGATGTGTAGTCTACGTGCTTCGCCACGCTGTTCTGATTGCGACAGCCAGTGGCTGACGTTTGTGCCACGTTTAATGCGGAAATTGTTGACTTTGTCAGTTTGTGCAAAGCATGACATTGATACAAACATTACCATTACAATCATGGCCAGCTTGAAAAAAAACTTTCTCATAATCTCAATAGTTTTAAGTTATTATTGTGCTTTAAGAGTGATTACTACAATCTCGCCTATAGCGCCGAATCGGAAAGGAATCAATCCGCCGAGGCCTGCTGTGACGAAAAGCGCCTGCCCTCCTTCCCGATACCAACCGCTATACTCCTTGCCCGTTAGCGACATGGGACACCATCCGAAGATAGAGAACTGCATCTTATGAGTATGTCCACTCAACGTCAGTTGACTTCGTCCGTCAGGGATGATCTTGCGCCGCCACGCTGAAGGGTCGTGCTCCAGCATCATTACGAACTCTTTGTCGGTTGTGTTTTTTAGAGTCTTATTTATGTCCCCTTTCTGGGGGAACTTCTTACCATCACCATCGTTTTCCATACCAGCTATGATGATGTGCTCCTTGCCGCGTTCGATGGATTGGCTCTCATTGCGAAGTAGCGTCCATCCTAACTGTCGTTCAAGACTAACCGTCTCTCTGCAGTTAGCCGTCTTCATGGCGTCGTCGCATCCGAGATAGTATGCGTAATCGTGATTGCCTAGTACAGAGAAAACGCCATCCTTAGCCTTTAGTTTGTTCAGTATGTCCATGTGTGGATAGAGGTCTTGTGGCTGTATGTTTTGAAGATCACCAGCAAATACAATTATGTCGGCCTTCTGTGAATTAATACTGTCTATAGCCTTTTGTAATATCCATTGGTCCTTGACGGTGTAGGAGCCCACGTGTGCATCAGAGAAGAGTACGATCTTATAACCGTTGAAAGCCTTTGGCAGTGCCTCAGATGTGTATGTCTGATGGTTCACCTCCAGCTTCTTGAATCCCACGAAACTACCATATAATACTATATACCAGATAACGGGCACAATCAGTAATCCCAGCAGGTTGCCGTAGTTTTTCTTCCGGTGAAACAACTTGCAAACGCTCAGTCCCAGTACCGACAGTACCATATACATTGCCTTGGGTACAGCTATTAGTCCCAGCAATAGCAGGTAGATATATAATATGGTGGGATTGTCGGGAATAAAATTCGCCTCGTATGTCAGCATTAGTGTATAGGCTACCAGCAGGATAGAGGGAATCCAACGTACCACACGTCTTCCTACTGGTAACTTGTGGCGCCAATAGTGCAAATCCAGATACACGTCGGGTATCAAAATCAGCAGTAAGAAAAGATAAGGAGCTCTTGCAATCATTGATCAGGATTCTCTACATAGCCTTGATATCTTGGCGAGAGTGACGACATTACCGAGTCGTATGCCTGACGCATGGTGGCATCTACGTTGTCTGGTCCTTGCCCGATGGGGTAGATGGGCTGATGAATGGTAAGCGTCAGCGGATGCCAGTTGACGAAGTTGAATCCCTTCATGCGAGGCAGGATGTCGAAACTTCCATTAATGGTAAGTGGCACTACGGGCAGCTGCAATTCGTCGGCCAGTGCGAAAGCACCTTTCTTGAAAGTACCCATATGACCTGTAAATGTGCGTGCTCCTTCAGGAAATACTGTCACGCTGTAGCCCTCTTTCAGTATTTCTCGCGCATCCTCGTATGTCTTGCGTATCTTGCTGGGACCGCGTTTGTCAACGAATATCTGATGTGACTTTGCACAGGCATAACCTACAAACGGAATCTTTCTCAACTGTTGCTTCATCATCCACTTGAAATTACGCCCCAAATGGCCGTATATCAAGAAGATGTCGAACGAGCCCTGATGATTAGCCACAAACACATAGCTCTGGTCTTTCTCCAAATGTTCGCGCCCCTCTACCTTGACAGGAATGAGAAATGTCTTCAACACCAGTTTACCCCACATGTGGCCAGGGTAATATCCCCAGAAGTGCCCGTTGCCTATGGTTGTACCTATGCCCACTTCAAGGGCGGTGATAATAGTTAGGATTACAAGTAAGGGTAATCCGATGAAGAGTTGGTAGATAATATAGAGTAATTTCACAGTCTTATGTTTCTTGTTGTTCTATTGCTTAGGAATTTCTCGGGTATTTCCTTGTCCACCCATCCCAGCGTAGTCTCATCACACCGAAGAATGCTTCGCCGAATATGCCGCCCGACATCTTACTGGTGCCCTCACGCCGATTCACGAATATCACGCTCACCTCTTTGATCTTAAAACCAATCTTGTAGGCAGTGTATTTCATTTCAATTTGGAAGGCGTAGCCCTTGAAACGTATTTTGTCGAGCTCGATGGTCTCCAGTACCTTGCGTTTGTAACACACAAAACCAGCGGTAGTGTCATGAACCAGAAATCCCGTCACCACGCGTACGTATTTCGACGCAAAGTAGCTCATCAGCACCCTGCCTATAGGCCAGTTCACGACGTTTACGCCACTCACATAGCGACTTCCCACGGCCACGTCATAGCCATCGCTTTGACAAGTCTTGTAGAGCCTTGGCAAATCGTTAGGGTCGTGACTAAAGTCGGCATCCATCTCGAAGATGTAGTCGTAATGATGCTCCAATGCCCATTTGAAACCAGCAATGTAGGCAGTGCCGAGTCCTAGTTTGCCTTTACGTTCCAGCATGTATAGGCGGTTGCCGAACTCCATAGCCATCAAACCGCGTACAATAGCAGCTGTCCCATCAGGCGATCCGTCGTCGATCACAAGAATATGGAAGCACTTCTCAAGGGTGAATATCGCACGGATGATTTTCTCGATATTCTCCTTTTCGTTGTAAGTAGGTATGATGACTATACTGTCACTTTCGTACATAACTTTCTACGCTTTTGATGGTGCAAAGTTAAGAAAAAGAAGTGAAAAATGAAAAGTGAAAAGTGAAAAGTATGCTCTATTTGTGTTTTTTTTGTATTTTTGCACCTGAATTTGCAATGAATATACAGGAATTAGAGAATCTTTACGCCAAGTTGCCACAAGTGTCGGCACTGGCTGCTGAGTTGGGGAAATCCTCGTTTACAACGGTTTTCCTTGAGGGTCTGTTGGGCTCTAGTGCACCAATGCTCTTTGGTAGTTTGGCCCTGAAGTGTCAGAAACGTCTGCTTTTTGTTCTTCAGGATGCCGAGGAGGCTGGCTATTTCTATCACGACCTCACCCAGTTGATGGGCGAGGAGCGGGTGTTGTTCTTCCCCTCCAGCTATCGCCGTGCCATCAAATATGCCCAGCGTGATGCAGCCTCTGAGATCCTGCGTACCGAGGTCCTTGCCAGACTGACAGGTGGATGGGTTGGTTATATCATTACCTATCCTGAAGCATTGGCCGAGATGGTGGTGTCGAAGCGGAGTCTCGATGACCGTACATTAGTGCTTGAGAAAGACCAGGCTATTGCTGTTGGCGATATTGAGAGAACGCTCCACGAGTTTGGTTTCCGCGAGGTCGACTATGTCTATGAGCCAGGCCAGTATGCCCTGCGCGGCTCAATTCTCGATGTCTACTCTTACAGTTGTGAGTATCCCTATCGTATCGACTTCTTTGGCGATGATATCGACTCTATCCGTACGTTCGAGGTAGAAGACCAATTGTCTAAAGACCATCGCGACCGCATCGAGGTAGTGCCCGAACTCTCTGGCGTTTCCGAAGAGAAAGTGTCCTTCCTTTCGTTTGTGCCTCGCGACATGGTGCTGGTCACCAAAGACTATCTTTATGTGCGCGATGCCATAGACCGTGCCTATCAGGAAGGCTTCTCGGCTCAGGCACGTACAGAGCAGATGGAGGGAACTACTGAGATGGAGCGCCGTGAGATAGAACGCCGGTTGCAGCGCGAGAACCAACTCGTCACAGGAGCTCAGTTCATGAGCGATGCCAATGAGCTCCGTCGCATAGAGTTCGGTCATCGTCCTTCATCTCTAAATTCTACATTCTTAACTCTTAAATTCTCCGTCTCCGTCCAGCCTCTTTTTCACAAGAACTTCGACATGCTCATTAAGACCTTTGAGGATTACCTCCTTCAAGGTTATCATATATATATATGTGCCGACAGTCAGAAGCAGAACGAGCGTCTGAAAGATATCTTCGCTGAGAAGTCGACCATTGCCTTTACGCCTGTTCAGAATACCATTCACGAGGGCTTTACCGACGATGATCTTCGCATCTGCGTATTTACCGACCACCAGATATTCGACCGCTTCCATAAGTATAACCTCAAGAGCGACAAGGCCCGTAGTGGAAAGATGGCCCTTACGCTGAAGGAGATTCAGCAGTTCGAGATCGGCGACTACGTGGTGCACGTCGATCATGGTGTGGGTAAGTTCGGCGGTCTCATCCGCATGCCTCAAGGTGACGGCTATCAGGAGATGATAAAGATTCTCTACCAGCATGGCGACAGTATCTATGTGTCTATCCACTCGCTCTATAAAGTGTCGAAATACAAGTCGCAGGATAACGGCGAGCCTCCACGCCTCTCCAACTTGGGTACAGGCCAGTGGGAACGCCTCAAGGAACGTACGAAGAATCATATCAAGGATATGGCGCGTGACCTGATAAAACTCTATGCCAAGCGCCGTCGTGAGAAGGGTTTTGCCTTCAGTCGTGATACCTATCTGCAACAGGAGCTCGAAGCAAGTTTCCTCTATGAGGACACACCCGACCAGCTCAAAGCTACGCAGGAGGTGAAGGCTGATATGGAGCAGGAAAAGCCTATGGATCGTCTGGTCTGTGGCGATGTGGGCTTTGGAAAAACCGAGGTGGCTGTGCGCGCCGCTTTTAAGGCTGCTACCGATGGCAAACAGGTGGCTGTTCTGGTGCCCACTACCGTATTGGCTTACCAGCATTACCGCACGTTTATAGGGCGCCTCAAGAATATGCCCGTCCGTGTCGACTATCTCACTCGTGCCCGCACCGCGAAACAAACCACTCAGGTGCTCAAGGATCTTGCCGATGGCAAAATAGATATCATTATAGGAACGCATAAGCTAATCGGCAAGACTGTCAAATTCAAGGATCTTGGCCTGCTCATCATCGACGAGGAGCAGAAGTTCGGTGTCTCTACTAAGGAGAAGTTGCGCCAGATGAAGTCGAGCGTCGATACCCTTACCATGTCGGCCACGCCTATTCCCCGCACCCTCCAGTTCTCACTCCTTGGTGCCCGCGATTTCAGTGTCATCCAGACACCGCCGCCTAACCGCTATCCCATTCAGACCGAGATTCACACATTCGGAGCCGAGATCATCACCGATGCCATCAATTTCGAGATGTCGCGCAATGGTCAGGTCTACTTTGTCAACAACCGTATTAGCGAACTCCAGCATATTGAGGAACTCATCCATAAGTACATCCCCGATGCCCGTGTGGCCATCGGCCATGGACAGATGAAGCCTGAGCAGCTCGAACAAATCATCCTCGACTTCTCCAACTACGACTATGATGTGCTGCTCTCTACGACTATTGTCGAGAACGGTATCGACATCCCTAATGCCAACACCATCATCATCAATGGTGCCCACAACTTCGGGCTTTCCGACCTTCATCAGATGCGTGGTCGCGTGGGACGAGGCAACCGTAAGGCTTTCTGTTATTTATTAGCACCTCCTCTTGCTGCACTTCCTGCCGATAGCCGTCGTCGCCTTGAGGCCTTAGAGAACTTCTCCGATCTGGGGTCTGGTATTAACATTGCCATGCAGGACCTCGATATCCGTGGTGCGGGCAACTTGCTGGGCTCAGAACAGAGTGGTTTTATCTCCGATCTAGGCTATGAGACCTACCAGAAGATTCTGAATCAGGCGATGACAGAACTGCGCAATTCAGAAGCCCTTCAAGAGATGGGGGACTGGCAGGTTCTTGGGGGGGAAGAGGGGGATGCCTCCTTCTTTGTAGACGACTGTGCCCTCGAATCCGATATTGAGATGTATTTCCCCGATTCTTATGTACCTAGTGACTCAGAACGCATGTTGCTCTATCGCGAATTAGATAATCTGGCGGGCAGTTCCCGTCTTGAATCCGATTTGGCGGCTTATCGCAAACGGCTTGTCGACCGCTTCGGCACAATCCCCCCTGTTGCCGAAGAACTTATTGAGGTGGTGCCGCTCAGAGCAGCAGGCAAGCAACTGGGTATCGAGAAGATTATGCTCAAACAGCAACACATGTACCTCTACTTTGTGAGCAACAATGATAGTCCCTACTATCAGAGCGAGGCCTTCGGACGCGTGCTCAGCTATGTAGCTGCTCACCCTCGTCAGTGCAATTTCCGTGAGACTAAAGGTAAGCGTTCCGTCGTTATCACCAGCGTACCTACTGTAGTCTCTGCTCTGTCAATCTGTCGTCAGATTCTGTCAGATTGACACATAAGGGCTTCTGGCATTTCCCTTGCATGTTGTTGAGTGAAAGCCGAAAGGCAATCATAAAAAATAACATGTATAATCGTTAAATAGAATTAGGAGGTAAAGATTATGATGCCAGTAATGAGAAGCAACAGTTGGATTCCAAGTGTGTTCAATGACTTGTTTGATACCGATTTTATGCCGAAGTGCAATGCTACGGCTCCTGCTATTAATGTGAAAGAAAGCGACAAGGCATACACCGTAGAACTCGCCGCTCCGGGCATGAAAAAGGAGGATTTCAATGTGCATATCAACGATGAAGGTAACCTCATCATTAAGATGGAGAGTAAGAGTGAGAAAAAGGATGAGGACAAGAACACTCGCTATCTGCGACGTGAGTTCTCATACTCAAAGTTTGAGCAGACTTTGATTCTGCCTGACGATGTAAAAAAGGAGGATATTCATGCTCGTGTAGACAATGGTGTACTCACTATTGAACTCCCCAAGGTGATAGTGGAGAAGGCTAAACTTTCTCGTCAGATAGATATTGTATAAGTTTTTTAGTTGTTGTTTTTAGTTTTTGAGCCGTCAGACGTTGGTCTGGCGGTTTTTTTGTTAAAATCCTCATTTATAGGGATTGTACAATATACCGAATAGCAGTACCTTTGCACCGCAATTTTAACACAAGGACGAATATATAGTTATGTGTAGCAACCCATTTATAGCTGTTATAAATCACCAACCTGCTCAGCGCCCTCCCATGTGGATGATGCGTCAAGCAGGTCGTGTACTTCCCCGTTATCGCTGCCTCACCCAGAAACAGCCTTTCCATTCTATCTTGGCCGATGCTAAGATGGCCGCCGAAGTCACACTTATGCCTATCAACGATATGGGTATGGATGCCGCCATCTTATTCAGTGATATCCTCGTTGTTCCAGAGGCATTGGGTGTTCAAGTCGAATGGACTACTGATGGCCCCGTATTCCCTCATCCGCTGATGGACTTAGATTCCCCCGCATCTTTGCTCTATTTCAATCCCTCCAATCTGATGCATGTGGCCGATACCCTTGATGAGATACAGTGCCAGAATATGGATGATACTCCTGTAATAGGCTTCTGTGGCGGTCCGCTTACCTGTCTGTGCTATATGCTTGGCGGGCGCGACAAGAGCATGCAGTTTACCGATGTGGTGCGTTATTTCTACACCCACCGCTCAGAAACAGAACAGTTGCTCGAAGCCCTCACAAGTGCATCAGAATACTATGTGCGTCTTCAGGCGGCTCATAAAATTTCTGCTTTCCAAATATTCGAGTCGTTTGCCAGTGTGATACCCGTCGAGCTCTATACTTCGTTGATCCTGCCTTTTGTGCGTCGTATCACAGCGGCGGCCCGCGATTGTGGCCTGCCGGTCATTTTCTTTCCAAAAGGTTTTGGCACAGGGCTTTCGGTGTTGACAAAAGATGATTGCGACTTCGTGAGTATCGACTGGCATACGCCACTCTCAACAGCTCGCGCCATAGTTTCACCCGCTTTAGGTCTTCAAGGTAATATGGATCCCCGTTTGTTGTTTGCCCCTCAAGCTGTCATCGCCCAACATCTGCAGACTTATATGGACTTTTTCAACACTTACCCCGACTATATATTTAATCTGGGGCATGGTCTGCATAAAGACACACCGCTTAAGAACGTGCGTTTCGTTACCTCATGGTTTAAACAGAAATAATAATAACTAATAAATTAGAATTATGTTTTTAGGATTACTCTTAACATCACTGTTGGCCGTCGAAAGCCCCGAGTTGATACCCTCTGACACCACTACAGCCCGTTCTTACGATCTTGACGAGGTGGTGGTAAGCGCATTCAAAACGAACAAGTATAATCTCATGCCAGTATCGTGTACTGCCTTGTCGGCCCGCCAGCTCAGCAATTTGCAGATTACAGGCATAAAGGAGCTCACTGCCGTTATTCCCAACTTTTACATGCCCGATTACGGTTCGAGAGCCAGTTGCCCTGTATTTGTACGCGGTGTAGGTAATAAGTCGGATGGTACGGGAATCGGCTTCTATGTAGACGGTATGCCCTTCTACGAGCCCCTCTCGTTCGATTGCGATTTGGGAGATGTGGCTTCTGTTGAGGTATTGCGTGGTCCTCAGGGCACGCTGTATGGTCGTAATGCCATTGGCGGCATCGTGAATATCAGCACCCGCAATCCATTGGAATATCAGAATACCCGTGTACGCTTGGGATATGGTCGCTATAACGACCTGCGTACGCAGATTTCTAATTACACTAAGCTCTCCGACAAGTTTGGTTTCACCTTTGGTGCTCTCTATCATCACAATGATGGTGCTTTCCGCAACAGCTATCTCGATGAGAAGGTGGACAAGATGAATGAGACCGAGGAACGTATCGGTCTCTACTATAAGCCTGCCGACAATTGGCTGATTCGACTGAACAGCCAATTTACCTACAGCGATCAGGGTGGTTATCCCTATGCTCCTGTGGATGTTGCTACCAACACATTGCAAGATATCAAATACAACCGCTACAGTTCATTCCGTCGCTTGGTCAGCACCAATGGATTGGGCATCACCTATACAGGTCCTGTTGTCAGCTTCAATAGTCAGACTTCGTTCCAGTATATCAACTCTAAACAGGCTATTGATCAGGACTTTACTATCAACGACAAATCGTTTGTAGAAAATGCCCGCCATCAAAACATGGTGTCACAGGAGTTCACCCTCAAGTCGAGCAATGATAGCCGATATCAGTGGGTGATTGGTGCTTTTGGTATGATGGAGCACGTAGATCGTACAGTCGATAACTACTCGCCTTCGGCTTATTCGCTCAGTCATACAAACTATTGTGTACCTACCAGTTCGCTGGCCTTGTATCATCAGAGCACCTATAAAATCTGGCGTGGTCTCTCAGCTACTGCTGGTATCCGTCTCGATTACGAGCATGCAAAGACCAAGTATGACAACCTGAAGGTAACGGCTTCTCCATTGCCAGGCGATGGTTATACTTTAGTTAATCTCAGTCAGATGTCATCGGCAACAGGTGAATCTTTCGAGAGTAGTAAGGACTTTACACAGGTAACACCTAAGTTCACCCTGCAGTACCAGACAACAGAGGATAATCTCTACTATGCATCAATAACACGTGGTTACAAGCCAGGTGGCTTCAACAAATCGTTCTCTACGGCCGATCAGCGTTCATATGAGCCCGAGTATAGCTGGAACTACGAGGTAGGTGCCAGTATCAACCTGTTGAACAACCTGGTCACCGTGAGTGCTGACCTCTTCTATATCGATTGGCGTCACATGCAGATTACCTCTACCATTGCTGGTGTAGGCAATATCACAACCAACGCTGGTCATACTGATAGCAAGGGCGCTGAGCTGAACATTGTAGCGCGTCCTGCAAAGGGCTTACAGTTCACTGCTAACTATGGTTATACTTACGCCCGCTTCCTTTCTTATGAAAAGAGTGCTATGGTAAGCTATACCAACAATCGCTTACCTATGGTGCCCAACCACACGCTGAGCGTTGATGCGAACTATACCATCAATCCAACAGGTTGGCTGGATCGCGTGATGTTCAATGTTGGTCTTCGAGGTCTGGGTCGTATCTACTGGGCAGAGGATAACCTCGTCAGTCAGGACTTCTATACAACCCTCAACGCTAAGGTTGCCTTTACCAAAGGTATTGTTACTTGGGAGTTGTGGGGCAAGAACCTGACAGATACCAACTATATGGCTTATGGCTTCAAGTCATCATCAGGCAACTACGCCCAGGCAGGCAAGCCATTGACATTTGGAACCACAATCGAGTTAAATATCTAATCCACAAATAATTACATGGCAACAACCACCAGCGTAGATAATGTAAGGAGATTGAATCTCGCCACGTTTTTCTGTCTATACATAGCGCAGTTCATTCCCTCTACCTTCATCACTACAGCCATGCAGGTAACTATGCGCCAGGCCAACTACGGCCTGGCTACTATTGGCTTGCTGCATTTGGTACATATCCCCTGGCTTGTTAAGTTCCTTTGGGCACCAATGGTCGACCGTCAATGTTCGCATTTGGCTAGCTACCGTCGATTCATTTTGCTCATGGAGTCCATCTATGCTCTGTCTATCATGTGCATCGGATTCCTTGACATCTCAGCCGATATTTATTTTATCTTCGTACTAGTATTTATCTCAATGTTCGCATCAGCCACGCAGGATATTGCTACCGATGGGTTAGCAGTACGTGCTTTTAGCAAGGGCGACCATAGTGCTGTAAACAGTATGCAGTCGATGGGCCGTTATGCTGGTGCGTTCTTAGGTAGTGGCATCTTCATCGTGATGCTTGACCACTTTGGCTGGAGCGTGGTGTTCCCGTTGTTGGGTCTGGTGGCTTGGCTGATGGTTGTGCCTTTGCAGTTTAATAAGAAGATTCGGATAGAGCCTCGCTTGCCCAAGCAGCGTGCTAAGCTCATGGATTTTATGTGGTTTTTCTCGCGTCGCGAAATCATTCCCCATGTCATTTTTCTGCTACTCTATTTCATGGGTATCATCGGTATTATTGCCAACGTACGCCCATATATGGTCGACTTGGGCTATAATATGAAGGAAATTGGTGTGTGGTTTGGTATGGTGGGCACAGCCACCTCGTTTGTGATGGCCTGGGTGGCCCATTTGCTCATCCGTCGCATCAGCATGTATCGAGCTCGTTTGCTGGTGGCATTCATGATTGTCACCGCACCGCTATATTTCATTTTACTCACGTTTATCACACCCACGCTACCGATGATCGTTGGTGGCTTGCTGCTGGTTAAGACATGCCATGCTTTTGCTTCGATAGTGGTTTATACTACGGCGATGGATTGTGTACGCGAAGGTCGTGAGGGAACCGATTTCACCATCCAGGTGGTTGTGGTTCATCTCAGTTCTTCGCTCATCTCAATTATCTCAGGTGGCGTTGGTGAGTGGCTCGACTATCGTGGACTATATCTCATCGAATTGGGCATAGCACTCATCAGCCTGTTCTACGTTATTCGTGTGTTCAAACCCAATCAGATGCTGGCCAAATGGTAAAACGCATACTATTCACAGCTCCAGTTTCCTATCACAACCGTCTTCGCGAAGCCATCAGCATGTCGCCAGTAAGCTTCAGCCCCCTATTCGTACCCCTTATCCGTACCTCTGTGTTGCCCCCAGATGGCGCCTTTCTAGAGTTCTGTAGGCGTCTGACCAGCTTTGACTATATTGTCTGTCCTAGTCTCACGGCTGTGCGAGCGCTTGCCTCGTCAGACCAGTCTCGGACTAACTTTGAAGGGCGTGTTGTCGCCATTGGTCGCGATCAGCTTTCTGTTACTCGGTTGCTTGGTGTAGAGCCCGTCCTGCGTTATGCCAAACCTAGCATGATGGGAATCGTAGAGGCCTTACAGCTTCAGTCCTCGCCCTCGGCTAAGCATGTAGCTGTGTTGTTGCCTCAGTTCAGCGGGCTACCCGTTCCCACCACCATTACAGACTTTCTCAGTGCCCTTCGCCTCATGGGAGTTGCTGTTACTCCCGTTTATTGTTATCGCACCTCGACTATTGACCAGGAACGCTGTGCCAATCTGGCTGATGCTCTTTGTCGTGGCATTGTGAATGCCATTGCAATCACAAGTGGCGGCGAAGCCTATGTTCTCTCCCGGATTCTCTCACTTGCCGCTGCTCAAGGTCAACCAGTTGAGGTGCCTATTTACTCCTTCGGACCTTACACCACCCGTTGCGCACAAGAGGTCGCTGTTGATGTGGCAGGTACATCGCCCCATCATCACAGTTTTACTGACTATGTCGAATACCTTGCTAGCGTGGTATAACTCTTTAACGTATGACTGGTGAATATACCAAATATCTGTGCTTTTCGTTTGGTGGTCTTGGTGCTTTTTTGTGCCTTCTCGTCACTCTGACTTTTTTTCGGCACAGAGTGGAACTTCATTCGAATAAGAAAACGAAACAGGGGTGCACATCACTGTGGACCCCTGCTTTGATACTAAATTATCAACCATAAAAACCTAAACCATTAAAACTATGTTTTATCTCATTTCTTTCGAATGAAGACAAAAAAAAGCGGGACTCCGCCGAGCCCCTGTTGTTAACCTTAAATCTAATACTATGAAAAACATGGTGCAAAGGTATACTTTTTTTTTGAAGCATGCAAGCTTTTTGCATTATTTTTGCAAAAAGAAGCGCTTTTTTATAGATTATTCGGCAAAAAACGCTAACTTTGTCTCCTGATATGGAAGATATAAAATTTATTAGGGATACATTTCTGCTGGCGATTTTGGCAGGAATATGCATTTCAATAGGATGCGTTGTGAACCTTCGTGTGGGAGGAGTGGCTGGTGCCGTGTTGTTCGCGTTTGGCCTGACAACTGTGGTGTATTATAGACTGAAACTCTATACGGGCACGGCTGGTTTCATAAGGCGCCAAGGCGATTGGACGATGCTTTTTACCGTGTTGGTGGGTAACATCGTTGGCTGTCTGTTGTCTGCGTCGATGATTGCCTATGCGCAGCCTGACTGCGTGGAGCCCGCAGCAAAGATTCTAGCAGGGCGACTGGTCAAGGGACCCTGGGCGTGCTTTCTACTAGCCATTGGTTGTGGATTTATCATGACCACAGCGGTGGAGTTTGCTAGAAAGGGCAAAATGCTGCCGCTAGTGTTAGGCGTGCCTGTCTTCATTTTGTGTGGATTTGCACACTCTATAGCCGATGCGTTCTATTTTCTTGTTTCACCAGCTGAACAGGTGATGAATACGAGCGTACTCATGGTATATATTTCAGAGGTAATGGGTAACTTTGTGGGGTGTAACTTATATAGATGGACCACGATATGCGTCCCAAAGAACTAAAGTGTGAATGAAACCGAAGAAAAGAATGAGCCCTGTTAGGAATGATCCTGACGGGGCTCTCTCTAATAAACTAACTAAAATAATAACATATAATGTGAATCGATAATTTTAGGGGCTGCATTAGTAGCCAGGATTCTGGTCGGCATCGGTGATGGCGTTGTTCGAGTTGATCTCGAGCGTGGGGAAGGGTAGCAGCATGGCACGCTTGGCCATTTCCGGGGTGCACACGAAGTAGTCCTCCTTATACTTGGTGGATGAAGGGTTAGGACAGTTGGCTGGGTGTGCATTATGTGCCTTCCAGTATTCGAGCATGAACTCTGGGCCACGGCGACGCATGTCGAAATATTCTGTCTCTTCGCCCAACAGCTCAAAGAAACGCTCATACATGATGCGATGACGGAACTCCTCCTTGGTCATGCCACTCCAGTCGGCTGGCTCGGCTGAGGCAGGCGTGGCGCTGTTGCGTGCACGTGCCAGCACCTCGTTCACATACTGATAGGCCTTGTCGGGGCCGCTCACCTCGTTGGTGGCTTCGGCCAGCATCAGCAACACGTCGGCATAACGCAGATAGATGAAGTTCTGTGGAGCATACTGTGCCACATAGCGAGAGTCGAGGAACTTCTTAAGGTAGGGCCACATGCGACTGCTCCCCTTATCGCTGGTATAGGCAGGATAGATCGTAACGGTATCCACACCACCATTCTTGGTATAGTAGTCGTAGATGATGCCCTGTTCGATGCGTGGGTCGCCAGGATACTGCTCGCGCCAGGTGTCGAAGATATACTTTGAGGGGCGATAGCGTCCGTAGGGATTGCTCTGCGAGTTGGGGGTGTAGTCGCTCACATCGGGGGCGATGCCCTGTGTCCAGGTGTTACCATTGATATCCGAGAACTGTATCTCGATAATCGATTCGGCGGTGTTGCGGTTCTGGGCATTGTAGAGTACCTGCAGAGGCACCAACTGATAGTGTCCATATACCTTCATGCACTCGTCGATGCACTTCTGCCAGTAGGGTGAGCCCTCTTCGCCGTTGGCCAGCGTCAGATATACTTTTCCCAATAAGGCGTGAGCGGCATATTTGCTGGGGCGTCCCTCGGTAGGGTTCTCCTCAGGTAGCAGTTGGGCAGCCTCTTCCAGATCGGCCATCACCTGCTGATAGGTCTCCTCCACTGTGGAGCGTGGTATGTCGAGGTTTTTGCTGTTGATAGGTTCCAGACGCATGGGCAGACCGCCGAAGGCGCGCACCAAGTTAAAGTAAATCATACCTCTCAGGAAGTGAGCCTCGCCCTTGGCGCGTGTCTTCAGCTGCTCTGATGCACCGCTGGCGTCGATTTTGCTCAGCAGGTCGTTGCAGTCAGATATCACGGTGTAGCAGGTCTTGAAGTGGCGGCCTACATATTTATTATCGGGCTCGGTGCGCTGGGCCTTCGAGTCATTGTACGACGAACTGGTATTGTTCATCGTGCCGCCGGCAGTACAGAAAATGGTGTGATAGTCCGACTGGAACACGTTGTAGCTGGTTAGTCCGTGGTAGCATCCTGTCAAGGCGGCTTCTACGCCCTTGTCGTCAGCATAGATAACGTTAGCAGATGGAAAAGAGTCGGTATCCTCTTCCAACAGGGAGTTGCAGGATGTAAACGCCATGGCGCTTAGCAATCCCCATGCATATATGATAGTCTTTTTCATTTTTCTTTCGTATTGTTATATTGGTGATTGATGTTGTTAGAATGTCACATTCAGCGTACAGCTGTATGAGCGGTTGATAGGTGCGCTACCGTAGTCGATGCCGATACGCTTAGGGTCGTTAGAGAAACTATTGATATCGGGGTTGTAACCTGAGTAGTTGGTGATAGTGAAAAGGTTGCGTCCGGTCAGTGTTACCTGCAGCGCCTTAATCAGCTTAGAGCGCTTCAATGGCACATCGTAGGAGAGACTCAGACTACCCATACGCAGGAAACTGCCATCCTCTATCAATCGGTCGGTAAGCTCGCTCAGAGGCACGCCGATGCGTGGGTAGGTGGTGCTGGGCTTTTCTGGGCGCCAGGCATTGTGGTAGGCCTCTGATAGGATGTTGTAATCATAATAGGTGTTGGTGTTGTCGAGTTTGTTGGCGTTCACCACCTCGTTGCCTACCGAACCATGGAACTGAGCACTCAGCGTGAAGGCCTTATAGCTAATTGAAGTGTTGAAACCGAAGGTGAAGTCGGGGTTAGGATCGCCCAGAATCACACGGTCTTCGGTATTGATGATGCCATCTTCGTTGGTGTCGATATAGGCGATATCACCAGCTTTCAATTCGTTGCCGTTATACACCAGTCCGTTGGCTGCCTCGTCGCTCTGCAGGATACCGTTGGTCTTGTAACCCCAGAACAGTCCGATGGGTTTGCCTTTGATGAATATGTTAACAGGGAAGGCGGCTGATGCATAGTACGACAGGTTGGTGCCGTAGTAAGCCTCGTAGTAGTGAGTGCCATATTTGGTGACTGGCAGTCCGAGGTCGGTGATGCGGTTCTTGTTATGTGAGATGTTGGCACCGATGGTCCAGGTGAAGTCCTTGGTGCTCACGGGCACAGCGTTGAGAGCCACCTCGACACCATTGTTCTGGATAGAGCCGCAGTTCACGTAGATAGAACTATAACCCGTAGAAACGGCGGTGTTCATCGACTGCAGGATGTCGTTAGTCTCCTTGTGATAGACATCAACGCTCAGGGTGAGTCGGTTCTTCAGAATACCGAAGTCGATACCTGCGTTATACTGTGTGGTTGCCTCCCATTTCAGGTCGGGGTTGGCAATCTTACTGGGGTGCAGCCCTACTGTGTTCTGACCGCCTCCAGTGGCATACTCCACGTTACCATAGGTGTTCTGTGTGGCATAGGCTGAAATACTCTGGTTACCAGTCATACCCCAACCCAGACGCAGCTTCAGGTTGCTCAGCCACTTGCTGTCCTTCAGGAAGTTCTCCTGGTTCACACGCCAGGCCAATGCCACTGAAGGAAAGAAACTGTAGCGGTTGCCTTTCTGGAACTTGCTCGAACCATCCACGCGCCCTGTGAGTGTCACCAGATAGCGGTCCATATAATTATAGTTCATGCGCAAGAGCGATGAGGCAGTGGTCTCGTTGGTCAGCGAGTGACTGTTGGTATAGGTTTTGTTGGCATAGGCGATACCATCGATTCCCAGCGACATGATTGAGAAGTCCTCGCCCAGCATGCCATAGCGGTTGGCATCGCGGCGCTCGTAGGTCACACCGGCAGTACCCGACAGGTGGTGCACACGGTTCAGCGTATAGTCATAGTAGAACAGAGCCTCCAACGCTTTCTTCAGGCTGCGCAGTTCGCTGTAGCCCAACTGCCCGTTCACCTTCATTCCTGTATATACACCAGTGCTGTACCAGCGCGAACGACTCTTGTCGCGGGTGTCGTACGAGCCCATCAGGTGGAAGGTCAAACCTTTGATAAGCTTATAGTCGAAGGCAATCGAGGCCATGGTGCGATTCTCCTCCGAGTGGTCCTTGTAGTCGGTGAGCCAGTTGGTAGGTGTCAGCTGCAGGTCGTTGTCATTGTCGTTATTATCCTCGGGGTCGAGTTCGGCAAAAGGCTTTGCCAGGATGGCATGACGGGTGAGACTGGTGCGCTGTGCACCCTGTCCGTCGGTTCCGGCTGTCATGTCGTTCACACGACGTGTCATACTGAATGTGCCCTTGAGCGACATGTTCTGGTTGAGCTTGTACTTATAGTTCACGCGCAGATCGGCCTGGGTCAGTCCGGTGTTGCGGATGATGCCTTTGTTGTCTAAATAGCCACCTGCCACGTAGTAGTTGGCCTTGTCGTTACCACCGTTTACTGACAAACGGTATGACTGGGTGATAGAGGTGTGGAAGAGCTCCTTCTGCCAGTCGCGGGTCACGGGGTGAAAGTCGGCGCTGTAGAAGCTTTCCTCGTTTTCCGAGTCTTTCTCGTTGCGGTAGGCGATATACTCCTCGGCATTGAGCACATTGATGTGCTTGCTGGCCTGATCGAACGAGAGACCTGCCGAGAGGTTGATCTTAGCCTTGCCGCTCTTACCTTCTTTGGTGGTGATGAGCACCACGCCGTTAGAGGCGCGTGAACCATAGATGGCTGTGGCAGAGGCATCTTTGAGAACCTCGATACTTTGGATATCCTGCGGGTTGATACCTGTGAGTCCGCTCTGGGTGGTCTGCACGGGGTCACTACCCGTACCACCGCCACTATTGGGGTTGCCCACGTCCTCGGTGGCGTCATTCATGATGATGCCGTCGATAACATAAAGGGGTTCCTTGTTTCCATTCAGCGTAGAGGTACCACGAATGCGCACGTTGATGACACCACCCAGCTGTGAGTCGCCACCATTGACGTATACACCAGGAGCGTTTCCCTGTAGCAGATGATCGATGCCGCTATTAAACACGGCTTTGTCGCGATCGACGGCTACAGAGGTTACCGCACCTGTGAGGTCGCTCTTCTTCATCTGGCCGTAGCCTACCACAACCACTTCGTCGAGGCTATGGGAATCTTCAACTAATTTAATGTTGATCTGGCTGTTGCTGCCAACTTTCACATTCTGAGAAATGTAGCCTATGTAGCTGATCTGAATGGTGCTGCCTTTGGGAACGGTCAGCTCGTAGTGACCATTCACATCGGTAACGGTGCCGTTGGTGGTGCCCTTCTCAGAGACACTGGCGCCAATCACGCTTTCACCGTTCTCATCGAGCACAAAACCTGTAATCTTCTGCTTGCTAGTGCTCTTCTCTGATTTTTTCTGATTCTTCGGAACGATGATAATCTGATTGCCCTTCATATCGAAGGTGTAGTCGGTGTCCTTGAGTAGTTCTTCAATAATTTGAGGCACCGGTTTGTTCTTCTGGTTAAGAAGCACTTTCTTGTTGACGTTAAGCTTCGAGGCGTTGTATGCAATCTTGTAGTTGCTTACAGACTCGATTTTCTCGAAAGCTTTTTTCAAGGTTAAGAGCTCATTGTTGAACGATACGTTCTGAGCCTGAAGAGAAAGGCTTCCTGCTAACCACATGATAGCAGCAATCCTAAGTACACATTTTACTCTCTTTTTCATCTTAGGTTTTAAATTAGAATGATTAAAAAAATTTTAGTTGAATGTAATCTAAGGACAATAAATGTAATCGTTACACCCAATCTCTTTTTGTTAAAAAGCCTAAAAATGATTATTTGATAAAGATATCGTTGCCGTTGATTTCATAGTTTAACGACGGAATCAGCATCTTGATAACAGCCATGATGCCCTCGATGGTCTCGTCGGAATTGAAATGAGCCCTGATGGTCTGATTATTATAATGGCTGTTCTGGACATGAATATTGACGTTATAGGTACGCTCTATCTGCTGGAGGGCATAGATAAGCTTGGTCTCTTCGAAATACAAGGCTGGGATGCGCCATACGGAGAAATCGGCGGCGTTGACTTGGCGAACTTCTACTTCGCCTGTCTTGGAGTCAAGAACCAACTGGTTGTTGGGTAATAGTACATAGGATTTCCTCTGGTTGTCAACGTTGATCTGTAGCTTACCTGTTTCGAGGGTGGCTACAATCTGTGGGTTGTCGGGATAAGAGAATACGTTGAAGGTGGTACCCAGTACTTTCAGCTTCATCTGGTTGATATCCACTGTAAATGGTCGATGGCTGTCTTTCCTAACTTCGAAATATCCCTCACCAGAGAGGCAGACATTGCGCTCGGCTGACGTGAATTTTGACGGATAGACCAGCGAACTGCCGCCATTGAGCCACACCTTGGAGCCATCGGGTAGAATGACCATATTACGCTCGCCGTAAGGAGTGAACTTGTGCATGAAGATAACATCGGAATAGAGCTTGGTCTGTCTGAGTGCAGAGGCATAGTAAAAGGCTGCGGCACCCAGCATCAGTAGAGGTAGTACCCAAATGACTGCTATCTTCAGCCAAGAAAGGTGCTTGATGGTGAATGGACTCCCTCCAGGCAATGCCGATGTTAACTTCTGATAGGCATCATCGAGGGATGTATCGTCGGCTGATGCTTCTGCGCATTCGTTCCACAACTCGCGGAAGGCGTCGTCAGCATCGTTGGGAGTGAGTGCCATACGATTGTGCACTCTCAATGTGATTTCATCCGATACTTCGTGATGGAAGAAATACTTGACGATATGATGGAAATACCTGTTCACTCTTTACCTTATTTATATATATGACAAATAAAAGACCTTTTACCCCCAACCTAACAATAGCATAATAAAGAATTTTAGCACTTTACGGATGTCTCCTAATGCCAGATTGAGGTGATTCTCAACAGTTTTCTTCTGGAGTTCCAGTGTCTCGGCTATCTGGTCGTTGCTAAGACCTTCTTCTCTACTCATCCTGTAGACGGCCTGGCGCTGAGGTGGCATGTTTTCTACCACCATGTCTATGAGAAGCTGCATGTCGCCAGCTTCAATCTGATCTAAAGGTGATACATTGTCGGTAGAGACATTTGGTATATCCGTGATGTCTATCATCAGAGCCTTGCGAGAGGCAATGTGGTTGAGAACCGTATTCTTAGTGATGGTATAGAGGTAGGTGTCGAAATTTCTGACTTGGGCCAGCATGGCGCGCTTGGTCCATAACTTGATAAATACGAGCTGGGCTATGTCATCAGCATCGGCATCATTCTTCAGCAAACCCAAGGAAAAGGCCCGCACTTGGGGATAGGCGGCTTTGAAGATGATGCGAAAAGCCTCCTGGTTACCTTCTGTTAGTTCTTCAATGATGTCTTGGCTAATGATCATATTAGTAGTTCTAGGAATAATCCCCCAGCGCATCTTTGCGCTGGGGACTATTAGTTTACTGCTTGTCGAGTTCGGCAAGGTTCTCGGCAATCATCTCGTCGGTAACAGTGTAGTTCTGAAGATCGCCCTTAATGTAAGCCTCGTATGACGGCATGTCGATGAGCCCGTGACCAGAGAGGTTGAAAAGAATAACCTTCTCTTCGCCAGTCTCAATGCATTTCTTAGCCTCGCGGATGGTTGCTGCGATGGCGTGGGTGCTCTCAGGAGCAGGAATAATACCCTCGGTACGGGCAAAAAGCATACCTGCCTCGAAAGTCTCGAGTTGTGGGATGTCGACACCCTTCATCAGACCATCCTTAATCAACTGTGACACAATCATACCTGCACCATGATAGCGAAGGCCACCCGCGTGGATGTTAGAGGGCTTGAAGTTGTGGCCCAGAGTGTACATGGGCAGCAGAGGGGTGTAGCCTGCCTCGTCACCAAAGTCATAGCGGAACTGACCGCGTGTGAGTTTCGGACAGCTGTCTGGCTCAGCGGCGATGAACTCTGTCTTTTTGCCGTCTTTCAGGTTATGACGCATAAAGGGGAAGGCGATACCGCCGAAGTTGGAACCACCGCCGAAACAGCCAATTACGATGTCGGGATATTCGCCAGCCATCGCCATCTGCTTCTCTGCTTCCAGACCGATAATACTCTGGTGGATGGCTACATGATTGAGTACGGAGCCCAGCGTATACTTACAGTTTGGAGTGGTAGTGGCGAGTTCGACAGCCTCGGAGATGGCTGTGCCCAGAGAACCAGAGTGGTTGGGGTCTTTGGTGAGTATGTCCTTACCAGCGCGGGTTGACATGGATGGAGAACCCTCAACAACGGCACCGAAAGTACGCATGATGCTAGAACGATAGGGCTTCTGCTGCATGGTGATCTTTACTTGATAAACAGCGCAGTCGAGACCGTATATCTTTGCGGCATAGGAGAGTGCTGCTCCCCATTGGCCTGCACCTGTCTCGGTGGTGACGTTGGTTGTGCCTTCCTGCTTGGCATAGTAGCACTGGGGAAGGGCTGAGTTGATCTTATGTGAACCCAGAGGATTGGTACTCTCGTTCTTGAAATATATATGAGCAGGGGTGCCGAGTGCCTCTTCAAGGGCATAGGCGCGAACTAGCGGTGTCGAACGGTAATACTTGTATTTTTCGAGTACATCCTCAGGGATGTCAATCCATGCATGTTCTGTATCGAGTTCCTGTACACAGCATTCACGTGGAAAAATGTGTGCCAAGTCGTCGACGCCTAAAGGCTGTTTGGTTGCTGGATGGATGGGCGGCATGGGTTTATTGGGCATGTCGGCCTGAATGTTGTACCATTGTGTAGGAATCTCACTCTCTTGGAGGATGAATTTCTTTTGTTTAGCCATAATGATTGATTTTAGAATTAGGAATTCCGCCTGCAAAGATAACACTTTTTTGGCACGGATTATACGGATTATGCGGTTTTTTTTTAATTTTGTACCCGATTATGTGGATTATTGTAACAATATTAGTTTATTTTGCAGTGTTGCTGTTCATCAGCAGACTGACAGGGCGACAAGCTACAAACGAGACTTTTTTCAGGGCAAATCGTCGTTCGCCTTGGTATATGGTTGCCTTTGGTATGGTGGGTGCTTCAATATCGGGTGTGACGTTTGTGAGTGTGCCTGGTATGGTGACGACATCGGGGATGACGTATATGCAGACGTGTTTGGGCTTTATTTTGGGCTATGTGGTGGTTGCTTTTTTACTTTTGCCGCTCTATTACAGGTTAAACTTGACAACTATCTATTCGTATTTGGGACAGCGATTGGGACCAAGGGCATATAAGACAGGAGCCTCGTTTTTTCTGCTGTCGAAGATGACGGGGGCGGTGGTGAGATTCTATGTGGTATGTATTATCTTACAACGATTCGTGTTTGATGCATGGGGCGTACCTTTTGCTCTGACAGTGACGGGGATGGTGGCACTGATATGGCTCTATACCCGACGTGGGGGCATACGTACGCTGGTGTGGACGGACTCATTTCAGACCGTGTGCTTGTTTTCGGCTCTGTTACTTATTATATATAAGGTCGTTGGAGAATTGGGCATGACGATGCCTGAGGCCGTGAAGGCTATTGCAGCAGACAGCCACAGTACGATGTTCGTGATAGATGACTGGGTGACGAAACAAAATTTCTGGAAGCAGTTTCTGAGTGGTGTGTTTATCGTCATTGTGATGACAGGGCTGGATCAGGATATGATGCAGAAGAATCTGACGTGCAAATCGTTGCGTGAGGCGCAAAAGGATATGTGTTCTTATGGCGTGGCCTTTGTACCAGCCAATTTGCTCTTTCTGTCATTGGGTGTTTTGCTGGCGATGTTGGGAAGAAAGGAAACGGGTGATGCGCTGTTGCCTACTTTTGTGGCTGAAAACGGCCTCTCGGTCGTGCTGCCTTTCACAATTGGTATAGTGGCGGCATCGTTCTCGAGTGCAGACTCTGCATTGACATCGCTCACCACGAGTTATTGCGTTGATATCAGGGGAAGAGCGGGTGATGAACAGTTAAGAAAGCAGGTTCATTTAGCTATCAGTGGGTTATTTGTAATAATGATACTGTTGTTCAGACTACTGAACTCAACAAGTGTGATTGATGCGATATACGTGATGTGTGGCTATACCTATGGACCATTGTTAGGGCTCTTTGCCTTTGGATTACTGACAAAACGCACGCCGAAGGACAGGTGGGTGCCTTATGTTTGTATAGCTTCGCCATTGATTTGTTATGCGATAGACGTACTGACTTTCGAACAAACAGGCTACAAGTTTGGATATGAACTACTGATGATGAATGGTATGTTTACCTTTCTGGCTCTGCTTGCTGTAAGCTCTCGAGGAATTCCTTCGGCTGAATGCCAAACTGCTTCTTGAAACAGGTAGCGAAATAACGGGGATCGTGAAAGCCGACGCTATAAGCCAAATCGCTGACACGTAGTTTCGGATCTTGTTCAGCCAACTTCTTGGCTTCTTTCATACGTACATCGCGGATGAAAGCAGATACATTCATACCTGTGATGGATCGCAGTTTGTTGTATAGGGTGGAGGCGCTGGTTCCCATGTCGGAAGCTAGTGAGTTGCGATCGTATTCTTCGTCTTCAAGGTGGATGTGAACATATTCCAGAACACGGCTGAGAAACAATTCTTCAGGTGAACTCTTGGGGAATGTCTTGAGAGTCTCTTCTTCTGTCTTCTGGATAATGTCTTGTTGCCTGCGACGTCTGTTTTCTATAATATTATCGATGCGTAACTTGAGATCGCGCAGGTGGAATGGTTTAGTGATATATTCGTCGGCTCCAATCTCGAGGGCTTTCTGTATGTCTTCCTCTTGCGTCTTGGCTGTGAGTAGGATGATAGGTAGGTGGTAATAGTTGGAATCGCCCTTGATGGCCTGTGTGAGCTGGATACCATCCATTTGGGGCATCATCACATCGGAGATAATGAGGTCAAGTTCTTTTTCGTGGACTATCTTCAGTGCTTCGATACCATTGGGTGCGATATATATGCGATAGTAGGGACGGAGTAACTGTTGCATGAGCATGAGTAGCTCAGCATTATCTTCAACGATAAGAATTTTATATGTATCTTCGTCAATAAGATCGTCAATTTCAGGGGCGGCATTGAAATCAGGAATGAGGGCGTCAAAATTCTTAATGGTGTTTTTGGGAAGGATGAAGTCGCTATTGGAACTATCGTAAATTTCTTCGGGAGAAAATGCTTCCTTGGAGATGGGGAGATCGACGATGAAGGTCGTCAGTTTGTCTGCTTCGCTTTCGCAAGTTATGGTACCATGGTGCAGATGGACCATATCTTGTGTTAAGGCAAGCCCAAGGCCTGTTCCAGTGGTGTGATATTGTCGATAGTCACCATCGTGGAAGCGGTGGAAAAGTTGCTTCATCATCTTGGGCGATATGCCTTTCCCTGTATTACTCACCTCGATGCGAATTCTGTCATAATGCTCGCTCGTACGTACATGTAGTGAGATGGTGCCCATTTCGTTTGTGTATTTAGCAGCATTAGAGAGAAGGTTGTATATGATTTTGTCGAGTTTATCTGTATCTATCCATCCCATCATACTCTCGGGAATGCATGAGATATTAAATTGCATGTTCTTGCGAGCCAGCAAGGGTTCGATGCAGTTCGCTGCTTCTTGAATGTATCGCATTACGTCGCCTTGGGCTACTAAGAGTTTGAGTTCGCCTGCCTCAGACTTATTGGTTTCTAGAATTTGTTGCAGTAGTCGTACCATACGCTGAATATTAAGCTGCATCATGTCGTAATCGTGGCTGAATTGAGGCACTTGTTCGCGCAGTTTATCAACAGAAGCAGAAATGACGGTAAGGGGGGTAAGCAGTTCGTGGGTGATGTTGGTGAAGATGTAACTCATTTGCAAACGTCTGCGCACTTGCATATTGCGCAGGTATAGTCGACGTCCTGCGAAAAAGATTATGACCACCATGGTCACAATTAAAGTGGTTAATAGTATGCGACCGTCCATGATTGATAATTTTATGTTTCCGTGTGCAAATATAGATAATTTCGACGAATTACAATATTTTTTTCGACAAAAAGAGCTTTTTTATGGTCGAAAACGTTTAAAAATCGTGATTTTTAGTAGAAAATACGTTAAATAACGCATTTTAAACATCAAAAATCGCAAATTAAACATGTTTTTCTAAATCTTGTATTATCTTTGCATCAAGATTTTAATGGTTAAGGTTTATGGTTGATTAATTTAGTTTTTTAAGTATGGAAAAGGTTCGTTGTGAAACGAGCCTTTTCCCTGTTAATGGGGGATCCTTTTTATTTATTTAATAGATAACGTTCTGCCTCGATGGCTGCCTGACATCCAGAACCAGCAGCAGAGATGGCCTGACGGTATACAGGGTCTGCACAATCGCCAGCGACAAACACACCAGGAATCTTTGTACGTGGTGTTCCGTCAATCTTCTTCAGATAGCCTATCTCATCCATATCCAGCCAGTCACTGAAAATTTCAGTGTTGGGCTTGTGCCCTATAGCAAGGAAAAAACCATCTATAGCTATGTCAACCAACTCTTCATCGGCTTCGCCTTTGCGTTTTATTAGATGAGCGCCCTCAACACCGTTCTCTCCAAAGAGCCCAAGAGTGTTGTGTTCGAAAAGTATTTCGATGTTCTCGCGCTCTTTAACACGCTGTTGCATGACTTGTGAGGCGCGCAGGAAGGGCTTGCGCACAATCAGATAAACTTTTTTTGCCAGCCCGGCAAGGTATAGAGCATCTTCGCAGGCCGTGTCACCACCTCCAACTACAGCAACAGTTTTTTTCCGATAGAAGAAACCATCGCAGGTAGCACAGGCAGAAACTCCCTGTCCATTGTATTTGCGTTCGTCGTCGAGTCCAAGGTACTTGGCTGAAGCTCCTGTGGCTATAATCACAGTGTCGGCTTCAATCTGTGTACCATCATCGGCAGTACAGACATAAGGGGCCTTTGAGAAGTCTACCTTCACAATGGTTCCCATGCGCACATCAGTGCCGAAACGCTGTGCCTGTTCAAGCAAATCCATCATCATCTGATTGCCATCGACCCCTTGAGGATAACCTGGAAAATTCTCTACTTCGGTGGTCTGTGTGAGTTGACCACCAGGCTGCATGCCACTATACTCAATTGGATTAAGATTAGCACGTGAAGCATAAATGGCTGCGGTATATCCTGCAGGGCCGCTGCCTATAATCAGACACTTTGTCTTTTCCATATTATTTAAGCAGTTCTTCGATTTTTGCTTTAATTTTTGAGAAATCTTCAGTGGACTCATAGCGGGCTACTACCTGACCTTTCTTATTGATGAGGAATTTGGTGAAGTTCCACTTAATACCGGGTTTTGATTTATAGTCAGGGTCTTCTTTTGTGAGTAGATCGTCGATAATGGCAGTGATGGGATGACTTTCATTCCATCCGGCAAAATCTTTTTGCTCTGCCAAAAACTTGAAGAGTGGATCTGCATCTTCACCTTTCACCTTGATTTTCTTGAAACGGGGAAATTCTGTGCCAAAATTGGTTTTGCAAAATTCATGGATTGACTCATCGGTGCCAGGAGCTTGCTGACCGAACTGATTACAGGGGAAGTCGAGAATCTCGAATCCCTTAGAGTGATACTTTTCGTAGATCTTCTCCAGTTCTTCATATTGCGGGGTAAGTCCACACTTGGTTGCTGTATTGACAATCAGCAACACCTCATTAGCGTACTCCTTTAGAGAGACGTCTTTGCCTTTTCTGTCTTTGACAGTGAAGTCATAAATGGTTTTCATTCCTATTCTTGATAGATTAATTTATCTTTGCGACTATAATACTGCGCAAAGATACAAAAAAGAAGTGAAAAGTGAAAAGTGAAAAGTTATGGGGTCTTGTTTTTTTTTAACTTTTAACTATTCACTATTCTCTTTTCACTATTTACTATCTAAGCCCCCAGCTGGACTTGACATCTTCTTGTGATACACTTTCTATCTGGTTTTCAATGTCGTCTGGCAGATTGCAGAAGAAATCGATACCAGTTAACTCTTCCAGTTTGTCGATGTTGACAACGTAGTCACCAAGATTATCATTTGAGTGGTCTTCATTTAAGTGCTCTACCCAGAATCCAAGTGCTTTGTATGTGTCGCCCTTCTTGTGAAGCAGAGCTACAAAGAAAAACTTTGGTACAATGTGATTGTTAATTGTCTTACCTAGAATCTGTTCGCTCTTGTCAATAGTACCACCTTTGCACACATACAACTCATCGGCGCCATTAGCCCAGTTGCGGGTACGAGCTTCCATCATACTCCAAATACCTCCATTGAACTTAGCAACCATAGGTAGAATGTTGGTCATAAAGAAGGTCTGCTCGTTTACGTCCTTGCTGTAAAGCCTATCGGCTGAGGGGCATATGTGGCCTTTCTCGTAGTATGCGCTGGTACCAGGAAAATAACTTTTGCTTAATTCACTATACGTAGCCTGCTGTTGGGCAGTTGCTATGTCTGGATCGTAATTCCAAGGGTCTCCCTCAGGCCACAGGCTTTTACGGGTGTTACCATTAGAGGCCATGTTTTTTTTGTTAAGCGTATAGCATGTCCAGCGTTGTGCTCTCAGACTGCTATCCCACTCGAAAGAGTAGTTCACGCCATAGCCTTCGACGGTATGGGTAACAACAATACTACCGCTTTTGGTCTTGGGCATTTCCAAAAGGGCTAAATACTCATTCTGTGAAGCATCGTTCTTGTTGATGTTAGTAGATTCAACAGGGCCTGGTGTCGGCGTTGGCTCTGGGCCGTCTTCGCTACTGCCTCCGCAAGAGGCAAGCATGAATAGAGGAATCAGGTAGAATAGTCGTTTCATAAAGAGTCGATTTAAAAAGAAAAGGTGCAACCAAGGCATATGCAACTACCGTGGACGCACCTTTTAAAATTTTGCGGTTTTATCTTACTTCTTCGCAGCCTTACCGTAGCGGCTCATGAACTTATCAACACGACCTGCGGTGTCAACGAGCTTGCTCTTACCTGTATAGAAGGGGTGAGAGGTGCTTGAAATTTCGACTTTTACCACTGGGTAAGTTTCGCCTTCGAATTCTACAGTGTCATTTGTCTTTGCAGTAGACTTCGTAAGGAACATATCGCCGTTGGACATATCCTTGAATACGACGGGGCGATAGTTTTCTGGATGAATACCTTTTTTCATTTTAAATTTGAATATTAATGTTTAAAAACTAAATCTCGAACTTTTGGGCTGCAAAGGTACGAAGATTTTTTTGAACCAACAAACTTTATCGACTTAATTTTACTCTGAGTGATGTTTTTTGTGTTTTTTTCTTTGTTGACTCAGTTTTTTGTGGTATTTTTGCAAACAAATACACTATAATATGCGAAGAATTGGATTTTTGACGCTGACCCTATTGTTTTTCTTCGGGGTATGCATGGCGAAAGGCCCGAAGAAAAAGATTGCTTATGGTATTGGTTTCTATAATCTTGAGAATTTATTCGATACTTGTCATGATGCAGGGAAGAACGATTATGAGTTTCTACCTGAGGGTTCTTATCACTGGACAAGTGATAAGTATGTCAATAAGTTGAGGAATCTCTCGCGGGTGCTTTCTGATATGGGTACTGATGTCTTGCCCAATGTGGGTTGTGCAGCTATAGGTGTGGCTGAGGTCGAAAATGCTAAATGTTTGGAAGACCTCTGTAATGAAGGCCCATTGAAAGAACGTAATTTCAAATTTGTACATATCGAAGGTCCTGACCAGCGTGGCATAGACTGTGCCTTGCTTTATAATCCGCAAATTTTCGCAGTGAGAAATGTGAAACTTGTACCTTACGTGTATACGCGACCTGAAGATGTTGGTCGGGCTACCCGTGGTTTCTTGGTGGTGAGTGGCACTTTGGCAGATGAACACCTGACAATTATCGTGAATCACCTGCCATCACGTGGTGCACCTTCTATTGCTAGAGAGGATGGCGGTTTACAGCTCAGAGCGGTGAAAGACTCGTTATTAAGAGATGACCCTGGCGTGAAAATGTTGATTATGGGAGATATGAACGACGATCCTCAAGATCTCTCAATGGCAAAATGTCTAGGTGCCCATCGGGAGATAAGTGAAGTAGAGAATGGAGGATTATATAATCCCTGGTGGAACACGCTGGCAGCAGGCGATGGTACGCTGATGTATGAGGGAGCCTGGAATCTGTTCGATCAGATTATCCTGTCTAAGTCTCTTCTAGTGCAGAAGGGCCTTACTTTTGAGGGGCATCAGGTGTTCCGTCGTGACTATATGTTGCAGGGGCCTGGTGACTATTGGGGCAGTCCTCTGCGAACCACAGCTGGTGGTAAGTGGCTTAATGGCTTTAGCGACCATCTTCCTACAGTGGTCTATTTGAGTAAATAAAAACAAATCAGAATCATATATGACTATTATCGGAATTGCGGGCGGAACGGGTTCAGGCAAGACCACCGTCGTAAAACGAATTGCCAAGGCGCTGCCACCTCACTGTGCAGCAGTAGTACCACTGGATTCGTATTATAACGATACGACGAATCTCACGCCAGAGGAACGTGCGGCTATCAACTTTGATCATCCTGACGCTTTCGACTGGAAACTGCTAACAGAGCATATCAAGAAACTGAAAGCTGGTGAGGCTATCGAGCAGCCCACCTACTCTTATATTGAGAGTAACCGCCTGAAGGAAACTATCCACGTAGAACCCAAGCCTGTCATCATTATCGAAGGTATCATGGCGCTCCACTATAAGAAATTGCGCGATATGATGGATTTAAAGATTTTCGTGGATACAGACGATGACGTTCGACTGATTCGAAACATTCGTCGCGACGTGGTGGAACGTGGACGTACTGTCGATATGGTACTTGATCGTTATGAGAAAGTTCTGAAACCTATGCACGAACAATTTATCGAGCCCACAAAGAAATTTGCCGATCTTATTATCCCTTGGGGAGGTGACAACAAGACCGGCATTCATATCCTTCGCTCTTATATTGAAGGAATCGTTACTGGGGTCTGAAAAGTTATTGTATAGTTGGAACACTATCATCAGAAGGGAGTGCTTCTTCTGCACCCTCTTCTGCTGAAATAGTCTCAGCAGTCTTTTCTTCCACAACTTCTTCTGCTACAGGAATTTCCTGTATTTGTGCAGCCTTGCGCTTATCTGCATGGAACTTCAGCGAATTAATCATTTCCGTCACACCATAGAGCAGTGAGCACCAGCCAAGAATCAGCATCGCAGTACTGGCTGGAGCCATAGGGCGAATGATGACGTAGAGTCCGGTAAGCAGAACCAGTGAGGGGAATACCCAGTAGCCAAAACCGATCTTACCGTATTTACGTCCGTTAATAAGGTTCATATACTGATTGATGGCGCCAAGAATTAAGATGCCCCCGATAATATACATCAGGGCAGTGATGAATATATTTGGAGTAAGTGCCAGCAGTGCTCCAAGAATAAGGCTGCCCACACCCACGATGGGAAATGTAGGTTGCTCGCCAGCAATCACCTTGCCATCAGTATCGGTTATTTTGTATTCTGAAACATTCTTTCGTGCATTTACGTACACTATCAGCGAGATAACACCTGAAAGCAGGAAAAGGATACCAATGGCAACTGTAATCCATGTAACGGTATTATCGGGATATTTTATCAATAAAATACCAATTGCGATGGCGCAAATGGAACGGAAAATAGAGCTTTGTAGTATCTTCATAATTGTCTTTTTTCAAAATTCACGGTGCAAATATACGAAAATAAGGTGGAATCAGCAAATATTTGTGTATTTTTGCAGCAAATTTTAAAGATGATATGACTATTCTTTATTTAGCACGACACGGAGAAACGGTAGATAATGCCAACCAGATAATGCAGGGACAGACCCAGGGAGAACTCAATGAGAATGGCATTCTTCAGGCTCGGCAGTTGAGTATGGAATGGCAGGACCGCCCGTTGGATGTTATCATCGCCAGCGATTTGAAACGCTCTATTGATACAGCCCGTATTATTGCAACTCCCCATCATATCGAGGTGGTTACAACACATCTTCTGCGAGAACGGGACTGGGGGGGATTCACCGGACGCTTCATCCCTGACCTGAAAGGCGAAATATGGCCAGACGACATTGAAACATTAGAAAACCTTCTTTCCAGGGCTGGCGAATTTATCGCTTATGTCAAGAAGACTTTCCCTGGAAAGAAGGTGCTGGCTGTAGGCCATGGAATTATTAATAAGGCTGTACAGGCAGTATATTATAATAAACCTATGAGCGAGATCCAGCGCATGTCGAATGCTGAAGTCCGTACGCTCGAACTCTGATTGCTCTTATCTGCGACCTCCGAAGTGTCCTCCGCCAGAGCGTGAAGAGTTAGAACTGCTGTGTGAGCTGTGGGAACTATGCGAGCTGGAACTGCTGCGAGTTGAACTCCTGTGGCTGAAAGAACCTGAGTCGTGGTTCACGCTTCTCGAAGGACTGCTTCCGCGGTGTCCTCCAAAGTTCCCGCTATTAGAGCGGTTCTCTGGGCGATTCTCTATTTGGCGATTGGGACGATTCTCAATCTGGCGATTAGGACGGCTCTCGTTTTGGCGATTGTTGTGGTTCTCCATCTGACGATTGTCTGGACGACGATTATCGTAACCAACTCTGTTGCTGCGATTATCATGATGGCGACCAGTTACGCGTGTAGAACTGTTGTGTGGCGGCGTACGGAAATCTCCGCGATTCCAGCGATCATGCATTCCTACGTGCTCTCTGTGGCTAGGACGATAGTGGCTCTTGTGATGATAGTAGTAACCATGAGTGCCATGTGCGTGCCAAGCATGCCCTCCGCGATAAGTGGCATAGAAGTGAGGACGTCCGAAATAGAAGTAGTCGCGGTGCGGATAGCGCAGATAGATGCCAAAGTGCCAATAACCGGCCTCCCAGTAAAGTGGACGATAGAAATAGCTGGCAGCAATGTAGGCATTCCACTGCCAGTCGAACAGTATATAGCTCAGGTCCAGATTCCTACGCTCCCAGTATGTGCCAAACACATCTGAACGCCCTGTAACACCCATCAGGTAGTCGAGGTTTATTTCGTAAGCTGCCTCGTACTGCTCATCTGTCAAGTTCAGCTCGTAAGCCATCTTGTCAGTCAGGAACAATGCCTCGTTGCGGGCCTGCTCATAGCTCATTGCACTTGCTGCCATCGTGGTGGTCAACATCATCATCAGTGCGAAAAACATCTTCTTCATAATGGTATCATTTAGATGGTGAGACATTCATTTTATTATTCACACTGCAAAGGAACAACAAAATTGTCATCCATGCAAGGGATTTTCCCTAAACTCAAAGGGGAAAAACCCTATAAAAAACAACCCGCACTTCCCGCACTCCCCACACCCGATTTAGGTGTAGGAAGTGCGGGATAAAAAGTGAGTATTACAATTATAACATATACGTGTGTATACGCGTGAAGGTGGTGTAGTCGTAGTAAAACAAGTTGTTTTACTTTCTAAAGTGCCGTCTTTTACATAGAAAGAGATAGTCTTTTCAAAGGTAAAACAAGTTGTTTTACTTTTGTGTATGACGCCTACTATTTGTAAAATCCTTATTTCCGGACGTTTAAAAATATACAATAAGAGCATAAAGATTAGTGATAGATGATAAGAATCTATCATTTGTATTAAACATCAGTATATCAGTCTGTTACGACGAGAAGTGATGGATTCGCAAAAAAACACCGAATCAAAAAAGGAAAACATGGGGCGGGGTAGTTTAACTGATTCCTACTTACTCGTAAGGAAACTATGAGTTTCATTACGACTAACTCATAGTTTCCTTACGAGTAAGTAGGAGTAAGTTCGAAAAGTCTCTAAATTATTTGGTATTGTACTTACTTATTCGTACCTTTGTCCCGAATATGGGACGATTATTACCAATCATAATATGCCTGTGTGGTGTCTCTGTAGCCTCTGGACAAGAGAGACTTTCGCTTACTGACAGTTTGCAGTATCGAGTGGGATTCCAGACTACATTATCTGCAGGCGACAATACCCCTTTGTGGCTCAATGCCAATAAATACGGACTCAGTAGCCTGAAAACAACTAATGGTTATGTGCGTGGAGCCGTGGAGCGTCCTCTTTCTGCTGACGATGGCCGCTGCTGGGGCTTGGGATATGGCGTGGATGTGGCTGTGGCAACGGGCTTTACAAGTACGTTGGTGGTGCAACAGGCTTATGTAGAAGGGCGCTGGCAGAAAGGGGTCCTTACCGTTGGTGCCAAGGAGTATCCTATGGAGTTGAAGAATCAGGAACTCAGCACAGGCTCTCAGACCTTGGGTATCAACGCTCGTCCGATACCTCAGGTTAGGATAGCCCTACCTGATTATTGGACAATCCCTATCACAGGGAACTGGTTGGCATTGAAGGGGCATGTCGCATTTGGTAAGACTACTGACGACAACTGGCAGAAGGAGTTCGTTGCTCCCCGACAGCGATATACCGATGGTACGCTCTACCACAGCAAGGCGGGGTATCTGAAGGTAGGACCCAAGAACATCACTTTGGAACTAGGGCTGGAGTTGGCTACTCAGTTTGGTGGCACATCCTATCTTTATGAAAACGGTGTGGAGAAGGTATATAAGAATGATAGTGGTCTGAAGGCCTTTAAAAATGCACTATTCATGAGTGGCTCTGATGCGACTGATGGCGATTTTAAGAATGCTGAGGGTAATCATCTTGGCTCTTGGGTGGCTCGTCTGAATTTCGACCAGCCTGCATGGAATCTTGGACTCTATGCTGATCAGTTCTTTGAGGACCATTCTATGTTGACGCATTTCAATAAGAGTGGTGACAAGTATATGCGTTATGACTTTAAAGACTGGATGTTGGGTGCTGAACTCAAGTTGAAACATAATCCTTGGTTACAAAACATCGTGATTGAATATCTTTATACAAAATATCAGGCAGGACCTGTTTATCATGATGAAACCTCAAACATACATCACCAAATCAGCGGGCGTGACAACTACTACAACCATCATTTATTCACAGGTTGGCAGCATTGGGGACAAGTGATGGGAAATCCACTTTATCTCTCACCTCTATATAACAGTGATGGCAATATTGAGGTCTGTCATAATCGCTTTGTGGCATGGCATTTAGGACTTAGTGGTACTCCATTGTCAAATCTTCACTATCGTATTTTGGCTACTTGGCAGAAGAGCTATGGCTCATACTACTATCTACCCCCTAATCCAGAGGAGAACGTGAGTCTATTGGCAGAGGTGAGTTATTGCATGAGGCAAGGATGGAGCCTGAATGGCGCCTTCGCAATGGATTCCGGTAAGCTTCGTGGTGATAATTACGGCATTCAGCTTTCGATTGTAAAAACAATAAAATAATGAAACGTTTCTTCATATATATAATAGGTGTAGCATTGGTCTTGACAGCCTGCGACGTGGATGGTTCTGATAATGGCAACCTGGACGGCTTTTGGCAGATGACGTCAAGGGAAGATGTTTTCTGTGGTACCATGGGAAAGGTTGATATGCGTAATAGCGGTATCACGTGGTCGTTCCAGGGAAGTATCCTCGAATTGCGCGATGTGAAAAAAGTTAATCAGGATATCATCGCCAGTTTTGAGCGCAATGGCGATGTGTTGAAACTAAACAGATTCTATTTTGTCGATCGTGACAACGGAGATCGTATGATAGAGAATACTGATACGACTGTGTCTGCCTATCTTATGCCTTATGGTATCAATAATGCTAATGAACAGTTGTTCCAGATAGAGGAACTGACGTCTAGCAGGATGGTGCTCGTCAGTAGGGATCCGTATTCAGGTAGGATGGAATTCCGCAAATACTAGATCTTTCTGCCAAATATGATTTTCAGAAACGTCAATCCCAATATTTTAGCGTCAAGCCACCATGAGCGATGTTCCAGATAGTCTAAATCCATCTCCAGACGCTTCAGCATCTTCTCCATCGTATCTGTATAGCCGTTATAAAGCGTTGCCATCGATGTGATGCCTGGTCGGATTTGGTACAGATACGTGTATCGTGGATCGTGCTGCATAATCTTGTCTATGTAGAATTTGCGTTCTGGTCGCGGACCGATAAAAGCCATATCACCCACGAATATGTTCCAAAGTTGAGGCAGTTCATCAAGATGGTGGTTACGCAAGAACTTTCCCGCCTTGGTCAGGCGTTTGTCTTTTCTTTGCTTGCTTAACTGCGGGCCTTCAGATTCCGCATCGACAGTCATACTGCGGAATTTGTAGATATAAAAAGGTCTGCCAAAGCGTCCAATGCGTTCCTGCTTGAAAATCACGGGTCCGTCTTTGCCACGTTTTACAGCAATATAGCATGCAAGGAATAGGGGAGAGAAGATGATAAGACACAATGTTGCCAAGAAGAAGTCAAGCCAACGCTTCACCTCTTTCTCAAATGCGTTCATACCATCATATATATACGGGTAATTATGCTCCATTCAGTAATCTTTAGTTCTACATTAATTTATAATATAACGTCTTCTTCTCTGTTTTATTATCTCCTGAGGAAAAATAAATAACCAAATTTTCGCCAGCCATTGGGTATGAGCCTGAGCAATGTTCTCACGATACAGTTTACTATCAGTCGGCTCAGTGTAATGTGTCCCATATGGTACATCTTCCGCTGAAAATTCAACTCCTGTCTGATATACAATCTTCCGCCTCTTCGATCAAACAATTGTGTGGTTAGTCTGAATAATAGTAGCGATTCCTGTAGATTGTGGAATTTTGCTCCATGTTGCATCATCCTGACCCATAAGTCATAATCTTCAAACAGTGGACAGTGGCGATAGCTTCCTGCCTCCAGTACCGCCTTTTTCCTGAACATCACTGTAGGATGGTTCATAGGGTTGCGGTAACGACTGAATCTGAGCAGTTCGCTGTGCGTCTCAGGCAATCTTCTGGTTGAGATGATTTTCGATGAATCATCCGAAAACTCATCTACCCACGATCCTATGACATCAGTCTCAGGGTGCAACTCCATCCAGGCTGCTTGCTTGCTGAAGCGCTCTGGGCGCGACAGGTCGTCAGAATCCATCCTCGCCACGATGTCATAGCTACAGTGTTTCAGTCCTTCTGATAATGCCAGTCCCAGTCCGACGTTATGTTCCAGTTTCACTACCTTCAGTTCTGGATACATGATGGTATAGTCCATTACAACCTGCTCCAATGCCTGTGTTATGGGTCCGTCTTCCACCAGCACTACCTCATTGGGAGGCATCTCCTGGTTGAAAATACTGTCAAGGCTCTGTCTCAGGTTCGAGGGTAGCTCCTTGGCGTAAACGGCTATCAATACAGAGAATTTCACTATCTGTCTTTTTTTATAATTTAATCCAATCCTTTACTGCTGGCGACACCACGTTTTTCCTGTTCATCCACTCATGAGGTGCCACTACTGTCTTGTCCTCTCTCTGGCATAGCCAGGCGCCCCACCATGAGAAAGTGGAGTTGGCTATGATGTGGTTCTTGCATAGACTCATCAAGTGCATGTCGTTGATGCTTCTGATACCTTGGTTCCAGTCTACGTAGCAGGTTTTCTCTTCTGGCAAAACGGCTTTCAGGCATTCCCTGGCCAATGGCATATCATCAGAGAATACCAGCCATTGCTCAGGAGCTCTGTTCTCTTTCATCCATTTAATGGCTCTAAGGGGGAAATCCAGTGAGGTCGTACCTTGTCGCAGAGGATCTGTCAGGTAGTCTCCTCGCCTGATGTGTATGGCACAACTGTTTGTCTCTAATGCCATTTTGCCCACAAGTTGATTCTTATCGTTTTCAAAATCAGGAAAGTGATACAGTCTCACAATATCGCCGCTGATTCTGTCGAAGTATTCCTCGTGCTGCCAGTAACCATCGTAGTAGGTGTCCCCGGGACGAGTTAACGCTTCTGGTTCCAGACTGAAATCGGGCTTCTCTTTCAGCATGGTTTTTCTGCATGGTAGCACTCTGCTCAGAATGCGCCACGACTGATAGTTGGGGTAGGGGTAGGCCACCTTCGCAATCTCTCCAAGTGTTGCTTCTTCGTAGGCCACGTGAAACACCTTGGGCAGTTCGAAGCCCCGATGCTTCTTATAGCCAATGAAGCCGTGCAGGTCTACCAGCATCTCCTCTTCGGGATGCTGCCTGCGCAATGCCTCGTAGAGCGCAAACTGGAACATCTGGTTGCCCAGTCCTCCTGAAATCCTCACAATCTTCATCTCTTGCAAAATATTTTTTTTGTTCTCATAATCAGACATCCGTAAAGGATTGTCATATATCTCACGCAGGGCTCGCTGCTGTGGGTCTTATTAATCGTGGCCTGATCGTGCTTAAAGGCTTCCAGCGCGTTCATCTCTAAACTCAGTTGCCCTTGATGACCATGATACGATCGTATGGAAATATTTTCCAGAAACAGGGTCGTAGCGCCTTTCAGCATTCTGTAATACCACTCTGCATCCACTAACCACGATAGCTGGCTGTTGAAAGGCTGTTTCCGCTCTTGTCTGAAAGCCACGCAGGCCGTGGGCCCGATAGCATTGCAAAGCAACAATAACGATGGGTTTCTTAGAGCCAGCTTTTTCAGCCATCGAGGTCTTCCTTTTGATGTTTTTCCGTCTTTCTCTATTTCTATATTCGATACCACCACCTGAACTCCCGTTTCAAATGCTTGGGCGATACACTGAAGTTGTGTAGACACTGTAAAAGCCTCGTCATGATGCATCAATATCATATAATCGCCTTTGGCAGCTTGCATCCCGAAGTTCCAGTTCTCAGCTGCTGTTACGCCTTTGTTGTGCTTCAAGTAACTGATGCGTTCATCTCGCAAGCTCTCTACATAGTCCTTTACGTCATTGCTTATAGAGTCATCACTGATAATGACCTCCCAATCCACAAGATTCTGCGTTATCACGGATTGCAGTGCTCTTTCTAGAAGCTCTGTATGCTCGTAGGTGGGTATGATAATGCTAAATTTGGGCATGGCGATTTGATTTGATTGTGAATAGATAGCCTCCTATACACACCATCTTAATGGTATATGCTACCAATATGGCCAGCGCAATTCCTGCCGCACCTTGTCCTCTTTGTAGGAAAAGGCACGTCAATAATATGGTGGTGGCGCCCCAGAGTATATTGAAGGTAAGGCTTAACCACATCTTGTCTTTGCTGTAAAGCGTCATCTCCAGAATTTGTGAAATGGCAGTCGGAATGGTGGATATGGCGAGATAAGCCAGAGGTGTCGGATTGTCAAATGTCTTACCATAGAAAGGCATGACGACAGGTGCTGACACCCACGCCAGCAAGGCGAGAGTTGTGGATATGCCTCCAATCAGTAAGAGGTTTCCCAACAGAGCCTTTTTGAATTGTCGTGAGTCTGTGATGCTCGACAGGATAGGCAGGACAATCTGACACACAGCCCCAGGAACAAATAGCAGGATGACTTTCCACTGGTCGGCAGCCTCGAAGATACCAAGTTCTCCATAACCTCCTGTGTTGATAAGCATTGACCGTATAAGCCAGAATACAGGAGTCACCATCAATGCAGATAGTGTAGCGGGCAGACTGTATTTGTATATTAATTGCCAGTCATTTTTCCTTATACTTGCCCCTTTTACATGGATGCCAGCCTCCTTAAAACAAGTGATTGCAGACCGTTTATTCGTTAGGTATAGTACAAACACGCCTAAGCCAAATCCTAATATGGCACCGTTCAGTTGGAAATAGTATGCTCCGACAATCATGCCGACAGCTTCCGCTATACTTGCAATAAGGGTATTGACGGCTATTGATCTGAAATTCTCAAATCCTGCTAATGTACCGCTCTCAGAACTGTTCAGAATAGACATTATGAGCACGGTAGTACCTATTATCAGAGTGAAGGTCAACTTTTCCGAGTTCAGTATGTTCTCTGCCAGTAGGCTAGACAATACTATGAGCAGCAACGTAGTGACAATTCCTAACGTAGTGGCAAATATATTCGACAGGCGGTAGATGGCAGCGGCGTGCTCTTTGTCGTTTTCCCTGTAGGCCGCAATAAACCTCGTGGCAGTTACTCCTATTCCTCCAGAACCAAGAATGATGAACATGCCAAGTGTCGACCTTACGATCCCAAGTTCTCCGAATCCCTCTTTTCCCAGTATACGGGCACAGATGACGCCTGTCAGCAAAACGAAGAACTTCCCGAGAGCCGTTCCTGTAAAAGACCAGAGAGCTCCTCTTGTCATTCTTAAGGCAATGTCTGAGGCTTTTAATTTGTTAATGAGAGATTCTTTCATGGTTATTCTTGAGGATAAAGGTTATATGTGTGGACTGGCTTCTCGAAGTCGTAGAATTTATATTCATCTACATGTAACCACTCGGGACGGAAGGTGTTTACGCCTATCATCTTGCTTACAAAGACGATAATTACTATTAATCTTAACAGATTCTGGGCACCTTCTGTTCTACATGGATATTGTTTTCTCAGTACTGTGGGGTCAATGTATCTCAAGAGCAGGAGCATCAGAAATGGCCACAAATACTCGTTCACACGGGCAATGGGATAAAATACGAGAGAAATGATACTCACACACAGCATCGTTATCCCTATCCATAAATAAGTATTTTCAATCTGTTCGTATCGCTTTTTTCTGTGAATGTAGACGCATGTGCCCAGTATGAACAGCAGAATGACCAAGTCTGCGAGTCCTACTATGGATATTGACTCCCTCTGTATGGCTGCCTTGTAATATGGATGATCGTGCATGCCCAGAAGAGCAAGTATCTCGAAAACGGTAAATGCGAATATCACTGACGCGCCAACGACAATCATGATTGCGCGTCGTGATGGGTGTATCTTGCGGATATAGGGCAGGGGAAACAGAAATATTGCTGAGATATGGAACAGACAGGCACAGGCTATCAGCAGATGATATTTCCTGATGCTCTTGTCCATCTGTTCGAAAGCTGCATAGAATAGCAAGATAGCTAATGCCTGACGGATGATACAGTAGTGCATGAACATCAGGTTGGCAATGAGAAAGTAGAAGCACATCTTGGCAATATGTCTGGAATGACGGTTGAAAAACCAGAGTTCACCTATAGTGATAACAAGACTTGACAGGATAATGATGGTGTAGGGGTTCTTCGACACGTATTTTATCAATATGTGGCATAGTACTTGGAATCCATATTCAAACTTATCTGTCACGTGATATGCGAAAACCGTTTCGTTCAGGTATCTTGCAACATGAGCTCGTTGATAATAGAATCCATAGTAGTGCGATGTGTCATTGAGTACTGTAATATCTCTAAATCCGAAGAATCCGAAGAGTAGGATGAAGCAAACGATGAGCTGGAAAAGCTGTGCCTTACCTGGATTGCTGAATGTCTTGGAGATATAGTGTACACCAAGAAATAGTGCGAAAAAGATAAAGATTATCGCCATTCCTTCTCTTTTGGTCTGTTATGCTTCTTCGAGTATACTTCGAATATTTCTTTTGAGGAAAAGAACTAAAATCGGTAGTATCAGTCCTATGAGTATGGCAACTATGATTGTTGTACTTTTCTTGGGGAACGCTGGCTTCCAGTCGCCGATAGGAGGTGAAATAAGTCTCATGTTGCGAGCGTTGAATACGTGGGTGATATTATTTTCCTCACGTTTCTCGAGCAGATAGATGTATAATGCCTCAATAATCTTCTGCTTGCGCTCTGCAGGCAGTATCTTCGTTATTTTTTCAGGTGCCATTGATATCTCGCCCTTCAGTTTGAGCTCTTGGTTGGTAGCACCCGCATGTTGGGCCTTTAGCTGATTAACAGCCTGATCGAGGGAGTTAATAATGGCCCCCCGCATGCCTTTCAGCTGCAAATCGAGGTCTTTTACCAACGGGTTGTTCTCGTTACTGTTTTCCACCATAGAGTTGCGTTTGGTTTGCAGCTTGTTATATTCTGCAATCTCCAGTGCCACATTCTGGTTGTCTGGTAATAGGTTAGCTGGCAATACGATGTTCTTTCCATCGATGTTTTTCACCTCATTACGCATCTGCTGCAGCATGTATAGGTAGTTGCTTGCTTTCACCTGCTGTTCATAGGCTATCGAGGCATTCTTCATATACATCTTTGCAACCTCCTCATAGTCGGGCAACAAGTTGCGACCCTTAAACTGCGCTATGTCTGAGTCAAGTCCGCTGAGTTCTGCCTCAATGCCCTTTATGCGTTCATTGATAAACAATGTCGAGGCATCAGCCACGTCTTTTTTGTCCTTTAGCCATTCTTCCTGATAGATTTCAATGAGCGTATTAATGATGAGTTCTGCGCGAGCCTCTATCTGGTTGCGACAGGATATACTGATAAGCGATGTCTGGTCGTCTGCAAGGTCTACGCTCAGTTGTTTCTGTATACGGTCGATGATGTCGTAGCGACGCTCTTTAGTGATGCGGATGGTCATCTCATCGTCCTCAGTGAAGCTCTTGTCGAAGTCTTTTGTCTTGATGACTGACACCTTGCCAAGTGGCGTCTGGCATACCTCGCCAACCTTGCCGATGGCTTCGCCAGATAGCTTCTTGCCGTTCTTGCGCAACTTGTAGAGCGTGTAGGTACCGTCTTTCCTCAAATCCATCTTCATGTAGGCGGCTTCGTCTTTGCCTATCTGGGGAAAGCTGACCTTTATAGGCAGCGTCTCTTGCCACAGATCGCGCTTCATCAGTCCGTCGTAGGCCTGATAGCGCACCTCGAGCCCCATTCTGTCTATCACCTTGCTCAGCATGCCTGGCGACTTGATGATTTCCATCTCGTTGAGTACATTCGATGATATGTTGAGGCCTGCCATACCAGCCAGCATACCCATGTTTCCCATCATCGACGAAAGCAGTCCGCCTCCACTTGTCTCGTCTTTAATCAGTATGGTGGCCTGCCTTTCATATTTTGGAGGCACAACGAGCAGAAACATAATGGCCAGCACCAACATCGTTCCCGTCGACGCCGCAAACCAACGCCATTTACTGATGCATATCTTAATAAAGTCTTTTCCCATTTTTCTTCTTACTTGAAAATTGCTACTCCTAATGCTGTCAATACAGATGCCAGCGTGAGCCAGAAACTCAGCGTACGGCTCTCGTTGCCTGGCGTCTTCGACTGGCGAGCTTTCGTATCGTTGGCCTTCACGTAGATGACGTCGTTCTGCTGTATATAGTAAGCATCAGAACTGAAGATATCCTTGCCAGAGTTCAGGGATAGGTTGTATATTCTCTTTTCCTTGCCTATCTGACGTATCACCATCACTGAGTCGCGCTTACCGTATACATTGATGTCACCCGCCTTTCCTAATGCCTCAAACAGCGTTATCACATCTTTTTCTATCTGATAGTTGCCTGGCTCGTTCACTTCCCCCATCACGGTATAGGTCATGTTTGTTGTCTCTACCGTTACGTTGGCATCCTTTAGCAGTTCCGAATCGCGAAGTTTGTTCTGAATGGTCTCCTGTGCCTCAAAGCGTGTTTTCCCTGAAATGCTTATCTTGCCTGCTGAGGGCATGTCGATGCAGCCGTCAGGCCCTATGGTGTAGCCCATCATATAAAGACTCTGATCGGCAAGGCCGGCCTTCAGGTTGGTAATGATTCCCTTGTTGAAAAGGTTGCCCATCTCTGGATCCTTACTCCTCACGAGCACCGTTATCTGGTCGTTGGGTTGCAAGCGTATCGTACCATCTGTCGAAGTGGTTATCTGCTGCCCGTTCTGCAGGTCTTGCAGATAGTTGTAGTTTTTGGGCGTGGCGCACGATGCCATCAGTATCGCCCCTCCCGCCACTAATATCAGGTTTCTGATTTTCATTTTTTCGTTTTTTATTCATTAAAACGCTCTTGCGCGCGTAATTATTATAACTAGCGACTGCAAAATTACTAAAAATCTGTGAAAAAACTTGCTTATTCACAAAATAATCGTATCTTTGCACGCTGAAATCGCTAGTGAGCGCTTTTTCGCTACTACTTTTCAAGACTTGGGGTTGACTGGATTTGACAGCGGGTTGAGATGGTACGTAAGCACGCGGAGGCTTCTTGGTTCCCTCCATAATCTGAGTCAGGGAAAAATTAATTGGCGAAACACGTTACGCTCTCGCTGCCTAATCGAAGTACAGTAGATTACTGGCTTTATTCTCTTACAAGGTGAGAGAACGAGACGTCGCTCCGAGGATGTTGTTCCGAATCCAAAGATTCAGCGGCGCAGGTTAAATCGGAAATAGTCTGTTTGGGCTCCGACATTCAGATGAAATTTTTGGAGCTAAGGTCGCAGTTGGTGGTCCAGGTCTTGCTGCTACTCGAAAACCGAAGGCTGGAATAAGCGTGTAGAAAGCGTATGGTTTCCCTGTTTGGACGAGGGTTCGACTCCCTCCAGCTCCACAAGAATATCGTAAAGAGAGCCTCGTGAAGGCTCTCTTTTTTTGTGTTATTAGAAAGAAATATGGCTTTTTTCTTGGATTTAGTTAGCCGCTATTCGTAGTGGCGTATCCTCACGCCAATGCCGTCGGCCTGTAGCTCTGGGGGTAGGGATGTTACGTCTGTCTGACCGTAATGGTAGGGAAATACCGTCTTGGCTTTTACCATTCTGGCAGCCTTTGCCAACTGTTCTGGTGTCATCGTATAGGGCTGGTTACAGGGCAGGAATGCGATGTCGATGTCTTTCAGTTCCGCCATCTCTGGGATGTCTTCCGTGTCGCCTGCGATGTAGATCCGCAGACCGTCGATGGTCAGGATATAGCCGTTGTCGCGTCCTTTGGGGTGGAACTGAAGGTGCCCCTCTGTGTAGTTATAGGCAGGCACCGCCTCTACTTTCAGGTCGTCGGCCAGCGTCAGCGCGTCGCCGTTAGCCATCACCTCGCCATAGCCTATCATGTCGGCACAGCGCTTGTTGGTTATCAGTTTCGTGTTCTCTGTGGTGAGCAGGGCGATGGCCTCTTTATCGAAGTGGTCGCCATGCTCGTGAGTCACGAAAATGTAGTCGGCCTTTGGCATGGCCTGATAGTCGGTGGTGCGGTTGCCCAGCTTCGTCACCGGGTCTATCTCTATCTCCTTGCCGTCGTAAGTCATGCGGATACTTGCGTGGAGCAGGGCATATATCTTTACCTCTTTACCGCTTTTGGTATTAAAAACATCCATCTCGTACTTACTGGCTGCAACAGTCTCACGACCAGCCTCTTTCCATGCAATGATGCCTCCCAGCAGGTTGACACATTTGTAACCCTCGGCGGCCAGTCGGCCTGCTGCATTAGCCGAGCGTCGTCCGCTGCGGCAATATACGGCGATGGTCTTGTCCTTAGCCAGTGCCTGTTTGGCCTTCTCCATGAAATCGCCCTCAGCCTGGTCGATGTTCAGAGCCCCGGGAATGTGCCCCTCGTTAAATTCTTTTTCCGTTCTCACGTCGAGCAGTATTACGTCGCTGCTGCCTGTCAGCTTGGCGAATGCCTCTACGTCGGCATTTTCGAAAGTCTGTTGCCCACAGGCTGTCGTCAGCCCCATCGAGGCAAGTAATAGTGTGAAAATCTTCTTCATCATATTCAAAGCAATTCGTTTATCTTTCGTGTGGACTTAACTGTTTGCAAAGGTAAAAAAAATAATTGAATTGTGCAATAGTTCTCGTGTATATTTTATAAAAAACACATTGGGGCACCATGATTACAGACACAGTGTGGTATAACTGTTTCCGCTTCTGCTCGGAGGAAAGTGTGGGTTTGTGGCTTATAAACCTGTAGTTTGTTACGGGGAAAGTCTTTTATTACCAAGAAACGTTACTTTTTTATGGGTATTATGAAAATTTTCATTCCAAAATATTGTATAATTCAAAATTGTTTGTTACCTTTGCAAACGTAATAAGTAAAATGTAAAAAGCAAAAAAACTAAACAGACAAATGAGTATCAAAATGAAAAAAAACTTGTGTGTGCTGATTGTGCTGACGCTGCTGGTGTCAGCGTGTGAGAAGATGGTAGTTAACGATGAGGATGGCACGAATGATGCTAACGTGATGCTGCGCATCGTCAGCTATGAGCAGGCGTCGTTCCCTGCAAAAACGAAGGGGTCGATTGAGGATGTGTGTTCAAGGCTGTGTTTCCATATATATAACGATGTGGGCGAACGGGTGGCGTATGTGAATCAGAAAGTCGACGGCGATGGTTTCGGAAATGCCTATTTCACGCTAGAGAGGGGACATTATTATCTTATTGTAGTGGGGCATAGCGCCTCGAATAACCCTTCCTTCAGTAAAAACGAAAGGGTATCAATCTCAGGAAGTGATTTAGGCGACACCTTCTGGTGCGCTAGGGACTTGGAGATTGGTGACGAGGCTGTTGTGGAGGACCTGACGCTGAACAGGATTGTGTCGCGCATAAATATTATCCCAGTCGATAAGGCACCTGCGGAGATGAACCAGATGATATTCAGCTATAAAGGTAGCAAAGGAACGTTTGACGGACTGACGGGGTATGGAAGCACAAATACCAATCAGACCGTTGTGCAGGATGTGAATAGTGCTGACAAGCAATTTGGATTCTATATGATTCCGAGTGCGGAGAAAGATTCGATAGATCTTGCTATAAGGACTTATTCTGTAAATGAAAAGGGATCAGCTACCCCATTGACCGAGAAGAAAATCTCACGCCTCCCTGTCCAGCGTAACAGCGTGACGGTTTGTAAGGGTAATCTTTTCGACAATGAGAGCTCAGAGATGTTGGTTGAAATAATCGTCAGGATTGATGACGAGTGGGGGCCGGATATCGATTTTCCTTTCTGAAAATGACTCTGAAATAGAAAAAAGAACGAAATCTTTTGCGTTTTTACTCTTTTATTCGTACTTTTGCCACCGATATGGACAAAAAGAAACAGAATGAAACGCTGCGCAAGAACGTGGCACTGCTGTCGAAATACAGTGAGAATGAGGCTGGCATGATGCCTGCCACAGTGGCTCCGCTGCCCTCGGTAGAGCAGGTGAAGCTGATTGTAAAGCTGGTGAAAAGCATCATCTTCCCTGACTATTTTAACAAGCGACAGCCCGACGAGACCATACGTTCGTATTACATAGGTGTTCACATGGAGGAGCTTTTGACTCAGCTCACCAAGCAGATTGCCCACGGACTGCAGTTCTGTGAGGATTGTGAGCAGATGTACACCAAGGAACAGGTATATAACGAGGCTGAGCGATTGGCGCTGGAGTTTATCGACACGCTGCCAGAGATTAAGCGACTGTTGTATACCGATGTGCAGGCGATGTTTGACAACGACCCGGCTGTTTCGAACTATGGTGAAGTGATATTCTGCTATCCTGTCATGAATGCGATGACGCACTATCGTGTGGCCCACAGACTGCATGAGCTGAAGGTGCCCGTGATTCCAAGAATCATCACAGAGTTAGCTCATTCGAAAACGGGTATCGACATTCATCCTGGCGCGAAGATAGGCGAATATTTCTCGATAGACCATGGTACGGGTGTCGTGATAGGCGAGACGGCCATCATTGGCAACCACGTGAGTCTGTATCAGGGCGTGACGCTTGGTGCCAAGAGTTTCAAGTATGATGAGAACGGCAATATGCTGAATGTGCCGCGCCACCCGATTCTGGAGGATCATGTGACAGTTTACTCAAACGCCTCTATCCTTGGCCGCATCACCATCGGACACCACTCGGTGATTGGTGGTAACATCTGGCTGACGCATAGTGTACCGCCAAACTCGCGCATACTGCAGAGCAAGGCTGTTGACGCTGGATTCCAAGACGGTGCAGGAATATAATATGTGTAAGAATAAAGAAGGCTTCCAAGAACTGGAAGCCTTTCTTTATGCCTTTTTCTTTCCGAACTCTGGGTCTATCTTCAGTAGCGATGACACGAGGTAGGTAATGAGGCAGGAGAGTATTACGATGAGGAAGAACCCCTGATAACCTACACTCTCCTGAAGGGCTCCCGCAAAGAGCCCGGGTATCATCATCGACAGGGCCATGAAGGCGGTGCAGATAGCGTAATGGGCAGTCTTGTGCTCACCCTGACTATAATAGATAAGGTAGAGCATATAGGCTGAGAAGCCAAAGCCATAACCAAATTGCTCTAAGAAAATGCAGATGTTGATGACGATGAGATCAGTGGGCAGGGCACAGGAGAGGTAGACGTATACGATATCGGGTATCGTGATAGCCATCACCATAGGCCATAACCAGCGCTTCAGTCCGTCGCGGCTGGCGCAGATGCCGCCAAGAATGCCACCAAGTGTGAGACCAATGACGCCAACAGTGCCCTGAACAAGGCCGAACTCGCCGTCTGAGAGCCCTAAGCCGCCGTTTTTGGTGCTGTCAACCAGAAAAAGCGCACTCACTTTAGATAGCAGTCCTTCTGGCATGCGGTAGAACAGCATGAAGCAGATGCCTACCCACATTTGGGGCTTATGGAAGAAAGTGACCAGCGTGAGCCAGAACTCGCGTATGATGTCGCGGGCTGTCTTCTGTGTCTTCTCACCATCCTCGGCAGGGCGTGGTAGAGCCCAGTTGTGGTAAAGCCACAGGGCGATGAAGAGGCCCGCTACCAGGTAGAATACAAGGCTCCACGAGTACTGGATACTGCGTGTGAGCACCTGAAGGGCGCCAGCCAAACCAACCAGCAAACCAGATGAGAAGATGGTGGCTATGCGATAGAATGTGGAACGTATGCCTACGAAATAGGCCTGCTGGTGCTGGTTGAGCCCCAGCATATAAAAACCGTCGGCTGCAATGTCGTGGGTGGCGCTCGAGAAGGCCATCAGCCAGAAGAAAGCCAGTGAACCTTGCAACCAGAAAGGACCAGGAATAGTGAATGCGATGCCTGCTAGGGCGGCGGCAATCAGTATCTGCATGGTGATAATCCACCAGCGCTTGGTGCGCAACATGTCAACAAAAGGGCTCCACAGAGGTTTGATGACCCAAGGCAGATAGAGCCATGAAGTGTAGAGCGTGATGTCGGTGTTAGACAAGCCGAGGCGCTTGTAGATGATGACCGAGATGGTCATAACGGCCACGTAAGGCACGCCTTCGGCAAAATAAAGGGTGGGCACCCAAGCCCAGGGGGATTTTTGTTTACTCATATAGACGTTCTATTTGTGCATTGCGATAATAGAAAAGAAGAATCTCGTCATAGCTCTTGCCCTGTTCGCCCATCACGGCGGCACCAATCTGGCAAAGACCCACACCGTGTCCCCAGCCCTTGCCGTGAAGGATGAAACGCCCGTTCTGCTTCTCCACCTCAAAGGCAGAGCTCATAAGGTGACTCTCGCTGAGTGCGCGACGTATCTCAAGTTCCTTACCGATGGTGAATGTTTTCTTTGTGCCAACAATCTTGAGGCGCCAGATGCGGCCGCTCTTACCGCGATCGAGGGGGACAAGGTCCTCGATAAGTCCGAAATCGTCTTTCAGCTTACGGTTCACGAGTTCTGAAAGCTGCTCCTGCGTGTATTCCACCGTCCAACGATAGAAGTCGGGCGTCTCCTGGTCGAAATCGTTGAGAACCTGCGAAAGGATATGCTTGTCGCTGGTGTTGCAATAAGGGTCGCTGAAGCTCACAAGATAAGGTTTGGGCGTGTCTTCCCAACAATATTGGAACTCTTCTGTCTCGCCACCGCAGCATTTATGGAAACGGGCATCGCAGATTTCGCCGTCGTAGGCCAATACCTGACCTCGAGTTTCGCGAATGGCCTCCTCAACATGTTTATTGCTGGCCTTGGTGATACCCTGATAGCGCTGACAATGGTCGTCGGCACATACGTCGAAGATAGTATGATCTTCGCGGTCGTACCAGCGGATAAGCTCATCGTCTTTCTTGATAAACGAGAAGAAACTGTCAGTTCCTTCCTGATGCTTCTGGCGCTTCTCCATCTGAGCCAGTAGCCATGAACGTGATATGACGGCATGAGCCTTCAGAAACTCGAGTGATGATGTTGCCGACATCTCGCTGGAGATGACGCTGGTGAGATACTTTTCTGCTGGCAACTCGTTGATTGCCACTATTTTATCAGCCTCTACGACAATGCGCAGGGTGCCTTCGAAGGTTTGTGTCTCCTTGCGCTCCCAATGGAAGTTGACACCGATGGTGACATCTTGCAGAGAGAACGATGCATTGCCTTCCTGTGGCCTGAAGGTGAGGTTACGATAGAGTGTGCCTCGCCACAGAATGCCGCCCTCGGAGAACTTAACGGTCTGCTCGCCAGTGATGACCTCGCCTTTGGCGATATAAGGGCTGTTGAGCGAGAACGATATTTTGTCGGCAGTGATGATGCCAACGCTGACGCTAGGTTCTTTCTGAATAGAGAGTTGGGCGTTGAGCATGGGGCGCTTCTCGGGCTCACTGCTCTTCAGGTTAGCGATGACCTGCTGCAACTCGTCATGTGTCAGCGATACCTCCTTTAGAATGTCGAGCACCATTTCCGGTGTGATGCGCTCGAAATCTTCCTGACGCGGAGTGATGATAAGTCCCGCCATGTCGAGTGCTCCTGGAGATATGATGAACTGAGCGTCGCCATCAGCATAATAGCAGTCTGGTCGATGCTTGCGACGTGGGAATACTACCGAAAGATACTCGTCATCGTGGCGCCAGCTCACGATGTTCATCATAGGTTCTGTCTCGTCTTCACGCTGCGGCAGAGCTTCGTAGAGGCGTCGGAACAGTTGTTCGTCGCCATACTGTGAACGGCTGCGGATAAGCAAAGCAGGACAGAGATATTCGTCAATCAGCGATATGCCCTCATCCTCGTTAAGACTGATAATCGGCGTAAGGTTGTGACTCAGTCGCTTCCACGACATCTGCAATGGAAGAATGCCGCTGGTACCTGCTTGGAAATGAGCATGGTCGGGGGCTGAGGCTCCACATTTCGGACCGTTGTAGAACACCATGAGTTCTGGATACTCCCCAAGTATCTTGTGAATCTTGCCGTAAGCCTCGCGAATGAGCTGTGGCTCATGCTTCACGCTGGGAATGGTGAAGTGGATGGGCAGGATGGGGAAGGGATTGACCAGCAGATCATACTGACTGTCGATAGATTTCTTGAGCTGTTCCTTGGGACGGTTGCGCTCGCAGAGGAAACAAGGGCGCTCGGCAATGGCCTTCTTGTCGATGCTGGCTCCTGTTGACACCATGCGGGCAGGATTCCACTGTACATGGATGTTCGATGCCCCCATGACGAGTTCGCGGCTCTTGGCGTTGCGCAGATCATGATAGCGGTTCCGTGCATCGTCCCACTTCTCGAGCTGGCGGTTGAAAAAGCGCAGCAGTGGTGAGTCGTTCATCAGCTCCTGCTTGCCCTGCAACATCTGTTGGCGTGCCATAATCTCGAGTGTGCGCAAACGGTCTTTGTAGAGGTTGTTGGCGTTGACCTTATCGATACTCAAGGCAGCATCGCTGTTGCCTCCCCAGCGTCGACAGAGATAGAGCTCGCTGAAAATGCGGCCTATTCGGTAGTGGCGTGAGAAGATGAGCCCCAGGGCATAGTCCTCACCATACGATGTATTGGGAAATCGTACTTGGCGCAGCAAAGGGGTGAAGAAGGCACGCGGAGCGCCCAGTCCGTTGATGCGCAAAGCGTTGTTGGGCCCATTCTCGTCAGTCCACTCGTGGTGGTCTATCAAGCCTGGCGGTAGGGTGTTCAGCTCGAAGTCGCACATGCGATAAGAGCCAATCACCATAGCAGCGTTCTGCTTATAGAAGCAGTCTACTATCTGCTGCAGTGTCTTGGGCGAAGAATAGAGGTCGTCGGAATCCAATTGAACGGCAAAGCGTCCGCAGTGGTCGTCGTTGATGGCCTGGTTCCAACAGCCGCCAATGCCCAGATCCGTGCGCTCTGGAATGATATGCACCAGTCGCTCATCGTGGAAGGAACGCAGCAGCTCCGTGGTTTTGTCCGTAGAGTGATTGTCAACGACGATGACGTTGAACTTGAAGTTGGCTTTCTGCCCCAGAGCGCTGTTCACCGCGTCGCAGATAGTTTTCTCGCGGTTGTAAACGGGGATGATGACAGAGGCCTCGAACTCGAACTCCTGTTCGTTGAAGTCTGGGCGACGATAGAAAGAAGGGTCTATCTTAGCGCCTATTTCAGCCAGATGAGCTGTGGCCGCATGTTCCATTTCAACCTGCACGTCGCGGTTGGCAGGGTTCACGTAGTCGAATTGCTTCACGCCAGAGGCTCGGGTATCCGTCTCCTCTTCTGTGTAGAGTTTCTCATTGATGTGGAACAGCTGACCGTTGCGACTCAGAAAGAGGCGCAGGGCATAGAGCCCGGCGTGGCGATAATCGTGCTCACCAGCCTGCATGGCGAAGGTGTGGAGCAGAGACGTCTTGATCAGCCACAGCGAACCGAAATCGAAATCGTCGCGTATACTGCCCTTCTGATAGTCGATGACGGGGTGATCCTGTCGCTTGGCTTCGGTGATGTCGTAGTGGTCGGCATAGACCATGGCGGCATCAGAGTCAGAGGCAATGCGCAGCATGCGGTCGAGGGCTCCGTCGCCCATCTGCAGCTGGCGAGGCTTCGTCTGTAGCAGCACATAGTCGGCCTGTGCGTTTTCGGCAATGCTGGCAATGGTATTGCTGCTGCAGAGATTGTCGACGAGAATCTGTTTGCAGTCAGAGAGGGTTCTGGCGTCCTTGTCTGAAAGCGATTCTGTGACAAGCAGATAGATATGTTGAATAGTCTTGCTGCCTCTCAGTTGCGAAACAGTGTGCTGAGTGGCCTGAATGTCGTCGCAAGGCAAAAAACAGTCAATTTTTTCTCTCATGGGGTGTATTTAGTCGTTTATTTAAGGTGCAAATTTCGCATAATTTTTCGAGAATACCAAATAAATGAATGGAAAATCCAAATAAATTTGGTATTTCACTTGGTAATTCGTACCTTTGCAGCAAATTTGAAATCAATGAACATCGAAAAGAAAGTTTTGCTTGGCATGTCGCTCGAAGAACTGAAGGCTGCTGTGAAAGAGCTGGGTATGCCCCAGTTTACGGCCGCCCAGATAGCGAAGTGGCTGTATCAGCAGCACGTGAGGAGTATCGATGATATGACCAATATCTCGAAAGCCAACCGCGAGCGGCTCTCTGAGCAGTATGCTGTCGGCACGATGGACCCCATAGACTGTCAGCGCTCCAAAGACGGCACCATCAAGTATCTTTTCCCTGTAGGCGACGCTTCGAAATTCGTAGAGACGGTATACATTCCTGATGGCGACAGAGCCACGCTCTGCGTATCGTGTCAGGTAGGTTGTAAAATGAACTGCCTGTTCTGTCAGACGGGTAAGCAAGGTTTCGAGGGAAGTCTGACGGCTGGTGACATCCTGAACCAGATTTATGCGCTGCCAGAGCGTGAGACGCTGACCAATATCGTGTTCATGGGACAAGGAGAGCCGATGGATAACCTCGACAACGTGTTGCGTGCCACAGAGGTGCTGACGCAGGATTGGGGCTATGCATGGAGCCCTCGCCGCATCACGGTGAGCAGTGTGGGCGTAAAGGGCAAACTGAAGCGTTTCCTTGATGAGAGCGAGTGCCATGTAGCCATTTCGATGCACTCGCCGCTGCCCGAGCAGCGCCAGCGGCTGATGCCTGCCGAGCGCCAGATGTCAATCACCGAGGTTGTCGACTTGCTGAAGCAATATGATTTCACCCACCAGCGCCGCTGTTCGTTTGAATACATCTGCTTTGCCGGACTCAACGACACCACCACTCACGCCCGTGAGATCGTGAAGCTGTTGCAGGGCTTGGAATGCAGGGTGAATCTAATCCGTTTCCACGAGATACCAGACGTAGACCTGCCCGGTGCCGACGAGAAACGTATGGAGGCGCTGCGGGATTATCTGACGAAGCACGGTGTCTTTACAACCATACGCGCCAGCCGTGGTCAAGACATCTTTGCCGCGTGTGGCTTGCTGTCGACGGCCGCCAAGGGAGGGCTGAAAGAGAAATGATAAAACGATAATTGACAAATATGGAAGATAGAAGAATTCGCGTGGCCATCACGCACGGAGATACCAACGGCATAGGCTATGAGGTGATATTCAAAACGTTTGAAGACCCCATGATGCTTGAGCTCTGTACACCTATTATATATGGCTCGCCCAAGGTGGCAGCCTATCATCGTAAGGCACTGAATCTGGATATTCCGTTCAATGCCATCAATAATGCCGAGGAGGCCCGCGAGGGGCGTCTGAACGTGTTGGCTGCTTTCGACGATGACGTGAAGGTGGAGTTCGGTCAGCCCACGGACGAGTCGGCAGAGGCAGCTCGTAAAGCTGTGCAGCGCGCCAAGGAAGATATGGTGAAGCGACTCTACGATGTGCTGGTGATGGCACCCGTGAAGCCGAACCCCAATCCTTCGAAAGACGACAAGGCACTGCTGCTGATGGTGTGCGATGCCGTACGTATCGGTTTGGTAACCAGTCGCTTGCCTATCAAGGATGTGCCTCAGTCGATTACTGTGGAAAGGCTGGTCGATAAGGCCGTTATCTTCCATCAGAGTCTGAAGCGCGATTTCCGCATCTCCAACCCCCGTATCGCCGTGCTGGCGCTGAATCCTCAGGAGGGCGCTGAAGAGAATGAAATCATCCGTCCCGCCATCGAGGCGATGGAGAAAGAGCATGTTCAGGCCTTTGGCCCCTACATAGCCGACGACTTCTTCGGCAATAATCTGTATGAGCAGTTCGATGGTGTTCTGGCTATGTTCGACGATCAGGCTGTGGCGGCCTTCGACACCCTTGCTCAGGAGTATGGCGTTAAACTGAAGGCGGGCATCACCGCCATCTGTGCTACCCCCGACCACGGTCCTGCTTTCGATATTGCCGGACAGGGTGTCGCCAGCGAACACTCGCTGCGTCATGCCATCTATACGGCCATCGACATGTATCGCAACCGCATCAGCTATGATGCACCTTTTGCCCATCCGTTGCCGAAACTCTATCATGAGAAGCGCGAAGACGGCGATAAGGCCCGTTTTGCCATGCCCAAGGCCAAGGACCTGTTCAAGAAACCCCAGCCAGGAGCGCAGCCTGCTGCTCCTGCTGAAACGAAGGAATGAAGAAGAAATACCAGAACGGCTTTTTCATCTTCGGTCTGATAGTGCTGATCGTGATGGTGACACAGCTCGACTTCCACGAAGTATGGGCTGGCGTCAGGCATGCCGGCTACTGGTTTCTCGCCGTGATAGCCCTCTGGGGCGTGCTCTACATGCTCAACACCGCCTCGTGGTATATCATTATCAACAGCATCGGCAACGAGCATGGTGTGTGCCGTAAGTGCAAGGTGGGCTTCTGGTGGCTCTATAAGATCACCATCTCGGCCTTTGCGCTCAACTATGCTACGCCAGGCGGACTGATGGGCGGCGAACCCTATCGCATCATGTCGCTCTCGCCGAAGATCGGCGGTCAGAAAGCTTCGTCGTCGGTCATCCTTTTCGTGATGACCCACATCTACAGCCATTTCTGGTTCTGGCTGCTCTCGGTGCCTCTCTACCTGTTCACACAGAAGATGACCCCCATCACCTATATTCTGCTGCCCATCATCGCAGCCGTGGCTTTGTTGGCTATCTGGTTCTTCCAGCGGGGCTATCGTAAAGGTATTGCCGTGACGGGTATGAAGCTGTTGAGCCACTTCCCGATGGTGAAGAAGTGGGCTCAGCCTTATGTGGAGCGCAACAAGGATAAGCTGGCCGAGGTCGATGCTCAGATAGCGGCGCTTCACAATCAGAATCCCCGCACGTTTGTCGCTGCCGTGCTGCTCGAACTCGGCTGCCGTCTGTTCTCCACGCTCGAGATATACTTCATCCTGCTGGTCATCATGCCTGAGGTGACGATACCTCAATGCGTGCTCATCTACGCCTTCACCACGCTTTTCGCCAACATGCTCTTTTTCATGCCTCTGCAACTGGGTGGCCGCGAGGGCGGTTTCCTCATGTCTACCGAGGGACTCAGCCTGTCGGCTCAGGCGGGCATCTTCGTGGCGCTGCTGGTGCGTGTGCGCGAACTCATCTGGACGGCCGTCGGCTTGGCGCTGATCAAGTTCGACAAGCGCGAAAAATGATATTTGTGTTAAAATTCTGCCAAAATTGCAGATAATTCAGAAATAATATGTAATTTTGTCAGCTCAATGAAGACTTCTGAACTTCAGACAATCAAACAGCGGTACAACATCGTAGGCAACTGCGAAGCGTTGAACCATGCGCTCGACGTCGCTCTGCAAGTGGCGCCGACCGACCTTAGTGTGCTCATCGTCGGCGAGAGCGGAGTGGGTAAGGAGATTATCCCCCGTGTGATACACGACAATTCTCCCCGCCGCCGCGAGAAGTATTTCGCCATCAACTGCGGTTCCATCCCCGAGGGTACCATCGACTCCGAACTGTTCGGCCACGTTAAGGGCTCGTTTACGGGCGCAATCAACGATTCGCCAGGCTACTTCGGTGTGGCCAACAAGGGTACGCTGTTCCTCGACGAGGTGGGCGAACTGCCGCTGGCCACTCAGGCCCGCCTGCTGCGAGTGCTCGAGACGGGCGAGTATATACCCGTAGGAGCCACCGAGGTGCGCAAGACCGATGTGCGCATCGTGGCAGCCACCAATGTGAATATCCGTCAGGCCATCAGCGAGGGCCGCTTCCGCGAGGACCTCTACTATCGCCTGAACTCGATACCCATCCAGATACCGCCTCTGCGCGACCGTGGCGAGGACATCGTATTGCTGTTCCGCCTGTTTGCTATGCAGATGGCCGAGAAGTACAAGATGGACCGCGTGGTGCTCGACGAGGGCGCCAAGCAGCTGCTGATGAAGTATAAGTGGCCCGGCAACGTGCGCCAGCTGAAGAACATCACCGAGCAGATCAGCATTCTCTCGCCCGAACGCAACATCACGGCAGCCATGCTGAGCCAGTTTATTCCGCAGGACCAGGAGACCACCCAGCTGGCCACCATCCATCGCGAGGGCGACCACTCGTTTGAGAACGAACGCGAGATACTCTACAAGATACTCTTCGAACTGCGCGGAAACGTGAACGACATGCGCCGCGAGATGGGGCTGCTGAAAAAGCAGCTCGACGACGTGCAGGGCACAAGAGCAGCAGGCGCGGGCACGCAGATATCAGGAGGCACCCAGTTGGCGCCGATACAGCCCATCAGCCATATGCAGCCCATGCAGCCGATGGCCGAGGACGCCTTTGCCGAGGAGTATGTAGAACCCGAACGGGAGCCCGAGAACCTGAACCTGAACGACGTGAGCAAGCAGATGCTCGAGAAAGCCCTGGAGCGCAACCACGGCAACCGCCGTAAAGCCGCGCAGGAGCTGGGCATCAGCGATCGCACGCTCTACCGCAGACTGAAGCAGTATGGACTCGACAGCTGAGCGGGTGGGGTGGAAAGTAAGAAGAAAAAGTAAAAAGATGAAAGATAAGATTTTCTCAATGATAAGGCAATCCGGTGTTGGCAGAAAACTGTGCCAGGTTCTACCCCTTTACCTTGTTGCCCTTTTACTTTTATCCTGCTCCGTGAGCTATAAGTTCAACGGCGCCAGCATCGATTATAACAAGACTAAAACCATCCAGATCGCCGACTTTCCCGTGCGCTCCAGCTATGTGTGGGCACCTATGGGGTCGATGTTCAACAACCGTCTGAAAGACGAGTACGCCAGCCATACCAAGCTGGAACAGGTGAAACGCAATGGCGACCTGAAGATAGAGGGCGAAATCATCCGCTACGAGCAGCGCAACAAGGCCGTCAGCGCCGAGGGCTACTCAGCCTCTACCGAGCTCTCGATCACCGTCAACGTGAGGTTTACCAACAATACAAACCACGCTGAGGACTTCGAACAGCAGTTCACGGCTCAGGAGAGCTACGACTCAACCCTCTCGCTCAACTCCGTACAGGAGGAACTCGTAGGCAAGATGTTCGATGCCATCATCGACCAGATATTCAACGCAACCGTAGCCAACTGGTAAGAAAGAATGGAGAGAATAACCGAGCTCATCAAGCACCCCGAACGCTTAGACCGCGACACGCTCTACGAGTTGCGCTCTACGCTGGCACTCTATCCCTACTACCAGACGGCGCGCCTGCTGCTGCTACAGAATCTCTTCCTGCTCCACGACCCCACGTTCGACGAGGAACTGCGCCGTGCAGCCATCTACATCACCGACCGCCGCGTGCTGTTCGACATGATTGAAGGCCGACACTACCAGCTGCGCCCAGCCCAGAAGCCCGCCAGCGCTCCCGCCGCCGAGCCCCAGGGCACCAGCCGCACAATCTCGCTGATTGACAACTTCCTCGGCTCCATACCCAAAGACGACGAAGAGCCCAAGAAAGCCAAACGCAAGCCCACACCAGCCGATGCCGCCATCGACTATGTTGCCTATCTGATGGAGAGCGAACCCGAGGGCGAACCGATGCCTGGCGAGCTGCCTCAGATGCCTGGACAAGACCTGATAGACTCGTTCATAAATTCTGACAAGGGGCGCATCATACTCAACGAAGGTCCGCTGCTGACGCCTCAGACCGAAACAGAGCCCGATACACCCGAAGAAGAGGTTGGAGAAGAGTACTTTACCGAAACTTTGGCCCGAATTTATGTTAAACAAGGCAGATATTCGAAAGCCCTTGAAATAATTCAGCGATTAAGTTTGCAATTTCCGAAAAAAAATGCTTACTTTGCAGACCAAATACGCTTTTTAGAGAAGCTGATAATAAATAATAATAAAAAAATAAAGTAAAAAAGATGTACACATTATTTGTAATTTTCATCGTGATTGCAGCCCTGCTCATGATTGGCATCGTGCTCATTCAGGAATCAAAGGGAGGCGGACTTGCTTCTCAGTTCTCTGGTTACAACCAGATCGGCGGTGTCCGCAAGACCACCGACTTCATCGAGAAGGCCACATGGGGCCTTGCTGCCTTCATGGTAGTGATCAGCGTGGCTTGTGCTTACGTAGCTCCTCAGGCCAGCGGTAGCGGCTCTGTAATGGAGAACTACCAGGCTCCTGCCACCAATCCAAACAACCTTCCCGGTTTCGGTGCAAGCCAGCAGCCCGCTAATGCCGCCCAGCCCGCAGCTCCCGCTGCCGAGGCTCCCGCAGCTGAGGCTCCCGCAGCTGAGGCTCCCGCCCAGCCTGCAAAGTAAAATCCTGCAGTTCCTGAAATCACTGTAAGAGGTTAACAAAAAGTCCCCGGACGTTCACCATCCGAGGACTTTTTTCTTTTCTCACCCTACACACTCATGCAGCTCGTTGTGCCGAGGGCGGTCAATACGGCTGTTGCAATGGTGGCAATCAGAAGGAATGCCCCTGTCGGCCGTTGAGGTCGGTGCAGGGGCTTTTCTTCGAATCACGGGGAGCATTGACATTGGTGGAAAAGGGAAAAAACAACTTTCACTGAAAAAAATCAGCGAAAAGTTTGGCAGTCTCGAAAAATCTGACTACCTTTGCACCCGCAAAACCAGCAAGCGTGGTTTTTCACACTGCGTAAATGGTGCCCGTAGTTCAGTTGGTTAGAGCGTCAGATTGTGGTTCTGAATGTCGTGGGTTCGAGTCCCACCGGGCACCCTCATAAAACCTTGTAGGTCAATAACTTACAAGGTTTTTCTTTTTATCCTTAAATTAAGATGTTAACTTAAATTTAACTTAAATTCCAACGGTTTTATGTTAAAACAGGAAATATTGGCGCAAAATTGGCGCAAAATCAAATTTAGAATCTTTAGATAGAAACCAGTTACAAATATCTGATTCTTAAGTAATTACATCATTACAAAATACCAAGAAATCGACTTATATATTATATCTAAAACATTTTGCGCCAATTTTATTTCCAAAAATGGTAATCATATCCAAAAGTGGAACTACTAAAATAAGACTCACGCATTATCAAAAAGATATATAAACTACTGATTTTCAAGACTTATCAATAACCAAGCATGACATTCAGACGTGTATTCTGAATGTTGCGACACTCAGACACTCCGTAAGTTTATTGATACAAATATTTCAGGCTCATACGACATTTCTTTCCAGATAGCCGATTATGAACGACTCTATCCGCTGCTGGCAGAAACGGAATTCCCAAACAAGCTGATTATGAATTGTTGGCCAGATAAGTTCTTAGCCTTGCTAAGCGACAAAGGTCAATGACTTCGATTATTTAGGCATTCAAAGATAGAATGCGAATTTCGATCCTTTTGCGCCGACGCCCTCGTAGTCGGCAGTAATTGAGAATTGGCAGCAGAGATTGCCGATGGCATCATCATCGAGGGTGACAGTCAATTCCAGTTCGATTGCCATGCGTCGCTCGCTGTAACTGAGATTCCAGATACATTCGCCCAGAACGGCATTCACTACCGTTCTGATTTCATCCTGAGTGCGCCAGATGGAATCAAAGTCAGTCATAATACTCAATCTTCAATTCCTCGCTGATGTCAATGTTGTCGTGGAAATTATCATCGTAGGTATAGACAAGCCGCAATCCACGATAGACTGACGGCACTTTCAACGTATCAAGCAGATGCCATTTCGGTCTGCCGAAGTCGTAGGATTCCCTGTCGAGCAGGATGCGGTTGGTGGTGTAATCGAAATGATAATAGCCGCCACCGATGCATTGATCTTCTGGCTTCAGCAGGTCTTTATGCTGATTGACCATACCAAGACGGAAATATCCATCCATTGTGATGATAAACTTAGGTAGTGCCATACGCTCAGTCCGTTACTACCTCATCAAAATGCTCCTTACCCCAATCGATGAGGGCTGTGAGGACAGGCATCAATGATTTGCCTGTATCTGTTAGGGAATACTCCACCCGTGGGGGAACCTCTGGATAAACCTCGCGATGCACCAGATGACTCTGCTCCAGATTCTTCAGCGTCTGCGAAAGCATCTTCTGGGAACAGTCTGTCATCAGGCGACGCATCTCATTGAAACGAAGGATGCCAGTTTCGCTAACGTGGAGCTGATAAAGCACCAACATTGACCACTTGTCGCCAAAGCGACTTATCACATTACGTATCGGACAAGCCAGATACTCTGCCTGTATATCTGCCATAACTCTAGAATTTTCGGCAAGGACAGTGCAAGCCGAACGCAATCGAGCTTGCTCGAATTGCTGAGACGCAGCCTGTTCTCGCGCTGTTTACAGCGCAAAGGTAGCAAATAGTTACCAACTTACGACATTATACTATGTTAATCTGAGTTAAAGTGGTTTCCGCGGAAGTGCGATAACATCCCAATTCCTACTTTTTGGTAACTATCTCACCAAAAAGTGCCTTCTTGTGGGAATGATTTTTTCGCTGTACCTTTGCAGCGTCAAAACGAACAAATAACATTTTAAACGAATAAGAATTATGAAACAGATTGAGACAATTAAGAGTGGAAAGAACTTCAGCGCAGTAAGCGTAGGTAAGATGAGTGAGATTATCGAGCACGTGCTCCCCATGGGACCGAACGTAACCATTCAGGGCAAGGTGTTCGCAGGTCAGGCCGTAGGTGCAACTGGTAGCGAACTGAGTTTCCAGACACTCATTCCTGGTCAGGACAGTGGTTTCCTGCACACCCACAAGACTCACGAGGAACTTTACTTCATCCTGAAGGGTGAAGGTCAGTATCAGGTAGATGGTGAGATTTTTCCAGTCAGCGAAGGTACCATCATCCGCGTCGCTCCCGATGGCAAGCGTGCGCTGAAGAACACGGGCAGTGAGAACCTGACTATGCTCTGCATCCAGTACAAGGCCAATGCCTTCACCGAGGCTGACAGTCCCATGACTGATGGTGTCATCCTGCAGGAAGAACTGAAATGGTAAGCGAGATGTTCGACAAAGCAATTCAGTTTCTGAAAGACCACAAAGAGATTGCCCTTGCAACGTGCGAGGGCAATCTTCCTAAGTTGCGCATCTTCCAGATCATGAAGCAGGAAGGGCATGTGCTCTACTTTGCCACTTCTGTACAGAAGGCAGTCTATCGGGAGTTACGCCAGAATCCCAATGTTGAGATACTGGCCTACGCAGATAATATATCCGTTAGATGTTCAGGGATGGTGAACTTCAATGTGGAGGATGATGTAAAGCGATGGATATACGAGAACAATCCCGTACTGCCCCGTCTTTATACGAGCTATGACCAGATGGAATATTTCTGTCTGCCAATAGCTGAGATGGACTATTACGATTTATCTCCGACACCGCCCGTATTCCAGCATTTCGACCTCATTGCAGGCGAGGTTGGACAAGGTTTCGTAGGCGAGAGATTCAAGGACAATTAATTTTTTTCATTTTATAACAATCCAAGATATGAATACAAACAGACAACTTATTGAGCAATTCCTTCAGTTTATCAACACAGGAGATGCTGCCATTGGCAAACCGATTATTAGTGACGACGTTATCTTCTACGCTCCTACTTCACCAGAGCCAATGAAGGGCTTTGAGGGGTATATGGGTGTGCTGGCTATGATGCGTGGCGCAATGCCTGATATTCAATGGAAGATAGAGGAAACCATTTCCGAGGGTGACAAGATTCTGGTGCGCTACACAATGACAGGCACACAGACGCAACCACTGATGGGCATGCCCGCCACAGGCAAGAAAATCTGTGTAACGGCCATGAATATCTATGAATTCAAGGATGGAAAGATTATCCGTGAGCATGGCTTACCTGATATGTTCTCACTCCTAATGCAACTTGGGGTGATTCCTGCTCCAGGACAGTAAAAAAATCCGCAATCTCAATAAGGTTGCGGATTTTTTATATTCTTATTCGCCTATGATTGTCACTACCAACTCCCTGGAACCACCATAATTGCGGTACTCGCAGAAGTAGATGCCCTGCCAGGTTCCCAGATTCAAGCGTCCGTCAGTAATGGGAATAGTGGGGCTGACACCGCTCAATGTTGACTTGGCATGAGCAGGCATATCGTCTGCACCTTCCAAGGTATGCTCATACTCTGGACGATTCTCTGGTACGAGACGATTAAAGATGGTCTCCATATCCACCCTTACGTCGGGGTCTGCATTCTCATTGATACTCAGTCCACAACTCGTATGCTTACAGAACATGTTGATGATACCAGTCTTTGGCAGTTGGGGCACTTGTCGCATGATTTCGCTTGTTACCAAGTGGAAACCGCGACGCTTTGGAGTCAGTGTAATTTCTATTTGTTGTACCATATCTTTGTTTTTCTGTTAACCTCATCTACAGCATTTGTGAGTGCATATCGTGTCATGCAGCTATCCTCTCATTACATGGTTTGATAGTATCATACCACCCCAGACGGCAATAACACCGATAAAAACGCTGGCACCAACATAGAGTGCTGTTAGCAGGATATCACCGGCTTTCACCATGCTAAAGGACTCGTTGGCAAAGGTGCTGAAGGTCGTGAAACCGCCACAGAATCCTGTCACGAGTAGCAGTTTCAATTCAGGTGACAACATGCCTTTGCTCACTAATCCTACCAGTAATCCAATCAGCAGTGAACCAAGAATGTTGACCGTGAAAGTACCCCAAGGAAACGAGGTGTTCAACGAAGAAACCAGGTACCTTAATACCGACCCAACGGCTCCACCAAGAGCTATCAATAACAGATTCCGAATCATGATGATTTGTAATTTTGCTGCAAAAGTACGAAAAATCCAGTAATAATCTGAATTTTTGTCATTGGAGTATTATCTGAATGTGCTCCTTTTATGCATTTATTCTCAAAATAGTTCTGCAAAGATACTGATTTTCCTGCTTTTTGTGTTAATTTTGCACGCAGATTTAGTTGAATTAAGGTAATTACAAACAGAAGGATGGACGTAACAGAACTGTATGACGAAGAGAATCTGCAGATGCAGCTCGAAGACCGTTGGGAGAACTTTGGCAGTCTGGATGGGATTGTAGATACAGAAGACCCATATATGCTGCAAGGTGCACCAAGGTTTGAACTGTCGGAGAAAATATACAGTTTGCTTGATCATGCGCTGACTGATGACGAGAACCTGCTGCTTCGCCAGATACTTGGCATGGGCAGCAAGCAACGTTCCGTGAAGGAACTGGCCCGACAGCATGGAATTACCCCACAAGCACTCCAGAAGCAACTTGTGATGATTGTCAACAAGCTGCGCCATCACGACGATTCCATTCAACTTTGGAAGTATTTGCATAGATAGGAATCAGGATATCTTTATGTGGTGTATTTCCTAAATAATCACAATCTTTCTCTTTGTATTGTTACGATATGAAGTTTAATTCGTATATTTACGCCGCAATATTGCATACTTACTAAAACAACAGCTTATGAAAGAAAAAGTATTAAATGCTATGCGCGAGGCTGGGAAGCCCGTATCGGCAGGTGATGTGACAAAAGCTCTGGGCGTTGACCGCAAAGAAGTGGACAAAGCTTTTGCAGAATTGAAGAAGGACGGTGCCATTGTGTCACCCGTTCGTTGTAAGTGGGAACCAGCAAAATGAATGGCTTATGGCAAAGAAGATTATGATTATCGATGGAGGTGTAAGAAAGAATTTCAATACGGCCTCTATGTTACAGGCATTTGCTGAAGGGGCAAAGTCAGTAGGCAGTGATATGGCTGGTCGTAAGATGGCAGAAAACATATAATCATTGAGACTATTGATGACTGTTGACACCAGCAATATGTGCTCGCACTTGCAGCGGAAACTGTTTGAAGAGGATGGTATCTATCATCCTCTTTGGTTAGCTATGCAGGACGATGCAGAGTTGACGGCGGTAGTCCGTTCACGACAGCTTCACATCTATCGTAGTGGTCAGAAGGTGTTGGTGTTGGCAGGGAGGTCTGCACCCAAGGTTATCAGAGAGGACTCAATCTGTAAGCTTTTACAAATTGAGCGAATCAAGTGGATGGAGCAACGCTTCAATAAAGCCTTGGCTGCCATTAAGGATGGGGCAGCTGTTTCGTTGAAGGCTGTTAAAGCAGATGTGGCCGAACTCAGCAAATACTATGGCAGCGATTTGTGGAAACAGGACTTAGCTGCTGATGAGGCTGGGATTCTCCCCTCCGACTTGAAACGCGGAGTACTGTCAGAAGATGGTCTTTGGAATCTTCTCTCAGATTATCGTGAAATACAAAATAAAAATGCTTAGAGACTTCATCGCCATCGATTTTGAGACAGCCAATCAGGAACCATCGAGTGTCTGCTCGGTGGGAGTAGTCATGGTTCGTGACGGTCAAGTTGAAGACTCGTTCTACAGCCTGATACAGCCGGAACCTAACTACTATTCCTATTGGTGTCAACGAGTGCATGGTATCACCCAGATAGAAACAGACGATGCACCAGTGTTCCCTAAAGTGTGGAAACAGCTGGAGGAGCGCATCGCAGATATATTCTTCTCAGGCCAAGAACTTGACGATGCCCGATATCAGATAGCCGCCCTACCATTTGTGGCTCATAATGCCCGTTTCGACGAAGGCTGCCTCAAAGCCGTTTTCAGAGTCTATCAGATGGATTATCCAGATTACCGTTTCTATGATACTCTGACAGCCTCACGCCGTCAGTTTGGTCATTCGTTGCCCAATCACCAACTGCATACCGTAGCAGCCGCTTGTGGCTACAACCTCGAGAATCATCACCATGCTCTGGCCGATGCTGAGGCCTGTGCCGCGATAGCCTTGTTTCTGTTGTAAGTATGGCATCAAGCATGACATTGACCTACGTATTTCACAGCAGCTTCGTCCTTGAAACAGAAAAATCCATCCTGATATTTGACTATTGGGTGGATTTGAATGGTGTTGTGTCCCCGTTCCTGAAGAAGAATAAGCCTGTTTACGTATTCTCCAGTCACTTCCATGAAGATCACTTCAATTCTGCTATCTTCGAGTGGAGACAGCAGCATGAGAATATCACCTATATACTATCCAAGGACATTTATAAACATCGGAGAGCCCGGAAGGAAGAAGCTGACGTATGGCTGGCAAAGGGCGGTACATGGTTCGACGACACTTTGACGGTCTGGGCATTAGGCAGTACCGATAGCGGCGTGTCTTGGATTGTAGAGACAGCAGGTAAACGAATCTTCCATTCTGGCGATTTGAACAACTGGTATGCGAGGTTCTTGTCTGAAGCCAAGCCTGGGGAAACTATCTATAGTGAGGAGTTCGACGAAGATATTGACCCGATAGCCCATGAGAAGCAGTATTTAGGCGAACTGAAGGTTATTCGCAAGATTGCTGATAGTTTCGACGTGGTGATGTTCCCTGTTGATGGTCGCATAGGTAATGGCTATACCCTTGGAGGCCGACAATTTATTGAGCGCTTCAAGGTCGGCCTTTTTGTACCCATGCACTTCGTGGCCAGCGGTTTTAAGTCAGCTTGGCGAATGAAGGAGTTTACGGATGAAAAAAGTATTTCATTCTGGGAAATCACCAAAGAGGGCGAAAAAATATAATTATAATGTTTTTTATATTTCCTTATTGAAATATGGAATAAAATTACTACCTTTGCATCAGCATCGTCATTTAGGAGATGGTGACGGCATCTGGGTTCGAATCCCAAAACGGTGTAGAGAATATGTTTAACATAATAATAATGTAGTTATGAAGAGATTTTTATTTTCTGAGTTGACTACATTTATCAAAAATGTTAAGTCAACCTTTAACAGGGTTGTTTCAGTTGCAATGGACAATATCTTATATATTGTCATTAGCTTTGGTGTGGGGGCTAAATTTGCAGAAATTTATAACGCAGGTTTTGTGATGCCTCTATCCTTTTATACAGATACAGGACTTGATGTCCTTGCTATCTATGGGTATTTACAATACCAAAATGCAACAAACATGTTCCCTAGGCGCAGGTTTTCATCCTGCGCTTTTTTTAATGGTTGTATCTCCTATAATTATCGTCTAGCGCCTTGGCTACAACGCCGACGAATGACTGGCCGATGTTATCAGCCAGGAAGTCGCGGAGGTTGAGGACTGAGGAGTAATACTTTCGAGAGAACCATTTTTTAGCGACACGACGCTTTTCACGACCGATATCCCCGTGGTTGCCACGGGGAATTTCTTTTCCTGTGCCGAAGTCTTGCCACAGACCGTATTCGAGGAAGGCCTGTGACAAGCCTATCCAGGAAATCAAGGACTGAGGTGGCTTGCTGAATCTGCCTCGTACTTAGAGCCACTTCCGGCTCTTCTTTTCTCTTAATGAGGAAACGGTGGCGAGGCAGAGTGGCCAGCACCTTCAGGCCGTTCCACTTCATGAGGCAGAGTGTCTTGACCTCTGCTGCAGACAAGTCACGTGCGAATAGTCCATAGACCATGAACAGCTGCTTGTCCGATAGATCTGCCCAACTGGTGGGCAATGAGATATTAAAAACTGCTTCCATACTGCAAAGGTATAGAAGCAGATAATATTGTGAAAAAGACAAAATATTATTTCTTTTTTGTATAACCAAGGATGTTTTCAACAAAATCCAAAATAACGAACTCTGCGACTTTCTTTATTTCATCAGGAGTATGTTTATTCCAGCGTGGATCGTATGATTTGAATGTTGTAATACGTACAACATATTGGTCTAATATTTCTTGATAATCATACCATTTTTTATTTTCACTCTTTGCCTTTTTAAAGTCTATTGCATCTTTCCCTTTTAAATCAATACCCCAGAGGTTTTCTTTAACTATAGATAATGGCTTAAATGTAGATAAATCTGTGTGGTCTATTTGAGGCTGATATGGTTTGGGCTGAGTATAACCAATAAGGAGAGGATTACCATTTGAATCCTCTTCTACGATTGGAATACCAATGTTATTTAGTGAATGTATGTAATGATGACATTTATCACATAAGGTGACTAAACAATCATCTTGATAGTCCCATAAGTTTCTGTTTCGATAGTATATTTTATGGTGGACATTCAATCTTGGCATAGTAATATGATACCCAGATAGTAAATCGAAATTGATTGTGAAATCGAATTCTCTTACATGAATTTGATAACTACTGGGTGGCATATATTGATGATAGGTCTCATACTCACCTTGTTGAATATACATAAGCCCACCTTGCATTGGGTTAAATGTATGGCATAATTGACATGTATAATTATCACGTGCTTTGATTGAATTGCTTTTCTCTATCCATCTTGGATCTTCATAACCAGATTGCTTTTCTTCAACTATGGGCAAATCCTTTTTTGCAAAATCTTGATAAAGGATTTGGTCTACTGACTCTGCCTTTATTTCTTGAGGAGATTTGTCGCCTTTGATAAAACTGAATTCTTTATCCATGAAGTATGTATTTATTTGTTTCTTTCCCACTTTTGATGGAGTGTATTCCATTTCTCGCTATGGGCACCCAGAGCACCAATTTGGCGCGGGTGTGCCAATGGGAGAACATTTATGGTGTGACCGTCAATGGTAGCTGCTGTAGCTTTGCCATAACCATAGATTTCGACGTACTCCTGGAGTGATTTGTAAGGAACGTCTGCCACAGAATTCAGGAACTGTGCAATGGGAATGTCACCAAGCAGAACTAAAAGGCTAGCCTGTGACTCTTTGAGTTCGGACAAAATTTCCTGGCATCGCTGAGTGTCGCAGAATACATTTGGACGCTCTGGGATTGTGACTTTATTCAGACCATATTGCTCAATCAGCGGATTGTAGCGTTCGGTAATAACCTTGACCTGACCAGAGTTCAGTCGTGTTTCAGGAAGGAGGTCGCAAAGCCATGCATCTTTCCTTGTGTATCCTAAAGTACCAAGGATATGCTCGTCGAGAACTTTTGCAGAAGGGCCATTGAGATGACTGCCTGCAGGCTCCAATGTTCCTGCCTCCTTGGGGATACTGATTTTTGAAATGATTTCCTTTGCCTCCTCGATGTTGCCATCCCAGAAAATGCGTGGCTCACTTGCTACGGCAAGAGCTGTGCATTCGGTTTTACCATTTCTCTTCCAACGAGCATGTACAGCACTCGCATAAACTCCAAGAACAAATACTTTTTTAGGTGTGCGGTCTTGCTGGACTAATGTTTTGACGGTTTGTCCAAATGGATATTGGTATTTCATTTTTTTTGTTGCTATATGTTACCGGTACAAAAATAGATGTTTTATTCTATATTTGCAAATTAGCATGTACTTTTTTAAGTACTTTTTGATTATTTGTCGTCTTTCGCCTGTCAGAGTTTTAGATTTTTGCGTGATTTTTTTTCTTCCATTTTTTCAATTTTAGTCTATACCTCCACTAAGTAGATATATCTTTCAGTGTAAATAGCTTGTTTATAGCTATATACGGAAGTGAGTGTACAATTTTGTACCTCCACTAAACCTCCACTAAACCTCCACTACACAAGAGGGGGCGAGTTTTGCTCAAAAAGGGCCGAGTTTTCACAAAAACTCATGGAGTATTTTCTGAAAGTCGTGGAGTTTTTGGCATTTTAGTGGAGGTTTAGTGGAGGTTTAGTGTATGTATGAAATTGAAATAACTTTTTGGAAATAAAAGTGTTAAGCCATATTTGGTGTATGTTGAAACGAGTTTTGTCGATTCTGAGCAATAATTTTTGCGTATTAGCGTGCAATTTTACCTTTTTTCACGATGAAATGAATCAACAGCAATGTTTAATAAAAATCAAGAAATGTGTTCATGTAATAACTATGAAACAGGGAGAATGGAATTCAAACAGTCTGATATCCATTCTCCCTGGCCTTAATGGTTAAAAACTATCACAAATATTTATTTGTATTATTCTCCGATGATTGTTACAACCAATTCTCTGGAACCGCCATAATTGCGATATTCGCAGAAGTAGATGCCCTGCCAAGTACCAAGGTTCAAATGTCCGTCGGTTATGGGGATGGTGATGCTCACACCGCTTAACGTGGACTTAGCGTGAGCAGGCATGTCGTCGGCACCCTCTAAGGTGTGTTCGTATTCAGGTCTGTTCTCTGGAACAAGACGGTTGAAGATGGTTTCCATATCTACACGTACGTCAGGGTCGTAATTCTCATTGAGACTCAGTCCGCAACTGGTGTGCTTCGTGAAGATGTTCACGATGCCCGTCTTCGGTAGTGGTGGCAACTTGCTCATAATCTCGCTTGTCACCAAGTGAAACCCTCTGCGTTTGGGGGGCAGTGTTATCTCAATTTGTTGTACCATTTTCTTTCTGATTTATCATTTAGTCATAGTATTCTATTTGCAGTTCTTTGCTGACATTGAAATCATCGTGGAAACCATCATCGTATTTATAGACGATGCGAAGACCGCGGTAGGTCGCGGGCACCTTCAGCGTGTCAATCAGGTGCCACTTGGGCCGTCCGAAGTCGTACGACTCTCTATCTAGGATGATTCGGTTTGAAACGAAGTCGAACGTGTAATAGCCACCGCCAATGCACTGGTCGCCAGGCAGCAGCAGATGCTTGTGTTGGTCAACCATTCCCAGACGAAAAACACCGTCCATTGTGATAATAAACTTCGGTAGTTTCATCGGATTCTTTTTGTAATTTTGCTGCAAAAGTACGAAAAATCGGGCAGAATGATGTATTTTGTTGTTATAAAACCGATTTTTAGTAAAGTATACTGCAACTTTTTGCCTCGGAGTAATGTCTAATAATTAGAAACTCTTAACAGATAACGATTATGATACTATCAACAACCCCACAGATTGAAGGTCACACCATCCGCGAATACAAGGGTATTGTGGCAGGTGAAACCATTATTGGCGCCAACATGTTTAAGGACCTCTTTGCAGGCATCCGCGACATCGTAGGCGGTCGAGCTGGCGCTTACGAGAAGGTACTTTCCGAAGCCAAGGACACCTCCATGCAGGAGATGATACAACGTGCTCAGGCTCTTGGAGCCAACGCCATCGTAGGCATCGACATCGACTATGAGACTGTCGGAGCCAATGGCTCAATGCTCATGGTAGCCACCAGCGGAACGGCTGTTGTCATCTAAATCAGATCAATGAAGACGTTAGGAAACATCATCTGGGTCATCTTCGGAGGCCTGCATATAGCCTTGGAGTATTTCATCGCAGGACTGATACTGATGATCACCATCATCGGCATCCCATTCGGAAAGATGCACTTCCGACTTGCAAAGCTGGCTCTTTCACCTTTTGGCAAAGAGGTTGTATAGCCCGTGAGCAAGGACGTGAAACGTGAACTGCAGCGTAAACGTCTGATGGACAACAAAGCCTATCAGACGATGAGTGGTCTGACGCGCTACATGGATCGCTACTATCTGGATGCACTCATTGGCATCATCCCTGGCTGGGGCGATGCCCTTGTGTTACTCTGTGTAGTGCCGTTCATATATTTCTCGTCGAGAGTCATCAAGAGCATACCTTTGACGCTGGCCGTCCTCAATAATGCCCTGCGTGACGTGCTCTTGGGCATGATTCCCTTCTTCGTCGGTGACGTTATCGACATCTTCCATCGTGCCAACACAAAGAATATGGCAATGATTCAGGGCTTTGTTGACGGTGATGAGACCATCATCAAGCAAGTGAACCAACGAGCCTGGCAGTCTGCCATCGTCCTCATTTTCCTACTATTGCTCATAGCCTTGATGATATGGGCACTCGTCAGCTTTGGCAGCTACCTGTATTCATTGGTAGCATCTGTCTTCTAAAGAGTACTCGAAGAAAACATCGCAGGCGATATATTGTTAAACTCTCTTAAAGATTTCGATAAATCGCTTGCGATATAAAACATTCTTCTTACCTTTGCATCGTGAACGATACAAACGGGTAAAAGATATGGCAAAGATTTATGATTTCAAGGCTTTTTCAAGCAAAGGTAAGGAGATTGATTTCTCACAGTTTCAGGGTAAGGTATTGCTGATTGTCAACACAGCCAGCAAGTGTGGATTCACACCTCAATTTGCAGGACTGGAGGAACTGAACCAGAAGTACAAGGACAAGGGACTGGTGATTGTCGGCTTCCCATGCAACCAGTTCAAGGAACAGGATCCTGAGGGCGATGCAAAGATTGAGGAGTTCTGCCAACTGAACTACGGTGTTACATTTCAGATTATGAAGAAGGGTGATGTCAACGGCCCCGATGCCCAGCCCATCTTCGAGTATCTGAAAACACAGGCACCCACCGAGGAGTACAACGGCCTGAAAGCCAAAGCTGCCAAGACGCTCTTCAAGGCCATCAGCAAGAGCGTGGAGAAGGACAGTGACATCAAGTGGAATTTCACCAAGTTCTTGATCTCAAAGGATGGTGAGACCATCAAGCGCTTTGCGCCCACCACAGAGCCCAAAGACTTCGAGAAGGACATTGAGGAAATGCTGTAGGTTTTTAATTAAGAGTTAAGAGTTAAGAATTAAGAGTTAAGAATTTAGAATATGCACGCAGAATTACAGCTTGACAACCAGATATGCTTCCGTCTATATACGGCGGCACGTCTCATTACACAGGCTTACACGCCGATGCTGAATGAGTTGGGTATTACCTATCCGCAGTACCTCGTTCTGATGGTGCTGTGGGAGCAGGATTCCCAACCAGTGAACGACATTGCTCATCGTCTGCTGCTCGAAACAAACACCGTTACGCCCTTGCTTCAGCGTATGGAGAAACTTGGTATCGTGGTTCGCAAGCGTGGCAAGGAGGATAAGCGCCAGCAGATAGTCAGCCTAACAAAGAAAGGCCGCGATATGGAGGAAGAAGCCTACAAGCTTATCCCTGCAGGCATGGGTGAAACGTTGAAAGCCTGCCCGCTCCAGATGGATGACTACACGCTTCTGGCCAGTGAATTAGATTCAATCATCGAAACATTAAAGAAATAAACAACCGACACAAAAATGAAATATATCAAATTATGCTTCCGTCTGCTACTTGGTCTCTTCATGACCTACGCAGGCATCAGTCATCTGACGATAGCTCGTCAGGAGTTCGTAGCACAAGTACCTACATGGCTTCAGTTCAGTCCGGGCTTTACAGATTTTGTCGTGCTGGCATCGGGCGTGGTTGAGATTGCCCTCGGCCTTGGCATGTTGTTCCTCTGGAAAAAGAAAGCACTCGTCGGTGCGCTGCTCGCACTCTTCTATGTGCTCATCTTCCCAGGCAACATCAACCAGTATGTGAACCATATCGATGCCTTCGGTCTCAACACCGATCAGGCCCGTCTCATCCGACTGTTCTTCCAGCCGGTACTCATCTTCCTCGCCCTTTGGTCAACAGGTGGCTGGAAGTATTGCAAGAAACTCTGTAACAGCTGCAGGAAAGGATAACTTCGAATGGGCATGAAGATCAAAGAGTGGCTGCAATCCCTTTCGTTCAGGACTGGTGTCATCGTCCTGTTGAGCTGCATTCCCTTCTACATCCTGTCCTTTGCCCAAATGCTGCTGCCTGTCAGTACAGCAGCAAAAGGCGTGCTTTGGGCTGTGCTCTTCGGACTGGCCAAGACCTGCCAGTATGGAGGTCTGACGATCTTGGGCGTTGAAGGTTATAAACGGCTACGGAATAAATTCAGAAAGCAATAAAAAAATACAATATGATTTACGGACTTACAAAAGGAACAGATTTTGAGAAATTATGCGACGGAGCCGCCAAGGCTGAAGCCGCAGGAGTGATGACGTACTATGCCCTCGCACGTATGGCAAAGGAGCAAGGCTATCCCGAAGAGGTCTCGGAAACCTTCATAGAGATGGCCAATCAGGAGGCCGTTCATGCCGGATTCTATGCCACGCTCAACGGCAAGTATAATGCAGACATCTGGCAGATCGCAGAGAACTTTGCAGCCGGAGAGGAAAAGGGAGAGGAACAGGTGAACCAGTTTGCCCAGGCATTCCGGGCTGCAGGCATGAACGAGGCTGCCGACGAGATGGAGATTTTTGCCAAGCAGGAAGGCCATCATGGTGCCACCTTGCGGGCTATGATCGAAAAATACAAGAAATAAAAGAATAAAGGTATGAAGAATTTTATGAAATCATCAGCCCTCGTGCTGACAGGCGTACTGCTCATTGCCGCCTGTGGAAATAAGGAGCAGAAGAGTGAGGCAAACGTCAATGAGAATCCTACTCAGGAGAAAGTCGAGGTAAAGGCAGTTGAGGGTCGCAAGAACTTCAGCGACAAGGCTGTTATCACACCACTGCCCGCCATCATGATTGCTACATGGGACGAAAACAAGAATCCCGACGTGATGATGGCTGCTTGGGGAGGCCAGTGCGGACCTAAACACATCACCTTCGAACTCTCCAAGCACAAGACCACGGACAATATCCGTCTGAAGAAGGCTTTCACCATCAGTTTTGCCACGAAGGGTGATATTGTCCAGAGCGACTATTTCGGCATTGTGTCCGGCAACGACGTGCCCGACAAGGTGGCTAAAGCGGGATTCACCATCACACCAAGTCCCAATGTCGATGCACCTATCATCAACGAGTACAAGCTGACGCTGGAGTGCAAGGTCGTGACCTTCGATGAAGACGAGAACGGTGGTGCCCGTGTCGTTGGCGAGATTGTCAACATGAGTGCTGACGAGAGCATCCTCGACGAGGAGGGTAACATCGACCTCGGCAAGCTTCAGCCCGTCATCTTCGATTCTGCCAAGAACGAATACCGTGTAGTCGGCGAGAAAGTCGGCACGGCTTGGGGATCTGGCAAGACCATTCAGGAACGTGAGGTGAAGTGATCAATTCTTGAACAACCTTCGATACTGCCGTCTGTAATAGATGGCAGTTTTTGTGCTGTCAAAATCGAGACAATGTTTAAAGGAGTTTAATAAACTGTCAGCATAGTTTAAGCGAGTTTAAAATCCGTGCCAGTTTGACTTCTGAGATTGTCATTCTGGTACGGATTCTTTCCATAGGCATGTACTTTGCTTATCTGTTAGTGAAAGCTGAAGCGAAAGCAGAGGCAATCAAGTAACAAAATGTCAAATTTAAAAGTATAATTAGGAGGTATTGATTATGTTGAACGGATTAATGAAAAGCAATGGTTGGTTCCCAACAATGTTTGATGATTTCTTTAACACTGATTTCATGCCTCGTGCCAACAGTACAGCACCCGCAGTCAATGTCAAGGAGACAGACAAGAGCTATGTAATGGAACTTGCAGCTCCAGGCATCAAGAAAGAATATTGCCGCGTAGCCATCAATGATGAGGGCAACCTCACTATCGCCATTGAGAACAAACAGGAACACAAGCAAGAGGACAAGCACCATCACTATCTGCGCCGCGAGTTCAGCTACTCGAACTACGAGCAGAGCTACACGTTGCCAGACGATGTGGTGAAGGATCAGATCTCTGCCAAGGTCGAGGACGGCATCCTAACCGTCACCATGCCGAAGACCGAGCCGAAGCAGAAGGTCACCAAGGCCATCGAGGTATCATAAGCCTCGCAGGGCTTTGTCTAAATAAGATTGAAACATCTAAAAACAGTTGGGAGCAGCATCCATTGCGGTGTTGCTCCTCTTTATTTATTTCTCTGGCCATGGCTCAAATTCCAATTCCAACTCAATCCATTGATTTTCTTCCTGTGGTGTGGCAATCTTTTGATTGGAAACGCCCAATCCTAACAGTCGGATGGGGTGTGAGTGGAATTCCACTTGCTGCATCAGTTGTTTCGCCAACGGCAGGATCTCATCTTTGGTGCGGAGAATATGGTCAACGGTGATGCTGCGGGTGATTTGCTGGAAGTCTAAGAATTTTACTTTCAATGTCAACGTCCGACCTTCGAAATCGTTCTTCTCTATGCGCCTGACCAGTTCGAGCACCGTGTGATACAGATGAATGGTGACGGCAGCATTCTCGCTGATGTCCGATTCAAAGGTCTGCTCACAGCTGACACTCTTCCGTTCCCACTCACTGATAATAGGACGGTTGTCGATGCCTCGCGAGAAATCGTAGAACACCTGTCCCATCTTGCCGAACTCCTGAGTCAGTCTGCTCAGCGACATGTTTCTCAGGTCAAGACCCGTAAAGATACCCATGCGGTGCATCTTTTCAGCGGTCTTTTGACCTACTCCCCAAATCTTCTCCACCTTCAGTTGTGCGATGAAGTCCAAAGCCCTGTCTGGGTGAATCACCGTCAGTCCGTCGGGTTTTCGCCAATCGGAAGCAATCTTTGCCAGGAACTTGCAGTAGCTCACGCCTGCCGATGCCGTCAGTCCCGTCGTCTCACGGATGCGCTGCTTGATTTCTCGCGCAATATCCACGCCCAACTCAATTCCCTTCTTATTCTCCGTCACATCAAGAAAGGCTTCGTCGAGGGATATAGGCTCTATCAGGTCGGTATAGTCGTGGAATATCTTGTGCAACCGTGCCGACACCTCCTTATACTTTTGGAAATGCGGCTCCACGATGATGAGTTGCGGACACAGCCGCTTGGCAACCTGAATGGACTGTGCAGAATGCACGCCAAACCGCCGTGCCTCGTAACTGGCCGTTGACACCACACCCCGCTCCGCATCGTGTCCTACCGCTATCGGCTTGCCACGAAGCTCCGGCTGGTCACGCTGCTCTACAGCTGCGAAAAACTGATCCATGTCCACATGGATGACCTTCATAAGCTAATTCTTTGCCTATTTCACTCCGTCATAGTCGCTGATGGCCTTGCGCCATTCGTCGGGAAACGGCATGGACAGCTTCTGTTCCAAGTCATATAGCACCAATATCGACAGGCAGCGGCTCTTCACCTCCTGCGTGTCAGTGTCAAAGATTTCCTGTTCCAGATGGAAACTCTTGTTGCCGAGTTTGGAAGTACGGGTGCGGACGGCAATACGGTCAGTGCCTTTTATCTGGGCAAAGAACTCCACTTCTATCTTCACCACGAAGATAGCATAGCGATCCCAGTCAAAACCTTTGCATACGGTGGAGACATAGTCAGTCTTACCAGAGTCGTAGAACTGAAAATATATGGTATTGTTCACGTGCCCGAACTTGTCAACGTCGTTGAAACGTATCTGCAGCGGCACCACATTGTGAAACTCGTTATTACTTTCTTCTGCCATCTTATTAGGCTTAATCTCTGTATAAATCAGCTGCAAAGATACAAAAAGTTTTGGAAAGTTATACGCATTTACAACATTTTTCGTATCTTTGCAATCAGATTAGAAAATCGTTCCTTCAAAAACGGAGGGGGATAGGCATTCTCAAGCGAAGAGGATGTTTTCAAATTTGAAATTATGTTTAAATACAACTCTGCGGAAATTCGTCGCGAAATTGGCGCAAAAGCAAAATGCAGAAACGCTGAAATGCCGATAAATACAGGGGTCCTAGGCAATTAGACAACTTGCTTGTGGTTCTGAATGTCGTGGGTTCGAGTCCCACCGGGCACCCTCGAAAAGAGACATCGCCGAAAGGCAATGTCTTTTTTTGTGAGCAGTGCCAATCAGAAATAAAAGAGACATCGCCGAAAGGCAATGTCTTTTTTT
>NZ_FOIV01000003.1:498834-790222 GCF_900109055.1 Prevotella sp. khp7
TTTTTTTGTGAGCAGTGCCAATCAGAAATAAAAGAGACATCGCCGAAAGGCAATGTCTTTTTTTTGTGAGCAGTGCCAATCAGAAATAAAAGAAGACATCGTCGAAAGGCAATGTCTTTTTTGTTTCATCTTTCTGTGTTAAAATTCCAGAATCCCGGGCCTGTCTGTTAATGAGAAACTCATGGAAACTGTTCCATTCTCGTTCCCTAGTTCCTCAAATCCAATACGTTTATAATACCCGTACGCTACTGGCATCACAGCAGGCTTGGTCGTGAGCCTTACTTCCTGAAAGCCAAGGTTTCTTGCCCGATCCAGGGCGGCATCTACAAGAAGTCGTGAATAGCCTCTTCCACGATAATCGGGCTTTACGTATAGTCTCTTTAACTCACAGGTATTGTCATCTATCTTTCTGATAGCAAGTGTAGCAACAGGAAAATCATCCTCATAACCTATCATAAAAGCGCCACCATAATAATAGGTATCCAAATCTGCCAATTCTTTGTCGAGGGATACAAAGCATTGCTCTGCACCTTTAATCGTCGAGTACTCTCGAATCAGGCTTTTGGCAATTTCATTATCATTTTTATCACGGATTTCAAAAACAAGTCCCATACTATAAAACCAACATTTGTTAAATACGGATGCAAAGATAGCGAAATTTCCCAAATAACACGTACCTTTGCCAATGAAATTTGCATGATATACTAATAAGCAACAGAATTCCATCGAGCATATTTATAGAATATTATTATAGGAGAATTGACTATGCAAGAGATTAATTGTAAGGATTTGAAGTTTAATCCGTTCAACCTCATTGGTGGTGAATGGATGCTGATAACTGCTGGCGACGAGCACAGTTGTAACACGATGACAGCCTCTTGGGGGCATCTGGGATGCCTCTGGGGAAACAACGATCCTTCGGCTGTTGTTTACATCCGCAAGTCGCGTTACACTAAGGAGTTTGTGGACGAAGAGCCGTATTTCACGCTCTGTGTCATGGACAAGTCGTTCAAGAAGCAGATGGCCTATCTGGGCAGCACGTCAGGACGTGACGAGGATAAGATAGCCAAGGCCGGACTCACGCCCGTCTATGCCGATAACACCGTCTATTTCGAGGAGGCCAAGCTGGTGTTCATCTGCAAGAAGGTTTACGCTGCCGAAATCCAGCAGGATGGCATCATCTATCAGGAAACCATCGACCAGAGCTATCCGCAGGGCGACTACCACACCATGTACGTCGGCAAGATCGAGAAGGTGCTGGTAAGGGATGATGAGTATCTGAAATCCGACAAGTAACAACTGAAGATTTAAGATGAATACGAAACTGAAATCATTGCTGCAGCAGCTACTGCAAAGCCCACGGCGCTTTCCTGTTGAGTTTGCCTTGGGAGTAGTATTCTTTATCATAGCCGTTTGGGACTCGGAAACATCAGCCTGGAATGAGGCGGCAGCACGGATGGAGGGTGCGGTCAAGAGCGACATACTCTGGTTCTTCGTGCCACTGGTGGCTCTGTCCTTCTGGCTCCGACGAGTTAATCGCTGGGCCTATTTCGCCTCGTTCTTCCTCTTCCTGCCTCTGATGGCGCTTGACCTGAAGCCGTTCCTTTGGACATACGGCTTTGCGTTCACCTACGTCCTGGCAGGCATTCTGCTGGTTGTGGGCAACAGGAAGCTGGATAACCGTTCCTTTGCAGCTCATGCCCTGCATGTGGTCACTCAGATGTTCTTCGGTCTGCTCATTACGGGCATCCTCGATATGGCGGTGATGGCCATCGTGGCCTCGTTCTTCTATATCTTCGGTATCGAAGAGCCCCAACATTTCTACGAGCATATCACTCAGTTCATCTTGTTCGTTCTGGCTCCGCAGGTATGTTGTACGTTGATTAGGCAGAACGAGGACGAGGTGAGCGAACCCTTCAAGGTGCTCCGGCTTATCGTCAACTTCATCCTCTCGCCAGCCGTCATCATTTGCACGGTCATCCTCTATACCTATTTCATTAAGATTGTGTTCGAATGGAACTTGCCCAAGGGAGGCGTGGCTTGGATGGTGATGGGATTCATTACCGTGGCACTCGTAGGTCGCACGGCTCAGTCGATACTCAGCAAACGATACTACGACTGGTTCTACAGCCGCTTCACGCTGATAGCCATTCCACCGCTCATCATGTACTGGATAGGCTCCATCTACCGCATCCGTCTCTATAGCTTTACTGAGAGCCGTTTCTATCTGATGGTGGCAGGTGGGCTGATGACGCTCTTCGTGCTGATGCTATGGAAGAAGCGTACACGTAAGTACCAGCTCATGGCACTTATCTTCGGCGCAGCCATCATCCTCTTCACCTACATTCCTGGCATTTCCGCCAAGAGCATCGGACTGAGTTGTCAGAAGCAGCGACTCACCCGACTCATCAGTGAGTTGAAACTGACAGATGCCAAGACGGGCAAGTTGAATGATGAAGTCAACATGAGACGCATCAAGCAGGACAGTCTGTTGTGTGAGCAATACCAAGATGTCACCAGTGTGATTGACTATGTCCGCCACGAAATCGGAACCGACGAGTTCGAGAAGCAATATGGTGAATGGTCGCACTCAGAGTACAGTTTCTATTACAGCAACTCCAAGAATCCGTATGATAACGGTAACTGCTACGAAAGGAAGAAGGCCGTTGACTTGGGCGATTACAGTATCATGCTTCCCGAAGATCAGTATAGTTGCAGCTTTGGCAATAGCAGAGTCACCGTAATGTGTGGCGATGCCGTTGTTCTCGAATACCCGATTTGTACCATCATGAGGCAAGACACCATGCTCCTGCATCATCCAGAGCAGTTGCTTACCTATCGCAACGACTCGCTCATGCTGGTACTTCAGAGCATCTGCATCAAAGATACTGTTGTGACAGATGTCAGGTGCTACGATTTCCAGTTGTTCAAGAAGCAGACGATTACCGCACCATGGCATTATGTCTGTTGTGAAAAAAAGGCCCCCGAAATTAATCGGGAACCTTGAATGAGAGAGAATAGGTTTTACCTGACGGTTATCCAAACAGCTTCGCCTTTGGCTTTGGCCTCGACGATTCTGTCTTTCAGGCGCTTGAGCCAGATGTTTGAGTTGAGCACCATGCCCTTCTTCAGGTTCTGGCCTACGAGGATACAGCCTTCGGTATCGGCAGCGGTGTTGCCGGCATGGATGCGGATGCCGCTGAACATTGGGACACCGAGGAGGATGGGAAGCCAGGCCTTCATTTTCGGGCTCCATGAGATGACTACGGCGTAGCGTCCTTCGGGGATGGCCGAACAGCCTTTTATTTTGCGGCCTCCGTGGGCGTAGTCGCGCCAGGTGGGCTCGAGTGTGTCGCAGAAGTAGGTTTGCTTTTCTCCTGCCAGATACTCATCATCTACTTTCTCTACGATGTAGAGTTTGCCTATCGTGTAGGTCTTGCGTTTTGCTATGCGTGTTAATACTAATTCCATAATTGTTGTAAGTTCAAGGGCGAATGCCCTTAATGTGGCAAAGGGACAAACCGAATTCCGGGTGCCGTCACTTGTAAATCGCAAATAGTGCATTTGAAGTGGCTAAATAGTACGTTTGAACGGCGTAAATGTATCGTTGAGCTTTGCTCGACCTTTCTCACGCTCGGCAGAGAGAAACAAACGTTGTTGCTCTGCTCTCGGTTAATCGAAACGTTTACATATTTTAAGAGATTAGTGGTGTTTCATTAACAGATTTTTACGGGTTACGGATGCCTGAAAATTGGAATCTGGCGAAAAATGTTGTATCTTTGCAGAGCATTAGGGAAATGCATCGTCAAAAGGAGCGAGAAGCGCGCGTCGCAAATGGAGACAAAAAAAGGCGGGAGGCGGCCACCCGATGTAGCTGGTTGCACAGGTAGTCTAATACTATGAAAATAACACATTTATTATGAGCGTATTTTATCGTAAGTATCAAAACAAGAATCTCAACAGCTTGGCCTATGGCAAGTGGTTTGCTCGTGCCGTCACCATCGGCAAGACCATCAACGTCGACGAGCTGGCAAAGCACATGTCGGAGCACAACACGCCGTACTCGAAGGGGGCCATCAAGGGCGTGCTGACGGACATGATCGGCTGCATCCGCGAGCTGATGCTGGAGGGCAAGGCCGTGAAGCTGGAGGGGCTGGCCATCTTCAGCGTAGGCATCAGGACCAAGAAGAACGGTGCGCCCACGTCGGCCGACTTCTCCACCACGAAGCACATTGACAGCGTCTATATGCGCGCCCGTGCCACTGGGGAGTTCACCCGCAGCGAACTGACCAAGGCCGGCAACGTGACCGAGCTGCCCAAGAACTTCACCGACTATACCGATGAGCCCGAGAGCAACGGCGGCGGTTCGCAGAACGGCGGCAACTAACACCATGAACATCTCGATGAAGCGAGTGCCGTCATGCTTGCATGAATGGCAAAAACGAAGGAAAAAGTGAAAAACAAAATCTTAAGACACCATGAAGAAAGAAACTTGGAAGACCGTCATTCAGGTCGTCATATCAATCCTCACGGCGGCTCTGACCGCCCTCGGAACGGTATCGTGTATGGGGAATACGCCTGCATGACAGACGAGCGCTGAACAGGAATGATTCTTGAAACTGCAAAAGAGCACCCACAGAGATGGATGCTCTTTTTCTATTCTTTCTGAAATGTCACAGGGGCATTCTATTCATCGTAACCTATCGGGCGGAACTGGCGCTGCTCGGCGCTGTAAACGAAGCCGTGGCTGAAAAGATAGCGCTTGACATCGTCGGGCTCGGTGCCGAAGTTATAGCACAGTGCCTCAAGCGTGTCGAACTCCTCGTCGCGAAGCAGCATGTTGACGCTCGACACCAGTATGGCAGGGTCTTTCGGTAAGTACTCCATTTCCTGAAATCACATAGCCGAGCATACAACCTCGATTTCTACCAGCGAGCCCTTGGGCAGCGACTTCACGGCAACGGCAGAGCGTGCGGGGTAGGGCTCTGAGAAGAATTCTGCGTAGACGGCGTTCATCTCGGCAAAGTCGTTCATGTCGGCCATGAATACCGTTGTCTTCACAACGTTGTCCAGCGTCACGCCTGCCTCTTCAAGGATGGCCTTGATATTGAGCAGCGACTGGCGGGTCTGCTCCTTGATGCCGCCCTCTACAAGTGCGCCGGTGGCGGGGTTGATGGGTATCTGACCAGAGGTGTAGATGAGGCTGCCCACTCGGATTGCCTGGCTGTATGGGCCGATGGCCGCTGGTGCCTTGCCGGCACCGGTTTGAATCTTTTCTTTCATATTCCTGTCTGTTTCTTTTTATATGTATCGTAAAGCTGGGTGCAAATATACGAAAAATGTGTCAGAAAACGCCTTTCGACACCTGTTTTTTCATGGTCTGTCACCTCGAAATTCTGATTTCCCTACCGCGAAATAGGGAAATCACCCGTCTGAATTAGGAATATTCCTTTGTTTTCTAAACCGAAAGTTGCGACCTTTGCCGATGTAAACAAGAAACAAATGTTGAACTTTTAAAGTATAGGAGATAAAGGTTATGAAGAAAATGATGTTGATGGCGATGATGATGGCGATGACCGTCACGGCCAATGCGATGAGCTACAAGACTGCCAAGAAAGAGGCTCTGTTTCTGAGCGACAAGATGGCTTATGAGCTGAACCTCACGCCTGCACAGTACGACGACGTGTATGATATAAACCTCGACTATATGATGAGTCTCAACAGCCGTGGCGACGTGTATGGCAGCTGGTGGGACCGCCGAGACGCTAAACTGCGCTGTGTGCTCACACCATGGCAGTACGACAGGTATAGGGGGCTGAACCACTTCTATCGTCCCGTAATGTGGAAGTCGGGCAGATGGGCGTTTGCGGTTTACGCTCACTACAAGAGGGGCCACTTCTACAACCACCATCCGAAGCCTCACCACCGTCATGAGCCGCGCCATGCACCTCACCACCGTCATGAGCCGCGCCATCACGGTCCGCACAGATAAGTGAACGGTTTTGTTTGCTATTTATATATGCCTCTCTCTCTCGGAGGACCTGCGGGGAGTCTCAGCTTTGGGACTCTCCGTATTTTTTTCTGCAGAATCGGGATTTTTCTCGCAGAAATAGCGGGAATGGGCAGGAAAATGACTATCTTTGCCGCCGTTATGATGAAGAAGGTGTGTGATTTCATAGCCCGCTGGATGGGCTTGATGGTGCTGGCGGTTGCTGCTTGGTCGTTGCTGGTGCCGTCGTCGTTTGCGTGGATTAGTACGTGGGCCATCAATCCCATGTTGGGGGTCATCATGTTCGGCATGGGTCTGACGCTTTCGCCCCACGATTTCAGGATTGTGCTGAGCCGACCGAAGGATATACTGACGGGATGCCTGGCGCAGTTCACGGTGATGCCTCTGCTTGCCTTTGCGCTGACATGGCTGTTCTCGCTGCCGGAAGAGCTGGCACTGGGCGTGATACTTGTGGGCTGCTGTCCTGGTGGCACGGCTTCGAACGTCATCACCTATCTGGCCAAGGGCGACTTGGCGCTCTCGGTTGGTATGACGGCCGTATCAACACTGCTGGCACCCGTCATGACGCCTCTGTTGGTGTGGCTGATGGCTGGAACGATGGTCGGGGTTGACACCATGGGCATGCTTCTGAGCATTGTCTATGTGGTGATTGCTCCTATCGTCGTGGGTCTGTTGTGCCAGCGCTATCTGCCTCAGCTCACCAAGGCCGTGACGCCCTATCTGCCTGCCTTCTCGTCGGTGGTGATTGCACTGGTGGTTGGTGTCATCGTGTCGCACAATGCCGAGCGCCTTCTCGTCGGCGGGCTGCTGGTGGTGCTGGTCGTCGTGGCTCATAATCTGCTGGGGCTCTCCATCGGCTACCTCGTGGGACGGCTATTGCATCTGCAAAGGCCCAAATGCGTGGCACTGAGTGTCGAGGTGGGTATGCAGAACAGCGGCCTGGCATCGTCGCTGGCGGTGCTTCATTTCGCAGCCTATCCGCTTGCCACGATACCAGGCGCAGTGTTCAGCGTGTGGCACAATATCAGTGGTGCCCTTGTGGCAAAGCTATACCAGGCGCAGGCGGATTCTGACGCCTAAATAGGCTGCAACGGCGGTAGCGGCTATTGCGAGAGCCAGGCCCCATACGCCTGAAAGCTGCTCAAGCCCCTGAGCATAGGCCGCATTGAGCTCTTCGGTTGCACCTTGGATATACCACTCCGTATCGGTCCACAACTTCATGATCCATGCGATAAGTCCGACAGAGAGAATGGGGTAGGAGAAACGGAGAGACTGGATGTCATCGTTGCCGAGCGACAGACGTACGCCGTCGGAAACGATACCCGCCACGACCATCAGTCCTGACTGAGTAAGGTCGCACTCGCCCATAGCCAGCAGAAAGCCTCCAAGCACGACAGACAGCAGCGTGCCTACGCCGAACTTACGCCATCTGACGGCCACCTCGCAGTAAGAGTAGGCGCCAAGCAGAGCGGCGAGGGCCGGGAAAGCCACGATCCAGCACCAGGGGTGAATGAAACCTGTGAATGCACACGCGAATGATGTTACGGCATACAGGACGGTGAATCCTATGATGCCACGATAGTTGGTTGTTTTCATATCTATGATAATTTAGAAAAATAAAATGTCCTGCATAAAGGGCTTACCTCACGGCAAGCCCTCTAATCAAACTAAACAAATACTTTATGAACTCATTTTAAACTAAAGTGCGGGAGAGATGGCGGCAAGCCAGGCGTCGATGCGGTTGTCGGTCTTGTCGTCCTCGTTGATGTCGTCGAGGGGCAGGCCGATGAACTTACCGTCGATTACGGCTTCGGAGTCATCAAAGGTATATCCGTCGGTGTCGACACTGCCGATGAAGTGGGCACCGCTCGATTTAATGCCATTGTAAAGCTCTCCCATGCCGCCTACGAAAGTGTCGCTGTAGGAAGAGCAGTCGCCACAGCCGAAGAAAGCGATAGTCTTACCGCTAAGGTCGGCATTCTGAAGGGTCTTCAGACCGTCGTACCAGTCGTCCTGCAACTCTCCGGCGCCCCATGTGGATGTACCGAGAATCAGGTTCTGGTTGTTGTTGACGATGTCGGCTGTAAGGTCCTGTACGTTTACGGCCTCGCAGCCCAGTTTCGAGGCAATCTTTTCTGCGATAGCCTCACATGTTCCTGTTGAGGAACCAAAGATAACAATTGTTGTATTCATTCTACTATTATACTATATATATGTGTAACTTAATTCTTATTTATGCAGTCGCCCTCACACTTGCATTCGCCCTTACGCTTGCAGTATCGCTCACACTGGGCGCAGATGTCATAGCCCAGCATGGCGCCGAGAATGAAGTCTTCCTCGGGCGTGAGCTGGTTGAGCGGACGAGTGACGATGAGACGGATGGCGTCAAGACACTCGCGGCGCCCGAAATAGACGTTCAGGTTCTTCTGTCCGGCAGGCTGAAGCACATAAGGAATGCCTTGGCTCTCCAGTCGCGAAACGGCTTGCTCGCCGTAGCGCTTGTTGCATGTGAACAGCACCATCTGGCGCACGCCTTTATTGAGTTCGTAGATGTGGTTCATCAGCACCTTCATCTCTGTAGGAATAGTCTTTGTTGCTCTTGTCATTTTCTATATCAATTATCCGGCTGCAAAGGTACGGCGAATCCTTGGATTCCACAATACCTAAAACGCGGTGTTTTAAGCACTTCGCCCGCCTAATATGCTCAAAAACAGATTAATCATTTCTAGGTATTCGGGTACCGTCGACGTATAAAAAACGTTATCCGCGTGTGATTTTTTCAGAAAAAACATCGGGTTTCAGAAAATAGTCGTATCTTTGTAGCGCAATACAGAGATGCGTTGCCCGTAAAGGTTCGCTTAGCCGCGATTAATTGGGAATGTGAGTGTGAATCTCCGACTGTCCCGCAGCAGTGAACTCCATTATGGCTCTTAAGCAATATGTGCCATTGCCCACTTGGGTGAGAAGGCGCTTGAGAGTGGAGGAAAGTCTGAAGACCAGCCTTTTTCGGTTATATGCTGAATGCTCTCGATGTAAGGGTGTGACGCGCAAGTAACTTTTAGTGGATAACCACAACACGCTCGGTTTGTCGTCAAAGCACGGCAGATGTCGTGTTGCTTTAAACTTTATTGTTATGACGTACATTGGTATTGTGGCCCTTGAGTTCCTATTGAGTTTCCTTGGTGTAGCTCTCCTTATCAGATACTATAACCACAAGGCTTAATTAAAACTTATTAAATCCTTCGGATAAAAGAATGAATACCGGTGGATTTTAACTAAATTTGCACCCGTAATTTAGTATTGTCATTAATAAATGTAACTGAATGATGGGGCTTTACCATGATAATTTCAGCCGCTCGGAACTGCTTCTGGGCCCTGACGCAATGGAGCGTATTGCGCGGAAACGCGTAATTGTCTTCGGTGTCGGTGGCGTCGGTTCGTGGTGTGCAGAGGGACTTGTGCGCAGCGGTATCCACCAGCTGACCATCGTAGATAGCGACTGTGTGTGTTCCACTAATATCAACCGCCAGCTGATGGCTACCACCCAGACTGTCGGACTGCCGAAGGTTGAGGTGTTGAAGGAGCGTCTACTCACCATCAACCCCGAGGCAGAGATTACGGCGCTGCAGAAGTTCTTCACGCAAGAGACGGTTGAAGAGTTCAGCCTTGATGACTATGACTATATTATCGATGCCATCGACTCATTGAAAGATAAAGCTTTGCTCATTCTGACGGCTTGTCAGACAAAAGCAAAGCTATACTCATCGATGGGGGCGGCGCTGAAGATGGATCCTACCCGCATCAAAGTGACTGAATTCTGGAAAGTTCAGGGCGATCCACTGGCACGTGCGCTGAGAAAGAAGTTCAAGTCGAAACAGCAGTTTCCCAAGCGCAAGTTCCAGTGCGTATACAGTGATGAGCTCCTGACCAATCTGGGCCATACCACAGAACAATGTCCTACGAAGGCTCAAGTGAACGGCTCTGTGGTTCACATCACCGCCGTCTTCGGCTTTACGCTGAGCGCCCTTGTGATAGAGGATATTTACAAGGGATAGTCCTCAAAGGCGTAGAGCACCGTCGACAGGTAGCGCTCGCCGGTATCGGGCAGCAACACCACAATTTTCTTACCCTTGTTCTCCGGACGCTTGGCAATCTCTGTGGCTGCATAGAGAGCAGCACCAGCGCTGATACCTACCAGCAGACCCTCCTGCTGAGCTATCTCACGACCGGTACGGATGGCGTCATCGTTCTCTACGTCAAACACCTCATCGATTACCTCGGCATCGTAAGTCTTGGGCACGAAGCCTGCACCGATACCCTGAATCTTGTGAGGACCGCTCTGACCGCCGTTCAGTACGGGTGAGGCCTTTGGCTCTACGGCTATCACTTTTACGTTGGGGTTCTGTTCCTTCAGGTACTTACCACTACCGCTGATTGTGCCACCAGTACCTACTCCGCCGATGAAGATATCTACCTGTCCGTCGGTGTCGCGCCAAATCTCAGGCCCTGTTGTTGCATAGTGCTTAGCGGGGTTTGCGGCATTCTCAAACTGCTGCAGAATCACGGCTCCAGGGATAGAGTCACGCAGCTCCTCAGCGGCACGGATGGCACCTGGCATACCGTCTTTTCCAGAGGTGAGGCGTACTTCAGCACCGTAAGCCTTTACCAGATTACGACGCTCCACACTCATGGTCTCAGGCATGGTAAGGATTAGTCGGTAGCCCTTGACGGCTGATACCAGTGCCAGTCCTACACCCGTATTTCCACTTGTTGGCTCGATGATGGTGGCGCCAGGCTTCAGCAGCCCTCTCTCTTCTGCATCCTCAATCATGGCCAGTGCTATACGGTCCTTTACGCTACCGCCGGGGTTGAAAAACTCTACTTTGGCTATCACGGGTGTCTCAAGTCCCTTAGCCTGTGAATACTTGTTGAGCTCCAAAAGTGGGGTGTTGCCGACGAGCTCGGTCAGCTGTTTTGCAATCTTACTCATAATCCTTACCTTATTATTTATTATTAATTATTAATCTAAAAACTTTTCTTTTAATTCGATGGTGCAAAGGTACGACATTCTTTTCATTCCCACAATCCCCCGAGTATGGGATTTCATATACCATAAATATGGTATGTTGCTATATGGCGCATAAAAAATGTTAACGACCTACTCGTTTTTTAAAGAAAACGATTGCAAATCTCGAAATAAATTGCTATCTTTGCGCCAAATACAAATTATTCGAAATGACTGAAACAATTGAAAGATCTCTGAAAGAGGTGTTATACCATGATGTTGAGTATGTTCAACCTCCATTTTTAAAGGAAGGCGATGAAGTGGCGCTTATTTCCCCGGCCTATTGGATGGCAGAGGAAACCATTCTGCATGCTGCGGCTGTCATCGAGAATTGGGGCCTTCGCCCTGTCATCGGACCTAATACCACCTGTCTGAATGTTGAAGCCTATGCCGGTACTGCCGACGAGCGAGCTGCCGACCTGCGATGGGCATTCGAGAACGAGCGCATCAAGGCGGTTATCTGTACACGTGGCGGCTACGGTTCTATCCATCTGTTGAACCGTATTCCTCCTGAGTTCTACCAGCAACACCCTAAGTGGCTGATCGGTCATGGTGACATCACCACATTGCTTTATGCGCTTACTGGTGCGGGCGTGATGTGTATTCACGGCCCTATGGCTTCTCACATCGGCAGTCATCAAGACCTGTCGACAACTCTTATCCGTGACCTGTTGTTTGGAAAACTGCCGCAATATCAGATTCCTACCAATGCTAATAACCGATATGGTCACGCCGAGGGCATACTTGTCGGGGGCAACCTTGCCAGCTATGCTGCCATTGCGGGCACCAAGTTCCAGTTGTCGCACAATCAGGACATCATCCTCTTCATCGAAGAATGCGAAGAGTCTCTGCATGACATCGACCGCTTGTTCTACATGTTGCAACTGCAGTTGAACTTCAAGAATGTGAAGGGTATCATCTTCGGCTCGTTCAACTCTATCAGGTACGACCTTAGTTTTGGTAGCGTAGAACAGATGTTGGTAGCCCATCTGCAAGGGTATGACATCCCCGTTTGCTGCGGTTTTCCCGCTGGCAGCGACATAAGTCTGCCGATGATAGAAGGTGCTCCGTGTTCACTCGATGTAACCCCCGAGGGCTCCGTGCTCACTTTCAACATTCACGGCACTCAGCAATCGTGTGTTGTCGAAAAATCCGAGCCTTTCCTTATGAAAGCCTGAGTTTTCCCAATAAACATTGTCTGTCAGAAGTTTACACCGATGGTGGTGAAGAGCGTTCCAGTGTGGGAGGTGTCGAAGTAATCGTGAGAGATGTTGGCCAGTCCGAAATCGTAGCCCATTTCGGCGTAGAGAAAATCGTACTGGATGCCGCAGCCTACACGGATACCGCCGTCGAAACGCTTGAAGGCGTCGTCGTCGAACGAACTGAAGGCCTGACGCATTCCGAAATCCTTGATTTTTCCGCCCACACCTACAGACATAAAGCCGCCGAGGAAGGGCTGAATGCTGAACGAACGATCGACGTCGTACTTGTATTTCAACACCATAGGTACCTCAAGGTAATTGAGACTGTAGCTGAACTTGTCGCCCTGATAGCGGCCGTCGCCGCCCTTCTCGATGTATGAGAGCCCCGTCTCGAAGAAGATAGGTGAGCGGTAGCCCAGTTGCAGCCCTACAACAGCGCCGATGTCAAGACCCGACTTGGCAGAACTGCCGTTAAGGTACTGATCGTCGGAATTGACTGTTGAAAAAGCTACACCAAGCCGCAGACCATAATACATCTGATGGTCATAATGGCGTGAGTTGTTTGTTGTACGGTTATAATAATGAGGTCTGCCGTGCTGTGCAAAGGCAGGTGCTGTGAGCGCGAGGCTCATCAAGGCGATAATTATTCTTTTCATATACGTCAATGTTTTAAAGTTTCACACTGCAAAGATAGACCTTCTGCTGAAAACGGCCAAAGGATTTCCCCTACTTTTGCGTGGAAAAACCCTAATTAAATGGTGTTGATGGTTTGTTGCAACTCCTCAAGGAAGCGGGCGGCATGGCCACCATCCATCTGTACATGGTGGAACTGAAACGAGATTGGAAGAGTAGTTCTCAACCAACTTTTGCGGTATTTCCCCCATGCCAGGAAGGGGTTGTTGAAGATGCCGCTGTATTGGTTGACGATGCAGTCGAGTTCGGTAGCCATGACGGTTGACGTGCCGATGATGGCGGCCTCTTCGTCGAATATGCTCTGACAGGAAGCGCTGGTGGTCAGCGTGAGATTGGTATAGTCGGTGCAGAATTTGTCGAAATTGTCGGAGTAGGGGATGTCGCACGAGTTGATGTCACCCTCTTTGTTGTTCACGATGACGTTGATAGCCAGACGGTCGTACTGAAAGAGTGTATCTTGTTCAGGCAGAAGATAAAACTCGGTCATCTTGCTGGCGGCATGGCCAATGCACCAACACAGGAGGGTGTTGAACTTCACATTTCTGCGCTTGCTCGCCTTGTAGAGGTGTGTCACGTCGAAGGTCTTGGTAAGTGTCACCATGGGCATGGGCGACTTCATCCACATTTCAAAGGCGTGAGCCCTGTTTGTTTCTTTTGGGTTGATTTCTTGTTTCATCTATTATCATTGTTTTGTTATTGATTGTTTGAAGTTACAAAGGTAAGAATAGTTTCTGAATCAGCCAAATTTTCGGGAAAGGTTTGGTCATTCGGTTTCTTAATTGTATCTTTGCACCCAAAATTATGACGATATGAATTTAATGGGTATACCCTTGTGGACATGGGTAGTATTTTATGTGCTTGTGCTGTTGATGCTCATTGCCGACCTGAAGATGTTTGGCAAAAAAGGACAGCATGCAGTTAGTGTGAAAGAGGCATTGAGAATGACCGCTGTATGGATAGGCGTGTCGCTCGTGTTCTGTGCGGGTATTTATCTGTTCTATCCTGTTAATGCTCACGACAAGGCCATGGAGTTTTTAGCGGGCTATCTGATAGAAAAGTCGCTGTCGATGGATAACCTCTTCGTGTTCCTGATGCTTTTCTCTTTTTTCGGCATAGAGCGCAAATATCAGCACGAGGTACTGTTCTGGGGTATCTTTGGGGCGCTGGTGCTGCGCAGTATCTTCATCTTCGCTGGTGCTGCTATGGTGGAACGTTTCGAGTGGGTACTGGGACTGTTTGGCCTCTTCCTGCTCTACACGGGCTTTAAAATGTTCGGTCATGACGATGAGCAGCAGACAGATCCTGCCAACAATTTTATCGTAAAGGTGTTTAAGCGCTTTTTTCCTGTGTCGGGTGAGATGCACGATGAGAAGTTCTTTGTCAGGAACGAAGCAGGTGTCCTGTTGGCTACCCCTCTTTTTATAGCGTTGCTGGTAATTGAGACAACCGACGTGGCATTTGCGGTAGACAGCATCCCAGCTGTGTTCAGCGTGAGCCGTGACCCGTTTATCGTCCTAACTTCGAACGTCTTTGCCATTTTGGGACTGCGTGCCCTTTATTTTGCGTTGGCAGCTATAGCTCAGTACTTTAAGTACCTGAAGTATGGACTGGGCATTATCCTAATTTTCGTGGGTGTGAAGATGCTGCTGGCTATGAATGAGTATGTCAATGCTCTGGCTGTTTGGTTTGGGCTAAAGCTGAACATGCCTCACATTGAGATACCCATTCTTACAAGTCTGTCTATCATCTTTGGCGTACTCGTGGGGGCGATGCTTCTGTCGTACGTGGTTACCAAGTGCGTAGAAAAACAGGCGCCTACTCAGTCTTAATACTCTCTGCGGGATTGGTTCTTGCAGCCTTGATGATCTGCAGACCAACGGAGAGCACGGCTACTAGCAGGGCAAAGATACAGGTGATGATAAATATCCACGGTTTTAGTTCTATGCGATAGCTGAAATTGGTGAGCCAATCATGCATGATGTACCATGACAGTGGGATGGCAATGATGAAAGAAACCAGCAATGGGGCACAGAATGTGCGTAGCATCAGCATCATAACCTCGTGCGACGTGCTGCCCATGATTTTGCGAATACCTATCTCTTTCTGGCGTTGACGGATGAAGAAAAGTGACATACCGATGAAGCCCATGATAGAGATGATGATGGCAACGAACGTGAAGAGGGTAATGATTCTCAGCGTGTTCTGCTGATCAGCGAAAGTCTCGGCGATAAAATAATCAAAGCTGTTAGCATATCCATTGAGCTGTTCCTCGGGTATATCCATTTTCCTGAACATATCCTGGAAAGCTGCTAAGGCCTTCTTATCACCATTGGTTTTTGCGATGAGGTAGTAATAAGAGGGTTCCTTGAATTCTTCTAAATAGATGATTGCGAAAGGTTCTACTTCTTTCAACACGTTAACACAATGGAAGTCGTAAAGGATACCGCATATGGGACTTTTCTCTCCTCTTCCCCAGTCAATCTCGCGAGTATCCTCTGTATAGCCCAGTTGTCTGATAGCTTCTTCATTCAGATAAACACCGCCATTAGTTGCGCCAAAGTCTTTCTTTATTTTCAGTCCTAAGATGTCGAAGGCTTTTTTGTTCATCATGCTCCTTTGTATATGTATATCCTTCCCATCGCGTTTAATCGTTGACATAGAGTTACTGTACAAAGTGAGTGATGTGCCGTTAAGGGCGCCGATTTCCTCGACGAAAGGCATCTTCTCAAGCATGTTTCTTACCTCTCCACTCTTATCGAAGGGAGGGTATATGCTGTATATGTTCTCTGTATTAAAGCCGAGTGGGGCATGGATGAGGTGGTTGAGCTGAAGCCAGATGACTAAGGCTGCTGTGAGCATGGTTACAGTCACTACGTTCTGCAGGATAATAAAAATCTTACCGAGTACCATCTTGGAATGAAAACGGAAACTGCCCTTCACGATGTCGATTGGCTGGAAGCGTGAGATATGGCATGAGGGTAACACGCCAGAGATGATGCCAAGCAGCAGTATGAAGCCTAGGCAGACACTCAGAGTGCCCCAACTGATATCGTTTATCAGATCAATCTTACCTTTAAATAAATTGGCAACATCGTCCTGGAAGCAGACTGCCAAAACCAGACCGATGGCAAAGGAAATGGCTACCAAGAGAGTAGACTCTGCGACGAGTTTCAGCGAAATTTGGTGTTGGTTGCTGCCGAAGAGTTTCCTTGTAGCCATCTCCTTGGCTCGGAAGCCTGTATTGGCTACCGTCAGGTTTATGTAATTAGTGATGGCAAAGAAGAGGATGGCAAGCACGGCTGCCAACAGAATGCGAAGTCGCATTTTGTCGCCTTTCAGTAGTCCCATGCCTTTGTTCTGTGGGGCGAACATAATATCAGTAAGGGGGGTGAAACTCACCTTACTATGATCCACGAAACTTGAGTAATTCTTGGAAAGATGGTCTTGTATAACCTTAATCTTACTATCGAGCGATGTGCCGGGATGCAGTTGGAAGAAAGCCTTGGGAGTTCCATTGCCAGTGTAGGCGAAGTATTCATTTTGTAACTGAAAACCCATGATTTGCGGATAGCGCTGCATGCTGGCTATGAGTTGTGTCTCGTTGGGCAGAACGGTGTGATCCAGATTCTTAGCCACAGCACTTACCGTATAGACCAATGTGCTGTCGTAGGGATCCTCACTACCCAGCATCAAATTATGATCGCCAATGATCTGTAGCGATTCACCGATGGGGTTCTTGTCGCCAAACAGACTCTTGGCGAGTCGTTCGGTAATCACACATTTGTCTGGAGCGTCAAGGGCTGTCCGTCTGTCGCCTTCTGTCAGTTCGAAGTCGAACATGCTGAAGAAGGTCGAGTCGGTCAGCATGATGATACCATGTTCGTTCTCGGCATTCTTAACTTCCGCCTGTCCGTGCTTGATGCGTCCGTTCTGACTCAATACACAGCAGGTCTTTTCTATTTCTGGACACATACTTTTAATCTCTTCGGCTGCTTGCGGCCACATGTAGAAGATGTCCTGATAGCCTATCAGGCTGATCTGGTCGGCATGTTTGTGCCAACTGTCGATACTGTATTGGCGCCAAGTGTAATCGCCTATCAGAATGATGAACATCAGCGATATTACTAACCCTGCCACATTAATTAATGTGTAGAGCTTGTTGCGCGATAGAAATCTGAAATAACTCTTCATATCTTATCTCTCTTTAAAAAATATTTTTCTGATGCAAAGATATGAGTATATTCTTTTCTCTGCAAGCTTTTAACACAGCAGGGATGTAAAACGTCTAATAATTTTACACCCCTGCGTATGATTTTTAGACAGAAACTTGTCTTATTTGAACTTCATCCCCATGTTGAAGAGGATAAAGCTGTAGATGTCGGCCTGCTCCTCAAGGACCTTTGCTAAGGGCTTTCCTCCACCATGCCCGGCTTTTGTGTCGATGCGGATGAGAACTGGATTCAGACCTTTGTGGCATTCTTGCAGGGTGGCTGTAAATTTAAATGAGTGGGCTGGCACTACACGATCGTCGTGGTCGGCTGTGGTGACGAGCGTGGCAGGGTAGGAGATGCCTGGCTTCAAGTTGTGAAGGGGCGAATAGGTGCGCAGATACTCGAACATTTCCTTCGAATCGTCGCTGGTGCCGTAGTCGCTGGCCCAGTTCCATCCAATGGTGAATTTGTGATAGCGTAGCATATCCATGACACCGACCTGCGGAATGGCTACATGGTAGAGGTCGGGGCGCTGAGTCATGCAGGCGCCTACGAGTAGCCCGCCATTAGAACCGCCTACAATGGCCAGTCGGTCGCTGCAGGTATACTTCTCTTTGATGAGGTATTCTGCTGCGGCAATAAAGTCGTCGAATACATTTTGCTTCTGCATTTTCGTGCCTGCTAAGTGCCATTCTTCGCCGTATTCGCTACCACCACGCAGATTGACCTGTGCGTAGATGCCGCCCTGCTCGAGGAAGGGGATGCGGGTAGACGAAAAACTAGGGGTAAGGGCGATGTTGAAGCCTCCGTAGCCATATAGGTAGACTGGGTTCTTTCCGCTGCGTTTCATACCTTTCTTATAAGTTATATACATGGGGATGCGTGTGCCGTCTTTACTCTCAAAGAATAGCTGACGACTCTCGTAGTCCTGCAAACGGAATTTTACTCTCGGTTGTGCGTAGATCGTGCTCAGGTTGGCATCGATGTCGTAGCGATAGACGGTGCCGGGCTGTGTGAATGAGGTGAAGGTGTAAAAGCAGTCAGACTCCTTCTCGTTGCCTGAGAAATTTACGCTACCCACCATAGGAAGTTTGACCTCGTGGCGCATTTGGCCGTCGAGACCATAGATGAATGCGTGGTCGGACGCATCCTGCGAGTAGGTAAGCACTAGCTGGCGATTTATGACTGTTGCACTGCCTAGAACATTCTGTTGTTCGGGAATGAGTTCTTGCCAGTCATTGATGCCAGGCTTGTGGATGTCGACCATCATGATTCGTCCCTTTGGTGCACCGTAATTGGTGTAGATGTAGAGCTTGTCGTCATTACTGTAGATGGGCGAATACTGGTAGTTCATATCGCTGGTCATTTTGACAAACTGGGCATCTTTTTGTCGGAGATCTCTTACGTATAGTATGTTGCCTGCACCTGCACCGCTCTCATAAAGATACATCACCGTTTCGTCTTCGTTGATCTCAACATTATAGAAACGCATGGGCTCAGTAGGGTTCTGATAAAATAACACATCGTCACTCTGTGAGGTTCCTATCTTGTGATAATAAATCTTGTGGCCTGAATTCAAATTTGAAAATTCCTTATACTCGATGGGACGATCGTAGGCACTATAGTAGAATCCATCTCCCAGCCATGTGGCATCTGAGAACTTGGCCCACTCAATGTGGTCGTTGGTGAGTTGACCGGTGTTGACGTCAATTACGTAGAATTCTTGCCAGTCTGATCCGCTACGAGAGATTGCGTAGGCAGCCCAGCGTCCGTTGTTCGAGAACGAAATGGACTTCAGAGCCACTGTACCATCGGCGCTCAATGTGTTGGGATCGAGGAATATGCGAGGCTTGCCGTCCAGTTTGTCCATTACGTAGATGACACTCTGGTTCTGCAGACCATTGTTGCGTGAGAAATACCACTTATTGTGATGTTTGCTGGGCGCGCCGATTTTCTCGTAGTTGGACAATTCGGTGAGCCGCTTGAGCAACTTGTCGCGGAAGGGAATCTTCCGAAGATAGGTGCTCGTTACCTTATTTTCTGCCTCTACCCACGCAGTCGTCTGTGCGCTGGTATCATTCTCGAGCCAACGATAAGGATCGCTTACTTTTACACCGAAATATTCGTCAACAGTGTTGTCTTTCTCGGTTTGGGGATACTGCATGCTGCTTTGGGCCTGCACCATAGTGGTGACCATGATAGCCATACTGATAATACCTATTTTTTTCATGTTAAAGTTTGGTTTTATGTTGCAAAGTTACGAAATAATACACAAAATATGTATTTTTTAACCAATAATTCATACAGTTATCGATTTTTTTTTGTATTTTTGCGTCCGAATATGCTTCGAATGCCGAAATTTATCAGTAGAGCATTGTCTGTTCGCATCAGTCTGATGGTCGTCTTCTCCATGGCTATTCTGCTTGTGGTTACGATGTCTATCATGCTTCATTATTCCAAAAAGGCTGTTAGGGAAGAGTCCTTCCATAAGGCCGTACAGACATTGGAAGGTACAGTGTCGAACATTGACAATATACTGCTGAGTGTCGAACAGTCTGCTGGCAATATGTATTTCAGCTTGCTGCCCTATCTCGACAATCCCGACATCATGTATACTTACTGTCGGAAACTTGTTGAGACAAATCCTTATGTCGTGGGCTGTGCCATCGCATTCAAGCCGGGTTACTATCAGTCACGCGACAAATTCATGGTATATGTTCACCGTGCCGATAGTGCTGGTGTTCCCTATGTTAGTTCCTTCATCGTTAACGAAAAAGAATTCGGAAATCGTCCTTACACAGAACAATCGTGGTTTACGACTCCGATGGCCTCGGGTAAGTCGGAATGGCTGAATCCCCTTGTGGGTATGGAGAAGGCTCATATGGAACCACTCCTTACATTCTGTCTGCCTCTTCGTGGAAAAGATCGCTCCATCATAGGTGTTATTGGCGTTAATATATCGCTCAGTCAGTTGTCGCGCATTATCTCAGCGACCAAAACTTCAAAGAATTCCTATTGCGTGCTACTCGATTGTGATGGTACGTTCATTGTCCACCCCTTTGGTAATAAACTCATGCGTGAGACGGCTCTTGCGCTTTCACGTAAGATGGGCGATGAAGCAGCTACGGATGCTGTTGAGACGATGCTTTCGGGCGAAGCAGGTTATCGTAAGTTTCGACTTGAAGGTAATGAACTCTATGGATTCTTTAAACCCTTCAAGCGTGTGAGTATCACGGGACGTCCGCCTACAGAACTTGGATGGAGTGCGGCTATTGTATATCCAGAAGCCGATATTTTGGGAGAATACAACAATCTGCTCTATTACATGCATGCTATTGCTATCATTGGACTGTTATTGTTGTTTTTCCTCTGTCGCACCGTTATCCGTCATCGACTCAACCCTCTGATTATGCTTTCAGAAAAGGCCAAATTGATTGCCGAAGGCAACTATAACGCACCTATACCAGATAGTAATAAACTTGACGAGATTGGACGTTTGCAGAAGAACTTCCAACTCATGCAGCAATCGCTGAACAACCAGATGAGCGAGCTCGACAAACTGAAGATTACTATGCAGGGACGTAGTGAAGTACTGCGTATTGCCTACAGACAAGCTCGGAAAGCGCAACGTATGAAAATGGCCTTCCTACACAACATGACAAACCAGATGGTGGCTCCTGCCAAGGCAATATTCAGGAATGTCAGTGCATTGACCGAGACAGATAGTACAACGGACAAGAAAGAGATTGTACGTTTGGTAAACGAGATACATGAGTATAGTAAAACCATCACAGAACAGCTGAACAGTTTCATCTCAATGTCGGATGAGGAAAGAAGAAAGGAGGCTGACCATGTTTAGTATTCGTAAGTCGTTCTCAGCCAAACTCAGTTTCGGCGTGCTTATTTTAACCATGTTAATTTTCTGTGTGTCGTTGACGGTGCTCTTCAGTCAGTCGCGTCGCATTATCCGTCAGGAAGCTGGTGAACGTGCCAATGCGGTGCTCAAGTCTGCTATGCAGCAGCTCCGGCGAAACCTGCTTGCCATTGAGACTGCAACTAATTATAATGCTTGGCTAGTTGAACGCTCGTTCCACCCCGACTCATTATTGACTTTCTCAAACCGTATCGTGCGCCTTAATCCGCATATAGATGGTTGTTCTATTAGTGCTGAGCCCAACATGTTTCCTCGTTATGGTCGCTACTTTTCTGCCTATACCATCAGAGAGGGTGAGGCTCTAACTACCGTTATCGAACAACCTTACGAATATTTCACTAAGGTGTGGTATAAAAGTCCACGAGTGATGAATGCTCCTAGTTGGGAGGCCTATATTGATGAGGTCGACTCGCTTGACGTCGTTCTCAAAGGTGCCCTGGCCTCGTATGGGCGTCCTCTCTATAGGTCTGACAGTATTTGCATAGGTGTTATCTCTTCTGATCTCTCACTGCTGCGTCTTGCTCGAACTATGAATGAGTTGAAACCCTATCCCAAATCCTATTTCATGATGGTCGATGAAAATGGCCGATACCTGATTCACCCCGACTCAACGCGCCTTTTCAATCAGACAATTTTCAGAGATGCCAATCCCAGTAGTCATGCTGATATCATTGCCTTGGGGCATGAAATGACTGAGGGCTGCGAGGGACACATGGTTGTTAACTTAGAGGGAGAGTCTACACTCGTGTGTTATCAGCCCGTTCCAGGTACTCTTTGGAGTCTTGCCATTGTCTGTCCAGAAAGCGTTGGGTTGGCTGGATATCACCGTCTTTTCTATTTCATTGTAATACCTCTATTCATTATCGGATTGGTCATTATTGTTGTTTTGTGCAACCGAACTGTCGCTCATGCTATTCATCCGCTTAATGAACTACTCTCAAAAACGCAAGAAGTCATATCGGGTAATATGGAGGTATATATTCCCCATAGTCATCGCCCGGACATCATGGGGCGTCTACAAAATAGCTTTGCCACAATGCTCAATTCACTCAAAGTCCATATGGGTAGTGTGCGCTATGCTAACGAGCAGGCCCGACTTCTCAATGAAGAACTTTCGCGTGCTACTGACATGGCCGTGGAAGCCGATCATCAGAAAAGTGTCTTCATTCAGAATGTTAGTCATCAGATACGTACACCACTCAACATCATCATGGGCTTTTCACAGGTGCTTAGCGATACTTCTGACAATGCTACAGTATTGTCGGCAGAGGAACAAAAGAGTATCATTGACACCATGAATCATAACTCGCGTGCCCTCAAACGCATGGTACTGATGCTTATCGACAGTTCTGATACTGGTCGGTCCGAAGAACTCAACGACCTACAGACTGATATGGTATCGTGTAACGAAGTGGCTCGTAAGGCCATTTATTATACGAATCTTCATTATCCTGATATACGTGTGGAACTCCAGACTTTTGTTGGTGATCTATTCACAATTCAGACTAGCGAATTGTACTTGTTGCGCTCTTTACGTGAGCTGCTTTTCAATGCTGCTGAATATTCTGATGGCCAACATATTACGATTATCGTGTCGCCTACAGATACTACTGTGCGCTTTATTATCCAAGATACGGGAAAAGGCATCGCAAAGGCTGATCGCGATGCCATGTTCGAGTTCTTCACTAAGGTTGATGATCTTACAGAGGGACTTGGTTTGGGACTTCCGCTGACAAAACGTCACGCAGTGAATCTTGGAGGAGACCTCTTCCTCGATGATGAATATACTGAGGGCTGTCGCTTTATCTTCGAATTGCCATTGTAATTACTCGAAAGTTCTCAGTTTTGTGTCGAAGTCTTTTGCGCCACCAATCTCTGTGAAGAGTTTTTTTAGCAGTCTTACGCGCATATTTGTTATTGTTTGGGGTGATGACATAGTTAGAATAGCTATTTCCGTAGGTAGAAAGTTTTGGCGTATCAACAGACATACGTGTTGTTCTTTAGCGTTCAGGGGCGAGAGCAATAGCTGGAGGTTGGGGCTTAGCGTGTACATGCATTGCGACAACTCGTCCCAATCCTCATTAGTAGCATGCTTGCCTTTTAAAGCCGTCGTATGTAGTCGTGAGACAATGGGCTTCAATTGTTCCGAGTTCTCTTTAATCTCATGTTCCCGTTGACGTCGCACTTTGGTGAGTTCTTTACGTGTCAGGTCGTATTTCTTCATACTCTCCAGATAGATGGCGTTCAGATGATCTATGCGCCTACGATTGTACCAGAAAAGCGTGCCTGTAATAAGCACCAGAAGTATGATGGCCGATAGAAGTGCTATGGTGGTCTGATATTGGTGTCGCTCCTTCTGTTGCTTGTCAAACTGTGTCTGCAGAGCTATGATACTCGCAACGTCATTGCGCTGATACAGTTCTTGGTATACTTCATTCAGTCGTTTGCTGTACTCCGCTGCATAATTGGTTTCTCCGCAGGCTGTCAGATAGTCTATCAGCTGTCTGTACGAGTTGATGCACACGTCGGGTGAGAACGAATTTACCAACTGATACCATTGTAGGGCTGCGCTGACTGTGTCTTTTTCTGTCAGATAGATGTTTGCCAATAGGTTGGCAGCCCTGTCTGATGGCGCTTTCTGTTGGGCTCTCAACAATAGGCTCTTGGCCTCGTCGCGTTTGTTCTTGTGCAACAGATAGCTACCTTTGTTGGTCAAATAGGTTGCATATATCTCACCATCAATCCCTTGTGTGTAAGGCTTGGCTTGTTCTGTGTAGTATTTCAAGCTATCGGTTTCACCCAGTGCGTCGAAAGTCTGTGCGATATTGTTCAGTGCTCTCACTCTCCACTCTTTGTTTTGGCTTTGCTTTGCCGTCTTAAGTGCCAGTTTGTAGTATCTTATCGTCTGTGGGTAGTTTCCTACATTGTCGTTAACGTCTCCAAGTACTGTATACAGATAGCATTTGAATTCCGGATTGTACGTATTTTTGGATATTAATTCTGCTCGTTTCATCGTCAGGACAGCTTCGTGTGGGTGTTGCTGACGATAGAGTACGATAGCGTGATGAAGAAGTGCTCTTGCCATTCTCGGTTTGTCGCCTCTCTGCTCATAGAATCGTCTGCTGGCAAGTATTAGCGAGTCACTCTCCGTCGACAGGCCTGTGCGGTGTAGTGCTTCAGTATAGAGCAACCCGAACAATGCGTGATCGGCCTCTGTCATTGTAGAGTCGTTCCAATATGGTTTTAGCATTCTCAGTACAGAATCCGGATGCTGAGATATCATCTGCTCAGCCTCGAGCAAAAATGCGCTTTGGGGCTGCTCTTGCGAGCAAGCCCCCAAAAATAGCGCGATGAATATAGAGATGAGATATTTCATTATAGTCGGAAAGACACAGGGAAAGCAAATTTTACTCTAACAGGTTGGCCGTTAATCGTACCAGGCTTCCATCTAGGCATGGCCGTCACGATTCTGAGAGCTTCGGCGTCAAGTGAAGGGAAGGCTTCCTTTATAACTTTCGCTTCGCCTACAGAACCATCAGCCTCAATTACAAAGCTCACGACTACATTGCCTTCTATTTTCTGCTTCTGAGCGTCTGCAGGGTATTTTACGTTCTTTTGAAGATAGCTGAACAGGGCGTTTGTGCCTCCAGGAAATTCTGGCTGCTTTTCCAACTTGTCATATTCATATACCTTCTGATCTTTTTGAGCTATTACGGTCTTCTGTGCGCTCGCTGTCGAGAAACAGAACAGGGCCGTCAGCGCCATAAATAATACTTTCTTCATTTTCTTTTCTTTTTAATGGTTCAACAATTTGTTCATTAGTTGTCCGGACGCTGCAAAAGTAGTGAAAAAACCATAATGCTCCAAGAAAAACATTACATATTATTACACACATACTGAAAATGTTGGTTAAAGATTAGAAAAAACCGGCTTCCGAATGTCATGGTATAAAAAGGTTTGCTTGGAGTAAAGTGAGACTTTCCACGGAGGAAACTTCTGTTTTCCTTAGGGGAAAACTCTGTTTTCGATATGAAAAAAAACGCCTACTTTGTTATGTAGTCTTTTTGTTGACTTCTTATAAAAACTCTTGGTGTAAACATATTTCTGATATCGACTGGCGAGTGGCTTAAAACAGTGGCGGAAGATATTATTGGATAATTTATGAATTTATGCTTTTTTTTCGCATGATTGTCGATAATTCTTTGTACCTTTGTGCCGAAAAACTACCCACTTCATCCTATAAGGATGGCTAAGCCGAACATGGAGCGGGTGGTCTCGGTACTCAGAAGTCGCTGAATGCCAGTGCTATATGGATACTGTACTTGATGGAAATGAATCGTTTGTGCGCCGCATGCAAGGAAGCGGTGTCCCCCTTCTTTGTCTTTTTCTGAAATAGTTTCTGCATGCTTAAAACGGAAGAAATACATTGGTTTCCTATGCGAGTGACATACTCGCGTGAGCTTCAAGCGAAAGAATATCTCGATTCTATTGGTATAGAGTGTTTTATTCCTATGCAGTGGAAACATATTGAAGGTAGACATCCTCGCCACCGTGAATTAAAGCCCGCTATCAGTAATCTGATTTTCGTCCATTCCAGTCAGCAGAATATTACTGAATTGAAGATGACGCGTCGAGAACTGACATCGCTTCGTTATATCATGAAGCCTGTGCTTGACAATCGGAACAATGTGTTACGTAAGGATGTGCTGACAGTGCCAGATAAAGAGATGGACAACTTTATAAAAGTCGCCTCTGTAAACGACGACCGTGTGTTCTATATGGAGAATCTGGATTTTGCAGGGAAGCCGGGGCAGAAGGTGAAGGTCGTTGAAGGCGACTTTGCTGGTGTAGAGGGTACGATTAAACGCGTAAAAAAGAATAAGTGCGTTGTTGTGCAGATTGAGAATGTGGCGGCGGTGGCCATCGCATTTTTGCCGGCGGCTTTTCTTTTTCCGCTTGAAGACTGAAAAAAGTAGTTATCATTATATCCAAAATGTTTATGGAAGAACAGAAGAATAATGCCCTGGATTCGCAGGAGCAAAAGACAAACGCCCAGAAAATACTGGCTGCGATGAAGAAACGCAAGAAGTTATATTATAAGACGCTTCCTGCGGCTTTTATTGTTGGCTGTCTTGTTACAATGGGATTACCTGATTATTATCGGGCAGAGGTGATGCTTGCTCCTGAGACGGCCTCGAGTGGCAGTATGGGAGCTCTGGCCTCGATTGCCAACTCATTCGGTGTGAATATCGGCGGATCATCAAAGTCGGGCGATGCCATTACGCCATCGTTGTATCCAGAATTGATGAGCTCTGTGGCCTTCAAGACTTCTTTGTTCGATATCAAAGTTCAGAAAGACGGCGATGATCGCGTGATGACATATTACGATTATCTGGACAATGAGCAGAAATCGCCTTGGTGGACTGAAGCGCAAAAGGCTTTCTTCGGATTGTTCAAGTCGAAAAAAGCCGATGAACCAGAGAAGAAGGAGAAGGTAGACCCGTTCCGTCTTACTGGTGCTCAGCGTTCGATCATGAATGCCATCGGTGGTAGTATTGATTGTACTATTGAAAAGCGCTCGGACGTGATAACCATTAAAGTGACCGATCAGGATCCGTTGGTTGCTGCCACGATAGCTGACTCTGTAAGAGTCCGGTTGCAGGGCGCCTTGACAGACTACCGAACGCAGAAGGCTCGTCACGATCTGGCCTATGTAGAGTCGTTGCATAAAGACGCTAAAGTGAAGTATGAACGTATCTGTGATATATATGCCGACTTTATGGACTCTAACCAGAATGTGGTGTTGGAGAGTGCTCGTCTGAAGCAGAACAAATTGGAGAACGAGATGCAGTTGCTATACAACAACTACAATGCCCTGTGTGCTCAACTGTTGGCAGCTAAGGCAAAAGTGCAGGAGGATACTCCTGCGTTCACCATCTTGCAGAATGCAACGGTTCCCCCAGTGAAGGCTGGTCCGAAGCGTAGCCGCATCGTTATGATCTTTGTCCTTCTTGTTTTTCTCTGTACAACGACCTGGATATTGTATGAGGAAGGAGAGTTGAAGCCCTTGTTAGGTTTGGAAAAGAAATAATCAGAACAGGTATGCATACGCTTGACTTATTCTCTCTGAAAGGAAAGACAGCTGTTGTAACAGGTGGTTGCGGGCATCTTGGTAAGGCTATGGTGGCTGCGCTGTCTGACGCAGGAGCATTGGTTTATGTGGCAGGTACGAGTCATGATAAGTTCGTGTCGGTATACGGCACGGACACATTGCTTCGTTTCGTGAAGATAAATATCATGGACTCGGTGAGTATCCGTGAGGCATTCCGTTATGTGGCTGAAGAGGCAGGAAGCATCGACGTGCTCATTAACAATGCCGCTCAGTATGCCGGTATCGGCAAAAAGTCGGAAGACCTGACAGATGAAGACTGGGAGAAATGTATTGACGGTATTGCGGGTAGCACATATAAGTGCATCCGTGAGGTGCTGCCGTATATGAAGGAAGGTGGCTCTATCGTAAACATAGCCTCGATGTATGGCATCGTATCGCCTTATCTGGCTGTATATGAGGCCCCTTGTGAGTCTTCACTCATTCCAGTGAACTATTGCGCTGGTAAGGCGAGCGTCATTCAGATGACCCGCTATTTCGGTACCTATCTGATCAATCGTGGTATTAGGGTAAACAGCATCTCGCCAGGTCCGTTCCCATCACCAAAGGTCCAGGAGAATAAGGTGTTTGCTGACCGACTTAGAGAGAAGAATCCCTCGCATCGTCTGGGCGATCCCGATGATCTGCGTGGTGCCGTACTTTTTTTGGCGTCAGATGCCTCGAAATATGTGGTAGGTCAGAACATTCAAGTTGATGGAGGATGGACAATATGGTAAAGACACTATGTGTGGTTCAAGCGCGCCTGACCTCTTCACGACTTCCCGATAAGGTGGTCATGAAGTTAGGCAAGATGGGCAAAACGATAGCGGAGCATGTGTTCGAAAGACTCAGTCTTTGTCGCAATATCGACAAGGTCGTGTTTGCCATCCCTGTAGGCAGAAACAATGACGCACTAGAGTCATTCCTCGTGGAAAAGGGAATACCCTGTTTCCGAGGAAGTGAAGACAATGTGCTAGAGCGCTTCTATAATTGTATTAAAACCTATGAGCCTGAGATTGTGGTTAGAGCCACGAGCGATAACCCCTTTGTAGATTGGCAGCAGGTGGATGCTCAGATCGAGAATTTGCCCGGCTTTGACTATGTGTCGTCGAAAGATGCACCTTTGGGTACAGGAGCTGAGGTTTTCTACGCAAAAGGTTTGTATGAGGCCTATTTGAAGGCTTCGTCAGACCGCGAGCGTGAGCACGTGACACCTTACTTATATCTCCATCCGGAATTGTTTAGGGTGAACAGAATTCCCTATCATCTGTCGTTGTCAGGTGTCTATCGCCTGACGGTAGATACAGATAAGGATTTCGAACTGGCACAGCGCGTATATGATGAATTATATGACGGGCAGCCTATTCCAAACCAGAAGGTCTATCAGTATCTGGATGCTCATCCCGAAGTGTGGCAGCTGAACAAGGATGTGGAACAAAAAGAAAATGATTTGATTCAAAGAAGATAAAAACGTAACAAGATATGCTGACATTTAACAAAAACATCAAAATTGGTAACCGGATGATAGGTCCGGATTATCCTACCTATTTCATCGCTGAGATCGGAGGAAACTTCGATGGTAGTTTAGATAAGGCTAAGCGCCTGATTGATGCAGCCAAGGAGGCGGGTGCTGATTGCGCCAAGTTCCAAACCTTCAAGGCCGAGAGCATCGTTTCTGAAGGCGGATTCTCAAAGATGACGCTTCATGGTGTACACGGCTCTTGGGGACGTACGGTAAGTGAAGTGTTCAAGGATGTAGAGTTCCCTGTAGAGTGGCATCAGGAAATTGCCGACTATTGTAAGAATGTGGGCATTGACTTCTCTACATCGCCCTATTTTAAGGAGGCTGTCGATCTATGTGCAGATATGAACCTGCCATTTATTAAGATTGGCTCTGGTGAGATTACTTGGCTTGAGATGCTTGATTATACAGCTCGTAAGGGATTGCCCGTGATGTTGGCTACAGGCGATGCTACTATGTCGGAAATCGATGAGGCTGTGCGTACCATTGAGAAGACTGGTAATAAGGATTTGGTGCTGATGCAGTGTATTACCAACTATCCTTCGAAGATAGACAGCGCCAATGTGAATGTGCTGAAAACATATCAGAGTGCCTATGATTGTCTGACAGGTTATTCAGATCATTCGCCCGGCCACGTAGTAGCTTTGGCTTCTGTAGTTCTAGGTGGACGTGTGATAGAGAAGCACTTCACTCTGAATAAGAAAGATAAGGGCCCTGATCATCCTCACTCAATGGAACCCAATGAGTTTAAGTTCATGGTTGATTCAATCCGTGAGGTGGAACGTGCTATGGGTAGCACTCGAAAGGAAGTTGTGGCGGAGGAAAGTGAGACCGTATTCGTACAGCGCCGTTGTCTGTATGCTAAGAATGCGCTGAAGAAGGGACAAGTGATTACAGAAGCAGACATCGATGTCCTTCGTCCTGCATTGGGTATTCCACCCAAGTTCAAAGATACGATTATTGGCAAGGCTGTAAACAAGGATATTCCAGCCAACGATCCCATCTTCTGGGAAGATATTTAATCGATGATAACAGACAGAGAAAAGATCTTAGCGATTGTCGATAATGACTGTCTGACGCCATCGGATGCCATTATCCTGCTTGAAGGCGACGGCTTTGACCGTTTCCGCCAAGCGGTGAGCCTTTATAAACAAGGAATGGCGTCTAAAATCGTGTTCAGTGGTAATATCGTTGATTATGATTATGGCAGTTATCCCTTCTCAGAAATTTTGCCTTTGATGCTGAAAGAAGGCATGCCAGAACAGGATATAATCCATGAAGACAAATCGCTAAACACACGTGAACAGGCTGTGGAAGTTGTTCGCATGGCGCAAGAATATGGATGGAAAAAGCTGATTTTGGTGGCATCGCATGAACATCAGTATCGTGCCTACCTGACATTCCTTCGAGAGGTGCTTGACACCAAGAGCGGCATTACACTCTATAATGCGCCAGCTAGAAACTTGAAATGGTTTGAAGATAAAGGTTGGGGAACCCGCTTTAATCGTCTTCAGGCTGAAATAGACCGTATAGAAAGGTACTCGGCTATGGGACATTTGGCCACAGCTGAGGAAGTGATTGACTATCAGAAATGGAAAGAGACACAATTGAGCAGATAAAGCAGTTGTTTGGAGCCAATTTTATCGGACCCGATGAGTTGAGACCGTTTATCAAACGGTTTGGAGAAGATGTGGAGTTGACAGTTCCAGAGTTTAACTATCCGCTTGATATATTGAATAAGTGTGCAAAAGACTATCTTTTGGTGCTTGGTACACCATCTTTCGGCAAGCAAAAGATAACCCTTCGCACGTTGAGAGATGCTTTTGGCGTTAATCCTGATGAGGCAGAACCCTGTTTCTATAATCAGGACTGGTACATGCATGAATCCTTCATCGACCAGTCTTTGGAGGCACGTTGGTATCTTGTGAAGAAACAAGTGGTAGAAGAATCACGTGCAGTCATGCCAGAGGAATTGCTGAAGAACCATATGATATTCCCAACGGCCATTCTCTGTGCCTACACTTTCTTCGCCTATTATTTTCAGACAGGAGCGTATTTGTGGTATCATGATTTCGTGTGGTGTTGCGACACAGACCATAATGGTGATCGTATCTATGTGGGAAAATATCACGATGTGGATGGTGTGAACAAGAATGGATTCAGTATTCATCGTCATCTGGCTCTGCGCAATTGCTATGCGGCCATAAATGCGATTTAATTGGAAGTGAAAAACGTAGGACAAGCAATTTACGATTTGGCGGGGAAACTTTTCCCTATCTGTCGCAGTATCACAGGCAATGGCTTTCGTCAGTCGTTGGAGATGATTCGTGAAGTGGTGCCTGAGATACAAGTGTTTGAAGTGCCCTCGGGGACACAAGTATTCGATTGGACAGTGCCCAAGGAGTGGAATATCAATGGTGGATGGATTAAGAATAAACGTGGTGAAACAATCGTTGACTTCAAAGATTGTAACCTGCATGTGTTAGGCTACTCTGTTCCCATTCATCGGATGGTGAGTCGCGAGGAACTATTGGAGCATGTTTATACACAGCCCGATCAGCCCGATTGGATTCCTTATGTCACATCATATTATAAAGAGAGGTGGGGCTTCTGCATGTCAGAGCGTCAGAAGCAGACACTCAACGATGACGAGTACGAAGTATGTATCGATAGCACCTTGAAAGAGGGGAGCCTGACGTATGGCGAACTTATTCTGTCAGGAGAGACCGAGGATGAGATTTTCTTCTCTACCTACCTCTGCCATCCCTCAATGGCGAATAATGAACTCTCGGGCCCTTGTGTGCAGACAGCGCTAATCAAGTATCTGCAAAGTTTGCCATCGCACCGCTATACTTATCGTTTCGTGTTTATTCCGGAGACCATAGGTTCAATCACATACTTGAGTAGGAATCTGGACATGATGCAGCGGCATGTGAAGGCCGGCTTTGTGTTGAGTTGCGTGGGGGACGACCGCACCTATTCTTACGTATCGACCAAGTATGAAAATACGCTGACCGATCGCGTGTTGGAGAACGTACTGAAGTTTCACTATCCCAACTATATCCGCTATACATTCATGAAGCGTGCTTCAGATGAGCGACAATATGGCTCTGCTGGCGTTGATTTGCCAGTTTGTGCATTCTGTCGCAGCAAGTATCATGAATATCCTGAGTACCATACTTCTGCGGATAATATGGACCTGATTAGTCCGAAGGGACTGCAGGGAGCTTATGAGGTGATGGTGAAGGTTATTAATGCCTTGGAGAACAACTATTACTACCAGATGACGTGTAAGTGTGAGCCTCAGTTGGGTAAACGTGGTTTGTATCCCACTGTGAGTCAGAAGGGTACTTATGATGCTGCACGCGTTATGCAGCATTTCATTGCATACGCTGATGGTAAAAACGATTTGATTGGAATAAGCAATATTCTCAATATACCCATTGATGAACTTATCCCGATTAAAGACAAGTTGATGGCACATCAATTATTATCAGTCAAATAGGAATGTCGACAAAGAAGATTGTTACAAACGCAATATACTACGGTGTAGTACCTAAGTTGACCATGTTACTGAGCATAGTCATACTTCCATTGACGACTCCGTTTCTGACAACGTATGATTATGGTATAAATGGCGTAATGGGATCATATACAAGCCTGTTTGTGTCTATAGCCCCATTAGGTCTGCATGTGCATTTGACAAATAGCTATTACGAGTATCCCAACCATTACAATTTTGTTTGGGGTAGGGTGTTGATGCTTATCCTATTGTCGTCATGCTTGTTTGGCTTGCTAAACATGGGCATCCTGATGTTCACTCTACCTATGAATGTCTCATTGGGTAAGTTGGTGTTATGTCTGATGGGATCAATGCCTATTTTTTTGCTGGCAAATGGACTTTTAGCGCAGCATCTGTTCCCATTAAGGGAGAATCCAAAGCCATTGGTCTTTACAAATCTGTTGGGATCTGTGATGGGGATGTTAGTCTCTTTTGTGATGATTTACTATCTCCGTCTGGGGTATTGGGGCCTTGTTGCAGCAGGAACCGTTTCGGTCATCTTCACGTTTACGGTCTTCGTGAAGTTCGTATGGGTCGATTTTGACATCCGTCCGATTCTTGACAGGAACAAAAAACGTGTGAAAGAGATGCTGAAGATTGCTCTTCCGTTGGTGCCACACACATTGGGCTTTGTGCTTCTCACAAGTTCTGCCCGTATCGTGATGAGCCAGTATAACATCTCGTATGATGACATAGGACTGTTTAGTCATGGTAGTACCATGGGCGATTATGCCGTAGTGATTACTTCTGCGCTGGTGACGGCACTAGTGCCTCAGATGCAGACAGCCTATCGCAGTTCGAACTTTGCATCATATCGTAAATTGTATTTCCTATGTCAGGTAGTGGCGCTGATTACTACATTCTGCATTTGTGTATGGATGCCCGAGATATATGCGTTGCTGATTAGAAACGCCAGTCTGGCCCAGTCGTGTCATATAGCCAGTTTGCTTTGTTTTGCTAACGTGGTGTTCTCGTTCTATGTGTTTATGAGTACACCTGTGTTTATTGAGAAAAATACGATACAGTTGCTGTGGCTGGTATTTATTCCTGGTGTCCTGAATCTGGTTTTGTGTGCGGCATTTATTCCCGTATGGGGATATCGGGTAGCTATTTATTCTACGATTATTTCATATTGGAGTCAGCTGATGATTCCTTTCTTTGTGAAGAGTTATAAAAAAAGTGTGAAAGAATGGCTTGGTGATCGCAGGTTGATTTTTGCTGTTCTGTTCATGATGATTATTGATCTTGTATTAGCTAATACACTGATGTATGTGACTATTTGGCAGAAAGTGGTTCTGACTATCGTAATGTTTGGAGTGCTTTCTTATTTCTATCGTCGGTATAAGCTGAACGAGTTGGTATGATTTAAATATTTAGATGAAGAAGTTTTATTATAGTTCTTGTTCGTTGGAGGCTCCTCATGCAGGTATCATTCTTGATGATATCCTGACGAGTAAAAAAGAAGGCGATACAGTCTATCTGGGCTATTGCCATTGCGCATTGTCTGCTTGCTTTATGAATTTGAGTGGCCATCGCAGCATCTGTAAGTTCTGCCATTATATGTATGACCAATATAAGAAGAAGTATGGTGATGGCGTGAACATGATGCCCATTCATTATGAGGATATGGCACATCAGGACAGATCTCTGGATTTTGGAGAATCAGAGTCTATTAGGGTGTTTAAATATCGAGGCGTAGAAATCGGTAGTTCTGTGCTTTCGATGTATTATGACATCACTCGCGATCTGGATATGGCCAACTGGGAGGGGTTTATCAGGTGGGCGCTTCCCTTGATTAATAACCTCTGTGATTTTGTGGATTATGTATATCAGCTGTTAACGGAGTTAAAGCCCGATCAAGTGTTGATATATAATGGTCGACTCTTTGAGAATCGCCTGTTCTACGACATTGCCAAGGTTATGGGTATAAAATTCGTCTCTCTTGAAGGTGTTGGCGGACATATTGAGCCATACAAGAAGATAAGGTTCGTAGGTGAATGGCCGTTGAACATTGAACTCTATGGCAGAATGGTGGAGGACTTGTGGAAAAACTCACCAGAATCATTAGAAGAGAAGACCCGTAAAGCCTCGACATTCTATGAGAAACGGCGCAATGGAATTCTTGTTTTTGACACGCGGGTCTATACAAAGGATCAGCAGAAGGACTTGTTGCCAGAGGGCTTTGATGTGTCATTGACTAATATTGCTATTTACAACTCTTCGCAAGATGAGATAGCGGCATTAGGTGATGAGTGGCAAAAAGGAAATTTGTTCACTTCTCAGTATGAAGCTATCGAATTTATGCTTGAGCATGCAAAGCCATCTATACATTTTTATTTGAGAATACACCCGAATCTGAAAGGAGTCACCCACAAGGCTCATACGGATCTCTATAATTTGTCGAAGCACCCCAATATCACCATCATCCCACCAGATAGTAAGGTAAGCTCTTATGCGCTGATGGATGCGTGTGACAAAGTGATAACCTTCGGTTCTTCTACAGGAGTAGAGGCCAGCTATTGGGGAAAACCGTCAATTCTTGTAGGACGTTCTTTCTATGAGATGACAGGGGCATGTTATCACATGAAGAACCGTGATGAGTTAGTATCAGCCATCAATACCGATCTTCCTGCTAAGGAGCGTTTGGGGGCGCTTAAATATGCCTACTTCGTACTTGATCGCAAATATTCGGTCGATGAGAGTAATATTGATATTGATGTGAGATACCGGCATATGCGATGGGACTTCTTTTCTACGTCGTATTTTAAAATCCATCATTCGGATTGGCTTTTTCAGTTGTATTACTTCTATTATTGCATATTGGGTACGAAGTTTAATAACGGATTGTTGAATTTTCCTTGGCCTAAACGATGAAAGTATCGATAGTTATTCCTATATATAATGTGGCTCCTTATATCGAGGAGTGTATTGACAGTGTCATGAACCAGACATGGAAAGGCAATCTTGAGTGTATTTTGGTTGATGATTGCGGAACTGATAACAGCATGCAAGTAGCAGAAAACAAGTTGCATGGTTATCAGGGACCTGTAAGTTTCAGAATTGTCCGTCATGATAAGAACCGTGGACTATCGGCGGCTCGTAACACAGGCATCGATGCTGCGACGGGTGATTATGTTTATTTTCTGGACAGTGATGATGAAATAACACCCGACTGTATCAGTATGCTTGTAGATCCATTGAAGGAGAATACATATGACCTGATTATCGGCGATTATAAAATTACAGGTTCTGATATGCCAAAGGCTCCCCTATTGTTGAAGAATAGAACCGTGCTTTATGGTAATGATGTGTTGAATGCCTATCGCAAAATGGAATGGTATATGCTTTCAGTAAACAAGTTGTATAGGGTTGAGTTCTTGAACCATCATAACCTTCGTTTCCGTGAGGGTATTATCCATGAAGACGAATTATGGAGCTTTCAGATAGCCTGTCTTGCACAGTCGTTGTATGCAGTTGGTTATGAGACATATATTTATAAGATACGTGAGGGGAGTATCACTGTGAAGCGTAATCATGAGCGTCGATGCCATTGCATTAATGTCATACTGAAAGAGATGTGCAATTTCGCCGTATTTCATCAGTTGCAGAACAGTAAGGATGTCCATAACCTCATTCATAATTTTCAGATAATTACATTGGACTCAATTCACAAAGAGGCTCCAGAACTGTTGCATAGCTTTTACTCAGAGCAGCGTCAAATGATGAAAACGTCGTGGGTGCAGAGCTTTATGATGGATGGTATGGACATACGTAAGCAACTTCGTGATCTGCACTTGTTGGTGCCCGTGCCTTTGGCAATACCTTATCTTAAATTATTATTTCATTTTCTCTGAGTCATTTAGTCTGTGAGTAAACCAGTAAGTAAGAATAACAAAAAACCGTTAGTGTCCGTTATCGTTCCTTGCTTTAATCAAGGACGTTTTATTCTGGAGACTTTGGAAAGTGTCAGTAAACAGACATTTTCAAACTTTGAGTGTATTGTAGTTAACGATGGTTCTACCGATGATTCCTTGGTAAAGATGAAAGGATTCTGCGAGGATGATCCGCGATTCTATTATATTGATAAGTTTAATGAAGGTGTAAGCGTGGCTCGTAATACGGCTATCCGACAGAGTCGTGGTAAATATATCCTGCCTTTGGATGCAGATGATAAAATCGCGGAAACCTATCTTGAAAAAACGGTTGGATATATAGAACAGCATCCAGAGGTAAAAGTCGTGTGTACAAATACCCGACTTTTTGGTGCAAAAAACACAAACTACGAATTGCCAGAGTACGACTATCGGCGTATGATTTGCCGAAACGTCTTAGTTTGCACGGCTTTATTCCGCAAAAGAGACTTTGATAAAACAATGGGTTATAACCCTAAGATGGTTAAGGGACTGGAGGATTGGGATTTCTGGTTGTCGTTCTTGAAAGAGGAGGATATTGTTCACCGTATTGATGAATATCTTTTCTTCTATAGAATGAAGTATGAATCAAGAAACCGCAACTCATTCAAGGCGTATGCTCGTATTCGCCAGCAGATTTGGGAGAATCATAAGGATATTTATGCGAATTATTTTTTTAATCCTGTAGAGAGCGACGAGTATCAGACGCTCTTAAATAGTAAAGAATATAAGATTGGCAAGATGCTGTCACCAATTCTGAATATGCGTTGGTGCTATTATCTTATTGGTTTCATAAAGAGAAATGGAAGAAAAGCAAATAACTGATAATAGATATCTGCGTGTGTTTTGTTACATTGTCCTGATGGAACTCTTCCTGATGGGTAGTGGACAGTTGTTGCCAGTGGCGGGCTTTTTGACCATGAGAATGGTAAACTATCTGATTGCTGTAACAATCAGTATATTCTTCGTTATTAGGTCAGATGATTTCCCCAAGGCCATTCTTTGGTCTTTACTATTGTTTACGGGTGTATTAGTCTTCTCGTTTTTCTGGGCTTTAATGATGGGCTCTGAGAACGAGGCCATTATGGATGATATCAAACCTCTTATATATTTCTATATAATTCTGTTTTATTATTATGTGTTATCCACCGAGAAGATGATGAATAGGGCATTCAAACTACTTCTTTTGGCTGGCAAAATTATGACGATATTCTATCTGTTCTATCTGTTTCTGACAGATGTGACGGGGATCGTCAGCTATGAGGTGGCATATATTACTCTGCAGAATGACTCTTTCTCTTTTCGTGGAATTGGATGTGCCATTTTCTATAAAGGATTCATATTTCTTCCGATAGCAGCAGTGGGTTTCTATAAAGAGAAAAAATACATCTGGATGGCGTTGACGATTCTGGCAATCGTCTTAACCTATGTACGCGGCTTCTATGTACTATTGGCATTCGGGATGTTAGTATATTATCTCAAGACTCATCATATAGATATGACTAAAATTGTAGCAGGAATATTGATTTTGTTCTTGTTATACGAGGTGGCTGAGGTTATGGACCTATTCTCTTTCTTGGAAATGTTTCAGGAGAATCGTGAAGAATCAGATGTGACCCGTATTGTGACCTTCCATCAGGTTATGGATGAAGTGACGCCATGGTCTATATTTATTGGTCACGGTTTTGGTCATGGTGTAGACGAGCGTTCTGTTCACATGGAGGTGGCTTATATGGAGATATTCCATAAGCAGGGAATTCTTGGCCTGGCTTTTTGGGGATCGCTGTTGGTCATGATTCTTTCGTTGGCTAAGTCTGTTCCTGCTAGATTCAAGGAAACGGTTGATTTCTGGGTGACCGCAACACTTATGATATACCTCCAGTCATGTTTTAACTCGTATGTCAATAATCCCATAGGAATGACGGTGGTTATATTGGCATTAGTTATTTGTTGTAGACTCTCACAAGATGAATATCTTTCCGATAGTAGTTCTGTATAATGTTGACTTTCATGAGTCGAATGTATATCGTACGCTCTTAAGTTATTACCCCAAACTGAGAGTGTTGCTATACGAGAATTCTCCGATGCCTCAGAATAAGTGCTATGAGAGTGATGTGGTCTGCTACTATCACGATTCTCAAAACGGAGGCGTGTCTGCTGCCTATAACTATGGAGCATCGATTGCCAAACACTTGAGCGATATTGATGCAGTGTTATTGTTAGATGAGGATACGAAGTTTGAAGCAGATTATATTAGCATATTACAGATGGCTTTGAGTGCCCATTCGGATATCAGTCTGTTTGTTCCTCAGATTCTTTATGCTTGCAGTCTGCCCTTTTCTCCGATTCGTCGGGGATTCCGTTGGAAACGCTGGGAGAAACTTTCGGAAGGTGTCTACAAATTAGATGACTACCTGCCAGTCAACAGTGGTGCTTGTATACGGTTATCGGCATTTGAACAGGTTGGAGGTTATAATGCGGACATTCGGCTTGATTTTGCAGATTTTGATTTTTTCTCCAGATTGGGGCTTGTGTCAGATTCCTTTTATAGGGTAGGAAGTGTCGCTCATCAGTCCTTTTCAAATGATGAGACGGAGACTGGCAAGTTGTTCAGGAGGTATCAGTTTTATATCGAGGGTGCACGTGCTGCTCGTAAGAACCACCATATAAAAAAAATGGTGGACGTGGAGGTGCTAAGACATACTTTGGCTTTGACAGTTCGCACCAAGAGTTTTATGTTTATTAAATATTTGATAAAATAATATCAATGATATCAGTATGCATTGCTACTTATAATGGTGAACGCTTTATTGAACGCCAAATAATTTCTATCTTGAACCAGTTAGGTTCAGAGGATGAGATCGTAATCGCTGATGACGGCTCTACAGACAACACTTTGGCAATCTTGAAGCGTTTAAATGATTCTCGACTTCGGGTGGTTGAGGGTGCTCATCGTCATTCTCCAATTTGGAATTTTGAGAGAGCTTTGGAACTGGCAAAGGGTGAGTATATTTTCCTAGCAGATCAAGATGATGTTTGGATGCCGGAAAAGGTGGCTGTTACCATGAACTATCTGCAGAAATATGATTGCGTGGTTAGTGATAATATGATAGTAGATGCTGATGATAATGTTATCTGTAATTCTTTCTATACAGTAAATCGTACCCGTTCTGGGAAATGGTATAATCTGCTGCTTAAAAACGGTTATCTTGGCTGTTGTATGGCTTTTCGTAGAAATGTTATGGAAGCTTCTCTACCGTTTCCTGCTGATATTCCTATGCACGATATATGGATTGGTAATGTGGCTGCATTCAAATATTCGGTTTGTTTTATCCCTGATAAATTGATGCATTATAACCGTCATGGCGATAATGCCTCTACAGCCTCTGCCTCGAGTCCTTATTCCTTTTGGCAGAAACTGGGCTTCAGATGGCATATAATCTGCGATTTGATACATATATAGTTAAGACACCTTATTTATGAAAATATCAATAATAACAGCTACTTATAATAGTGAGGCTACTTTAAGAGACACAATGGAGAGTATCCTTCGCCAGACATGGCAAGGTTATGAATATATTGTGGTTGATGGCGCCTCGACTGATGGTACATTAGATATCATAAAAGAATATGAGCCTAGGTTTGAAGGAAAAATGAAATATGTCAGTGAACCGGATCGTGGCATTTATGATGCGATGAACAAAGGCTTTTCTATGGCAACAGGTGACATTATTGGCATTCTGAATTCTGATGATTTCTATACCTCTGTAGATGTACTTCAAACCATTGCGGGAAATTTTTTGTTGGGAGAACAGGATGCAGTTTATGCTGATATCCATTATGTGAAGAGCGACGATGTGACAAAGTGTGTTCGTTACTATTCATCATCTGTCTTTCGTCGCCCTCTTATGCGTTTTGGATTGATGCCAGCTCACCCTTCTTTCTATTGTAGTAAGTCTATTTATGAGAAGTATGGGTGTTTTGACACTTCATATAGTATTGCTGCGGATTTTGAGAATCTGCTAAGACTGATATTCATCCATCGTATCAAAATAAAATATATCAAGAAAGACTTTGTTACCATGCGTACGGGAGGAGTCTCAACTGCGGGTATTAGTAGTCGTAAAAAGATTATGCAAGAACATCTGCGCGCATTGCGCGCACATGGTGTTCACTCCAACATCTTCCTACTGAGTCTTCGTTATATATATAAACTTCACGAATTTATCAAGAACTAAATGTTATATCTATCACTTTTTGTTCCATTGCTACTATCTATTGGTTTAGCAATGTATATCATACCGCGTATTTTGGTGGTTAGTGTGAAAAAGGATTTGAACCTCCCCCCTCGCTATACAGATAAAGGGCATCGAAATGTACCCCGTTTAGGTGGTGTGTCGCTATTCCCTATTTTGGTTGTTAGTGTTGGCTTGGCGGCTGTATCGTGTTTGATGTTCGATTGGCGTACATTGTTATCTGGCGAAGATGAAGACACATTTGTACAGTTTACTTTTGCTATAGCAGGGCTCACAACTATGTATCTGTTGGGTGTGATGGATGACCTTATAGGGGTATCATTAGTGTCTAAGTTGGTTATTGAGTTCTTGGCTGCATTGCTGATACCATTATCGGGATTGTGGTTAGATGATTTGCATGGCTTGTTGGGCATTTATGAACTTCCCTATTGGATAGGCCTATTTGGAACGGTGATGACGGTGATGTTTATTACTAATGCAATTCCGATGTTGGATGATGTCGATGGTCTAGCATCTGGTATGGCTATGATAGCCTTTTCTGTATTGGGCGCGTTGTCACTGATTGCAGATATGCCATTTTTGTTAATGATTTGTTCAGCAATGGTAGGTATGCTATTCCCATTCTTTTTCCGTAACGTGATGGGTTGGCGTATCGGTTGGCGTAACATCTATTTGGGTGATACTGGTGGCCTGACCATTGGCTATATGCTGAGTTTTGTCGTGATAGCACTAAGTCGTCAAGGCGGTTATACTCTGCCTGAAGGTATAATTATGGTGTGTTTTGGCACTTTGCTGATTCCTATGTTTGATGTATTACGCGTTGCTGTAATGCGTACGGTAAATCATCGTAGTGTATTTTCTCGTGACAACAATCATATTCATCATCGTCTGATGATGGGTGGAATGGGACCGTTTAATGTCCTTATCACCATTCTGCTGGTATCGGCATTCTTTATCGTGTTGAATGTTGTAGGTGTATGGCTTGACTGGAACCTGTCCTTGTTGTTGGTAGGAAACGTAGCTTGCTGGCTTGTGCTGCAAGTGGTGATTAGTTATTTTAAGAATAAAAATCGTGATAGTTGGGTAGAGCAGGAATGGATGATATGATGATGACATTGTTGTCGGTGGCAGCACCTTTGTTGCTGTCGGCTGTATTGGGATGGCTGTTTATCCCAAGGGTATTGATATTGAGTCACCGTAAACGGTTATTTGATATCCCAGACTTTCGCAAAATGCATGATACGCCTGTTCCACGTTTGGGAGGCATTACTTTTCTGCCTATTCTCCTAATATGTGTCTGCTTGATAGTTGGTTGTTGGGTGATGCTAGGCATTCCTTATAAAATAGTACATCTCGATATCGTATTCATTCGTTTTGTCTTGCTCTTTGTTGGCATGATGATGCTCTTCCTTGTGGGTGTTGTTGATGATCTGATAGGTGTCACGTATAAAGCAAAGTTCCTAGTTCAGATTGTATGTGCTTTGCTCTTTCCTCTGTCAGGTGTATGGATTCACGATTTGGCAGGACTTTTCTGGATAAATGAGATACCAGCATGCATAGGTATTTTGTTAACGGTATTCGCAGTTGTTTATGTTACTAACGCTATCAATTTGATTGATGGTATTGATGGTTTGGCTGCAGGCATCTGTGCAATATCCCTTAGTACGTTTGGTTTGGCGGCTGCGGTAACAGGTCAATGTCTTTTCATCCTGTTTGCTTTTGGTATGTTGGGAATCCTGTTGCCTTTCTGGGTCTATAATGTCTATGGTAACATACAAAAAGGACATAAGATATTTATGGGTGATACAGGTAGCTTGACTTTAGGCTATCTTGTTAGTTTCCTTCTGATCTCAATGGCAAGTGAGTCGGGCAAAGCGTTCCCTCGTGATATTCTGATTATCGGTCTTTCAACGATGCTTCTTCCTATGTTTGATATAGTAAGGGTGGTTATTGCAAGAATGAAGAATCACCATAATCCGTTCTTGCCAGACAAGAATCATATACATCATAAACTACTTCGTACAGGATTAAGTGCCCGTTGGGTCATGGCTGTGCTCATTATGACATCTCTGCTCATTGTTCTTGTGACGATGTTGGGTGTATGGTTACACCTGGGAAGTACATGGATATTTCTGATTGACTTAGGTGTATGGTTAATTTTCGATTATACGATTAACTATTTCATTCATAAGAACCATCGAAAGATATATGAATAGGATTACCTACAGTATTCTAGTAAAATAAGAAATCCCGCTCTTTTGGAGCGGGATTTCTTATTATCTGATGAAGAGTAGTTCACGGTATTTGGGGAGTGACCAGAGTCCGTCTTCTACAATCATCTCTAGATGATCGATTTCATAGCGGATAGCATCCATTTTCGGACATACCGTATCGTGGTATGAGATAGCACGCTCGTGTATGTTGTATATATGGTTAGCCACTCGGCGAGCATCGGTCAGATCCTCTACAAGTTGCTCAATGCGTTCAGTACGTTCGGCAATCTCCTGGATAAGTTTCATGTTACGTGCCGAGAGACGATTAGCCTGATCAGTAGGAAATACGTCTTTCATGCCCTGAACGTTCTTGATGAGTTGTGACTGGTAATGAGTAGATACAGGGATAATATGATTCATCGACATGTCACCCATGACGCGAGCTTCAATCTGTACAGTCTTCACGTATGTCTCCCATTTTACCTCGTTGCGAGCCTCAAGCTCCTTGCGGTTCATCACCTTAGTCGATTCAAACATCTTGATGCTTGAGTCATCGAGATAGTGCTCAAAGATTTTGGGACATGACTTCTCTACATCAAGTCCGCGACGGGCAGCTTCTCTTATCCATTCATCACTGTAGCCGTTGCCGTCGAAACGTATGGGCTTACATGTCTTAATGTCTTCGCGAAGCACGTCAACGATGGCTGACAATTTATTCTCGCCTTTAGCGATACGCTTGTCAACTCGCTTATTGAAAGAGTTCAGGGCCTCTGCCATTGCAGAGTTCAGAGCAATCATGGCTGAGGCGCAGTTGGCTGAAGACCCTGGAGCACGGAACTCAAATCGATTGCCAGTAAATGCAAAAGGCGATGTGCGGTTGCGATCGGTGTTATCGATAATCAGATCAGGAATCTGTGGAATATCGATTTCCATGCCCTGCTTGCCTTTCAGCGCAAAGAGTTCTTCCTTGTCTGAGAGTTCGATGTGGTCAAGCAACTCCGTCAGCTGTTTGCCAAGGAAACTGCTGATGATGGATGGAGGTGCTTCATTACCCCCTAAACGATGGGCATTGGTTGCACTCATGATGGAGGCTTTCAACAGTCCGTTATGGCGATATACACCCATTAGGGTTTCTACGATGAAGGTCACGAAACGCAGATTCTCTTCAGGTGTCTTGCCTGGTGCATGGAGCAGGATACCATTATCAGCAGATAGGCTCCAGTTGTTGTGCTTACCCGAGCCGTTGACGCCGTCGAAGGGCTTTTCGTGGAGCAAGACGCGAAAACCATGATTGCGGGCTACACGTTTCATGAGCGACATAAGCAGCATGTTGTGGTCGACGGCCAGATTACACTCTTCGAAAATTGGAGCGAGCTCAAATTGGTTAGGAGCCACCTCGTTATGTCTGGTCTTACAAGGGATGGCGAGTTCCAAGGCCTGAATTTCCAGATCCTTCATAAAGGCCTGTACGCGATCAGGTATTGTGCCGAAGTAGTGGTCGTCCATCTGCTGGTTCTTTGCGCTTTCGTGTCCCATTAGCGTACGACCTGTCATTACTAGGTCAGGACGGGCAGAGTAGAGACCTTCGTCAACAAGGAAGTACTCTTGCTCCCAACCTAGGTTCACCTGCACCTTCTTGACGTCGTCATAGAAATACTTGCAAGTGTTGGTCGCTGCCTTTCCTACAGCGTGGAGAGAGCGCAGAAGCGGGGCTTTATAATCGAGTGCTTCGCCTGTATATGAAATGAAAATCGTTGGGATACAGAGTGTGTCGTCGATAATGAATACGGGCGATGTCGGATCCCATGCAGAGTAGCCTCTAGCCTCGAAGGTATTACGAATGCCGCCGTTGGGGAATGATGAGGCATCGGGCTCTTGCTGAACAAGCAACTTTCCGCTGAAGTTCTCTACCATACCGCCTTTTCCGTCGTGCTCCACGAAGGCATCGTGCTTTTCGGCCGTTCCCTCCGTTAAGGGCTGGAACCAGTGAGTATAGTGGGTGACTCCCATTTCCTGTGCCCACTGCTTCATACCTAAAGCTACGGCGTCGGCAATACTGCGGTCTAGACGGGCACCATTGTCTATAACGTCGATGAGCTTGTTATACACATCAGCAGGCAGGTATTTATACATCTTCTGGCGGTTGAATACATATTTCCCGAAGTATTCTGATGGGCGCTCAGAAGGTGTAGCCACCTCAAGGGCCTTCTTTTTGAAAGCTTCTTCTACAACTTGGAATCTTAGTTGATTGCTCATAATTATGATTTAGTTCTTAAATATTTCAGTCTATAAAACGGCGGGTAATGTCGCTGTATTTGTCGATGCGGCGGTCGCGGAGGAATGGCCACCAGCGACGTACTTGTTCTGAGTGGTCGAGGTCGAGCTCCACGATGATACTCTCTTCCTCATCGGTAGAGGCTTCGTAGATGATTTCGCCCTGAGGGCCTGCTACGAACGATGTACCCCAGAACTGGATACCGTTTGTCTGACTAGAAGGATCGGGCTCATGGCCTACACGATTGACGGTAATGACGGGCAGGCCGTTAGCAACGGCATGTCCTCTCTGAACTGTCTGCCAAGCCATTCTCTGGCGTTGCTGTTCCTCGGGCGTGTCGCTCGACTCATAGCCGATGGCTGTAGGATAAATCAGCATGTCGGCGCCCTGTAGGGCCATCAGACGTGCTGCCTCCGGATACCACTGGTCCCAACAGACAAGTACACCCAGTTTTCCAACTGAGGTCTGTATAGGATGGAATCCCAAATCGCCAGGAGTGAAGTAGAACTTCTCGTAGTAGGCTGGATCGTCGGGAATGTGCATCTTCCGATAAATGCCGGCTATCGAGCCGTCTTTCTCGATGACAACAGCCGTATTATGATAGAGCCCTGATGCCCGTTTCTCGAAGAGCGAGGTCACGATAACCACCCCAAACTGCTTGGCTATCTCGCCAAAGAGCTTGGTTGAAGGGCCTGGGATGGGCTCTGCATAGTCGAAATTGTCAACACTCTCCGTCTGACAGAAGTAGAGCGAGTTGTGCAGCTCCTGCAATACAATCAACTGGGCGCCTCGCTTGGCAAGGTCGCTAACTCCTTCTGCAAGACGCAGTATGTTATTCTGCGTGTCAGCCGTGTTGTGCTGCTGTAGAAATCCAATCTTCAGTTCTTTCATATTTTGGGGTATTGCATGGTGCAGCAATGGAGCGAGCCATGCTGCTTAATGATACTTCTACAATCGATGCCCACAATCTCTCTGTCAGGGAATGCCTGGCCAATCACCCGAAGAGCCTCTGCATCGAGGTCGGGCTGTGCATAGGTGGGACAGAGCACTGCTCCGTTCACTACAAGGAAGTTGGCATACGTGGCGGGCAGTCTCTCGCCATCAAAGATGATAGGGCGGGGCATTGGCAGTTTCATCAGACGATATGGCTTGCCTTCAAGCGTGCGGAAGGTCTTCAGTTGTTCCTCCATCAGTCTCAGGTCCTCATACTGTTCGTCGTCAGGATCGTCACACCCCATATATAATAAGGTGTCTTCTGGACAGATGCGTACTAATGTATCGATATGCCCGTCGGTGTCGTCGCCCGTCAGGTTGCCGTAGTCTATCCAGAGTATGCGTTTCGCGTGGAGTTCACGTTTCAATCGCTCTTCTATCTGTTCTTTGCTAAGAGGTTGGTTGCGATGAGGTGCCAGCAGACAGCCCGTAGTGGTGAACACCGTGCCCTTGCCGTCGCTCTCAATAGAACCACCTTCGAGCACGAAGTCGAGACAGTCCACATATTCGCCTTTCAGTTTTCCTTCGTCATAAAGTCTGCGATTGATGGCGTTGTCTAGTTCAGCGGCGAACTTCTCGCCCCAGCCGTTAAAGCAGAAGTCGAGCAGACGGGCGTGGCCTTCGTCATCAACGAGGGTGATGAACCCGTGATCTCTAGCCCAAGTGTCGTTAGATGGTTCACCGACAATTAGCAGTTCTTCGCGTTTTTCAATCTCGCAGGCCATCTCCTTGTAGGTGGCTGTTATCTCTTCGAGCATCGGAGCCCAGTCTGTTCCTGCGTGCGGCCAAGTAAGCTGCACACCCCACTGAGGCTCCCATTCTGCTGGTAAGCGCCACTTCTTTGTATCGGCTTTTACGTCCATTATCATTAATTTGGTGCAAAGGTACAACTTTTTTGGTGAATAGTAGATAGTGAATAGTGAAAAATGTGTATCTTTGCAGAAAATATTAAGCATGCTGGAATTTAAGGATGCCACAATCGAAGTGGGCGAGCGAGTGCTGGTGGAACGGCTTTCGCTGATTGCCAAAGATGGCGAGCTGACCTGTGTCACAGGGCCTGAGGGTTCTGGCAAGACTACGTTGCTGCGTGCGCTGATGGGCTTTCAGCCAGTAAAAGAGGGCTTTGTGAGCGTCGATGGTGAGCTGTTGACAGTCTTGTCTGCCCATGCCTTCCGCAAGATGATGGTCTATCTGCCCCAGCAGATGCAGCTTCTGGCGCATGCTATCACGGAATCTGAGCCTGTTGAAGAGCAAACCGCAGACGAATATGCCGTTTGGAACGCCGTCTTGCCCTCAGCAGACAAAGCTATTGCTCCAAAACCTCTTAGCGCAGAAGAAATCATGCTGCTGGCTGAGAAGACGCTGAGAGACGCAGAGAATAAGCCTATTGTGATAGCCGATGAGCCAACGGCCCTTCTTACGCCAGAGCTGACGATGCGTATGATTCAGTTGCTAAAGGCGCAGGCAGCGATGGGCAAGACGGTGCTTGTTGCAAGCCGTCATCCTCAGATGATAGAATATGCAGATATGATTGTAAGATTATAAGACCTATATAAATATAATGAAGATATTGATATTACATACTTTTCTCGCCCTTCTGCTGTTGCTGATTCCTGCTGGGGCGCTCTATTTTTTTGAGCCCAAGAAACTTGTCAGATTCCTGATGGTTATTGGCCGTATGGCAGCCCAGTTGCTGGCGCTCTGCCTTCTGGTGTGGGTGCTGATAAGGGTCGACAGCGTCTGGTTGTCTGTGGCTTGGCTTGTGGCAATGGCCTTGGGAGGATCGTGGCTCGTGCTGAAACGATGTGAGCTGAAGGGTAGGGCTATGCTGCCTGCTGTGGCATTAGGTTTGTTCCTAGGCGTTTTTCTGGTAGGCATGTGGCTGTTAGCTGTCGTTCTGCCCGTTAAAGCTTTTGATGTCCGTTGGTTCGTACCCGTGATGTCGCTTCTGATGGGCCACTCTGTCTCGATGCTTGTTCGTGGACTCAGTACCTATCTCTCTGCCCTACAAACAGATAAAGAGCACTACGAGTTCCTGCGTGGCAATGGTACTCCCCATTTTAAGGCTCTCCAGCCCTTTATGCGTAGCGCTCTGTTGGCTGTTGTTCAGCCCACGATGGTAAATCTCTCTCAGCTCGCTCTCGCCTCAATGCCTTTGCTGCTGGTGGGTCTGCTGTTGGGCGGTCTCACTCCTGTCAACGCTTTCGCGATGATGCTCTTTATGACGATAGGTTGCATCTCAGCTTCCGTGCTTGTCTTGGGACTTACCATTCTCTTGACAGATAAGAAAGTGTGGTCTTTTAGCGAAAACCTATAGCAGATTGTAAAGAATATATGTCTGAAAAAGTGCCTCCCAGTTTTCTTAATCTAGAGAAACTGGGAGGCTTTTTAGGGCGTTTTGGAGTTGTATTACGACTAAGTAAGAGTTTCAAGTAAGTAAAGTAGGGGTTTGCTCGGAGTAAAGTCCCACTTTAGTCGGTCTAAAGCTGTGGCTTTTTAGGGCGAAAATATATCAAAAATCGGGCATTTCAAGGTTTTTTTTAGTATGATATCCTGACAATATTTTGTAACAACCATGTATTCAGGCAGATACAAAACAGCTCAAAACTCGCGTATTTGCGACCGATTGATTGCTTTCTGACTTTTGCGCGAGTTATGAGCGTTGCTTTGTCTGGAGTTTTCGCATCGGAGAATCATCCTGCTCGGAAATGTCGAGTTGCGCTCGAAGTGGGAGCTTGCTCAAAAAAAACAGATATTATTTGGATATTTGTTTGCTTATTAGTAACTTTGCAAACTAAACGAATTAATTATAAACCCAATAAAAAACTGAATTAAAATATTACGAAAATGAAGAAACTTTTTTTATCAGCGATGATGATCGCTATGAGTGTGGGGCTGATGGATGCCCAGACCGTTCAGAAGCAAGTGGTAGAAGAGGGCGGTACAGGTCCTTTTAAGTCTGAGGTTGTAGGCGACGCTTCATGCCCAGGCTTCACCGTTTATCGTCCCCAGAACCTGAAGGATGTGGTGGCCCGTCAGGGTGCCCTGCCTGTGATTGTATATGCCAACGGTGCCTGCTTCAATAACAACGTCGAGATGCGTCTGTTGCTCAGCGAGGTGGCCTCTTATGGTTATGTGGCTGCAGCTATCGGTCCCTATGATGAGGAAGATGTGATGGCCCAGTGGCGTGGCGTGCTCAAGTCGGCCTATCCTGAAACAAAAGGTGAGGTGGTGATGGCCAATGGTGAGAAGATCCTGCCTCTGACGCCTGAGGAGTTGAAGGCCCGTCAGGAGGAGCAGGCCCGTCAGCGCGAGCTGGCTGCCAAGGCCGCCAAGAAAGCCAAGAAACAGCAGCCCGCAGTTCCACAGTTCCGCACATATCCCAAAATGCTGCTTGAGGTGCTCGACTGGCTGACAGAGCAGAATGCTGCTCAAGGCTCAGAGTACTATCATTGCCTCGATTTGCAGCGCGTGGCTGCCATGGGCCAGTCGTGTGGTGGCGCTCAAGTATTGGGCGTGGCATACGACCCCCGTATCAAGACCTGCGTGATGCTTAACTCAGGTATCGGCGATATGGAGATGATGGGTTCTACGAAGGAGAATCTGAAGAATCTGCATCAGCCCATGTTCTATATGATTGGTGGTCCTGGCGACATTGCTTATGCAAATGCCCAGAAAGACTATGAGCGTATAGCTGATAACATACCTGTGGTGATGCTTAACTCGAAGGACGGCCACAGCGGCACTTACTACGAGAAGTTTGGCGGCAATTATGCCAAGGCTGTCGTGAAGTGGCTCGACTGGCAGTTGAAGGGACTTGTTGGTCAGTCGGCTCTCTTCCTCGATGATGACTATCTGAAGCTGAAGTTCCCAGAATGGCAAGGCGTCCGCAAGAACTTCTGATAACAGGCAATGCGAAAGAGAAGAAACATAATATTGATGCTGGCTCTGATGGTAAGCTTTACGGCTTGTCAGGGGCAGAGCATCGTGAAATATGAGCTGCCCGCCAAACTGAAGGACCGCCCAGAGCGGATCCTTCAGCGTGTGGGCTACACCACGTCGTACAATGAACAGACGAAGACGCCCAACTGGGTGGCATGGCATCTGACGAAAGCACATACCTATGGCTCACATCAGCGCAAACAGGAGGTGTTTACCGAGGATGAAGATATCGCCAAAGGACGTCGCGCCACGAATATGGACTACTATAACTCGCGCTACGACAGGGGACATATGTGTCCTGCTGGCGATAATAAGTGGGACAAGCAGGCGATGGCGCAGTCGTTCCTGTTTACGAACATCTGTCCGCAGAATCACGGGCTCAACAAGTATGAGTGGAACGATCTCGAGATACTTTGTCGCGATTGGGCGAGGAAATACGGTGCCATCGATATCGTGTGCGGACCGCTCTACAGCCCGAAAGGTGAATGGAAGACGATAGGAAAGAATAAGGTGCGTGTGCCTGAGGCCTTTTTCAAGGTGGTGCTTTGCCGCCAGGGTAGGGTGAAAGCCATTGGCTTCGTTTATCGCAACGAGGGCGTGAAGCAGAAAATGGTTGAGGCGGTGCGCTCTGTCGACGAAATAGAGCGCCTGACGGGCATCGACTTTTTTCCTTCCCTTGACGATCAGATAGAGGAAAAGGTAGAGGCTCAGGCTAAGCTAAGTGATTGGTAAAGAGTTAAAAACGTTTAATAAATAGGTGAGCCGAGGCGCTGTCTCGGCTTTTTGTTGTACCTTTGCAGCGTGAAAATAAAAGAAGTGCTGAGCGCCCTTGAACGTTTCGCGCCTCTGCCCTTGCAGGAAAGTTGGGATAATGCTGGCTTGCAGGTTGGACTGACAGAGACGGAGGTTTCAGGGGCATTATTGTGTTTGGACGTCAACGAACGTATTGTCGACGAGGCCATCGCGAAGGGGTGCAATCTCATTGTATCCCATCATCCGTTGCTCTTCCGCGGCCTGAAAACAATCAGCGACTTGACGGATGTGCAACGCACGGTGAGGAAGGCTATACTGAATGGCGTCGCTGTTGTTTCGATGCACACCAACATGGACAATGCACGTGGGGGTGTTAACTTCCGCATCGCTCAGAAACTGGGACTGAAGAACGTTGGTTTCTTCGCCCAGAAAAGCGTAGATGGTATCGAGGCAGGGAGTGGCGTGACAGGCGAATTGCCAGAACCTCAGGCTGCTGACGATTTCATTATTCAGGTGAAGAAAACTTTTGGAGTGGAGTGCGCCATGTGCAACGAACTGCTCCGTCGCCCTGTCAAAAAGGTTGCTATCTGTGGCGGGGCAGGTGATTTCTTGCTCGATGAAGCCGTGAAAGCAGGAGCCGACGCCTTTATCACGGGCGAGATGCACTATCACCAGTACTTCGGCTATGAGCAGCAGATACAGATTTGCGTCATCGGCCATTATCAGAGCGAACAGTATACGGCTGAGGTGTTCGAGGAGATTATACAGAAGGAATGCCCAGACGTAAAGACATATATCGCTGAGACTTGTACGAATCCAATATTGTATATCTAATATAGTAAAATTATGGCAAAGAAAGATCCTACAGATTTGTCAGTAGAAGAGAAACTGAAGACCCTATATCAGCTTCAGTCGGCTCTCTCTGCAATTGATGAGAAAAGAGCGCTGAGAGGTGAACTGCCTCTCGAAGTACAGGACCTGGAAGATGAAATCGAAGGTCTGACCACTCGTATTGAAAAGATTAAGAGCGACATCAATGAGTTCCAAGCTGCCATTACTCAGAAGAAGGGCGAGATTGCTGATGCTGAGGCAAGCGTGGCTCGCTATAAGAGCCAGCTGGACGAGGTGAAGAACAACCGTGAGTATGACACGCTGTCAAAGGAAATTGAATTCCAGACACTGGAGATTGAACTCTGCAATAAGAAGATTCGCGAGGCCAACACCCGTATTCAGGAAAAGCAGAATGAGTTAGCTTCTAACGAAGAGGTTATCAAGGAGCGTCAGGGCGATCTTGAGGTGAAGAAAAATGAACTCGACGAGATCATGGCTGAGACTCGTGCAGAAGAGGAGAAACTGAAAGAGAAAGTAAAGGACCTCGAATCAAAAATCGAGAGCCGTTTGTTGACTTCTTTCAAGCGCATCCGTAAGAATGCACGCAATGGTCTTGGTATTGTTTACGTTCAGCGTGATGCCTGTGGTGGTTGCTTCAATAAGATTCCGCCCCAGCGCCAACTCGACATCAAGATGCACAAGAAAGTTATCGTTTGTGAGTACTGTGGTCGCATCATGATCGACCCAGAACTGGCGGGTGTAAAGATTGACAAGACATCAAGCGAGGAGAAGAAGACTCGCAAGCGCGCCATTCGTAAGTCTGCTTCGTCGAAGAAGACAACTGATGCAAACGATATGGAGTAAATGTTAAAGGTTTTGATAGTCTGGAATATCCTCTAGAAAATAGTATTTCTGATTGAGATAATCCATCTTGCAACAATAGTGCTGCAGTCCGTTACTGACTATCAGATAATCCACTTTCAGCAGAAGATTGTAGACCGATATTTGGTCGAAAGTCTTCTGCTGAATTTTTATGGTTGGGGCTTTGTACTCAATAATCATCTGAGGCATCGCCACCTTATTATATAATATGGAGTCACAGCGAAGGCGCTTTTCACCTAGACGCAGTTCAATCTCGTTGCCCAGAAGTCCTTTGGGATAGCCTTTCTGTTCTATAAGAAAATGCACAAAATGCTGTCTCACCCATTCTTCAGGGGTCAGTGTTACGTATTTCCGACGTAAAAAGTCGAAAATCATCTGTTTGTCCCCCTTATTCGTGATTTTTATGGGGTATGGTGGTAGGTTTAATCGAAACATTTTTGTAACTTTGTACCCGCAAAAGTACAAATAAAAAATGAATTACCATCATGGCAGAGGCAAAAAGTGTCACTTTTGATAGTATCATGCGCGATTTAGAAGCGCGGAAGTTCGCGCCCATCTATTATCTGATGGGCGATGAGCCTTACTATATCGACAAGATTGCCGATTATATAGCTGAACATGTACTGCAACCCGAGGAGCGCGATTTCAATCAGACTGTTCTTTTCGGTTCAGATGTGACGGCTTCGCAGATAGCTGATGCTGCGCGTCGTTATCCCATGATGTCAGAATATCAGGTACTTATTGTGAAAGAGGCACAGAACGTGAAGAACACAGATGCTTTGGAGAAGTATTTCAAGGCTCCAATGGCTTCTACAATTCTGGTGATGTGCCATAAAAATGGTACGATTGACGGACGAAAGAAAGAATACGTAAAGGCTATCACAGCTACGGGTATACTTTTTGAAAGTAAAAAGCTGCGCGATCGCGACCTTCCTGTCTTTATCGAGAATTATCTGAGAAAACGTCAGGTGAGCATCGATCCTAAATCGACTCAAATGATTGCTGATAATATTGGCGCAGATTTGAGCAGACTGACTGGAGAGTTGGATAAGGTTATTCTATCTCTGCCAGAACAGGATAGGAGAGTGACTCCACAGGTTGTTGAGGATCAGATAGGAGTTAGTAAAGAGTTTAATGGTTTTGAGCTTCGTGACGCTATTGTAAACCGAGATGTTTATAAGGCAAATCAGATAATAAAATATTTTGACGAAAATCCGAAGGCTGGTAGTATCTATTCATTTCTCCCAATGCTCTTTAATTTCTTCCAGAATTTAATGATCTCCTATTATGCTCCAAATAATAAGAGTCAGGAAGGGGTAGCAGAATGGTTAGAATTAAGATCACCATGGGCTGCCAAGGACTACATGAAGGGGATGAAAAATTACTCAGGAATGAAAGTGATGCAGATAATTACCAAGATACGTGAAATAGATGCCAAAAGTAAGGGCTTAGATAACCCTAATACCCCTCCTGGAGAGCTCATGAAAGAACTGATTTTTTACATTCTGCACTAAAAAATCGACTTTTCTACTTCTAGAATTTCCTAAAATAGCGCTTTTCGTGAGCGTTTTTTTTATGCGTAAATGCCCATAAATCAAGGGTTTTGCACGATTTTCACCCCTTCAAAACTCGCGTTTTTCGCACCGTTCTATCCAGTTGTTCTGAATACGGGAAAAATGGCAAAATTAGACTTTACATCACCCGTTTAATTTGGCATTAACATTCTTTTGTGTTTTCAATGCTGAATTTGCGTTTGTAATTTAAAACCGAAATAATGTATTTTTTCACATTCTTAATTTAATGTTACGTTTATATAAACATGTATGCTTATATATTGTTTTGGTTTGTAAATGCAAATATCGGCATTCAAATATTTAAATTCATAAATATACACTTCTCCTTATACAATAATAAATAACTAATATTCAGCATCTTATGAATTAAATAAGGGAATTTAGCACATATTATATGCTTTTTGAGGATAAAAATCTGCATAATTGTTTCTTAAATACATAAAATTATGTAAATACCTTATTTATACCCAGTTATTTGCGTTTCATTCTCTTAATTACTCCTTTTTAATGATTTAGTTCTTTAAATTTTGATTTGTAATTCAATAATAAAATAGCAACCCTTCAGTATTATAGATTTATAAATATAAAAACGCAAACCAATAGTTTAAAAATCAAAATTTTCTTCATAATTGTTGTTTATTTCAAAAATTTACTTTACCTTTGTAAACTGAAAGAAAAACGGGTCTTTTGACCCCTTAAACGCCTAAAGATATAAAATGAAGGATCGTATTAGACAAATTATGGAGTCTCAGAGAATGACTCAGCAAGAGTTCGCCGACTATATTGGATTGGCCCCTGCCACTCTTAGTAGTATCTTTAATGGTCGCACCCGCCCTACCATGAATGTGGTGGAGGCTCTCAAAAAGAAAATTCCAGACATCAGTACTGATTGGTTGATTTTTGGTTCTGGAGAGATGTTTGTCAAGCCTCAAGGTATGGTTACTAGCTCTCCAACACCTGCATCTGAGTCTCTTTTTCCAGATTCTCCGATGCTTGATTTCGATCATACCGCATCTCCTACCCCACAAAATAATGGTCAATCGCTATCAAATTTTAATGGTGTAAAATCTACACGGCCAGAAATTGTAAGAGAAGAAGTTAAAATAGTTGACAAACCGCAAAGGCGTGTCATGGAGATTCGGGTATTTTATGATGATCAGACATGGGAAACTTTTGTCCCTGCTAAAAAATAAGGAACCAAATATATTTGGTATTTTTCTCACTTATTTGTACCTTTGCAGCATTATTGTTACAAAGGTACATATTTTATATATGAAAAAGTTTATTTTAGACTTGACGGTTAAGTCTGTAGAGCAGCTTCATGAGCGCTATGTGCTGATTAAGCTAACTGACAAGCACCCATTACCGGAGATGTTGCCAGGACAGTTCGTAGAGGTTCAAATTGAAGGCTCTTCCACAACGTTCCTTCGTCGTCCTATTTCCATTAATTTTGTTGATCGTGAACAGAATGAACTTTGGCTCCTAGTGGCTACTATTGGTGATGGTACGCGTAGGCTGGCTCAACTGAAGGCGGGTGAGACGTTAAACTGCATACTTCCTTTAGGTAATGGCTTTTCTCCAATTTTTAAAGGAGAAAAGGTGCTCCTTATAGGTGGTGGCGTTGGTGTAGCTCCTCTTCTCTATATGGGAGCAAAGATGAAAGAATCGGGTGTAGAACCGACTTTTCTTCTTGGTGCCCGTTCTGCTAAGGATCTGCTGATGCTTGACATATTTAGAAGGTACGGGCGCGTATACGTGACTACTGAAGATGGAAGTGAAGGTGAGAAAGGCTTTGTAACCAATCATTCCTTGCTTCAGCAGGAGTGTTTCGATCGTATCAGTACTTGTGGCCCTACGCCTATGATGAAGGCAGTGGCCCGTTTCGCCCGTGAGAATGGTATCGACTGTGAGGTATCACTTGAAAATCTGATGGCTTGTGGTCTTGGAGCATGCCTGTGTTGTGTTGAGAAGACCACAGAGGGAAATTTGTGCGTTTGTAAGGATGGACCAGTATTTAATATAAAGAAACTTTTATGGCAAGACTGAATGTGAAGATTGGCGATCTTTCGCTGAAGAATCCGGTAATGACAGCATCAGGCACTTTTGGCTATGGTGTGGAATTTTCAGATTTCATGCCTCTTGATGGTATTGGTGGCATAATTGTGAAGGGTACGACGTTGATGCCTCGTGACGGCAATGACTATCCTCGTATGGCTGAAACGGCTAGTGGTATGCTTAATTGTGTGGGCCTTCAGAATAAAGGAGTCGATTATTTCTGTGAGCATATTTATCCTCAGATTAAGGATATCGATACCAATATGATTGTTAATGTCAGTGGGTCGTCGCCTGAAGATTATGCAGAGTGTGCTGCCCGTATTGATGCATTGGAGAATATTCCTGCAATCGAATTAAATATTTCCTGTCCGAACGTAAAGGATGGTGGTATGGCCTTTGGTGTTACGTGTGCTGGCGCCTCTAGTGTGGTAAAAGCTGTTCGTGAACGCTATCATAAGACACTGATTGTAAAACTGTCTCCCAATGTGACGGATATCGCAGAGATTGCCCGTGCCGTAGAAGCTGAGGGAGCTGATAGCGTTTCGCTCATCAATACACTGATGGGTATGGCAATTGACATTGAGAAGCGCAGAACTCTTCTTAGTATTAATACTGGAGGACTAAGCGGCCCTGCCGTTAAACCCGTTGCCTTACGCATGGTTTGGCAGGTGGCTAAGGCTGTGAAGATTCCTGTTGTAGGGTTGGGAGGTATTTGTACGGCTCAGGATGCCATCGAGTTCTTGATGGCTGGTGCTACGGCCATAGAGATTGGAACTGCTAATTTCCTTGATCCTGCAGTCACAATCAAAGTACGGGACGGCATTAATGATTGGCTTGATCGGCATGGCTGCCAATCAGTACAAGAAATAATCGGTGCGATCAGTTAATCGCACCGATTTTTTTTTCTGTTAATCGTATAAAATTTGAGGGCTGGCAATTGCCAGCCCTCAACCAACACAAAAACTAAACTAGACTTAACTAAAGCATTTCAGGATTTTCACAAATCCCGCGAATGCAGTTGCAAAGGTACAATAACTTTTTTAATGTACCAAATGTTTTTTGCATTATTTTACATAATAAACACTATTTCTATAAAATAGCTGCGTTTTTCCGTAAATAATGGTCTAAAATCGTCATAGCAGCCATTGACTCGACTATTGGTACTGCTCTTGGCAAAACACAAGGATCATGCCGCCCTTTAGCAGTCAAAGTGGTGGTATTTCCTTCTATGTCTACAGTTTCTTGTTCTGTAAGAATTGTGGCGACAGGTTTGAAGGCCACCCGGAAATAGATGTCTTGTCCGTTTGAGATGCCTCCCTGAATACCTCCACTATGGTTGGTCTTGGTAGAAATCTTACCATCCTCAGAGCAGAATATGTCGTTTTGTTCAGAACCGCGAGCCGTTACTCCATCGAATCCTTCGCCGTATTCAAATCCCTTGACGGCATTAATACTGAGCATAGCAGATCCCAGAGCTGCATGTAACTTTCCGAATTCAGGTTCGCCTAAGCCTACAGGACAACCCTTGATGACACATGTGATAATCCCTCCGATGGTGTCGCCCTCGGTTTTCATCTGACTAATCAGTTCTTCCATCTGTTTGGCTTTCTCTGGATCAGGACAGCGCACAGCGTTTGTCTCTGTCAGAGAGAGGTCATATAGATGATAATCCCGTTCAAGAGAGATAGGGCCAACTTGTGAGGTGTAAGCTTGAATGGAGATGCCTAACTGGCGGAGTACCAGTTTTGCCATAGCTCCGCCAACACATCGACTAATGGTGATTCGGGCTGATGAACGTCCGCCACCACGATGATCTCGTGTACCATATTTATTATAATAGGTGAAATCAGCATGTGAGGGACGAAACAGACAACGCATATTCTCATAGTCCTGTGAGTGCTGATTGGTGTTGCGTACAATAAAACCGATGGGACAGCCTGTTGATTTTCCCTCAAAGACACCACTGAGCAGTTCTACCTGATCAGGCTCTTGTCGCGAAGTGGTTATCTTACTTTGGCCTGGTCGGCGGCGGTTCAGTTCCTGCTGGATAAAGTCAATATCAATGTCAATTCCAGCAGGCATGCCGTCAATGACGCCTCCGATGGCTTCACCATGGCTTTCACCAAACGTCGTCAATCTAAATATGTTGCCGAATGTATTCATCTCCTGAGATAGTGTTTTGTCGTTGGCTGTAAACTATTTAATGACAATGGCCACATCCGCAACCTTCGCCGTGGTCATGATGATGCCCACCACATCCATCTTCGCCACATCCGCCACATTCGCCTTCGCCGTGGTGGTGTCCGCATCCGCTGCAACCGCCAGTAAGGTGCTTAATCAAGTGCTGGACTTCTTCCTCAGTGGCGTCGCGGTTCTCAATCACTGTGCCCTTGAAATTCAGGGTTTTACCAGCGAGAGGGTGGTTGGTGTCAATAGTTACGCCGTCTTCTTCAACCTTCTTCACTTTTGCCATGAACTGGTGGTCTTCATTGTCCATCAGAGTGATGACGGCTCCTTCGAAGATATTTTCGTGGTCGAAATGTCCGTTAATCATGAATACATCACGCTTCAGTTTGTGCACACCCTCTGGATCATATTCTCCGAAAGCCTCTGCAGGCTGAAGGATAAAGTCGAAGGCAGAGCCTTTTTCCTGCTTCATCACTTGCTGCTCGAAAGCATCGAGAGCAACTCCGAATCCAGTGATAAACTCAAAAGGACGATCATCGCCGGTCTGCTCTTCTAATGTATTCTCTCCGTCGGTTACGGTGTATAACTGATATACCACCGACATGAATTTGTTCTGTACTTTGTCCATTCTTCTATATATAATAATGTATAACGGCTGCAAAGGTACGAATAAACGGGCGAAATACCAAATAAATAAGGATTAAAGTCAATAATTGATAGATATTTATCAAGAATTCTTCATTTGGTTGACCTGCATCAATAAAAAGGCTGTGTTCGCGCACAATTATGTTTAAAAACTTGTCAGCTATCAAAAAACTTCGTACCTTTGCACCGTCAAAAGACAAGAAGTAAGATTAAAGTAAGGATAACATAATTAAAAAAGTAGGACGGTCTGACACACCGCTCCGAGTAAAAAGAAAGGAAAGGATAACAAGATGAAAAAGATGATTTTGACAATGGTAGCAATGCTGAGTATGACAACCGCATTTGCAGAAGGTGAGACCGCAGCTAACGTAAGCAACATTGAGGCTTATGAGATGAATATCAATATGAATAAGCTCTCTGACGCTCTGAAGCTGGCAGACGACCAGAAGGAGGCTGTTGAGAATATTCACCACACTTTCGCCGCTGAGCTGATGTTTGCTGCTGAGTATGGTAAGAATGATCGCAAGGCCCTTGTCGATCGTGCCATCAGTAATGATGTGAAATGGATGCGTTACGTTCTTAATGAAGAACAGATGCATGTTTACCTCAGACTGCTCAACGCTACGATTAACAATCGTGGTTTGAATAAGTAATAGATTATCATTAGTAATTTTCAAAGAGGCATTCCATAAGGGGATGCCTCTATTTTTATGCTTAAAATTTGCATGTTTCGATTATTTTTATTTATTTTGCAGTCAGAAACTAAAAATATCAGTAAATATGAAAAGTTTTAAGATCATTCTTTTGTCTGTTGTGGCAGTTGTTTTTGTCAGCTGCGGAACCTCAAACACAGTGCCTATCACTGGTCGTAAGCAGAATCTGATGGTTAGCGATGGTGAGATCCTTTCTCTTTCCACCCAACAGTATCAAGACTTTATGAAGACAGCTAAGGTGTCTACCGATGCTGCCAATACCGCTATGGTGAAGCGAGTGGGGCAGAATCTTGCCAATGCTGTTACCAGCTATCTCACATCAGCTGGCTTGCAGAATGATTTGCAGTATTATAAGTGGACTTTTAATCTTGTTCAGGATAAGCAGGTGAATGCCTGGTGTATGCCTGGCGGACTGATTTGTGTTTATGAGGGCATACTTCCTGTCACTCAGAATGAGGCTTCGTTGGCTATTGTCTTAGGTCATGAGATAGCCCACGCCGTAGCTCGCCATTCCGCAGAGCAGATGAGTACTCAGATTAAGCAGCAGTATGGTATGCAGATTGGTGCAGCCGTACTTGGCGGCTTGGGAATGGGTGCTAATACGACCTCTATTCTGCAGGCCATAGCTGCTCAGGGATTCAATTTCAAGAATCTCAGTTATTCACGTGGTCATGAGAGTGAGGCCGACCACATGGGACTGATTTTCGCAGCCATGGCAGGCTATGATCCTCAGGTAGCCGTCAGTTTCTGGCAGCGCATGGCAGCCCTTGGAGGCAATAAGCAGTCTGAGTTCCTGAGCGATCATCCCTCTGACGAGACCCGCATCAAGCAGATCCAGGGCTGGATGCCAGAGGCTTTGAAGTATTATAAGCCTAAGGCTGTGGCAACCAATACAAAGACTGCAACAAAGACAACGAGCAAAACAACTACCACGAAGAAAACAACTACTACAAAGAAGAAATAACGAAAACAGTAATGAAGAAAACATTCATCATGATTGCCGCCTTGGGCGGTATGCTTACCATTCAGGCACAAACAAAAGACGGTGGCATCTCAAAGTCGATGCTGCAGGAGATTCAGAAGGAACAGAAACAGTGTGGCAAGGAACGTGTGATAGCCAATGCCATATCGGGTATGAGCATCGATGCTCTGGCGAAGAACTATCAGGCAGCTGCTCGCCCCATTGATACCCATTTCAGTGTCGAAACTCGCAAGCAGTCTATTACCGATCAGAAGTCGTCTGGTCGTTGCTGGATGTTCAGCGGACTTAATGTTTTGCGCTCTAACTATATGAGTCATGCCGATTCTGTCAGCATAGAGTTCTCACAGGCCTATTTGTTTTTCTGGGATCAGCTCGAGAAGGCCAACCTGATGCTTCAAGGCGTTATCGATACAGCCAAGAAACCCATTGACGACGAACGTGTGCGTTTCTTCTTCAGTAATCCCATCAGCGACGGAGGTACATTCTGCGGACTTGCCGACTTGGCTCCCAAATACGGACTTGTTCCCACTGACATCATGCCCGAGACCTTTACCAGTGAGAATACTTCGAAGGCTCGCAGCCTCGTGTCATCCAAACTCCGTGAATTCGGTCTCAAATTGCGTGATATGGTGGCTCAGAAGCAGAGTGCTTCTGCCATCCAGACCGCTAAGACCCAGATGCTGGGCGAGATATACCGCATGCTGAAACTCACCCTGGGCGAACCTGTTCAGAAGTTTACTTACGCATTCAAGGATAAGAATGGCAAGTCGCTTGGCGTTGCAAAGGAATACACGCCGCTTTCGTTTTATAAGGAAGTGGTAGGCGGTCCGCTCAACGGCACGTTTATCATGGTGATGAATGACCCTCGTCGCGAGTACTACAAGACCTACGAGGTAGAGTACGATCGTCACGTCTACGATGGTACAAACTGGCGCTATCTGAACCTCCCCATGGAGGAGATCGAGCAGTTGGCCATAGCCTCGCTGAAAGATGGCCGCAAGATGTATAGCTCTTACGATGTGGGTAAACTTCTTGATCGTAAGCGCGGTTATGCCTCTCTCGACAATTTCGACTACGGTTCACTCTTCGGCACTACCTTTGGTATGGACAAGGCCCAGCGTATCAGCACCTTCGATAGTGGTTCAACCCATGCTATGACGCTGACAGCCGTTGACCTCAATGCCGATGGTAAGCCTGTCAAATGGAAGGTTGAGAACTCATGGGGCGCCACTAGTGGTCAGCAAGGCTGTATCATTATGACAGCCGACTGGTTCCGTGAGTATATGTTCCGACTCGTGGTTAATAAGAAATACGTACCCGAGCGTCTTCTGAAGGCAGCTGAGGCAAAGCCTGTCATGGTGATGCCAGAGGATCCTCTTTTCCTTCCCGACGAGTAATACCTTCAGCTGTGAAACCAGCGCGCATCTACCAGCAGTATATCTGGCTAATCAATGCCTTCAGGCGTCGTCGGCGCATGACGCTTGAAGAGCTCAACGATCAGTGGGTGAGGGAAGAGGTGAACGAAGGCAACCCTCTCTCTCGCACCACCTTCAATCGCCACCGCGACGCCATCCTTGATATGTATGGCGTCGTTTTGGAGTGTGATACGAAAGACCATTACCGCTACTATATAGCCAACCCCGAAATTCTCGATGATGATAGCTTAGAGCGATGGACTCTCTCTACACTCACTGTTGGTGGTGTGCTCTCCGATAGTGCTTCACTTAAGGATCGCATCATCCTCGAGAATGTGCCTGCTGGTGAAGAGTTTCTGCAAACCATTATCCGTGCCATCCGCATGGGTCGGCAGATACTGATGGGCTATCGCCGTTTCGGAGCCGAAGGCTATGAGAAAACCGTTGCCCCCTATGCTCTCAAACTTTTCCACCAGCGCTGGTACTTGCTTGCCTTTACGGGGCGCCACTATGCCATCTACTCGTTAGACCGCATGATGTTTGTTACGCTTGCCGATGAGTCTTTTGAGATGCCTGCCGACTTCTCTCCACAAGCCTATTTCGCTGAATATTTTGGTGTGTTGACCGATGAAACCCCGATGGCTCATGTTGTCATTCGCACCTATGGCAACACCGCTAACTATTTCCGCACGCTGCCCCTCCACACCTCTCAGCGTGAAATTGCCACGACATCCGAATATACTGATTTCTCTTTCGACATCCGCCCCACAGCCGACTTCATGGGTCAGTTACTCTCCTATGATTCTGGCCTCGAGGTGCTCGAACCTGCAGACCTGCGTACCAAGCTTCAGCAGAAGATTCAGTCCATGCTCGAACGCTATCGTTCATAATCCATTAACATTCTTTAGTGCAAAAAACCGAAAGGTGTACCGCTTTATGGTACACCCTATATCTACTTTTGCATTCGATAACGAGAATGTTAAACTATAAAAGTATAAAGATATGGCAAGTTTATTTCTGATGATTGTAATGACAATTGCTCTTGGCAGTATGGTCAGTGGTTATGTGGAGGTTTTGAATCATGCTGACGAGATTTGTTGACCGCTTTCTTTCAGCCCTCTTCCAGTTGGCCGACTACGTTACCAGCAGGCTCTCTTCCTCCTCTCCCGAGTCTGCTGGCAACAACACTCCAGCTCCCATCATCCGCTTCTCGCCTGACGATATATAAATAAAATGGAGCATACCTTTTCGTTTTTGCCACCACGCATTTGTTGCCCCTTATGGATAACAGTGTTTTCTCCTTGGGAAAACGTTGTTACCTCCGTTAGAAAACGTTGTTTTCCCTAGGAGAAAACAACGTTTTCTAACGGAGAAAAGAGTGGAAAACGATATCCCGATGGATTGTTGTCGACATTCCGATGAACTTTTGTAATCATAAAAAAGCATTAGAGAGAATAATAAATGTTCACGAATGAATGATTATAGATATCTTTTCATATCTTTGCATCCGAATTTTCTAATCTGAGTAGAATGAATAGAAGATATCTGTTGATAGCGCTATTGCTCCTGTGTGGCATGGCAAGTAAGGCGCAGGAGGGGAAAGAGAGTGTGTTGCAGCCGGATACTACGTTTAGTATGTCGCCTCTGACATATAGGGGTACGATTGCGCACTATCCCTATTGGAGCAGTCTCTATTCGGGGTTCGGTGACTGGTCACTTCATCCCGGGCTGAATGCGTCGCTTTCTGCATCGGCTATCTTCGGAGTGGGCAAGCATGCCAGCAGCGGCTTTGCCAATAGTGCCGCTTTTATGTATGCAGGCAATCTGATGCCTAAACTCTCTTTTGCGCTTGGCGGCTACTCGTCGTATCTCGATTATGGTAGCAGGCAGATGAAGGATGCTGGCCTTACAGCAATGCTGAACTACCGCTTCGACGAGCATTGGGAAGCCTCGGTCTTCGTGCAGAAATCGATGATGCAGCCTAAGATGCCACCCCAAATGTGGTGGATGAATGATATCGGTGACAAGATAGGTGCCTCGGTGCGCTATAACTTCAATCCGAATCTGAGCGTACATCTTAGTGTATGGGAAGGACGCCAGCCTTATTATTTCTGGTATTAACGACACAAAAGAAAACGTTTTCTTGCATATCTGTACAATAATGTGTACCTTTGCAGGCGATATGAAGAAAGATGAGAAATACCGTTTGCTGACGGAGCAAATCAAGGCCCTTATTGAGGGCGAGACAGACAGCGTGGCTGTGATGGCCAATGTCTGTGCGGCTATTCACGAGACGATGGGATCCTTCTGGACAGGGTTCTATCGGGTGATGGGTGGCGAATTGGTGCTTGGACCTTTTCAGGGACCGGTCGCTTGTATGCATATTCCTTTCGGACGCGGTGTCTGCGGTTCCGCTTGGGAACAGAAGAAGACGCTTGTCGTGCCCGATGTAGAGCAGTTCCCCGGCCATATAGCCTGTAGCAGTCTGTCGCGCTCAGAAATCGTCGTGCCTGTCTTCTCACAGGCCAATGAAGTCATTGCTGTGCTTGATATCGACAGCAAGGAGCTGGCAACTTTCGATGAGACCGACCGTCAATACCTCGAAGGTATTTGCAAGCTCATTAAGTGATGATAAGAGACAATAGCGAAGAGCGTTTTCCTCTTGTAGATGAAGAAGGTCGTGTAATAGGCTCGGCTACGAGGGGCGAGTGTCATAACGGATCCAGATGGCTTCATCCGGTGGTTCATCTGCATGTGTTTAACTCTCGTGGTGAGGTATATCTGCAGAAGCGCCCAGAATGGAAAGATATCCAGCCTGGCAAGTGGGACACCAGCGTGGGTGGTCACATTGACTACGGCGAGACGCCGGAACAGGCCTTGACAAGAGAGGTGCGCGAGGAACTGGGTATCACCGGCTTCACGCCAGAACGGATAGGGATGTATGTGTTTGACAGTCGCCGGGAGAGCGAACTGGTATATGTGAACCGTACCGTCTATGATGGACCTGTCATGCCGTCGGCAGAGGAACTCGATGGAGGTCGATTTTGGACGATAGATGAAATTCGGACCGCCATGGGAAAGAACATTCTCACTCCCAACTTTGAGAGCGAGTTTCAGCGGTTCTTCCTTTAAAATCGACGAAAAGATGAAGCACAGAATACTGTTTGTCTGCCACGGAAACATCTGCAGAAGCCCGATGGCAGAGTTCGTGATGAAGGATCTGGTGAAGAAAGCCGGGGTAGAAGATGACTTCTATATTGAGTCGGCCGCAACCTCGACAGAGGAGATCGGTAACGAGGTGTATCCGCCTGCCAAGCGCAAGTTGGCTGAGCACGGCATCTCGTGTAAAGGCAAGACGGCTCGCCAGATGACGCATCGCGACTATGAGCGATTTGACTTGCTGATAGGTATGGACTCGTGGAACTTCCGTAATATGAACCGCATTTGCGGGGGCGACCCTGATGGGAAAATCCATCTCTTGATGGATTATACCGATGAGCCTCGCGATGTGGCCGATCCCTGGTATACAGGCAACTTCGAGGCCACTTGGCGAGATGTAAGCGAGGGCTGTGAGCGCCTGCTGAACCTGCTGACCAAGTAGCCTCGAAGACTTAGCTGTTATTTACGTACAATCACACTGCCACTGGCCTGGTGGGTGGCAAGGATGAGCACCTCGGCTATCTGAACGTGCTCAGGAGCGTTGGCTGCATACACGGCCACGTCGGCGATGTCGTCGCCAGTAAGGGGCTTGATGCCTTTATAGACATTGGCTGCACGATCGGTGTCGCCGTGAAAACGGATGTTGCTGAAGTTGGTCTCTACCAGTCCGGGCTTGAGATTGGTGACACGGACAGCGGTGTTGGCCACATCGATTCTCAGTCCGTCGCTCAGAGCCTTGACGGCAGCCTTGGTGGCACAGTAAACGTTACCTCCTGCGTAGGCTGCGTCGCCAGCCACACTACCTATATTGATAATATGTCCGTTGCCGCGCTCTACCATCTGGGGCACGATGAGGCGCGTCATGGTGAGTAGCCCCTTGATGTTGGTGTCGATCATCGTCTCCCAGTCCTCGAAACTTCCTTCGTATTCTGGTTCCAGTCCGAGGGCGAGACCGGCATTGTTTACTAGCACGTCAATCTGCTGCCATTCGGCAGGCAGGTTCCCGATAGCCTTTTTGGCTGCCTCGCGGTCTCTGACGTCGAAGGCAAGCACCAGCACTTGAGTACCTTTTGCCTCGAGTTCCTGGCGGATGGTTTCCAACTTCTCAACATTGCGTGCGTTGAGGATGATTCTGTCGCCGTTGGCGGCAAACTTGCGGGCACATCCCAGACCGATTCCGCTGGTAGCGCCTGTGATTAAAACTGTTTTGTTCATATTGTTTAGTCTTCTAATGGAGCTTCCTTAAGTTTCTCGAGGGCGCGGCACAACTGGTCGGGGCATGAGGTGCCTTTTGTGCCGCAGCGTATACCGTCGAGTCGTTTGATGACGTCGTCGATGTTCTGGCCGCGCACCAATTGGCTTACTCCCTGCAGATTGCCGTTACAGCCTCCGAGGAAGAATACTTGCTGGATGATGTTGTTCTCGTCAGCGGTCACGTCGATGAGTTTCGAGCAGGTACCGCTAGTTTCATATTGTACATGTTTAGTTCTCATAAAATACTATTTTGTTAGTTTAAGTCGCAAACTGTTAAGTACCACACTGACGCTTGAGAAAGCCATCAGTGCCGAAGCCCACATGGGAGTGATTTGCCACTGGACTCCAAAGAGATAAGGCAGACCGGCTGCCAATGGGATACAGACCACGTTGTAGACAAACGCCCAGAAGAGGTTCTGACGAATCATGCCTACAGTGCGCCGTGAAAGACTGATGGCGTCGGGGATGCGTCGCAGGTCGGTACCCATGAGAGTCACCTGTGCCACCTCCATGGCTATGTCGGTGCCCTTGCCCATGGCAATGCTGACATCAGCGGCGGCGAGGGCCTGAGAGTCGTTGATACCGTCGCCCACCATGGCTACGTGGTGGCCCTGCTGTTGCAGCTGACGCACCAGATCTTCCTTGTCTTGAGGCAGAACCTGAGAACGATAGTGGGGAATACCTGCTTCGTCGGCAATCCGATGAGCGCGCTCGTCTTTGTCGCCACTGCACATATATACTTCGATGCCGCTCGCCTTCAAAGCTTCCATAGCCTCATGGGCATAGGGTTTCAGAGTCTCACCAGTATCATGTGGTATCGTAAGTGTTCCCGTCTTGTCGATGACCATGGCATTAACCTTGCGGATTTCCTCAAGGGCTGTGGCGTCTTTGATAAGGATGTTCTTCTCTGCTGCCTTACCGATACCCACCATCAGGGCTGTAGGTGTGGCCAGTCCCATGGCACAAGGGCAGGCGATGACCAATACGCTGACAGCCGAGAGAATGGCCTGAGGCAGCATAACAGCTCCGCCAAACAGCAGCCAGAGGCAGAAGGTGAGCAGACTGACGCCTACGACTGCGGGCACGAAAACGAGTGCAATCTTGTCGACTGTCCGCTGAACGGGAGCTTTCGAGCCCTGTGCCTCCTGTACCATTTTGATGATATGGGCCAACATGGTTTTTTGTCCAACCTCCTGAGCCTTGAAACGAAAGGCGCCCTGCTTAACGATGGTACCAGCCAGCACCTTGTCGCCTGCACTCTTTTCTACAGCTATCGGTTCACCCGTAATCATCGACTCATCGATAGCGGCAGAACTCTCGCCGATTACGATGCCGTCTACGGGGATGCGCTCTCCTGAGTGTACTTCAATGGTGTCACCAGGTTGGAGGGCTGAGATAGGGGCTTCTGTAATGGTGCCATTGTCTACGAGATGAGCTGTCTTAGGTTGCAGCCCCATCAGGGCGCGGATAGCTGAGGCCGTTCCGTTCTTTGCGCGCTCTTCCAGCAGTCGGCCTGAAAGCACGAAGGTGATAATCATCACAGAAGCGTCGAACCACGTGTGCCATTCAATGCCCCGAGCGCTCCATACCTGCTCACCGAAGAATGTGTTGAAGGCACTGAACAGAAAACTGATGCCAGTAGAGAGCGCCACCAGCGTGTCCATGTTGGCACTACCATGAATCAGTTGTCTCCATGCTGTGACATAGAACTGACGCCCGCAGTAGAGCAGATTGGCAAGGCTGATGATGAGCATTGTCTGGTTGGCTGCATCGCGCGATCCAATTATAACCCAGCCCATCGAGATGGCCATCACCAACAAGGCGAAGAGCCATGAGGCTATCACCTTATTCCTTAGAGATATGTAGGAGCGATGTTCAATGGCTTCGACGTTGCGATCTTCTTCAATCACCATGTCGTAACCAATCTTACCTAATTCGTCCTTCATCTGTTCTAATGAGATGCGGGCAGAATCATACTCCACCAAGGCGGTGCGAGCTGGCAGATTGACACTAGCCGTATGGATGCCTTCGAGCGAATTGAGCTTCTGTTCTACTCGTGCTGAGCATCCTGCACACATCATTCCAAGTATGGCAATAGTCTTTTTTTCCATATTTGGCTGCAAAGTTACGGAAAAAGTTCACGATTTTGTGACTTAGTTATAATAAATTATGTAAATTTGCAAGCGATTATGAAAAGAGCAATAGTGATAGGTGCTTCGTCGGGCATCGGACGTGAGGTGGCGAAGCTGTTAGTTGGCGAGGGATGGACAGTCGGCGTAGCTGCCCGCAGAATAGAACGGCTTCAGGATCTTGGCGCTTTTTCCATAGAGCAGATTGACGTGACTCAGGAAGATGCACCAGAGCGCCTGCGACACCTTATTAATAATATGGGGGGCATGGATTTGTTTTTCTACGCCTCTGGTATAGGCAAGCAGAATCGCGAACTGAAAGAGAATATAGAATTGGCCACTCTGCAGACCAATGGGGTAGGGTTTACAAGAATGATAGGTGAGGCTTATCGTTATTTTGCAGAGAAAGGCGAGGGACACATTGCTGCCATTACCTCGATAGCTGGTACAAAAGGCTTAGGCCCTGCTCCCAGTTATTCGGCTACGAAAGCTATGCAGAACGTGTATCTTCAGGCTTTGGAGCAACAGGCCCGACAGCGCCATCTGAGGATTCTCTTTACAGATATCCGTCCTGGATTCGTGGATACCGCCTTGTTGGCTGGTGACTTCAAATATCCTATGCTGCTGAAGCCAGAACAGGTGGCTAGGGAGATTGTCTATGCCATCAGGCATAAGAAGCACATCCGTGTGATTGACTGGAAATATCGCTTGCTTACTGCCTTCTGGAGAAGGATTCCACGCTGCATTTGGCGCAGATTTAAACTATAGGATGGAAAAATGTAAGCGGAAAGGCAAATTTTATAGCAAATTATTTGTTTATTTCGCAGAAAAGTGATACTTTTGCACCCGATAAGAATAAAAACGAGAGATTATGTCACAGTTGAACGTCTACTTTTACGGCTATTACTTTTACTTTGCAAGCAATTGTGAAGCGGGAAGTTGCGTATAATTCAACTTATGACTGAGAAGATAAAAAAACAAGGTCCCGCTTCACATACGTGAAAGCGGGATTTTTATTAAAGGAAAAGAAGTAAATATGAAGAGAATTGCTATTCAAGGACTGATTGGATCGTTCCACGATATCGCGGCGCACCTGTATTTCGAAGGAGAACAGATACAGTTGATTTGTTGTTCAACCTTCGAACAGGTATTTGCTCAGATCAAGCAGGATCCTACTGCCATAGGCATGCTTGCTATTGAGAATACCATTGCAGGATCGCTGCTCCATAACTACGAGCTGCTGCGCGATTCAGGCACTACCATCGTTGGAGAGCATAAACTCCACATCTCGCATTGTATCTGCTGTCTGCCAGAGGACGACTGGGACACGATTACCGAGGTTCACTCTCATCCCGTAGCCCTGATGCAGTGTCGTGACTTCCTGGCCCAGCATTCTCAGCTGAAGAATGTGGAGGCCGAGGACACCGCAGGATCGGCAAAGATGATAGCTGAGGGGCAGAAGAAAGGGTGGGCTGCCATCTGTCATGCTGAAGCAGCGAAACTCTATGGCCTGAAGGTGCTTGAGGACCATATTGAGGACAACAAACATAACTTCACCCGTTTCCTCGTGGTGTCGAATCCCAACAAGGCCGACATGCTGCGCCCTCTGACAGACGCCAACAAGTCGAGCATTGTATTCTCACTGCCTCATGAGGAAGGTTCACTCTCTCATGTGCTGGCAATCCTCTCGTTCTATAAGATCAACCTGACGAAGATTCAGTCATTGCCTATCATCGGGCGGGAGTGGGAGTATCTGTTCTATGTTGATGTGATGTACGACGACCTGACGCGATACCGCCAGTCTATAGATGCGATTATTCCACTTACAAAAGACTTAAAGATATTAGGAGAATATAAAGATGGCAAACAAACCAATTGAACCTGCAGAAAGACTTAGTTTAGTCAGCGAATACTACTTCAGTCGCAAACTTAAGGAAGTGGCCCAACTCAATGCTGAAGGCCTGGATATTATCAGTCTGGCCATAGGCAGTCCTGACATGCCGCCATCACCACAGACTGTTGAGAAGCTCTGTGAGGTGGCCCACGATCCTAACGCCCACGGCTATCAACCCACCATGGGTACGCCAGAGTTGCGTGAGGCTATGGCTGATTTCTACAAACGCTGGTACAACGTGGATCTCGATTCTAAGACAGAGATCCAGCCGCTGATAGGTTCTAAGGAGGGTATACTCCATGTAACCTTGGCGTTCGTCAATCCTGGCGACGAGGTGCTGGTGCCCAATCCAGGCTATCCCACATATACCTCGCTGTCGAAGATTCTGGGCGCAAAGATTGTAAACTACAATCTGCGTGAGGATAACGGTTGGCAGCCCGACTTTGAGGAACTGGAAAAAATGGATCTCTCGAAAGTGAAGCTGATGTGGACCAACTATCCTAACATGCCTACTGGTGGCAATGCCCGCATGGAGACTTACGAGCGACTGGTGAAGTTTGCCAAGGATCACGGCATCGTGGTGGTGAATGATAATCCATACTCTTTCATTCTAAACGAGAAACCCATGTCGCTGCTTCAGGTGCCTGGTGCTAAGGACTGCTGCATCGAGTTCAACTCGATGTCGAAGAGCCATAATATGCCAGGCTGGCGTGTTGGTATGTGTGCCACCAACGCCACTTTCATCTCCTGGATACTGAAGATCAAGAGCAACATAGACTCAGGAACCTTCCGTGGTGTGCAGTTAGCTGCTGCTGAGGCTCTTCGAAACTCAGAAGAGTGGCACCATGAGGCTAATATCGAGACCTATAGCCGTCGTCGCCAGTATGCAGAGCAGATTATGGATGTGCTGGGTTGCACTTTCGATAAGAAGCAGGTGGGCATGTTTCTCTGGGGCAAGATTCCTGAGAAGTATGCTGACGTAGAAGACCTGACGGAGCGCGTGCTCCACGAGGCTCGTGTCTTCATCACCCCAGGCTTCATCTTTGGCTCCAATGGCGCCAGATATATCCGCATCTCGCTTTGTGCCAAGGAAGAGAAGTTACAGGCAGCTCTTGAGCGTATTAAGGCACTTAATTGGTAGAAATAATTAAAAAAGAAATAGATTATGGAACTGGATTTACAACCATTGAATTTACCGAGTGACAATGAACGTCCCTTCGTGATTGCAGGCCCTTGCTCTGCAGAGACTGAGGAACAGGTGATGACTACAGCCCGCGAGCTGGCTATGAAGGGCTGCCATAACTTCCGTGCTGGTGTGTGGAAGCCCCGTACCAAGCCAGGAGGCTTCGAAGGACATGGTGAGCCCGCGCTGGTTTGGTTGGAGCAGGTAAAGAAGGAAACCAAGATGCTGGTATCTACCGAGGTGGCTACCCCAGAGCATGTGGAACTGTGTCTGAAGCATGGTGTCGACATCCTTTGGATTGGTGCCCGTACCTCAGCCAATCCCTTTGCCATGCAGGCCATCGCTGATTCCTTGAAAGGGGTAGATATCCCTGTGTTTGTGAAGAACCCTGTCAACCCCGACCTCGAGCTTTGGATTGGTGCCTTGGAGCGCCTTAATCAGGCTGGCGTGAAGCGTCTGGGCGCTATTCATCGTGGATTCTCTTCTTACGAACAGAAGATATACCGCAACATGCCTATGTGGCAGATTCCCATCGAGCTGCGCCGCCGTGTGCCCGAGTTGCCTATCATCAGCGATCCATCTCACATCGGAGGTCGTCGCGAGCTGATTGCACCTCTTTGCCAGCAGGCTATGGACCTTGGTTTCGACGGTCTGATCATCGAGAGTCATTGCGATCCTGACAAGGCTTGGAGCGATGCCAAACAGCAGGTTACTCCCGATGTGCTCGACTACATTCTGTCGCTTCTCGTCATCCGCGACGAGAAGACAACCACCGAGGGCATCACCCAGCTTCGTAAGCAGATTGATGAGCTCGACAACCAACTGATGGATCTGCTTGCTAAGCGCATGAGGGTTTGTCGTGAGATTGGTCAGTACAAGAAGGAGCACAACATGACCGTGCTTCAGGCTAATCGTTATAATGAGATACTTAACAAGCGTGGTGCTCAGGGCTCGCTCTGTGGCATGGATCCTGAATTCGTAGCCCATGTATTCGAGAACATCCACGAGGAATCAGTACGTCAGCAGATTGAGATCATCAATAAGTAAGAGGATTTTGGCACGGATTAACGCGGCTTTATAAATAAGAACACGGCTGGCTTTGCAAAAAAGTTGCGTATCTCTAAAAGAGAGCCGTGTTAATCCGTGCCTAATATAAATAGATGCAATGAAAATTTTAATAATGGGCGCAGGTAAGATGGGAAGCTTCTTCATCGACCTGCTGAGCTTTGAACATGAAGTAGCTGTCTTTGAGCGCGACGCCAAGCGTATGCGCTTTACCTACAATTGTCAGCGCTTCACTACTTTTGAAGAGATTAAAGAGTTTAAACCCGAACTGCTCATCAATGCTGTTACGCTGAAATACACCATCCCTGTGTTTAAGGAGGTTATTCCTTATCTTCCCAAGGAGTGTATCATCAGCGACATCGCCTCGGTAAAGACAGATATGAAGGAGTTTTACGAGCAGACAGGCATGCGCTATGTCTCTACTCACCCCATGTTCGGTCCTACGTTCGCTAATCTGCAGCAGCTCTCTGAGGAGAATGCCATTATCATCAGCGAGGGCGACTATATGGGACGTATCTTCTTCAAGGACCTCTATCAGAAGTTGGGACTTAACATCTACGAGTACTCTTTCGAGGAGCACGATAAGACTGTGGCTTACTCGCTGAGTATCCCGTTCGTTTCAACCTTCGTCTTTGCTGCTGTCATGAAGCATCAGGATGCGCCTGGTACCACCTTCAAGCGCCACATGAGGATTGCTAAGGGTGTGCTTAACGAGGACGACTACCTGCTTCAGGAAATACTTTTCAACCCCTATACCCACGATCAGGTGGCACAGATTCGTACGGAGTTGAAGGAGTTGCTGGAAATTATCGACAACAAGGATGCTGCTGGGATGAAGAAGTATCTCACCAAGATCCGTAACAACGTAAAGCACGACATTGAAATCAAACAATAGACTTTTATATCATCTCGTAGCCTTCATCGTAGTAGCCATTTGGGGATCGACGTTCGTCTTCACCAAACTGCTACTACTTGGTGGGCTTACACCAGCGCAGATTTTCACGCTGCGCTTCACTATTGCCTATCTGCTCATACTGGGCTACTCGCTGCTGGTACGCCAGCCTGAAGGAAGACCCTTTAGGTGGCTCTCCGACAACTGGCGCGACGAGCTTCTCATGGTTGCATTGGGCATCACGGGTGGCTCGCTGTACTTTCTGGCAGAGAACACTTCGATGAACTACACCACGACAACCAACACTTCGCTCATCGTGAGTCTGTCGCCGCTTGTGGCCACCTTCCTGATTTCGCTCTTCTATCAGTCGCAACGCCTGAATCGTCTGCAGTGTGTGGGCTCGCTGATGGCAGCCCTGGGTGTGGTGGCTGTCGTTCTGAATGGCCATTTTGTGCTCCATCTCTCACCATTAGGCGACTCGCTGGCTTTCTGTGCAGCACTCTGCTGGGGCTTCTACTCGCTGATGATGATTCGCGCCAATCAGCGTTACGACACACTGTTCATCACACGCAAGGTGTTTTTCTACGGACTGGTGTCGATGATTCCCTATTTCATCGTCTACCCAGGGTTGAATGTCTCTGTAGTACTTCATCAGCCCTCGCTGCTTTGGAATCTTCTGTTCCTCGGTTGTGTGGCCTCCATGCTGTGTTATCTGGCCTGGAACTGGGTATTGAAGAAACTCGGAGCCGTTACAGCCACCAACTATATTTACTTCAATCCCGTCACAACGATACTCTTTGCCTGGGCCATCCTCTCAGAGCAGATCACCATCTATTTCATCCTTGGCACCGTGCTCATCCTTGTAGGCATGTACCTGGCTGATAAGCGCAAAAAGTGAGCGTTTTTCTTTGTGCTTTCAGTTTTATTTCCTATTTTTGCAGCATAAAACCAAATAAACTGTAAAATTATGGGTATTATAGGTTCGATTATCATTGGATGTCTGGCTGGTTTCTGTGCTGGCAAGTTGATGAAAGGTGGCGGCTTCGGTTTCATCATGAATCTGGTGCTTGGTCTGTTTGGCGGCCTTGTTGGCGGCTGGTTGTTCGGTCAGCTTGGCATCACATGGGGAGGTGTCCTTGGTCAGCTTGGCACAGCTATTATCGGTGCCGTTGCCATCCTTTGGATTGCCTCACTGATAAAGAAATAGCTTGTCAATAGATATTACTAAAAAAGCTTCTCTCGGTTTGTTTGAAATAGAGCGACAGAGAGAGGCTTTTAGGCTGTTTGGGAGTTTGCTACGGGGAAAGTTAAGGTTTACTCCGAGGAAAGTCTGACTTTAGACGTCACTTCCGAGTTGTTTAGATAGGACTTTCGGGCAATGACTCATAATTTCAAGCTTTTTGTCTGAATATTTGATGTCAAAGGAAAAGTGAATTAATCCTAATCGCTTTGCGGTCTCGGATATTTTGTGTACTTTTGCATGCAAAAAAGAAAAATACGATGGCAGCAGGAAAGTGGATAGGAGGATTCATAGGATGGATGGCTGGTGGCCCTTTGGGCGCTTTGGCAGGTTATCTCGTTGGCTCTCTCTTCGACTCGATGCTCGACGGGGTGAACACACCAGATAACTCCGGAACATGGGGCTCTGGCTCAAGTAGAGACCAGGGGTCGTGGCAGCAGCGCTCGTATCAGGACTTTAATCAGGCCTATCAGCAAGCTTATCGCCAGCGTCAGCAACAGGGCAATCGCAACAGTTTCCTCTTTTCATTGCTGGTGCTCTCTTCTTATATCATTAAGGCCGACGGCAAGGCGATGCACTCAGAGATGGAACTGGTGCGCCAGATGCTGCGTCAGAACTTTGGTGTCACTGCCGTTCAACAGGGCAATGATATTCTGAACAAACTTTTCGATGAACAGAAGCGGGAGGGATGGGCGCAGTTCAAACAGACGGTGAGCGATTGCTGTGCGCAGATTAATCGTCAGATGGACTACTCGCAGCGACTCCAGCTGCTGAATTATCTCGTGATGGTGGCCAAAGCTGACGGGAACGTGCCTCAGAGCGAGATAACGGCTTTGAAAGAGTGCGCCCAATGGATGGGACTGCGTGTGGTCGAGGTTGACTCGATGCTCCATCTCGAAGGCAATACCCTTGAAGATGCTTATAAAGTGCTGGGTGTGAGTCCTGATGCGACAGACGATGAGCTGAAGAAAGCTTATCGCAAGCTTGCGCTTGAGCATCATCCTGACAAGGTGGCCGCTTTGGGCGACGATGTGCGTAAGGCTGCTGAGAAGAAGTTCCAAGAGATAAACGCGGCCAAGGACCGTATCTGGAAAGCGCGCGGATTATAGATGTTGAAGAGTGAAGAAACCAGCGATTATAGTACCGGAGGGATTGCATGAGGTGTTGCTGCATGCTTGTTGCGCGCCCTGTTCGTCAGCCATCGTGGAATGGCTGGTGCAGCACGATATCCGTCCTACCATCTTCTATTATAATCCTAACATCTATCCCTTCGAGGAATATGAGATCCGAAAGCAGGAAAGCAAGCGCCATGCTGAGAGTCTGGGGCTGACGTGGATTGATGGCGACTACAACCATGAGCAATGGCGCCAGGATGTGTGTGGCCTGGAGGGAGAGCCTGAACGGGGAAGGCGCTGTGAGCAGTGCTTCGCACTTCGTCTCACCGTGGCCGCCAAGAAGGCTAAGGAGTTGGGTATCAACTATTTTACCACCACGTTGGCTTCAAGTCGATGGAAGAGTCTGGAGCAGATAGAACGTGCTGGCCATCAGGCAGAACAAATCGTAGAGGGTACTACCTTTTGGGCGCAGAACTGGCGAAAAGGCGGGCTCTACGAGCGCCGCAACCAGTTGCTGAAGGAATACAATTTCTACAATCAGCAGTATTGCGGTTGCGAATTCTCGAAAAGATAAAAAAGTAAAAAGGTAAAAAACGGGGCTTAAAGTTTGTGAGTCTCGTTTTTTATTTGTAATTTTGCGCCCTAAATAAATAAGGTATATATGTTTGAGAATTTATCAGATAGACTTGAGAGATCATTTAAGATACTGAAGGGTGAAGGAAAAATCACCGAAATCAATGTAGCAGAGACTCTGAAAGACGTGCGTCGCGCCTTGTTGGATGCCGACGTAAACTATAAGGTGGCTAAGAGCTTTACAGACACCGTGAAGCAGAAGGCTATGGGTATGAATGTGCTCACAGCCGTGAAGCCCAGTCAGCTGATGGTGAAGATTGTTCACGACGAGTTGGCAGAACTTATGGGTGGAAAGGCCGCTGAGCTGAAGATCGAGGGTCGCCCAGGTGCTCCTGCCATCATCCTGATGTCAGGTCTGCAGGGTTCTGGTAAGACTACATTCAGCGGAAAACTCGCCAATCTGCTCAAGACCCGCAATCACAAGAAGCCGCTGCTAGTGGCCTGCGACGTTTATCGTCCTGCAGCCATACAGCAGTTGCACGTAGTGGGAGAGAGCGTAGGCGTGCCCGTTTATTCTGAGCCCGACAATAAGAATGTGATTGAAATTGCCAACCATGCCATTCAGGAGGCTAAGGCCAAGGCGAATGACGTGGTGATTATCGATACTGCAGGTCGACTGGCAGTAGATGAGGAGATGATGAACGAGATTGAGTCACTGAAAAATGCCATCAATCCCAACGAAACACTCTTCGTGGTTGACTCGATGACGGGTCAGGATGCGGTGAATACTGCCAAGGAGTTCAACGATCGTCTTGACTTCGACGGCGTGGTACTGACCAAACTCGATGGTGACACCCGTGGTGGTGCTGCCCTCTCTATCCGCACTGTAGTGACCAAACCCATCAAGTTCGTGGGTACGGGCGAGAAGATGGAGGCTATCGATGTGTTCCACCCGGAACGTATGGCCGACCGTATTCTTGGCATGGGTGATATCGTCAGCCTCGTAGAACGCGCTCAGCAGCAGTATGACGAGGAAGAGGCTAAGCGCCTGGAGAAGAAGATCCGTAAGAACAAGTTCGATTTCGACGACTTCATGGGACAGATTCAGCAGATCAAGAAAATGGGTAACGTGAAAGATCTGGCTGCCATGATTCCCGGTGTGGGCAAGCAGATCAAGGATATCGATATCGACGACAACGCCTTCAAGGGCATCGAGGCCATCATCAACTCGATGACACCAAAGGAGCGTGCTAACCCTGATATCATCAACCAGAGCCGACGCCGCCGTATAGCAGCTGGCTCAGGTACGAAACTCGAAGACGTGAACCGTTTGATGAAGCAGTTCGACCAGACCCGTAAGATGATGAAGATGGTGACGGGCATGGGCTCGTCGAAGATGGCTCAGATGGCCAACGCCATGAGAGCTATGAAGGGTGGAATGCCGAAGTTCTAGAAAGAATCAAATATTTAGAAATAATACACTAGACATGCAGTTAATTGACGGAAAAGCAACAGCAGCAGCTATCAAGGCTGAGATTGCTGAAGAGGTGAAAGAGATTGTTGCCCAAGGAGGCAAGCAGCCCCATCTGGCTGCGGTGCTCGTGGGTCATGATGGCGGCTCTGAAACCTATGTGAAGAATAAGGTGTTGGCTTGTGAGGCGTGTGGCTTCAAGTCAACACTCATTCGTTTTGAGGATGACATTACCGAAGCTGAGCTTCTGGCTTGCGTCGACAAGCTCAACAAGGACGAGGATGTAGATGGATTCATCGTACAGCTGCCTCTTCCCAAGCATATCGACGAACAGAAGATTATCGAGGCAATCGACTACCGTAAAGATGTGGACGGTTTCCATCCCATCAACGTAGGTCGTATGGCCATCGGACTGCCTTGCTTCATTTCAGCCACACCGCTCGGCATCATCACTTTGCTGAAGCGCTATGGTATCGAGACTAGCGGAAAGAAGTGCGTCATCCTGGGACGCTCGAACATCGTTGGTAAGCCTATGGCTCAGCTCATGATGCAGAAACAGTATGGCGATGCTACCGTTACTGTTTGTCATTCGCGTTCAAAGACCCTGAAGGAGGAGTGCCGTGCAGCTGATATCATCATCGCCGCTATTGGTCAGCCCGACTTCGTAACGGCTGATATGGTGAAGGATGGTGCTGTGATAGTAGACGTCGGTACTACTCGTGTGCCCGATGCCACAAGAAAGAGCGGCTTCCGCCTGAATGGCGACGTGAAGTTCGACGAGGTAGCTCCTAAATGCAGCTATATCACACCTGTTCCTGGTGGAGTAGGCCCCATGACCATCTGTTCGCTGATGAAGAACACCCTCGCAGCGGGCAAACATGAGTATTATGTTTAGGCACGGATTAACACGGCTTTATAAATAAAGACACGGCTGGTTGTTGATAAAAGCAGTGTTTCTCGATAAGAGAGCCGTGTAATCCGTGCCAAAAAGAATAGAAGATGACTGCACAAGAGTTTTACGAACTTGGCAATGAGGCTCGCAAACGCGGCCAATGGCATGAAGCCATCAACAACTATATTCGCGCTATAGAGCTTGACCCCGACAGCCCAGCTGTCGAGGCCAAGCACATGCTCGACGACATCATGGCCTTCTACTGCAAGGACATGTACAACCCCTGACCCCATCATTATGAAGTCTGGAATCCTGAAACTTTATCTATTAACCCTGTTGCTGATGTTGCCCCTGGCCCTATCAGCAATTGGAATTCATCTATCTTGAGATAGATAATGATGAGGCCGAAAAGAATTATCTGTATAGCATCGCCCTACAGAAAAAACTGAAGGACGACAATTATGGCGACTTGAATCGCTCGTATTGCTTTAGAGTATGGATAGATCGCAGATTATAGAGAACATCAAGAATGTCGCTGCCCAGGTTCTGCCAAAGGGTAGTGCACTCTATCTGTATGCTTCTTGCTCAATAATTTGGAAAATGAAATTCTGCGATATAAATATGTACCATGATTTATTTCTGTTCTCAGAAAAATGTTGTACCTTTGCAGTGCTTTTTCGATAAGCTGCTGTAATTGCGGCGGTTTTCATAATCGCAGAATCATTGACCTCACTGGGAATCAGTAGGATTAATGTGATGAGCAGAATAATACATAATAAACGAACCAGACTCCACATTTAACTATAATGTGGTGTCCCCCTACTTTTTCTCAATTATAAATGAAAGATGGATATAGTCGTATGTACTGATCATAGGTTCGTGATGCCTACTGGAGTAATGATGTACTCCCTGTGTTATAACAATCAAGATGTGGATATCGTTCTCCATGTGATATGTTCCAATAGTGTATCGGATAATGATAAGGCTGATTTGAATGGAGTAATTCAACAGTTTAGCGGGAAGAGAATCATGTTTTATGATATTGATAAAAACTTTGTGGAGAAGATACCTGCTATAACAAATAGAGCAGACATTACTATAACAGCCTATTTTAGATTGTTTCTCACGGAAATCCTGCCAGATACGATTAATAAGGTTTTATATCTGGACGGTGATGTAATTGTAAGAGATTCACTATTGCCGTTATGGAATTTGGATATCAGTGATTATCCAGTAGCAGCGGCAACAGATTGTATGGTGGCAGCTGAACCAGAAGAATTCGAACGTTTGGGTTATCCGATGGCGTATGGCTATTTTAATTCAGGTGTATGTATTATAAATCTAGATTATTGGAGAAAGCATAATTGTATAAAGGATTTTGTTGATTTGTTGGACGATGGAGATAAACTTAGATATTATGATCAAGATGTTTTAAATATGTTATTCCATACTTCTAAACTTAATCTTCCAATTAAGTATAATCTAATGACAGTGTTTTTATATAAGAATCCCAAATGGAATAATACTAAGTTCGAGCAAAAAATATCAGAATCACTGCAGGAATCGGTAATTATACATTATGCTGGCGGAGATAAACCTTGGTTTAAATATAATAAGAATGAGCCTCCATTGAGCACGCTCTTTTATAAATATCAAAAATGCACAATCTGGAGGGGGCTAAAATATGATTTCAGATCGCCGAATATAAAACTAAGAAATTTTATAGGAGATAAAATGAGAGCCTTTGGGCTTAAGCCCAAAGGGCCTTCTTATGAATTACGAGACGTGAGTAAAATCGTATAAATAATCTGTTATCCTAAAGACTGGAAATATATAAATGATTATACAGGATTATAGTAAAGGAAATAAACGCATTGCCAAGAATACACTGGTGGTCTATGGCCAACTGATGCTAAGGATGTTCCTAGGACTTTATACATCGCGTCTTGCCCTAGAAGCACTTGGCGTGTCGGATTATGGTCTGAACAGTGTTGTTGGAGGCGTGGTGGTGTTATTTACTTTTATTTCCGCTTCTCTTGCAGGTACAACCATTCGCTTCATTAATGTTGAACGAGGTAAGAAGTTCGGCAATCTTAATCGCGTGTTCAATGTTTGTCATGTGTTACATGTTGGGATGGCCTTGCTTCTGTTTGCATTACTGGAAATTGGAGGCGTATTTTATATCCATCATTATCTGAATGTGGATCCAGGCAAAGAGGCAGATGCAATGTTTGTATTCCAAATAGCAACAATCGCTTGTTGTATGGGTATTCTGAATATCCCTTTTGGGAGCCTTTTCAACGCCAGCGAGAAGTTCCTGTTTACTGCAACTGTTTTCATCGTAGCCAAAATTATTCAGTTATGTCTGTTGTTCTGGCTGCTAACTTATGATGGCAATCGTGTCCGAGCCTTTGCGTTGATTGAAACGCTTACAGAACTGGCCCCATTCCTGATTTACCATATTTATAGTTATAGTAAATGGCCGGAGATTGTGAAGTGGCACTTCGTTAAGGAATGGCAGCAATATAAAGAAATGCTAGTGTTTAGTTCTTATAACCTGATTTCAGGTCTTGCTGGCATGACTAGGGGGGAAGGAAGTATGTTGCTGATTAACTATTTCTTTGGAACAGTGGTTAATGGTGCCTATGCTATTGCTAAAGCCATCGAGCGTGTCATCGGTCCGTTTGCTAGTAATTTCCATAGTGCTGCAGCCCCTCAGATTACGCAGAGTTATAGTAGCGGTGATGTGGAAAGGGTTTATTTCCTGGCTAGTCGTGTTGGCAAGTATTGCATGCTGATGATGGCTTTAGCTTTTTTCCCTCTTTGGGCAGAGCTTGATTTTATCTTGCATTTATGGTTGATAAAGGTTCCTGAAGGTGCATTGGTTTTCTGTCGGATGATGATGCTGATGGTATTCTGGGCTATTACAGACGGCTCACTCAATCACGTTGCAGAAGCATCAGGTAAAATATCCAGATTCAAGATGGCCTTTACAATTATTACATTGTCATGTATTCCTATTGGTTATGGAATTTTGAAGATTGGTAGTCCTGCCTATATGTTGCTGGTAGTATTTCTTATTGCAGACATTATTTGGCGTATAGCCCAACTTTATATGATGAAAACTATTCTCAACTTCCCCGTATGGCGGTATTGTAAGGATGTCTATTGGAATGTCATCTTGGTTTGTCTGCCTGTTGTACTCTGTTTGATACTGACCTCTCGCATTCAATCAAACTCGTCCTTGTGGCATTTAGTCCATCTGGTGGGAATATTAACTTTTACCTTGGTATCTTCATATTTCTTTGGTCTTAAGGCTGAAGAAAGAAAGACGATAAGGGAATTTGTGAAAAAATACCTAAATAACACACATTTTTACCATGCAGAATAAAGAGAATATATTGATAGATTGTTCATTCTTTGATAGCTCATGGACGGCATCGGAATCAACAGTAGTCTATGCAGGCCGGTTATTACAAGGTTTGTTAAAATATAGCTCTTATCAGGTTTATGTTCTTATTTGGAAGGGAACAGAGAGCTTTATCGATAATCTTGTAGGACAAAACGTTGAAAAAATTGTCTTAAATAATAAATACCCTCAGGCTTATAAACGGCATTTTTATAGAGTCTCAGGTTATCTGCCTAGGATGTTAAAAAAAGAGATACACAAACGGGGAATAACTATTGTATTACATCCTCACTGTTTTGATGCTTTTTTTCGCTTTGGTAAGCCCATTAAGTATTTTGCGGTCTTACATGATTTGTTTCTATATGATATCCGAAAAGACAGGTTCTTATATTATCCATGGCGTTTGTATCGCAAGATAATGATAAGAAGAATTCCTCATCTTATATCAATTTCTCAAAGTACACATGACGAACTTTTGCGCCGTGATAGCCAAGAGTCAATGGTTATTTATAACAGCATCGCATTCGATTTTGATATTGCTGAGCAAAAAATAGGGGACATAGCTGGGAAAAAATATATATTGGACGTTAATCGCTTTCAGAGGTACAAAAATGCAGAAATACTTATACGAGCATTTTACATCTTGAAAGATGAAATACCTCATTTGTTATATTTAAAAGGAGATCAGAAAAATGAAGAAGACCGTAAGAAGCTTGTTACACTTGTGGAAGAACTTAACATAAAAGATAGGGTTATCTTTGACTCATCTTATCGGACGGAAGGAGAATTGCGCTATCTGTATACTCACGCAGACTTATTTGTCTCCCCATCGCTAAAAGAAGGATTTGGTTGGACTCCTATAGAAGCTGTTATCTTGAAAACACCAACCATTGTTTCAGATATCCCTGTATTTAAAGAGGTCACATGTGGTATGATTCCTATGTTTAATCCATATTCCTCAGATAATCTGGCTATTCACATGAAGGATATGCTAACGAATCCTCCAAGCGAAAAGGCGAGAACAGGTTTAGCAGCATTCTTTTTGGATCGATACTCGTTAGAGACTCAAATCTCTCATCTGATAGCCTTTATTGCTTCAGAAGAATAGAACTTATATGAAAGAAAAAATAAATATAACAGTATGCCTTGATAAAGGCTTTATCATGCCAACTGGTGTGATGATGTATTCCATATGTTCCAATAATCAAGATGTAGATATTGCTTTCTATGTGGTTATTGATGATAGTGTAACTCGAAAAGATAAGTATAATCTAAAAGATAATTTGAAAAGATTTGAAAATTATGTAACTATTGATTTCTATTTGGTTAAAGAAATATGTGCAAAACTGCCCTCAACTGCCAATAGACAAGGATTGTCCAATGCCACATACTTTCGCCTTTTCTTGGCGGATTTCCTTCCTTGTGATATAGATAAAGTGTTATATCTAGATGGCGATATTATAGTTAGACATTCCCTATTGTCATTATGGAATACGGACCTTACCAACTATGCTATAGCTGCAGTAAGTGATACTTTTTATGGTGATGTCGATTATGATAAGCGATTAGGTTATCCTCTGGATGCTGGGTATTTTAATGCAGGAGTCTTGCTGATTAATCTGAAATATTGGCGAGAAAACAACATGACGCAGCGTTTCATTAATTATATTGAGGGGCGATATTCTAATTTGACTTTCCATGATCAGGATATATTGAATGGCATGTTTTGGAACAAGAAAATCCGTCTTCCGATAAAGTATAATTTGCATAGTGGCTTCTTATGTAAGGATTTCTTTGTTGAGAAGGGTATCGTGCAGGAAGTTAAGGAAGCAGAGAAGGATCCTGTTATTGTCCATTATTCTGGTTACTTTAGGCCTTGGGAGTCATATGTACGATCACCCCATCCATACAATAGCTCTTTTTATAAATACCAGAGAATGACAATGTGGAAAAACTGTAGGATTGATTCTCGAGCGCCCCAACTCAAATTCAAGAATTTTATAGCAGATAGTTTAAGAAAATTAAAACTATTACATCCAATATGCAATCCATATAATTCTGTACCTCAGGTAGATTAATATAATAATAAACCAATAATGGTGGTAAAAAGGAAATTTGATATCACAGAGTGTGTAGAAAATAGACTTTGATATCCTCCTATTGATTAATTGTAATACCTAAAAGAAAATGGTGAATCCGTTGATTTCATTTATTGTTCCTGTATATAATGTAGAACTATATCTGGAGAAGAGCCTAGATTCGATATTAAATCAAACCTACAAGAATCTTGAGATTATTCTTATCGATGACGGTAGTACTGATCAAAGTGGAAGTATATGTGATGAATATGCCACTAAAGATCACCGCATACAGGTTGTTCATCAGGAAAACAAAGGGCTATCAGCGACTAGAAATGTCGGAATATCATTAATAACAGGTGATTATATCTATTTTATGGATAGTGATGATGAGATTATTTCCACCTGCATTGAAACATTGATAACCCCAATCCTTATGGATGAAAGTATAGAGATGGTACAAGGTAATTATGTATATTGTCCAGTTGCAGTTCCTGTGGATAATACTAAAAAGAATCCTCCATTACAAATATTGTCTAATGATGATGCCAATCTGCATTACTATAAGTATCGAACTATTCATGTCAGTGTATGGAACAAATTGCTAAAAAGATCATTTGTCATCGATAATCAATTGTTATTCAGAGATAAATTGCTTTTTGAAGATCATTTGTGGTCATTCAATCTGATAAAGCATTTGCAGCATGCATATGTTTATGATGATGATACGTATTACTATATTATGAGACATGGTTCAATTGTAAATGGGACAGATGTTAAAACTCAAGGTGGTTCGTTTGTCATTACATATCGTGAGATACTCTCTAGTCTAACATCAAATCACGAAAAGAACCAATTAGTCTTTTATGTGGAAGGCTTCTGTAATCGATATATGCTGTATAGACCATATTATCGGGAGTTTGATGTGTTATTGAAAATATTCTTAAGAAATGCGTTGGATTATGGCTGTTGGACAGTTATAATGAAACTCTGTTTTACATATTTGATAGAGAAGATTCCTTTCGGATTAAGATTGCTTCGGCTTCTGCGTAATTCCAAAGCGTTGATGATGTCAAAAAAAAAGAGATAATTAGAAATGATACCTAAGGTAATACATTACACATGGTTTAGTGGCGAAGAAATGCCACAAATGATAAAAGACTGCATGGCGTCATGGAAAAGAAATCTCGTAGGTTACGAATTTCGTTTGTGGGATATAAATGCCATTAAAGACATTGATTCCATATTCTTAAAAGAAGCGTTGGCTGCGAGAAAATGGGCTTATGCTGCTGATTACGTACGTTTATATGCCTTATATTTTGAAGGTGGTATCTATTTGGATACTGATGTGCTATTATATAAATCATTTGATGATTTGTTGGGTAACAAAGTGTTCATAGGCAAAGAGGATTCTTATAACCAGCTTCCTATAGAAGATCGATGGGTTAATTATCTTTCATCTCATTGTATGGGAGCAGAACCTAACTCAGAATATATCAGAGACTGTATGAGATATTTTGATGGACGTCATTTTATACAGTCAAAGGACGAAAAACTTCCACAGAGCCTTAGATATAATTATGTGATACTGCCTTATGTACAGGCCGTTATTGCACGTGAATATGGATATGATTGGCATCCTAAGATACAATCAACCCAATATTGTAAGAACGGGTTGGTTATCTATCCCTCTGATTACTTCTGTGGACAGAAATACCTTTCGAAGTCGTATTGTCAGCATTTAGCTTTAGGTAGTTGGAGAGAAGAATATACTCCCAATGATGGCTGGAGAACGGTTTTCAGTTTTAAAAGGCGAGCAAAACGATTTCTTAGGAATCTTTTGTTAAAATACTCATACACATTTAAGAAAATAGGTTAATAGATGAAGCGTATTTTCCATATTATTACTCATTTCGACTTAGGGGGCGCTGAGAAGGTGGCTGTTAGTATTGCTAGTAGTCCAAATCCAGAATTCGAGTATCATATTGTGGAGGTGGTTCGAGGTGTGAGTTCATATTCTGATGAATTTATCAAGGATATGAAGAATTGTGGTATTAAGTATCACCGATCGTTAATTGGTTTTAATAAACTGGGGATTATCTTATTCCCTTTGTGGTTCGTTTTCATATTCCTAAGATACAGACCAGCCGTCATCCATTCGCATACAGAAATACCAGAACTCAGTGTTTACTGTTTCTATAGGATGTTTGGTTGGATGTTTCGGAAAACTAAATATATTAGAACAATCCACAATATCATGCTTTGGGATGAATGGCCAAATATAGGTGATATGGTGGAACGTTTTTATATTCGTCGACATTCTAATATCACTATTAGCAAAGCCGTCCAGAATAATTATTTTAATTTCTATGGGGAATGGCCTCGTGTAATTTATAATGGCGTAAAAGAGGTAGAACAACAACCGTTTGAAGGCATTGATAAAGCAAAAACGAATATTCTGTTTGCTGGAAGACTGGAATACCAGAAGGGAATTGATGTGTTAATTGAAGTAATTACTAAATGTAAGGATAAAAAGAGTCTTGTCTTTTGGATAATTGGTAATGGTAGCTTGTATTGGAAAATAAAGAGGTTGAAAGATAATAATCAGAATGTACATTACTACGAAAAGGTGTATAATCTTTCTTCTTTTTTATCATCTTTTGATTATCTATTTATGCCATCTAACTTTGAGGGGCTTGGATTGATGTCAATAGAAGCTTCATTAGCCAAGGTGCCTGCAATTATTAATTCTTGTAATAGTTTAAATGAAACATTACCAGATGAATGGCCATTAAAAGTTGATAATAATAATTTGGAACAATATATGGAGCTATTCAGTAAGATTGATGGATTTGATCGCATATCCTTAGGGGATGAAGCTTATAAATATGTTAAGGAAAAATTCTCAATGGAGGTTATGCAAAGTGCATACGAAGATATCTATCAAGACTCAGAACAATGATATGGGTAACGCGTATATATATATAGTTTAATATGGAGAAATCCTTCGTCGTTTGTTATATTGTTTATATACTCATATTCACATATTTGCCTAAGTCTGTACAGACTATAGGTTTCTTGGCTTTTATCTTTGTCTCAGCATATTATGTCTGGCATAATAAAACTTTTATACATAAGTTTTTCACTTATGATTATGATTTAAAAAAGTTTAGACTCTACTTTATAAGTTTTTGGGGTGTTGCAGGTTTTTACTTTATAATCTCACTATTAAACCTGCCGAGGATGTGGGGAATAGCTGGTCTTGGATTTAATATATCTTTCCTGCCACGACATTTCTTTATCATTGCAGAATTATTAATCCCAGTGTTGCTGAGTTATGGGATTTATAGGCTTAGACTATATGATTTTTTTAGTAATAGGAAGTTGATCCTATTCTATATTTTCGTGTTTTTAATAAATCGTGAAATATGTGTAATGGGATTATTGCTAATAACGCTATCATTGATTGCCTGGAAAAGGCGTAGCAAACTATTGATGCTTTTGGCTATATTCATCAACACAGAGCAATCTGCTTATATATTAGGTTTTATGATTATGATGTTTCTTCTGTTTTTTGAAAGAAGAATTTCTTCGTTTCTTTACAAAAACACTGCAAGGAAAATTATACTCATCCTTTCTCTCTCTGTAATAATACTATTTCTGTCATCTGCTTTTATCATGTATTATGTACAAGAAGATCCTAATAGTTTGTGGAGACTTTATGTATGGATCAATGAAATTAATTCATTATCTCAAACCTATTTTACTGGTGTCGGGTTTGGCTCTGCATATGTAACGGATGATATTATATATATGGTCGATAATTCGTCTATGTATATTCAAAACAATAATGAATCCATGGAAACGGGTGTTTTTTTAGTCGCTAATCACTCTTCACTATTAAATATGTTTTATCGTATGGGGTTACTGGGGGGCTTTTTGTTCTTGACATTGAATGTTAAAATGATATGTATTGTTATTAAAATGTATAGATATGCTGATAAAAGAATGAGGAGTCTACTATGGCGATTGTTTTCTGTTTTTATATATGAAACAGTGATAATCTCCTTGAATCCGGGTCTGGAGATGATGCAATTCGCCCTTAGCTATCTGTTAAGCGTTTCTTTCCTGCTGGCAGTGATTTATAAAATCCTAATGCAGTCACTAAACAAATTAGATGTCGTCTCACAAAGGACAGTATAATAAGTTCCTATCGTATTATTCGATTCAAATTAGAAATTGGAATAGATGACTTTTGATTATAAGGATATTCATCAGGAATGAAAACAATGAAGTATACCATTTTATTGATTCTGCATATGCCTCCTCCTGTTCATGGAGCAGCGATGGTAGGGCAGTATATATATGATTCTGAGCTTATCAACTCTGAATGTGATTGCCATTATATTAATCTGGCAACAGCATTAGGGCTTGAAGATATTGGAAAGTTCAAGTTAAAGAAGGTTTTATCTTTCTGGAACCTACTAAAACGAATACATCATTCAATAAAGGAATTGAAGCCAGACGTTGTCTATATCACCCCCAATGCAAAGGGTGCTCCATTCTATAAGGACTTCATTGTCGTGATGCTGCTGAAGCGGATGGGGTGTAAGGTGGTCGCTCATTATCATAATAAGGGAGTATCATCAAGGCAAGAAAATTTGCTTGATAATCTGTTGTACAGGCATTTCTTCAGAAACTTAAAGGTAATTCTGCTTTCAGAACGACTCTATCCGGATATCCAGAAATATGTTAAGAGAGAGAATGTTTACGTTTGCCCCAATGGCATTCCGGAGAGGAGTACAGAACGAAAGAGGGAATCTCAGAATAAGATCCCTCACATTTTGTTTTTGAGCAATCTGCTCATAGAGAAAGGAGCGTTAGTCCTGCTTGATGCGCTGAGAATACTGAAAGAAAAAGGATTCTCTTTTATTTGCGATATGGTGGGAGGAGAAACAGCAGAGATAGATGCTAAATGTCTCAACGATGAGATTCGTGGAAGAGGATTGCAAACAGTTGTTCTATATCACGGGAAAAGATATGGAGCAGAAAAGGATATATTATTAAAGGATGCAGACATGTTTGTCTTCCCAACATTTTATAATAATGAGTGCTTTCCGTTGGTATTGCTGGAAGCAATGCAACATTGTTTGCCCATTATAACAACTAATGAAGGAGGAATTCCAGACATTGTAAAAGATGGGGAGAATGGATTGAATTGTGATAAGAAGAATTCCGAAGACTTGGCAAATGCTATTGAAAAATTGCTAAAGGACAATAGTCTATGTCGTAGAATGGGGCAGAATGCCTATCAGAGATATAGGGACTATTTTACTCTTCAATCTTTTGAGAAGAAATTGGTGCATATCCTACAATCAGTAGATTAGAAAAATGAGGTTAACGGAATTAGATATCATAGAATCAAAAAAGGAACTGGAGGAGATTCCCATAGGAAAGGTGTTGATTAATACCATCAATGCACACTCCTATAATGTGGCGCAGAAGGATGAATTATTTGCAGAAGCATTACAGAATGGGGACTACCTGATACCAGATGGCGCATCGATTGTTAAGGCTTGCCATTGGCTAAATGCTAAGTCACAGCCTAAGGAACGCATTGCAGGATGGGATCTTTTTGCCTTCGAGATGCAAAGGCTTGATGGAAGATGTAAGAAGGATGATGTAAGAGGAAAAGTTATGTTCTTGGGCTCATCGGATATGGTCCTTGAAAAGATTAAGAAAAAAGCTGCTATTGATTATCCTAATTTGGAAATAATTACGTATTCTCCTCCATATAAGACTGCGTTCTCAGATGAAGATAATGCAGCCATTATTAAGGCTATTAATGAGGCAGATCCTGATTTGCTTTGGATAGGCATGACAGCTCCTAAACAAGAAAAATGGGCTTGTCAGCATTGGAAGAATTTAGATATTCATTGTCATGTGGGAACCATAGGCGCTGTTTTTGATTTTTATGCAGGAACAGCGAAACGAGCTCCGCAATGGATGCAGGCGCATTCATTGGAGTGGTTATATAGGTTGGCCAAGGAACCAAGGCGTATGTGGAGAAGATACTTGATAGGAAATATTCTTTATATATGTTACATATGTATGGAGAAATTATATGCATGATGATACCATAAACGTAGTATAATAGGAATGAAAAGATTGTTTTATATCCTGTTGTGTTTGTGCTGTAGTTTGATGGCTCATGCTCAGCAATTTGAAAAAGGAGAAGAGCCAAGGACGGTAAAGACCAATTCGTTCTGGAGTGATTGGTTTTTGCAAATGGATCTGGACATGTCGTTGCAGAACCCATACGGGTATAACTTTGCACATGTTTTTCCAAACGGAAAGTCGTTTGGCATGGATGTGGCTCTTGGTAAATGGTTTACGCCTCAGGTTGGACTCAGAGGAAAATTCAATTGGGAGAATAAACTACCGTTACTGGAGAATGAGCACGCAAACTGGCTGGCCCCGTTCTATCAGCCTGGAGAGAACAGAAGGAAAGGTGGCTATATAGCTCTTTATGAGGATGTACTGGTGAATCTGCATAACTTGTTTGGAGAGTACAAGGAAGATAGAGCCTGGAATCTGACTATTTATCCACGAATTGGTGTAAACTATAACTTTGGCGTAAGCAAAGGTGCATTGTTAGCTGGTGCCGGTATCATCAACTCCTATCGATTGGATCGTCGATGGAGCCTCTATCTGGATGTGGCCTATATATTATCGGGTAGTGGCTTTGTGGGATCGGAATCAAATGCATATACTGGTGTGGGCTCCAATAGTAATGGCTATTTCTCGATAGGCATGGGTGCGCAGATGAATCTTGGCAAGAGTAAACAGAATACCCATTCTGTGCTCACCAATGGTTTTTGGGATAATTGGTTTATCCAGACAGGTATGGATATGAGTCTCATTAATCCGTATGGTTGTGATTTCTCAAGGGTATTCCCTAAAGGAAAAACGTATGGTGTGAATCTGTCAATGGGTAAATGGTTCTCGCCCGAATATGGATTAAGAGCCAGAGTACAATGGGATAATGGACTGATAGAGAATCATCAATTGGAATGGTTGCCACCAAGGGATAATCCAAGTGAGAATTTTGATAAATATGGCTTTGCATCAGTTAGCCTTGATGCTATGCTGAACCTGACGAATGCCTTTGTTGGATATGATGCTCAAAAGAAATGGCATACATCAGCCTATTTAAGGATGGGAGTGGTCACTCAGTTCGTGGAACATTCGGGTTCACCTCTGATGGGCGCTGGTATTGAGCAGACTTATCGCTTGAATGATAAATGGAGTTTATATAGCTCTTTTGGGTATCAGGTGACAACAAGTGAGGGCATAGGGGTAAGCTCTACTGGTATGGATGTAGCGGCAGGTAGTAATGGCTTTTTTGACATAGATCTTGGTATAAAACTGGACCTGGGAAGAAATAAATTCTATCGGGATGAGAAGGATAAAAGGTCTTCGTGGGCAGAAACTGTATCAAAGCATAATTGGTCAAGATTTCTGGTAAATACTGCTGCCTCGCTGGCTGTGACTTATGGGGTAAAGACCGTTCTTAAAAAGACGATAAAAGAGGATAGACCTGACCATTCGGATAAAGAGTCGTTTCCTTCTGGACATGCAGCCTTGGCATTCGCAGGGGCAACATCGTTACATAAGGAGTTTGGTAAAGAATGCCCATGGGTTTCAGTAGCAGGTTTTGGCGCTGCTACTATTATTGGTGTGGAACGTGCAGTGAACAAGCATCATCATTGGTATGATGTCGTGGCTGGTGCTGGTATTGGTATTGCATCTACAGAATTTACATGGTGGTTGAGTGATAAACTGTTTAAGACAGACAAAGTAGCTGTGGGTGTATCAGGAAACAATGTTTCTTTAGTTTGTGGATTATAGGTGATGAGTAAGAATAATCGTACAAATAATATAATTATGTGGCTCGTGATCGTGGGCGACCTTGTGCTGTTGAATCTGGTACTGTTGTGCTTTGCTTTCTTGCATCCAAGGATGGAAGTATGGGATTGGGCACAGATCAGGTTTTATATGATGATATGTAATGTTTCCCTGCTGATAAGTGAACATTATTATCACCCCATTATCCATGAGCGAGTGGTATCCGGTGGGGATGTGCTGAGGCGGATTGTGTTCCTAACTGCTACACAAACGGTATTGTCTTATCTGTTGATAAAGGTGGTTGATCTGAGAATACCTGTGGGATGGTTGCTCGTTGAACAGGGTACTATCGGTTTTATAATGATTAGTATATCAAGGTTATTGGAACGTACAGCGATTAAATTATATCGAGAGAGGGGGGGGGACACTAGAACCATTACCCTCGTAGGTTCTGACTCAATACTGAATGCTGTTTATCAGCGATTGGTGAACGACGCCACTACGGGTTATCATATCCTGGGATATTATGCAGATTCCAAGATGAAGGAAGAGCCAATAACGACTCCAAATGGCATGGGGCAGAGCCAGAAGCCTGAGTGGCTGGGTACTATTAGCGACTTGATGGCGGAGTTAAATAAGGAAAAACCAATAGATATTGGTGATGAACTATATGTGAGTCTCTCGTCAAGGGAACGTGAAACGATTCTTTATCTGTCAAGATATTGTGATCAACATGTGATAAAGTTCTACTATGTGCCAATCTCTGTAGAGTTTATTCAACTGGATATGTCGAGAGAATATCTATCGGATATTGAAATTTATACTACCCATGAGAGTTTGCTGAAGAATCCAGTGAATAAAGCGTTAAAGAGAACGTTTGACATCGCTTGGGCATTATTTATGTTGGTTATTACAGGGTTGATTTTGCCATTCGTGTACATTATTATAAAAAAACAAAGCCCTGGACCGTTGTTTTTTAAACAACAGAGAACTGGTCTTGATGGAAAGACATTTGTAATATATAAGTTCCGTTCAATGCACGTGAATCAGGAAGCTGATAATTTGCAGGCGTCAAAGGCTGATAAAAGGAAGTTCCCTTTTGGCAGTTTTATGCGGAGAACGAATATTGACGAACTGCCTCAGGCCTGGAATGTGCTGAAGGGAGAGATGAGCATTGTAGGACCAAGGCCTCACATGATTGCTCATACGGAAATGTATTCGAAGGTAATAGATAAGTATATGGTGCGCCATTTTGTAAAACCTGGTATGACGGGTTGGGCCCAGACGACAGGATTCCGTGGAGAGACGAAGGAACTCTGGCAAATGGAAGAGCGCGTAAGGCGTGATATCTGGTATCTCGAGCATTGGACAATTTGGTTGGATTTTCGTATAGTTTGGCTTACTATCAAGAATCTGTTTGCAAAGGATAAAAATGCATATTAAATAGTATGATTTGCTATAAATATGCAGATTATATCAAATTGGCGGCTCTGATTGGGGGCGATTATTGACGTATTTGGGAAAAATGAAAGAAAATAGCCATTTTGTTTTGCTATTTAATTAGTAATTAGTACCTTTGCAACTCGAATTTAGGCGTTAAAGCATTAAAAAACAAATACAATATGGCAAAATTAAAAGGAGCCATTGAGGTGAATACTGAAAGGTGTAAGGGATGCTCGCTTTGCATCATTGCTTGCCCTCAGAAGGTCATTGCTCTGGCCAACAAAGTTAATTTGCACGGCTATCCCTACGTGGAGGCTGTCAACGAGGAGGCCTGTGTAGGCTGCGCTTCGTGTGGCATCGTCTGCCCTGACGGATGCATCACCGTGTATCGTAAAAAAGTGGAGGAATAAGTATGGCAGAAGAAAGAGAAGTTGTGTTGATGAAGGGTAACGAGGCTATTGCCCACGCTGCTATTCGTTGCGGATGCGACGGCTATTTCGGCTATCCTATTACTCCGCAGAGTGAAGTAATTGAGACCCTTGCAGAGTTGAAGCCTTGGGAAACCACTGGTATGCAGGTGGTGCAGGCTGAGAGTGAGCTGGCCTCTATTTACATGGTATATGGTGCTGCTGGTGCCGGTAAGCGTGCGATGACTTCATCGTCATCTCCTGGTATCGCACTGATGCAGGAGGGTATTACCTACATGGCTGGTGCTGAGGTGCCTGGTGTGTTTGTAAACGTTCAGCGTGGCGGTCCAGGTTTGGGAACCATCCAGCCTTCACAGGGCGACTATTTCCAGGCAACCCGTGGTGGTGGTAATGGCGACTATAAGGTGATCGTTCTGGCTCCTTCTTCTGTGCAGGAGATGGCCGATTTCGTTGACCTCGCCTTTGAGTTGGCTTTCAAGTATCGCAATCCTGCCATGATTCTGAGTGATGGCGTCATTGGTCAGATGATGGAGAAGGTGGTACTGCCTCCTTTCAAGCCCCGTCGTACTGATGAGGAAGTTATTAAGCAGTGTCCATGGGCTTCTACTGGTAAGCCAAAGAACCGCGAGCGCGTAGTTATTACCTCTTTGGAACTGAAGCCTGAGGTGATGGAGCAGCGCAACTTGGCTCTGCAGGAGAAATATCGCAAGATTCAGGAGAATGAGGTTCGTTTCGAGCAGCAGCAGATGGACGATGCAGAATATGCTATCGTTGCATTCGGTTCTGCAGCTCGTATCGCAGAGAAAGCCGTAGAGCTGGCCCGTCAGGAGGGCATCAAGGTGGGTCTGTTCCGTCCTATCACGTTGTTCCCATTCCCTGAGAAGCAGATCGCAGAACTCTCAAAAAATGTGAAGGGTATCCTTGTAGCCGAGATCAACGCAGGCCAGATGGTTCAGGATGTTCGTCTTGCTGTGAATGGCACTGTTCCAGTAGAGCAGTTCGGACGTCTCGGAGGTATCGTGCCCGACCCAGAGGAAATCGTTAATGCACTGAAAGAAAAATTGATGTAAGGCTATGGATAGAAATCAAATAGTTCAACCAGAGAACATCGTCTGCAAGAAGCCGACGCTGATGAACGACAATAATATGCACTACTGCCCAGGTTGTAGCCATGGTGTAGTACACAAGCTTATTGCCGAAGTCATCGAGGAAATGGGTATGGAGGACAAGACCGTAGGTGTATCGCCTGTAGGCTGCGCCGTGTTTGCCTATAATTATATTGATATCGACTGGCAGGAAGCTGCCCATGGTCGTGCTCCCGCACTGGCCACCGGTATCAAGCGCACCTGGCCCGATCGCCTGGTATTCACCTATCAGGGTGATGGCGACTTGGCATGTATCGGTACCTGCGAAACCATCCACGCACTGAACCGTGGCGAGAACATCGTGATTATCTTCGTTAACAATGCCATTTATGGTATGACGGGTGGTCAGATGGCTCCAACCACACTGATTGGTCAGAAAACCTCTACCTGTCCTTACGGTCGTGATCCAGAGATTCACGGTTATCCCTTGAAGATGGCCGATATCGCAGCTCAGCTCGAAGGTACCTGTTATGTAACTCGTCAGAGTGTGGAGTCGGTGGCTTCTATCAACAAGGCAAAGAAGGCGCTTCGCAAGGCTTTCGAGGCTTCTATGGCTGGTAAGGGCTCATCGCTGGTAGAGTTTGTCTCAACCTGTAACAGTGGTTGGAAACTTACTCCTGCCAAGGCTAATGAGTGGATGAAAGAGAATATGTTCCCCTTCTATCCCAAAGGTGATTTAAAAGATACGACAAATAAATAATGAATTATCGTGCAAGCCGAATGCAGAGAGTTTACTCTTTGCTGAGGCGCTGCCGATGATGCATAAAACGCAGTTTTATGAAGAAAGAAATTATCATATCAGGTTTCGGAGGTCAGGGTGTGCTCTCTATGGGTAAGATTCTGGCTTATTCAGGACTGATGGAGGATAAAGAGGTTACTTGGATGCCTGCTTATGGTCCTGAGCAGCGTGGTGGTACTGCCAACGTAACGGTTATCGTTAGTGACGAGCGTATTTCTTCGCCAATCCTCAGCAAGTACGATATTGCCGTTGTGCTCAACCAGCCCTCACTTGAGAAGTTTGAACCCAAGATCAAGCCTGGTGGCATACTTATCTATGATAGCTTCGGTATCATCAAGAAGCCAACTCGTAAAGACATTACTGTTTTCGAAATCAATGCCATGGATAAGGCTGCTGAGATGAAGAATGGTAAGGTGTTCAACATGATTGTGCTGGGCGGACTGCTCAAGGTGGCTCCTGTAGTGAGCGACAGGGGTGTGGAGAAGGCTCTCTATAAGACTCTGCCAGAGCGTCACCACGGATTGATTCCTCTGAATATGGAAGCCCTTAAGGAAGGTGCTAAGATTATTGAAGAAGTAAAGTAACTCGCATATAAGTAATCCCCCGTCCATTTGGCGGGGGATTATTGTTTCTTAGAAATACTTTGTGATTCTTGCTTTGTCGAAGTTATTCATCTCGTTCATCATGCGCACGGCGGAGTCGATAACCGGGAAGGCACAGAGTGCGCCGGTTCCTTCGCCCAGACGCAAGCCCAGATGGAGCAGCGCGTTGGCACCCATGGCATGGAGCATGCGCTGGTGCCCGCTCTCATCACCACAGTGCGTAAAGATCATATAGTCCTTTGCTGCTGGATAGAGCTGGATAGCCGCCAGTGCACAGGCTGTCATAATGAAGCCGTCGATGAGTATCACCAGATGCTTTTCGGCGGCTTTTAGCATGGCACCGATAGCTGCTACCATCTCGAAACCTCCGAAGTAGGAGAGCGGTTCAAAGCCATTTGCTTTGAAGCGCTCTACTGCTTGATTCAATATTTCATATTTATGGCGGATACCAGGGGTGTCGAGACCGGCGCCGGCACCGATGCAGTCCTTTAATGGCGTGCCGGTGAAGAGGTGCATCCAGATGCTGGAGGGTGAGGTATTGGCAATGCCCATCTCGCCGATACTCAATACACGGCAGCCCTCGGCGATGCAGTCGTCCACCAGGTCGCAGCCTATCTGGATGGCGCGGTCGAACTCCTGTTCGGTCATCGCAGGTTCGTGGAGAAAATTCTTGGTGCCACGGGCTATCTTGCGATCGATGATGCCATCGATGCCCGATAAATCATAATCCACACCCACATCCACAATGCGCAACTTAAACCCATGCTGGCGACAGAACATGTTGACGCCTCCGCCACCATGCGTGAAGTTGATCATCTGTTGCCACGTGACCTCGCGTGGCGACACGCTCACACCTTCGCGCTCGATGCCATGATCGCCACCCAGCAACAGGTGACAAGGGTGGGCGAGACTCGGCTCTAGTGTCTGCTGAATCAGACATATCTGCATAGCTAGTTCTTCCAGACGACCTAAAGACCCTTTGGGCTTGTTCAGATTGTCTATCTTTTCCTGAATCGCAGCTTGCATCAAGCAATCAACTGGTTGTATATTGAACTTTTTCATTAGTCTTGAACTCCCTGTCTCCCTGTCTCCTTAATGGTTACTGCAATTCCACTCACCATGAGTATCACTTCGTCAGCCTTTGAGGCAATATACTGGTTCATCCAGCCTTGCAGATCTGTGAACTTTCGTTGAATCGCGTTCTCACTGACGCCGCCACTGCCAATCTCGTTGGTTACGAATATATAAGTGGCATCGTGTTTTGTAAACGCATCGAACTCAGCCTTCGCATCCTTCAGTGACAGTTCGGTATTCGAATTGTTCTTATAAAAGAAATTGGTTAGCCATAGCGTTATGCAGTCTATCACCGCAACCTTGCCCGTGAGGTCGTGTAGGCTTAGTTGTAACTCTTCCTCGATGTTTGTCCATTGGGAACCTCTGCGCTCCTGATGCTTTCTCACACGTTCAGCGAACTCTTCATCCCAGATATGTGCGGTTGCCACGTACACAGGGTTCTCACTCATACTTAGTGCCAGTTCTTCTGCCTTGCGGCTTTTGCCCGAACGTTGCCCTCCTGTTATCAATATAATCTTGCTCATGGCCAAACAATATTAATCGTTAGGTTTTGTGTGCAAATGGTGAGTAGTGTTGCCAACTCAACCAGCAGACATACGGCTCCGCAGCAATCGCCTGTATAACCATGGATTTTCCGCCAGATAAGCAGATAAAGAAAATACATCACGAGAAAGGGGATAAATACGATGGTTGTCCATTTAGCTCCTGTCAGCCAGATAAAAGCCATCATGGGCAGTAGTCCTTGTATGGCCAGACTGACACTCGCCTTCCAACTCATCTTGCGATATATGGTTTTGTTCTTTGCCTCTTCTTCTGTCCTGGCGTATGGCATCATCATAATTAACTGTGCCGTTACCATTTTGGCAAAGGGGTCGGCTGCTAAGATGGCCATCGCAGCGAGAATCGGTGTCATTGAGAAAAGCGATACAGCCAGGAGTAGTTCGTAGAGGATGAGCCCGATCACCCCATAGGTGCCGATATGCGAATCCTTCATGATGTTGAGGATTCGTTCGCGGTTGTTACCGCCGCCACCACCGAAACCGTCCAGAAAGTCGGCCAGTCCGTCCTCGTGCAGGGCGCCTGTGATTAGCAGTCGCACTACGATGGCCAGCAGCACTGCCACTGCATAGGGTAGATATAAACTGCCTAACCAAAGGGTTACAGCCATAATACTACCTGTCAGCCATCCTGTCATAGGCCAGTGTTCAACTACAGCCTTGTAACATTCTTTGGGAGGCTCATGAAGCCGCCAGAAAGGTAACCTCGTGAAAAAAATCATAGATGCCCAGATTCGGTCATACCAATGGGTTTGGTCTATGTTTGTTTGCATAATAGTTCCGTTTTGTTTGCAAAGTTACGAAAAATTTTAATTTCTCGTGGAAACTCCGAAATTATTTTGTACTTTTGCAGCCATAAACCAATAAAATGATAAAACCAAGTGAAGAAAATATCTTGTGCCATTATGCTTATGACTCTGTTTTGCGCTTGTACAATGCAAAACGGCAAGTCATCTTCTAACGATTCAGTAGCCTCTGTCGATTCAATGGTAGACATTTCTGTGAAATACGCCACAGGATTCAGTGTGCGTGATTCGTCAGGTGTTCGTCTGGTGGATGTTGGCACTCATGACCACTTGGCATTGGTGAAGAACGCAGACGTGCTTGTACCTAAGGGCTATACAAAGACTCTGGTACCCATCAACAGAACTATCTGTATGACAGCCCTGCAACTCTCTAACTTCACCGTTCTTGATGCTCACGATGTTGTGAAGGGCATCACTGGTACGAAGAATCTTTTTAATAAGGATATCTTGGCGCGTGTGAAAGACGGGCGTATCGTGAAGATCGGTATGGAAGGCAACTTCGATACCGAGATGGTGCTGGCTGCCAATCCGGATATCATCTTTATCTCTCCCTCAAAGCGTGGAGGTTATGATGCTATCAAGGAGACTGGTATCACGTTGGTGCCCCATTTGGGTTATCAGGAACTCAATCCTTTAGGACAGGCTGAGTGGATTAAGTTCATAGGTATGTTTATTGGTAAGGAGAAAGAGGCCAATGAGGTATTCGCAGGCATCGAGAGTCGCTATAACGAACTGAAGGAGAAGGCCGCTGCTACTACGACACGTCCAACTGTTCTGAGTGGTGAGATGCACTATGGCAACTGGCATGCTGTGGGAGGTAAGAACTATCTGGCGCAGATTTTCCGCGATGCAGGCGCCAATTATGTCATCAACGACGATGAGACCAGTGGCGAGAATCTGGAGTTTGAAAAGATGTACGCCCTTGCTGCCAATGCCGACTATTGGCGTATTCTGAACAGTTATCCTGGCGATTTCTCTTACGATGCATTAAAAGCGTCAGAGCCTCGCAACGAACTCTTCAAGGCCTTCAAGAAGCGTAAGGTCATCTATTGCAATATGAAACAGACGCCCTATTACGAAATCTCACCCGTAAAGCCCGATGTGCTGTTGAAAGATTTCGTGGCCATCTTCCATCCGGAACTTGTTGAGCCTGATTATCAGCCAACATTCTATTATCTTTTGGAAAAGTAAAAAAGTAAAAAGGTAAAAAGAATGAAGCGAACATTCCCTCTGATAGTGATACTACTGATATCAATCGCAGTGTTGGCGGTTGTGAATCTGCTTTTGGGTTCTGTAAGAATTCCAATAGGTGATGTGTGTAGTATTCTATTAGGGGGTGGCTCTAATGAAATATGGAATAATATTGTATGGAAGTCTCGATTGCCACAGGCTCTAACGGCTATTATGGCAGGGGCTGGTCTTGCAGTGAGTGGTTTGCAGATGCAGACGGTTTTCCGCAATCCTTTGGCTGGTCCATCCGTCTTGGGTATCTCCAACGGTTCTGCCCTTGGTGTGGCTTTTGTGGTTTTGCTCTCAGGACGTCTGGGTGGCGTGGCTCTTTCGCGTTTAGGCTATTTGGGCGATGCTGCCATGTCTGTTGCAGCTATCTTGGGTGCCTTGGCTGTAATGCTTCTCATTGTGTGGATATCGCAGAAGGTGAAAGGTAATGTAACCCTATTAATTATTGGCGTGATGATTGGCTATTTAGCCAATGCCATCATTGGTGTATTGAAGTTCCTTTCACCTGAGGAAGATGTGAAAGCCTTTGTTGTATGGGGATTGGGCTCGTTCTCGCGAGTCTCAGGCGATGAGATGATACTCTTTGTGGTGTTGATGTGCGTGCTTCTGCCTTTGGCTTGCTTGTTGGTGAAATCAATGAACCTGTTGCTTTTGGGCGACAGATATGCTGCCAATCTTGGCTTGAACATCCGTTGGTCGCGTATGCTGGTCATTATCAGCTCTGGTGTGTTGGTGGCTATCGTCACAGCCTATTGTGGCCCGATTATGTTTATCGGCTTGGCTGTTCCCCATCTGGCTCGTGCCCTTTTCCGCACTTCCGATCATCGTATCCTCATGCCTGCCACGATGCTCTGTGGTGCCGCTTTGGCATTGGTCTGCAACCTTATTGCTCGTATGCCAGGTTTCGAGGGAGCCCTGCCTGTCAATAGTGTCACAGCCCTTGTTGGCGCTCCCGTCATTGCGGTTGTACTTTTTAAACGTCGCAATGATGAGGTTCAGGAATAGTCTTATTGGTAAATATTTCCCCCATCGTCGATGAGCAGGATAGTCAGTTCACCATTAGGCAGAATGGGCTTGCAGTGGGTTTCGCAATGACGAATCACCACGTCTGCATAGCTCTGAATCTTCGTTGGAGGAATCATTTCCCATAGTTCGCGAGCTAAGGTGATATTGCTAATGTCGATACTGATGCCTGCCTCATGGAGCATATCGTTGATGAACTCTTTATCCATTATAGCCTTTCGGCTGTGGGTATCCAGATGTCCTGCAGCTAATTTTACGGCTTTTCCCAGCATCACGCCCAGCGTCACATTCTTGATGTTGAGTTCGTGAGCAATCTTCAAGGTCTCACCAATATAGTTACCATACTCCACAAACGCCTGTTGAGGAAGGGTGGGATAGAGGGCTTTCACGAAGCGCTCGCTCTTACCTCCACTATTAATCACCACACGCTCAGAGCCAGAGGCCTTTGCCACTGTCATACACTTGCGGATACTGTCGATGAAAGCCTCCTCAGAAAAAGGTTTGACGATACCAGAGACACCAATGATAGAGATGCCCCCCTCGATACCCAGACGGGGGTTAAAGGTCCTGCGGGCAATCTCAGCGCCATCAGGTACGGAAATCGTTACTTGCAAAGGCACACCAAAAGGCTCTAAGTTCTGACGAATCATCTCTCGTGGAGCCTTGTTAATCGCTGCTTCGCCAGGCGGATAGTCAAAACCGGGAAGTGTAAACCTTCCTACTCCCTCACCACCAAGAATCCTGAACGTGTCAGATGGCTTGACACTCGCCCTAATCTCCAATCCGTTCGTCACATCCGGATCATCGCCAGCATCCTTCAATACCGAGGCGTATTCCTCGCTATAAGATACTGGTACATAGATTGTCTCGCCATCTGGCAATAATACGGGCACCGCTTCAGGTGTTTCGTTCTTCAGCAGTCTTTGTGCAGCAGCCACAGCTGCAGCTGTGGCACAAGTGCCAGTCGTCAGTCCGCTATGCAAAGGATAGAATTCTGGCAACAGCTTCTCCACCATCCGTCGCAAACCATAAGGGCCATTCACGCTATGTTTGAAGTTGATTTCAGGGCGTTTCAGAACCAGAATACGCATGCCCTTTGCCTTGGCTGCCTCCACCTTCTCCGTAAAACCTCCCGAAAGACCACTCTCTTTCAAGAGAATAGCCTCTGCTTCCACGTCTATCGTTGCTCCGTCTTCAAAGAAGCACAACTGTTCCTTCTTAGCCCCAAGTTTCTCAGCCAAGGCCATCGACGACTCTCTGGGCAAGATGCGATAAAATATCTTCATGCCTTTTGCCTCGAGGGGTCTCAGTTTGGCAATGCTCTGAACACCAGTCGTAGCTAAAAGAGTGTGGATATCCTGTGGTATCTGTGAGTAATCCTCTATCCATTCCAGATGAGGATTGCGCTCCGGATAGATTCTCTCATAGCGGATAACGGAGATGTTCAGTGCTTCGGAGACCTGGGCAATCGTCTGGTGAAGTTGAGAGGCAAAGGGATGGGCTGCATCAACGATGAGACGGATATTCTGCGTCCGACAGAACGCACGCATCGCCTCCTCATCAAGGGCCCCGTCTATCCGTTGCCCATGATGCAGGGTGATGTCCTGCTCCCCTGTTTTCGTACTGTAGAAATAAGGCGAGCTTCCCTCCTCCAGCACCTCTACAGCCTTACGACCCTCTGTTGTCCCTCCGAATACCAAAATCATACTTTTCTATAACTTCTCTCCACAATGTGAGCAATAGCGGTCGTCGTCTTTCTCATACCACTGTGGTTTCTTCATACTTATATTTTATCTTCTTTCGTTTGCAAACGATAATGCAAATATACTAATAATATAGGAAATAAGCGAAGCTTTATCTTTTTTATTAGAAAAAAGAATTAAATAGATGGTTTTTGGCGAATAGGGTGAATCCACATGCTCAAGTGGCTATTGTCCTCTACTTTTTTATTTTGATAAAAATGAACTATCTATCACTTTTGATGTTAAATGATTGAATATCAGAAGGTTTAGTTGGGTGATGGTTTTCTGTTTACTATCACTATTATCATGATGCGCTGGAATGCCTTTATATAAAGGGGAAAACGCCAACTATAAAAGTAAAACAAGTTGTTTTACCTTGAAAAAGATATGCTAAACGCTCCTAAAAGATAGTCTCTTTGATAGTAAAACAACTTGTTTTACTTTTAGAGATGACTTCTCCGTCAAAGGTAAAGACGATTCTTTGTTTTCTTTCCTATGATATTACGAGCCTTTTTCGTCGTCACCTTGACCTTTGGTCGAGCCTGCTCACGCTCGGAAGTCGAAACGAGTTCCGGCTTCTCTCGCTCAATCGCAGCCTTGGCGGAAAAGGTGGGTGAAGTGTTTGTCGTAAAGGGCTGAGAGTCCTTTGCGGTTGTCAATGGACTCGCCAACGACGAGCATGGTGGTAAGGGTGAGGTGATTGTCATGGACTATCTTCGCTAAGTCTTTGAGCTTGCCTCGATAGATTTTCTGGTCGGGCCATGTGAGATGGTAGCAGGCTGCCACGGGGGTGTCTTCAGGGTACTCCTGAAGCAGTTCGCGCTGCACGTCATCGACGATAGCAGCAGAGAGGAAGATGCACATTGTACTCTGACTGCGGGCCAGCAGATGCAGTTGCTCTTTCTCGGGCATGGGAGTACGGCCTTCGCCACGAGTGAGGATAATGGTCTGGCAGCGCTCAGGAATGGTAAACTGACTCTGTAACTCGGCTGCTGCAGCGAGGAACGAGGAGATGCCGGGGGTGATGTGGTACGACATACGATGAATATCGAAGAACGCCATCTGTTCCTGAATAGCTCCGAAGATACAGGGATCGCCCGTGTGCAGGCGAACGATGAAGTGACCTTTGTCGTAGTGCTCTTTCATCAGCGCACATTGTTCTTCGAGATTCATATCTGCTGAGGAGCGTACGACGGCTCCAGGCTTATGACACTTTGTGAGGGCCTTGGGCACCAACGAGCCTGCATATAATATAAGGTCAGCCTTCTCCAGCATTTTCCTTCCTCTGACGCTTATCAGATCAGGATCGCCAGGTCCGGCACCGACAATTTCTATATGTCCCTGTTTCTTCCTCAGATGCTGACGATTGATGGCGAGGGCGGCTGTCCAGTTTTTGCCTTTTATCTTTGGTATCACTAGTTCACCATGCTCAGATCCAAGTATGGCTGCTGCCTCACAAACGCTTGGCGTTCCTACGTGCTTGGCGACTGTGTCACTGGGATTCGGAACTTCAACAGTCGCTAATTCTTCTGCGCTAAAGAATACAACCTCTTTATTATATCTTTTTAGCATGTTTACGAATGGCTCGTTGGCTTTTACGTCGATGGTACAGTACTTATGGGCGCATGGCTGCATACCGTAATCTGTGAAAGCCTCGTTTATCTCGTCGTAGATGTCTTTGAAATTCTCTGGTTCATGGGCGAGTCCGAATCCGATTGTTCCCACCATAGGCACGAAATGTAGTCCGAGCATGGCGTCAGGTACATTCCTGACATAGGGCGATACGATGATTATCAGTTTGTATTTTCTGGAATCGCTTTCATTGATATCATTGATAAGAGTTACATGGCTGGGTAATGTCTGTTCCAAATAGTCTGTACCCTCATCGCGAGCCTCGAGCAATAAGGCTGTGGGCTGACGATTTATGAAAGCATAGATACAATTCTGCAGATTGTTGATATCGCTAGATAGGCACCAACCGAATCGTCGTTCAAGGGTGTCGAGTGCCCAAAGTCCTGCGTTATCGCTTTGGGTGGTTATAACCTCGTGAGCCCCCAGACAAGCAGCAATCTCACGTGTCAGTTCGTTGGCTCCTCCTATGTGTCCGCTCAGCACGGAGATTGCGTTTTTTCCTAAGCTGTCTATACAGATCACGGCTGGGTCGGTGTGCTTGTCGTTGACATAGGGCGCAATGGTCCTGACGCAGATGCCCATAGCCCCGATAAATACGAAAGCGTCGAAAGCATTCCATTCTTTGCCTATGTCTGTTCGCAGAATGGCTCTTGCTTCTAATTCCCGTTGTAAAGTCAAGGCAATTTCCCTACCAGCTTCACTGATCTGTATAACAGCAATTCTCATCTTACCCTTTTATTTTTTTACCTTTTTACCTTTCTTGTGGTGTGATTACTTTGTAGTTTCCGCTCAGGTGCATGAAGGCAAAGAGGCGGAGCAGACCATCGTAGTAAGCGTCGAAATAACCATCTTCAAATGGCACATGCTTTGCATTCCAAAGCGCATCGACAAACTCCTTACTCTTATCGTGGCTGCACATCATAGAGGCTGCGGCGGTGGTGGCTACCAGTCCTATACTGTGGCGCAACTTTCGGAATCCTCCAGCTTGTAGAATTTCGTCGCCTTCAGGAATGGTGCCGTCTGTACGATACTGGTCGAAGAAGGTGTCAACACCTTGTGAGTAGAAAAAGTTCTGTATCTTTTCGCCATACTGACGCTGCCATTCTCCATCGGCACAACTCCACTCGTAATCGAGCGTGATGTTCATAGGAACTCGCCAGGAGTCGTAGCGGAAGTTATTACTACCATTGCGACGAGGCTTTTCACCTGGCTTAGGCTGAGGCATGCCAGGGAAGCGAGGCATCTGCATCTCGCTGCCGTCGTATTGACTCATGTCTGCGTTCAGGCCAGTCTTGTCATTGATGGCTTTATGCAGGTATTCACGACTCTTGGAGGCACACGTTTTCCAGTAGTCCGAGCGCCCGTCGTCAGCCCACTTTGCCCAAACTTCATAGAAGGCGGGGATGTGGTACGAAGGATCGGTATAACGCTGTCCGAAACCATCGGGGGTAAAGGTGATCAGCTGAGTCTCAGGATCTATCAAGTACATCTTCTGAGGGCCTGTCTGCTGAGGACCGAAGCCGGGAAATCCACCCTGACGTGGTTCTGGCGTATATTCCTTGGGCTGGATGCAGTCGAGGATATGCTGGGCCTCTGCCTTGTAGTTGATGCCTGTATCATTGCCCCAACGGTTTGAGGCAAAAATGAGTGAGGTGATGAAATAAAGCTCACCATCAGAGGCTGCTCCCTCGGCATTGCGGGTGCCGTCGGTCTTACAGCTCCATGCAAAGTAGCCCTTGCGGTTGCCGTCCTGATGCTGCATGTACTTCTTGCTCCAGCGCCACAGACGGTCGAATATGTCTTTTTCGCCAAACTGTACGGCTATCATCATGCCATACGACATGCCCTCTGTGCGGGCATCGTGGTTCTTTACGTCGGATACATAGCCCATGGTGTCGCCAACTTCGAAGTACACCTTGTTGGGACCGCGGAACACATCGTTAAATACCTCTTTTAGTTTTGTGTCTACATCGGCCTGTTTGTAGCCCATCTCTACGAAAAGGTTACGATACTGGCCTGTTTCAAATGCCCCTTTCTTCCAGGGATTGAGAGCCATCGCTTGGATGGTCAGCATCAATAGTGACGCCATCATGATTGATTTCTTCATTTTTGAATAGTTGATTTTAATATTATTATCTGGTTGTAGTCGTTGAGTTGTATGCGTAAGGGCGGCTCTTGTCTCAGTCCAAATGCCTGACAAGCTTCATCCCATAGCTGGTGGCTATCTGTGGTTACCTTGGGCGAAGTGACGCTGTTCATTACTATCACACCATCATCTGTCAGCATAGTGAGTATCTTTTGTATAATCATTTTCAGACGTCCGCCATGACCGCCTATAAATACGGCATCGGGGCGGGGTAAGACTGTTATATCGGTCTCAAGGAAGTCGCCCATGTGGATATTGATTCCTGGCGCGCCCAGTTTCCTGACGTTTCTCTGCATGATAGCCTCGCACTCAGGACGAATCTCAAATGCCTCTATTTGGAGATGTGGAAACTGCAACTTGGCTTCTATCGACACACTGCCCGTGCAGAATCCGATGTCCCAGAATACACGTTTCTGGGGTAGTTCCAAAGCCTGTAGGGTTAACAATCGGATAGGCATCTTGGTAATCATTTTCTCACGTCCGTCGAGTAAGGTAAAATCCTTGTCTGGGATTCCGAAATGGCGGGTAGTCTGTCTTGTCTGCACCAATATCAGACAATTCGGATGTTCAAACTCGGCAAGTGCGGCTTCTTCGAGTGTCAATGTTGATACGCACTCGCCTTCAGGATTCCCCAAATGCATGCCTACATGCATTTTGTAGTTATTATAGCCATATTCCAACATCCTCTGGGCGATGGTGGCGGGCGTATGTTCGCGATCGGTCAGCACACCTATTTTCTTAACCTTCTCAATGAGTGCTTTATCGAACTCGGGCCAGGGACGCCCTGTGAGCGATACGATACGCATGTCGTGGTAAGGCATTATCAGGCGATGGGCCAGCATCTGCAGCGAGTTGAAAGTCGGGTAGACAACGAGTTCTGCTTCGGGCATTTTTCGCTGGATAGTGTTGGCAAAGCCGAAAAACAGCGGGTCGCCACTGGCGAAGACGATGATGGAAAGTGTTGCTCCAACCTCCTTCTCCGCAAGAATTGTCTCTCTTTTCTCGTATTGCTCGAACACTGCATCGAGTGGTGCCGTGATGTCTATCCATTCCGCCCTTTCTGGCAACAGATGGGCTATGAGCTCGTGATGGCGTTTGCCTCCAGAGAAAACCTTCCCTTGTTTTATGATTCCGATAACCTCAGAATCCAATTGAGGCTCTCGTTCATCTGATAATCCAACGACAATAAACTTCATCACGAATTAGGTTCTTATTTCTCTGCAAAGGTACGAAATAAAAATGAGACCGCCAAATAAATCTCTTGTAATATACATATACTATTCGCAATTATTGAAGAGAGAAAAAGGTTCGGAGAAAAGTGGGGGATTGCTTCGGGGAAAGTCTGGCTTTGCTCCGAGGAAAGTCAGAGTGACTGGATTTGCAGAGAAAAGGGCGCTTTTAACAGCGCCCTTCGGATTTTGATATATCTTATTATATTGTGTTATTCTTTCTTTGTAGAAACGAAGACAAAGGGAACTCCCTCCTTGAGGTATGCCGTCTGGTTGCCATCGAGGAAGATGGCGCCTTCGATAATCTGCATGCTCATCACCTTCTTGGTGAGGTCGTAAGAACCGAATGAACTGTAGTTGTTGACAAAGAAGGCCACCTGAACCTTATGGTCCTTACCACCGTAGTTGAGGTTGTAGGCGGGCGTCTTGGGGTTGACGAGGAACTGAACAGGCGATGTCTTGACAAAGTCGATATAGCAGGTAATCGTCTGGTCTTCTGCAGTTTTCAAAGCTGCTTTCAGTGTGGTGTCGGTTACGTTCTCAGCCAGTAGCTTGGTGGGGAATTTCTCGATGGTCATGATGCTGTCGCTCACGATGCTCCACTTTACGTCTACGGTGTCAGTCACATCTTTCACGTTCTTGTCGTTCTTTGCAGCATAGATCAGGTGGCCAGTGTAGTTACCTTTGACAGCCATCAGGCACTGTGCCTTTTCTTCTTGAGTGAGGGCGTGAGAACTGTCATCGTCGGAACATGCTGTGAATGACAAGGTTGTCATACAACAGAGTGCAGCAAATGCTAATTTCATTGTTTTCATTTTTCTTTTGACTTTTTGTTTTGAATTATTTGTTTATGTTTGATGTACATCGCCCCTATAAATCAGGAATTGCAGAAAACTTGCACATCGAGAGGTTAATGATTGTTAAGCGGCGGAAGCATCCTTGAAGGCTCCACCTATTAAGATAGTTTAACGAAAGTTTTTCTATTTTCCGTGCAAGTTTTCCGACTTTTGCGATTTATAAGGGCAAGTTGAACAAATAAAAATGCAGAAATGAAGATGAAAAAGAAAAAACTACTCTTGGCCGTTCTGGGACTGGTGGTCTCATCGATGGCTTTTCAGGCTTGTTCCCTCGACGATGATAACGACTACGACATGGCATATCCCAGTGCGCTTGTAACAGTAAAGCCCAACGCCGACAACTCGCAGTTCTATATGCAGCTCGACGATAGCACTACGCTGATTCCGACAAATCTCAAGGCTTCACCATTCGGTAAGAAGGAAGTGAGGGCGCTGGTGAACTACTATCGCTCAAATGAAGACGCAGGTCACTATAGTCATGCGGTTTATGTGAATTGGATAGACTCGATACTGACCAAAACGCTGGCCCCTTGTTACGACGAGGAGGAAAACAAAGCTAAATATGGCGACGATGCCTTGGAGATTGTGGACGACTGGGTGACGGTGGCTGAGGATGGCTATCTGACGCTGCGATTCCGTACTCGATGGGGTGGTGGCTCGCATGTCATCAACCTTGTAAAGCGTGTGGATATAAACACTCCCAATTATTTTACGCTTTATCATAATGCAAAAGGCGATAAGGATGGGAGAATCGGTGACGCACTTGTTGCTTTTAGATTGCCTGAGGATATGGTTGCAAACAATCATGAGATAGAACTGACACTCGAGTGGAAGTCATATTCAGGCAAGAAGACTGCTAAGTTCAAAATGCGCCCCAGACAGCCTGCCACTATTGCAACAGAACGCTTTAATGCAGCGAATATATATATAGAATAGGAGAAGGAGGTAACGGATAAGTGCATTTTTTCATAGGCAATAAAGAGGAACGCTTAGCAAAGCGCCTTCAGGGTGGTGAAAAAGACGCCCTGAAGGACTTTTATTCGCTCTATGCTGAATATCTCACTGCTGTCTGTGCCCGTTATGTAACTGATGAGGAGGACCTGAAGGATGTGTTTCAGGATGCTCTCGTGCAGATACTATCCCATATCAGAGAATTCAACTATCGTGGGGCGGGATCGCTTCAAGCCTGGGTGTCGAGAATAGCGGTAAACCAATCGCTCAAATACCTGAGGGAACGCCATCAGAAGGAGTTGGCACGACTCTCGTGGGATGTGCCTGACGAGGAAGAAAACGACGACCCGCCCATCAGTGACATACCGCCAGAGGTGCTTCAGGAAATGATCAGGCAACTGCCTACGGGCTATAGAACGGTATTCAACCTCTATGTGTTTGAGAACAAAAGTCATCAGGAAATAGCTCAGATCTTAGGTATCAGCACCAACACCTCGTGTTCTCAGTTCAGCAGGGCCAAAAACCTGTTAGTAAAAAAGATTACAGCGTATAACAACTCAAAACAGCAACCGCGATGAAAGAACAAACAAAAAAGGAAATACAGCAGAAGTTGGCCGACTACAGACAGCCAGCTCCTGAGGTGTCGTGGGCTGAACTTGAGAAAGCCTTAGCGGCTAATAGGAAGGCAAAGGCTGTTGTAATGTGGCCCAAGCGACTAGCTGCGGCAGCAGTCGTATTGCTGATGGTGGGCTTTGGATGGCACTTGTTTAAGACGGAGTCCACCCGTGAATTGTCTCAGACGGCAAAGGTGGAAACGACGATACCTATGATACAGAAGTCTGTTCAAAATCCTACAGACCAACAGACGACAGATAAAACGGTGGTTGAAAAGCTTATAACCTCGGTAAAGACCAGAATGGCGGCAGTGGCTGTAGAGTCGCAAACGGATGGAAATATGCCTATAACGGCGCAAGAAACGTATGGGGAACCTGCTACGGTAGAAAAGCAGGAACCTGTTGCTGACGAGACTTCTGCTCATAATGGTGAGCCAACAAAGGTTGAGAAGCCCAAGTTGGAACCTCAGCGTAGTATCTTCTCGAAAGATTTTCACCAACCGAATCGTTCGTATGAACATCGCTTGACGGCTCAGGTGTATATGTCTAATTCGATGTCGGGTAGTATTAGTGCTAATGCCATAACTCCACAGATGCGGGCTGCAAATACATATGGTACTAATGAGAAAGAATTTGAAGAGGTCTATGGGGTGCTTCTGGAGCAACAAACGGCTATTGACGAGCATATAGACCACCATCAGCCTGTCAGGTTTGGCGTGTCTGTGCGCTATCAACTCAGCAATCGCTGGAGCGTAGAGAGCGGACTGATGTATAGTTATCTCTCGTCAGACATCACTCGCAAAACCAATGGTTATAGCTACGACATCAATCAAAAGCTCTCGTATGTGGGTGTGCCTGTGGGGGTGAACTATCAGCTGCTCAGTAGCAAGCGTCTGGGTGTTTATGCCTCTGCTGGTGGTATCGTCGAGAAGATGGTGAAGGGCAGTCAGACCTCGCAAACGGTGGTAAATGGCCAAAAGGAGCCAGAGCATACTGAGGATGTGAGCATCCGTCCTCTTCAGGTATCACTTACTTGTGGCGTAGGTGTGGAGTATAAGGCAGACCGCATATTGAGCATTTATGCTGAGCCGGGGCTTACCTATCATTTTGATAACCACAGCGTTGTGCCGACATTCTATCAAGACAAACCATTAGGGTTTAATCTGAATGTGGGATTAAGGTTTAATATTGGTAAATAACAAAAATGGGACTTAAAGTTTGTGAGTCCCATTTTTTATGCTTATTTTTGCATCAGAAATAAAAACTTAGAACCAATGAAACCTGGATTCATGATAGCGGCAACCAGTAGTGGCTCAGGTAAGACGACCTTTGCCAGAGGACTAATGACTTTGCTGACAAAAAAAGGCTACAAAGTGCAGCCCTTTAAGTGTGGTCCTGATTATATCGATACGAAATTCCATGACATGGCCTGCGGGCGTAAGAGTATCAATCTTGACACTTTCATGGCCTCGAAAGCCCACGTTAAGGCGCTTTATAACCATTACGGAGCCGATGCCGATATCAATGTCGTTGAGGGTATGATGGGACTCTTCGATGGCTATGATCGCGATCTAGGTTCGTCAGCAGAGATTGCGAGCGTGATAGGTCTGCCTGTTGTTCTGGTTGTCGACGCCAAGTCGGCAGCCTATTCTATAGCAGCCTTGCTATCTGGTTTTATGAATTTTAAGGAAGATGTCAATATTGCAGGCGTATTATTTAATAAGGTCGGCTCAGTGCGACACTATGAGATGCTGAAGCAGGTGTGTAGTGATTTAGGTACATATTGTTATGGTTATCTGCCCAATCAGTCGTCATTAGAACTGAACTCCAGATATTTGGGTCTCGACTTCTCTGAAAAAGCAGAAAGTGACACCTTGATACAATTATTAGAGGAACATGTGGATTGGAAGGCACTTTTAAAACTTGTGCCTGATTCATCTGGTGAGGATGAAACTATATATACGGATTTCTTAAAAAGAGGACGAGTTCTGATGGCTCAAAATAACGAATCATTTAGTTTCGTTTACCAAGAAAAACTTGACGGCTTTGAAAGCGTATCGACGTTTGATCCTGAAACGGAAGTGCCGCAATTAGAGAATATCGATTTGCTCTATCTGCCAGGAGGGTATCCAGAGAAACATGCTGAAGCGTTGTCACGTAATGAGGCTGCCCGTGAGGCCATCAAAGATTTTGCCGAGCATGGCGGTAAAATTGTTGCCGAGTGTGGTGGAATGATGTATTTGTGTGATAAAATATTAACAGACAGTGGCGACTATCCTATGTGTGGCGTGTTGCCATATGTGATTACATCTCGTCAGCAAGACCGCAAATTATCGCTTGGCTATCGTCAGTTTACCCTCGATGGCAAGATATATCATGGGCATGAGTTCCATTATAGCCAGTTCTTAGGCGAGATACCAAAGTCAGTGGTGCAGGTTTATAATGCAAAAGGTGAACCAGTGTCAACACCAGTGCTCAGAATCAAGAACGTGTTAGCAAGTTATACACATATTTATTAAAAAAATGAGACTCAAAGTTTGTGAGTCTCGTTTTTTTTCGTACCTTTGCCCCAAAAATGAGGCAATTTGGTGGCTGATGCCGCCTGATGTAAGGGAATCCGGTGAGAGTCCGGAACTGTACCTGCAGCTGTAATCTCCCTTTGAAAGATTTGTCTGTATAATGCCACTGAACTTAAGTTCGGGAAGGTAAGACAGATTGGGGAAAGTCAGAAGACCTGCCTGAAAATTTGATGATACGCACCTTTCAGGAGTTAGGGGTGTGGAAAGACAGAATGATGAGAATAATATTAGCTGTTAGCTTCTGGCTATTGGCCATTGGGGTGTATGCTCAGACAGACATCTGGCGCCAGGACAGCGTACAGGAAGTGGTGGTGACGGGTACTGGTACACAGCACCTGTTAAAAGACGCACCCGTACAAACAGAGGTGATCAGCCATCGTCAGCTTCAACAATATGCGGGTCGCTCAATAGAGGATATTCTTTCGGGCCTCACGGCCTCGTTTGATTTCAGCGAGAACGATATGGGGTCGCACTTACAGATGAACGGCTTGGGAAACTCATATGTACTGATTCTGATAGATGGTCATCGACTTTATGGTGATAATGGAGGCGAGAACGATCTTGCTCTCATTGATCCGCATAACATTGAGAAGATTGAGATTGTAAAAGGCGCATCGAGTGCGCTCTATGGTAGCGATGCCATCGCGGGTGTGATAAATATCATTACGCGTAAACATCGAGAGAAAGGATTGATGTTCGAGAATACCACAAGGGTAGGGAACTATGGCGATATTCGTCAGCACGATGGCTTTGCCTTGAATTTCGGGAAACTCTCGAGTTACACAAATTTCCAGCTTCAGCACTCCGACGGATGGCAGAATACCAGTGAGGAGGCTCCCTCACAGACTGAATACCATATCACCGACTCAAGAAACAAGACGGTGAACCGTCACACCAACTGGCAGATTGCAGAGAGACTGACTTATCAGTTGACACCTCAGATAGAACTCTATGCTGATGGAAGCATTTATTGGAAGCGAATCTATCGCCCCTGTGGTCATCATCCAGGGGTTGATGTGAAGACATGGGATTTGCAGTATAACAACGCATCGGCTTCGGTAGGAGGAAAATGGAAATTACACTCGATATTCAATCGCTCGCAAGCTGAGAATGCTACAGATTATATCACTCTTGATGTAGATTGGAAGAAGCATGCCTATCACTATGCCTATACCGACACCACGCTGACGGATGGTTACGTGAATGGCCGATTTACAAACTATTTCCCATATTTCCCTGGCGACAAAGAGTTGCAGAGTGATCAGCGACTGACAAATGTACAACTGAAAGGTGTTTTTGAGTTGCCTTATGAACAGCGTCTGAGTGCAGGATTAGAGTATCGTTATGACTGGTTGAAGGCCCCCATGCGAGTGGCTGGTGGTAAGGCTACGGATAATACACAAGCCGTCTACGTGCAGGATGAACTGGAGATTCTCAACCCGCTCTATATCACAGCTGGTTTACGACTCACGCGGAATGAAGGCTTTGGTACTCGTCTCACACCCAAAGTTTCCGCTATGCTGAAACTCGGCGACCTGCGCCTTCGTACTACATGGAGCCAGGGTTACAAGACGCCGACACCCAAAGAACTGCACTATCAGTATATCAAGAATATGAACGGTGTGTATCTCTATCTGGGTAATGAAGATTTGAAGGCACAGACGTCGAACTACTTCGGAGTGAGTGCTGAATATACTGTAGGATATCTGACACTGACCATTGCTCCCTATTATAACAAAGTGAACGATATGATTACGCTCGTCACTATTCCGACAAAAGAGGCTCCTGGTGAGTTGATTATGAAATACGACCCCATCCGTGTGCGTCAGTATCAGAATATGGAAGATGCTCAGACCTGTGGCGTTGATTTCACCATGCGTTATCAGGGACGTCATTTTACTGTTGGAGGTTCATATAGCTACCTTGATACCAAGGCCAATCAATATGACTCTGAAAATGATGTAATGAATAAAGTGACTATCGATGGAATGGCGCATCATAAAGCAAATGTCTATGCCACTTGGAATCACGACTTCTCGAAACGCTATCAGCTTGGTATCGGACTTTACGGACGTATGTCGAGCAAACGCTACTATCAGATAGACGGCAATGGCAAGGGTTATCAGTTGTGGCGTATTTCAACCAGTCATCAGATTGGTAAACACGTGCGCATAGAAGCTGGTATGGACAATATTCTTGACTATGTAGATCGTGTGCCCCACGGATTGCATCTGGGTACTACAACGTCAGGCAGAACGATGTATGCCTCGCTTACAGTCCGTTTCAATGAAGGCAAGAAACTTACAAACAAATATAATTCAAACTTTAATTCAAACAACAATGAACAAGATTAAGTTTTTGATGCTGGCCATGATGGCTTTCGTTGCCAGCGCAACGTTCACCGCTTGTAACGATGACGACGACAACAAGACGCAGTCGAATTACGAGAAGTATCAACAGGCTGTCAACGAGACCGTAAAGACTCAGAAAAGCAGTAACAAGGTGATTCTGCTAGTAGCCTTCGGTTCTACCTGGGAGCAGGCCTACGACACCTTCGACAAAGTTGTTGAAGATTACAAAGCAAACTTCTCAGGATGGGATGTATATCTCTCCTTCTCTTCAGCCATCTGTATCAACAACGCCCGTGCTGGTGAAAATGTTGATCCTAAGGATTATTACGATCCTGAGCACTGGCTCACCGCAATCGGTCTGGCAGGCTATCAGCAGGTTGTTGTTCAGTCGTTGCAGGTCATCCCAGGCGAGGAGTACCGTCGTGTTCGCGACTCTTACGTAAAGGACTTCATGAACAACCGCAATGGCGACTTCACGGATGAGTACATGAAGAGTCTTGATTTGAATGTGGTTGTTGGAACTCCGCTGATGGCCGAGGAGAGCGATGCTCAGATTTTGGCAACTACGCTGAACAATGAAGCCGATGTGAAGGCTGCTGTGGCTCAGGGCATCGTTGCTTTTATGGGTCATGGTAATCCTGAGGGTTACGACTACTATGGTGGTAACGTGCGCTACTTGCAGCTTGAGAATTATCTGCGTGCCATCAACACCAACTATTATGTGGGCACCGTTGATATGGAGGATACATACGTAGACAATGTGCTTGAGCACGTGGCTGGTGGTAAGTTCGATATCGCAGTTGGCGATGTAACCATTACGATGAACTATACTGCCAACGATGCCAAGAAGGCCCAGCTCTATCCGCTGATGTCAATTGCCGGTGACCACGCTCACAACGATATGGCTGATGATGAGGACGACGAGAGCTGGTATAGCATGTTTAATGCCGCTGGTATCGCTACCGAGGCTTACGAGACCAACTACACCGAGCCTTGTTGGAAGAAGTATAAGAGTGGTGAGGAGTATATCCCTGGATTGGCAGAGCGTAGCGCTGTTCGTAAATTGTGGATGAACCACACTCGCGAGGCTATTGCCAAGTTGGGTACGGAGGCTGCGCTGTCAACTCCGACAACGGCTCCAGAAGAATAATCAGACTCTCTTTTTCTGAATACACGTAATGAATAAGAAACTTTTATCTCTATTGGTGGCACTCCTTTCGGGGAGTGCCGCTTTTTCCCAAATCCACAAGATGGATCGTAAGGACTCCTCTGTGGTAGATCGTGCTTATAACCTGAACCCTGTAGTGGTGACAGGTTCTGGGCATCACCAGCGACTGAAGAGCACGGCCACGCCAGTTCATGTGCTATCGGCTCAAGAAATTAAAGAGCAAGGTATTAGCACCTTCGACGGGGCGTTGACGCGAATGATGCCTCAGGTGTCGATGGCACCCAGCAGTATGGGCTCGTTTCTGCGTCTCAACGGTCTGGGCAATAAGTATATTCTCATCCTTATCAACGGACAGAAACTGAACGGCGACATTTCGAACAATGTAGACCTGAACCGCATCAACATGGCGAGGGTGAAACGTATTGAGGTGCTTGATGGTGCGGCATCATCCCTTTATGGTAGCGATGCCATAGCTGGTGTCATCAACATCATCACCGATCAGCCTACACAAAACCTAATCTGCGTGACGAGTGACACAAGGATATCCGGACACGGACAAAAAACAGAGAACGTGACGCTTGATATCTATAAGAACGGCTTTGGCTCGTATACTTCTTTCGGGCATGATGAGGCCAACAGCTATCGCAACAATCCTTTGGAATATGTGAAAGGCTCTGACACAGAAACACAACAGTCGATAGCCCCCTTGTTTACAGGTTATCGTTCAAACACTTTCGGACAGAAATTTACCTATGCCCCCAATCAGCACCTGGCGCTGAATGCTGGGGCAGACTATTCATATAAGATGACAGACCGTCCTCAGTCGCGCAATGACATCACTGGCGGCACCGACTATGAGATGCGTTATAAGGGCTTGCGTTGGAACGTAGGAACTATTTATAAGTTTGATGCCAGAAACTCGTTGCAGGCCGATTTTACGGTCGACCGGTTCCGCTATGGCAAGGAGTACGATGTGGAGACGAATACCTATGCTGTTGGTGACTATGTGCAGTCGAAGAAACAGCGTATGATGGAAGGCAACATGAAAGCGATTCTCGGTCTTACGGAGCATTCGACAACCATCTTCGGAGCCGACTGGCGCAAGGAGTATCTTACAGCGACCTCTGGAAATGTAGACGAAAAAGTCTATTCGCTGGCGGCCTATGCCCAACATGAGACTGAACTTGCTCGTGATTTGATGCTGACTCTTGGCCTGCGCTATACTCATCACGAGACATTCAACAACCATCTTACGCCTAAGGCTACGCTGATGTATGCCCCTGGTAATTTCCGTTTCCGTGCCACCTATTCGGCAGGTTTCCGTGCACCAGGACTCGACGAGCTCTACTATCATTATTATTCTGTGAATCGTGGTAAACCTCAGATTAGTATTGGTAATTCCACTCTGAAGCCTGAGCATAGCAACTACTTCTCACTCAATGCCGAGTATCGTAACGAGGTGATAGCCGTGAGCCTGACGGGCTATCTGAACCGCATCAGTGACATGGTAGTGAAGCAGAACCTGAAGGTCGACGACCTGGTGATGTCGTTTTTGAGAATGGATTTCCCCGAGATGACTGATGCCGAGGCGCAGAAACTGGAGCAGTATGCCTGCTATCAGAATAGCGACAAGGGTGATGTGAAAGGCTTGCAGGTGAATGTGTCTGCCAATTTGTTCCGAGGTTTCAACCTCTCGGCTAACTATGTCTATACTTACGCCCGTACCAAAAGTGGCGACGATTGGAGTGTGTTGGAACGTAGCATCCGCAATGCTATCACCATTGCCGCGAACTATCATCGTTCATGGCGGAAATACGGATTGAACGTCAATCTGAACGGGCGCCTCCAGTCGAAAACCTATTATACCGGAACTTATGAGGATGCTCCGGGTTTTGGTATATGGAACTTGCAGACCACTCACTCTTTCGACGTGGCAAAGTGGATTTACTTAGAACCAGCCGTCGGCGTGGATAACATCTTTGATAAGGTAGACAACAGAATAGACTCTACAACGCGTAAATACGCACTTTACTCGCCAGGCCGTATGCTGGTAGTGGGACTAAAGGTAAGGTTTAAGTAACAAAAAAAACTATGGGTAAGATTATCGTTGCAGGTATTGGTCCTGGTAGTTCTCAAGACATCACTCCCGCCGTATTGAAAGCTGTGGGCGAGGCAGATGTCATCGTGGGCTATAAGTATTACTTCCAGTTTATCATGTCTTATGTGAAAGAAGGATGTGAGTGCATCGATACGGGTATGAAGAAAGAGCGCGAGCGTGCCTTACAGGCCTTTGAATTAGCCGAACAAGGGAAGACGGTTGTGGTCATATCCTCGGGTGATGCTGGTATCTATGGCATGACGCCGCTTATCTATGAGATGCGGAGGGAACGGGGCGTGGATATCGCTGTCGAATCGCTTCCTGGTATCTCTGCCTTCCAGAAAGCGGCCTCTTTGCTTGGCGCTCCCATAGGCCATGATATGTGTATCATCTCGCTCTCCGATTTGATGACGCCTTGGGAGGTGATAGAACGCCGCATCAAGGCTGCTGCAGCGGGCGATTTTGTGACGGCGGTCTATAATCCTAAGAGTCACGGCCGCTATTGGCAACTTTACCGGTTACAGGAGATTTTCCTTCAGATGCGTAGTGCAGATACGCCTGTGGGGTATGTGCGTCAGGCGGGCAGGCCTGAACAGGAGGTGAAAATGACCACCCTCGCATTCTTCAACCCTGAGGATGTGGATATGTTTACGGTGATTCTGATAGGAAATTCGCAGTCGTATGTGTTTGACGGCAAGATGGTTACGCCACGTGGCTACTATCGCGAAGAAACGACGGATGGTACAAAGGTGGGGCAGAATATCATGATAGAATCCTTCCGTACCATTTCGAAGGAGTTGCGTAGTCAGGATTATTCCCTCGGCCACAAGTGGGCTTTGCTGCATGCTATCCACACTACAGCCGACTTTGATATGGAAAACATTCTCTATACCGATGAAGGGGCTGTGGAAACGCTGTATAATATGATCTGCAAGGGCGAATTAAAGACCATTGTGAGCGATGTGACGATGGTGACCAGCGGCATTCGTAAGGGAGCTCTCCAGCGGCTTGGTGTCGAGGCAAAATGCTATCTGTCTGACCCTCGTGTGGCTGAGATGGCTGAATCAGAAGGCATCACGCGTACGCAGGCAGGTATCCGTCTGGCTGTCGAGGAGCATCCTAATGCGCTCTTTGCCTTTGGCAATGCACCTACGGCACTGATGGAACTCTGCGAGCTGATTCGTAAAGGCAAGGCCCATCCTGCTGGCATTATCGCGGCTCCCGTTGGATTTGTACATGTACGAGAATCGAAGCACATGGTGAAGCCCTTTAAGTCTATTCCGAAAATCATAGTCGAGGGGCGTAAGGGGGGCAGCAATCTTGCTGCTACGCTCTGCAATGCCGTTATGACCTTCGATGACGCAGAACAACTTAAACCAGGGAGAGATCTATGAATCAGGGAGACAGGACATTACATGCTTTGATGTTCGTTGGAACGGGTAGCGACGTGGGCAAAAGTGTGCTGGCTGCTGCTTTCTGCAGGATATTCCGCCAGGACGGTTATTATCCTGCACCGTTTAAGGCACAGAACATGGCACTTAACTCGTTTGCCACGCCCGACGGTTTGGAGATTGGTCGTGCTCAGGCGGTACAGGCCGAGGCTGCGGGTATCGCTCCAGAAACGGATATGAACCCCCTGCTTTTGAAACCCCAGGGCGACCATACCTCACAGGTCGTGCTTCATGGTAAGCCTCTTGGCAATAAGAGCGCCTATGATTATTGGCGTCGTGGTGGCGACGGTATCGACTTCCGTCGGGAGGTCTGTGAGGCTTTCGATAGATTAAATGCCCGCTTTAACCCTATCGTCATGGAGGGAGCGGGGAGCATTTCAGAGCTCAACCTGAAGGATGCCGATTTGGTAAACATGCCAATGGCCCGTCATGCCAACGCTGATGTGATTCTTGTGGGCGACATCGATAAGGGTGGCGTCTTTGCCTCCGTCTATGGAAGTATCGCCCTTCAGAGCGAAGAAGACCGCAAGCGAATAAAGGGTATTATCGTTAATAAGTTTCGCGGTGATATGAGGCTCTTCGATGAAGGAAAACGCATGTTGGAACAACTCTGTGGCATTCCCGTGTTAGGCATCATTCCATATTTCAAGGATATCCATATCGAGGAGGAAGACAGTGTGGCGCTGGCTCAGAAGTCATGGCAACTGGAACAGGGCAAGGTGAATGTGGCCGTTGTGATGCTGAAACACCTGTCGAACTATACCGATTTCGATGCGCTGGAGCGTGATTCAAGACTTCACCTCTTCTATACCAATAATACCGACGACATCAGCAAAGCCGATATTATTATCATCCCCGGATCTAAATCAACCCTTGACGACCTCTATGAACTGCGTCGTAACGGGTGTGCTCAGGCTATTGTAAAGGCTCGCCGCGATGGGGCAACGGTATTAGGCATCTGTGGGGGCTATCAGATGATGGGTGTAGAGGTGTGCGACCCCGACCATGTGGAGGGCGACATCGAGCGACTGCCGGGACTGGGTCTGCTCCCCGTCTCGACAACCATGAGCGGTGAGAAGCGCACCCGTCAGGTGAAGTGCGAATATGGTGTGGGCTACGAGATACACATGGGCGAAACCTGCCCCTTCGGTGATGCCAAACCAAGGCCGCTGACACATCTTGACGATGGTACGGCCGATGGTTATGTGGCCGACGACAAGTGTATGGGGACCTATCTGCATGGCATTCTCGATAACGCCCTGTTTGTCGATTATCTTCTGCGCCCTTATGGAGAGAAAATAGAACAGGGCGCCAGTCCTTCCGATTATGTGGTGTTTAAAGAACAGCAGTATAACAAACTCGCCGACCATGTGCGCTATCATGTGGATATGGAGCGTATTTACAGCATATTGAGAGATGAATAGCGTGATAGCATTGCTGGTTGGCTGGGTGCTCGACCTTATGGTAGGCGACCCCGCAAGGTTACCACACCCCATCGTATGGTTTGGGCGTCTCATCGCTTTCGGCGAGCGTCGGCTGAACCGTGGTTCCCGCCGCATGTTTAAAGGCGCCCTTATGGCCCTATTCCTGATTGCTGGAGTCTTTCTCCTTACATGGCTTCTCCGCCGACTTTTATCCTTCAGCCTTTTTACTTTCTTACCCTTTCACCTTTTCTTCGATACCGTTGTCATCTTCTATTGTCTGGCGGGCACAACGCTGATTCGCGAGGTGCGCGAGGTGTTCCGAGCCTTAGACCGCTCGTTAGAAGAGGGTAGGGCGCAGGTGGCCCGCATCGTAGGGCGCGACACGTCGCAGCTCACAGCTCAGGAGGTGCGTACCGCCGCCTTGGAGACATTGGCCGAGAACCTGAGCGACGGTGTGATAGCTCCTTTGTTCTGGTTGGCCCTGCTGGGCACACCTGGCATGCTGACTTATAAGATGGTGAACACGCTCGACTCGATGATTGGCTATCACACGGAGCGTTACAAGGACTTCGGCTGTTGGGCGGCTCATATCGACGATGTGGCCAACTATATCCCCGCCCGTCTCACGGCACTGCTGATGATTATTGGTTCATTACGGATTGCCAACTGGCGATTCGTAATGAAATACGGACGAAACCACGCCTCGCCCAATAGTGGTTATCCCGAAGCAGCCCTTGCTGGCATACTGAATTGTCGTTTCGGAGGTCCGCATTACTATTTTGGCGAAATGTTCGATAAGCCTTACATCGGTGATCATGACCGTACGCTCACTACTGCCGACGTGAAAACAGCCGTCCGGGTAAACCGAACGGCTGAGGTATTGATGGTGATTATCGTGGCCGTTTACAATACTCTCATTTAGAGAGTTACCTGCTTGGCTGTGCCGTCGTAGCTTACGGTGGCTTTTGTGCCGTCGGGGAGAACGATGGTGAACGTGCGCGACGTCAGCATGCCCGGATAGGAGCCTTGGCGGGCACCGATGGTAAGGGTGCGCTGACGGTTGTCCCAGTGGAGGGCGATGGTGGTGTATACACCTTTCTCATAGTTATAGCCGTCGCCTTCGTCTTCATAGAGCAGGAAGTCGCCGTCGGCACCGGGATAGATTCTGAGCTCTAGGTTGTCCCATGGCTTTTCGCCCACATACTGCATCTCTGGACCCAACGGCAGGATGCTGCCGGCACGCACGAACATGGGCACGCGGTTGAATGTGGTCTCGAGAGTGACGCTTTGTCCGCCCCGATAGCTCTGGCCCGTCCAGAAATCGTACCATGTGGCGCCTTTGGGCAGATATTTCGTAGCGGTCTTGGTGGCGGTGAAGTCTGCCTGAGTGGTCAACTCACCCGCAACCTCCTTGCGATCCCAGCCGGTCATGGCGTCCTCGCGGATAATCTTCTCGGCTGTGTACTGAGGGTCGAGGATGGGGGCAGCGAGAATGCTGCGACCGAACATGAACTCGTCGGTCATGTCCCATACTTTCTTGTCGGCTGCAAAGTCGCTGAACAGGGGGCGCAGATAGCTGCCGTTATTCGAAGTGACCTGCCAGGCGGTGCTATATAAATAAGGTAAGAGGCGATAGCGCAGGCGTATCATCTCTTCGATAGCGTCGTAGACGGGCGAGCCTTTCTCGCCAAACTGCCATATCTCACGGGGCGCATCGGCGCCGTGGCTGCGGAACACGGGACAGAACAGCCCGTACTGCATCCAGCGTACGTAGAGCTCCTGGAACTGGGGATTCATGGGAGCAGAACCGGCCCCCCTGGTGTTGTAGGAGCCGCAGAAGAAGCCACCGATATCGGTGTTGAAGTTAGGGTTGCCCGTGAGTGAGAAACTGAGGCCTGCGGGCACCTGCTTGCGAAGCATGTCCCACGAAGAGGCTACGTCGCCGCTCCACATGTTGGAGCCGTAATGTTGCTGACCGGCAAACGACGAGCGCGTCATGATGAACACACGCTTGCCCCGGTCGTCCTTGCGCTGAGCCTGATAGATGCCGCGTACGGTCTCCAATGGGAAGGCGTTGCGCTGAGAGCGCCATGTGCCGCCATACACCTTGTGTTGGTAGTCGCTCTCACGCGGGTTGAAGAAATCTGGGTCGGTAGAGTCCATCCACCAGGCATCGGTGCCGTAGTCGTAGAGGCGTTTCAGATGTTTCCAGTAGATGGCGCGGGCTTCGGGGCTGAAAGCGTCGTAGACCTTGACGCCCGAGGGATACTCCATCACTGGGGGCCAGATGTGGGAGATGCCGCTTTGAGGCCACGTCTCGATGGGCAGCAGCAGGCCCTTCTCGTTGAGCTCACGGAACTGCTGTGTCTGAGGACCGAAACTGGCCCAGATGGATATCATGAAGTGGGCGTGCTTCTGGTGTACGTTTTGAATCAGCTGTCTGCCGTTCTGGAAGTCCTCGGAAAGAAAGTCCATGGCGTTCCACAGATAGTTTGAACCCCAATACTGCCAGTCCTGAATGATGCCGTCGAGAGGCACTTGGAGCTCACGGTACTTATCCACGATGCCCTCAGTCTCAGCAGCTGTCTTATAGCGCTCCTTGGACTGCCAGAAACCGTAGGTCCACAACGGGAACATGGGAACGTCGCCCGAGAGGTGGCGCATCTGTGCAATTACGCCATCGGCCGAACCGCCATACATGAAATAGTAGTCGATGCCCTCGCCGGCCTCGGAGGTGAAGGTCATGCCGCTGGCGTTATCCTCGAACAGGGTAGGCGAGTAGTTCTCCCAATAAAGTCCCCAGCCCTTGATGCTCTGAAGTACGCTCTGAAAGTCTTCAAGGTTCGACTGCTCCATGCGTTTCGTCTCGCCACGGCGGTTCATCTTGCCGTTCTGGATGGTGCCGAGACCGTAGATGGCTTCATCTTTTTCGAGCGTAAAGGTCTGGCTCACCTTTGAGACGTCGCAACGTTTCTCGCGTAACAGCACCTTGCCTTTGGCGGTTGAGAATGTAATACATTTTGTGGTAGGGTCGAGTCTTACACTGAGCTCGCTACTTGATATGGTGTTGTCCTTACGTGTCACAGCCACCTCCTGTGGCTTGGCGGTGATGACCAGCGTTTTCGTTGGCTGGCCTTTAACGATGTGGACGATACTCGGCGTGAAGAATTCTATCTTGACGTCGTCTTGTGCAAATCCGACCAGCGCAGTCAGACATGCGGCTATAGCTAAGAAGCTTCTTTTCATAGAACGTTGATGTTGATAGTTTTATTAAGTTTTGATTTTTTGTCTGATACTTTCAGGGTGAGCACGCCCGCTTCCCTGGCACTGCGCACAATGATCACCAACTGGCCGTTGAAGAGTTTCATGGTGGGCTGTTTGAAAGATTCGAGGCTTGTGGCGTCACCATTGCAGACGGCTTCGAAAGTGCCTGCACCCGTTACTTCGAACATGAGCTGATTGGAAGCATCGGGGATGAGTGTACCTTTTGCATCGGTCAGCGACACGGTGATGAAAGCGAGGTCGTCGCCATCGGCATTCAGCGTTTGCCCGTTCTGCGTCCAGGTGTCAAGCCGTAAATCAGCAGGCTTACCAGCGGTCTTCATACTCTTCTCGCCAGCCGCTCTTCCTTCTGCATCATAGACCACGACCTTTACTTCGCCAGGCTCGTATTTTACGTCGTTCCAGCGCAGGCGATATCGGTCAAGACGCTCTTTAGGGTTCTTAGATATCTTGCCCTGACTTTTGCCGTTAATGAAGAGTTCTGCCGTGGGATAGTCGGTGTAGCAATACACAGGTGTCACCTTACCTCGGCGCTCCTTGCCCCATGTCCAGTGAGGCAGCAGATGGATTGTGTGCTTGTTGTTATTCCAATGCGAACGGTAGAGCCAGTAACGGTCTTTAGGTAGTCCTGCGAGGTCGCAGATGCCGAAATAACTGGAGCGCGCCGGCCAATACTCATCGTAGGGCGATGGTTCGCCAAGATAGTCGTAGCCTGTCCATACGAACTCACCGATCACCCATGGTTTCTCGTCCTGCCACACCCAGTCGTCGTCGGGCAGATTGCTCCATGAGCAGTACTCCACATCGTAGCTTGAACACTGGCCGTCGGCATTCTCAATGGCCTTGGGATCGTATCCTGGCGCCCAAGAGGCATAGCGCGAATTGTCGTCGGGCACCACGGGGAACTTATATACGCCGCGCGATGACACCGTTGAGGCTGTCTCAGAACCAAGCAGGAATCCCTGAGGCAGCTGTCCGATGCTTTTCTGATATTTGTGCACGCGATAGTTGAATCCCGGCACATCCATCACCTTGGCAACACCACTTTCAATAGATGCTTCGGCGTGGTCAAGACCTTGCGTCACAGGTCGGGTGGGGTCGAGTTCATGACAGAGTTTCTGCAGGCTTTCTGCAATCTCCTTACCCGCTTTGCTGCCCTGTTCAGGAATCTCGTTGCCTATCGACCACATTACGATGCTGGGGTGGTTGCGGTTGGCAAGAATCAGGTTCTCGATGTCCTTGTTGCTCCACTCCTTGAAGAAACGGGCATAGCCGTTCTTGCACTTAGGATAGACCCACATGTCGAAACTCTCGGCCATTACCATCATGCCTAGCGAGTCGCAGACGTCCATCTGCATCTGTGAGGGCATGTTGTGCGATGTGCGGATGGCGTCGCATCCCATCGCCTTCATCGTCTTGATCTGGCGAATGAGGGCTGCTTTATTAACCGCAGCGCCTAAAGGACCGAGGTCGTGATGCAGACAAACACCCTTGATTTTTCTGGTCACGCCGTTCAGCTGGAAACCGCCTTCCTTCGATACCTGAATGGTGCGGATGCCGAACTTCTGTGTGGTGGTGTCCAGTAGCTGTCCGCACTGCATGTAGTTGATGCGGGCGGTATATAGGTAAGGTGTCTCTGGCGTCCATAATTGAGGGCTCTTAATGCTGAAGGTCATATCTGCCGTACCCTCGCAGTTCACGTTGTCGTTACTCTCAAGTGCTACTAGCTGTCCCTCAGCATCCAATATCTCTACTACAAAACTCAGTCCGCCGTCTAGCGCATTGCCTGTGCCTACGGTTACTGCCAGCTCTGCCTCATTTGCTGCCAACTTTGTGGTGCGGATAAAGGTTTTCCAGGGGTCAATCCAACTGCTCCCTGTCAGTATCAGTTTTACAGGACGGTAGATGCCTGCGCCGGGATACCAGCGACTGCTTTCTTCGACGTTCTGTAAATCTACCTCAAGTTGGTTGTCGCCTGCTTGCATAAATGGTGTTATATCAACGCGGAAAGTATTATAGCCGTATGCCCAATGGCCAGCCAGAATGCCGTTAAACCATACTGTTGGCTCAGACATTGCACCGTCGAACACCAGTTCTGCATGCTTGCAGTTCTCTGGAATAGTGATGGTGCGCTGATAGTAGCCTTTCCCAATCCAAGGCAGGGCACCCGATCTGCCACTTTTTTCAGTAGCTTCAGTTTCGCCATTCTGCTCGATAGCAACTACTTGCAGGTCCCACTTCTTGTCGAAAGGTCCTGCAATGGCCCAATCGTGCGGTATGCTAATGGTTTGCCATGTCTGTTTATCGTGTGAAAAACGCCATCCGTTGCTTAATGTCGTCTCATATCGCTGCTGGGCGGAAGCTGTAGTTGCAGCAGTCGTCATAAGCAACGCCAGTAGTAATTCTTTCATAACAAATTGTAATTAGTTTTTAATATTTTGCTGCAAATTTACGAAAAAATAGTGAAATAGTTGGCTGTTTGACATATTTAATGTATTTTTGCACCTAAATTTTCGGAAACAAATACTTATTTTATATATGAAGCATCAGTTAAGAAGTGCGGTATGCACAGAAGGCAGAAGAATGGCAGGAGCCCGCGCTCTCTGGGTGGCTACGGGCATGAAGCATGAGCAGTTTGGCAAACCTATCATTGCCATCGTGAACTCGTTTACCCAGTTCGTGCCCGGTCATACACATCTTCACGAGATCGGTCAGATTGTACGCGAGGAAATCGAAAAGATGGGCTGCTATGCTGCCGAATTCAATACGATTGCTATCGACGATGGTATTGCTATGGGGCATGATGGTATGTTATACTCGTTACCCAGCCGTGATATTATAGCCGACTCTGTCGAATATATGGTCAATGCTCACAAGGCCGACGCCATGATCTGCATTTCTAACTGCGACAAAGTGACACCTGGTATGCTGATGGCTTCTATGCGTTTGAACATCCCTACAGTCTTCTGTAGTGGCGGCCCCATGGAGGCAGGTAAGTGGCGCGGCGAGAATGCCGACCTGATTACGGCCATGGTTAAAGGTGCCGATCCTAGTGTGACCGACGAGGAGATTAAAGAGATTGAACAGTGTGCATGTCCTGGCTGTGGTAGTTGCTCGGGTATGTTTACAGCCAACTCGATGAACTCGCTTACTGAGGCTATAGGTTTGTCGCTGCCTGGTAATGGTACCATCTTAGCTACCCATACTAACCGTATCGAACTGTTTAAGGCTGCTGCCCGTCAAGTGGTGAAAAACGCCTTTGCTTACTACGAGGATGGCGACGAAAGCGTATTGCCGCGAAACATTGCTACCCGCAAGGCCTTTATGAATGCGATGGCACTGGATATTGCTATGGGTGGAAGTACCAACACAGTACTGCACTTGCTGGCTGTAGCTCAAGAGGCAGGTGCAGACTTTACCATGAAGGATATTGATGCCTTGAGTCGTAAGGTGCCCTGTCTGTGTAAACTGGCTCCTAACACTCAGAAATACAGTGTTCAGGAGTGTGGCCGCGCTGGTGGCATTCTTGGTATTCTGAACGAACTGAATAAGGGTGGCTTGATTGATGGCAGTGCTCCTCGTGTTGACGGACTGACACTCAACGAGGCCATGCAGAAATATAGTATAGTAGATGGTGCTGTAGATGCCGAAGCTAATCGCATCTATCAAACGGCACCAGGTAACCGCTTCTCAACCAAAATGGGATCGCAGAGCGAGGAGTGGGGAACACTTGATACCAATCGTGAAAATGGTTGTATTCGCGACCTTGAACATGCGTACACCAAGGATGGCGGATTGGCTGTGCTGTTTGGTAACATTGCGCAGGACGGTTGTGTGGTTAAGACGGCAGGTGTCGATGAGGCTTTATGGCATTTTGAGGGGCCTGCTGTTGTATTCGATTCACAGGAAGATGCATGCGAGGGCATTCTGGGTGGTAAGGTAAAAAGTGGCGACTGCGTGGTGATTACCCACGAAGGTCCTAAGGGCGGTCCTGGTATGCAGGAGATGCTCTATCCTACCAGCTATATCAAGAGTATGCACCTGGGTAAGGAATGTGCGCTGATTACCGACGGACGTTTTTCGGGTGGTACCTCAGGTTTGAGTATCGGTCATATCTCGCCCGAGGCTGCCAATGGCGGTAATATCGGCAAGGTAAAGGATGGCGACATCATTGTGATTGATATCCCTTCGCGCTCTATTAGTGTGAAACTGTCAGATGAAGAACTTTCAGCTCGTCCACAGCAGCCGCTGAAACGCAATCGCATCGTTTCGAAGGCACTTCGTGCTTATGCTCAAAGTGTTAGCAGCGCAGATAAGGGCGGTGTTAGAATAATAGATTAAAGAATATGGATAAACAAAAGATAACAGGCTCAGAGGCACTCATGCTGGCACTCAAGGCTGAAGGGGTGAAGACCATCTTCGGTTATCCCGGAGGCTCTATCATGCCGGTCTACGATGCCCTCTACGACTACACGCGAGGCAATAAAAAGGCTTTTGACCATATCCTCGTACGTCATGAACAGGCTGCTACTCATGCAGCAGAGGGCTTTGCCCGTGTTTCTGGCGAGGTGGGTGTGGCCTTGGTGACAAGTGGTCCGGGTGCAACTAACACTTTGACGGGTGTGGCTGATGCTATGCTTGACTCTACACCTATCGTCGTCATCGCAGGTCAGGTGCCCATTGGCGCTCTTGGAACAGATGCTTTTCAGGAGGTCGACCTCGTAGGTGTGGCCCAGCCTATTTCGAAGTGGAGTTATCAGATTCGTCATGCCGAGGATATCGCGTGGGCTGTAAGCCGTGCTTTCTATATTGCACGCAGTGGACGTCCTGGACCTGTAGTGCTCGACTTCCCAAAGAATGCACAGACAGAGATGGTGGAGTTTGAACCTGAACACGTGAATTTCATCCGTTCATACGTGGCTTATCCTAAGCTTGATATGAAGGCTGTGCGTGAGGCTGCCGATCTTATCAATAAAGCCAAGAAGCCATTGGCACTTGTTGGTCAGGGGGTTGAGCTTGGAAATGCTCAGAATGAATTGATTCATTTCCTGGAAAAAGCTGATATCCCTGCAGGTCGTACCATGTTGGGTTTGTCGGCTCTGCCAAGTACTCATCCGCTGAATGTCGGTATGCTGGGTATGCATGGTAACTATGCGCCAAACTTAAAAGAACAGGAGTGTGATGTGCTTATCGCCATTGGTATGCGTTTCAGCGATCGTGTAACTGGCAATCTCAAGACCTATGCTAAGCAGGCAAAGATTATTCACCTCGATATTGACCATAGCGAGATTGATAAGTGTGTGAAGACTGATGTGGCTATAATCGCAGATTGTAAGGAATCACTTCCTGCACTTACGGAACTTATAGACCGGAACGATCATACAGGTTGGCGTGAGTCATTCATTCCCCTTCAGAAGAAAGAATACGAAAAGGTTATTGAGCCAGCCATCCATCCAAAAGAAGGACCTCTGCTGATGGGTGAGGTTGTCAACGCTGTAGCTGAGGCAACTCAGGGCGATGCTGTATTGGTAACTGATGTTGGTCAGAACCAGCTGTTTGCTACCCGATATTTTAAATATCCCAAGAAACGTAGCATCTGTACCAGCGGTGGTCTGGGAACGATGGGCTATGGTATGCCGGCAGCCATCGGCGCTACCTTTGGCGCACCTGGTCGTACGGTGGTCAGTTTCTCGGGTGACGGAGGCTTCCAAATGTGTATTGAGGAGTTAGGTACCATTATGGAGCAGCAGTGTCCTGTCAAGATGGTGATGATGAACAACCATTATCTGGGCAATGTGCGCCAGTGGCAGGATATGTTTTGGAAGCGCCGTAAGTCGTTTACCAAAATGCTTAACCCTAACTACGAACTAATCGCTCGTGGCTATGGCATTCCTTATGAGGCTGTCGTCGATCGTAAAGATCTTTCAGCTGCTATTGAGAGAATGCTCAAGACTGAAGGACCATACCTTCTGGAGTGTGCTATCCTTGAGGACGACGATGTATTGCCAATGACTCCTCCAGGTATGAATATCGACGATATGATGCTTGAAATTAATGTGTAAGATCATGGAAGAGAAGAAACTATATACCCTGTTAGTATATTCTGAGAATATTGCTGGTATTCTGAACCAGGTAACGGCAGTGTTTACTCGTCGTCAGGTAAATATTGAGAGTCTGAATGTATCAGCCTCCAGTATCCCTGGTGTCCATAAATACACGATTACTGCATGGAGCGATGAAGACCAGATACAGAAAATCGTACGCCAGATAGAAAAGAAGATTGATGTGGTGAAGGCCAACTATTTCACTGATGAACAGCTTTTCATCCGTGAGTCGGGCCTCTATAAACTCTCTACGCCTATGGTGATGGAGAACCCGGAAATCTCGCGCACCATCCGTCGTTTCCAGGCCAATATCATTGAGGTAAACCCCACATACGTCATTGTTCAGATGCATGGTGTTACAGAGGATATTATCTCATTATACCGCGCCCTCGACACCTTTGGATGCGTGCTTCAGTATACCCGTTCCGGTCGTATTGCCGTTACTCGTGGTATGCAAGAGCAGGTTAGTGAGTTCTTAGAAGAAAGGGAAGGCAATGGATAAAGTCGGAAGATACGAGTTCATGGCTGAGCCGTTTCACTGCGACTTCTCGCAGCGGCTCTTTATGGGCCATCTGGGAAATCACATGCTTAATGCCGCCGATTTCCATTCTTCAGCTCGTGGTTTTGGCATGAATTATCTGATGACTATTCAGCGCTCATGGGTGCTTTCGCGTTTGGCTATAGAGATGGATGAGATGCCATGGATGTACACAAAATTCAATGTTGAGACGTGGGTTGAGAATGCCATGCGTTTCTTTACCTCACGTAATTTCCGTGTGATTGGTGACGATGGTAAGGTGTACGGCTATGGACGTTCTATCTGGGCCATGATTGATACAGAGAGTCGTCAGCCTACCGATATTTTCACCATCGATAATGGTGCTATCAACAATTGGATCGAGAGCGAGAAAGAATGCCCTATAGATAAAGGCGGGCGCGTCAAGATGACCGATGATGCTGCTTTTGTCCGTACCATTGAGACCCAGTATAATGATGTCGATATCAATGGACATATCAACTCGGTTAAGTATATTGAGCATGTTCTCGACCTTTGGAATCTCGAATGGTACCGTGAACATCAGATCAAACGTTTCGAAATTGCTTATGTGGCTGAGGCTCATCAGGGCGATCATCTTAGTTTCTATCGTGAGCAGACTGGCGAACTTGAATATTGCGTTCGCATCTGTAAGGATGATGGCACAGAGTGTTGCCGCAGCAAAGTGATATTCAAATAGAAAAGGCCCGGTGTCATTACGATGCCGGGCCTTCCTCGGTTGACTAGGCCGAAGGTTAGCCAACAGAACATATCCCCCCTGATAAGAGCTACCCCCCTCTATACATGCCCTCCCCTCTATAAGAGGGAGGGCTATAGTATGAGGGGTGCTCTATGGGGAGAACTTTTTTCCCCGCTAACGCGCCATAACCCGCCAATTGTTTTCGGGATAGTCGTACCTTTACCATCGCAATAAGGCTAGCGAGCCTGAAAGGAATGCCCCCCATGGTTGACGGAGACAGTCTCCACGAGTCACGCAGATAGGATCCACGGGTGACGGAGATAATCTCCATAGGGGTATAGGTGACGTCTCCATGGGGCGTGGAGACTATCTGAACGACCTACAGACGATATCCCGACGACTCATAGATGACATTCCTTTGGTTAGAGCAGGGTATAAAAAATCCCCGCTCGTATCATTAAGCGGGGAAATCGTGATGGTGATCCCGTTGGGACTCGAACCCAAGACCTACTGCTTAGAAGGCAGTTGCTCTATCCAGCTGAGCTACGGAACCGACCTTAAAAAGGTGATTTCTGCTGAAATCGGCTGCAAAGGTACATATATTTTTGCAAACTTCCAAATTTTCGGGCTTTTATTGCATTTTTTCAGACTGTAAATCTTATATATGAGCGATCATCGAAAGAATTGTTGCCTTCAATGAATGCCTTTGTAGCCTTAAACTCTCCAATATTCAGCGGGTCATTTTTTCTTTGTTTGTCAAGCATCGACTCAGTCTCCTCTAAGGTCTTGCCAAGCTTTGGATAACCATCACTGGCTAGCACAATCTCCCATGGTTGGAAATCGAGCAGGATGATGGACACCTTTGTTTCTGGGATAGGGAACCCATCGATAACGGCATATGTTTTGTTCTGATTCTTCATCACCTCGAGCATGGTGGGTATAATCACTTCGCGGGCAGGGTCGAGGGACTTTCTCAACTCATCCTGTGTCATGCCCTGCATCAGCAGTTCCCTAACCTTCCTGGCTCTTATCTCGGCTAGATTCTGCTCGTAAGGCTTGGGATTGTCGTGATATATTCCGTTTATAAGACAGTGGCAATCGCCAACCAGCCAGATTTCTCTTCTCATACGGCTGAAGATGATGGCCGAAGCACAGAGCCGTTCTTCGGGATGTTGCTGCATGCGCTCAACGGGGAAACGGAGCCAGTAATGGCGGCGCAACGCACGGGTAACACCTACACAGAACTGATGGCTGCTGGTGTTGGCTGGCATTTTGCGGATATAACGACTGATGAGCAGCATGGCATAACGGCCATTGGTCATAAGAGGGCAATGGCGACGCTTGGTTTTTGAGGTGCTGCCGTCGATAACGGCGATAAAATCAGAAGTTACGACGATTCCGTCCTCGCTTTTCTTGTTGGGGCTTTTCGCTATGATGCTTTGCTCGAGAATTTTCATTTTTAAAATTTGGGTTATAAGATTTAGGCTTGCCGTAAGCTGATGGCTTACTGCTGCCATACCCTGATGGTTTGCCGCTGCCAGGGGCCTTGGGGCCTCCGCCTGCAGGGCGATAACCGCTTTGTGGGGGCATGCCGCTATACAGTTTGGCAATCAAGTCGGGGCGACCGATGCGGCGCAACGACTGCTCGATGCCACGGCGCTCTTCGGGTTTGTACCAGAAGAAGAACTGGCGTTGGGCCAACTTCTCCTTTGGCGTTTTGGCGCTGAACACTGGCTGCAGCGTATAAGGATCGTAGCCTGTGTACCACGTTTCGGTGGCGTTGGTGAGTGGCGTGGGAGTAAAATCCTGTACCTGCTCGAGATGGAAATCGAGGTTCTTGGTAATCACTGCCAGTTCGGCCATATCCTCTTCCTGACAGCCTGGGTGGCTGGAGATGAAGTAGGGAATGATTTGCTGGCGAAGACCCTCCTCGCGATTAATCTTATCGAAGATTCGCTTGAACTCGTAGAATTGTTGGAACGAGGGCTTGCGCATGAGGTAGAGTACACGATCGCTGGTGTGCTCGGGAGCTACCTTGAGTCGACCCGAAACATGACGGGTAATCAGCTCACGGGTGTACTCCATAGCAGCCTTATTGCTGGCCTCGTCCTTGCTACGATGTAATAGTAAATCATAACGAACACCGCTACCGATATAGCTGTGTTTGATGCCTGGAAGGGCATCGACAGAGCGGTAGATATCAATCAGCTTAGAGTGATCGGTATTGAGGTTAGGACATATCTGTGGATGGATACATGATGGGCGACGGCACTTTTCGCAGGCGTTCTTATTGCGTCCACTCATGCCGTACATGTTGGCCGACGGGCCACCTAGGTCGCTGAGGTTACCCTTAAAGTCGGGCATCTCGATGACTTGTTTTACCTCGCGCAGGATACTCTCTTTCGATCGGCAGGTGATGAATTTGCCCTGGTGGGCCGAAATAGTACAGAATGCACAGCCGCCAAAACAGCCGCGATGGATGTTTACCGAGAACTTAATCATCTCGTAAGCAGGAATGCGCTTGCCCTTATATTTGGGGTGTGGCTGGCGCGTGTAAGGCAGATCGAACGAGGCATCGAGCTCTTCGGTAGTCATTGGCGGGAAGGGAGGATTGATAACCACGTAACGCCCGTCGACACCCTGCAGCAAGCGCTGGGCGTGCATCATGTTCGACTGCTCTTCGACGTTCTTGAAGTTCTCGGCCTGGGCCTTCTTGTTTTTCAGGCATTCCTCGTGTGAGTGCAGCACGATGTCGCGGTCGGTAATGCCACCGATGATATCCTCCTTACGCGAGAGATATACGGTTTGCGGTAGGTCGCGAATGTCGCGTATCTGTTCGCCGGCAGCGAGTCGGCGTGCCAGTTCGATCGTAACTTTTTCGCCCATGCCGTAGGTAATCATATCGGCAGGCGAGTAGCAAAGCAGGCACTTCTTGAGGCTGTCGCTCCAGTAGTCGTAATGACTCACGCGGCGCAGCGAGGCTTCGATACCACCCAGTACTACGGGTACATCGGGATAAAGCTCCTTCAGGATTTTGGCATATACGATGGTGGGGTACTCAGGGCGCATGTCATGGCGGCCATCGGGGCTGTAAGCATCCTCTGAGCGCAAACGGCGAGCGGCGGTGTACTTGTTTACCATCGAGTCCATGCAGCCTGGGGCCACACCGAAAAACAGGCGTGGGCGGCCTAACTTCTTAAAATCGCGATAATCGCCATGCCAGTCGGGCTGTGGCACGATGGCCACACGGAAACCCGCGGCCTCGAGTGTGCGACCAATCACGGCGGCACCAAACGAAGGGTGATCTACATAAGCATCAGCCGAGAACAGGATTACGTCAACGTAATCCCATCCTCTTAGTTCCAACTCCTTCTTGGTAGTTGGCAGAAAGTCTGTCAGTCTATACTCCAATTTTCTTTTTTAGCTTTTTATTTTTACCATTTAACCCATTAATTAAACGGCAGTCCCTGGAAAATCTTAACGGTCATCCCCAGATTGTGGTTGGCCTGGGTTTTCCAGTTAATGTAGAGCATTACCAGCTGCTGTAGGCCGAAAGCCTTCATGTTAGCGTGGTAGATAACGTCGAGACACAGGTCAAGCAGATCTTTATCCTTGCCTGCATCGCCTGAAAGCAGTGAACGGATGTTCAACTTCAGTTTGTCGAGAACCTGCTCGTCTACATAGCCGTTACTGTCGATAAGGTCACGGAAAAGTTGATACTTTTCGATTGTCTGTAGGTGCTGGTCAGTAATGTCCATGCTCCTTGTTCCTGATGAATTGGTTTGAATCTTCATAATTGTATAATATTTTAATTGGTTTGTAATAAGAATCTCAATATACCCCTCATCAGTGAGCAACGTTTCTGCTCGTCCTTGATGCATTCGAAGGGGAATCCCATAGTCATGGCTTTATAGTCCTTGCCGTCGTAGGCCACGCTGGCACTGTAGCCATCGGCATAGACCATGGCGGGGTAGGCGGGAGCTACGGGTTGCAGCACTTCGGGGTGGGTAGCGGCGTAATGGGTCTCGTTCAAATGTCTATAGAATTCGAAAGTCTTACCCAATCCTTCAATGGTGTCGCGCCGTAGACTGTCGGTGTTCACACCCTCGTAGCTGATTTTTAGTATATCTTCCAAATAGCGTCTCTCAGCGGGCATGTTCATGTCTGAGCCGATGTACGAACCGCTCACTAACAATGCGCCTCCTCGTGAGGTGAATAATTTCAGGTGCTGTCGCATCATGGGCGAGAATGCCTGATATTGGCGGAGTGCCCATCCGTCATTTTTCTCCAATCCCAATATCAGGTCCATCATCTGATATTGTGTGGGGTGGATATCGTTAGTTTCCAAAGCCTCGCTCGAACAACTTGCAATGTTATAGCGTTTTGCCGTTGCGATGGCCTCTGCGTGTGTACGCACATAATTGAAGTCGTTTCCCGCAATGAACTGCCCCATCAGCGAGTCGTTGGTAAATCCCAATCCACTGCGTGTTTCCTTGCCCATCTGTGTCTTGTCGAAGCTAATCTGATAGCCCAACCATCCTGCCGTACGTCCATATGTGACACCTGCATCCATTTCCAGGTCGAAGCCTTGTTCTGCACTATTGTTCCTCACAGCGGGCGAGGCCAAACGATGGAATCCGTTTACGATGAGTATCGTTTTCTGAGCGCCAGGGCTTTCATAGGCCGATACCACCTCTGTGGGGAAACTTTCGCCGCCGTCGTTCACGGCAGTCACCTTGAATGAGTATAGTAACTCTGGCTCAATGTCTATTGTCAGACTAGTGTTCTTCCCTTTTACATATGTGCCATTGTCGAATCCGTTTTTGCCGATGGCTGTATAGACGATGTAGCCTGTAGGTTCTGCTGTAGATTCGTCGGCATCTTTAGTGCTCTTCCAACTTACCTTTACCTGTCCTGTTCCCGTCAACTCGGCCCTGATGTGTGTCGGAGCCAATGGTGACACTACATATCTCGTATGGTGCATGCGACTTACATAACGCAATATGGCCTTATAGATACTTCTCGCCATATCGAAGCGGAAGTTGGGATCCTGTCCATAACGCATATCCCAAAAGTTCTGGTGTGACATGGTCTCCAATATGGCGCTGGGTATGCCTGGACAGCGACTCTCTGAGTAGTTGCGGTCATAGAGTTCGCGTGTCGGCCAACTGCCATAGTGCTTTGCCATATCGTTTGATACTGATATCAGTAGTTCGTCTGCCAAGTCGCGTGACACCAGTCTGGAGAGTCCTGAATACAGGATGCTGTCGTTCAGGTAGGTGGTACATATAGATAGTGTACCTGTATGCGTTTGTCCATCACGCGTGTAGCCTGCATCGCTGTGAATGGCCAACGATAATTCTAAAGGGACACCCCTTCCTGTAGTATCTGGCATGTATACGGAGCCGCCGCCCAGCAGGTTGGCCATGTAGCTGCGTGCATTGATGTCGTCGCCATAATCGTCTTCACCGTTCTTTGTGGAATAGACAGAGTAGGGCATACCTGCCCATTGCGCATAGTAGCGAGAGCCTTCCAATGCTCGAGGCAGTCCGCTGGTGGTGTAACCTCTTCGTATGTTACCCATTCCTCCGCCGAAACGCACAGCGTCGGCAGTTACAACACCATGGTGATGACGGCTTTGGTTCGACAGTATTACACAGTTGCGTGCACTACTGCCCGCATCGAAATCGAATGTTCCCAAATACACCCAAGTGCGTCCGCCCATCTGCTGATTTACTCTAAATTCTGTAGATACGCCTTGGTGCCACACAGTGTAGTGTGCATCGTCTATGCTATTCTCTACCGTCTGATAGCTTACATATACAGCATAGCGTCCTGCCTCGGTGATGGCAGGTCGCCAGATAATGGTACTTTCGCTTTCTGGATTGTTGGTAACCTCGGTTTGTCTTGATGTGCCTTGCTCGAAGGGGTTTTCGTGATCAACATATACTCCAGGGTGGAAGGCAAAGCCTGCAGAGTCGGCATGATGCCAGCGGTGCTGCCCGCGTGTCTCCTGATAGCCACTCTCAGGCGTGTCGTTGTCAACGATGAACTCGTTTCGCTGCCAGTCGCGCTCCCTTGGCGTGAACACCACCGCCCCGGCCTTCTCCAACATCGGTATGAGGTAGGGCACCACGATGGTCTGGGTGAACAGGTCCTCGCGGGTTCCGAAGAGTGCGGGACGCTGCCATTTCCATACGCTGTCTCTCGTATGGAAATAGCTTCCATGACTGGCCCAGACGCATAGATGGCGATTGTTCAGTCCATTGCTGATGGTATATGGGAGTGATACGTTGCTCACCCAAGGCCTTCCTTTATAATCGATGTCGCCCCAGGTGCGTGTTTTATCCTCGGTCAGTCTTAACCTGTTGGGAACCAGCTGCTCCAGCGTCCATCCGCCCGTCTTGATACTCATCTGGTAGCCGATAATGCTGTCGGGCAGCAGTGCCCTTACAGCGTCGTATATCTCGCTCACTGTCTCCGGAGTAAACACCTGCTCACCGAAATGTGTGTCAGCGCTGATGTCTATCGTGCGTAGCGAGTCGCTGATGCTGAGTGTCGTCAACTTGCTGCGGTTGCGGAGTTTCTGTGAACTCACGCTGTAGCTGATGAAGTAGCGGTTCAGCTTATCTTTCAGTTCTTTCTGCGGATCTATAGGTTTCACCACTCTTCTTCTGGCAGCCAACACTGTGTGGGCAGTAAGCAGCAACATCAGGGTCAGAACTATGGTGAGCGTTTTTTTCATGGTTATAGTTCTCCAATCGTAAAGTTTTCGGGCTTCTTGCCTTTGAAGTCCTTGAAATAAAGTTTAATGTCACGCATATCAGTGTCCAGATCACCCATAGGGATGATAGTCTTCGTACATTTGATAAGTTTCTTCTCGTAGTCTATGCCATAGAGCAAAATAGGAAGTTGGGCCTTCATACCTATGAAATAAAAGCCTTTTTTCCACTCTTCCCGTCTGGCTCGTGTGCCTTCTGGCGTGATGCATAGACGGAATGTGTTGGCTTCCTTCGCTGCCTCTGCCATCGCATCGGTCATGCTGGTGTGTTTCTGTCGGTGAACGGGTATGCCTCCCAACCACTTGAAGACAGAGCCCAGAGGCCAGAAGAACCACTCCTTCTTCATCAGAAAATTGATCTTCATGCCTATGGCACCACTATACAACTGTCCGAGCACGAAATCCCAGTTGCTAGTGTGGGGAGCCAGACAAATAATAAACTTATCGGGGTGGTCCTGAGTTATCTCTGCAGTCCACCCCCAGCGCTTATATAGTAACCAGTTACAGAATTGTTTCCACATGTGCCGTTATGAGTTGATGATGTCAATAATTTCATTGGCCTGCTCAGTAAACTTATCGATCAGGTCGTTATAATAGTCCTTCGCTTTCATGCCGGGTTCGGGGTGTGAAATGCGTCTGCAGTAATGATCCTGGAGTTTTATGATGGTATCAAACTGGTTCTCCACGTTTTTCCTTTTCTTCTCGTCCGAATCGTACAATGAAACGGCCATACACTCTGCAAATAGATTCATGCATACCATGTTGATGTTCTTCTTCAAATGTCTTTTGTTTGCCATAAAATAATCCTCCTTTTTGGTCTATTTTGTTATATTCAGTAAGCAAAGATAGGAATATTTTCTGAGATAGCAATGCTTTCCGTCCCAAAAAATATTAAAAAGTGTATTTTACCTATCTTTTCTTTCGTATTTCTTACAAAAAATCACTAATTTTGCGGCTCAGAAACGATATTATTCATTTTATAAAGTAGTAATAAGATTATGGAAAAAAGTGCATTGCAGCTCGCCAGAGCCGCTTATCAGCCAAAGCTCCCCAAGGCGCTTCAGGGTGCTGTTAAGGTTAAGGAAGGTCAGCCCACTCAGAGTGTAGGCGACCAGGAGGAAATCAAGAAGCTCTTCCCCAACACCTACGGTATGCCTATCGTAGAGTTCGAGCCCGCTACCGAGGCTAACAACACCAAGATGAACGTAGGTATCATCCTTTCAGGCGGTCAGGCTCCTGGCGGTCACAATGTGATTACTGGTCTCTTCGATCAGATTAAGAAGCTGAACCCCGAGAACCGTCTCTTCGGTTTCATTCTGGGTCCTGGCGGTCTGGTAGATCACAACTATATGGAACTCACTGCCGACATTATCGACGAGTATCGTAACACTGGTGGTTTCGATATGATCGGTTCTGGTCGTACCAAGCTCGAGAAGGTTGATCAGTTCGAGAAGGGTCTCGAGATTATCCGCGAGCTGAACATCAAGGCTATCGTTATTATCGGTGGTGACGACTCTAACACCAACGCTTGTGTACTGGCTGAGTACTATGCTGCCAAGAACTACGGCGTACAGGTAATCGGTTGTCCTAAGACTATCGACGGTGACCTGAAGAACGATCAGATTGAGACTAGCTTCGGTTTCGACACAGCTTGTAAAACATACTCTGAGCTGATTGGTAACATTGAGCGTGACTGTAACTCTGCACGTAAGTACTGGCACTTCATTAAGGTAATGGGTCGCTCAGCATCTCACATCGCTCTGGAGTGCGCTCTGCAGACTCAGCCAAACATCTGCCTCGTTTCTGAGGAGATCGAGCAGAAGGGTATGAGCCTCGACGATATCGTTACATACATCGCTAACGCTGTTTGCCAGCGTGCTGCTGATGGTAACAACTTCGGTACCGTTATCATTCCTGAGGGTGTTATCGAGTTCATTCCTGCTATCAAGAAGCTGATTGCTCAGCTGAACGACGTACTGGCTTTGCCAGAGGCTAAGGAGCTGGATCGTCACGAGTCGATTGACTTCGTAAAGGCTCACCTGACAGACGAGAACCTCGCTGTATTCAACAGCCTGCCTACTGGTGTTGCCCGTCAGCTGGCTCTGGATCGTGACCCACACGGAAACGTACAGGTATCACTGATCGAGACCGAGAAGCTGCTCTCTACAATGGTAGCTCAGAAGCTCGAAAAGATGAAGAAGGAAGGCAAGTACACTGGTAAGTTCTCAGCTCAGCACCACTTCTTCGGTTATGAGGGACGTTGCGCTGCTCCTTCTAACTTCGATGCCGACTACTGCTACGCTCTTGGTACATCAGCTGCCCAGTTGATTGCTAACGGCAAGACTGGTTACATGGCTATCGTTAAGAACACAACAGCTCCTGCTGAGCAGTGGATTGCTGGTGGTGTGCCCATCACCATGATGATGAACATGGAGAAGCGTGCTGGTGAGATGAAGCCAGTTATCCGTAAGGCTCTCGTTGAACTCGACGGTGCTCCTTTCAAGACCTTCGCTGCACAGCGTGATCGTTGGGCTCGTGAAACCGCTTATGTATATCCTGGTCCAATCCAGTACTGGGGTCCAACAGAGGTTTGCGACCAGCCAACCCGTACACTCGCTCTTGAGCAGGGTAAGTAATTAATTTATTAGGCGCGAATTACGCGAATTATCACGAATTATTTTTTATTCGCGTGAATTCGTGTAATTCGTGCCTTTTCTTTTTCGTTGATGCCAAAGCGCCGAGTTGTTCGTAGAAAGGGAGTTGGAACTACCCGTACTTACCATGGCCCCCGAGGCCGTCGTAAGCCAAGCATCCTTGTCCGTTTGTTGCGCCGTGTCCCTTCGTGGGGATGGTGGATTGGAGCTGGCTTGGTTGTTGCGGGCTATGTGTGGTTTTTCTATTATTTTTTTGTAGGTCCCTTCGGCTTCCGATGGCGTGCTCTCTATGGCGACGTGAGCTATCCTGAAGGCTACGAGATTCACGGTATCGACATCTCCCACCATCAGGGCCGTATCGATTGGGATGATCTTAAAGATAATGGTTCCATCAACAAATGTCCCATTCGTTTTGTGATGATCAAGGCTACTGAGGGTGCCACTCAGACTGACGAGAACTTCCGAGACAATTTCTATCAGGCTCGCGAAAATGGTTTCACGCGCGGCGCGTACCATTTTTATAGCGTGCACACGCCTGCAGAACAACAGGCCTGGCATTTTATTAACACCGTGAAACTCGAAAATGGCGATCTGCCTCCTGTTCTAGACGTTGAACATAAACCAAAGAGCCAGACCGACGAACAGTTTAAGCAGTCTGTGCTCGAGTGGCTCGATATCGTGGAACGCTACTATCAGGTGAAACCTATTATCTATACCTATTTTAGATTTAAGACCCGTTATCTTAACGATACTATTTTTAATCAGTATCCCTATTGGATAGCTCATTATTACGTCGATTCGCTTGAATACCAAGGTCCATGGAAGTTCTGGCAGCACACCGATGCAGGACGGCTTCCTGGTATCAAGGGCAATGTCGACTTCAATATCTACAACGGTTCCTACTACGACTTGCGCCAGATGACCATTGGCTCTCAGGAAACTATCGGCGTTAAAGCCTATAGTGAATAAGACAAATAAAGTGGCCAAGCGATGAAAGCCTGACCACTTTTTTCTTTATTACTTAATTACTTAGAGATCACTCTCTTTAACCCATATGCTGTAGCCACGTGAAGGAGCTGAGAGCTCTACACGGCCGTCGGCCTCGACAGTGACTTTCTGTGAGGTGTTCAGGACATTGACCAAACGCTTACCAGCCCAATTGCTGAAGCCAGAGGCGTTCACCGTTACCCACATGGCCTTAGTACTGCTGTCGTGGTTGTTCAGTACGATGATAGCGCCGTCTTTGGTGCCGTTACCCTGGCGACGGGCGATATACAGATTCTGGCAGTTGCTTGATGGGTATGGATTTCCCGTTTCGCTGAGCACTGTTATAACACCACCAAGATACTTCTTACGTATTTCAATGAGCTTCTTCAACTTGTTTTTCAGTGTAGAAGGAGCGGTTGTGGTGTAGTTGGAGTGGTCGGCATCCACCTGTGTCACGCCGAAGAAGTGAGGATAGAACAGACAAGGACGTCCTTCGTGGGTGAGAATGTAGGCATAGCCCAATTGATGGTCTTTAGTAACCCATTTGTCGTGCTCCTTACCAGTATCGTGGTTGTCGAGGAAGGTCACAACCGAGGTGCCTGGGAGCGCGTTACCGCCGCTGTTGCGTACCATGCCGGCATGATTCAACCATGACATGTTGAATGAGTTTCCATTGCCATTACACATCTCTGTGAGCGTGCTCTTCAGTGGGAAGTCGAATCCGTTAACTTGAGCGCCGTAAGAGGCTACTGTGTTAACCCAATTTTTGATACGGTAGTCGGCACCCCAGTATTCGCCTACGATGAATGGCTGTGCACCGTCGACATGCGGAAGGCCGTTCACCCAGTTGGCAACGAATGACTCTTGGAAGCCGCGAACGAAGTCAAGACGGAAACCATCGAAATGAATCTTGTTCACCAGCCACTTACCCCAGTTGTTCAGACGGGTCTGTACTGTGCTGTTGTAGGTGTTATAGTCGTTACCGAAGAACTTGGTGTTCGTGATAATCTCATCTGATCCATAATCGCCAAGCCAGTCGTTAGCGTCGGACGGATGGAAATGACTGTAGTTCCATGAATAGTTAGGTTCACCACTACCAGTATGGTTCACGTAGGTGATGTTGGTATTGGTACGAGCCTGTAGGGTGGTGTTGGCCAAGTTGGTGCCGTTATACCATACAGCCACGGGATAGTAGCCAAGCATAGAGCCTGCGTCAACCCAGTTGCTGCCATCCTCACGCTTGGCAGAGAGACGAATCTCTATGTCGTGCTTAGACGATACATGAATCTTGTACTCGTCGATATCAGAATGATTTTCCATGTGTCCGCGGATGATACGGCCAGAACCCGGGAAGTTGTTGAAGCTGCCGTTGCCGTTGTTGGGCTCATACTCCCAATTGTAAGAAGACGAGATGTTGCTGTTGTCCCAGCGAATCATGAGGTCGTAGCCGCGCTGAGTAGAGGATTCATTCCAAGGCAGTCCATATCCCTTGATTTGAATGTAGTAATCGCCTGTCGCTGCATTTGGGATGACCCAGCGAATCTCATTGGCAGGGTAGGGCTTGTTCTGCTCGCCATGAGCCTCACCGAACACATAAGCCTTTACGGCAGGGTTCACTTCCTCATTCTCATCGGAAGAATAGACGTGGTTGAGTACCACATCGGAGTAGACACTGATCTTGGGCGACTGGTGCATGGTACTGATCATCGACTCCAGTTCGGCACGACTACCAAAACGCGTTTCTGTGGTACCTTTCTGATAGTAGTTACCCAGGTCGTAATGGTCGTAGATACCATAACCGTTGTCAGTGATACCCCAGTTGCCTTTAGAGGGCACTGGTGTCCAGATGGCGGTGATGCCACTTGATTTCATCTCAGAGGCCTTAGACCGAAGGGTGTTCCACCAGGAACCGTTTCTACCAGCTTCGTCTACAGGCACATTCCAGTAGAATGCCTGCATCATTACATCGTTGAGGGGTTGCAGACTGTTGGTGCCTCGTGTCGCAGCCTTTTCGGTCTGTGGTTGTGGTTGCAGGTCAAGGTCCAACGTGTCAGAACAACTTTGCGTCAGCGTCATGCTGAGCAACATGCCAGTGGCAATAAGAAGATTGCCGTTTCTCTTGCATAATAGCTTTTTCATTTTTTGTAGTTTTTAGTTAATTGAAAATCTGTAACATTTGTTTTGCGTTGGCAAATGTAGTAAAGATATGAATATGTTGTTATCTAAAAGTGTGATTTTTTGTGATTTACGATGTGCAATCGATTGAATGAAAAATCCCCTCACCACTATTCTGATAAGGGGACTACATCTTTACACACGCCTGCGCATTAGGTGGATTACGTTTATTGGCGTCGGCGGAACTCAGAGCAGGTGATGGCAGTGGCGATAGCTACGTTGAGACTGTCGACAGTGTCACCATTGTGGAAATTTGGTATTAAAAGTCTTCGGTTGACCAAGGCGCGCACCTCACCAGAGATACCGTTACCCTCGTTACCCATGATGATAAGACCATGGTTAGAGAGCTCTTGTGTATAGATATTCTCACCGTCTAGGAAGGTTCCATAGACAGGGAAGTCTTGGGGAAGCGACTTTAGCAGGGCGGTAAGATCAATATAAATTATGTTCACGCGCGCAATACTGCCCATGGTGGCCTGAACCACCTTAGGGTTGTAGGCGTCGACAGTATCGTCGGAGCAGTAGATGGTAGAAATGCCAAACCAGTCGGCTATGCGGATGATAGTGCCGAGATTGCCAGGGTCTTGGATGCCATCAAGAGCAAGGGATAGCCCTTCTTGCATCCCTTCGGTAGTAAACGACCTGAGATTCGCAACAGTCTCGGGGATCACCCCTTTAGGCCCTTGTGGCAGAGGAAAGAGGGCGAGAACCTGTTGAGGATGCTGCTGGAAACTTAGACGGCGGAGTTCGTCGTCGCTGACTTCTGTAGCCTCTGTGGTAGGGTTATTCTTAATCCACTCGGCTGTGGCGTAGACGGAGTGGGGCTGGTGGCGCTGTAGCAAATCACCTACAACCTTAGTGCCCTCGGCAACGAAGAGTCCTTCGCGGCGGCGAAACTTCTTTTGCTCGAGCTGTCGGATAAATTTAAACTGATTTTTACTGATCATTTAAAAAAAGTCGTTAATTCTGATGCAAAGATACGAAGAAATTGAGAATTAAGAATTGAGAATTAAGAGTTTTTTTGTAATTTTGGCCCCAAATTAATGAGAATTGAAGATTCGGAATAAGAAAACGGGAGTGATAATATCTATGGTGGTTGTGCTATTGTTGTGCAGCTGCTCAGTTACGCATAATCTTGATGATAATGAATTGATACTTGACAAGGTAAAGGTCGTTTCTGATAGGAAATATAAGGACATTAGTACCTCACAACTGAAGAATTACGTGAGGCAGAAGGAAAACGCTCGTTGGTTTTTGTCGATGAAGATACCTTTGGGCGTGTATGCGTTGGCGGGTAAAGATAGTTCTTGGGTAGGACGTACGCTCCGACAGATGGGCGAAGCACCTGTAATTTACGATACTCTGTTAGCCAGACAGACGTGCGATGACCTACAGCAGGCGATGCGGAACAAAGGCTATTTGGATGCTCAGGTGGAGTTGTTTGTAGACCAAAAGAAGAAAAAGAAAATTGACGCTATCTATGTTCTTCACCCAGGGAAACCTTATTACATAACTCCGCTTGAAACCGATATTCAGGACTCTACGATTGAGAGGCTGTTGAAAGAACGTAAGTCGCTGTTGAGCGAGGGTATGCAGTTTAACGTAGAGACGATGGCACAAGAGCGCTCAGATGTATCATCGTTCTTGCAGGACAGAGGCTATTTCAGGTTTCATAAGGAGTATGTGAGTTATAAGGCAAGAAAAAATGAGAACCTGCACCATGTAGCACTGGCAAAGGTACTACATCCTTATCAGATAGATGAGGGGCGTGACACGCTGCATAGCCAGTACCGCATTCGTAATCTCAACTATGTCAGTGGAGCGCAGGGCGATTCTGCCATACATTTAAGGCTGCGAGTGCTCGAAGAGAACACATTCCTGAAACCTGGCAGCCTCTACTCTGCATCGGATTTGCAAAATACTTATAACCATTTTGGACGATTGGGAGCTGTGAGATATACCAATATTAGTTTTGAGCAGGTGGCTGATACCGCGCTGCTTGACGCAACCATACAGGTACAGACGAACAAACCCTCGACAATCAGTTTCCAACCAGAGGGTACCAACACGGCAGGCGATTTCGGTGCCGCAGCCTCACTGACCTATCAAAACCGTAACTTGTTCAGGGGTTCGGAGACCTTCAGTGTGCAATTACGCGGTGCCTATGAGGCTATCAAGGGCTTGGAGGGCTATCGCAACCAGGACTATATAGAATATAGTGTGGAGAGTAGATTGTCTTTTCCACGATTTTTGTTTCCTTTTCTGAATAGTGATGTGAGGCGTAGAATCACGGCCACTAGTGAGGTGTCGCTATTGTATGACTCGCAGGATCGCCCAGAGTTCCACCGAAGGGTGCTCTCTACAGGATTCCATTACCAGTGGAAACCTCAGAAACACCGTGACAGCTATAGTTTAGACCTAGTGGATTTAAACTATGTGTTTATGCCTTGGGTGAGTCAGACTTTCAGGAGGGAATATCTTGAAAACGAGTCGAACTCGAACGCAATCCTGCGCTATAACTATGAGAACCTGTTTATCATGCGCATGGGCTTTGGTTATAGTTATAACAATGGGCGACTGGCACTGAAGACACATGTAGAGTCTGCTGGTAATTTGTTGGATTTGTGTGCCCATAGTTTTAGAGCCGAGAAGAACTATTTGGGACAATATCGTGTGTTCAATATCGCCTATGCCCAATATGTGAAGGCCGACTTTGATTTTACACGACAGTTATTGGGAGGTAAGCAGGATCAGTTGATATTCCATTTGGGATTTGGCATTGCCTATCCCTATGGTAATAGCCAGGTACTGCCTTTTGAGAAACGCTACTTCTCAGGAGGTGCCAACAGTGTAAGAGGATGGACTGTGAGAAGTTTGGGCCCAGGACGGTATAAGGATAAGGATGGTAGGATAAACTTCATTACACAAACGGGTGATATGAAGTTTGATTTGAATTTGGAATACCGCACCCATCTGTTCTGGAAATTCTATGGCGCTTTGTTTGCAGATGCGGGTAACATCTGGACATTGCGCAAATACGATGAACAGCCAGAAGGGCAGTTTACCTTACGAGGACTTGTGAACGATTTGGCGGTAAGCTATGGTATGGGACTGAGACTGAATTTCGATTACTTTATATTAAGATTCGACCTTGGTATGAAGGCCATCAATCCAGCTTATGAGACAGAGGAAGAGGCACATTACCCGCTGATTCACCCCAGAATGGGGCGCGATCTGGCATTTCATTTCGCAGTTGGACTACCATTCTAATATAAATAAATCAAAATTAATTTGGTATTTCGCTCGATTTGCACTACCTTTGCACGAAAATTAAAAAATAAGGATGTTGAAATTTATATCGTTTGGAAGCGGCAGCAGTGGAAACTGCTATTACCTTGGTACCGCCACAGACGCACTCCTCATAGATATCGGCGTAGGTATACGCACCCTGAAAAAACACTGCAGGGACTATGGCGTAAGCCTTAGTACGGTGAAACGTGTACTAATCACTCACGACCATGCCGATCATATTAAATCGGTTGGCTCGTTCAGCTACGATTATCAGGTGCCTGTGTATGCTACGGAAAAGGTGCATAATGGCATTAACCACAACTACTGCGTGACCCGTAAGGTGAGCGATGAGAAGAGGAAGGTGCTGAAAATTGGTGAGACGGTGCAATTAGGCGACTTTACGGTGAGACCTTTTGCTGTGCCTCATGATGCTACAGAGAATGTGGGCTATGAGATTCTGGTAGAAGGAATGACCTTCGTGATATTGACTGACGTGGGCAGTGTGACTGATGACGTGAAGCAGGCAATCTCCAAAGCCGACTATTTGGTGATTGAGGCTAATCACGATGTGGAGATGCTGGAAAACGGACCATATCCTGCCTATCTGAAGAAGCGTATACTCAGCGATAGCGGACACCTGTCGAACGATTTATGTGGACGCGTGTTAGCTGAAAATATGTCGGAACACTTGAAGCATGTGTGGCTCTGTCACCTTAGCGAAGAGAATAATCATCCAGAACTCGCTCGCAAGACGGTGGAGACTATATTGAGAAGTTATGGCATCGTTCCAGGAAAAGACTTGGAGTTGGAAGTGCTTCGTAGAACCATGCCCACGGGAGTGTATGAGTTAATATAGAATCAAAAAAGAAGTGCGATGAAAGAGGTTATTGTAAAAGATGCAGATTTGCAGCAGGCTGCTATGGAGGGTATGGATGCCTTTATTGGTGTGTTTACCCATGCCATTCATGATGCCATTGGCGGAGAATTGACTGCCGAGAATATGGGCGAGTTGAATAGCGATCAGATAACGCTTCTCTCATGGGAGATTCTGCACGAGGAGTTGATGGATGGTGGATTCGTGCAGTTGATACATAATGGTTACGGCCCTTTCATCTTCAAGAATCCGTTTGCTAAAGCCCTGCGTCAGTGGGAAATGCGTGGACCATCGAAGATGATTTACGACGCTCACACACTATGGTTGAAGTATCGAGACGAGATAGAGAAAGACTGTAGTGACGAAGAGTTTATGGCACTCTTTGAGAAATATCCGGAGTTCGATGACCTCGATGATCTCTTCATTGAAAACGAGGAAGAATGGACTGATGACATCGCCCACTATATCGACGATCATCTGGAGCACTTCGCAACGATAAAATGATATGAACAAGACAGAGGAACTGCTCAGAAAGAAGAGCCCTATACAAATCAAGAATAAGAAGGCTTCATTTGAATACTTCTTTATTGAGACCTACACAGCAGGCATTGTGCTGACGGGTACGGAGATCAAATCCATTCGTCTAGGCAAGGCCAGCTTGGTTGATACCTACTGCACTGTGATTAATGGTGAACTGTGGGTGAAGGGTATGAGCGTGAGTCCTTACTTCTATGGGGCGTACAACAACCACGAGATGAAGCGTGACCGCAAGCTACTGCTTACCAAGAAGGAGATAAGAGCTTTGGAGAGTGCTACCAAACAAACGGGTTATACCATTGTTCCTACGTTGGTGTTTATCGACGATAAAGGGCGTGCAAAGATGGATATTGCGCTCTGTAAGGGTAAGAAGGAGTACGACAAACGTCAGACGCTGAAAGAGAAGGAAGACCGACGTGAGATGGATAGAGCAATGAAAGTGTATAAATGAGCAGACTTAACGATATAATCAAACAGCGGATACTCATACTCGATGGAGCGATGGGTACCAAAATACAGACATACGGTCTTACGGAGGAAGACTTCCGTGGAGACCGTTTTGTGAATTTAGAGGGGCAGATGAAGGGCAACAACGACATGCTCTCACTGACACGTCCTGATGTGATAGCCGACATCCACCGTCAGTATCTGGCGGCGGGAGCCGATATTATAGCAACCAACACTTTCAGTAGTCAGCGTATATCGCAGGCAGACTATCATCTGGAGGATAAGGCCTACGAAATTGCCTTTGAGGGTGCAAGAATTGCTCGTCGTGTGGCAGACGAATTCTCTACCCCGGACAAGCCCAGATTCGTGGCTGGTTCTATGGGGCCGACAAATAAAACCTGTTCGATGTCACCTGATGTGAGCAATCCTGCTGCTAGAGATTTGACTTACGACGAGTTGTTGGCTGCATATGAAGAGCAGGCTGAAGCACTGATAGCGGGTGGGGTAGATGCTCTGCTTATTGAAACTATCTTCGACACGCTGAATGCCAAAGTCGCCATCGATGCTGTTGATCGTGTTATGACGAAAAAAGGTGTTGAACTGCCAATTATGCTCTCTGTAACGGTGAGTGATCTGGCAGGGCGTACTCTGAGTGGGCAGACACTCGATGCTTTCCTCGCCAGCGTCAGCACCTACAATATCTTCTCTGTAGGGTTGAACTGCTCGTTTGGTGCCACGCAGATGAAGCCTTTCCTGCGTGAGTTGGCCAAGCATGCGCCATACTATATTAGTGCCTATCCTAATGCAGGTCTTCCCAATTCGATGGGACTTTACGATGAGACCGCAGAATCGATGGCGCCCAAAATGGGCGAACTTGTTGATGAGGGACTGGTAAATATTATCGGCGGCTGTTGTGGTACTGATGAGACGTTTATTGCCGCTTATGCGCCACTGGTAGAAGGAAAGAAACCTCATGTGCCCGTAGAGAATCCCATGACGATGTGGCTCTCTGGACTCGAATTGCTTGATGTCACTCCTGAGGTGCAGTTTGTGAATGTGGGTGAACGTTGTAATGTGGCTGGTTCACGAAAGTTCCTTCGTCTCATTAAAGAGAAAAACTACAACGAGGCCATCGGTATTGCCCGTAAACAGGTGGCAGATGGTGCCCTTGTGATAGATATCAATATGGACGATGGTTTGCTCGATGCTAAGACCGAGATGGTGAACTTCCTCAACATGATTGCTGCAGAGCCGGATATTGCTAAGGTGCCTGTCATGATAGACTCCTCAGACTGGGAGGTGATATGTGCAGGACTGAAATGTGTACAGGGCAAGAGCATCGTGAATTCTATATCACTGAAAGAGGGTGAGGAAAAATTCCTCGAACATGCTCGCGACGTGAAGCGCTATGGTGCTGCGGTGGTGGTGATGTGTTTCGATGAGATAGGTCAGGCCACAAGTTATGAGCGTCGCATAGAGATAGCAGGTAGAGCCTACAAGTTACTAGTTGAGCAGGTGGGTATGAATCCGCTCGATATTATCTTCGACCCCAATGTGCTGGCTGTGGCCACAGGAATGGAGGAGCACGATAGCTATGCGCTCGATTTCATTCGTGCGGCAGGCTGGATTAAGGAGAATCTGCCTGGTGCTCACATCAGTGGTGGAGTAAGTAACCTGAGTTTCTCGTTTCGCGGTAACAACTATATTCGCGAGGCCATGCACGCCGTATTCCTCTATCATGCTATCCAGAAAGGCATGGATTTCGGGATCGTAAATCCTTCAACGAAGGTAACGTATTCGGATATTCCTCAGGAGGAACTTGATGTTATCGAAGACGTTATACTGAATCGGCAAAAAGGGGCGGCTGAAGCGCTTACTGAGTTGGCGGGACGGTTACTGGAGGAGCAGGAAAAGAAGCGTACCCAGACTGCCATTGACTCCTCCGTTTCTGAAGAAGAAAAAGAAAACCTACCTCTGGATGAGCGTCTGGAGAAAGCGCTTGTCAAAGGCATAGCCGATCATCTGGAAGCAGATTTGAAAGAGGCACTTGAGTCTTATCCTCATGCAGTTGATATTATTGAAGGGCCACTGATGGCGGGTATGAATACCGTAGGTAAGCTATTTGGTGAGGGTAAGATGTTTCTTCCTCAGGTGGTAAAGACTGCTCGTACCATGAAGCAAGCCGTTGAGATATTGCAGCCTTATATCGAAGCCGAGAAAACCGCAGGCGCAAAAAGCGCGGGAAAAGTGCTGTTAGCAACGGTTAAGGGTGATGTACATGACATTGGTAAAAACATCGTAGGTGTGGTGATGGCATGTAATGGCTACGAGATCATTGACATGGGAGTGATGGTGCCAGCCGAACAGATAGTGCGAAAGGCCAAAGAGGAAAATGTAGATCTGGTAGGTCTGAGTGGTCTGATTACTCCAAGTTTGGAAGAAATGGTCAACGTGGCACAGGAGTTGGAAAAAGCAGGTATGAATATACCTATCATGATTGGCGGAGCCACTACCAGCGAACTGCATGTGGCACTGAAAATAGCCCCTGTTTACGGTGGCCCTGTGGTTTGGATGAAAGATGCCTCGCAGAATGCCCTTGTGGCATCAAGATTGCTAAGTGATGAACAGCAGGTTGAGCAGGAACTGGCAGAGAAATATGAACAGCTGCGAGTGGAATATCAGCATGAGCAAATAAAACTCTCGTCAATCGAAGAAGCAAGAAAACAGAAACTGAATCTTTTCTAATAAGATAAAAAAGTATAGATATGGGAAATAATTATAATGATAAGGTGATGGGATTGGTGAAATGGTTTTTACCTTTTTGTCTTTTTATTCTTTTACCTTTCTCTTCCGCAGCGCAGAAGCGTGAGATGCGTGGCGCGTGGATACAGTGTGTGAACGGACAATTCCAAGGTATGGGCACTGAGAAGATGCAGCAGACGCTGACCTATCAGTTAGATGAGTTGCAGAAAGACGGCGTCAATCTGATTATCTTTCAGGTGCGCCCTGAGTGTGATGCCCTTTACGAGAGTAAGCTGGAGCCTTGGAGTCGCTTTCTGACAGGAGTTCAGGGCAAAGCTCCGTCCCCCTATTGGGATCCTCTGCAGTGGATGATTGATGAGTGCCACGAACGTGGTATGGAATTGCATGCATGGATTAATCCCTATCGTGCTAGAACAAAGACCACAAAAGAGTTGGCGCAGAACCATATTGCCAGACGTGCACCACAGCGTTGTTTTGAATACGATGATTTGCTGATACTGAATCCCGGTATTCCCGAGAATCGCGACTATATCTGTGAGGTGGCCAGAGATATTGTTACTCGTTACGATGTCGATGGTATCCATATGGACGACTATTTCTATCCCTATCCCGTTAAGGGCGTTTCTATTCCAGATGCTGCTCAGTTTCGTCAGAACTCAAATGGTATAAAGGATGTGAACGATTGGCGTCGTTATAATGTTGATCTCTTTGTAGAGCAGTTCTATAAAACCATCCACGAGGCCAAGCCTTGGGTGAAGGTGGGGATTTCGCCCTTTGGTATCTATCGCAACAAGAAAAGTTCGCCTATTGGCAGTAACACGAATGGCACACAGAACTACGACGATTTGTATGCCGACATCCTATTGTGGATAAATAATGGCTGGCTTGATTATTGTGTGCCTCAGATTTACTGGGAGATAGGTAATAAAGCCGCTGACTATGAGACCCTGATTAAGTGGTGGAGTCAACATGCTGCAGCACGTCCGCTGGTGATTGGCGAAGATGTAGAGCGTACGGTGAAATTTTCGGATCTTCAGGATCCTAACCGCAACCAGCAGAGTGCAAAAATGGCCCTCCATCGTCAACTGCCCTATGTAAAGGGAACAGTGCTGTGGTATGCTAAGGCAGCTGTTGACAATGTGGGAAACTATGGTAGCAACCTGCGCAACGTGTATTGGAAAACACCCGCCTTGCAGCCATCTATGGAATTCATCAGCAACAAGGCACCTAAGAAGGTGCGTAAGGTGAAGCCCGTATGGACCAGTGACGGCTATATTCTCTTCTGGACTGCTCCCAAGGGTAAGGACTGGAGTGATACGGCTACGAAATATGTAGTTTATCGTTTTGCCAAAGGTGAGGTGCAGAATTTGAATGATGCTTCGAAAATATGTACCATCACCAATCAGACCTTCTATAAACTACCATACGAGAATGGTAAGGAAAAATGTGTTTATGTAGTAACAGCCTTGAACCGTCTGCAGAATGAGAGTAAGCCCGTAGTTAAGAAAATAAAACTGTAACGATATGAAAAGGAGGAATCAGGCATTATGGCATGGCGCATGGGTATTATTATTCTCTATTCAATACTTACTATTCATTTCTTGTGGTAACAAGAATCTTTCGTCAGAAGTCCTGCAACATAAACTCGACAGCATAAAGACCATCGAAATTCGTGAGCGGCTGGAGGCACAGGGTATCAACCTCCAGAGCTCTGATAATCCTATCAAGATGTTCTTCGATAGTCTCGATATCCAGCCGTTACCCATCAGCTATACCGAAGACTTTGTGAGATTCTTACCTGCTTTTAAACCGGTTCCACAGGAGATAGTAACATATCTGAACCTCGAAGGAAACCATCCTAAGGCTATCGCTGTTTCCGAGAGTCTTGGAGCCCGTATGATGTTATTGGCAGCCGACGAGACAAGCGAGGAAGAGCGTTATTCAATATACCTTTATTCACTTGACGACGAGTATATGCCCGTCGATAAGCTTTGTCTGTATGCAGTTGAGGATGAAGAAGATGAATTCAGTATTAATCCTGAGGAATTTATACAGTATTTCTCAATTACTAGCGATTACGAAATACATCTGTTAGACTATTCTAAGCAGGCTCATCAAACGCGTACAGAGGAGGTGTATTATGTGGATCCGTCGCGTCATTTCGTGCTTCAGAACAGTGAGTCCTACGATTAGTCTTCTTTCAGCAGATTTTCGAGAAAGTTGTCCAGATCTTTGTCGAGCCCTGCCATCAGGTCGGGATTGATGATTACTATCTCATCGTCAACAAGATAAAGTTCCTCTACCGTTTCCTTGTCTTCATCTTCAAGAACAAGTGAGAATGGCTTCAGTATTGACATGTTCTCTACAATGTCTTTCAGGTTCTCGATACACTTGCGAATCACTGAAGGCACCTGTTGATAGAAGTCCTCATCGGTATTGCCGATCCATTCTTCTACCACACAACGGTCCAGTTCTTCGTCATTGTCGTTGTAGGCTCTGATTTCACCTGTCTCCTGTATCACACGGATATGGATATCGGTCATGTCATTGGCCTCTGCTTCTGGAGGAAACTTAGCGGCAATCTTGCGAATGGCGCGTTCAATCTGCTGAATAGTCTGTTCACTGGCTTTCATCTTCGTTTCAATTTAATTCCGTTGCAAAAGTAGTAAAAATCGGTGTAATTGCAAACGATTACGACTTTTTTTTGAAATTATTCTTAATTCTTAATTCTTAATTCCCTTTTTTATTGTACCTTTGCATTTGCAAAGTCGAGTTTACAAAACCGATAACTTACCGAAGTGGGCTCATGAGTACTAAAATAAGTCATTCTGGAATCATCGAATCGATAACGGGTGGATGTGTTAGGGTACGCATTCTTCAGACTTCGGCTTGTGCAGCCTGTAAGGTGGCTGCCCATTGTCATGCCTCAGAGTCGAAAGAGAAGATTATTGATGTCTTCAATTGCGATACAGCAGCTTTCAACGTGGGACAGAATGTCACGGTGTGGGCTTCGCGTGATGTAGCAAACAGAGCCCTTTTATTGGGGTTCGGTCTGCCTTTCGTTATCATGATGGCCGTATTGCTGGCGGTGCTTCTGTTTACTGGCAGTGAGGGACTTGCCGCTGTATCTGCCTTACTCTCGCTCGCACCTTATTATCTGATCATCTTCTCTTGTCGGGGTATGATTCAGAAGAAGATATCCTTCTCAATAGAAGTTAAGTAATATAAACTAAAACAAATAAAAAAAGCATTTATGAATTTCATCTTAATTGCAGTGATTGTCTTGGGAACCATCGGTTTGATTGCCGCTGTGGTACTTTTTCTCGCATCCAAGAAGTTTGCTGTTTATGAAGATCCCCGTATTGCGCAGGTCAGCGAAGTATTGCCTGGCGCTAACTGCGGTGGATGTGGATTCCCTGGTTGTAGCGGTATGGCCGATGCCCTTGTGAAAGGATCCGATGCCGGAAGTATTGATGGACTCTCTTGTCCTGTTGGTGGTGCCGATGTCATGGGTAGAGTGGCTGATCTGCTCGGTATGGCTATTGCCAACTCAGAGCCTATGGTAGCCGTGGTGAGATGTAACGGTACTTGCGAGCATCGTCCGCGTATCGCTGAATATGCAGGTCTGCGCACCTGTGCTGCCATGCATGCCTGTGGTGCTGGTGAGACGGCTTGTGGCTTTGGCTGTCTGGGTTGTGGCGATTGTGTTGTGGCCTGTCAGTTCGATGCCATCCGTTTGAATCCGGAAACTGGTATTCCCGAGGTCGACGACGATAAGTGTACCTCTTGCGGTGCCTGTATGAAGGCATGTCCGCGTGGTATCATCGAACTTCGTAAGAAAGGACCGAAGAGTAGAAGGGTATTTGTCTCATGTGTCAACAAAGACAAGGGCGCCGTTTCTATGAAGGCATGTAAGGTGAGCTGCATCGGTTGTGGTAAGTGTGAGAAGGAGTGTCCCTTCGGCGCTATTACTGTAGAGAACAATTGTTCATACATCGATTTCAACAAGTGTCGCCTGTGCCGCAAGTGTGTGTCGGTGTGTCCTACTCATGCCATTCGCGATGTGAACTTCCCCACGCCTGCTCCGGCTCCGAAACCTAAAGAACTTAAAAAAGAAGAGGAGGTAAAAGCATGAACGTAAGGACATTCAGTATAGGTGGTATACACCCTGAGGAGAATAAGCTCTCTCACAACGAAGCTATTGTGGTCGCAGCCCTGCCCAAACAGGCAATTTTTCCACTGAGTCAGCATATTGGCGCTCCCGCTAAACCCGTAGTTAAGAAAGGTGATAAAGTGAAGGTAGGTACGATGATAGCCGAGGCTGGTGGATTCGTCTCTGCCCCCATTTTCTCATCAGTCAGCGGTACGGTTTTTAAGATTGATACAGCCATTGATGCAACAGGCTATCGCAAACCTGCCATTATTATTAATGTAGAAGGCGATGAGTGGGAAGAGACTATTGACCGTTCTGACAAGTTGGAGTTGGTGGCCGATCATCCCGAACTGACGCCTGAGGAGATTGTCAGTCGTATTAAGGATGCAGGCGTCGTTGGTATGGGTGGAGCTTGTTTCCCCACCTTCATCAAACTCACGCCGCCGCCAACAGCCAAGGCTGAGTGTGTAATCATCAACGCCGTAGAGTGTGAGCCTTATATTACCGCCGACTTCCGCCTGATGATGGAGCGTGCCGACGAGATTCTCGTGGGGCTGGAACTCTTGATGAAAGGTGCAAAGGTAACAACGGGCTATATCGGTATCGAGACCAATAAGATGCCCGCCATTGAACTGCTTACCGAGAAATGTGCTAAGAAGTTCAATGGAACAGAATATCATGTTGAGGTGGTGCCCTTGCAACAGCGCTATCCGCAGGGTGGTGAGAAGCAGTTGGTTGATGCTGTAATCCGCCGTCAGGTACCGGCTCCTCCCGCTATTCCTGTCAATGTCGGCGCCATTGTTCAGAATGTTGGTACTGCTTTAGCTGTATATGAGGCTGTGATGAAGCATAAACCACTCTTTGAACGTTGCACTACTGTTACAGGTAAGCGTTTGGAACATCCTGGCAACTTCCTCGTTCGTATGGGTACACCGATGATAAACCTGATTGAGGCCTGCGGTGGTATGCCCGATGGCGACAATAAGTTGCTGGCAGGTGGCCCTATGATGGGTAAGGCCCTCACTAGTGTTGAGGTGCCCATTTGTAAAGGAACTAACTCTGTGACGATTATCTCTGCCGAAGAGGCTCGCCGCAAGGAACCACAGCCCTGTATCCGTTGTGCCAAGTGTGTCTCAGCATGTCCTATGGGATTGGAGCCTTATCTGCTTGCCAAACTCTCAGAGGTAAAGAACTGGGAGCGTGGCGAGCGTGAAGAAATTGTCAGTTGTATTGAGTGTGGTTCGTGTCAGTTCACCTGTCCTGCTCATCGCCCGCTCCTCGATAACATCCGCCAGGGCAAATCCACAGTCATGGGCATCATCCGCGCTCGCACCGCTAAAAAATAAAAATTAGGCACTGATTAACGCGGCTTTATAAATAAAGACACGGCCAGCTGCGCAAAAAGCAGCGTCTCTCAAAGAGAACCGCGTGATCCGTGCCAAAAATAAATAAAGAATTATGGGAAAATTAATTGTATCACTTTCGCCACATGCCCACGGAACTGACTCGGTAGAGCGCAACATGTATGGTGTCATCATTGCTCTGATGCCCGCTCTGCTTGTGTCGTTCATTTATTTCGGTCTGGGTTCGGTTGTTGTAACGACAACCAGTGTGGCTGCCTGCGCTTTCTTTGAGTGGGCTATCAGCAAGTATATCCTGAAGCAAGGTAAGAACACGGTGATGGATGGCTCGGCCATCCTTACAGGATTGTTGCTTGCTTTCAACCTGCCCTCAAACCTCCCCATCTGGATTATCCTCATTGGTGCGCTTTTCGCCATCGGTGTGGCAAAGATGAGTTTTGGTGGGTTGGGCAATAATCTCTTTAATCCTGCACTCGTAGGTCGTGCCGCTCTGTTGGTGGCCTTTCCTGCACAGATGACATCATGGCCTCAGGCTGGCCAGTTGACTAGCTATCTCGATGCAGAGACTGGTGCTACACCTCTTTCCATTATGAAAGAGGCTATCAAGAGTGGCGATGCCTCTGTCTTGGATAAGCTGCCAGAGAGTCTGCACATGTTTATCGGTCTGCCTTCAGAGTGCGGCTATGGTGCCGGGTCACTGGGTGAGGTTTGTGCCTTAGCACTTCTCATCGGCCTTGCTTTCATGTTGTGGAAGAAGATTATCACTTGGCACATTCCGGTATCGATTATCGGAACGGTGTTTGTCTTCGCAGGTTTACTCCATTTGGCTAATCCAGCATACGCCAATCCGATCTCTGTTATTCTTTCGGGTGGTCTGATGCTTGGCGCTATCTTCATGGCTACCGACTATGTGACGAGTCCTATGACGCCTAAGGGACAACTTATTTATGGTGTGGCCATCGGTTTCCTTACCATTGTCATCCGCAACTGGGGTGCTTATCCTGAGGGTATGTCGTTTGCCATTCTCATCATGAATGCGTTCACGCCGCTTATAAATAATTATGTGAAACCAAAACGTTTCGGGGAGGTTGCAAAATGAAGAAGCTTGAATCATCTTTAACGAATATGGTGCTGGTGCTCACAGGAGTAGCCGTTATCATGGGTGGTATCCTCGCTTTTGTAAACCATCTTACCGAGGGACCTATCAGTGATCAGAAAGCCAAGGCACTAGCCGACGGCATCAAAACCGTGATGGGAGTCGATAACCTGAAAGTAGCCAAGACCGACACGGTTCGTCAGAACGATGCTAAGGGCAAAGAACTGACTTTCGTGATCTACCAGACTCAGGATTCAAAGGGAAAAGATCTTGGCGCTGCTGTAGAGAGTACCACTGGTGGCTTCGGTGGCGATTTGAAGGTGCTTGTTGGTTTCGATGTAGAAGGTCAGATTCTTGGCTATACGCTCTTGGAGCATGCTGAGACACCAGGACTTGGTGCCAAGGCCGACAAATGGTTCCAGAAGGGCGAAAAGGGTGATATTATCGGAAAGATCCCCGCAGAAGCTCTGACGGTGTCTAAGGATGGTGGACAGGTGGATGCCATCACGGCTTCAACCATTACCAGCCGTGCCTTCCTGCTCGCAGTCAATAATGCTTATAAGGCCTACAAGGCCACACCCGCTACAGATGCGGAGACAGGAGCCACTACTAAGAAAGAGAATTAGATACGGATTAACACGGCTTTATAAATAAAGACACAGCCTGCTGCGCACAAAAGCAGTGCTTCTCAAATGAGAGCCGTGTAAATCTGCGCCAAAAATATAAATATAAGGATTATGAACTATATAGGAATTATCAAGAACGGCATAATCAAGGAGAACCCCACATTCGTCTTGATGCTCGGTATGTGTCCTACGCTGGCCACAACCACCAGTGCTCTCAATGGCCTGTCGATGGGCCTTGCCACGATGGCGGTACTCATCTGTACCAATTTAGTCATCTCGTGTCTTAAATCAGTCACTCCTGATAAGGTGCGCATCCCTGTGTTCATTGTTGTGATAGCCGCCTTTGTGACCATTCTACAGATGGTCATCAAGGCTTTCCTGCCCGACATCGATGCTGCTTTGGGATTGTTCATCCCACTGATTGTGGTCAACTGTATCATTCTCGGTCGTGCTGAGGGCTTTGCTTCGAAGAACTCACCTGTAGCCTCACTCTTCGATGGCATTGGCATCGGTCTCGGCTTTACGTTGGGTTTGACGCTCCTTGGCATCTGTCGCGAGCTGCTGGGCTCTGGTTCTGTTTTCGGCCTCACCATGTGGCCCGAGACCTACAATATTCTGCTCTTCGTTTTGCCTCCGGGAGCCTTCATCACCTTAGGTTTCCTCATCGCAATCGTGAACAAATTAAGGAGACAAGAATACAAGTAGTTCAAGGAGTCCAATACATATGTCCTGAACTCCCTGTCTCCCTGAACTCCTAAAAAATAAAAGCATTATGGAATATATACTGATTTTTATTAGCGCCATTTTCGTGAACAACATCGTGTTGTCACAGTTTCTCGGCATCTGTCCGTTTTTGGGCGTATCAAAGAAAATCGATACCTCGCTGGGCATGTCGGTAGCAGTAGCCTTTGTGCTAACGTTGGCCACCATCGTTACCTGGCTGGTACAGAAATATGTGCTTGATGCCTTTGGCTTGCAATACCTGCAGACCATCGCCTTTATCCTCGTTATCGCCGCATTGGTTCAGATGGTCGAGATTGTGCTGAAGAAGGTATCGCCAGCCCTCTATCAGGCGCTGGGTATCTTCCTGCCGCTGATTACTACCAACTGTGCCGTGCTTGGCGTGGCCATCCTCTGCATCCAGAAAGACTATAATCTGTTGCAGTCTGTGGTCTATGCTTTCTCTACGGCCCTTGGCTTTGGTTTGGCACTCACCGTCTTTGCCGGTATGCGCGAACAACTCGAGTTGGTAAAGATTCCCAAGGGCATGCAGGGTATGGCCATTGTCATGCTCTCCGCTGGTCTGCTGAGTCTTGCCTTCATGGGCTTCTCAGGAGTCGACGGCGGTCTGAAGCTCCTTTTCGGGTTAGATTAAAAAAAGAGCAGGCTTCCAATCGGAAGCCTGCTCTTTTTATGTGTTTATTTCACTACGAAGTCGAGTGATTGGAGGTCTTTGTCCAATGACGAGGTGCCGTAGAGAATCTGGTAGCGACCTGAACGGGTGGAGAGTTCGTCGATGCTTTCGTCATAGTATTCGAACGACTCGCTATCGAGGGTGATGGTGGCATTTGCAGTCTCACCAGCCTTGAGTGAGAGCTTCTGGAATCCCTTCAGACTCTTGATGGGAGCGTCGGGGTAGTCGAGTGCCTTGACATATACCTGAATAGTCTCAGTACCCTCGCGACTGCCGGTATTGCTGACGGGAACGGTGAGTGTTACCTTGCCGTCTTTCTTCATGGACGACTTAGACAGCTGACCTTTGCCGACTGTGAACGTGGTGTAGCTGAGGCCGTAGCCAAAGGCATACTGAGGCACACCTGTGAAGTAACGATAGGTGCGGTTCTTCATCGAGTAGTCGAGGAAGTCTGGCAGGTCGTTGTTAGAGCGATAGAACGTTACGGGAAGCTTGCCGCCAGGGTTATAGTCACCAAAGAGCACATCGGCTAATGCCTTGGCACCACCCTGACCTGCATACCAAGCCTGCAGGAGAGCGTCGTACTCATTCTCGACACTACCGAAGGCGATGGCAGAACCAGAACAGTTGACAAATACCACGGGCTTGCCTGTGGCGTGCATGGCCTGAAGGAGCATCTGCTGAACTTTTGGCAGTTCGATATCCGCCTTGTCGCCGCCTTCGCCCTCCATCTGGGCAGAGATACCACCGATGATGATGATAGCGTCGGCAGTGCTTACTTCCTTAGCCAGATCAGTGAAGTCGGCAAGGTTGCGTTCGCAGATGTCGCCACGCAGCATGGCAAACTGACCATTTCCGCGACGATATTCAACCTCGAGATCATAGGTCTGTCCCTCCTGAACAGGGAAAGACTTGTACTCAACCTTACGACCGAAGCCGAAACCACGGCGCATGCCACCCTGAACCTCTTCTACCATCTGACCATTGACACGGAGGATATACCCGTTGTCGGTCATGAGTGTGTACTTCATCTCACCAGTGAAGGTCGATTTGTACTGACCGCTGATGCGTACAGAGACTGAGTCGCTGTTGACACCTTCGGCAAAGCCCCAGGCACCGAAAGTAGAGAAGTTGAGCTCGTTGTAGAAAGCTGTCTTGACAGGAGCGCCTTCGAGGTTACGGTTGTTGAAGAATTCAACCTTCACGCCCTGACCATCGTTGAAATCGCCGAGATGACGGATGGTGTTGTACTCGTCGTTGAGCTCACAGGCCTTGCGGTAGATGATGTTGGCTCCAGGCACAGCAGCCTTGATGCCTTCGAGCAACGAGTGGGTATGAGCCTGCGTAGGTGTGCCGCCATAGTTACCATTGAGCATGGCAGCATCGTCGGCATTAGGACCAAGAACGGCGATGGTTTTGATATCTTTAGAAAGCGGCAAGATGCCGTTGTTCTTGAGTAGCACCATCGACTCGCGGGCGGCCTGAGTAGCGAGGGCGTCGAACGGCTCGCTGCTGATGACATCAGAACCCAGCTTAGCCCAAGGCAGCATGTCGGCAGGGTCAAACATTCCGAGCTCGAAACGACCTGTGAGCGTCTTACGCAGATGCTGATCGAGATCGCTCTCTTTGATGAGGCCTTTCTTCAAACCCTCGGTGAGTGACATGAACACCTTGCCACACTCGAGGTCGGTGCCATTGAGAACTGCATCGACAGATGCCGAGAGTCCGTCCTTATGTGTCTCGTGTTGACCACGGTTGAAGAAGTTGTTGATGGCGTCACAGTCGGTAAGCACGATAGCGTCATAGCCCCATTTGTTACGCAGGATGTCAATCAGCAGACGGTCGCTGGCGCAGCAGGGGGTGCCTTCGAAACGCTGATAAGCGCACATCACCTCACGAACATTCGCCTTCTTGACCAAGGCTTTAAAGGCGGGGAGGTAGGTCTCCCAGAGGTCGCGGTTTGATGGCTCGACATTCATGGAGTGGCGCAAGGGCTCAGGACCGCTGTGAACGGCGTAATGCTTAGCGCAGGCATGGGTCTTGAAATAGTGGTCATCGTTACCTTGCATGCCGAGAACGGTCTGTACGCCCAGTACGGCATTCATATAAGGATCTTCGCCACAGGTCTCCTGCCCACGTCCCCAACGGGGATCACGGAAAATGTTGACGTTAGGACACCAGAAGGTGAGCTCGGGATTTCCTGGATAGTAGACCACGCCCATAGGTACATTAAATATATTATGGTCGGAGCGGTTCCAGTTTGCTCGGGCTTCGTCGCTCACGGCAGAGAATACATTATAGAAAAGCTGCTCACTGAAGGCTGCAGCCATGCCGATGGGCTGGGGGAACACGGTGTAGCCGTCCTGACGAACGCCATGGCAGGCTTCACTCCACCAGTTGTAGGAGGGAATGCCGAGGCGGTCGATGGAGGCCGATTTGTTCATCATCAGTCCCACCTTCTCTTCAGGGGTGAGCATAGAGATGAGGTTTTCTACGCGCTCAGCTGTTGGCAGCTTGGGGTCTTGCCAAGCATACTTCGTCTGAGCCATTGTGCTGACGGAAAGTCCAGCCAGCAGGGTCAGAAATAGGAATCTTTTCATGTACAAATAGTTTATAAATTTAGTTAGAATCTTACAATTACGCTGCAAAGGTAAGAATAAAAATTCTTTTGGAAAACTTTTTTGCAGAAAAGATGAAAGATAATTTGGCAGTGTCGTGGCAAATTGCTAACTTTGCAACCGATTTCTAAAGTTAACCCCTCGTCGGAGTTTCGTGTAAGCTCTGGGTGGACTGATAAAATAATAAAGGTGGTGAACACCAAGCGTCTGGTTCTCGGGAAGGGCTGGCATAGTACACAAGGGATATGTATAACATTTAAAAACAAAAGCTATTATGGCACAAATGAATTTTGGTGGCGTTATTGAAACTGTTGTCACCAGCAAAGAGTTCTCACTTGAGAAAGCACGTGAAGTATTAAAGAATGAAACGATCGCAGTGATCGGTTATGGTATCCAGGGTCCTGGTCAGGCTTGTAACCTGCGTGACAATGGATTTAACGTTATTGTCGGTCAGCGTCAGGGAAAGACATATGACAAGGCTGTTGCCGACGGATGGGTTCCTGGTGAGACGCTGTTCTCTATTGAGGAGGCTGCCGAGAAGGGTACCATCCTCTGCATGTTGCTTTCTGATGCTGGTCAGATTCAGCAGTGGCCTACCATTAAGAAATATCTGAAGCCTGGCAAGACTCTGTACTACAGCCATGGCTTTGCCATCAACTGGAGTGATCGTACAGGTGTGGTTCCTCCAAAGGATGTCGACGTGATTATGGTTGCTCCTAAGGGTAGCGGTACTTCACTGCGTACCATGTTCTGCGAGGGCCGTGGTCTGAACTGCTCGTATGCTGTCTATCAGGATGCAAGCGGTAACGCAAAGGAGAAGACACTGGCCTTTGGTATCGGTATCGGTGCAGGTTACATGTTTGAGACAACATTCCAGCGTGAGGCTACCTCTGACCTGACAGGTGAGCGTGGCTCTCTGATGGGTGCCATTCAGGGACTTTTGCTTGCTCAGTATGAGGTACTCCGTGAGCACGGACACTCTCCTTCGGAGGCTTTCAACGAGACCGTTGAAGAGCTGACTCAGAGCCTTGGCCCGTTGTTCGGTGAGAAGGGTATGGACTGGATGTATGCCAACTGCTCGACAACGGCACAGCGTGGTGCACTTGACTGGGCTCCCCGTTTCCATGATGCCATCAAGCCTGTTATGGAGTGGCTTTATTACTCTGTGCAGACTGGTAACGAGGCGCAGATTAGCATCGATTCTAACTCTAAACCTGACTATCGTGCAGGTCTTGAGAAGGAACTTGAGGCTATGCGCAATCAGGAAATGTGGCGTGCCGGCGAGACCGTACGCAAACTGCGTCCAGAGAATCAAGACGTATAATCTAAATAGGAAATTGCGGGGGTGTGTACCCCCGCAATTCATTTTTATAAAAGTATGGGAAAATTAGTAATTAATTCGTATGATGAATTCGCAGCCCATCTGGGCGAGGAACTCGGAGCCTCAGACTGGTTGCAAGTAGATCAGGACCGCATCAACCTGTTTGCTGATGCCACACTCGACCATCAGTGGATACATGTAGACGTGGAGCGTGCCAAGGAAGAGAGCCAGTACAAGAGCACTATTGCTCACGGCTATCTGACTCTTTCGCTGTTGCCCTACATGTGGGACCAGATCATCGAGGTGAACAACATTAAGATGCTCGTAAACTACGGCATGGACAAGATGCGCTTCGGACAGCCGGTAATCACTGGTTCTAAGGTGCGTCTGGTAACAAAACTGCACAATATACAGAATCTGCGTGGTATCTGCAAGGCAGAAATCGAGTTCCGCATAGAGATTGAAGGACAGCGCAAGCCTGCACTCGAAGGTATTGCTTCGTTCCTGTATTATTTTGTATAAACAAACTATAAAAGAAAGAAAAGGATAACGTATGGGAGGCTTTTTTGGTACCATCTCCACGAAATGCTGCGTGAACGACTTGTTCTACGGCACAGACTATAACTCTCACCTTGGCACAAAGCGAGCAGGACTGGTAACTTATGACACGGAAAAGGGATTCAGTCGTAAGATTCACAATCTTGAGCGTGATTATTTCCGCTCTAAGTTCGAAGATGAATTGGACTCGTTCTCAGGCAACCAAGGTATAGGTGTGATCAGTGATACTGATCCACAGCCAATACTCGTGAATTCACACTTGGGTCGCTATGCTGTAGTGACAGTAGCGAAGATTAATAATCTGGAAGAAATAGCTCAGGAATTGCTGGATCGCAGAATGCACTTCAGCGAATATTCTGCCAATACCATCAACCAGACGGAGTTGGTGGCATTGCTCATCAACATGGGACGTACCTTTGTTGAGGGTATCAATCTGGTGTACAAGAAGATTGAAGGTTCTTGCTCGATGCTGATTCTGACGGAAAAGGGTATCATTGCCGCAAGAGACTTCTTGGGACGTACGCCAATTGTTGTTGGTAAGAAAGAGGGAGCTTATGCCGTGTCGAGTGAGACTACGAGTTTTCCGAACCTTGACTATCATCGTGAGAGAGACTTGGGGCCTGGAGAGATAGTACTTCTGACAGCAGATAAGATGGAGGTGCTGCAGGAGCCTTTCAAACGTGAGCAGATTTGCTCGTTCTTATGGGTCTACTACGGATTCCCCGCATCAGACTACAATGGTATCAACGTTGAGAATGTGCGTGAGACGAATGGTAAGATGATGGGTGAACAGGATGATACGGATGTGGACTGCGTTTGCGGTGTGCCCGACTCAGGTGTTGGCATGGCATTGGGTTATGCAGAGGGTAAGGGCGTACCCTATAAGCGTGCCGTGCTGAAATATACACCTACATGGCCTCGTTCGTTTACACCTGGCAATCAGGAACGTCGTTCACTGGTGGCTAAGATGAAGCTGATACCAAACCCGGCACTGCTGAAAGACAAACGTGTGGTGTTCTGCGACGACTCTATTGTTCGTGGTACGCAGTTGAAGGATAACGTTAAGACCTTCTTCGAGTATGGTGCTAAGGAGGTTCACTGTCGTATCTCATGTCCGCCATTGGTATATGGTTGCCCGTTTATCGGCTTTACCTCGTCGAAGAGCGACATGGAACTGATTACACGTCGTATCATCAAGGACTTTGAGGGTGATGACAAGAAGAATCTGGAGAAATATGCACAGACAGATTCTCCTGAATATAAGCGTATGGTTGATGAGATTGCCAAGCGTCTGGGCCTGACATCATTGAAATTCGCTAAGTTGGAAGACTTGATTAAGTCGATAGGTATGGAGAAGTGTCATGTCTGTACACACTGTTTCGATGGCTCAAGCTATTGTCATGAGCACGACAAGGAAGATGAGCGTCAGATGAAAATCGAGTTCTAATAAAAATTCAGACTTTTAAGAGCATACCGTCTTCCTGACGGATAATCTCTTCTTTGAAGAGATATTCGAGCGCGGCATCCAGTTCTGCAGTAGGCAACTGGATGTCGCGTATGTCTGTAATGGGGTGGGGCTTCCCGTCGTCAAGCAGAGAAAGAATCTGCGTCATGGCTTCGTTGAGACGGGGCTCTGATGCTGCACTCTTATGATGGTCCAGGCATACGTCGCACTGATGGCAATCGTGACTATTCTCCTCGCCAAAATAGTGAAGCAGCTGTCGGCTACGGCAAATGCTGTCATTGGTGGCATAGCTGAGCATGGCATGGATACGCAGGGTAAACTGGTGCTTACGCTCTTCGTAGACGGCAGGCATCAACAGGATATGCTCTTTATCTTCGCGTCGCTGTGTATAGCGGATATAAGGTGTCTTCTTTTGGGGAATGAAGTGTAGGATATGGCGCTGGCTGAGACTCTTTAGAATCATGTAAACCTGATGTGGCTGTATACCGCATTGTGAAGCCAGAAATGCCTCGTCGATGTAGTTGTAGTCGGTAAACAGTCCACCGTAGTTACGCAAAAGTGCTGTGACGACCTTTTCTTCGTTGGGCGTGTTGCTTTCCAAACGATAGAGATCGTTCCTGTCGAGGGTAAACATCACGCGAGCTTGGTTGTCTTGCTCTTCGGTATATTCGATATAGCCGGCACGTGTGAGAATTTTCAGGGCAGCGTCTACTTGGATGGGAAAATGTCGGTAGGTGTGGCAGAACTTATCGATGTTGAACTCGAAAGTATGACCATAGCCCGAACCAACACCAATCTGATAATAATAGGCCAGATGTTCGTAGATCTCACGGATATAGTCTTTTTCTGGGAAGGTGTCGGCAATACGTTTCTCGAGTTTACGTTTGTCGGAATCATTGTAAAGCAGCACGGCATAGGCCTTAAAACCATCTCGACCAGCACGTCCGGCTTCCTGGAAATAGGCTTCTGTACTATCGGGGCAATCAATGTGCACAACCAGTCGGACATCGGGTTTGTCGATACCCATACCAAAGGCATTGGTGGCAACCATCACGCGTACCTTATCTTCTTGCCACGCTTTCTGGCGGTCGTCTTTCACAACGCTGTCGAGTCCGGCATGATAGAAAGTGGCAGAGATGCCTGCCTCGTTGATGAGGTCGGAGAATTCTTTTGTGCGGCGACGGCTGCGTGCATAGACAATGGCCGAACCTTTCATGCTACTGAGGATATGGAGCAGTTCTTCGCGCTTGTCGGCTGTACGGCGTACCACATAGGCCAGATTCTTTCGCTCGAAACTCATGCGGAAGACTCTTTTCTCTTGGAAGGAAAGACGGTCTTGGATATCATCGACAACCTGAGGGGTGGCTGTCGCAGTAAGTGCCAGTACGGGGATATTTGGCAGGAACTTGCGGATCTTTGCTATTTCAAGGTATGAAGGGCGGAAATCATAACCCCATTGCGAGATACAGTGCGCTTCGTCGACAGTGATGAAACTGACCTTCATATGGCGAAGTTTTGTCTGAAAGAGGTCTGAGGAGAGACGCTCAGGCGACACGTAGAGAATACGGATATCGCCAAAGATACAGTTCTCAAGGGTCATGATGATTTCCTCGCGAGTAAGACCCGAGTAGATGGCTGCAGCACGAATGCCTCGACGTCGCAGGTTATTAACCTGGTCTTTCATCAGGGCGATAAGCGGGGTGATGACGACACAGGTCCCCTCCATTGATAATGCCGGAACTTGAAAGGTAATACTCTTGCCTCCACCTGTGGGCATAAGTCCCAGCGTGTCGTGACCACTGCCTATGGACTCGATGATCTCGCGCTGAATACCGCGGAAATCATCGTAGCCCCAATAGTGTTTCAGTATCTCTTGATAGTTCACTCTTCCGAGGGTTGAATATCCTCAATCTGCAGTTGAACCTCTGTGCGCTTGTATATGTTGTCTTCGATGGTGTAGACAATGTCGAACGAACGTTTCGACTTAATATAGCGCGCAGCAGCACTCTGGCCAAAAGCAATACCGTTAAGAACATTGCTCGACTTGGAATCGACAAGCTCCAGCTTGATGTGTTCCTGCTGGCGACCTACCACCTTTGAGGTGCCATAGTCGTAGACATTACGAGTGCAGAAAAGCGGCTTCGGATTGTCGGGGCCGTGAGGTGCAAATTTCTTCAGGTCGTTGTGCAGTTTCTTGGTGACATCTTTGAAGTCGATAACGGCATTGATATCGAGAGTCGCTTCGGTCTGTTCGGGCTGAATATGCTCCATGACGTATTTCTGGAAACGGCGACGGAACTCAGGGATGTTTTCTATCTTCAATGACAGACCTACGGCATAGGTGTGTCCGCCGAAGTTTATGAGCAGATCGCGACAACTCTTGATGGCATCGTAGACATCATAGCCAGCCACACTGCGCGCTGAGCCTGTGGCAACACCATTGAAATTGGTGAGTACTACCGTCGGACGGTAATAAAGCTCAGTCAGGCGAGAGGCAACAATACCAATGACACCTTTCTTCCAGTTCTCATCGTAAAGCACGATACTGGCATGATGCTTCTGGCTTTCAAGTTTAGCTACAATCTGGTTGGCCTCTTCTGTCATCTGTTTGTCCACATCCTTACGCTGCTCGTTATATTCGTTGATGTGGTTAGCTTCTGCCAGCGCCTTCTCAAGGTCGCGCTCTACCAACAAGTCTACAGCCTCTGTACCGTTCTGCATACGTCCCGACGCATTGATACGTGGACCAATCTTGAAAACGATATCGCTCATGGTAATCTCACGTCCTGTAAGACCGCAAATCTCAATAATCGACTTTAGTCCCACTGATGGCGCAGTGTTCAGCTGCTTTAGTCCGTGGAAAGCCAGAATACGGTTCTCGCCCATGATAGGTACGATGTCGGCAGCGATGCTGACAGCACAGAAATCGAGTAGAGGGATAAGCCGTGAAAAGGGAATGCCGTTGTTTTTGGCAAAGGCCTGCATGAACTTAAAGCCCACACCGCATCCGCACAGATGCTTGAATGGGTAGGTTGAGTCAACGCGCTTGGGATTCAGAATAGCCACAGCCTCGGGCAGTTCATCATCGGGCACGTGATGATCGCAGATGATGAAATCAATACCTAAGCTCTTGGCATAGGCGATTTCGTCGATTGCCTTAATGCCGCAATCGAGCACAATAATCAGTTTGATACTCTTCTCAGCCGCATAGTCCAACGCTTTTTTGCTGATACCGTATCCCTCTTCATAGCGATCGGGGATATAGTACTCCATGTTGGAATAGAACTGCTGTAGAAATTTGTACACCAAAGCTACCGCCGTACATCCATCGACATCGTAGTCGCCGTACACCATGATGCGCTCTTTACGCCCCATGGCATCGTTGAGTCTGTCTACTGCCACGTCCATGTCGTTCATCAGGAACGGATCTATCAGTTCGTTTAGCATCGGGCGGAAGAATCGCTTGGCTGCGCTCTCCGTTTTGATGCCACGCTGAATAAGCAGGTCGGCGAGGATTGGGCTCATCCCAATCTTCTCTCCCAGCTCTTTAGCCGCCGTCTGTCGTTCTGATGTAGGTGGTTCGTAATTCCATTTGAAATGCATTAATATATTTATTTTTTATTCTTATCGCTTTGGTGGCAAATGGGTACAATAACCCAATATAGCGCCCAAAGGTAAGCATAAAAAATGAAATAACGGCATAATCTGCTCATTTTTTAACAGATTATGCCGTTTTTTACCTATTTTATATGATATCAGATGCCGAGCTTCTTGCGGATTTCGGCTGGGATAGCATTCTTATTGATGAGGAAATCCATTGTGTTTGCGGCAATGAAGGTCTTGGTCATATACCAGGTTCCCTTGTAGTCGCCGGTCTCACCCCATGAGTTCTTTACCATGTAATATTCCTTACCATTCTGATCCTTGGCAACACCGTAGATCAGCATGCCATGGTCATCGGTCAGCTCCCAGTTGTCGAAACGCTCCTGGCGCAACTCCTGTGTAGCGACAATCTCAGGAACAGTGCATCCCAGAGAGTCGATGATGTCGCGTTTCTTAGTGGCGGTCATCTTCAGCCATTTTGCCATGTCGCTGCCCTTGAGGCTCTGCTGTGTCTTTTTGCTGTCAACAGCGTATGCCAGACCCTTGCGGGTGAAGCCGTCCTCAGAAACATCACCGCCCCATGCTACGGTGTAACCCTCGTTTACTGCGTTGTCGATAATCTGCATCATCTCGTCCATAGGTACGTTGTAGCTCTGTGGGAAGCGCCAGTTGTCCTGTACCTCTACGGCAAAAGTGGTGTAGAAGGGATGGTGGGTATAGCTAGTGATGCTTACGTAGTCGTCGAGGTTGATGCCCAGTGAAGCCATGAAGGTCTTTGGTGTATATTCCTTGCCCTCATAGGTGAACTTCTCAGGGCACTTGCCGAGGTAGGCGTCGAGGATACCCTGCATACCGTTCTTCCAGGCATTGCTGATTTTCTTGGCATCGCTCTTGGCAATAGCGGCAACGTATGGCTCTAGCACACCGAAGAACTCATTGAAGTTGTTCAGAGAATCACCATACAGAGAGCCAGGGAAAGGCATGGTTCCCTCAGGAACGATACCATGAGTCTTCAATGTGGCGAGTACGTCTTCGGCACTTCCGCCCTGAGCGAACTGGCAGTCACCATGATAGCGAACCACCTGGATGGCACGCTCCAGATAGGTCTTGTTGGCTACGAAGCTCTCGCAGAGATCGTAGGTTTTACCCGTGGCCTTCAGAATCTCAGACTCGAAGTATGAAAGGGTAGAGTAATCCCAACAGGTACCCGAACGGTTCTGGTCCTTGATGCTTGTGATAGGATTCTCCTTAATGATAGTAAAGACGGGCTTGTTAGCGTCTTTTGCGGGTGCCTTTTTCTTGGCAGCCGATGCACTGAGAGCCATCATGGCCACGAGTGCGAGTGTCAGAGTTTTTTTCATAAATTTAATCTTACTATTGTTTCAATTGTATTGTTTAGTAATTGTTCTTTTCCATAAAAGCCTCAAGATCCTTGGGGTGATAAGGAATGCGCTTCTGTCCGAGGAAACGGCAGCCGTCTTTCGTGATCAGAATATCGTCTTCGATGCGTATACCGCCAAAGTCCTTGTATGTCTCTAGTTTGTCGAAGTTCAGGAACTCCTTGCAGTGTCCGCTGGCCTTCCACTCGTCTATCAGGGCGGGGATGAAATAGATGCCTGGCTCGTCGGTTACAACGAAACCCTCTTCCAGCTTGCGCCCCATGCGTAGACAATTGGTACCAAACTGCTCCAGATTGGGGCGTGTCTCTTCATCGAAGCCAACATATATCTGTCCCAGTCCTTCCATATCGTGTACGTCCATACCCATCATGTGTCCCAATCCGTGAGGCAGGAACATGGCGTGGGCTCCGGCAGCGACAGCCTCGTCAACGTCGCCCTTCATCAGTCCGAGTTCCTTCAGTCGCTCCGTCATCAGACGGCATACGGCGAAATGTACATCGGCATACTTTACACCGGGCTTAGCCACCTCAAGTACATAGTCGTGACAGGCCTCTACAATAGAGTAGATGTCGAGTTGTCGCTGGGTGAACTTACCTGACACAGGCATGGTACGGGTATGATCTGAGCAATAGTCGTTGAGTTCGCAACCTGCATCACAAAGTGCCAGACGACCCGCTTCTAACTTAGCATCGGAGGGGTTGCCATGCATGATTTCACCATGCTGTGAGAAGATGGTGGCAAAACTGTTTCCCTGAGCCAGACTGCGGGCGATGCCGTCCACCTGACCTGCCACGAAACGTTCTGTCACACCAGGCCTGATAAGCAATTGGGCTGTGGTGTGCATCACGTAACCCACGTCGCAGGCAGCATCGATATATGCTATCTCCTCGGCACTCTTCGTGGCACGCATCTTCACTACGGCTTTGATGAGCTTCAAGGAAGCGGCCTCTTTTTGCTGGGTGGGATGGATGCCCAAAAGGTCCATGATCTGAATCTTTGTATCGAAACGATAGGGAGGCAGGAAATGGATTGTGCGCCCCTTTGCCTTGTTGCAAAGCGTCTTCAGTTCCGCCATTGGAGCTGTATTGCTGACACCTACCTCTGAAGCCAGATCGGCTACAGATGGGGTGAAGCCCATCCACACGATGTCTTCCACGTCGATATCGTCACCAAAGATTATCTCTGTGTCATTGTCGATATCAATGACACCTACCAGCCCGTCGCGGTGCTGTCCAAAATAATAAAGGAACGTGGAGTCCTGTCGCATGGGAGCGTAGGCATTGGCGGGATAGTTTGCTGGAGACTCATTGTTTCCAAACAAAACAATGATGCCTTCGCCAACGAGCTGCTTCAGTTCTTTACGTCGATCAATATAAGTTTCTTTGTTGAACATTTGTCAATGTTTTCGTTATTATTCGTCAAATTGTCGGCAAAGTTACATATTATTCTTCAAAAAGCTGTATCTTTGCGGCAAATTTTTGCAATATTTATGCAGATAGACAGAAAAACTGGACTTGTGTTAGAAGGTGGAGGCATGCGAGGCGTGTTTACATCGGGGGTACTCGATGCTTTTATGAAGTACGATTTAACCTTTCCATATGTGGTTGCTGTGTCGGCAGGTGCATGCAACGGACTGTCGTATATGAGTTGTCAGCCTCGTAGGGCCCGGTACTCGAATATCGATATGCTGCGTAAGTATGACTATATATCGCTGAAGAGTCTGCTCACCCAAGGCAGCATCTTCGACCCCAACATCCTCTATGAGCGCTTTCCTAATGAGATCGTACCTTTCGACTATGAGGCTTACAGGAATAATCCAGCGACATACGAGGTGGTGACTACTAACTGTCTTACGGGGCGTGCAGAATATCTCTCAGAGAAAAACGATGCACGGCGACTGACAGCTATTGTCAAGGCGTCGAGTTCGCTGCCCTATGTGGCTCAGATTACTGAGGTTGATGGTATCCCGATGCTTGATGGCGGCATTGTTGACAGTATTCCTGTGGCGCGAGCCATTGATAAAGGCTATTCGCCTAACGTCGTGATACTCACCAGAAATCGTGGCTTCCGTTCTAGTGAACCTGACTTCAAAATTCCTCGTTTTCTCTACAAGGAGTATCCTCGTCTGCGTGTTGTGCTGAGCCATCATGTGAAAGTCTATAATGAGCAGCTTGATCTCATAGAGCGGATGGAGGATTGGGGTGAGATTATCTGCATTCGTCCTGAACGCCCGATGGAGGTTGAGCGCATCTGTCGTGATGTAGAGAAACTTGAAGCCCTCTATGAAGAAGGCTTTGATGTAGGCGAGCGATTCTGCTTAGGGATAAAAAAGGGAAAATAAGGTAAAAAAGAAAAAAAACGCACGGCAAATGACGATTTACCTTATTTACCTTTCTGCTTTCTTACTTTTTTTTATTATCTTTGCAGCCAAATTTGAAATAACAGACATTAAAATACAATGGGAAAAGTAATTCTGACCGGTGATCGTCCCACCGGCAAACTCCACTTAGGGCACTATGTAGGCTCACTTCGCCGCCGTGTCTTGTTGCAGAACGAAGGTAACTTTGATCGTATGTTCGTGTTTATGGCCGACGTTCAGGCATTGACCGATAATGCAGATAATCCAGAGAAAATTCGTCAGAACATCATAGAGGTGGCTCTTGACTACCTCGCAGCAGGTCTTGATCCAGAGAAGTGCGTATTGTTTATCCAGAGTCAGATTCCTGAACTGGCAGAACTTACCACCTATCTGATGAACCTCGTATCGGTAAGTCGCGTACAGCGCAATCCTACTGTGAAGACAGAGGTGAAGATGCGTGGCTTCGAAGGTGAGAGCATCCCTCTCGGCTTTTTCTGCTACCCTGTATCTCAGGCAGCCGACATCACTCTGTTCAAGGCCACTACCGTTCCTGCAGGTGAGGATCAGGAGCCTATGCTCGAGGTAACCCGTGAGCTGGTGCGTCGCTTCAATCAGATCTACGCTCCCGTACTCGTTGAACCCAACATTCTGTTGCCCGAGAACCTTACAGCTCGTCGCCTGCCAGGTACCGATGGTAAGGAGAAAATGTCGAAGTCATTAGGCAACTGTATCTACCTTTCGGATTCTGCTGATGATGTATGGCAGAAGGTACGCTCTATGTATACCGATCCAGAGCACGTGAACCTCAACGATCCCGGTCATGTAGAAGGAAATGCCGTATTTACCTATCTCGATGCTTTCTCATGCGATGACGACTTCAAGGAGTTCCTGCCAGAGTATCAGAACCTTGATGAGTTGAAAGATCACTACCGTCGTGGTGGCCTTGGCGACATGAAGTGCAAGAAGTTCCTCAATCAGGTGCTCAACAAGTTCCTGGAGCCCATGCGTGTTCGTCGTGCCGAGTTCGAGAAAGACATCCCTGAAATATATAATATATTAAAGAAAGGTACGGAGCAGGCTCGTGAAGTCGGGGCTCAGACCATGGATGAGGTCCGTAAAGCCATGCGTATCGACTATTTCAACGATGCTGAACTCATCCGCCAGCAAGCGGAGCGCTTCGCAAACAAATAAAGACCAATCCCAGCCAAGTGGCTGGGATTCTTTTTTGATACGATGAATCGTTACTTTCTTGTAGTGCGGGAAAGGTACTACTATGGTACGGAATAGGGCATACCATAGTACAGATATGGACATACCGTAGTACAAGTGTCGGAATACTGCAGTACGGAACGTCTGTACTGCTCTTAGAGACTATCCTTATGGTCAGTCGTTCCAGTTATGGTGTAGTTCATAAGCTTCAAATTCCAGATGTTGTAGCCCCATTTTCTCAAGTAAGGCCTTAATTGCTTTAATATCATCTGGCGAACAAAGTCTGTCTCCTCGTCTGCGTTCAAAATACCCGGTACGTCCAAATCGTTGCTGGAGGCATTTCATAAAGACACTGTACTGATGAGGTAGCATCTTTTCTTGCATGGCTGCGAAGCCTCTGGCGAAGACTTGAGGCTCATCAGGACGGTAGAACTTGCACCGTTCGGAGGGATGAGTCAGTAGCGGATTCGCAATCTTAACAACCTTGTCGTGCTTGGTTAGTACATGCATGGCCATCTGGCGCAAGCAGTGATCTGCCATTGGGCAGTCTTCCTTCATACAGAGCAGATAATGGTCTGGTACTTCTTTGAAATTGATCATATTCATGCCTTTCGTTTTTTTCTGCTGCCAGCCGAGACTTGGTGGAGGCCGTCTCCTCCGGGATCCAGGGGGAGTGTTGTGTATACCCCTCTCTTGGCCCCCCTTATATAAGGGGCCTAAGAGGGGGTTACACTCCCCCTAGGCTCCCTACGGAGACGGCCGGCGAGGTCTCGGCAACGCAGTTGCAAAGTTACGAGGCCATGAAGTCTAATTGTCGGGTTATGGCTGATTATAGCCGTTATCAGAATCCCGATTTATGAAAATATAACGTTTTTAACTTATGAGAACATGAATACAAGTCAAAATCGCAGTTATTTGTCTTTCAGAAGATCGGGGCGGAGTCGGCGTGTGCGCTCCATAGCTTGCTCAAATTCCCATTCGCGGACTTTCGCCTCGTTGCCGCTCAGCAGAATGTCTGGAACCTTCCATCCTTTGTAGTCGGCAGGACGTGTGTAGATGGGAGCGGCGAGGATATCGTCCTGGAAACAGTCGGAGAGTGCACTCTGTTCATCACCAATCACCCCAGGCACGACACGGACGATGGCGTCGGCAATCATGGCTGCCACGAGTTCGCCCCCCGTCAGTACGAAGTCGCCAATAGAGATCTCTTTGGTGATGAGGTGATCGCGCACGCGCTGGTCGATGCCCTTGTAGTGGCCCGCAAGGATAATGAGGTTGCCTTTCAGCGAGAGTTCGTTGGCCATGTGTTGGTCGAACCGTTCGCCATCAGGCGATGTGAAGATGACCTCGTCGTAGTCGCGTTCAGCCTTGAGGGCCGTGATGCAGCGGTCGATAGGTTCGCACTGCATCACCATACCGGCAGAACCGCCATAAGGGTAATCGTCAACGCGACGCCACTTGTCGAGAGTGTAGTCACGGAGGTTATGCAGGCGTATCTCTGCCAGTCCTTTCTTCTCTGCACGTGCCAGAATGGACTCATGGACGAAGCCTTCGATCATCTCGGGCAACACGGTGATAATATCTATTCTCATTTTGCGTAATAATCTTAAGTTGTTATAATATATCCCTCTATCTTCGCTGCAAAGTTACAACTATTTTTCTATTTTATGGTGAAAAACGATGATTATTTGGACTTTTCGCCTATTCTCGGAAGTTCTCCAGAGAACGAGTCGCTAAGTTGCTCAAAGAGATAAGGAATGGAGGCATAGGTGTTGTCATGTTTTCCTATTCTAACCATGATGAGTTGGTTGTGGGGATTGACGTATAGCACTTGTCCGCGAATGCCATGAGCGTAGAAGCCTGGGTATAGAGGCTTTTCGGCTCCGATACTGCTTGTATTATACCAACAGAAGTGATAGCCGTGGTTATCATTGTCATATTCGGTGGATTGTCGTATCCAGTCTTCACTGACGATGCGTTTCCCATTCCACATGCCACGATTAAGGTAGAGTCGTCCAAGTTTTGCCAAATCTTTCATGGTGGTAGATATGCCGCCGAAAGCGTGAGCAAGGTCATGCTTGTGGCTATCGATGTTGATAGTGGCTGGCGACTCCATCTGCAATGGTCTCCACACTTTTTCACTGAGATAGTCGGCATAGCGTTTTCCTGTGGCTCGTTCGATGACCACACCGAGAATCTGGCTTGTCATACTCTCATAACGGTATTCTGTACCAGGGGGACAACGGAATTTCTGTTGCCGGATCTGCTTTCTCAGATTATGGCCATAATTCAGTTTCGCCATCGCATTGAGTCGCTTCAGATGCTTTATCCGAAGGGAATAGGTGTCATCAAAGTCCAGTCCGCTCTGCATGTTGAGTAAATGTCGGATGGTAAGCTTTTGCCACATAGGGTCTTTCTTCTTCAGTTCTGGCAGATAGTCTGTCACGGCATCATCCACACTTTTGATAAAACCATCGTCGACGGCAATTCCACACAATAAGGAAGTGATGGATTTCGATATCGAGAATATGGTTGCCAGCCTGTCGGTAGAGATATCACCAAAACATTTCTCATAGACGATGCTGTCGTTTTGAATGATAAGGATACCTTGTGTATCGGTTTTTCCTGCCAATGCCTTCTGTAATGTGATGTTATGATACCGAGGGGCTTGGTTGAAAAAATGCAGTGTGTCAATCCAAACTGCCTGTTTCTCTGCATAAGGGAATTGGAATGCCTGTGTCCCATTGGTAATGGTGTCGTGGGCATGATGCTCAAAACTATATATATGTGGCCCGCTTTGGCCATCGGCACGGAGTCCTCTTATAATGGAACATGAATGCATGACCATGCAGAGAGAGCTAAGTAAAACTATACCGGTAAGATGCTTTTTTCTCATAATAAAGTGACATGTCCTCATATTGTATAAAACTCTTTAATATGTTCTATATAATCTTTTCCAACCACTCTTCCGTACTCATAAATGCGGCGCATCTCTTCCGGGTCGTGAGAGATGTGTCCGATACGCAGTTTCTCCTTCGGACGAATGACGAGACAGCGACCTTCTTGCTCTGCTTGACGTATATAGTCCAATTGCTGATTATACATGATATGGCGTTTGTCGAGAGCCTCAATCATCAGGGGGTATTTCCTCAGTGCGATGCGCATTAACGGCATCAGGCGGTTGTGCCCCTTGACATAGCCCTCTGGCTGCGTAAGAACCACCACGTTGCGGTCATAGCCAATCTGCTCGAAGTACTCAAGGGGGATGGAGTCGGCAACGCCGCCATCAAGCACCTTCAGACCTTCTAATTCAACGACCTTTGATGCCAGCGGCATAGAGGCCGATGCGCGAATCCAGTCGTAGGTGAGGGGAGTGGCTTTTTCCAGTTTCTTGTAGATGGCTTTACCTGTCAGTACATCAGTGCAGACGGCGTAGAAGGCCATAGGGTTCTTATCGAAAGCCTCGTTGTCGAAGATGTCGTATTGTGTGGGGATGATGTGATAGCCGAACTCAGCGTTATAGAGATTGCCAGTACGGAGCAGTGATTGCCAGCTACAGTAACGCTTGTCGCGGGCAAACCTCGTATTATATCGAATGGCGCGCCCAGGTTGTCTTGACTTATAATTACAGCCGAAAGCTGCTCCCGCCGATACGCCAATGAGTCCATCGGGTTCAATGCCTGCCTCCATCATCACATCGATGATGCCTGCCGTAAAGAGCCCGCGCATGGCGCCGCCTTCAAGTACCAATCCCTTTTTCATGGGGACAAAGTTACGAATAAGTGAGGGAAATACCAAATTTATTTGGATAATTCCGAACGTGAGCACTTCGAGCATTGCTTAAAGTTACGATTTTTTTTGCAGATACAAAAAATATTCGTATCTTTGCAACCAAAATCTATAATATTGAGATGAATCTTTTATCCAATAAGTATGTGTGCTTTTTTAAAGCACTATGTATTCTGAACCTGCTGGTGATGCATTATACAATCATCATGACATGTGATGTGGAAAAGCCGATGGTGCCAGTAGATTATGTGGATAATTTCTGTTTTGTGACGATAGAGGTGGTGCTACTGATCTCACTCTTTACATTAGCATCCTTGGGGAGATTACGCATCGGCGCATTTCTTACTACGGTCGTTACATGTCTTTGGGCATTCTCGAATATTGTTTATTCCCGCTTCTTCTTTCAGTATATTCCTTATTCGGCGTTTAGCGAGAGTAATAGTCTGGCCGATCCTGTCGTAGTTCGTAGTCTTATTGACGGCTTTCGCTGGGGCGACCTGTATTTTGCGTTGAGTTTGGTATTGGCAATAGTTCTCTATCGGAAGATTCCCGATATGAGATTGAAACTGAAGTCGCTCAAATATTGTGTGGTAGGAATTCTTTCGGTCATCTTATTAGGACTGGCATCACACTGGGTACTGAAGCCGACATTCAGTATGAAAGCCTATGTAGAGGATATTAACTACGAACTGTTCCGTACGTGGCGCTATACGTGTCAGCCTGTGTATACCAATTTCCAGCGTGGTTCAATGCGATGCATGGCATTTGCTTTCATTGAAGAAAAGTTTGGCACTCATAAACTCACAGAAGAAAAGAAGTTGGAAATTAAGCATGAAATTAATCGCTTGAAACCTATGCAGGTGAGTGGACATCATGCTAATTCGGAGATTAAGAACGTGATTATCCTATTGGTGGAGTCATATATGTCGTTTTCAGTAGACATGAAGATAGACAATCAGGAGGTAACTCCTTTCCTCAATTCGTTGGCCCGCGATTCTTCTGTTTATTATAATGGTCACATGACCTCGAATATCCAAGGCGGTGAATCGTCAGACGGACAGTTTATATACATGATGGGATTATTGCCTCTAAGATGCCAAATCTCAATCACTAAGGCGAAGCGCAATACAATGCCTGCCTTACCTGCCATACTGAAACGACAGAGAGGTATGCAGACACGGATGGTGATTCCAACGGCTGCAGCGATGTGGAGTCAGGATGCCATGTGTAAGGCATACGGGATAGAAAAACTTTATTCGAGAAATGATTACCCGAAGTCTCATGGTTCGTTCCTTTCCGATGAACAGGTGATGGCATTGGCTGATTCCGTGGATTCGCAGAGCAGTCAGCCATTCTTCTCGACGGTCCTCACTTTTTCGATGCACAAGCCATATATCGAGAATATCGACAATGAGTTTACGGCTACTGTCGGCGTAGAGCCATCAGAATTCGGCTATTATCTGAATGCCTGTCATTATACGGATAATCAGATTAAACGCTATTTTGACAGTTTGAAAGCAAAGGGACTGTATGACAGTTCGCTGATTGTAATCGTCGCTGACCATCATGTGTCGGAAAACCAGTTGGAATTACCGCCGATTATCAATGAGCGCGAACTGCCTGTATTTATCATTAATGGCGGTTTCTCGAACGATGAGGCATGGCATGGCCAGTGCAACCAACTCGATGTGTTTACCACAATTCTCGACATCCTCAACATTGATTCTGAGTGGCGGGGACTAGGCCATACGCTACTGAATCCACATTACAAAAACTCGCTGACAGAGGCCGGGTACAATTATTCGGAGTGGATAATTCTGAGCGATTATTTTAAAAATTGATAAAAAAGAAAGATAATTGGATTATTATCTGTACTTTTGCACCCAATGAGAAAGGTTGGACTGTTATTCTGGATGCTGTTGGTGACTGCTTTTGCTTGGGGGCAGGCAGTCAGTGACGTGAAGTGTATGACGCTGATGGATGTGCCCTTGGAGGGGACCGACTCGGTGTTTATACCTACTTTGCAGGCTGCGGGATTCCAGCAGGTGAAGTCTGAAGGCGATGATCCTGATACCTATTATTTTAAAGGTGACTTCTACGGCATCAAGGATGCTAAATTGATGGTGACCGTTAATGAGAAAACCCGTCTGTTGTCGGATGTGACGGTAAAATGCGGACCATATCGGACTCGTGAACTTTTTGACCGCAACCAGAAATATCTGTTAGGTAAACTCCAGCGTGAGTGGGGTAACTTCAAGGCGAAGGGTGACGGCTCGCTTCATACGATGACCGATTATGGCTATATTCGTCAGTCCACTTCGCTTGATGCGGAAGGACGCCACACAATAACCTATTTCTATCTGAATATGGCACCTTATTATAAAGATGCTGCCAATATGGGACTGAAGGGATTCATACAGGAGGTAATTACCGAGAATCCTGTGGGTGAGGAAGCCATTCTGCATTTCGATGAAAGGGGCAAACTTGAGGGTGCTGACTTGATAGACAGAAAGTATAATGGCGCGGGTTATATCACTGAGGCTGCACAGATGGAAGCGTCAGGTGAGAAGAGCGTGATAGCCTATGAATATGACGACGAATGCAATTTGCGCAGACAGACGCTGACAAACACGAAGTCGGGTCTGAAGGTAATAAACGAGTATAAATATAATGATGATGGCGAGATGACTCAGCAAAGCAAGAAGGTGTTCGATAAGCAGAACGAGTGCATCATGTCTATCAACATGAAAAACAGCATAGAGGAACGCGATGACAACGGTAACTGGATTAAGAACGAACTGACCCTGACCTATTGGGAGAAAGGTCAGCGACCTCAGACCATGAAAGTTAACCAGACACGCACCATCAGTTATTGGGACGAGGACTGATTATTCTATCATAGATAGGAAATCTTCTTCGCTCACAATCTTAATACCTAATTTCTCAGCTTTCTGGAGTTTCGAGGGACCCATATTCTCTCCAGCAAGGATAAATGAAGTCTTGCTAGAGATACTTCCAACGTTCTTGCCACCATTTTGTTCGATGATAGCCTTATACTCATCACGACTATGGTGAGTAAAGACACCACTGATTACAATGCTCTGTCCTGTCAGCTTGTCGCTCGTCTGGGCAGTCTGTTCCTCTGATAGTTCCATCTGCAGACCGTAGTTTCTCAGGCGCTCAACGATTTCAATGTTTTTCTCATCGTGGAAATAGGTGATGATACTCTTGGCCATCACCTCACCGATGCCCTCAATCTCCTGCAACTCTTCCAATCCGGCATTCATCAAGGAATCGATATTCTTGAAATGACGTGCTAGCAGTTTCGCCGATGTCTCACCTACGAAACGGATGCCAAGGGCAAAGACCACTCGTTCGAAAGGTACTTGCTTTGAGGCGGCAATGCCGTTCACGATTCTCTGAGCTGATTTGGTGCGGCTGCCATCGCCATTGATCTGCTGCACCTCAATCTTATAAAGATCTGCGATGTTCTTGATGAGTCCCTGACGATAGAAATCATCGACAGTCTCAGGACCCAGTGAATCGATGTTCATAGCCTTACGGGCAATGAAGTGTTCGATACGCCCCTTAATCTGTGGCGGGCACCCCGTGTCGTTAGGACAATACCAGGCAGCCTCGCCTTCATAGCGTACCAATGGTGTGCCGCATTCAGGGCAGCGCTTGATGAACTCTACAGGTTGGGCGATGATGGGGCGCTGGTTTACATCTACACCAACGATTTTGGGAATAATCTCACCGCCTTTCTCAACATAGACGTAATCTCCGATATGCAGGTCGAACGAGCGGATGAAGTCCTCATTATTCAGTGTGGCGCGCTTCACGGTGGTGCCTGCCAACTGCACAGGATCCATATTGGCTACAGGGGTGATAGCACCGGTACGGCCAACCTGATAAGTGACTTCATTGAGACGGGTGCACACACGCTCAGCCTTAAATTTATAGGCAATGGCCCAGCGTGGACTCTTGGCGGTAAAGCCTAAGGCGCGCTGTTGGCGCAGAGAGTTTACTTTCAGTACAATGCCATCGGTAGCTACAGGCAGGTTCTTGCGCGCCGTATCCCAGTAGTTGATGAAGTCGTAAATCTGCTGCAGGGTCTTGACTTTTTTCATGCCCTCACTGATTTTGAACCCCCATGAACGTGCCACTTCCAGATTCTCGAAATGTCCATCGGCAGGCAACTCCTCGCCTAACAGATAATAAAGGTAAGCATCGAGCTGACGACTGGCAACTAAACTTGACTTCTGACTTTTCAGTGTACCACTGGCGGCATTGCGAGGGTTGGCGAAGAGAGGCTCCTCGGCTTCCTCGCGCTCCTTGTTCAGACGTTCAAATACAGCCCAAGGCATCAGGATCTCGCCACGTATCTCGAACTCGCGAGGATAGCTTGGGGTTGCAAACAGGTCGTTGGCAACAGGTGGCGTTAGCACTAGGGGAATACTACGGATTGTCTTTACATTGGTAGTCACATCGTCGCCATGCACACCATCACCACGAGTTACGGCCTGTATCAGTTTGCCATCAACATAAGTCAAAGAGATAGAGAGACCATCGTATTTCATCTCGCAGCACACTTCAAAGTCTTCACCAGCCAGTCCTTTCTTCACACTCTCATACCAGTCGGCCACATCCTGTTCGTTATAAGTGTTGGCAAGTGAGAGCATGGGGTATTTGTGTTCTACCTGACGGAACTCCGCATTCAGGTCGCTGCCTACACGTTGGGTAGGGGAGTTTGGGTCAGCCATCTCAGGATGACGAGCCTCTAAGTCCTGTAGTTCATGCATCATGAAGTCGAACTCCTGATCGCCAATCGTAGGTTGGTTTAGAACGTAATATCTGTAGTTGTGCTTGTGCAATTCCTGACGAAGTTGCTCTATGCGTCTGATCTCATCCATTGTATTTCTTATTTAATGCCTGCAAATTTACGAAAAAAAAGAGAAATCACAACTTTTGTCTTTTTATTTTTTCCCCTTTTTATTTTTTTTGTAACTTTGCGGTCGTTATGTGGATGATGTTTCAGGTGATACCGATTATGTGGCGTGCTGTGCGACCAAGTAGGGTTGCCGACATGCCGGCTGTTGTTAATACCTTCTGGCTTCGTAAGGGCTACGAGGGGTTGACATTCTTCGGTAAGATTCTGACTCCCACACAACAAGAGGCTGATGCTTTTAATAGTGGCTTCTCAGCCATGAAGAATCATGAGATGATACATCTGAGGCAAGCACAGTCGTGTGGCGACTCCTGGCTACGTTTCTACCTATTGTATATGTGGTATTGGTTGCGGGCCCTTTCCATGTGTAGGAAACTCAGGAATGCCGGCTATCTGCTGAATCCCTTTGAGATGGAGGCTTATCATAGAATGAATGAGCCTGATTATCTCTCGCATGACGGTTCTGCTACAGAATGGCGGAGGTTTGCCAAGATGACACTTCGTGAACGATTAGATTTTTACAACCATAGATTATGAACAAAAAACTGCAGGCGCATAGCGCTATCTTCTTTGCAAACACAATTTTCGGACTTGGCGTACCCGTCACCAAACTGTTGCTCGACGAGTGGGTTACTCCGATGGGTTATATGGCTTCGCGCTCATTGGGCGCCTGTCTGGTATTTTGGCTGATTGCTGCATTTCTTCCAAAGGAGCATGTGGAGCGTAAAGACCTGATTACAATCCTGATAGGCGGTTTGATGGGATTTGTAATTTCCCAGACGCTTACAGCTTGGGCGCTCGATTATACCAGTCCTGTTTACTTCTCACTCATAGCTGCGCTGACGCCTGTAGCCGTGATGCTTTGTGCTGCACTGACCATTGGCGAAAAGATTACGCCCATGAAATCTCTGGGCGTTCTTCTAGGTATTGTGGGAGCTGTTTTAATGGTACTGATGAGCCAGTCTCAGGGTTCTGGGAAAAACGATCTGATAGGTATCTCGCTGGCTATTCTAAGTGTCCTCACGTGGGCTGTCTATCTGATAATAACCCGCAACGTAGCCTCGAAGTATTCGCCTGTTACGCAGATGAAATATGTTTTTCTCATCTCTGCTATCGTTACAGTACCTATAGCTATTCCTGAACTTTCGGCCAATGCGCTTTATACAGCATCTTGGGGATGGGATGGCGTTGCCGAAATGCTCTTCATTGTTTTATGCGCAACGGCCCTCGGCTATTTCCTGATTCCATTTGCTATGAAGTACTTGCAGGCCACCACGGTGAGTATCTACACCAATCTGCAACCAGTTATCGCATCGTTTGTTGCTATTCTGTTAGGTCAGGACGTTTTTACATGGGATAAGCCCGTAGCAGGTGTTTTGGTTTTGCTAAGTGCCTACATCGTAACGGTAGTAACGGCGAAAGATTAGCTTGAAGGCAAGTGTCGGAACCATTTCCTTATTTAAAAATTTGGTTTTTTACTCAATTTACATTACCTTTGCAGCGCCTTAACTATAAATGAGGTAATCAGAGATGAGAAAAAAAGAACAGAAGCAATACTGGACCATGCGGATTCGGCCCCATGAAAGGCTGTGGCATATCGATCTGGGCGAAATCTGGCGCTATCGTGACCTGACGGAGTTGTTTGTCAGGAGAAACATCGTGGTACAGTACAAACAAACCATACTTGGTCCCTTGTGGTATTTGATACAACCCGTCCTCACTGTAATTATGAACATGGTAGTGTTTGGTGGTATTGCCAAGATGAGTACAGACGGGATTCCTCAAGCCATCTTCTATATGGCAGGTAACATCTGCTGGTTCTATTTCGCAGACTGTCTGAATCAGTCGTCGTCCACATTTACGGCTAATCAGCACATGTTTGGCAAGGTTTATTTCCCTCGTTTGGTAGTGCCTATCGCTGTGGTGATTTCCAATCTCCTCAGGTTCGCCATTCAGGCAGGCTTGTTCGTGGTGATGTATCTTTATTTCTTTTTTAATGGTGCAGACCTTGCCGTTAATTGGGCCATCCTGCTCACACCAGTATTTGTTGTGATGCTGGCAGGCTTAGGTCTTGGCTTTGGCATCCTAATCTCATCGCTGACCACTAAGTATCGCGACTTTACGATACTCTTTACTTTTATCGTCCAGCTTTGGATGTATGCCACACCTATTGTCTATCCCTTGAGTATGGTAGAAGAGAGTTCACTTCGCACACTGATTCTGGCTAATCCGATGACGTCGATCATCGAAGCCTTCAAATATGCCACTTTGGGTCAAGGCTATTTCTCATGGCTCTCCCTTGGCTATAGTTTCCTGTTTATGAGTGTTTTACTACTGTTCAGTATTGTGATATTCAATAAGGTGCAGCGCAATTTCATGGATACTGTATGAAGGCTATTGAATTTAATCATGTAGGTAAGCAGTATCGCTTGGGACTGGTCTCTACTGGCACCTTCAGTCGTGACTTCAGTCGCTGGTGGGCTATGAATGTACTTGGCAAGGAAGACCCCTTCCTGAAGATTGGTGAGACCAACATCCGTTCAAAGAAAGGTGAAAGCGATTTCGTATGGGCACTGAAGGACATAGATTTTAGTGTGGAGCAAGGCGATGTGGTGGGCATTATCGGTAAGAATGGTGCAGGTAAGAGTACTCTGTTGAAGCTGCTTTCACGAGTGACTGCCCCCAGTATTGGCGAAATCAACGTTTGTGGACGCATCGCCTCGTTACTTGAGGTTGGTACTGGCTTCCATCCAGAGATGACTGGTCGTGAGAACATCTATATGAATGGCGCCATCATGGGTATGACTAAGGCTGAGATTACCCGTAAGCTCGACGAAATTGTGGATTTCTCTGGCTGTGAGCGTTACCTCGATACCCCCGTCAAACGCTATTCTTCAGGTATGAAGGTGCGTTTGGGCTTCTCTGTAGCAGCCCATCTGGAGCCAGAGATACTGGTGGTGGATGAGGTGCTGGCAGTAGGAGATGCCGACTTCCAGAAGAAAGCTATTGGCAAGATGCAGGATGTGGCGAAAGGCGAAGGTAGAACCGTCTTGTTCGTCAGCCATAATATGGCGTCGGTTCGTAATCTTTGTCAGAAGGGTATCGTGCTCTGCGATGGCATGACCGATTTTATTGGAACAGCAGAAGAGGCTATCGATCATTATCTGAAGTCTGCTACCACCCAGACAGAGAACCGGAAACTGATGACAGATTGTATAGGCTATTGCAAAAGCTATTTGAAAATCAAAGAGATACAGATTAATAATACACCCTATACCACAACATCATTGTCTCCAAGGCAAGAGGTTCTCGATGTACTTATCAAGGGTACGACCAAAGAACCCATGAAATGTGAGGTGCGTATGATTATCAAGAAACTCGATGGTACGCCATTGGCAGGTTTTATTGAAGGTTGTTATACGGGTCAACTATGTAATATCCAACCTGGCGAGTTTACTTTTGAGCGACATATCCGTCTTCCTAAGTATCTGGCAGATGGTTATTATATCATTGCACTTTATCTGCATGAGCCCCATGTACAGGATTTCTTCCAAGCTCAGAATTGCCAGACCCTCCACGTCGAGGGTTTCTACGAGCCATATGCCCATCCCCTTAGGCTCTCTACCGAAGGTTTCATTGGTCTGGAGTCAGTCTAAGCGAAAAACTACCATAAACTCTATATGCATAAACCATCAGTCAGTGTTATCGTTCCTGTTTACAATGTAGAGCCATATGTTGCGGCTTGTGTTAGAAGTGTCATGCGTCAAACGTATGAGGGGAAAATCGAGTGTATCTTTGTAGATGATTGTGGAACAGACAATAGTATAGAGGTTGTTAAGAAGCTTATAGCAGAATATTCTGGCCCTATTGCTTTCAAAATTATCCATGCTACTCACAATCAAGGTCCTTCAGTAGCTCGTAACATCGGAATGGATGCTGCAACATGTGAATATCTTTACTTTCTGGATGGTGACGATGAGATTACGGATGACTGCTTTGAAACACTGACGGCGCCGCTTGTTGAGGAATTATATGATATTGTTGTAGGGGATATAAAGGTGATAGACGGTGAAAAACCAAGTGGTTGGATGAGACTTAAGTTAGAGGATGGTACAATTCTGAGATCTCCTGATATTATGAAAAACTATCGTCAGAGATGGAATATGACGGCAACAAATAAATTATATAGATCGCAATTTGTTCATGAAGGAAAATTAAATTTTAAAGAAGGAATTCATTTTGAAGATGAACTTTGGGGGTTTCAGACAGCATGTGTTGCAAAAAGTTTATTTGCGTCAAAGAGAGTCACATATAGTATTAGAGTCAGGGAAGGAAGTCGGAGTGTAACATCATATTGCAATAAGAATTCAGTTTCAAGAGCTTATATAATTATACTAATCGAAATGTTTTCATTTGTTAAGAATAGAATGCTTTTTAACTATGAAACATATCAATTCCTGCAATTCTTCTTTTATGAAGCCCTCAGTAAGTTTATGAATTCATTCCTACTTTATGAAAAGACATATAAAGAGTTGCGTCAATACGTAAAACCATCAATTAAGTTACTATTATTAGGAAATAGATTTCGGCTCAAATCATATTTGCGTGATTTCCATTATTACTTACCAGGATTTATCGCGCCTTATTGGCAGTATATGTTTATTTATTGTAGATGGAGAGTCATCAGTAAACTAAGACGGCGCGTTTATAAGAGACATTATAATATATAGGAACTACGATGCGAACGAATGAGGACTCCAACTCTCGCTTTATATAGAAAATGTTGTATCTTTGTGGCATAAATAAACTATCATAATAAGATGTTAGGAAATGGGGAACGAAAAGATTGATTTTGTCATAACATGGGGAAGTAATGATGACCCTGAGTGGAAAAAACAGTATGAATATTACTCTGCCAAGGCCGGTCGGACTGTAGATAGTAGTATATATCGATATCGCGATTGGGATATGTTATATTTCCTATTCAGAGGAATAGAAAAGTTTGCACCTTGGGTTAATAAGGTGTACTTCGTTACCAATGCGAATCCTCCTAAATGGATGAATACCAAGCACCCCAAGTTGATTGTGTTGAATGACAAAGATATTGTTCCGTCTCAATACATGCCTACTTTTAGCTGTTTCCCTATAGAATTCAATTTCCACAGAATAGAAGGACTGTCTGACAAGTTCGTCTATTTCTGTGATGACATGTTTATTATCGATAATGTTTTTCCTACGCATTTCTTTAGGAATGGGCTTCCATGTGATATGGCCATTATGTCGGCTGTGTGCCATAGTAAAGCGAATGTCTATGACAACTGTTGCTTTATGGCGAAGGCTTTGGTAAATCAGTATTTTGAGAAAACGAAGGTTGTGAAGAAAAACATCTTTAAGTGGTATCCACCATCAATCCCATGGGTCGTAAAAGCGAATCTTAGGTATCTTAGACTCCCACAATTTCCTGGTTTCAGCTTGAATCATTTGCCACAGATATATCTAAAGAAAACCTATGATGAGATATGGAAGTGTTGTGGGGGAGAGTTGGCAAGGACATGTGAAAGTAAATTCCGATCTTATGGAGATGTTTCTCCTACATTAATACGTTACTGGCAATTGGCTTCAGGCAATTTTACGCCCTGTAATGTTTACAAATATGGAAAGGTGTTCTATCTCTGCGATAAAAACATATCTGAGAGTGTTGACTGCATTTGTCATCAAAAGAAAAAACTGATTTGTTTGAATGACGGAGATCATGTAACCCATTTCGATGAATATAAAGAAAGACTTATAAAGGCCTTTGAGCAGATATTGCCGAACAAATGTGGGTTTGAATTATAAGAACCTCTATTTATCTGTTATGTCTGAAGAATGAATATATGTTAAGATTTTCTTTATGTCGTGTTTTATCATAAAAGGATTTTTTATCCTCATTATCACCCTTCTAAGATTCCATACACTTTGTACAGCCCATGGCGATGATATGGTTAATAACCATCTGTCTATTGGGCTCCATACTCCAGCCTCATTCATGCAACGCTTGATGTCTTTTATAAATGGATGATGGGAATTGCTGGTATATTTGGTGTCGTGCATTGCTTCATAAAAAAAATATATCCTTTGCTTCACCCTTTGATTTAGAAATATGCCATAAGGAATATGATTACTTATAATATCATCTGCTCTTTTGCATAACTCCAACATATAGTCCAATGTCAGAAGACGTGTATGGGTGGCTGACGTCGGGTTGTTTCTAATAAAGCAAATTTGATGTTTATATACATATACATCTGATTGATTGTTAATAGCCAGTACCAGATTCATCAAATAGTCTTCACATCTGACAATATGCTTAGGGAATGTTAGTGCTTGTTCGTCAAACAATCTTCTTCTAAATAATTTTGCACAGGGACTGGCGGAGATTTCTCTTGCATATTGCATTTCAAGATATTTTTCTTTGGATATAATATCTGGCAATTTCTTTACGCTATCAATGTTCCTCTGATTTGCACCAATAATAATATCAGCTGATTTGCATATATCCATTAATCCGTATATAGAATCCTCAACCAAAAGATCATCAGAGTCCACAAACATAATCCATTCGCCCTTTGCTGTATCTACACCTTGCTTCCTTGCTGCTGTAACCCCGCGATTTTCTTGTTCTATGTATATAACATTGGGCAAATTCTCATACTTCTTACATATCTTGCCAGAATTGTCCGTACTCCCATCATTTACGAGAATCAATTCGATATTCTTGTATGACTGAGACAGAACAGAAAGAATACATTTTTCAACGTACTCAGCTGTATTATATATGGGGATTATGATGCTTACTAATGAGGAGTCCATTTTAACTAACGCTTGATGATTCGTTTAATATCTCTATGGATTAGAGAGGGTTTCTCAAGTCTTCTAATGATTTTTGATGAGAGCAGGCATATCTTCACGGTTCTCCTGTCTGATGCTGCTAATACCAGTCTGTCACTTAACCGTAACATTCGTGCCTCATTCATCCGTCGTATGATATTCTTTACAAAAGGGTGTTTGTTGTTGCCTTGGTAGTTATTGCCTTTTAGAATAATAGGATAATAATAAAGTCGCTGACTGATACTTCCGTTTAACCTTTTTCTATACGTAAGGCTCTCGCCCATAATTGAATCGGCAATATTGCATAAATTGTAACAATAGTCAAATGAGAAAAGAATTGTATGTACAGTCGAGTTGAGACGTTGTCTATAGTAATATACTGGCTCTTTACATATTTGAACATTCTTCCTGTTTGTCTTTGCTATAGCAATATTCGTTAGTAGATCCTGCGCCCTAATCAAATTATACTCAAACGCATGAGGACTATTCATTACCAATTGCTTTCTATACAGCTTTCCCCAGGTGGAAATACTTGTCGTGATGGAATAGATTCTGTAAAGGTACTCTTCCCAACTATAGTAATCAGGTAAACCTGTATTTTTATTATTTAGATGTCTGCCGATAACAATATCACAATCATCTCCTGATAATTGTACTAGCCTTTTAATGCTATCCTGTAGTAGCACGTCATCTGAGTCAACGAACATCACCCATTCGCCACGAGATAGTATAACCCCTTTCTCTCTTACTTTGGTCAGTCCCTGATTTTCTTGTTCTACATATCTGACATGAGGCAGATTTACATATTTCTGACATATCTCACCAGAGCCATCCGTACTTCCATCATTGATGAGAATGATTTCAGTATTGGTATATGACTGCGACAGAATGGACTGAACACATTCATCGATGTATTCTGCTGTATTATATATTGGTACTACGATACTGACTAATGGCTTATGCATATTAATCTATTGGAGAAACATCTTTCTCTTTTTCGGTTGTGGTTGATGGCTGGTTCATCTCTCTATTTTATTCCGGCTGCAAAATTACGTAAAAAAGCCGAAGATTCCAAATAATCCGCGGTGAAACATTTTATTTTACTCCGACTAAACCTCTATTTTACTCCGACTAAAGTATGGGTTTACTAGGAGTAAAGTAACAGGGAACTACAATCAAAGTTCTGCGAAGGAAATAAAATTTTAAAGAAAAACCCATCGCTTTTTGGTGTTTTGCTCGAATTTTATTAATTTTGCAAATTGTAAGATATATAAATATAAGGATGAACCTTAGCCATAAATTGTGGATGATTGTGAAACCCTTTGCAAGACCTGTTGGAGGAGCAATGATTATTGCTCTGTTCTATCTGTTGCGCATATTTCCAATCAAAAAGAACAAGGTGCTGGTGAGCGTGTCTGCTGGCAGAAACTTTAACGATAACCAGAAATATATCATGGAGGAGCTGCATAAGCTTTGCCCTGATATAGACATTGTGTGGGTAAAGGATCCGCGCTATGCGTATGAGGTACCTTCGTGGATGAGAATTGTCAGATGGCGTTCGCTTCGCTATTTCTATGAATATGCGACTGCTAAGATATGGACCAATAACTGTTTGGATCCAGATTATTACGTGAAGCGTAAAGGGCAGATGTATGTTGAAACTTGGCACGGCGGACTTGGCATCAAAAAGGTGTCGCGTGATATTGAAGGGAAATATGCGACGCAGAAAAGACAGATCTCGTTTTTCAAAAATGCCTCTGATATGGCGGATGTGTTTATCTCGAACTCCGACCATCTTTCAAAAATCTATCGCAGGGCGTTCAGATTTCATGGCCCTATCTGGAAATGCGGCTATCCTAAGAACGACATGCTGGTGCTGAACAACCCTGAAGAGGGCTTGAAAGCCCGTAAAGAGCTGGGCATCCCATTGAATAACAAGGTCCTGCTCTATGCGCCAACCTGGCGACTCAGTTTCTCCGGGGATTATCAGATTGATATGAATGTATACAGCCTTGACATGCAACGTTTGAAGAAGGTGTTGACGGAGAAGTTTGGAGGCGAGTGGACGATGGTGATCAGATTTCACCCCAGTTTGAGACTATATGTGAAGGACTATCAGAAAACGCATCCGGATGTGAAGGATGTGACTGACTATCAGGATATGCAGTGCCTGCTGATGGCAACGGACGTGATGATAAGCGACTATTCGAGTTGTATCTTCGATGCTGCCCTGAGGCGGATTCCCTGTTTTACGTATGCCACAGACTTCAATCAGTATAAGAATGAAGAAAGGGGCGTGTATTATGAGATGGAGGAATTGCCGTTCCCGTATGCCACGAATAATGACGAACTGGAACAGAACGTGAAGGCATTCAATGAAGAGGACTATCTGAAGAGGTGGGACGCCTTTGCCCTGAGGATGGGACTGAACGAAACAGGCCACTCTGCCAAGGATATCGCGAAGAAGATGGCCGATTTCTTGAATGGTAAGAAAGTTATATGGAATAATGACTATCCAATAATATAGCTAAGATATGAATATCGCAGTAATATATGCAGGAGGAATGGGGAGCAGACTTCATAACTACAGTCGCCCCAAGCAGTTTATTGAGTTCAGAAGTAAGCCTATTGTAATATACACTATTGAGATATTCCAGCGTATATCTGCTGTAGACGGTATCGTAGTGGTTTGTCTGGAAGACTGGATACCTTATCTGCGTCACGAAGTGGAGAAATATAATCTTGACAAAGTGCTGCATATTGTGCCTGGTGGCAGAAAGGGACAGGATTCAATCTACAACGGACTGGTATGCGTGAAGGATCATTATCCAGACGACACGATGGTGCTGATTCATGATGGTGTGCGCCCTCTGGCGATGGATAAGACAATCCTGGAGTGTATCGAAGTGGCCAACGAGAAGGGAAACTGCGTGGTTGTAGTGCCTGCGATGGAAACTATAGTCGTTGAAGGTGAAAATGGTGACTGGTCTATTCCAAACCGCTCGAATTGCTATGTGGCCAGGGCTCCTCAGTGTTTCAGGCTGGGTGATGTGATGGCTGCCCACCTGAGGGCTTTGAAAGAGGAAAAGCACGATTTCATAGATACCTGTACGATGATGAAGTATTATGGGCATAAGTTTAATACGATTCTTGGAACAGTAGAGAATATTAAAATAACGACACCTGCCGACTGTTTTATGTTTCGTGCCATCATAGAGGCAAGGGAAGAGGGCGTCGTGTTCGGACTGTAGCATGAATAATAGGATTGTTATAGACGACTTGCGAAGAATGGGTGAGGCGAGTCTGCCTTGGAGGCAACTCGATGGAAAGACGGTTCTCGTAACTGGGGCTACAGGCATGTTGGCATCGTATGTTACTTTGCTGTTGCTCTATTTGCATGAGCATTGTGGCGTTGATGTGCGTGTGGTGGCACTTTGCAGGAATCGCAAGAAGGCTGAAGAATTCTTTGGCTCTTATCTGGATAAACCTTATTTCCGTCTCCTGATTCAGGATGTTTGTGCTCCAATTGCGTATGAAGGAGGGATTGACTATATATTCCATCTGGCAGGGAATGCCAGTCCGCACTTTATCAATACAGACCCAGTTGGCATTATGAGGTGTAATCTGGTGGGGACGATGAATATACTAGAATGTGCTCGTAACTGGCAGACGGCGAAAGTGATATTTGCTTCGACTCGTGAGGTCTATGGTAAGAACGAAGAGGCTGACGTGCTGGACGAGAAAGCATTTGGAACTCTCGATACTATGGATGATAGATCGTGTTATCCTGAAAGTAAGAGAGCTGCAGAGACTTTGTTGAGGAGTTATTATCTGCAATACGGCATGAGTTTCAATACCATTCGTATAGCTCATTCATACGGGCCAACGATGACGTTGGAGAATGATGGGAGGGTGATGGCTGACTTGATGGGTGATGTGGTGACCGGGCGTGATATCGTGTTGAAAAGCAATGGTGAAGCACTCCGTGCTTTTCTATATGTAACAGATGCCGTATTGGGCATGTTTACTGTACTTTTTTATGGAACTCCCGGAATGGCCTATAATTTGGCTAATGAGACTGAACCCACCAGTATAAGGAATCTGGCAAAACTGTTGGCATCGCAGAGAGAAGGTGTTCAGGTTGTAATTTCAGTTGGTGAGCAAAAAGGTTATTGTTCTTATCGTCGTACAGCCTTAGATACAACTGCGATTGAACACTTAGGGTGGAAACCAGAGGTTTCACTTACGGAAGGAATTAAACGGGTATTTGAATATAATGCATAGATAAAGAAAAGCCTCACCATTTGGTGAGGCTTTTATATTAGTTAGCTGATTCGAATTCTTCGAGGAAACGGGTGTCGTTTTCGGAGAACATTCGCAAGTCGCTTACACGATATTTCAAGTTTGTGATACGTTCAACGCCCATACCAAAGGCATAGCCGCTGTAAATCTTAGAGTCGATGCCGCATTGCTCAAGTACGTTGGGGTCAACCATACCACAGCCCAAAATTTCTACCCAACCTGTATGCTTGCAGAAACCGCATCCTTCACCGCCACAGATGAAGCAGGAGATATCCATCTCAGCTGAGGGTTCTGTGAATGGGAAATAGCTGGGGCGCAGGCGAATCTTCGTATCGGCACCAAACATTTCTTTGGCAAACGACAACAGGACCTGCTTCAGGTCTGTAAACGAAACATTTTTGTCAATATAGAGACCTTCTACCTGATGGAAGAAACAGTGCGCACGAGCCGTGATGGCCTCGTTACGATATACGCGTCCAGGACAGATGACACGGATAGGCTCAGATAACTTGCCATCTTCTGTATGCAAGTGTTCCATCACACGAGCCTGTACCGATGAGGTGTGAGAGCGGAGCAGGATGTTCTTTGTTACATCGTTGGGATGCTGCGATACAAAGAAAGTATCCTGCATATCACGAGCAGGATGATCGGCTGCGAAGTTCATCTTGGTGAACACGTGCAGGTCGTCTTCAACCTCTGGGCCATCGGCTAGGACGAAGCCCATACGCGAGAAGATATCGATAATCTCATTGGTAACGATTGTCAGCGGGTGGCGTGTGCCGAGCTGAATGGGATAGGGAGTACGGGTCAGGTCAATAGTCTCTTCGCCGCTCTCCTCAGTCTCCACCTCTTCGCGCAACTGATTAATGCGCTCTGTGGCGAGTGTCTTCAGTTCGTTAATCTTCATGCCGACAGTTTTCTTCTGATCGGCAGCAACATTGCGGAAATCGTTCATCAAGGCTGTAATCTCGCCTTTCTTGCTCAGATACTTCAGTCGGAGCTGCTCAACTTCCTCTGCGTTTTTTGCGCTTAAATCCTGTACTTCTTTCAGGAGTTCATCTATCTTATCAAGTATCATAATCAGTAAAAATTGCAATTTTGCGTGCAAAGGTACAAAAAAAATGAGAATTATGATGCAGAATTAAGAATATTTTGTACCTTTGCCGAAATTTGAAAGAATAAACAGATTGATTAGGTTACTTCTTCACTAGATGAAAAGGTTTTTTATTGCGATCTCCGCAGGTCTGATGTTCATGTTCTCATGTACGGGAAACAGGTCTAATCAGGGAGATGATATGCCTGCTGATTCTGTCGCCGATTCCACAGATGTGGCGGATGTCGACACGATGGAACTGTTGATTACAGAGACGCCAATGCCTCGTGCTGCTGACGCCATGTTTGATGACTTTCTTTTCAATTTCTTGGCCAATAAGCGATTGCAGAAAGAACGGATTGTTTTTCCCCTCCGAATATTTAAAGATAATAAGGTGGAACAGGTTGAAAAGTCGCAATGGAAGATGGAGCATCTGTTTATGCGTCAAGGGTATTACTCGCTACTCTTCAATGATGATAAGCAAATGTCGCTGATGAAGGATACTGCTGTTAGTGAGGCTGTTGTAGAGAAAATATTACTGAAGAAAAATGAGGTGCACGATTATATGTTCCGTCGTATAAGAGGTGCATGGATGTTATGTGAAGTCAGAGTTAATCCCCTTGAGAAGAATGTCAATGCCTCGTTTTTGAAGTTTTATCAGCGTTTTGCTTCCGACAGTACTTTTCAGACAAAGAGCCTGAATGAGACCGTACAGTTTGTGGGGCCTGATCCCGATGACGACTTTAACATGATGGAAGGTGTGATTACTGCTGATACTTGGGAGGCTTTTGCTCCCAAATTACCTGCTAAGTCGATTTATAACGTGATATATGGAAAGCCTCAGAAAGAAGGTACGGATAAGATATTCCTTTTGCGAGGTGTAGCTAATGGTCTAGAACTTGAACTGCGTTTCAAGAAGATTGGCGATAAGTGGCTACTAATGAAAATGACCACTTGATGAGAGATGTATTGAATTATAGTCTGAAAGCCCACAATACATTTGGCATTGACGCCAAATGCAGTAGGTTTTTGGAATACAAAACCATAGTCGAGGCACAAACAGTAGCTAAGATCCTTCGTGAGAGTGATACTCCTTATATAATAATAGGTGGGGGGAGTAACCTTTTGCTTACTGGCGACTACGAAGGGATCGTTGTGCATTCAGCCTGTAAGGGTATAGAACGCATGGGCAATCGCCTCGTTTGTGGCAGTGGTGAGGTGTGGGATGATGTTGTTGCCAAGAGCATTGATATGCAGCTATATGGCGCAGAGAACCTTTCGCTTATTCCTGGCGATGTCGGCGCGAGTGCTGTTCAGAATATCGGTGCCTATGGCTCAGAGGTCAAGGATTTTATCCGTAAGGTCCGTGCTGTAGAGATTGCAACAGGAGAACTTCGCGAATTCTGCAATGATGAATGCGAATATGGATATCGTCAGAGTCGTTTCAAGCACGAGTGGAAAAATCGCTACCTGATTCTCTCTGTAGAATATGAGTTTTCTGAGACGTTCCAACCTCGTCTGGAATATGGTAATATCCGTGTTGAATTGGAGCTCAAGGGTATAACTTCCCCAACAGCCAAGCAACTCCGACAGACCATAATCGATATTCGCAACGCTAAGTTGCCCGATCCGAAAGTTGAAGGCAATGCGGGCAGCTTCTTCATGAATCCCATTGTGAGTCGTGATAAATATGATGCATTAGCAGCGCAATACGAGGGAATGCCTCATTACGAGGTGGATGCCGAGCATGTGAAGATTCCTGCAGGTTGGATGATTGACCAGTGCGGATGGAAGGGCAAGTCATTAGGCCGTGCTGGTGTTCACGACAAACAGGCCTTAGTTCTTGTTAACCGTGGTGGTGCTACGGGGGCAGAAATTGTAACCCTCTGTGAGGCGATCCAGAAAGACGTGAAAGTAAAATTCGGTATTGTTATTCATCCCGAAGTGAACATAATATGAAACTGACTTTTTTAGGAACGGGAACCTCTTGTGGTGTGCCAGTCATTGGTTGTCAGTGCAAGGTCTGTCAGAGCACAGATCTTAAAGATAAACGCATGCGCTGTTCTGCTCTTGTTGAGACCGAGACAACGCGTTTGCTAATTGATTGCGGTCCCGACTTCCGTCAGCAGATAATGTCGCACCCCTTTCGTAAAATAGATGGCATCCTTATCACCCATAGCCATTACGATCACATGGGAGGAATGGATGATATCCGTCCTTATTGTCAGTTTGGCAAGATAAACGTTTATGCAGACCCTATTGCTCGCGAATCAATGCTCCAGATGCTGCCTTATTGCTTTGCAGAACATCGCTATCCAGGTGTCCCAGCCATCGGACTCCATGAGATTCTTCCTCATCAAATGCTGCATATTGGCGATCTGGACATTATGCCTATTGAGGTGATGCATGGTCAGTTGCCCATTCTAGGCTATCGTATAGGTAAGTTAGCCTATATTACTGATATGAAAACCATTGCCGAGTCGGAAATGTCATATCTCGAGGGCATAGAATTATTAGTTGTCAATGCGCTTCGTTTTGACAATCCGCATCATTCTCATCAACTAGTCGACGATGCCATAGCTTTTGCCCGTACGATTAAAGCTCCTCGTACGCTCCTTATTCATATGTGCCATGATATAGGCTTGCATGAAGAAGTGAATCGAATTCTGCCTGAAGGTATTGAACTGGCTCACGACGGACAGGCTGTTTTTCTCTAAATTCAGCCAAATTAGCTCGAAGAATACGTGTTTTTGTTAAAATAGCTTAAATTTGTGTTGTTTTTATGGTAAAACACTTGGAGGTATTTAAAAAAAACGTATCTTTGCCATGTGTTTTTCATAGTATTAGATTTAAGGTTAACAAAGGTTTGGGTCACAGCGGTGACCCTTTTTTTATATTTTAATCCTTCATGTATGTCGCTTTGATTCTACTTTCTGTTCTTCTTTCTTCCAAATAAGGAGTTTCTTCCAAACAAGAAACCATACCCTTTCATCAGTTTTCTAATTAGCAGAAAAGTGTCTACTGCCACAAAGCCATTGCTTATGAGCGACGCAATATAGTCGCCCTTTGAATTTTCCTCTTTTTTTAGAAATACCTGATTCCAAAGTGACGTGAATTTCGTGTTGTCCTGCTGGAGTTGATCAAGCAGTTCATTTTTACGTTGTCTTATTTCGTCAAGCGTATGATATTCTGTAGTTGGTTTCTTTACTGGAAGCATAAAGTAGAGGGATTATTGCTTTATTTGCCAAGAAGTAATGAGGCCAGAAAATGCACCAACGGCTTTTCTATCCACGACTTGCGGAAAATTACGAAAAACATAAGGATAAGCAGGTGTAGTCCAGCCACTATGAAAAACGCCGCAGATGTACCTGTGAAGTTTGCCAACCAGAACGCAAGGGCAATCGAGAAATACATCAGTACAGCAATAATGATTAATATGAAAATAACTGCCAAGGCAGCCGCCGTTAATAGGCGTACTACCTTGTCAATCACATCAAACTTCAGATATTCCTTCTGAAGTCCGAGATAATGTTTTAGCACTTCGATAAGTTGTGCTATTGTCTCAACGTTCTTATCGCTGGAGAGCATCTCTTATTCCTCCTCTGCTGCGTCCTGAATGTCGTCAACGAGGTCAACAACTTCCTTGCGGCTGAGTTTGATGTTGTGCTTCTTCAGAAAGTCCTCAACGGCATCAGTGATTTTTACGCGGGTGTCCTGTCCCTTTTCAGGTGCCATCAGAATGCCCAGAGCTGCGCCAGCGATAGCTCCGCCAAGAAATGCGCTTAAGTAACCTAGACTCTTCATAATTATTATCGTTTATAATATTAATAGTAATGAATTGTTCTGCAAATATACGAAACTTTTCGTTTGTAAAGCAAAAAAGAGCCAAAATTTTTGTAAAAAAGTTGTGATTTCTGCGATTTAACAAACTTTATGTGCCTTTTTTGCTCGTGTTTGCTCGATATTTAGTAATTTCGCAGCAATTATTGAACTTATAACTTTATTAAATAACAAAAACAAAATGAAGAAAACAACCCTTTTGTGCGTAGGATTATGCGCAGCAATGGCTTTTACAAGTTGTAAATCTAACGAGAGTGCCTATAAGAAGGCATACGAGAAGGCTAAGCAGTATGATACTGCTCAACAGACTCCAGAGCAGTCTGCAGCTCAGGAGGCCGTTGTGGCTCCTGTTCAGGCAAAGCCAGCCAATGAAACCCGCGTAGTAGACAATCTCGACAATGTTTCTGTTCGCTCCGAGAATGTGTCGCTCATCAGTGGTAGCGGTCTGAAGGCTTTTAGCGTAGTGGTTGGTTCTTTCAGCGTTCGTGCTAATGCCGATGGTCTGCAGCAGCGTCTGAGAGATGCAGGCTATGACGCACAGATTGTGAAGAATGAGTCTAACAACATGTTCCGTGTTGTAGCTTCTACTTTTACCGATAAGTTGGGTGCTGTCAATAGTCGTGATCAGCTTCGTGCCACTTATCCGGATGCATGGTTGCTCTACAACGCCCAATAATTTACGAGATTGGCGCGTATATTATCAATAGATTACGGTAAGAAACGTACCGGTATTGCAGTCACCGACCCTCTTCAGATTATAGCTGGAGGGTTGGCGACTGTTTCTACATCGGAGTTGTTTGATTGGCTTCGAGCTTATATGACCAAGGAGCCTGTTGAACGTATTGTAATCGGTGAGCCTCGTCAGCCTAATGGTCAGCCCAGCGAGAATATGCAGCGCGTAGTGCAGTTCGTTAATCGTTGGCGCAGGGCCGTTCCCGAAGTGCCCATTGAGTTTTTCGACGAGCGTTTTACCTCTGTTCTGGCCCATCAGGCTATGCTTGATGGTGGCCTGAGGAAAAAGGCCCGTCAAGACAAAGCTTTAGTTGATGAGATTAGTGCAACCATCATTCTTGAAGACTATCTCCGTTCTCGCAAATGACTCTCAATTCATAATTTATAGAAGACAATGATATTACCTATTTATATATATGGTCAACCTGTGCTTCGTAAGGTGGCCGAAGATATTACTCCCGACTATCCACAACTCAAGGAATTGATTGGTGATATGTGGGAGACGCTTGCTGAGTCAGAAGGAATCGGCCTCGCTGCTCCTCAGATTGGCAAGTCTATCCGTCTTGTTGTAATCGACCTCGATGTGCTGTCGGATGAATTGCCTGAGTATAAGGATTTCCGTAAAGTGTTTATCAATGCTCATATCATAGAGTACGATGAGACCCAGACCGATACATCGGAAGAAGGTTGTCTTTCGCTCCCTGCTATTCATGAGAAGGTTGTACGTCCAATGCGCATTCATGTAGAGTGGGATGATGAGCAGTTCCAGCACCATGATGAGTGGATTGAAGGTTATCTGGCCCGTGTCATGCAACATGAGTTCGATCACCTCGACGGAAAGATGTTCATTGACCGTATTTCCCCGCTCCGTAAGCAGCTTATCAAGAGCAAGCTTCGTGCCCTGCTTCAAGGTCGATTCCGTTGCGGCTATCGCACTAAAGTGGTGAGAAAGTGATTGAAATGCGGCGCATTTTATTATTTCTCTCACTTCTGCCGCTGTTTGCGCAGGCGCAGTTTAATACCGACCGTCTTGTCATGATAGGACGATCGGCATTGTATTATGAGGATTATGTCCTCTCAATTCAATATTTCAATCAGGCTATCAGCCAGAAACCGTGGCTCTATGAACCGTGGTTTTTTCGTGGGGTAGCTAAGTTTTATCTCGATGATTTTCGTGGGGCAGAGATTGACTGCTCTGAAGCTATCGAGCGCAATCCATATGTGGTGAGTGCCTATGAACTCCGAGGCCTAAGCCGCATCAATCAGAAGAAGTTTGCCGAGGCCGTGAGCGACTATGATCGTGCATTACGTTATGATCCTGAGAACCAAGGGCTTTGGCACAATCGTATTCTTTGTTTGATCCAGGAGAAAGATTACGATCGTGCGCTTGCTCAGATCGACACCATGACCACTCGCTGGTCGCGTTATGCTCGGGCCTATGCTATGGAGGCCGAAATCTATTTGTTGCAGAAAGATACCACCAAGGCTGTCAAGTCGCTCGACAAAAGTTTGGAACTTGATCCTTACGATGGTGGTCTCTGGGCCGAACGGGCTATCATCAGTCTGGCCCGTCAAAAGTGGAAAGAAGGTGAGGAGTTTCTTACCAAGAGTATCCATCTGCTTCCAAAACATTCAAACAATTATATAAACCGAGCTATGGCTCGTTACAATCAGAACAACCTTCGTGGGGCGATGTCCGACTATGATACGGCCCTCGACCTTGACCCTGATAACTTCCTTGGTCACTACAATCGTGGTCTACTCCGTGCACAGGTGGGCGATGACAACCGAGGAATTGAAGACTTTAACTTTGTACTGAAGCTTGAGCCCGACAACCTGATGGCTCTTTTCAATCGTGCCTTGTTGTTGGAACAGACGGGCAATTTGCGTGGTGCTGTTCGCGACTATTCCAAGGTTATCGAAGAATATCCAAATTTTTGGTTCGGCTTGCAGCACCGTGCCTCTTGCTATCGCCGTTTGGGAAACACCAAACAAGCAGAACTCGATGAATTCCGTATTTTGAAGGCTCAGATGGATAAACGCTATGGCAAGCAACCCCGTCTCTCAAAGAAACAGATGCGTAAACGTAGCGATGAAGACCTCGAGAAGTATAATCAGCTGGTTGTGGCTGATGAACAGGAGGTTGAGCACGAGTATAAAAGCGATTATCGCGGACGCGTACAGAATCGCAAGGCTGAACTTGTATGGCAGCCCATGTATGGCCTCACCTTTATTAAACCCCAAAACGATGTAAAGATTGAAATCCCTTATGAGTCTACTGTTGACCAGTTCAACCAGCGTTCAGGTTCTCATACCGTCTTTGTGTCTTGCGAACAGCGTAACCTCAGCGAGGAACGTATGAAACAGACCTTTTCCTATATTGACTCGCTTAGTACTCGTATTGACGAGGCCAAGACTACGACCGCAGTTGTGCCTCTGTTATTACTCCGTGCAGTAGCCTATGGTACTATTCAGAATTTCGACAATGCCATCGATGATTTGAGTATCTGCCTGCAGATTGATTCTACCTCGTCGCTTGCTTATTGGCAGCGTGCTGTATGTCAGGCCAAAATCAACGAGTTCAACGCCTCACAGGGCACCAATATCGAGCTTAAGTCGGCTAATGTGATGGGTGACCTTTCCGAGGCCATCCAGCAGTCGCCGAAAAATGCCTATCTATATTACAATCGAGGCAACCTCTATGCCCAGCGCAACGATTATCAGCATGCTATTGACGATTATACGCGTGCGTTGAAGTTAGAAGAACGACTTGCTGAGGCATGGTTCAATCGTGGTCTTGCAAAGATTTACGTCAAGCGCGTAAATGAGGGTATAGAAGACCTCTCGAAAGCAGGTGAACTTGGCCTCTATCAGGCATATAGTGTGATTAAAAAGTACCGCGAAAAATAGAATTTTGCAGCAAGAATTAATCTGTAGCCCCAAATTCTTATGAAAAAGATTTTAGTTGTTATTGCCCTTGTCATGCTGAACATATGTCAATTACCAGCACAAGAACTAATAGCGTGTGGACCTTTTTATAGCGAACCGCATGAAGTAACTGTTGAGGCCAATATCACATTGCAACCATTTGTCGAACAGACTGTCGGCATGAGAAGTAACTCAACACGAACAGATGTAACTGCTATTAAGTGGATTGACCGTATCACAAATATGCCGACTTATTTAAGGGACTTTTATGATCTTTATGGGAATAAAGTTCATGAAGTTCTTAATGGAAAACAAAATTGGACTGCAGATCCTGCTCTGGCTGATTATAATGAGAGCAATAATTCCTATTATATTACGCTAACGACTATCAAGGGGACGGTCGACTTTACATTCTCCAGAGATGCATCAGCGGAAGTTATAAAACAGAGTTGTAGAAATGCTGTACAAGAGGTTTGTAAATCTCAGTATGCTGATGCTGATTCTTTCATACGCTATCTGATAATTGCTCTGAGTTATGATTATCCAGAAGCATTCTGGTTACGTAATTATTTCAGATGGGGCGATTATTATAGTTGGCAATACAATTATAGTCAAACCAGTGGCAAAGGTACAGCGGAGTATTCTCAAAGAATATATTTTGTATTAAAAGCCGATGATTTTGATCGGCGATTGGATTTTTTGGATGATGCCATATTGGTATATTCTGCTGTGACAGATATCACTGAGAAAGTTAACGGCATTATAAGTGAGAGCCCCGATGGCAGCCGTTATGACAAGGTCGCGTATTTGAATGATTGGCTGACGCATCATAATTGCTATAATCCCGAATATTCCGGTACTCCAGACAATATGAAACATCATGTAGTTTGGAGTCCATATAGTGCTTTTATGGGGTTGTCTGATGCTGACGGACCTGTTTGTGAGGCGTATGCGAGGGCATTTAAGATACTTTGCGATAAACTGAATATACCTTGCGTCCTTGCCTCGGGGTATGCTAAGGGTAATAAACTTCAGGCTCAAGGCGAATCGCATGTGTGGAACGAAACGCAAATGGACGATGGTCAATGGTATGCGGTCGATGTGACATGGAACGATCCGGTAGTAAAGTCAAAACAAGAAAAGATTTCTGGCTTTGAAAATCATAATTGGCTGTTGTTGGGAAAGAAGGATTTGGTTGCAAATGATTTTACGTTTGAGGAGTCTCATCCCTTATCTATCACATGGGATAACAAGCCTGAGATTATGGATAAATGGGATTGTTTGATTGAATCACTGATTGCCGATTACAAATACAGAAATTCTACTGGCATCCGAACTGCGGCATATCACCCATCTGATAAAGTTCAACTTTATAATATGCAAGGTCAGAAGGTCGATGCAGAATATAAGGGAATTGTCCTTTCTAATGGTAGAAAGTATATTGCCAAATAAACCGAGAGCACAAGTGAGGGATCTGCGTCCTCTTTATCGTCGAATATGAAAAAAATCCTCATTTTGTATGCAATGTCGAAAATTTGTAGTATCTTTGCACGCAATTTCAAATTCAAACATATATTGTAGATATGATTAACATTACATTCCCAGACGGATCTGTTCGCTCGTATGAGCAGGGCGTAACTGGTATCCAGATTGCAGAGAGCATCTCTCCGGCTCTTGCACGCAGCGTTGTAAGCTGTGGAGTAAATGGTGAGACGGTAGAGCTGAACCGTCCTATCAACGAGGACGCTACCATCGAGCTCTACAAGTTCGACGACGAGCAGGGTAAGCATACCTTCTGGCACACATCGGCCCACTTGCTGGCCGAGGCATTGCAGGAGTTGTATCCTGGCATACAGTTCGGTTTCGGACCTGCTGTCGAGAATGGTTTCTTCTATGATGTATTGCTGAAGGACGGCGAGAGCATCAAGGAGAGCGATTTCCCAAAGATTGAGGCTAAGATGAAGGAACTGGCCGGCAAGAAGGAGCCTGTAGTTCGTCGTGAGGTACCAAAGGCCGAGGCCCTGAAGCAGTTTGCTGAGTGGGGACAGACCTATAAGTGCGAGCACATCGAGCAGGATCTTGAAGACGGTTCAATCACCACCTATACCCAGGGTAATTTCACCGATCTGTGCCGTGGTCCACACCTCGTGGATACTGGCGAGATCAAGGCTGTTAAGCTTACCTCAGTAGCAGGTGCTTTCTGGCGTGGCGATGCTAACCGCGAGCAGATGCAGCGCTTGTACGGTATCTCATTCCCCAAGAAGAAGATGCTCGATGAGTATCTAGAGATGCTGGAGGAGGCTAAGAAGCGCGACCATCGTAAGATAGGTAAGGAGATGGAGTTGTTCATGTTCTCAGATAAGGTAGGTAAGGGCTTGCCCATCTGGTTGCCAAAGGGTACCGAACTCCGTCTGCGTTTGCAGGATCACCTGCGCAAGGTGCAGAAGCGTTTCGGCTATCAGGAGGTTATCACTCCACACATTGGTTCTAAGAACCTCTATGTTACCTCTGGTCACTATGCTCACTATGGCAAGGATTCGTTCCAGCCTATCCATACACCTGAGGAGGACGAGGAGTACATGCTGAAGCCAATGAACTGTCCTCACCACTGCGAAATCTTCGCTTGGAAGCCCCGTTCATACCGCGACCTGCCTCTGCGTATCGCTGAGTTTGGTACCGTATATCGCTACGAGCAGAGTGGTGAGCTGCACGGACTGACCCGTGTACGTTCGTTCACACAGGACGATGCCCACTTGTTCTGTCGTCCCGACCAGGTTAAGCAGGAGTTCTTGAATGTAATGGATATCATCGGTATCGTGCTCACAGCCTTCGGATTCAACTTCGAGGCTCAGATTTCTCTGCGCGATCCTAACGACCACGATAAGTATGTAGGTACTGATGAGGACTGGGCACTGGCTGAGAAGGCTATTGTAGAGGCTTGTCAGGAGAAGGGTCTGCCCGCTAAGGTAGAATATGGCGAGGCTGCTTTCTATGGTCCTAAGCTCGACTTCATGATTAAGGACGCTATCGGTCGTCGTTGGCAGCTGGGTACTATCCAGGTTGACTACAACCTGCCTAAGCGCTTCAACCTCGAGTATACCGATGAGGACAACCAGAAGAAGACACCTGTAATGATTCACCGTGCACCATTCGGATCAATGGAGCGTTTCTGCGCTGTGCTGATTGAGCACACCAGCGGTCACTTCCCCTTGTGGCTCACACCTGATCAGGTTGCTATCCTGCCTCTGTCGGAGAAGTATAACGACTATGCCCAGGAAGTAGCTAAGAAGTTTGATATGGGTGGCGTCCGCGCAACCATCGACCTGCGTAATGAGAAGCTGGGCCGTAAGATTCGTGACAACGAGCTGAAGCGCATTCCTTACATGGTAATTGTAGGTGAGAAAGAACAGCAGGATGGTACCGTGGCCGTGCGTCCTCAGGGCGGTGGCGAGCAGAGTGTTAAGACCATTCAGGAGTTTATTGACGAGGTGAACGCTCGCGTTGCCGAAATGACAAAAGACTTCTAAAGTAAAAAAAATAGGAAAAAATTTGGTTAATTCGCTGAAAGTTAGTAATTTTGCACCCGATTTTCTAAAAAGTATTTGATGAAGAATGACAAATTGAAGAATCAGTATCGAATCAACGAACAGATTCGAGTACGTGAAGTCCGCATCGTCGGTGACGATGGTAGTACCGTTGTTAATACCCGTGATGCGCTGAGCATGGCCCGCGATCAGGGCGTAGATCTCGTAGAGATTTCACCCAACGCCAATCCGCCCGTTTGTCGTCTTATCGATTACTCCAAGTTCCTTTACCAGCAGAAGAAGCGTCAGAAAGAAATGAAGGCCAAGCAGGTGAAGGTTGAGGTGAAGGAAATTCGTTTCGGGCCTCAGACCGACGAGCACGACTACCAGTTCAAGCTCAAGCACGCTCGTGAGTTCCTTGAGGAGGGCAACAAGGTTCGTGCCTATGTGTTCTTCCGTGGACGTTCAATCCTGTTCAAAGAACAGGGCGAGGTGTTGCTGTTGCGTTTCGCAAACGACCTTGAGGAGGTAGGAAAAGTTGAGGGTATGCCCTCGCTCGAAGGTAAGAAGATGTTCCTTTATCTGGCTCCTAAGAAAGCTGGTGAGAAGAAAAAGAGTCAGCAGGCTCGTGATCGTGAGGCTGCTGAGGCAGAAGCTAAGGAAGCAAAGAAAGCTCAGCAGGCAGAATCAAAAGAGACAGAGATGCCAGCTAACGGTGGTCTCTTCGCCAATGCAAAGATCAGTGCCGATGCGCTGAAGAAATTGCAGGACAACGAATAGAAAAAGAAGGTGGCGCGCCCGGTATATGCGTTGCTGCCGTTTATTAATAACAATTTAAAATTTTAAAACAATGCCAAAAGTAAAGACAAATTCCGGTGCAAAGAAGAGATTCACATTCACCGGTACAGGTAAGGTAAAGAGACGTCACGCCTTCCACAGTCACATCCTGACTAAGAAGACCAAGAAGCAGAAGCGTAACTTGGTTGGTACAACTATCGTTGATCAGACAAACATGAAGCAGGTGCGTGACCTGTTGTGTCTCCGTTAAACCTATTGTCGAACATTTAAAGTAGAAGAAAACTATGCCAAGAAGTGTAAACAACGTTGCCTCAAGAGCAAAGCGTAAGAGAATTTTGAAGCTTACCCGCGGTTACTTCGGTGCCCGCAAGAATGTTTGGACAGTAGCAAAGAACACATGGGAGAAAGGTCTTACCTATGCTTACCGTGATCGTCGTAACAAGAAGCGCAACTTCCGCAGCCTGTGGATTCAGCGTATCAACGCTGCCGCTCGCCAGGAGGGTCTGAGCTATTCTGTTCTGATGGGTAACCTTGCAAAGGCAGGTATCGAGATTAACCGTAAGGTTCTCGCTGACCTCGCTATGAACAACCCCGAGGCTTTCAAGGCCATCGTGGAGAAGGTTAAGTAAAGAATCGCAAGTCTTTATCAATAATAATCCCAGCCGAAAAGGCTGGGATTATTTGTTTTTATTCCCCTCTATAGGTTCCTATGAAGAATATCACACCGCTACTTGCTTCCTGAATCACGTATATAAATGGGCGGTTGCAATGGAAGTCTACTTTCTCTGGTTGATGTCCAGGACCAGGCGACATTAAATCCATCATGGCCACGGTCACAGCTGCCGCTTTAGTACCTTCCTCATTAACCTCGATAGCGGCTTTCTGTTTCATCAGCCCTACATGTAGCCCCTCCTTGATATTAGAACTGATGTTTGGAAACTCGGCTGAACTTGTGAACATCGTCGGTGCTCCCATTGCAGATAGCGGTTCTACCAGGTCGGTTTCAAAGTCTGTCTTAAAGCGTGGAATCATAATATCAACCTCAGCACTCCATGCGTTCTGATAGTTGGTAAGTTCTTTCCACCACAGACTGCTCATGCTGCTGATTACGGTATCTATCGTCTTACCCTCCTTGGGTAGTAGCACCTTCATGCTCCACTTGTCACCGCTGCCGTAAGGTAGATTCAGCATCTGACACATCTCGTTTTCGCTGTATAATGCCATAGCTTTACGATGCATCATCGGCAGACTCTTCTTCTGGCCGTCCATAGCCGTGAAGTCCTCGTTCTTTGTATCTTTCTTGTCAAACTTGTCAGTCCAAGTGGCCTTGAAATAGATGGCGTTCATCAACAATAGCAGGGCATCGATATTCAGTTCATTCTCTTTCAATATTTCTGGAATCATATTGTCGGTTTTTTTCTTACACCAGCCGTTGATCTGTTTCAGCGCCTCGTCCTTCTTGCTGAAATCAAGACTTGATACTTCTGCACTATAGTAATTTTTCATGTCTTTTTCATACTGAGATTCCAACTTGACATTCATAAACTTGTTAGAAATTACCGTATTTGCGACCTCCAATGTCACCGACGAGTCGGTCTTGGGAGCCTCTTCTATCAGTTTCTGACAGAACTCGTTCACCGCTTTTACTTCGTTATAACCAAAGCCCAAAACTGTGCCAATCTCCTTGGCCGTCTCGCCTGTGGCACCATCATTAAGCATGCCCATCACATAGGTTACGCTGATAGGCGATATGATGCTGCTCTTCTTGCCCTTAGGCATGTTGCTGATGGTCTTGAACAGATTGAACGAGAAGTCAGTGTTCTTCTCTACATAGGTCTTTTCCTCTTGTGTGAGTTCAATGGCTCTGGTTTTCGGCAGCATGTTGATTACCTCTTCACCCTCATCGAGCTCATTACTGCTTTTGCAGCCTGCTATGGCCACAGCTACGGTCGCGAATAAAAATAGTTTTTTCATAATCAGTTATGCTAAAGTTATAATATTTCACTCATGTATGACTCCACCTGTAGAACTTACAGGTTGTAGCGCATTCCCAGTTGTAGACTCATAGCCGTGGGCTTATCTTTGAAGAAGTTGCTCACGTTACTGCCGTTGTCAAAGTAGTGTCGCACGCCTGGTTCTGCATAGACGCCCAGTTGTGGTATAATGTTGTACTGCACCCCCAGATGTCCGCCAATAGACCATTGCGGACGGTCCTTGTCTATTTTCTGTTCTATGCCGTCTGTTTCTGCTGTCGCTTTTACGTTAAAGTCTACCTGTCCACCAGCGCTCACATAGATGTTCAGCCTGTCCCACTGCCACAATTGTAGCTGCATATTTAATGGGACACCCACGTAGTGCAATACTTGATGACGCTTTACCTCAAGCGAGCGCATCACGCTTGTAAAGTCAGAGTGGAGCTTTGTGTAAGCCACACCCGAACTCACCGATAAACGGTCGGATAGGGGATAGCTCAACGTAATACCTATTGTGAAGGGCTGATCATGGCTCTGGTGCTCTTCGTAGCCAACCAGATAGGCTACCTCGCCGCGCGACATGGCAAAGTTGCTTAATGTTGATGGGCTCATCATCACACCGTTCGTGTTATCATATCCGCCCGAGGATGCTGAGGCATACAGGTTCATGGTTGATTTTCGTGCATGGGAGTGTTGTTTCTGCCGCTCTAATTCACAAACCCTAGGCAGAGTGTGTTTCTTATCCTGTTCCCTCAGCGATTCCTTATCCTCAGGTGCTTTTGTCGTCTGTTCTTTCTCTATTGTCTGCTTAGCAGATTCCTCTGTAGACTGAGCGGCTTTTGGCTCTGTCACCTCCTGTGCCTCAGTTGCAGTTTCGTAGCCTGTAGCCTGCGCCATCAGCTTCCTTTCTGTGCTTGTGGCGGCTATGCTAGTGGCTTTTGCGGCAGGAACTGCCATATCTTCTATAGTGCTCTCAGAGTGTTCGTTGCTATCATTGTGAGCCGTCTGTATGTTTCCATTCTCCGGTGTGGCCTGTTGTGCCAGTTCTGTGCTCTGTTTGCCCGTCTCGATGTTTTCCCATAGCATGTAAGCCCCGCCCAGCAGCAGTCCGACTACGGCTGCGGCTACTACGTATCGGCGCAACGACACCATCATCGTCGGCTTTGGGGTTACCTGCTGCTTGTCGAGCGTAGCCTCAATGTCGGCCCACAAGTCGCGCTTAGGCTCCTCGCGGTAGTTCTCCATGTGGTTTCTCAGCCTTTCGGCCCATTTGTCTTGCTTCATATCTCGTGTCGTCTTATATAGTCATTAATCATTTTTATGAGCATTTGTTTGGCTCTTGCGTATTGCGAAGTAGAGGAGTTTTCTTTGATGCCCAGTCTCTGGGCTATTTCGCTGTGCGAACAGCGTTCGAAAACATATAGGTTCAATATCATTCTGTAGCCTGGTGGCAGTTGTGCTATCATGCGGCTCATCACTTCAGGTGGTATTCGCTCCAGTTCCGTCTCTTCGTCGGCCTGTTCTGGCATCTTATCGGTGAAGCTTATCCGTTCATGCTTCTTGATAAAGTCGAGCGACTTGTTTACAACCGTTCTACCAATCCATGCTTTTAGTGCTCCTTCTCCGTTGGGTTCAAACCGTCCTATAGCGGTAAAAATGCTGATAAACGTGTCCTGAACCACGTCGTCTACGTCGTCGTTGTCGGGGATATACCTGTGTCCTATCGACGTGGCATACCCTTTGAAGCGCTCGTAGAGCCGCCTCATGGCTTGTCGGTCACCCGCCTTGACGGCGGTCAGCAGTTCTAGTTCGGTTTCCAACTTAGTTTTTTATTTTATGCGCTTTGTACTCGTAAATTTCAACGTCATTTCTGGGTTCAGTTCTTTTACAGTCTCCCCGTCGCCCGTGCCGCTCGTTATGCAGTATACCGACAATACCAGAGTGAATGTATTGTGGTAATTATCAACCGTGGCCACAGTCCTATTGGCGGTAAAGAGCACTCTGAAAGGAGTCTCGCTGCCGTCGGCCTCGTGGACGATGAACGATATCTCTGCCGAACTGAGAAAAAACATATGGTCATAGACTTCCGACGAGTTTTCCAGATAAATGGCATTGTCTGAATAGCCTAAAAGTCGGAATGTCAGTGCGGGCGGCATGACGTGGCTTACCGAGCTCACCTTCATGTTAGGAAACATTTTGCTCACAATGGTCTGATAGGGATAGCTGTCGAACGAAATCTCGCTGGTGTCGTCAATCTTAACATAAGCGTTGACTGTTTCTGCTTCCAATCCGTCTACCGTCCAGATACCGTTATACGTCAATGTTTCTCCTTTCAGATTACTGCTAAGCTGCTTGCTTGGATCTAAAAATTCCGTATTTTCCATATCTTCGCCAGGTGCGCAAGACATAGCTAATGCGGCGAGTATCAGAGCGGTTCCCATTTGTCTAAATAGTCTTTTTGAGTCCATATCTTTATATCTCTTTTATTATATAAACGCATAAACTCTCAAAATACTGCATAAAAAAATGTTAAAACCGAAATAATTCTCTTTCACGTGCTCCCAATAATGATGAAACTCTCATAAGTAATAATTTATATGTTTATGTACAAATATAAGAAAAACGCGTGGGGAGAAATGTTGGAAAAGTAGGGTATGTATCGGAAAAATAACATGTTGCTGTAAGAAAAATGGGGTTTTCAGACAAATTATTTGGTGTTTTATTCTTTTCGTTGTACCTTTGTGGCCATGATCACAAAGGGAGAGATGCAGTTTAATGGTATGTTGACGATGGCAATGCTGTCGTTGATGCCGCTGTTATGCGTGCTGAAGGCACAGCCCGACAGGTCGGTAGAGAGTTTTGCCGACTACAATTGTTTCAACGGCCGTGATTTTTTTCATGAGGTGTTCAGACAATACACAAGCATGACACCTGCTAAATATCAACTATAGACAAATGGATAAGATCAATACTAAAAACACAACAGACGGCATGTTTATGGCCATGGTGAAGGCGGCGATGACGGGCTCTGAATTGAGAGTGAAGCCGACTGATGACGAATGGACGCAACTGTTTCGGATGAGTAGGAAACATGCGGTCGTAGGATTGCTATGGAGCGTGGCCAGTAAGCACAAAATGCCGATGACGTTGGCTGTGCAATGGTCCAGTGAGGCTGAACAGATACGCGGACTAAACGGATTGATGAACGACGAGGCCGCGCGGTTGACTGAGGCCTTTAGAAACTGGGGCATAAAGACAGCCATATTGAAGGGGCAGGCCAATGCCCGACTTTACAATGACCCGTTGGTGAGGCAGCCTGGCGACATAGACATTTGGGTAGAAGGCGGTAAAGAGCGTGTTATGGAACTCCTCATAGAGATGGGCTTCACACAACCTCAAGACCTGAAGGGCAGAAACAGAAGGAATATAGTAAACAACTATCATGTGCATCTGCCGACAAACGACAGAGGTGTGGATGTCGAAGTACATTTTAGCCCGTCTTCTGGAAATCATAATCCTTTGACTAATAAGTATTTGCAACGATGGCTTGAAACAGAGGTTAAACATATTGAGGAGACCGAGGATGGCTTTTCGGTGCCTCTGCTGAAGTTTGCTTTAGTGATGCAATTGGCGCACATACAACACCATTTCCTGAACAGCGGCGTTGGTCTCAGGCAGATATGCGACTATTATCTGTTGCTGAAGCATTCTACGGCCGACGACAGGCAGGAGGTGAAGGGCTTGTTAAATCAGTTTGGTCTGCGCCGGATTGGTGGAGCGCTGATGTGGGTTCTTGCTGAGGTGTTTGGTCTGGACAACGCGCTGATGCTCTGCAAGCCCGACAAGTACCGTGGTAAATGGTTGCTGCGTTTCATCATGGCTGAGGGCAACTTCGGATACTACGCCCAGCATGTTAAGGTAAAGTCAGACGTGGCCTATTTTCTGAAAAAGGAGTATAGACGCCTTAAACTGCTACCGTTTGCCCCTTCGGAGATAATGTGGTTGGAGCTGAGGCATTGGAAAGATTTGTTTGGACTGTTGCCCGAACGCATCGAACGCGGTCGCTTATCGTTAAGAAATATCCGGAGATGAATATAACACGATATTATCAGATAGCTGAGCACACGTTCAGCGTCATAGGCGAGGAGAGTATCTTCGCATTGATGGGCAACTATGAACCGTTTAGTGCCGGCTCATCCCAGACAGTATTCTCCCTCATGATTACCGATGACAAGGCTCCCGTCTATATAGAGGAGCTGCGCCAAAACGACGAGGGACAGACCATTATCTGCGGACGGACTGCGGATGGACATCCTGTGTATGAATATCGCTGGCAGAACAAGATGGTAGGTTGGCTGATATGCTCGAACGATTATAGCGAGGGGCGTCTCGTGATAGTTGGACCACAGGCGAAGATGGTATTAAACAATGCGCTGATGATGCTCTATTCGCTTTCTACAGCCGATAAGGGCACGATGCTTTTTCATTCTGCTGTAGTAAGTTATTGCGGTAAGGGGTATATGTTCTTAGGCAAGAGCGGCACGGGCAAGAGCACGCACGCCGCTTTGTGGCTGAGATACATAACAGGCTCGGAACTGATGAATGATGACAATCCTGTAGTGAGGGTGATGAACGGGAAATGCTTTGTCTATGGCTCGCCTTGGAGCGGTAAGACACCATGTTATCGGAATGTGAGCTGCGAGTTGGGTGGTATCGTTCAACTGAGTCAGGCACCTTACAACAAGATTTGCCGGTTGAGTGGAGTGGAGAGTTACGCGGTGCTGATGCCGAGTATCAGCGGTAAACGTTGGGATAAGCGTGTTGCCGACGGACTACATCAGTCGGAGAATACATTAGCGAAGACTGTGCCAACATGGTACTTGGAATGTCTGCCCGACGAAGCTGCGGCTCTGCTTTGTAAAGAAAAGATATGTGATGACAGATGATGAAATTTTAGAAGAGGTTGTCAGGCTGTTGAGTGAGGGTGTGAGTGTGACCCTGCCTGTTGACGGACGTAGCATGCTGCCCTTTATCATCGGCGGTCGGGAGAGTGTTATCCTGAAGAAGCCCCAACGGCTGAAGAAGGGCGATGTGGTGCTGGCATGGGTGGAAAACTGTCGTTATGTGGTACATCGCATTATCAGCATTGACGGCAATCGTGTGACCCTGATGGGCGACGGTAATCTTGTTGGTACGGAGCGTTGTACCATCGATGAAGTGAAGGCTGTTGCAACTCATATTGTGGACGCAGATGGTGTCCGACACGACTTGTATTGTTTATGGCGGCGTATCGGCTCGAAGGTCTGGTGGTATCTGCGCCCTTTCAGAAGATATTTATTGGCAATATATAGAAGAGCTAAGAAGATAAAAAAGTAAAAATGTAAGAAATGAGAATAAAGCAAGGATTTGTGCTGCGCGAGGTATGCGGCGAACAAGTGATTATGGGCGAAGGTCTCGGGGCTCTTGACTTCGGTAAGCTGCTGGTGCTCAACGAGACGGCAGCCTGGTTATGGCAGCAGGCTGCTGAGATGGAGACTTTCAACGTGGATCTGCTGACGGAAAAGCTCTTAGGGACATACGACGTGGCGCCTGAAGAGGCCCGAGAGGATGTGTCCGACATTCTGCAGAAGTGGCAGCAGGCCGGTTTGGTAGAAGAATAAGCTTTACTCGTGGTGATAAGGCTCGCCCTTAATGATGGTGCAGGCACGATAAATCTGCTCCGTGAAGACGAGGCGTATCATCTGGTGAGAGAAGGTCATCTTTGAGAGCGACAGCTGTTCGTTGGCACGAGCATAGACTGCAGGCGAGAATCCATAAGGACCACCGATGATGAATACGAGTCGGCGGGCGGTATTGCGCTTCTGTTCCAGCCAACGCGCAAACTCGATGCTTCGAAACTCTTTTCCATGCTCATCAAGCAGAACAACGGTGTCGGATGGCTGCAGCTGCTTGAGAATGAGTTCGCCCTCGGCTGTCTTCTGCTGTTCTTCAGAGAGGCTTTTGGTGTTCTTCAGCTCAGGAATGGTCGTGAGTTCGAAGGGCATGTAGTGACCGATGCGATCGACATAGTCGCTGATGCCCGCCTGAAAATGCTTGTCGGTAGTCTTACCTACCAGTATCAGAAGAGTTTTCATATTCGTGACGACGCTTGGGATTCATAGGAAACCATCCTTTGAGAACACGCTTACGCTGAGAGAAGAGCTCGCCGATGCCCCAAAGTGATGAAGCTCCGAAGACACCCAGGAACGACGAGATATATACATTCTCGACAAAGAGAGCCGCTAGGCAGCAGACGATGCCTATAAACATATAGAGAATCCAAGGACGTGTGCCCCAGTAATACTCGGTCTTGATAACTATCGGGTGCCAGATACCTATCGTGAGAAAGGTCATGACGGCGATGGTGATTCCTGTGAAATACATGCTGAATATTTAGTTTGCAGAATTCGGCTGCAAAAGTACCAATTTTATTTGTATATCTGCATTTTTTTTTCATTTTTCTTGGTTTGGTAATGGAAAAAATGTAATTTTGCACTGATGGAACAAACTGAAACCTTTATCATACAACAGCTTAAGGAAGGACAGGAGCGGGCTTACCGATATGTGTACGACCGCCACTACCAGATATTGTGTCATGTAGCGGCACAATATGTGCACGACGATTTCCTGGCTGAGACCATCGTCGGCGACGTGATATTCCACCTGTGGGAGGTTCGCGAGACGATAGAGATAAAGACTGGTTTGCGCAGCTATCTGATGACATGTGTGAGAAACCGTTGTCTGGACTATCTGAAATCGCAATACAATCAGCGTGAAGTAAAGATGTCGGCTACTCCGGATATCAGCGACGACTTTCCCGTGCTTAATTATATAAAGGGCGACGACTATCCGTTGGGCCACCTGTTAGAGCAGGAACTTGAGGGCGAGATCATGAAGGCAGTCGACAGTCTGCCCGAAGAGTGCGGCAGGGTGTTCCGTCTGAGTCGTTTCGAAGAGAAGAAATACGAGGAGATAGCCCGTGAGCTGGGCATCTCGGTCAACACGGTAAAGTATCACGTGAAGCATGCGCTGGTATTGTTGCACGAGGCGCTTGGCAAGTATCTGGCAGCGGCCATCCTGCTGCTGGTGGAACAGATGGCATAAAAATATTTTTGAAAAAATATCAGTTCTGACTACCCTCAGGACTTTTTTTATCGTCAAACTAATAACTATCGACCATAAGATGACAAACGACAAGTCACATTTCGAAGAGGAGATATGGTTCTCGTCCGTTAGTGAAGAGCAACTGGCCAAGTACGACAAAGACGCCGCTTTTGCCGCCTTTAAGAAGCGTGTGGCAGAGAGCAGCAAGCCTAAAGTGCAGACCCACCACCGTCTGAGATGGCTGCGATATGCTGCTGCCGTGGCTGCCGTCGTGGCTGTGGGCTACTTCTCGTTCAAGGGCGGACAGAGTAACGTGGCTTCGGCTTTTGGCGATATTGTGATTGAAGCTCCACAAGGTTCTCGCACCCAGATGACGTTGCCCGACGGCACGAAGGTGTGCCTGAACGCAGGCTCAAGAATATCCTATTCACAAGGCTTTGGCTTTTCAGTGAGGTTAGTTAGTTTAAAAGGAGAGGGTTACTTCGAGGTAACCCACAATGAGCAGTTGCCTTTCAGCGTCGAGTCGGAGAATGTGCGGGTCAAGGTACTTGGCACGAAATTCAATTTCCGCGATTATCCGAGCGACGCGGAGGCAACTGTCTCGTTGGCAGAGGGTAGCGTGGCCATGAGCAGCACGAAGCATCCCGCCGAAGACCGGCTGCTGAAGCCCGGTCAGCGTGCGATGGTCGATAAGCGCACGGGTAAGATCTATGTCGAGAACTACGACGTGGCCAAGTCGAGCCAATGGACCAACGGCCGACTGATATTCGACGGCCAGCCCCTGATGGAAATCGTGAAGACGCTTGAGCGCAGTTATAACGTGAAGATTACCATATCCGACAACCGCCTTTTGACACTCAGGTTCTATGGTGACTTCCTGCGCCAGGAGCAGACGCTCCGCGAGGTGCTCGACGCGCTGGCAGCTACCGACAAGATCAGGTACGACCAACACGGTAAAAACATAACATTATATTACCCATAACAAAAATTATACAATTTATTTTTATCAATGTCTAACTTAAAACTATTTTCAGCCAATGAACAAAAGGAAACTTGTTATTCTGGCAATGATGCTTGCCGTTGGTATTGGTAGCTGGGCTCAAAACCTGCAGCTCAAGCTGAACAACGTGACGGTTAAGAAAGCTATGTCGGAGTTGAAACAGAAAAGCGGGTATTCGTTTGTGTATGAGGCCAGCGACGTAGACACCAACAAGAAGGTGAACATCGACGCTGACAATGCTAATGATGCCATTGACCAGATTCTGAAGGGTCAGGACGTGACCTATGAGATTCAGGGCAAGAGCATTGTGATCTCTAAGAAGAACGCCGGAAAGGCCGCGAAGGGCAAGAAGCAGCGCGTGACCGGTACGGTGTTGGACAACAACGGCGAGCCCGTGATTGGCGCAACCGTGATGGAGAAAGGTACGAAAAACGGTACCATCACCGACATGGAGGGTAACTTCGTGCTCGAGACCGCTCCTGGTGCTGAGCTTGATATCTCGTATATCGGCTACAAGTCCCAGACCATCAAGGCCTCGGCTACGGGCGCCACTTCAGTCAGTCTGAGCGAAGACAGCAATCTGCTCGACGACGTGGTCGTAGTGGGTTACGGTACGCAGCGCAAGAAGCTGATTACCGGTTCAACGATTCACGTGACGTCCGACGACATCGCAGCCGTGAATGCCGTCGACGCATTCGGTGCCCTGCAGAGTCAGGCAGCAGGTATGAACATCGTGATGAACTCAGGTCAGCCTGGTGAGAGTTATAAGGTTACCATCCGTGGTATGGGTACTGCTGGTTCCAACTCTCCGTTGTATGTTATCGACGGCGTGCCCGGAGGTAACATTGCCGACCTCTCGCCAAACGATATCGAGAGCATCGACGTTCTGAAGGATGCCGCTTCGAGCGCCATCTATGGTGCACGCGCATCAAATGGTGTTATCCTGGTGACCACCAAGAAGGGAAAGGCTGGACACATTCAGGTGACCTTCGACGGTTATCTGGGCTGGCAGAACGCCAACACCAACGACGTTACGCCGCTGAACGCCAAGCAGTATATGGAAATCAACGACAAGGCCTACGAGATTCAGGGCGTAGCCACCTACGACTGGGCGAAGCTCATCCCGAAGCAGTATGCTCAGATAATGAACGGCACCTGGAACGGTACCAACTGGTTGGAAGAGACCATGATCGACGACGCGCCTATCAACAACGCTTCTATCAACATCACAGGTGGTGGCGACGTGTCGCGTTTCTCCATCGGTGCCAGCAAGTTCCATCAGACGGGTACCATCGGATGGCCTGCAACGCCAAAGTACGACCGTACCACTATCCGCATGAACTCAGACTACTCACTCATCCGCAGAAACGGCAGAGACGTGCTGAAGTTCGGCGAGAACGTCACATTCTCGGCTACCGACAAGAAGGGTATCTCTATCGGCGGTATCTACAGCAACAGCATCCGCAGCCTGCTGGCCATGAGCCCGCTGCTGCCTGCCTATAACGACGAAGGCGGTTTCTATGAGTATAAGGATATCCAGGCCGACCAATGGGACTTCAGCGCAGAAATGTCGAACCCCCTGGCAGCCATGAAGTATGACGAGGGTTACGGCTACACAAAGGGCTGGCGCCTGCAGTCGAACTTCTTCCTCGAGTTTGCGCCTATCAAGGACCTGACTTACCGCGTGAGCGCAGGTTGGCTGTACCATCACACCGACCGCCGCAGCTACAAGCCCGTCTACGAGCTGAGCACCAAGAAGTCAAATCCTGCCGACGACGTCACTCAGCGTCAGTCATACAACACCCGTTGGTCGCTCGAAAACACGTTGAACTACGTGAAGAGCTTCGGCGGTCATAACATCGACATCCTGCTGGGTCAGTCGCTCGAGAAGTGGGGCTACGGCAATAGCGTGGGTGTGACAAACTCCAACTCGCTCTTCCCGGGCTCGTTCGAGCATGCCTATATCGACAACGCCAACGTGGTCGACCCAGCCGTGACCTCTATCAGCGGCACACCACAGGAGCAGGGCGCCCTGTCGTCGTTCTTCGGACGTGCGAACTATAACTACAACGAGACCTATCTGCTGTCGCTCGTGCTGCGCGCCGACGGTTCTTCAAACTTCGCACGCGGACACCGCTGGGGCTACTTCCCCTCAGTATCGGCTGGTTGGGTCATCTCTAACGAGAAGTTCTTCGAGTCTACCAAGAGCTGGCTCGACTTCCTGAAACTGCGCGGCAGCTGGGGTCAGAACGGTAACTGTAACATCTCGAGCTTCCAGTATCTGGCAACCATCGCCTTCGACGATCCTTACTATTTCGACAACAAGGACAACCCCGGTATCGGAGCCTATCCAAACATCCTGCCTAACGAGGAGGTGAAGTGGGAGACCTCTGAGCAGCTCGACTTCGGTTTCGACGCACGTTTCCTGAGAAACCGTCTGGGTGTGACCTTCGACTGGTATAAGAAGACCACCAAGGACTGGCTGGTTCGCGCTCCGATGCTGTTGTCTTACGGCACAGGCGCACCTTATATCAATGGTGGCGACATCGAGAACAAGGGTTATGAGGTTCAGCTCTCTTGGAACGACAGAATCGGCAAGGACTTCACCTATGGCGTATCGTTCAACTTCTCGCACAACAAGAACGAGGTAACGCGTCTGGCTAACTCCGAGGGTATCATCCACGGCGGTTCAAACGCCATCGCACAGAACACAGCCGAGCTCTACCGCATTCAGGTAGGATTCCCAATCGGTTACTTCTGGGGCTACCAGATGGAGGGTATCATTCAGAACGAGCAGGACCTTCAGGACTACCTGAACCGCAACTGCGGCGGCGACAAGGCCAACTCTCTGCAGGGTGAGTCGCTGCAGCCTGGCGACGTGAAGTTCGTCGACGTGAACGGCAACGGCAAGATCGACAAGGGCGACGACGACAAGACCATGATCGGCGACCCGAACCCCGACTTTACCGTAGGTCTGAACATCAACCTCTCGTATAAGGGCTTCGACTTCGCCCTGAACGGCTACGGCTCGTTCGGACAGCAGGTGGCAAAGAGCTATCGTCAGTTCTCCGACCATCCTGATGACAACTATTGTACCGACGTGTACACCAAGTACTGGACGGGCGAGGGCAGCACCAACCGCTATCCGCGCTTCTCCGACGGTAAGACAGCCAACATGTCGGAAATCTCTCGCGTATGGATTGAGGATGCCGACTTCTTCAAGATCTCAAGAGTATCGTTTGGCTACGACTTCAAGCGCATCGCCAAGTTCCTGCCTGTACAGAGATGCCGTCTGTATGTATCGCTTCAGAACTTCTTCACCTTCACCAACTATTCGGGTATGGATCCTGAGGTCGGTTTCGGTAACGGCGCAAGTTGGGCATCTGGTATCGACAACGGTTACTATCCCTCTTCACGTAGCTGGCAGGTTGGTCTGAACGTCAACTTCTAAATAAAAGGTAAGAAAGTAGGAAATTAAATAAGCAAAAGAATATGAGAAAATATATTTTTATGAAGGCCAAAGGTATAGTAAAGGTTCTGCCTCTTTACCTTTTCACCTTTTTACTTTTATCCTCATGTGACGACTTCCTGGACACGGAGAACCTGACGATGAAGGACACGTCGAACTTCCCGATCAACGAGACCGACGCCTTCCAGATGGTAAACGGTATATACTCCGTGATGAACCGTAACTTGGCCGACCCCGAGGAAGACCCCTTCTTCGTGTTCGATATCGCTTCCGACGACCGTCTGGGCGGCGGCTCTCAGAGTAACATCGGCGCACAGGGCGTCGACCGACTGATGAATGCCTACGTCGACTGGATGAAGCCCCTGTGGCAGCAGCGCTATGCCGGTATCAACCGCGCCAACAACGCTCTTGAGACCATCGACAACGTGACTGGCTGGTCTAACGAGAAGACCAAGAACCAGCTGCTCTGCGAAATCCATTTCCTCCGTGCGTGGTACTACTTCAATCTTGTTCAGGTGTTCAACGGCGTGCCCCTGGTACTCTCTACCGAGCCCCAAAACCTGCCTAAGTCTACCCCCGACGAGGTATATGCCCAGATAGCCAGCGACCTGAAGAGCGCCATCGAGATAGGCCCCGCCACAAAGTATCCTGAGGTTGGCGACGGCCGTGCCTCAAAGTGGACTGCCGAGGGCATGATGGCTCGCGTGTGGCTGTTCTACACAGGCTTCTACGGCAAGAGCGAACTGCCCCTGGCCGACGGTGGCAGCATCTCGAAGTCGCAGGTGGCTGCCTGGCTCGAGGACTGCATCCAGAACAGCGGCTACGGCCTTGTGGCCGACCAGCGCAACCTCTGGCCCTACACCAACCCCTACACGGGTAAGGACTATAAGTACGACCTCGACAACGCCCTGAACTGGGAGACCGACGAGAACAAGGAGAACATGTTTGCCGTCAAGATGTCGAACAAGCCTGGATGGAGTGCCGACGACCAGCTGCGCCACAACCGTATCGTAGAGTTCTACAGCCTGCGCAAGACCACGGCCGACGCCTTCCCATTCTCCGTACAGGGCTACTCTAACGGTCCCGTGTGCGAGAAGCTGTGGACCGACTGGGCTGCCGATCCCGACTATGCAGGCGACTACCGCCGCGTGGGCTCTATCTGCGACCGTGCCGTCGAGATTCCTAACTACAAGGGTGATAAGGCCAAGGAGGTAGAGAACACCAACCTGCTGGCCAAGAAGTATGTAGGCTGCGAGGCCATCGACCCCGAGACGGGTCAGCGCATGCTCAGCTACGGCTACTTCTACGGTTCTGAGAACAACCGCCAGACGGGTCTCACCCAGTCGCTCGTATGGCTGCGCTTTGCCGACGTGCTGCTCATGCACTCAGAGCTCACCGACGGTAAGGCCATCTACAACGGCAAGAGCGGTCTGAATGCCGTTCGCGAGCGTGCCAAGCTGCCCGACATCGCCTACAGCCTTGCCAACCTGAAGAAGGAACGCCGCTATGAGCTCTGCTTCGAGGCTCTGCGCTGGAACGACCTGCGCCGCTGGGGCGACGTAGCCGAGAAGGTGAAGAACCAGGTGGGCAACAAGATCCTGAACCAGGGCATCGAGGGCGAATATGCCTTCACCAACGACTTCATGGCCCGTTACAATGAGACGGGTGGTGGATTCTTCAAGATTCCAGAGGATCAGGTGACCCTCTCTGAGGGCGTGCTCGAGCAGAACCCCGGCTGGGGCGACGGAACGAACTGGGCGAAGGGCGACTTACCCTACCGCTTTAAATAACAAAAAAGGTTAAAAAGGGGGTATGTCTTTTCGGGCATACCCTTTTTTTTGCCCGCTTATTCGTACCTTTGCAAGGAAAAAAAATTTTAAAACGATTATGAAACGTACTATCTTTAATCTCCTGTTCCTGTGTCTGGGCGTGGGCGCCTGGGCTCAGAGCAATGCCGCGCTCGACCGTCTGAAGGCCGACCCGCGCAGGGCCTACGGCACCGACTATCCCTATCAGTTCAACACCGCCCCGCTCACCAAGGCCCCCAAGGGCTACAAGCCGTTCTACATCAGCCACTACGGCCGTCACGGCTCGCGCTACTACTGGAACGAGAAACTCTATAAGAACATCGACACCCTGCTCACGAAGGCCCACACCCTCAACCAGCTCACCGCCGAGGGCGAAGCCTTCCGCCAGAAGTTCATGGCCGCCAAGAAAGAGCTCAACACGGGCTGGAGCGAACTGACCCAGCTGGGCTGGGAGCAGCACCAGGGCATTGCCCGCCGCATGTACAACGACTTCCCCCAGGTGTTCCGCAAGGGCGGCAACGTGCTGGCCGTCTCGTCGCTCGTGGGTCGCTGCGTCATCTCCATGTCGGGCTTCTGTCAGGAGCTCGTTCAGTGCAACCCTAAGATCGAGATTCGCGAGCAGTCGTCGCGCTTCACGCTCAACGCCGTGGTGCCCACCGACAAGCAGAACCCCGACCGCAAGGAATACCCCGAGTGCAAACCCCGCTTCGAGAGCAACATGGATAAGTTCAAGGTCGACACCACCATCGTGCAGACCGTCCTCAGCCGCGTGTTCACCACCACCGACAGCCTCACGGCCCCTGCCGACGAAGTGGTCGACTGGCTCTCAGAGCTCTACACCTCGCTGCCCAGCATCGACCACGAGGGCATGATGGGTAGCATCATCAGCGACCAGGAGGTAGCCGACTTTTGGGAATACAGCAACCTGGGCACCTACTCATGGCTCTTCAGCGGCCGCTACATCGTCATCCCCATTATTGAAGACATCATCCAGAAGGCCGACGACGTGCTCGCCGGGCATAGCGACCGCATAGCCGACCTGCGCTTCGGCCACGACTCGTTCATCGGTCCGCTCACCGTTCTGCTGGGCATCAACGGCGCCGACCTCGACCCCGAAGACCCCTACGAGGTGAAGAACTGCTACCAGAGCTGGGAGACCTGCATGGCGTCGAATATCCAGCTGGTGTTCTACCGCGGCAAGAAGTCGGCCGACGACATACTCGTCAAGCTGCTGCTCAACGGCGAGGAGGCCACGCTGCCCGTACCCACCACCCAGGCCCCGTACTACCGCTGGAGCGACTTCCGCCAGTACTACAAGGCCGTCTGCGACAGCGTAAAGCCCGAGTAGTCAGTTCTCTTCGATTAGAACATAATCATAAATCCCTCAGCACTTCAATGCTGAGGGATCTTTCTCTCATCTCACTCAAGAACCTTATCTACCAACACCTCGACTACTCCCATACTTGCTCCGAGCAAAGTCCTACTTAGCCTTATTACAACTCTCGCTTTCCTCCGAGCAGAATCACCCAATCTGTTGCAGTTGTTGCAGTGTTGCAGTTGTTTGTAAGATTGGCGCACCCCTAAAAAATGTCTATATATTATATATATTGTATATATATAAATATATAGAATTTACTTTTCACTTTTCTCACTCCCTGATTCGAACTGCAACACTGCAACAACTGCAACAATATAGAAATAAAGATAATCCGCTCAAACATTTGCTTGTGTTAGAAATATTTAGTAACTTTGCCATCATATTTTCAAACCTAACCCGATTATTGTATGGATACAGAAAACGAATTGTTACCTAATGAAAGCGACAGAATAGTCTGTGTAAAGGTAGGATTTATAAAGCGTGAAAATCTCTATGAGATGACGCGTAAATATTGGAAAATGAATCTGGAGAGAGTTTCTCTAGCTACACATGTACTGGCTATTGTAGATGGCAAGGTGAAAGCTGTATATATTCCTCAAAAATGGTACTACACCCAGGAATCCCAATACTTGAGACGAGTAGAGTTTAATGGAATCGAGGATCCTGATAGTACATATATAGGAAAGTCTGTTAAGACGTTCTATGGTCGTAGCGCAAACCCAGTGAAATACATTAATATGTAACTATTCTGAGGATTTCTATGCATGACATTTTTTATATGGTATTTGTCGTCGTAGTTTTAGGGATTGTTATCCTTTCATGGGTATTGAGATCTCCCAAGATGAAAGGGAAAAGGGGAGAAGCTAAGATTCATAATTTGCTATTGGATTTACCTGATGAGTATTATGTCTTTAAAGATGTAATTTTAAAGTCGGGTAATAGGACTATTCAAATCGACCATATAGTTGTTTCTAAATATGCTATCTTCACGATAGAGACAAAAAACTATCGTGGAGAGATTTTTGGAAATGACAATTCTCTATATTGGACTCAGCTTATTGTCACAGATGTGACGTATAGGAGGAAATGGTACAAGACTTACACCTATGTTACAAAGAATAAGTTTTATAATCCAGTAAAACAATCCATGGCTCATGCCTATGCCATAAAGAATATGGTAAAAGAGTGGCCCTATTTGCCGATTGTGCCCATAGTCGTATTTACAGATATGGCTGATATATCTAAAATCGAATCTCAATACTGTGTTATTTCTGAAGAAGCCTTATATGATACGATAATTAATTATCGAACTATCTATTTATCAGATATTGATGTCTTGAATTTGGTAGAGAGAATTAATGTCTACGATTATAGGGAGGTAATAAGCGATAGAGAACATGTGAAAAATGTAAAATGGGCAAAGAACGAAACAGATAAGAAACTCGCTTCAGGTATATGCCCAAGATGTGGCGCTCAGTTAGTCTTACGAAAGGGAAAATATGGTAGTTTTTGGGGATGTTCTAATTATCCAAAGTGTAGATTCACAACTCACTAGATTATTCTTTAATTATGAAATATTAAAAACATTTTAAAATGAAAAAAAGTATCGTATATGTAAAGGGTGGAATATATGCCAATAAAGGCTATCATATAGCAAAAGGATTATCGTGCTTAGAAGATATAAAAGAAGCATCAAATGCCTGTTTAGTAATAGAAGGCGACCTTAATCTAGATGATAAAATGACACTTATTCCATATTGTAGATATAAGGCAGCTGGAGGCATTGCTGTATCTTTAGGAGGATTAGCTACTTTTAATGATCCATCAATACTCAAAAATGAATATATAGAAGAGATTGATAAGATTCTAAGAATTTTAAAGATTGAGATACCAGAAGATTTAATACAGATACAACTAAAGAGCATTTATGGCGCTGTGTTTGGTAATTTCGAACTGTTTATTACATCGTTTCTATATACTATGGTTTTAGGTTGTGAACTGTATTTTGACAGATATCTTCTGTATATAAACAACGCAAATTATGAAAAGAATGATGTTTATGAGTTTGTATTTAAAGATATATGTAGTATAAATGCTCATAATATGAAGAAAATAAAAAACGTTTTTGAAAACGTTTTTGAAATTAGTTTTCCAGATTACACAAGGATTAATAAGGATATTTTAAAAAGACATGATATTATTCATCGTTCAGGAAACCAAAAAGAAGATAATCACTTGAAGAGAATAACCTTAACATGTGATAATATAGTTGGGCTTATTAATGAGTGCAATATGTTTGTTGACAATCTTTTAGAAGCGATGAAAGAACCAATGCGAAAATGGCAAGAAGCGTGATATCAAGAACATAGTTTAATTTGCATTTATTTTTGACTGCTTACTTGATGGTCTCCTGTTCGAGGAACTCGTCGAACTGGGTCTGGTAGCCGTTGAACACGTTGATGTCGACCTCGGGGCGGATGCCTGCCACACGGCCGTCGGGACACAGCTGCCAGAAGGCCAGGCGCACGTCGGGCTTGTACTCGCCGTAGCGGGCTATCCACACGCGGTAGTCGCGCTTGATGTCGGGGGCCACGGGCAGATACATGTTGACGAAGCGCTGGTTGATGTAGAGGATGGGTTTGACGCCCGTATGCTGCTCAACCATGCGGAGCCACGTGCGTATCTGGCGGAACATGGCCTCGGGACCGCCTGCCGCACGGATCTGGGCGTCGGACGGCTCTACGTCGAGCACGGGGGGGAGGTCGCCCTTGCCGAACAGGGTGTTGCGCAGGAAGAAACGGGCCTGCTGGGCGCCGCCAAGTTTGGTACGCCAGAAGTGGTAGGCGCCTGTGCGGATGCCGTGTTTGCGGGCCTGATGGTAGTCGGAGGCGTAGTAACGGTTGCGGATGGTGACGCCCTCGGTGGACTTGATGAAGACGAACGACACGGGGTAGTCGGCGTCGCCCTTGACATTCTTGTGGCTCTTCTTGCCGAGGAAGGTGATGCGCATCTTGCTCCAGTCGATGGGGAAGCGGCGACGGCCCTGCTCGTGCTGGTAGCGGGCGATGTCGATGCCGTAGATGCGTTCGGTGGTGTAGCGCATGCGCTCGCCCCAGAAGCGGTTGCTGAGCCATTCGCCTACACGCAGGCGGGGCTCGCTGCCGAGGGGATTCTGCATCTCGAGGCCGAAACCGTGGCGGAGGTCGCTCTCCCAATGGCCCTCGAAGTAGCTGCCGTTGAAATGCTGATAGGCGCCGTGGCCTTGGGCGGCGAGTCTGACGAAGTCGCCGCGATAGGTGCCCGTAGAGTCGAGGCGGATGCCCGTGGTGAGGGTGTCGGCCTGAAAGGTGCCGACGATGGTGCGGCCCAGCGAGTCGAGGGCGACGCCTGTGCCCTGGCGCTGGCGGTTCTTCCATGTGCCCACGTTCAGGGCCGATATGTAGGGCGAGACTTTCACTTCGAGGCGTTTGCCGTCGGCAAAGGCGGCCACCATCTCATAGCCCTCGTCTTGCACGTTATGGCGCGAGAAGTAGTAGGCCAGCTCGTTGGCGAAGTTGAGGATGCTGGTGTCTTCGGGCTCGATGGTGTCTTGGCTGACGACGATGTGGCCCGACAGGTTGGGTGCCTTGTGGACGGGGCGGGGGAGAAAGGGCGTGACCGCGATGAGGGCCACGAATGGGCATATGATATAGAATAGGGTCTTTTTCATTTTTTTTATGCCGCAAAATTACTAATTATTATTGATTAATGTGTATATTTGCAGCAGAAATATTCATTTAGGAGAGAAATTCATGATGAAGGACTTTAATTTCTACGCCCCCACGAGGGTGGTGTTCGGGCGCGAGTCGGAAGAGAAGCTTCCGCAGTTGATAAAACAGTATGGCGGCACTAAGGTGCTGGTGCACTTCGGCGGCGGCAGCGCACGGAAATCGGGTCTGCTCGACAAGGTGGAGAAGATGCTGGGCGAGGCCGGCATTGCCTATGTGGAGCTGGGCGGAGTGGTGCCGAACCCCCTCTTGTCGAAGGTGAGGGAGGGTATCGAACTGTGTCGGCGCGAGCACGTGGACTTTATCCTGGCTGTTGGCGGCGGTAGCGTGATAGACTCGGCGAAGGCCATCGGCTATGGCGTGGGCTACGAGGGCGACGTGTGGGACTTCTGGGACGGAAAAGCTGTGCCTCAGGCGTGTCTGCCTATCGGCGTGATGCTCACGATTCCCGCGGCGGGCAGCGAGATGTCGTCGAGTTGTGTGATTACCAACGACGAGGGCATGCTGAAGCGTGGCGTGAACAGCGACCTGTGTCGTTGCAGGTTTGCCATCATGAATCCTGAGCGTACCTACACCTTGCCGCCTTACCAGACGGCTGCAGGGGCTACCGACATCATGATGCACACGATGGAGCGCTACTTCTCGAAATACGAGGATGCCGTGCTGACCGACGCGATAGCCGAGGCGCTGCTAAGGACGGTGAAGGTCGCGACGCCCGAGGTGCTTCGTCGGCCCGACGACTATAAGCACAGGGCCGCCATCATGTGGGCCAGCTCGCTGTCGCACAACGACCTGACGGAGTGTGGCACGGAAAAGGACTTTGCCTGCCACAAGCTGGAGCACGAGCTGAGCGGCATGTTCGGCGTGACGCATGGTGCGGGGCTGGCTGCCATCTGGGGCTCGTGGGCCCGCTACGTGATGGACAGGCACGTGAGCCGCTTTGCGAAGTTTGCCGTCGACGTGATGGGGGTGACGCAGGACTTTACCGACCCTAAGGCTACGGCCCTGAAGGGTATCGAGGCTATGGAGGCCTTCTTCGTGTCGATAGGTATGCCCGTCAGCATCCCCGAGCTCGTGGGCCGCAGGATTACTGCCGAGGAGATTAAGGCGCTCGTTGAGAAGTGCAGTCGGGGAGGTAAGATGAATATTGGCGCTATGGAGGTGCTGAAGCCCGAAGACATGACGGCCATCTACGAAAAGGCTAACGCCTGAATTATAATAATATATAAGGTGTGTGCGCTTAAATATAACAAATTGCAATTATTTTAATTAAAAAACTTACGATTTATTTGTTTGATTCAAAGAAAATGTATAACTTTGCAGCCGAAATAAAGAATAGAAGCAAGTATGAAGAGTCTGAATCTACTTAACGCCATTATTATTATTCGACTGCAGGGGGCAGGCGGAAGTGATAGGGCGTATATATAGGTCAGACGATGATACTGAATGATATGAAGAGCCTTTCTCACTTCCGAGTGCGAAAGGCTTTTTCTTTTAGACATCAGATCAAACAAAACAAATAAATTGCAAATAGAGAAATGAGTGACAGATTGTTTATTTTCGACACAACGCTCCGCGACGGCGAACAGGTTCCCGGTTGCCAGTTGAACACCGTAGAGAAGATTCAGGTGGCCAAGGCGCTCGAGCAGTTGGGCGTGGACGTGATCGAGGCTGGATTCCCCGTATCGAGTCCGGGCGACTTTAATTCGGTGATTGAAATCTCAAAGGCCGTGACGTGGCCCGTTATCTGTGCGCTGACGCGAGCCGTAGAGCACGACATCGACGTGGCCTTCGAAGCCCTGAAGTATGCCAAGCACAAGCGTATCCACACAGGTATCGGCACGAGCGACGAGCATATCCAGTTTAAGTTCAACTCTACCCGTGAGCGCATCTTAGAGCAGGCTGTCGAGGCCACGAAGTATGCCAAGCGCTTTGTCGACGACGTGGAGTTCTACTGCGAGGATGCGGGGCGCACAGACAATGAGTATCTGGCGCAGGTGGTAGAAGCCGTGATCAAGGCCGGAGCTACCGTGGTGAACATTCCCGACACAACGGGCTATTGTCTGCCGCAGGAGTATTTCGAGAAAATCAAGTACCTGAAGGAACATGTCGACAATATCGATCGTGCCATCATCTCGACCCATTGTCATAACGACCTCGGCATGGCTACGGCCAACACCTTCAGCGGTGTAATGGCTGGCGCCCGTCAGGTGGAAGTGACCATCAACGGTATCGGCGAGCGTGCAGGAAACACGTCGCTCGAGGAGATTGCCATGATTCTGAAGTGTCATAAGCAGTTGGGCATCGACACGAACATCAACACCACGAAGATCTATCCTACTTCGAGAATGGTGTCGAGCCTGATGAATATGCCCGTACAGCCAAATAAGGCGGTTGTGGGGCGCAACGCCTTTGCACACTCGAGCGGCATACACCAGGACGGCGTGCTGAAGAATGTGCATACCTACGAGATCATGGACCCCAAGGATGTGGGCATCGACGACAACAGCATCGTGCTGACAGCCCGTTCGGGGCGTGCTGCCTTGAAGCATCGTCTCCACGTGAACGGGGTTGACCTGGAGGAGGAGAAGCTCGACAAGGTTTATGAGAAGTTCCTCGTGCTGGCCGACCAGAAGAAGGAGGTGACCGATGCCGACGCGCTGATGCTGGCTGGCGCCGATATGGCTGACACACATGCCGTGCGTCTCGACTTCCTGCAGGTGACTACGGGTAAGGGCGTGAAGAGCGTGGCTTCAATAGGTCTCGACATCTCGGGGCAGAAGTTCGAGGCTGCTGCTTCTGGCAACGGTCCTGTGGATGCCGCTATCAAGGCCCTGAAGAAAATCATCATGAAGCAGATGACGCTGAAGGAGTTTACCATTCAGGCCATCTCTAAGGGCTCTGACGACGTGGGCAAGGTTCACATGCAGGTGGAGTATGACGGTTCGCTCTATTATGGCTTTGGTGCCAATACCGACATCGTGACTGCCTCGGTAGAAGCCTACATCGACTGTATCAATAAGTTTAAGAAGACTGAAGAATAAATGAATACGCTATTTGACAAGATATGGGATAAGCACGTGGTGCAACAGGTGGAAGATGGGCCGACACAGCTTTATATCGACCGCCTCTACTGCCACGAAGTGACGTCGCCTCAGGCTTTCGAGGGTATGCGGGCCAGGGGACTGAAGTGCTTCCGTCCTGAGAGGATATACTGCATGCCCGATCACAATACGCCTACACACGACCAGGATAAACCCATCGAGGACCCTGTATCGCGTAAGCAGGTTGACATGCTGGCGAAGAATGCGGCAGAATTCGGTCTGACACACTATGGCATGATGTCGAAGGATAATGGTATTATCCATGTGGTTGGTCCTGAAAAGGGACTGAGCCTGCCGGGAATGACAATCGTGTGTGGCGACTCGCACACCTCTACCCATGGCGCTATGGGAGCTGTGGCTTTCGGCATCGGTACGTCTGAGGTCGAGATGGTGATGGCTTCGCAATGCATCCTTCAGCAAAAGCCTAAGTCTATGCGCATCAGCATCAACGGCACGTTGCAGAAAGGTGTCACCGCCAAGGATGTGGCCCTCTATCTCATGGCACGGCTCACGACTTCGGGCGCTACGGGCTACTTTGTGGAGTATGCTGGCGACGTGGTTCGCAATCTCTCTATGGAGGGGCGCCTCACTCTCTGTAACCTCTCAATAGAGATGGGGGCAAGAGGCGGCTTCATCGCTCCCGACGAGACGACGTTTGAGTATATCAAAGGCCGTGAGTTCGCACCAAAGGGAGAGGCTTGGGATGAGGCTGTCGCCTATTGGAAAACCCTGAAGAGCGGCGATGATGCCGTGTTTGATAAGGAGCTGGTTTTCAACGCAGAAGACATAGAACCGAGAATCACTTATGGAACGAATCCGGGCATGGGAATCGGCATCACGGAGACGATTCCTACAGAGGGTGATGCCAACTTCGGGAAAGCACTCGACTATATGGGTTTCAAGGCTGGAGAAAAGCTGCTCGGCACGAAGGTCGACTATGTGTTCCTCGGAGCTTGTACCAACGGACGAATCGAGGATTTCCGCGCGTTTGCCCAGATTGTAAAGGGGCGTCGTAAGTCGAAAGACGTCGTGGCCTGGCTGGTTCCTGGCTCGTGGGCTGTTGACAAGCAGATTCGTGAGGAGGGACTTGATAAGGTTCTGACCGAAGCAGGCTTCGAGATCCGTCAGCCCGGATGTTCTGCCTGTCTGGCCATGAACGACGACAAGATTCCTGCAGGCAAACTCTCAGTATCTACCTCTAATCGTAATTTCGAAGGTCGCCAGGGGCCTGGAGCCCGTACGGTGCTGGCATCGCCGTTGGTTGCTGCCGCTGCCGCCGTGACAGGCGTCATAGCCGACCCGAGAGACTTAATGTAATGAAGAATATGAAACAGAAATTCAACATCATAACGTCGACCTGCGTGCCTCTGCCTTTAGAGAACGTGGATACCGATCAGATAATACCCGCACGCTTCTTGAAAGCCACTACGAAGGATGAAAGTTTCTTTGGCGACAACCTGTTTCGCGACTGGCGCTATCAGGCTGACGGTAAGCTTAACAAGGATTTCGTGCTCAACAATCCTGCCTATAGCGGATGTATCCTCGTGGCAGGCAAGAATTTCGGTTCGGGCTCATCGCGCGAACATGCGGCCTGGGCTATTGCGGGCTATGGGTTCCGGGTAGTCATCAGCTCGTTCTTTGCCGATATCCACAAGAACAACGAACTCAACAATTTCGTGCTTCCCGTGCAGGTGAGCGAGGCATTCCTCGCAGAACTCTTCCAAAGCATTCAGGACGACCCGAAGACTCTGGTAGAGGTCAATCTGCCCAGTCAGACGGTAACGAATCAGGCAACGGGACGAAGCGAGCACTTCGACATCAACGGCTATAAGAAGCATTGTCTGATGAACGGACTCGACGATATCGATTTCCTTGTACAGAATAAAGAAAAAACCGAATTATGGGAACAGCAGAACAAGTAAGTCATTACAAGAGCCTGCGGCCTTTTGTGGAGATCATGGACTCAACACTCCGCGACGGCGAGCAGACCAATGGTGTGAGCTTTCTGCCCCACGAGAAACTCATCATCGCCCGAATGCTGCTCCACGACCTGAATGTCGACCGTATAGAGGTGGCTTCGGCTCGTGTGTCTGAGGGCGAGAAAGAGGCTGTCAGCATGATATGCCGCTATGCCGAGAGGATTGACAAACTCGACAAGGTGGAAGTGCTGGGATTCGTGGATGGCGGACAGAGTGTCGACTGGATCGTGTCGTGTGGCGCAAAGGTCGTCAATCTGTTGGCTAAGGGCTCTCTGCGCCATTGCCAGGAACAGTTGGGGAAAACGCCCGAACAGCACATCGAAGATATCTGTCAGGCGGTGAAGTATGCTCGCAGCAAAGGTCTCACGGTGAACATTTATCTTGAGGACTGGAGCAACGGTATGAAAGACTCGCCCGAATATGTGTATCAGGTGATGGACGCACTATGCGACATCGGTATCCGTCGCTTTATGCTGCCCGATACGTTGGGAATCATGAATCCCCTGCAATGTATCGAATATTTCCGCAAGATGATGAAGCGTTATCCCGATACGCATTTCGACTTCCATGCGCATAACGACTACGATCTGGCCGTGAGCAATTCGTTGGCTGCCGTACTTAGTGGTGCCAAGGGACTGCACGTTACCGTCAACGGGTTGGGAGAGCGATGCGGCAATGCGCCTCTGTCGAGTGTGCAGGTGATTCTGAAGGATCAGTTCCACGCCAAGACCAATATCAATGAAGACAAACTGAACGACATTTCCCGTCTGGTAGAGAGCTATAGCGGTATCGCTATCGCGCCTAATCAGCCTATCATAGGTGACAACGTGTTTACCCAGGTGGCTGGCGTTCATGCCGATGGCGACAATAAGAACGGACTTTATCAGAACGAACTGGTGCCTGAGCGATTCGGACGCAAGCGTGAGTATGCCCTCGGCAAGAACAGCGGTAAGGCCAATATAGCCAAGAACCTGAAGGAACTGGGACTTGAACTGACGCCCGAGCAGACTCGTCGCGTTACCCAGCGTATTACCGAGTTGGGCGATAAGAAGGAGATTGTGACGCAGGAGGATCTGCCCTTCATCGTGAGCGATGTGCTTAAGCATGATGCGCCTGAGGATAAGGTGAAGCTTGTCAGTTACGTGGTGTCAACCGCCTATGGCCTGAAGCCCGGAGCCAATATCAAGGTCGAGATCAATGGACGACAGTATGAGGCCTCGGCAACGGGCGACGGTCAGTACGACGCCTTCGTGAAGTCGCTGCGTTATATCTACAAGAAGTATCTCGACCGCACGTTCCCTATTCTGCAGAACTATGCGGTTACGATTCCTCCTGGTGGACGTACCGATGCGTTGGTGCAGACCGTCATCACATGGAACGACAACGGGCGTATCATGCGCACCCGTGGTCTGGATGCCGACCAGACGGAAGCTGCTATCAAGGCAACCTTTAAGATGTTGAACATTTACGAAAACGAACAGAAAGAAGAATTATGAAACTGAATATTGCAATACTTGCGGGCGACGGAATAGGTCCCGAAATTATGAAACAAGGTGTGGCTGTGCTCGATGCTATAGCAGAGAAGTGTGGACATGAGTTTGCTTACGAAGAAGCAATCTGTGGCGCTCACGCCATCGACGAGGTGGGCGACCCTTATCCCGACACTACCCACGAGGTGTGTATGCGTGCCGATGCGGTGCTCTTTGCTGCTGTGGGCGATCTGAAGTACGACCATAACCCCACGGCTAAGATACGTCCTGAGGTGGGGCTGCTGGCTATGCGTAAGAAACTGGGACTCTTTGCCAATGTGCGTCCTGTGGCTACTTTCGACTGCCTGCTGCATAAGTCGCCTTTGAAGGATGAACTTATTCGTGGTGCCGACTTCGTGGTGCTTCGCGAACTGACGGGAGGCATGTATTTCGGCGAAAAGTATCAGGACAACGATAAGGCCTACGATACCGACATCTACACACGTCCTGAGATTGAACGTATCGTGAAGCTCGGTTTCGAGATGGCTATGAAACGCCGCAAGCACCTTACCGTGGTCGATAAGGCCAATATCCTGGCTTCATCACGTCTGTGGCGTCAGATTGCCAAGGAGATAGAACCCCAGTATCCTGAGGTTACTACCGACTATATGTTTATCGACAATGCTTCGATGCGTGTGCTTACAGAACCACGTTTCTTCGATGTCATCGTTACTGAGAACACTTTTGGCGATATCCTTACCGACGAAACGGCCTGCATCACGGGGTCTATGGGTTTGCAGCCCTCGGCGTCGCTGGGTGAGCACACGCCGCTCTTCGAACCCGTTCACGGTTCCTGGCCTCAGGCTGCCGGTCAGAACCTGGCTAATCCGCTGGCTCAGATTCTGTCTGCCGCTATGTTGCTCGAACATTTCGGACTGGAGAAGGAAGGCGCCCTTATTCGTGAAGCTGTCGATGCCTCTCTGGCTGCTAACGTGCGTACTCCGGAGATTCAGATAGAAGGTGGTGCTCACTACGGTACTCGTGAGGTTGGCGCTTGGATTGTAAATTACATTAAGAATGCATAGATTAAAACTTATTGTGTTGCAGCTCTTGGTGGTTGTCTGTGCCTCGGCGCAGACGCCTCAGGAGTGGCGCGACTCTGTGTCAACCCTCATGGAGTCTATCCGTCGGAACCCTAAGAATGTCGATCTCCGATTGCGTAAGGCTGAAGCTAACATTAATCTGCAACAATGGGAATATGCCGTTGAGGAGTATGGCAACGTGCTCCATATTGACAACCGCAATCTGGCTGCCCTCTATTTCCGTGCTTTCTGTCATACTCAGTTGCGTCATTACGATTTGGCGCGTGTCGACTACGAGTCGTTTCTCGCCATTCAGCCTCAGCACTTTGAGGCGCATCTCGGCTTGGCGCATATTCTGCAGAAGTTAGGAAGAAAGGCCGATACGGCAGATGAGTTGAACCGTATCGTGCAACTCTTTCCTGATAGTGCCGACGCTTATGCCGCACGGGCTGCTTACGAAACGGAACAGCATCAGTATGAGGTGGCTGTCTACGACTGGGATGAAGCTCTCACTCGTCGCCCTTCAAGTGTAGACTTTGCCGTGTCGAAAGCCGATGCTCTGTTGCGACAAGGCAAACGTAAGGAGGCCCACGACGTACTTGACGAGACGGTTAGGCGAGGCACACCAAAAGGTGCGCTCAAAGAGTGGTATGATCAATGTAAATAAGGATTGTACTTCAATTCGTCGCTGATGGTGGTCTTTGGTCCATGTCCGCTGTAGACGGTTGTCTCGGCGGGCATTTTTGCGATAACGTTCTTCAGGCTCTCAGCCAGTTTTTTATAGCTGCCGCCCTCAAAGTCGGTACGTCCCACACTCATGCGAAACAATGTGTCGCCTGAGAAAGCTATGCCCTCAGCCTCGCAATAGAATACGACACCGCCAGGGGTATGTCCGGGCGTCTTCAGAATCTTCAGCTCGTGATGACCGAAGCGTATCACTTCGTTGGGCTCGAAATATCTGCCCACGGGCGGATACTCTCGTTTCAGCGGAACGCCGATCATTCTCAAGAACTGTCCGGGAATGTCGTTGATCAGGAAACCGTCTTCCTCTGCAATCTCCGCTTTCAGTCCGTAGGCATGATAGATGGTGTCTATGCCGAAGTTATGGTCGAAGTGTCCGTGTGTACAGAGCAGGTGTACGGGTTTCAGTCCCTCGTTGTCTATGTATTGGGTGATGGCCGTACGCTCTTCTTCGTAGTAGGCACCGCAGTCTATGATTACACATTCCTTCGTGTCGTCGCTTACTACATAGGTGTTCTCCTGTAGCAGGTTGCACATGAAAGTCTTGATATTCAGCATATATTTAAATTGGTAAATATATCACATGTTTTTCCTTGAACCATTCTTCTTTGAAGAAGGTGCTGATGTCTGTTGCCTCTACAATCTTGGCATAAGGGCGCAACTCAGCCTGCAAGTCGCCGCCTTTCAAGCAGATGACGCCGTTGGGCAGGGCGTTACGTTGTGTCTTCGATACGTTTTTGCGCACAATCTTTACCAAGTCGGGTAGGGGCATCACCGCACGACTCACGATGAAGTCGTACTTACCCTTCTCCTCTTCACCACGCAGGTGGGTAGGCTCGCAGTTCTTGAGTCCGATAGCCTGCGATACCTCTTGTGCCACTCTTATCTTCTTGCCCGTACCGTCTATCAGCTTGAAGCGGCACTCGGGGAAAAGAATGGCTAAGGGTACACCTGGGAAACCGCCGCCAGTACCAAAGTCGAGTATTTCCGTGCCTGGGCGGAAGTTCACGATCTTGGCGATGGCCAACGAGTGAAGCACGTGGTGCTCATACAGGTTGTCGATGTCTTTTCTTGATATTACGTTTATCTTCGCATTCCAGTCGCGATAGAGCGCGTCGAGGGCATCAAACTGTCTCTGCTGCTCTTCGCTCAGTTCTGGGAAATACTTTCTTATAATGTCTGCTGTCATAAATGCTTAGTATGTGAATGAGTTCTTCAGTAATTTATCCAAACTCGTATAGGGTATGATGAGTTCTATCGAACCTTCTGAATATGCTGCAATCTCCGAGGGGTTATAGATAAAGGTAACCGTCTCGTCGCCTATGATGAAGTTCTCAGGGGCATAGATGTCTACCGATGTCAGGTAGTTGTGCTCCTTCAGTTCGCTGAGCGTGGCATAGCCCGTCTTTTCCTTTAGAGCTTTCAGCAGTATGTTGTTCAGTTGGTTCTCCGTACCGTCGGCAAACAGGTCTTCGAGTGTCAGCAGACGGCCTGTCTTCGCCTCGAAGTTCATGACTCGCATCAGGTGAGTTCCTCTGGCGCCCCCTTCATAATAATCTATTGTGGCTTGATAAACAACCGTCTGCTTGTTGCCTTGACTGGCTTCTGCTGATATGACGTAGTGGTATTCATACCAGGCTCTTTTTGTTGAATCGTTTCTGTCTTGCTTGTATAGCGGCAGCATGGTTTGCTTATAGGTGCTGACGTAGTTGTCGGTAAACCGCTCCATAGCTCCTGTCATCGACATATCGTGCATGTGGAACAGGTTTTCCACTACCGTGTTGTTTATCACTTCGGCCTTGTGGCCGTTTGCCTCGGTAGCCTGTAGAAGTTTCAGACTGATAGAGCATTTTGGCGAATCCTCGTCGTTTGTCAGCGCAACGGTTTTGTTCAGGGTCAGCTCCTCGAACTCTACCGTGTTCTCATCGGGCTGCTTGCAACTGATTGCCAGCATTGCTGCGACGGCTAAAAATACCCATTTTCGTCTGATTATCATCATCTTTGCTCTTATTTTTTCCGCAAAAGTACACTAAAATCATGAAAATCGCAAATTTCTCGTAGAAAATCCGTAATTTTGCACCCAAATTCACAAAATATGCAAGAAAGAGATTTCAAAGCAGCCTTGTTCGACCTTGATGGTGTGGTATTCGACACCGAGCCCCAGTATAGTGTTTTCTGGGGTATGATATGTCGTGAGTATCACCCTGAGCATCCGGGACTGGAGCACGAGATCAAAGGTTCTACACTCACACAGATATACGACCGCTGGTTCAGCGGCCCCTTGGAGCAGCAGCGCTCCTCTATCACCGCCCGTCTCGATGCGTTCGAGCAGCAGATGCATTTTGACTATATCGCAGGGCTCGAAGCCTTGATAGCCGACTTGCACAATCATGGTGTCAAGACGGCTGTGGTCACCAGCTCTAATATCCCCAAGATGGAGAGCGTCTATCGTCATCAGCCCCGTTTCCGTGAGCTTTTCGACGCTATCCTCACTTCCGAGGACTTCTCGCGCAGCAAACCCCATCCCGACTGCTATCTGACGGCTGCAGAGCGTTTCGGCTTGAAGCCTGAGGATTGCGTCGTCTTCGAGGACAGTTTCAACGGCCTGAAGTCTGGTCGGGCGGCTGGCATGCGTGTGGTTGGTCTTGCTACTACGAACGCAGTCGAGGCCATTGCTCCCTATTCTGATATACAGATATGCGATTATGAGAACGTAGACTTTAAAACTCTATGCTCAAAACTATAACCCCGTCAAACGATAAACTTTAATCAGGAAGTAATGAACAGTCAAAGCACTCCCGTACATATCCGTTTGTGGCATCGTGAATTCTGGTTGATGGCCATAGCTAATTTCCTGTTGGCTATGTCAGTCTATATCCTCGTACCCACCTTGCCCCGCTGGCTGCTCTCCACGCAGCACCTCTCGCCAATGGAGATAGGTGTCGCTATGGGGGCTTTCGGCCTTGGGTTGTTCTTGCTGGGTATGTTCGTATCGTTCCTTGTGCAGCATTTCCGCCGCAACGTGGTCTGCATCTGGGCGGTTATTGCCGTAGGCGCTTTGACAGCTTTGTTATACTATCTCAACGAACAGCGTTTCCAGTCCTGCGATTTCCAGTTCATCGTTATCCAGCGTTTCGCCCTTGGAGCCGTGTTCGGTCTGGCGCAGATGGTGCTTACCAGCACGTTGATTATCGATACAAGCGAGTCGTTCCAGCGCACGGAGGCTAACCACTCGGCAGCCTGGTTCTCGCGTTTCGCCTTGTCGCTGGGACCTATGACGGGCCTGCTTCTCGACCGACTGATGGGCTTCAGCATCGTACTGCTCTCGGCTGTAGGGTGTGCGGCAGTAGCCGTTCTGCTCATCATGATGGTTCACTTCCCCTTCCGTGCGCCTCAAGACGATGTTCCTACCGTTAGTCTCGACCGCTTCTTTCTGCCTCACGGATTCCCGCTCTTCGTCAATCTCCAGCTCATTATGCTGGCAGTTGGCATACTTTTCTCGGTAGTTCTGTCCGAGATGTTCTATGCCATGATGATGGTTGGTTTCTTGGCAGCCCTGTTGTCGCAGCGTTTTGTGTTCCGCAATGCTGAGGTCAAGAGCGAGGTCGTTTCGGGGCTTATTCTGATGATAGCCGCCCTGCTCATGCTGATTACGCGCACGCAGCAGATTGTATTCTATGCTGCTCCCGCCTTTGTGGGTTTCGGCTTGGGACTTATTGGCTCGCGCTTTCTGCTCTGTTTTATCAAGCTCAGCCGTCATTGCCAGCGCGGCACGTCGCAGAGCACTTTCCTGTTGGGATGGGAGAGTGGTATTGCCTGGGGGCTGGGTCTTGGCTATGCTTTGTTCTATGGCGATTCTGATCGTGCGTTTGTCACGTCGCTTGTACTCTTCGTCGTCGCCCTCGTTCTCTACAACTTCACGCACAACTGGTTCTGCACCCATAAGAACCGTTAAAGGGCGTGTGGACGAAAAGTAAACAATATTCATCTTTATTTCTGATGTTTGCAGAAGTGCCTTGTTCATGGCCTTTGGGCAGACATACACTTTACTCCGACTAAAGTGGGACTTTACTCGGAGTAAAACCCTTCTTTAGTCGGAGTAAACTTCAGCTTTACACGTGGCTTGTTTCCTAGCCTTCCTTGACGTGGTTTTGCGTGTAAATGATTTTATAATCGTTCCGCGCCTTTTCGCTTAGTCTTTCAGTGAGTAGGTGATGGTGGTTACTACGCGCAGCTTTTTGATGTACGGCGTGTTCTGGTCGCGGTCTTCTATCTCAAACTGCCCCTGTCCGGCTGTCTGAATCTGCCCTAATTCGCTCTTGCTGGCTTCTGCAAACTGCTCGGCAGTCTTCTGTGCGTTCTTGATAGCTTCGGCCATCATCTCTGGCTTCATCTGCTGGAATGAGGCATATTCGTATTGAGGGTTGCTGTTTTCGATGGCAACGCCCTGCTTCAGCAGTTCTGCCTGTTTGAAGATGGCTTTGTTTACTTCCGTCACCTTGTTTGTGGCCACGGTAATCGTGGTGTTCACGATGTATCGGAAGTTCTTCTGGTTGTCACCCCATTCGCGGGCTTCGAGGTCGCTGATTGTTGGTGGGTTTACGGTAATCTCTTTCTCCTCGAGGCCGTTCTGTTGCAAGAACTTCTTAATCTTGTCCGTCTGGTGATTGATGCTCTCATAAAGCATAGGCAGGTCGTTGCCTGTCACTTTGGTACCGATGCTCCACGTCACTTTATCAGCGGGCACTTCGCGCTCGGCCAGTCCCTTTACCGTCACCTTTCGGTCTTTGTTGGCAAAATTGTCGATGCCGGATTTGATGAACAATCCTAAGAATACGATGCCCACAGCAATCAGGGCAGATGCAATAATACGATTTTCTTTCATACGCTTCAAAGTTTATAGTTTCACGCTGCAAAGATGAGAATAAAAAATGAGAAACGTATAGGAAAATCCCTATTTTTCATGACAGATTCCCTATTTGTATATTAAAAAGGTGTAAAAGTGAAAAAAAGGGGGTTATTATTTGTAGATATAAAAATAATAGCCTACCTTTGCACCCCAAAAGATTGCAGAATAACCATTAATAAAGATAATGAGGAAATCTATTTTCGATTTGTTGGATCGCAAGGGTCAGCAGCCCGTAAGCATGCTGACAGCTTACGACTACAATACGGCCCGCACCATCGACGAGGCGGGAATAGACATGATATTGGTGGGCGACTCGCTCGGTAACGTCATGTTGGGTTACGAAAATACATTGGCTGTTACCGTTGAGGACATGATTCATCACGGTAAGGCTGTAGTCAGAGGCGCCAGACAGGCTTTCGTGGTGGTTGATATGCCGTTCATGTCGTATCAGGCATCGGTGGAAGATGCTGTGCGCAATGCAGGACGCATTATGAAGGAGACAAACTGCCAGGCAGTGAAGCTGGAGGGCGGCGTGGAGTATGCCGACCGCATCAAGGCCATCACGCAGGCTGGTATACCCGTTGTGGCTCATATCGGACTGACGCCGCAGTCGGTAAACGCTATGGGTGGCTACAAGGTGCAGGGTAAGTCGCTGGAGCAGGCCAAGAAGCTGATCAGGGATGCGCAGGCTGTAGAAGAGGCTGGCGCATTTGCCATCACGCTGGAGTGTGTGCCTGCGACGCTGGCTAAGCTGATTACCGAACAGGCCAAGGCGCTGACTATCGGTATAGGTGCCGGTAACGGCTGCGACGGTCAGGTGCTAGTCTATCAGGATATGCTGGGCTATACCGATGGATTCACGCCAAAGTTCGTGAAGAAATATGCCGATCTGCATAGCGTGATGCTTGAGGCTTTCAAGCAGTACAAGCAAGAATGCGAGCAGCGCAGCTTCCCTGAGGCAGGACAGACCTATGCTATCAGCGAAGAGGTGATGCAGGCATTGTTTGAAACGGAAATTGAAGAAGTTAAAAGAAGTTAGGGAAAAACCATGAAAGTAGTTAAGACTGTAAAAGAAGTAAGAGATATTGTTTCGGCTTGGAAGCAGGAGGGACTCACGGTGGGATTGGTGCCCACGATGGGTTTTCTGCACGAGGGCCATCAGAGCCTGATTAGCAAGTCGGCAAGTGAGAACGACCGTACGGTGGTATCGGTGTTCGTCAACCCCATTCAGTTCGGTCCGAATGAAGATCTTGAGGCTTATCCGCGCGATTTGAACCGCGACATGGAGAAGGTCGAGGAGGCTGGCGGTGACTTGATTTTCAACCCTGAGCCTGCTGAGATGTACCCAGGACACTTCACATCGTTCATCGATACGACAGAGACCACCGAACTGCTCTGTGGCGCTGTCCGCCCAGTTCACTTCCGTGGCGTATGTACCGTGGTGGGCAAACTCTTTAACATCGTTCAGCCCAACCGCGCTTACTTCGGACAGAAGGACGCTCAGCAGTTGGCTACGGTGAAACGTTTTGTGCGCGATCTGAACTTCCCGCTTGAGATTGTGCCTTGTCCTATCGTGCGTGAAGCCGACGGACTGGCCAAGTCGAGCCGCAATACCTATCTGAACCCTGAGGAGCGCCAGGCTGCGCTGATTCTCTCGAAGAGTCTGAAGAAGGGACGTGAGGTTATCGAAAAGGGTGAGCGCGACGCTCAGAAGGTGATTGGTGTTATTCGCGAGAATCTGGAGACAGAACCGCTGGCACGTATAGACTACGTGGAGGTCGTTGACTTTGAAAACATTCAGCGCACGCCGAGAATCGAGGGCGAGACGCTGGTGGCCATCGCCGTGTATATCGGTAAGACACGACTGATTGACAACTTTATTGTAAACATATAATTGCTGCGAAATGGAATTGACGCTTCTGAAAGCAAAGATACACCGTGCAACGGTGAAGCAGGCCGACCTTGATTATGTGGGTAGCATCACCATCGACTCAGAACTGTTGGCTGAGTCGGGCATTATGGAATATGAGAAAGTGGCTATTGCCGATATTGACAATGGCAGCCGCTTCGAAACATACGCCATCGCAGGCGAGGCGGGTTCGGGCATCATCTGTCTGAATGGCGCTGCAGCCAAGTGCGTCAACGTAGGCGACAAGGTGATTATCATGGCATACGCCCAGATGACACCAGAGGAGGCACGTGAACACAAACCCGTCGTGCTGTTTGTCGACGAGGACAACAAGATTGTTCGTAAGGCCAACTACGAGAAGCACGGGTTGCTGATTGAACAGTAATAAATAAAAAAGACTAAAGGACTATGCTGACAGGAAAGACCATCGTACTCGGGGTGACGGGAAGCATTGCGGCCTATAAGACAGCCAATCTGGCTTCGATGCTGGTGAAACTGAATGCCGACGTGCATGTGATTATGACTGAGAACGCCACGAAGTTTATCACGCCGATGACCTTTGAGACGCTGACCAGCAACAAGTGCATCGTCGACACCTTCGACCGCAATTTCTCGTTCGACGTGAAGCATGTGTCGCTGGCTAAGCGAGGCGACTTGTTTATGGTGGCTCCCTGTACGGCAAATGTCATCGGTAAGGTGGCTGGCGGCATCTGCGATGATATGCTCACCACTACCATCATGGCCACAAAAGCCCCCGTGCTCTTTGCCCCAGCTATGAATACTGGCATGTGGGAGAATTCTATACTGCAAGACAATCTGCAGAAGCTGAAGCACCATGGCTATCATATCATAGAGCCCGTCGTTGGACGATTGGCCTGTGGCGATACGGGTAGCGGTAAGATGCCTTCGGAAGAGACGCTGCTGGAGCATATCCTATTATATCTGGCGAAGGAGAAAGATTTGCGAGGTAAGCGTATTCTCGTAACGGCAGGTCCTACGCAAGAGGCCATCGATCCTGTGCGCTTCATTACCAACCACTCGTCGGGTAAGATGGGCTACGCCATTGCTAAAATGGCAGTTTTGCGCGGTGCTGAAGTGACGCTTGTTTCGGGGCCTGTGAGCATTCAGCCCTTCGCTGGTATCAACAAGGTCGACGTGAAGAGTGCCCAGCAGATGTTTGAAGCTGTAACCGCCAGAAATGACCAGCAGGATATAATCGTTATGTGCAGTGCTGTAGCCGACTATAAACCTGCTGACTACTCAGAGCAGAAGGTGAAGAAGAGCAGCGGCGACATGGCCATAGCGCTGACTCGTACGCAGGATATTCTGGGCTGGTTGGGTGAGCATAAACGCAAGGGGCAGTTGTTGGTAGGTTTCTCGATGGAGACGGAGAACCTGATAGACAATTCGCGTGCTAAACTCACGAAGAAACATGCCGATATGATTTGTGCCAACTCTATCGCCAGCGAGAAAACGGGGTTCGGCGTTGATACGAATCAGGTGACACTTGTCACATCTGATGGCATTAAGGAACTTCCGTTCTGTTCGAAAGAGAACACTGCCGACCAGATACTCTCACATATCATAACTCTTTCTTAGAAGATATGCGTATTCTCATCGATATCGGCAATTCTACCATTGTCATCGCTTTGGCTGATGAACAGGGTAATATCTCGTCTACTTGGCGATTCAAGACTAAGAAAGAAGAGACTGCTAGTTTTTTCCGCTATGAGCTTCGTCAGGGTCTGCGCAAGTATAACGTAGAGGCGGCTGATATCGAGAATGTTATCATCTCGTCGGTTGTTCCCGAGGTGAACGATGATATTGCTCAGGCCGTGGTCGATCTGACGGGCATACAGCCCCATTTCTTTACTATTGCCGATGCTAAGGAGGTTGTCAGCATCGACGTGGAGTCGCCAGCCCAGTTGGGTAAAGACCGTCTGGCCGATGCCTTAGGAGCCGTTAGTTGTTATGGCGCACCCGCTATCATCATTGATTTTGGTACAGCCACCACCATTGGCGTAGTCGACGAAAACAGGTGCTTCCGTGGCGGACTCATTATTCCTGGTGTTAAGACTTCCCTTAGTGCCCTCAGTACGCGTGCCTCTCAACTGCCTGCCATCACCATCGAAAAACCAGCTCACCTTGTTGGGCGCAATACTCTTGAGTGCATGCAAAGCGGCATTCTCTATGGTACGGCTGCTATGATAGACGGTCTTATCGACAAGCTTCTGCCAACTTTTTGTGTAGAGCCTCATATCGTTGCTACAGGTGGTATGGCTAAAACCATTGTTCCCCATTGCCACCACAATATCATCATCGATCCCTATCTGCTGTTCAAAGGCCTGTTTCAAAGCAAATAGAAGACTTTTCTGCCTACGATGTTGCTCTGTATTTGAATAATGGGGATTTCCCTATCGAATCGTAGGGATTTATCTGCTTGTTTCTTGTTTTCAATATGTATCTTTGCAGTATCTATTTTAAAATTTAGAATTATGAAGAAAATAAGAAATGCGGCTTTAGTAGCCATCGTTGCGTTATCGCTCAGTTCGTGTGCATCAATGTTTTCAACCGTAGCCGATAAAGCTGCCAGCATTGAGTATGGCATGACCAAACAAGAGGTGACGGCCTTGATGGGTAAACCTAGTTATCGCAGGTTTGCCGAGGGACGGGATGAATGGGAGTATCGGTCTCTGCTGAACAATGATGATTACGACGTTGTGGTGTTGACATTTTACAACGGCCGGGTTGTTGCGATGGATTCATTCCGCGAGGTTCGTAAGGTTCATCCGAGGTTGCCCCAGCCTGATTCAAACAAAGAATAAACAGACTTTCCTCGTGCGTTCCACAACGATTTGTGACAATTAGGACAATTGGGACAATAATTTTTTGTACCTTTGCAGCGGATAAAACAGAAATGCATAATGGAGATAGTTATCATTGGTTCGGGCAACCTGGCTACGCAGCTTTCGCTTGCCTTGAGCGAAGCAGGCCACCACATCGGCCAAATATATAGCCGTACAGAGGCACATGCCAGCGAATTGGCGGCAAAGTTAGGGTGCAGGTATACCACCGATATCAGCCAAATAAGCGCTGAGGCCGAAATATACATCATATCGGTTAAGGACGATGCCATTGGAAGTTTGGCTGGGGCGATAGGCAAACGGGTGAAGAATGCTATCGTGGTTCATACGGCGGGCAGCATCGGGATGGATGTTCTAAAAGGTAAGGCATTCCACTATGGAGTGCTCTATCCTATGCAGACATTCTCGAAGAGCCACAGGGTCGGTTTCCGTGAAATCCCTTGTTTTATAGAGGCTTCTGGCTGTGAAGAACTTGCTGTGATTCGTTCACTTGCGGAGAGCGTCTCCGACCACGTGGTGGATTGTGATTCGGCGAAGCGCAAGAAGATGCACTTGGCAGCGGTGCTGGCCTGTAATCTGACAAACCATTGCTATCGTCTGGCAGAGCGTGTACTCGAATCCGAGCAGATTGACTTTTGTCTTTTTTTACCTTTGATAGCTGAAACAGCACGCAAGGTGTCGGTTATGTCGCCTAAGGCGGCGCAGACAGGGCCAATGGTGCGCTATGACCTGAGCGTAATGGAGATGCAGATGGAGATGCTGCCCGACGAGCGTACTCGTGAGATTTATCGTTTGATGGCCGAAAGCATTCACGAAGACTCTAAGTCTTAGATTCCCTTTAAAGAAAGCGAAATGCGCTTGCGGCGACGGTCTACTTCTATGACCCGCACCTTGAGATGCTGATGTAGTTTCACTACGTCAGTAGGGTGGGCTATGCGGCGGTTGGCCATCTGTGAGATATGTATCAGTCCGTCCTGATGGACACCAATGTCGACAAAGGCACCGAAGTTGGTGATGTTGGTCACGATGCCTGGCAGAATCATTCCCTCCACCAAATCGTCGATGGTGTTGACATTCTTGTCGAATTCAAACTCCTCAAGTTGCTCACGCGGATCGCGGCCTGGTTTTTCCAACTCTTTCATGATGTCGGTCAGCGTGGGGATACCCACCTCGGTCGTCACGTAGCGGCGGATATCGATAGCTTCACGCTTCTCTTTATTATTTATAAGGTCGGTCACCGAACAGCCCTGGTCTTTAGCCATCTGTTCTACGATGGCGTAACTTTCGGGATGAACGGCTGAGTTGTCGAGTGGATTCTTTGCACCAGGAATGCGCAGGAAACCTGCACACTGCTGATAGGCAGAGGGACCGAGGCGCGGTACTTTTTTCAGTTGGGCGCGCGAGGTGAAAGCACCATTGTCTTTTCTGAAATCTATAATATTCTTGGCGAGGGTAGGACCAAGCCCGCTCACATACATCAGCAGATGTTGTGAGGCGGTGTTAAGGTTCACCCCTACGAGGTTCACACAACTCTCTACGGTCTGGTCGAGTGAGTGTTTCAGTTTCGTCTGGTCTACATCGTGCTGGTATTGACCTACACCGATGCTCTTAGGGTCAATCTTCACCAGTTCGGCCAGCGGGTCCATCAGTCGACGTCCTATCGAAACGGCACCGCGAACGGTGACATCCTCATCAGGGAATTCATCGCGGGCTATCTTCGAAGCAGAATAAACCGATGCACCATCTTCGCTGACGGTAAAAACCTGCGGTGTTGGCGTCTCGGCATTATTCTTTGCGTTAATGTTGTAGCGGCCTGCGAGCACATCTTTGATGAAATCGTTGGTCTCTCTGCTGGCTGTACCATTACCGATAGAGATGGCTTCTATCTGGTACTTTTGTATCATCTTCAGAACGGCGACGGCCGACTCTGTGCGTTTGTTGATTGGTGGGTGGGGGAATATGGCCTCATGGTGAAGCAAGTTGCCCTGAGCATCCAGACAAACCACCTTGCAACCTGTGCGGAAACCTGGGTCGACCCCCATTACACGCTTCTGCCCCAATGGCGCTCCCAGTAGCAGCTGACGCAGGTTCTCGGCAAACACACGGATAGCTTCATCATCGGCCTTCTCCTTGCTGAGAGTCGAGAACTCGGTCTCGATGGCTGGTTTGAGCAATCGTTTGTAACCGTCGTCGATGGCCTCTGCCACCAGTCGTCCGCAAAGTGTGTTTCCATATACATAATGACGCTTCAGACGTTCTACGGCTTCCTCGTCGTCGGGCGAGATGCTGATGCGGAGAATCCCCTCGTTCTCACCTCGGCGCATAGCCAGCAGTCGGTGGGAAGAACAACGTTTCAATGGCTCCTCCCAGTCGAAATAGTCGCTGTATTTGGCTGCCTCGTCTGTGTCGGCCTTAGCTTTCACAACCTTTGAGGTGATGAAGGCCTGGCGACTGAAGGCGTTGCGGAGTTGCTGGCGCGAACGCTCATCTTCGCTCACGGTCTCGGCAATGATGTCCTGAGCGCCCTTCAAGGCAGAGTCGGTATCCTTGACATCTCCTTTGATGAAGCGCTCTGCAGCTCGTTCAGGATCGCGCTCTCTTTGTAACAGCAGGATCTGAGCCAACGGCTCAAGCCCTTGTTCGCGTGCCACCTGGGCGCGTGTCCGCCGCTTGGGTTTATAGGGCAGATATATATCTTCGAGTTCAGTGGCATTCCAACAGTCGCGGATGCGCTTCTCTAATTCGGCTGTCATCTTGTCGAGGTCGGTGATAGTCTTAACAACGGTGTCCTTACGCTTTTGAATCTCCTGAAGTTTCTCGTAACGGTCGCTGATGGCGGCTATCTGCACTTCGTCGAGTCCGCCCGTTCGCTCCTTGCGATAACGTGAGATGAAAGGAATGGTGCAGCCTTCTTCGAGCAAAGCGAGTGTAGCGGCAACGGCCCGTTCCTGAAGATTCAAGGTGCTGGCAATGAGTTGTGCGAAGATATTCTTTTCCATAAGAGAGTCTATTAAATCGTTAATTTGTGTGCAAAAATAATGAATTTAAATGAGAAATTAGTAATTTTGCAGCTCGAAAACAACAAAATGAAAGTAAAATTAAGAATTCTCTGGTGCCTGATGCTGATAGTATCGTTTCAGGATGTGTGTGCTGAGGAGTCGGCTAATGCACGTCAGGCACGACGCATATTCAATTCGGCATATGCCCAGGTGTTTGGAGAGCAAGGCGCCAGTCTTCACTACGATGTGAACATTACTGGTATCTACAAAACTGACGGCACTATTTGGTATAAGGGCAAGAAGAGTAAGTTTGAGGATGCCAAGATGAACTCGTGGAATGACGGCACGACGGTATATACCATTAAACGCAAAAAACATGAGGTAGAGATACATAGTGCCAAAAATAATAAGTCGGACAAGTATTCTCAGAAATTCAAGTTTGAGCCCGAGAACTACAATTATAGTATTGCAGAGGATCCGGAAGGGTTAATGTTGACTCTCAAGGTGAAGAAAGGAAAGAAGGGCATGAAGGAAATCCATGCGCTGGTAGGACGGAAGGATTATCATCCGATTCGTCTGCGTATCAAGATTGCCTTTATCTGGACGACTATCATGGTTTCGGATTTTAAGTCGGGTGGTATCACAGACGAGATGTTGCGGTTCCCGAGTGAGAAATATAAGAGTTATAAGTTTGTAGATAAGCGATGATTTCGGTAGAAGGACTGAAAGTGGAATTCGGCGTCAAGCCATTGTTCGTTGATGCAAGTTTTGTCATCAACGACCGCGACCGTATTGCCCTTGTGGGTAAGAACGGTGCGGGCAAGTCGACGATGCTGAAGATAATAAGCGGACAACAGAAACCTACGGCAGGTAATATCAGTGTGCCCAACGACTGTAGAATAGGCTACCTGCCTCAGGTGATGATTCTGCAGGACGATACAACGGTGCGCGAGGAAGCACAGAAGGCGTTTGCCGACATCACCAGGATGAAGCAGCGTCTGGATGAGATGAACAGACAGCTGGCTGAACGTACCGACTATGAGAGCGAGAGCTATCTGGCACTGATAGAGAAATATACCACGGAACATGAGTGTTATATGATGATGGGGGCTGAGAGTCGTGAGGCTGAGTTGGAGCGTACGCTCACAGGACTTGGCTTCCTTCGCTCGGATTTCGATCGTCCTACCTCGGAGTTCTCTGGTGGTTGGCGCATGCGTATCGAGCTGGCGAAGATCCTGTTGCAGAAACCCGATGTGCTGTTGCTCGACGAGCCTACCAACCATTTGGATATCGAGTCGATACAATGGCTGGAGCAGTTCTTGTCGCAGTCGTCGAGTGCCGTCGTGCTGGTGAGTCATGATAGGGCCTTTATTAATAATGTATCGAACCGCACACTTGAAATCTCATGTGGTCGTGTGATCGACTATAAAGTGAAATACAACGAGTATGTGGTGCTTCGCAAGGAGCGTCGCGAACAGCAGATCAGAGCCTACGAAAACCAGCAGAAGGAAGTGGCTGAGATGAAAGCCTTCATTGAGCGTTTCCGCTATCAGGCCACGAAAGCTGTACAGGTACAGCAGAAAATCAAACAGCTGGAGAAAATCGTACCTATCGAGATTGACGAAGTCGACAATTCGGCTATGCATCTGAAGTTTCCACCTTGCTTGCGTAGTGGCGACTATCCCGTTATCTGCGACGAAGTGAGAAAAGACTATGGGGCACATACCGTTTTCGATCATGTGTCGCTCACCATCAAGCGGGGCGAGAAAGTTGCTTTCGTGGGTAAGAACGGCGAAGGAAAGTCTACGCTCGTGAAGTGTATCATGGGCGAGATTCCCTATACGGGCGAGCTGAAGATAGGACATAATATCCAGATTGGTTACTTTGCCCAGAATCAGGCTCAGTTGCTTGACGAGAGTCTGACGGTATTTCAAACGATAGATCATGTAGCGAAGGGCGAGATCCGTCTGCGCATCAATGATATCCTTGGCGCCTTCATGTTTGGCGGCGAGGAATCGGATAAGAAAGTAAAAGTGCTTAGCGGTGGCGAACGTAGCCGTTTGGCGATGATTCGTCTGCTTTTGGAACCAGTAAACCTGCTGATTCTCGACGAGCCTACCAACCATCTCGATATGCCTTCTAAGGATGTGTTGAAAGAGGCCATCAAGGCTTTCGATGGTACAGCTATTATCGTGAGTCACGACCGTGAGTTCCTAGATGGTCTGGTAACGAAGGTCTATGAGTTTGGTGACGGTAAGGTGAGGGAACACCTGGGTGGAATCTACGACTTCCTCCGTACCAAGAAAATCAGCGAACTGAACGAGTTGGGCAAGGATTCGAATAGTGCTCAGCAAGGAAACGGCAGTTTTCCTACGGGGAAACCAGCAGTTCCCACCGTGGGAACTCCCAGTTCCCCCCATGGGAACTCTCAGGAAACGATATCCAAAGCCCTCAGTTATGCAGAGCATAAGGAGCGTCAGAAACAGAAGAACCGTGCCGAGAAGGCCGTGAAGGAGTCGGAAAAGAAAATTGAGAAACTGGAACAGAGGCTGAAAGAGCTCGACGACTTGCTGATGGTTCCTGAGAATGCTTCTGATATGACCCTCGTCACAGAGTATACTTCGACAAAGAAATGTCTCGATGAAGAGGTAGAACGCTGGGAGAAACTCAGCGAAACCTTAGAAGAGATAACCCAATATTAACTAACAATAGATTTATGAAAAAAATTGTAACAATGATGGCAATGGCATCAATGTCTTTGATGACAATGGCACAGGCACCGCTCGGATCGGGGTTGAACAAAGCCGATTTCGATACCAGCGCGCGTCCTGGTGATGATTTCTATCAGTATGCATGTGGTGGATGGATGAAGAGTAATCCGCTTCCCGCTGCTTATTCTCGTTATGGCAGCTTCGACCGCCTGCAGGAGGATAACGACAAGCGTATTAACGCTATTCTCGCAGAGCTTCTGAGCAACAGCTACGAAAAGGGAACTATAGAGCAGAAGCTCAGCGACCTTTACAAACTGGCTATGGACTCTACACGCCGTAACAATGAGGGTGTGGCTCCTCTGATGCCGCTGATCAAGAAGCTCGAGGCAGCCAAGACCACCAAGCAGCTGCTCGACATTCAGTTGGAACTGGCTCCCTACGGAGAACAGGAGTTCTTCTTCTGTGGTTTCGGTGCCGATGATAAGAATGCCACACAGAATATTCTGAACGTTTATCAGGGTGGGCTCTCCTTGGGTCAGAAAGAGTACTATCTTGAAAACGATAAGCCTACAGCGGATATCCGTGAAGCTTTTAAGAAGCACATTGTCAAGATGTTCCAGCTTTTTGGCTTTAGTAAGAGTGCAGCTACCAAGAAGATGCAGAATGTCATGAAGGTTGAGACAGAGTTGGCCAAGGTAAGCAAGAGCCGCACAGAACTGCGCGATCCTGAGGCTAACTACAACAAGATGACACTGAAAGAGTTTGAAACCAAGTATCCTAATCTTCCTCTGGTGAAGGTGATGAGCGCTCAGGGGATAGACGCTAAGTATCTGCAAGAGATGGTTGTGGGACAGCCTGCTTTCCTTGAGGGTGCCAACAAACTTGTTGGTTCTATCAAACCTGCTGAATATCGTGACGTGATGGAGTGGGGACTCATCTCTGAAGCTGCCAATTATTTGAGCGATGCTACTGTAGCTGAGAGTTTCGACTTCAACGGTAAGATTCGTTCAGGTCGTAAGGAAAACCACCCGCTTTGGAAACGCAGTACTTCTCAGGTAGAACGTGTGATGGGTGAAGCGCTGGGTAAGATTTACTCAGAGAAATACTTCCCTGAGGCAGCTAAGAAGCGTATGGTGACCTTAGTGAAGAATCTTCAGATAGCCCTTGGAGAGCGCATCGCTGCTCAGGACTGGATGGACGATTCCACCAAGGTGAATGCCCTGCTGAAGTTGAATTCATTTTATGTAAAAGTTGGTTATCCAGACAAATGGACAGACCTCTCGAAACTAGAGATTGATCCTGCAAAATCTTATTACGAAAACATGCAGGCGTGTGCCAAGTTCTGGAATGAGTGGAGTATCAATCATCGTGTAGGAAAACCTGTAGACCGTGATGACTGGCATATGACGCCTCAGACGGTAAATGCCTACTATAATCCTACCACCAACGAGATCTGTTTCCCTGCAGGAATTCTTCAGTATCCTTTCTTCGATATGAATGCAGACGATGCGTTTAACTATGGTGCTATCGGTGTAGTGATTGGTCATGAGATGACTCACGGATTCGATGATCAGGGCCGTCGTTTCGATAAGGATGGAAACATGCACGACTGGTGGACGGAGAGTGATGGAAAGAATTTTACAGAACGTACTGATAAGTATGCTGATTTCTTCTCTAAGATTGAAGTGCTGCCAGGCTTGTTTGGCAACGGACGTCTGACGCTGGGTGAGAATCTGGCCGATCATGGCGGTCTGCAGGTTGCTTGGGCAGCCTATAAAAATGCTACAAAGCGTGAACCTCTGGAAGAGAAAGAAGGCCTGACAGCCGATCAGCGTTTCTTCCACGCCTATGCTGGCGTGTGGGCTGGTAATATTACCGACGAGGAAATCCGTAACCGTACGAAGAGTGATCCTCACTCATTGGGACGCTGGCGTGTAAACGGGGCTCTTCCCCATATCGATGCATGGTATGAAGCCTTCGATGTAAAAGAAGGTGATAAAATGTTTATCCCTAAGTCGGAGCGCTTGGAATTGTGGTAATTTAACGTTTAAAACGATAAAAATGCCGTCGTAAATGTAAATTTACGGCGGTTTTTTTTGTTTATTAAGTTTTTTTGTTTACTTTTGCACCTAGCTTTTGCAGATAAATCACATGTTTAATTATGTTTGATGATATTACACAAAACCCAGAACTAACAAACCGTGGCTCTCAGCAGCTCCAGCGAGAGGAGTTGGCCAGAGAATATACGGAAGAACCTTTGACCCAACAAGCCGTGCAGATGAATACTGCCAATGGCGTTCAGTGCCCGCATTGTGGTACTATCAATGAACCTGAAGCTCTTTTTTGTGCATCTTGCGGAAATCCAATCGGTAAGTCCACTTGCCCGAATTGCGGTGCCCCCGTTGATCCTGACGCTGATTTCTGTGAAACCTGCCGACACTATATCCGAACAGATGTCTGCTCCTTCTGTGGCGCCCCTCTTACAGGTCAGGAGGCTTTCTGTCCTGAATGTGGTAGCCCTCGCGGTGGCATTGTTTGTCCTGTTTGCCGTACGCTGAATGATTTCTCTTTCTGTAGACAGTGTGGCACGCCATTGACAGAAGAGGCTCGCCAGATGATGGAGAAAGTCAGAGAAATGCCGGAGTATAAGGAAATGCAACGTCTGGCTAATGAAATCCAACAGATGGAGATGACACCTCCCTACAGCTCTGAGCGTGATGTACTTCGTGACCAGAAGAACAGCAAACTGCGTGAACGTGTCTTGAAACTTCTGGCTGAAGACAGAGGGATTGCAAATCTTGTTATTCCAGAACCGCGGCATAAACGTATGGGACAGGGCGAATATGAAGCCCAAAAGCAAGAGCGCCTTAATAGACTTGCTGAGATTCTTGAGCAGATGGCACAGCCACCTCAGCCAAAACCAGCCCAAGTGCGCAATTATGCAATGGCCTGTAAGCCTCAGGGCATGCGATTGGCTTGGGAGTGTAATTTCAAACATGCCCTTCATTCCAGTCCTTGCGGATGTGCAAAACCGCAAATGGGCGGTAAGTGGATTATCTTGGGTAAGAATACGAGACAAGAAATAAAAGACGATATCTGATGAGTACGGAGAGAACTATACGTCCAGAGAACCTTGACAGTACTGTACGATCAACAGATATTGGTGGTACTGTCCGCCCTGCAAGTCTTGACGGGACTATCCGTGTGACAAACACTGTGGCTCCCTCATTAGGCTTAGACGGAACGGTTAGGGCTGATAACATGTATATACAACAGGAAGATATCAATGACAATAGCTTCTTGCTGAAAGGTGTTAAATACAGAAATCTGCAGTGCTTGAGCGATAACTCCGGTGAGGCTCAGGTATTCCTTGTTGAGAAAGACGGTGAGGAATATGTGCTGAAGATTTACTATCCCAATTTCAATGTCAACAAGAATATTCTTCGGGCCGTACTGAACTTCGACTTCGAAATGATCGTCCGAGTGTTCGACTATGGTAAAACCTATGTTGACGGCAAGCATCGCTATTATGAGTTGATGGAATACTTGCGTGGCGGCACTTTGTCAGAATACAAGTTGGGAGGCGATGTCGACAAGTTCCGCCGCATAGCGTTGCAGGGTGCTGCAGCACTGGCTTATTGTCATGAATGCAACATTCTGCATAAAGACATCAAGCCCAGCAACTTCTTCTTCCGGGATAAAGAGCATACAGAGCTGGTTCTGGGCGACTTTGGTATCTCCAGCATGTTAGAGAAAGACGGAAAGGCATATAAGACGACACAGGCCCGTACACCAATTTATGCAGCTCCCGAGATGTACACTGATGTGATAGATGGTGTTGTGGAGATATCTCCTGCAGCAGATTTCTATTCTTTAGGTATGTGCTTGATGGCGCTCTGGTTGGGTGGGAACCCGATGAGCTCAAACGAGCGTGTGATGATGCGTCAGAAAAGCGAAGGCCGCTTGCCGCATATCAATGAGTTGCCTGAACGTGTCAGAATGATTGTCCAAGGACTGACGGTAGTCAATCCGATTAACCGTTGGGGCTACGAACAAGTAGAAGAGTGGTTTGAAGGTGGAAGTCCTAAAGTCGATCTCTCATCGCCATTCCTGAAATATAAGAGTTTTGTCGTAGATCCAGATAAGAACTTGGTTGCAGATAATATACATGAACTGGTGCCGATGCTTCTTGAGAATGAGAAGTTGGCTATTGGCTATCTGTATAATGGAAAGATTGGCTCGTGGTTAGAGTCATGTGGCAACGAGAAACTCAGCACGATTGTCAGGGATATCGTCGTAAACCGTTATCCGGTTGATCAGCGTGCAGGTCTGATGTCGGCGATATATATGATGGAGCCTACTTATCCTTATAAGGATGTGAAGGGTAATCTCTGTGACGATGTACACAGCGTTGCCATCTCACTTTTGAGCTATCAGAAAGAATATGGCGTGCTGCTTTCTAATCCAAAAGATCCTCTCTTCCTTTATCTGGAGTCGCATACCAAATGTGATGTAGACCGTATCCGTTCTTATTTCACCAGTCAGAATCCGAAGAGCGTTCATGTGGCTATTATGCGAACGGTCTTTGAGATAGACCCGGAGATACCGTTGATGGCTAAATATCCGTCATCTACTATCAGGGAGATTGTTAAGACCTTCGGACGCGAGACTCTGACGGAAGACGACTGGCATAGCCTGACTGACGGTCGCCTGCTCTCATGGATGTACAGTCATGAGGATCATATGGCCTGCGAGAGTCTGCGCATTATGACTCAGGACCAGCCATATTCTTCAGCCTTAGCCTATAAGGTGCTTTATAATCTTGATCGTGAGTCTGCGTATGATCTTAAGGGTGCATTTACCCCGATGCAAGTGGGCGAGCTGTTGCGTGAACGCCTGAAGAATGCCCAATACCTTAGCGACAAGGAGTTCCAAGACGAGATGAAGGATATGACGGAGATCGGTGGCCGATTCTCATATTATGCCCAGCTCCATGGATGGACCGAGATGTATAATGAGCACAATCGCTGTTTCGATTTCAAGAGCGAAGAGAACCGTGAACGTTTGGGCGCTTATGATGTTAAGACTGCGTTATACCGTTTCTGCCGTGTTCTTGGTGTAACACCGACTTATCTGATGCCCGACGGGACGGAGTTGGTTGATGGTAGGAGTATCGATTTGCTTAACAATACGTCACTGTTCCGTAATGAAATCCGTAATGGCTCTTTTGCCCAATGGATGGCTGTATTCTATCATGAAGATCCATTTGGTGAATTCTCAGAAGAATATGCCTATGAGCATACATTAGAGGAGTGGTTGATGACTCTTGGGAAAATAGATGCCTCACAGCCTTATTATAAGCGTTTCGTTAATGCAAGAGAGGAAACGTCGAACAGAATAAAAGATGTGCGCGATAATTGGGTACGTGCCAAAGCCAGAGAGAGTATATGGCGTACAACATTCTATGCACTCTGTGGTCTGTGGCTACTTCTTATTCTGATATTCGGCGTTAAGCATACCGATTACCTCCTGGCCCATTCATTCCTTTGCATTGGTCTTCCTTTGGGAGGAATGACGGCCGTTATAGTTGGAACGCGAGCCTACTTCAGAGGCTATGATTTCGTCTTCTCGTGTCTTTGGGGTATGTTAGGCGCTTTGTCCTCGTTCATACCTATTATTATATTGAAATATATGAGCCAGTCGCATCCTGGCTATTTCAATCTGGCTATTGTTGTCATTACGCTTGTGTATATTCTCGTCTGTCATCTGACAGACTTCCGTGGCGATCAGAATGCGGATAATAAGTTGATTACAGAGGTATTGGATGATGATATTAAGTCTACGCTGTTGGAGCCTTTGTATTATACCTTTAAGACCAAGTCGTATAGGTTCAAGGGTTCTAAGTTCGGTTTATTGAACGATGTGACCGATCAGGTTAGATCTATCAGTGGTGAAAGTGTGCTCCATTATATCCTGTGGAGTCTGCTGGCGCTGATATTCGTTATAGACTTCATAGTATTCAGCCCGAGTCTTATGAACGTCAAAAATCCTGGCGACATAACGATTAGTGCCTCTAAGATTATCAAGCAATTAGAAAGAGACGTAGAATAATGGTTTGTCAGAATTGTCATAAAGAAAATAGAAGTGTAGCTAAGTTCTGCAAGTGGTGCGGCCAGCCACTTGTAAGCCAAGACTTGCTTGATAAGCTGGTAGGGCTCGATGACGTGAAGCAGCAGCTTAAGACCATTGTCGATACTTATACCTATTTGCGCTCTCGCAAGGATATAGCCAATGTGCGTATTTCAGTAAATGCTATTGTAATAGGTGAGACGGGTACGGGAAAAACGGCCTTGGCAGATATTCTTCGTGACTATTTTTATCAGCATAAGATTATCGAGAAACCTAAGCTGACGATGGTAGATGCCGTTGACTATCAGCGCTTTGTTGATAAGTGGGACGAGAATATTAAGAAGGCCAAGAATGGCATTCTGTTCTTTGACAACGTGCAGAAACTGTTGCCTGATAAGTACTCCAATCAAGTGAATCCGCTCGACAAACTGTTTGTTGAGATGGACAAGTGGGATGATAATCCCATCGTAATTATTTCCGGTCTGACAAAGGGACTGGAAGATTTTCTTGAGAGCAATCCGGCTGTTGCCAACCGCTTTAAATATACGTTCCGCATGCCAACGCCTGGTTATCAGGAATTGACTGATATCTGTAAGCTCAATCTGCGTTTGAAGTATGGTATTACAGAATTCTCTGCTGAGGCCGAGAACCAGTTGATGCGTTTCTTCAAGTATCAAGTGAAGATTAAGGATGAGACATTCGGAAACGGTCATCTGGCAACAAAAACATCAGAAGACATCTTCACACAGTTTATCAGTCGTGGTGCTGATGCCAAACAAGTGGAGAAAGACGATATCAAGGGCTATGTGCCAGAGGAGCGTACCGTTGAGGATATACTGAAGGATCTCGACTCGTTCATTGGAATGGATGAGGTGAAAAGTGCTGTTAAGGAGATGGCTTACTCTGTGCAGAATGCCATGCAGCGTGCAGAGCGCGGACTGGGAGAACAGGAAAAAATGTCGATGCATATCATCCTTACAGGTAATCCTGGAACGGGCAAGACGACCATAGCCCGTAAGTTGGGTGAGATTCTGGCTGCTATTGGCTATCTTGACAGCGGACATGTTGTCGAGGTTGACCGTGCCAAGATGGTAAGTCCTTATCAAGGAGAGACCCCCAAGGTTGTAGACCGTCTTTGCGATAAAGCCAAGGGAGGCATCCTTTTTGTTGATGAGGCTTATACGTTGGCCCCTCTTAGTGCTTCTGGCGACCGTGATAATCAGGGTGCTCAGGCATTAGAGAAACTGATGAAACGTATGGAGGACGATCGCGGTCAGTTTATAGTTATTGCCGCGGGCTATCGTACAGAGATGGAGAATCTTTTCCGTGTAAATCCTGGTTTCCGTAGTCGTTTCAATTATTTCCTCGATATCAAAGATTACTCGCCTGAGCAACTGTTCGAGATTATGCAAGTATTTGCTAAGGCGAAGAAGTATATATTCTCACCAGAGGCAGAGGAACTGACACGTAAGATGATTACGGAAATGTACAACTCCCGTGACAAGGACTTTGCCAATGGTCGTACGATGCGTACTCTGTTCGATCAGATATGTAAGAAGCAAGCCCAGCGTCTTCAGAATGTAGACATCTCGTCGATGACTAATGAGGAACTGATGACCATTAACAAGGAGGATGTTCCTTATGAGGCTCCGCAGTCTGTGAATGTTGAAGACTGCCTGAAGAAACTTGACGGTTTGGTAGGACTGACATCAGTGAAGAAGGAGATTTCCAATCTGACGGCATTCCTCAATTTACAGATAAAACGTGGGGAGACACAGACATTCCAAGGCAAACATTACGTCTTTACTGGTAATCCTGGCACAGGTAAGACTACCGTAGCACGTATTATGGCAGATATCTTCAAGACCTTAGGTGTCGTTGCCCGTGGTCAGCTGGTTGAGGCCGATCGTGCGAAACTTGTTGCTGGCTATTCGGGACAAACTGCTATCAAGACTAATCAGTTGGTAGATCAGGCTCTTGGCGGTGTTCTGTTCATCGATGAAGCTTATACATTGAAGTCGAATGATGGTGATACCTTCGGGTCTGAGGCTATCGACACGTTGTTGAAGCGTCTGGAGGATGACCGCGGGAAGTTCATCTGTATCGTAGCAGGCTATACAGATCAGATGCACGACTTCATAGACACGAATCCAGGTCTTAAGAGTCGTTTCACACAGACCATCCATTTCGATGACTATACACCCGACGAGTTGACTGAGATATTCCTGCATTTGGCAGATGGCAAGAACTTCACGATTGACGATGATACCCGTGCAGCTATTCACCGTCAGTTCGAACAACTATATCTGCGTCGTGATAAGAACTTCGGCAATGCCCGTGAGGCACGTCGTATATTCAACGAGGCTGTAGAGCGTCAGAGTCAGCGTCTTGTCAAGTTAATGAATGATCCGGGCTTCCAAGAGACGGATATGTATAGTCTGACAAAGGACGACCTGCCAATGGCCCAGACTGAAGCTGTACGTCCACTGGATGAAGTGCTCAACGAACTCGATGAGTTTATCGGCATGCGTTCTGTTAAGAACTCTATTCGTCGTCTTGCAGTACAGAGCATGTTTATGAAGCAGCGTGCAGCGATGGGCGCAGGAAAAGTCCAACAGATGTCAATGAACTTTATTCTGACTGGTAACCCTGGCACGGGTAAGACATCCATAGCTCGTAAGATGGGAGAAATTCTCCAGTCGATGGACATTCTTCCTACATCCCGTGTGGTTGAAGCCAGTCGAGCAACCTTAGTTGGTAAGTATATGGGCGAGACGCCAAAGATTGTCAACAATATGTGTGATAAGGCAATGGGCGGAATCCTCTTTATCGATGAGGCTTATACACTGAGTGACGGGGGCGACCAATACGGCAAAGAGGCCATCGATACGCTGATGAAACGTATGGAAGACGACCGAGGTAAGTTTGTGGTCATAGCTGCCGGTTATAAGGATAAGATGGATGAGTTCCTGGCCATGAACGCAGGTCTGGCCAGTCGCTTTACCCATAAGTTGCACATCGAGGACTATAATGAAGACGAATTGCTGGCCATCTTTAAGCATATGGCCCAGAAAGAGCAATACACACTCTCACCAGAAGCAGAGTACAAGGCGCTTGATACTATCTATAAGATGGTACTCGCCAAGAATGATTCATGGGGTAATGCCCGTGAGATGCGTAACTTGCTCGACGTAACCATTCAGAAACTCTCGGAACGTGTGTCTCACATGCCGCCAGAGGAAGTTACAAAAGAAACATACCAGATAGTATTACCAGAAGATTTATAAATAATAAAAGATGATCATTTGTCCAGCTTGTAGAGAAGAGATAGAAGACGACTCCCACTATTGCGACCAGTGCGGACAGGCATTGCTGTTCTGTAATCAGTGTGGTCGTGTTGGGCTCGGCAGACGCTGTACGCATTGCGGAGGCTTGATGGTATCTGCCGATGTCCGTCAAAGCCAGAAGCAGGATATGACGTCGGCTGGTCCTTCGAGATTCTCGACGAATATGTCCACTGGAGTGAGTATCTCGCGTGAGGCTGCTCCCCGAGGTGGTATACCTGTGCTGACACTTGCCAATGATAGTTTGAATATACGTATAGTTGCCATGAATGGTGCCATCATCGGCCGACGTAAGGGCCCATACACACAGTTCTTTGAACAGCAAGCCTATGTGTCGGGCGTTCATGCTCAACTCAAGTATAAGGCAGAGTCGGGGTGGTGCATCACAGACAAACATTCCTCTAATGGTACTAAGCTGAATCAGCGTACCATACAACCGGATGTAGATATGTCGTTACACAATGGTGATGTGCTCACCATTGCGAACATCAATCTGCAGGTCATAATCAGATAAATTAGAATGATAAATATAGAGATAACAGCAGCAAGCAGAATAGGCTGTGTAAGACATCAGAATGAAGATATGATACTTGTGGGAAGCCGCTTTGTCAGAAATGACGCTTTCCATACTCAAGTAGAACTGACTAATCAGGATCGTTATATAGTAGCAGTTGCCGATGGCATGGGAGGCCATAACAGGGGTGATATAGCCAGCAGCGACGTCCTTCATAATCTTCAGTTTTATTACCATGACCTTCCAGCAGGCTTCGGCCCGAGTGAGTTTAATGAGACCTTAGTAGAATGGCTTGATGGTATTAACAACCTTGTGGCCTCAAAGGGACGTGCCGATGAGCAGTTCAAAGGTATGGGTACAACTTTGGTGGGTTTTGCATTTTATGAAGGCGAATACTATTCGCTGAATTGTGGTGATAGTCGTTTATATCGTTTCCGTGATCATGAACTGACTCAACTGACTACCGACCACTCGTTAAGTAATCTCATGGGGACGGAAAAGCACTCAAGTGTGATTACCAACTGCATAGGTGGAGGGTGTACAACCTCATATATAGATATAGTCAGGATGACTTCCGACGTCATACAGGGCGATTGCTATATGCTGTGCAGTGATGGTCTTACCGACATGCTGAGCGATCAGGAAATCTCAGCGTTGATGTCTGCAGAAGCTGATGCCAATGGGTTGTGTGATGCTGCAATTGCTGCTGGCGGACTTGATAATGTCTCCTGTTGTATCGTAAAGTTTTAAAAAAAAATTAAGAAATGCCATTAAGATTACCAGACAGACTTCCTGCGATTGATATTCTGAAGAATGAGAATATCTTCGTGATGGATAATTCCAGGGCAACCACACAGGACATCCGTCCTTTGAGGATTGTTATCCTGAACCTGATGCCACTGAAGATTACGACGGAGACCGACTTGGTTCGTCTGCTCTCCAATACTCCCCTTCAGCTGGAGATCAGTTTTATGAAGTTGAAGAGTCATACACCAAAGAATACGCCGATAGAACACATGATGATGTTTTACCGCGACTTTGAGTCGATGCGAAATGAGAAGTTCGACGGAATGATTATCACCGGGGCACCAGTAGAGACTATGGACTTCGAGGACGTTACCTATTGGGATGAGATAACCGACATTTTCTCGTGGGCTCGTACTCATGTCACCAGTACCTTATATATATGTTGGGCTGCCCAGGCCGGGCTCTATTATTATTATGGTGTACCCAAGTATCCGTTGAAGAAAAAGATGTTCGGCATATTCCCTCAGACGCCTATTGACAGGCCTCTGCCTATTTTCCGTGGTTTCGACGATGTGTTTATGATGCCTCATAGCCGTCATACGGAGATTCACCGTGAGGATATCCTTGCCAATCCCGATCTGACACTTCTCGCCGAATCGCCCGAGAGTGGTGTCAGCATGGTGATGGCGCGTAACGGACGAGAGTTCTTTATCACCGGCCATCTGGAGTATGCACCAAACACTTTGGATAATGAGTATAAGCGCGACCGTGGTATCCGTGACGATGTGGATCTGCCCAAAAACTACTATAAGGACGATAATCCCGAGAATCCGCCATTGGTTACGTGGCGTGCTCACGCTAATCTGCTCTATTCCAATTGGATTAACTATTACGTTTATCAAGAGACGCCGTATAATATTAATGATATTAAATAACAGTAAGCATTGACACCCTTAGAACTGTTGGCTCCGGCTAAGAATTTAGCATGTGGCATCGCGGCAATAGACCACGGTGCCGATGCTGTTTATATCGGACCTCCCCATTTTGGGGCTCGAGCCGCTGTAGGCAATAGCCTCGACGACATCCGTCAGCTGTGTGCCTACGCTCATCCTTTTGGTGCTAAGGTGTATGTCACGGTTAATACCATTCTTTATGATGACGAGCTCGATGAAGTGCGCCAATTGCTGGCCGATCTGGATCAGGTTGGTGTCGATGCTGTGCTCGTCCAGGACATGGCAGTCATGAAGCTATGCCCTCCGACGCTGACGCTTCATGCCTCTACGCAAACAGACAATCGAACAGCTGAGAAGGTAAAATGGCTTAAAGATATCGGTTTCTCGCGTGCAGTTTTGGCCCGTGAGTTGTCTATCGATGAGATTGCCGAAGTTCATCGCGCGGTGCCCGACATGCCATTAGAGGTATTTGTTCATGGTGCCCTTTGCGTCAGCTATTCCGGCATCTGTTATGCTTCGCAGCATTGTTTCCACCGAAGTGCCAACAGAGGCGAGTGTGCTCAGTTCTGTCGTATGCGCTTTTCTTTGGAGGACGCTGATGGCAGGGAGATAGAGCGTGAGCGCTATCTGCTCTCCTTGAAGGATATGAACCAGAGCGACAACCTGCTTGCGCTGGCCGAGGCTGGAGCTACCTCTTTCAAGATAGAAGGGAGACTCAAGGATGTTGCTTATGTGAAGAATGTGACGGCTGCCTATAGTGAGCGGCTTAATGAAATTATACGTCAGCATCCTGGTAAGTACTGCCGTGCTTCTTTGGGACATTGCAGCTATTCTTTCAAGCCTGATCTGAAGAAGACCTTCAATCGCGGCTATACCACCTATTTCGCTCATGGTCGCCAGCTGGATATTGCTTCCTTTGATACGCCGAAAGCGGTTGGAGAGTTTGTCGGGAGGGTGAAAGAAATCAGGCGCGACTCATTTAATGTGGCGGGAACGGCTAGCTTCGCCAATGGCGACGGTCTCTGTTTCCTTAATCTGGACCGCCAGTTTGAGGGGCTTCGTGCCAATCGTGTGGCGGGCAACCGCATCTATCCCTTCCGAATGCCGCAAGGCCTGCGTCCTGGCATGGCTCTCTATCGTAATAACGATCAGGAGTTTGAGCGTATCCTTTCAAAATCCAGTTCGGTCCGTAAGATTCCTGTAAGGTTCTCTTTGCGTGCGGTTGATACGGGCTATGAGTTGACGGCATCTGTTGATGGATATTCATGTCGTGTGGTTTTCCCTTCTGAGCATCAGCTGGCTCAGAAATCGCCTCATGAGAATATCATCCGCCAGTTGTCTAAACTCGGTGATACGATTTATGAATGTGTGGATATAGATATTCCTGCAGACTTCGGTTATTTTATTCCCAATAGTCAGCTCTCTGATCTTCGTCGTCAGATAGTCGATGCGCTTGGTGAGTTCTCAAACACCATTGGTTCTTCAGAATCGCGAGCATCTTCAGCTGTTCCCCGTCCTCCCCGCTATGATTATCCCTATCTCTATAACATATCGAACGACGAGGCCCGCAGTTTTTATGGTGCCAAAGAACTAACGGCATTTGAGCTGAAGGGTGGCGACGGTCCTCTGATGCAGTGTCGTCATTGCATCCGTTATAGTCTTGGCTATTGTGTACGTCGTGGTGGAAAGCGTCCCGACTGGCGTGAGCCCTTGTCTCTTGTCTTAGGCGATGGCCGCCGTTTCCGTCTTGAGTTTGATTGTGCCAACTGTCAGATGAATGTTTATGCATCCTGCGTCCTAAATGAAAAATAAAATAATGATGAATGAAAGAAGATGCGGGCACGGGTTGTGTCATAGGATGAGAAGATGGATGATAGGTTTATCATTTATCATATATCATTTGTCATTTAGTGTAGCGTGTTACAATCAAGGCCCGATAACGCCAGATGCCTGGGATCTCACCAAGCAGCAGCTCGACTCCATCTCTTTCTATACTACCCATCACTATACGCAGAACTATAACTTCGTTGTGACGGGTGACTCTTTGGTGGTTGTGGCGCAGCAGCCTGAAGCAATGGCTGTGCCTGAGGTGGTATCCATTGAGATTGAGGCCATAGGGCAGGAGCACCAAAAGGATTCTATCACCCTGCGTAAGAGCGAACGGATTGTAGTGGCCGACATCATGACGGTACCATCGGATAGTATAGACTCCGTATGGGTGAAGGTGGCCCGTGACCAGTTGACCTTTGGATGGATACACGAGAAGGAACTGTTGGCGAAGGTGTCGCCCGACGACCCCATCAGTCAGTTCATCGACCTTTTTTCCGACACTCACTTACTTATATTCCTGGCCTTCTGTGTCATTGTGCTGGCGGCCTATGGCGTGCGTCGACTGATGAGGCTTGGCGCCAAAATCGTTCATTTCAATGATATTCCCTCATTCTATCCTACGGCGTTGTGTCTGCTCGTGGCTACTTCTGCTGTCATCTATAGTAGTATTCAGGTATTCGGCCCTGAGTCGTGGCGTCATTTCTACTATCATCCGTCGCTCAATCCCTTTGCCCTGCCGTTACATCTGGGACTGTTCGTCTCTTCTGTATGGGCTATTATCATAGTAGCCATTGCCACGGTCGACGATGTAACCAGGCATCTGCCGATGGGTGAGGCCATACTCTACTTGGGGGGCCTAGCTGCTGTCTGTGCCGTTGACTATGTAGTGTTCAGTGTCACTACATTATATTATATAGGCTACCCTCTGCTCGTTGCCTATTACTATTTTTGCTTCAAATTCTTTCCTCGTTTCTTTAACAGATAGCTCTTTCTTGTCAGAGATAACTTGAAAGAGTGACATAGAAAGGCTTTGATATTGACAGAGACTATCTGGACCATTGCAATTTAGTCTATTTTGCAAAGCAATTTAGTCTAAATTGCAAAATCGCAGATAGTCTCTGACATCAGAAAGCGATAATGATGACAGCAGATAGGATAAGTTCCGTCAGATAAGCATGAGGTCGCTGATAATCATATCGCTAACGAAAAGACCAGGTTTCGTAAGTGACAGATGATTGTTCTGAAGGTTCAGTAGCCCGTCGCTGATGTAATGGCGTGCTTCACTGAGGCAATAGTTGCGATTGTGCTCCGATAGGGTGTTGAGGTCAAGACCGTTACGGGTTCGCAGGGCAACGGTCAGCGTGTCGTTATAGCGGGTGTCATCATCGAGCAGCTCCTGCTCGAAGCAGGGCTGTCCGCCCTCGATGCCCTCGATATACAGACTGATGTCGCTGACGTTCCAACGGCGGCGGCTGTTCCCGTCGAAGGAATGGGCGGCCGCGCCGAGCCCAATGTAGGGTGTCAGGTCCCAGTATGATGAATTATGGCGGCTTCGGAAGCCAGGACGGGCGAAGTTTGAAATCTCGTAGTGTTCGTAGCCCGCCGCTTCCAGTCGCTCTATGAGATGATAGTACATCAGTCGTTCCTGTTCTTCGTCGGTTTCTGCCACCTTGCCTTGCTGGAGTAATCGATAGAGTGGGGTGCCTTCTTCATACATGAGGCAGTAGCAGGAGATATGCTCCACATCGAGGGCGAGGGCTCTGGTGATGTCGGCATCCCAGTCACTGAGAGTCTCGCCGGGGAAACCATACATCAGGTCGATGCTGATGTTGCGGATGCCGGCCTGACGGAGCAAACTTACGGCCTCGGATACTTGAGCAGCCGTGTGTCGGCGGTTTAGAAAGTGCAGCCGGTCTTCATCGAAGGTCTGCGCACCCATGCTGACGCGATTAATGCCAAGTTGTTGTAACGTAGTGGCATATTCGGCTGTCATGTCGTCGGGATTGACTTCGATGGTAATCTCCTGAGAGGTGAGAGGATATACCTTATTTATATATATAAAGAGCTGGCGTAACTGGTCTGTCGTTAATTGACTTGGCGTTCCTCCGCCGAGATATACTGTTTCTATCTGTAATCTCTCACCTTTTGCTGCTCTCCACTCACTTCTGAGTTTCATCTCGCGGCATACGGCGTCGACATAGCGCTGACGGAGCGCCAGACTTGTCGTAGAATAGAAGCCGCAATAGATGCAACGGCTTCTACAGAAGGGAATGTGAATGTATAAACCTGCCATACGGGGGACAAAGTTACGAATAAAATACTAATTTAGTTTAATATTTATAAGATTCTTTTGGCTATTTCTAAGAAAATGGTTACCTTAGTCGCCGCTTAGAACATTAAAATATTCACCTAAAACTAAAATGATATGAAAGTTTATCAGACAAACGAAATCAAAAACATTGCACTCATTGGCAGTGCGGGTAGCGGCAAGACTACTCTTGCCGAGTCAATGGTCTACGAAGCTGGCATCATCAAGCGCCGCGGAGCTGTAGAGAGTAAGAACACCATGAGCGATTATTTCCCCGTAGAACAGGAATATGGCTACTCGGTGTTCTCTACTGTTTTTCATGTAGAGTGGAACAACAAGAAACTCAACATCATCGACTGTCCGGGTTCTGATGACTTCGTTGGAGGTTCTATCACCGCCATGAACGTGACCGACCAGGCCGTCATCCTCGTCAATGGTCAGTATGGCCCTGAGGTTGGTACGATGAATGCATTCCGCAATACAGAAAAACTGAAGAAGCCCGTCATCTTCCTGGTTAACCAGCTTGATCGTGATAATTGCGACTTCGATCAGATTCTGAATCAGTTGAAGGAGGTATATGGTCCAAACTGCGTTCCCGTTCAGTATCCTATTGCTACAGGTGCAGGCTTTAATAGCGTCATCGACGTGCTGTTGATGAAGAAGTACTCTTGGAAGCCTGAGGGTGGTGCTCCCATTATTGAGGATGTTCCTGCCGATCAGCTTGAGAAGGCAAAAGAAATGAAGGCTGCTCTTGTAGAGGCTGCCGCCGCTGGCGACGATACACTGATGGAGAAATTCTTCGAGAGCGAGGATCTGACTGAAGACGAGATGCGTGAAGGTATCCGTAAGGGGCTTGTAACGCGCAGCATCTTCCCCGTGTTCTGTGTTTGTGCAGGTCGTGATATGGGTGTTCGCCGTTTGATGGAGTTCCTGGGTAATGTCGTTCCTTTCGTTAGTGAGATGCCTGTCATCAAGAATGCCGCCGGCAAGGATGTGCCTGCTGACGCCTCGGCACCTGCTTCGCTCTATTTCTTCAAGACTGGTGTTGAACCACATATCGGTGAGGTCCAGTATTTCAAGGTGATGAGTGGTGTTGTGAAGAGCGGTGACGATCTGACCAATGCCGATCGCGGCTCAAAGGAGCGTATCGGTACCATCTATGCCTGTGCGGGTGCCAACCGTATCCAGGTAGACCAGTTGGTTGCTGGTGATATTGGTTGTACCGTGAAGCTGAAAGATGTGAAGACTGGTAATACTCTGAACGCAAAGGATGTAGAAAACAAGTTCGATTTCATTAAATATCCTAATTCAAAGTTCTCTCGTGCCATCAAGGCCGTTAACGAGGCTGAGACCGAGAAGATGATGACAGCCCTTCAGAAGATGCGTCAGGAGGATCCCACATGGGTTGTTGAACAGTCGAAGGAACTCCGCCAGATCATCGTTCATGGACAGGGTGAGTTCCACCTGCGCACCTTGAAGTGGCGTATGGAGAATAACGAGAAGATTCAGATTGAATATATCGAGCCGAAGATTCCATATCGTGAGACCATTACAAAGATGGCACGTGCCGACTATCGCCACAAGAAACAGTCGGGTGGCGCAGGCCAGTTTGGTGAGGTTCACCTGATTGTGGAGCCTTATACAGAAGGCATGCCCGATCCTACATCGTTCAAGATTAACGGTCAGGAGTTCAAGATGAATATCAAGGGCAAGGAAGAGATTGATCTGGAGTGGGGTGGTAAACTCGTATTCATCAACTCTGTTGTTGGTGGCGCCATTGACCTCCGCTTTATGCCTGCCATCCTGAAGGGTATTATGGAACGTATGGAACAAGGTCCGCTGACAGGCTCTTATGCCCGCGACGTCCGTGTGATTGTCTACGATGGTAAGATGCACCCCGTTGATTCTAACGAACTCTCGTTCATGCTGGCTGCTCGTAATGCCTTCTCTGCGGCCTTCAAGGAGGCAGGTCCTAAGGTTCTTGAGCCTATCTACGACCTTGAAGTGCTTGTTCCCGGCGACTACATGGGTGATGTGATGTCTGACCTTCAGGGCCGTCGTGCTATCATCATGGGTATGGACTCTGAGGCTGGTTATCAGAAACTCTCGGCCAAGATTCCTCTCAAGGAACTCTCAAGCTACTCTATCGCTCTGAGTTCTCTGACTGGCGGTCGTGCTTCGTTCACCACCAAGTTTGCTAGTTACGAGCTTGTTCCGAATGATATTCAGCAGACTCTGATTAAGGAACATGAGGCCGAAATGAAGGAGGAAGATTAAAAATACTAAAGTTTTTCGACTATAATCCTTGGGAATCCCTGCTATGTCCTGTAGCGGGGGTTCTTTTTATGATACAACAATGAGTTGTTAGTTGTGTATATGTAATTATAATTATTGCTTTTTGTTAATATTGTGAAATTTACCTCAAATAATTAACATATTAATCTTCCGTATTTAAGAATTAGCGTATCTTTGCCCACGATATGAAGAAAAGTACGATTTGGATTATAGCTATAGTCATGGGACTCTCGTTTGTGGGTCTTCTCTTTCTCCAGCTCTCATATATAGAAGAGATGGCGAAGATGAAGAAGGAACAGTTCGACGAGTCTGTGACCCGTAGTCTCTATCAGGCGTCGCGTAACCTCGAGATGAACGAGACACTGCGTTATTTGGAGAAAGATGTGAAGGATACCGAGAGGAAAGCCTATAAGCAGGACTCTGTGATGGTCGACGGACTCGATGGTACTATCAAACACTCTCATCAGTTTGCTGTAGCAGCCGACGATGGTACTGTGTATTCTTCTTTCGAACTGAAGACGTTTGCCATCAAGCCGGCTAATGTGCCTAAGGCCATGATCCTACGCACCGACAAGAATTCGATATCTGAGGCGTCTAAGTCACTTCAAGAGATTGTCCGCAACCGTTATGTCTATCAGAAGGCTCTGCTCGACGAGGTTGTGTATAACATCCTTTATACAGCCTCTGACAGACCTCTGAAAGAACGTATCAACTTCAAAATGCTCGATCAGGATATCCGTGCTGAGTTGATGAATAACGGTATCAACATTCCCTATCATTTCCGTGTTGAAACGGCCGACGGGCGTGAGGTATACCGCTGTCCAGACTATACAGAGGAAGGCGAGGAGCATGCTTATAAGCAGACACTCTTCCGTAATGACCCCTCGTCGAAGATGGGTGTCGTGAAGATTCACTTTCCTGACATGAGCTCTTATATTTTCTCCAGCATACGCTTTATGATTCCAGCCATGATTTTCACTGTGGTGCTGCTGATTACGTTTATCTTCACCATTGTGGTCATCTTCCGCCAGAAGCGTTATTCTGAGATTAAAAATGACTTTATCAATAATATGACCCACGAGTTGAAAACCCCGATATCCAGTATTTCACTGGCTGCGCAGATGCTCAACGATGAGAGCGTCAGCAAGAGTCCGGCAATGCTGACACATCTGGGCGGTGTTATCAATGATGAGTCAAAACGTTTGCGCTTTTTGGTTGAGAAAGTACTTCAGATGTCGATGTTCGACAGAAAGACTGCTTCGTTTAAGAAAAAAGAACTTGATCTTAATGAGTTGTTGGAGTCGATTGCTGCTTCGTTCACATTGCGTGTCGAGCATACCGGTGGACATATCTATACGGAAATCGAGGCTGTCGACTCGGCTATCTATGTTGACGAGGTGCATTTCCAGAATGCCATTACTAATCTGTTGGACAATGCGGTGAAGTATCGTAAGCCCGAACAGCCGCTCGATATCTATATCCGCACGTGGAATGAGAAAGATCTGCTTTGCTTCTCAATCCGTGATACCGGACTAGGTATCAAGAAAGAGAACGTGAAGAAGATATTCGACAAGTTCTATCGTGTTCATACGGGTAATGTTCATGATGTGAAAGGGTTCGGCCTAGGACTGGCCTATGTTAAGAAGATCATCAATCTTCATGAGGGCGAAATCAAGTGTGAGAGTGACCTGGGAAAGGGTACAACCTTCACCATTTCATTGCCCATCTTACAGGAAGACAATTCATAGTATTAACAATTAAATAAAAGAAACGTTTATGGAAGACAAATTGAAAATCTTGCTTTGCGAGGACGATGAGAACCTCGGAATGCTGCTCCGTGAGTATTTGCAGGCCAAAGGTTATGTAGCAGAACTCTGCGCTGATGGTGAGGCAGGCTTCAAAGCTTTCCTTAAGACCAAGTTTGACATCTGTGTGCTCGACGTGATGATGCCTAAGAAAGACGGCTTTACATTGGCTCAGGAGATTCGTGCGGCCAATGCCGACGTGCCCATTATCTTCCTGACAGCTAAGACTCTGAAGGAAGACATTCTCGAAGGCTTCAAACTCGGTGCCGACGACTATATCACTAAGCCTTTCTCTATGGAAGAGCTTGTATTTCGTATTGAGGCCATTCTGCGCCGTACAAAGGGCAAGAAGAGTAAGGAATCTACTGTTTATCACATCGGTAAGTTCACCTTTGATACACAGAAACAGTTGCTGATGATCGGTGAGAAGCAGACCAAACTCACTACTAAAGAGAATGAATTGCTTGCACTGCTCTGCTCGCATGCTAACGAGATTCTGCAGCGTGACTTTGCCCTGAAGACCATCTGGATCGACGACAACTATTTCAATGCCCGTTCAATGGATGTCTACATCACCAAGCTGCGTAAGCACTTGAAAGAAGATGGTCAGATTGAAATCATTAATATCCATGGTAAGGGATACAAACTCATCACTCCCGAAGAGGAGTAAGCCTATAGGAATGGCGCTGGTATTGGCCGGCGCCATCCTTTTGATAGTCAGCTATCTGGCTGGGTGGACATCTAGCAATCTGGTACTACTCAGTGGTTACTTGATGGTTGTAATCGGTGCATATCTTCACATCCGAATGCAGAAAAAGAACGAAAAGTATTAAAATTAGTTAAGTATTGGGCTAATTGTCATTTGTCAATTGCTGAATCTCAATTAATTATTGTACCTTTGCACCCGCTTTAAGCATAACATTATTAATTTTTATTTTATTAAGTAGTATGAATCAATACGAAACCGTTTTCATTTTAACTCCCGTTTTGTCTGATGAACAGATGAAGGAAACGGCCGCAAAATTCAAGAAGGTCCTGACCGATAAGGGTGCAGAGATCATCAGTGAAGAGGCCTGGGGATTGAAGAAGATGGCTTATGCTATTCAGAAGAAGTCTACAGGTTTCTACTGCCTGGTAGAATTCAAAGCAGAGCCAGAAGTGATTAAGACATTGGAGACTGCTTTCCGTCGTGACGAGAAGGTAATCCGTTTCCAGACTGTTAAACTTGACAAGTATGCAGTTGAGTACGCCGAGAAGCGTCGTGCAAAGCTTGGTAAAAAAGAGGAGGCTTAAACTATGGCAGAACAGAGTGAAATCCGTTATTTGACTGCTCCTTCTATCGATACAAAGAAGAAGAAGTATTGCCGTTTCAAGAAGAGCGGTATCAAGTACATCGACTACAAGGATCCCGAGTTCCTCAAGAAGTTCCTCAACGAGCAGGGTAAGATTCTTCCCCGCCGTATCACTGGAACATCTCTGAAGTATCAGCGTCGTGTGGCTCAGGCCGTTAAGCGTGCCCGCCAGATCGCACTGCTGCCTTACGTAACCGATTTGATGAAGTAATTAAAGAGGAGGACGCAAGATTATGGAAATTATACTGAAAGAAGATATTATCGGTCTGGGATTTAAGAACGATATCGTAAATGTTAAGTCTGGCTATGGCCGTAACTACCTCATTCCTCAAGGAAAGGGCGTGATTGCATCTCCTTCAGCCAAGAAGATTCTCGCAGAGAACCTGAAGCAGCAGGCTCACAAGTTGGCTGCCCAGAAAGCTGCTGCAGAGGAGAAGGCTGCTCAGCTTGCTGGTGTAGCTCTTGAGATTGCTGCAAAGGTGAGTGCTACAGGTCAGCTCTATGGTTCTGTAGGTGCTGCTCAGGTAGCCGATGAGCTCGCTAAGCTTGGTAAGGAAGTTGATCGTAAGATTATCACCATGAAGGATGCCAAGAAGATTGGTGACTACGTGGCTCTCGTTCACTTCCATAAGGAGGTAACTGTTGAACTTCCTGTTAAGGTTGTTGCTGAGAACGCTGCTGAGCTTCAGGCTGCTGCCGAGGCTGAGGCTGCTATCAAGGCTGCTGCCGATGCAAAGAAGGCTGCTGCTGAGGTTGCTGCTGAAGAGGCAGAAGTTGAGGCTCCGGAAGCTGAAATTGCTGAAGAGGAGGCTCCTGCAGAAGCATAACTCAAAGAGTATTAAAATCATCAATTAATTAATAATTAATAATTGCTGTAAGGCATCATTATTTATTATGACGCAGCGTCCCGAGGGTCACAAGCTCTCGGGACATCTGTTTTTATTTGAATAAATGTAAAGCTGGATTCGAAAAAAGAGAGTTACATGCATAAGATGAGGTTAATAAAAAAAGAAGAGGCCACAGGACTCTCGTCCTGCGGCCTCCTGTTTCTCTCAATAGTCCGTAGATTACTGAACTGAATCAGCAGCAACAGTGTCAGCAACGAGGCTGTCAGCTACGGTGTCAACTACCTCAGCGATTGAGTCAGTGTCCTGTACAGGAGCCTGAGCCTTGTTACCACATGAAGCGAAAGAGATAGCAGCAACTGCTACGAACATGAATACCAATTTTTTCATTTTTTCTAAGCTTTTTAAATCTGTAAAACAATCATTTGTTTATTAAAACGATGCAAAGGTAATCATATTTTTAATACAACGTATCATTTTTTTCGTTTTTTTTTCGACCTTTTTTGTAACTTTTTAGCAATGCACTGAAAATCAATAAGATATGAAATGTTAAAAATTGCATTATATGCCTGCCTATCGGAAAAATACTAAAAATTGATGATAATCGGGAAAAAAGATGTACCTTTGTGGCCGTAAACAGAAACACCTATTTTATATATGATAGATACATCGGCCTTTCAAGGTAAGACGGCTGCCTATTATACACTTGGCTGCAAATTGAATTTCTCAGAGACATCTACTTTTGGGAAGATGCTTCAAGAGTTGGGGGTACGGACAGTCAGAAAGGGAGAACGGGCAGACATCTGTCTGATCAATACTTGTTCCGTGACTGAGGTTGCTGACAAGAAATGCCGCCAGCAAATTCATCGTATGGTAAGGGAGAATCCTGGAGCTTTTGTTGTGGTGACAGGTTGTTATGCGCAGTTGGAGGCTGAAGAGGTTGCTAAGATTGATGGAGTCAGTCTTGTGCTGGGGTCTAACGAGAAATCTAGTCTGATTCAGTTCTTATCCGATGCTTGGAGTTCTGGAGGTGAGCGGAATGTGTTTACCCAGAAGACAAAGAATATCAAGACCTTTGCGCCGAGTTGCTCGAGGGGTAACCGTACACGATATTTCCTGAAGGTTCAAGATGGCTGCGACTATTTCTGTACATATTGTACCATACCTTATGCCAGAGGATTCTCAAGAAATCCGACAATTGCCTCGTTGGTGAGTCAAGCAGAGCAGGCTGCAGTTGAAGGCGGTAAGGAAATTGTATTGACTGGAGTAAATATTGGCGATTTCGGCAAGACTACGGGTGAAAGTTTCATCGATTTGGTGAAGGCACTCGATGACGTAGAGCAGATTCGGCGATATCGTATCAGTTCGCTCGAGCCAGATTTGTTGTCGGATGAGCTGATTGAGTATTGTGCTCAGAGTAGGGCTTTTATGCCTCATTTTCATATACCTCTGCAGAGTGGTAGTGATACTGTATTGAAACTGATGCATCGTCATTATGACCGACAGCTGTTTGCAGACAAAATACACTTAATTAAAACACACATGCCAGACGCATTTATCGGTGTTGACGTAATGGTGGGGTGTAGAGGCGAGACGCCTGAGTGTTTTGAGGAAACGTATGAATTCTTGCAAGCACTTGATGTTACGCAGTTGCACGTGTTTCCATACTCAGAGCGCCCAGGGACATCGGCCTTGAGCATTCCTTATGTAGTGAGTGAGAGGGATAAGAAGTTGCGCTCGAAACGATTGCTGGAAATGTCTGATGAAAAGACCGTTGCTTTCTATCAGAAATATATTGGTCAGGAGGCAGAGGTGTTGTTTGAGAAAGCAACGAGAGGTAGGGCAATGCATGGATTTACAAGGAATTATATCCGAGTTGAATTATCGCCTAAAGAGGCCGATCCGGCATTAGACAATCAACTGATTAAGGTTAGGTTGGGTGAGTTGACTGCCGACAAACAGTCACTCAAAGTCTCTATTATATAAATAATTAAGGTACGCGTGAAATGGAGAAGGTGGCAATTGTGATTCTAAATTGGAATGGCGAGGCAATGCTCAGAAAGTATCTGCCGTCGGTGTTGCAATATTCAAAAGGTGAGGCTGCTGTCTATGTGGCCGACAATGCTTCGACCGATCATTCGATGGATATGCTCAGAACACATTTTCCTGAAGCACGACTTATCCAGTTGGAGAAGAACTGGGGATTTGCAGAAGGCTATAACAAGGCTCTTCAGCAGATAGAGGCTGAGTACTATCTTTTGCTGAATTCGGATATTGAGGTGACACATCATTGGCTGACGCCAATGACGGAATATTTGGATAGTCATCAGGATATTGCGGCATGTCAGCCGAAGTTACTTTCTATTTCAGACAGGGATAGTTTTGAGTATGCGGGAGCGAGTGGGGGATACCTCGACCGCTTTGGTTATCCTTTCTGCCGTGGTAGAATTTTTGAAACGGTAGAGGAGGATAACGGACAATACAATTATGCCTCAGACATTTTTTGGGCAACGGGGGCTGCTCTGATGATTCGTTCTAAGGATTATTGGGAAGTTGGTGGACTTGACGGCCGCTTTTTTGCTCATAATGAAGAGATTGATCTCTGTTGGCGATTGCGTATTCGTGGTCGCAGAATAGTCTGTTTGCCGGAGAGCTATGTTTACCATGTAGGAGGTGGCACTTTACCGAAGGCTAACCCGATGAAGACATTTCTGAATTTCCGCAATAATCTAACGATGCTCTACAAGTGTCTGCCAGATGAGGAACTGAAACCTGTGATGCGATGGCGCTGGTGGCTTGATTATCTGGCAGCTTGGGAGATGCTGATATTGAAGCGGAATTTGGGAGATTTTAAAGCGGTGTATCGGGCACGACGGGCATACAAACACTGGCGGAAAAACTTTGAGTCTGATCGTATGACGATTCAGAATAGCCGTGTGGCAAAAGAAATACCAGAGCAAAGACCATTCTCTTTACTCTGGCAGTATTATGTAAAAGGACGTAAGGTGTTTAGTAGTCTACCTTAACAGGTTGCAATATCTCTTTTTTCCAAGCTTTGAGAAAGGCAAACCATTCTTGCGCTGAGTGGTAGCCGAAGGTTTCGTTGTCGGAACAGTAGATAATTTTGTAGTTGAGATGTTTGTTGGGCGTATTAACTACAAAAGCATAATTATCTATATTGGCAGGCTCTTCGCTTTTGATGAATGCTTGAGGAATATAGATGCCTAGTCCGACGGTCTCGGGCTTGAAGTTTTCATGGTCGCTTGAAGGCCAGTCGGTACCCCAACAAGCTCGGAGTCCTTTTTGGTCAGAGAATTCCGCAGATTCCTTCACATTGATAATACCCGTTGAAAAGAGATAGTCTTTAACATCTTTGTCGAAGAATACATCGACATCAGTGTCGCGATGACCGGCATATTGGGTGTAGCGAAGAGTCATTGTGATGGTTGGCTTATCAGTGTAAGGCTTCCATTTCTTGTCAATAACTTCGACAATGGTACGCAGTGGACCATAAGAGATGATGCGCTGAGTGCGACTGCTGACTGGATCGATCATAGTTGGCTGCTGACCGTCCCAGCCACGGAAGGCCCCCAGCCCAAAGGTGTTACCTACCCAAAGCACGTCGTCGCCATATCCTTCTGTCTTTTGTCCTTTAGATGTATAGAATTGTGTGTCTTTTAGTTCCAACCGCTTCTGGTATTTACCATAGAGATCAAGTGTTTGGCGACTGTCGAAGTAAATACGTATGCCGTTGAGCTCACTTTCAAAGTCTACACCATGGTGGTGTTGTATGTTGTAAGAGTTGGCACAGTCGCCTCGGGCCGTAATGGACTCAATGAAGTTGTTGTGCTTGTTTTTTTCCTTTACTTTGTCGTTGCGGAGCAGCATCTCTGCGTAGACACGGGCTGGATATTGACGTGGCTCACCTTCGGCATAGAGTTTTATAGAGTATTTTTTCTGCTCTTTACCTTTAAGGTTGGCGAGAAAGCATAGCTCATCGAAAATATCGTCCTGATTCAGATCGTCGAGTTGACAGGGTATTTCCTGACTTCCGGCAGAAACAACAGCCGACTTGATGTCGCCATATTTGCTCAGAGGAATAACAATAGGTTCGTCAATCCGGTCGTTTCTTGACGGGTTACTGATATGAATGGTTAGTACCTGTTGAGCAGAAGCTACGGTTGTTATAAGGGCAAGGAATGTTGCCGAGAGTGTTCTTTTCTTCATTTGTTATGTTTGTTTTAGTGATGGACAAAGGTACTTAAAATCATTCAAACCACGCTCTTTTTTTACACAAATAAACAAAAGTGTGCAGTTTATTATACTATTTTTTATCTTTTTTAGGTTAAAATTTGGATTTTAAAATAATTTTTAGTAATTTTGCGTCGTTATTTAACATATATATAACATTTAGTTTAGTGCATAAGATATATTATTTTCTATTGATAGTCATGCTGGGATGTATCAGTTGTGAATGGCAGTTCATGTCAGAAGATGATTATGAGATTGCTGTTGACCGCTATGACCGTGTGCAGAGTCTGTATTTGACTACAGGCGATTTTTCAGCATTACAGCAGATGAATACTGTATATCCTATGCAAACCCGCACGCTGATAGAAGATGTTCTCCATATAGGAAAGGTGAATGACCAGCAGATCAACACGAAATTCCTACGATTCTATCAGGACTCAGTCCTACAGTTTCTGATAGCAGAGGCAGAACAGCAATATGCTAGTATGGATGATATTAATAGGGATTTGACTTCGGCATTCAAATATCTGAAAGAGAACATCCATGGAATGGAGGCTCCAGAAGTGTATGCCCAAATAGGCGCATTGGACCAGAGTATTATAGTTGGTAATAATACGATAGGCATCTGTCTTGATAAGTATCTCGGTTCAGACAATCCTCTATATTTGAAAGCTGAATATGGGTATTCGAAAGAACAATTATCGATGATGAACCGCCACTACATTGTACCTGATTGTGTGGGATTCTATCTCTTAAGTTTATATCCGATGCCAACAGACAGAGAGATGAGCCAACTGGAGTGTGACCTCCACATGGGTAAGATTCAGTGGGTGGTGAATAAAGCTATGGGTAAGCGGGCATTTCAGAACAGATATGTACAGAAGATTCAACGCTATATGTCGCAAAACAAGAACGTTAGCTTGGATATGCTATTGAGAAACAACAATTATCAGGATTTTCAGTGATTCTTGAAAAATAATCATTATCTTTGCACCGTGAAACGGAAATAATTAAATACAAAGGATAATGATAAAATCAGTATTAGGAAACTTTATGTTAGTGAGTCTTTTGGCAATAGGTGTCCCATCTGTTGCTGGGGAGAATTTTAACTTGAAAGATATTACGGCAGGCAAGTTCCGTTCGAAGACGATGACTGAAGTTCGACAGATGGCCGATGGGGAAACCTATGCTCAGATTAGTGATGATGGGAAACGGATAGTAACCTATTCATTCCGTACTGGAAAGGAGACTGGTGTTTTATTCGATGCGACAACAGCCCGTGGTGCTTCTATTGAACAGGTGGAGGGTTATATTCTGAGTCCTGATGGCAGTCGTATGTTGATACAAACACAGACCAAGCCTATCTATCGTCGCTCATATACCGCTACCTATTATATATATAATGTAAGGAACAACAAGTTGGAGCCGCTTTCAGACGGTGGCCCTCAGCAAACACCAATGTTCTCGCCCGATGGAAATCTAATAGCTTTTATAAGGGATAATAATATCTGGTTGGTAAAGTTACTATATGACAATGCAGAAAGTCAAGTGACGAAAGACGGCAAGCGCAATGAAATAATTAATGGTATTCCTGATTGGGTATATGAGGAGGAGTTCTCTACTAATTCGTCAATGGTATTCTCAGCCGATTCGCGACAGATTGTTTGGATACGCTATGACGAGAGTGCAGTGAAGCAATATTCCATGCAGCTTTTTAAGGGGATGAAGCCAGAGCGCTCTGAGTTTGCTGAATATCCAGGAGACTATACATATAAATATCCTGTTCCTGGACAAGTGAACTCGAAAGTCAGTGTGCATAGCTATGACATTCAGTCGCACCAGACGAGGACAATAGCTGTTCCGATGGACGTCGATGGCTATATCCCACGTATCAAGGCGACGAGTGACCCGTCGAAGGTTGCCGTCTTCACAATGAATCGTCATCAGGATGTGCTTCGTATATATATGGCTAATCCATTATCTACCGTTTGCCAGTTGGCTATTGAAGATAAGGTCGATAAATATATTAAGGAGGAAACACTGGAAGACGTATTGTTGACAGACAAACATATTCTGTTGCCCAGTGAGCGTGATGGCTATAATCATTTGTATCTTTACAACCTGAATGGTCAGTTATTGCGACAGATTGTAACCGATAAGTATGTGGTGAAGAGTGTTTATGGCTATGACGAACAGACTGGTGATACCTATTTTGCCGCTAATCCGAAAGGTCCTACCGATCAGCAGGTAATGGTCGCTCATGCCAATGGTAAAATAGAAGTGCTATCAAAGCGATCTGGCGTAAACAATGCAATCTTTAGCAAGAATTTCAAGTTCTTCATCAATATATGGAGCGACCTTGACCATCCTGTTCAGTATACACTCTGTCAGAACAATGGTAAAACTCTACAGACGATGATTGACAATCACGAACTGGTAGAGACGCTTTCTGCTTATGATTTAGGAAAGAAAGAACTCTTTACGTTTACCACTTCTGAGGGTGTTCAACTTAATGGCTGGATGGTAAAGCCTGCCGATTTCGACGTCTCAAAGAAGTATCCGGTCATCATGTATCAGTATGGTGGTCCCGGTAATCAGCAGGTGCTTAACCAATGGGGAATCGGTATGAATGGCAATGGCGCGATTCTAGAGCAGTATTTGTGTCAGCAGGGGTATATCTGTGTCTGTGTTGATAATCGTGGTACTGGTGGACGTGGTGCTGATTTTGAGAAGTGTACCTATCTGAGATTAGGCGAACTGGAGTCTCGCGATCAGGTTGAGACTGCTTTGTGGTTGGGGCAGCAGGCTTATGTCGATAAAGATCGTATCGGCATCTGGGGCTGGTCCTATGGTGGATGGAATACATTGATGTCAATGTCTGAGGGGCGTCCTGTGTTCCGTGCCGGTGTGGCTATAGCACCACCAACCTGTTGGCGCTATTATGACTCTATCTATACAGAACGATATATGCGTACTCCTAAGGAGAACCAGAAAGGCTACGACGAAGTGAATCCTATTGCCCGGGCTTCGCAATTGCATGGTGCACTGCTCCTCTGTCACGGCCTGGCCGACGACAATGTACATTATCAGAATACGGCAGAATATGTAGAGGCACTTGTTCAGGCCGATAAGGATTTCCGCCAGTTGGTCTATACCAACCGCAATCACAGCATTTTCGGTGGCAATACTCGTAATCACCTGTTCCGTCAGGCCATCAACCATTTTAATGCAGAATTGAAATGAGATGTTGTAGGTTCTTGTTTTGTTGCTTGCTGGCCTGTTTGACGGCAAATGCCGATGCTCAGATATGCGTTGAGGTGACTAACCCTACTGATGAGTATCGTGAAGAGATCATCGAGTTGCCGCTTGATTCTGTTTGTTTGTGGTTGGGAACTAGCAGTGATAGCCTTCGTGTGCTCGATCGTGCTGGACTTGATGTGCCCAGTCAGCTGACACCTAATGGTAAATTGCTCATTGGTGCCTATGTCAGAAAAGGTGGTAAGAATACCTATACCATCAGGAAAGGGGCGACGCACGATTTCCCAATTTTCTGCGACGGAGCGCTCCATCCAGAGCGAAAGGACGACTTTGCTTGGGAGAACGACCGTGGTGCCTATCGTGTGTATGGTCCGGCATTGGAACGAACGGGTGAACGGAGCTATGGCATCGACGTGTGGACAAAAAACACCCCCGAGCTTGTGGTCAATGACCGTTATTATATAGAAGATGTGGTGATGATGCCCAAGGTCGACTCCTTACGCCGGATAGACCGTCATCGCGGCGACTCGCTTTATCGTATTAATTCCTATCACCACGATCATGGAAAGGGCTTCGACCCATATAAGGTAGGTGCTACCTTGGGATGTGGGGCGCCTGCCCTGCTGATGGGTGACAGTATCGTCATGCCATATTGTTTTGAAAGTTATGAGGTCATCACCCGTGGGCCGTTGCGCTTTGAAGTGTGTCTGCATCAGAGTCCACGTGCGGTTTGTGGTGATACCATCCGTGAGACACGCGTCATCAGACTTGATAAAGGGTCGAACTTTAACAGAATGGAAGTGTGGTATGACGGCCTTTCTAAACCTGTTTCTTTGTGTTCTGGGGTCGTCGTCCAGAAAGAAGATCAGGAATCTGTCGTTTTAGGGCGCAACTATGTGGCCTATACCGATCCGACTGATCAACCAGATGTACACCATGCCCCGCTTTATGTAGCCGCCATATTCCCCCATGGAGAAGTAGAGATAAAAAGAAAGGATGGTCATGCCTTAGGCATTATCCCTAATTATCAAGGAGGGCATTTTACCTATTATTTCGGTTCTGCATGGTCGAAATACGATGTAAGGACGGCAGAAGAATGGAACGCCAGAATCGGCTGGTTCCTCCGTTCTATAGAGCATCCGCTACAGGTTACATTGAAAAAATAATTAAATTATTAGAATAAAGATGCAGATTCTCCAAAAAGTTTGTATCTTTGCAGGCGATAATATATAACACTATTAAAATTATGAATATGAAAACATTAAAACTTTTCGGGATACTTCTAATGTTTGCAGTCGTTGGTACTGGCTTTATTTCTTGTAGTGAAGACTATGAAAGTCGTTTACCAGAGCTGTTGCTTAAAAATGTATCATTCTCAACATCCGAAAGCGGATTAGACTCAATTCTATTAAGAAATGAAGATTTGACATTCTATGATATAAAGTCTGATCAAGATTGGTGTCATCCTAGATTTGATTTAAAAAAATCAATGATTTTCATTAGTGTATATGCCAATAAAACATACGATGATCGTACTGCCACCATCACATTGTCGGATATTAAGGATGGTAAGACTACAAGAACATTCACTGTAAGTCAGGCTCAGATGGATTGGGTTGAACTAAAAGGAGTGAATACATTTGAAGCAGAAATGAAGGGTGGAACTATTGAGGTTCCTCTTAGAACTAACATTGGTGAAAGATATACTGTAGAAATCCCGTCGGTTGCCTCGTCATGGATCAGTGTTGTTTCAAAGACAAGAGGACTTGAGGATCGTACGCTGACTCTGAATGTTGCCAAGAATAATAGTGGTAATGTGCGTGATGCCATTATCTCCGTTGTATATAATGATATTACGGTAAAATTTAAGATTATGCAGAAATTTGACCCTGTTTTTTCATTAGATGTCAATTCGATATCCATAGATGAGAATGGTGGCATATTTGATATTCTTGTGAATGCCAATATTACCGTTGATGTTTATCCTGAGGACGATTGGGTTCAGAAGGTGGGTAATGAGGATCTTGGTGAAGACCAGTTCGTTCAGAAACTGGAGGTTCTTAAGTTCGATAAGAAGATAAAAGAAAGAAAATGTAACGTTCTCTTTGAAAGCGCCGAGAAGTTTGGTAATACTGAATTGAGGCAATATCTGACGGTTACACAGTATAGACACCTCTTTATTAATAAAGACACTATCCAGATGACTGTTGGCGACAGTCTGGATCTCGACGAACATTTATTCAATAAGGATAAGTTGGTTCTTACATGGAAGTCGTCCGACAATGATGTCGTTACAGTCGATGCACAAGGCAGAATTAAGGCTGTTGCGGAAGGTAAGGCGAATGTTACTGTTACTTCTCAGGACGGCAAGCATACCGACTATGTACAGATCATTGTTGAGAAGCCGAAGGATCTGACGAAATTCCTGACCTGTGAGTGGGATACTGGTAAAGATATCACAGGTAAGGATACCATTTATACCGTCGGTTGTACCATCTCAATGGATGCAGATGGGCCAGGTATTGTCCTGAAGGGTTACACCTTCTATAACGACAACGTAGCTCAGAAGACTGTTGAGTGGGATGGTAAGTATCTTGGCCCAAATAGTAGTGTTTCTTCTGCTGATGTACAGTTGAAGAAGCAGAAGAACTACTATATCGATTGGAAGTATACTTATGCCATGGGAGAATATACATTAAGATATTCAATGGATAAAAAGGTGACTATTACTAAGAATGAAAAGCCTGCAGCAACCAGAAGAAATGCCGCAAGGTCTAGAAGAAGATAAAAGTTTAAATAAAAGCCCCGCCAACTGGCGGGGCTTTTATTTTTTTAGTTATGCTCAATTAATAAGCAAAGAGAGGATATTCCTTCATCTTCTCGTTGACACGAGCACGAACAGAAGCAATTACCTGCTCATTCTCTGGATCATTCAGAACTTCCTCAATCCATGCAGCAATCTGAATCATCAGATCCTCCTTGGCACCACGGGTGGTGATTGCAGGTGTTCCGAGACGAATACCTGAGGTCTGGAATGCGCTGCGGCTATCGAATGGAACCATGTTCTTGTTGACGGTGATGTCAGCAGCTACGAGCGCATTCTCTGCTACCTTACCTGTCAGTTCGGGATACTTAGAACGGAGGTCAACCAGCATAGAGTGGTTGTCTGTACCACCGCTCACGATACCGAAGCCACGCTTAATCAGTTCATCTGCCAGAACCTTAGCGTTCTTCTGAACCTGTTTAGCCCACTCCTTGAACTCGGGCTGCAGAGCCTCACCGAATGCAACGGCCTTAGCAGCAATCACATGCTCCAGAGGACCACCCTGCTGACCAGGGAAAACGGCAGAGTTGAGTAATTGGCTCATCATCTTCACTACACCCTTTGGTGTTTTCAGTCCCCAAGGATTTTCGAAGTCCTTACCCATCAGGATGATACCACCACGAGGACCACGCAGAGTCTTGTGTGTTGTAGAGGTAACGATATGAGCATACTTTACAGGGTTGTCGAGCAGACCTGCAGCGATCAGACCTGCGGGGTGAGCCATATCAATCATCAGCAGAGCGCCAACCTTGTCGGCAATCTCACGCATACGCTTGTAATCCCACTCACGGCTGTAAGCGCTACCACCGCCGATAATCAACTTGGGCTTGTGCTCGAGGGCAAGGGCCTCCATCTCGTCATAGTCTACACGGCCAGTTTCCTTGTTGAGGTTATAGCCGATAGGGTTGTAGATCAGACCTGATGTGTTAACGTGAGAACCGTGTGAAAGGTGACCACCATGGTCGAGGTTCAGACCCATGAAAGTATCACCTGGCTTCAGTACGGCCAACAGCACTGCAGCATTAGCCTGAGCTCCAGAGTGGGGCTGTACATTGGCATACTCAGCACCGAAAAGCTTACAAACGCGGTCGATAGCAAGTTGCTCAACCTCGTCCACAACCTGACAGCCGCCATAGTAACGGTGACCAGGATAACCCTCTGCGTACTTGTTAGTCAGGTAAGAACCCATGGCCTCCATGACCTGGTCGCTTACGAAATTCTCACTCGCAATCAGCTCGATGCCCTTCAACTGGCGCTGATGCTCTTTCTCAATCAACTCAAAAATAGTGTTGTCTCTGTTCATTGTTTTGTTTATTGGGATTATACTAACTCTACCTTATTAATGTCTTGCTCTTTCTCGCAGTAATGGCATGTCAGGATACCATCAGTCACATGAAAGTGAGTGGTCATGGGTTCGTTGTTTGTTATACACTTAGGATTGTTGCACTTCACAATCCCCTTAATCTCATCTGGGGTTACCACAGCTTTCTTTTCTACAACCTCGTAATCGCGAATAATGCTTAGAATAACATTAGGTGCCACCACTGAGAGACGTGAAATCTCATCATCGGTGAAGAACTTGTCTGATACTTTGATAATACCTTTGCTGCCAACCTTTTGTGAAGGATAGTTAAATCCGAGGGTGACAGGAGTCTTCAGGTCGAAAAGCCCCAGCAGACTGGCTACCTGATAAGTCTTGTCAGCTGGTATGTGGTCGATAACGGTGCCATGCTCAATGGCTGCTACCAGTCTTTCTTTCTTGTTCATAGGATGATGGTTTTATCGTTACGTACTTCGTCGAGTGATATACCTAAGACATCACAGAAAATTGCCTCACGGGCAAAGAGCCCGTTGCCTGCTTGCTGAATATAATATGCATGAGGATTCTCATCCACATCGTAGGAAATTTCATTCACACGGGGCAGGGGATGCAGAATCTTCATATTAGGCTTTGCGTTCTTCAACATATCGTTAGTAAGCACATATACGTTCTTTACACGCTCATATTCCATCAAATCTGAGAAACGTTCTTTCTGTACGCGAGTCATATAGAGAATATCTGCGTCGGCAATCACCTTCTCATTGAAAGCCGTGTGCTCCTGATATTTGATGCCGTGCTCTTTGCAGTATAACTTATATTCATTGGGCATAGCCAGTTCCTTAGGCGCCACAAAGTGAAAGGTCGGATTAAAATGCCTCATGGCCATAAGCAGTGAATGAACGGTGCGTCCATATTTCAAATCGCCCACCATATATATATTAAGATTCTCCAGAGTTCCTTGAGTCTTATAGATGGAATATAGGTCAAGCATACACTGTGATGGATGCTGGTGCGCTCCGTCGCCAGCGTTGATGATAGGAACGGGTGCGACTTCTGAAGCGTATACAGCTGCTCCTTCTATATAATGGCGCATCACAATGACATCAGCATAATTTGAAACCATTAGTATCGTGTCTTTCAGTGTTTCTCCTTTAGTTCCGCTGGTTATTTTGGGATCAGCAAATCCAATAACGCGGGCACCAAGCCTGTTAGCGGCAGTTTCAAAACTAAGACGTGTGCGAGTTGATGGCTCAAAGAAAAGCGTAGCTACTACTTTTCCTTTTAATAGTTCCCTGTTCGGGTGCTTCTCAAACTCCTCTGCCATCTCAATCATGTAGAGTATTTTCTCTCGAGTGAGGTCGGCTATGGTTACAAAATTATGCTTTTCCATCCCTTGTTTTTATTTTGTTGGCACAAAATTACACATTATTTTTGATTTACGTGCGATAATTTAGAAGAAAATCGTAATTTTGCAGCAAGATACTTAAAAAAGTGACGATTTTATAGATATGAGAAAGCTATTTGTCTATTTTCTGTGGACATTATTAACCATTTCCGTGTTAGGAACCGCAGCGGCTTTCTATGCCATTGACAAAGGATGGATAGGATATATGCCGCCAATTGAAGACTTGCAGAACCCAATAAATCGCTTTGCCACACAGATATATTCTGCTGATGGAAGGCTGTTGGGAACATGGAACTTTAATCGAGAGAATCGTGTGATGGTCGACTATACTAAGATCTCTCCATCGCTTGTCCATGCGCTGGTTGCAACGGAGGATGCCCGATTCTATGATCACTCTGGAATCGACTTCTATGCATTAGGACGTGCAGTTATTAAACGAGGCATTCTCGGCCAGAAGAGTGCGGGTGGTGGCTCGACTATCACGCAGCAGCTGGCCAAGCAGTTATATTCTGAGCATGCGAACTCTACACTTGAACGCTTGCTGCAAAAGCCGATAGAGTGGGTAATAGCTGTAAAACTTGAGCGTAACTACACCAAGGATGAGATTATTACGATGTATCTGAATTATTTCGATTTCCTTCATAATGCTGTGGGAATCAAAACCGCTGCAAATGTCTATTTCAGTAAGGAACCGAAGGATTTAACGGTGACGGAGTCGGCAACGCTTGTCGGATTGTGTAAGAACCCGTCATATTTCAACCCCGTCAGGTATCCTGAACGTAGCCGCGACCGTCGTAATGTCGTTCTTGCGCAGATGCTGAAAGGCGGTTATCTGTCTCGGGAAGAGTATGAAAAATATTCTGCGGAGCCCCTGACATTGAAGTTCCATGTGGCTGATCATAGAGAAGGACTTGCAGTGTATTTCCGCGAATATCTTCGTCGTTATATGACGGCCAAGAAGCCCGAACGTTCTTTATATCCGTCGTGGAATATGGTTAAGTATTACAACGATTCTATCAATTGGGAGACGGATCCATTGTATGGCTGGTGTAATAAAAACAAGAAACGGAATGGTGATAATTACAATATCTATACCGATGGCTTAAAGGTTTATACCACCATCGATTCCCGTATGCAGCGCTATGCCGAGGAAGCTGCATATCAGCATGTTGTTAAGTTCTTGCAGCCAGCCTTCAACAAGGAAAATGCAAGAAAATCGAATGCACCTTATTCTAATAACCTGACGGCTAGTCAGATAACTCAGATATTAAATCGTTCTATTCGTCAGAGCGAGCGATATAGGGTGATGCATGAAGATGGTGCTTCAGATGAGGAAATCAAGAAGGCATTCCGTACGCCGACAAGCATGACTATCTTTACTTATCATGGTGATGTGGATACAGTGATGACGCCGATTGATTCAATTAAGTATTATAAGTCATTCCTTCGTACAGGCTTTATCAGTGTTTGTCCGCAGAACGGTCATGTCAAGGCATATGTCGGAGGACTGGATTATGAGCATTTCTCCTATGATATGGTGATGGATGGTCGTCGCCAGGTGGGCTCAACGATAAAGCCTTATCTTTATTCTCTGGCTATGGAGAATGGCTTTTCACCATGCGACTTGGCTCCCAATGTGCAGCAAACCTATGTAGTAGCCGGTCAGGCATGGACACCGCGAAACAGCAGTCGGGCCCGTTACGGCGAGATGGTTACCTTGAAGTGGGGACTTCAGCAGTCAAACAACTGGATATCAGCCTACCTGATGAGTAAACTGAATCCACAGGCCTTTGTTGATTTGCTTCATGAATATGGTATTCGCAATCCTGAGATACACCCATCAATGGCGCTCTGTTTGGGGCCTTGTGATATCAGTGTAGGTGAAATGGCCAGTGCTTATACGGCATTTGTCAATCATGGCATCCGTGCGGCCTGTATGTTTGTGACCAAGATTGAGGATAGTGAAGGTAATGTGATAGCCCAGTTCCAACCGCGCATGAATGAAGTTATCAGCGAAGAAAGTGCTAATAAAATGATCTATATGCTGAAGAATGTCGTAGATGGTGGTACGGCCTCTCGACTGCGTTTCAAATATAATCTCAAAGGTGATATCGCTGGTAAGACAGGTACGACAAATAATAATAGTGATGCATGGTTTGTTGGCATTACCCCAACGCTTGTTAATGCATGCTGGGTTGGAGGCGACGATCGTGATATTCATTTCGACTCTATGGCCATGGGTCAGGGGGCTTCTGGAGCTCTGCCTATTTATGCGCTCTACATGCAGCAGGTATATAAAGATGCTCAGCTCGGATATAATGAGAATGCCATCTTCGATTTGCCAGCAGGCTATGATCCTTGTTCGTTTGTCGACGAGGTCGTAGGAAGTAATGATATTGATGAAATCTACGAATAGCCTATATATAATATATAAGGTGTAGATTTTGTTTGTAATGATTCCCGAAAACTTTAATGTTTTTGGGAATTTTTTCTTTTAAAAATTTGGAGGGTATTGATATTTGTTGTACCTTTGCACTCGCTTTCGCTCAAAAACAGGGCTGAGGCACAAAAGAAAGAGTTCTTTGAAAGATTTACATAGACAGAAGTAGTACAAGAAGCGAGAGCAGAGATGCTCTTGGGTAGAAAGAAACGAACCGTTTCAATTTCTTGAATTTGGATAGTCGTTCTGAGACAGATAATGATTATATTTACAAGGCTTCTAGGAGCGAGAGAAATGAAAGCTTGCTTTCAATTTCCGAGCGACGACGAAGACTCGTAGAAAATATCAAAGATATTTTATACAATGAAGAGTTTGATCCTGGCTCAGGATGAACGCTAGCTACAGGCTTAACACATGCAAGTCGAGGGGCAGCATGATCGAAGCTTGCTTTGATTGATGGCGACCGGCGCACGGGTGAGTAACGCGTATCCAACCTTCCCCATAGTAGAGAATAGCCCGGCGAAAGTCGGATTAATGCTCTATGTTGTATCATGAGGACATCTGAATAATACCAAAGGTTTACCGCTATGGGATGGGGATGCGTCTGATTAGGTTGTTGGCGGGGTAACGGCCCACCAAGCCCACGATCAGTAGGGGTTCTGAGAGGAAGGTCCCCCACATTGGAACTGAGACACGGTCCAAACTCCTACGGGAGGCAGCAGTGAGGAATATTGGTCAATGGACGGAAGTCTGAACCAGCCAAGTAGCGTGCAGGATGACGGCCCTATGGG
>NZ_FOIV01000008.1 GCF_900109055.1 Prevotella sp. khp7
GTAAATGGCGAAAGAAAGTTAGGGCGTCTGGTGGATGCCTTGGCTCTCGGAGGCGATGAAGGACGTGATAAGCTGCGATAAGCCGTGGGTAGGTGCAAATAACCTTTGATCCATGGATTTCCGAATGGGACAACCCAGCCGGCTGAAGGCCGGTTATCCTTACCCAAGTAAGGAGGCAAACGGGGGGAACTGAAACATCTTAGTACCCCCAGGAAGAGAAAATAAATAATGATTCCCCCAGTAGTGGCGAGCGAACGGGGAAGAGCCCAAACCGCATGTGTAGCAATGCACATACGGGGTAGTAGGACCACGCCGTGGTACCTGAATCGTGAGAAGAATCATCTGGAAAGTTGATCCGTAGAAGGTGAAAGACCTGTAATCGAAGCGAGACGGGGCCTAGTGGTATCCTGAGTAACGCGGAGCACGAGGAATTCTGCGCGAATCCGCCGGGACCATCCGGTAAGGCTAAATACTCCCGAGAGACCGATAGCGAACCAGTACCGTGAGGGAAAGGTGAAAAGCACCCCGACGAGGGGAGTGAAACAGTACCTGAAACCAGTCGCCTACAAGCGGTCGGAGCTAGTTTTACTAGTGACGGCGTGCCTTTTGCATAATGAACCTACGAGTTACCATCACAGGCGAGGTTAAGCGGTTCAGCCGCGTAAGCCGCAGTGAAAGCGAGCCTGAACAGGGCGTCAAGTCTGTGGGGGTAGACGCGAAACCGAGTGATCTACACATGTCCAGGGTGAAGTCCCGGTAACACGGGATGGAGGCCCGCACCAATAAGCGTTGAAAAGCTTCTGGATGAGGTGTGTGTAGGAGTGAAAGGCCAATCAAACTCGGAGATAGCTCGTACTCCCCGAAAGGCATTTAGGTGCCGCGTCGGATGGTCACCGTGAGAGGTAGAGCGACCGATAGGTCAAGAGGGCTTCACCGCCTATCGAGACCTGACGAACTCCGAATGCTCACGGTCTGCAGTCCGGCAGTAAGGGTGCGGGTGCTAAGGTCCGTGCCCGAGAGGAGAAGAATCCAGACCGCCGTCTAAGGTCCCGGAATCCTGTCTGAGTTAGTCTAACGAAGTCT
>NZ_FOIV01000002.1 GCF_900109055.1 Prevotella sp. khp7
TGGATACGCGTTACTCACCCGTGCGCCGGTCGCCATCAACAAAAGCAAGCTTTCGTTATGCTGCCCCTCGACTTGCATGTGTTAAGCCTGTAGCTAGCGTTCATCCTGAGCCAGGATCAAACTCTTCATTGTATAAATTATATCTTCGATATTTTCTACAAGAGAAAATAATCATTATCTGTCTCAGAACGACTATCCAAATTCAAGAAATTGAAACGGTTCGTTTCTTTCTACCCAAGAGCATCTCTGCTCTCGCTTCTTGTACTACTTCTGTCTATGTAAATCTTTCAAAGAACTCTTTCTTTTTGCCTGCTTACAGAGGTCGTTTCCTCGTTAGCGGGTGCAAAGGTAAGAAGAATTTTCGAACCGGCAAAACTTTTCAGAAGAAATTTTCGATTTTTATGCGATTATTTTCAGCCTCTTGATAAATGTCAAGGCAGAAAACAACACTCACCTTATTATATATTATATAGAGCGAGAACAGAATGAAGGATCCACCAAACCAGAAGGACACTACGGGCAAACTCCAACTTTACTACGAGGAAAACGACACTTTACTACGAGGAAAACAAAGTTAATTTCTGATAAAAACGTGGTGGCTGACAGAAAAGTTGCTACCTTTGCACCAAAGTATATATAATAAAAAATAAATACTATAATGAAAAAGATTAAAATCGGAATCGCAGTTTTGGGCTGTATCCTTATGATGAGTTGTGGCAATCTTGGCGCTCTGATGAGTGGCCAAGGGGTATCGAATGCGATATCAAGCGTTATCGGCCTTGATAAAATAAAGGCTCAGAATCTTGTTGGCACATGGAACTATAGCGGTCCGGGATGCGCTTTCATGAGTGAGAATCTCCTTGCCAAAGCAGGCGGTGAGATGGCTGCCGTCCAGATTGAGCAGAAGTTGTTGCCATATTACCAGCAGGTAGGCATATCTTCTAATAACACTGTCATTACGTTTAAAGAAGACGGTTCGTTTTCAGCAAAGGTTGGAGGAACGCCACTGATGGGCCAATACACATTCGACGAGGCGACACAGAAGATCACCCTCAAAACATTATTATTCAACACCAACTGCTATGCCAAGAAAGAGCTCGGCGGCATATCTGTTCTTTTCGAGGCAAACAAGTTACTAACCATCCTGCAAATGGCATCAGCGCTCAGCGGAAGCAAGGATCTACAGACTATCGGCGAACTAAGCAAAAACTACGATGGCGTACGTATCGGATTCGATATGAGAAAGTAATTTTGCAAAAATATGCAGAAATATTTGGTCGGATGCAAAAAATTATGTAATTTTGCATCCGATTTCTGAATAAATATACTGCAATGAAAGTCAAGAACAACCGATTAGAGGCTCTGCGACTCATCATCTCGAGCCAGCAATTAGGAAGCCAGGACGAACTATTGAATGCCCTGCAGAAGGAAGGATTCAAACTTACACAAGCCACGTTAAGCCGCGACCTGAAGCAGCTGAAAGTAGCCAAGGCAGCATCTATGAGTGGCAACTATGTGTATGTATTGCCCAATGAAACAATGTACAAACGAGTGAGCACTCCCAACAGCATCCGTGAGATGATGAAAGTGCCTGGATTTGTCAGCATTAACTTCTCGGGCAACATGGGCATTATCAAGACTCGCCCAGGCTATGCAAGTTCTATTGCATGGAATATAGACAACAGCGACATTCCCGAGATATTAGGAACCATCGCTGGCGACGACACCATCTTTATTGTTATTAAGGAAGGTGTCAAGCAACAGGAAATCGTAGAAGCTTTAAGTGATTTTGTACCCAACATGAAATAATTCGCAACAAAAAATTCAATGGAACAAGAATCTGATATTGAAGTACTTATAGCAGGACCCGAGCACGAGAAATACGTAGACACGATTCTGGACACAATAGCCGAGGCAGCTAAAGTACGCGGTACTGGTATCGCCAAGCGCACACACGAGTACCTCGCTAAGAAAATGATGGAAGCCAAAGCCGTCATCGCTTTAGCAAAAGATGGCACATTTGCAGGCTTTAGCTATATTGAAACATGGGATAATCAACAATACGTCACGACTTCCGGCCTGATCGTCCATCCCGACTTTCGTGGTCATCATGTAGCCAAGCGCATCAAAGACATGACTTTCACGCTGGCGCGCACCCGTTGGCCTCACGCCAAGATATTCTCGCTTACAAGTGGCGCTGCCGTGATGGCCATGAATACAGCTCTAGGCTATCAGCCTGTGACGTTTGCCGATCTTACAGACGACGAGGCATTCTGGAAAGGCTGCGAAGGCTGTGTCAACGTAGACGTATTACACCGCACGGGACGCAAGTACTGCATCTGTACCGCTATGCTCTACGATCCGACAGAGCACCTTCCCGCTAAGATACCCGACGAGGTGATTGAACGCATTAAAAAGATTGATGGTAAGAAATAATAAAAAAACTAGATAGTAATATGGCAAACAAGAAAGTTGTAGTAGCCTTCTCTGGTGGGCTTGACACCAGTTACACTGTCATGAAACTGACCCAGGACGGATGGGATGTCTATGCCGCATGCGCCAATACTGGCGGTTTCAGTGAAGAGCAGTTGAAGATAAACGAGGAAAACGCCTATAAGTTGGGCGCAGTACAATATGCCACCCTCGACGTAACACAGGAATATTACGCTAAGTCACTGAAATACATGATCTTCGGAAATGTATTGCGCAACAACTGCTACCCTATCAGTGTCAGCAGTGAGCGTATCTTCCAGGCCATCGCCATCGCACGCTACGCCAAGGAGATTGGTGCTGATGCTATCGCACATGGTTCTACTGGTGCAGGCAACGACCAAATCCGTTTCGACATGACCTTTCTCGTGATGGCTCCTGGTGTAGAGATCATCACTCTGACTCGTGACAAGAAACTGACCCGCAAGGAAGAAGTTGACTATCTAAACGAACACGGTTTCTTCGCAGATTTCACAAAACTGAAGTATTCTTATAATGTAGGTATCTGGGGCACCAGCATCTGTGGTGGCGAATTGCTCGACCCCACACAGGGACTGCCAGAAGACGCCTACCTGAAACACGTCACGGCCAAAGAACAGGAATCTCTACTGAAAATCCAATTTGAGAAAGGCGAGATTGTTGCTGTTAATGGCGAAAAGTTTGACGATAAAATCAAGGCAATCCAAAAGATTGAAGAAATTGGTGCCTCTTACGCCATCGGCCGCGATGCCAACGTAGGCGACACGATTATCGGCATCAAAGGGCGCGTAGGCTTTGAAGCCGCAGCTCCCAAACTGATTATCGAAGCTCATCGCCTTTTGGAGAAATCAACGCTTTCTAAATGGCAGCAATATTGGAAGGACCAGGTTGCAAACTGGTATGGTATGTTCCTTCACGAGAGTCAGTATCTTGAGCCAGTTATGCCAGACATTGAGGCAATGTTGACATCAAGCCAGCGTAATGTCACAGGTACTGCTATCCTGAAACTCCGTCCTTACGGCTTCGAGACCGTTGGTATCGATTCTGCCAACGACCTGACAAAGTCGAAGCTCGGCGAGTATGGAGAGACCCAGACAGGTTGGACTGCTAACGAGGCCAAGGGATTCATCAAGGTATCGAGCACACCACTCCGCGTTTACTATGGCATCCATAAAGACGAAAAAAGATGATAAAAATAGGAATATTAGGTGCGGCAGGTTACACAGGCGGAGAACTTATCCGCCTGCTGCTTAACCACCCCGAGGCTGAAATCATATTTGCCAACTCTGAGAGCAACGCAGGCAATCTGGTTAGCGATGTACACGAAGGACTTATTGGTGAGACAGATTTGAGATTTACCGACGAAATGCCTTTCGACAAGGTTGATGTGGTTTTCTTCTGCTTCGGACATGGCAAGAGCGAAGCTTTTCTCAAAGAGCACAACATTCCTACCAACGTCAAAATCATTGATTTGGCACAAGACTTCCGCATCAAAGGCGACCACGATTACGTTTATGGCCTGCCCGAAATCAACAAGGCTGAGATACAGAAGGCCCAGCACTTAGCCAACCCAGGATGTTTTGCCACTTGTATCCAGCTGGCACTTCTGCCTGCTGCTCATCTGAACCTGCTAAAAGACGATGTCGCAGTAAATGCCATCACAGGTTCTACTGGTGCTGGCCAGAAGCCAGGAGCCACAACACATTTTTCGTGGCGTAACAACAACTTGAGCATTTATAAGCCTTTCCAACACCAGCATATAGCAGAGATCCGTCAGAGTTTGAAACAGGTACAGGGCTATCTTGATGCAGACATCGACTTCATCCCCTATCGTGGCGACTTTGCTCGTGGCATCTTCTGTACTGCAGTAGTCAAGACTCCTGCTCCTATTGAAGATATTATCGATGTCTATAAGGAGTTTTATTGTGATGCTGCTTTCACACATTATTGTGATAAAGCTATCGACCTTAAACAGGTAGTGAACACCAATAAAGCATTGGTACATATTGAGAAATACGGCAACAAATTGCTAATTACCTCATGTATCGATAATCTGTTGAAGGGCGCTGTTGGTCAGGCCGTTCAGAACATGAATCTCATGTTTGGCATCGCCGAAACCACAGGCTTACACCTCAAAGCTTCTGCTTTCTAATAACCTCTAGTTGGAAATCACTAGGAGAACATCTCCTATACAATTTAAAATTGCGATAGAACGTACTGATAGATGAGAATCCAGATTCTACGGCTACTTCATTCAGATGTTTAGTCGGATACTCATCTATCATACGTACCGCATAATCAATACGCTTACGATTAATCAATTCCGAAAATGATATACCCATCTCTACGTTTATAGCATTATAAATGTAGTTTCGATTCGTATTAAGACGTCTGGCCAAATCATTTATCTTCAGATTTGGTTTTAGGTAGAATTGTTCCTCGTTAAGAAGTCTGACGAGTTTTGAACTCAATTCATTTGTATACTCCGATCCGTAATCCTCTGGAGAATATAGATCCCATTCCATATCGCAGGCAGAGAACTGCTGATTCAGGCCAACATGGCCTATCAACAAGAATAGTAGAGAAAAGACAGCAGCAGGAATAATTACAAGCCAATCAATCTCAGAAAAATGATAACGTCCTACGGCATTACATATGAAAGATACAATTGAGGCACCTGCAAGGAGAATAAGCAGAGGACGTAATGACGAGACGGCCTTATCCTCAATATCAGAGTAGTTATTTTCCACTATATGGTTATACTCTGAGATACGTTTCCATCCATAATAAAGTACAGGAGGTATTTCAAGTGCGAAGACTATCTTTACAACCAAGTGGGCAATACCTTGCCACCATTCAGGCCCTTGAAGCGGCGTGTACTCATCGTGATACAAATATCGTTCGATGAAATGAGTCGTTTCTGACTGACTCATCATCAAATAAAGGCCTCCTACAGCCACAAAGCAAACAAGTGCTGGCAACAAATAGAAGAAATGTCTAAGTCTGTTTGGATGTCTGACTGTAAGTTCTTCAACATAAATATAGAAAAGGGGATAGACAGCAGGATTACAGAAGCAATATATGGTATCAGAAAACGGAATGGCATAAGTCAAGCCTTTGAAAAAGAAGAAATGAGCCGTATAAAGCAACATTGAGACAAGCATAAACACTAGGAGTTTGAACTGAGGTTTATTCCATTTGCTCAGCAGATTCAATATCAAAAGGAAAGCCATGATAGTACAAACCGTGGCAGGTAATGAGAGTATCAATGTCATTTTCATGGATACAAAGATAAACAAAAGTTATTAAATAACAAAAAAACATACTCTCAAAAGTGCCTGAAAATCAAAAGAATTGTGAATTTGCATGATTAAAAAGGAAAAATGACGTGTAATTTCTGCGAATTTGCACGATAAGTTCTTGCAATATGAATTGTCGTTATGAGGATTAATGATTATCTTTGCAACAACAACTAAAAACCATATGTAAAATGAAGAAAATATTAATCTATTTAACCTGTGCATTATGCTTTGGATTCCTCTTGGCTTGTGGTGGAAGTAATGAGAATACAGACCAACTGAAGAAACAAGTCGACTCGCTCATGACTTTAAACGCTCAATATCAGGGGGATCTCTCTAACATGACAGAATACGTGAGTTTTCTAGCAGAAGGTCTCGACACCATTGCCAAGCAAGAAGGCGCGCTCTTCTATACTAATAAAGGTAAAGAGGGAACGATGGTGGATAAAGTTCAATTGAAGAAAAACCTCGAAGCTTTTGCAGACAATCTGAGTGAGCTCCGCAAGAAAGTAAAGAATCTGGAGGGTGAACTCAACGAGAAAGGTGAAAACATGGCAAAACTCCAGAAACTCATAGCTGTTCTGAATCAACAGATTGAGGAGAAGGATGCCATGATCAGGAGCCTACGAGCAGAGATAGAAAACAAAAACGTAAGCATAGCCCAGTTGAGAGGCCAAGTGAGCAACCTCAGTAAGGGTAATACAGAGCTCAGCCAGAAAGTGGAAGCCCAAGAGAAACAGATAGCAGCCCAGAATGCCAAGATGAATACGGGCTATGTCGTAATGGGTTCAAGTAAGATTCTAAAGGAGAATGGCATCATTGTCAAGTCGAAGGTAAACTATGGCAACCTGCCTCTAGAGCTTTTCAGTAAAGTTGATGTACGCACTTTCGGAGGCTTGCAGATTCCAACAGCAAAGCCCAAAATGCTCTCAAACATTCCGTCATCGGCCTACGAATTCGTAAAGACCAGTAAGACCAGTTCTGAGCTCCATGTGCTGAATCCAGAAGCATTCTGGAGCAACGGAAAGTACATCGTAATTCAAACGAAGTAAATAATACACCTATTATTAATTAAAAACTACAGCATTATGAAACATTTCAGATTTTTGACAACGGCCACACTCATCGCATTCGGCTCTTTTACATGTGCACAAAACGTTATCACCCTTGACGAGATGCAGGCAAAAAAGAAGCAACAGCAACCTCAGCAGCAGAAGGTTGTCAAAGAGAAGGTCAGCTACAGCAGTGCCTCTGATGACGAAGCTTTCGGAACCCTTTTTCTTCAGTACAATCCAAGTAATATGCATGTAAGCTATAACGGGTATTCAGGCAGTACAAGCATGACAGGATTCTCTCTTGGTTACCTCTACTCCAAGCCTATCAGCGCGCCTCTCTACTTAGAATTTGGTGCAGCCGCTCAGTATTTCTTCAAGAGCGAGAAGTACGAAGACTACTATCCTGATTATGACGACTATTATTATGGTTATGACGAGCACCATAGCCACGGAGGCAAGAGTCATGACGCGAAGTTCAGCATGCTTTCAGTAAAGATTCCTATTAACGTAATGTATTCTTTCGAAGCCAGCGACGCTATTGCCATCCAACCTTATGCAGGCATCTATGGACGTGTTAACATCCTGGCCCAGACAAAGATTGGTGACCAGAAAGCCAATCATTTCTCAAAGGATGACATGGGTGACGACACTTGGAACCGTTTCCAGCTTGGCCTACACTTAGGCTGCAAGGCTCGCTTCAGCCAGAAGTTCACAGCTGGCATTGGCTACTACATGGATCTGACCAAGATTACAGACCACACCACCATTCGTGGTTTTGACATCACCCTTGGTTTGAATCTTTAACAATCAGGCAAAGAAAGGAGTTAGGTATGAAAAAGACTTATAGATTCTACGGCATGACGCTGATGGCCGTTTTCATGGCCATCGGCACCGCCGCCTGCGACGGCGATGACGAGGAAGAGTCTGGCAACGGCGAGAAGGACGTTCGCATTGAGAAAGTGATTCCCTCCGACATTCGCAAGAAAATGCAGAAATATATGGCAATCTATGACGGAGTCAATCCTCCAAACGTCGAAGGCTGCTTTGTGATGTCACCCGCTGTGAATGTTTATGACTCTACTAATGATTATGACCCCGGCGAAGCAGCGGATGACGCATATATGAGGTTCTATAACCAAAATACATCTAATAATACGGTGTCGTACGAAGATTACAATGATGGAAACACAAACGAAGCTACAGGTGCCTTCATCAGTGGAGAGGACAATAACTTCTCTGTATATTTCGACACAAATGGAAAGTCAGGAAGCGTCAGATTCAAGTTAGCGCTTGTTGTTTCTGGCACAAAGGCTTCTGATGGAATCCGCAACATCTACTATGCTTTCGTGATGACCGAAAAGAACAGCAATGGGGACGATGATTTGATAGAAGTTGGTGACTTCCGTGTCTTCAAAGATAAGGACGGAGTTGCATCACCAGCATCATGGACATTCTCTACTCGTGCTATACTTGACGAAATCACGACCAAAGGCTTGCTCAAGAAAAACAAATAAACAAATGTAACTTTTATACATCTACCTTTTGACAACTGGGAGTTTACTCGGAGTAAAGTCGGACTTTAGTCGGAGTAAACTCCCAGTTTAGTACGGCACCCTCCAAAGGCATGAAAATGTTTGTTTTATGCAGTTTTGCAGGGGCTGCTTACGATTTTACGCAAAAAGATGGTGGAATGTTGCGATTTGTCGGATATTTGCCGTAACTTTGCAACCGATTATATATAATAAGGTATAGAAAGGAACGTATATGAAGTTATTCGACGTTTATCCACTCTTCGACGTGAACATTACGAAGGGTAAGGGCTGTAAAGTGTGGGACGAGAATGGACAGGAATATCTTGACCTTTATGGCGGACATGCTGTTATCTCGATAGGGCACTCTCACCCCCACTATATTGAGAAGGTGACTGAGCAACTCAGTAAAATCGGATTCTACTCGAACTCAGTGATTAATAAGCTTCAGGTGGAGTTGGCAGAGCGACTTGGTAAGATCAGCGGCTATGACGACTACCAGCTGTTCCTCATCAACAGCGGCGCCGAGGCTAATGAGAACGCCCTAAAGCTAGCATCGTTTAAGACAGGCAACACACGTGTGCTCTCTTGCGAGAAGGCTTTTCACGGAAGAACATCTCTCGCAGTAGAGGTAACGAACAACCCTAAGATCATCGCCCCCATCAACGATAACCATCATACACGATTCCTCCCTCTGAACGACCTCGAGCCTTGGGTTCGCGAATTATCGAAGGGTGGCGTTGCCGCCGTTATCCTAGAGTGCATTCAGGGTGTTGGCGGTATTCAGATGGCTACGCCAGAGTTTGCTCAGGGACTGGCCTACGCATGTAAGCGCTATGGTGCTGTGTTGATTTGCGATGAGATACAGTGTGGCTATGGGCGAAGCGGTAAGTTCTTTGCCCATCAGTGGCTAGGCATCAAGCCAGACATCATCACGGTGGCCAAAGGTATTGCAAACGGATTCCCAATGGGCGGTGTACTGATTTCACCAGAGTTCCAGCCCGTTTACGGACAGTTGGGCACCACCTTTGGCGGCAACCACTTAGCTTGTGCTGCAGCTCTGGCTGTGCTCGATGTATTCGAGAACGAGGGATTGGTGGAGAATGCCCGTGTCGTAGGTGACTACCTGATGGATGGCATCAGGAACATCGGCAGTTCACACATCAAGGAGGTACGTGGTCGAGGACTGATGATCGGCATTGAGCTGGACATGCCCCATGCCATGGTTCGCAAGCCTCTCATCAAGCATGAGCACTGCTTTACGGGCTGTGCAGGACAAAACATCCTGCGCCTTCTGCCCCCCCTGTGCCTCACGAAAGCAGAGGCTGATGACTTTATAGAAAGACTGATAAGAGTTAAACCAGAAGAGATTTGAAGATTATGAAGATAGCAGTGATAGGCGCTGGTGCTATGGGTGGCGCCACTGTTGAAGGCCTCATCAAGGGCCAGCAGTTCAAAAACGAAGACATCACCGTGAGCGATCCGTCACTGGCTGTGGTGGAGAAATTCGCCAAGATGGGTGTCAGTGTAACGACAGACAACAAGTTAGCTGCCGACACTGCCGATATTGTGTGCATAGTTGTCAAGCCTTGGCTCGTGGAGCGTGTACTGAAGGACATCAAATCGGAACTGAATCCCAAGAAGCAGATTCTGATTGTGATTGCTGCAGGAGTATCTTCAGAAAGCATCAAGCAGTGGTTAGGCAATAGCTGCCCCCCTCTCTTCCTTGCCATTCCAAACATCGCCATTGCAGAGATGGCATCGATGACCTTCGTGGTACCGGTAGGTGCTTCAGAAGAGGATATCAAGACAGTTGTCAGCATCTTCGACGAGATGGGTAACACGCTGATTACAGACGAGCAGCATCTGGCAGCAGGAACGACACTCGCTTCTTGCGGCATCGCCTATGCCATGCGTTATATCCGTGCAGCAGCTGAGGGCGGCGTAGAGCTCGGTTTCAAGGCCGATGACGCAAAAAAAATTGTGATGCAGACCATGAAAGGGGCCGTAGAGTTGCTTGAAGCCAGTGGGCTTCACCCAGAAGCAGCCATCGACTTGGTAACCACCCCTGGCGGCGTTACCATCAAGGGCCTCAACGAGATGGAGCATGCAGGCTTCACTTCCGCCGTAATCCGCGGACTGAAAGCAGGACTGAAATGAGGCGGGCACTGCTGATACTGACTATGTTCTTCTGTCTGACTGCTTCGGCACAAGACACCCCGAATGCCCGTCAGGCCAAGCGCGTCTTCAATACAGCGTGGAACCATATCTATGGACAGGAAGGGGTGAAGTTCAACTACAAGATAGACATCCTCCACGTCTATAAGGAAGAAGGCTATTCGTGCAACAAAGGCGAAAAAAGTGTCTCTGAACATAAGAACACTATCATCTACGACAATGGAACACTGAAGCACATCGTCCGGACCAACAAGAAGATTGTGGAACTCCACGACCCTAAGGTGAATAAGAAGGACGAGAAGTTGCAGATGTTCAAGTTCGAGCCAGACAGCTACACCTATTCCATTGCAAAAGCCGATGACGGAATGTTGCTTGTCACCCTCGTAGCAAAGCCCAAGGCCAATGTCAAGATGAAACGCATTGAAGCCTTACTCACGCCTGGTAGCTACTACCCCAGACGGTTGCGTATCAAGGTGAGCATATTCTGGGCCACCATTACCTTCGCCAACTTCCAAGCGGGTGGCATCGACGACCAGCTCTTCGTATTCCCAAAGGAGAAATATAAAGATTATAAGATAATTGACGAACGATAAAAATAAATAAAATATGGACGAACAGTTAAAACAAATAGGCGAGCGCCTGCGTGGTTTGCGCGACGTACTCGACATCCCCGTCAGCGAGATGGCAGAAACCATCGGAATCTCGTCGGAGAAGTATGAGAAAATAGAGGCGGGTGAGCTCGATATCACCATCTCGAATCTGATGAAGATTGCTCACAAGTATGGTGTTTCGACAGAAGAGCTTATCTTTGCAGAATCACCTCATATGAAGTCTTACTACGTAACTCGCAAGGGTCAGGGCATGTCTATCGAGCGCACAAAGGCCTATAAATATCAGTCGCTGGTAGGTGGTTTTGTCAACCATAAGGCCGATGTATTCATCGTCACCGTAGAGCCAAAGCCTGGTGTACGTACTATCTATAAGAACACCCATGCCGGACAAGAGTTCAACATGGTGCTCGAAGGCAAGATGGAACTCTACATCGGAGGCAAGACCATCATTCTTGAGGAAGGCGATTCAATCTACTTCGACTCCACCAAGCCCCACGGCATGCTGGCCGTAGGCGACAAACCCGTTAAGTTCCTTGCATTCACAGTTGAATAATAATATATGGTAGAAAGATTTTTAAAGCAGACTAAATTTACGTCTGTAGAGGATTACAATAAGAATCTGGAATTTATCGTTCCAGAGCATTTTAACTTTGCCTACGACGTGATGGACGCGTGGGCAGAGGAGGCACCCGAAAAGTTAGCACTACTTTGGACCAATGATCAGGGTGAAGAAATACGTGCCACTTATGCACAACTGAAAGAACAGAGCGACCAGGCGGCCTCATACCTGCAGACATTAGGTATTGGCAAGGGTGATCCCGTGATGCTCATCCTGAAGCGTCACTATGAGTGGTGGATTGTCATGCTGGCCCTGTGTAAGATTGGTGCCATCGTGATTCCTGCTACCCACATGCTGACTAAGCACGACTACGTCTATCGTAACACACGCGCCTCAGTAAAGGCCATCATCTGTGCCGATGACGACTATATCATCAGTCAGATCAAGTTGGCCATGCCTGAGAGTCCGACGGTGAAACAATATATCACGCTGCGCGACGAGGAAGGTTTCCACAACTGGAAGGCCGAAGTGGTCAACGCGCCCAAGTTCGAGCGCCCCGCCTTCGTTAATAACAACGAAGACACGATGATTATGTACTTCACCTCGGGAACCAGCGGCGAACCTAAGATGGTTGCACATGATTACCTCTATGCTATGGGACACCTGACCACTGGTGTGTTCTGGCATAACCTGCACGAGAATTCACTCCATCTCACCGTAGCCGATACCGGCTGGGGTAAGGCTGTATGGGGTAAGTTCTACGGACAGTGGTTTGCTGGCGCTACTGTGTTTGTATTCGACCACGAGAAGTTTAATGCCGACACCCTGCTGCGCCAGATGGAAAAATATAAAGTAACCAGTTTCTGTGCACCTCCCACCATCTATCGTTTCATGATTCGTGAGGATTTGAGTAAGTACGATCTGAGCAGCCTTCAGTACTGCTGCACCGCAGGCGAGGCCCTGAACCCCGCAGTCTATGATAAGTTCTACGAGAAAACTGGTATCCGCATGATGGAAGGCTTTGGTCAGACAGAGACCACCATGACCCTCGGCACCTTCCCTTGGATGACGCCGAAACCCGGTTCAATGGGTATCCCCAATGCCCAGTACAACATCGACCTGCTGCGTGCCGATGGTACCAGCTGCGAGGATGGTGAAAAGGGCGAGATCGTGGTACGCGTAGGCGACAAGAAACCTATCGGTCTGTTTAAAGGGTATTATCGTGATGAGGAGAAAACCCGCGAGGCTTGGCATGATGGTATCTACCACACTGGTGATATGGCTTGGCGCGACGAAGACGGCTACTACTGGTTCGAAGGCCGTATCGACGATGTAATCAAATCTTCAGGCTATCGCATTGGTCCGTTCGAGGTAGAGAGTGCCCTGATGACCCACCCTGCTGTAGTAGAATGCGCCATCACCGGTGTACCCGATGATATCCGCGGTATGGTAGTGAAGGCTACCGTCGTCCTCGGAAAAGAATGGAAAGACAAAGCTGGCGACGACTTAATCAAGGAACTGCAGCAGCATGTCAAAAAGGAAACTGCTCCTTATAAATATCCACGAATCATCGAGTTTGTCGATGAATTGCCGAAGACTATCAGTGGAAAGATCCGCCGCGTAGAGATTCGCAAGAAGGATGCAGAGAAGTAAATGGTAAAAAGTAAATAGCGAATAGTTGTGGCTGCGCATAACGAACTAGGAAGGTGGGGTGAGGAGGTTGCATCGGAATTCTTGCAACACCAAGGCTACGAGATTCTGGAGCGCGATTGGAAGTCTGGGCATCACGACCTTGACATCATTGCCACAAAGGGCGACACACTTGTCTTCGTAGAGGTAAAGACCCGCCGTAACAGGCTATATGGAGCCCCCGAGGAAGCTATCGATTACAAGAAGCGCCTCGCATTGCAGTCTGCCATCAATCACTATGTGAAGTCACATTGCGCTTATGCCAATGTACGTTTCGATGTCATCAGCATCGTAGGAATGATAGGCAACAATATGCCGGAAATCGATCACATCATGGATGTAACATTAATATGAAAAGAAGATTTGTTATTAAGGTAGGCTCAAACGTGCTAACACGTTCAGACGGGAAGTTGGACGTCACTCGCATGTCCGCACTCGTTGATCAAATTGCCTGGCTCCGACAAAAGGATATCGAGGTCATCCTCGTAACGTCAGGTGCTGTAGCCTGTGGCCGACGCGAACTCACCGTTGATCATTCGCTCGACAGCGTAGAGCAGCGTCAGCTGTTCTCTGCCGTCGGCCAAGTTAAACTTGTTGGTCTTTACTACGACCTGTTCCGTGAGTTCGGTATTCATGTCGGACAGGTTCTAACGATGAAAGAGAACTTCCAACCAGGCGAACAGTACCGCAACCAACAAGCTTGTATGACGGTCATGTTAGAAAACGACGTACTGCCTATCGTCAACGAAAACGATACCGTATCAGTTACCGAGTTGATGTTTACTGATAATGATGAGCTCTCTGGCCTTATCGCCCAAATGATGAAAGCCGACTCACTGATTCTACTATCTAACATCGATGGTATCTATACCGGTCACCCCGATGATTCATCTTCAGAACTGATACAGACTGTAGCTCCATGCACCGACCTCTCAAAATACATCAAGACTGAGAAAAGTGCCTTCGGACGTGGTGGTATGCACTCTAAGTATCACACTGCCAGCAATGTACAGTCAGCTGGCATACATGTCATCATCGCTAATGGCACTCGTGACAACATACTTATCGATCTCATTGAGAATCCGCAATCAACGCCTCATACAGAATTCCTAACATAGAAGAGACATGCAACTGAAAGAGACTTTCGAACGTGTAAAACGTGCTAGCAAGAGTTTGGCTTTGCTTACCGACGAACAGCGCAACGAGATACTCAATGCCGTTGCCAGTGCTATTATAGATAATAAGGTGAGAATCCTGAAGGCAAACACTCAGGATCTGACCAAGATGTCGAAAGACAATCCCCTTTACGACCGTCTGCAACTTACAGAGGAGCGTTTGGATGGTATTGCTTCCGACATGCGTAATGTAGCCATTCTACCCACGCCATTAGGACATATCACTAAACAGAAGACATTACCCAACGGACTTCGTCTTTGCCGTGTCAGTGTACCCTTTGGTGTCATCGGTATGATTTACGAGGCACGTCCCAATGTCACGTTCGATGTCTTCTCGCTTTGTTTTAAGAGTGGTAACGCCTGCATACTGAAAGGTGGTAAGGATGCCGATTGCAGCAATCGCGAAGAGGTTGCCCTGATTCATGAGGTTCTGGAGCAGTATGGCGTGTCGAAGGATGTTGTAGCCCTGTTGCCTGCTACCCATGAGGCAACAGGCGAGATGCTCAATGCTGTGGGTTACGTCGATCTCTGCATCCCCCGCGGAGGCAGGAAACTCATCGACTTCGTTCGTGATACAGCCCGCATTCCTGTGATTGAGACGGGTGCTGGTGTGGTGAACACCTACTTCGACGAGGAAGGCGACTTGGAGAAGGGTAAGGCCATCATCAATAATGCCAAGACCCGCAGAGTATCTGTCTGCAACGCCCTCGATTGTCTCATCATCCACAAGAGTCGTCTTCAGGATCTGCCCGCGCTTTGTGAGAAGATGGCAGAAAAAGACGTCATCATCTATGCCGATGCCCAGGCTTATGCGGCCCTTGATGGTAAGTATCCCGATCTGGAACATGCTACAGATGACAGTTTCGGCACAGAGTTCATGGATTACAAGTTGGCCATCAAGACCGTTGCCTCACTCGAAGAGGCCCTCGAGCATATCGACGATAACGGTTCCGGCCATAGTGAGAGTATCATCACGATGAATGAGCAGACAGCCCGCAAGTTCCAAGCCCATGTCGATGCCGCCTGCGTTTATTGGAATGCCCCTACTTCATTTACCGATGGTGCCCAGTTCGGCCTTGGCGCTGAGATCGGCATCTCTACACAGAAACTAGGTCCCCGTGGTCCTATGGCACTCGAGGAAATCTGCACCTACAAGTGGCTCATCGAAGGCGAAGGACAAACCCGCCCATAGATAAATATTTGATGAAGTTCAAGCCTATATTGATCCTACTCTTCTTTCTATTCTGCATGCCTATACAGATGCTAGCGCAGGAGAAAGTTGCAACTGCCGACATCGGGCAGTTGGAGAAGGAGATGTATCGTCTTTATCCCACGCATAACATTGACGAGTTCATGGACGTGACCGAGCGTTTGAAGGAGGCCACGCTTAAGGCTGGCAATGAGGGACTCTTCTATCGCACATGGGCAAATCAGGCTTCTTTTGCCTTTATCAAGATCAGTCGCCAGAAAGGCATGGAAATAGCCAAGGCGATGAATGAGTATTCCCAACTGCACGACAGTAAACTCGGAATCTACTACTCATCCCTAACCAATGCCAACCAATCCAACTCGCTCAAAATGGAAGAAGAAGCTCTAAGGCTATATCTTAATGCCATCCAGTACAAACAGAAGCATTTGCCCAACATCAATGCAGCACCAGCCTATATTGGAGCGGCTAAAGTATACTATAACAAAAGACAGAAAGAAAAGGTTCTTGAGATGACCGACAAAGCTCTGGCTGAGCCTAACCTCATAGGAGCTAACATCGTGGATGCATGGAGTTATCGTTGCATGTCCGCCATGATGCCCGAAGGAGTCGACCATAAAGAAGAGTTCAATCAGGCCTACGAAGAATGGAAAAAGGTGATAGAGAAATATAAATCCAATTCAACTTCCAGTAATCTCATTGAGATATACCATGCACAAGTAAACGGCGACTACAAGCAAATGCTGGAATTAGCCCAAACGGTAAGAAACCCTCAAGAGAGATACAAGTTGATGGCTCATGCTTATGAATGGTTGGGCGATTGGAATAATGCTCTTGATTGTTTCAAGAAATATAAGCTGATTAGCGACTCTCTTAACTCTGCCGAGACACGCAAGCAAACAGCTGAGCACACTCTTCAGCTCGATGTCATCCGTGCTGAGAACCAGGCAAAAGAGTTATTGCTGCACAACCAATCGCTAAAACTGGCTCACGCCCAGGACGAACTGGAGCAGCGTCGATTGGAGGAAGAGGCACTCAACCTTACATTAAAGAATCGCAACATAGAGTTGAGTCATGCCTCCATTAAACTGAAAAACGATAGTCTGGACCGCCATGCACAACAATTGAAGTTGAGCGAGTTTCAGTCAAAACTTGAGTTGGAACAAAACAAGGAGAAAATAGAGCGTATTACCCTATGGACAGCCATCGGCGTGGGAGTGCTTGTCATCACCTTCCTCAGCCTCTACCTCTATCGTCGTAGCCGCCACATGAAAGATCTGACTGTAGCCTACAACAAGCTGGAGACAGCTTACGAGCAACTGGAACAAACCACCGCTGCCAAGGAACGCATAGAGAGTGAACTACGTATTGCCCGCGAAATTCAGATGTCGATGGTACCACACGAATTCCCTGAGCGTCCAGACTTGGATCTCTACGCCTCAATGACCCCTGCCAAGGAAGTGGGTGGCGACCTTTACGATTATCTGCTTGAAGACGACATCCTATATTTCTGTCTGGGTGATGTATCAGGTAAGGGAGTCCCTGCTTCGTTATTCATGGCTCAGACCATCCGTCTGTTCCGCTTCTTGGCAAAACAGCACCAGATGCCAGCATACATAGCAACATGTTTAAACGAGGAACTGACAGAGAAAAACGACAATGGCATGTTTGTCACCATGTTCATTGGTCAGATGAATCTCATCACAGGACAGTTCCACTTCTGCAATGCCGGCCACAATCCTCCGATCATTGGAGGCGATGAGCAACATGGTTCGTTCCTTCAGATGGAGTCCAATGCGCCTATAGGTCTATGGCCAGGGCTCGAATATATCGGCGAGGAAATAGAATCCATCAAGGGACGCCCTCTCTTCATTTATTCCGACGGACTGAGTGAGGCTGAGAACATGAGACAGGAACAGTTTGGCGATGACCACGTGCTTGATATATTACGACATACAAAGTTCAGAAATGCCCATCATGTAGTAGAGCTTATGGAAACAGAAGTGAAGCATCATCGTGATGGTGCAGAACCTAATGACGACATGACCATTATGTGCATCAAAGCATTACAAAGTAATTCATAAAAATATTAAGATATGAAAAGTTTTATCAACGTTGAAGACCTCGGCCCATTAGATAAGGCGATGGCCGAAGCATTTGAGATTAAGAACGATCGTTATAGGTATCAGTATCTGGGCAAGAACAAGACCCTGATGATGATTTTCTTCAATAACTCACTCCGCACCCGCCTCTCTACACAGAAGGCAGCCATGAACCTCGGTATGAACGTCATCGTACTTGATGTAAATGCAGGTGCCTGGAAACTCGAAACTGAGCGTGGTGTCATCATGGACGGCGACAAGAGTGAGCACCTGTTAGAAGCCATTCCCGTAATGGGCTGCTATTGCGATCTCATAGGCGTACGCTCCTTCGCTGGACTTAGTGATCGCGAATACGACTATGCAGAGACTGTACTTCATCAGTTTATCAAATACTCGGGCCGTCCCGTCTTTGCCATGGAGACTGCCACCGTGCATCCCCTTCAGGCCTTTGCCGACCTCATCACCATCGAGGAGCATAAGACCGTTGAGCGCCCGAAAGTCGTTCTCACTTGGGCTCCCCATTGCCGTGCCTTGCCCCAGGCCGTACCAAATAGTTTTGCCGAGTGGATGAATGCCGCTCCCGATGTGGATCTCGTCATCACTCACCCCAAAGGCTACGAACTCGATCCGAAGTTCGTAGGTAATGCAGTGGTGGAATACGACCAGAAGAAAGCCTTTGAGGGTGCCGACTTCATCTATGCAAAGAACTGGAGTAACCCAGGTGTGATTAATCCGGCTGATTACGGAAAGATTACTTCAAAGGACATGTCATGGACGGTAGACGCTGAGCACATGTCGTGGACTAACAATGGAAAATTCATGCACTGTCTCCCCGTCCGTCGTAACCTTATCGTAACCGATGATGTGATTGAGTCGCCTAACAGCCTTGTCATCCCTGAAGCGGCTAACCGAGAAATTAGCTGTTCGGTTGTCATCAAACGAATGCTCGAAGCATTATAATAAATGACAATCCCCGCCACTTGGTGGGGATTGTCATTTATTCGCGTTTCATAAACGCTGCCACACGGTCAGCCATGTTTCTTCGAATGTAAGGATAGTAAAACTTCAATTCCATGTCATGATAATTACCCTTGCAACCAATTATCGGCATGATGTTTTTCTGCTGATAACCTTCCACTATGATATGCCTACTCTTAGGATCACAGTGCACGGATAACGTATCGTTTTTCTTCCTGCCATAGAGCACGAACGGAGTACTCACGGAATCAGTGCGCCAATTAACGGGATTGATACAAGCCTTGGTATTCTTACTAATATAAAGGATACTTTCCGGCGACTTCACCGAATTAAAGCTGATAGTCACACCCGTATCAGTAGCCCCTTGAGCCAGTCGGATATTAGGGAATGAATCCAAATCCTCTTGTCCCACCTTGTAGCCAATCACATAAGCAGCCACCATCCTTTTCATAACACTATCGGGCATATGCTTTACAATCTCCAAAGCAGCGAGAGCTCCTTGGCTGAAACCCGCAATAATAAAGGGACGTCCCTGATTAAAATGCTCCAGATAATATTGCCAACTGCGTTTCACGTCTGAGACAGTTATTGGCAGACGTGCAAAAGCCTTCTCACTATCAGCCCACGAGTCCATAGACACCTGACGGTAATAAGGTGAAAAATAGTTCAACTTATCAGAATAGAAAGAGTCAACAGCTGTCATCTCTTTCTGCATCGGCTTCCGCAGCTCCATATTATAAATGTCCGCTAAATGGCAGGTGTCACCACCCATCATATGGTCACCAGTCTCGGTAGAGATAATATAAAAGAGATCGGCCTCGCCCCCACGGCTCTGTATATACCACATGGAGGGATTATCGTAACTGGGGCGCTGTGGAATAGGGCCGACAACACTATCAAGTCCATTATTCCACGATGAAATAATGAGCATGATGGATAAGGCTATGGGTACCACAATGTGGTTTCTAATCTTTGTCATCCTGTATGGTCGATTGTAAAATCGTGTGCAAAAATATAAAAAAACCTCGAACTCTGCAAATAAATAGCGAAAGATTATGTAATTTTGCAGGCAAAAGAGAAAAAAGACATGCTATCATTTGAATGCGACTACAATAACGGAGCACATCCTCAAGTACTTGAAAATCTAATTAAGTACAACAACGCCAAGCCAACCCCTTACGGCTTCGACGAATTCAGCGAGCGGGCGAAGGATCGTATCCGCGAAGCCTGCGGACTCCCCGACGCACAGATATTCTTCCTCACTGGTGGCACACAGACCAACGCCACAACTATCGACTCTATGCTCTATCAATACGAGGGCGTAATTTGCGTTGGTAGCGGTCATATCAATGTCCATGAGGCAGGAGCTGTGGAGTTTACCGAGCATAAGATTATCACGATTGCCGATACCGATGGTAAGATGGAGGCCAGCACCCTTGACAAGTATCTTGACGACTATATGCACGACGGCAATAAGGATCATGCTGTTCACCCGGGCTTAGTCTACATCACTTTCCCCACAGAGTTCGGCACCCTTTATTCTGCTAAAGAACTCAATGACATCTATCAGGTATGCCAGCGCTATGAGATTCCATTGTATATCGACGGTGCCCGTCTCGGCTACGGACTGAAGGCTGAGGGCACAGATGTGACCCTGCCCTATCTGGCCCGCCATTGCGATGTATTTTACATTGGCGGCACGAAAATTGGCGCACTCTGTGGAGAAGCCGTTGTCTTCACCAACCGCAAAGCCCATAAGCATTTTTTCTCTATCCAGAAGCAGCATGGTGCCGTGATAGCGAAAGGAGCGCTTATCGGTTTGCAGTTCGAGGCCTTGTTTACTGACAATCTCTATCTCAGGCTATCCGAACATGCCATTAAGATGGCTATGAGGATGAAAGACATCTTTATACGAAAAGGCTTCAAGTTCTACGTAGACTCTCCCACCAACCAGCAGTTCGTCATTATCGATAATGAACAGGTTGACAAACTCAGTCAGAAAATGCTCTTTACTCACTTCGGACAGGCCGACAAGCATCATACCATCTGCCGCTTCGTCACTAGTTGGGCAACAACAGAAGAGGAAATTGACGAACTGGAAAAGATTCTGGAAAAGTGAAAGGTAAGGTATTGAGATATTATCCTCTGGTAGTGATGGTCCTCTGGGCTATCGCCTGTTGGTGCTTTTTCCAATTCTGCTATCCTTACCATTTCTTCTTTCAGGAGCAGAACCAGTTATTTCTCTGGTCGTGGGACTATATCTCCTCTTACACCGGATCGGGCTGGCTAGCTACACTAGCGGGCGACTTCCTGACCCAATTCTATTACTACCTCTATATCGGCGCCACCATTCTGACATTCTGTCTGACAGCTACAGGCATGCTGCTTTACAGCGCCTTAAGCCATCTCAAGGTCAACCACATCGTATCGCTGTTATTGGCATTGGTACTGATGACCTTCCTTGCTGTCTGCCATTTCAGCACCAGCTACCGCCTGTCATCTACCATCACCGTCATGGGCTGGACACTGCTGTTATGGCTGGTATCACTTGTCAAAGGTCGGAAGAAGCAGGTTGCCGTTTGTTGCTGTCTTCTGTTGTCTGGCTGGCTGCTCTTCGGGCTGCCCCAAGTAAAGAAGTTGCAAGGCCCCGACTTCATTCTTGAGAAAGACTTTGCCGTTGACTGTGAATACTACTTCGGTAACCACGACAAAGTGATCCAGCTGGTAGAGAGCTCTGAGCAGTGGACAAACCAGATGCTCTTTTTCTACAATCTGTCACAGGCTCAGCGTGACCAACTACCAGACCATCTGCTTAAGTTCACGCCAAACTATCTTGGCACATTCGAGAAAATCGGACCAAAGACCCCTATGCTTACCATTCGTAACATGAATGAGCTCTACTGGGCACTGGGCGACATGACCTTTACAGAGCGAGCTGCCATGATGACCAACGTCTTTTCTCATAACAACCGCAATGTCCGTATGATGCGCCGCTTGGCAGAATGCAATATCGTTAGCGGTGACTCTCTGGCGGCAGAAAAGTATCTGCGCATCCTCGATAAGACACTGGTATACAGAAAGTGGGCAGAGAACATCCGCCAACACGGCCAGCAAATCTATCAAGAGAAAATGCAGAGGGCAAACCGGCGTGACACGATAACCATTTCCGACAATGCTCATTTCCTGATGATGCAACTGCTCGATACTAATCCCGACAACACCATCGCCCTCGACTATATTCTGTGCAGCAACTTGTTGCTGAAGGATATCACCAACTTCAAGCGCGACTACGATCGCTATTGCATAGAGACTGGCAGGCCTCGCCTGAAACCGCTCTATCAGGAAGCCCTTTGCATCTGGCTGGCTGGCACAGACGCCTCACAAGAAGAGTGGGAGAAGTACATACAGCGGAGTGACGTTTTTGAACGGTTCCAGCAATACAACCAACAACGTGGCAGCACTCTGTTCAAGGGCTCTTACTGGTATTACTTTGATAAGATTAAAGCACCAGAGATATGAGACGACTGTTTTACATTTTCACATTTTTACCTTTTTACCTTTCTTGCGCACCTACTCCAGAGAACGTGCAGCAGAACAGCGAGTTGCCTCCTATATATCCCGACTACTGCGACGTGACCGTTCCCGAGAATATTGCTCCGCTGAACTTCCTGCTCCGTGCCAACTGCGAAGCCATCGAGGTGAGAGCTGGAGAACTGACACTGAATACGCGCGGCAATGAGGCTGTGTTCGACATCGACGACTGGAAGAAGCTGATGCAGCAATCGGCCGATAAAGAGATAGAGGTCACCGTGACAGCACTCATCGACGGGACATGGACACAATACAAGTCGTTTAAATGGCAGGTGGTGAGCGATAAAGTGGATCCTTACCTTACCTACCGCCTCATCGAACCCGACTATGAGATTTGGAATCACGTGCAGATTCAGCAACGTTGCGTGGAGAACTTCAACGTAAATGCTCTAGCCCACCATGAGCAACTGGAGAACCGCTGTATGAACTGCCACACCTACGCCAATCAAGACCCAGAACTGTCGATGATGTATGTACGCGGTCCTGGCGGCGGTGCCATCCTGAACCGCAATGGCCAACTGAGCAAGCTCAACATCCCGGGTAGCGTGTACTTCTGTTTCAGTCCTACGGGGCGTTACATCACCTACTCCACCCAAAAGATCATTCCTGCCTTCCACAGTCTGGCCAGTAAACGCCTGGAAGTCTACGATGCAGCATCAAACGTCTACGTGGCCGATATGCTGGAGCACCGCATCATCTCATCGCCCCTGTTGGCCGACAGCCTGAAATTCGAGACCTTCCCCACGTTCTCGCCCGATGGCAAGTACATCTACTATTGCAGTGCCGACACTGTGAGCCTGCCTCAGGATATCAAGAACCTGCAATACAGTCTTGTGCGCATCCCTTTCAACGAGAGCGACGGCACCATTGGTACGAAAATCGACACACTTTTCAACCAGAGGAGTGTCTGCCACCCCCGCATTAGTCCTGACGGACGTTTTGTACTCTTCACAGTAGCCGACTATGGCACCTTCCCGATCTGGCATCCAGAGGCCGACCTACAGATGATAAACCTTCAAACGGGCGCTGTTGACAGCCTCAGCATAGTCAATAGTCAGAAGAGTGATACATACCATTCATGGTCATCGAACAGCCGCTGGTTTGTCTTCGCCTCGAAACGCGACGACGGGCTATACGGCAAGCCTTACTTCTGCTACGTTGACAAAGACGGCAAGACCCATAAGCCCTTCTGTCTGCCACAGCAGCACCCAACGTTCTACGACAACAACCTGAAGTCGTTTAACGCGCCAGAACTGGGCAAGGGCAAGGTTCCATTCGACGTAGATGACGTGGTCAAAGTGATGAAAGAACAAGCTATTTCATTCAAATAACCTTTCATCTAAAGGTAAACCTTTATTACCATAATAACAAAACAACTTGTTTTGTCTTCAAAGAGATAGTTCCTTAGAGTGTAAAAGACTATCTGAACGAGAACAAAACAAGTTGTTTTGTTGTTATGGAGATTATCCCCTATTTGGCGGGAGAAGTGACTTTTGTCCCAATACGCTTATCAGAAGCTATTTCGCGGCCTGCCTCGTAGGCATCGAACTCCACCTTCGACTTCGTAAAGTCGGGTACATTGAAAGAGAAGATGCTCTCTTCATAATACTCCTTCGGATGGCGCTGGGGCAACAGAAAGGGTTTTGAGAAGTGCCCCTGTTCGTCGACACTTGCCAGGTAGAGACGGCTGTAAAGCCCATCGTCCCTGCGACTGGTAAAGACTATCCAGTGGGAATTGATGTTCCAGTTGTGATAGCTGTCGGCCCGTTCACTATTGATTTCCTTCAACTCACGCACTTCTCCCGTCTGAAGATCGAGCAGCCACTGATTACTCTCCTCATGCCAGATAGAGAAATAGCCATAGTCCATCAGCGTAAAGAGGATGTACTTCCCGTCGTAACTGGGACGCGGCCATGTGAGACTCTTACCCATAGCCACAGCATTGAAAATGGTATCCACTTGCTCGCCATAACGCCCCGTCTCGGGGTCGAAGGCTATCTTGCAGAGGTTATACTTCTCGTCCTTATAGTGCATTGGATAATCCTGCTGCTTACAGGTCATGAAATACAGTGTCCTGCCATCGGGAGAGAACACGGGCGAGTTCTCGCTCCAGTCTTTTGTAGAGAGCAGCGAGTCCTTAATAATCTCGTGGGTGGCTGGATTATAGACAAACACATCACTTGACAAGTCGAAAACCTCGATACGTTCATTAGGAGCTACATGGAAGCCCTGACGTGTCTGATTAGTCGAGAAAGCACAATACTGTCCGCTTGGATGCCAGTAGGGATAGACCATTGAGCCGCCCAACTGGTCGTTGCTGGCCTTGAGCCATTCACGCTGACCGTCTGTCTGGAACATCGTTGCACCATGGTCGCCACGGACATGGAAGACAAATTGCGAGGGATCGGTCTGCCGCGCCGAGTGACAGTTGACACACATGCCCGGCACTAGGGTATTCTCAATAATAGGATACTCATCGAAGCACGAGAGATCACGCTGGTAAAGGCCCATCTTGCTAAACACCTCATAACCGGGAGCTATGCGACGATAGGTGAGTCCCCACTCATCGAGGGCATATAGACTCACACTGACCGTAAAGTCCTTATACTGCTGCCACTGTCCGTTTTTTCGGGTACATACGGTAAAGGTGAGTTCGCCACCCTTGTTCTGCCGTGTCAGCTCATGCCAGTCAGTGATATCAAAGTCGGCTTCGTCGCCTTGCAGATGCAATTCTCCGTCCTTAGAGCCACGCACCACCACATCCATTGCATCGATCTCAGGATCGGTGCTGTTAAAGTTCAGCGGGGCTATCTCCGCAGGAATCGTCACCCCGACGTAATCGGGATAGATAGCAGGCAACGAGTCCACCTTTATAGGATTCTCTACACCCGACGTACATGCGGCCAGCAGCCAACAGCCAACGACCGCCAGCCAATATACAGTTTTTTTCCTCATTGTCCTACCATTAAATAATACCATACCGTATTCTTGAATCTTTCTAGTTCAGGCGAGTTTTTGTCTGAACCGTACACGTTGGCGAATTCATTCATCCGCCGCAATACATAATCATTGAGGAAACCCTGTGGAGGGTTCTGCCGCTGCTGGAAAAAGGCAAAAGCGATGCCCTCCTGACAACTGCGTGGATTATACGGAATTCGCTTCTGCACTGCCTGTACAAACTGCATGAAGCGTGGAACATCCTTGTCGAGCAGGGGCATCATAAGCAGATACTGCGCTGCCATCATATTCTGCTGGTTGTGCAGGAAGAGCTGTCCGCATATCTTGTCGAGCTCGCGGTCGCTGGACAGGAGGTCATCCTGTAAGCGATACTTCCGAAGTGTGCCGTATAGCGGGTGGGCATCAATGCTTTTGCCTCCCTGGCCGTCGTCCAGCATAGCCATAGTACGCTGAGCCCAACGACGATAAAAAATGGTCTTCTCCAATATCCGCAGGTATTTACGTGCCACCTCATACTGGCCATTGATTAGGTTGGTCTCTGCTAGTCGTTTCATCACACGACCGCTCTTATTGTAATTGGGTATAGCCTCCATTGCCTCGAAAGCGAAACGCTGGGCGGTATTCACCATACCGAGATTAAAATATATCTCACCCTTTAACTGCCCTGTGGCGAAGTTACGCTCAAACTTAGGAAGCAGTCCCTCCGAACCATGCTGATAGAAGTCGAATGCCCGCTCGCCCAGCTGGTTCGTCATGCCTAAAGCTAAGTTGGTGGCACTTACGCTCATCGGCAGGTCGGGCATCTGTTTCTCAGCCTTGGCAATAATACCGTTCCAGTCGCCCACACGCACTAAGTAGTCATATTCGATAAGCTCGTATTTCTTCTTGTCGAAATTCATGGGAATCAATAGAGCTGCTGCTACCACCACGATGACAGAGCAGACAACAGCCCCACGCTTTCCCACCTTACTCAAGGCATGTCCAAAGCGTCTAAAGAATACCAAAGCAACACCCTGCAGCAAATAAACCACAGGTATCGCTATCAAGACATAAGGCAGTGTTGAAGGAACACGGTAATAGCTCACGCCCAGTACCACCCTTATCATTGGGAAAGGCAGATAGTGAGCACTTAGTAACATGCAACCCACCACATAGAATCCCCAGACAGGATGTATCCACAAGGCCACTAACAGTGCCATCGGTCCTATCAGCCAATAAACCAGAGGCAGAATCACCAACAGCAAACACCAGTTCACTATACTGGGAAGGTTTGGCACAATCCTCCAAAGCAATATCAATACCAATGCTATCACCAGCGACACGACATATGTAAGCATGACGTTCTCATCGCCCATCGCATACCAGAGCATCAGGACTGGGATGAAACTCATTACGTATAGTTTGCCCACTATCTTCCGAGGATAGAACAACTGCCACGTGAGCCTCTGTATCAGCATAAAGAGCAGGGCAATAATCGCAGCCCCAATGGTAACCATATTATAGAACTGCACCATAAACTCTGCGATGTATCTTGCCAAGCCGCCAGGCTCAGACATACGCTCCCAGAAATAATCGTCGTCGAAAAGGAACAGTTGCAGCTGTTCCTGATAGGCCAGCGCAAAGGGATAGCAGAATCGCCAAAAGAGGAATACCGCCAAACCGAACAGGATGGTCAGTCCTATCTTCCAGTATTTACTCAGTAATCTCTTCATTCGTATCAGCATTCATCGTTACGACTCTTCCGTCAGGATACTTTCGCTGATACGTCAGCGGGAACATATTCTTCAGGAAATCGTGCAACACACCCTCCTTCAGGTTCTCTGCCATCTGACGGGAGTAGTTCTTATACACCAGATGGAAACTATCGGCACGTTGCTGAATATACTTGGCCCGCACCGTATCACCTTGTTTCTGCAGGTCGGCTATATATCTGCGCATTTTACCCAACTCGCGGTTATGGATTTCCGTACGCGCCTTCCACTTTTCCAGTGAGTCATTCTGCGGTGTCCCCATTGCATGACTCACGCTGTCGATAACCACTCTCACCTCGCCCGGCTCACCAATTACCAACAAGGGTTGAATGCCTACACGGAATCGTAAATCAATAAGGAGTTTATACATCTGCATGCTATCAGTCTCGAAATGGAACTTCCCGTCCTTAATCTCCATTGAGTCAACGGTCTCTGCGGTTTTGGGGCCTGTAAACGGTACAAGGAATATACGTTTGCCCTCAAACTGTTCTCCATTGACAACACCCTGAATCCGACACACATTGCTATTTTGTTTACAACTATAGAACATAGTCACCACAGCCATAGCCATCACACACAATAAAATCTTCTTCATATCTTATCTAATCTTTACTTGTTCTCTCTTATTCTCAAATACTCTTTTATGTACCTCACGGGCGTCTAACTGCACTTTTTCATTTGTAAAATCGATACAGTTATAGGAGTCCATCTCCTCCAGATAATACTTCTTTGGATTACGTTGCGGCAGCAAGAAAGGCTTGCCTGCCTGGCCATTCTCATCGAGGAAAGCGATATACGGCATACTGTAAATCCCGTTCTCGCGACGACTGGAGAATACAAACCAATGGCTATTCAGGCTCCAATTGTGAAAGCTCTCCGTATCCTCACTATTTGCATCTTTCAATGGATGGGTCTCTCCTGTTTCCAGATTCATCAGCCAAAGGTCGGCCTCAGGATGGTTGACGGGGAAATTACCACAATATGTCACATTATACATCAACCACTTGCCATCATACGAAGGACGGGGATAAGTAAAACTCTTATCCAGCACACGAGCATTCAACAAGGTATCCACATGGTCACCATACGTACCTGTTCTGGCATCAAAGGAAATCTTACACAGACTATATTTCACCTTGTTCCATTCTGCAGGCACATTATAAGGTTTAGCTGTACAATAGAACAACGTCTTCCCATCTGCCGAGAAAGCAGGATAGGTTTCCCAGTCGTCTGTCTGTAACAGCGGACAAAGCACAAGTTCATTAGTCCTCGTATCTAAGACGAGAACATTACTATAGGTATCATAAACCTCTATGCGCTGACCTGTCCCGACAAAGAAACTTTGGTGAATGGAGTTCGTCGAGAAAGCGCAATAGTCACCATCAGGATGCCAATATGAATAACTCGTGTTAGCGACAGTACTATCAGTCTTGGTTATCAGGTATTTCTGCTTCCCGTCTTTATAGATCAATGTTCCGCCACAAGAACCACGCATCTGCATATTAAACGTGTGAGAATTGGCACGGTTGGCCACATGGCAGTTCATACACTGACCAGGAACAACACACTCTGCCAAGATCGCAGACTCCTGAAAGCTATGTATATCCCGCTGATAGATACCTATATCGCCTCCAACCTCATAACCAGGAGCAATGCGACGATATGTCACACCATATTCATCAAGTCTATAAGGGCTCACAAACATCTTAAAATCCTGATACTTTAACCACTGGCCGTCTTTCTTGATGCATACCGTAAACGACAACTCCCCCCCGACATTCTGCTCAGTCAACGCATGCCAGTCGTCAATATCAAAGTCAGCCCACTCTCCGTTTACATGCAGTTCACCTTGCTTACTACCCTTTACGATCACATCCATACAGTCGATATCCTCGTCTGCTGAATTAAAATTGAGAGGAGCAATATCGGCAGGAATCGTTACACCGATATAATCGGGGTATATAGAAGGCTGTTGATTGAGGAATGTCGGATTCTCTGGTATATCTGTACACGACGAACCGACAATAGCTAATAGCCAACAGCCAATAGCCAACAACTTATATGATATTTCAGTGAACTTCATCATTACTTTCATCTTTTTTCCTTTCTTCCATCATCCGTTTTACATAGCTCGCATAGGGCGAATCGGAGACAATCCCCCGTTTCTGAATGCACAGCATGGCATCCTGATACCCAATTGGCATCGTCCGATAACCACTATACTTTCCCGCCACGGGCATATACTGCATGAATCCCTGCATCTGGCCTTCCAACAACATCTGACCCATAAAGTATTCAAGAGCCATGGTGTTCTTATTGTTGTTCATAAACAATATACCAAACATTTTGTACAGTTCAAGATGACTATAGAGGAAGTCGTCCTGATAGCGCAACCGACGTAGCTTGCCATATACGGGATGTCTGTTTATTGCATCCTCATTTGCCAACAGAGCCTCGGTCGCGACAGCCCAGTCATGATAATATAAACTACGTTTCAACAGATGAAGTTGTTTCTTTGCCGTCTTATAGTGGCCATTCACAATCATACATTCCGCTATTCTCTTGGTACAGCGGCCACTTGTCCGTCCGTTAAGGATAGACTCTTGTGTATCAAAGAAATAGCGCAAAGCAGAGTTCACCATACCCAACCGCCAGAATGTTTCTGCAGAGGGGAGCATCGAGGTCAGATCACGGATACGAGGCATGATCAACGCATCCGAACCACTCTGATAGAAGTCGAACATCCGATCAGCCAACTGATGCTTTTGAGACAAGGCCAGATTCACACATACGGAACTGAACGGTGTTTTTACCTGATACTCCTGAGCACGTTTCACGATATCATCCCATCGTTCGTTTCTCACCAGATAGTCCTGACGGATAAGTTCAAACATATCCTTGTCATAGCCACTGGTCATACCTATATAGCCCAATACCAGAGCCACCACAAACTGTACAGGCATATGCCATCTGACAGACTTTATCAGCGACTGCACCACGAAAACGATGATCACCACAACAGGGATTATCCACATCAGTGCAGGCAACATCATCGGGATACGGTAATATTGCTCAGGCAGGAAAACCATCTCATGCGTCCACTGCGGCAAGAGGAAACGATAGGCCAGTAACTGCAGAGCCAGCAAATACAACAGAAGAAGCCAACCTACAGTCTTAGGAAGTTTAAACCATCGCATCACCACATAAATCCAAGCCAAAGGTCCCGACAACCAATACACCAGAGGCACCAGCGCCATATCAGCCAGCAGGCCCGTTCGTCCAGAAAGCCTGTTCATCCTGTTTACTCCGACGGCGATCATAACCGCCATAGCATAACCTAACAGGACACTTGGATCGCCTAAAAGCCACAACAACAAGGCTGCAGGAATCCAGCCAGCCAACCATCCAAAGCCAACAAACAGAAGCGCTAACAGCAGTGCCCCTAACCATTCTACATAATAGAACTGAACGATAAACTCACCCAACCAGTCAGCAAAGCCACCAGGCACACTCACACGTTCCATGAAATAGTCACCTGTCCACAGGAACAACTGATATTGCTCTTGATATGACAATGCGTGAGGATACCACACATACCAAAACAAGAACACGCCAATGCCCACAAACAAAGACAACCCATTGTCTAAATATTTCACTTTCACCTGATTCATAAACGCCGCTAAGTTACTAACATTTTCTGACTCCACCAAATAATATATCAAATAACAGGCCTTCGCTATTGCTCTTTCATACTATTCAAAGAAATGAACGTCATTCTCTGCCGGACATCTGCCGGAGACAACGATGAACGCAGAAAGCATTGGACTGGGACTCCCGGAAGCAAGTCAAAATAGTTCTTATCCGACCAGTACTTCTCTGCATCCAAAGAAATAGCCAAAGCACGCACAAACTTATCAGACTTGATGGTGATGATACATCCACCATCGACTGCATCCACCTGAAAAGCTAGTTTCGCAGGCAGTAGTCGCAGGTCTTTCTGTAAACAAAGGAAGCTATTGGCCTCATATGCGACTCCAGACGAGGCTGTAAGGCTCATGTTTACGACGACATCCTCACGCTTATGTTCTTTCAGCAATTCTGATAAAGACTGCTTAAGTAACAAAGTCGATGTATTGGGTAAAATCACCTTTGTCTGTGTCTGTGTATGAACCGTCTGCCCACTGAGAGTATAGACAGTTAGTCTCAATCTCACCTGTTGCCTGAGCTGCAGATCGTTGACTGCATAGACAAGCAAACTGTCCCCTTTCGTAACTGCAGAACAGAGTAGTGGCTCAAAGGCATGGCGCACCATATAGTGAGCCGCCTTCCAATGACCATAATAATCACGGGTAGACCAAGAGGCTACAGGCCAACAGTCGTTATGCTGCCAGAGCAATGACCCCATACAATGAGGCATATCACGGCGATGAGATTCTATGGCTGTACGCATGGCATCACCCTGGAGCAGCTGTGAGGCATAGAGGAATTGCCGGAAATCACGAGGATGACCATATTCATTGTTGACATACCACTCAATGACCTTATTGGCCTCCACGCCACCCCGTTGATGCCACATCATCAACTGGCTACCGATATCATGAGTAGTTGTGTCAGGTGCATAGCGGAGTACCGAAGCATATTCTGGAAATGACTGCATGCCATACTCAGAGAAAAAATGGGAAGTCTCTTGATTATACATGCTGACAGGCATGCGCCGATGCCCGACGCCATAGAAATGACGGTCACCGTTCACGCCATCGCTACCATGCCCACGTACGGAGTAAGGCGATCCTGGAGTATAGATATCATCGGGAACCAACTGACTAGTTATTTCTTGCAGCACATCATAGTAAAGATGTTCCTGCTGTTGTTCCACCAGCCTGGCACCTTCAGGATCGGTTTTCTCCATACGCCCTTTCCACCCCCAGTTATACCAAGCATCCAGGCATTCATTACCGCCACACCATAGAACGATACAAGGATGGTTACGCAAACGACGGATATTGTCATCAGCTTCCTGACGCACACTTTCCAACCAGTCACCCTCAGCCGGATAGGTGCTGCAGGCAAACATAAAGTCCTGCCATACCATCAACCCCATCTCATCACAGAGATCATAGAAGATATCGTTCTCATATATACCTCCACCCCAGACACGAATCATATTCATGTTTGCCAACACAGCATCTCGCAAAGTCTGCCAATAACGCTCAGGTGTAACAGTGGTCAGGAAGTTATCTTGTGGTATATAATTGGTCCCCTTTGCAAATACTCTCACGCCATTAAGTACGAAATAGAACTGACTGTTACCTTTTTCATCCGGATCCATCACTAATCTAACAGAACGCAATCCAATACGTTGCTCATTCCGCGCCATAAGTTTTCCATCTGCGACAACATTCGTCATAAAAGTGTAACGCTCAGGCTTTCCCAAACCACGACACCACCATAGCCGAGGATTCTTAATGACAAAATCCACAGATACAGTGTTCTGCCCTTTCCGTAATGAACACTTTTTTTGGACTACACTCCTACCTTTATTATCCATCACAGTAATCACGGCATTAGGTATATCAATATCAGTCTCTATCTGCACTTCATCCCTGACGATTGCTTTTTGTTTGCTGACCTCACACTGATGAAGATAGACATCCGTAATACGGGCCTTGCTCCAAGCCTCCATATACACATCACGCCAAATGCCAGAGGTGACGAGTCGTGGTCCCCAATCCCAACCATAGTGATAGCCTGCCTTACGAGCAAATACGCTGAGTTTTCTATCCTGTAGTCCGCCATTCTCCGACTGATCATTGGCAGCATCATAAAGCCCTGAGTGCTTTTCCCACTTAGGCATATCTACCTTTATTGGAGAATGGAAATATACACGTAACACGTTATTATCGACTCTTAACAGCGACTTGACATCGATTCGCCATCTGCGAAACATATTATCCGCCTCTAATATCTTATGATCATTCAGATAAACATCAGCATAGGTGTCAAGCCCATCGAAACAAAGATCAACATGTTCCTCGGCTAAGACACCATCAGTCACACGGAATGTAGTCTCATATAACCAGTCTTCCTTGTCAACCCATTGAACGTCCCGTTCATTTAGCCCTATATAAGGATCCTTTATAAGCCCTTGGCGCATTAGGTCTGTATGCACAACCCCCGGCACCACAGCAGGGTATCGGCTAGACTGGTGCGTTAACCCGAACGTCCAATTATCATGCAGATACCGGCGCTGTTCTGCCAACATTTGATTACAAGATCCTGAGATCATTAGAATGATAACTAAACACAATCCCCTCATCATTTCCCTATTCTTTAGAGTGAATTAAGACCTCTTGTAGCACAATGCCTGGATCGAGCAGGTAAATACGCAGCCGTTGACGACCTGTGGCAGCAACGGACAGCGAGCGTGAGGCATAGCCACACAGTACGTTTGAGCGCCACTCTGCAGTAAAATCCTCAGTCTGGATAGAGAACACCTGCGGTACGGTATCACCGAGTTGGACCGCATAGCGGGCATCACGCCCCTCATAGAGATGAAGTGTAGGCAACGTCCGCACTTCGATTGTGGTATCACCATCATATAGATCCAGTTCATATTCAACAAAAGGAGCCTTCTCTATCTGCTGATAAGATGACGTATCAAAAGGTTGCGCTAAAACTCCATCAGTATAACCTAAACCTTCTACGCGCTCAATACCACCCTGTGCGCTCTGATAGAGAGATGCAGGAATCCTGAGGCGAGGCTCTCTTTCAAACGGAGGATAGAGCCCAATGTATATCTTATAGATACGGGTACCAGGTTTCAGACTGTTAATAGCGAGGGGGTTAGAACCTTTCTTCAGGTGCAACATGCCGACACGACTCCACATCGGACCGACATAAGAAGCATGCCATATATTATTAATAGGTGTCGCCGAGGCATCGTAATTACCCGAGTCAGAGACGACATGACAGAATACGTTGTCCTGAGCCGCTTTCGAGAAGTTCTCAACAGGTGTTAATGCCTCTATCCAAAGGGGTATATCACCTTCCATTTCACTATCAATGCTGACGCCTTCAACAGAGACAGCTTCGCAAACAGGGAGGAAGCGCGGCTTAGGGCTGTTCTGAACCTGTTCCAACACCTCTGGCGTGCAGTAAGGCGGATCTATCTTTTCCGAACGGAACCAATGGTAGGGCTGCCAATTGAAGAAATCTGCCCACTTGCCGTCAAGGATTCCGTTATTATAATGATCTGTCCATGCATTCAGCCGGTCAAACATCTCTTCCACACGTCGGCCATCTGCTATGGCCTCATCACCATCACCTGTCGTTGCCCTCACCATACTACGACGAGCCAGCAACTGATATTCATTTATCATGGCAGCACCACGAATAGGATAGTGCACCAGTTCGAAATAGGCCGCCTTTAACGGTTCCGGGATACGAGATGACAACTCATCTGCATGAGCAGCCAGCGCACGCCATTGAGCTATACGCTGCCCAATCTGCTCATCGCTGTAATTTACGAACCATACATGGGAATCTTTGCCTGCAGCCTGTAACCGATAGTAGCCTGCTAGCATATCGGCGATCTCTGGTGCCAGGTCCCGGCTGAAAGTCTTTGCTGCCCAATATCTTGTATAGTTGTGTGCCTCGGTAGGTTTCCATCGATTAAGATTCCACGCCAAGTCCATCACAAAGGATATCTCTTTTTCCGCAGGTTTGATATCTCCGACGTTAAACACCCAGATTTTCCTGGCACCATATGTGTAAGCCTTGGTGAGCTCTGTACTGAGAAAGGCGGGCGAGAGCGGACTGAGCCATATCCAACTGGCAGGATCACCATGATACGACAAATGGTAATATATGCCTGCTCCACCTTTTCGTTGTAGCTCCTCTGGGTTGCAAAGATTACGACAGTAGCCATGCTTATCGTCACTCCAGAGCAGCGTCACATCATCGGGCACCTTCAATCCATGATGATAGGCATCAAGCACCTCCTCGTAAGTACAAAGAACCTGAGGAATCTCTTCTATTGCCTTATGGATGTTACGGCGCAGAATGTTGCGCTGATCGTCAATGGCCTGCTGCATCAGAGCCACACGTTCTGCAGTTGTATGGGCTCCCTCCATCGGATAATCATGGATACCGCGCAAACCAACGATATAGGTGTTCTCATATTTCCCGTTGACCTTAATACGCTCCTCCCAATAATCCTGCATCATCTGGCGGTTGGTTATATAGTTAAAACTACCAAGTCCGGCCTCACCTATTGCCTTTGCCCGCTCGTTTACAGCCTTCCACTCTCCCTCGTTATTGCGCAGCATCTGTTCACAGTGCGACGATCCCATCACGATCGCATAGTCGTCTGCCAGACGTGCGTTTTCCGGATCATCATTGAAGGCTTGGGTCCCTGGATGCATGGCAGGCCAAAGGTAGTTGGCTTTCAGACGCAGCAACAACTCAAAAACCTTTTGATATGTCTTTGGACCAACTTTCCCCTCAGCCTTTTCGAAATGATGTTCAGCCCAGCGCGCCCATCCGCCAAAGCGCTCGTCGTTAATAAAGATACCGCGATACTGTACTGCCGGTTCACCCTGACAAAAAAAGCCCGGTTCAACATAAAGTACTTTTTTACGAAGCGGCTTCACATCAGCCCACCAATACCATGGTGACACGCCAATAGCCTCAGAAAGAGATGTCAGTCCGAAAGCAGTCCCTCGTCGGTCGCTGCCGATAACAAGGAGCAAAGGGGCATTGCCCTCTGGCTGCTGAACAGTGGTGATGATATACGACTCCCACTTACCTCGAATACCACTGACATCTATTTCCAGGCTTTTCACCAGTCTGTCTACTAGTTGGCTCTTTCCTAATGTACCCGACACGATGCAAGCATCCTTTGGCAGTGATCCCACAGCCTGGTGTAAAGGTCGAAGTCCCGTTACTCTTTCCACATCATCGGCCAGCATCTCTGCTGCAATCTGCACGACATTATAATCATTGGCATCTGTATATATGGCTACCGCCTTCTTCTCAGTTGCCAAGGAAAACCACCCCACGTGCACATCCTCAGCCACTATGGGGACGTTCGCTTGAACGACAGGTCTGCCTACCGCATGGGGGAGCTGTATCATCAACTGTGTTATCAGAATCCAAAATACTTTTTTCACGCCTTATCAGTTTTGGTCAATACGCTGCTTTGTTCTATTGTTCGTATCTAGTTGCAAAGAGTCTTTACGCAAGCGAAATAGACATCGCCCCGCAGCAAAGCAAGTGCTACGGAACAACTGAAATACTAAAACCTCAAAAAGATTTTCTAGCTATTGCTTGCTTCATAATAGTTGCAAAGATATAACTTTCCTACATATAAAACAAATCCATGGATTATTCGTAATTAACCGCCCCGCAGCCATTATATGCTACGGGGCAGTATTTCTAGAAATAAGGCCCTAACTATCATTATTCATCTGGAAAAGCTATCAGACTGCCACTGGCATTTCTGCAGAACACGACCTCGTCTCCTTCTCCCACATCAAAACCATTGATTTTAACTTTTGCCATATGAGCATTGACAGCAACAACCCTATAAGTACCTCCTGGTACAAAATAGAACCACATTGGCTGATATGTAGAACTCGTTGACAGATGAATCTGTTCATTTGTCTCAACATTCACTAGCACCACCCCAACACCAATATAGTTGGGATTAGAGAAACAGACCACTTTTGTATAACCACTTGGTGTTGGTGTGTTATTATACATAAAATATGGCCCATACTGCCTTGCCCAAGATGATAGAGCAACAAACAAAAACAAAAAAGCAAATAAATACTTCTTCATATTTCTTATGGTTTTATAATAGGGGACCCTTGCGGCAGTACACAAGGGTCCCTAAGCACTTACTTTTTCTTGAAAGCCCAATATGTTCCCTCAGACCAGCCACTGAACGCACCATTGTCAGGATAAGTCAGAACCATCTTAGAATCTGAGATGCTGTAAATCTGGAAGTCTGTTACATAACGTCCACCAGCATTAATCTCATAAGGGAACAGAGTTGCACCTTCTGTAGTCTTGAATGTACCCTTCTTCCAGACATCCGCTGTTGAGAGGTCAATCTCATAGCTTCCAGAACGAATCTCCGTTCCATTGGCATCATAGCACTTCACGCTACCATCTTCATTCAACACCATCGTAGCAGCATTGTCTTCCTCTCCGGTTGCGCTACCCGTTACAGAGTGACCCAGCTGATCTTTCAGCTGTGATGCATCATTAACGCCCCACCATGTGAAGCCGCAGGAAGCAAAGTCTTCATTACGCCAAGTACCATCTGCGCCGAAGTTTCCCCAGAGAAGGTTATCAACTCCACCAGCGCTAATACCACTCTCTGTATCCCATGTCCAAGTCTTACTACCGTAGTTGTTCATCATACCAGAGACGTCAGATTCGCTCTTAAATGCCCAATATGTTCCTTCAGACCAGCCACTGAATGCACCATTATCTGGATAAACCAAAACAAGATTATCCGATGTCAGAGAATAAATCCAGTAATCCGTCACATAACGTCCACCAGCATTAATCTCATAAGGGAAGAGTGTTGCACCCTCCGAAGTATGGAGTATACCATATTTGAATCCATCATGGTTTTCACCAGTCCATCCCTTTATCTCATAGCTACCTGAACGAATTTCTGTGCCATTTGCGTCATAGCACTTCACGAGACCGTCTTCTGTAAAGACCATCGTTGCACCATTATCCTCCTCACCGATAGCAGCACCAGTTACAGAGTGACCCAACTGATCTTTCAAATCAGCAGCATCGTTAACTCCCCACCAAACAAAATCATTAAGGGTTTCACCACGCCAACTACCATCTGCACCAAAGTTACCCCAGACAAGGTTATCAACTCCACCAGCACTAATGCCACTATGAGTGTTCCATGTCCAGGTCTTCTTGCCATAAGCATTAGAAGCGATAAGACGAATCTCTGGTTTCAGCTCAGCAGCTACAGCAACATTAAACTCCTTAGAAGCCACAACTTCTTGGTTGTTGGCATTGATATACTTAAAGTAAACTGTTTGGTTAGGATCAGAACCACGAGCAGGAACAAAGTTAAATACGCCACCGCTTGCACCACTAGTAAGCTTAAATTCTGAACCATCAGCCTTTATATAATAGATATAAATACCTGATGCATTGGGAATATTATACTTAATATAGTTACCATCAGCCTGAGGAGTCGTGCAAGCCTGATCGGCATACTGCGAAAACTCAGCACCATCAAGCAGGTTGCTGGATGTATAGTTGTCCACGTCAAAAGTTCCGTCCTCCTTGATAGGATCACAGGCCGTGAGCATACCCAGCGCTACTGCGAACAATAATATTGATTTTTTCATATTGCTTATTCTTAATGATTAATTCGAAACTCTTTATTAGTCATATACTGGGCAACCCGACATATTAGCACCAGTAGCACTTGCCCCCCAGCCAGGATTCTGTTTCAGGATTTCAGGATTACCGACAATACTGATCTGTTGGGGAGGAATCATGACGAAGCCGTCGGTATCGGCATAACGCTGAGCCCAACTGCTACCGCCTACGCCCTGACCATGATGCATCACAGTCCAGTGGCCCGTGTAGTTCACACGAGATCCATCCTGCTTCTGCAGAGCCAGAGCAGCCTCGCAGCTAGCTCCACCGTCCTTACCAGACCAGCGGCGCAGGTCATTGAAGCGCAGGCCCTCACCGGCAAGCTCGAAGCGACGCTCATCCTTGATGTTCTTCCAAGAGTAGGTTGTAGCAGGCAGACCTGCACGTGCACGAACCTTGTTCATCTGAGTAGCATCGCCCGTCAACTCAGAATGCATCAGCATCACATCAGCTAGACGAAGTAAGATGATGTCAGCAAAGTGGTCACCCTGGAAAGAGTTCTTGTTGTTGTTGGCTGCACTCGTGTTCTCGGTACGATAAACGCCCCACCATGTATAAGCCGTGTTATGATCATCCCAAGTTGACTTTGAGCATGTGATAGGCATCCACTTCTTGTTGTAGTAACCAGCATCCTCAGAGCAGGAAGTGGTAAATACGAATTTCTCACACTCTGTCTGAGCATCAAGGATAGTAGCCTTTTTACGTGGGTCGCTGTCACTCCACTCATCCCAGAGATTAGCATTGATAGTACCCTGTCCCCAGCCTTGTCCGAATGGAAGAGTATTAGCGTCACCATTAGCAGTACCGGCACCGTCGTCATCACAACGCAAACCTGTATACAGAGACACCTGATTTACAAATCCCATACCGATAGTACCATTCCAAGAACCAGCGTTCATATACTGTATCTGGAACATTTCCTCCTCGTTACCATTACCTGCCCATACCTTACCGGCTTTATCCAGGTCATTTACGAAAGCATAGTCCTTGATGGTGTATTCGTTGGTGTACTGCCAAAGCAGACGAAAGTCTTCTATGAGTTTATAGCCGCCATTGTTGATGGCATCCTCAAGGAAAGCCACAACCTGAGCCTTGCTCAGAGAAGCACCGGCACCTTCCTGCTCAAAGTCGAAAGCGACATCAGCCAGATTGGCATTTGCCAATTCGCCAGCCTTCTTATAGAAGCCCTCATAGAACATATAGGCACGAGCCAGGTAACCCTCGGCAGCACCCTTGGTTGCATGACCGTCACCACGGGTTGTCATACCATGAGTCATCAGATTGGCAGCACTGGTGAAGTCGGCCAGGATATGTGGCATAATCACATTCTCTGCGCTCTCCTGAGGACATGGATCAGGAGCAGCTGAAGCCCAGTAAGCAGGGATATCACCCCAGAACTGTACGCCCCAGAGATAGAACAGACCACGCATGAAGTAAGCCTCACCCAGCAACTGGTTGCGGGTTGCCTCCTGACCGGTCCAGTCGAAAGCGTCAACGGCATAGATAATCGCATTGGCACGGGCAATACCCACATAGATATTATGCCAAGCATTGTCGAACAAGTCTTCCTTGTTAGCCATCAGGTGACCAACAGCATGAGCCTCAACGTCGCCAGTACCACCGGCACCGTTAGCATCGTCAGACATAATATAACCAACGAACCATGGTGTCTCCAGCGGAGTTGTGCTAAACTGGTTCATCACACCATACAGAGCGGCCAGCTCTTTATTCAGGTCTCCAGCAGAGGCTGGATAGTTAGAGCTATTAGCTTGTGTGTAATTCTCGGAATCGAGGAAGTCCTCGCAAGAGGTCAGACCTACAGCGAAGAGCATCGCGATTGCCATTAAATATATCTTTTTCATATTCTTATCTTCCTTATTAAATTATTAGAACTTGATACTTGCACCTACGATGAAAGTACGGGCTGAAGGATACAGACCTACATCAATACCACGTGCCCAAGAATCCTTACCACCAGAAGAACCGACCTCAGGATCGACACCAGTATAACCAGTGAAGGTGTAGAGGTTCTGAGCCTGTACATAGAGACGGAGCTGTCTGAACGGAGAGTTCTTCCAGATCTTATTGAAGTTGTAGCCCAGTGTAATGTTCTGAATCTTGAAGTAGTCGGCATCCTGCATATAACGGGTAGAAACCCACTGATCAGCAATCTGACCAACGGTCAGACGAGGATACTTGTTGCTGGTACCCTCACCGTGCCAACGGTCGAAGGCATCAACAGTATAGCTATTATACTGGTTAGCCAGCAGAGCGGTACGATAGCACTGCAGCACCTGCATGCCGAAAGCACCCGAACCGGTGACAGCGAAATCGAAACCCTTGTACTCGCAGCCGAGGCTGACACCAAGGGTTACATCGGGATGAGGATTACCAATCTCATGACGGTCAGCGTCATAGTCGATGGTACCGTCTCCACTGAAGTCATCCCAGATAGGATCGCCAGGGGCAGCATTAGGAAGCATGGCCTTGCCTGCAGCTCTGGCGGCATCAATCTGAGCCTGGTTCTGCCAGATACCGCTATAAGACATACCATAGAAGTAACCGATGGGGTGACCAAGCTCTACACGAGAAGCAAAAGAAGAATTCTCGAAGATAGCATCAACCTGGCCATTGATAAATCCATTGGCGTTGGCGATACGGGTTACCTCGTTCTTATTAGTAGCCACATTCACATTGGCATGATAGCTGAAGTCCTTATTGACCTGATCACGCCAAGAGAGAGCCAGCTCAAAACCGGTATTCTTCACGTCACCACCATTGATCATAGCAGGCTCCTCATAACCAAGCACCTCATTCATCGGAGCACTGAGCAACCAGTCCTTGGTCTTCTTAACATACCAGTCGAAGTTTAAGCCGAGTTTGCCATTGATGAACAGGGCATCAAAACCAATATTAATCTGCTCAGAAGTCTCCCATGTCACGTCAGGGTTAGGAGCGTTCTTGGCGTATGCACCAGTTGTATAGATATTGCTATCGACGGTCTTAACCATATCGCTTGAGAACTTATAGCCATAGTCGGCATATTCTGTCGGAGAGAAAGCGATGTTAGAGAGATAATAGAAGTTAGGAATCTGGCAGTTACCATTCTGACCCCAAGAAGCACGGAACTTCAGGAAGTCCATCCAGCTCTTCGTGCTCTCCATGAACTTCTCGTTGCTGATCACCCAACCAGCAGAGAATGAGGGGAAATAGCCCCAGCGGTGACCGCGGGCGAAGTTATTGGAACCATCGGCACGGAAGATGGCTGTTGCCATATACTTCTCGTCATAGTTCCAGTTCAAACGGCTGAAGAATGAGGCAATACTACCCTGCATCGGGTTGTCATAACCACCATGACCAGTCATATACTGTGTCTCATAGTTAGAAGGAATATTGTAGTCCCATCCGTTGCGAACCAGAGAATTCAAGTTCGATTCATCAACAGTGAAGCTCATATTCATACCAGAGCTCCAATTCGAACGCTCAAGAGATTGACCGACGAGGATATCAATCGTATGCTTTCCCAGTTTCGGGAGAATATAAGAGAGTGTGTTCTCCAATGTGAAGCTACTGCTCTCATACTCACCCATGCTCAGATCAAAGTTGGCACTGGAGCTCGTTGAGCTAGAGCTAAATGGCTTAGAGATGCTACGGTAGTTGCTGGCACTGTAGCCCGTATTGAACTGTCCACGGTAGCGGAGGTTCTTTATCGGCTCGATGATCCAGTAGAAGGTTGCACCTAAACCGAAGTCACGGTTCTTATTGATAGAGTTGAAACCGCCATTAAGGAAGTGGTTCAACGGGTTGTTATAGATCATCGTGCTATAGCCAGCACCATTGTTCTTATAAGAAGCGAGGTTGCCATCTGCATCGTAAGGCTCTACCAGAGGAGAGGCGATATAAGCAGCCTGCATGATATTCCAGTAACCATTCGACTCTGCGAGGTCATGGCTTCTGTGATACCAGTAAGACAGATTCTCACCGATGGTGATCACATCACGATTATTAGCCTTGAGCAGAACGTGCTCAGAGTTGATACGGCCACCATAACGCTTGTAGTTAGATGCATTGTCTGCACCCATGATACCCTCGTTAGAGCTGTAGTTCAGAGACATTGAAAACTTTGAGCGATCAGAGCCACCAGTCATGGTCACAGCATGACTGAACTGCAGGGCGTTCTTGTTCTCATACTCCTTGAACCAGTCGGTACCTTCCCAACCCTTGTCCACCTTGTCGAGGATTGCCTGTGGAACGATGCTGCTCCAGTTGGTAGCAGTTCCGTATGTATTGAAGTTGGTCTCATTGATAATCTGCATATACTGCTGTGCATTAACGGTGCCTGGCACTTTGTAGGCGTTTGACCAACCTACATAGGCATCGTACTGAACCTGCACCTTACCGGCCTTACCCTGCTTGGTGGTCACGAGGATCACACCGTTAGCGGCACGGGCACCGTAGATGGCAGCCGAGGCAGCATCTTTCAGTACGTCAATGCTTTCGATGTCGTTCGGGTTCAAACCGTTCAGGCCATCGTCAGCCGTACCAGAATTGATACCGTCGATGATCAGCAATGGAGAAGAGGTTCCCATGGTTCCAACACCACGGATATTCACCTTAAAGCCCTTACCAGGCTGCGATGAACTCTGAGTGATCTGCACACCAGGCGTGCTTGACTGCATGGCGGTCAGAGCATTGGTCGTGTTCAGTTTGGCGATTTCCTCACCCTTCACCTGAACAGTTGCACCAGTAACCAGCTTTTTCTTCTGGACACCGTAACCCACAACCACAACTTCCTCAAGGACTGCATTGTCATCCTTCAGCGTAATCTGGAAGTTGTCACGATTGCCAACGGCAATCTGCTGTGTCTCAAAGCCGATGAACGATACGACAATCGTCGCACCCGGCTTCACGTTAAGTGTAAAGTTACCATCAAGGTCGGTAACCGTAGCATTTGTGGTACCCTTTTCCACTACACTGGCTCCGATGACGGGACCCATTGCATCGACTACAGTACCTGTAATCTTCTTCGCTGCCTGCTGAACCTCCTGAGGAGCTCCTGCGGCATAGGCATTTGACGAGTAACCAAGTCCCAACAGAGCCAAGGTGCTCATCAACAGCGCTGTCTTCTTAAATTTTCGATTCATACTTAAGTATTTACTATAGATTAAATTTGGTTTGTATTGAATACATTTTTAGTCATTTTGATGTGCACAACATCCTCGAGTCTGCTTATACTATAAATAAGGTACACGAGACTCCTAACAGTTAAGAAGAATTGTTTTGGTTCATACGTTTTGGTTTCTTTTTAAATTTGAATATTAATAGTTATAGTTCATTAGAACACATTGTAACGCTTGCAAAGTTAAACTAAATTTAAAAAAAATAACTACTTTTTATTGACAGAAACTGATACTTTTTTCCCAAAGTGTAATTTACAACCAAAAAAGTAGCAGAAAAGAGCATAATTATACGAATAAGTGTAGGCACAACAACATCATTTTTGATGGTTTTTAACAATAAATGTGCCTAATACACTTATTATATGGACGAACTTACAGAAGAAACTATTTACGAAGAAAAAGAGTTTTCTGAATAGGACCAGAGTAAGTATTCAGGAATATAGATACAGAATCAGCATCCAATTTCTGAGTAGGGATACTGATGTAGGCTTTAGTTGAGTAATACTCAGGCACTCGATTCTGGTCGTGATGAAGTAGCAGATGTCGGGTGCGAGTACCATCGACATGCGAAATAACGGTATCTGTAAGGATTGCTAATTGCTGCACAGCAGAAGTATCGTCGGTAACACCAGTCTTCAACTGAAGATAAATATTCAGGTATTTCGCCGATTTGCTCAACCATAGGCTTTCAAACTTAACAGGATCAGTACGAAACTCTCTGTCGAAATCTTTAAGAGGCTTCACCATAGGACAAGGAACCTGAGCCATAGAAACGATTTCGGCAGTTTGTCGGCCTAATGATTTTAGCTTATTATAAAATAACATACAACGGTAGACTGTGTCAGCCTTAGCAATCCATTTGGCTGTATAAGGTTCTGTAAGCAATAACAGCTCACCATCATCAGTAATGACAGACATCACTTGTTTGTTACCATTGATCTGAGCTTCCACAAAATCGCCACGCATCAGAGAGTACTTGCCTTCGCCCTTCTCGTAGGCATCTTGCTCGCAACCACACAACAAACAAACAACAATAAAGACTAGAACCTTTTTCATTGAGCATCCATTTTGTTACGTACAGGGTTAGCATACATTGTCAACATGCGCTCACGAAGGAAGGCCTCATCCTTGTTAGGCAGTTGAATCTTCGCTATCTGACCAGCCAGATATTGTTCGAAGCGCTGCTTGTCAGCCTCGGTGTAATGGGCAGCATAGGCATGGTCGCCATTCAATTCATCGAGCGCAATGTAATTGCAAGGATAGAGTTCGTAGCCACGATGTATCTCGCAGTCCATACGCTCGGCCAAAGCCTTAAACCACTCCGTCTTGGGCAACTCAGAGAGTTCGTCGATCCAGGTGTTGATAGGAGTTGCCGGGCGATATACCACACGACCTTTATAGCCAAAGATACCCGTCTTCATATTGTCGAGGTCATCCTGACGCGACTTTTTGAACGCAGGATTATCACGCTTCTGCTGGAACTCCTGCGCCTTCAGATAGTCGCACGGATCGAACTCGTAACTGATGGTAAGTGGTACGATGTTCAGTTCCTTCAAATCACCACCCATCGCCAGCATCTTAAGTACGGCATCCTGCGTATGATCGCTTGAGTCCTTAGCACGTCCCTCACGCTGCGCAATCCATATATTCTCGCGCTTCTGGGTAACGGCATAATGGATATAGCGGCTCATCAGCTGCGAGGCAGCCAACGTCTCGCGGAGTGAGAGACCGCGACGAACGGTAAAAGCCTTGTTCATGCGTACCAGACGCTTAATCCAAGGATAGATAAGCAGGTTATCGCCAATACCTATCTCGACGGTAGTGGGATAACCGGCTTCAACCAGCAACACATCAAGGAAAGCCGAATCGAGCACAATATCGCGATGATTCGACACGAATGTGTAACGCTGACTCTTATCATAAGAAGCAATCGAAGAATCCAAGAACGAGCAACCATCGGTATGCTTGCGCATGATGTACTTAACCACCGGCTTCATGAAACGCTTCTGGAAATCGAGCGGGGTCTTGATACCCATGAAAGCCAGACGTAACAAACCATTACGCACCGATTTAGGCAACCAAGGGGCAAAGCCCTTCATCACGATATTAAACTGCCTGTCGTTGAGCAAGTCGTCGAAGGCCTGTTTCATCTCTTCCGCCTCGTACGGTCGGATTTCATCGAATTCTTCTCCCATATATTAATCAAACTGATTCTCAACAATCTCTGTCAGCACATCTGTCATCGACAGACCAGCTGCACGCACCTGCTGAGGGATAAAGCTGGTAGCTGTCATGCCTGGTGTAGTATTCACCTCAAGCATAGAAACCTTACCCTCCTTAGAGATAATATAATCGATACGGATGATACCATTACAATGTAGAATATCGTAGATATGACTGGTAATCTTTGCCACACGATCAGCCACATCCTGAGGAATACGGGCAGGAGTTATTTCCTGTACCTGACCATTATATTTTGCATCATAGTCAAAGAATTCGTTGCTGGTTACGACCTCTGTGGCAGGCAATACGACCGATTTCTCCTTTGTCTTATAAACACCGATAGAAATTTCAGTTCCTTCTAGGAAACTCTCTACCATAATTTCCGGACTCTCCATCATAGCCTTACGGATAGCAGGGGCTAACTGGTCTTTGTTCTTAACCTTAGAAACACCAAACGAAGAACCATCTGCAGCAGGTTTTACAAAACATGGCATGCCAATACGCTCTTCTATCTCATCATCGGAAACCAGTTCTTCATAGCCCTTACGAATAAGCAATGAGTCAGCCACGCTGACACCATAGCTACGCAGATACTGATTAAGCACAAACTTATCAAAAGTTATGGCCTCGACCAGAACGCCACTAGTAGAATAAGGCAGCCCTATCAGATCGAAATAGCCCTGTAACAAGCCATTCTCACCTGGTGTACCATGAATGGTGATATAAGCATAATCAAACAAACGCGCCTCGCCTTTCTCAATAAACGAAAAGTCGTTGCGATCAATTTGGGCCGTTGTGCCATCAGGCAACTCCACGTGCCAGTCCTGTCCTTTGATGTCAACAATATATACATTGTAGCGTTCCTTATCGAAGAAGGAGTACAGCCCCTGTGCTGAGCGCAATGAAACGTCGTGCTCTGATGAGTCGCCACCACAAACAATGGCAATAGTTCTTTTCAAATTTTTCATTGTATCCTTTTACATTATAACCTTAATATTCTTTTACCTTTACATACTTCCTCCACTTGTCAACCAGGGCAGTCATGTCGACAGGCCACTCTGAAGTAAAGTCCATCTGCTCGCCTGTGGTAGGATGTACAAACCCCAGCGTCTTAGCATGAAGCACCTGACGAGGACAGAGTTTAAAACAGTTTTGAATGTATGCCTTATAACTAGCTGTGCGCTCACCTCGCAGGATCTCCATTCCACCATAACGCTCGTCGGCAAACAGCGGGTGGCCGATATGCTTCATATGAGCACGAATCTGATGGGTGCGCCCCGTTTCCAAAATGCATTCCACCAAGGTCGTATACCCATAACGTTCCATCACTTTATAATGAGTGACTGCAGGCTTCCCTATTTCTGAATCTGGCGGGAAGACATCCATACGCAAACGATCTCTGATGTCGCGACCGATATTACCTTCAATACGTCCTTCATCTTCTACGAAATTGCCCCAGACCAGCGCATTATAACTACGATGGGTGGTTTTGTTGAAGAACTGCTTACCGAGAGAAGTCTTGGCATCTGGAGTCTTAGCCACAACCAGCAAGCCACTAGTGTCTTTATCAATACGATGCACCAATCCGACCTCTGGATCATTAGGATCATAAGACTCTAAATCCTTTAAATGCCAGGCTATGGCATTTACCAAAGTCCCACTAAAGTTACCGCATCCAGGATGAACCACCATACCTGCGGGCTTATTAATCACCATCAGATCGTTGTCTTCATAGACCACATCCAATGGTATCTCCTCAGGCTCAATAGTCGTATCATAGTGAGGACGGTTCAGCATGAGGGTAATTATGTCCCCCCCACGAACCTTATAATTGCTCTTTACGGAAGTGCCGTTTACGTGAATGAAACCTGCCTCAGCCGCCTTTTGAATTCTATTACGACTAGAATGGGGGTGATGTTCAGAGATATACTTATCAATACGGACAGGCACTTGGCCCTTATCAACCTCTAGGCGAAAGTGCTCATACAATTGTCCTCCGTCTTCTACCTCACCAGAACTATCGTCAGACAACAAGTCAATATCATCCAATTCTTCGTCTGCTATCATTCTGTTACTTCTTCAAAATCATCCACATCACCATTCAGCATCAACTGATACTCTGGCTCTATATAGTCGATTTCCTCATCAGAATCATACGTACCACTACCTATCATCAACGTGAGAGGGCTTTCTATTGAGACATGATCACCTGTAGAAACTCTGCGGCCTCTGCAAAGAATACCATACACCCAATCCTTCTCACCTTCAACCAACTTCGGAGGAAGCAACTTGAATCCTAGTGCCATCAACTTGGCCTCTGCTTCACGGTAACTGCTATTGTCAACCACATCAGGAATAGCAAAGGAAGGTGACGACGGAGAGTTAACCGTTACATAAACGGTATGCCCACTTTTAACCTTCGTACCAGGTCCAGGATTCTGAGAGAGAATACAATCGGCTGGGAGTTGCTTATTATAGCCCGAATCACTGACAACGATATTCAATCCATCTTCCGTCATCAGACTATATGCATCCTTATACAACATACCTTCAACCTTAGCCACTTCGATACCCTCTCCATGATGCGTATACCAATCAAGTCCGTATTTCACACCAATCGCCAAGGCTATCACTACCAACAACATAGCAAGCAGATGCCCCAGCAGGAATTTACTGCAAAACTTCCCAAAGAAATCCTTTGCTTTCATTTTAATTGTTATTTATGGCGCAAAGGTACAAAAAAAACAGAAAGAAGCAAAGATTCTTCTCTACTTCTTTCTGTTTTAACCAAATTTTCTTTGATAAGTCGGATTTTTACTTTCCGTGATTCTCATCAGAAACTGTTAACTTCTTGCGACCCTTTGCACGACGTGCAGCCAGTACGCGACGACCATTCTTTGTGGCCATTCTCTCACGGAAGCCGTGCTTATTTACGCGACGGCGATTGTGCGGCTGAAATGTTCTCTTCATTGCTTTATACTTATTTTATTTTGTTGTTATTTACCGATTTGGGGTGCAAAAGTACTCATTTCTTTTGAATTACGCAAGTTTTATGCGAAATTTAGTGCAACTTTTTGTGTTTTTTACTAAAAAAGGTGTACCTTTGCACCCGAAAACGATAAAAAGTAACATTTTTAGGTATATGATTAATTCACAAGACATTAAAAAAGGTACTGCTATCCGTATGGATGGTGGCATCTGGGTGTGCATCGATTTCCAGCACAGAAAGCCAGGTAAGGGTAACACAATTATGATCATCAAAGTGAAGAACGTTTCTGATGGTCGCGTACTGGAGCGTCGCTTCAACATCGGTGAGAAGTTGGAGGATGTTATCATCGAGCGCCGCCCCTACCAGTATCTCTATGAGGACCAGTCTGGTCGTATCTTCATGAATCAGGAGACTTTCGAGCAGATTCCTATCGACAACGAACTCGTTATCGGTCACGAATATATGAAGGAGAGCGATATCGTAGAAGTTGTTTCAGATACAACCGACGGCACTATTCTGTATGCTGAAATGCCTGTTAAGACCGTGCTCCGCGTCACACACTCAGAGCCAGGTATCAAGGGCGACACCGCAACAAACACCCTGAAGCCTGCCACACTGGAGACTGGTGTAGAGGTTCGCGTGCCCCTGTTCATCAACGAGGGCGATCTGATTCAGGTTGATACTCGCGATGGTAGCTATCTGCAGCGCGTAAAGGAATAATGAAATTCTCTATCATCGTTCCTGTCTATAATCGTCCCGACGAAGTGGATGAGCTGCTGCAGAGTCTATGCATGCAGACGGTGAAGGACTTTGAGGTACTCATCGTAGAAGACGGATCGATAAAAACATGCAAGGATGTTTGCGACAAGTACGCAGACATCCTTGTTTTGCATTATTATGCAAAAGAGAACAGCGGCCCTGGGCAAAGTCGTAATTACGGAGCAGAGCGCGCCAAGGGTGAATATCTGTTGATACTCGATTCTGATGTGGTATTACCTACCGCCTATCTAACTGCCATCGACCAATTGTTATCAGCCAACCCTACAGAAGCCTTTGGCGGTCCTGATGCATCCCACCCTTCATTCACACCTGTACAAAAAGCCATATCTTACTCAATGACTTCATTCTTTACGACTGGTGGTATCCGAGGCGGAAAGGCAAAACTCGACAAGTTTTATCCACGTTCATTCAATATGGGTATTCGCAGGGATGTATACCAAAAGCTAGGCGGATTCACAAAGATGCGTTTTGGCGAGGACATCGACTTCTCCTATCGTATTGTAGAAGCAGGCTACCGTCCTCAGCTTTTCACCGAGGCATGGGTATGGCATAAACGTCGCACGGATTTTCGAAAATTCTTCCGTCAGGTTTACAATAGTGGCATTGCTCGCATCAATTTGGAGAAGCGCCACCCTGGCACCATGAAGATTGTTCATCTGTTACCTACCGTCTTCACCATCGGTACGTTTGTCCTGACTCTTGCAGCACTTGTCTTTCCTGTCGCGCTCGTACCTATTATATTATATAGTATTCTCATCCTCATCGATTCCAGCATCAACAACAAGAGTCTTTGGGTCGGATTACTAAGCATCCCAGCAGCATTCGTACAGTTAACGGGTTACGGGCTAGGCTTTATAGAGTCATGGTGGAAGCGCTGCGTGCTGAAGAAAGACGAGTTCCAAGCGTTTGAGAGGACCTTCTATAAATAACATCAATCACAAAGACTTTTAAATCAACATGGAAAAACTAAACATCAACCAATGGGCTATAGAAGACAGGCCAAGAGAAAAGATGGCCTTACTTGGCACTGAGGCGTTGAGTAGTGCGGAGTTGTTAGCAATCCTTATTGGTTCCGGATCGACCAAAGAAAGTGCTGTCGACCTGATGAAACGCATACTCAACGATTGTAACAACAACTTAAACACATTGGGCAAGATGTCAATCCACGACCTTTGTCAATACAATGGTATTGGAGACGCGAAAGCCATCAGCATCCTTGCCGCTTGCGAGTTAGGCAAACGTCGGCAAATGGAGACGCCAGAAGAACGTCCAGACCTCGGCACTGCAACCCGTATTTACAATCACATGCGCCCCATCTTCCAAGACCTTGACGTCGAGGAGTTCTGGATTTTACTGATGAATCAGGACTATCGTCTCATTAAGAAAGTAAGAATCTCACATGGTGGTATCACAGAGGTTTCTGTTGATATTCGTATCATGATGAAAGAGGCTGTACTTTCCAATGCTACGATTATGGCTGTATGTCACAACCACCCTTCTGGCAACCTGAAGCCTAGCAATGACGACGACAACTTGACAAAGAGGATTCGTAGGGCGTGCGAGGTCATGTGCATTCATTTTCTCGACCACGTCATTATCACCGATGGTCACTACTATTCCTATCATGAGTCAGGCAGATGCTAACAAAATAATAAAAATGTTTGGAGTTTCGGTCACTTATTTGTATCTTTGCAGCAATTATGACACAAGAAGATAAGACGAAAATAGAAGAGCGGATCGTGGATGTACTGAAGACCGTCTATGACCCAGAAATCCCTGTCAACATCTATGACCTAGGGATGATTTACAAGATTGACGTGCAAGACGATTCATCAGTAGAATTGGATATGACTTTTACAGCACCGAATTGCCCTGCCGCTGACTTTATATTAGAAGACGTACGTACAAAGGTAGAAAGTGTTGAAGGGGTGAAAGGTGCCAATGTCAACCTAGTATTCGAACCTGCCTGGGATCAGAGCATGATGAGTGAAGAGGCAAGAGTAGAACTCGGCTTTGACTAAAGCCACAGAGATTACAAGTTTTTTTAAAACGATGAAGAATATCTACTTTCTCTCAGACGCCCACCTTGGTTCGCTTGCCATTCCTCACAGACGGATGCAAGAGCGCAGACTGGTGCGATTTCTTGACTCTATCAAAGAGAAGGCTGCGGCCGTCTATCTGTTGGGCGACATGTTTGATTTCTGGTATGAATACAAATATGTAGTTCCAAAAGGCTTTACCCGCTTCCTTGGCAAGATATCGGAACTGACAGACATGGGGGTCGAAGTGCACTACTTTACTGGCAACCACGACATCTGGGCATACGACTATCTGGAGAAAGAGTGCGGCGTCATTCTGCACAAACAGCCGGAGACAACAGAGATATATGGGAAGATGTTCTTTCTGGCCCATGGCGACGGGCTTGGCGATCCCGATAAAAAATTTAAAGCAATTCGCGCCTTGTTCCATTCTAAAGTCTGCCAATGGGCTTTCTCTGGGATTCATCCTCGTTGGGGCATGTGGTTCGGTTTAAACTGGGCCAAGCACTCCCGTATGAAACGTCCCAATGGTGAGGAGCCTGCCTACATGGGCGAGGATCGTGAACATCTAGTGCTCTTTACCAAGAAATACATCCAATACCATTCCAACGTAGACTATTTCATCTATGGTCACCGCCATATTGAGCTTGATTTGCAACTGACGAAGAAAGCTCGTATGATTATTCTTGGTGATTGGATCTGCCAATTCACTTATGTAGTCTACGATGGTACTCACCTGCTGGTATCTCAATATATTGAAGGAGAGAGCCAACCATAATAAAGGACTTCACAAGAACAGACATGGAAAGACAAAAGATAGTAACTTTCGGAGAACTCTTGCTCAGATTCTCGAAACCCGGACAATTAAGACTGACCCAAGGAGACATATTCACCAGCAAATACGGCGGCAGTGAGGCTAATGTGGCTGTTTCTTTAGCTATACAAGGGGATAACGTAACTTATATTACCAGGCTGCCCGATACACCCGTAGGACATGCTGGCACTATGAACTTGGCACAGTTGGGTGTAGATACCAGTCAGATACTTTATGGCGGACAACGCATCGGCACTTATTATTTTGAACCTCCCGCAGGCATGAGAGCGGCAAAGGTCTTCTACGACCGTACAAACTCAGCCTATTCTGATTTGAAGCCAGGCATGATTCCTTGGCGTAAAATTCTAAAGGACTGCACTTACTTTCATGTGTCAGGTATTACTGCAGCAATCTCACAACAGGCCGCCGATGCCACATTTGAAGCGCTTGACATCGCCGATGAACTTGGTATCACCATCTGTTTTGATATTAACTATCGTAAGAATCTGTGGCGGTATGAGGGAGCCGCTCCACGTGAGACACTAAGTCGCATGTTAGCCCATTGCGACATGATGTTCGGCGATGCCATTGAGTTTGAATGGCTGAGTCAACATCCCCAGCCTCCATTCACTGCTACAAGCTCCAACTTCACCATGCAGATGAAGGAATACGGAGAATGGTTTGACGAACTGCATAAGCAATTCCCACGCCTAAAGAACTGGATGATGGGCATGCGCAACATTGTCAACTCAAACCATCACACACTGACCGCACTACTCTGGAGCGAAGGCGAACTACTTCAAGCTCCCATTATAAATATACCAGACGTTGTGGATCCCGTTGGTGTGGGGGACGCGTTCATGGGTGGATGGCTACATGCCATCAAGCTCTTCCCCAACGACAAAAAAAAGCAGCTTAACTACTCATTGGCAGCAGCGGCATTAAAAAACACCATTCCCGGAGACTTCAACCTCTCAACAGAAGATGAGATTATGACTGTTCTCCAAGAACAGTTATAAAGGGGTTACATTTTATCAAACTCCTTCTTCAGCCATTCCATACGAGTGTTCAGCCACGTCTTCAGTGACTGCACCTCGTTTTGGTAGCTGCCCCAAATGTCCCATTGCTTATAAGTATAATGATACCATGTTCCCCATCTGTTCTGATTCTCCTGAACAGATGATCTTAAATACCATGCATCATTATTTATCATATTCATGATTTCAGCCTTATGACTATAAAAATAGTCGTAACGGGATTTCAGCTTGGCAACAAATCTGGAGTCCTGCATTAATCGGGTATACCATGCCGACCAGTCAAGCATCAATCCCTCAGGCAACATGGCTGTTGTATTGTCCTCCTTCACGTTTCCGAAAGCGATATCAAAGTCCCAGATGGGACCCATGCTCAACTTTCCGTTCCTTTTTAAATTCATATAACAGCTGAAATGGAACATTGAGTCTTCATTCTTGGCAATCTCATGTATTAAATACCAATCCACAAAAGAGTTTATATCAAAGAACTGACTCCACAGCAGATCAAAGTTACCACTAAACAGGCAGTTCTCCGCCTCTTTAACAAAGTTCACTGCATAATTATAGTTCTCATCATCATACTCCACATCGGGTTCCTTGATATCAATTGCATAATTAATGAAATCAGACATAAAGAATCTGGAATCTTCCTCTTGCGGAGCTCTGGCTTCCACTTCCAAGATAAAACCATCGTCACCAACAGCCACACGATGGTTAGATATCTCAACCTTCTCTACTAACTGGTAAGTGCCGTCATATCGGCCATTGAGTACCACCTCTACAAAATGAGAACTCGGTGTCCAGTCCAAGTTACTCATTTTACCAATGGCAAAAGCCAGATGATTACGCAACATACTCTTATCGGAATAGTTAGCCAACAGCACCCAGTCCTTGTCTTTATGCTCACCTAACAAAGATACTTTCTCATCAAATTTCAGACGATAAGGCTTTTTAGGAAGTCCCCACGTGGAATTACCTCTACCCCTAATTCGCAGGTTTGCATCTACAACATCACCTGCACCACGAGTCTTAGTCACGACATCCTCTGTCAGTTTCATGTGTGCTGCAACATACTCTTCTTTAGAGGTAATATTGACGCCATTCTCCGTATCGATTCGCATGACAGGAAGCCCTGTATATGAATGTACATATACCGTATAGTCTTTCTTATCCTTAGACGTCATGACAGACAATACTACAGGCTCTTTAAAGTCAATCTGCGTGGAGCCACTCACCACCTCAGTATTATCCATAGCAACCAGAGTTCCTTCGAAAGTAAAACGAGGAACCAGCATCTTGGAGTCCTGCATGCTTGGCAACCAGCAATCGACGATACCATTGCTATGGACAACACAGACTGCATCCTTACTCAAATCCTTATTGTCGGCAGTCGTAAACTCCATCGTCATCAACAAAGGTTCAGGCAACATGCCACTCTTTACCTTTTCCAGACTATCGAGTTTCTGCTTCAGCAGTGCTGCCTTGCGTTTTTCAGCCTCAAGTTTCTCGAGTTTCTCTTTGATTTCTTTCTGTTTCTCTGCATTCTCATCCCTCAACCCATCTGCCTGAGTCGTATACTCCGAGATATCCTCAGAGCATGCCGACAAGACAAAAAATGCGATCAATATATAGAGTATCTTTTTCATCATCTAACCTTAACATTTACATATTACCAAATTCCGTATTCATCCAATCCATTCGTTTCTCCAACCAATCTTTCATAGATGAAACAGTCTTCAGATACTGTACTTTCGTATCTCCTGCTGACTTATCAAAAACATCCCACTTATTACTATTTTCCTGTGCAGAACGTTTCAGATACTCTGCATTAGCACTGATTTCCTTAATAATCGTATTCTTATGCTTATAGAAATAAGCAAAGCGCTCTTTTACCTTTGCAACAAAAGCTGGATCTTGGAACAACCTGTTATACCACTTGGTGTTCTTAACCACGAATCCACTATAGCTGGATTTCTCAAAACCGAATGATTTCTCAGCCTTCCACAGAGGTCCCATTCTAAGCTTCCCACTTTTCTTCATGTTCATATAACACTCCGCTTGGAAGGCATCTTCGTTCTTTGCTATCTCGTTTATCAGATACCAATCTACAAAAGAGTCCATATCCAAATATTTCTGCCAGCCCTCACTCTCGTTTTTGAAATTGTCGCCAAACAAGGCTTCTTCGGCAGATTCCAGATAACTGGCAATGAACCTATAATTGTTATCGCCTACAAGAACACTCGGAGTAAGAATACTTAAAGGCTGTTCAATCTCGCTTGTCGTGAAGTTCACACCTGTCGTGGCTGCATCAATCTTAAGAATGTAGCCATTGAAGCCTACGTCCACTCTTGCGCTGGCATTCTCCATCCTGTCACCCAGCATATAAGTACCATAATACCGTCCATTCAGCATCAAGTCCACGAAATGATAGCGAGGCGTAAAAGGTAGATTGCTGAGGTGTCCCATATAGAACATGGTCTGGGTACGGAGCATGGTATTATCATCAGCATTAGGCATCAGCTCCCAGTCATTATTCTTCGGCTCGTCGAACAACGACACAACTTCGCTAAACAAAATAGCATAGGAGTTTTTCCCTATCTGAAGAGATGGATGTACTTTTGACTGATACCAACTGATATCCCCAACTCCTCTGACCCTAACTCTTGCTTCTATCACATCGCCAGCGGCACGGGTCTTCACATCTTCCACGAGTTTCAGGTTTGCCTGATAATATTTTGTTGTCAGAGCAATATTCTCCCTTTTATCTGTTTCCAACCAAAGCATTGGAATTCCAGTATAAGAATGCACATAAACTATATAGGACTTAGTCTGCATCTTTGATTTCACGACCAACGATATTGGCTTTCTGAAATCAACAATCGTCTTGCCGCTCACCACCTCTTTACCGTCTATGGTCATCTCCGTACCCTCATAAACAAATCGGGGGATGAGCTTCTTGTTGTCCATAATGTTAGTTATCCAGCATTCAACAACGCTATCGCCAATAATCTCACATTTAGCGTCCTCCACCATCTGCACAGGATTGTCACTCGACAAGAACTCCATATACTTCAGAAAAGCCGGATGAAGATTATATTCCGTTTGGTCTATCTTGTCCTGGGTGGAGTCGTTTTCCCCTTGTTGGTTCTTAATAGCATTCTCAATACTATCCTTCTGGCGCTGCAGTTCCAAGGCCTGACGTTCCAGATCTTCTATCTCTTTCTTTACATCATCAAGCTCTGAGCTACAAGCTAATAGAGAACAGAATGCTATGGCAAAAAAAATAAACTTTTTCATTCCAATCAATTTCCTATCATTACGAATATACAAAATCCGCTGCAAATTTAGCTCTTTTTTTGCAAACAGATGCATCTTTACTCTATTTTTTGTATGCAGATAATACTTTCCCCTTCCTAACTTACAATAAATTACAAAAAGGCGGCCTTATATTAAAGGTCGCCTTTACGAGTTATCTTCAATAACTATTACAACAAATTCATTGTATCGGTAGCAATCATCAGTTCCTCATCGGTAGGAATAACAACCACCTTCACCTTTGAATCGTCGGCTGAGATGATAGCCTCTTCGCCACGAACATTGTTCTTCTGCTCGTCGAACTTCACGCCCAAGAACTCAAGACCCTTGCAAACAGCAGAGCGCATAGAGATCTGGTTCTCGCCAACACCAGCAGTGAAGACTATTACGTCGACGCCTCCCATAGCAGCGGCATACGCGCCGATATACTTTTTAATACGATAGAAGTACATTTGCTGGGCTAATACGGCACGAGGCTCACCTGCCTTGGCTGCATTCTCAACGTCACGCATGTCTGAACTACCACCTGTGATACCAGCCACACCACTTTTCTTATTGAGCAGGTTGCTCATACCATCAGCATCAAGGCCCAACTTCTTCTCAAGGAAGGTAACAGCACCTCCGTCGATATCACCAGAGCGTGTGCCCATTACCAGACCCTCCAGTGGGGTAAGACCCATTGAGGTATCAATACACTTACCATCCAGAACAGCAGCGATAGAGCCACCATTACCAATGTGGCAGGTAATCATTTTAGTACCCTCGGCCTTAATGCCCAGAAACTCACAGGCACGAGCTGATACGTAACGATGAGAGGTACCGTGGAAACCATAACGACGTACGCCAAACTGCTCATAGAGCTCATAAGGGATAGCATACATATAAGCCTTTGCAGGCATGGTCTGATGAAAGGCGGTATCAAACACACCGACCTGAGGTAGACCTGGCATCAGCTCCTTTACAGCGTTCACGCCTTTCAAGTTGGCAGGATTATGCAGCGGAGCGAGGTCAGAGCACTCCTCAAAAGTCTTCAACACTTCATCGGTCAGCACAACAGATTTGTTGAACTTTTCACCACCATGCACCATGCGATGACCAACAGCGTCTATCTCATCAAGACTCTTTATTACACCAATCTCAGGATCTGTAAGCAGAGAGAAGATAAATTTCACACCTTCAGTATGCTCAGGAATATCGTGCATAATCTGCTTCTTCTCACCATTGGCAAGCTTCACCTTTACAAAAGCATTGTCAAGACCAACACGCTCTGCGCCTCCACTGGTCATAACGCTCTTATCGTCCATATTGTACAAGGCATACTTGATAGACGACGAGCCACAATTCAATACTAATATCTTCATAACTATTCGCTTTTCACCATTCACTTCTTAGCGTCCATTGCCTGACAAGCTGTAATAGCAATCATATAATAGATATCATCAACAGAGCAACCACGAGAGAGGTCGTTCACTGGACGCGCAATACCCTGAAGAACTGGACCGATAGCGATAGCATCACCCAGACGCTGAACCATCTTATAGCCGATATTACCGACTTCAAGGTTCGGGAACACAAGTACGTTAGCCTTACCTGCGATATCTGAGCCTGGAGCCTTTTTGGCACCGACTGAAGGAACGAGCGCAGCATCAGCCTGCAACTCGCCATCGATTTTCAGTGTAGGATCCATCTCCTTAGCTAGACGAGTTGCCTCGATCACCTTGTCGCATACTTCATGCTTAGCACTTCCCTTTGTGGAAAAACTCAGCATAGCCACGCGAGGCTCAGCGAAACCAGCCACTGCCTTAGCAGTCTGAGCGGTGCATACAGCAATCTGTGAGAGTTGAACAGCATCAGGCATCGGGGTAACAGCAACGTCACCAACCACAAGAACGCCATCCTCACCATACTGTTTCTGCTTAGAAATCAGCAGCAATCCGCCGCTCACACATGTAATGCCAGGAGCGCATTTGATAATCTGGAGAGCAGGGCGCAGAGTATCACCAGTTGTTGAGAGAGCACCAGAAATCTGACCATCAGCACCCTCTGTTTTGATAATCATGCAACCAAGATACAGAGGATTCTTAATCAACTTACGTGCCTCTTCGATTGTCATGCCCTTCGACTTGCGAATCTCAGCCAGTTTCGCTGCCAGTTCATCACTTCCCTCGTAATTTTCGGGATCAATGAGAGTAGCTTTACCAATGTTGGTAAGACCCTTTTCCTTAGCCAGAGCCTCAACCTTAGCAGGGTTACCAATCAGAATAATCTCTGCGAGTTCGTCAGCCAAAGCCTTATCGGCTGCACAGAGTGTACGCTCCTCTTCTGCCTCAGGGAGCACGATGCGCTGCTTATTGCTTTTAGCACGCGCTACAATTTGACTTAATAGATCCATAATTTGTTATATTAAACGTTCTTTTTTACCACTTTGCCACATTGAGATTGCAAAAGTACTAAAAATAATCCAAAACGAAGCAAGATTAGGATTATTTTTCAGAAAAATGAATGAAAACCTTTACGGTCACGCCAATTCTTTCGTCAGGATACTCTCCAACTCTTCGGCAGACAAGCGCAAACGAAACTCACCACCCATGGCAACAGAGATGCCACCCGTCTCCTCTGAGACAATAATGGCAATAGCGTCGCTCTCTTGAGAAATACCCAAAGCAGCACGATGGCGAAGCCCCAATTCCTTTGGAATATTCAAATCATGACTCACTGGCAGAATACAACCTGCAGCCTTGATACGTTTCTTCGATATTACCATAGCACCATCATGTAATGGTGCATTCTTAAAGAACACATTCTCAATGAGTTGCTGGTTTACATTGGCATCAATCAGCGAACCGGTTGATATAATATCGTCAAGACGGACATGTCGTTCTATAACAATCAAAGCTCCCACTTTACCTCGACTCATATTCTGGGCCGCCATGACAATAGGGATGATGCGCGTCATCATTTCCATCGTAGCTTCGCGCTGGTTATCACCTTTAAAGAAGAACCTCTTCAAAGCTCTCACCCGCTGGTGTGCACCCAGGTTATAAAGGAATTTACGGATATCTTCCTGAAATATCACAATCAGCACGATGACACCTACTGACACCAATCTATCCATAATGGAACCCAATAAGCGCATCTCTATGATTTGCGACACAAAAATCCACACGACAATAATCACCATGATACCAATAAACACATTCATCGAGCGCGATTCACGCATCAGTCTGAAGATGTAGTAAAGCATCGTCGCGACCAAAAAGATGTCGATTATATCCTTTATGCCAAAATCAAAGAACATTCCGTCTTACTATTTACCATTTAACATTTGCACCATTTTCACACACTCCATGGCCTCTTTCACATCGTGAACACGGAGGATTGAAGTGCCTTTCATCAAAGAGATGGTATTCAACACTATTGTCCCATTAAGTGCCTCATTGGGTGTAAAGCCCAACAACTTATAAATCATTGACTTACGCGATATACCTACCAATAGGGGCAGATCCATTACAAGCAGTTTATCCAACTCATTCATCAGTTGATAGTTCTGCTCTAAAGTCTTACCAAAGCCAAAGCCCGGATCAAGAATAATATCCTTCACACCAAGGTCACGCAACTGCTGCACTTTCTTTGCAAATGAGAGCTGAACCTCACGGAGCGTAGCCTGAACAGACATTAATATATAAGGTACACGAAGTCGAGACACCATTCTGAACATCTCTTGATTACCCTCACTCACATCGTTAATGATATCCACCCCGAACTCTTCAACAGCCATGCGAGCCACATCTGGGCGGAAGGTATCTACAGAAACAACCGAATGGGGAAGTTCACGGCGAACAATATTCAGTCCAAAGCGCAGACGTTCCATTTCTTCTGCTTCCGAGACCTCTGTTCCACCAGGTCGAGTAGAATAAGCTCCAACGTCAATCATACTTCCACCTTCAGCTATAATCTGACTAGCCCGAGCCGCAATATCCTGTTCTGTCTGCATTCTGCTTCCTGCATAAAAAGAGTCGGGTGTCACATTCAGGATACCCATCACCTGTGGCTGCGAAAGATCTATCAGCCGCCCTTGTACATTCAGTGTATATTCCATATTCGCCCACAAAGATACAAAATAATTGAGAATTAAGAACTCTTTTTTAAGAAAAAGCGGCAATGCCGAGTGAAGAATTAAGATTTTTCATTATCTTTGCAGCAAAATTCACGAAGTTTATGGAAATAAAGGAACTCTACAAGTTATACCAGCAACACCCTTGCATCACGACTGATAGTCGTGACTGTCCTCAAGGAAGTATTTTCTTGGCCTTGAAAGGCGAGTTGTTTGATGGCAATAAGTTTGCCGCGTCAGCTATCGAGAAAGGGTGTGCCTATGCTATTGTCGACGATGCGTCTGTTGTTCCTGCCAGCGACAATCGATTCATTGTGGTTCAGGATTGCCTGCAGACCTTCAAGGATTTGGCACGCGAGCATCGCCGTCAGTTCAACATCCCTGTCATCGGCATTACTGGTACCAACGGCAAGACAACCACCAAGGAGCTGATTGCTGCCGTACTTTCTCAGAAATACAATGTACTCTATACCCAAGGAAACTTCAACAACGACGTAGGCGTTCCCAAGACCCTATTCCGCCTCTCCAACGAGCATGAGATTGCTGTCATCGAGATGGGAGCTAGTCATCCCGGTGACATCAAGACGCTGGCAGAAACAGCAGAGCCGACCTGCGGTCTGATAACAAATGTAGGCAAAGCTCATTTACAGGGTTTCGGCTCTTTCGAGGGTGTAATCAAGACAAAATGTGAGCTCTACGATTTCCTTCGCAAACAAAAAGACAGTCTCATCTTCATTAATGCCGATAATGAGCACTTGGTAGACCAAATCAGCGATGACGAAGAACTCTGGCTTTCGCCTTATTCTACAGATCCTGACAATCAGTATTCATGCATCAGTGGCGAGATTATATCGTGCGACCCCTTCTTGAAGTTCCGCTGGCGCGAACCGCTCATGGTTCTTGAAGAAGAAGGCCGAAGCACCAAATGGCACAAGGTACAGACACAGCTTATCGGCTCTTACAATATCGACAATCTGCTTGCTGCCATCGCCGTAGGCATCAATTTCGGAGTTGACCGAAAGAAAATCTGCGCAGCCCTTGAGGAGTATACACCTTCAAACAACCGCAGCCAGATGACCATCACAGAGAAGAACCACCTGATTGTGGATGCATACAATGCAAATCCCTCGTCTATGCAGGCAGCATTGGAAAACTTCAAGCTGATGCAAGCCGACAACAAGATGGCAATTCTCGGAGCCATGCGCGAACTAGGTGAAGTGTCGGCTGAAGAACACCAGCGCATTGTTGACTATCTGAAGACCACAGACGTCAAAACCGTCTGGTTGGTGGGTGAGGAATTTAAAGACATCAAGTGCGACTATCATAAGTTCAACGATGTAGAAGAAGTGAAGGCTGCCATCAAAGCCCAGTGCCCAGAAGGCCAGTACATTCTCATCAAAGGTTCCAATAGTACCAAACTCTTCCAATTGCCCGAACTGCTTTAGACATGAACAACACTTTCTCTTGGCTGGGATTACTGCTTTGTCTACTGGTTTTTACCAGTTGTAAGGATCGGCACTCGACATTCACACTCGAGAAGGTAAATGCCGTCTACTACTGGCGTACAGACCTGAAGCTCGATTCTACCGAGAGAATCTTTCTTCAGCGACATCACATCAACAAGGTGTATTGCCGCTATTTCGATGTAGTGATGAGCGATGACGATGCAACAGAACCAAAGCCAAATGCTACCATCTCGTTCTCTGACACCCTTCCCGAAAATATCGAGCTCATTCCCACCGTATACATCACCGAAGACTGTATGCATCGTCCATATCAGGGACTGGCGAAAAAAATTGTAAAGCGCATACAGCAGATGAACGAGACCAACGACATCAGACACGTTAGCGAGATACAGATAGACTGCGACTACACCTCGAAAAGCCGAAACATTTACTATCAATTTCTCGAAGAGGTGAAACAAGCTTGGGGAGGTACACTCTCCACCACCATCCGCCTTCACCAACTCTCGATGGCTATCCCGCCCGCCGACTATGGCGTGTTGATGGTTTATAACACAGGCGACCCTCGTAAGTGGAAAGAGCGCCGCTCAACTGATGGTCGCTTACTCGAAGAAGGCAAAAACCCCGTTCTTGACTATCGCGATGTATTTCCATATCTGAGTAAGCTCGACGATTACCCCCTACCCCTTGCTACAGCCTATCCCGTATACCAATGGATCAGGAACATCGAAGGGGTCAGGGTGGAGCATACTGTTGAAGCCGCCGAGATTCTGAAAGTAAAACAGGCACTGGAAAAAGAGCGTAAGGATCTCAAGAATGCCATTATCACCTATCATTTAGACAAAGAAAACATTAACAGATATAAGCCCAAAACCTATGAAGAGATTTATCATCATTAACCTACTGGCAGTTCTCACACTGCCCACTTTCGCTTGTGCCTGGGGAGATCCCGAAAACCCCTATTTATTCAGCATCTACACGTCCAACAACTTCAAAGATCGTGTAGAACGCATCTGCAACGACAACTGGAAAGCCTACCTTGGCTCGACAGAAGAATATTTCTGGTTCAATGCTGACGATGCCATCAAGGCCGCCCGTCAGAAAGGCGATGCACTGATGGTGAGCTACGTGCAGAACTTGAACAAATATCTCAATTGTGTCAGTATCGAACAGCGCAAACAGAATGAGTGGAACTACCCCACCAAAGATGAAATCACCACCCAGCAGACCCTTCTGAATGCTATTCGTGTCTATGCCCTCAGCAAGACGAAAACCAGACTGCGCTCCCAGCATGCTCTGCTTTACATGCGTTGCAACATGATGATGGGTCGTCACCAAGACAACATCACCTTTTGGGAACAAACGGCCAGCAAGTATATCGAGACTGTCTATAAAGACATGATGAAGAACATTTATGCGGGTGCCCTCTACAAAACAGGACGTGAGGATGAGGCTGGAGAGATGTTTGCAGAGATGGACGACTATGAGAGTCTGATGACACTGTTCTATAAGAAGCGCTCCTACCTTGCCATCAGCCAGCATTACAAGCAGAATCCTAATTCAAAGGTATTACCCTTCCTGTTGCAAGACTTTGTCAACAATGCCCAAGAAGCTAACGATGCCAAGAACGAGGGTGCCTTCGGTGGTAAACTCTTCATCCGTGATATCAACCAACAGGAATCATGGCAGATGCAGCAGTTCTGTGAGTTAGTAGTACGCGAGGGAAAGACCGAAACCCCCATCATGTGGAAAACTGCTAAAGCTTGGCTTGAGTATCTTTCTGGCAAGAAACAGGAAGCCCTCAAGGACATCAATGCAGCTATGGGGATGGAAGGTTCTGAGCGTATGAAGGAAAGCGCCCGCGTGCTGAAATTATACATTACCGCAGCTCTGGCCAAGCCAAGCGATAAATTCGATAATTATCTGACAGAAGAACTTGAATGGCTCAAAGCTAAGGAGATTCAGGACAATTTCTTCTATCGCGCAAAGACCCGCCTGGTCAATCAGGTTATCATCCCACACTATCAGAACAAGCCTGAGCAACTGCTGGCTCTGATGTCTGTCACTTACAACAGCCAATACCCCAACTACATCGACACTATGCGTGTTGACCGTCTCGAAAAATACCTTATTTATAGCAACACCCCAGGCAAAACTTCCTTCGATAAATATCTGAAAAGTCACATCAAAGCCAACGACTCTACGCTCATCGAACTCATTGGAACGAAATATATGCGTTTAGCCCAATGGGATAAGGCTATCCAGTGGCTAAAGGAGATACCAATTTCTTACTACAACGAGAAACACAGCAAAGAGTATCTCTATTATTCTGTTGTTCGAAAATGGACAATAGAACCTTGGATAACCCGCCAAAGGGTAAAACAGAGCGAGATTTATGAGCGAGATCTCAAGTGGAGGAAGCACCGCAAACTCGATTTCTGTAAGGAGATGCAGATGATGGAAAGTTCGCTTAACCTGCTGAAAGGCAAGGCTCTCGAGCAACGTTATTATAACCTCGCCACATACTATGCTCAGGCCAACATCAAAGGAGACTGCTGGTGGTTGCTTCGCGACACCAAGAGTGGTTATGACACTATACGTGTCAATGAGGTCGACTTCGGGCAGAAAGCTGTCGAATACCTCCAGAAAGCAGCCATGAGCCGAGATAAAGACCTGAAACTGAAGGCACTGTTCGCCATGGGCTACAGCGATCTTTATACCGCTACATCAAACACCAAATTGTGGTATGAGAATGCATGGAACTCGGAAGTTTCCGACTTCGTCACCATATACCATCGTCAATCTCCTCAGTTCCGGGCCTACCAAGGGCTTTTCAATCTGGTCGAAAACACCCCAGAGGAACCTGCGTACGTCAGCAGATGTGACGAATTTCTGCAGTTCAGAAAGTACTACCGACAGCATAAATAATAAAAAATATCCCTTTTCCTGCACGTATTTCATTTTTTTGCCGTACCTTTGCAGCCGGTTTAAAAGGCAAACCTCCTGAGATATTCAGGAATCGGGATGTAGCGCAGTTGGTAGCGCACTACGTTCGGGACGTAGGGGTCGGGCGTTCGAGTCGCCTCATCCCGACCAAAACAAAAGGAAGTGACTAATGAATCAGTCACTTCCTTTTTCCATATATGATCTATAATCGCCCCATTTCTCTATTTTCACATCGAAATGTCCATTGGTAATACTGCAATGTTTCGTCGAACCATCCATAAACTCTGCGTTGCCCTCGAATGAGAAAGTTCCGGAAATCAACTCTCCCTGCTTATAGGTGCGGATTGTAACACGTGAACTACTGATATCGAGAAGTCCATAGTAGAGTGACGTCACAGAGTCTTCTTTTAGCTCCGAACCTGCAAGATAGGGCAGTTCTATGTCTGCTACGTTGTCTAAGACGGCACCCTGTCTTACTTGTTCAAGAGGCAGGCAAATGGCGATATGCTCTGACTTCTCAAGTTCTTCATTCTTCTCGAGAGATGCCCATATTTCGAGAGTGTCTGTGTATTCTCTTGCCCCCACAGATTCGACATATACAGCAGGTGGTATTCGCGGTGCCCAAAAGTATTCCACCTTTTTTCCATTCAAAAAGAAGCCTAAAGTATTCCTACCTGAATCTGTGTCTTCAAACGGGTCGGCCTTATCGCATGAGACGAGAGTAAAGGCAGCAAACATCATAATTACAATTCCCCAGAGTTTCATTCTTTTCATTTCTGTTGTTATTTTTTTAATAGTTGATACTTCTATCTATGGAAACGACAAAGTGCGGGGAATCCTGCATCGCCATGCGTTAAATGTTCCTAAATCCCCTCCGTTACGACTATCGCTTTACTCCGAGGAAAGTCTCGGTTTGCTCCGTGCAGACTAACCTCACACTCTGTCTGGATATTTTCTCATGGGATGTGAGGTGGTGAGGCTTTCCTTGAATTGTTAATCTTTTATAAGATTAAAGCTAGCAATTTTACTTTTAGGTTTCTGGTGTGTCAAATAAGGCAGAAGTGTAAAAGTAACAATTAACTCATTATCAAATTTAAAAACCAAACTTTACTTTATGAAAAAGCTATTTATTTCGCTGATGGCTCTCACAAGCCTCACAGCAGTAGCACAGAATCCTATTGTTCCTTCTGTAAAGGCAGAGGTCGAGGACTTCAAGCCTGCCACAACCAATCAAGAGAACAAGCAGTTTCCGGCCATTAACTCTAAGCGCCAGGTCCGTGCGCAGATTAAGGCACCTCAGGCTACATTCGTAGGACTCGACATTGCTGGCAAAATCTATGAGATGACCAAGGATGAGAACGGTGTATGGACTGGTACCTCAGAGCCTCAGGACGAAGGTTTTCACTATTATCAGCTCAACATCGATGGTGCAAACGTGCCCGATCCAAACAGTTTATACTACTATGGTGCCAGCCGCTGGGGAAGCGGTATCGACGTTCCTGCTGCCGACGAGGATTTCTATACTGTAAAGAATGTGCCTCAGGGCTCTGTCAACGAGGTATATTACTACTCATCAGTAACTCAGGAAATGCGTCACGGCTACATATATCTGCCCGCTGAATACTACACCAATCCCACGAAGAAATTCCCCGTGCTCTATCTGCAGCATGGTATGGGTGAGAACGAGACTGGCTGGAGTGCCCAAGGAAAGACAGGTATCATTATGGACAACCTGATTGCCGCTGGCAAGGCCGTACCTTTCATCATCTTTATGGACAACGGACTGAACGCACGCAAGCCAGGAGAACAGCCAATGGGCTTTGGCGGTCCTCGTCCACAGGGAGCCCACCCACAGGGTGCTCCTCAGGGGCAGCGTCCACAGGGAAATGCTCAAGGACAGCGTCCACGTATGGGTGGGGCCGATTTCGCCAAGATGGCCCGTCGCATGGGTGGTGCCTTCGAGGAAGTGCTGATTAAGGACATCATTCCTACAGTAGAAAAGAACTACCGTGTGATAGCCGATGCTGATCATCGCGCTATGGCTGGTCTGTCGATGGGTGGCATGCAGACTCATGGCATCACGCTCAACAACCCCACCACGTTTGCTTATGTAGGAATCTTCAGCGGTGGTACCATCGGTGCCGACGAACTGACAGATATCCCTGACTTCAAGAAAACCAATAAAGTGCTCTTCATGAGTGCTGGCGGCAAGGAAAAGGGAATGGCAGAAGGTGAGACAAGCGTAGGCAAGGTGGCAGAGGATCTGAAGGCAATCGGCATCAACGCACACAGCTACATCTCGCCAGAGACAGCCCACGAGTGGCAGACCTGGCGTCGCAGCCTCTACCAGTTTGCACAGTTGCTTTTCAAATAAGCAGATAACACAAAGAAAAGAGCTGCTACCTTTGCCGAAGGATAGCAGCTCTTTTTGTAAAAAACCAGAGGATTCCTTTGTTATTATAGATTCTTTGATTACTTTTGCAGCATAAAATGATTAATAGTAAAATCAAAAGAAAATATGGAAACAAAGTATAAAGATAACAAGGTGAAGGTGACTGTTATAGAAAGTCGCTGTCCCAAGTATAAAGTTGGTGATGTTATCTGTTTCGAAGGGAGTATGCTCGACAAAGAGCATAGTGATAATGTTTGTATGGTTGCAATGAATGCGATTTACCCATTTGTCTACGCTTTCAGAAGAGGCGGTTATCTAAGAAAAGGACCATACCAATGCACGGATTGCGGTGAGACCGTTAAGTTTGAAATAGAAATCATCCCTTAGTTTTTATAATAGGTAAATTAAAAAGATAAGACGAAGATAGATTCTTCGTCTTATCTTTTTCTACTCCCTTTTCCAGGAATCATCGGACTCCTGCCACGGGGTCTCATCCATGACCAAAGTCTTAGTTATTTTATGAGGTTTCCCAGCTATAACTCTAAAGGAATAAGGACCTCCCTGATACCCGATCCATTGAGTTTTATAATCATAGATAATTTGTAGAGGGTCTGGTGGAGTGACAAATAATGTAAGCATCTTGCCATCCCTTTTCATAGCTCCTATAGCCTTTATCCATTTCCTCTGAATCTATTATCACTTAAACGGTTCTCTCGCCAAGCGGGTCACGCTTCAGGCTTTCAATCATATCGCTGATCTTATGCAACTCACGGGTGATACGGATGCTCTGCGGACAATGGGGCTCACACTGATGGCATCCGATGCAATGGTCGGGCTGGCGATCACGGGGCACCACACGCTCGAGCGAGATGAGGTATTGGCGGCGATGCTTGCGGTATTCTGCATCGCCCACGCCCATAGGTAACGAACCTTCGTTCTTGCATTTATTATAATGTACGAAGATGGCTGGAATATCAATACCATAAGGACAAGGCATGCAGTACTTACAATCATTGCAGGGGATGTTTTCCAAACCCACAATCTTCTGGGCAATCTCCTTATCAAGGTAGCGCATCTCATCATCAGATAATGGAACAAGTGGACAATAGCTCAAGAGATTGTCCTTGAGATGCTCCATATAAGTCATACCAGAAAGAACAGTAAGCACACCTTCAGGGGTTCCTGCATAACGAAAGGCCCATGAAGCCACACTACGCTCTGGAGCATGGCTCTTCAACTCAGTAGCCAGATATTGCGGGAGATTGACCAGACGCCCACCCAATAGGGGTTCCATGATGACAGCAGGAATACCTCGCTTATAAAGTTCGGCATAGAGGTAGCTAGCATCAACATTATTATTACTGATTTCGTTGGCATAATCCCAATCAAGGTAGTTAAGCTCTATCTGAACAAAGTCCCAATGATACTTATCGTGTAAGGCGATGACCTCGTCGAACACCTCTTGCTTACCATGAAACGAAAAACCGAGGTTGCGGATACGACCTGCCTCGCGTTCCTTTAGCAGATAATCCATCATACCATTATCCACATAGCGACCCTTGAACTCCTCCATGCTTCCTCCAACAGCATGGAGCAGATAATAATCGAGATACTCGACCTGAAGTTCCTTCATCGAGTTATGATACATCTCCTTAGCCTTGTCAGCAGCCCAGTAGTCGCGGTTGAAGTTGGACAGTTTAGTAGCCACAAAATACTCACTGCGCTTATGGCGATGGAGGGCTATTCCCGTACAACGTTCTGATTTACCCTGACAATAAACAGGAGAGGTGTCGAAGTAGTTCATGCCATGCTCGATGGCATAGTCTATCTGCTTGTTGATCATCTCCTGATCGAACTCATCACTGTTGTTGACCTTTGTCGGAAGGCGCATCATGCCATAGCCTAAGACCGACACCTTCTCTTTTGTCTTGGGATTCTCACGGTATGTCATCTTACCAATGGGAGGCTCCACCTGGTTTTTATATTCCTCAGCGGCCTGTACGCCTGCTTTGTTGCCACCCTTACAGCCAGCTAAGGTAGCTACTGCGGTCACACTGCCTGCTCCAAAGATCTTCAGAAACGAACGGCGCGATATATTTTTCTTTTCCATAAACAACTTCCTTCTTTTTTAAATCTTACGATGTACCTCATGTCCCTCGACATAAATAGCCGAGAACGGACGCGACGGACAAACATACTCACAAGCACCACAGCCTATGCAGGCTGCTTCGTTGATAGCAGGCACCATAGGTGATTCGTCATCATTAGGATCGAGCTGAACCATCTCGATAGCACCAGATGGACAATGGCGGGCACAGTTGCCGCACTCCACCTCGTCGGTGAGCACCACACAGTTTTTCTTAATCCACACTGCATGACCAATCTGAATAGAAGTCTTCTCGGGTTTGTCAATCTTTTGGATGGCACCAGCTGGGCAAACCTCAGAGCAACGGGTACACTCTGGACGGCAATAACCATGTTCGTACGACATAGTGGGTTGCATGAGGTGAATTAAGTCACTACTCGGGCGAAGCACCTGGTTGGGACACTCGGAAATACAGAGTTGGCAACCTGTACAACGTTTGGCCAAGTTATCGAAAGAAAGTGAGCCTGGAGGTGTAAGCGGTGTCTGGCGCTTAGGAGCCACTTTATCCTCGATTTCAGCCAATCCTCCATCCATAAGTTTCTCTTTCTTCTGAGCAAGGGCAGCACTAGAGACCAAGACTGACGCTAGCAAAAACGAACGCTTCGAGGCATCGACAGCATCATTGGATTTTTCCTTTGACACTGGTTTCCCTGCTTTATACTTCAGTGCTCCAAACTTACAATTATCAATGCAATTTCCACAGACCACGCAACGGCTATAGTCAACAGTGTGTGTCTTGTAGTCGATACAAGCAGCCTTACAATTCTTGGAACAGAGTGAGCAGTTTCTACACTTGTCTTCATCGAAGCTAATCTTCAACCACGAGAAACGGGCAAAAAACGACAGGATAGTACCTACAGGGCAGATGGTGTTACAATAAGTACGTCCGCCTCGCCAAGCTAAAATAAAGAGAGCCACCAGCGTCACAGCAGCAATGATCAGTACAGGTAGTGAGCGCATCCATGTATCAACGCTATAGAAAGCATAACTCTCGTAATGTTCTGCCACCATAGCCAGAAGGTTATTACCCAACTTCCATAAAGGCTGGAAGATTATCGTGGCAATGCGTCCATAGCTGCTATAAGGCGCTAACAGCTGGAACAAAGAACCTATACCAGCGACACCAGCAATGACAAATACTACCAGCACGGGATAACGCAACCAACGCACTTCCTTGGAATAGGAATACTTATTCTTCTTGCGATGGAAACGCGCCAGGATATCCTGGAACACACCCAACGGACAGATAATAGAACAGTAAATACGCCCGAAGATAAGCGTCAGGGCAATAAGTGTTAAGACCAACACGAGGTTGAGTGCCATCACTGCTGGCAGAAACTGGATTTTCGCCATCCAGTTGAGCCAATGATGAAGCGTCCCCGTGAAATCGAGGAAGAGCAGGGTTATCAGCACAAAGAATACCGCTGCAAGAATCGTTCTGATTTTACGTAACATAAGTCTATAAAGCATTTGTTTATTTAGTAATCTTCACAATCACGATGCTGAGTTCATAAAGCAACCATATAGGCAGAGCAACCACAAGAAGCGTGAAAGCATCGGTAGTTGGGGTAATGATGGCTGCGACAACTAGAATCGCCACAATGGCGTGTCTTCGCATCGATTGCATCATCTGGGCATTTACCAACCCCATCCGCCCCAATATCCAGCTGACTACTGGCAACTCGAAGACGATACCCATCACCAGACTCATCATCAGCAACGTATCCATATACGACTGAAGGGTCAGCATATTCACCACATCAGGACTTACCTGATAAGTGCCCAGGAACTTCACCGTCAGGGGGAAAATCAGGAAATAATTAATGGCTGTTCCCAGTATGAACATCAAATATCCACTCCCACAGAGCAAGGTGGCATAACGCCTTTCATTGTCATAGAGCGCTGGCGAGACAAAACGGAAGAGCATATATATAATATAAGGTGAAGCTACGAGCACTCCAGCATACATCGCAGTCTTCATGTGAATCAGGAACTGCTCCGTCAGACCCGTATTCATCAGACTGACATTGAATGGCTCAACGCCCATCAGTCTATAGGTAATGAAATCACTCGATCGCGGTGCCAACACAATGGCAAACAACTCATCCTTCAGACAAAATGCCACCACAGCAGCAATCACCGTTACGACGAGAACCCTTATAATGACCGAGCGTAACTCATCGAGATGATCCCAGAAGGTCATCACCTCCTTACTCATCTTTCTTCTCTTCCTTTATGTCCTCTTTGAGATCCGTCACCTCGTTCAAGCCCTCTTTAAAACTCTTCACGCCTTTGCCAAGACCTTTCATGAGTTCGGGAATCTTCTTGCCACCAAAGAACAGCAAAAAGATAAGAGCGATAATAAGAATCTCTTGCATACCTAATCCAAACATATTCCTTTAGTTTTTTAGTTTATTCTGCAAATATACAAAGAAATCTCGGTAAATCAAGCATTCGCTATGATTTATTAACAAATCAGTACGCAACATAGGGCAACAGACGGTTGATGGCCTCCTGAGGAAAGTCTTTCGACAATTTCAAATCGTAGAGTGATTTAATGGGGCCATGCAGACGACGGTAGTCTGTGATAGCTCGTGCCTGATAGAAGTTGATATAGGGATGGCGCTTGAGTTCGTTCAGGCTCAACTGGTTGATGTTTAGTTTTCGCGGCGAAGCATTTTGGACAACCAGATAGTCTTTGGCATCTAAAGGAAAATCCTCGATTTCATCGAGTTGGTCGACACTGACATAACCACCCAGACGTTGTCCGTATTGTACAATCTTGCGGGCAAAATATGGCCCAATGCCAGGAACAGTCTTGAGTGCGGCAGTGTCGGCTGTATTTAAAATAACATGTTCGCCCTCGCTGATCTTTATCTGATAACGGGCTACTAGCGAGTCATGTTCTCGGTTGCTCAGCGCATGCCCACGACGGAAAGCCGTATCGCGATAAACCACCTTGGTACGTACATAAACCATCTGTGGATGCTGCTTATACCGTTGTTTGTAAGCCTGATGTTCTTTTTCTTTTCTGATGGTGTCAGCGGAAGAAAAGGTATTGGTATCCTTCTCAGCCCTACCCGTGAAAATAATGATTCCAAAAGCAATCAGCATGACGCAAAGCGCGGAAAGAATAACTTTGCGATCAGACTTCTGCAGATAGAAGAACTCACGAATCATAACACGCCAAACTGATGGAGGAATATCAGGACTATACAAACGGGTACGACATATCGGATGGAGAAATACCACGCCCTGAAGAATGTTTCCTTAAGCACGCCGCCATTGGTGAACTCATCCTGCACCAACTTACGATTTACGAACCAACCTAGCATAATACTCGTGAGGAAAGCGCCAGACGGCAGCATCAACTGGGCGGTCAGAAAATCGCAGAAGTCAAGTAGTGACATACCGAAGAGTCGTAAATGGCTATAAGCTCCCACTGACAGTGAACAGAATACAGCAATCAGCGAACAAACAACAGTTAACACCCAAGCAGCTCGCCGACGAGGCAGATGAAGCTCTTCATGAAAGAAGGCCGTACCTATCTCATGCATGGAAATGGTAGACGTCAGAGCAGCAAACACCAACAAGGCATAAAACAGAATGGCAATGACATAACCAACCACAGGCATAGAAGCAAAGGCTTGCTGAAATACATTAGGCAAGGTAATAAAAATAAGCGAAGGACCACTATCAGGTTGCACACCGACAGAGAAAGCCGCAGGGAATATCATGAGACCAGCCAGGATAGCGATGCCAGAATCGAGTAAAGCAATCTGTGTAGCTGAGTGCAGCAGATTAGTATCACGCTTAAAGTATGAAGCATAGGTACAAAGACAAGCAGTTCCAAGACTTAATGAGAAGAATGCCTGCCCTAAAGCTTCCAGAAACACATCACTGCTCACCTTCGAGAAATCCGGTTTCAACAAGAACTCAATACCCGCAGAGGCACCAGGCAACAAGCAGGAGGCCACCACCAGAATGAGCAGAAGCACCAGAAGCAAGGGCATGAGAAGCTTAGAAGCGCGTTCAATCCCCTTCTCCACCCCCTGAGCCACCACCAGATGGGTAATCAAGACAAAGGCTACTGCCCAAAGACATGGTTTAACAGGGGAGCCACTGAACTGTTTAAAGTAATCTACCACATAGGCAGGATCGCCAACCAGTTGTCCAGCAATGGATGCATACAAATACTGAAGGCACCAGCCCGCCACCACGGCATAGAAACCCAGAATTATGGTTGAGGTAAGAATACCCAGATAGCCAACAAATCGCCATGGCCGACCTCCCATAGTAGCATAGGCACGTGCGGCATTGGTCTGGGCATGACGACCTACGACGAACTCACTCACCATGCCAGGGATACCCAGAAGCAGCACACAGGCAAAATAAACAAGAATAAAAGCAGCACCGCCATTCTGTCCCGTCATAAACGGGAAGCGCCAGATGTTGCCTAACCCTACCGCAGAACCAGCAGTTGCCAAAACGATGGCAAGCCTACTACCAAATGTACCTCTCTTCGTCATTTACAGCAGTCCGAATTGATGTAGGAAGATAAAGAGAATGCAGATAGGACATACATACTTCACCAAGAAAAGATAGAGATGAAACAGCCGGCCATTATCAAGCGTTCCCATGTTAGTGAACTCATCGCGAACAATCTTATGGGGCACAAACCAACCAAGGAATATGCAGGTAAGGAAGCCCACCATTGGCAAGAACAACTGTCCTGTGACGAAATCAAACAAATCGAAGAGCGTCATGCCAAACAAACGGAACCCACTCAGCGAGCCCAATGATAATGAGCAGAAGATCCCAAGGATGATACAGCACACCGCCACAGCCAGCGCTGCGCGCTTACGAGTAGTTCCCATCTCCTCTTCAAGGAATGCCGTGCTCACTTCATGAAGCGACATCAGTGAAGTTAGGGCTGCCATCGACAGAAGGATATAGAACAAGACGGCAATGATATAGCCAAGGCTGGAGATACCACCGAAAGCCTGCTGAAACACATTAGGCAGGGTGATGAATATCAGCGAAGGGCCGCTGTCTGGATTGACGCCAACAGAAAACGCAGCAGGAAAAATAACCAATCCCGCGAGCAGAGCTACTAAGAAGTCGATGATTCCTATCTGTATAGCCGAACCAGCCAGATTGGTTTGCTTTGAGAAGTAGCTGGCATACGTACAGATACAGCCCATAGCAATACTCAGAGAATAGAACGATTGGCCAAGAGCCGCTAAGAACACATCACCATTTACCTTTGACATATCAGGCTTGAACAGAAATTCGATACCTTTCTGGGCATCAGGCAGCATGCATGAGGCAGCCACGATAATCAATAATAGTATAAATAAGGTGGGCATCATGAGCTTTGAAGCCCGCTCAATACCATCACGCACACCATGGGCGATAATCATATAAGTGGCAAACAGAATAAGAAACGTCCAGAATACTGGCTTTACCGGGTCTTGCGAAAAAGTCACAAAATAGTTGCTGATATATTCAGGATCACCCTGCAACTTACCCATCAGCGATGCCCATATATACTCTAAGCACCAGCCCGAAACCACTGCATAATAACTGGAGATGAGGAATCCCGTTAAAACGCCCATATAGCCGATAACCGACCATATGGAACCTCCTGACATCTTGCGGAACGCCCTAGCCGTGTTTGCCTGCCCGTGACGACCGATGATAAACTCACTAATCATGCAAGGGATGCCAAGGAGCAAAATACAGAAGATATATATAATGATAAACACAGCACCGCCATTCTGACCTGTCATATAGGGGAAGCGCCAAATATTCCCTAACCCCACAGCCGAACCTGCAGTTGCCAGAATAACGCCAAGTTTGCTACCGAAACTGGCCCTTTCTAACTTTGACATATTAACTTTTCTCATCTTTCGTTTGCAAAAGTATAAATTATTTCTTAATTTTGCGCCTAAATCGCAAGTAAATATGAGTTTTTTGTTTCATTTAGTAAAGAGATACCCCTTTTCGGATGTGTTTATTCTGGCAATCTGGATTCTTTCGCTCGTTCCGTTTTTCCCGGAGACACCACTCGATAACGTTAGGTTCATTGATAAATGGGTACACTTCGTCATGTACGGCGGGACCTTCACCATTTTATGGATAGAGTATACTGTCAAGCACAATAAGCCTGATTATGAGAAACTTTTCTTCTGGGCATGGCTGATGCCTATCATCATGAGTGGCATCATAGAACTATTACAGGAATATTGCACGGGCGGACACCGCAGCGGCGACTGGCTTGACTTTGCCGCCAACGCCACTGGGGTAACTATTGCCGCGCTTATCGGTCTGCTGATTCTTCGCCTTTCCCCCAAGCGGTGAAAGGGTTCTTCAACAGGTGTGCGTTATAGTAACGGCGGTCGCCAGTCACCTCACGACCAATGAAGTCTGGCTTTTCAAAGGGTTCATCTTCTGACTGCAGTTCTACCTCAGCCATCACCAGTCCCTCATTCTCGCCATAGAACTCATCAACCTCGAAAGTATGCGAGCCACTTTTTACGAGATAGCGGGTCTTATCGATGCTGCCGGGTTCGCAGAGTTTCATCAACTGGGTTGCCTCCTCGAGGGTTATCTCCTTCTCGAACTCATAGCGACTCAGTCCATCGGCATTCGAAGGTCCCTTAATAGTCAGATATCCGCGGTTGTCACGGATACGCACCCTAACGGTACGACCGTGACCACTACAGATATAACCTTGACAGATGCGACTGCTACTGAAAGCCTGTCGCTTGTAATCATCGTTACGAACCAGAAACTTTCGTTCTATCTCCAGTCCGCTCATTAAGATACGATGAAGATAGAGTAGACGACAAACAGAACGGCGAGAACTACCAATACACCGAAAATCCATTCGAGTACTTTCTTACCGCCTTGTTCCTGCTTCTTCTGATAAGCCACCTTTTTCTGGGTGCTCTTTGATGCTTTTGCAATCTGTGCCATAATTCAAAATGTTTTTATTGTTATTCTTGTTGTTTGTTTTCTATTGCTCATCATCATTGACGGGGAACTCCATCAGGTAAGCCTTGATGAAATCATCGATCTTACCATCCATCACGCCATCAACATCTGTTGTCTGATAGTTGGTGCGGTGGTCTTTGACACGACGGTCATCGAACACGTAGCTTCGAATCTGACTACCCCACTCGATCTTCTTCTTACCTGCCTCAATCTTCGCTTGAGCTTCCAGGCGTTTCTGCATGGCGCGGTCGTAGAGCTGTGAGCGAAGCAAAGTCAGAGCGCGCTCCTTATTCTTCGGCTGGTCGCGGGTTTCAGTATTCTCAATCAGGATTTCCTCTTCTTCACCAGTATCAGGGTCGGTATACCAATAGCGCAAACGGACACCCGACTCCACCTTATTAACATTCTGACCACCAGCGCCAGAGCTACGGAACGTATCCCATGAAAGCTTGGCAGGATCGACATAGACCTCGATGGTATCGTCGACCAGGGGAGATACAAAGACAGAAGCGAACGACGTCATACGCTTGCCCTGAGCATTAAACGGACTGACACGCACCAGACGATGCACACCATTCTCGCTCTTAAGATAGCCGTAGGCATAATCGCCACCCTCTATCTGCATAGTGACACTCTTGATGCCGGCATCATCGCCATCAAGGATGTTCGAGATCGACACCTTATAGCCATGAGCCTCAGCCCAGCGCATATACATACGCATCAGCATCGAAGCCCAGTCCTGAGCCTCGGTACCACCAGCGCCAGAATTAATCTTCAGCACTGCGTCCATAGGGTCTTCTTTCTGACGGAGCATGTTCTTCAATTCAAGTTCCTCAATGGCCTTAATGGCTTTGGCGTAGTTCTCATCCACCTCTTCCTCAGTCACCATCTCGTCTTTATAGAAGTCGAAGGCCAGCTGCAACTCGTCGGCAAGGGTGCGAACCTCTTTATAACCATCGAGCCACTTCTTGATACCCTTCACTTTCTTCATCTGTTCTTCTGCTCGCTGACGGTCTTCCCAGAAGTCAGGAGCCTGCGTACGAAGATCTTCCTCCTCGTACTCTATCTTCTTCTTATCTATCTCAAGATAACGGTGCAGTGCATCTGCACGTTCTAATACATCTTTCAGTTGGTCTTGCGTAATCATATTCTATTCAGCATACATAGCGTCGATTTCCTTCGCATAATTTACGTTCAGCACTCGGCGTTTAATCTTCAGCGTATTCGTGAGTTCGCCCCTCTCCATTGAGAAGTGATGAGGCAGCAAAGTGAAACGCTTCACCTGCTCGTAATGAGCCAGCTGCTGCTGTAAAGTGTCTATGCGTTCCTTCATCATCTCGTAAATCTGGGGATTGGCACACAACTGCTCACGGTTCTCAAAAGCGATACGATGCTCACGAGCATACTCCTCCAGCAACGGATAGACTGGGATAATCAGAGCCGACACGAACTTCCGCTGGTCGGCGATGATAGCGATCTGGTCGATATACTTATCAACAAGCAGTTTCGACTCAATCATCTGAGGCGCAATATACTTACCATTTGACGTCTTATAAAGGTCCTTGATACGTTCCTTCAGGAACAGTTCGCCTCCTTTCAGATAGCCAGAGTCGCCTGTCTTGAAGTATCCGTCGTCTGTAAAGGCAGCCTTTGTCAGGTCGTCGCGGTTATAATAGCCACGAGTAATGGTGGGGCCCTTCAAGAGCACTTCGCCCTCATCGCTGATTTTGATGTCGATGCCCTCGATGGGGATTCCTACTCCACCTACGGTATACGGCTCGCCAAGATGATTACAACTAACGGTAGCCAGACTCTCCGTCAAGCCGTAGCCCACAATCATATTGATACCGATGGCATGTACGAACTCCTCGACCTTGGGATTCACCGTGGCACCTGCCGTGGGGAAGAAGTGGGCGTTCTCAAGTCCCAGCTCCTTGCGAACCAGAGAGAACACCGTCTTATTGAGCATCTCATACTCCAGATGAAGCGTCAAAGGCGGGCGCTTACCCTTTGAGATATAGTCGATATTATGTCTCTTACCTACCTTCTCGGCATGGCGGAACAACTTGCGCTTAGCAGGGTTGGCCTTCTCGATCTGCTCCTGCACACCCATATACACCTTCTCCCAGAAACGGGGAACGCTCGACATACAGGTGGGATGTGTCTCCTTCATCGACTGCTGCACCTCCTGCGGATAGGTATTCACTATCAGCGTGGCACCTTCCGTCAGACACAGGATTTTCCAGCCCTTCTCGAAGATATGGGTAAATGGCAGGAAGTTCAGCACACGGTCTTCCTCTCCTACCGGCACGCATTTGTCATTAGCAATCATAGCGGCATGGTACTGGCCACAGGTCAGGATAACGCCCTTAGAGTCACCGGTGGTTCCACTGGTATAAAGGATGTTGGCAATATCATCCATCGAAGCCGAGGCCTGCAACTGCTCTACCTCCGACTGACGGGGATTGTTCTCGCCCAGCTTCAGGAAGTCATCGAAGTAAACAGCGTTCACGTCGTGCTCCGATATCCTGACGGTTCTGTCGAACACGATGATACGCTCCAGCGTCTGGCACATCGTTGCCACACGAAGGGCCTTGTCATACTGCTCCTGCTCACCCACGAAGAGGAAACGGATCTTGGCATCGCTGACCATGAACTGTATCTGCTGTTCAGAGCTTGTGGCATAGAAAGGTATAGTGACAGCCCTGATGCCCCATGCACCGAAGTCGCAGAACAGGTACTGCACAGAGTTCTGCGAGAACACACCAATGTTCTCCTGCACCTTGACGCCCAGGTTGAGCATGGCATTAGACACTTGCTTGACCGTGGCTGAGAACTGATTCCACGACATCGACTTCCATTGTGTGCCGCCAAAATCCTTATAGATCAGCGCCTCACGGTTGCCATACTTCATGGCCTGATCGTGAATCAATCGTGATAAATGACTTCTTGTCTGCATAATCATCTTCTCTAATTCGGTGCAAAATTACGTAAAATAGCTTAGATAGCCAAATTATATTGTGGAAAAGATGCCTTATTCCACGAAAACGATGACGTGCTGGCGTCAGATATTGATGCCGTAGTTCTGCTTCACTTCGCTCATCACGAAAGTGCTCTCGATGGCGCTGATGTTACCCACGTCGCCCAACTTGTTAAGCACAAACTCCTGATACTGCTTCATGTCGCGAGCCCTTACCTTCAACAGATAGTCGTACGAACCCGAGGTGTTATAGCACTCCGTCACCTCCGGGAGGCGCATGATTCTGCGGGTGAAGGCATTAGCCATGTCGTGGTTAATCTGCTGCAGTTTCACTTTGCAGAACACGAGCAGCCCCTGGTCTAGTTTCTCTGGGTCGAGAATGGCCACATACTTCTTGATATACCCTTGGCGCTCCAACCGCTTCTGGCGCTCAAACACAGGGGTTGGTGTCAGATGCACGGTGTCGGCCAGTTCCTTGGTCGTCAGTTTTGCATTCCTTTGCAGCGTCTTCAGTATCTGCAAGTCGGTTTCATCTAATACGTCTGCCATAACTTAGTCATTATTTCTCTTTACACACTGCAAAGTTAGGACTTTCTTGCGAAATATGCAAGAATAACAGAAAAAAAATCTCCTCATGCTGGCATTAAGGATATAAAACGCCCATTACCAACATTCCACTGACTTTCGCATTGTAAAGAAAACATGCCTAAAAAAGCACCTCTCCACCAGCTCAATCTAGAGCAGCGGAAAGCGCTTTTAGAGTTTCATTACGACTAACTATGGGTTTATCGTAATGAAACTTGGGGTTTGTCGGTAGTAAACTTAGGGTTTACTCGGCGTAAAGTCTACCCCTTTTTGTGTAAAACAAGTTGTTTTATGCGCGCTCAAGTAGTCTCCACAAGGGATGGAGATAGTCTCTTCGGGAACAAAACAAGTTGTTTTGTTCCGAAAGATGACGTCTGAACGAGGGGTGGAAATGGAGCTTTTCTATAACGCTCACGTTCTCAACAACTTACAAAAACGGCTCAAAACTCGCGTATTTGCGGCCAAAGGGCGGCTTGCTGACAAAGACGTGAGTTTTGAGAGCCGATTTGTAATATTCTTTCTTTTATACGCTTTAACTATCTGCGCTGACCTTCCGTCTCCTCGCGCTTAGCTTTATAGTAGCGGTCGATGAAATCAATCTGTTCACGATTGGGGCGCATGATGAGCGAGGCACCGTTTGAGAACTGCATCGTGGTGGGTTTCGACTCGTCGAACGCAGGCCAGTAAGGCAGGCCCTTGCCATTGGGATTACAGGTCTTGGCAAAGTTCACCCAGTATTGCTGGATAATCTCAGCCACAGCAGCCTCAGCGGGATACTTGTCGGGCTGGGTGAGGAACTCGCCATTCAGATACATGATATCATCAGCATGAGCCACGCCCACACGACGGGGATCGCCAGAGAAGCTACGCTCTGAGGGCTGTGCGAGGAAGGCAGCATAGGCAGGACTCTTGCCCGTCTTGCTCTGCAGACTTACCCAAGCATATGAGGGCCATGCGAAGCCCATATCGCGGAAGGCGTCGCCAAAGCCGTGCCAAGCCTCTTCGTCGGTAGTGCCAGGATAGAACTTCAGCGCCTCGTCGGCCCACGAACCGAAGATGCCTTTAACAGACTTCTGATAGTTCTCTGCCGTCATATTGCCAGGAGCAAAGAGAGCGCCCTCGTCGGAGTTGGTCATCACGATGACTGGCACATCGTTATACTCACCACGCTCATAGAGGCGATACTGGTCGTCGCAAATCACATAGCCGTCCACACAAGGCCAGAAGCCCGAGAAGCCCACGTTGCCGTCGCAGAGCGACATAGCATCCATCTTGCGCAACTCCTTCAGCGACTTCTTCCCAAGATGCTTCTGGAATGCCAGTCCCTGCTGTTCTGCCCCTTTCTGTGAGGCATCCAGGCCCAAGGCGCGCGGCTTATCGCTCCAAGGGGCAAACGAACCTCCGCTCTGACTGATGGCTGCACGGAAGAGACCCTTAGCCAGCGGAGAAGCACACAGCATGCTACAGCTGATGGCACCGGCACTCTCGCCGAAAATGGTGACCTTCGAGGGATCGCCACCGAAGTTGGCAATGTTACGCTGCACCCACTGAAGGGCAAAAATCTGATCGAGCAGGCCATAGTTACCCGAATGACCGTCTTTCGATTCCTTGGTCAGCTCAGGATGCGCCATGAAGCCTAAGGCTCCCGTACGATACTCGATGCTCACAATGACTACGCCACGCAGGGCGAGATGCTTCCAAAGGTCGCCACCATAATGTTCCGTCTGGAATCCGCCACCGTGAATCCACACCATCACAGGCAGACGGTCGTCGACAGAAGTAGCCGGAGTGGCAATGCCCAGATACAGGCAGTCCTCGCTCATCATATCTGCCGTACGTCCAGGACGTGTAGGCTGAGGAGGCCAAGGACCGAACTTATCGGCTTTCAGCACACCCTCCCAGGCCTTGGCAGGCTGAGGAGCACGCCAACGGAGGTTGCCAACAGGGGGAGCTGCATAAGGAATGGCCTTGTACACAGCCAGCGTTCCGTCAAGCACACCCTCAACGTCACCTGTCTCTACATGGGTTTTCAAGAGCGGCTGCCCTTGCACATGAACCGTCAACATAAGAGCGCAGACGCTCAGAACGATTGTTAGAAGTCTTCTCATATTATATATAATGTATTATTAGTTATTGTAATCGCTGACAAAGGTAAGCATTTTCTGTCATAATAGCGGCCTTTTTGGAGAAATATTCTGTTAAGGCACCCTTATGACCCTATCTTCGGAATAATACTCCACTGTATTCCAATAAAAAGCTATATATTCTGAATTTTAGAAGAAATTTGGTTATTCATTCCAAACGCCGTACCTTTGCACCCAGAAATCAATAATAATAATTAAAAGAAAGGAAAAGATTATGAGTACAAAGAATTATCGTTTTGAGACATTGCAACTTCATGTAGGTCAGGAACAGGCCGACCCCGCTACCGACGCCCGTGCCGTGCCCATCTATCAGACAACAAGCTATGTATTCCATAACTCACAGCATGCAGCCGACCGCTTCGGACTGCGCGACGCCGGCAACATCTATGGACGACTGACAAACTCTACTCAGGGTGTATTCGAGGATCGTGTGGCAGCCCTCGAGGGTGGTGTAGCAGGACTGGCTGTAGCCAGCGGCGCAGCTGCCATCACTTATGCCCTGCAAAACATCGTACAGGCCGGTGACCACATCGTGGCAGCCGACAATCTTTATGGCGGCTCTTATAACTTGATTACCCACACCTTAGCAACTCAAGGCATCACAAACACCATCATCAACGTGAACGACCTTGCAGCTCTGGAAGCAGCCATCAAACCCAACACGAAGGTTGTATATGCTGAGACCTTCGGTAATCCGAATTCTGATGTACTCGACCTTGAAGGTGTGGCTGCCGTAGCCCACAAGCACGGCATCCCCTTCATCGTTGACAACACATTCGGTACACCTTATTTAATTAGGCCCCTTGAGCACGGCGCTGATATCGTGGTGCACTCAGCCACCAAGTTCCTCGGAGGACACGGAAGCTCGCTCGGCGGTGTCATCGTAGACGGTGGCAAGTTCGACTGGAAAGCCAACCCCGACAAGTTCCCGACATTGGCAAAACCCGACCCATCTTATCATGGCATCGTATTCGCCGATGCAGTTGGTGCCGCCGCTTATGTTACTCGTATCCGTGCCGTCATTCTGCGTGATACTGGCGCAGCCATCTCACCATTCAACGCCTTCATCCTGTTGCAGGGTGTAGAGACACTGAGCCTGCGTGTAGAGCGTCATGTTGAGAACGCCCTGAAGGTGGTCGACTTCCTTGCCAAGCACCCGAAAGTGGCCAAAGTAAACCACCCTGCCCTGGAGAGTCACCACGATCACGCACTCTACCAGAAATACTTCCCCAATGGCGGCGCCAGCATCTTCACCTTCGAGATCAAGGGCGGACAGGAAGAGGCCTGGAAGTTTATCGATGCGCTCCAGATCTTCTCACTACTGGCAAACGTGGCCGACGTGAAAAGCCTGGTGATTCATCCCTACACCACCACACACTCTCAGCTCTCGCCTGAGGAACTGGCAGAGCAGCACATTACTCCGTCAACGGTTCGCCTCAGCATAGGAACGGAACATATTGACGATATCATTGCCGACCTGTCACAGGCTCTAGACCAGATTTAAATATTTAAAGGAAAGATAAAGGCGCAGCCCAATGGCCGCGCCTTTTCTTTTATAGTTTCCAAAGCATTAAGCGAATGGATTCTCTGTTGGGTAGTAATCACCCTTGGGGAAGTTGTAGTCGATCTCCTCAACGGGGATACCCATGTACTTGAGGACCTCCCACAGGTACTTACCAGCGTGCTCGAACATAACAGCAGCGTGATGTGGGTAGTGCTTCTCAATGAGTACGTGACGGTAGAAGCGGCTCATGTTCTTGATACCGAAGGTACCGATAGAACCGAATGAGCGTGTAGCTACTGGCAGAATCTCGCCCTGAGCGATGTAAGCACGGAGCTTGGTATCGGCTGTAGACTGCAGACGATATACAGTAGCCTTACCTGGCTTCAGATCACCCTCGAGAGTACCGTTAGTAACCTCTACAGGCAGAGCGCGGGCCATAATGCGCTGGAAGCACATCTGGCAGTTGCAAACCTTGCTTGAAGCGGTGTTACCACAGTGGAAGCCCATGAAGATTTCCTTCTCTGTATAGGTGTCGCACTCGAACTTCTTACCCTTGATGCTCTCCTCGTACATATCCTGAGGAACAGAGTTGTTGATGTCGAGCAGAGTAACAGCATCCTCGGTGATACATGTTCCGATATACTCTGACAGAGCGCCATAGATATCAACCTCGCAAGCTACGGGGATACCACGACCTGTCAAGCGGCTGTTAACATAGCAAGGTACGAAGCCGAACATGGTCTGGAATGCAGGCCAGCACTTGTTGGCCATAGCTACGAACTGGCGTGAGCCCTTGTGACCCTCGATCCAATCGGTCAGAGTCAACTCGTACTGAGCAAGCTTAGGCAGAACTGAAGGAATCTTGTTACCTGTGCCGAGTTCAGCAGCCATATCCTTTACAACCTCGTCGATACGTGGGTCGCCCTGATGTTTCTGGAAAGCCTCAAGCAGGTCGAGCTCTGAGTTCTCCTCAATCTCAACATCGAGATCATAGAGGGCACGGATAGGAGCGTTACAAGCCAGGAAGTTATTAGGACGGGGACCGAAGCTGATGATCTTCAGGTTCTGCAGACCAACGATAGCACGAGCGATAGGCAGGAACTCGTGAATCATCTCGGCGCACTGAGCAGCGTCGCCAACAGGCTCCTCAGGGATGTAAGCACGAGTCTTACGCAGAGACAAAGCCTGACTAGCGTTCAGCATACCACAGTAAGCATCGCCACGACCGTCGATCAGGTCGTTCTGAGTCTCCTCAGCAGCAGCACAGAACATGGTTGGGCCCTGGAACCAGTCAGCAATCATGGTCTCAGAAATCTCAGGACCGAAGTTGCCAAGGTATACGCAGAGGGCATTACATCCAGCCTTCTTTACGTCCTCAAGAGCCTGCTGAGCGTGAATCTCGCTTTCAACAATACAAATAGGGCACTCGTAGATACCATCCTTACCGAACTTCTCTACATACTTGGCAATAACAGCCTTACGGCGGTTAACAGCCAGTGATTCAGGGAAACAGTCGCGACTTACGGCGACGATTCCGACCTTAATTACAGGTACATTTTTCATATTCATCTGAGTTTAAAAAGTAATGCTTAGATTGATACGGATGCAAAGGTATAAAAAAAATCCGAAAGCAGACACCTGTTTTCGGATTTTATAGTTTTTTATATCATCAACATTGCGCTTCTGCCATGGTTCGTTTCCATCTGAACCAGCCCATCACGGCAATGACGACATACAACCCATAAAGAGATGCCTTGAAAGGAATATCTTTATAGAAATAGAGCCCGCAGGTAAACACGTCGACGACTATCCAGATGAACCACTGCTCCAAATACTTGTGTGCCAAGGCCCAGATACCGACAACACTCAAAGCCGTTGTGAAACTGTCGATCATCGGCACGGTAGAGTCGGTAAAGGTATTGAGAAACCAGTACATGATTCCCCAAAGACCCAAAATCAGTAGTGTCCATGGCAACACTAACCGACTAGGGAAATGACGGATGGGTAATGGTTCCTTCGATGCCGACCCCCGAATCCATCGCCAATAGCCATAGATGGTCATCGCCAAATAGTAGAACTCCATGCCGCAATCAGCATAGAGCCCCTTTTGGTAATAGAGTACAATGCCCAGCGACTGCATCAGGAATCCTACGAGCCACATCCAAATACTGGCTTTATATTCCAGCAGGATATATGCCAATCCCAACACTGTCGTTACGATATCAAGCCAATGCGCTGTCAGAAATTCCATGTCTGTATTCTCTTTAGAATCTCAGCGTCATATTCGCAGCCATCGTAAAGCCCGCCATCGGGACAAAACCAAGCTGATAGTAACGGTTGTCGTTGGCATGGGCATAACTCTCGGCAATAGCAGAATAGACCCAGCCACTGGCAGCATATCTGCGATTGAAAATATTGCCAAAGTTCAAACCAAAGATAGCCTCTTTCACTGCTTTCTTGGGCTTTAGGGTATATGATATTGATGCATTCGACACAGAGTAGCAAGGCAAAGAACGCTCAGTATTCTCGGTATTATCAAGATACTGACGTGATACGAAGTTCGTATGCCATACTGCCTGCCATCCGTTATAATGTAACCTAACAAATCCATTGAGAATCATCGACGGCGAGAAGGCCAGTGTAGAATTGTCATAATGGAGCTGTCTAAACCCATCACCATTACCGTCAATATGATACTTTTCCATAGCTGCCTGCCGACCAGCCACATCATCTTTATAGTCCCAGTCATCCCAGTCCTCAACAAACTCGTCGAAGTCCTTAATCTTATTCTTGCTCAGAGCAGCGTTACCCTCGATGGTGAGCCACGACGTAGGATCGATACCAGCCTGCAGTTCAACACCCATACGATATGAGTCTTTGATATTCGTTGTTAGTTTTTCACCGATGTCAGTAGTTTGTCCAGTCTGCACAAACTGATCGGTATAATCCATATAATAGCCATTCACGCCAACACGCCAAATGTCACCATTATAAGTATAACCAAGTTCATAATCAAGCAACTGCTCTGCCTTAGGTGCGGGATAGATGTAATTATCGGTAAAATTGTTGCGCTCAGGCTCACGATGACTCAATGCCACAGAACCATAAACACGATGCCCGTCTAACTGCCACGAGAAACCAGCCTTCGGGTTGAAGAAATCGTATTTCTTGTCGATATCGAGAATATGTTTCTCATAGAGATACGTTTTCTCGTTGTAGGCAAACTTATCATTACAGCCATCAGTCTTATAACTTACGTGCCGATACTGCATATCAGCAAAGACATCCCACTGTTCTGTGATATGGTAGGCGGCTTTCAGAAATACATTCCCATCGAATTTATGGGCATCAGAATCATAATACTGATAATCACCATTATTGAGCAGACGACTCCTAAGGGTCTCATCTGAGAGATAGGTAACATAGCCGAAGTGATTGCCGTCGAAATTCTGGAGCGAGACACCTCCGATAACATCCCACTCTTCATCCTTATAGTTCATATTCCACACCAGACCATAAGTATCCTGTTTGAGTCCCTTCTTGCGAATCCAATCGGTGCGCTTCACTTTCGTTATGTCCTCATCATTGAAATCTGCGTTAGGCAAACCCAGTTTCTTGATTTTGTTCTGCGGACGGAACTCCTTATAATAGCCATAGCCATGAGTATAGTGTAACGAGGCCGTAGAGCTCCAATGGTCACTGATAGTCCATGCTGCAGAAAGAATATTATGGTTTTGCCAGAAGTTATCTGTGGTTTTGTCCCAATAGGTACCATCAGCCATCTTGTAACGCTCCACCTGATAATTACCATTAGCGTCCTTTACAAAGAGGCCATCCTCTCCCGTGACAAGTTTCTCATAAAGTGAGTTGTACTTTCCCAGTCCCACATTCCACATATCCTGATAATCCTTGATGCCTGTCTTTGAGTTATAACTCCATGTTCCATCATCATAGCAGCCATCCATTAACGAGTAATCGTCATTACCTGCGGTAATTCCATTCCAAGCCTGACCCGTACGCTCGAAGTTGCCGATGTTCTTATAACGTATCTGAAAGTTATTGCCTAACCATGTCAAGCCACCATAATAAGAACCTGAGCGGCCACTTGTGCCATGGATGAATCCATCGGTATGCGTTTCATGATAAGCACCGTCAAATATCAAGTGATTCCATAACATTCCTGTTGAGAACTTACCGCCCAGATTATATGTGTTGAAAGATCCATAGCTAGCAGAAACCTCAAGGCTTGGTTCTTGCAATGGGGTTGCCGATGCAAGGGCTACAGTGCCGCCAAAGGCACCATCTCCATTGGTTGATGTTCCCACACCACGCTGTATCTGCACACTACCAAGCAGTGAGCCATAAGAGTTCATATTTGCCCAGAAAACGCACTGATCCTCAGGCGAATTGAGGGGGACACCATCGAGTGTCACATTGATACGGGAATCACCTGCGCCACGAATGCGCATATAGGTCGTTCCTGTACCAAGTCCGTTCTCACTCCATGCAACAACGCCTGGCGTTTGTGAGAAAAGCATAGGCAACTCCTTTCCTGACTTTGAAAACTCATTAAGCTGCTGTTTCTTAATGTTTACCACGGCAAAAGGTGCGTTCTTCTGGGCTCTAACACCCTTGACGACGACCTCCTGCAACTGCTCTACCTGAGTAGAATCATAGAGCGCTGAACGATTCTGTGCATTGACACCTATTACGCACATCAGCGCAGTCACACTAAAAGCCAATCTTTTCATACCTCTTTTGAATACTAAAAAAATGATGTAACGGGGAAATGTGTTGACTAATCCTTTATTCCATCCCTACGCCGGTATAATCCGGATCAGGTTAGAGGGTATCATCTCAGCCTGCACCCGCAGGCACCCCTTGAAATCGGCGGCAAAATTAAGCAAAAAAAATGAGGAAACAAAGCGTTTCCCCATTTTTTTATCTAAGACCCATGCGAGCCTCAACTACGTTGACCACATAGTCGGCCAGTTTCTCGCATTCATTAATCAAGTCCATATAGATGGTACCAACAGCATAAGTATACTCATGATTATTGACATCAGTAATATTCTGCGTCTTCAGCTGATTACGGTAGTTATTAATCTCATGCTCTATATTGAATGAGCGGTTCACATCAAACGACTCCTTGCGTCCTAGCATCAAGCGGTTCATCTGCGAGAGTGACTGATCGGTCAACTCCATCATTTGATGAATATGTTCATACTGCTTCTCAATGAAGTGGTCTTCTTTTCCATTATATTTACGAGAGATGGTACGCGCCATATTATAACAGGCATCACCTATCGATTCCAACTCAGAAATCTCACGGAGCATGGCACGAATCTTACCTTTTGTATCATCAGAGAGATGTGCATCACTGACGGAATCGAGATATTTTGCAATCTCCAATTCCATATTATCACTGATTCCTTCATACTTCTCAATGCGCGTATAAAGCCTATTGAAATCACCTGCTTTATTATCTTTCTTGTTCGTTGCACTACTAGAAAGGGTTAGCAATTCACGCACCATATTAAACATACGCTGCATACGTTCCGAGAAGGCCTGAATCTCCTTCTGAGCCTCAAGCACGGAAAGTTCTGGGGTCTTCATGAAACCTGCTGTAATGAAGTGCAGACGGAAATCTTCTTCCTCATCGATCTTCTTGGGTTTGATAACCCAACATACGAAACGTTCGATTTGCGGAATAAACCAAATAAGAATAAAAGTATTTACCACGTTAAAGCAAGTATGGAAGGCAGCCAACACAAAACTCAGTTTAGCAGCATTAGCCAGGAACAACTTCGTTTCAGCCATTCCCTTTACCATTGTCACGTCATAGCCCACAAGACCGCAAACGGCATCAACAAACGGACGGAAGACAAACAGAATCCATACAACACCGAACACATTGAAGAACATGTGAGCCAAAGCAGCTCTACGAGCCTGCGTATTGGCAGAGAGAGCGGCAAGGTTTGAAGTAACGGTAGTTCCGATATTCTCACCCATCACAAGCGCAATACCCTGATAGATAGGCAACGCACCACTCGAACAAAGAATCATGGTAATGGCCATTACAGCTGCCGACGACTGCACGCAGAAAGTCAGCACCCCTCCAAGGAAGAGGAATATCAGTGTGGTGAGGAAAGAGTCCGGATCAAACGAGGCAAAGAAATCGAGTACTGCCTGGTTCTCGCCCAAATGCATCTCTGCTCCCGTCATTCGGAGTGTACCCAGTCCTAAAAGCAGAAACGACAAGCCGAACAGGAAATCACCGATATAGCGGTACTTTTTCAGATAAATCAGAATGATTCCTATAAAAAAAGCCGGATATACAGCACTTGTGATATCGAACGACATACCTGCCGACATAATCCACGCCGTCAGCGTCGTTCCGATATTTGCGCCCATGATTACAGATATGGCCTGTGCCAGTGTAAGCAATCCAGCATTTACAAACGAAACCGTCATCACCGTGGTAGCTGTTGAAGACTGTACCGATGCAGTCACTAGCATACCAGTCAACATTCCCGTGAAACGATTGGTAGTCATTGCGCCCAAAACATGACGCAGTTGCGGACCTGCCATTTTCTGCAGAGCTTCACTCATCGATTTCATACCGAACATCAACAATGCGAGTGAGCCTAGTAGTTTGAATAATACGAGCATAAGAATTTCTTTTGATTCGATAATTCGGATGCAAAGATACAAAAAAGTTCTTAATTCATTATTCATAATTCATAATTATTTTATATCTTTGCCACAAAAAACAACTTAAAGCAATAGAAAACATCATGGAACAGACTATAAAGATTCACATCCGTAACAACGAAAAAACAATCGAAGCACCTATGGGTGCCTCCCTCGAAGATGTTTATCAACTTTCAGGAATCCAGTTGAAGCACGGTCCTATCTCTGCGTGCGTAAATAATAAGGTGGAAGGCATGCATTTCCGTGTCTACAAACAAAAGGAGGTTGAGTTCTTAGACATCACCTCACCCAGCGGCAGCCGTGCTTACACCCGCAGCCTTTTCTTCGTGCTTTGCAAAGCAGTCCACGATCTCTACAGCCCTTGTAAGGTCGCGATAGACATTCCTGTAAGCAATGGTTATTACGTGAACCTTAACATCGGCCGCCCCGTTACTCTCGACGATGCAGGCACCATCCGCCGCCGCATGCAGGAGATTATCGATGCCGCCCTGCCCATCCATCGTCACGAAACGACTACGAAAGAAGCTATTACCATGTTCGACAACCTGCACAACCGCTCAAAGGTCAAACTACTCGAGAGTACGGGTAGTCTATATACCACCTATTATGACATTGACGGCTACAAGGATTATTACTATGGCTCACTTCTGACAAACACTTCGCAACTATACCTCTTCGGGCTTGAAAAGTATTACGATGGCTTGCTACTCCGCATACCATCCATGCAACATCCCGATGAATTGGGAGAGATGACCCATCAGGACAAAATGTTCGGCATCTTCAAGGAACACCATCAGTGGCAGGATATCCTTGGGCTTCGCACGCTTGGTGACCTGAACGAGGTCATCACGAAAGGCTACTCCCCCCAATTAATACAAATCTCTGAGGCTTTGCAAGAGAAGAAAATTGCAGGAATAGCCGATGAGATTGCCCAGCGCAAGGGCATCAAGATGGTACTCATCGCAGGCCCTTCCTCTTCGGGTAAAACCACGACTTGTAAGCGTCTCAGCGTGCAGCTCGCCGTTAATGGAATCAAGCCCGTACCCATCTCACTCGATGACTATTTCATCGATCGAGACCAGACACCACGCGATGAAAAAGGCGACTACGACTTCGAACATCTCCATGCCCTGAACCTTCCCCTGCTTAACGAGCAGCTCACCGCCCTTTTCCGTGGTGATGAAGTAGAATTGCCACGCTACGACTTTTCCACAGGAACCAGCCAGAAGAGTGGCAGGAAGTTACGCTTAGGTCCCAACGAAATTCTTGTGGTAGAGGGCATCCATGCATTAAACCCTGAACTCACCTCGCAGATCCCCAGCAATCAAATATTCCGCGTCTACGCCTCGGCACTCACCACTGTGCTGCTCGATAACCACAACTACATCCCTACCACCGATAACCGCCTGCTGCGTCGCATCATCCGCGACTACAAGTACCGTGCTGTCTCTGCTCAGGAAACCATCCGCCGCTGGCCTTCGGTGCGCGCTGGCGAAAACAAGTGGATATTCCCTTATCAAGAGAATGCCGATGCCATGTTCAACACCGCCATGTTATTTGAGCTAGCCGTTATTAAGAGTCAGGCAGAGCCACTATTGGAACAGGTACCTGAGAACTGTAAGGAGCATGCCGAGGCCTACCGTTTGCTAAAGTTTCTCCGCTACATCAAGCCCATCCCCGAGACACAAATACCACCCACTTCGCTCCTCCGCGAGTTCCTTGGCGGCAGTTCATTCAAGTATTGAGTTTTTGTTCTTCAGAAACTTGATCCTGATATTGGAGTTGAACAGAACAATTATGACAGATGACAGTTATTGGAAATGAGAGAAAAGAGATTTATTACATATTTATAAATAATCTGGATTTGACTTTACTACAAACACAAACTGTCATTTGTCATTGAGTGCGTGGAGTCTCCCGTGTGGACTAGTTGAAACAGAGATAGTTCTCGTCCCGCAAGAATTTACGGTATCGGAGCCACAAAATTACAGAGCATCAGGAATATCCCCAGTCAATACGAAAAGGATTATTCTTGCTGACAATTTGCAATCAAAAAGCAGAAATAGGAGAAGGGGCGAATGAATATTCTGCATAAATATTGCAAAACAAATGCATAAATGCAAGAATTTGCAAGAATTAAAAAAGATTATATGCATTTTTTAGGGGTTTTCTTTGGCTATTTGGTTAAAAATGAATAATTTTGCAGCCGCAAAGTTTTAGAATAAACAAATATTGTTATGGCTGAAAAATTAGAAGTGAAAGAGCTCGACCAAGTGGTTGTACGCTTCTCTGGTGATTCCGGCGACGGTATGCAGCTCGCAGGAAACATCTTCTCGACGGTCAGTGCCACCGTTGGAAACGGCATCTCGACATTCCCCGACTATCCCGCAGACATTCGTGCCCCGCAAGGTTCGCTCACAGGCGTGAGTGGCTTCCAAGTTCACATCGGCGCTGGTAAGGTATACACCCCTGGCGACAAGTGCGATGTGCTCGTAGCGATGAACGCTGCAGCGCTGAAAACTCAGTATCGCTATGCTAAGCCCGGTGCAACGATTATCATCGACACCGATTCTTTCGGTCCTAAGGATTTGGAGAAGGCCCAGTTCGCTACAGAGGATTACTTAGGTGAGATGGGTATCGACCCCGACCGTGTTATCCAGTGCCCACTGACTACCATGGTTAAGGATTGTCTGGCCGACAGCGGCATGGACAACAAAGCTATGCTGAAGTGCCGTAACATGTTCGCTCTCGGACTCGTATGCTGGTTGTTCGATCGCGATCTGAACCTTGTAGCAAACTTCCTGCGCGAGAAGTTTGCCAAGAAGCCCGCTATTGCAGAGGCAAACATTAAGGTCATTCAGGCCGGTTGGGACTACGGTCACAACACTCACTCTAATGCCATCAACGTTTACCGTGTAGAGACCAAGGAGAAGACCCCTGGACGCTACATGGATATCACTGGTAACAAGGCTACCGCCTACGGTTTCATCGCTGCTGCCGAAAAGGCTGGTCTGCGCCTTTACCTTGGTTCTTATCCTATTACGCCTGCAACCGACGTGCTGCACGAGCTCTCTAAGCACAAGTCATGCGGTGTCATCACCGTACAGTGCGAGGACGAAATCAGCGGTTGTGCATCAGCACTCGGTGCTTCGTTTGCCGGAGCTCTCGGTGTTACCTCGACCTCTGGTCCTGGCGTCTGCCTGAAGAGCGAGGCTATGAACCTGGCTGTTATCATGGAGCTTCCATTGGTTGTTCTCGACGTACAGCGTGGTGGTCCTGCTACTGGTCTGCCAACCAAGAGCGAACAGACCGACCTGTTACAGGCCCTCTTCGGACGTAACGGTGAAAGCCCTATGCCAGTAATGGCCGCTACCAGTCCTGCCGACTGTTTCGACGCTGCTTATCAGGCTGCTAAGATGGCTCTCGAGCACATGACACCTGTAGTACTGCTCACCGATGCTTATATCGCTAATGGCTCTGGCGCATTCAAGCTGCCACAGATGGCTCAGCTCGATGCCATCAATCCGCCATACGTTCCTGAGGAGTTGAAGGGCAAGTGGACACCTTACATGCGTGCAGAGAACGGCACCCGCTACTGGGCTGTTCCTGGTCGTGAGGGCTTTGCTCACATCCTGGGCGGACTGGAGAAGGACTCTAACACCGGTGCTATCTCTACCAACCCAGAGAACCACGATTTGATGACTCGTCTGCGCCAGCAGAAGATTGACAATATCCAGGTGCCCGACCTCGAAGTTGATGGCGACGCCGATGCCGACCTGCTGATTGTAGGCTTCGGTTCTACCTACGGTCATCTGCACTCTGCTATGGATGAGCTGAAAGCTAAGGGCTACAAGGTTGCTCAGGCTCAGTTCAAGTATCTAAACCCACTACCAAAGAACACTGCCGACGTACTGAAGAAGTACAAGAAGGTGGTAGTTGCCGAGCAGAACATGGGTCAGCTGGCTGCCTACCTTCGCATGAAGGTTGATGGCTTTGTACCTTACCAGTTCAATCAGGTAAAGGGTCAGCCCTTCGTAGTAGAAGAGTTAGTGAACGCATTCGAGGACATTTTAAAGAAGTAAACGATTATGAGTTATACAGCACAAGATTTCAAGAAAGGCCAGCCTCGTTGGTGCCCTGGTTGTGGTGACCACTTCTTCCTGGCTTCACTCCATAAGGCCATGGCCGAGATTGGCGTAGCTCCCGAGAACGTAGCAGTCATCTCTGGTATCGGCTGTTCAAGCCGTCTGCCTCACTATATGGCTACCTACGGCATGAACACCATCCACGGTCGTGCCGCTGCCATCGCTACCGGTGCTAAGGTAGCTAATCCCAACCTGACTGTCTGGCAGGTATCTGGTGATGGTGACGGACTGGCTATCGGTGGTAACCACTTCATCCATGCCAACCGTCGTAACATCGACCTCAACATGATCCTGCTCAACAACCGTATCTACGGTCTTACCAAGGGCCAGTACTCACCCACCTCACCCCGCGGCTTCGTATCAAAGTCGAGCCCTTACGGTACCGTTGAGGATCCCTTCCGCCCTGCAGAGCTCTGCTTCGGCGCTCGCGGACACTTCTTCGCCCGTTGCGTGGCTACCGATGCCAAGGGTACTGTTGAAGTATTGAAGGCAGCCTATGAGCACAAGGGCGCCAGCGTTACCGAGGTACTGCAGAACTGTGTCATCTTCAACGACCACTGCCACGATGTGGTTTACAACAACGAGGGCCGTAAGAAGAACGCCATCTACGTACGTCACGGCGAGAAGCTCGTATTCGGTGAGAACAATGAGTTCGGACTTGTACAGCAGGGCTTTGGTTTGAAGGTGGTAGAGATTGGCAAGGACGGTTACACCATCGACGATGTACTGGTTCACGATGCTCACTGCGAGGATAACACCCTGCAGTTGAAACTCGCTATGATGACTCCTGAGGATGGTTTCCCCATCGCCCTCGGTGTGATTCGCGACGTTGAGGCTCCTACCTACAACGATGCTGTTCACGCACAGCTGGCTGAGGTAGCTGCTCAGAAGAAATACCACAACTTCGAGGAGTTGCTCGAGACCAACGACATCTGGACAGTAGAATAAACCGCGAGTTTGTAAACTCCACATATCAATCATCCCCATGGCAGATGGCTATGGGGATGATTTTGTGTTAATATACACTCATTATCCGATATTTCTTCTGACACTTAATTTCTAATTATTAATAAAATGATTACCTTTGCGCTCGAATTTTTTCACTTAAAACCAAATATTAAATAATAACTTTACAACAATATGTTTCACATTTACGAAGGATTTCATCTCGTTGAGACGTACCACAAAATGCGTCACCAGCGTAAATACCATCCTGCTGATGGTACCAAACGTGCTATCAAGATCGCTTTGGTAGCGCTCGTTACTTTATTACTTTGGAATATGCCATCCGAGTGGTTCGGCATCCAGAACCTCACCGTCATTCAGCAGCGCGTCATCGCCATTTTTGCCTTTGCCACGCTGATGTGGATTCTTGAGGTTGTCAGTTCGTGGGCCACATCTATCGCCATCATCGTACTGATGCTGCTATTCTGCTCTGATAGTGGTATTGCACCAATGGTTAACCCTGATGAAGTAGGTAAACTTCTCTCGCACAAAGGCGTGATGGCTTCGTTTGCCGATCCTATCATCATGCTGTTTATCGGTGGTTTCGTACTGGCTATTGCCGCAACCAAGACTGGTCTTGATGCACAGTTGGCAAAAGTTCTGCTCCGCCCCTTCGGCACACGTAGTGAGATGGTACTCTTGGGCTTCCTGCTCATCACAGGTCTTTTCTCAATGTTTGTATCTAACACTGCCACAGCAGCTATGATGCTGACATTCCTCACCCCTGTGTTCCACCAGTTGCCACCCGAGGGAAAGGGTCGTATTGCTTTGGCCATGAGTATCCCTGTTGCTGCCAACCTTGGTGGTATGGGTACCCCTATCGGTACACCTCCAAACTCTATCGCCCTGAAGTATCTGAACGATCCTGAGGGATTAAATATGGGTCTTGGTTTCGGACAGTGGATGATGTTCATGTTCCCACTCGTGATCCTGCTGCTGTTCATCAGCTGGCGCCTGCTGCTTAAGTTCTTCCCATTCAGTCAGAAGACGATAGAGTTGAAGATCGACGGTGGCATGCAGAAGGGTTTCCAGTCAACAGTAGTCATCATTACATTCATCGTTACTGTACTCCTTTGGCTTTCAGACCAGATCACAGGCATCAACGCCAACACAGTGGCCATGGTTCCATTCTGTATCTTCGCCCTGACCGGCGTTATCAATAAACGCGACCTTGAGCAGATTAACTGGAGTGTTATCTGGATGGTTGCCGGTGGTTTCGCACTGGGTTATGGTCTTAACTCTTCCGGTCTGGCCGCCAATGCTGTAGAGAGCATTCCCTTCGGTGAGTTCTCACCCCTGCTCATTCTGCTGATTGGTGGTGCTATCTGCTACCTGCTCAGTAACTTCATCTCAAACTCAGCTACTGCAGCTCTGCTGATGCCTATTCTGGCAATGGTCTGCGGTGCTATGGGCGACAAGCTGGCACCTATCGGCGGCACATCAACCATCCTGATCGGTGTGGCTATTGCAGCTTCATCAGCCATGATTCTGCCCATCTCTACCCCACCAAATGCACTGGCATTTGCTACGGGCTACGTAAAGCAGAGCGACATGTCGAAGGTTGGTATCATCATGGGTATTGTTTCGATGGTATTAGGTTTCGGTCTGGTTTACCTGATGGGAACGCTGAAACTCATCTAAATACTAATAAAGAATCCCCAGCTAGTCGGCTGGGGATTCTTTATTAGTATTTGAAACTGCTGCCACCTACGAATTCACGCATGATACTAGTGGGTGGGATTTCTTTATCACTAATGGGGATAAAGAAATGGAGAAATTTCAATAGACGATGCGCCTCGGCATATTCATCACAATTTTTGGGTACAGAAGAAAGGATTACTTCTGCATGTGTACGTAATACTGCAAATTCTATATTAAGCGCAGAATTGAACATAACATCGGCCGTCTCCTGATATGGGAATATCCATTGTTCTTCTGCCTCGCATACACTTTTCCACTGACTGATGGTCTCCCGCGCTGTATATGCACCCTTGTTATAATCACGGATAATACGACGCAGCAAACGATTATCTTGCGTAGGAATCCAGTTGTGATCGTCAAGAGAGATACTGGTCAGTGCTGATATATAAATTTTATATTTCAAGGAATCGTTGACACCTTTCGTCAGCAAAGGATTCAGAGCATGGATACCCTCAATAATGAGAACACTATCGCTAGACAAATGCACCTTTTTGCCGTTATACTCACGCTTACCCGTAACGAAATTATATTCAGGGACCTCCACAGTCTCACCTTTCATGAGACGTGAGAGATGGTCACCCAAAAGCTGATAATCGACTGTTTCAATATTATCGAAATCATACTGCCCATTAGGCAATTTAGGTGTATCGAGACGATTCACGAAATAATCGTCTGTTGAGAAAGAAAAAGGCCGCAGACCACAAGCCAGAAGCTGCACGGAAAGGCGTTTACAGAAGGTGGACTTACCAGAACTGGAAGGACCCGTAATCAGCACTAAACGTATAGGATTCTCCTGATTATGAAAACGACGGTCAATCTCCTCTGCAATCTGTACGATTTTCTTCTCCTGTAAAGCTTCACTGACCTGAATAAGCTCCGAGGCATGTCCCTTAAGTATTGCATTATTTACATCACCAGCATTGGAAAGGCGCATAATGATATCCCAACGGACTTTCTCTGCAAACACCTCAAACGTACGAGGCATGGGAACCTTCTTGGCCAAAACTAATGGATTCTTCTTATCAGGAACCCGCAGAAGCAGACCTTGCTGATAACGTTCCAGGCCCCATACTTTCAAATAGCCAGCCGAAGGAACCAATGGACCATAATAATAATCAACGGTATCGCCTAGCATATAATAGTCGCTATAAATCTGGCCACTCGTTTCAAGAAGTTTCACTTTATCAAAAAAACCTCGCTCTGTAAACACACGAACAGCCTCCTCTGTAGTTGATTCGGTACGACGGAAAGGCATGTCAAGGTCGACAATCTCTTTCATGCGCTGACAAATACGATTTACGTCTTCATCAATCAACGGGTCACCATTCTTTTTCTTAAAATTACAATAGTACCCACGCGAGAGAGGGTGTTCTATGAATAGTTTGCTGTCAGGGAATAAGTCACTAACGGCCTTATAAAGCACAAAGCACAGAGAGCGCACATAGACGCGACGACCAGAGCCTTCACGAGCATCAAGAAACTCTACATCACGATTTTGGAAGAGTCGGAATTTCAAACCTTGAGAAGCATTGTTGACTTTTGCCGATACAACAGGATAGGGCATCTGTAGATCATCAGCAAACTCCTGATAGACATCAAGTAACGAAGTACCCTCAGGGAAACTCTTGGTTATATGATTGTTCTTACAACGAATCTGAAGCATATATCAGAGCTTTTCACCATAACAGAGATCGCCACAATCGCCAAAGCCAGGCACAATATACTTATGTTCATTCATTCCCGGATCGATTGCTGCACACCAAATGGTACTATCTTCAGGAAGCACGGTTTTAACGACCTCAAGACCTTCGGGCACAGCGATAACACAGGCTATATGGATTTTCTTAGGTTTGCCTGTCTTTACCAAAGCCTCGATACTGGCAGCCATAGAACCGCCGGTAGCCAGCATCGGATCGACAATCACCAGTGTTTTGCCCTTGGCACTGGGTGCAGCCAGATACTCGGTATGCACGCCCACCTCGGTATGCTCACGGTTGGTGTACATACGATAAGCCGATACGAAAGCATTGTCGGCGTGGTCGAACACATTGATAAAACCCTCGTGGAAAGGCAGACCGGCACGCAGCACAGTGGCAATCAGCAGGTCTTCCTTTGGCAGCTGGATATCGATAGTGCCCAATGGTGTTGTAATGGTCTTGGGACGATACTCCAGGGTTTTCGACAACTCGTAGGCCATCATCTCGCCCACACGCTTGATGTTATGACGGAACAACAGACGGTTCTTCTGATAGTTCTTGTCTCTCAGTTCCGACATGTACAAATTGATAACCGAATTGGTCTTGCTAAAATCTACTACTTCAATCATATACTTACATTTTTGCGGCAAAAGTACAAATTTAAAATGACAGTGACAAGTTTTAATAGGAAAAACATGCTGAGTTAGGACAGATCGGAAGGACTGATTCCAAATTCATCCTTGAAACACTTGGTAAAGTAGCTGGGGGCGGTGAAACCAACCTCGTAGGCAACCTCGGCGATGGTCTTATCACCTTTTACCAGTAACTGATAGCCGCGATTCAATCGGGCAGAACGCAACAGCTCGACAGGCGACGAACCAGAGATGGCCTTAACTTTACGGTACAGCTGTACACGACTCAGGTTCATAGCAGCAGCCAAATCATCAACAGTCAGATCACTGTCGGAGAGACGGGCCTCGACCACATCCTTGAAGCGCACAATGAATAGCGGCTCGGCCGATTCAGCAGCCTCATCCACGGGTTGTACGACGGGCTGTGCAGCCGCAGGCTGTTGATCGGCAGGCCGTACCGGCTCAGCTGGTGCCTTCATGTTCCACAGGTTATTGACAATACGCTCGCGCTGGGCCGACACTCTGGAACGATGATAGAGAATAAAGAGTACTAATATAAGTACCAGCAATGCCAACAACACGAGTGCCAGCAACGAGATGGTGCGCTGTGTTGACAGTTGTTCAAGATAGCTTGCGGCCTTTTTCTGAAGCTTATTCAGATTATGCGCCTGGCGCACCACCTCGTCGCTTTCAAGTAACAATACCGTAGCGTTATCGCGGGTTACCAAAGCCGAGGTAAGCAAGGTTTCTCTTGGATATTCTTTGCCGTCGAGGATGTCGAGGGCCAGTTGTAGCAGTTGGTCGCCACGTGTAGGATAGATATACGAGGCATCGAGAAGCGAATCGCGCACCTGCTGGATACCACCATCAGGTCCTGGCAAGGCATCGATACCACAGAACATGGGCAGTTTGGCGCCTCGTTCTTCGAAGGCCTTACGGGCCCCAATAGCAGAGCGATCGTTATGTCCGAAAACCAGATCGATACTGTTCATATCGCCCTTCCAGTTCATAACGGCCTGATAAGCCGTAGGCTCAGTCCAGTCGCCTTGTATTTCGGCCACCACCTTGATACCGGGAAAGGCTGCCAAAGCCACATGGAAGCCATTATAACGCTCCTCGGCAGGCGATGAACCTTTCAGTCCTTTCACTTCCATTATCTGCCCCTTACCACCAAGTTGGGTAGCGATGTATTCACCCATCAGGTGTCCCATCTCGTAGTTATCAGCACTCACAAAGGCAGAATATTTTCGCGAGTCGGTTTTACGTTCGAACACGATAACGGGGATGCCCTTATCGTAGGCACGGTCGATAGCAGGCGACACCGTCGAGAGCTGGTTGGGAGCCACAATCAGCAGATTGATACCACTTTCCACCAGACTGTCTATCTGGTTGCTCTGAAGTTCAGAATCGTCGTGAGCAGCAGTAAAACGGAGTTCTACCCCCTCATGAAAGTTGGCCTCCATTCTCATTTCGGCGTTCTGCCAATCGCGCCAGATATCCTCAGAGCATTGCGATACACCTATTATATATTTGGGCTCAGCCTGCTCACATCCCATGAACAGGATGACCATAAACATTAAAATGGAAATGAAAGAGTTTCTCATCATATTTCTTTGTTTTATGCAGGCAAATATACGAAATAATTGCGAAACACGGGAACAAATTGATATTTTTTGTATATTTGCCAAGAGATTATAAGAATAATCGTTCATAAATTAGCAAAAATGTTTCATTGAAACAAAAATAGAACGCAATGAACGAAATTTTGACGCTGCACGCACAATATATTAGTAATTTTGTGCAGAATTTAAAATCAGATTTGAGTACTAACAATTAAAACAAGCGACAATGAAACAACTAAAGAAACGATTTCTGAGTTTTGCACTCATGCTCGTGTGTACAACTATGATGTACGCGCAAACGCAGATTAGCGGAACTGTGGTCGATGCTACTGGCGAGCCCATTATCGGCGCCACAGTGATGGTGAAAGGTACCACGAGCGGTACAATTACCGATTTCGACGGTAACTTTAGTGTAAAGGTGATTGAGGGTGCCCCCCTCGTATTCTCGTACATTGGTTTTGAGACACAGGAGCATCCCGCCAAGAATGGCATGAAGGTTACACTGAAAGACAATGCCAAGGAACTGGCAGAGGTGGTAGTAACCGGTTACCAGACCCAGCGTAAGGCCGATCTGACTGGTTCGGTATCAGTAGTAGAGACCAAGGACCTCAAGACCTCGTCGGACACCGACCCCATGCGAGCACTGCAGGGTAAGGTGCCAGGTATGACCATCACGAGCAATGGTTCACCTGTAGGAGCAGGTACTGTTCGTATCCGTGGTATCGGATCGTTCAATTCATCACAGGACCCACTGTTCGTTATCGACGGCGTGCCCACAACGACCAATCTGAACACGCTGAACATGAACGATATCGAGTCGATGCAGGTTTTGAAGGATGCTGCTTCGGCCTCTATCTATGGTAGCCGTGCTGCCAATGGTGTGATTATCATCACTACCCGTAGCGGCAAGAAGGGCGACAAAGTAAAAGTGGACTTCTCGGCCAACCTGACAGCTCAGTTCTACAATAAGCAGAGCATGATGAAGCTGTCGAACACTGCCGAATATGCGACTGCTATGGCTCAGGCTGCCATGAACGACGGACTGAATCCTGAGGCATACGCCAACAACTATGGTTTGACACTGCATGCAGCCAATGGCACACCCATCTCGGCTTACAACCCCGCCACAGGACAGATGGAGAGTTTCACCGTGAACGGTTTGTACGACGGATTTATGAACGCTAAGAGAACCATGCGTTTCAGCAATACCGACTGGTTGAAGGAGATTTCGCGCACCGGTTTCTCACAGAACTACGACCTGTCTATCTCGAACGCTACCGAGAAGTCGTCGGCACTGTTCTCATTCGGATACAAGAAAAACATGGGTATTCTGAAATACACCGATTTTGAGAGTTTCTCTGGTCGTATCAACACCAGCTTCAAGGTCAACAAATTGGTGACCATAGGTGAGAATGCCACTATCACATATTCTAACCAGGTTGACTGTCAGCCTCTGGAGAATGCCTTGAAGATGTCGCCAACACTGCCTGTTTATGAGGAGGACGGTGTAACATTCTCGGGGCCAGTAGGTGGTATGAGCGACCGTCAGAACCCACTTCGTGAGTTGTATCACAACCGCGACAACCGCCTGAAGATGTGGCGCATCTTTGGCAACGCCTACGTCAACGTGGAGCCTATCAAGGGTCTGCTGTTACGTTCTAACTTCGGTCTCGACCTCTGGTCGGAGAATATCCACAGCGTGACATACACCTGGCACTCTGACGTGGTAAACAACTCTACCCCATCAGCCAACATGGGTGCTAAGACATCGGTTAAGTGGACCTGGTCGAACACTGCCAACTATAACTTCACACTTGGTACCGACCATTCGTTCATCGTACTGGGTGGTATGGAGCTCCACAGAGATATCAATGACTGGTCGAATGCCTACGCACAGATGTTTGCCATTGAGAACTACGACTATATGTATCCCGACGCAGCCACCGGTACACAGCGTGCAACTGGTATGCAGGAGGGCTACAATCTGGTATCATTCTTCGGCAAGCTCGATTATAACTTCAAGGATCTGGTACTGGCTTCGTTCACTATCCGTCACGACGGTTCTAGCCGCTTTGGTGAGAACAACCGCTACGGTACCTTCCCTGCTGCCACACTCGGTTATCGTATCTCACAGCACTTGAAACTGAGTTGGATTGACGATCTGAAGATTCGTGCATCATGGGGACAGACTGGTAACCAGGCTATCTCGAACTATGCACGCTACGGTCTTTATGCTGCTACCTACGGTGGTGGACGTAACGAATCGACTGCCTACGACCTGAATCTGGCCGGCAGCGGCATATTCCCTTCAGGATTCCGTGCCACACAGGCCCAGAACAACAACCTGAAGTGGGAGACTACCGAGCAGTGGAACGCTGGTCTCGACTTCCGTTTCTTCGGCAGCTCACTCTATGGTACATTCGATACCTATATTAAAAAGGTGAAAGATATGCTGATCAACCCTGCCTATCTGGGTTCGATGGGTGAAGGTGGTGCCAGCTGGCTGAACGGTCCAAGTCTGCAGAACTGGGGTATGGAGTTGGCACTCGGCTACCGTCATACGACACAATACGGTTTGCAGTACAATATCAATGGAAACATCGATTTCTACCGTTCAAAGGTGACCTATCTGCCTGAGACCACAACGGGTTCTTACGTTCACACAGCCAAGCAGAATCTGGTAGAATCGAAGAAGCCCTATGGCTCTATCGTTGGTTACGTGGTTGACGGATTATTCCGGACCCGTGAGGAGGTTATCGCAAGCGGTCAGGACAATGCCCGTGTAGGCGGTTTGAAGTATGCCGACCTGGATGGTAATGGTGTCATCAACGAGCAGGACCAGACTTGGATTTTCAATCCAGTACCCAACTACTCATGGGGTTTGAATGTGGACCTGAGTTATAAGAACTTTGATTTCAACATGTTCTGGCAAGGCGTAGCTGGTCAGGATGTATATAACGACCAAAAGTTCCAAACCGACTTCTACAGTCTGACCGATGCCGGTTCGAACAAGGGTAACCGTATGCTGGGTGCATGGACCACTGCCAACACCAGCAGTACCATCCCAGCCTTGACAACCAACAACACTGGTAATGAGAACCGCACCTCGACCTACTTTGTAGAGAATGGTTCTTACGCCAAATTACGTCAGGTACAGTTGGGTTACAATCTGCCAAAGAGTTTTATCAACAAGCTGAACATGTCGAGCGCTCGTGTATATGTTTCAGGTCATAACCTGCTGACTATCAAGAGCAGCTCACTCACCTGTTCAGATCCAGAGAACCCACGCTGGATGTATCCTAACAGTACCAGCATCTCACTTGGACTCCAGGCAAGTTTCTAAGGATTGAAGAACTGAAGGATTAAAGAATTGAAGGATTAAAGTTTTTAATAGCAATACAATTATGAAGACAATATATCAAGCAATCTGCGCAGGTCTGATCGTTTGCGGTACGCTCACATCGTGCAACGATTTCATCGACGTAACTCCAAAGGGTGTTATCAATGAAGACATTGCCATGAGTCAGCCCGAAGAGATGGTGACTGCTGCTTACGCCAAATTGGGCGACGACTGGTACACCTATCCGTTTAACCTCTGGCCTTATGGCGACGTATCATCAGACGATGCCATGAAAGGCGGTTCGGGTACTACAGATACAAACTACCACCCAGTAGAGGTATGGTCAACCCTGACAGCTTCTACGCCCGATCATATGGACGAATTGTGGTATCACTTCTATTGTTCAATCAGCCGTTGTAACCGTGCATTGGTATCACTGGCCAACAGTACGACTATGGACGAACAAACAAAGGCCATCCGCGAAGGCGAGGTTCGTTTTCTCCGTGCCCACTTCTATTTCAAGCTGGTGCAGCTCTGGAATCAGGTGCCCTGGATCGACGAAGAGGTTTACAAGGTTCACTCTGAGGAGCAGACCCGTAACGATGAGTTTTCACACGAAGAGCTGATGCAGAAGATTGTAGCAGACTTCAAGGCCGCCTACGATGTACTGCCTGTACAACAGCAGCAGGGTGGACGTGCCAACAAGATAGCAGCTGCAGCTTATCTGGCTAAGTGCTACCTGACCATGGCTTGGGGCGACGGCTACGAGGCCAATACCGGCGTAAGCCATATCAACAGTCAGTATATGCAGGAAGTACTGAAATACACACAGGAGGTTGCCAACTCACAGTATGGCTATCTGGAGGACTTCGGCGATATCTTCCTGCCTGAGTACAAGAATTCAAAAGAGAGCATCTTCGCTGTCCAGCATTCTGACTATCAGGACGACAACACCCTGTATGGACGCGCCAACTGGAGTAACATGCTGAATGGCTGCTGGGGTATCTGGTCGTGCGGTTGGGACTTCCACAAGCCCACACAGAACCTGGTGAACGCATTCAAGACCAAGGACGGTCTGCCCATGTTTGATAATTATAACGATCAGATCGACTATCCTATCAACGGTGTGCCAACAGCCCAGAAGTGGGATCCACGTTTGTTCCACACAGTAGGTATGCCTACATTCCCATACAAATACGAGGCTCAGTACACCATGACTACCGACAACTCTCGTACACCAAACACCTATGGCTACTATGCCTCTCTGAAGGAAGTGCCACAGCGTTCTAAGGGCGAGACATTCGACAACCCATGGCAGGCATTCGCCATGAACGACTATGTACTGCGCTATACCGACGTGATGCTAATGCGTGCAGAGGCACTGATTGAAACAGGCTCACTGGAAGAGGCTCGTACCATCATCAACAATATCCGTCAGCGTGCTAAGAATTCTGTAGCCAAGCACATTGCATACGCTGCCGACCAGTGCAAGATTGCCCTCTATCCCACCTCGTATTTCCAAGATAAGGAGACTGCCCGTAAGTGTCTGCAGTGGGAGCGTCGCTTGGAGATGGCCATGGAGAGCAACCGCTTCTTCGACCTGCGCCGCTGGGGTATTGCTTCGAAGACCCTGAATGCATTCTTTGAGACCGAGAAAGATGTTGTTTACAACGAACAGACATACGCCCAGTATTATAAGGATGCCCACTTTACGCCAGGCAAGAATGAGTACTTCCCACTGCCTTACATCCAGCTCTACTACGTTCCTGGTCTTTACACCCAGAACAAGGGATACAATTAATAAATGGATAATTGATAATTGACAATTGATAATTAAGGATTATGAAAAAGATATCATTCATTATAATGGCGATGTTTGCCTTAGTCCTGACCGCCTGTCAGGACAAGGACATCGACCGTGAGGCCATGAAGCTCAGTGCTCCCGATGCATCACAGATCACAGGTCAACAGTCGGGCGACGACTACATCTGGTCGTGGCCAGCCCAGAACGCTCAGATGCGAGTTGCGATCTACCGCAATGGAACCATTTCGAATACAGAGACCGTCAGCGGCAATACCTTTACACATAAGAATGTGCCCACCAACGTGGCATTTGAGTATGTGTTCAAACTGACCGATGGCAGCAACGTATCTGCCGGTGTTGTCAAGAACTACACCCGCGAAGGTGCAAGCAGCATCAGTGGCGTACAGATGAGTCAGCTTGACAAAGACGGCGGTTACGATGCCTTGGTTACTTGGAACAAGGCAACCGATGCCACAAGTATCATACTGACTGCCACTAACGGTGTAAGAACCATTACAGAAACGCTGGCTGGTACCGACACCCAATATCTCATTAAGGACGTTGAGACAGGCGACACTTGGGAGGTGAAACTGGTAGCCCAGAACGAAAAGGGCACATCGCTGTCAACCACATCATCGCTCCGTATCGGTAAGACCGCCATCGGCTTCCTGAGCATCTACGCCACTCCAGATGAGCTAGTAGAGAAGGGCGACGACGACGAGGCTTCGGCTTGGCTCTGGCTGCACGAGACCTATCCTACAGCACAGTTTGTTCCATTCGCAAGCATCACGTCTGCCGACGTCATTGAGCCATTCCGTGTGCTGTTCTGGCTGCGCGACCTTGAGGGTGTCAGCGAAAGTGACGTATGGAATATTCCTACCGACGTACAAGCTGCCACACCTATCATCAAGGAGTGGTATAAGAACGGCGGAAGCATGCTGCTGTGGAGTCATGCCACCGTATATGCAGGACACCTGGGACGTATCAATCTCGATGAGATGAAGGGCAACGACCATGCCTTCGGATTCGGTGAGGGTGGCATCAACAACGACGTGTGGAAGATGGCTGTTGAGTTGAATCCCGATCACAAGTTCAAGAAAGATCACTCTTCTCACCCCATCTATAAGGGTCTGGAAGTAGAAACCACTCCCGACACCAAACTCATTGCCTTCAAGGGACCAGGTTGGACTGAGGACCACAACTGTCTGTACTTCAATCTGCCTAGTCTGTGGACAGGTATCGGCAACACCGAGGAAGCCTGCTATGCCCAGTGCACCAGCACCTTTGGCGTATATCCACTCGGCACATGGGACAGTCAGATCTGGTGGGTAAGTCAGATGAATGTCTGGGAGGCTCAGCAGGGCAACACCGAGTTCAAGGGCACACTGCTCTGTATCGGTAACGGTGGCTGCGAGTTCTCGATGAAGAATGCCGACGGTACTCCTGACAAGAGTGCTCATCCAAAGAACAATATCTATCAGGACAATGTCCTTACGCTCGCCAAGAACTCTCTTGAATATCTGAAGACACGATAATAATTTGAGTTAGTGATAAAGATCATGAAGAAATTCTTGAATTTCTTTTCTGCAATGATGGTAACCGCTGGTATGGCGGTTACCATTCTTGGTTGTTCAAGTGATGATCCCAAGAAAGAACAACCTGCTCCCGAGCCACCAACGCCCGTGGATCCTGTGCCCCCTCCTGCACCTACACCAAGCAGTTACACAGAATTATTTCGTCCACAGATACACTTCACACCAGCTAAAAACTGGATGAATGACCCCAACGGTATGGTGTATGCAGATGGCGTATATCATCTGTTCTACCAATACAATCCACAGGGTAACAGCTGGGGCAACATGTCGTGGGGCCATGCCACCAGTACCGACATGATTCACTGGACTGAGCAGGCTGTAGCCCTGACACGCGATGAATTAGGCGACATCTTCTCTGGTTCGGCAGTCATCGACGCAAACAATACCGCAGGTTTCGGTGCAGGTGCCATGATAGCATTCTACACCTCGGCCAGTGATGCTGGACAACAGCAGAGTATGGCCTACTCTACCGATGGAGGTAAGAACTTTACACGCTACACCGCCAACCCCGTTATCAAAAATAATGATGACCGCCAACGTGACCCCAAAGTATTCTGGCATGCCGACTCACAGCAATGGATTATGTCGCTGGCCAAAGGCTGGAGCAAAGGCATTGAGTTTTTTGGCTCTACCGACATGAAAACATGGAACAAGCTAAGCACGTTTGTGATGGACCTGCCTGGTCGTCCCGACCTGCAATGGGAGTGCCCTGATCTGCTACAGTTCGGTGATAAGTGGGTGCTCATAGTTAGCGTGAACCCAGGAGGTCCGATATTGGGCTCTGGCACCATGTACTTCGTAGGACAGTTCGACGGCAAGGAATTCAAAGCCGACGCACTCGACTATCCGCTTTGGCTCGACTATGGTATGGACAACTATGCAGGCGTGACCTGGAGCAATACCGGCGACAGGAAAGTGCTGATGGGGTGGATGAACAACTGGAGCTATGCAGGCGATGTGCCTTGTTCGCCTTGGCGCTCGGCTATGACGCTGCCTCGTGAACTGAAGCTAACTGAATATGCAGGCAAACCATTGCTCTGCTGTCCTGTAGTGAACGAGATTGACAAGATTGCAGGCAGTTGGCAGAAGGCTAATGCCACTATTGACGCCAAAGATGCCTATCAGCTACGCCTGACGATAAATCTCGATAAGAATTCGACGATAACGCTGAGCAATAATAGCGACGAGAAGTACGTGATAGACATCCTTGCTACAGCCCGCACGCTCAAGGTTCATCGCAATGCCACAACTGGCCGAACGAATTTCAATGGCAGTTTCTCCATTCCTTCGATGCAGGCTCCACTCAATACCGATGGCAATAAGGTGACACTCGACCTCTTTGTCGATCAGTCGTCGGTGGAAATTTTGACGAAGGAGGGTACCATGTCGATGACCAATCTCGTCTTCCCCCAGAGTATTTATAACAACCTGAATATTACTGGTGCTGATTACGAGGCTGAAGTCCGTCAACTCAGCAGAATTTGGTAAAAATACAAGTATGATCGCTTTCTAGCAATCATTCTCTTGCAGCCAGCAGGTGAGCACTTGACAATACTCCTTGTGAGCATCAATAAAACAGGTGTGACGGGAGTGGCGGAACAAATGCCACCTGCTGCTTGGTATATGCTCGTAAAGCGAAGCGGCTACCACGGGGGTACAGATGTCGCGCGTGCCACTACAGATGAGGGTTGGCTGAGAGATTTGACCTAACTGATCCGTATATTCGAAGTCCTTCAGACTACCAAGGGGCTGATACTCATTAGGTCCCCAGCCATAGAGGTAGGCTTCTGTACCTGAACGCTTCGGACGCTTGAGGCATTCGGGCGAATGTTCATCTACACTTATCACAAACTGCTCGAAGTAATGCTCGTTGGCGCGCAGGTAGTCGGGATCATCCCATTTGCCCGTAGCCTCAGCACGACTGATGGCAGCCTGGTCTTCGGCCGACAGATATTTGATAAGTCGATGCTGCTCACTGGCCCAGAGACTGCTGGAAGCATGACCAGAAGAAAGAATAAGCGATTTGATACCTGCTGGCTGATGGTCAACGACATACGCAATAGCCTGCATGGCGCCCCACGACTGACCAAGAATATGCACAGAGTCAAGATGCAGATATTCACGGATGGCGATGAGTTCGTCGATCCAGGTCTTCTGGGTCCACAACTCAGGGTGACCATCGAGATAGGAGTTGCCACAACCTATCTGATCGTAGGAGATGACCTGCCGCCCCGTGTCGGCGATACTATCGAGCACCTCGAAATAGTTATGCGTACTCCCAGGGCCACCGTGAAGTAACAACAAAGGCGCTTTCTCTGATACTTCACCCACGATGCGGTAGTAGGTTTTGTATCCCATAAAGGGCATATATCCCTCTTTAATCTTTTGACTGTTGTTCATGTCGCAAATATAGGCTTTTTTCTGTTAATATCCAAATTTTGTGGCGATTAATTTCATATCAGAGTTGGATGAACCCAGAGGTATCAGATTGAAGAGAGATATCTATCAATAATCGTTCATTGCACAGAAAAATGTTGCAATGAACGATTTTTCGTAGGAAATGTAACATAAATTATAGGGTATAAATATGATTTATAGTACATTTGCAGCAAAAATCTAAAATCGTACAACAAATAATGAATAGCAAAATGAGAAAAACAGTACTCATGACAGTTGCCACAGTGCTGACTTATGTATCGGCAATGGCACAGGTAACACCTATGGTGCTTGGCGAAAAGCATGTGATGCTACGAGTGGAACAACCAAGCAAATACTTGCTGCTGCCTGTACAGGAGACAGAAGACATTGCGGCGATTGCCGTACTGAACGGGAAGAACGAGATGATGCAACGCATCAATGTGAAACTGGCAGTTGATCGTGTTGACTATTATGTGCCCTACGAGTTGCGAGATGCCAAGCTGCTTGACGTCGAGTTTCATGGCGATCGCCGACTCAAAGGTGCTGTTGCTGAGTTTGCCTGTTGGAAGGAAATCAAATACTCCGATACATATGACACCACAAACCGTGAGCATTTCCGCCCCGTATATCATCACACCCCAGCTTATGGTTGGATGAATGACCCGAATGGGATGTTCTATCAAGATGGTGTATGGCATCTCTTCTATCAGTACAACCCTTATGGTTCACAATGGGAGAACATGCACTGGGGGCACTCTACGTCGAAAGACCTGGTGCATTGGGAAGCACAGCCACTGACTTTCGAGCCCGACTGGTTGGGTAGCATCTTCAGTGGCTCATGTATCACCAACGGAGATGATGTCGTAGCCTTCTACACCTCAGCCGGTCACCACCAGACACAGTCGATGGCTATCTCTAACGACGGTGGAATGACGTTTAAGAAATATGAAGGAAACCCTATACTGACCAGCGACAAGCCCGACTTCCGCGACCCCAATGTATTCTGGTTTGAAGGCACCAAACGTTGGATCATGATTCTGGCAGTAGGTCAGGAGATGCAGCTCTACTCGTCAGAGAACCTGAAAGACTGGAAATACGAGTCAGGTTTCGGTCAGGAGTATGGCAATCACGGTGGCGTATGGGAGTGTCCCGACCTGATTCAGATTGGCGACAAGTGGGTGCTTATCTGCAACATCAACCCCGGAGGCCCCTTCGGCGGCAGCGCCACACAGTATTTCGTGGGTCAGTTTGACGGCCATAAGTTTACTTGCGAGTCGATGCCCAAGGTTACGAAATGGCTCGACTATGGTAAAGACCACTATGCCACGGTATCGTTCTACAATGCCCCGGAGAAGCGGCATGTAGTGCTGGCATGGATGAGCAACTGGCAGTATGCCAATCAAGTACCCACCAAGCAATATCGCTCAGCCAACTCTATTCCCCGCGACTTAGGTCTCTTTACCTGCGGCGAAGAAACCTACGTCAGTGTGACGCCATCAAAAGAGATGCTGGCCGTTCGTGGCGCAAAGATAAAGAAACCGACAGATGCCTGTGAAATAGTGATCGACCTCAAGAATCAAGCAGAAATCATACTGTCGAACGCTAAAGGTGAGCAGGTAGTGATGACCTACGACGCTCCCAGACAGTCGTTCAAGATGGACCGTACCAAGAGCGGTATCGTTAACTTTAGCGAAGCATTCCCTTGCGTGACCACAGCCCCGACATACGGCACCATCAAGCAGTTGCGCCTGTTTATCGACCGCTGCAGCATTGAAGCTTTCGATGCCGAGGGAAAAATGGCTATGACCAATTTAGTATTCCCATCCGAGCCTTATAATAATATTAAGGTAAAAGGTGGCAAAGTAACAATCTACGAAATAAAGTAAAGACATATGAAGAAATTTGCGCTTATCCCTGTGATGTTCTGCTTCTTTGCCATGGGCTTTGTTGACCTGGTTGGCATCGCATCGAACTATGTAAAAGAAGACCTCCAACTGAGTGACTCTGTAGCCAACGTGTTCCCATCACTCGTCTTTTTCTGGTTTCTAATCTTCAGCGTGCCCACGGGAATGCTGATGAACAAAATAGGCAGAAAAAACACCGTACTGCTATCCCTTGCAGTAACGATCATATCACTACTGCTACCCCTATTTGGCGAGACTTTCGCTATCATGCTCTGTGCGTTTTCGCTTCTGGGTATTGGAAACGCCCTGATGCAGACATCGCTGAACCCGCTGGTATCAACCGTGATGAGAGGTGGCAACCTGGCATCGACACTCACCTTTGGGCAGTTCATCAAAGCCATCGCCTCGTTCCTGGCACCATATTTGGCCATGTGGGGTGCCACACAGGTTCTACCCTCATTCGGATATGACTGGCGCGTACTCTTTGCCATCTACTTCATCGTAGGTATCCTGGCAGCAGCGCTGTTGGCAGTAACCCCAATTGAGGAAGAGGAGAAGAGCGAAGGTAAGGCTTCGACATTCACCGAGTGCCTGAAACTACTGGGTACCCCTATCGTACTGCTGTCATTCTTCGGAATCATGTGCCATGTAGGTATCGACGTAGGTACCAACACCACAGCACCAAAAATCCTGATGGAGCGATTGGGGCTGACCCTGAACGATGCTGCGTTCGCTACCAGCCTGTACTTTATCTTCCGTACCATCGGTTGCCTGACCGGCTCTTTCTTCCTGCGTGTATTGCCTAACCGCACCTTCTTTGTGATCAGTGTGATCATGATGGCACTGTCAATGTGCGGACTGTTTATTGGCACTGAGAAATGGACGCTCTATACAGCTATCGCCCTGGTGGGCTACGGCAACTCAAATATCTTCTCTATCTGTTTTGCACAGGCACTCACAGCCATGCCACAGAAGCAGAACGAGGTGTCGGGTTTGATGATTATGGGCTTGTTTGGAGGTACGATTTTCCCACTGATGATGGGATTTGCCAGCGATGCCATCGGACAGGCTGGAGCAGTAGCAGTCATGGCTATTGGCGTGGTTTATCTGTTTACCTACGTTGGAAAGGTAAAAAAATAAAAAGGTAAAACAGTAAAAAGGTAAGAATTTAAAATCATAAGTATTATGAAGAGATATATCGTTGGCCTCGGCGAGGCTTTATGGGATGTTCTGCCCGAAGGCAAGAAACTGGGTGGTGCACCAGCAAATTTCGCCTATCATACAGCACAGTTCGGATTGGACACTATTGCCATCAGCGCACTTGGCGACGACGCGCTGGCCGAGGAGACCATTGAGGCGCTGAAAGAGCACAACCTAAACTACCTGATGCCCCAGGTACCCTATCCTACCGGTACGGTACAAGTGACGCTAACGGGCGACGGCATACCCACCTATGACATTAAGGAAAACGTAGCATGGGACAATATCCCCTTTACCAATGAGATGGAGGAGATAGCCAAGAATGCCCGTGCCGTTTGTTTCGGATCACTGGCACAACGCAACGTGATAAGCCGAGAGAACATCCGTAAATTCCTGGACGCCACGCCAGAAGACTGTTTAAAAATCTGCGACATCAACCTGCGTCAGCAGTTCTACTCGAAAGAGATTCTCGAGGACTCGTTCTGCATCTGCAACATCCTAAAAATCAACGATGAAGAGTTAGTTGTTGTCAACCGCATGTTTGGCTACGACAGTCTGGACATGCGCGACACTTGCCACCAGATTGTAGAGGACTACCACTTAAAAATGCTGGTACTGACCTGTGGCACCAATGGCTCGTATGTTTTCACCGACGATGGTCTGTGCTCATTCCAGGAAACACCAAAGGTGGAGGTAGCCGATACCGTAGGTGCCGGCGACTCGTTTACAGGTTCGTTCTGCGCCTCGATCATCAACGGTCTGCCTGTTCAGGAAGCCCATAAAATCGCCGTCAGAGTAAGTGCCTTTGTATGCACCCAGAACGGCGCCATGCCTGTGATTCCAGATGAGCTAAAAAAGTAAATATCCAAAATCAGAAAATGATATGTCGGAGTGGCAAAAGCGCTACTCCGACGTTTTTTTTTAGCTTCTTTAACCTAAAAAGAATCGTGTGCGCACAAAATATTGCTAAATGCCACTTGTCAATTCAATAATAATTTGTATCTTTGCAGCGCTTTTCAAAAAAGTTATATATAACAAAAGGATAATATTCACAACTTAAAATAAAGATTAGTAATATGGCAAAGTTAGATTTGACTCAGTATGGCATTACAGGTTCTACCGTAATTGCACACAATCCATCGTATGAGGAGCTTTTCAAGGAAGAGACCAAGGCTGGACTCGAGGGTTTCGACAAGGGCGTAAACACCGAGCTCAACGCTGTTAACGTAATGACTGGTATCTACACCGGCCGTTCACCTAAGGATAAGTACATCGTTAAGGATGCACAGAGCCAGGACAAGGTATGGTGGACAACTGAGGAGTACAAGAACGACAACCACCCCATGAGCGAGGAGGTTTGGGCCAAGGTTAAGGAGATCGCTATCAAGGAGCTCTGCAACAAGGAGCTTTATGTAGTCGACGCTTTCTGCGGTGCTAACGAGGCTACACGTCTGGCTGTTCGTTTCATCGTTGAGGTTGCTTGGCAGGCTCACTTCGTAAAGAACATGTTTATCCAGCCAACTGCTGAGGAGCTGGAGAAGTTCGAGCCTAACTTCGTCATCTATAACGCTTCTAAGGCAAAGGTTGAGAACTACAAGGAGCTGGGTCTGAACTCAGAGACTTGTGTTGCCTTCAACACAACAAGCCGCGAGCAGTGCATCATCAACACGTGGTATGGTGGTGAGATGAAGAAGGGTATGTTCTCTATGCAGAACTACTATCTGCCTCTGCAGGGTATCGCTTCAATGCACTGCTCTGCTAACACCGACATGGAGGGTAAGAACACCGCAATCTTCTTCGGTCTGTCTGGTACAGGTAAGACCACTCTGTCAACCGATCCAAAGCGTCTGCTGATTGGTGACGACGAGCACGGATGGGACGACGAGGGTGTATTCAACCTCGAGGGCGGTTGCTATGCTAAGGTTATCAACCTGAGCAAGGAGAACGAGCCTGACATCTACGGCGCTATCAAGCGTAACGCTCTTCTGGAGAACGTAACTGTAGCTGCTGACGGCAAGATTGACTTCGCTGATAAGAGCGTAACCGAGAATACTCGTGTATCATATCCTATCGACCACATCGAGAAGATTGCTCAGAAGGTAAACGGCAAGAGCGCTGGTCCTGATGCTAAGAACGTAATCTTCCTGAGTGCTGACGCATTCGGTGTACTGCCTCCAGTATCTATCCTGACTCCAGAGCAGACCAAGTACTACTTCCTGTCTGGTTTCACAGCTAAGCTGGCTGGTACAGAGCGTGGTATCACAGAGCCAACTCCAACATTCTCTGCTTGCTTCGGCCAGGCATTCCTGGAGCTGCACCCAACAAAGTATGCTGAGGAGCTGGTTAAGAAGATGGAGAAGAGCGGTGCTAAGGCATACCTCGTTAACACTGGTTGGAACGGTACCGGTAAGCGTATCTCTATCCCCGATACACGTGGTATCATCGACGCTATCCTGGACGGAAGCATCCTGAAGGCTCCTACAAAGAAGGTTCCTTTCTTCGACTTCGAGGTTCCAACAGAGCTGCCTAACGTAAATCCTGCTATCCTTGATCCTCGCGACACTTACGCTACTGCTGCTGAGTGGGAGGAGAAGGCTAAGGATCTGGCTGCACGCTTCATCAAGAACTTCAAGAAGTACGAGGGCAACGAGGCTGGTAAGGCTCTGGTAGCTGCTGGTCCTAAGCTCTAATAGAGAATTTGACTTACATCAAATAAAGGGTGGTTTCTTCTGAAATCACCCTTATTTCATTGCACGCTTCGACAAAAACCATTACCTTTGCATATGTAATCGTGAGATTATTTCTTTATTCATTAGGTTAGTAGTTAGATTTTTAAGGTAAAGATTATGTTATTAGATTTTCAAACAACGGTCATGTTGGCGGCGGTTGTTATTGCCTCCGTGCTAAGCATTATAACATTAATGCACACCAGCGTTCGATAAAAAAGCGAGGGTGAAGCCAATTTCCGTTGAAAAAGAGTGTGGGGTGAGGGATCATACCACACTCTTTTTTAATGAAAAAATGAAAAAATAAAAGACAGAAAAACAAAACTAACTTAAAATCGGTCAAATTATGGCATATTTTCTTTAATTATAAGGTGAAAATGACTTATTTTTGAGGAATTGTTGGTAAATTTGCAGCCAAAATGCAACAAAATTGATATTAGATTCAATGAAACGATATATCCAAATGCTCTGTTTCCTAACGTTGGGGATGCTTATATGCACTTCATGTCTCAATTCTGACGACGACAACGACAAGGAATATTATAGTGATACAGCCGTCAGCGCCTTCTCTCTGTCGGTAGTAAACCGTTATATACATACGACTTCATCGTTAGGTACTGACTCTGTATATAAGAAGACCTTGACAAACCCCGTTGTTTTCACTATCGACCAGTATCAGCACAAGATATACAATACAGACTCGTTGCCATCTGATTGTGATATAAAACATGTTCTAGCCAACATTACTAGCATCAATAGCGGCACGATTGTTATTAACTACCTTGCAAATTCAGGAACAGACTCTCTGATGTACTTCAGCAACACCGATTCTATCGACATGACCAAGGCAAAAGAGATTCGTGTCTATGCTCAGGACGGTAACAACTTCCGCTCTTATCAATTGACAATTAACGTACATCAGGTTGAAAGCAGCAAGATAATTTGGGAGCAGAAATCTCTTACTGATATGCCTATAGACCCAAAAAAGGCAATCTGGGAACAGCGTATAGCCGCTGTAGGCCTCAAGCAGTTTATCGGTGCAGGCAGAGCAGAAGCATACGCCTACAACATCAATGGAAAGCTGATGGTCAGCAAAGACAATGGCACAAGTTGGAAAGAAGAAGAAAGCGACAACAACACCTCGCTGTTGCCATTCACCAATTTCGCCTTTACTTCATGGCCTTTTGCTGCTAATGACTCTACAGACTACCAGTTGTTGGTTGGCGCAAACGACTTTTACGACAAAGCTTGCGTAGTATGGCGTAAGATTAACGAGTTTTCTTTCCGTAGTCAGCCTTCCAAATGGGTATTTCTGCCTGTAGAAAGCAACAATGTATATTATCTGCCCAAAATGGAAAACCTAAACCTTGTATATTTCAATGGCAAGGCTCTCGCCATTGGTAACGACGGTAAAATCTACGTAAGTCGCGACCAGGGTCTCACCTGGAAAACAACATACACATACACCCTCCCCCATGAAATCGGGACCTATAACCTCATTGCCACGACTGATGACAATGGTTATCTCTGGCTTGTTGGTAAAGATACCGGTGAAGTATGGCGAGGCCAAATGATAGAATAGAGTGAGAAAATTTATAGTAGGTATCTTCATGGTGGCACTCTCAATAGCCACACATGCTCAAGAAGAACCTGAATACAGGATGGAACTGGGTGCAGGTCTCGGATTGATTACCTACGTAGGGGATTTTAATAGCAGCCTTGCTAAAGGAATGCAGTCTTACGGAACAATTCTCGCAAAGTATCGCTTAAACCCTCGAATGGCAGTGGCCATAAATATAGGGACAGGAAAGGTTAAAGGCTCGACTGACGATGTCAACACATGGTATCCTACAGAACACTATGAGTTCAATCATCGCATTTCGGAAACAGACTTGCGCTTTGAATACAACTTCTGGGCATATGGGACAGGAGAGGAGTATAGAGGAGCACGCCGGCTAACACCTTTCATCACAGTAGGGCTAGGAGCTACCCTCTATGGAGAAGATCAGAATGGTATAACAGCCAACCTGCCTATCGGCGCAGGTATCAAATACAAACTCGGACAACGGCTGAACTTGACAGCAGAATGGGTAATGCACTTTACACCGAGTGACAAGTTGGACGGCAGAAGCGATGTCTATGGTATCAAGAGCAGCGGATTCTTCAAGAACAGCGACTGCTATAGTACTCTTCAAGTAGCATTGACTTACGACTTCTTTGCAAAATGTAAAACGTGTAATAACGATAGAGATTAAGATATATGAAAGAACTTTTGGACATGAACCGCATTCCTCAGCACATTGCCATCATTATGGACGGCAATGGCCGCTGGGCCACCGAACGGGGTAAGGATCGTAGTTTCGGCCATCAGGCCGGTGTCGATGCCGTACGTCGCATCACCTCTGAATGTACCCGCTTAGGCGTGAAGTTCCTCACCCTATATACCTTCTCCACGGAGAATTGGAATCGCCCAGCCAATGAGGTGGCAGCCCTAATGGGACTGGTGCTTACATCGCTTGAGGATGAGATATTCATGAAAAACAATGTGCGTTTCCGCGTTGTCGGCGACCGTTCACGCATTCCGGAAGCTGTCAATAAAAAACTGGCCGAAACAGAGACACACACCGCAGGTAATACAGCAATGACAATGGTGGTAGCTTTGAGCTACTCTTCAAAGTTAGAGCTAACCGCAGTCACCCGCAAGATTGCACAGGAAGTAAAAGATGGGAAATTGAATATCTGCGATATTACCGAAGACACCATCAACGATCGTCTTTGGACAAACTTCATGCCAGATCCCGAGTTACTCATCCGTACTGGAGGTGAATTACGTATTTCAAATTATCTACTCTGGCAAATTGCCTATTCTGAATTGTATTTCTGCGATACATATTGGCCTGACTTCATGGAGGAAGACCTTCATAAGGCCATATATAGTTATCAAAGTCGCCAGCGCCGCTTTGGGAAAACCGAAGCACAGGTAGAGGCTGAAGAAGAGAAAAAATAAATAAGATAAAAGTATAATCATAAAGTGACATATAATATTATTAATAAGGTACGGGCAATGATAAAAGGCGTCTTAGCTCTTTGCATTTTTACCTTTTTACCTTTAAACATCACTGCTCAGGATAAAATTATAAGCCCTGACATCTCATACGCAGGTACACCACGTACCTGCGAGATTGCCGGTATAGCTGTTGAAGGTGTTGATGGCTACGAAGACTATGTACTTACAGGCCTTTCCGGTCTGACTATCGGACAGGAAATCGAAGTGCCTGGCAGTCAGATTACTGAAGCCGTCAAACGCTATTGGCGCAACGGTCTATTCTCGAAAGTCAGTATCACAGCAGACTCTATCGTTGGCTCTAAGATTTACCTCTGCATACACTTAGGCATGCGTCCTCGTATCAGTGCTATTAACTATAATGGCATCAAGAAGGCTGAGCGCGAAGACATGGAAGCAAAATTAGGTATGGTGAAAGGTATGAGTCTTACTCGTAATATCGTTGACCGTGCCAAGATTCTTGCCAAGAAATATTTCGATGATAAAGGCTATAAGAATGCAGAGATTGAGATTCTCCAGCGCGAGCAAGAAGGAACTAATCAGGTTGTCCTCGATGTTAATATCGACAAGAAAGACAAAATGCGTGTACACCAGATTATATTCGACGGTAATGACAAACTTACCGATGGAAGAATCAAGGGTTCACTCTTCGGCAAAGGTGCTTTCGGTAAAATTCACGAAGCCAACAAGTTCAATAACATCTTCAAATCGAAGAAATTCACCGACGAGCGTTACAAGGAAGCAAAACAGGCATTGATTGAGAAGTATAATGAACTTGGTTTCCGTGATGCTTCCATCATTGAGGATTCCGTCTACGGCTTCGACGACAAACATGTCAACGTATATGTAAAAGTGGACGAGGGAGACAAGTACTATGTTCGCAATATTACATGGGTAGGTAACACCGTTGTTTCCACAGACTACTTGAATGCCGTGCTCGGCATGAAACGAGGCGATGTATACAACCAGAAGCAGATGAATAAACGATTAAAAGAAGACGACGATGCTGCTGGTAACTACTATTACAACAATGGTTACGTATTCTCGAACATCGAGCCAGTAGAAGTGAATATCGATGGTGACTCTATCGATGTCGAGATGCGCGTCATAGAAGGTCCACAGGCTCACTTGAACCATGTACGTATCTATGGTAATGACCGACTTTACGAGGAGGTTGTACGTCGTGAACTCCGCACAAAGCCTGGCGATTTATTCAACAAGGAAGCCCTGCAACGTTCTGCCCGTGATATAGCCTCCATGGGATTCTTCGATCCGGAGAAGGTAGCTCCCGATATCAAGCCCAACTATGAAGATGGTACCGTAGATGTTAACTGGGCACTTGAGCAGAAAAGTAATGACCAGTTGGAGTTTTCGCTTGGTTGGGGACAGACGGGTATTATCGGTAAGGTTGGTATCAAGTTTAACAACTTCTCTATCCGCAACCTCTTCGGCAAGAACAAACTCCATCGTGGCATCCTGCCTTATGGCGATGGAGAGCAGCTTGGATTCAGTTTCCAGACCAATGGTAGCTATTATAGCTCATTGAGTGCTAACTATGGTACTAACTGGTTTGGCGGTAAACGCCCGAACAGTTTGAGCATCGGAGCATTCTATTCCAAGCAAAGCGATATTTCCAGCTACTACCGTAATAACGCATTCTACAACAACTATGCTATGTACAATTACGGATATACTGGTTATAACCCCTACTATATGAACTACGATTCGATGCTCGACGACGATAAGACCATGACAGTATTCGGTGCATCTCTCGGATGGGGCAAGCGCCTACGTTGGCCTGACGATTTCTTCCAGTTCTCTGCACAACTTGGCTACACACGCTATATGTTGCGCGACTGGAGCTATTTCTATATCCACAATGGTAATTGTAACAACATCAACTTAGGCCTCACTTTGTCGCGTACCTCTACCGACAACCAGCTCTTCCCACGTCATGGCTCTGAATTCATGGCGTCGGTGACAGTTACGCCACCTTGGTCGTTGTTCGACAAGAAGGACTATGCCAATCTGGCCAAGAACTCAAGCTCGGCAACTTACGAAGACGAGTTGCAGGATGTTTACCGCTGGATTGAGTATCACAAGTGGAAGTTCAAGAGTCGTACCTTTACTGCTCTTACAGGTGGACAGAAATGCTTTGTGCTGATGACCCGTGTAGAAATGGGACTGCTAGGCAGTTACAACAAGGACAAGCGTTCGCCATTCGAGACCTTCTACGTAGGAGGTGATGGTATGAGCGGATATTCATACGGCTACTCAGAGGAAACCATCGGTCTACGTGGTTATGAAAACGGTTCACTGTCTTACTCTTCGGCCTATGAGGAGATGATGAATGGACGATCCATCTCGTCATACAACTCTTACGCCTACGACCGCTTCACACTTGAACTGCGTTATCCGTTCATGTTGGGCAACACTACCATTTACGGACTAGGCTTCCTCGAAGGCGGTAATGCATGGGCCAATGCCAAAAACTTCAACCCCTTCAAGATGAAACGATCTGCAGGTATCGGTGTGCGCATCTACCTCCCGATGGTTGGTCTGATGGGTATCGACTGGGCTTATGGTTTCGACAAGGTTTATACCAACCAGTCAGGAGCACAATCACGCGGCGGCAGCAACTTCCACTTCATTCTCGGACAGGAATTTTAAAGTGTAACAATAAAAAGAAAGAAGCTTATGAAGAAATTGATAATCTGCTTAATCTGTGCCTTTTGCGGTTGCATGTCATCCTCAGCACAGAAGTTTGCCGTGGTGGATATGGAGTATATCCTCAAAAACATCCCCGCCTACGAACGTGCTAACGAACAGTTAAATCAGGTTTCCAAACAGTGGCAGGCAGAAGTCGATGCCCTGAATACCGAAGCCCAAACTCTCTATAAGAACTATCAGAACGAGGTTGTCTTCCTTTCTAAAGAACAGAAGAAAGCTAAGCAGGATGCTATCGTTGAGAAAGAGAAGCAGGCTGCAGATTTAAAGAAACAGTATTTTGGGCCTGAGGGCGAACTCTTCAAGAAGCGCACAGCTTTGATGTCGCCTATTCAGGATGAGGTCTACAATGCCGTCAAGGACATCGCTGACCAGCGTGGCTATCAGTTGGTACTCGATCGTGCCAGCAATTCTGGCATCATCTTCGGTTCTCCCAAGATTGACATCTCTTCAGACGTTCTTCGAAAACTTGGTTACTAACCTTTACAAGCATATTAATTAAAAACAATAGAAAAAGAAAATGAAGAAATTAATTATTTGCGCTATTTGCGCTATTTGCGGTTTCACAACCGCCAACGCACAGAGTAAGTTCGGTCACGTGAATACTCAGGAAATCATCCAAGCTATGCCTGAGTACTCAAAAGCAGAGTCAGAAATCAAAGCCCTCCAGAGTCAATATGAGGCAGACCTGAAGAGCATGCAGGATGAACTGCAGAAAAAGGGTGAGGCCTTCGACAAGGAGCAAGCCACACTGCCTGATAACATCAAGCAGCGTCGTCAGCAGGAACTTCAGGATATGTATCAGAAGATTCAGCAGAGTTTCCAGGATAACCAGCAAGCTCTCCAGAAGGCTTCTCAAGAAAAGATGCAGGCTATTCAGGCTAAGGTACTTGACGCAATCAAGTCTGTAGGTCAAACAAATGGTTATGTCTACATCATGGAAGATAACTCACTGCCCTACATCAGCTCAACCCTCTCTACTGATGTTACTGCACAGGTAAAGGCTAAGCTTGGATTGAAGTAATATGAAGCGATTCGCAAGCATCTTGATATTCGTGTTTGTTCTCCTGAGTACATTCGCTCAGGAAAACAACACTTTCAGGTTTGGTTTTCTCAGCTATAAGGCAGCTTTGGAGTCGATGCCAGACTATGCCACCATACAGCAGAAGATGAAAGACCTTCAGGCCCAATATCAGGCTGAAGCCAAACGAGTAGAAGACGAGTTCAACCAAAAATACGAAGATTTTCTTGAAGGTCAGCGCGATTTTCCAAAGACCATTCTTCAAAAACGTCAAACCGAATTACAGGAACTGATGGCTAAGAACATCGCTTTCAAGGAGAACGGGCGTCAGGAGTTAGCTCAAGCAGAGCAGAATGCAATGGCTCCATTGCGAATCAAACTCATCGAAACACTTGGGAAAATCGGTCGCGAGCAAGGTTACGCCTTTATCCTCGACACCGACATCAAGGCACTTCCTTTTATCAACCCTGCAATGGGTGAAGATATCAACCAACTGGTACAGAATGCTCTCAAGTAGTCCAGGTCCAATCGGTGTCTTCGACAGCGGCTACGGCGGCCTAACCATTCTTCATGGCATCCGCCAACTGCTTCCCCAATATGATTATCTTTATTTGGGCGACAACGCCCGTGCCCCCTATGGATCACGTTCGTTCGACGTGGTCTACGAATTTACCCGTCAAGCAGTATTAAAACTTTTCGAGATGGGGTGTCATCTCGTTATCTTAGGTTGCAATACTGCTTCAGCCAAAGCCCTCCGCACCATTCAGCAGAACGATCTTCCAAAGTGGGATTCCAAACGTCGTGTACTTGGTATTATTCGACCTACGGCCGAAGTCATTGGTAATCTCACTAAGAGTCGCCATATAGGTGTGCTTGCCACCGAGGGGACCATTAAAAGTGAGAGCTACAATCTTGAGATAAATAAGCTCCATCCTGATATTCAGGTAAGTGGTGTAGCCTGTCCTTTCTGGGTCCCCCTCGTAGAATACAACGAGGCTAATTCCCCTGGCGCTGACTATTTCGTCAAGAAGCGCATTGACCAGATTATGCTGCTCGACCCGCAAATCGATGCCCTCATCCTCGGCTGCACCCACTACCCATTGCTCATGCCGAAAATTCTAAAATATCTCCCTGAAGGCGTACACATTGTTTCTCAAGGCGAATACGTGGCCAAGAGCTTGAAACAATACCTTGAACGTCATCCCCAGATAGAACAGCGCTGCTCAAAAAACGGGAAGACCCACTACCTTACAACTGAGAATCCTGAGAGATTCAAGGAATCAGCCCAGATATTCCTCCACGAATCTATTAAGGTTGACAACATCACCTTAGGGACCTTTTGCTGATGCATTAATTTCGTCTCCCCCAATATTTACATATCGACAGTTGACAAAAGAATTCTTCACGGATCTACTCCACGGTAAAAGCCCTTCGTCTCGGTCACATAATATCCAGCGAACTGCGTTTGTACCGTCCATTAAGGTGTGAAAACGATAATCTCTTTCTGTGCTACCGTCATCTGCACTATTGTAATCATCACACATAATTTTACTAACAAATATTCTTTCAATAGAAATATATAAATTCCGATTTTCTTCTCACTTTTTCATACCTTTGAAACAAAGGTCCCGAAGTTAGGCTGCACCTCTGAAACAAAAGAAAAATGGCATTTTTCTTTGTATTTCGCTTGATTTACACTAACTTTGCACCCGTATTATATAATAAGGTGAAAATGAAGATTCAGATTATCAATGGGCCGAACCTCAACTTACTAGGGCAACGCGAACCTGGCATCTATGGTTCAGAGTCATTCGACAGCTATCTGCCTGAATTACGCAAACAGTTTCCTGATGTACAGATAGACTACTATCAGAGTAATATTGAGGGCGAACTTATCAACAAAATGCAGGAGACTGGCTTCTTCGGTGGCTACGATGGTATCGCGCTGAATGCAGGAGCTTATACCCATACCAGCGTGGCTCTTCATGATTGTATCCGCAGTCTGAAATGTCCCGTTGTTGAGATACACATCTCAAACGTGCACCAGCGCGAAGAGTTCCGTCATAAGTCGATGATATCGAGTGCATGCAAAGGTGTTATCTGCGGATTCGGTCTCGATTCATACCGCTTGGCTATCGAAGCACTGAAAGTTTCTAAATGACACTTGACGAATACATCCTTCAGCACACAGAGCCTGAGCCTGAATACTTATATCGGCTGTGGCGAGCCACAAACATCCACACTATTCATGGGAGGATGGCAAGCGGACATCTGCAAGGACGATTACTGAAGATGCTGGTACAAATGATTCGTCCAAAAAACATTTTGGAAATTGGCACATTCAGCGGATATAGTGCCATATCGATGGCAGAAGGTCTACCAGAGAGTGGAAAACTCTATACTTTCGAGATTAACGATGAGATGGAGGACTTCACCCGTCCGTGGATAGAGGGTTGTGAAGTATCCAGCAAAATTGAGTTCATAATAGGTGACGCTCTGATAGATGCACCAAAACTTGGCATAGAATTTGATTTAGCCTTTATGGATGGTGACAAGCGCACATACCGCGAATGTTATGAAATGGTAATGGATATTTTAAAACCAGGAGGATTTATCTTCGCCGACAACACACTCTGGGATGGACATGTAGTAGACCACACTTATGACAATGACCACCAAACGAAAGGTATTGAGACATTTAACAACTATATTGCCCAAGACAAAAGAGTAGAACAAGTAATACTTCCTCTGCGCGACGGGCTAACACTAATAAGAAAAAAATAGAATTATGCAAGAGACAAGACAGAACAAAATTGCGAGACTACTTCAGAAAGAGCTCTCGCTGATATTCCAGCAGCAGACTCGCGCCACTCACGGTGTGATGATTTCCGTAACACGTACCAAGATATCACCCGACCTCAGTATCTGTACAGCCTATCTGAGTGTGTTCCCCAGCGAGAGGGGGGAGGAAATGCTCAACAATATCAACGCTAATACCAAAAGTATCAGATTTGAATTGGGCAATCGCGTAAGAAATCAGCTGAGAATCATTCCTGAACTAAGATTTTTCATCGACGATAGTTTGGACTATATTGAGCGCATTGACGAACTCCTGAAAAAATAGAATAATACAAGGTGAACTTCCCTTTTTTTATAGCGCGTAGATATCTCTTTTCAAAGAAATCAACACACGCCATCAACGTAATCAGCGGCATCTCTGTTATAGGTGTCGCTGTAGCCACTATGGCACTTGTTGTTACCCTCTCTGTTTTCAACGGCTTTCATGATCTGGTTGCATCGTTCTTCACCGACTTCGACCCACAACTAAAAGTGGTACCTGCAGAAGGGAAAACAGTCGCTGCTGACGATCCGATTCTGGCACAGATAAAACAACTACCACAGATAGATGTCGCCACAGAGAGTGTGGAGGATATGGCATTGGCAATTTATAAGGGACGCCAAGCGATGGTTGTGGTCAAAGGTGTGGAAGACAACTTTGAACAATTGACACATATTAGCGATATTCTATTGGGCGACGGCGAATTCGGACTGCATGCAGCTAACATGGATTATGGCATTCTCGGCATCCGACTAGCAGAAATATTGGGCACAGGCTACACCTACGACGAACCTCTCCACATCTATGCTCCTCGAAGAGAGGGGCAATTCGACATCTCGAACCCCGAAGATGCATTCGAGGAAGACGAACTATACTCACCAGGTGTGCTCTTCAATGTGAAGCAGTCAAAATACGATAAGAACTATATTCTGACCAGCATCGGCTTTGCCCGTCGCATTTTCGGACAACAGGGAATGCTCTCTTCCTTGGAACTGAGATTGAAACCTGGTAGCAATTTTGATGGAGTAAAGACGGAAATTAAAAAGATCTGTGGCGACAAATATGTAGTAAAAGACCGTTTTGAGCAGCAAGACGACACGTTTAAGATCATGAAGATTGAGAAGCTTATTGCCTATATATTCCTGACATTCATCCTAATGGTGGCATGCTTCAATATTATTGGTTCGCTCTCAATGTTGATTATTGATAAGAAAGACGACGTGGTAACGCTCCGCAATCTGGGAGCCTCGGACAAGCAAATTATCCGTATCTTCCTATTCGAAGGGCGTTTAATTTCTGCTATCGGTGCTATTCTCGGCATCAGCCTTGGTCTGTTTCTTTGTTGGGCACAACAACGATTCGGCATCGTAGCTCTCGGCTCGTCAAGTGGATCGTTTATTATCAATGCTTATCCTGTCAGTGTGCATTCCGAAGACATCATTCTGGTTTTCATCACCGTATTACTTGTTGGATTCCTTTCTGTCTGGTATCCAGTGAACTACTTTGCCAAACGCCTGCTCAACGCCTAATGGGTAATGATAAAGACATTGTAAAAAGTTATGTGCGCTACCTGAAACTGCAGCGCAACATGTCGAGCAATACGCTTGACGCATACCAGCGCGATCTCAGAAAACTACTTGGCTATCTGGAGATGGAAAAGAAAAGCGTACTTGAAGTAACACTCAAAGATCTTCAACACTTTGCTGCAGAACTTCACGACATTGGCATTCATTCCCGTTCACAATGTCGTATTCTTAGTGGAATACGATCATTTTTCCATTTTCTACAATTAGATGGCTATCGCGACGATGATCCAACAGAGTTGCTGGAGTCGCCCCAGCTAAGTGAGCACTTGCCCGAAGTACTCACAACAGCGGAGATTGATAAGCTAGAAGCTTGCATTGACCTCTCAAAATGGGAGGGACATAGAAATCGCGCCATCATAGAAGTACTTTTCTCTTGCGGCCTGCGTGTGAGTGAGCTAGTGAACCTGAAATTGTCGAATCTCTATCTCGAAGAAGAATTCGTGAGGGTTCTGGGCAAGGGATCGAAAGAACGGCTGATACCCATCTCGCAGAAAGCCATTCATGAGTTGGAGCTTTGGTTCAACGATCGTAACCACATGACAATCAAGCCAGGAGAAGAGGATTATGTATTCCTGAATCGGTATGGCAAGCACCTCACACGCACGATGATACTCATCATGATCAAGCGATTGGCAGAGGTAGCCAGTATACAAAAGACCATTTCGCCCCACACCCTACGTCACTCATTTGCTACAGCCCTACTCGAAGGCGGTGCTGACCTGCGTGTAATACAGGTTCTATTGGGGCACGAAAGCATCGGAACAACGGAAATCTACACACATTTGGACACCTCGACTCTTCGACGCGAAATATTGGAACACCATCCAAGGAACAAGCAAAAGTAAAGAATTAACGTAGCTTTAACGTGTTTTTTGCATCTAATCCACAAAAAAGGTGTAACTTTGCACCCAGATTGTAAATAATTAAAAAGTTAGAGAGAATGAGTTACCTATTTTCATCAGAATCAGTTTCTGAGGGTCACCCCGACAAAGTGGCGGATCAGATTTCCGACGCGATATTAGACCAGTTCCTGGCATACGATCCGAAGGCACGTTGCGCCATTGAGTCGTTTGTCACCACAGGCCAAGTAGTTATTATGGGCGAGGTACGTAGTGATGTTTATATTGACCTGCAGACTATTGCCCGCAATACCATCAAACGTATAGGTTATACCAAAGCAGAGTATCAGTTTGATGGCGACTCTTGCGGTATCCTAAGTGCCATCCACGAACAGAGTGCCGACATCAATCGCGGTGTCGACAATGGCAATGAAGACGAGCAGGGTGCTGGCGACCAGGGAATGATGTTTGGCTATGCAACAAACGAAACAGAGAGCTATATGCCTGTTTCACTCGACTTGGCCCATCTGATTATGCGCACACTGGCCGACATCCGAAAAGAGGGTAAGGAGATGACATACCTCAGACCCGATGCCAAGAGCCAAGTAACGATACAGTACAGCGACGCTGGTATTCCTGAGCGCATTGACACTATCGTGGTATCTACCCAGCACGATGAGTTTGATGAGGATGAAAAGATGCTTGCGAAAATCAAGGACGACGTCATCAACATTTTGATTCCTCGTGTCAAACAGCAGATTCACTCTCAGAAAGTACTTGACCTGTTTGGTCTTGACATCAAGTATTACGTGAACCCTACTGGTAAGTTCGTAATTGGAGGACCTCACGGAGATACAGGTCTTACAGGTCGTAAAATTATTGTCGACACTTACGGAGGAAAGGGCGCCCATGGTGGTGGTGCTTTCTCTGGCAAGGACTCATCAAAGGTAGATCGTTCTGCAGCCTATGCAGCCCGGCATATTGCCAAGAACATGGTTGCAGCTGGCGTCGCTGACGAAATGCTGGTTCAGGTAAGTTATGCCATCGGTGTAGCCAAGCCTATGAATATTTACGTGAACACCTATGGCCGTAGTAATGTTGAGATGAGTGATGGCGAGATTGCCAAAAAGATTGAGAAGCTGTTCGATCTGCGTCCAAAGGCCATTGAGCGTAATCTAAAATTGCGCCAGCCTATGTATAGCGAGACTGCAGCATACGGACACATGGGGCGTCAGCCTGAAGTGAAGAAGAAGACATTCACCAGTCACTACCACGAAACCAAGGAGATTGATGTAGAACTCTTCACTTGGGAAAAACTTGATCGTATAGAGGATATTCGCAAAGAGTTCGGACTATAATCCATGCTGCCACAGGATAGCATACATACCGCATTACCATCAACCATCGTTGATGATACGGTGGCAAGTCCTTCGACAAGACCGCAGACACCATATCAGGTGCTGCGGTCATTGCCGAAAGATGCCACACCAGCCCAGCAAGACTCAGCCATCCAATCGTGGTTCGAGCCTTCAGAGATTCATTATAGTGAGCAACCAGACACGCTCCACTTACCAGGGCACGATGTAGCTCGGGATTTAAAGGAAGTCAGCCTACCCCAATATTATAGAGAGAATTTTTTTTCATCAGACTCCCTTTATCATCCAGAGTTGAGTGGTGGTCGTATTGGCGTTGCGGGCGACCCAATACCTTATGCACTCCATAACGATAGTATCATCACCGGTATTTTGTTATGCAGCTTCCTGCTAATTATGTTTGGGATGTCACGCATCTCTAGTTTCATGATACATCAGGCAAAGAACTTTTTCTATACTCCAAAAGTAGAGCAGAGTTTCACAGAAACGGGTACGGAAATTAAATTCCAGTTGGTATTCCTGCTGATTACCAGCTTGTTTTATGGACTTCTTTTCTTTTTCTATGCCACCCGTACTATATCTGACACCTTTATCCTATCATCAGAATACGGGCTTTTAGTAATCTATGCCATTGTCATAGTCTGCTATTTCTTGATAAAGGTCATATTGTATACTATAGTCAACAATATCTTCTTTAATCAGAAGAAAAATTTACATTTCCTAGGTACTCAGTTGTTCGTAGTAGCCTTAGAGGGCCTCTTTATGTTCCCCTTGGTATTACTCCTAACATACTTCCAACTTTCCATGCAAAATGCTATCAATTACTGCATTTTCATACTCTCTTTAGCCAAAATTCTAACATTTTACAAGTCTTACATCATCTTTTTTAAGCAAAAAGGGTGGTTTCTGCAGATTATTTTGTACTTTTGTGCCCTCGAAATGATACCTTTAGCCTTGCTTTGGGGCGGGCTCTTGGACATCACGAGTATTTTGAAAGTAAATTATTAGGACACAGATGATTAAGAAGATTTTGGTTTCACAGCCCAAACCTACTAGTGAGAAGTCGCCATATTTTGATATTGCGAACAAGTTCGGAGTAGAACTGATTTTCCGCCCGTTCATTAAGGTGGAGCCAATTAGTTCCAAAGATTTCCGTGCACAGAAAGTAAGCATCCTTGATTACACAGCTGTTGTATTCACTTCACGTCACGCCATCGACCACTTCTTCAATATGGCTAAGGAATTGAGAGTAACAATCCCTGAGGACATGAAGTATTTCTGTGTCACAGAGACTATTGCACTCTATATCCAGAAGTATGTACAGTATCGCAAGCGCAAGGTTTTCTTCGGAGAGACAGGCCGAGTAGAAGACCTTGTACCCACAATGGTTAAGCACAAGACAGAGAAGTATCTCGTTCCCATGAGCGACGTGCATAACGACAAACTCTCTCTGCTGCTCGACTCAAAGAAGTTGCAGCACAAGGAGTGCATTATGTATAAAACCGTCAGCAACGACTTCACGCCCGAGGAGGTTAAGTCGTTCGATTATGACATGCTGATTTTCTTCAGCCCTGCAGGTATCGAGTCACTCTGCAAGAACTTCCCCAATTTCAAACAGGGAGAAATTGCCATTGCAACATTTGGCCCCACCACAGCAAAAGCCGCTAAGGAAGCTGGACTTCGCCTCGATATTGAAGCACCCTCTGAGAAATATCCTTCAATGACAGGTGCTCTTCAGCACTATCTGCTCGAGACACAAGATTAATAATAATGATGGTGGCTCCTACTTTCAAGAAACAGGAGCGCATCGTCAGCAGTTTGCTGATAGAAACGCTCTTCGGCAAAGGTGATAGCCAATCGCTGGCAGCCTTTCCGTTGAGAGCTGTATACCTCCAGACAGAACGACGTCAAGGTTGCGCCCCTGTACAAATACTGATCAGCGTACCTAAGAAACGATTCAAACACGCTGTCGACAGAAACCGCATTAAGCGCCAAGTGCGTGAGGCCTACCGCCACCACAAAGGATTGCTCTGCAACTATGTGCCCGAAAATCAACAACTGCTGATTGCATTTATATGGCTTTCCGACAGACATTGTCCTACCAACGAGGTAGAAAAGCGCGTAGTCAGTATTCTACAACGCATCGCGACAAAATCATGAAATGGCTGTCTCATATCATATCTTGCCTTTTGGTACTACCTATCCGTTTTTACCAATTGTGCATTTCTCCTCTCTTAGGGCCTTCGTGCCGCTTTCAGCCGACATGCAGTGAATATGCCCGAGAAGCCATCATGAAACATGGTCCCATTAAAGGATTGGGATTAGCTATCTGGCGTATATTAAGGTGTAACCCTTGGGGAGGTAGTGGATATGATCCTGTGCCCTAGAAGAGAAAAAGAGTAAAAGTTAAAAATAAGACATATGAAGAATTTTGTAGAAGAACTGAAATGGCGTGGCATGCTGGCACAGATTATGCCAGGAACTGAGGAACTGCTCCAAAAGGAGATGGTTACCGCATACCTGGGTACTGATCCCACAGCCGACTCACTCCATATCGGACATCTTTGTGGCATCATGATGCTTCGCCATCTGCAGCGCTGTGGCCATCGCCCCATTATTCTTGTGGGTGGTGCTACAGGTATGATTGGCGACCCCTCTGGTAAGAGTCAGGAGCGTAATCTGCTTAACGACGAGACCCTGCGCCACAATCAGGAATGCATTAAGAAACAGGTAGCCAAGTTCCTTGATTTCGAGTCGAAGGAACCCAATGCCGCCATTATGGTCAACAATTACGACTGGATGAAGAATTTCACCTTCCTCGATTTTGCCCGTGAGGTTGGTAAACACATCACCGTCAACTATATGATGGCAAAGGAAAGTGTTCAGCAGCGCCTAAATGGTACAGCCCGCGATGGGCTCTCTTTCACGGAGTTCACCTATCAGTTGCTTCAAGGCTACGATTTCCTGTATCTCTATCAACATTATGGTGTGAAGTTGCAGCTTGGTGGCAACGACCAATGGGGTAACATGACCACAGGTACCGAGCTTATCCGTCGAACATTGGGCAATGAGGTTGAGACATTTGCCCTCACCTGTCCTCTCATCACCAAGAGTGATGGTAAAAAATTTGGTAAGACAGAGAGTGGTAACATCTGGCTCGACCCAGCCCGCACCACTCCGTATAAGTTCTACCAGTTCTGGCTCAACGTCAGCGACGACGACGCAGAGCGTTATATCAAGATCTTCACTTCACTTGAGAAGGATGTCATTGATGCTTTGATCGAGGAGCATAAGCAAGATCCCGGCCGTCGTATTCTTCAGAAACGTCTGGCAGAGGAGGTAACTGTTATGGTACACTCTCAGGAAGCACTTAACACAGCTATCGAAGCCTCTAATATCCTTTTTGGTAAATCTACCAAGGAAAGTCTGGAGAAACTCGACGAACAGACCTTCCTCGACGTATTTGATGGCGTTCCTCAGTTTGAAATCTGCAAGGATCAGCTCGGTCAGCCCGCTATCGAACTGCTTACTACCGCAGCTCCCGTGTTCCCTTCTAAGGGCGAGATGCGCAAGATGGTACAAGGTGGCGGTGTTTCTCTGAATAAGGAAAAAATCACCGATCAGAACCAGGCCATCACTGCTGATGACCTAATTGACGGTAAATATCTTCTGGCCCAGAAAGGCAAGAAGAACTACTATCTGCTGATAGTAAAGTAAGAAAGATATGTGAAAATTTGGCTATATGCCAAATTTTCACTACCTTTGCAACCGCAATTGGACGATGGTGTAATGGTAACACTACAGGTTTTGGTTCTGTCATTCCCGGTTCGAATCCGAGTCGTCCAACTCTAGAACAAACAACTAAAGCTTATGGAAACTAACTACGAAATAAGATACGCTGCCCATCCAGAGGATGCCAGGCACTATGACACAGCCCGACTTCGTCGTGATTTTCTGATAGATACCATATTTGCCATAAACGAGGTAAATATGATATATTCGATGTATGACCGTATGATTGTTGGAGGTGCCATGCCTGTGGGAGAAGTTTTGAAACTCGAGGCCATCGACCCTTTAAAAGCCGAGTTCTTCACCACCCGACGCGAAATTGGCATTTATAATGTCGGCGGATCTGGCACAGTGAAGGTTGGTGATAACACTTTCTCACTCAACTTCAAGGAAGCACTATACATTGGCAGCGGCGACAGAGATGTAGTTTTCTGCAGTAATGATCCCGAGAAGCCTGCCAAGTTCTATTTCAACTCTACCACAGCCCATACCGCCTACCCATGCAGGAAAATCACCAAGCAGGATGCTGTTGTGGCCCACATGGGAGATCTTAAGATGTCGAACGAGCGCAATATCAACAAAATGATTGTGAATCAGGTACTGCCTACCTGTCAACTACAGATGGGCATGACCGAATTGGCCCCAGGCAGCGTTTGGAATACCATGCCAGCCCATGTCCACAGTCGCCGCATGGAAGCCTATTTCTATTTTGAGTTGCCCGAGGATCAGGCTGTTTGTCACTTCATGGGGGAGCCACAAGAAACGCGCCACATCTGGCTTCACAACGAACAGGCGGTAATCTCGCCTGAATGGAGCATTCATAGCGCAGCAGCCACTCACAACTACACTTTCATATGGGGAATGGGCGGTGAGAATCTCGACTATGGCGATCAAGACTTTTCGAAGATTACTGATTTAAAATAAACTTCTAAAACAAAACAAATTATGGCAAATTTATTTTCACTCGAAGGTAAGAACGCTTGGATCACTGGCGCATCTTACGGTATTGGTTTCAACATTGCCAAGGCATTTGTTGCTGCTGGTATCAAGAACATTATCTTCAACGACATCAATGAAGCTGCCTTGCAGCGTGGTCTTGACAACTACAAGGAGGCTGGTATTGACAATGTAAAGGGTTATGTGTGCGACGTTACCGACGAGAATGCCGTCAAAGCACTCGTAGAGAAGATTCACGCAGAAGTAGGCCAGATCGACATCCTTGTCAACAACGCAGGCATCATCAAACGTATCCCTATGCACGAAATGAAGCGTGCCGAGTTCCAGCAGGTCATCGACGTCGATCTCGTTGCTCCTTATATCGTTTCTTCAGCCGTTATTCCTGAGATGATGGAGCGTCGTGAGGGTAAGATTATCAATATATGCTCCATGATGTCTGAGCTAGGCCGTGAGACCGTATCAGCCTATGCAGCTGCCAAGGGTGGACTGAAGATGCTGACCCGTAACATCTGTTCTGAGTATGGTGAATACAACATCCAGTGTAATGGCATTGGTCCTGGCTACATCGCAACTCCTCAGACAGCACCTCTGCGCGAGCGTCAGCCAGATGGAAGCCGTCATCCATTCGATTCGTTCATCTGCGCCAAGACTCCTGCAGGCCGCTGGCTTGATCCCAGTGAGTTGGGTGGTCCCGCAGTATTCCTCGCATCTCACGCTTCCGACGCAGTGAACGGCCATGTGCTTTATGTTGATGGTGGTATTCTGGCCTATATCGGCAAGCAGCCTAAGTAATTCTGCAGGTACATATATATAAAATAAAGGGGCTCCAAATTGGAACCCCTTAAATTTTTATTACAATTCAAAGATTACAGAGCAGCGGTGAGCTCAGCACCAGCCTTGAACTTAGCAACCTTCTTAGCAGCAATCTTAATCTTCTGCTTTGTAGCGGGGTTGATACCCTCACGAGCAGGGCGCTTGTTTACGCTGAAAGTACCAAAACCAACGAGCTGTACCTTGTCACCTTTTACGAGAGCGTCCTTAATAGCTGCTACTGTGGCGTCGAGAGCCTTCTTTGAGTCTACCTTTGAGAGACCAGCACCTGCTGCAATCTTCTCTACCAATTCTGTTTTGTTCATAATTAAGATAATTTTAATGAATTATTAATAGTAATAACTAATGTATAGTCGAATTTCAGGGCAAATATAATAGAAAGTATTTAAAGAAACAACAAAAAAACAGAAAAAATTACTTTTTTATTGAAAAATAGTTGTATTCGCCCTTTTTTTGATACAAAAAAGAGATATTTTTCGTAATTTTGCGCCCAAATCGTGCTTTAAGGCACAAAACGCGAAAATACGAAATAGAAAATAGTCAAATAGTAAATGATATGATGTTCCGCATACCCCCTATTACAAAGAATCTGCTTATCATCAACCTGATTGCATTCTTTGCAACATTTGTACTCCAACTGCGAGGAATCGACTTGGCCGATATCGGCGGCCTTCACTTCTTCCTGGCCAATGATTTCCATCTGTATCAGTTGGTCACCTACCTGTTCCTGCATGCCAATTTCATGCATATACTGAGTAATATGTTCGGTCTTTGGATGTTTGGCTGCGTGATAGAGAATGTTTGGGGACCCAAAAAATTCCTTTTTTATTACATTTCGTGCGGAATCGGTGCCGGGCTCTTACAGGAACTTGCACAGTTAGGCTCGTTCTATATGACCATTTCGGCTCAGGATCCCAGCGTCAGCTTTGGCGAGATCTTCGCCATTGGCCACCAGTTGGGGCAGCAATTAAATGCCTGGACCACCATTGGTGCCTCAGGTGCCGTTTATGCAGTCATTTTGGCTTTCGGTATGACGTTCCCCAACGAGCGATTATTCATCATACCCTTCCCTTTCCCCATTAAAGCCAAATGGTTTGTGCTGTTCTATGTAGCCATCGAGTTCTTCTCGGCCCTCGGCTCTTCTGGCGATGGTGTTGCTCATACAGCCCACTTGGGAGGTATGCTTTTCGGTTTCCTCATGATCCGCTACTGGAATCGTCATCCCAGCTCAGGTTTCGACCGCAATCGCGGCCAGCAATTCTTCGAGAATCTGAAGCGTAACTTCGATCAGCGTCGTTACAGTCAGGGACGTTCTCATCAAAGCAACCCTAATATGCACGCTCAGCGAGGAGGTTCAAAAGAGGTCGATCGTGAGTTTAACGCCCGCAAGAAACAGAATCAAGAAGAGATAGACGCCATTCTCGACAAGATTCGCAAAAGCGGCTACGATAGTTTGACCAAGGAAGAGAAGAAAAAACTCTTCGACGCAAGCAACGAGCGATGATTAAACAACTCAAGTCGTTTACCATCAACCTGATGGCCGGTGCTAATGTGGCAACAGTACTGTTGATGGTGTTGGCTGGCTATTCAGACCATCTCGACCCTCGGGAGTATCCCCTCCTCTCGGTGATGGGCATGACCTTCCCCGTATTCCTAATAGCCAATCTTGTGTTTCTCTTCTTCTGGCTCACATTCAAGTGGCGTAAGATATGGATTCCCATTGTGGGCTATGCCGTTGTCTATGTGCCACTTACTACTTATATGCCAATCCACAAGTCACAAGAAATGCCCGATGGCACCATCAAACTGATATCCTACAACGTGTGTCAGTATGGTGGCAACTACAAGTATGAATATGGTTTTGAGACGGTGTACCATTACCTGGAAGAACAGAATGCAGATATTGTATGTATACAGGAAGACGTTGACACCTGGCGACGATTTGTATTCAACTGGTATAAGAAAATCTATGCCTATAACGACACCACCATCTTCCATAAAACTTCCACCAGTATGAATGGCGTGGGCATTCACACAAAATACCCCATACTGAAGAAGGAACGCATCATGTACAAGTCAGTAGGCAACGGTTCTGTAGCCTATTACCTGAAAGTACAGGACGATACCGTCATCGTGATTAACAACCACCTAGAAGGCACTCATCTTTCAAATGAAGACCGAGCCAACTACAAACGCATGATCAGAGGCAAGATGGAAAAAGACACGGTAAAAACCGAAGCCTTCTTCCTACTCAAGAAACTAGGTCGGTATGCCGCCAAACGAGCACCTGAAGCCGACGCCGTACATACCTATATTGAGGCACATCGTGAGTACCCCATCATCGTGTGTGGCGACTTCAACGACAACCCCATCAGCTACTCCCGTCGCACTATTGCACAAGGGCTTACCGACTGTTATAAAGAAACAGGCTGCGGCATCGGTTTGTCATATAATCAGAAAGGTTTCTTTGTGCGCATCGACCATATTCTGTGCTCTGACCATTTTAAGCCCTACAACTGCACAGTTGACAACAAAATGGACGCAAGCGACCATTATCCCATCATTTGCAACCTAAAATTGGCTCCTAAACAATAAAAAATCAGCGAAAATCGCCGATTTATTTTTCATTATGTAAAAAAATGCCTATATTTGCACGCTAAAAATGTACGCGAACAGAATTAATAATAAATAAATAACAACAAAAATCAAAATGCAAAACAAAGGAATTGTAAAATTTATCGCAGTGCTTCTGATTCTCGTGTGCTGCTTCTACCTTTCCTTCTCATTCGTAACGCGCCATTACGAAAGTAAGGCTGCGGCTATGGGCGAGGAGGCAGGTGCGGAGTACCTCGACTCAATCAAGAACGAGAAGGTGTATATGGGCATCTACTCACTGAAGCAGTGCCGTGAGATGGAGATTGGCCTGGGTCTTGACCTGAAAGGCGGTATGAACGTGATCCTCGAGGTTTCAGTACCCGATGTAGTCGACGTGCTCGCCGACCACAAGCAGGACGCTGCCTACAAGAAGGCCATGGAGCTCGCCAAGAAGGAAGAGGAGACTAGCCAGAACGACTTCATCTCTCTCTTCGTAAAGTATTGGAAGCAGGAAGGCAACGGCCGTCCCCTCGCCGCCATCTTTGCTACTCAGCAGATGAAGGGCAAGGTGAGCACACAGTCAAGCGACTCTGAGGTAGAGGCCGCTTTGCGTGCTGAGGTACAGAGCGCCGTTGACAACTCATTCAACGTAGTCCGCAACCGTATCGACAAGTTTGGCGTTGTTCAGCCAAACATCCAGAAACTCGAAGGCCAAAGCGGCCGTATCATGGTCGAGATGCCTGGTATCAAGGAGCCTGAGCGTGTTCGTAAGCTCCTCCAAGGTTCTGCCAACCTCGAGTTCTGGGAGACTTATAACTCACAAGAAGTGACACCGCTGTTGGCTCAGCTCAACCAGCGTTATGCTGCTCAGGGCGGCGAAGTAGTAGACTCTGCTGCCGTTGCTGCCGACACGACAGCTGTCGACACTGCCAAGGCTGTCGCTGCTGGCGACCTCGCTGCCAAGTTGGCAAAGAAGGACAACAAGGCTACCGATTCTAAGGCTGCCGAGCTGGCAAAGAAGCAGAATCCTCTGTTCTCTGTCTTCCAGCCCACACAGGGCAACACCCTCGCTGTTGTTGGTTATGCCAACGCTCGCGATACCGCCGAGATCAACAAGATTATCTATAGCGACATTGCTGCGCGCATTTTCCCCTCAGAACTGAAGCTCCGCTGGGGTGCTAAGGCCGAGGACTTCGGCGGTCAGGACACTAAGGGAGACATTTTCGAACTCTATGCTCTGAAAATCACAGAGCCTTCAGGCCGAGCTCCGTTGGAGGGTGATGTCATCACCAGCGCCAAGGACGACTTCGACCAGATGGGTCACCCTTCTGTATCAATGCAGATGAACTCTGACGGTGCTCGCCGCTGGAGTCAGATTACCAAGCAGAATATCGGTAAGGCCGTGGCCATTGTTCTCGATGACGCAGTTTACTCTGCTCCCCGCATCCTGACTCAGATTGACGGAGGCAACTCTCAGATTACTGGTAACTTCACTATCGAGGACACAAAAGACCTGGCCAACACGCTGAACTCCGGTAAGATGCCGGCTCCTACCCGCATCGTGCAGGAGGAGGTTGTTGGTCCTTCACTGGGTGCTCAGTCAATCCAGCAGGGAATCATCTCGTTCATCGTTGCCTTCGTACTGCTGATGATCTACATGATCTTGCTGTACGGTTTCGTTCCTGGTATCCTTTCAGATATCGCTCTGCTGTTCAACCTGTTCTTCACATTGGGTATCCTCACCTCATTCCAGGCCGCTCTTACCATGCCTGGTATCGCCGGTATCGTACTCACACTGGGTACTGCTGTGGATGCCAACGTGCTGATTTACGAGCGCATCAAGGAGGAGCTGAAGAAAGGTCTGGGTGTTAAGGAGGCTCTCAACAAGGGTTACTCTAACGCCTTCAGCGCGATCTTCGACTCAAACTTCACTTCACTGATCACAGGTATCATTCTGCTCTACTTTGGTACAGGTCCTGTAAAGGGCTTCGCTACCACTTGGATCATCGGTATCGTTTGCTCATTCTTCACAGCCGTTTACCTCACACGTATCGTCTATGACTACATGCTGAAGAAGGACAAGTGGACCAACCTGACTTTCGTAACAGGCTATTCTAAGAATCTGATGCAGAATGCCCACTACAATTTCATGGGCACCTATAAGAAGTCGTTCGTTGTTTATGGCGTGTTCGCCATTCTGTTCTGCATCTCATTTGCCGTTCGCGGTCTGAGCCAGAGCATCGACTTCACCGGTGGTCGCAACTATGTTGTAACCCTCGACAAGGTGACTCCTGTTGAGGAGGTTCGTCAGGCCATGGCCGGTGCCTTCATCAACACCATGGGTGAGAAGGCCAATCAGGAGGCTAACACTTCTGTCATCGCCCTCGGTACCGATGGTAAGACTGTTCGTATCTCTACCAACTGGGATATCGAGTCAAACAATCCTGAGGTCGACGATCAGGCAGAGACCATCCTCTTCAACACTCTGAAGAAGGCAGGCCTCGTAAGTCAGGCAAATGTCGACGCCTTCAAGAACCCCGATGTTCGCGAGGGTGGTTCAATCATCTCTTCTCAGAAGGTAGGTCCTTCAGTAGCTAAAGACATCACCTATGGTGCTATCATCAGCGTGCTGATTGCTCTGGTAGCCATCTTCCTCTACATCCTGCTGCGCTTCCGCAACCTCGCCTTCTCAGTAGGCGCCATCGTTGCGCTGGCCCTCGATGCTTTGGTAGTACTCGGCCTCTACTCAGCCCTGTGGGGAATTCTGCCCATGTCGCTCGAGATCGACCAGGTATTCATCGGTGCCATCCTGACCGTGATCGGTTACTCTATCAACGATAAGGTGGTAGTATTCGACCGTATCCGTGAGAACATCGGCCTCTATGGCAAGCGCGACCGTCAGCAGCTGTTCAACGATTCGCTGAACCAGACGCTGGCTCGTACCATCAACACCTCAGTAACGACCTTGATCGTACTGTTGGCCATCTTCATTCTCGGTGGTGACAGTATCCGTTCGTTCTCGTTTGCAATGATTTTGGGTGTTGTATTCGGTACCCTGTCTTCACTCTTTATCGCTGCTCCCACAGCCTACCTGACTATGGGTCGCACCATTAAGGAAGACACCGCAGAAACAAAGTAAATAATTTCTTTTTCAAGAAGAACATACTACTGCTCGGGGCTGCAGTCCACTAAGGACTGCGGCCTTTTTATATTCACAATAACGTCATCTATCCCCTGTTACAAGCTGCCTGTAACACCATTACAAAACGTTTGTAACGGGCAGTATCATTCATCACAAATCTGCATTCTGCTGAGTTTCTCATGGTACCCCGACCGAGAATCGAACTCGGAACTAAGCTTTAGGAGAGCCTTGTTATATCCATTTAACTATCAGGGCGTGTGGTTTTCGGATGCAAAGATAGCGCAAAATTTTGATACAGCAAAGAGAAAGCAAACATATTTGCTTCCTAGAACATGATATTCTTACCCTTTTTTGTTTCATTTTGTTTCGTGAAACAAAATGAAACAAAAATTCTTTGGTTATATAATCCTTAATTACTAATTTTGCGCCATTAACTATATACCATAAAAGAAGAATACCTTTGCGTACAATATATAATTGAGAATAAATGATGAAACGAACCATAACCGTATTGGCCTCTTTATTGATACTAGGGGCAACTTCTACAAAAGCAGAATCTGCAGATTCGTATGAGGAGTTTGAAGAGTCTAAGATTCGTATTAATGTGACAGGCGAACTGAATAGTGCTGACGCATGGAAACTGGAGGCAGGATGCCATTGGTTTCCTATTCCTTTTGTAGGAGTAGGAGGCTCGTTGGGTTACTATAGGCAGTTTTCTACAACGGATATAGCAAGAGGGGATACATGGTGGACTAATGAAGATTCCGAAAAAGCACAGAACCTCTTTTTGCATCCATCTGCCATTTTCTTCTCGCCATACATCTTCAGAAAGTCGGATTATGCGATTTGTTTGTATGGGGAACTGGGTACCCTGCTAACCATTCCATACGATAGAATCGACATTGATATAAATCCCAACGAGGTCCGTATTCCTGAAAATCGTAAGAGCATTAGTAGTAGTAAGGGCGCATGGTGTTTCTTTGACGGCAAGATAGGTCTGTCTCTCAGAGTCAACAAGGGGACGATAACTTTGGGATATTCGTATTCCACTCTCGATGTGTATGCCCAGCGTAGAACTATGAAATACGACAATCAGAAGTTTGACCAGTTCTACCCCAAAGCTAAAGGTACTCATGGTGCCTTTCTATCTATCCAGATAGGCCTATAGCGTTTGCAGCCATATAATCCTGCCAAACTAATGGGCGACTTTTTGCTGGAAGGCATCGAATTGGGCTTGGCCGCTGTTGCCATAGCAGAACAATCCTACACGGATGCCCTTCCAATAGCCTGAATGCATGGAGAACGCAGAACCTGCGGGCTGGTAATGTAGTCCATCGGTACTATAATAGAACTGGTGGCTGTTGGCCTGACAATCGTTGGTGACGCGGAGCCAAAGCTTTTGGAAACGGCCATTCTGGACAAGGGTACGCTGCCCATCGACTTCAATAAAAACGCCTTCTTTGCAGAGACCAACGCCTCGGAACTGTTTGCCAGAGCAGAAAAGCCCCGCATAATTATCACCTGAAGCCTCAACCATCGTAAGACTTTCACTCTGATAACCTACGACTTTCTGCGTCAACATGTTATGACTGACCATTAGACAATCGGCAGGCAGAGCCTTTAGCGTGAGCCAGCCCTTACGGGCTGTGAGGCTCCAATGAGTATCGACAGGGTTGTGGTTCCACTGCCATTGGAGGCCAAGAGTGGCAGAGAAGTCGTCAGAGGTCTGAGGCAGGAAGACTGTAGCCGATGGAATGGGCTTTTTCCATGAAGCGACAGGCTCACCAATGTCGTTTCCATCGAAATCGACGCCCATCAATGGCCAGTCGGCTTCCCAACGGGCGGGCTGCAGATGGACCACACGTCCCAAGACGGGCGTCTCCTGAAAATGGTAAAACCACCAAGAGCCATCAGAGGCATCAACCAAAGCACCTTGATGAGGACCATTCACACGGGTAGAGCCTTGTTCGAGAACAACACGGCGCTCGTATGGACCATAGATGTTCTTAGAACGAAGTGCAGTCTGCCATCCCTGGCCTACTCCGCCCTCAGGAATAATAAGATAGTACCAGCCGTTGCGCTTAAGGAATTTGGTTCCCTCGGCCACAGGGCCTTCGTAGACGGTCTGACCTTCGTCGAGCAAGGTCTTACCGTCAGCCGACATGCGATGGACGATGATAGGGCCCGCGCCACGACGGCTACGCCCTAAGTAGGCTTGTCCGTCTTCGTCCCAGAAAGGACAAGGATCCTCCCATCTCTCGACACGTTTCACCAGATGGAGCGGCGCCCAAGGGCCATGAGGATTGCGGGCGGTGGTCATATAAAGTCCCTCGTCGGGGGTACAAAAATAGACGTAGTAAAGACCGTTGTGATAGCGGATGGCTGGTGCCCACGAGCCGCCGGCATAGTGTTGGTTATCATCCCATCCCGGCTCATCGAAGCGGCGGTATATCTGACTGATATACTTCCAGTTGACCATATCATCGCTCTCAAGTACTTGCATGCCAAGGAAATGGAAATCGGAAGCGACCATATAATATTTTGAGCCCACTCGGATGACATCAGGATCGGAGAAGTCTACATTAAGCACGGGGTTGCGATAGGTGCCGTCGCCTTGGTCGCCCCATCCTTCAACATCGTCATTCACAAAGTCTGGACGTATATCGGGCTGTTCTGTCACAATCTCAATATTCGAGAACTTCACATTGCGAGCATGACGCACAAAAAAGCCTTTGGCAGGCAGGTTGCCCCACATGGTGGCTTCTGGATAGGCTTTTTCTTTCTCGTCGCGGATGGTATCGCAGATTTGTGCCATTTCATCGGCTTTGACACCCCCTTTATGATAGAGTGATATGTTTGAGAGCGAGACATTACGAACAGGATGACCAGGCAGTCCAGTGATACTGCAACCCATGGAGCCCGCATGGCGAATTTGGATGTTATTGAGGTGGACGCCATCAATGTGCCCCACATGATTGATGGGTACGATGGCTTCCATATTGGCACCACTGGACAGGTAGCCACGTCCACGATTGCCCAGACGGATGAAGATGGGTGACTCAGTACCTTCGACGGTGAAATCGGATATATTGACGTTCTCGAGCACGCCTCCATCGACAATTTCAAGCGAGATGGCAGAAGAACCTATCCACTGACCGAAAAACTTCTCCTTCTGATCAGCACTAGGCTTCACCACAATGCCAGAGATGTTGACGTTACGAAAACCGCCATTGGTCTCTGTGCCCAGCTTCACGGCATTGCAGTGGCTCGACACCACACAATCGCTGATGCGAATATTCTCGCAAAGACGAGGCGATGTGCTTTTTAGCGTAATGCCGTCGTCGTCGCTATCGGCCATCATGCCTCGTACTATCACATCGTGACAGCCATCAATATCGAGAGCATCATTATTATAGTTATTACGGTTAAAAACCTTGATTCCATCGATATGCAGACGGTCACAAGCCAGATAGTGCTGCATCCAGCAACCACTGTTTTTAAGGGTAACGTCCTTAATAGTAATGTCCTGACTCTGGATAAAGCGAATGAGATGGGGGCGCGTGACACCCTCGTCATTCCAAGATAGTTTTTCGAAAGCACGCCCCTGCCCGTCAATGATACCATAGCCATCGATAACTATATTATGTACCGAGTCGGCATAGATCAGCTGAATGGTCTCTGTCTGGGTTCGGAGGGATACATAGCTCGATTTCATCGGGCGATAATCTTTCAGATCAGTAGAACCCAAGACAACTGCGCCATGATCAAGATGGAGATGGACATTGCTTTTCAGTACAATGGTTCCTATCCTGAAAAGGCCTGCAGGAATTACAACACGACCTCCACCTTTTTCAGAACAGCGGTCGATGGCTTTCTGAAAAGCCTCCGTACTATTTACCCCAGCATCGCTGGTGGCTCCATAATCTACAACATTATAATCGGCAGCCCTACAAATGAATGCCGGAATCAGGAGAAGTGTTGTTAGCAGATGTCTCATAATATGTTGGCTATACGTTTCAATGCTTCTTCCAAACGGCTACGCTGTGTGGCAATGTTGAAGCGGACATACCCCTCGCCCGTCTGAGGACCATACATCGTACCAGGATTTATCCACACCTTTGCCTCATTCAACAGACGGTCGCATAACTGCTGGGCGGTAATGCCCATGGCAGAGATGTCAACCCATGGAAGATAGGTGCCTTCGAGGCGACAGAGTTTCCACTGGGGCAGTCTTTCCTCGATGAAATCGCGCAAAAAGCAGTAGTTCTTCCAAAGATACTGGTTCAATTCGTCAATCCACTCTTCGCTCTCGTTATAGGCTGCCTTTAGGGCTACAGGACCAAAAGGATTCAGGTCGCACACCTCGTTAATATTGATGGCACGATCCAGTCGGCGACGCCATTCAGGTTGTGCACAGATGATATTAGCGGCCTGCAAGCCAGCGATATTGAACGACTTGGAGGGAGAGTTAAGTATGACACTATTCTGACGACAGTTGTCGCTCACAGCAGCAAAGGGTTGGAACTTGTAGCCTGGCATAATAAGTTCACAATGTATCTCGTCGCTCACCACCTTAACACTGTGTTTCAGACAGATATCATTCATGCGTTCCAGTTCCGCTTTAGTCCACACACGCCCACAGGGATTGTGGGGGTTACAGAGCAGGAAGACAGTAGTTTTCTCGTCGGAACACTTGACTTCGAAATCGGCCCAGTCTACTTCAAAGGTATCATCAACCCGCTTCAATGCTGTCTCAAGCACTTCACAACCATTATTTCGAACAGAAGAGAAGAAGCAGTTATAATCAGGCGAAAGGATAAGCACCTTTTCACCTGGCATGGTTAATGCTTTGATTGCGACCGACATAGCTGGAACAACTCCAGTAGTATAGAGTATTTCTTCACGCCGGATGGACCACTCGTGGCGACGCTGAAACCATGAGATAATAGCTTCATAATAGTCTTCCTCGACAACGGTATAGCCAAATACCCCATGGGCGGCACGCCTTTTAACGGCATCAAGGATAGCTGGGGCAGCCTTAAAGTCCATGTCTGCCACCCAGAGGGGAATCACGTCAGCCGAGGGACCTTCATCCCATTTTACACAGCCCGTACCTCTGCGCTCTACTTCTTCATCGAAATTATACTTCATTTCCTAGTTTCTATTACACAATTATTCGGTTGACGCACGTTCTCATCAATGGTGATACTACCGATGGAATCGGCAATAATGTGCCCAGATGTAGGATTCTTAATATTCTCAATATGGCCTTTAATATCTGCCTCGACGGTGGAGTACTCAAACATACGGTCACATGCTGCGTCGATAGTACAATTCTCGAGCACCAGGTTCTGGGTGTAGCACAGTAACTGTTCACCTGCCAAATGACAATTCACAAGTCGTACGTTCTTGGAGTGCCAAGCCAGATACTCGCCATCGAGTACTGAGTCATAGACAGTTACATTCTCGCACTCCCAAAAAGAGTCTTTTGTCAGGATCTTAGCGTTATGAATCTCCACATTCTTGCAATACTGGAACACGTACTTTGAGTCGCTCTCAAACCCATCGACATAGATATTCTCTGAGAACATGAAGGGATAAGTGCCTCCATGTAACTTGACGTTCTTGATCTTAATACCATTCACCTTCCAGAAAGTCTCGTCAGCATCGGTAATCTCCACATTCTCAAGTTCTAAATTCTTCATCTCGCGGAAGAACTTCGGGCCATCGATACGCGAATTCTTCATCACTAAATCGTTTGTATACCAGATGGCAGAACGAGAATCCATAGCAAAATAACAATTCTCAATATAGGCGCCATCGACATGCCACCAGGGATACTTACCATAAAACTTGCAATCGTGTGCTTCCATGTTCTGGCACTGCTTGATACCAGATTCGCCATCAGTGATTGTTACATTCTCCAATCGTAAATCATGACAGGCGAACAAAGGACGCTCGCCGCCGAATTTCTCATCTTTTATCAGTTTCATTGTTTTGTATTGTTTTATTCGGCGACAAAGATACAAATAAAAATCCGTAATCGGTTCACATCGACTACGGATTCTATAACCTATTTAAAGGTTTTTAATATGTTAGAGAGAGATTTATCATCGTTTGGCAATCAGACGACTATCGAGCGGCTCCATCACAACCATGCGACTTGAGAGGAACATATTGTCTTTTGCCTCGTTCATTTTATAGGTCCTGACCGTTGTAAGACTGGGAGCAACAGAGCGATAAAGCGTAACCTCGGCAGGCAGGTCGTAAGCCTGTTTCTCAGCATTCCACTTGCAAGTCTCCATGTTGTAGCCGTTCTTGTAATACTTGTAGTTGTGACAGAAATCGTTCACCCAATCCTTGCGGCCCTCATCCCAGCGCAATACTTCGCGGGTGGTAAGACGACCCTGCTCGTCGTACTCGTAACGATACTCCATCTTGGCACACACTTCATTGTCAGCCTTTTGCTCGTAGACTTCAATTCTGTGAATCACACCATCCTCCAGATCTGAGTTGTACAGATAGGGGGCATTCACGTCGTTAGCGGCATTGAAATACATCGTGAGAACTGTTGCGATAGTGATAATTGATTCCATATCTCTAATATTTTAATTGTTACTACATCTGTTTGACGTTGCAAAGGTAAGAAAAGTTGCAAAGGCATTAAGTTATCAGAATGTTATCTTTAGGTTAAATCCGAAGCACCATGTTAACAAACTATAAAAACAGCGTCTTCGATGCAGTATTTCACCACCCTCACACATTATAATAATAGGAAGGGGATTATTTTATTAATCATAAAGATATGGAAAAGAGAATCTTATTATGGATGGTCGCAATACTGACGCTTTGCAGTTGCTCTACAAGCGACAATATTTACGATCCTATTTCGCTATCCAAAGTGTCTCATAGCGATTGTGGGAATCATATTCGGACGCGTGGCGAATATGCGCCAAAGTTAAAGCTCACCTATAATAAGGATAGCAAGACCATTACTGGTGAGTATATCAACTACACGCTGAACTGCGACTATACCAATGCAGGCATCAATATTGACCATGATGTCGACGGGGCACTTGTCTTAAATCCTTGGAATGACGGTGAGGGTAAAGCCAACTGCATCTGTCATATAAACATCTACTTCACCATTCATAACGCCACCATGCCAAGATACCATCTCATCTTAAACCGCCAAAAAGTCATCATCCATGAAGGAGACGGTTCCATACGCGAAGAGATTTGGACAGACTACGATGGTGTTATTTCCTTCTCAACCCAGAATACAATTACAATAAATCTGTAATACAGATATCATAATAAACTTCTGTTTTTATTTGGTCATCTCAGGAAAAACCTATACCTTTGCCCCTTGTATTAAAGAGAAGCAAAGCAGGCCATCGACGGGCTGACGCGAGAAGACCATTATGCATAGAAACAGGTATAGAAACGTTTCAATCATTAGTGCGGCGGCAGTATTGTTGCTACTGGCCCTCTATATGTGGATGACCTACCGCTCTGTGTCGAAAGACATCTCGGAAAGGGCCAGTAACCAGTTGACATGGGCCATGTTCTATGAAAGTTACCAACGCGCGGAATTTGTAACCACTGGCGACACTCTCAGTCTGCCCCAGGCACGAGGAAATCTGAGTCTGGCCTCATCGGTCGAAGGTATGAACGACGCGTTAAGTTGCAAATATCAGTCAGAGATATCGCTTGACACAGTGGCTCTGTTTGTCGACTCATTGCTGAGCATAGCCCACATTAACCGCGATGTAACAATCCAAGAAATAGATGCCACCAAGAAGGTGATTCGTCAGAACAATAACCGAAGTACATCGTGGTCTCTGCTGACAAAACCTGTCAGTATACGTCGCAATCAGTCAAAGGCTATACGATTGGCGCTGAACAATCCCTATCCGGAATTAGCCCAAAAACTGAGCCCGCTATTCCTCATCAGCGCCATTATCCTGGGGTTCTTCGCCATCATCATCTTTCAACTATTGCGCTTCATTACGGAACAGGAACAGATTGCAGAACTGAGAAACGACTTCTCGTATGCCATGGTGCACGACATGAAGTCGCCACTATCGTCGATTATCATGGGAGCCCACTTCCTGCATAGCGGCAAGGTTGACGACAAGCCTCAGATTAAAGAGAAATATTATAGTATTATCGAGGATGAGGCAGAACACCTGCTGACACTTGTCAACAAACTGCTTACCATCTCGAAACTGGAAAACAAGAAACTGATACTCAACAAGTGGGACATCAATCTTGAGCCCATTATTGATGATCTTATAGAGAAAACCAAACCTAAGACCACAAAACCTTTAAAGGTTACTACCGACTTAAAGACAAAGAACATTCTGGCCGACGAACAGTATATTACAGAGGCCATTTCGAATCTGTTAGACAACGCTATCAAATACTCAAAAGACAATATCGAAATCAAGATATCAACCATAGATACCGACAAATATGTATTACTTAAGGTTCGTGACAATGGAATCGGCATCTCGAAAGAGGAGCAGCAGGTGATATTCGACAAGTTCGAACGGGCGGCTATACACGAGAAGAATCGCAAAGGCGGTGTAAGCGGTTTCGGTCTTGGACTGAACTACGTAGATCAAGTGATGAAAGCCCATGGCGGCAAAGTTACAGTGTCAAGTGAGAAAGATAATTATTCCGAATTTACTCTTTATATACCCAAGAACGTATGATAAAACTATTGTTAGTAGAAGACGACGAATCGCTGGCTTACATTGAGAAGACCGGTTTGGAAGATATCATAGGCGGCTATGAGGTAACGACTGCTGCCAATGGAAAGGAAGGCGTAAAAGCCTGGGAAGAGACGCATCCCGATGTGATTATATCAGATATCGACATGCCCGTAATGAATGGTTTTGAGATGGTGGAGCGTATCCGCGAGACGGATGGCAATGTGATTATCATCTTCACCTCTGCCCTTACCTCACCCAACGATGTGAAAGCCGGTTACCGTCTTGGCATCAACAACTATGTGAAAAAGCCTTTTGTACCCGAGGAGTTAGATGCCCATATTCAAGCTCTGATGAAAATGCGCGGTGGACTCAAGACACAGAACGAGACCAGCCACTACAAACTGGGCAAATACACGCTTGACGCCGATCATGCAACGTTGAGAAACGACGAAACAGGAGAAACTCAGACTATAACGGTGCGTGAGGCCCAGATTCTACAGCTGCTGGCAGACAATAAGAACAATGTGGTGAGGCGCGAGGCCATACTCAGTCGGTTCTGGAACACAGAGGATGACTACTTTGCCTCACGTTCGCTTGATGTTTTCATTAACAAATTGAGAAAGCTGTTAGCTGACGAGCCTAAAATCAACCTGAAAACGATTCGAGGCATCGGACTACAATTGCTGGTCGAGGGTTAATCAATGGGCTTGTAAGGCTCCATTGCTTTCAAGGTATAAAAGACAGCAGGCAGAACCAAGATGGCAACCATGAAGAACCACCAGCCCTCGAAAACGGTGCCTATCAGGCAAAGCATAACGATATAAAACACCACGTCACCAATGATGACAGGTATCACGCTACGGGAATACTCGTAGACCCATCCCTCAAACATCACCATCATCATAGTTGGCACTATTAGTAACGGACTGTTGTAAAGAAGTGACAACAAAGACATAACAACACCATAAACAGTTATCACGATGGCAGGACGATGCTTCCATTCCAATATCTCACGAAGCACAGCCCCATAGATAACCAGATTACAAGTAGCCTCAATAGCCGACAGCACCAAAATGGAGAAGATCGGATGAATTCTCATCCACCTGTATGTTTCACGCACGGTGGAATCCGACTCTGTAATAATCGTACCGTCAGGCTCTGCTATCGGATTATACACAATACAATTGAGCAAAGCCATACCTGCCATAGCTATAATCAGCGCAATAATCACCTTCCAACGCACGTTTCTGGGAATACGTCCCTCTGAATAAGACGCAAAACCAAAATGAAGAAACACCCAATGAAGGAGAATACAAAGTGTAAAGATCATACAGCATCCTCCAACTGTCATGATACTCATGGTTGTTGTTGTGCCCGATTCGTTTTCATTGAATCCATCGATGAATCCCGTGACAAAGCCGACAACGGCTCCACCAACAAACAGCACTCCAAGAGTAATTCCAAGTGCCAGAAGTAAATACATCAATGCCTTCTTCATCGTTTTTTTACACTTTATCGGGTGCAAAGATACGACGATTTTCTGAGATACTCCCCTATCGCAATGTTATCTTTAGGTTAAATCTTTAAGGTTCAAACCACGTTCTCCTTATAAATCAAGTTGTTGGCGCCGCTCGTAATTTTCAAGGCTTCAGGATGTTCCTTAATGAAAGAATCGATATGGCGCACACGTTTTTCTTCAAAGATCTCCTCAATAGCAATGAGAATACCTGTCTCTTCAACATCGCCAAAACCATAGTTGATTGCTGTACCAAAAAGTTTCATAGTAGGCGAGAGACTCATATAAGCATTAACCAGCGGCGGAATATTATAGCCCAATTTACGAACCTGCCCATTCAATATCTTATAGTCTTCCTTGAATGTATGGCCGCTGAAGAGTGCCTCCAACTCCTTCGGGTCCGTCTCCAATTCAAGCGGTTTCATCGGGATAATCAACTTGTCCTTATCGTCGAAATGCTTTTTCAGAAAATAAAGAATCATATCACGACCTTTGCGGATATAAGAAGGATACATGGTCATCTTACCAAAGAAATACTTCACGTTGGGCTTGATAACTGTCAGAGCGCCAAGTCCATCCCAAAGATTGTCGAGCGCAAAGAGACTTTTGGCACCCATGCGGGAACTCTGATAAGGGAGAGCAACAAACGAACGTCCCAGTTCGATAGTCAAAGGCGCATAGTCCTTAATAAAGCGATCAGAGAAATGGAACATATGGCTGGTAGCCAGGATGGGCTGACCTTTTTCGTCATACTCCCAGTCGGTACCCAACAGATAACGATAACCACCAATGATTTCTTCTGCCTCAGGATTCCATACGATAAGCTGCTTATAACAATTGTCACAGGTATCGAACTCATCGATATCCATTGACTTGCCCGTACCTCCACCAGCTTCACGGAAAGCGATCTCACGAAGTCGCCCGATCTCCTTCATTACATTAGGTGCGTTGTGAGCAGTTATCACATAAATCTCGTTATGACTCTTGTTCGTCATACGAAGTTGGCGCTCAGGTGTCAGCTCACTCTTAAGAAGTTCTTTGTCTATTGGCTGGATAATCTCCTGTTCCATTTTATTTATTTATAGCTTTAAAGTTTATAACAGTTTTCTCTAACAAATTGTGCCCATTCCATCGGCGATTTGCTTTTGTCAAAAGTTTGCCAGGGTACAGGCTTTCCTATCTTGATTTGAAAGGTTTTATGCACGTTTTTATACATTTCATCGACCAAATAGAGCATTGCGAGATTGAATGGCAGATACCTATCACTGAAATTAGCCAGACGATAAAAGAAATTAGAATTCTGCCCTCCGAAATGAATCGGCACAACATCACGTTGGTACTCTACACTCTTAGAAATAAAAGTTTTGGTCCAGGGTATATCCTCAATAACCCCATTACGACGGCGAGAACATAAGCCCGCAGGGAACATCAGCATATGATTGTCACTCTCAAATCCCGCCTTCACCATAGCAGGGAAGTTGCGACTTTGGCCGCCTGTCTTATTGATAGGGATACAGACGGGAGCCAAACCTGGCAAATTCATCAGTAAGTCGTTGACAAGATAGCGGAATCGTCCGTTATAATGCCTACCGATAACAGCCCCAAGAGCCACCCCATCCTCTCCACCAAGGGGATGATTGCTGACAAAGGTGTAAAGTTTGCCGTCCTGAGGATCCGGAAGATTCTCCTTACCCTCAATCTCCAATGTCATGTCGAGATATCTGACACACTCCTCGAGCCATTCCACCCCCGATTTGTCGCGACTCTCCCACAGGAAAGCGTTGACTTCATCCTGATGAGCGATGCGCTTGAGCCAGCTAATCAAGGGGCGTGGTACAAACTTTGCCCTTGTGCCCATCTTGCCTTTCAATATCTGATCGATATCAATGGTTTTCTCTGTTACAGTTGTCATTCTCTCTTCAAAACACTAACGTGGTGCAAAAATAGCACATTTCTTTCAATAATGAGCAAAAAAAAGAAGAAAAAGTTTCTTTTTAAATGTATTTAGTACACAAAAGGGGGTTAAATCAATAAAATAAAGTTAAAAATAAAAAAAAGTGGGGAAATGTGGTGCAAAGTGGGGAAAAATTCATATCTTTGTAACCGATTTCTATTAATTATGTACGTATGCGTTTTTTAGGTAATATAGAAGCAAAGGCCGATACAAAGGGAAGAGCCTTTCTGCCAGCCGTTTTCCGCAAGGTGCTACAAGCATCAGGCGAGGAATGTCTGGTACTGAGAAAGGATGTTTTCCAAAAGTGTTTGGTGCTATACCCTGAAAGCGTATGGAATCAGCGTCTTGATCTGCTGAAGCAGCAGCTTCGCCCCTGGAAACAGTCACATCAGCAGATGTTCAGACAGTTTGTATCAGAGGCAGAAGTCGTAACACTTGACGGCAATGGCCGCTTCCTGATTTCAAAGCGTCTGCAGAAGATTGCAGAAATAGAACAAGACATCCAGTTTATCGGCATGGACGACACCATCGAGATATGGTCGCCGAGAAACCTGGAACAGACCCTCAAGACCGATGACGACTTCGGTATGGAATTTGAGAATATCATGAATACCAACGAGAACCAATGATGACTACTGCCGATACATATCACGTTCCAGTACTTCTACAGGAAAGCATCGACGGGCTTGACATCAAGCCCGATGGTGTTTATGTAGACGTTACTTTTGGCGGTGGCGGACACAGTAAGGAGATTCTGCGCAGACTTGGCAAGAAAGGTCATCTATACAGTTTTGACCAAGACGAAGACGCAGAGTGCAACATCGTTAATGACGAGCGTTTCACATTCGTAAGAAGCAATTTCAGATATCTCCGCAACTGGATGCGCTATTATGGCGTTGAAAAGATCGACGGACTTCTGGCCGACCTTGGTGTTTCCAGTCACCATTTCGATGACGAGACACGCGGTTTCTCTTTCCGTTTCGATTCTCCACTAGATATGCGGATGAACAAACGGGCAGGAATGACGGCAGCAGAAATCCTGAACAGTTACGACGAGGAACAACTTTCGGACATTCTTTACATCTATGGTGAACTGAAGAATGCTCGAAGAATAGCCTCAGCCATCGTCAAGGCCCGTAACGAGAAACATATAGAGACCACCAGCGACCTGATGGCAGCCACAGAGAAGCTATTTCAACGGGAGCGTGAGAAGAAAGAAATGGCCAAGATGTTTCAGGCCCTGCGTATAGAGGTAAACCACGAGATGAGTGCTTTGAAAGAGATGCTCAATGGCGCAAGAGATGTCCTTGGCGAAGGTGGCAGGCTGTCGGTCATCACCTACCACTCACTAGAAGACCGCATTGTGAAGAACTTCATGAAAGCAGGCAATGCAGAGGGTAAGGTAAAACAAGACTTCTTCGGACGTACAGAAGCACCTTTTAAGTCGATTAACAATAAAGTTATCGTACCCACAGATGAGGAACAACAGCAGAACCCACGAAGCCGAAGTGCAAAATTAAGGATCGCAGAAAGAGTTTTAGATTAAAATATGGCAGAAGACAAGAGCATGAAGCCAGAAGTGCAGGATGAGGAGAGCGTCAGCATACTGGAAGAAGCAGCCGACATGAAGGAACAGGCCAAGAAGACCATCCAGATGATTAAGGAGAAGGCGAAGGAAGAAGATCCCAAACTAACCTCTTCCTTGACATTGAGGACGATTCTCGGTGGTGACTTCCTGACAGCCGACATGGTTCGCCGACAAATCTGGCTCTTCGTACTGATGGTTGTCTTTACCATCCTCTATGTAGCATTCAGATACCAGTGTCAGCAGGACATGATTGCCATAGACAAGCTGGAGAAAGAAGTCCTCGATGCGAAATACAAGGCCCTTTCGAGTTCAAGCACCCTTACTGAGAAATGCCGTGAGAGCCATGTACTGGAAGCTTTGAAGCATAACAAAGACAGTTTGCTGCACATTGCAGACCAGCCACCTTATATAATTAATGTACCAGAATAAAGAGAGGCGGAATGAGTAAGTTCAAAAGCGAAAAAGTAATGCCCCGCTACTTTGCCATTGCAGTAGTCATGACATTGATTGGTTTTGCCATTGTAGGTAAGGCCATGTATATCATGACCGCCAAGAAGCAATATTGGACTGAAGTGGCATCCCGTCTGAAACGCGACAGCGTTACCGTAAAGCCAAGCCGTGGCAACATTCTCAGTTGCGACGGCCAGCTGATGGCCAGCAGTATTCCAGAATATAAGGTATACATGGACTTTCAGGCTGGAGCCGATGACTCTGTCGGCAGCCACAAGCGCGACTCTGTCTGGGAAGAGAAGATAGACAGCATCTGTCTGGGCTTAAACCAGATCTTTCCATCAAAAAGCGTCAATGAGTTTAAAACACACCTGCTTGAAGGAAAAAAGAAGGTACAGAAGAACGGCACCGTGGGCGCCCGCCATTGGGCCATCTGGCCACGGCGCATCGACTATAATACCTTCTGCGAGATTCGCCAATTGCCGATTTTCAAGGAGCCTGTATATAAAGGCGGTTTTCATTGGGAAGAATATAATGCCCGCCGCAAACCGTTCGGTTCATTGGGCGAACGTACCATCGGTGCTATGTTCGGAGCCAAGGATAGTGCCAAATACGGTTTGGAACTATCGTTCGACTCTATCCTCCGAGGCAAAGACGGCTTGATGCACCGCCGTAAGATTCTTAGCAAGTACCTGGATATTCCCGTTCTCTCTCCTATTGATGGTGCTGACATTGTAACAACCATCGACGTAGGTATGCAAGACTTGGCAGAGCGCGCTGTTGTTGAGGAACTGAAGGAGATTAACGGAGAAATGGGCGTTGCCATTCTGATGGAAGTGGAGACAGGCGATGTAAAAGCTATTGTTAATATGTCGCGTGGTTCAGATGGACGATATTACGAAACTGTGAACAACGCTATCAGCTATCGTTGTGAGCCAGGCTCTGTATTCAAGGTCGCATCGTTCCTGGTAGCCCTCGACGATGGTATCATTCCCAACGATACGAACTTCGTAATCCATACCGGTAGCGGTGTCATGGAGATGCACGGCAGACTGATGAAAGATCACAACTGGCGTCGTGGCGGTTATCAGGATATAAACGTTGCCAGAACGCTCGAAGTCAGCTCGAACATCGGCGTGAGCTATGTCATCGACAAGTTCTATGGCAGTAACCCCAGAAAATATGTAGAAGGTCTTTATCGTGTAGGCATCCACGAAGATCTGAAGATTCCTCTGGTGGGCTATCGCACCCCGATGATTCGTATGCCCGACACTAAGACCACTGATCGCGCCAAATACTGGAGTAAAACGACTCTACCTTGGATGAGCATCGGCTACGAGACACAGATTGCCCCCATCAACACGGTTGCTTTCTACAACGCAATAGCCAACAATGGCAAGATGATGCAACCCCGCTTTGTTAAGCAGATTGTAAAGAATGGCGAAGTCATTAAGGAATTTGAGCCCGTTGTTCTGAAAGAGCGTATTGCAAAACCCCAGGCCATCAAAACCATGCAGACCATTCTGGAACATGTGGTTAGTCAAGGATTAGGAAAGAAAGCCGGCTCAAAATCGTTTAAGGTGGCAGGAAAGACCGGTACAGCTCAGGTGGCTGACCAATACGGAGGCTACCACTCTGGTGTTACCCGCTACTGGCTTTCGTTTGCGGGTTACTTCCCTGCAGACAATCCACGCTACAGTTGTATTGTATGCCTGAAGAAGTCTGGTCTTCCCGCATCAGGCGGTGGTATGAGCGGTGTGGTATTCCACCATATTTCCGAAGGTGTCATGGCCCAGAATCTGAAGCGAAGCGTAGAAGACGCTCACGATGAATATTCCGTTCTGACCCCAATAGTAAAGGAAGGTGATGTCGTAGCGTCAAATCGCGTACTGAGACAACTTGGCGTGAAGGCAGGCAATAATATCAACGAAAAGAGAACTGCCAGGAACATTGTACCCAATGTTATAGGCATGGGAGCCCGCGATGCTGTTTACCAAATGGAAAGCAGAGGCGTCAAGACAAAACTGAGAGGCAGAGGCAGGGTGAAGTCACAAAGCATCTTTGCAGGGACAGCCGTCAGACAGGGCATGGTGTGCGAATTAATATTAGAATAATAATCAAATAATGTATAGAGAGAGATGAAACTGAACGAGCTGCTTAAACATGTAGAAGTAGTCGAGATCCTTGGTAATATGGATGTAGAGATTACTGGTGTGAATATTGATTCACGTCGCATTGAAGCCGGTCATCTGTTTGTTGCCATTCCTGGCACACAGACCGACGGTCACAAGTTCATTCCAAAAGCTATCGAACAAGGCGCTACAGCCGTGCTCTGCGAATATTTCCCGGAAGAGAGAAAGCCCGGCATCACCTATATAGCAGTAACATCAACTGAAGGCTGCGTCGGTGAGGTGGCTACCCAGTTCTTTGGTGATCCTTCACGGAAACTGAAACTGGTGGGTGTAACTGGCACAAATGGTAAGACAACCATTGCGACCTTACTATATAATATGTTCCGTAAGTTTGGACACAAATGCGGTCTGCTCTCTACCGTCTGCAATTACATTGAAGGTGAGGCAATTCCCGCAGACCATACCACACCAGACCCAATAGAACTGAACCGCCTGCTCGCTAAGATGGTAGAGGCAGGTTGTGAGTATGCTTTTATGGAGTGTAGCAGTCATGCTATTGCCCAGAAGCGCATCGGCGGACTCAGATTTACCGGTGGACTCTTTACCAATCTGACTCGTGATCATCTGGACTATCATAAGACGTTCGAAAACTATCGCGATGCGAAGAAAGCCTTCTTCGACGGACTCGACAAGGATGCTTTCGCTATTACCAACGCCGACGATAAGAACGGCTCTGTTATGGTTCAGAACTGTAAGGCACAAATCAAGACCTACTCTACCCGTTCGATGGCCGACTTCAAGGCGAAGATCATCGAATGTCACTTTGAAGGCATGTATCTCGACATTAATGGCAAGGAAGTAGGTGTACAATTTATTGGCAAATTCAATGTCAGCAATCTGCTTGCAGTATATGGCGCTGCAGTTATGCTGGGCAAGAAGCCCGATGACATCCTCGTCATTCTGAGCACACTGAAGAGTGTGAACGGACGATTGGAGCCTATCCATTCACCCGAGGGATACACAGCCATCGTTGACTATGCCCACACGCCCGACGCACTTGAGAATGTACTGAATGCCATCCACGAAGTGCTCGATGGTAAAGGGAAGGTGATTACCGTATGCGGTGCCGGCGGCAATCGTGACAAGGGGAAACGCCCGCTGATGGCGCAAGAAGCAGTAAAACAAAGCGATAAGGTGATTATTACCAGCGACAACCCCCGTTTTGAAGAGCCACAAGACATTATCAATGATATGCTGGCAGGTCTCGATGCTAAACAGATGAAGAAAGTTGTTAGCATTGTCGACCGCCGAGAAGCCATTCGCACAGCATGTATGATGGCAGAGAAGGGAGACGTCATCCTCATTGCCGGCAAGGGACATGAGGACTATCAGGAGATTCAGGGTGTGAAACATCACTTTGATGATAAGGAAGTAGTTCGCGACATCTTTAACGCTTAATTTTTTTGGCTTATGTTATACTATTTGTTCAGATTCCTCGACCAATATGACATCCCAGGCTCTCACATGTGGGCCTACATCTCTTTCCGCTCCATTCTGACGCTGATTCTCTCATTGATGATCTCGGCCTGGTTTGGCGAGAAGTTCATCAAGTGGATGAAACGTAGGAAAATCTATGAAACCGAGCGCGATCCGAAGATCGACCCGTTTGGAGTCGAGAAGAAAGGAGTGCCGACCATGGGCGGCATCATCATTATCGTCAGCATACTCGTACCTGTTCTTCTGCTTTGTCGTATACGTAACACTTACATCATCCTGATGATCATCACCACCATCTGGTTGGGATTCCTAGGATTCCTTGATGACTATATCAAGATTTTCAGACGCAACAAAGACGGTCTGAAAGGCAAATACAAGATTGTAGGACAAGTCAGTATTGGTTTCATCGTAGGTTTGACCCTCTGGTTGAGCCCCGATGTCGTTGTCAGAGAGAATGTCAACGTGAAACAGCATAATCAGGAATTAGTGGTAAAGCATAAACCTGAAGCTGTTAAGTCACTACAGACCACCATTCCTTTCATCAAGAATCACAATCTGAATTATTCAGAGATCATGTCATTCTTCGGAAAGAACAAGGTAGCGGCAGGTTGGGTTATCTTCGTGTTTATCACCATCATAGCCGTAACAGGCGTATCCAACGGTGCCAACCTGAACGACGGCATGGACGGCATGTGTGCAGGAAACTCTGCCATAGTCGGTGTGGCACTAGGCATATTGGCTTATGTTTCATCACACATAGGCTATGCCTCCTATTTCGACATCATGTACATCCCTCACTCTGAGGAGTTAGTAGTCTTCCTTTGCGCATTTATTGGAGCCATGATTGGTTTCCTGTGGTATAATGCATATCCTGCTCAGGTGTTCATGGGCGATACAGGATCGCTGACCATCGGTGGTATCATCGGTGTATGTGCCGTCATTATCCACAAAGAGCTTCTGCTTCCAATCCTCTGCGGAATCTTCTTCGTAGAAAGTCTGAGTGTCATCATACAGACCCAGTGGTTTAAGATCCAGAAGCGGAAAGGCAAGCGTGTACGCGTATTCCGCGCCACCCCGATCCACGACAACTTCCGCAAGTTGGATTCCCAGTTAGATGCGACCAGCACCTATATCTTTAAGAGCTGGCCCAATCGCCCATTCCATGAATCAAAGATCACCATCCGCTTCTGGATTACATCCATTATCTTAGCGGCATTGGCCATCATAACATTAAAGATGAGATAAAAAAAAGAAAATGAAAAGAATAGTTATCTTAGGAGCAGGAGAAAGCGGTGCCGGCGCAGCTGTCCTCGCCAAGAAAGAAGGTTTCGACGTGTTCGTATCAGACATGTCGAAGATTGCCGACAAATATAAGAAACTGCTGAACGACCACCAGATTGAATGGGAAGAAGGACAGCACACAGAGGAAAAGATTCTCAATGCCGACGAGATTATCAAGAGTCCAGGCATCCCCGATACCGCTCCCATGATTCAGAAAATCATCGGTAAAGGTATTCATATCATCAGTGAGATTGAGTTCGCTGGCCGATACACCAACTCGAAGATGATTTGCATCACTGGCTCTAATGGTAAGACCACCACCACATCGCTCATCTATCACATCTTCAAAGATGCGGGTTATGATGTCGGATTGGCTGGCAACATCGGTAATTCACTCGCCCTGCAGGTGGCTGAGGATCCTCACGAATACTATGTGATTGAACTGAGTTCTTTCCAACTGGACAACATGTACGATTTCCGTGCCGATATCGCCATCCTGCTGAATATCACGCCCGACCATCTCGACCGCTACAACTTCGAGATGCAGAACTATGTTGATGCCAAGATGCGCATTATCCAGAACCAGACCCCGAAAGATGCTTTCATCTATTGGGCCGACGACCCCATCATCAAACGTGAACTGGAGAAGTACGACATCAAAGCCATCCAGTATCCTTTCTCAGAGTTGAAGGAGAAAGGCGTGATTGGCTACATTGAAGAAGGACAGTATAAGATTGAGGAGCCCGAGCCATTTAATATGGAACAGGAGAGCCTCAGCCTCACGGGTAAGCACAACATATACAACTCGCTGGCCGCAGGTATCGCAGCTGATATCGCAGGTATCAAGAAAGAGGAGATCCGCAAGTCTCTGAGCGACTTCCCCGGCGTAGAGCATCGTCTGGAAAAGGTATGTATGGTTCGTGGCGTCCAATACATCAACGACTCCAAGGCAACGAATGTCGATGCCTGCTGGTATGCGCTCGAAGCCATGAAGACAAAGGTCATCCTCATCATTGGCGGAAAAGACAAGGGCAACGACTACAGCCCCATCAAACCGTTAATCAAGGAGAAATGCTCTGGCCTCGTTTATCTTGGCGCCGACAATCAGAAGCTACACGACAACTTCGACGGAATGGGCATACCCGTACGCGACACCCACTCCATGAAGGAATGTATCGAAGCATGCTACGAGATGGCACAGCCTGGAGAGACCGTACTGCTCAGCCCCTGCTGCGCATCCTTCGACCTCTTCAAGAACATGGAGGATCGTGGCGAACAGTTCAAGGAACTGGCAAGAAGTTTATAGTTTACTGTTTATGGTATAGAGATGAATAAAAAGATTGGCAACATCTTCAAAGGAGATAAGGTCATCTGGATGGTATTTTTCTTCCTCTGTATGATCAGTATCGTCGAAGTATTCTCAGCTTCGAGCAACCTGACATATAAGAGCCAGAACTACATCGGGCCGATTGCTTTCCACACCGTCACCATCATCATCGGTGCCATCGTGGCAGTAGTCACCCTTAATATACCATGCCGTTATTTCAAGCTGATGACACCTTTCTTACTTATCATCTCAGGCTTTACCCTGCTATGGGTGCTTGTCGGCGGCGAATCCATCAACGGTGCCAACCGCGTCATCTCACTCCCTGGCGGCATCACCTTCCAGCCATCAGAGATAGCCAAGGGCACGATGGTACTTATCACGGCCCAGATTCTCAGTGCTATGCAAAGAGAAGAAGGAGCCGACAAGAAAGCATTCAAGTATATCCTGTGGATTGTCGTGCCCACAGCCGCTCTCATTGGTATTGAGAACCTGTCTACTGCCGCCTTGCTCTTTGCCGTCATCTTCCTCATGATGTTCATCGGCCGCGTGCCTATGGTACAGATGGGCAAGCTTGTTGGAGTAGCAACTGTCCTCATTGGCATCTTCCTTGCGCTGGTATTGACGCTTGGAAGCATTGGAGCCTCACAAGAGAGTACCAGCCAGACGGTAGAGACGGTAAATGGTCAGACCACCGACACAAAGGTCATCAAGGGTGGTGGTGTCTTTCACCGCTTTGTCACTTGGCGTAACCGTATTATCAAGCATCTCGACAAGAAAGACATTTCTCCAGAAGAGTACGACCTTGACAAAGATGCACAGGTGGCTCACGCCAATATCGCCATTGTATCAAGCAATATCATCGGTAAGGGTCCGGGACAATCCGTAGAGCGCGACTTCCTCTCGCAGGCATTCTCCGACTTTATCTTTGCCATCGTGATTGAGGAATTAGGCATTATCGGCGCTACCTTCGTGGTGTTCCTCTATATCGTACTGCTATACAGAACGGCTCGCATTGCCAGCCGGTGCGAGAACAATTTCCCTGCCTTCCTCGCCATGGGACTAGCTTTGCTACTCGTGGTTCAGGCTGTCTTCAATATGCTGGTAGCCGTCGGCATCGCTCCTGTTACAGGCCAGCCCCTGCCATTGATCAGTAAAGGCGGAACTTCGACCATTATCAACTGCGCCTATATCGGTGCTATTCTCAGTGTTAGTCGTTCTGCGAAAAAAAGGGAGCCAAAAATAGCCGTAAAAGAAATATAATTTGTAATTTTGCACCCAATATAATAAATAAGGTATGAGCGAAGAACTGAGAGTCATCATTAGCGGAGGCGGAACAGGTGGTCACATATTCCCTGCCGTCTCAATTGCAAACGCCATCAAAGCCTTGCGCCCAGACGCCAAGATTCTGTTTGTAGGAGCCTTGGGACGCATGGAGATGCAGCGTGTTCCAGCAGCAGGCTATGAGATTAAGGGCTTGCCTATTTGTGGTTTCGACCGCAAGAACCTTCTTAAGAACTTCAAGGTGCTCTATAAGATCTGGAAGAGTCAGCAGATGGCCAAGAAGATTATCAAGGATTTCCGTCCACAGGTTGCTGTGGGTGTTGGCGGCTATGCCAGCGGTCCTACTCTGAACAAAGCCGCAGCCATGGGCATCCCCTGCCTCATCCAAGAGCAGAACTCCTATGCCGGAGTCACCAATAAGTTACTCGCCAAGAAGGCCGAGAAGATATGCGTGGCATACGAGGGCATGGAGCGTTTCTTCCCTGCCGACAAGATTATTCTGACAGGAAACCCTGTTCGTCAGGCATTACTCGACACCACCATATCGAAAGAGGAAGCCGTTAAGAGTTTCGGCCTCGACCCAACCAAGAAAACAATTCTGCTCGTAGGCGGCAGTCTGGGTGCCAGAACCATCAATGAGAGTGTCCTTCAGCATCTTGATCTCGTCAAGTCATCCGACGTGCAGTTTATATGGCAGACAGGCAAATACTATAGTGCAGAGATTGCCGAGCGTCTGAAAGGCCAGGATATTCCGAATCTGAAGGTGACCGATTTCATCACCGACATGGGTGCGGCCTATCAGGCAGCCGACCTCGTAATCAGCCGTGCCGGTGCCAGCAGTATCTCTGAATTCTGCCTGATTGGCAAGCCCGTCATTCTTGTTCCAAGTCCGAATGTGGCAGAAGACCACCAGACCAAGAACGCCTTGGCTCTGGCCAACCGCGACGCTGCCATCTATGTAAAAGATGTAGATGCACCTGACACACTATTAGAACTTGCAGTCAAGACAGTCAACGACGATGCATGGCTGAAGTCATTAAGTGAGAACGTTCTGAAACTCGCATTACCCGACTCGGCAGAGATTATCGCAAAAGAAGTAATCAAGTTAGCAAAATGAAAATAGAAGATATTAAAGCAGTATATTTCGTAGGAGCAGGTGGCATCGGCATGAGCGCCATCGCTCGCTATTTCCTTAAGAAAGGATTAGTCGTAGCAGGCTACGACAAGACACCTTCTGAGCTGACACGTCAGCTTGAGAAGGAAGGCATGCTGATCCATTACGAAGAAGACACAGAACAGATTCCCTTTGCCTGTCAGCAAAAGGCCTCTTGCCTTGTTATTTACACACCTGCGATACCTGCCGAGCATCAAGAACTGCAATTCTTCCGCAACAACGGATTCGAGATACAGAAACGTGCACAAGTACTTGGCACACTGACACAAGCCCACAAAGGTCTCTGTGTGGCAGGCACCCATGGCAAGACCACCACATCGACCATGTGCGCCCATATCATGCACCAGAGTCATCTTGACTGTAATGCATTCCTTGGTGGTATCTCGAAAAACTACGGCACGAACTACATCCTTTCCGACTCCGACTTCGTGGTTATCGAGGCAGATGAGTTCGACCGTTCTTTCCATTGGTTGCGCCCATGGATGAGTGTCATCACCTCTACCGACCCCGACCATCTGGACATTTATGGCACGAAAGAGGCCTATCTCGAGAGCTTCCGTCACTATACAGAACTCATCCAGCCAGAAGGCGCTCTGATTATCCACCGCAATCTGGAAATGAAGGAGCATCTGCAGGATGGTGTACGCCGCTATGACTACAGCCTCAACGAGGGCGACTTCCACGCAGAGAACATCCGCATCGGCAATGGTGAGATTGTCTTCGACTTCATCTCTCCCATAGAGAATGTGAAAGATGTGCAGCTCGGACAGCCCGTCCCCATCAACATCGAGAATGGCATCGCCGCTATGGCCATGGCGCAACTCAACGGCTGCACAGCCGAGGAGCTGAAATACGGCATGAAGACCTATGGCGGCGTAGACCGCCGTTTCGACTTCAAGATCAAGACCGACAAGCTTGTCTTCCTGAGCGATTACGCCCACCATCCCAAAGAAATATACCAAAGCGCCAAGAGCATCCGTGAGCTGTACAAAGACAAGCATATCACCGCTATCTTCCAGCCCCACCTCTATACCCGTACCCGCGACTTCTACAAAGATTTCGCAGAGGCTCTGAGCCAGCTCGACGAGGTTGTTCTCACCGAGATCTATCCCGCTCGCGAAGAGCCCATAGAAGGTGTTACGTCAAAGCTCATCTATGACAACCTGAAGACTGGCGTGAAGAAAAAAATGATTCAGAAGGATGAGGTGCTCAACTACATCAAGACCCACCAGTTCGAAGTGCTTGTCGTACTTGGAGCCGGCGACCTTGACAATCAGGTGCCCCAGATGGTAAAGATATTAAATAGCAAGAAATAAGTAAATAGACTGATGACCGTCAACTGGAAGAAATCTGCTCTTGTAGCTTGCGACCTCGTTATCGCTGCCTACCTGCTGCTCGCCATCACCGCGTTCAACCGCCCTGATGTAAAGGCGACGCATTGCTCGGAGGTCAAGATCGACATCGAGGAGAGCGAGGTAGAAGGCTTCCTGAACGTAGACGAGATAAAGCGCATCCTGTCGCAAGACCACCTTTATCCTCTCTCCCAGCCCATGCAGGCCATTAGTCCGCGTAAGATAGAAGAAAGTCTGCACAAGAGTCCCTTTGTCGAGAAGGCAGAATGCCACAAGACCCAAAGTGGTCATGTATGTATCCGCATCCAGCAGCGGCTGCCGGTAGTCAGAGTGATGGCCGACAACGGTGAGAACTATTACGTAGACTCTCACGGCAATATGATGCCAGAGACCCGATACGTCACCGATCTCATCATTGCTACAGGACATATCTCACGCAAATATGCGCAGGGCATTCTGACACAGGTTGCGAAAATCGTTCTGCAAGACAACTTCTGGAAAAACCAGGTTGTACAGATCAATGTTCTTCCAAACGGTTCGATGGAGATAGTGCCTCGCGTTGGCGATCACATCATCTATCTCGGATTGCCCAATCAGGTAGAGAAGAAGTTGGAGCGCATGCGTAAGTTCTATCTATACGGTCTCAACAAGGCCGGGTGGAACAAGTACTCATATATCAGTGTAGAATTCAACAATCAGATTATCTGCAAGAAAAGGAATAGTAGTAAATCGTAAATATATCAGATGATGGCAGCAAAGGAATTTATCGTAGCAATTGAACTCGGTTCATCCAAAATGACCGGTATCGCGGGTCAGAAGAACCTCGACGGCAGCATTAACGTGCTCGCTATGGTCAAGGAGGATTCTTCTTCGTTTATCCGCAAGGGAGTGGTCTACAATATCGACAAGACCGCTCAATGCCTTACCAGTATCATCAAGAAACTGGAAAACCAACTTAAGACAGAGATCACTCAGGTATACGTGGGTGTAGGCGGACAATCTATCCGTGGTGTCAAGAATGTCGTGTCCAAAGACCTGCCCGTAGAAACCATCGTCACCCAAGACATGGTTATTGAACTGATGGATGCTAACCGCAATATGACTTATCAGGATCAGGAAATCCTCGATGCTGCCGTCCAGGAATATAAAGTAGGTCCTCAGTTCCAGCTCGATCCTGTTGGCATTCAGGCCACCCACTTGGAAGGACATTTCCTGAACATCCTGGAGCGCAAGGCATTCTACAGGAATCTCAACAAGTGTTTTGAAGTTGCGGGTATCAATGTAGCCGAGATGTATCTGGCACCTCTGGCACTGGCCGACAGCGTGCTGACCGAGGCAGAGAAGCGTTCCGGTTGTGCACTTGTTGATATCGGTGCCGACACGACCACTGTTTCCGTATACAGCAAGAACATCCTGCGCCACCTGGCCGTCATCCCCCTCGGAAGCAACAATATCACCAAAGACATTGCCACCCTGCAGATGGAGGAATCAGATGCCGAGAATATGAAACTGAAATACGGTTCAGCCTTCACCGACAACAACGACATTGACAATGAACTGAAATACTCTATCGACCCGGAGCGCCAGATTGAGAGCCGTAAGTTCATTGAGATTGTTGAAGGCCGTGTTGAGGAAATCATAGAGAACGTATGGTATCAGGTTCCTTCAGAGTTCTACGACAAACTGCTGGGTGGTATCATTCTCACTGGTGGCGGTTCAAACATGAAGAATATCGAGAAGGCATTCACGAACCACACCCATATCGAGAAAATCAGAATCGCCAAGTTCGTTACGCAGACCATTCTTACCAACAACGAAGAAATCAAGTCACATAACGGCATGATGAACACGGTGCTTGGACTGCTCATCAAGGGCGATATCAATTGCGCTGGCAGCGCCATCGACCCGAATGGCGACCTCTTTGGCAGCCAGAAACAAACCATTCATCCGACAAACGACCAGCGTCCTGCGCGCCAGGCCTCTGACATCCCTGCCGGTGTCATCCGCACAGAGGCAGAGAAGCAGAAGGCCGAGGAAGAACGACGCCGCCAGCAGGAGGAGGAAGAGCGCATCAGGCGTGAAGAAGAGCTCCGCCAGCAGGAGGAAGAAGAGCGTATCCGCAAGGAGAACAGTTTCTGGAACAAGGCCAAGAGAAGCCTTCTGAATTTTGGTAAGTCTATTGTTGAAGAAGAATAAAAACGCAAGAGCATTATGGAGAATAACATGAATATAGATATCCTGGACTTCGGAGCACCGGAGAAGGAACACAGCATCATTAAGGTTATTGGTGTTGGCGGTGGCGGCGGCAATGCAGTCAACCACATGTACCGCGAGGGCATTCACGACGTAACGTTCGTGCTTTGCAACACAGACAACCAGGCACTCAACGACTCGCCCGTACCTGTTCACCTGCAGCTTGGCAAGGAAGGCCTTGGCGCAGGAAACAAACCCGAGAAGGCCCGCCTGGCAGCAGAAGAGAGCATTGAAGACATCCGCAACATGCTCAGTGACGGCACACGTATGGCCTTTATCACCGCCGGTATGGGTGGTGGCACTGGCACAGGTGCGGCACCAGTCATTGCCCGCATCTCAAAAGAGCTTGGCATCCTCACCGTAGGTATCGTCACCATCCCCTTCCGCTTTGAGGGCGACCGTAAGATCGACCAGGCTCTGGATGGTGTTGAAGAGATGCAGAAGCACGTCGACGCCCTGCTTGTCATCAACAACGAGCGTCTGCGTGAGATCTACCCCGAACTGTCGGTCCTCGACGCTTTTGGCAAGGCTGATGACACCCTGAGCGTGGCAGCCAAGTCTATCGCCGAGATCATCACCGTACACGGCCTTATCAATCTCGACTTCAATGATGTGAAGACCGTATTGAAAGACGGAGGCGTTGCCATCATGTCAACAGGCTATGGCGAAGGTGAAGGACGCGTGAAGAAGGCCATCGAAGACGCTTTGAACTCACCGCTGCTCAACGACAACGACATCTTCAACTCGAAGAAAATCCTGTTGTCCATCTCGTTTGCAGGCTCTAAGGACGGCCAGCAGTCGCTGATGATGGAGGAGATGAACGACGTGAACGACTTTATGGCCAAGTTTGGCAACGACTTCGAAATCAAGTGGGGACTCGCCACCGATCTCGAACTGGGTAAGAAGGTCAAGGTCACCATCCTTGCCACAGGCTTTGGCATTGAGAGCATCGACGGCATGGGCAACCACCTGAAGAAACAGAGTCAGGAAGACCTCAACCGCATTGCTGCAGAACAGGAAAAGGCTGCCGAGCGCCAGGACCGTCGCAACCGCTACTATGGCGGCGAAGGGACCACCAAGCGCTACAAGCGCCGCCCGAACATCTACCTGTTCCGCCCTGAGGATCTTGATAACGACGATGTCATCTCCGCTGTAGAACAGACACCTACTTATAAACGCACGCGCGAGATTCTCGAGAGCATCAACAGTCAGACCAATAGCATCGAGGCTGTCGATATCGACGACACGCCCTCTGATTCACATGATGCCATTCAGAGCACCATCGTGTTCTCATAAATAGAGTTCTTGAAGCACGCTTATCGACTTCATCTCCGGAAAATCCGGCAGGTGAAGTCGATAATACTTTAACGACACCTCCAGCAAGCGGTTACGTTGCTGGTGCGACATCTGAAACAGGTGCATTGTCGGATAGTCCATTCGCATCATCAGCTGTACGCGCTCCGCTTCTTCTGGGAATAAGAAGTCCCTATGCACGGGGGGCTGAGGCATGAACACACTCTCACGCAAGTCAAAATAGTCGCCGGCACGATAGTGCTCCAGATTAGGATAGAAACCCAGGAAACGCGAGAGCCTCATCAGAAACACCAGATGGAAATTGGCAAAGCCACCACTCTTGCCGTCGAGCCACAACACACTACTCTCCAGATAGTCGTAAAGCAACTCATTACGCTGCTCTGAGCGAAGCGCATAATACAGGAACTCAGCCACAAAGAGAGAGATAGCCAGCTTGTGCGGATCGAACGGGATTGACGAGAAAGGTACGGCCAACCTCACGTCCGACAGTTTCTGCAACTGCACCTTCTGCCTCACATCCACCTCAATCTCCAGCATCGTCATGGGCTGGAAGAACTGCTTCTTGATCTTCGACTTTGTCGACTTCGGTATATTGACGATAAACGATAATCTACCGTGGCTTCTGGTGAACATATCCACAATGATACGCGTTTCACCATACTTAAGCGAGTGAAGCACAATGGCCTGAGTTTTCGTCAACATACGTGGGCAAAGGTACGAAAAAAGTGAAAAAGTAAAGAAGTGAAAAGCAGAAAAATACAAAAAAGAGGGTAAAATGGCATTTTTTTTATAGAAAATTTGGTGGATTGGAAAAATAGCAGTAATTTTGCACCCGCTAAAAAAGGCGATGGTCCCTTCGTCTATCGGTTAGGACGAGAGATTTTCATTCTCTAAAGAGGAGTTCGACTCTCCTAGGGACTACAGAATTAAATCTGTCATCTGCACAGCCAGTGCTACTGAGAACATCAGGAACGGTGACAGAGGACTTTCGGAAGAAAGTCTGCCCAGGGTAGCCCCAAAGGCGTAAAACCCACAAGCTTTAAGTTAAACATTCAAATTTTTAAATTAAAAAAATGGCAAATCACAAATCATCAGTGAAGAGAATCCGCCAGGACAAGAAGAAGGCGCTTCACAATCGCTACTACGCAAAGACAATGCGTAACGCCGTACGCAAGCTGCGTGCAATGACAAACAAGGACGAGGCAGTAGCCCTCTATCCAAAGGTACAGAAGATGCTCGACAAGCTGGCTAAGACCAATGTTATCCACAAGAACAAGGCAGCCAACCTGAAGTCAAGCCTCGCTCTGCACATCAACAAACTGTAATCAGTTATAGTTTCGTTATAAAACAAAACCGCAATCTTTTCAGGTTGCGGTTCTTTTTTTGTAGTTTTTTAGCAGATAAACATAGTTTATCTGACTTTTTTTTTGTACCTTTGCCAAAAATTTGGCGAATTACGGGCTGCATCTCAGCAAAAAGCAAGCTTTCCGCATTCGATTTGCACCGTTTTTGCAACCAATTAGTGAATTATAAAGAAATGACTGAAGAACAACTCAACCAAGAACAAAATTACTCCGCGAGCAATATTCAGGTGCTCGAGGGTTTGGAAGCTGTACGTAAGCGCCCCGCTATGTACATTGGTGACATCAGCGAAAAGGGACTTCATCATCTGGTCAATGAAACCGTCGACAACTCTATCGACGAGGCCATGGCCGGTTACTGTACACATATCGAAGTAACTATCAACGAAGACAATTCTATCACCGTACAGGACAACGGACGTGGTATTCCCGTCGACGAGCATGAGAAGATGCACAAGTCGGCCCTTGAGGTCGTTATGACCGTTCTCCATGCCGGTGGTAAGTTTGATAAAGGCTCCTACAAAGTATCAGGAGGTCTGCATGGTGTAGGTGTAAGCTGTGTAAACGCCCTCTCTACCCACATGATGTCACAGGTATTCCGCAATGGTCACATCTACCAGCAGGAATACGAGAAGGGTAAGCCCCTCTACGACGTAAAGATTGTAGGCGACACCGATAAGACCGGTACCCGTCAGCAGTTCTGGCCCGACGGTACCATCTTCACCACCACAGAGTACAAGTACGACATCATCGCCAAGCGTATGCGTGAGCTGGCATACCTGAATGCCGGTATCACCATCACACTGACCGACCTGCGTCCCGATGAGGAAGGCAATCTCCGTCAGCCCGAGGTGTTCCATGCCAAGGAAGGCCTGAAGGAGTTCGTTCGCTACGTCGACCGTCACCGCACCTCAATCATCGGCGATCCTATCTGTCTGAAGACTGAGAAGGATGGTGTGCCCATCGAGGTAGCCCTGCTGTACAACAGCGATTACTCAGAGAATATCCACTCTTACGTTAACAATATCAACACCATCGAGGGTGGTACCCACCTTACTGGTTTCCGCATCGCCTTGGCTCGTACACTTAAGAAGTACGCCGACGAGGACGATCAGCTGCGCAAGCAGATTGAGAAGGCCAAGATCGAGGTAGCCCAGGACGACTTCCGCGAGGGTCTTACCGCCATCATCTCAGTAAAGGTAGCCGAGCCTCAGTTCGAGGGTCAGACCAAGACCAAGCTCGGTAACAGCGAGGTGAACGGTGCCGTACAGAAGGCCGTAGGCGAGGCTATGACCAACTACCTGGAGGAGAACCCCAAAGAGGCCCATACCATCTGCGAGAAGGTAATTCTGGCCGCTACAGCACGTATTGCAGCCCGCAAGGCCCGCGAGAGTGTACAGCGTAAGAACCCGATGACTGGCGGTGGCCTGCCTGGTAAGTTGGCCGACTGCTCAAACAAAGATCCTAAGGAGTGCGAGATTTTCCTCGTCGAGGGTGATTCGGCCGGTGGTTCTGCTAAGCAGGGCCGCGACCGTCACTTCCAGGCCATCCTGCCTCTGCGTGGTAAGATTCTGAATGTAGAGAAGGTACAGTGGCACCGTGTGTTCGAGGCCGAATCGGTTATGAACATCATCCAGAGTATTGGTGTACGCTTCGGCGTTGACGGCGAGGACTCAAAGGATGCCAATATCGATAAACTGCGTTACGATAAGATTATCATCATGACCGACGCCGACGTCGATGGTTCTCACATCGACACACTGATCATGACACTCTTCTATCGCTTCATGCCACAGGTTATCCAGGGCGGTCACCTCTACATCGCTACCCCACCACTCTACAAGTGTACTTACAAGAAGACCTCAGAGTACTGCTACACCGAGCAGCAGCGCCAGGCATTCATCGATAAGTACGTAGCAGGTAACGGCGACGACAAGGCTCTGCACACCCAGCGCTACAAAGGTCTTGGTGAGATGAACCCCGAGCAGCTGTGGGAGACCACTATGAATCCCGAGAACCGCTTGCTAAAGCAGGTAACTATCGAGAACGCCGCCGAGGCCGACGAGATCTTCTCAATGCTGATGGGCGACGACGTAGAACCACGTCGCGAGTTCATCGAGAAGAACGCCACCTACGCTAATATCGACGCGTAAGGCACGATATCAAATACTTCAAATACTTTTCAAATCCCCACTTGCGATAGGTCTTATCCTATTCAGGTGGGGATTCTCATAGTTTGACAGAGATACCATATAGCAGAATACCGTTTCTAAAAGGTATACACATAGCACATTAAAGGCAGTTCCTCGTTGTTTATCAGCAACTTACATCTTACTTTTTAGAAACGTTTATATCGAATATTTATCTCATTTCTTTTTGTGAATTTGAGAAAAAACATTAATTTTGCAGCAAAATTATGCAAGATTCATGTACTTTCTAAGTTATACCTAATATAAACCATTAAAATTTGAAAAGATGAAAAAAGCAATTTTTAATTTCGGATTATTCTTATTGGCTGTTCTTCTGCCAATAGGATGCAATAGTGATGACAAAAAGGACCAAGAATTTGAAATAGGAATACCTATTTCACAAATAGAATGCGAAGACAATATTACAAATTTCTTCAATTCTGCTTTACCATACTCATCCATTTATCATTACTCAGATTCTTTCTTCTGTACTCCCGAAGAATTTGATAAGAATATTTGTTATGTTATTAATAGCAATACAGAATTGCAGAATGTATGTCGTAACGTTCCAAGAAACCTATTACCAGAAATTGATTTTTCTAATTACACACTAATCGTTGGACAAGAGCACGCTCAACTTGGCAATAAGCCTAAAGATTTGCTAAAAAAGACTCTTTATGAAACTGAAACTGGTTACATTTTGAGTCTGTACTATAATAAATTTGTCATGGGCTCAGGCTCTGTTGACACATTCCCAAGATTCATTGTATATTTCTGGGGAATCTATCCAAAACTTAAAAATAACAACATTATTATAAAACTTTCTATTAAAGATTAAGATGAAAAAATGCATTACTGTTTTTAGCTTTATATTGTTATGATATATATAACAAAAAATTTTTCGAATATGATAAAAATGGTATCAAAAAAGTACGTTAGAGATAAATTAAGTATATTATTACTGTTTATTTCTATTATTGGGTTGTTATATAGTTGTGATTCATCTAATAAAGAAGAAGGATTTGTCCTGGAAGAATTTTTAATCGATGACAGTGACATGAAATCTATAACTGATTCTGTTGTCGAAATGCATCTTTCTATATTACAATCAAATAAACAGATATTATCATTGAATCTTTCTCAAAAGGATTCTGCTTTATTTTTTATTTTTTCATTAAGAAACAAAAAAGACTTGGTTTACAACTATATTTACAGAGAAAACAAAAGAATTGTTGGTTATACGAACTCAGGGGATGTTAAACTAATATTATTATCTGATATAAATAATATTTCTGAATTTGGCAGCCAGTTTGGTAAATTTATTCATCCTACAGGGAACTCTGAAGTTTTTAGATATTTAAATTACCCTCAGAATCTTTATATTGGAGAAGGAGAAAATGCATGGCCAACCTTTGAGTTGATCTATGATCCAACATACATTGTATATCCGTATGTAAACAACAGATTCTTATATCCAATAATGACAAAAAATCCAAATATAGATATAAATTCAGATTGAATAGGTTTAGAATAAAAGTTTGACTATACGCTACAGGATAATGAGTACACTTACAATCAAAAAGAAATTATGATCTACGAGAATGGGACACTGAAGCAGATTCTGGTCGATGGTGGCTATGTCACCTTCAGCGGAACCACTAAAATATTAACACATAAATCTTAGCAAAATGAGAAAAACTATATTATTTTTTCTTTTTTGACAAGTTCTTGGAATCTTTATGCCCAAGAAATAACCGCAATGCAGAATCGAATATATGGAGGTGACTCTCTGGAAATTCGACGAATGGATTTCAGTGGGTTTGACTTAGACGGAAAAGACAAGACGTGGAATCTGAAGGGCGTGAAACTATATAAAAAGAGGCTGCGATCAAGGTATATCGAAAAAAAAGATACTCTTTTAAGCATTGGCTTACTTAATCGTGTACTCTACCAACAGTCGAGAGGCGGACAGTCTATCGTCAGCATAGAAGATAAATTGATGCAGATTGATTATAAAGAGGCTGAGGAATATCTAAGATTTCCAATGAAACAGGGCGATTCCATCGCAGGACAGTTCAGCGGAAAAGGACTATACTGCGGACAGGTCCCCGTGTATCGATATGGCACATACGTAACGAAAGCTGATTCAGTCGGTAAAATTATTCTTCCTTCGGGTAAGGAAATATATGGAGTGGCTCGTGTACACACGGAAAGGCTTATTAACCTGGATTATGACAACAAGACCGCTGAAAGAACAAAGATGCAGGAAAACGTCTACCGCTGGTTTGCTGATGGGTATCGCTATCCTATACTGGAAGCCATTATTACCACAAAAAGCGAGAAAGTGATGGAGCAACTACTTTTCTATTGCAACCCTGAGGATCAGGAACGACTGGCATCTAATGATGTAAACAAGGTGGTGAGGGATGCCGTGGCAAAGGTCGGAGAGAGTTCTCGTAATGAGAAGAACACGAAGAATGACGATGGATTCAGATATGAGATAAGCCAAAACGGTCAAGGGATAAGTATTCATTACCAGACAGAAAAGCCTGTAAAGATTGTAGCTATGCTTGCAAGTAATCAAGGCTATGTGTATCAGCATATAGAGAGAAACGATGGTGCTGACACTGGGGAAATCGATATCAGTACCAACGGACTTAGACGAGGACAATATGTTGTTTATCTGAATGCAAACGGCAAAAACCACGCAGAAAAGATAAGTGTGCGGTAGTGGCATTTAGGATTTGGCCAGCGCTGATATTTTAAGGAAAGGATTGATAAATTGTCGTACCTTTGCAGCCGCAAACAAGTTGCAACGGTATTTGCGTAATTATTAATCCTTTAAAACAAGAAGTATGTTAGAACTGAACATTTCAAAAAACAACAATCAGCTTAATGCGGGCTACGGCAAATATTATGCCCGCGTGGAATATAAGGAAACGCTCGGAATTGACGAAATGGCTAAGCACATGGCGCAACACAACACGCCATTCTCGGTAGGTACCATTACAGGTATATTGCGTGACTTCGTTGACTGTACTCGTGAACTCTGTCTTAGCGGAAACACAGTAAAGATAGACGACCTGGCCATCTTCAAGTGCTCAGTAGATGCTAATGGACTTACACTTTCAAACTAATTGCAGCAATAGCAACAGCTATTGTCTCGGTACTCGGAGCTGGCGCTGTGGTCAGCTGCATGTAGATAGGAATCCTCTCCGCCAATTGGCGGGGAGGATGTTTTTCTATTCATATACCTTGGCTTTTCGTTTGCCTTGGAGTACGGCGAGGGCATTGAGGGCGAGGGCTTCCATCTCATCCTCGCCAGGGAAGCAGTGGATGGGAGCCAAGAACTCCACACGTTGACGGAGGCGGCTGACAACATACTCAGAACGTGCCAGACCGCCCGTGAGCAGGATGGCATCGATATGGCCACAGAGTACAGCCGACTCAGCAGCGATGCTCTTGGCAACATGATAGATCATGGCATTGAGGATGAGTTCGGCATGTTTGTCACCATAGTCTTCGATACGGCGGATCACCTCGCGCACATCGTTGGTACCCAGATGGGCATTGAGACCTGCCTTTCCTGCAATACGCTTCAAGAGCTGCTTCTCGTTATACTTGCCACTGAAACAAAGACGGATAAGGTCGGAAGCCGGCAGCGAGCCGGCACGTTCCGGTGAAAAAGGGCCTTCGCCATCGAGGGCGTTGTTAGCATCAACGGCACGTCCGTGGTCGTGAGCCGCCACAGATATGCCACCACCCATATGACAGATAATCAGGTTGAGGTCTTCATACTCCTTGCCTATCTCGGCGGCATAGCGACGGGCTATGGCACGCTGGTTGAGGGCATGCCAGATACAGATACGGTTCATCAAAGGGGAGCCGGAGATACGGGCATAGTCGTTGAGCTCGTCGACAACACCTGGATCGGCAATGAAAGAACGACAGCCAGGAGTGGAGGCGGCTATCTCGTGTGCTATCAGGCAACCCAGGTTACAAGCATGATTATGGAGGGCTATGCCGCTATGGGTGTCTTGAATCATAAGGTCGTTAATCTCGTAGACACCACCCTCAAGCGGTTTTACAAGGCCACCACGCCCAATGACGGCATCGAACTCTACAGGGATGTTGGCCTGGCGAAGTTCATCGAGCACCAGTTGGCGACGGAAGTCCTGCTGCTCTATCACATCGTCGAAACAAGCCAGCTGTTCAGGGGTATGCGCGATGTTACGGACGAGCAAGGGCGACTCATCCTCAAAGACTGCCACCTTTGTAGAGGTAGAGCCTGGATTGATGACAAGTATCTTCATATAGCAGCAAGGGCGAGAGAATAGTACTTCGACTCCGGACTGTCAGCACGCGATGGCAACACGCAGCAACACTGTGTACCCTGCAACACACCAGCCGTCTTGGCATAGCCAAAGAGGGTGATGGTCTTATAAAACACGTTGCCTGCCACGATGTCGGGGAATATCAGTGCATCAGCCTGTCCGTCGATGACGGAACGGATGCCTTTCTCACGCAGGCTGACGGAGTCGAGCGAGGTCTTCAGGTCTAACGGTCCATCGATGATGCAGCGCCCGAAGGCACCTGTCTGGGCCTCGGCGATAATCTCCAGATAGTCGACAGTATAGGGGAATGTCTTGGCACTTACCTTCTCTGCACAATGGATGAGCGAGATACGCGGTTCCTCGATACCAAGGGCATGGCACACATAGTTCACATAGTGAATCTGCTGGCGACGTTGAGCCTCGGTGGGCACAGGAATCACGGCGGCATCGGTGAAAAAGAGCAGTTTCTCGTATTTGGGGATCTCGGCCATCGCCACATGGGTGAGCACATGACCCGGGCGGATGATGCCACTTTCCTTATCTAATATGGCTCGCAGAAGCACATCGGTATTGATGAGTCCCTTCATCAGGATGTCGGCCTCACCGCTCTTACACAGGGCCACCGCACGACGGGCGCACTCTTCCTTATCGTCGCCATCGACATAGATAGGTTCGATGAAGCCCATCTCCACACCTTTCTCTACAGCATAACGGGTACTGGCGTCGTTGGCACACACCACGGCTACACGCTTTTTGTCGCCTCGCTGCTGGAGAAAGACAATCATATCATTCAGGGTCTTTATCGGCTGCATGGTCTTTAAATTTTTGGTTTTATGCTGCAAATATACAAAAAGTTTTGTATCTTTGCAAGCGGAAAGAACTAAAAACAATGATTATGAGGAAATATCTGCTAATTTCTGCTATTCTTATGGGAAGCTCTTCTTTGTGTGAAGCACAGACTGAGCAGGCGCCTATGCTGTTGCAGTACGACAAGCCTGCCACCTACTTCGAGGAGTCGCTGCCCATAGGTAACGGTAAACTTGGCGCCCTGGTATATGGTGGTACTGACGACAACATCATCTACCTGAACGATATTACCTTATGGACGGGGAAACCCGTAGACAGAAACCTTGATGCCGATGCCCACCAGTGGATACCAAAGATACGCGAAGCGCTGTTCTGTGAAGACTACAAGCTTGCCGACTCACTGCAGTTGCACGTACAGGGTCCCAACTCACAGTATTTCCAACCGCTGGGTACGCTGCATATCAAAGACCTGGGGCTGGGCGCTATCACAAACTACCAGCGCAGCCTCAGCCTCGACTCGGCTATTATCAAAGACAGGTACGTACGCAACGGAAAGACTATTGAGCGAGAGTACTTCGCCTCGAACCCCGACAAGCTGATTGCCATCCGACTGAAGGGTGACATCAACTGCAGGATAGCCCTAACGGCTCAGGTGCCTCATCAGGTAAAGGCCATCCCCACCCAACTCACGATGACAGGTCACGCTACGGGCCTTTCTCAAGAGAGCATCCACTTCTGCACGATGCTCAGCGTTAAGACGGATGGCGAAGTGGCTGCATCAGACTCTTCCGTAACAATCACGAATGCCAAGGAGGCGATTCTCTATATCGTCAACGAGACGAGTTTTAACGGTTTTGACAAGCATCCCGTCAGAGAAGGCGCACCCTATCTAGAGAATGCAGCTAACGACATCTGGCACACTCAGAACATGAGCTACGACGAGTTCTACACCCGTCATCTGGCTGACTACAAGGCTATCTACGACCGTGTAAAGATCCGTCTCTCGGATAAGGCCATAGCCCACAAGGGTAATACCGATGACTTATTGCTCGACTATACCAACCATGGAGGCAAGAGCCGCTATCTCGAAGAGCTATATTTCCAGTTCGGACGCTATCTGCTGATCTCCTGCTCACGTACAACTGGCGTTCCCGCTAACCTGCAGGGACTCTGGACACCTCACCTCTGGTCGCCATGGCGTGGCAACTATACGGTAAACATCAACCTTGAGGAGAACTACTGGCCCGCTTTCGTGGCTAATATGGCAGAGACGGCTACCCCACTCGACGGCTTTATCAGCGCGCTTGCTACTAACGGCAGGTTTACCGCCAAGAACTACTATAATATCGGTGAAGGCTGGTGCTCGAGCCATAACAGTGACATCTGGGCAATGACAAACCCCGTAGGCGAGAAGCGCGAAAGCCCTATGTGGTCGAACTGGAATATGGGCGGGGCCTGGCTGGTGAATACCCTGTGGGAGCGCTATCAGTTTACACAAGACAAGGCTTATCTGAAGGACATTGCCTACCCGCTGATGAAGGGTGCTGCCCGGTTCTGTCTGCGCTGGCTCATTGAGAATCCTAAACAGCCTGGCGAGCTGATAACAGCTCCCAGCACGTCGCCCGAGAACGAGTATAAAACAGATAAGGGCTATCACGGCACCACCTGCTATGGCGGTACAGCCGACCTGGCCATTATACGCGAACTCTTCATCAACACGATTGCCGCAGGCAAAATTCTCGGTCAAAAAGACAAGGAGATGGAGCTGGCTCTGGCTAAGTTGCATCCTTATACCATCGGTCACATGGGCGACCTGAACGAATGGTACTACGATTGGGACGACTGGGACTTTAAGCATCGCCACCAGAGTCACCTGATTGGCCTATACCCAGGCAGTCACCTGACTGATCCGGCTCTACAGAAAGCAGCTGAAAGGACTCTTGAGATCAAAGGTGATGAGACGACAGGATGGAGCACCGGATGGCGCATCAACTTGTGGGCACGACTGAAGAACGGAGAGAAGGCACATCAGATATACCGAAAACTGCTGACAGCTGTTGCACCTCAGAAAAGCAAAGCACCTAACTACAGCAAAGGCGGGGGCACTTATCCTAATCTCTTCGATGCTCACCCACCTTTTCAGATCGACGGTAACTTCGGCGGCACAGCTGGCGTCTGCGAGATGCTCATACAGAGTAAGGACGGCGTCATTGAACTGCTGCCCGCCATTCCTGAAGCATGGAAGGACGGGGCTGTCAGCGGACTCTGTGCCAGAGGCGGCTATGAGGTGGCATTTGAATGGAAAGACGGCAAGGTGCGTGACTGCCAAATCAAGGCTAAGAACAACGGCCGTGTCACCTTATTATATAATAACATGCAGAAGACTATTAAGTTGAAAGCAGGTCAAACTCAAAATATCAAGACGTGGTAAAATTACAAATCAAAGAAACAGATCTGAACAAGGCAAAGAGCTGGAGCGAGTCGGTTTTCCTTGACGACGACCTCCTGCTGACGGAGCACATCAACAAGGCTCCTATGCCTACAGAGCCCAGAAAGATGAACTTTATCCTCATCGGACTGTGTACTAAAGGTAGAATCGAGTATCGACTCGACACCCAAGAGATGATTATCAACCCTGGCGATATTCTCATTGTCAGCGATAAGCATGTGGTAGATAAGTATCAACCCTCGCCCGACATGGAAGGATTGTGTATGATGCTTAGCGTGAACTTCTTCCATGAGATTATCCAGAACGTGAGGGATGTCAACTCACTATTCCTCTTTGCCCGTAGTCACCCTGTGATGAGTCTCGACAGGAAGGAGCAGGACACCTTTAAGGAGTACTTCCAAGTGATTAAGCAAAAGATTGGCGACAATGGAAACTTCTTCCACAAGGATCTGATCAGAACTTTGCTACTGGCTATGTTCTACGACGTTGGCAATATCATCAACCGAGTAAGGAAGCTCGACAAGCCACAGACACGCGCTGAAGCCATCTTCACCAACTTCATCAAGATGGTTGAGGCTAACTACAAACATGAACGCCGTATCAGCTGGTATGCCATACAGCTTGGCATCACACCGAAGTATCTGTCGGAAACGGTAAAGGCCGTTAGCCGTCGTACACCTAACGAATGGGTCGACAACTATGTCATGATGGAATTGCGCGTTCTTCTGAAGAACTCTACCAAGAGCATCAAGGAGATTACCGAAGAGATGAATTTCCCCAATCAGAGTTTCCTGGGTAAATTCTTCAAGGAGCATGTAGGCATCTCGCCCAATAAGTTCCGTAAACTATAAGTAGTTCTGGCGGCGCAGCTCTTCAACGGTATCGAGCAACTCCTGATACCATGCCTCGCCAAAACGACGGATAAGCGGGTCGCGAAGGAATTCATAGAGCCGGAGGTTCTCTTGAATACCCTTGGCAACGGCCATCTTGCAGACCGACCAACGGTTGTAGTTCAGACCTATAAGGCCCTCGCCAATACGCTTCTCACGAATAGGATAGAGCGCACAACTTACAGGCTTGCAGAAACGGGTTCGCCCTGCTCTGTAAGCCTTTTCTAATGCGCAAAGACAACAGTTCCTGATGGGCAAATGGGTGTTCCAATCTTCTATATCACCATAATAGGTAAACACACAATCCTTGCCACGAACGATACTCGTCACCAAGTCACCCTCCTGATCGGTATAAGCCACACCTTGCTTGTCGATCACTGCCTGAGCCGATGCAGACAGATCGCCCCACACCTCGTCGAGACAATTCTCAATCTCAGCAACCTCATCGAAGGTCACAGGTGCACCAGCGTCGCCCTCTACACAGCATTCGCCTTTGCAAACGCTGAGGTCACAACAAAATTTCTCCGTCAATATCTCTGACGAGAGCAACACATCGCCTACTTGGATAATGGGTGGAAGTTGATTCATCTTCTGATTGAATTTTGGCACGGATTACACGGATTTACACTGCTTTATTCTTATGCACAGAGCCGTGTCTTTATTTATAAAGCCGCGTAATCCGTGCCTAAAGTCTTTTACCAAAGAATGGGAGTCATGCCGTTTTGTTCGAGATAGGCGTTACAACGTGAGAACTGATGCTGACCAAACCAACCACCACGATTGGCACTCAGGGGTGAGGGATGGACAGATTCAAGCACGAGATTGTTCTGCTTGTCAATCATATATGCCTTTGAACGGGCATAGCCACCCCAAAGCATATATACCAGATGCTGGCGGTTCTGTGCCAAGACCTGGATAGCGGCATCGGTAAACTTCTGCCAACCTAAGGCTGAATGACTGTTAGCCTGATGAGCTCGAACGGTGAGCGATGCATTGAGCAGCAACACACCTTGTTCAGCCCAGCGTGTCAAGTTGCCAGAGGTAGGAACGGGTGTACCAAGGTCGTCCTGAATCTCCTTAAAGATGTTCTGCAGCGAGGGCGGAAACTGGATACCATCCTGCACAGAGAAACTCAGTCCGTGGGCCTGTCCTGGCTCGTGATAGGGATCCTGACCGATAATCACCACCTTCACCTTGTCGAACGGACACAGGTTAAAGGCATTAAAAATCAGTTTGCCTGGAGGATAGCACGTAGTGGTTTGATACTCCTTACGCACAGCTTCAGTGAGCTGAGCAAAGTAAGGCTTCTCAAACTCGCCCTGCAAATACTGCTTCCAAGAGTCCTCTATCTGTACTGCCATATTTCTTTAATAATTTGGCACGGATTACGCAGATTAACACGGATTAATTTTGTTTCGCCAAATCCGTGAAATCCGTGTAATCCGTGCCTGAAAATTAGTCTGTAATCAGGTTCTCACCAGTCATGTCGGCAGGCTGCTCCAGTCCCATGATATGGAGGATAGAGGGAGCTACGTCGGCCAGACGACCGTCCTTCACTGTTGCCGAGTTGTTGTTGGTTACATAGATGAATGGAACGGGATTCAGTGAGTGAGCGGTGTTAGGCGTACCATCAGGATTGATGGCGTTATCAGCATTACCATGGTCAGCAATGATGATTGCCTCGTAATCGTTAGCCTTAGCAGCCTCGATTACGTCCTTCACGCAGTTGTCAACAGCCCAGACGGCCTTGGCAATAGCGTTGTACACACCAGTATGGCCTACCATATCGCCGTTAGCGAAGTTAACCACAATGAAATCATACTTTGCCTCGTTGATAGCAGCCACCAGCTTATCCTTCACCTCAAAAGCACTCATCTCAGGCTTCAAGTCGTAGGTTGCTACCTTCGGAGAGGGAACCAGGATGCGATCCTCGCCCTCGTAAGGCTGCTCGCGACCACCATTGAAGAAGAATGTTACGTGAGCATACTTCTCGGTCTCGGCGGTGTGGAGCTGCTTCTTGCCCTGCTGTGAGAGATATTCTCCCAGCGTATTCTCAACGTTCTCCTTGGGGAAGAGAATGTTGACACCTGTGAAGCTGGCATCGTATGGAGTCATGCAATAGTACTGCAGTCCAGGGATGGTCTTCATGCCCTGCTCAGGCATATCCTGCTGAGTCAGTACGATGGTGAGCTCCTTGGCACGGTCGTTGCGGAAATTGATGAAAATCACAACGTCGCCCTCTTCGATGCAACCATTGACACTGGCATTGTGGATAGGCTTGATGAACTCATCGGTCACACCGTCGGCATAGCTCTCCTCTACGGCTTTCACCATATCAGTAGCCTGCTTACCTGTGCCATTCACGATGAGGTCGTAGCCCTCTTTCACACGCTCCCAACGCTTATCACGGTCCATTGCATAGAAACGACCTACAATCGAGGCGATAGCAGCATCATTGTCTGCACATGCCTTAGTCACCTGCTCAATGAATCCCTTACCGCTCTTGGGGTCGGTATCACGACCGTCCATGAAACAGTGAACGAAAGTCTGATTCTTCAGTCCATAGTGCTTACCCACCTCGATGAGCTTGAACAGGTGGTCGAGTGAAGAGTGTACACCACCGTCAGAGCAAAGACCCATCAGGTGCAGTTTCTTATTATTTTCTTTGGCGTAGGTATAAGCTGCCTTCACCTGAGGATTATCTACGATAGAACCGTCTTTGCATGCGCGGTTGATCTTAACAAGGTCCTGATAAACGATACGACCAGCACCGATATTGAGGTGACCCACCTCTGAGTTACCCATCTGTCCGTCGGGCAGACCAACGTCTTCACCAGAGGCCATGAGCTGAGAGTGAGCCGAAGTAGCTGTCAACAAATCGAGATAAGGAGTCGGTGTGTTGAAAATCACGTCACCCTTACCATGCTTACCGATTCCCCATCCATCGAGAATCATCAATAATGCTTTCTTTGCCATAATCTTATTACTAATTTAAACGTACGTTCTATTTTGCGGTGCAAAATTACAAAATTTCTTCGAAATGAGTACGATAACACATTGCTTTTAAGCAGATTTCACACCTGCTCGACTCAAAATTCCACTCATCGAATCATACAATCTTCCAAATTGCTAACTCCTCTTATCAGAATGTTATTCCCAACACTCCAACTCGCCTTCCAACTCAGGCAACTGACTGCGGTGGAACGCAGGTTCTTTAATGCCCTGTCGCTTCTGCTGGCGATAGTCGTCGAGCAGACGGAAGGCATAGCGACCCAGAAGCATGATAGCCACGAGGTTACAAGCCGTGAGGAAAGCCATAAAAAAGTCAACAATGTTCCAAACCAACTCGAAACTGGCCAATGCGCCAAACACAACCATCACGCCTGCCGAACAAATGCGATAGACGGTCATCACCTTCGTGTTGGGGGTGATAAAACGGATGTTTGCCTCGCCATAATAGTAGTTGCCGATGATGCTGGAGAAAGCAAAAAGAAAGATAGCGACAGCCACGAAGACTGGTCCGGCCGATCCAACCTCGCTCTGCAAAGCTGACTGCGTAAGGGCAATTCCATTGAGTTCTGGTGTCTGATAAAGCCCACTTATCAGGATGATAAAGGCCGTACACGAGCATACCAACAACGTATCGGTAAATACACCCAATGCCTGAATCAGTCCTTGCTTCACTGGATGACTCACAGCTGCCGTTGCTGCCACATTCGGCGCACTACCCTCGCCCGCCTCGTTCGAGAACAGTCCACGCTTTACACCATTCATGATCGTAGCACCGATACCGCCACCAGCTATCTGCTGGATGCCGAACGCATCACTCACAATTACCTTCAATACGTGTGGGATATGCTCGATGTTCATCACGATAATCACCAATGCCAGCACCACATAGCCAATAGCCATCACAGGCACTAACACCGCACTGACATGGGCAATACGCTGAATACCGCCAAACACGATGAATAAGCCTAAGGCAGCCAACATTGCTCCCACCCAAACGGGCGACCAGCCGAAGGCCTCCTGCATGGCACCACAGATGGTGTTGGCCTGAATAGAGTTATTCGAGAGTCCGAACTGCAGCGTGATGAGCACCGCAAACGTAATGGCAAGCCAACGCTGATGCAGGCCTTGCTGGATATAATAGGCTGGTCCGCCAATAAACGAATCCTTATGTTTCTGTTTGAATAGCTGCGCCAATGTAGATTCGACGAAAGCCGTTGCCGAACCTATCAACGCTATCACCCACATCCAGAACACCGCTCCCGGGCCTCCGATGGCGATGGCCGAAGCCACACCAGCCAAGTTACCTGTGCCCACGCGGGTGGCCACACTCACTGCAAAAGCCTGGAACGAGGAGATGTGTTTACGTTTGCCCTCGGCAGCGTTCTCCGTAATCTGTTCGCCAACGGTATCAACCGCCGAATCTGTGAGCAGACGAATCATCTCGCCCACCATACGGAACTGTACAAAGCGTGTCTTCACCGTAAACCACACGCCACAACCCACCAGCGCAGCTATCAGCACATAGCCCCACACGGCATCGTTTATCGTAGTAATCAGCTCATTCATAAATCATCTTTTCCATCACAAAGGTTCGGATATCTTAGAAATCAAAGTCAATACTGAGTTGACCGTCGCCTAAGAGGTTATAGCTCTTGCGGTGATAGGGGGTAATGCCGTATTGGCGGATGGCTTCGCGATGTTTCTTCGTGGGATAGCCTTTGTTGGAGAGCCAGTCATATTGGGGATATTCCTCTGCCAACTGGTTCATATAATCGTCACGATAGGTCTTGGCAAGAATCGATGCTGCTGCGATGGCGAGGTATTTGCCATCACCTTTGACAATGGTGGTAGAGGGCAGCGTCTTTCCTTCTGCCGGGTCTTTATAGGGTTTGAAGCGATTACCATCGATGATAATAGCCTCAGGGCGAACCTTCAACTGGTCGAGGGCTCGATGCATGGCAAGAATCGAAGCGTTGAGAATGTTTATCTTATCGATCTCCTCTGGGGTGACGATGCCTACAGCCCATGCTACAGCATCCTTCTCGATGATTTCACGAAGCTGATAACGGCGCTTCTCGGTAAGTTGCTTGGAGTCGTTGAGAAGTTCGTTTTGATAGCCATCAGGCAGAATGACAGCAGCTGCATAGACGCTACCAGCCAGACAGCCACGCCCAGCTTCATCACAACCTGCTTCAATCTTGCCTTCGTAGTAATGACTCGCCAACATCTTGTCAGAACATTTGCGAAACACGACGGATACCTGCTACAAGGGCATCAATCTCTTCTTTCGTATTATATAGTGCAAACGAGGCTCTCACAGTACCAGAGATTCCAAGTCTGTCCATCAAGGGCTGGGCACAATGATGACCTGTTCGAACTGCAATGCCCAGACGGTCAAGCAAGGTTCCCATATCCAAGTGGTGGATATCGCCTACGTTGAAACTCACCACAGCATCCTTCAACGATGTATCCTTCGGGCCATAAATATGCATGTCAGGAATTGTCAAGAGTTGTTCCATGCAATATTTTGTGAGTTGCTGTTCATGTGCCTGAATAGCTTCGAAGCCAATGGAATCGATATATTCGATGGCTTTAGCGAGTCCGTGGGTAGCCACATAATCGGGGGTGCCAGCCTCGAACTTAAAGGGCAAGCGCTCGAAAGTCGTCTTCTCCCAAGTCACCTTATCAATCATCTCGCCACCACCCTGATAGGGAGGCAGTTTTTCGAGCCATTCTTCCTTGCCATAGAGCACGCCTATGCCCGTAGGACCATACATCTTATGTCCGCTGAAAGCAAAAAAGTCGCAATCCATCGCCTGCACATCCACCTTGAAGTGGGGTGCGCTCTGGGCGCCATCCACTAATACGGGGATATCGTGAGCGTGGGCTATCTTGATGATCTGCTCGACAGGATTAACAGTTCCCAATACATTGCTGACATGGACCACACTGATCATCTTGGTTTTCTCTGTAATAAGTGCTTCCAACTGATCGAGGCAGAGCAATCCGTCATCCATAATAGGAACATGCTTCACAACAATACCCCGTTTCATCGCCTGAAGCTGCCAGCTGACGATGTTGGAATGGTGCTCCATATCAGTCACAATCACCTCGTCGCCAGTCTGCATCTGCGATTCACAGAACGACTGAGCCACCAAGTTAATCGCCTCTGTGGTACCACGGGTAAAAACAATCTCCTCTATCTTGCGGGCATTGATAAATCTGCGGACCTTTTCACGGGCCGCCTCGTGCAGATCGGTAGCCTGTTGCGAAAGATAGTGAACACCACGATGCACGTTGGCATTTACATTGAGGTATTCATCCCTCATGGCGTCGAGCACCATGAGCGGCTTCTGCGTGGTTGCTGCATTATCGAGATAAACCAGCGGCTTCTTATAGACCTCGCGACCCAGGATGGGGAAATCCTCACGTACCTTATTTATATCGTACATATTACTTACACAATTTACAACCAGAGCATTTGTTGAGTTCGCCACGGAATCGCTTTTCTACCAAGTAGTGAAGGCGATCGCGGAGAGGTTCGAGCTGCATGTGGTCGATAACCTCGTTGATGAAGGCATTCTGCAACAGGAGTTTAGCCTCATTGAGCGAGATGCCTCGCTGACGCATATAGAAGAGGGCGGCATCGTTAAGCTGTCCAACGGTTGAGCCATGGGCACACTTCACGTCGTCGGCATAAATCTCGAGCATGGGCTGGGTGTACATACGCGCCTCTTTGGTTGCCGTCAGATTCTGATTGGTCATCTGCGAGATAGTCTTCTGAGCCCCATGCTCTACCAACACACGGCCAGCAAAGGCACCAACAGCCTTATCGTCGAGCACATATTTATAAAGTTCGTTCGAAGTGCAGTGCGGCACTTGATGGGTAATCAGCGTGTTGTTATCCACGTGCTGCTGCTTATCGGCTATCACACAACCATAGCACTGACACTCAGCCCCCTCGCCAGAGAAAGTGAGGTCGAGCTTGTTACGCGTAATACCGTTATGCAGCGTAATTACATTGTGGTTCACACGGCTGTTAGCCTGCTGGTCGATATAGACATTGCTTACACGCACATTCTTATGGTGTGTCTCCTCCATGCAGTAGAGGTCTAACGACGCATTCTCGCCCACATAAGCCTCAATGACCTGAGTAGCCAGGAAGTTACGATCGTCGGCAGCATGGTCGCAGAAGAGCATCTTGATCTCTGCGTTCTCTTCGAGCACAATAAGCACACGTCGGTTCACCATCAGATCAGGCACCTGACGCTGGGCATTCTGGGGTGTTGCCTTGGCCGATGGCCGAGCCACCTCAGGCTCGGAAGAGCTGATGCGAGCATCGCTCTTCACTCGCAAGGTCGGTGCCTTCAGGATATTGATTACCTGAATGGCACGATCAACCTTAACATTTTTGGGCACGTAAACCAGTAGTCCGTCCTGTGCCAGCATGGTGTTGAGCGCTGTGACAGCATCCTCACTGGTCTTAGCCTGCTTGGTGTAGTATTTGCTCACCAACTCAGGATAATCTCTCAACGAGCCGATAATCACACCCTCAGGCAGATGTCCCTTTGGTTTTTCATCGTGATAGAACATGTCGTTCACCACGAAGTAGAGGCTGGTAGAGAGGTTGGGCACATCGCAATGGAAAGCCTCATAAGGATCGACGGGAATCTGGAGACGGCTGAGGTTCACACCATAGTCAGGCTCGAAGAGCTTCTGCATATCGGTGTACTTATAGCGCTCCACCTTACGTGAGGGAAAGCCCAGAGTCTTGAAATTCTCAAAGGCCTCATCACGCACGGCATTCATCGCCTCTGGTGCATGCGAGAAAATCATCTCACGTGCCTGCTGGTACAACTCTATATATTGTTGTTCTGAGTTCATTCTTCTCCTATTTCTTCCTTAATCCAATCGTAACCATGCTCTTGAATCTGCTTGGCCAGTTCTGGGCCGCCAGTCTTCACGATACGCCCCTTGTACAGCACATGTACAAACTGAGGCTTGATCATCTCAAGCAAGCGATCGTAATGGGTGATGACGATGCATGAAGTCTCTGGTGTCTGCAGTTTATTCACTCCTTCGGCCACGATACGCATAGCATCGACGTCAAGACCAGAGTCGGTCTCATCGAGAATGCTCAGCTTTGGCTCAAGCATAGCCATCTGGAAGATTTCGTTGCGCTTCTTCTCACCACCACTAAAGCCCTCGTTTACAGAACGGTTAGCCAGTTTGGAATCAAGTTCAACAATCTTACGCTTCTCACGCTGAAGCTTCAGGAACTCAGCGGCGTTCATGGGTTCCAGACCCTGATACTTACGTTTCTCATTGATGGCTGCCTTCATGAAGTTAGTCATCGACACGCCAGGAATCTCAACAGGATACTGGAACGAGAGGAACAGCCCCTCATGAGCACGATCCTCTGGTTTCATCTCCAGCAGATTCTTGCCATTGAAGAAAGCCTCGCCTTCAGTCACCTCATAAAGCGGATTGCCCACGAGCACAGCACTCAAGGTCGATTTTCCAGAACCGTTAGGTCCCATGATGGCATGTGTCTCACCATCGTTGATCACAAGGTCAATACCTTTTAATATCTCTTTGTCGCCAATGCGAGCATGTAGATTTCTTACCTCAAGCATTTATTTACCTTTTTACTTTTTTATCTTTTTACCTTTACCCTACGGTTCCTTCAAGTGATACACTCAGCAGTTTCTGAGCCTCAACGGCAAACTCCATGGGGAGTTTCTGGAGCACTTCCTTTGCATAGCCGTTGACAATGAGTCCTACTGCCTGCTCGGTAGGGATACCACGCTGGTTACAATAGAAGAGCTGATCCTCAGAGATTTTCGAAGTCGTAGCCTCGTGCTCGAAGATAGCCGTGTCGTTATGCACATCCATATAAGGGAAGGTATGTGCACCACAATCAGAGCCCAGCAGCAACGAGTCGCACGAAGAGTAATTACGCGCATTATCAGCATTGCTGGTAGCACGCACCAATCCGCGATAAGAGTTCTGCGAATGGCCTGCCGAGATACCCTTAGAGATGATGGTACTCTTGGTGTTCTTACCAATATGAATCATCTTGGTACCCGTATCAGCCTCTTGATAGTTGTTGGTCACAGCCACACTATAGAACTCTGCCTGAGAATTATCGCCACGCAGGATGCACGACGGATATTTCCAAGTAATGGCGGAACCCGTTTCAACCTGAGTCCAGGAGAGTTTAGAGTCCACACCACGCAAATCGCCACGTTTAGTTACCAGATTCAGCACACCACCTTTACCGTTTTCATCGCCAGGATACCAGTTCTGAACGGTTGAGTACTTCACCTCAGCACGGTTCATCACGATAATCTCTACGATGGCCGCATGGAGCTGGTTCTCATCACGCATTGGCGCTGTACATCCTTCGAGATAAGATACGTAAGCATCGTCATCAGCGATAATCAATGTACGCTCGAACTGTCCCGTATTCCTTGCATTGATGCGGAAATAAGAACTAAGTTCCATGGGACAGCGAACACCTTTGGGGATATAGACAAACGAACCGTCGCTGAACACAGCACTATTCAAGGCTGCAAAGAAATTATCGCGATAAGGCACCACCGTACCTAAGTACTGGCGTACCAAATCACCATGTTCCTTGATGGCCTCACCTATCGAGCAGAAGATAACACCCTTCTCGCGGAGTTTCTCCTTAAAGGTGGTCTTCACCGAAACCGAGTCCATGATGGCATCGACAGCGGTATTACCACTCAGCGCTAAACGCTCTTCCAGAGGAATACCAAGTTTGTCGAACGTCTTTTCAAGTTCAGGGTCAATCTTTCCGTCGCCTTCAGGCTTCTTGGCCAAAGGATCGGCATAGTAGCTGATGGCCTGATAGTCAATAGGAGGCACATGCACATGTCCCCATTTGGGCTCCGTCTGCTCCTTCCAGTAGCGGAACGCCTTTAAGCGGAACTCGAGCATCCACTCAGGCTCCCCTTTCTTAGCAGAGATGAGCCGAACGATGTCCTCGTTCAGCCCCTTCTCTATAATCTCTGTATGTACGTCAGTGGTAAAACCGAATTCGTATTTCTGTTCTGCCACCTGACGGACAAACTCATTTTTCTTTTCTGACATTCTTACAGTTTCTGTTCTACCTCGATCTCAGTGAAGGTCTCGATGATATCACCCACCTGGATGTCGTTGAAGTTAACCAGTGAGATACCACACTCCAGTCCGGTTGCCACTTCCTTGGCATCGTCCTTATAACGCTTCAGGGCGTCGATAGGAGCGGTGTGGATCACGATACCATCGCGGATGACGCGAGCCTTATCCTTGTTATGTACCTTACCATCGGTAACAAGACCACCGGCAACTGTACCGACCTTGGATATCTTAAATACCTGCTTAACCTCGATCTCACCAGAGATAACCTCCTTCTTCACCTTGTCAAGCATACCCTGCATGGTCTGCTTCACATCGTCGATAGCATCGTAGATGATAGAGTAGGTATTGATTTCAACACCCTCACGATCAGCGGCACGACGGGCATCGGCAGAAGGACGAACCTGGAATCCGATGATGATAGCCTCAGATGCTGATGCCAGCATGACATCATTCTCAGAAATCTGACCTACGGCCTTGTTGATCACATTTACCTGAACCTTCTCGGTAGAGAGCTTGATGAACGAATCGCTCAGTGCCTCAATAGATCCGTCGGTATCACCCTTCACGATGATGTTCAACTCGTGGAACTCACCCAAGGCAATACGGTGTGACAACTCGTCGAGACCCAGTTTGGTGGTTGTACGCAAGCTCTGCTCACGCTGCAACTGGATACGCTTGTTAGCGATATCACGAGCTTCCTGTTCCGACTCCATCACATGGAAAGAGTCACCAGCGGTAGGCGCACCATTCAGACCCAGGATAATAGCAGGCTCAGCAGGTCCGGCCTCATTGATGCGCTGGTTACGCTCGTTGAACATAGCCTTCACCTTACCCCAGGCAGTACCTGCGATGACAACATCGCCGACCTTCAGTGTACCATTAGACACAAGCACTGTTGACACATAGCCACGGCCTTTATCAAGTGAACTCTCGATGATGCTACCAGTGGCCTTACGGTTAGGATTAGCCTTCAGGTCGAGCATCTCGGCCTCGAGCAGCACTTTTTCAAGCAACTCGTCGACACCAATACCCTTCTTGGCACTGATCTCCTGACACTGGTACTTACCACCCCACTCCTCAACGAGCAGGTTCATGTTGGCCAGGTCTTCACGAATCTTATCTGGGTTAGCACCTGGTTTATCAATCTTATTGATGGCGAACACCATTGGAACATTAGCAGCCTGAGCATGAGCAATAGCCTCCTTGGTAGTAGGCATTACTGAGTCATCAGCCGCAACGATGATAATGGCGATATCAGTTACCTGAGCACCACGGGCACGCATGGCAGTGAAAGCCTCGTGACCAGGCGTGTCGAGGAATGTAATCTGACGGCCATCCTTCAGTTTCACGTTATAGGCACCGATGTGCTGGGTGATACCACCAGCCTCACCGGCAATCACGTTGGTGTTACGGATGTGGTCGAGCAGAGATGTCTTACCATGGTCAACGTGTCCCATCACTGTTACGATTGGAGCGCGACTGATCAGATCGTTCTCATCGTCCTCCTCCTCAGTAATGGCGTTCTGCACTTCGGCTGATACATATTCTGTGGTGAATCCGAACTCCTCGGCAACGATATTGATAGTCTCAGCATCCAGGCGCTGGTTGATAGACACCATGATACCGATGCTCATACATGTACCGATAACCTGGTTGACGCCAACATTCATCATCGTAGCGAGCTCTGAAACAGTCACGAACTCTGTCAGCTTGAGTATCTTGCTCTCTGCAGCCTGTGACTCCATCTCCTCCTGCATACGCTCGGCGACGGCATCACGCTTCTCACGACGGTATTTAGCACCTTTCTTATTCTGATTCTTAGATGTAAGACGGGCCAGTGTCTCCTTTACCTGACGGGCTACAGCCTCATCATCCACCTCCAACTGCTTCACTGGGCGGTTCTTCTTATTCTTCTTACCACCCTGCTGGTTGCCGTTATCCTGGAAGTTCTGGTTGCCTCCCTTATTCTTATTCTTCTTGTTCTGGTTATTCTGACCCTTATCCTGATTGGCAGCAGCCTCGATATCCACACGTTCCTTACCGCCACGGATGCGCTCACGCTTCTTCTTCTCGCCATTAACGCCACCGTGCATCTGGGCCTGTTTCTCCTCACGCTCCTTACGGCGCTCCTCCTTTGACTTCTTCTTAGGACGAGTGCTCTGGTTCAGAGAATCGAGGTCAATCTTACCAACCACATTCAGGTTAGGCACAGATTTCTGTTCAGTCCTCAACTTAAAGACATTATTATCATCAGCAGCCTGCTCCGTCTGAACGGGAGTCTCCTTTGGAGCTTCCTTTACTACAGGAGCAATAGGCTCCGGCTTCACCTCTTTGACAGGCTCTACCTTAGGCTCCTCGGGCTTCTTCTCCACTACGGGCTCTGGCTCCTTTTCTTCCTTCACCACAGCTACGGGTTCGGCCTTCGGCGTCTTGTCCTCCTGGGGCTTGGGCTTACCAATGCTGTCCAGGTCAATCTTTCCTAGAGGAGTGAAAGTCTGGCGGCGCTCTTCCTTCGGCTCTGATACAGACTCCGATCTTGCGTCCTTCTTAGGCTTCTTCTCCTTCTTTGGGAACATCATGCCAGCCTGGGTCTTAACGTCTTTGTCGCCCTTGAATTCCCTAACGAGCGCATTATACTGCTCGTCGGTAATCTTAGTATTGACATTAGCGTCGTCTTTGATTTCACCCAAGTCTCTCTTATTCTTCAGAAAGTCTACTGCCGTCTGAAGACCGATGTTCAATTCTGTTAATACTTTATTTAATCTGACTCCCATTCTTAACCTTTTTATTTTTTCCTCTTTTCTTTTTACTCAAACTCAGCACGAAGAACATCCAACAGATGATCTACCGTCTCCTCCTCAAGGTCAGCCTTTTCAATCAGCATCTCACGTGGAGCATTGAGAACAGCCTTGGCTGTATCCAGACCAATAGCCTTGATAGCGTCGATTACCCACTGGTCGATCTCATCAGAGAACTCATCCAGATAGATATCCTCGTCGGCCTCGTTTTCACTAACAACGCGGAATACGTCGATGGTATACTCTGTCAGCATAGAAGCCAGCTTGATGTTCATACCACCACGACCGATGGCCAGAGAAACCTCCTCGGGCTGCAGATAAACCTCTGCCTTACGGTTCTCCTGATCAAGAACGATGCTTGAAACCTTAGCAGGACTCAACGCACGCTGGATATAGAGCTGTACATTGCTTGAGTAGTTGATTACGTCGATATTCTCATTGCAGAGTTCACGAACGATACCGTGCACACGGCTACCCTTCACACCAACACAAGCTCCAACAGGGTCGATACGCTCGTCATAGCTCTCAACGGCCACCTTGGCACGATCGCCTGGCATACGGGCCACCTTCTTGATGGTAATCAGACCGTCGTTGATCTCAGGCACCTCGGCCTCGAGCAGACGCTCCAGGAATACAGGACTGGTACGAGAAAGGATGATGCGAGGGTTATTATTCTCGTTCTGCACTTCCTTCACAATGGCACGAACGGTTTCACCTTTGTGGTAGTTGTCAGAAGGAATCTGCTCCTGCTTAGGCAGGTGGAGTTCGTTACCCTCGTCGTCCATCAGCAGCACCTCGCGCTTCCAGATCTGGTAAACCTCACCGCTAACAATGGTATTCACCTTATCCTTATACTTCTGATAGAGAGAGTCATGCTCCAGCTCAAGAATCTTAGAAGCCAAAGTCTGACGCAGATTCAGGATGGCACGGCGGCCGAACTTAGCGAACTCAACCTCCTCAGAGACCTCCTCGCCAACCTCGTAGTCGGGTTCGATCTTCTGAGCCTCGCTCAGTGCAATCTCCTTATTCTCGTCCTGCACATCACCATCAGCCACAACCACACGGTTACGATGAATCTCAAAGTCGCCCTTGTCGGGGTTCACAATCACATCAAAGTTCTCATCCGAACCAAACATCTTAGCGATCACATTACGGAAGCTCTCCTCCAGAACGCTCACCAACGTGGTACGGTCGATGTTCTTTGTCTCTTTGAATTCCTGAAAGGTCTCAATCATTGAGGGGCCTTTCTCTTCTTTCTTAATTGCCATTGTCTTATTCTTTATTTTTATTCATTAGCTTACTTAAATGCCAACAGATACTTGGCATACTTGATTTGATCCATCGAGAATGTCTTATCCACATCCACCAGCACGGGGCGCTTCTTTCCTTCCTGTTTCTGCTTTTCGCGAACAGTCAACACGAAATCGCGTCCTTCAACCGACTTCAGGACACCCTGTATCTTCTTACCATCGAGTCCAAGGACCTCCAATGTATCACCAATATGATTCTGGTACTGCTGAGCCACCTTGAACGGTTGTCCAAGTCCAGCGCTGCCAACCTCCAGCTCATACTCTCCGAGCTCCTCGCCCAGACGCTCCTGAAGGAATCGGCTCAATTCCGCACAATCTTCAATCCACACACCGTCTGCATGGTCAATCTCAATGACGATTCTGTCATTGGCCACAAAATTAATGTCTACCAGGAAATAGTCGTTGCCCTGCAACCACTCTTCCGTCAATGCTTGAATAGTTTCCTTATTTATCATCTAATACATATTAATATCGAAAATGAGAGACTCTTTCGAGCCTCTCATTCCGCTGAACGGGTGCAAAGGTAAGCATTTTCCCGCTAACTACCAAATATTTAGCTGTTTTTTTACGCAATATAGCTGAATATTTCTAATTCCTTCTGTTTCAGAGAGATATTTCCAAATGGTTTCTTGTCGATTCTGATGACTGAAGAAGTATCCTTGCCCTTCTTGGGAGTCAGCAATTTTTGATACTCCTCAGGCGACTTCAGCAGCCTTTCGGCCTCTTTCAGCTGGCGATCGAAATTAAGTCCGGCCTCGATAGCGCCCGACTGATAATAGTAGGCAGCGATAATGTCCGCTTCAAGAATATGCATCAGCACCGTCTTATATTTCTCCAAATCAACAGCCACGTCATGGTTCAACTTCGATTCGAGCGTATCGAATGCCTGCTTGGCATCGTCATAATACCCTTCAAACTTAGCCGTCTTCACCAGTTCGGCAAACTGTTTCTTGCTCACGGGGTCGTAGGTGAATCCGCTCTTAATGACACGTGCCTTGAACTCCTGCCAGTCAGCATCAGTCAGGTGGAACTCCGACGCAGAAGCGATTACAGGATGTTTGGCGATATAATCTACCACATAGTCGAACATCACCTCCGTAGAGTCCTGACCACTGGCCGAGAGATAGAAGGCGATGTTGGGAATCGTATCGGCCTTCACCTCAACATCCGGTTTAATACCACCGCCATCACGCACCTCACGACCGCGACGGGTATAGAACACCTTTGTCAACGAATCGGGTATATGCTCACGATAGCCGCTTCCGTCGTGCTTATAGTTTATAGCCTGAATACAACGCCCGCTGGGGATGTAGTATTTCGAGGTCGTCACCTTCATATTTGTATTGTAAGGCAAGTCAATAGGAACCTGCACCAATCCCTTTCCATACGTGCGCGTACCTAGTATTATACCTCTGTCCAGATCCTGAATGGCACCACTGGTAATCTCGCTGGCACTGGCCGTCTCACCATTCACAAGCACCACCAGCGGCATCACCGTGTCGACAGGTTCCACTGTGGTCTTATATTCCTTGTTCGCCTGTCTCACCTTACCGCGATTTGCCACCACCGTGATTCCTTTCTGCAGCCACAGGTTCAGGATGTCGACAGCCTCCTGCTCTGAGCCGCCGCCATTACCGCGAAGGTCAAGAATCAGCGAAGTCGCCCCCCTCTTCTTCAGATCCACGAAAGCACGACGCATTTCCTTGGCGCATCCTTCCGTAAACTGGTTCAGGTTGATGTAGCCGATATTACCGTCCCTCATACCATAGTACGGCATCTCAGGCAGTTTGATGTTCCTGCGGGTAATCTTGAAACTCATCAGTTTGCCTGTCGACGGACGCATCACCTTCAGCAGGAAGCTCGTGCCAGGCTCACCACGCAGATGATCACTCACATAGCCCACCTGCTTATCCGTCATCATCGAGTCGTCGATGCTCAGAATCACGTCACCCTTCTTCAGCCCAGCCTCAGCTGCCGGCATATTAGCATAGGGTTCATCAATCACCACGCGATCCAGTTTCTGGTGCTTTCTGATAAGAGCGCCGATACCGGCATACTTACCCGTGAGCATCATTCTCAGGTCCTTCGTCTCGTCCTGAGCATAATATTCCGTATAAGGATCCAGCCTGCGAAGCATAGCCGTGATACCCGTACCGATGGTTTCCTTCGGGTTCAGGGTGTCCACATAGAGCAGCTCCAGGTTCTTATACACGTGATTAAAGATATCGAGATGCTTCGCCACCTCAAAGTTGTGGTCGTTCGTTTTCTGAGCCTGTGCCGTCATCGAAACAACCATCATCATCAGAACGGGTATGATATGTCTTCTCATAACTTCCTTAAGTTGATAAATACAGCTGCAAAATTACATGATTATCTCAAGAAAACGTTCTTTTTCCCTCCTTTTTTGCAAAAAATTTAAGTTTCTATGAATTTTTTCGCTTAAAAGTTTGGTAGTTTCAAAAAATCGCCGTACTTTTGCACCCGCTTAACAGCAAGACCTGCTTCAGTAGCTCAGTTGGTTAGAGCACCTGACTGTTAATCAGGGGGTCGTTGGTTCAAGCCCATCCTGAAGCGCAAAAGTCCCAATCGAAAGGTTGGGACTTTTTTTGTATTTAACAAAAAAATAACATAGGTTTAATCCTTTTTGTTAATGAAAACATCTATCTTTGCACCGTCAATTAACAAATTAATAAAGATAGATAATGATGAAAGCAATAAATAAAACATCGATTGGTATTGTATGCGTACTCCTTTGTGTTCCATTCCTGCACATGATTAATAATCTCCATTTCATGGATTGGGCATATATGGCAGGCAGCGCATTTTATGTTGCCATATTGTTCTCTATGGCGATTATCTTACTTAAATATGCCACATCCAAAGAGCAGATGCAATTATCGGGCACATTGTTAAAGAGTGCATGTAAATATTGGGCCATCGCCTTTGCCGTCATGATGCTGATTCTGGTGTTTGCCAAATATTTTATTATGAATTAGTCTTCATCGGGAGTAAATTATATCAAGAGAAATCTAACACCTTTTTTCTTTTTTGCCATAGGAAACACCATTGAGAGCACGTAATTTTTATTTTTTGATTAATTATTCTTTATTTCTTTTCTCATTTTTGAATAACTCTATTTTTTTTGTACCTTTGGGGCAAAATATTTCTAAAAATATGGCAAAGAAAAAGGAACAGATAGAATCGGTTAACAGATAGTTATATGGATTGCATATTTGATATAAATGATACTAATGACATGTATACAAAAACGGCTTTTCCTATATATGAAGATGGTAATATGTATACAAAAACGCCAAATCATATACATGTTAATCATCATATAGATAAGTTAAAGAAAAGATATATTATTGACAATGACGTTCAAAAAGACAGAAAAGGAAATCATTAAAGCCATTGTGAAGTACGACGAGGATGCCCAGAAGATGGGGCTGAGTACTTATGAGTATGCTTTCTATACCGCAGTGGCCAATAATGAGAGTGCCAAGGAACTGATGGGTAAGGACAAACTGCGTGAACTGGCTGTTGTGCTCACAGAAACCATCCGTAAGAATGCTTCCATCGACTGGACTATCAAAGAAAACGTAAGAGCCAAAATGAAAGTTGCCGTCAAACGACTACTACGTAAGTATGGCTATCCGCCTGATATGCAATTGTTAGCAACGGAAACCGTATTGAAGCAGGCTGAAAAGATTGCAGAAGAAATAGTCAATAATGATTAAGTATCTCTTTATGAAAACTTTGATACTACTTAGCCGAGGACTGGCGGGCAACGCCTCTCTGTTCGTCATCGCCGTTGCAGTGATAACGTTCTTCATACCAGAATTGTTTGTATGGGTGCGCGGCACCACTCAGACGGTCATCCTGGGCATCATCATGCTCACGATGGGACTGACCCTTACCACCGATGATTTCCGCATATTGGCCCGTCGACCGTTTGATATCCTTATCGGCGCATGTGCACAGTTCTTCATCATGCCCTGCGTGGCATACCTGCTGGTAAACGTTTTCCGGTTGGAGCCCGCATTGGCATTGGGCATCCTGCTGGTTGGCTGCTGTCCTGGCGGCGTGTCGAGTAACATCATGTCATATCTCTGTCATGGCGACGTGGCCTTCAGTGTTGGCATGACCTGTGCCTCAACCCTTCTGGCTCCAGTCATGACACCACTGCTGATGGAGCTTACGGCAGGTCAGATTATCGAGATCGACGCTATCGGCATGTTCATTAACATCCTGATAGTCACCATCATCCCCGTTGGCTTGGGCTGTTTTCTCAACTATATCTATTCTAAGAGCAAACACTTCCCCACCATCCAGAGCCTGATGCCTGGTCTCAGCGTAATATGTCTGGCATGCATTGTTGGCGGTGTCATCTCAACGGTTCACGACGACCTGATAGCTCGCGGACTATGGCTATTCCTTTGGACGTTTGCCGTTGTGTTCTGCCACAACACCCTAGGTTATATCCTGGGCTACACGTCAGGTCGGTTAGCAGGATTCAACCAGGCCAAGAAGCGCACCATCTCTATAGAGGTAGGCATGCAGAACGCCGGTCTCGCCACAGTCCTTGCAGGAAATTTCTTTGCCGCCCAGCCACTGGCAGTACTTCCCTGCGCCATCAGCTGTGCCTGGCACAGCATCAGCGGAACCATTCTGGCAGGACTGTTCCTTCGCCGCGACAAGCACTAAGCCCTAACATCAAACCAATAAAACCGATATACAAATGACTGCCAAGGAAGTGATAACCTACATGGAGTCGATGCGAGACGAGGCGCAACGACAGATATTAATGCGATTCTTCAAGACCGCAGAAGGAGAATATGGCTACGGCGATGAGTTCTTAGGACTGAAAGTGCCTCAGACAAGAGAGGTCGTCAAGGCCGCATGGAAAGACTTCCCATTAGACGAGGTTCCCGAACTGCTAATGAACCGCTGGCACGAAGTGCGCCTCTGTGGTTTCCTGATTCTTGTGGAAAAGTTCGAACGGCTCGCCACCAAACGGCTGGAAAACGACGCATCCGCCATACAGGGCCGCGATGAAATCCTGCTGATGTATCTCAAATATGCCGACCAAGCCAACAACTGGGACCTGGTAGACCTCTCGGTTCATAAGATTCTTGGCCACTGGCTGCTTCTGCCCTCAAATCTTGGCAATCGTGATTACAAGCAAACGATTCTCGACGAGCTGGCTCAGAGCAAGAGTCTCTGGCGACAGCGCATGAGCATGGTCTGCTCCTGGAAGACCTCCCAGATGGGCGACCCCTCATGGTGCCTGCGCTATGCAGAGATCCATCTGCACCACCCACACGACCTGATGCATAAGGCTGTTGGCTGGATGCTCCGCGAGATGGGCAAACGGGTCTCGATGGATATGCTGAGAGACTTCCTTAGCAAGCACGCCCATGAGATGCCTCGTACCGCCCTCCGCTATGCCATCGAAAAGATGTCAGACGATGAGCGCCAGTATTGGATGACGTACAAAGCAGAGTTATAAGGAAAGAATGCCCAGTCGGCGGAACCAGACGGTTTGCACGACACCTCGTGTGACCAGATAGACGACCTGGGCAAGCCACAACGCATGATTGCCGATGAAACCGCACAAAACATAATATGTCGAAAAGAACAGCAAGGCCGCTACGAACGAGGAGACCAGCATGCCACGGGTAGCAGTGATGCCCACGAAAACGCCATCCCAGATAAACGCCATCACCCCAGCAGCAGGAATCAGCCATGCCCACCAGATAAACGCATGAGCCGCCTCCCTCACCTGAGGCTCGTCAGTCAGCAGACGCACCAACCACTCACCACCAAAAATATATACTAAAGTATAGACACCCGTCACTATCAACGCCAACATCCAAAGCCGTTGCAAGGTCTCACGGAGGGCAATAGTGTTACGAGCGCCAAAGGTCTTCCCGCCCAATGCCTCGCCCGCATAAGCAAAGCCATCCATGAAGTACGAGAAAAACAGGTAGAGCTGCATCAGCACGGTATTCACTGAGAGGATGACCGCTCCGCTACGAGCACCCGCAGAGGTGAAAAACAAATTGACAGCCACCAGACAGAGCGTGCGCAGAAAGATGTCGCGGTTCACCTTGAAGAATACGCCGATATGACGGAACAGCCGTTTACGCTGGAAGTAGCGCGACAACCGCCCATAATACCTCATCAGCAACACAACGGCCACGATGAAACCGGCATATTGCGCAATGACCGTACCCATAGCCACACCCTCTATCTTCAGTCCGAAGCCATAGACCAGCGTGAGTGAAGCCAGAATGTTGACGATGTTCTGCATGATACTGATAAACATCGGGATACGGGTGTTCTGCATACCGATAAACCACCCCGAGAGACTATAGAGCCCCAACATGGCAGGCGCTCCCCAAATCACGATATCAAAGTAAGTCGAGGCAAACGGCGCCACATCAGCCGTAGGGCCGATAAACCAGAACATGAGCCATTTCATCGGTGTCTGTAGCACGATAAACAGCAACGCTATCCCCAGAGCAATCGCCACCGAACTCACCAGCAGCCTCATCACCTCTACCATATCCCTGCGCCCCAAAGCCTGCGAGGTGAGACCACTCGAGCCCATACGCAGGAATCCGAAGAGCCAGTAAACGAGGTTGAAGATCATCGAGCCCACCGCCACAGCGCCGATATACACAGCGCTGCCCATGTGCCCCACGATGGCCACATCAATCATTCCCAACAGCGGCACCGTAATGTTCGATACGATGCTGGGAATGGCAATTTGAAGTATTTGATGGTCTCTTTTGTTCATTTTCGTTGCAAAGTTACGCTTTTTATTTCTATATGTTTGGCTTTTATCTTGTTTTTTCGTAATTTTGCACCCAAAATTCCGAAGAAGTATGAATATAGAAGCATTGATCAGCAAAGCTGCAGGCGAGGCCGTGAAGGCGCTCTATGGCATGGATGCCACAGAAAAGATGCTGCAGCTGCAGAAGACGAGAAGTGAGTTTGAGGGTAACCTGACACTGGTAGTATTCCCATTTGTAAAGGCCGCTCGAAAGAGCCCTGAGCAGACCGCTCAGGAGATTGGCGAGTATCTGAGTGCCCACTGTTCGGCCGTAGAGAAGTTCAACGTTGTAAAGGGCTTCCTCAACCTGAGCATTGGCGACGGCGCATGGGTAGAGCTGCTTGGCGCCATCGATAAGGACGAGCACTTCGGCATGAAGCAGGCCACCGACGATTCACCCCTCGTGATGATCGAGTATTCTTCACCCAATACCAACAAGCCCCTCCACCTCGGCCATGTGCGCAACAACCTGTTGGGCTGGTCGCTGGCCCAGATTATGGAGGCCAACGGCAACAAGGTGGTAAAGACCAACATCGTGAACGATCGCGGCATCCACATCTGTAAGTCGATGCTTGCCTGGCTGAAGTACGGCAACGGCGAGACACCAGAGAGCTCTGGCAAGAAGGGCGACCATCTGATTGGCGACTACTACGTAGCCTTCGACAAGCACTACCGCGAGGAAGTGAAGGAGCTCGTAGCTCAGGGCATGGACGAAGAGAAGGCCAAGCAGGAAGCCCCCCTCATCAAGGAGGCTCATGAGATGCTGGTTAAGTGGGAGCAGAACGACCCAGAGGTGCGCGCCTTGTGGGAGAAGATGAACAACTGGGTATATGCCGGCTTCGACGAGACCTACAAGAAGATGGGCGTAGGCTTCGATAAGATCTATTACGAGAGCCAGACCTACCTCAAGGGTAAGGCAAAGGTAGAAGAAGGCCTTGCCAAGGGCCTCTTCGAGCGCCACGACGACAACTCCGTATGGGCCGACCTCACCAACGAGGGCCTCGACCAGAAGCTGCTGCTCCGTAGCGATGGCACCAGCGTTTATATGACTCAGGACATCGGTACGGCTGAGATGCGCTTCCAGGACTACCCCATCGACAAGATGATCTACGTGGTGGGCAACGAGCAGAACTACCATTTCCAGGTGCTCTCTATCCTCCTCGACCGTCTCGGCTTCAAGTGGGGCAAAGAGCTCGTCCACTTCTCTTACGGCATGGTAGAGCTGCCCAACGGTAAGATGAAGAGCCGCGAGGGAACCGTAGTCGACGCCGACGACCTGATGCAGCTCATGGTAGAAGATGCCTACAAGACCTCGATGGAACTGGGCAAATTCGACGATATGACCGAGGAAGAGCGCCGCGAGATAGCCCGCATCGTAGGTATGGGCGCCCTGAAGTACTTCATCCTGAAGGTCGATGCCCGTAAGAACATGCTCTTCAATCCAGAAGAAAGTATCGATTTCAACGGCAATACAGGCCCCTTCATCCAGTACACCTATGCCCGTATCCGCTCCATCCTCCGCAAGGCAGGCGACCAGGCCAACATGGGCACAGCCGCCATCAGCCTCAACGAGAAGGAGGTAGAACTCATCCAGAAGATGAACGAGTTCGGCGCCGCCGTCGAGCAGGCCGGCAAGGACTACTCGCCCTCAGGCATTGCCAACTACTGCTACGAGCTCACCAAGGTGTTCAACCAGTTCTACCACGACTACTCCATCCTCAACGAGGCCGACGAGCAGAAGAAGCTCTTCCGTCTGGTTCTGGCCAAGAACGTAGCCAAGATCATCAAGAACGCCATGAGTCTGCTTGGCATCGAAGTTCCTGAGCGAATGTAATGCAGAACCCTCCAGACTATAGACACGACACCGTACTGCCCTTACCTCCCGAGGTAAAGGCAGACGCGTGGGCTGTCGACGCCGCCTGTTCAGGCAACCCCGGCCCCATGGAGTATCAGGCCATCGACCTCCAGACGGGCTATCAGGTGTTCCACTACGGCCCCGTCCACGGCACCAACAACATCGGCGAGTTTCTCGCCATTGTCCATGCTTTGGCATTAGCATGGCAGCAAGGTCTTCACGACAAGGCCATCTATTCCGACTCCTACAATGCCATCCTCTGGGTTCAGAAGCGTAAGTGTAAGACCAAGCTGGAGCGTACGCCCCAGACAGAGCCCCTGTTCCAGATCATCGCCCGCGCCGAGCGATGGCTTCAGACCCACAACTACCGCAACCCCATCATCAAGTGGGAAACCCAGAAATGGGGCGAAGTCCCCGCCGACTTCGGCAGAAAGTAGCATCGCTTTTTCATTCTTTCATACGTTTTCTTTTGTCAAACTGCAAAAAAACATTAACTTTGCACAGAATCATGCAAGATTTTGGCATTCACGCAGTTCTATATAAAAACCATTAAAATTATAAACTAATGAAAAGAGTATTTATTACATTATTGCTTTTGTCTGCGACTATTGGTATAGAAGCACAGCACAATCACAATAGGTGGTCCTTGATTCCTCGAATAGGTATAAACTCGTCAAAGACAACAGACAATCAGTATTGGGTCCTTCCCGAGACAACAGAAAAAGAAATGGCTAAAGTACGTGATACGAATAGAAAAGTAGGAATTGTTGCTGGGCTTGATGCCGATTATATGTTCACTAAATGGTTAGGAGGCACTCTTGGAGTGACTTATTCAAACGAAGGTTTTAAGAAGTACGAAATAACCCAGGACCTGAATTACCTAAATATATCCGTATTGGCAAATATCTACACCTTCAAGGGATTAGCCCTGAAGAGTGGTATACAATATGGCATTTTGCTTGGGGCCCATAACGATGAAAAATATGGAGAAGCAACTAAAGAGGCCCTTGGTTATGACCTAAATGACAACAAAAGGGACTATCGCAAAGAGAACTGGTCTATTCCTATTGCAGTCAGCTATGAGTATAAAAACATTGTTCTTGACTTGCGTTATAACATCGGCATAAAGAATATATACAGTCATAAAGATGACGATGACTATAAAACCAAGTCGCTATGGCTGACGTTAGGATATAGATTAAAGATGTAATATGATATTTTGCTAAAGAATCTTAATCTTTTATGCTGATAGTGCAGTATTTTGCACTTTCTGCAGTATATATAACAGAGCAGTACATATATAATAGAATTGAGTCTTTAGTTAATTAGTAGTAACATAAGTAGAATAATTTTCCCCATGACAGAACACGTTGATTATTAATTTTAGGGCTTGTGCCATCCTAAATAAAATAGGATGGCACTTTTTTGCTGTCCATAGAGCCAAGACCTAACCCATTCGCCGGGAATGCCTTTGCAGAAAGGACATTGGGCGGGTTAGGTGTGTGGAAAAGAGGTAACCCAGACCTAACCTACACCTAACCCAACACCTAACCCTTTAGGCCGACTTCAGCGGAACGGCCTTATAGCTGACAACGTTCTTTGGAGCCGTGTGTTCATAACCCAGCTCTTTCATCGCCATACCGATATGTACTTTCGTGCTGTGATCGCTCTTTACTGAGGGATATTCACGCTGAATGAGTTTCAACATCTGACCGCTGCTCAGACCCTTTACCACCTCTCCCTCCTCGGGCTTGCGAAAACATGCCTGGATAATCTCTGCTATATCCTTCTGTTCTACATAGTTCTCATTCAGCTGCTGAATGCGGGCCACCTCGTCGTTGTTGAACCAGTAGGGAGCTCTCATCTCACGCAGTTCGTAGAGCACCTGAGCATAGAGCTGCTCATAGTCTATCTCGCCCGTGTTGTCGATATACTGTCCCTTGGGAATGGTAAGACAGATATAACGGCGACTGCCTGTGGCGTCTGACAGCGGATGGGGATTGTTGGTCGTTGCCACAAACGAGGCAAAACGGGGGCGGTCGTCCTGCGAGCAGCCATAGATGGGGCGCCCGTTCACCTTACTCTTTGAAAGTGTCTGCTTCAAGGCGGCATGCTGACTGGGGCGGATGGCTTCGAGCTCATCGAGGTTCACCAGCAAATTGTTTGTCAGCGCCATCTCCTTGTCGAACTTATTCGAGAGGTTCAGATGGTCCAGAAAATACTGACGAAGCTCAGGAGGCAGCATACGCACCACAAAAGTGGTCTTTCCGCATCCCTGGGCGCCAATCAGCGTAGGCACGCACTCATTGCCGTGAAGCGTATCCATCTGCAGCCAATGGGCTACAGCAGCACGCAACCAGATGGACAGGTAGTTAAGATGCTCTGTGCTGATACCAGGAAGGCGACTGAAGAGCTTTGCCACATGGTTCTGTCCATCCCATGCGGGCAGACGATCGAAGAAGTCCTGAATAGGATTGAACTCAGCCACCTCCTCAGAGTGCACAAACTCCATGATTTCCGTTTTGGGAGAGCCCTTCTCTATCACATGTTCGCGCTTGGCACGGATGATGATGCTGTTAAGGGCCTCTTGCGACAGAGGACGGTAGTTGAAATTTTTAAGGTCAACAGAGGATACTGCCGAGTCAGCATCAGTAGCCTCAGCAGGTAGTTTTGTAAACTCTATCTTTCCGTTCAACACGTTGCGGCGGAAGAGATAGTTGTCATGAAGAAACTGCTCAATCATGAGCGTAGCTTCGCTTGAGGCATGGAGTGCCTCGCCATTAATAGACAGACTTTTTGACATCTAAAAGATTTAAATCGTTAATACTAAAGTTTAAGTTTTTGCCGCGCTTCTCATAGCGTGCTTTCAATGTGCAAAGATACAAAATTTTTTTGTGTTTTGCAAGTTTTTCCCCCAATTATTCTATACTTTTTGCGACTTTTTTTCAAAGTGATTAGGTGTCGGGTTAGGTGTAGGTTAGGTCTGGGTTACCTCTTTTCCACACACCTAACCCGCCCAACGTCCTTTCTGCAAAGGCATTCCCGGCGAATGGGTTAGGTCTGGGCCTCAAAACAGAAAATTTATGCATTTTTGTTAGGATACTGATAACGGGTAGTTTGGACGTACCTAACGAGGAGGTTGTTACGTCCAAACTACCCGTTAGGTACGTCCAAACTCCATGACCTATAGGATGAAGTCAGACAATGCATGATTATACAAATCGTGCATAAACTTACGCTTTGCGGAAAGTGACGATGGTGTTACCGTTGAACTGCTGAGAGCTGGCGACGATGGCGTTGGCGGGGATGTGGGGAGCACGGGTGCCATCGGTGACAGTCATCTGCGTGTTGGTCTCCACACGAATCTCGTCCCAAAGGCCCTGAACCAGGAAGTTGCGGAGCGTCTGAGCACCACCCTCGACAATGAGCGACTGGATGTTGTGGGCATGCAGGCTCTCAAGATTCAGCGGATGGGCATGATCGACCACAAGCCGCTTTGGATTGGGACCACACCACTCACGCACCGTCAGTTGAGGGTGGTCGCGCTCTTCAGTGACACGCCCCACGAGGATGGCATCCTCCTCAGCACGCAGCTTATGAGAGAGCATCTTCGTAAAAGCGTTGGATATCTGAACGGGCTGGCAGTGATCGTCGATGAAGCCATTGGCCGTCTGCGCCCATTTCAGAATGATATAGGGGCGGTTTTCCCGATGGAATGTGAAGAAACGACGATTCAGCGCCTTACATGCCTCTTCGAGCACACCCACCTCGACCTCGATACCTGCCTCGCGGAGCTTACGGATGCCTCGACCCTGAACCTCAGCGAATTCATCGATGCATCCCACCACCACACGGCGCACACCTTTTCTGATAATCAGGTCGGCACAAGGGGGTGTCTTACCATAATGCGAACAGGGTTCGAGCGACACATAGATGGTGGCCTCGCTCAGCAATGCCTCATCCTCAGGGCGCACAGAAGCGAAAGCATTCACTTCGGCATGACCCTCGCCACAGCGGACATGGTAGCCCTCGCCGATGATACGTCCGTCGGCACTTACGATGACTGCCCCCACCATGGGGTTGGGTTTGGCGTTCTGCTGTCCGTTCTTGGCCAGCTGTATGCAGCGTTGCATGAATTTCTCGTCGTCTATCATTATATTATCGTTTTTTTTGTTTAATTTTGCAGGCGCAATGAGTTACGAAGAACTGTGGCACAGACTGACGCCCTTGTATGAGGCTGGCGAGGCAAAAGCCGTCGCCCGCTGGGTGCTCGACGTGCGCTTCGGTTTATCGATGGCCGATATTCTTTGCGGCAAAGTTACTGATTTATCCGCAAACGACCAAGCAGAACTGGAAAAAATGATGCTGCGACTGGAAAAAGGCGAGCCCGTGCAATACGTAGTGGGTACGGCCGACTTCTACGGACGACAGTTTCATGTAGAGCCAGGCGTGCTGGTGCCAAGACCTGAAACGGCAGAACTCTGCGAGTGGATACTGACGCAGAAAAGCCGTCCCTCTGCACTGCTCGACATCGGCACAGGCAGCGGATGCATCGCTATCACGCTGGCCCTGGAGATGCCTGAGACAAAGGTCTCAGCATGGGACATCTCTGACGCGGCTCTCGGCATAGCCCAGGGTAATGCCAAGACACTGGAAGCTGACGTGTGTTTTGAGAAGCAAGACGCCCTGAGCCCGCCAAGCGACAGCAGACGCTGGGACGTGATTGTGAGCAATCCCCCTTATATCAAGCCTCAGGAGCGCGATGGAATGGCGGAAAACGTACTGAACCATGAGCCCGAAGTGGCGCTCTTCGCACCAGAAGAGAACCCCATCATCTTCTACCAGCGCATTGGCGACTATGCATGGAAGAGCCTCACCTCTGGCGGACTGCTCTTCTACGAGTTGAACCCTCTGACGGCCAATGAGGTGAGCACTTACCTGAGCCGTCTGGGCTTCGAGGAGATAGAGATCCGCCAAGATCTGTTTGGCAAACAACGCATGCTTAAAGCTAAGAAGAGATGAAAAAGGAAATGACAGAACAGGAGGCCTACCTGAGGCTGGCAGCCCTCTGCGCCCAAGCAGAACACTGCGAACAGGAGATGCGCGACAAGATGAGGCGCTGGGGGCTGGACGAAGCGGCACAGGACAAGGTGGTGGAACGCCTGACGAAAGAACGCTATATTGACGAAGAACGCTACGCACGGGCCTTTGTGAAAGACAAGATACGCTACAACAAATGGGGGCGACGCAAGGTGCAGCAGGCATTATGGATGAAACACATCAGCGACGATATCCAACAACAAGTGCTCGATGAAATCGATGAAAAAGAATATCTTGACGTGCTTCGACCATTATTGAAACAGAAACGGAAAAGCATCAAGGCGGAGAGCGACTACGAACTGAACCAGAAACTGGTGCGCTTTGCCCTGAGCCGAGGCTTCGGCTTCGACATCATCCGCCAGTGTCTGGACGTAAACGAAGACGATTTCGACGAGGATTCTGACGATGAAACCGATTAGTTTCTGGCGGCGACTGCTCGACTTGATAGCACCAAGGACATGTATGGTGTGCGGTCATAGGCTGACACCTACCGAGGAGGTGATATGCGCCAGATGTAACTTCCACTTGCCACGGACAGGCTTTCATCGCGACGCCTGCGGAAACGAGATGGCACGCCTCTTCTGGGCACAGATACCCATAGAGCGGGCTGCAGCCCTCTTCTACTACGAGCCTCAGGCCGAGACTGCCCGCATCATCTATACGCTGAAATACGATCACCACCCAGAATCGGGCGTTGTCATGGGGCGCATGATGGCCCAGGAGCTGAATGCATCGGGATTCTTCGATGGAATCGACGCTATTGTGCCTATACCTCTTGCCAGGAAAAGGTTGCGCCAGCGTGGCTATAACCAGAGCATGGAGATAGCCAAAGGGGTGAGCGCCGTCACCAGACTGCCCATCATCAGCAATGCCGTGAAGCGTACCGCGTTTGAAGGCAGTCAGACAAGTAAGGGGTTCTGGGGGCGGAAGGAAAATGTAGAGAAGGCTTTCCAACTCGTTAACGGTAAAGACATTAAGAACAAACACCTGCTAATCATCGACGACGTAGTGACCACCGGAGCCACCGTCATGGCTTGCAGCAAGGAACTGACAAAGGCCGGTGGCGTGAAAGTGAGCGTCTTAGCGCTCTGTTTCGCAAAATCTTAGATTTTTTACTTTTTTACCTTTTTACCTTTCTACCTTTTTACTTTTTTTTGTATCTTTGCACCCAAATTATTTAATAGGTATGGACATTAAGAATCAATTAGCAAGAAAACTGATGGATATCAAGGCCATCAAGTTACAGCCAAACGACCCGTTCACATGGGCTTCGGGCTGGAAGTCACCCATCTACACCGACAACCGCAAGACGCTGTCGTTTACCGACTTGCGCTCTTTCGTGAAGTTGGAGTTGTGTCACGCCATTCAGGAGAATTTTCCCGAGGCCGACGCCGTTGCAGGCGTTGCGACAGGTGCCATTGCCCAAGGCGCATTGGTAGCCGACCAGCTTGGACTGCCATTCAGCTATGTCCGTCCGAAGCCGAAAGATCACGGCATGGGCAACCAGATTGAAGGCGAGATTAAGAAAGGTGCTAAGGTGGTGGTAGTAGAAGACCTCATCTCTACTGGCGGCAGTTCGCTGAAGGCCGTGGCCGCCCTGCGTGACTATGGCGTCGAGGTGGTTGGCATGGTGGCTTCGTTCACCTATGGTTTCCCCGTTGCCGAGAAGGCTTTCGAGGAGGCAGGCGTAAAACTCATCACCCTGACCGACTATGAGCACGTGGTGGAAGAGGCTGCCAAGACCGGATATATCAAGAACGAGGAGAAGGCCGTACTCGCCGAGTGGCGCAAGAGTCCTGATACCTGGAAGCAGTAATTTTCAATCTTCAATATAAGTTATGGGATTATTCGGAAGTGAGAGCAAGTTTGAGAGTAGCGTGAAGCAGATACCCTACCCTCAGCAGGCCGTATACGACAATATCAGCAATCTGAACAACCTCGAGAAGGTGCGCGACCGCATTCCCGAGGATAAGGTGAGCGACTTCAGCTTCGACCAGGACACCGTAAGTCTGCAGGTTCCGCCCGTAGGCGAGTTGAAACTCCGCATCTGTGAGCGCGAGGAGCCCAAGTGCGTGAAGTTCGAGACCGTACAGTCGCCCGTCCCCTTCAACGTATGGGTTCAGGTGCTCCCCGTCGATGAGGACAACTCGAAGATGAAGGTAACGGTGAAGGCCGAGCTGAACCCATTTATCAAGAGCATGGTAGAGAAGCCCCTTCAGGAGGGTGTCGAGAAGATTGCCGACGCCTTGGCACAGGTACACTACGTGTAAGGTAAAAAGATAAAAAACAAAAAAGGTAAAAAGGGTAAAGATGAAACTCTGGGAAAAGAATTTCGAGATTAACAAGGAGATTGAGCGTTTCACCGTTGGACGCGACCGTGAGATGGATCTCTATCTGGCTAAGTACGACGTGCTCGGTTCGATGGCACACATCACGATGCTCGAGAGTATCGGACTGCTGGAGAAAGAGGAGCTGACACAGTTGCTGGCCGAGTTGAAGAACATCTACCAACTCTGTGAACGCGGTGAGTTCGCGATTGAAGACGATGTGGAGGATGTTCACTCTCAGGTGGAGATGCTGCTCACCCGTAAACTCGGCGACATGGGCAAGAAGATTCACTCTGGCCGCAGTCGTAACGATCAGGTGCTGGTTGACTTGAAACTCTTTACCCGTCACGAGCTGAAGGATATTGCCGACGAGGTGAAGATCCTCTTCGACGAGCTCATCCAGAAGAGTAATCAGTATAAGGATGTGCTGATGCCTGGCTATACCCACCTGCAGATAGCCATGCCGTCGAGCTTCGGCCTGTGGTTTGGCGCCTACGCAGAGAGTCTGACAGACGATATGCTCTTCCTTCAGGCAGCCTACAAGATGACCAACCGCAACCCGCTGGGGTCGGCTGCCGGCTATGGCTCAAGTTTCCCCCTGAATCGTACGATGACTACGGAGCTACTAGGCTTCGACTCGATGGACTATAACGTGGTGTATGCCCAGATGGGGCGCGGAAAGATGGAGCGCAACGTGGGCTTCGCCATCGCCACCATCGCAGGAACCATCGCCAAGATGGCCTTCGACGCCTGCCTGTTCAACTCGCAGAACTTCTCGTTCGTAAAACTCCCCAAAGAGTGCACAACAGGCTCGTCGATCATGCCCCACAAGAAGAATCCCGATGTCTTCGAGCTCATTCGTGCCAAGTGCAACAAGTTGCAGAGTCTGCCTCAGCAGATCATGCTGATGATGAACAACCTGCCCGTGGGCTACTTCCGCGACCTGCAGATTATCAAAGAGGTGTTCCTGCCCGCCTTTGGCGAACTGAAGGACTGCCTGCAGATGGCCGCCTACATTATTAATAAGATAGAGGTAAACGAGCACATACTCGACAACCCCATGTACGACCCGATGTTCTCGGTAGAGGAGGTGAACCGCCTGGCTGCCAACGGCATGCCTTTCCGCGATGCCTATAAGAAGGTGGGGCTCGACATCGAAGCTGGCACCTTCAAGGCCAGCCACGATATCCACCACACACACGAAGGCTCTATCGGCAATCTCTGCAACGACCAGATTCAGGCGCTGATGCAGCAGACGCTCGACGGATTCAACTTCGAACGGATGACAGAGGCAGAACAGGCCTTGCTGAAATAAACGACCATGCAGAGGAAGCACTGGCTATTAAGCATCTTTATCATGCTACTGGCTGCCTGTAGCGGCGACAGCAGCATCTCGAAGGAATATGTGTGCTACTTCATCTTCAACACTCAATTGCATCCGTTGCCTTGTCATCTGACGGGTATTCTTGGCAACCCCGGCCATTTTGTCAAGGTACAGACCAGCGTTATTCAAGGGGTAAGACACTTGCAGACCACCCGTAATTACGATCATGCTACGGAAGACGTGATACTCAGGAATGAGATTGAGAAGAGCAAGTGTGAACTGGGAGCCAACAACTGTATCATCATCGGCACCAGCAGCTATGACAACCAGCTGGTGGCCTACGACGGGCAGTGTCCCAACTGCCTGAAAGAAAAGGGAGGGACGAACTATCCGCTTACATGGCAACAGAACGGAACCCTGCTGCATTGCGCCAAGTGCGACCGTTCGTATGATGTGAATAACGGCGTTTGCAACAGTTCTGGACGAACGCTCTTAAAATACTATGCCGTTCTGGACGCAAACGGGCTCTTGAGAGCGTGGAATTAGAGACTACCTGCTAATATTTTATTAAATAATGTAGAAAAGTTTGGCTTTTCGGCTTTTTTGAAGTATCTTTGCACTCGGTTTAGCCGTGATGGTGGAATTGGTAGACACGAGGGACTTAAAATCCCTTGACCAGAAATGGTTGTGCGGGTTCGAGTCCCGCTCGCGGCACAATTTTACAGCCGAAGGCAATGTGCCTAAGCGGCGTACCAACACCGCTAGCGGCACTAATACTATAACAATATGCAGAAAAAAAACTACCTACTTATGTCAGCCGCATCACTGATGCTTCTCTCCTCTTGTTCTAAGCTTGGAGCGCTTTCTGCTGACAACTTCACAGTGACCCCTAATCCTTTAGAGACCCAGCAGGGTACAGTACCAGCAACCATCAATGGCCACTTCCCAGAGAAGTACATGAAGAAAAAGGCCGTTGTAACCGTCGTGCCTGAGTTGCGCTACTCTAACGGAACAGTTGTACAAGGCAACACCGCCACCTTCCAAGGTGAGAGTGTGCTTGGTAACGATCAGACCATCTCATACCGCATGGGTGGCAACTACACGATGAAGACCAACTTCGCCTATGCCGACGACAACAAGGCAGAGATGTTCCTCACCTTCGACGCCCGCATCGGCTCTAAGAAGGTTCAGGTTCCAGAGGTGAAGGTGGCCAATGGCATCATCGCCACATCGGAACTGTATAAGCGTACTATCCTGACTTCGCAGGCAGCCATTGCTCCTGATGCCTATCAGCGCATCACGAAGAAGAAGCAGGAGGCTAACATCAAGTTCCTGATTCAGCAGGCTAACCTGCGCAAGAGCGAGCTGAAGAACAACTCTGTACAGGAGTTTGTGAAGATGCTGAAGCAGATTAACAGCGATCATGAGGGATTGAACCTCGACAATGTAGAGGTGTCGGCCTATGCTTCGCCCGATGGTGGTTTCAACATCAACGACAAGCTGGCTAACCAGCGACAGAAGGTTTCTGAGCAGTATGTGAATCAGGAACTGAAGAAGATCAAGATGAAGGCCCCCGTCGACGCCAAGTACACAGCACAGGACTGGGAGGGCTTCCAGGAACTGGTAAAGGCCAGCAACATCCAGGATAAGGACATTATCCTGCGTGTGCTCTCTATGTATAAGGATCCGCAGGAGCGCGAACAGCAGATCAGAAACATCTCTTCTGCCTTCCGCGAACTGGCTGACGGCATTCTGCCCGAACTGCGCCGTGCCCGTCTGACAATCAATTACGAGACCATCGGACGCAGCGACGAGCAGATCTTAGAACAGATGGCTGCCGACCCCAAGAAGCTGAGCATCGAGGAACTGCTCTATGGCGCCACCCTGAAGGAGACAAGTGCCGAAAAGGAGAAGGTATACCAGTTGGCAGCTCAGATCTATCCTAACGACAGCCGCGCCTTCAACAACCTTGCCACACTGGAATATGCCAAGGGTAACTACGATGCTGCCAAGCAGTATCTGGAGAAAGCAAAGGGACTGCCAGAGGCTAACGCAAACCTGGGACTGCTGGCTCTGAAGAACGGCGACATTGCCGCTGCCGAGCAGCTGATTGCCAGCGCTACCGGTGCCAACGGTCTGGCAGAGGTGATGGGTAACCTGAATCTGGCCAAGGGCAACTACGCCCAGGCAGAGCAGGATTTTGCCGACATCTACACCAACAGCGCGGCTCTGGCCCAGATTCTCAACAAGGACTATGTGTCGGCTGCCGTGACGCTGAAGTACGTCAAGAACCCTGACGCAACAACAGAGTATCTGAAAGCGCTGATGAATGCCCGTATGGGAAACGCGGCCGATGCGAACGAAGCACTTCAGAATGCTATCAGCAAAGACCCGACGTTTGCAAAATATGCAGCCAACGACATTGAGTTGGAAAAGATAAGAAAATAAAAAAAAGGAAGGTAAAATGGCAAAAAGCGTAATACGGACTATCTTATCATGGGGTGGAAAGGTCTTACCTTTTTGCCTTTTTACCTTTTTACTGTTAAGTTGTGGCGGCGACAAAGGAAAGTTCAAGATAGAGGGCAGCTTCCGTGGTATGAACCAGGGAGAGCTGTATATCTATGACATGAGCGGTGCACATAAGCTGGACACGATTGGTCTGGCCAGAGGAGAGTTCAACTACCAGATGGCACTCGACGAACCGGCAACCTTTGTCATCGTATTCCCCAACTTCTCCGAACTGCCTGTATTCGCGGAGCCTGGAGCTACCATCAAGATCAGTGGTGACGCCACCCATCTGAAAGAAACAGAAATCAAAGGCACAAAGACCAACAAGGAGATGACGGCCTTCCGTCTGCAAACAAGCAATATGACGCCACCTGAATACAACCAGGCGGTGGTTCAGTATATCAAGGAGCATCCCACCTCTCCTATCAGTCTCTATCTGCTTAACAGGAACTTTATCCAAACGGAGGTACCAGACTTCCGACAGGCACGAGAACTGACGGAGATAATGAGTCAGGCCATGCCCGACAACAAGCAGATTGCATCGCTCGCAGAACAGCTGTCAGGACTGCAATCGCTGAAAGACGGAGAGAAAATGCCCCATTTCAACGCAACAGACATCAATGGCAAGCACGTTTCTCTGGCAGACATGAACGCCAAGGTGAATGTCATTATGCTCTGGGCCTCATGGAACTATGAAAGTGTGAACCTGCTGAACCAGATTCACAGAATGACGACACACTATGGTGAAAACCTGAAAGTGATTACTGTCAGCATTGATGCGAATATCAAGGACTGCCGACGCATTGCAGAACGCGACTCCCTGAAATGGAGTACTGTCTGCGACGGACTTATGTGGGAGTCGCCCATGATCAGGAAAACAGGACTCTCGTATCTGCCTGACAACGTGGTCTTCGACAGTCAAGGCAAGATACTCGGGCACTCCCTGAACTACCAGGAACTGGTAAGAAAACTAGACGAGAACATCAGATAATAATTAATAACCGCTCATAAACCTGTTACCACCAATACTATGCTTGTAAAGACATTCTGTGCAGCCGTCATGGGGCTGGAAGCTACGACAATCACCATCGAAGTCAATATGACAAGGGGCGTCATGTTCCACTTGTCGGGTTTGGCAGACACAGCTGTCAAAGAAAGCTATGACCGCATTCGTGCGGCTATGACCAACATAGGCTTCAAGCCACCTACAGCCGACCTGACCGTTAACCTCAGTCCTGCGGATATCCGTAAAGAAGGCTGTGGCTACGACCTGCCTTTGGCTATCGGCATTCTGGCTGCACACGGGAAAGTGAGCGACAGTCTGTTGTCGGACTACATGATGATAGGAGAATTGGGACTGGACGGAAAGCTGAAGCCTGTGAGCGGTGCGCTCTCTGTGGCCATCCGTGCCAGGAAGGAGAAGTTCAAGGGATTGTTCGTGCCAAAAGAAAATGCCCGCGAGGCCGCCGTTGTGAACAATCTCGACGTCTATGGCGTGGATAATCTGTGCGACGTGATTAGTTTTCTGAACGGTAGCGACCAATACGAGCCTACCTTCGTTGACACCCGTAAGGAGTTCTACGAACAACAATATGCCTGCGACCTGGATTTTGCCGACGTCAAAGGACAGGAGAGTGTGAAACGAGCCCTGGAGGTTGCTGCCGCAGGCGGTCATAACCTCATCATGATAGGTGCGCCTGGCAGTGGAAAATCGATGATGGCCAAACGCCTGCCTGGCATCCTGCCCCCACTCTCGCTGGCTGAGAGTTTAGAAACAACGCAGATTCACTCTGTGGCAGGGAAACTGAGCAGCGGTACATCACTCATCTCTCAAAGACCTTTCCGCAGTCCACACCACACCGTCTCACAGGTTGCTATGACTGGAGGTGGAAACAGAGCTTTGCCTGGTGAGGTATCTATGGCCCACAATGGGGTGCTCTTCCTCGATGAGCTGCCAGAGTTCTCAAAATCGACTCTCGAAGTGCTGCGTCAGCCACTTGAAGACCGGAAAATCACCATCAGCCGCGCTAAGTATACGGTGGAATATCCGTGTTCTTTCATGTTCGTTGCATCGATGAATCCCTGTCCCTGCGGTTATTATGGCGACCCGACCCATCACTGCGTCTGTTCGCCAGGTCAGATAAGCCGTTATCTCTCCAAGATCAGCGGTCCGCTGCTCGACCGTATAGACATACACTGTGAAGTGAGTGTTGTACCATTCAAACAACTGTCGCAGATGCAGCCAGGAGAGCCAAGTGCTGTTATCAGGGAACGAGTCATCAAAGCCCGACAGATACAGGAACAGCGCTTTCGCGGTTTCAAGGGTGTCTACTGTAATGCACAGATGACGGAACGAATGATACACCAATTTGCCGAGCCTGACAATGCCAGTCTTGACATGCTTCGAATGGCCATGGAACGGCTGAGCCTCAGCGCTCGTGCATATAGTCGCATTCTCAAGGTGGCCCGCACCATTGCAGATCTTGAAGGCACAGAAAAGGTGCAGAGCCATCATATTGCCGAGGCCATCGGCTACAGGAACCTGGATCGTGGCGACTGGGCAGAAAGAGGTTTTTAATACCTAACGTTCTCTTTTCTTTTTCTTGTTGGCCTTCTTATCTTTCTTTTGCCAGGGCATATGATGGAGCTTCACGTTGGGCTTCACCTTCATCTTATGGATAGAGTCGGTACTGGTAAAGGAGAAATCGCAGAGCAGATCAACATTCTTGTTCTTCTGCGAGAGGTGGCCAAGGGCGATTGCTCCGTCGCTGTTGATGGTCGCATCGACATTCTTCACTTTCACTTTCTTGTAGCTTGCTTCCATCACTGTGGCATTTACATGGCCAATAGGCAGTTTGCCACCTTTCCTTCTCCTAATCTGTGCCGTACGTGGTTTCGACATATCGAAAGTGAAGTTGGCCCGACAAGCGACAGCTCCGATATCCTTCATCTCCAAGACTTTGCCCAGCCTGAGAGAACTGGTATGCACGCTGCCAGACACATACTTGGTCTTCTCGTTGAGCGTCAGGTTGAAGTTCATCCTGCCCACAGCCGTACGCAGTAAACCCTTGAACTGCTCTTTTTTATAAAGAACGGCCAAGTCGCCTGTATAGCCTATGGTACCCAAGGCCTTGAGCTGTTTCATCATAAACTTCTTCACGGCAAACTGGTTAATGATATCCACTGCTGTCTTGGTTGGGGTGGTCATATTCTTGACATGGAAACGGATGTCTAACAGTTCTTTCTCTTTCAGATGTCTGATACTGCCATAAGCATCGAGCTTCAGCTTCTGGTCTGCTGTATTCACATGGATATCGCTAAACTGCATCGTACTGTCTGTTCCATTCAGCTTTACCTTCAGTTCCAACGGAATCGTAAAGTTGGACAGAACAGGCGCAAACGGACGGGAGATATCCTTAAGTTGCGTTTTACCGGAGATCTCTGAGGTGTTATAGACTAATTTCCTTCCTGTTTTCTTACTTGGAAGGATGACTTCACCATGATCGAAGGTCAGGACAGTACCTTCCTGTTGGATAGTCACGTCGCTGAGATGTACCTTTTCTTTATTAATTCCCGCCGTAAAACGCAAGTCTTTGACGTCAAAGCCCGTCAATGAGTCTTTTGCCACAAAGCTGGTCATGGTGATATTGGCTGTATCTTTGCCGTAATGATTCACAGTGAACTGCATGTGGGCAAGCACATCCAGATGGCCAGCATCGAAAGCACCGCGGTGGGGTCTGCCTGTGTTCTTACGGGGCTGGTGATTGTTCAGGACATAGTGCAGACTATCAACACTTACAAGCAACTGGCCTTTTTCTTCTGTTAGCTTCAGACGCGATAAACCCATGCGGGTTGTCAGCATCTTACCTTTCTTCGTTAGTCTGTCGAACTTACCTCTCAGATGGCGTATCTCACCTTTTTGATGCCCTGCCCACCCCTTACTATAATCAAGTTTCTCCAGATAGAATGTGTCTTCATTATATACAACATCGATCCGGGCGACCTTCAAATCGCTGACATCCAATGATAGTTTCCGCTTCTTTTCCTGCTTCTCACCCTCAGATTGCTTAGCTTTAGGTTTATCACTTTTAAAGGCGTCGATCACAAACTGATAGTTGGCGACGCTGTCTTCTGGCTGATACAGACGGACTTTCACACCCTCTATCCCTGCTTTGGAAACTTTCACCTTCCGCGCTGTCAGTTCCCACAAATCGAGAGTCAGAGCCAGTTTCCTGGCCTGTAACATCTTGCGTTGTTGCAAGTCCTCCACATCAAGTCCCATCAGATTAATATTGAAAGCCAGAAAGTTCACGCTGACGCTGTCTATCCTAACTTCCGTCTGAAGTTTCTCTTTCAACAAGCCTGTTGAATAGCTTAGCAGTTTCTGCTGAACCGAACTGGTATTCAGCAAGATGGCTGCCGTTATCAACAATATAAGCAACAAAGCGACAAAACCACCGAGAATCTTCAAGACAAGAAGTAATAACCTTTTCATCTTTTAATTGGTTTTTAGTCTATTCGGCTACAAAGATACGAAAAATTTCTTAATACATATTTATTTATTCTATATTTCTTCGTATCTTTGTGCGCAAATTCATCAATAAAACAAACAGCATGGACGAAGCAGCGTGTGTCGCATTACTCGAAGAACATGGCGTCAGACCTACCGCCAACCGCATTGTCGTGGCTAAGGCTCTTGCAAGTTCTATACAGCCCCAGTCATTGGCAGAACTGGAACGTAAAATCTCGACTATCGATAAGTCGAATGTGTTTCGTGCCCTCACACTCTTCAAAGAGCACCATCTGGTACATGCCATCGAAGGGAGCAGTGACGGCACCAAATATGAACTCTGCTATAGTCACAATCATGAGCATGACGATGACCAGCACCCGCATTTCTACTGCGAAGAGTGCCATGAGACCTACTGCCTCGACTATACCGACATGCCGGAGATTCAGTTGCCAGAGGGGTTCAAAATGACTTCGGCCAATATGATGATTAAGGGTATCTGCCCTCACTGCAATAAAAAATGATAGATTTCAGAAATATACGCGTTCTGGCTTTTGACGCCGATGACACATTATGGGACTGCCAGTCTCACTTTGAATCTGTAGAGAACCATCTCTACCGTCTCATTGCACCCTATTGTGACAATCCCGCCCATGAACTGTTCATGACAGAATCAGGTAATATGGCTGATCTGGGTTATGGCTGCAAAGCCTTCACCATCTCTATTATAGAAACCGCCCTCCGCGTAGCGGGCGACCATTTGTCAGCAGAAGAGCTTTCCGATCTTCTCAGCGACAGCAAATCACTGCTCCATCTGCCTGCGACCCCACTTCCTGAGGTTAAAGAAACACTCCAGCGTCTGCAGGCCTGGCCCTATCGGCTTGCTGTCTTTACTAAAGGAGAATTGCAGGATCAGGAAAACAAACTCCATCGCAGCGGACTTGCAAAATACTTCTCACATGTAGAGATCACATCGAACAAGACAGAAGTAGAGTTTCAGCAACTCTGCGAACACCTGGACATTCTACCCGAACACCTGCTGATGATCGGTAACTCGCTGAAGAGCGACATTGCACCAGCCCTCAACATCGGAGCTTCTGCAATCCACATCCCCTTCCACGTTACATGGCAGCTGGAACACTCTGAAGACATTGAGCACGAACGCCTTGTTAAAATAACCCATTTCAACGAAATACTTAAACTCTTATGAACTATATTTTCGAAACCCGCATGGAAGTGCGCGACTATGAATGCGACATTGAAGGCATTGTTAACAATGCTAACTATCTGCATTATGCCGAGCATACCCGCCACCTGTTTCTCCGCAGTCTTGGCGTCAGTTTCGCTGCCTTACACGAAAAGGGGGTTGATGCCGTCGTGGCTCGTATGAATCTGCAGTTCAAGACACCGCTACGTTGCGACGATGAATTCATCTCACGTCTGGCTCTTGAGAAGCAAGGAATCAAATACGTTTTCCATCAAGCCATCTATAGGGCCTCTGATGAAAAACTCTGTTTCTATGGCGACATCACGCTCGTCTGTCTCATTAACGGCCGCCTTGCACCCAGTCCAGACTACGACGAGGCCTTCAAAGAGTTTATTTAAATCTCACCTCCCTGTTCTGCGTATTCACTGGGAAGAACACCAAACTCTTTCTTAAAAAGCTTGGTAAAATACTTAGGTGTATTGAAACCTACTGCCATTGAGAGTTCCGTCATCTTGATGTCGGGGCGCTGTCGCAGAATGCGACAAGCTTCCTTCAGACGGATACTATTGATGAAGCCCGTAACGTTTTGATCGGTCAGTGCACGGAGCTTATTATATAAGGTCGAGGAAGACACACACATGTCAGAAGCAAACTGCTCACGGTCGTAGTCTGCATCGTCGAGATGCTGCTTAACACAATCGATAGCCTTGCTAAGGAACAATTCGTCGGGCGAGGAATGCTGCTGCTCTTCTGCTTCTAATGCCTTGCGAGCTCCCTCATACTGGCGGATTACCATCAGTTCCCGATAATGGAGAAGTTCGCTGACACGCTGCTGCAGACGAGCACGACGGTTGACACGAGCCTTATACCACTCTTTGACACCATAGACAGCTGCTATCAGGAGAACAAAATAAATAAGGTAAGCCCACCAAGTCAGATACCAAGGGGGCAGCACGCGCACATGGATGGAATAAGGCAACTCTACCAAACGACCATAGCTGTCGTAAGCACGGAGTTTCAACTCATAGCTGCCAGCAGGCAGGTTCTGATAGGTCGCGCGGCGGTTTTCGGCGTCGGTGTTGTGCCAGTCACGATCATAGCCCTCCAGACGATAGGTATAGCGACACTGTTCCTGATTCTGATAGGCCAGAAGCGAGAACTCAACAGAGAACTTACGGACATCCGATGGAATGGTGATTTCTCGCGTAAAGAATGGGGTGTTTGGGGAAATCGTCTGGCGACGGACAGAGTCGAGCCAAAGATAGGTATGGTCGTCGATGAGCAAATCGGTAACCACAAGTGATGGCATTCTGCCTTGTTGCCAGCGCTCCGTCTGAGCGGCATCAAATGAGAAGAAACCCGTGGCACTTCCATAGAACAACTCATTACCATAATGGAAAGCGCCATTGGGAGAGAAGCGGATGGCCTCGATACCATCTTCCATATTATAGTAAGTAGTGGTGGCATGTTTGCCAGAAAGCATCAGTCGTACCAGTCCCTTATCGGTCGAGAGCCAGATTGCACCAGTGTCGTCGCCCTGAATACTATAGAGTCCGCCCGTACCAATATGATAGAGATGGTTTACAGGCAAGAAAGTGTCGGTTTCATCGTTATAAAGGAAGAGTCCGCCACTTGCAGAGATCGCCCACAGACGATGGGCCTGGTCTTCATAAACGGCGGTTGCCTCGTCGATTGGATAGTTATTGCATGCGGGCGCATACTGATGACATGAATAGGACTTAGGCTGATCAAGACGACCTGTGATGCAGATAATACCCTCACCCTCGGTGGCAATCCAGAGACGGTGCCCATGGTCTTCGAAGATAGCCTGTACGTTACAACGACTAAAATCGCGCCCATCTTCAGTCAGCGACAGCATACGTCCCTTTTCTTCAGAGAGAGCAATACCCAGACCATTGGTCTGTCCTACTAACATGGCACCGCTAGGCAACTTATGGAAAGCCTTAACCTCTTCATCACTGATATAGGGCATACTGCTTCGAGACAGATGGCGGGAAGGTTCACCATCTTTCCATACGACAATTCCATGAGAACTTGCCATCCATACTGAGCCATCGGGTTGTTGCTGAATATCAGAAATCGTCTGGACATAGATTCCCTGTGGTCCCGTCATCTGAGCCATACCTGGTATCTGGGTGTTATAGACGACCTGCCCTGAAGAACGCTCATAAAAAGCCAGGCCATAGGGCTGAAGCCCCAACCAGAAACGATTGCCATCGGCAGTAAAAACGGTCTGTATGCGGTTGACTGGCAGTTCAAGTCCTGCCGGGTCGAGATGGAAGAATCGGAAAGGCGACTGGCGGGTACTAAGATGAACGATACCCTGGTTGCGCGTGATGACCCAAAGATTACCCATTCCATCGGTAATCATATCGTAGCAAAAGGTGAGTATGGGGTAGTTGTCTACCTGAGTATAATCATCGATATCGACACGCGTGAGACCTTCAATACAACAGCCCCAAACGGAATGACTCACAGAATCTTCTACCAAGCGGTGAAACGTACGGAAATCGCGACGTCCCTCGTTCATCCAGTGCATAACAGGAGATTGCTCGTTCTCGGGATGATCAAGGCGCACGATACCGTGCTCCCAAGTGCCCACCCACAGACGGCCACGACTATCCATCAGCAACGTCTGGGCGGTATTACGCTCACTGAGTCGCGGATAGCTCACCATGCGCCCAGTCTTCTTATTCAGGCGCAATAAACCTCCTTCCCATGTTCCTATATAAAGATTTCCATGACGATCCTCGGCAAATGAGATAGCTGCCTGAGGCATGTTGATGTCGATGAAATCGTCGATTGTGGCATCATAGCGAGAGACACCAGCATTGGTTCCTGCCCAAACCGTTCCGTCGCTGGTGGTATAGAGAGCACTGATAAGACGAGCCTGTTCGCCACGCAGATGATAGGTCTTGAAGGTTCCTTTTCTGCGATCATAACGGGCCAGACCATCACGGGTACCAATCCAAAGGCCGTCGTTATGGTCTTCAGTAATCGAACGTACATAGTTATTGGGTATGATTCCTGGCGAATAGGCATCACTGCGAAAAGTCTTGAATGCATAACCATCGAAAACCCGAAGACCTTGGTCAGTACCTACCCACATCAGTCCATAATGGTCGAACATCAGGCTACGCGCCTCCTCAGTCCCCTGAACAGGAGTCTGAGACATGATTCTGAGCGGCACACGTTGCGCCGAAACCGTTATACTCAGCATCATCACAATCGCCAGTAACAGCCTTTTCGTCATTAGTTAGTATTCTTGCTGCAAAGATAGTGAAATTTCTCATAAATTATCCAAAATAACAAAAAAAAGACTCTTCCGAGGCCAATTGGGGGTAAAAATAGGCTGTTTTCACGATTTGTTCCCCCAAAATCACACAGAAGAGACATTGATTTAAATCAATTAACGTACTTTTGCAAGCAGAAACTCTAAATAACTAACAACAATGAGAAAAGAACTCTTCCTTACGGCAATACTGATAACTTCTATTGCATCGGCCGAGAATAAGACCATCCGTTCTGGCGAAATCTGGCCAGACGAGAATGGCAAGCACATTAACGCCCATGGAGGCGGCATGATGAAATACGGGAACACCTACTATTGGTTTGGTGAACATAAGGCCGATACCACATCAAGTGCAATGGTCGGTGTGATGTGCTATGCATCGGAAGATCTTCTAAATTGGCGCAACTGCGGCGTTGCCCTGTCCGTTAGTAATGAGAAAGGATCGGATATAGAGCGTGGTTGTGTTTTGGAGCGCCCGAAGGTTATATATAATAAGGTGACGGGGAAGTTCTGTATGTGGTTTCATCTGGAATTAAAAGGTAAAGGTTACAGTGCCGCCCGCTATGGCGTAGCTGTAAGCGACAAACCAGAAGGCCCCTACAAGTTCCTTTACTCACAACGAGCTAATGCCGGCACCTATCCCGTTGAATTCGGCCAAAAAGAGCTTGCCATCGTCGATACGCTCAATATAGAGCATTTTAAAGAGTGGTGGAAACCCGATTGGCGCAAAGCAATCAAGCAGGGACTCTTCTTAAAGCGCGACTTTGGCACAGGACAAATGGCACGCGACATGACGCTCTACATTGACGATGACGGACGAGCTTATCACATCTTTTCTTCTGAAGACAATCTGACCCTGCATATTGCAGAACTCACGGGCGACTATCTTCACCACTCCGGTCGCTATACGCGAGTAGCTCCTGGCGGACAAAACGAGGCTCCAGCCATCTTCAAGAAAGACGGAACTTACTGGATGATTACCTCGGGCTGCACAGGATGGGCTCCCAACGAGGCTCGTATGTTTTCCGCTCCAAGCATCTGGGGACCATGGACACAACACCCCACCCCATGCGTAGGCCCAAAGTCGGAAATCACTTTCGAAGGACAGTCTACTTTCATTCTTCCTTATGGCGACCGTTTCATCTTCATGGCTGACATCTGGCGCCCAAGACATCCAAGTGACGCCAGATATATCTGGTTGCCCATTGAGTTTGAGAAGGGGAAACCTGTCATCAGATGGCGTGATTCATGGAATATCAACGAACTACGATAATTCACCTTACTAACAATTATAACATTAAACTTAAAACAGTAACAAATGAAGTATGCTAATTTAACTCTCCCATCTCGCAAACTATGTTTCGTGGTGGCGTTGGCTGCGGGGATTATGTCATTCCCTTTGTCGACTAAGGCAGAACAGGCCGTTCAGAACGTCCAGCAGACTGGCGTAGTAAAAGGCCAAGTGACTGACAAGAATGGTGACGCCGTGATTGGTGCTACCGTAAAAGTCAAAGATGCACAATCAGGTACCGTTACCGATTTCAATGGTAATTTCTCACTCAACGTGCAGAACGGTGGTACTCTTACCATCTCTTACATTGGCTATCTGACAAAGGAAGTAAGTTTCACTCCTGGCCAAAGCCTTAACATCACTATCGAAGAAGATGCTACTGCTCTTGAAGAAGTGGTTGTAGTAGGTTATGGTGTTCAGAAAAAGTCGGATGTGACCGGTTCTGTTACCTCTATTAATAAGGAACGCCTGAGCAAACTGCCCGTAACTAACGTTCTGCAGGCTGTTCAAGGCGCAGCCGCTGGTGTAAATATCACGCAGGGCAGTTCTATTCCTGGTGATGCTCCCTCTGCATTGATTCGTGGACGTAACTCCATCAACGCAGGAACTGGTCCTTACATCGTTGTCGATGGTATTCCCATCTCGAAGAGCGGTGGTTCGCTGAACGATATCAACCCCGCCGATATCGAGTCGATGGAAATTCTGAAGGATGCCTCTGCTACCGCTATCTATGGTACCAACGGTGCGAATGGTGTAATTCTTATTACCACCAAGCATGGTAAGGACGGTAAACCTACTATCAGCTATAATGGTTATCTGGGTGTTGAGGACTTTGCTAAGAAACTCGACTTCTGTAATGGTGCCCAGATTACACAGCGTTATAAGGACTATGTAGCCCAGAATGCCGGTGAGACCATGTACAACGACTATGTAAAGAACGCCAGCGAGGCCGCTGCACAGGCTGCAGGACAGGAGACAGACTGGCTGTACGACATGATTTCGCAGACTGGTATCATCCAGGATCACAACGTAACCATCAACGGTGGTGCTGATAAGGTGAAGTACTTCATCTCGGGCGACTACATGAGTCAGAAGGGTGTACTGAAGGGCTTTAACTACAAGCGCTACTCACTGCGTATGAACGTGGATGCTGACGTAACAGACTACTTGAAGATTGGTACTAACAGCTATATCGTTTCGCACAACCGCGACGGTGGCCGTGTGAACTTCCTGATGGCCGAGGCCATGTCGCCTTACGGACAGGTTTACGACGAGGACGGCAGCTACTGCCAGTATCCGATGTACTCAGAGACCCTGTTCTTCAACCCTATGCAGAATGTTGACCAGGATCACGAGCGTCGCCAGTGGAACATTAACCTGAACGGTTATGCAGACATTAACTTCGAGAACATCTGGAAGCCTCTGGCTGGACTCCACTATAAGTTTAACTTCGGTTACTCTTACGTTCCTAAGCGCGAGAACTACTATAACGGCGAAGCTCAGTTCAACACATCTGGTGGTTATGGCTACATTTTCAATGCAGAGACACAGAGCCGCACCGTTGAGAACATCCTGAGCTATGCTAAGGATATTCAGAAGCACCACTTCGACATCACGCTGCTGTACGCTTCATCACGTAAGAAGTATCACGACAACACCGCTACAGGTGCTAAGTTCATTAACGACGAGCTGTCATGGCACAATCTGGGTGGTGGTAGCACACAGACTTCTAAGTCGTATACCGACCTGTACAAGACTGTATCACAGATGGGACGTTTGAACTACTCTTACGACAGCCGTTACCTGTTTACTTTCACTGTACGTCGCGACGGTTCATCGGTATTCGGTGATGATAACAAATATGGTACATTCCCATCAGTAGCTCTCGGTTGGAACATCACTAACGAGAAGTTCATGGAGAAGACACAGAGTTGGCTGAACAACCTGAAGCTGCGTCTCTCTTACGGTAAGGCCGGTAACGAGGCCATCGGCGTTTACGAGACACTGGCTAAGATGTCGAACTCAGCCATCACTATGGATGGTGCTTCCGCAACAGCTCTTAATCCAAACAGCCGCATGGGTAACTCTGGACTGGGCTGGGAGACCACCAAGACCTTCAACGTTGGTATCGACTTCGGTATCCTGAACAACCGCATCAACGGTAACATCGATTTCTATACATCGACCACTACCGACCTGCTGTTGCAACGCAACCTGCCAAAGATTTCTGGTTACTCTAACGTATATATGAACATGGGTAAGACCGCTAACAAGGGTCTTGAGGTAACTATCAACTCAAAGAACATTGTTACTAAGGACTTTACATGGGGTACCAACCTCGTATGGTCATGGAACAAGAACGAGATTAAGGACCTGTATGGCGACAAGCAGGACGACCTAGGTAACCGCTGGTTTATTGGTGAGCCTATCAGCGTCATCTACGACTACGTGATGGAAGGCATCTGGCAGGAAGATGAGATTGCTGCCGGTAAGCACTTGCAGCAGGATCCTCAGGCTCAGGCTGGTGATGTGAAACTGGCCGACCTGGATGGTGACGGTAAGATTACACCAGAGGGCGACAAGAAGATTCAGGGCCAGACCACTCCAAAGTGGACCGCAGGTTTGACCAACACCTTCTCATACAAGGGCTTTACACTGAGCGTATTCATCCAGACAGCACAGGGTCACAAGCGTAACAACTCACTGCTGGCTATGGCAGCCGACGAGCAGGGTCGCCGTAACTCAACCACCGAAGTTGGCTACTGGACTCCTGAGAACAAGAGCAACGAATATCGCTCGCTGAGCAAGACCTCAAACCGTTGGGGTTATGGATTCCCACGTAACGCCGGTTACACCCGTATCAAGGACGTTACACTGAGCTACCAGTTCCCAGCACAGGTACTGAATGCACTGCACCTGAGCGCTCTGACTGCTTACGTGAGCGGACGTAACCTCTACACCTTCACCAGCTGGAAGGGATGGGACCCAGAGTCTGACATCACTCAGCGCGGATGGAGTGGTTACGAGAACAACTACCCAATGACTAAGAGCGTTGTATTCGGTCTTAACGTTACATTCTAAAATTAAGGAGATACAATTATGAAACTAAGAAACATTATATATTCAGCACTGGCTGTCAGCGCACTGACTCTGACCTCATGCAGCGACAGCTACTTGGATGAGAAAATGTACTCATCATACGGCACCGACGTGACTGACGTCGAGGCTAAGGTTATCGGCTTGCACCAGAAATTTGCCGACCTCTGGGGATGGAGCGATCAACAGGGATTCGTTGGCTGCTTCCAAGATGGTACCGATGTAGGAGCCCCCGGCTCTACACAAGGTGTTGAGGTGCCTTTCTATCAGTATGGCTCACTGAATGCTGAGAACAGCGGTGTAAGCAAGTTGTGGACATCACTCTACAGTATCATTAATAGTGCTAACATCATTATTAATACAGAGAATGTTGATGCTGCAGCTAAGGGCGAGGCCGAATTCTTCCGTGCATACGCTTACAACCTGCTGGTAACACTGTGGGGACCAGTGCCTCTGCTTACCGAGAGCAAGGCTGAGCCACGTACCGACTTTACACGTAACGCCGTTTCAGAGATCGACGCTGTGATTTTTGCCGATCTGAACGATGCTATCGCTAACCTGCCTGAGGTAGGTAAAACCAAGACACAGAACCGTATCAATAAGGACTGTGCCCGCATTCTGGCTGGTGAAGCTTTCAACCGCATGGGTAAATTTGCCGAGGCCGAGGCTGCTGTATCAGCTACTATCAACAGCGGCAACTACAAGCTCATCTCGGAGCGTTATGGTAAGTTCCTTTCTGATGCCGGCGACTACTACAGCGATATGTTCCGTTGGGGCAACCAGCGCCGTTCGCAGGGTAACACCGAGGGTATCTGGGTATTCCAGATGGAGTACAACCGCGACGTAACAGGTGGTATCATCAATGCCCCACAGCAGCGTCGTAACTGGGTGGCTGCTTTCCACAAGCTGACCGATTTTATGCAGAATGCCGACTCTCTCGGCGGTCGTGGTAACGGTCGTCTGCGTCTGAGCAACTACGTGAAGTATGGTATCTGGGAGGATGGCGATATCCGTAACTCAAACCACAACATCCGTCGTATCCTGTATGCCAACAAGCCAAATGTAAACAAGGAGATTTCGGTAAAGGATGGTTTCCGTGTTGACGATGGCACATCAGGTGCTACCAAGATCACCATCAAGACCGGCGATCGTATCTACTGGAAGACAAGCGATACTCTGGAAGTCATGTATCCTCACCCAACTAAGTGGGGTGCTTACGACCCAACCGACGACTTTGGATGGGAGATGGTTAAGGACTGGCCTCTGATGCGTTTCGCCGAAGCTTATCTGCTCCGTGCCGAGGCTCGTATCAACCAGGGTAACACCGCTGGTGCAGCCGAGGATATCAACGTACTGCGCGACCGTGCTTTCAAGACCTATCGTGCTGAAACAGGTAATGCTAATGCTGGTAAGGTGACTGCTGCACAGATGACTATCGACTTCCTGCTCGACGAGCGCATCCGTGAGATGGTTGGCGAGGAGAACCGTCGTTACACCCTGTGCCGTACAGGCAAGCTGGCTGAACGTGTAAAGATGATGATGGATAAGTGGGCTGAGGGAACCGACAGTAAGAAGATTACCGGTTTCGATGCTTCGAAGCACACCCTGCTGCCTATTCCTCTGTCAGAGATCCAGCTGAACAAGGATGCTGACTTACAGCAGAATCCTGGTTATTAAGACATTAATATTTCATTCATACATAATTTAGGTTATTAGTTAGTATTTTCTAAGGCGGAGGGGCAGTCTGCGCGATGTAGGCTGCCCCCTTTTGTAAGAATTAACAAGCTTAGAACCTATATTATGACAGATTCTTAGTATCTTTGCAAACAGCTAACATAACAGATTATGAAAAGACTACTGTTAACACTCACATTGCTCTCGGCCCTGACTCTACAAGCAAAACGTTGGACGGCCAATGAGGTGAAGGATGTTATCAGAAAGGTAAACACCTACTGGCAGACAAACAATCCTGCTGAGGTGCGCTCCTTTTGGGACAACGCCGCCTATCATACGGGCAATATGGAGGTATACAAAATACTGAAAGACGAAAAGATGCTCGACTATAGTATTCAGTGGGCAGAGCATAACCAGTGGAAAGGTGCCACTGAGCCGGATCCTTCGAACTGGAAATACAAACAATACGGAGAAGGACAGGACTATGTTCTTTTCGGCGATTGGCAGATTTGTTTCCAGACATATATCGACCTCTATAATCTTGAAAAAGATGAAAAGAAAGTTGCCCGTGCCAAAGAGGTAATGGGCTATGAAGCCGACTCTAAAGCACATGACTACTGGTGGTGGGCCGATGCTCTCTACATGGTGATGCCCGTGATGACAAAGATGTATAAACTTACTGGCGATGAGAAATATCTGCGTAAACTCTATGAGAATATCTGTTATAGTGACTCTATTATGCTAGATCACGAAACGGGGCTTTACTTCCGTGACGGTAAGTATATCTACCCGAAGCATAAGACCGCAGCAGGTAAAAAAGATTTCTGGGCACGTGGCGACGGATGGGTACTGGCAGGATTGGCCAAGGTTCTACAAGACATGCCTCAGACCTATGTGCGCCAACCTTTCTTCGCAGAGAAATTCACTAATCTGGCCCGTGGCGTAAAAAGATTGCAACAACCTGAGGGGCATTGGACCCGCTCGATGATGGATCCCAAACAAGCTCCCGGCTATGAGACCAGCGGTACTGCCTTCTTCTGCTATGGACTGCTCTGGGGCGTTAATCATGGCTACCTGCAAAAGAAAGAGTTTGGACCAACCATCGAGAAAGCATGGAACTATCTGACTACTATCGCACTACAGAAAGATGGTAAGATTGGATATGTTCAACCCATAGGTGAACGCGCCATCCCTGGTCAGACGGTCGATGCAAACTCTCAGGCCAATTTCGGCGTTGGCGCCTTCCTGCTAGCCGCGTGTGAATACATAAGATATATTGGACAATGAATCTGCTATTGACGATAACTCTCAGCATAACCAGTCTGTTGCCGCAGGCTGACGACAACTTCTGGCAGGATTCTATTCCCACAGAAATGCGCCAGAGTTATATCACTTATGGCGAACAATACCTTGACAAGCCTTGGACGGCATTACCTTTTACCGTCTTCGCAGAGAACAAGCAAACGGGCAACCGTGTGAACTACGAAACCATCTGCTTTGAGAAACGTCGTCAGTTGGCAGCTCTCGTCATGGCTGAGATTATAGAAGGTAAAGGTCGTTTCACTGGCAAAATCATCGATGGAATAGGCAGCTTTTGTGAGGAAACGTGGTGGGGTATCCCTGCCCACTACGCCAAAGCCATTCCCTTGGCAGAGCTTCAGGAGGTGGACCTCTTTAATGCCGAGACCGCCAATCTCATCGTGTGGACCAAATATATGCTTCAGAAACAGTTTGATGACTTTTCACCCGACCTCTGCCAGCGCATTGATCGTGAGATAGAACGACGTATCCTTGTGCCGGCCTTGAAGAAAGACTATTGGTGGAAAACGGCTGGCATGAACTGGAATCCCTGGATATGCAGCAACTGGCTGGCATGCGTGTTGCTCTGCGAGCACGACGAGGCTCGTAAAGCTGAAGCTATCGCCCAGATACAGAAAGCTACACAAGCCTTTATCGACGCGTATCCCGACGATGGAGGCTGTGACGAAGGCCCTGGTTACTGGGATCGTGCTGCCGCCTCGATGTTCGAGGTACTGAGATTGATGCCTGATTTTCCTGACGATGCTGATAAAATCGGTAAGATGGCATCTTACGCCTATAAGACCTACATAGGCAATGACTACTGCGTAAACTTCGCCGATGCACATGAGAATAAGGCAGTACAACAGGTGAACATTGTCTATCCTTTCGGCCTCTGGCTCGGCGATCAGACCATGCGAGAGTTCGGAGCTTACTTAGGGCGCCAAAAGGGAGTGCTCACCAATCCTGCAGCTCTATACGATAAGAGCGGTAACTTTCCCACACTCAGCCGTGAGCTCTTCTTTCTTCGAAATATCCGCCATTTCATCGAAGAACGACCATGCGAACCATTATTAAAAGATGTGTGGCTCCCCAACCTTCAGGTTATGACGGCCCGCAGAGGTAATCTGTTTATAGCCATGAAAGGAGGGACCAATGGTGAGAGTCACAACCACAATGACGTGGGGTCTTTCATTGTCTATGCTGACGGCGAGCCATTATTTATCGACCCTAGCGTAGGTGAATATACAGCCAAGACATTCAGTAACGACCGATATAGCATCTGGACTATGCAGTCACAATATCACAACCTGCCTCAGATTAATGGCATCGATCAGAAGGACGGTAGGCAATATGCAGCCAAAGTCATTAGCCATAGAAACGGTCAACTGACACTTGACATTGCAGGTGCCTATCCCGACGAAGCAGGAATAAAGACATGGAAACGTACGGTTTCATCGAGCAAATCTGCCATTACTATTACTGAGGATTATGAACTGAGCGAATATTGCCATCCAACCCGACTGATGTTCATCACCCTCGACCGCAACGCTTTGAGCCGTATTCACTTCGACACCAACCAACTCTCAGCCACCATTGAAGACATCAGCGACCTGCTTGACCCACTGCTACAAGGCATGTGGGGAAAACAAATGTATCGTATCGTTCTAACTGTCAAATCACAAAAAACAAACAACAAAATTAAATACACCATCCAATGAAAAGACTTATTACCTTGATGACAGCCTTAGCGCTACTTCTGCCACTCCACGCTAAAAAAGTAAAGCAGCAGACCGATCGTGACTATTGGTGTTCTCTGGCCTATAAGATGGCACAGCCCGTATTGGAAAACATGGCCAAGGGAGAATTGCAGAAGAACATGAAGACAGAGTTCTCCCCATCGTTCGACAACCGCGATCGCTCTGTTGTCTATATGGAGACCTTTGGACGCTTAATGGCAGGTATTGCCCCTTGGCTCACCTTACCCGATGACAACACACCAGAAGGTTTACAACGAAAGCAACTCCGCGAATGGGCTCTTGCTGCATACAAGAATTCTGTCGACCCCGAATCTCCAGATTATTTGTGTTGGGGCAAAGCTGGGCAGAATCTGGTAGATGCAGCCTACATCGCAGAATCGTTCCTCCGCGCCTGGGACACTCTATGGATACCACTTGACGATATCACGAAACAGCGATATATCAAGGAATTCCAAGGCATGCGCAAGATAGACCCTCCTTACACGAACTGGTTTCTTTTCTCGTCGACTATCGAGAGTTTGCTAGCCAAAGCTGGAGCACAGTTCGATGAGTTCCGTGTCAACACCGCCTGCCGCAAAGTTGAAGAGTGGTACGTTGGCGACGGCTGGTATGCTGACGGCCCAGTGTTTGCCTTTGACTATTATTCGAGCTATGTTTTCCATGCCATGTATCTGGAAACGTTGCAAGCGATGGTCGATGCCAAAGTCAACTCGCGCCTGGACTACCAAAAGTATCATGATCGTGCCCTGAAGCGTGCACAGAAGTTCGCTATCATCCTTGAACGTTTTATCTCGCCAGAGGGTACCTTCCCCGTCATTGGCCGCTCTATACCATATCGCATGGCAGCCATGCAACCTTTGGCCCTAATGGCATGGTATCAGAAACTTCCTGAGGAGTTGAGCAATGGTCAGGTACGTGCAGCCCTTACAAAGGTATTACATCGTATGTTCGATATTCAACAGCACTCGGCCCAAGGAGACGCTTGCCTAAGCAAGAATTTCAACGACGCTGGTTATCTGACTATCGGTTTCTGTGGTTCACAGCCCGAGATAGCTGACTGGTATACCAATAACGGCTCGCTCTACATGACCTCATTAGCTTTTATGCCCCTCGGTTTGCCTGCCAACCATCCTTTCTGGACAGATGCTCCGCAGCCTTGGACGCAAGTCAAAGCCTGGGAAGGGCAGCCTTTCCCTAAGGATCACCGCTGGGGCGACGATATCCACACCCATGACAAGTGGTAAGTCAACCCCTAGTTCAGATTGAAAATTCTCCTTGTTTTTTGAAATCCCACACTTTCCGCACCTAAGTCGGGTGTGGGAAGTGTGAGAAGTGTGGGATGTTTCTCGGATATAACAACTATCACGTGAGTAAGGAATAGAAAACACGGGTCGTCATCAACGACGGCCCGTGTTCTACACAGAAAAGATACTAACTTAAAATTAATTCCTATATGCGGGATTCTGATATGCATCCTTCTCCTCCTCGGTCATCTCCATACCCTCCAGCTGTCCCTGTGGGATAGGACGGATATAGTAACCAGCAGGAATATCGCGCTTAACTGTCTGCAGATCCTTATCGGTGTAACCAGCACCAGCGATGCGGTATGTACCAGCACGCTCAGCCCACTTCTGAGTACGAACGAGGTCGAACCAACGGTATCCCTCACCCCAGAACTCACGGCTACGCTCGTCGAGGATGAAATCGATAGTGATCGGGTCCGGTGTTGCAGCAACCATAGCGGCGCTGTTATCAACAGAAACGGCTACGTTGTCGTTCTGAGAGAATGTCTGCTTACCGGCACGGGCACGGAGTACGTTAACCAGAGTCTTAGCATCGGCCTGCTTACCGAGCTTAACAGCAGCCTCAGCACCGATGAGATAGAACTCAGAGAACTTAGCAACGTTCCAAGGACGTGGGCTACCACCATTAACCTTTGAACCAAGACCACCAGCATTGTCAGTACGATAGATACCAATCTTCCAGTTGATGGGGTACTTCTTACGGCTGATGTGGTTTACAGCAACTACGAAGTCAGGACGGCCTGCCATCTCACCGAAACCAAGCTTACCATCGGCACCAGTGTAGTTAATCTTGCTGTCCTCGCTCTCAGGAACCCAAGAGAAGTAAACCTCGTTGGGATATACCTTCTCACCATTAGCACCAAATACATAAGGCTCGGTGTTACCACTCTTCTGCCAGTTGGTATGATAGCGCAGGGTGAAGGTTGCATCGTAACGAGAGTCGATAGCCTTAACAGCATCTTCCCAAACACCACCTTCCATGAAGTTGTCGGCGATAGGAGCCATACGAGTCCAAGGACGACCGAGAGCCTGAACTGCCTCACGCTGAATGGGGTTAATAGAAGCACCAGAAGCAGCCTTTGCAATCATCTCGGTGTAGTTCCAAGTCTCCATCCAGTAAGCGAAGTTCTCAGGAGAACCACCGTTACCCCAACCATAGCCAGCACCACCGTTACCATACTTCTCGTCCTCGTCGTGATCAGCGTAGAGCATGATTTCAGAGTTGCGGTCGTTGGTAGCTACGTTTACATCATAGAATGTAGGCTGCAGAGCGTATGGACCAGGATTGTTGATGGCCTGCATAGCGGTATCGTAAGCCTTCTGGAAATAGCTCTGGGCCTCACCAGAATTACGACTACACTCAGGATAGGTAGGAATATTGTTTGGGTTCTCCAACCACCAAGCGTATGTCAGATAAGCCTTAGAGAGGTACAAGCGAGCCAAGTTCTTAGTAGCAGTACCAGTAAGACGCGGAGTCTCTGGCAGATCGGCAACAGCTTTCTCAAGGTCGCTGAAGATTGCTGCATAGACTTCAGGAACAGTATTACGTACAGAAGTACGAGCAGTAGAGGTGTTGAACTTCAGTTCGCCAGCACCCAGATCGAGGGGCACACCACCGTAGGTCTGCACCAGGATAAAGTAGTCGAATGCACGGAAGAAGTAAGCCTCGGCCAGCAGAGCTGGATCAATGCCTGCCTCAGCACCATTCTCGATAATACCGCTGGCGGTATTGATGTTAGCAAACAGGGTACCCCATGCGCCACCAGAAACGGTGCTTGAAGGAGTAACAGAACCTACACCTGAGAGGTCGGCATCCTTAAAGTTACCATCGGCACTCTGTGCGTATGTGTACTCATCGGTACCTGTCTCAAGGGTGTTCAGGTAGTAACCGTTGCCATAGAAATAGCGCAGGTGAGCGTAGAGCGATGTCAGACCGCCCTCAATACCCGCCTTCGTATTAAAGAAGGTTGGGTCGAACTGGCTACGAGGCTGCTCGTCGAGCACGTCGTTGCAGGATGTCATGGTAGTTGAGAGACCACAGCATACGAGACCCGCAGCAAGAATATATTTGATACTTTTAGTTTTCATAACTCTTAATTCTTAAATGATTCTTTAGAATGTTACGTTAACACCGAAGATGAAGTTGCGGGTTGAAGGTGTGTTATAACCTACGATAGGCATTCTGTGACTACCGAATGAGTAACCTACAGCCGTATTCTCGTTTGACCAAGAGTTGGTTTCTGGATCAAGTCCGCTCTCGTTGTTGTATGGCGAGAAGAGCACGAATGGATTCTGAACGGTAGCATATACACGCAGACGGCTGATACCAAGATCCTTTACAGCCTGCAGCTTATCGAAGTTGTAACCCAGAGTGATGGTGCGGAACTTCAGGTAACCAGCATTGAAATAACCCAATGTAGAACCGTACTTGGGGTTATCGCTGCTCATAATGCCACCTGGTTTTGGATATTTTGCACCAGTGTTCTCCTCGGTCCAGTAGTCAACGTCGAGGTTGTTACGACGACCAGAAAGCATGTTCAAGTAACCATTTGAAGAGTGGATGGCAGAAATCAGCTTACCACCAACCTGGAAGGCACCGATAACAGTCAGATCGAAGTTCTTGTAACCAACAGTTGTATTGAAACCACCGATCAGGTCAGGCTCCATGCTCATAATCTGACGGTCGTCGGGACCAATCTGGCGGCTTGGCGTTACACCGTCCTCCAGGAAGTCGCCCTTAGAAGCATCACCACGATACTTAACCTTAATCATACCTACGTTTCCACCTGGCTCAAGAATGTTCATGTAGGGATCACCCTCCTGCCACAGACCTTCATATTCGTAGTCGTAGATAACATCGATTGGATGACCAACGAACCAGAGGTTTGCCTCATCCTGATCCTTGCCAGAGGCCAACTCAACCAGCTTGTTGCGGTTCTGATAGAAGTTGACACCAGCCTCCCAATTCCAACCGTTCTTGTTGTCGAGGATGATACCGTTCAGAGAGAACTCCCAACCCTTGTTCTGAGTCTTACCGATGTTACCAGTATAGCTGTTTACACCTGATGTATCTGGAAGCTTTACGCTGAGCAGGATATCGTTAGTTTTCTGAGTATAGTACTCGAACGATCCAGACAGACGACCATTGAAGAACGAGAAGTCGAGACCGAAGTTCCAAGTCTTAGAGTACTCCCAACCAAGCTCAGGGTTAGGCAGAGAGTTCACATAGTAACCTGACTTATAGGTAGAGCCGAAGTTATAGTTACGTGTAGCCAGACCTCCAAGAGTAGAATATGGGTTGATACTCTGGTTAGAAGTTTCACCATAACCTACACGAAGTTTCAGGTTGTCGATCCACTTCAGATCCTCCATAAAGCTCTCACGGGCAATGTTCCAACCGGCACTTACTGCAGGATATGTGTGCCACTGATGACCCTTAGCCAGACGTGAAGAAGCGTCCGAACGGAGGGCAGCCGAAATCATATACTTATTATCATAAGAGTACATGACACGACCCATCCAAGAAATCAGACCGCTCTGCCAGTAGTTGTAACCAGTGAGGTTAGCCTGACCAATAGCCTTGTCAAGTGCATAGTACTGGAAGTAGTCGGCAGGAATATCCTGTGCTGATGCACCACTCTGCTCATAAGTTGTCTGCTCAGCAGAGTACATGGCAACAACATTCAAGTTGTGCTTCTCGGCGAAAGTACGATCAAATGTGAGCAGGTTCTCAACAGCCCAGTTACGGGTCTGGTTCTCATAGACAGAACCGCTGTTAACAGCGTTGGCATCCTTATTGTTAATACCAGTACCTGTGAAAGAACCACTCTTAGAAGAACGGAAGTTAAGACCTACGTTTACACGATAGCTCAATCCCTCGATCCATGGGCACTTCAACTCGGCAAACAGGGTATTATACGAACCGATACCCTTGTTCTCGCTCAACCATATATCCTTGTCGCGCTCTACTGTCTCCTTTGTAACCACAATCTGGTCGTCGGCAGGCAGAGCGTTGTAACGCTTCAGGTTACCATTCTCGTCGTATGGGCTTGACAGAGGTGACGAACCCAGTACAGCGTACATGTTGTTCACACCCTGAGTTTTACGATAGCTATTGTTGGTGCTCAAGCCGAAACGGAACCATTTTCCAACCTTCTGGTCGAAGTTACCACGGATAGAAACACGGTCGTAACCCTCGGTAGGAACAACAGATTCATCCTTATAATAACCAGCGCCAAAGCTGTAGCTACCGCCATTGGTACCACCAGCAACACTCAGGTCGTGGTTATAGCTGATACCTGTCTGATAGTACAAATCCTGCCAGTCGGTATTGGTGGTTTCGCTCTCGTCGAGTGAATTCTGGTACAGACCTGCATACTGACGCATCTTAGAGAACGTAGGTCCATCCATCATAGGATACTTGTGGAAAACCTTCTTAAAGCTTACATAACCATTATATGTAACCTTGGCAGGTGTGCCCTGAGCTCCCTTAACGGTTGTGATGATGATAACACCATTAGCACCACGAGAACCATAGATGGCTGTTGCAGAAGCATCCTTCAGGATATCCATTGACTTGATGTCAGCAGGATTGATATCAGAGAGCTGACCCATGAATGGAATACCATCGAGCACGATCAGAGGGTCGTTACTTGCGGTCAGTGAGCGCTGACCACGAATACGAATCTGCATCTCAGCACCTGGCTTAGACGATGTCTGTGTCATGAGCACACCAGCTACACGACCTTGCAGGGCCTGGGCAGCGTTAGTAGCAGCAATCTGATTCAGTTTCTCACCACCGATGTTGGCTACAGAACCTGTAACGGCTTCGCGGCGCTGGGTACCATAACCGATAACAACCACTTCGTTAACTACGTGGCCGTCTTCTTTCAGGTTTACGCGTACATTATCACCAGCCTTTATTTCCTGTGGTTTGTAGCCGACATAAGAAATAACGAGCGTAGCGCCTGGCTTAACATTAAGAGAGAAGTTACCTTCAAAGTCGGTGACTGTACCATTGTTGGTACCCTTCTCCATGACCGTGGCACCAATCAGTGGACCCTGAGAGTCTGAGACCTGACCAGTAGCCTGCTTCGTTTGCTGAACGGAAGCTACAGATTCGGTAGCTGCCGAAGCCTGCTGTGCAGTGATCATGCCCAAGAAGCACAATCCTACCAACATGGCTGTTTTCTTTGCTTTGAAACTCATACGTTTTGGTTTTGTTAGTTAATAATCAATTAATTTAATAAAAAATCTGCCGCAAAGGTAGGCAGATTTCTTTTTAGAGGCTTTAACGTATGTTTCACTTCATTTCATTTTTGTTTCAACCTTGTTTTTTGGCTACTTTTTGCTCCATATACTCTGTTGGCGAGACTCCAAACTGTTTACGGAAGACCGTAGAGAAATGCGCCAAATTACTGAATCCTACAGAATAAGCAACCTGCGTAACATTGATTTTCTGTTCTTCTAACAGACGTACTGCCTGTTCCAAACGGATGTTACGTATAAACTCGCTGACTGGCAGACCTGTCATCTCCTTCATCTTACGATGCAGCTGAGCCCGACTGATACCCACCTCCTTCGTCAGCACTTCAACATTGAAATCGCTGTCATCCAAATGTTCGTTTACAACTTTCATGATTCGCTCCATCAGAGCCTCATCATTTCCTTTCACCTGCTTCTCCTCGACCTTGTCTTTCTGCTGTTGGGTACCAGAATACTTGCCTTTCAAGCGTAAGTTCTTACTTATCAGATTATTGATAATCACATGTAGCTCATCCATATCAAAAGGCTTTGCAAGGAAAGCGTCGGCCCCTTTCTCAAGACCTTCCAAACGATTGGCCACATCCGATTTTGAAGTCAGCATCACCACTGGGATATGTCCAATATTCATGTTCGATTTAATCATTCTCAGCAATGTAAAGCCATCCATTTCCGGCATCATCACATCAGACACCACAAGGTCGAACTGCTTATCCTGATCTACTGCCAGCAAAGTCCGAAGCGCCTTTCTTCCACTAGTTACAGCAGTAATATGATAAAAAGCTCCTAATTCTTGCGAGATGTACTCGCCAATCTCAACGTCATCATCAACAACTAATACATGATAATTTGACTGCGATTTTGGCTTTGCCTGTCGCTCTTTTTCCTCGGCTACAAGCAATTCATCTTTTGTCAGGTGACTGTTTCCTAACGGCAAACGTACGGTAAACACACTACCCTGTTCGTTCTCACGATTTGCAGCCTCAATAGTTCCATGATGCATCTCAACCATCATCTTACAGAGGTTCAAGCCGATTCCAGTACCTTCAATATGCAACGAGCGTGAACTACTACCCTGATAGAAACGGTCAAAAATTTTATGTACATCACCCTTGATTCCCATACCATTATCAAGGACTTGCAACTCCGCCGTCTGACCTGGGCCTTCGGCTACACGCACCTCTATTTCGCCTCCATCATAGGTATACTTGAAGGCGTTGGAAAGCAGGTTGTCAATCACCTTATCTATTGAGGTGCGATCGAACCAAACCTTCAACTGGTCTATTGCCGGTACGTATCTGAAACCCATGCCTCTTTCTTTTGCAGTATATTCATATGACTTCAGGATATTACCAACATACTGTACCATATCGGTTTCCTGACATTGTAACTTCATCTGCTGTTTGTCTATTTTACGAATATCAAGTATCTGGTTTACCAGATTCTGAACACGTTGGGCATTATGCTCAATCGTCTTCAGTTCCGATTTCAAATCACTATCTAATTCGCGCTTCAACAGTTTATGTAACGGACTCATGATAAGTGTTAACGGCGAACGGATATCATGGGTTGCATTTATCAGGAATTTCATCTTCTCCTCGTCAAGTTCCTGCTTACGTCTGCGAATATACGCCCAAATAAGTACGCCAACCACAAGAAGAGTTGCTAATATATATATAAGGTACGCCCACGATGAACGATACCATGGCGCACGCACAATGATGCGATACACCTGCGAATCTGTATAAGCACCGTTATCATAAGCTCTAACCTCCAATACATAAGAACCTGGCTGCAGATGTGTAAAAGAGATACTATTACTGCCTGCCGCTGTCTGCGTCCACTCCTTAGAACCGTTTAAACGATATTCATAAACAACATTTTCTGTATTCGAGTAGTTTAATAATGAAAACTCCATTGTAAAGAAGTTGTCGAGATATGACAATTGAAAACGGTTGCTTTGCTCCAAAGCCGTCGTAATCACATACTCGTCATCAGATAAAGTCTTGCAGTTAACTGGAATACCACCTAAAAACAACCCTGTCAAATGAACAGAATTCTGCCTGTCTTGTCTATTTCTCAAAGTCGCAGGTTGGAACAAGGTAATTCCATCACTAATTCCGAAACAAATGGTACCATCAGCTTTCTTAATAGCAATATCCGACACGTATTCACGTGTTATCAACCCGTTGCCATAGACATGTGCAATAAATCTGTTTTTATTGGCCTGATACTGCCATATACCCATAGAAGAACTACACCACAAATCACCAAAGTCATCCTGCATAATGCCACAAATAACCTTACCTGCCAAAACCTCTGCTCTAGGACAAGGTATAAAATTTCCCTTTTTGCTGTCATAAAGAAAAAGTCCCGTATCGGTGCCAGCCAGAATCCGATGAGCCGCATCTTCATAAAGCGCAGTTACCCCCTTACCCTCCAACTGTACCTCCCAGCCATAGGGTCTAAAGAAATCATTCTCAGGATCATAGCAACACAGATTTGAGGAGGTGCCTAACCATAGTTTCCCATTGCTGTCTACCATCATCGACATAACCCAGTTATTATGCAACCGCCCTTTTTCTTTGTTTGTTTGCTGCATGTTATAGTTTCTCAGCTCTTTTGTCTTCTGGTCATAAGAACAAAAGCCTTTCGAATAGGTTGAGAAATAAAGGAGCCCCTTGCCATCGTCTGCCATTACGTTAATGTAGTCGCTATCAAAATCCACCTCTTTCTTATAAGCACCTGTCTGTGGGTTATAGGAATAGAGCCCTTTGCCCGTACCAATCCAATAGTTACCTTGTTTGTCACGATAGATTGAATATGTGTCGGACGGAGAAGCCGGATGAGCTACAACCTTTCCATTAGCATCAAGGCCATAGATACCATTGTTCTGCACCGCACACCACGTCATACCATTATCACCTTGACACACGGAGGTTACAGAGCCACCAATACTGACATTCTGTGCAGAGAATTCCCAAGTAGTGAACAAAGGCTCATGCTGAGGCAGTAACAGCAGTCCGCGTTTCAAGCATCCCACCCAGAGGTTATCCTGGTTATCTTCAAACAAAGCCCATACATTTGAGGTGTTCAGGTCAAAGGATCCGCTAGTGTATTCATAACGTTGAAGTTGACGGGAACCGCGTGGTATCCAACAAAGTCCCTGCCCGAGAGTCCCTATAAACAGGTTACCAGCCTTGTCGAGGAATGCACTACGTAACTGGACATTCTCACTACCCAAAACACTAATATCGAAGAAATCGCACTGCAATTTTCCATTTCGATAGAAGGCCAAACCTTTTTTACACACCATCAAAACACCTCCTTCATAACTGATAAAATCAGTCACCGTTCCAACGGGCGATTCAAAAGTCCGGATGGTATGACGCCTATCATTCTGTCTGATTGTGACTATTGGAGCAGAACCTGCCTTCCAGAAATTTCCCTTTTCATCGATCATGATATGACTGAAATAGTCTTTATCGTCAGCCTTGGAATAGTTGTTTACTGCCACAACCTCGAGTGTTCTGATATTTACCCGAAAGAGGCCGTATCCTGCCGTTCCTATTAACAGGTGCGTGTCATTTTCTTGTATAATGTCATTCACGCGAGCCGATGCAATCTCAGGGAATTGAACTCTCTCGAATTCGTCGTTTGCACTATTATACCTACAAAGTCCAGTACCACAACCAACCCACATAGACCCCATATTATCAACAAAGAGCACAACGATATTGTTACTATTGACTGAGGCGGGGTTATTTTTATCATGCAGATAGTTTGTAAAACGATAGCCATCGTATTTGTTCAGGCCATATTCTGTGGCTATCCATATATAACCCGTCTTGTCCTGACAGATGTCTGTAATCTGGTTACTCGACAGTTTATCAGATGTATAGAAATGCTGCGTCTGACTTGATATGGTCAGATTGAAAATGAAACACAAAGATAATAAGACAAATTTCCTCATTGTTTTGGTTTTTAAGTTGGTGCAAAGGTAAGCATAATCCCCGAAACAGCCAACAAACTTACATAGAAATCTGCTTTTCTATATGTCTCAATAGTTTATAAATAATATATACCCTCTGGGCCCATATTCATCAAAAGGTCCAAAATTGAGAGATTTGGAAGGAATCCGTATTTTTCCTTATATACTTGATAATAAGGCTTTAACAGAAAGTCTGAATCTGATACGGGATGTTTCGGACGGATTGTCTCACGATAATCTTTCTCTGAAACATCCGGCATATACATCTCTGTAAGAGACACTACAGGCTGTATATCGATTAGCTCACATATTTTCTGACGGATAGCCTCATTGAAATCGAGCAGAAACGTCCAACGCTGTTCGAAAAACGGACGAATATCATCTTGATAATACTCAAAAAAAGGTGATTCTCCATAGGCACTCTTCAAGGCATTCCAATGCAGATGTCGCCAATTACCATGATCACTGATGCGAATATCCTTTATCAGCAAACTGTCCCCATGTTCCACTGGCACAGTAAGTGTCTGAACACCATTGGTCGTAGCAATGAGACAACGGTTGCGGTAAGTCTGTTTTGAGAAATTCTCCCATTGTTCTATTTGCACAGATTTGGCCCGATGTAGTTTCTGATACCACTGCACCGGGCCAAAATATGTTGTACTTAGCAGAATGTTCTCCACCTTAGATAACTTACTTGATATTATCCACAATCCGCCCCAGCCTACTCCAGCGTATACCACTAAAGCCATGACGATCCGGATCGCTCGACCACCAGATGAAGATAGGCTTACCCACGATATGATCCTCAGGTACAAATCCCCAGTAACGTGAGTCGGCTGAGTTGTGACGATTATCACCCATCATCCAATAATAATCCATCTTAAAGGTATACTCCTTCGCTTCCTTACCATTAATGAGAATTTTACCGTCTTTAATCTGCAAGTCATTATTTTCATAAACCTTGATAGGACGTTCATAGATGGCGATATTATCAAGATTAAGCGTGATAGATTCACCCTTCTTCGGAATCCAAACTGGTCCATAATTGTCTCTTGTCCAGTGTTTATTTCCGTTTAGCGGATATATTTCTAAATCGTTTACCTCTGTATTCAGTTCAACACTCTCTACAATATCCTTTCTTGCCTTCAGCACTTCCAAAGCCCGTTTCGTCAAAGGAAGATATCCCGCGGTGTTCAGGCTCGTCAAATCTTCCATCGAAATGCCGAGATCTTCCATCATATCATCAGGGATAGCCTGCTTCAGTTTCAGACGATAGGTATACTGCACATTCTCTGGCTCTTTATTAGCCTTACCATCGAGATAGATGATATGGTTCTTTATCTGCAACGTTTGTCCTGGTAAACCAACACAGCGTTTTACATAGTTCTCTCGCCGATCCGTCGGACGGGTGATGATTTCGCCATATTCAGCAGCATTCTGACGAATCACATCACGACCTGCTGCATAGATGGCATCAAAGTACTTCACACGCATATCTGCCGACAATGAGTCGGGATCAGGGCGGTTAGGATAGAGCTGATAACCTATGCCATAACACATCTGATAGTAGTCGTAGGCCTGATATTGTGGCGCTGCGCACAGGGTGTCGCCTGCAGGAAAGTTGAAAACAACGATATCATTCAGTTCAACCTTACCCAGACCTTTTACACGTCGATAGTCCCAATGAGGCCACTCGATATAGCTCTTGCACTCTACCACAGGCAGAGTATGCTGAGTGAGCGGCATCGTTAACGGGGTTTGTGGAATACGGGGACCATAGCTAACCTTTGAGACGAACAAATAGTCGCCTGTCAGCAGCGACTTCTCCAATGAGCTCGATGGAATCACATAGTTCTGGAAGAAGAACTGGTTGATGAAGTAGACAGCCACCAAAGCAAACACCAGTGCATCTATCCACGACATGACAAACTTAACCGGCTTCTCGGCCTCTTTCCACCACTGCCACTTAATCTTCTTGGTGATATATACATCAAAGATGAAAGGCACTACGAGCAGCCCCCACCAACTCTTAACCCAATAAAGGAAGAGCAGATAGAGCACCAGCACAACGATGAACTTCGCCCACTGCACCTTCGGATTGAATTCTTGCTTCTTTACCATTTTATCAAAATTACATTCACATCGGTTTGACGCAACGATATTTAAGGAAGTTGCATCTTTTCCAGACTTTAACCTATGTTTTAGAACTTAAACATATCAGAAATTGTCAGCAGACCCTGATGATCCTTTGTGTACTCGGCAGCCAGCACGGCTCCGAGGGCAAAGCCCTTACGGCTGTGAGCATCGTGGGTGATTGTAATCAGATCGGCATCAGAATCGTAACGAACGGTATGGATGCCAGGCACCTCACCACGGCGGATATGGTCTACACGCAGCAGTTTCTTATCCGTAGTATCTTCTGCCCACGCCTCTTTACGGTCAATATTCTCTACGATTTCATCGGCCAGCGTAATGGCTGTGCCGCTGGGGTGATCGAGCTTGTGCACGTGGTGCGTCTCCTCCATCTCTACATCGTATTGTGGAAACTGATTCATGATTTTAGCAAGATAACGGTTTACGGCTGAGAATATGGCCACACCTATCGAGAAGTTCGAAGCCCAAAAAAGTGTCTTACCCTCAGCACACGCCTTGCGAACTTCATCGCCATGATCTTTCATCCAACCCGTTGAACCACTGACAACCTTCACACCAGCCTTCCAAGCTTTCAGATAGTTACCATAGGCCGCCTGTGGAGCCGTAAACTCGATGGCAACATCAGCCGAAGCAAAAGCAGGCGAATCAAAGTCCTGCTGATTATCGATATCGACAATACTCACAATCTCATGACCACGGCTCAAGGCTATCTGCTCTATCATCTTGCCCATCTTTCCGTAGCCGATTAAAGCTATTTTCATAATTAATTCGAATTAAAACGCTGCAAAGATACTTATTATAATTGAGAAACGAGAATCGGAAATTGAGAATTATAATATTTTTACAATAACAGATGATACATACCGCCCGCCAAGGGTTTCACAACACCCTTCATCTCCAACTGAAAAAGCAGGGCTGTCAACTGTCCGATGCTGAAGCCCGTCTTCACGCCAAGTATGTTCAGCTGTAAGTCGTTGGTTTTCTGGAGCAAATTCACAATCTGCTGTTCTTCAAACGACAATTCCGGGAAGAGATTTCTTTCGATTCCGTCGATAAAAGCCTGTTTCCTTCGAACATCATCCTGCCAACCCATGGCTTTTACAAAATCCTCTGCATTTGATATGAGGCCAGCCCCATTGTCACGTATCAGATTGTTACAACCTTTGGAGAATTCTGCCCCGACATTACCAGGGAATGCAAAAACGCTGCGATCATAGCTTTGGGCGATCTCACAAGTTATCAGGCCACCACCCTTTTCTGCACTCTCAACCAGAATCGTACAATCTGACATACCAGCCACGATTCGGTTTCTACGCACAAAGTTGGGCTTGTCGGCATTGGTCTGCGTCATAAACTCTGTGAGCAGTCCGCCTTGATTCAACATCTGGGCTGCTATCTCACGATGGTGATACGGATATATCCTATCCAATCCATGAGCCAGTACTCCTACTGTCTCATAACCATTGGCAAGTGCCTCACGATGAGCGTTCACATCTACGCCATAAGCCAAACCGCTGACTATCAGCACCTCAGGGCAGTATTGATGCAAATCGCTGATAAAACGACGTATCAGATCCTGTCCGTAAGAAGTGATGTGGCGAGTACCAACAATACTGACGACTTTTGCCTGATTAAGTTCACTATTACCTTTATAATATAATACCAATGGCGCATCAGGGCACTCTCTGAGTCGTTGGGGATAGTCATCATCATTTAGCGAAATTCCCTTGACACCATGCTCCTGCATGAACTGCGACTCAGCCTCAGCCCGTTTCATCGCATTGCTCCAGTCTTTCAGAGCCTCAACAAGACGTGGTGAGCATTCACCGATTAATTCGTCAATATGGGAGCGGTTCTCAAACAGTTGTCGTGCTCCTCCCGCAGCCTTATACAGTTCGAGAGCCTGCTGGTAGTTAAAGTTGGTCAGGCGCGTCAGCGCCATCACATAGAATAGTTCTTGTTCCATTATTATTTCTTCCTAAGATATTCATAGCCAAATCGACATCGGAGACAGTCTCTCTTATCGCAATATTCTTTCTTCAGTTGGATAAGTGCTTGCGAGTCACCTGCTGTCTGTACAACTAACCCCACCTGCTGCCACATTCTGATAATATAGTTGTTCTCAGCTCTCAACTGCTCCAAATAATCAAAGGCCCTGTCGCAAAGCGCGTCCTTTTGCTTGTGACGCCCATAAGCAAACAGCATAGGTATAGCCGTGTTGATCATCAGCAGGTTCAATGATCCATAAGCCAGATGTTTCTCATTCCTGCTACTGGTAGAACCAAAGGTATAATGCGTCTCCCAATAAGGCGTTACTTGCGATGAAAACAGGGCTTTCAACTCTTCTATGGTCTCACACTCCACAAGTTGGCTGAGTCCAGCCTTCTGCTGGTAATAAAGGTTGGCCAATTGCGAAATGCGAATATGGGGAAAGTTCTGTGGACGAAGCCTCAGAAATCGCCAGAGTTTATAATCCATCGGTTTCATCGAGAATTTGTGGGCCAGGTAGAGGTATTCATTGCGCAGTTTAGCGAAATAGCCCTCGTTCAGCGCATCCTTCTGATAATACTCTGGTATGGTGTCAAGTTCCAGCAGTCCAGCTTGTCCCATGAAGATAGCCTCTATCTGAAAGAGGTTGTCGCGATGATGAGCAACAGCATCCAAAGGCAGGTTTTGCGCCCAACATTCAAAGGCATCATTATTAATACCAAACCCATAGTTACGAGCCAACGTCATAAAGTAAGCATTCTCCCACGAGCCATTACACAGTTCCACCCGTTTGTGTATGGCCTCTGTCTTCTGTTCCAGCCGTTCCGTCTGCAGGGAAGCCATCCAGGAATGAACAGTCAGCCTTTCCAAATCAGGTATAACCTTATAACAAGGGGGATAGCTGTCTGTCCTCTGCAATTCATCGTAGTGTTCCCTCACCTTATCAGGCACGTCGAGCTGCATCTGACGGATAAATTCCCCATTGGTATTCATCACTTCAGCGTCAAGAGCCTCTGCCACATGCAGTATCACGTTGTTATAGCTGGAGTCCTTATCATGACCATGCAGATACCAGTCGCTCGACTTGTCGTGTATCTCCACGTTACCCACCCAAAGAGTATCTCCTATCCTGACTTTCGCGTTAAAGAAATCTGGCCCGGAATTGCGATTATGCAGCCCAGGGTCAAGCACCTCAACGGTCTGACCATCGCTGGTCAGTAATTCATGCAACGGAAACAATTTATGCTTCCACACATAATGAAGTAGTTGCTCCATAGTGTCAGTTCTTATGTTAGTAAAGTTTATGGATTGCAAAGATAGTACAAAATCCCGAATCTGCCAAACATTGGTATATCAAAATTCATAATAATCGTTAAATCCGCCAGGCATGCTGCAGGATTTCCATGTGTTTCAAGTTCTAATTATATAGCAAACATCTAATTATAAATAAAAGAAATGAGACAGCTAACATTCTCAGCCGCAATACTGTTGGCAATGTGTTTCTTAACAGCCTGCGACAAAAACAGTGATGTCATTTGGGACATTAGTCCGATAGAATTCACCATTCTTATGACAGACAGCGAAGGACACGACTTACTCGACTCCACCTATCAGGGCAATCTGATAAAAGACATTTATGTTACCTATCAAGGTGAGGACTATTCTTTGATGACAGAGCAGGAGTATTTGGAGAACATGTACGAAAAGGCTGGTACAAGAGCCTATATGCCTCATTTCTATGGACTCATGCTTAGACAATATTGGAATCCCATAACCAGTTCATATGATTGCTATAAAATGGTTTTCGGCGAATTTGACGGCACAGACAATATTGACAGACGCGAGATAACACTTCATCTACCTGAAAATCATCAGGTTAAACTGGCATACAGCAACAATTTCAAATGGAAATCTAATGGTGAACCGAAAATCAAACGTCATTTCTATTTGGACGACAAAGAACTAGAAGGTGGCTATTTTTATCTCCGCTATTCCAAAACTGGCGGTTGTGAATACATCACAAATGGAACAAAATAATAATACTACAAACATGAAACAACTATATTATCTTTTAGCAACAGCCATTTTTGCCTGTCTGTCGCTCTCATGCTCCGACAACAACGACGATATCGAAGCAGAATCTTCATCAAACCTCTATGCTGTCATCAAACCCGAAGGGGCACAGCTGATTGATATCATTTCGGAGGACTATGTGCTGACCCTCGACAACATTGTTGCCGTGAATCCGGAAACTGGCGAATTTAAAATCAAGGACTCGAAGCGTATTGACGAGAAAGCCTTCCCAATACCAACGCAGTATGTCATCATGTTCTATTCAGGAAACAGTTTTCTTTTCGAAGCCAAACTCAACAGCGCCATATCCAGTGCCCTGTCAACAGGTCTGAATTTCTGCCATCTCTTCACAGACGCAAGCGGAATGGCAAGATATGACCTTGAGCCAATCAGTCTTATCAATGGAAAGGTCTCAAAAGGGAATTCTACAGATCAGCAGAAAAAGGGCATACAGCGCATGTATGACATTCTGCGAAAGGCAAGAAAAATAGATTATCACATCGATTACGACATTAATTACTAAAAGTCCAGACGGAGTAAAGTGGGAGTTTACTCGGAGTAAAGTCTGGATTTGCTCCGTCTAAACTCCCACTTTATTTTTCTTTTATTTCTTCAGATTCAGGCGTAAACCAAGTTGCAGGTTGAAACTTGTCGGCTTGTCTTTAAAGAAGGTGCTGACATTACTTCCGTTGTTGAAATAGTACTTTACGCCAGGCTCCGCATAAATGCCCAATTGCGGAATCACATCATACTCAACACCAGCTGCTCCATGAACAGAGAACTGCCAGCGATCGCGATAGGCAGGATAATCTACGCCTTGCTGCTCCATGTGAGCCCTCAGGTTATAGTCGGCTTGTCCGCCTGCAGACGCATAGACACTCAGTCGCTTATAATTCCACAACTGATACTGCACACTCAATGGAACGCCCAGATAATATAATGTCTGCTCTTTTAAAAGGGGGAATCCTCCAATAATGCTGGTAAAGTCTGAATGCAGACGGGTATAAACCAAACCAGTGGTAAACGAAAGCCGCGACGTGACAGGAATGTTAGTTGTCAAGCCAAACGAAACGGGCTGATAGTGCTTCTGGCGTTCCTTATAATCCACAAGATAGATAATTTCATTATCAGAACGCGTTCCATGGGGGGCAAGCAAATGGCCATAATAGTTATAACTGCTTGCCATCGACGGACTCATGACGACCCCATTAGTACTCATCTGACTACCCCCACCTCCTTGGGCGTATAGATTAAAACTCATACGGCCTCGCTTGCTCTTCTTCGTTGTCTGTGCCAGATTCTCGTAGAACTGGTTAAGCGGTTCCTGTTCCTGATAGCTGGTCATAGCCCTTTGAGGCTCTTCAACAGGAGGTTCCGATGAAATGGGCGTTTTTACTTCCTGATTTAACACTTCTGGTGCCTTTTCTGGTGAATTCGAGTGAATTATATCCGCTTGTAACAACATCTTCTGCGCTATAAATGCATTCGGATGGATTTCATATACCTTCTCGTGCATTATTCCAGTTTCAGAAGCACGTTTTGGCGTATTCACCGTTATTTTCTCTGCCATTTGGGCGTTCTGCTCATGGCTAATCTCCCACATCAGGAAACCATTACAGGTCATCACCCCAATAATGGCTGCTGCAACAGCGATACGCTTGGTCCACAAAGACAGAAGACGGACAGGGCGCTTTGTGGCTTCAGCCTCAACCCGATTCACGGTGCCCTCTTTCTGAAGATGCGCCTCGATATCAGCCCACAAACCTGCTGGGACTGGCTTTTCGCGGTCTGCCAGCTTGCCGCGTAGCTTGTTCGTCCAATCCGCTTCTGGATTTTGTCTGCCTACCTGTGGTTTTTCTTGCTTCATATTGCTTGTGAATATCTGTATTTTCTAATCATTTCTGCTAATAACTTCTTTGCGTGAAAGAACTGTGAGGCCGAGGAAGACTCCTTGATACCCAGTCGTTTGGCTATATCCTTGTGAGAGAGTTGTTCGAAGACATACAAGTTGAGCACGGTTCTGTATCCGACGGGTAATTGTCCAATCATCGCATCAAGTATATCTGGCGGCACGTCGTCAACATCTGGCACATCATCGTCTACGACTTCCTTAGGCATATCTGATATTGTTATGTTTCTCTCATGTTCCTTAATCCAGTCAATGGCATGATTGACTACGATTCTTGCCACCCAGGCCTTCAGCGTTCCCTCGCCACGAAAATCAAACTGACGAACGTTGGTCAGAATGCTTACAAAACTGTCTTGCAGAACATCTCTGACTGCGTCATAATCAGGAATATACCTCAGCGCTATTGCCGTAGTATATCCTGAAAAGCGGTCATACAGGCGTCGCATCGCCTGACTTTCACCACTTACTATCGCATTGAGCAGTTGCTGTTCCGTCTCCACCTTACGTTCTTATTTCTTTCTGCCCGTAGTCTGGAATGACATGAGTATCGGGGAAGAACCTCCACGCAATGTTCTTGTCTCAGAAGTCTTCATATTTGTAATGGAAAGGCTATCTAATGGCATCACTCCAGACCATACATCTTTATCCATATCGTATATCAAAGCTGTCTGCTTAATTGCAGACTGTCCTGTATTTGTCCACATCTTACATTGGTAATACACATTATCCAATATAAATGCTGCGCTTGGATCTAATGAGGTATTTGAAAAATAAACGTTTTTGGTTGACAATCCGACAAACGCCAAATCCATCTGCCATGACGACCAATGATTGTATCTGAGATTTTCTTCTTTAAAGTCCTCAGGATTACGATCACTGTAAAGAATCTTCATGAAATATTCCATCGGAAAATGGGAAATAACTGGTAAAGAGAAATTATCCTGATTTGAAAATGTTGCCGTGTCTACCGGATTATTATCTATTGTCCATGCAACTCCAAAAGAACCTCTAGACATTGTCGCAATTTCCTTTAGAAGTTTATCGTTATCCTCATATATGGCGGAAGCAATATCATCAGTATCACTTTTGCTACATGACATTACCAAAGGAATGACACCTACCATAAACAAAAACAGTCTCTTCATATCCTAAATTTTGAATATATGTTTATTGTTATAACTGAGTATAGGATTAAACCTTGCATGAAAACCGCCCTTTTTAAGATTGTTTAACTATGAGAAGAAAAGCACCACCCTTGTCGGATGGTACTATATTTATTTCGTTTGAGCGGCTTTGGTGATGAGGTTTAAGAGTTCTGAGCGGCGATGATCGGGGTCGAAGCTAAGGCTGCTCTTGATAAGGCGACAGGCCATGTCGTAAGTGGCATCACCTTTGTAAGGCGAATTGCGCAAGATCATGCCGTAGGCGGCCACGCCGCTGGCGAAGTTCAGATTGGCTGAGGCCGGTTTTGCGGACTCCTCGACAGCGACTTTGAGCTGCATGGGTACACTCTCGTCGCTCAGACTGCGCTTATATCGGACATCGAAGGTACAAAACGTGCTTTTGGGATTATTCTTAAATTCATCCGTAGGTACTATCTCATAGAGGGCGGTAATAGTCTGGCCAGCCCCAATCTCACCCGCGTCCTTGGCATCGTTGTCGAAATCCTCATTATTCATCACGCGGTTCTCATAACCTATCAGACGATACTTGCTGACGAGCTTGGAATCGAATGTGAGCTGACATTTAGTATCATTAGCCACACTGACAAAGCGCTCACGCTCCGTTACGAAGACTTTCATCATCTCATCTTCGCAATCTATATAATGGTAAGCGCCATTGCCTAAGTTGCTGATACGCTCCATCATGGCGTCGTTGAGGTTGCCCATTCCAAAACCAAGACAGGTCATATAGATGCCCTGCTTGGCATACTTCTCAACGATGCCTGCTAACATCTCAATATTGGTGACACCCACGTTGAAGTCGCCATCAGTGCCTAGGACAATGCGGTTATTACGCTTTGCATCATAGTTTTTCAAAGCCTCTTCATAGGCCATCTTCAAAGCGTCGCCACCATTGGTACAACCTTCAGCCTGAAGTTTGCTGATGGCAGACTTGATCTTGGCAGCTTCACGGGCTGGCGTAGATTCAAGCAACTTCTTTACCTCACCAGAATAGGTGATGATAGAGATGCGATCGTCAGGATTCAGCTTGTAGACGAGTTCTATGAGTCCAGACTTCAGCAGTTTGAGTTTGTCGTCAGTATACATGGAGCCAGAGACATCGACAAGAAATACGAAGTTGGCCTTAGGCACCTCGCTCTTAGCAAGACTCTTACCCTTAATGCCCAAGCGTAATAACTTATGACCTGCATTCCAAGGGCAGTCGCCCACCTCGGCATTGATGGCTATCGACTCACTGCCTATAGGGTTAGGATAATCAAAGGTGAAATAGTTCAGAAACTCCTCGATGCGTACGCTCTGCGGATCGATGGTGTAACCAGAAGAAAGATAACGCCGCATAACGGCATAAGAGGCACCATCGGCATCAACAGAAAAGGTGGAAACATGCTGCTCTGCAACTGATACAAAAGGATTGTCGGAAAACTCGTCGAACTTGTCTCCTCGAGGTTTGCACTGCTCAAATGCATCCTTGTTATAGTCAGCATAGAAACTGCCAACCGTATCATCAACGTTAGTCGTATCACATCCTACAGCCAGCAGACTCATAGCTATCAGGCCCAACCTTGCAAATGTCTTATTCATTATCATCTTCGTTTTAAATGATTTCATATATCCTTATAACTGTATTTGGCTTCAGACACTGCATGAGAAAGCAATGATTTAAACTTATTTAGCAATAAATAATCTGCAAGTTTGACTATTTACTCGTACCTTTGCCACCGAATATGAAGATAGGTAATGTAGAATTTGGAGACAGACCTGTGTTTCTGGCACCTATGGAGGACGTGACAGACATCGGATTCCGACTGCTATGCAAGCGGTTTGGAGCAGCGATGGTGTATACGGAATTTGTAAGTGCCGAGGCGCTGATACGCGACGTAAAGTCTACGATTCAGAAACTCACTATCAGCGACACAGAGCGCCCTGTCGGCATACAGATCTACGGACGCGACGTGGAGGCGATGGTTGAGGCTGCCAAAATTGTAGAACAGGCTGGGCCTGACGTAATAGATTTAAATTTTGGTTGTCCAGTAAAGAAAGTGGCTGGCAAAGGTGCTGGCGCAGGTATGCTTCAGAATATTCCTAAGATGCTGGAGATCACCCAGAAGGTGGTAGAATCCGTAAAACTGCCCGTAACGGTGAAAACCCGACTGGGCTGGAATCACGAGCAACTAGTTATCACCACGCTGGCAGAACAGTTGCAGGATTGCGGCATTAAGGCATTAACCATCCACGGACGCACTCGCAGCCAGATGTATACTGGTGAGGCTGACTGGACTCTGATAGGCGAAGTGAAACGCAACCCACGCATACATATTCCTATTATAGGCAATGGCGACATCCATTCACTCGACGAGGCCGACAAAGCCTTCGACACCTACGGCGTGGATGCGGTGATGATAGGCCGCGCCACATTCGGATGTCCTTGGATATTCAGTCGTAAGCAACTAACCTTCGATCAGAAACTCGATCTACTGGAAGAACTGCTTCGTATCAATGTAGAGCGCATCGATGAAAAGCGCGGCATTCTGCACACGCGTCGACATCTGGCAGCTACACCGATATTCAAAGGTATACCCGACTTCCGACAAACACGTATTGCCATGCTCAGAGCAGAGACGATGAACGACTTGCTTGGCATACTTGAAGAAACAAGAATGAGATTAAATCAACAATATTAATCCTTATTAAATGATTTCGAAATGAAAAAAGTAACTTTGAAAGTGGCTACATGCCTCGTTGCAGGTGGACTCCTGCTTAACTCGTGTATCGGCTCTTACAGCCTGTTTAACAAGTATGCTCAGTGGGAGCTCCGTATGACTGACAATAAATACCTGAATGCCATCATCGGTTTTGTGCTTGATATTGTATGTGTTCCTGTAACCCTGATGGTTGACTCGCTGGTACTGAATACCATCGAATTCTGGAGCGGCGAGAACCCCATAGCTTCAAATGTTGGTAAGACCCAACAGGTCGTTGGTAAAGACGGCAGAATGTACACCGTAAAGAACCTGAAAAACGGTTATGAGGTAACAGACTCTGAGGGTGCCGTAACCTTGTTTACTCACAATAAGAAAGAAAATAGCTGGTCGATGACTCAGAACGGCGTGACTCAGGAGATTTTCCGTTTCAACCCCGATGGCAAGAGCATCAGCACCATCATTAACGGAGAGCAGAAAGACTTCTCACTTAACGAGCAGGGTGTCTTCGAGGCGCAGATGAGTGCTGGCGATGGGCTATTCTTTGCTGCACGATAAAAAGAAAATCCCTGCCAAATACAGGGATTTTCTTTTTAATACCATTTCATCAATTCTCTGAGATAGGCAGTCAGTTCGGCTGCCATCTTTTCATCTTGATAAATATTTGGGTGCCAATCGTTACCATACCAAGGATCACCTGCAATGGGAGACATATCGAAACGATATATTTCCTTGTCACCAGCTTTCTGGGCTTCAACCTTCACCTCGTCGAGCAGTTGCTTGGCCGTTTCCAATTCCTGATTGTAGAGCATTGAACCAGTGAGAAGTACAATCTTAGCCTGAGGATTATGCTGACGTACCAACTCCAAAAGCTTTTGATAACCCTGCTTTAGCAACTTTACATCGTAGTTATTGGTAGACAGGTCGTTGGTGCCAAGATTGATGCAAACCACATCAGGCTGATAGCGGCTAAAATCCCACTTCTCACTCAGGAAACTGGCCTCGTTACGCACTTTTAAGTCATAGGCATACCCCGTATACTCATACTGAACAGGCATACAAGAACGTGGAGAGCCTGTCTTGACGTCGCCATAGTTACGATAGGCGCCAATGCCACTGCGGGCAACCACCCAATGTTGGGCTTCAAGTGCACGTGCTGCGATAGAAGCATAGGAATAATAATGATTCTCTGTCTCGTATTCGAAATGCTCCTCTTTCTTCAAACCCTCGTTGCCATAACCACAAGTAATGGAGTTACCCACAAATTCTATCTTCCTTAAAGGAAGGGCTGGAGCCTCAACAAGTGCCCGCCCCTGGTCAAGCAAGAATCCCCAAAATTCAGGATAAAACTCATAACCCTCGATAATGTACATCAGGCGAACGGTATGGCAACCATCTGGCAGAGCCGTAGCCAAAGTCACCACAGAATCACGCTCCCCACGGAAAGCCACCTTGAATGGTTCTGCCTCATCTATCTGAGCCATGAAATAACCGCTACAAGGCTTTGCCATCATTCGAATCGACGTACCCTCGAAAGCAGCTACAATCTGAACACCGGGATAATTGAAGGCAGGACGCTCGGGATTGGTAAAACTGATACGGCCTGCATACAGAATATGCTTGTCGGTCGGACTGATAAAAGCCCCTTTAAGGGGCACACTCACATTAGCCTTTGCTGACACACCGACTAAAGCCAATAGAGTCAGCAGAAAAAACTTATTCATTGTTTTGTTGGTTATATTTAGTTATTTTTTCCAGAAACGGGAAGTAATATCCTCAAACTCACCATTATCGTTTTGGCGATACAGGCGCTGGTTGGTTGTTGGCGACTTTAGGGGACCTAAGTGCTTGATGAACGGGCCAATCTTGATATAGTCAAAATCAGCCTTATTAATGACAGAAGAGATAACAGTCTTACCACTATACCATGCCACCTTGAACTCTGGATACATCTCATGGATATAAAGGGCTAGCTGACTCACAGCTTTTGGGTCGCCATCGCCTCCCATAAAAGATATACATGTAATGTCGCTGCCAAACGTCTTCACGAAGTCGTCGATAGCTTCGGTATTCAGCGGTAGCCCAACATCATCCCAAAGATAATAGCTATGACACCCAGGACAATGACACGGGCAATTAGAGATGTTTATTGCCAGTGTCACTTCGTCGGGTATCTCCTGAAATACTATTCCCGTATTGACGTATTTCAGCATAGTTTACAATTTATTCTCCGGAGCATAATATCGGCGGGCAGCCTCCTCCTGACGAGCCTGAGAGAAGTTGCTTACACGCTTCAAATAGCCAATGATACGAGTCATGTAATCAACGTTCTTAGAATGACAGTGAGGACACTCCTTCAAATAGCGCTTGTCAATATGCCCACAATCGTTACATACAGTATTGGGGATGTTGAATGTAAAGTAGTTACAACCTTCCTTGGCAGCCACCTTCAACAAATGCAGATACTGCTCTTTCGACAAGTGTTCGTCAAGGTTCATATGGAGGGCAGAACCACCTGTCAGATGCTCGATGTATGGCGCACCATGGAGTTTGAACTTATCGATGATGGTAAGCGAATCGTCCTCTACCACATAGAAATAGCTGTTATAACAATCGCGTGGTACAAAATAGCCATCCTCACGATCCCACTTGGCATGTTTCACACCTACATTCTCGGCAGGAATCATTTCACAGTTAAACATCACATCCTTGGTACGATACTCACGGTTGTATTTCTCAATGAGTCCGAGAATACCTTGGACAAAATGCAGATAGTCATCATTAGGCGTTATTTTCAGTCCCATAAACTCGGCAGCCTCAACCAAGCCGTTGATACCGATGGTGAGATACTGACGACCAATATTAATGTAGCCCGCGTCGAAGAGAGGCAGCATGCCATGCTGCTGTAACTCTTTCAGGTTTTCATTGTATGCCAACTGGACCTTATGGCAAAGGTCGATAACCTCACCCAAATATTCAAGATAATCCTGATTGTGATTTACTGCATATTGGATGCAACGATTAAGGTTGATTGTCAATACAGACTTAGAACCTGTAGATACTCCACCGGCACCGAGGGTATAGCTAAAGCCATTATCAGTAATCTCATTACGCAGACGACAGCAAGAACTCAGTGAGTCTGCATTGTCACTCATATAGGTGAAGAAACTATGACCCTCTGAATACATTTCTGCAGTAAAATCGCCCCACTCTTTATCCTTGCATTCGCCTTTTTCGTCAACGAGCAGAGCCATCGTCTCAACAGGGAAAGTAAGTAGAGTCTTGGTACGCTCATGGTTGAACCACTTCATAAAACGCTTCTGCAACCAAGAGAGGCCTTCCCAATCGGGCTTAGAACCATCGGGGAAATAGAACTCACCGAAGATACTCTCAAAATAATACTTATCATAATATGCCACATTCCAGAACACGGCCTGATAGTTGCGGGCGCCTGTAGGCTGATTCAGCGTATAGACTATCTGCTCAAAATAATCGGTAATAACCTTGTCAATCGTGCGATGCTTCAAACTAAGGTCAGCTTGTTCGTCGGCACGTTTATAATAGTCGAGACCATACTCTTTACCAATGAAATAGTTCATGTACATCAGAAACTCTGGTGTGGCGCATGCGCCACTCAGCATAGAGCTGACCATGAAAACCATATTAACAAAACCACCAGCAAACGATTTCAGATTTGTTGGAGCTGTGGAGTTACCGCCAATGGCAACGGTACCACCAATAAGCCAAGGATACATAGTGATAGAGGCGCAATAGTTGGCTAGGCTCGTCTCGTCGTTCTTATATATAAAATGGTGTGTTAGCTTGTCTATGTATTCATCTGCTAACTTCTTGCCATACATCTTCTTAATACGGTCGGTCAAGAGGCGACGGTTAAGACGGATGAAGTTCGACTTAGGCAGTTCACCAATCAGCGTTGCTATGTTCTTATGCTCCACATTGGCATTAGCATCATACTTTGAACCAGTTGCAGCGTTCACTGACTCCATGTACTCTGAAAGGAAATTCATCTTCTCCAGGGTTTCACGGTCTTCTGTGTGCTGCTGGCGATAGAGGATAAATGACTTGGCAACATTGTAATACCCCTCACGCATCAACGCCTCTTCCACTTGGTTCTGGATATCTTCCACGGTGATGTCGTCGTGCATGTCGAGGTGATTCAGAATCTTGGAAACAATACCCAAGTCTGCCGGTTCATTCACACTTTCAAATGCCTTAACGATGGCATTCATGATTTTGTCTAACGAGAACTGGTCTTTAGATCCGTCTCTTTTGGTAATAGTAAAGTTTTTAATCTCCATTGTTATTGTTCTGTTAATGTTTATCGCCTCATCGTCTCTCAAAGTTGTCCATTTTGGAGAACTTTTCTCTATTGAAATCGAAAAAAGTTTCCCGTTTTGGAAAACTCCAACTGGCTGCAAAGATACAAAATTTCCCCAAAACCATCAATACCTTACAAATAGGTTAACTTAAATTAACACCCCAAAAATTACCCGCTTTATAAAAAATATCGAATAAAGCTTGGATTATTAATTTGTTCGTTGTACCTTTGCAAACAATAGTAATCATTAAACCAAACTATTTCAATTATGAGTACAGCACTAATTATCATTATTGTTTTGGCAGTTATCGTCATTGGTTATTTCATTTCAACCCAACGCTCGTTGGTAAATCTTGATGAATTGTGCAAGAACGCCCTGAGTCAAATTGAGGTTCAGCTCAACTCTCGCTGGGATGCCGTACTGGCTTTGGCAAAGATGGCTGCACAATATTCTCAGCATGAATCAGAAACACTGATTAAAGTGATTGAACAACGCCGTGGCGAACAAGTTAACACACCTGAAGCTGTGAACGAACAGCAGAGTGCCCTGGGGCAGGTGATGGGACGACTGATCGCCATCGGTGAAGCCTATCCTGATTTGAAAGCTGCCGATTTGTTTAAGGAAACTCAGGAAGGTGTAAAGCAGTATGAAGAGAATGTTCGCATGTCGCGTATGATTTACAACGATACCGCAACCAAGATGAACCGCATGGTCCGCCAGTGGCCGTCATCAATCGTTGCTTCCATGCTCCACTTCGACCAAAAAGAATATCTGAAGGTCGATGAAGAACAAAAAAAGAGTTATCCCAATCTCGATGAAGCATTTAAAAAATAGATTGTTTTTGTTGCTGGTGCTCTTCGCATCAGCAACAAATATTTCAGCCCGTCCATATCTCTCGAATCTCAACATCCGCGTGGTGCTGAGCAAGAATGGTGACGCACACATCACAGAAACCCGTCAGATGGAGATTGACTCTGAAGGCACAGAATGTTATATTGGATTGGGGGGAATGAGCGGCAGTGAGGTGCATGACTTGGAAGTGCATGACGAAAGCGGTACCAAGTTTGAGAACATTGGCAGTTGGGATGTCGACCGTAGTCGTAACTGGAAAGCAGGCAAATGTGGCATTGTGTATAAGGACAATGGATACGAACTCTGCTGGGGGCTTGGCGACAACGGCAATCGTACTTATATTACCAGCTATACCATCACCAACCTCGTCCGTGCCTACCCTGACGCCGATGCCATCCGTCATATATTCCTTGATCAGAATGCATCACCAAAGCCCAATAAAGCCGAACTGTCTATCGAGGCAGAAGACTCGGTGCAATTAACCGAAGAGAATTGTGGCATTTGGGGATTTCGCTTCGGAGGTGAACTCGCCTTCGAGAATGGAAAAATCATCGCATACAACACGGAGGACTTCGGTAACAACGGTGCCCTATATATTATAGTAAGGTTCGACAAAGGTATATTCGAACCGACTATCCAAGAAGACGACACCTTTGAGCACAAGAAAGAACAGGCTCTTGAGGGCAGTGACTACAATAGCGATGATGATTGGACATGGGAAGACACGTTTATTCTCCTTGCCCTGGTCATTGGGGTCTTCGTTGTACCTGCCATTGCCTTCATCTGGCATATCATTTCAGTTTTCCGAGCCCGAAGAAAAGCCAACAAAGACCTACTCTGGTATCGTGACATCCCCATGAAAGGCAATCTGCAGCAAGCTAACAACATGCTCAATGCTTATAGATACTTTGGTTCTGATTACAACAACCTGCTCTCCGCCTGTATCCTGAAACTCATCGACATGGGCGCCATCAGCATCGAACAACAACTCAAAGGCAATGCCGAGCAGCGCTCGACCTCTGGCCACTTTGCCGAAGCAAAGAACTTCGTCATCCACGACCTGCAGAACTATGCCGACCAGCCCCTGCTGCTCCGTAAGATTCACAACATATTCAAAGTGGCCGCTGGCGATGACACCGTACTGGAACCCCGTGAGTTGAAGGTCTATATGAAGAGTAGTAAGAATCAGAGTGCCATCGAATCTTTTATCAACACCCTACACACCAAACGAGATCTCTCCTACTACAAGAAACACCTCGACGAGGTTCGTGAGGTGTTCGGCCTCAAAAAGTTCCTGAAAGAATTCTCATTGCTTGACGAGCGCCATGTAAACGAGGTTACGCTATGGAAGGACTACATGATCTACGCTACCCTCTTCGGCATTGCCGACCAAGTAATCAAAGATATGAAGAAGATCAACCCCGAATACTTCAATATGGACCAGGTGGCATCCCAAATGGCCGATGATATGACGTTGCCTATCATCTATTCTACACTTCACTCCGGCACATCCCGTGCCGTGGCCGAGAAGGCAGCTCGTGAGGCCCGTGCCTCTGGCCATGGCGGTCACTCCTCATGGGGAGGTGGTGGCGGAGGTTTCTCTGGGGGCGGCTTCGGCGGCGGTGTGAGATAAATCACAGAAAACAAAAATAGCCACAGATATTTTGTAGTCTGTGGCTTTTTTCGTAATTTTGCCCCCAGATTATGATGGACGAAGATTTCGACATACGGGAAGAACGGTTTTCACAAGGCGAGAAAGACTTTGAGAACGCCTTACGCCCCTTAAGTTTCCGCGATTTCAGCGGACAACAGAAGGTGGTGGAAAATCTGGAGGTGTTTGTAGAGGCCGCCAAATATCGTGGTGAGCCCCTCGACCACACTTTGCTTCATGGCCCTCCAGGATTGGGTAAGACCACACTCTCTAACATCATTGCTAACGAACTGGGTGTTGGATTCAAGATTACCTCAGGCCCTGTACTCGACAAACCTGGTGATTTGGCTGGAATCCTAACCTCACTTGAGAAGAACGACGTGCTCTTCATTGATGAGATTCATCGTCTGTCACCTGTAGTAGAGGAATATCTCTATTCGGCAATGGAGGATTATCGCATCGACATCATGATTGACAAGGGACCTTCAGCACGAAGCATACAGATAGACCTGAATCCTTTTACGCTCGTCGGCGCTACCACTCGCAGCGGATTGCTTACAGCGCCGCTCCGCGCTCGTTTCGGCATCAATATGCATTTGGAGTATTATGAGCCCGAAACCCTACAAGCCATCATAGAACGTTCTGCAGGTATTCTAGGTGTTCCCATCACAGAAGATGCTGCTTTGGAAATTGCAGGTCGATCAAGAGGAACACCTCGTATCGCCAATGCCCTGTTGCGTCGTGTGCGCGACTTTGCTCAAGTAAAAGGTAATGGTAAAATTGACACTAAGATTACCAAGATTGCGCTGACAGCACTGAACATCGACCAATATGGTCTCGATGAAATCGACAATAAGATCCTGCTTACCATCATCGACAAGTTTCGTGGCGGCCCCGTGGGTATTACAACAATCGCGACTGCTATCGGCGAGGATGCCGGTACAGTAGAAGAGGTTTACGAGCCTTTCCTTATCATGGAAGGATTTATCAAACGTACCCCCAGAGGCCGCATGGTAACAGAGTTGGCCTATCGCCACTTTGGGCGCAACCCTTACGGCGGCAACATCATGGAACCGAATCTGTTTGAGTAGTAAAAAGCGAAGAGTGAGAAGTGAGAAGTTATGAGAACAGGTATTTTCGTTGGGAGCTTTAACCCGTTCACCATTGGACACGATTCTATCGTGCAACGGGCATTACCACTATTTGATCGTCTGGTAATCGGTGTGGTAGGTGATAATGTACACAAGCCTGACATGCCTTCTGCCGAGGAACGAATAAAGGCCATTGCTGATTTATATAGTGCGGAGCCTCGTATTGAGGTGAAGGTCTATCAAGGTCTTGCTATCGACTTCGCCAAAGCAGAAAATGCCCATTTCATCGTAAAAGGAGTACGTACCATCAACGATTTTGAGCATGAACAGTGGCAAGCCGACTTTAACCGTCGCTTAGGGGGTATTGAGACCATTCTGCTCTACACAGAGCCAGAGTTGGCTAGTGTATCTTCTAGTGCTTTAAGAGAATTGGCGCATTTCGGCGTCGACATCAATCCTTTTCTGCCGAAAAGGAAATGAATAATGACGAAAAGTGAATAGTTTATGATTTCATACGAAGCTGAAGGGGTGAAATTCCCTAACATCAAAAAAAGAGAAACAACCAACTGGATTCGCCAAGTGGCAGAGTCTTATGGTAAGAAAGTTGGCGAGATAGGCTATATGTTCGTTAATGACGAAAAGATATTGGAAGTCAACAACGAATATCTTGGTCACGACTACTATACAGACATCATTACCTTTGATTATACCGAAGGGAAAACGCTTAATGGCGACCTGTTTATCTCTTTGGACACCGTATTCACCAATGCTGACAAATTTGGCCGTCCTTATGATGAAGAGTTGCATCGCGTGATTATCCACGGCATACTTCACCTTTGCGGCATCAACGACAAAGGCCCAGGTGAGCGCGAAATCATGGAAGCAGCAGAAGATAGGGCTTTGGCCATGAGATAACAATCATCCCCGCTAATCAGCGGGGATGATTGTTATATGCCTAATCTCCTCCCCTGGTGTTATATCAGCCTCACGAGGGAAATAAACGGGCATATCCTTTTGCAAAGGAAGGATGCGGATTTCTAATTGGGTGCAACCTTCCGGCAAGCGCCACAAGGCATATTGGAAGGGACGTCCATTATAGAAGTTGTCATCTAGGAGTTTTCCGTCAACATAAAGGCGGGCCACATCACCACGATAATCAATATTCAATAAGTTTCCTTCTCTAGAAGTCTCTGGCAGGTTAACGGTATAGACAGCTGCCTCGTCAAAGTCTTCGTCTGTTGGTTCCTCCGCCACCTTGTTTACACCGATAGTAATAGTGCGAAAAGGGCCAGCCTCCTTTATCTTATTAAAAACGGGAACATTAATGGCGATGTCAGGACGAGCCTCTTCTTCTAAGAACAAGCGCCCTGCCTGCTCAGATGTGAGCAAATAATAGTTCTTATAAACTGGCGTCTCAGGCCCTTTGGCCTTCAGGTTCCGCAACACCTTATCACCAACAGCTAACGTGGTTGGAATGCCTTTTATCTGTTCCAGATAGATCTTCCCATCACGCTTAGCCACCAATTGTGCTGTAACATACTTAATGCCATCGATATTCACTGGGAAGATACAGATACAGCCAGCAGGAATATTGAGTAGAGGCAATCTCACACCGCAAGCCTCCAACTTGACATTTCGCTTAGTGGAAAGATTCTGCAAACGCTCATAGTTGTTCACAAAGATAAAACCACTACCATTTCTCGAACGATATGACCAACGAAGGAACGAATCGTCGCCTTTTGAGATATCCTGTTTACAAGGGAAACCCGCCTCCATCGTAGCCAATATACTCCCCCAATCCTGCATAAACAAGTGGAGTTTCCGCAACAGATAATATTGAGGATTCTTCTGCCCGAACTCATTCAGCGGTGCTTGGAAATCATATGTCTTCACAGGCAAATCATTATAGTTTGTCGCCATTGTACGCTGGGTTTCGTTCAGATAAGTAGACCCTTCTGGATTCGTACCACCATGATACATATAATAGCCCAATAAGTTAGAGCCACTGCCCAACTTTACCACTGCCATCGAATAAGCATCCTCTGGATAGAGGTAAGGACGGCGGTGATAGGCCGTCATCATACCACCACCGAGTTCACATGTAAAATAAGGATATTGCTCATCGCCCTTGTTCAGACGCTCTTTCTGCTCTCCTAGTTGTTCTGTTGCAATGGCCGTCGACGAACGGAATGCCTTAAAGTTGAAAGCTTTATAGTAGTTGCCTGCCGTTTCTTCAATGCTACGTTCCCAAAAGCCATCTGCATAGTCTCCATAAAGGGGTAGCATCTCACCAAAAGGTACAGGAGTAGCCAACTCTGGCCATCCTGTACGAGTATAGAAAGGCAGATTGAAACCAATCTTTGTAGCCATCTGTTTCAGAGCCATCAGATATTCTCCTCGACCACGATACTCGTTGTCAAACTGAGCCGCCACCACAGGGCCGCCATCTTTCCACTGAAGTCCCTGAACTTGAGTGAAAATCTGTCGATAAAAACGTTCCACATAACCAAGGAATACAGGATTCTCGTCTCTCATCTTACAGTTTTTAGAGAACATCCAGTCGGGTATACCACCGTTTCTCACCTCTCCATGACAAAATGGGCCTAGGCGAAGAACCACAGGCAACCCGTCTTTCTGGCAAATCTCGATGAAATGGCGCAAATTGCGTTGTCCGTCCCAACGAAACACGCCTTCTTGTTCCTCAATGTGATTCCAAAACACGTAGGTGGCGATAATCGTTATGCCGCCCGCCTTCATCTTCCTAATCTCAGCCTCCCACTCATCTGTAGGAATACGTGAGTAATGCACTTCGCCCATAGCAGGAACTACACGCTGACCATCCGCCATTAGACTGTAGGCATCCCAACTTACGTCTCGGATCTGGGCCCCACTCATCAAATAGACGGTCATCATTGTCGTCAACAAAAAAAACTTCTTTCTCATCTTAGGTAGTCTGTTTGGGTGCAAAATTACTAAAGAATTATATGATTTTACACAATCCATCTTCTATAATTAACATATTTTATTAAACTATATACATCGATTTTGTTTGGTGATAATTCAAAAAAACATTATCTTTGTCGCCAAAAAATAAACAAATGGCCCGGCAACTCAGATTTATTCCTTTTGTTATTGCTACTTTTATGCTCATTTGCTGCACCAGTCCGACCCATCAGAGCCTGGAAGCAATTAGCTATTGCCTTAAAGAAGATTCTCTTGCTGAAGCTGAAGCCTATATGGACTTGATTAATATAAATGAACTCAACGAAGAAGAGAAAGCTATATACTATCTTCAAGAAGCAATTATCACATATAAGAAATATCTTCATCCAAAATCTTTTGACGGTATCAACTATAGTATAGATTATTTCAGCAAAAAAGGAGATGAGAGGAATCTGGCTGAGGCCTATTTCTATAAAGCAGCACTGGAAAACGAGGTTGGGCTAACAGAGAAGGCGATCAACAACCTAAAATGCGCAGAGTTTGAAGCGCAGAGCATTCAAGATGCAGCTCTGCACCATAAGATTGACGAGTTACAATGTTCCGTTTTTGGTTCATCTGGTCTTTACGAACTTAGCCTGAAATATGCTAGAAGGAATTTGGAACAGGCGATTCAGGAAAAAAATAAAAACTGGTATGTCTATGCACTCGATAATATGGCATCAGTTTATCATCGTATGGGTAAGGAAGATAGTGCGCTTCATTACATCAACAAAATCTCCGCCTACGAGAAGTATCTTAAAAAAGAAACGATGGCAGATGTATATACTAATATTGGTATCATACTCTCCTCTCATCGCGTTGACCTGGCAAAGCAATACTTATACAAAGCAATAGATTTAAAGAATTCTCCAAATGCCTATGCCATGCTGGCAAATTTGGAGATCGAGCAACATGGTGACAGACTGGCTGCAAAAAATCTACTAGACAGTGCTATTGCGTTTACTTCTGACAAGGATGTTCTCTATATTATTAGAAAACTTACAGCCTTATATATGCAAGATAATCAATACGAGAAAGCATGTAGTCTACTATTAAAGAAGGATAGTTTAACGTGTATGCAAGACGATATCAAGCAGAACCTAAGTCGAGTACAGATTAGATATGACATGCTTCACAAGGAAAAAAGGCAATCTGATCTTATCCATATGGCACTGATTATTGCCATCCTAGTTGTTGCCTGTATAGCCTTCCTTATCTTCCATCACCAATATAGGTATCTGAAGGTCAGGAAAGAGTTGATGCAAAGACAAATGCTGATAGAGAAATACAACAACAAGTTTAAAGACCTCCAACTTTCCGAAAAAGAAGAGTTAAGAGATAATCTCATATCTCTTCAAGAAAAACAGGCCAAAGCCATTTATAAGGGTAAGCAACTATACGACCATATCAATGAAGGAGGCAGTGTCGTCAACTGGAGCAAACAAGATTATCTCATATTCATTGATTATTTCAACCTCGTTGATGCCTCTTTCAGCATCCGTTTAGAGACTGAATATAATAATCTCTCGCCACGATATAAAGTATACCTGATTCTTCAGAATATGGGTAAAAGCGATGAAGATATTGAATACATCTTTGGTATTGGAAAGAGTGCCATACGCTCTATCAAGTCACGAATTAAACTAAAAAACGAAGAAAACATGAGTAATAAAAGTTAGAAGAAAGTCTCATTTTTACCATCAAAAAAGTGTTGCACGATATGCAAACGGCTATATTTCATCATGTTAGGCTATTTCTTCCTGCAACACCATCAATAAATTTTAGCTCGATTCTTCGTTTTTTCGACCAAAAACAGTTAACTTTGCACCAATTTTATTATCATAAACCCTATAAACAGTTATTATTATGAACCGAAAAGTTTTTTTATCTATCGCTCTTGCATTGGCTATGTCATTGAATATGTATGCAGGTGATGATGGAGATGAAAAGGAAAAGCCAGAAATTGGTCCGACAACTTTTCCAATTCCTCATCGTGCGCCTAGACAGCAGCCTGCCGTTACTGTGAACAATATTGGAAATGGCACAGCCATCATCCAGTTTAACAAGGATGCAAAAAGAGTGGAAGTAGAATTCTACAGAAATGGTATCTTCGTTGGTTTTGAAGGCTTTGTATCAGTAGAGGCATCAAGCATACTGACAATCTCTGCCGACGACTATTCTGCAGATAGTTTTGCCATGATTGTTAATGGCAAAGAGGTTTACGCTGGCGATTTCTAATTATCGCCTGAGTTATTTCAGCAGTAAAGGGAGGTATGATACCTCCCTTTACTGCTATATGATAGCTAATCATCTAAGACGTTTCGATAGAACAGATATCTGAGAGGACCAATAAGTCTTACTGCTACAGAGAGGTCTTCAGTAATGATTTCACCAGTACCTGTCAAATCTCCCGATTTTCTGATATGCTTACCGTATGAGGTAACCTCTCCGCTTTTTACCTCAAAGGTTGCGGTGTAGATGTCCTCGTCGGGCATTGAGGCAACGGAAACAACTTTTCCCGTCAAGAAACCATATTCCAGATAAGGATAGCCGTCTAACTGGATATTGATACGCTGTCCTGGTTTCACTTTTCCAGAGCCGGCCACAGGTATCTTTGCTTTACCTATCGTAGTTTTCTCATGAGTACTGACAACAGAGAAAGCCTTATCGCCTGCAGTAATGTTCTGATTAGTCTTCCACAGATTGTTATAGGAGACAACACCCGTTATAGGGCTCTGAAGAAGATAGGCCTGTTTCCACTCTTGAATGGCCGTCCGAGTGCTCTCCCAGGCAGACTGCAGAGCCGTCTCCAACTGCCGTTTCTCCTGTTCTTTCTGCATCTTAAGTTCAGAGATGGTATTTCGTATTTGGGCTACTTGTATCTTAGCATTAGCTAAAGATGAACGCATCTGTTCTGTCGACATACTACTGTTAAGCAATCCTTGTTCTGTTGATTCTAAATCGGAAACGGAAGTCAATCCTTTGTCATGCAGTATCTTTTCACGCTGATAGTTTCCTTTGCTTAAAGTGTTGATGCGCTGGCTATAATCTACCTGTTTAGATACAGATGTCAGATAGTCTGAGTATGGTCGTAGTTGAGCCTCCTCTGCAGCAATACGCTGGTCGTAAAGATTGTTGTTCACAAAGTTATTATAATCTGTAATAGCCTTTGCAAGCGTCGTATATACACTCTGGATACTGCCAAGATGCGCATTGTCAAGACAAATACCGAAACAATCCTCATTCTCCCATGATGTAGAGGACAGAAGAGAATCAAGTGTCAATACATCCTGCGTATTTGCTGGGTTTTCAATGACTGCGATGATATCATCAGCCTTAACATGTTGTCCGTCTTTAGCATAGAGTTCCTGTAGCCTGCCCGACATTTTGGCGACTACCCAGACAGGAGGCTCTGTCTTTGTAATGGTAACCGCACACGAGATGGTGTCGGGATACTTAAAGATGAAGCAAGCGATGAACAGCACCAACAAGATACCGCCAATCACCGATGACCCGATGCTTAGCAACTTATGAGGAGGAGCCGACAGGATATCTTGTACCTCCTCACTTCTGATAACACTCTCTTTCCTACTTTTTGCCATTTTCTAAAGACTTTCTTATTTTGCAGACCGATGTCAGGTTCTCTTTCAGTTCATAAACAGAGATAGGAGGACAGATGTATTTGAACGGACAAGAGCAACATGATGTCAGATTACGTGTCAACCTCCAAGTATGGTTTTCTTTGAGCTCTTTGCAAACCGCTTGTAATAATGTACACCCATCTTTTAGATTTCCCAAAACAGACTCAGATCCATGGGGAGAGATTTTTCCAGAGTAATCAATATCCAATACACCAAAGAAGTTCGCGTTCAATTTCATATTTCTGAATATCTTTTGATGTGAAAGAACAGTATTCTGTAAATCTTCTATTGTTAACATCACATTCCTTTCAAAGAAGTCAATATTATCTGTTGCCCATATCGGAACCAGTTCCAGATTCTCTATTTCCTGGTTTTCTACCTCACTTTCATCAGAAACAAGATACAGGAAAGAGGCCTTATCTGAATAAAGTTCCTTAAATACCACATTACCATCATACAGATTATATTTGTCTAAATAGACCCTATAATCAAGATTATTTATCACAACTCCCTTTAAATGGGATTCAATGGCGGCATAATCCTCGTAGAAACAAGAGATTGTAAACGAGAAAGGATACTTGTTGAGAATATGGGCAAATTTGTCAGGTGATGTTTGAGCCAAGAACGAACTACCAATAATTAAGTTCACTCGAGCTACTCCAGAGAGGCGCAGCTCATCTAGTATTTTAATAAGTAGTCCGCTTTCAACCATGTCTTTTAATGGCTGATTATCGTATACGGGAGAGCATACATCTTTATAATAGCTATTCCTATAAGCAACCTTCTTTTTGTCACTATTGTCATAAGTACTTGAAGACATCCAAATATTAACACCCGTCAGAAACCTGAGTTTCTTTTCCATAATGAATAACCGATCATCTATATTCTTTCCTTTGTCCAAATCTCTCTGCAGATTTAATATGGGTAGAAGTATCAATGGTTTTGTGTTATCCTCTGTCCTCACGGTTTTTAATACACATATATTTAGAGCCTCAGAAAAATCGGATGAGAAATCCGCTATTTCTTTGTCATCGAATGCAACGCTTCCCATATTCTTTGGCTCTCGCAATCTATCGATTAAACGAATAAACGACTTATTCGTACTTACCATGAAAAGCCCATTGTCAGTATTGTATAATATTGCACACGCCTCATCTACTCTGTCATAAAAAGTTGATGAGGGCAGTATTACCCAATGAGCTTGCATCTTTTTTTTATTCATATCACCTCGAGATTATGCATAATATGAGAATAGGCTTCAGGAAACTGCTGAAAGAATAAAAGTGCTGCCTCTTTTTCTTTTCCTGTTATTTGTGGCGTAGCAAAATCATTACATCTACAATTCTCCAAATACCCGTTATGAAAGATACAAGTTAAACAGTTTCCTTTATTTTCACATTTACTGCATAGTTTTGTAATACGATTATAGTAGTTGTTATATGTATTGGCGATTTTTTCAAAATCGATCTCAACACCATCTTCCCGAACTTGACCTAATCCATATTGATGGGATATCTTTTCGCATGGAAGAATCTTTCCTGCGACCGTTACAAATACTCTCTTAGTAAAGGGTTGACAAGTCCCTGTTGGTATTGGTTTGCATTCTCTTTTCCCAAACAGCAATTCATTATAATCAAGAAAGAAATAAGGAGAGTTCATACTCAAATAACTTGCAACCGCCTCATAACTCGGATGTTTTTGAAAGTCAGAGGGTTGTGAACTAAGACTATTTATTGACTCATTCATCTTCTGGAATATCTTGTCAAATTCTTCTTGCTTACTTTTTCTAACTCCCGTCATGCTGATTTCAGAGAGACGTGGCACTTTCTGAAAAGTATTTGTTATATAATCACGTACACCTGATATAGAATTCTTGTTATTTAGGACTGCATTGAAGTCCACAAACTTCTCATAGTATTCCGGATATTTATTCTTAATGAGTTCTATCGACTTGACTATCTCCCCAAAAGCAGGAGTCCCATTCTTAAATACTCTATATGAATTTCCTTCTTTATCTCCATCAAGACTGATAAGTAATTTAAATCGTTTATCGACCAGATAATCCATGTATTTCGGAAGAAAAATCGCATTCGTAGTCATAGAAAAGGAAAAGGTCTTACCATAGCCCGACAAATCAGACTCCACATATTCAACAACCTTTTGGATAAGTTCCATGTTCATTAAGGGTTCACCTCCATAGAAACCAATATCGATCTCTGACTTACCATTAGTATCATACCCTTCTTCCCAAAGTTCTTTTATAAATGAAAGAAATTTAATGGCACATGCATAACTTAGTTGTCTATCATGCCTTTGGTCGTAATCAGAATACAATTCTCCGTAAGCACAATATGTACAATTGAGACAACACCTCTCTGTTACCTCAAATGTTATCTGAGGAGTTGTAGCTAGATTTTCCTTTACCTTGTATGGATTTAAATATTCCGTCATTACTTATATAAAATATGAAATGAGTCAATGGCCATCTTTTACATATTGTTAGTAGAGGGCGTATATACACCCTCTACTAAATTTATGACTTAGGGATGATGAATGATAATCTCATGGTCTGTATGATCAGGAGACTGCAAATGGCCACGATAATTAGCACCTCCATTGGCCCTTGTGTTTCCACTTACGCAGGCACAGCGGCAATCGCCACCACCACCAACAAGATTGTTCATCTCTCTTCTTCCCATAGCATTCTCGGAAAGCATGTTAAGTTTTAAATTTTTCATAAAATAAAAAATAATTAATTGAATATTGTTTGAATGTTGAATGTACAAGGCCAAACCATCTGTCGTTTACAGACAAAAAATCGATGTACACTATATGTTTAGCTGGTTCTTTACGAGTGTAAAGTAAAGCCCCTTCTTTCCTATTAATGTTTCGTGGTCACCTTGTTCACAAATCTTGCCATCTTGTAGTACCACGATATTGTCGGCATCGCGAACGGTACTCAGACGGTGAGCTATAATAATGGCCGTCTTACCCTGTATGAAACGATTGAGATTCTCCATAATCTGGTGCTCATTGTTGGTATCGAGCGAATTTGTTGCCTCGTCCATGAAGATAAATTCCGGATTTTTGTAGACAGCACGCGCAATCAGTATTCGTTGTTTCTGGCCCATACTCAGTCCGTGTCCCTCGGCACCGATCTTTGTATTATAGCCCAATGGTAACTCTTCGATAAAGTCCTTGATATTAGCCGTAGCAGCCGCCTCGCGCATTCTGTCCTCATCAATCCGTTCCTCTCCTGGGGCAATGTTCCGCGCGATGGAATCAGAGAAGATAAAACCATCCTGCATCACTGAGCCGCAATGTTTCCTCCACTCCCGTTTATCGTAGTTCTCAATATCAGAGTTACCAAGAATCACCTTACCCTTGTCTGGCTTATAGAAGCCAAGAATCATCTTCAGAAGGGTTGTCTTACCACTTCCACTAAGTCCGACGATAGCAGTTGTCTTACCACGTGGGATTGTCAGATTAATATTATCAAGCGTTGGCTTCTCGTTCAATTTGTCATATCTGAACGTCAGATTCTCAATCTTGATGTCATTATTATGGATTTCCGTGATAAGAGTCTTCTCCAAGGGGCGCTCGTCATCTTTCGAGTAAATCTCCTGCAAACGATCGAGGCTCAACTTGGCATCCTGATATTGGCGTGCAAAGTTTATCAACTGGTCGACAGGGCTATTCAGCTGACCGATGATATACTGAATAGCCAACATCATACCCAGTGTAATCTCTCCTTTTATGACCAACGCAGCAACAAATGCCGTGATAATAGCATTCTTAAGCTGATTAATCAAAATACCTCCGGATTGCTGATATTGCGACAAGGCAAGCCCTTTCACGGTAATCTTATATATTCTTGCCTGGATATGCTCCCACTCCCAGCGTTTCTGCTGCTCACACCCATTGAGTTTTATCTCCTGCATACCTGTGACCAGTTGCACCATATTACTTTGGTTTGCTGAATTTTGGGTGAACATCTTATGGTCAAGTATGGCCCTCCGTTTCATGAACAGCCATACCCATGCCACATAAAAGGCACTGCCCAAGAAGAATATCAGAAAAATCATCTGACTATAGAAAAGGATGACCACTCCAAAGATAATAACGTTAACGATAGAGAAGAGAGTCGATAAACTGGTATTGGTCAAGAACTGCTGAATACGTGTATGATCATTGATTCGCTGTAAGATATCACCCGTCATCTTCGTATCGAAGTAAGCAATAGGCAGACGCATCAACTTAGCCAGATAGTCAGAGATAAGAGATATATTTACCCTTGTACCAATATGCAACAAAATCCATCCTCGGATGAACTCGACCGACGTGCTACTGATGACGAGCATCATCTGTGCAATCAGCACCAGGTAGATATAGCCAAGATTCTGATTGGTAATACCAAAATCGACAATAGACTGCGTAAGGAACGGCAAGAGGAGTTCAAGAAGAGTCCCTGTACCAAGCCCTATAAATAATTGAATAATCAGTTTCTGATATGGTCGGAGATAGCCAAACAGGAACAGAAGGCTCTGTCGGCCTTTATTGGTGTCATCGTCAGCAGAGCGGTTATAGAACTCGGGGGTTGGTTCCAGACATAAAGCAGTCCCCTCGTCTTCCCCGTCTTTCCTACTACTCAGCCAGCATCTCTTAAACTCCTCTTCCGTAAATGTGGCTTTAGCGCCAGCTGGGTCTGCCACATGAAATAAGGTCCCTTTTTTAGTTTTCTCAATTCTGTAGAGTACTACGAAATGGTTTTGGTTCCAATGGATGATACAAGGCAAGGGGACATCTTCTTTCAGTCGGGATATCGAAATGCGCAGTCCAATGGTGTGCATACCAAGTTTCTCTGCAGCCTCACTGATGCCAAGCATAGATACGCCAAGACGCGATATGAAGCAGTTCTCCCGAAGATACTGTATCGAGTAGTGCTTACCATAATAAGCAGCGACCATCCGGAGACTCGTCGGACCGCAGTCCATCGCATCATGCTGGACATATAGTGGAAAGTCTTTTATTCTCATCGTTTAATCAGGCATTTCGGAGCTGTCTTATATAATGTCTCAAAAGCCGAGACTGGTGGACATATCGTCCGATAAGCACATTCATCACAATCAGTCTCCTTACGTGTGATTCGCCACGAGGTGTTTTCACGTAATTCTTTTTCGACAATATGATAAAGATCATCGATATAAATATTTCCCAACGGGACTTTTGCATTCAAGGCATAGATACTACCAGTAGGAAGAATCTCCATAACCCCAAACGAAGATGCATTCAATTTCATGTGTCTGAAAAGATCTTCCATAGTCAGGCGGGAATTATCAATATCCTCTTGCGTCATCAGCACATAGCGTCTGAGAAACGTTTCGTTATTACCCGTCCAAACGGGAAGCATATCTATGCCGTCAGTTTCGTCTACAAAATCGCTTTCATCTGCCACAATCTTCTTGAAGACAACGGGAAGCCCCTGATCTTGCAGACTGGCACAAATCGCATTCAGATTGTCTGTCCTAGAATATCTGTCGATATAGGATGTGATGGAATAGTCGCCAGTAAACCCTTTGGCAAGTAACAATTCTGACAGACATTTGATGTCCTCGTCATAGCAATTGAACACATACTTGAAGTTGTATAAACTGAGCGTATCCAATACATCTGAGAAATAAGCCTGTTCGTTTTTGTCCAGGCTCACAATGATATTGACAACGGCCGTACTCGACACCTTCAATTGATTAAGTGTGATGGCAAGTGCTTGATGAGAGAGTCTGACGTTGGTGAGATAATAAGGTGGTACAGGGTGTTGTCGATGACTCCTATTTCTGAATGCCACCATCGTATGTTGCTGACTGTCTCGCAGTTTGCAGTTCAGATAAATGTGGACACCCGACAGGAATCTCATCTTGTTACCCATCGTTCTCAGACGTTCTTCTTTCTCGTCATTTGTGCAGTCAAGATCTGTCTGCAGGTTGATGTAGGGTAACAGGTTAATGGGTCTGCCTCCGTCGCTAATGTCTTTGAGAAAAAATATTCCCCGATTGAAAGCCTGAGTGATATCGGCGTCGTTGCAGATAGCATCCTCACTATAGGGTAACGCACCCATATTGGCTGGCTCATACAGACGCTGTACTAATCCGACCATCTTCTGACTCTCAGAAATCATATAGGTCTGAGCTTGCGTATCGTACAGCATAACTTTTCTTTCGTTGATGATGTCGACATAGACAGAGGGCGAGATGATAATCCAACGGGTATTGGTAGTAGGCATATCCATCTGTTATACAATTTTTAATTTGTTCATAATATAAGAATATGCCTCCGGATATTTCCTCAAGAAGCTATATGCAGAATTTTGGTTGACTCTGGCCATCTGTTTGTTGACAAAGAAAGAGCACACGCTCTTCTCGTTCTCCAACTGACCATTATAAAACATGCAACACAAGCATGAGAGATAATCGTGACACTTCTGACAGACACGGTTCACCCTCTCATAATAGGCATTATACTTATCGGCTATCTCTTTGAAATCAAGCAATATCTGTCCATCTTCGATTCTGCCTAATGCATACTTATGACTAATACGTTCACAAGGCAGAATTTTCCCTGAGACGGTAATAAAGACTTTTTTCGCAAAAGGGAGACAGGTTCCCGTGGGCATCCTGTTGCTTTTCCCCCTCCCAAGAAGCAACTCGTTGTAGTCGTGGTAAGTATAAGGTGAGTGCGTCTGTATATATCGTGCAGATCTCATGTATTCTGGACTGTCTTGGAAACATGTCGGTTTTGATTCCAAGGCTGCCTCTTCTTCTGAATCGACCTTACTCTTATGTACTTTCTCAAATAATTCTCGCGCATCTTCTCTGATACCGGAGGTATTAATCTCCCCAATACTAGGCGTTTTCCCATAACTCTCCATGAAGAAGTCGCGGATGGACTTTACGCTGTTGCAGTTGTTCAGCACAGCATTGAAACTGATGTTATCTCTGAAAAAGTCGGGATAGGTGTTACGGGCATAATCAATGGATTTCACAATATAGTCATAGGCAGGCTGTCCATTGGGGAATACCCGATAGGTATTACCGATACGGTCGCCGTCAAGACTAATTAATATTCTGAAACCCTTTGAAACCAGATAATCAAGATTCTGCGGCAATAACAATGCATTGGTTGTCATCGAGAAAACAATCTTTTTATAAGCGAGGAGCTCTTTTTCTATATATGCGACTACTTCCTTGATAAATGGCATATTCATCAGAGGCTCCCCTCCATAGAAACTGATATGGAGAATGTTTGCTTCTGCGCCCTGATAACCGCTATCCCACAACGATTTTATATACTTGAGAAATGCGATTGCATTCTGAGTGTCAAGCATCCTATCGTAACGCGCATCCTTATCAGAATAAAATTTACCATAGCCACAATAAACACATGAAAGATTGCATCTTTCGGTAATCTCAAAGGTTATCTGCGGTGTGTTGGCAAGATATTCCTTAATATTCTCTGGTATTAATTGTTTCATCCCCGTTATATCTAAAGCTAATGGCATTGGCCATGGCAACACGTCCAACGCCATTAGCGGTTAAGGTTGGTCGTAGTTTTTATAGACTACATTTATTATGGTCTGCAAACAACTTCGTCCAGGAACCAAACCTGTTCTGTCATGCTACCTTTTGAGTGTTTACCACCTGCATGGTTAGCAGTACCATTGTCATAAGTTGAAGAAGGTCCGTTACAGCCACAACCACAAGCGGGTCCAGCACCTACGAGTTCTCTCATCTCTCTTGCTTCCAAAGCATTCTGTGAAAGCGAATTCATCTTTAATGATTTCATAATTAATAAAATGGTTAAATTAGTAATAACGGTTTGATTTTTTAATGCCAAACTTTCTGCACTTTGCAGATATAAACTCATTGCAATTGCGCTGCAAATTTAACCTGATAATATTTATAAACCAAGAAAAATGCGTCGCAAAAGCAAATCTGCGATTATATGGTTTTTTGATAGTTAATCTCCTGTTTTTTAACCCATTGCATTCTTGCAACACTATTGCGCAACGCATTTTGAGACGACAGACAAGCGCTTACGGATTAATAAACACACTCATTATCAATTCACGTCCACGAATGTGATTGACAGAGGTACTGCTGGTAAGGTCGCTGGTGATGACATATGAATAGGTGTCACGATTCAGCAGATTATTGAGCGAGAGAGTGAAATCAAGACGCTTTGATTTGTAACTGGCTTTGATGTCGGCCAGGAAGAAGTCTTTGTAATTACCACTGGTAATCTCGTTGCGGTAATACTCACCCCGAAGGTCAATGATGAACGGACTGACAGGAATAACGATGGAGAGATCTTGCTTCCAGCTGTCAATCTTTTGCATATAATCCATCGATTGGATTTTGGCTTTACCTTCGTCCGTCACAGCTCGACCAATTCCGAGCAAGCCCTGTTGGTTCTCGCTGCTCCGTCCGTTCATACGGTCCTGATTGAACGTGAAACCATAGCGCAGGTGCATGTCCTTCCATAATGAGAAGTCGAGACCTGTGCGGATGTTGAACATCTGACTATTGTAGGTAGTCATTATCCCGTTTTGGAGCATCGAGGCATCGTTATTGAGATACAAGGCTCGAAGATTGACAACACCATTCCAAAGGCTGATGCCTTTACTGGCTATCAGGTTGGCTTGCCAAGAGTCCGACTTACTTTCCTGCTCTACAGCAGAGAGGATGATATAATCGCCTACGAACAGGCGTGTCGGTGTATAAGGCGAGGTGCTGAAAGTACGCGATACGGTCAAGATGGTGTGCAGGGCTTTCAGTGCATCATTATAGTTGATGCCGCTACGGATAGCCTGCGTATGGCTGTGCTGATATCCCGCATAGCCTCGGTTGATATACTGGAAGTCCTGCAATATCAGTGAATGGTAGAAACGACTGGCATCCAAAGGCTCCACAGAGGCAGAACCTCCTAATAAAAGACGCAGGCGAGGTGTGACATACCACTTGACACTGAGGTCTGGCGAGATTTGAAACCCCTTGTGAGAGGGCTGACCAAAGTCAGAGGTATATTCATAGAGGTATTCTGTTGTGGGGCTGAGTTCCACGCTGACATCGTGCGTCTTGTAAGTCAGATTCGGTTGTACGTATAACCGGATGAAAGAAAAACAGCTGTTATCCGCCAACAATCCGATAGTATCGGGAAGTCCTGTTAAGTCAGACTCTATGCGGTGCAAAGCTGCATTCACACCCGCTTTGAGCGAAAGGCTAAAACGTCCAAGTTTAACGCCACCCATAGCGTAGGTATCGGTGCCGTATCGTTGACTACTGACGTACTGATGAAGTGAATCTACGAACAATGACTGCGGACGGCTGATGATGCGGTTGTTGGAATAGAACGACACAAGGCGGTTGCCGTACTTGCGGATGATATACAGATTGTCCTTAATGTCGTATTCGGGCTTGCGAGCAAACTGGTTGTGGTTTGCACTTCCAATCTCGTTAAGCCACTGACGGCTCCAAGTAAAATCGCCCGACAACAAGTTTTTCAGATATTGATTGGTACTGTTACGCTCATACTTCATCAGCGCATAGAGTTCGTTATCCTTTTGTAGATAGCCCTTACGATTGTCGATGATGCGGTTTCCATAGGGAAGAAAATACTCCGTGCGCCTTTCACCCTCTGCCGTCTCGCGATTGTTATTATAGATTACCTGTATGTTCATCTGTGATGACTCACTAAACCGTTTCAGTGTGTTGAGCGTGACAGCATGGCTGCGATTGAACAGGGTACGGCTTTCGGCAAGATTGGGTGTCGTAGGCGGTGACAGCTGAATATAATCACCACTGCTTTCCGATTCGTCGAAATTAAAAAGACTCGTTGTTTCCTTGCTGATATCCAGTCCCATGTTATTGGTTTTGTAAGTGAGCATGGTCTGGAAATCAGACTTGAGGCGTAGGCCAAAGCCCTCGAATTTCCATAATCCAGTACGATGGCTGATACCGGCCCCACCATTGAATGATGTTACCCAATGGTTCTTGGCCCCCTCTTTCATGCGGATGTTCACTGCAGCCTCGTCGGTATAAGTAAAATCCTCAAGCACACGAATGGGCTGGTGATTTCTCATGACCTGCACAGAACCGACATCTACCTGCGGCAGAGTATTGGTAGCTACACCGTATTTGTCACCCAACATATCCAGCCCCTCAATATAGAACTTGCTGATGGGCTTACCCTCGTATTTGATTTGTCCGTTCTGCTTGTTCACCTCAAAGCCGGGAATGCGGGAGAGTACGTCGCCAATGTTGCGATCATTTTGATCGGCAAAAGTCGCCACATTGTATGTCAATGTGTCACCATGCTCACGCACCTTACTTGCCTTGACAGTCACTTCCTTCAGGGCTATTGCCTCTTCCTGCATCACTATTCGTAGTGATCTTTCGTCCGAAAGGTTGTGAATACGCTGTTTCCTGAAACCAAGCATCGAGACTTCAAGATAGCTTTCTGTTACCGCTTCGATGGAGAACATGCCTTTACTATCGGTCTTGCAGAATCCTATCATCTTATTTGTTGCATTGCTACGTACTTGAACGATGGCTCCCGTCAACGGATCATCGTTCCTGTCGGTGACCATTCCCGTTATCCGCATCTGCGCCGATGCCATGAGCGGAAGAAGGCTGTATAATATAATTATAAGGCAACGTCTCATTCCTATTTTGACTATTCCAATTCTATATATGGTTCTGCTGGTAAGACTTTATTCACCCGAGGTATGGTTCTTGGGCGATTCTTGTACTTTAGGAATTTCTCTCTTGTCATGTGATAGTATTTTTCATCACCCCAATTATAGAATGTTACGGGATTAATGCCATCCTTCTTAATATTTATAGCTGTGAGTCTGATAAAGTCACTATCGGCCGTAGCCTTGAGAATAAGACCAGGTAAGCCGCCAAGTTTCCAAGGACCAAGACTAACAGGAATTTCTTCAGTAAACCAAACATCCCAAACACGCCCTCTGAACTTTGTTGTGGCTTTATGGCATTCTAGTCCCAAGATTGTCATTACAGAATCCATATTGATAGTCCATTCTTGTTGAGGAATATCTTCCTCATAAGTATAATAGGCATCCGAATAACCGCTATAAAGAGCCAATTTCCCTGTTTTCACGTCTTGATAAAGCTTCTCTCTGCTAATTGTGCTGCCTTTTAGCTGTTCAGACTTGCCTGCCTCTTTACTCACAGACGCAAAAAACTCATTCAGAGCTATATCCATTGTTGTATCATCTGTATTCAACAAGCTGTCAGTTCTGTTTTGGTAATAACTAAAAAACTGATTAGCCGTCTTTCCTGTCCTAAGAATATAAGAATCGCTACAATCCTTCTGCCATGAGTCATATCGTACTTCGAGTATAGCTGGCTCTATTACATGAGTCTCCTGCGCATTAACATTTAAAGTCAAACAAAGAGATAATATAAACAAGAAAGTATGTTTCATATTCATTGAGGTTCTAAATGTACGTCAACTATTTTTGTAGTTGACGTACAAATCACAAATATTTTTTAATCCCAACAGTTCTTCTCCCAGAGCTCAGCCCATGCATCCCATTGTCTCGGGCCCCAGTTAGCACTCTCATCGCCATTGGCCATTTGTTGAAGTCTTGTACATGCATTACTACGACCACCATTCACATTGTTCATCTGAGCTTTGCTCATCTTAAACATTTCTAAATTTTTCATTTTACTTTTTCTTTTAAGTTATACATAAATTTATTTTTGGTGAGCAGTTTAGGTCGTATCACCACTTGACCCATATATTGTGCACTAATATGCTAGTTGATAATTGACAAGTTTAATTCTATAATACATATTTCAAGTTCTCAACGCTATACAGTTCTGGGAGCTCCCTACCATTAAATACAATCGTCGGTGTCTTATCTATATGATTCTTTCTACAATATTCATTTAAATCTATATCATTTGAAGCTAATGACACCGTCTTTACTTTTGCTACCTTTCTCAGTTCTGGAATATATTTATATACTCTTTTGCACTTCTTGCATCCTGGATGAACAAACAATGTTATTATATTGTCTTCACCAACACCACCCACGTCTGCATATTTATCATCAACCTCATCGATCGGCCTTTCCTTCGACAAAAGCCAATCAAACAACTCTTTATTATACAAAGCCGAATCCCGATGCTTAAATGATTCATTCTGACTTGCAACAGATAAATAGTGAATAACGATATACCATGTTACATATGCCACGACACCCGACAATATAAGTACAAAAGGAGTCTGAAGATTAATTGTTATTCTATTAAATGCAAACATAATCGTATCAATCCACACCATTAAATTGATTGCCATACAATACAAACATATCTTTCGGATTACAGCTATCTGATAAATAACAGAATACAGCGTAAAACAACAGCCTACTAACAACAAAAGAAAAGCATACCCCAACAAGTCAGAATTAGCTATCAGGGCAAAAAACAACTGAGTAGAGAAAAAGAGAAAAGCCAAATCACTCATACGAAAGAGACCAAAGAGTAGACTTCCTTTCGAAGAAAGCACCTGCTCACAATCTACAACCTTTCCAATTTTACAATATTTTTCCAATATATCACCTCCATAATCTCTTCTCAACAGAATTGTAGAAACCCAGATTCCCAGAGCTGACATAACAGAATGACAAACTACCCTAAGACCTGGCCAAGCAAAGACTATAAACAAAAATAACAATGTTGCGATAATCAGATACATCTGATTATCAATAATGTATCCTACAGCATTGCGAAGCCATACATTTTTATATATAAAAGTTTCAGAAGTCTTTCTTGCAACTAATACAACACCTTTCCATTCAGGCATTGCTTTAATTCTATTCTCCTCATTTTCTACGACAGCAAATGCATCTTCACGATGAGGGAGCACCATCACATAGGGATAATCTAGTTCTTTAAGATACTCTGGGGGCAATTGATAAACATCATTATCAATATTCAGAGAATCCAATGCGTCGCTGAGACCTCTTAAGGTTGTTCCCACAGGAGTATCCAGCAAACGTTTCACTACAGAATTCGGCACTTTGACACCGATACTCTGCAAAAGTTTCTTCAACGTTTTTTTTTCCAAATCCATTAAACACCTTTTATTAATGATTCGTAAGATATATGGTTGCGTTGCAAAGGTAAGCAATCTTTTTCTTTAATACTAAGAAAAAGCGTTGCAAAAACAAAAATTCGGAAAACGCACTATTCCAAAAGCTAACTATCTACAATACAAATAATTGCATATACGCAACATCATTGCGCAACGCATTTTGAGACATATAATCAAACGTCGGTATAAAATAACTCTTCATGAAAAAACAGATGAAATCCTAGGAACTGATTCGAAAGAATCTCATTAGTGAAAATAATCGGTATTTTTTCTGTTTTGCTATCACTTTACGCATAAATTGCTTAATACAAGACACTTATGAATGGTTGGCAGCAAGATAAAAGTGACAGCAAATTACGAATCTTTTAGTATTATCAGGTATTCAGTACCCTTATTGGAACGTTTTCGCATGATTTCGCTCCGATTGAAATCATTTATATTTTTCTAACCTTTCTATCAAGCATGTCTACGACATTTCCAGGCAACCGTCCTCTCATAAAAGAGATAAAAGAGTTATAGTCTATATCCTTGCCTTTATTATCCAACATAAATTCGATGATGCTCATAGCCAAGGACTCCATCCCAACCTGATCTGCAACCTCATACAGTAACTCTGGACCATATCCGTATATTAAACAAGCTGTACGAGTATCGTCAGACTCCAAATCATAGATACTTATCTGAGGTCTTTCGCCCCATTTTGTGGTATCCTTTTTTTCATTAAGATACTGAGCCAGCCACTCAATGAGGCTCTCGCTTACAAAATATCGTCCTTTTGTGTTAGGAGATACACGGTTATCAAATATAGAATGAAGTATCTCATGAACACAAGACTCATACTTCATATCCTTGTCAAGGATACAGAATCTGCCCAAAGAATGCCCAGCAAGCCAATTCCCTGAACGGTATAATACACGCAGGATATCCAAATCGCCATTTACAGGTGCTATGCTGCTCAGTTTGTTCATTGCTCGTATTACTGCATTTTTAAGAGTTGGTTTATCTCCTTTCATATTGTAAAAGGTCAAGCTCAGATTCCCCATTTTCATTGTATCAGACTCAACATAGGTCTTGCTAACAAAGACTATGTATATCCGGCTCTCTTCATTTCCAGAGGTTTTGATACTTTTTAAGGCATAAAAACTATCTGGTGCCTCCACGAGAATATCCTTAACAAACACATTAGTAGGGAATACAGACTCTTCTTCTGAACAATATGCATAGATCAGAGTCCTGTCATCCTTATTGTTTTCTTTAATGGGATCAAAAAAGAAAAAAGTACCCATAACGTCATATTCTACCTTAATTCGAGCGACATCCCCTTTCATAACCGTGATGATTTGTTTATCCGAAAAAGGTGCAGAACCGCTTTCGTTCTTATATGTCGTTATGAACGTCTTCTCTTTGTTGTAATAGTCATAAGCTTTGATGTAAGAAGGGGCAAGCATTCCATTTCCTTCTATAGATGGTTCGCCGATTCTCACATTAGTAAAAAGCATAATTGTGTCAGATGACTGATGAGTGTCAAGGTCAAGCTCAACGTGCAAATTCATTATTGAATCGTTACCAAAGGATTGGGGCCTCAACGATACCACCATCTGATTACACTCCAGTTTTTGACCATACAATGAAGATGTCACTACTAACGACATCAACAAATCCACCAGAAGAACTCTCATAAATTGTCTATGCATATATTCACATGTCTTTTTTACGCTCACGCTGCAAAGATAAAGAGATTGTTCTTTTAAACAAAGAAAAAATCACTTTTCTTTTGCCAAACTATTTAAAAAGGAAATACCGCCATTCTAGCAAATCATCGATTTGCTGTCACCAGACATTTTGCTGTCACCACCCATAAACCGCACATATTTAGCGGTTTATGAATAAAGTGACAGCAAAACAGCAAGTGATGCAAAATAATATGTATATATACAACTCTCTTTTTTCCTTTATTTATGACACTGCTGCTGTTTTCTCGTTTTCAGATAGACATACACAGAAAGCAGGAAGTTCCACCGCATTTTCTGCATCTCACACTCGTCTGGCGAGAGAGACTCGTGCTGCCGTCCAATCAGAAGTTTCTCAGAATAGCACCCTCCTGAGCACAGATACTTGACCCAGCAATCGCGACAATTCTCAATCTCATGAACCGAGGTGGGACGATACGACCTCATCTTCTTCACGTCAATACCGCTACGGATATCACCGATGGCATACTTTTTGTCGTAGGCCAGATGTTCGCAACTGAAAATTTCTCCTGTATCAACAATCGAGAACATGTACTTTCCCGAAGAGCAGGCCCTCAGATGTGTCCTGTGCTTATCGAGTGTCTCAACCTGCTCCCTAATTGACATGCAGTGAACAGGCCGTCCGCTGTCTATGCGACGGATATAATAATCAATCAGGTCCTCATACTGTTTCTTAAACGATTCAAGACGTTCGTCATAAACACATGTTCTGTTAACGTTCCTCGACTTATAGGCAGGTACGGCAGAGAAAGGCATACCCAGATTCTCAAAGTAGTCGTAGACCTTCCACATGCATTCGCAGTCGCTTGGGATGGTCGCCCTCATCTGGAACTTCAGACCGGCATCCTTCACTTTCCGAATATTCTTCAGCACGAGGTCGTTGCTACGCTTCCCATTAGGGAACACGCGATGAGTCGTAAACTCCTCAGGACCGTCATAGCTGTAAAGAATGTCAATCTGGTGGTTTTTGAAGTATTCAATATTCTCGTCGGTGAACAGCGTTCCGTTGGTTGTCATACCATACCCCACATTCCTGTCTGCGTATTTCTCGGATATATAGTTAAGCACAGCGTCTATAGTGTCCATCCTGAGCATAGGCTCACCACCGAAGAAGTTGAACCGGCATTGCATGTCATTATTCGTGTGCGCCATAACGTAATCAATAATCTCGTGGCAGTTCTCTGGCGTGATGTCACCGAACCCGAAGTTTCCTTTGTTCTGCGCAAAGCAATAGGTACACCTCAGGTTACACTTGCCCGAAATCGGCAAAATCACATCCTGCATCGAATATGAATCATCGTCACCTTTTTCTTCATACCTTTGGCAGAAAACCGGGAAGACCTCCAACACCTCCTCTTCAAGGCTTTGGAACTCCTCATCATCAAAGAACTGGCCTTGCCCTGTCAGCTGTGCGAAGAACTGATCGACAACCGTATTCTCCTTCAGGTTCACCACCGTCATAGTTGGAATATGCAGGAGATAGCACTGGTGGTCTCTCTTCAGATAGTAGAAATCACATTTTGATAACACTTTCAACATCATCGTAAGCATTTAAGAGATTCGCCATTCTTTACTAAAATGGCGAATCCCATGAAAAATACTAAGGTCTCAGAATAACCGGATCGGGGAAATCTACCTTGTAGTTATAGTAACAACAGGCAAACTCCATGTGATTGCAGATGGGAAGAGACTTCTCAACATTAATTCCACCATTGACCTCATTCATCTCGCTCTCATTCAGAATAGCGAAATCTTCTTTCTTAATCTTTTTCATAATTTTAATGAGTTAATAATTAGGGTCTATTTTATGCGCAAGACCGCTAGCGCTTATTGGTTATCCGTTAAGTAATCGTTAGACATTTTGTAATATAAAGGCTTTCCATCATCAGGTAAAAGACTTTGGTAAATATCTGCTCATATGTCAGGTTGGGAAGATACGCTTCTCTGCATATTTCCCGGCATACTGCCTCCCCCGTATTTGCTTGTGAGAAAAGAGTCAAAAAGACGCACCATCCTGTTAGCCTATATTTTCCATAAGGTGAATTCATATAGTAGTCCTCACTCTCTTCCTCTATATGACAATTGGGGCTGAGTTTAAATTCAAAATCCGTCATAACCTCATGTATGTCCTTAGCCTTACCAATTCGTGAAAATATTTTGTAGAAATGATTGTATTCCTTCATTGACTTGATGTTTTCTTCATACTCCACCCCGTCTTTATCCAGATAGGATAATATCCGATCATAATACGAAGGGAACTCATACTTTAACCGATATTCTATCTGTTCACAAACATAATTATACCGTTTCAACTGTCCTAAGCAATGCGTATACTTACTTTCGTATTGAGCAGTTTCGATAGTACTGTATTTCACAATTTCGTCAAGGTCGTTACTTCCTATTAAATACGAAATCCTCTGATGGTGTTTCTCTGCAAGTTCTGTCAGCAAAAGCTGCTCATAGATAATATTGAACTTTCCTTTTATATCTCCTGAACACATGATCCCATCATACATATCATGAAACGCGCTCTGGGCCTCTTGACAGTATTGCTGGATAAAGTCTAGATTATTGCCGCCGAATATACCCATATTGGCAGCTGCTTTGCATTTACTTTCTCGAATAATCTGAGGAGCCGTCTTAAGATTATGCTTAATATACTCCATGGCAACCTCATAGTCTGTCAATGAAAAATTCTCAATCATCTCCAGACTTTGACATACGACATCTGCATTTACCACCCTATCAGGAAATTCCTGCCAAATAAATACATCATTATCTACATGTAAGAACGGTTCCTTTTGTACAGAATAGGTCATGATTTTCCCATACGCCCACAAAGATTCGTCAACGTTGGCCATATCATCAAGATTTGTGTGGAACTTATAATATGGGAGTTTCAAAATATCTCTGAAAAGCTTCACTCCAAAAGTATCCGTGTATAATTCAAGATGAGGATAGTATCGGGATATAGTAAGGCAACTATAAGCCATTGACAATAAGCAATAGCGATAGTTTATCCAACCGCCATGATACCTGTTCTGGCTCACATCGCTGTTTGCCTTAAAAAGCGGCTTGCTCCAAAAAGACTGTATTACATTCATAATGTATTAAAGAAAAAGTGTCTCATTGCAGTTCTGTCTACAAGAGACACTATGATAAAGTTTGCTTAGTAAGTTAATGATTTTACCATTAACACAGGCAGATCAGTCCAGTAAATGGCCAGTATCCGCATCTTCCGCTCTTACCATTCCATGTACATGGGCTACCCGGACCCTTACCAGCGCAAGGTGCGGCACCAGTACCTCCAACAACATGTTTCAACTGTTCGCGAGTCAGCGAATTGTCCATCATTCCCTCTAGGGAATTCATCTTAATCTTTTTCATTTCTTTTGTTTTTTTATTAATACTACAATTACTGGTATAAGCGTACTGCAGATTACTTACACCAAATTATTTATCACTCAAATAGAGATTCAAAATCATTATACGAATAGAAATCATCTGGTAGTTGATGATTGTTTATATAGAATGTCGGAGTATAATGTATCTCCAGCTCCTGAGTTCTCCGTTCCATCCACATGATCTTATCTTCTTGTGCGTCTATTGCTTTGTCATCTATTTCATACTTTTTCCGGAATTCTTCATATTTTTTTTCCTTTTGGCCATACCAGTCATGCAAAACCTTTATCATGTATTGATCGCCATATTTTTCCTTTAGAGCAAAGAACAATTTTATGGCATTCTTCTTTGCATCACGATCTATAGAAGACACGTTGAAGATAACTTGTAAAAAGACATCCTTCTTTTCCAAGAATTTTTCCATTTTAAGATGAGACTTGGAACAAGCGCTACAATACGGATCGCAGACCTTAAGTATTGTCACCGCAGCAGTTGGTTGGCCTATATTTATACTCATATCCTGAGGTACTTCTGCTATCAATGGGCTCTCTTCCAACAACGTCCGGAATACATTCTCATCATATCTAAGTTTATTGAAAGCAGGAAATAGCTCATTATACATTTTATTCTGTTTACATAGACTCAGATACATATTACTTCCCCATAGCATTATCAAATCAATGATGATAAAGGGAACAACGCTACTCATTATCTGATTTAAACGCAAACTCAAAAAACCACCAAGAATTGATATCACAAACAAATAGAGCAAAAGCGTCAGTACAGACAAGCACATTACACACCAATGCTTAGACACTATGACTTGATAATAAAGCGAATATATAATAAAGGGGAGGGCTAATACATTTATGCAAGCAGCCGCCTGATAATAGCTCAGATTATTACCAACACACGTTAAAGTGATTAACGTGCCTGCAAAATAAGCGAGTCCTATCGTAGTCCAATTTATACCATAAATGTTGTTTGCAGCCGATTTTAGGACAATCGAACAGTCCCACTTCTTCCCAACAGGGCATAGTTTCTCAATAAAAGATGAGTTATAATCATTTACTTCAGAATATAAAAGAACCGCACAAATGAGACTTCCAATCCCAAGTCCTACAGCATACAATCCGAAATAAATCGGTATTTCGAATGGCAATAATGACAAAAATACCGATACAAAAGCTATAACAAATACAAAAATCGGCATTGTTTCTATAAGCTTTTTTACAAAATACTCTTTCTTTTTATTCTTGTACTCTGGTTCTGCAATATAATCCTTAACCTCAACGAAGGTAACAATTCCACCATATATATTCTTGAATTCTCCGAAAGAGATGTTTTCTTTTCTATTATTTATTGGATTATACCATATAACACTTTCATTTGTTACCGAATCTATAATACTGAAATAAGGCTGTGAATGAACATATACCAATGCAATATATGATCCGTCCTGTTGTATTAAAGACTCTGCGTCTTTTATATTATATGAGGTCGTTGCTATGTTATAATTCTCCAAGACATCAGAAATTGCCATAAGGGAATCTGAGTAAGGATGCTCAGACAACTGCTTGCAAATTGTTTCCCTATTAATGGAAAGCGCGTTACGCTTTACGATTTGCCAACAAATGTCCAAGCTATTTGTCGATGTAAAATTGTACATATCCATTAGACGCAATATTTAAGTTTCTGAATTATTAACTCGCCATTTATAATTTATTACGATTGCGCTGCAAATTTAGGCGGATAATTTCTTTTTACCAAGAAAAGAATGTCGCAAAACAGGAACTAGGAGAATATACTGATTTCATAGTTAATATATTGAATTAAAGATAATTGCGTATACGCAACACGATTGCGCAACGCTTTTTGAGACATTCTATTTCTCCTATATGATAGTTTAAGCCATACATAGTAGGAGTTTACTCTTGCATATATCAAAGATAATGTGTACCTTTGCCAAAGATTAACTAAACAACATTGTATTTATGACTCCTAAAGAACTCAGAAACGAACGGTTGGCAGAGCGGATGATTAAGAATCTGAAACGTCGCAACATGGAGGCTTTCTACTGCAAAACCTCTAGTGAAGCTATTAATAAGGTGTTGGAACTGATACCTGATGGCAGTAGCATTACGTGGGGGGGCTCCATGACTATCCGCGATATGGGTCTACCAGACGCACTTCGACAGAAAGGTACATACGAAGTTTTAGACCGTGACCTGGTAGAAGGTAACGAAGAGAAAATACAGATGTACGTCAGAGCCTTCACGGCAGATGTTTATCTGTCGAGTGCGAACGCCATCTCTGAAGATGGTATAATCGTAAATATTGACGGAAATGGCAATCGTGTAGCGGCTATCACGTGGGGGCCAAAGAAGGTCATCTTTATCATAGGCCTGAACAAAGTAGCTCAGACTATAGAGGCTGCTCTGGCCAGGGCTCGAAGCACCGCATCGCCCATCAACGCTAGTCGCTTTGACATCAAAACTCCATGCCAAGTAGACGGCGTGTGCCATAACTGCAACTCGCCAGAAAGCATTTGTAACTACGTACACTTCCTGCGCAACTCACCACGAGGCAAGCACACGGTAATTCTAGTTGGAGAAGACTGGGGCTACTAAGTCACTGCTCAAAAGTTTCCTTAAAAGCTTCCATGATGGCGGTAGGACGATGATTGCGGAAGGCTCCCAAACGATAACGGCCTTCGGCCTCGGGAGCCCAATAGAAAATGCCCTTGCAATGGCCTTTGGTCTGGCTACGAGCCGCATCGATCATTCGCCTCATCCATCGTTTGCCATCTTCAGCACGATCGGCATCATAGCCTGTCTCTACTATCATCAGTGGGGTATGATAGGTTTCCCATAGCTGATTTATATTAGCGATGGCTTTTTCAAGCGTCTCGTCTTCGCTCGTTGTCAGCTTTGCGTCAATATCCCAATAAGGATAGATGCTCATGCCTATCATATCCCACTTAGCACCAAACTTCTTCAGTCCATCAAAGATGAATTGATAACGGTGAAGGTCGCAACCTGCATCGAGATGAATGATACAGGCCACTTCTGGAAATACGGACTTCACTGCATCATAACCTGCTTGTGTAAGACCTGCATATTGCTCCATATTCTCTGAGGCGCGCCCCATAGGCCAAAGAAAGCCATTGGTGGTCTCATTGCCTATCTGAACCCATTTCACATCAATGTCGTTATCTTTCAATAGTTGGAGGGTTTCACATGTGTGCTGAGCCAGGGCCTGTTTCATCTCTTCATAATCCATTTGCTCCCAGGCCTTAGGAATAAACTGTTTACCAGGATCTGCCCACGAGTCACTATAGTGAAAGTCAATCATAACAGCCATGCCTTGTTCCTTAGCACGGAGAGACAGGCGGAGCACATCCTCTTTGCTACTGAATCCCCCCATAGGATTCACCCAGACACGGAATCGGGCGGCATTCAACCCGCACTCCTTCATGATGGTGACATTGTCACGAGGCTCGCCTTGGGCATTATAAAGTTGTACATCATAAGCCTCCAAGCCTGATGTGCCACTAATATCAGCACCCAACCAAAAAGTATCGTCAGCAGAGACTGAGACAGTCATTGTCAGCATGACTAATGTTGATAACAGCTTCTTCATAAATTATTTGTTTTAGTTCTTTGGTTGCAAATATACGAAAAAATATGGTATCTCCATATATTATACTCCTTTTTCTGAAATAAAATGCTTACCTTTGCAGGCAAAATTACCAAAAGGCATGTCACCGCATTACGCACTCTTTTTCGATATAGACGGTACGCTCGTGAGTTTCAAGACACACGAGATACCACTCTCTACAATACAGGCCCTGACTCAAGCAAAGGCCAACGGCCACAAGGTTTTTATAGCTACAGGCCGCCCACCAATTATTATCACGAACCTTGGTGCCATTGAGCACTTAATAGATGGCTACGTGACCACCAACGGTGCTCTATGTTTTGTTGGCAACGAAATCGTAGTCTGTAACGCCATTCCTCAAGAAGAGGCCAAGCTGGCTGTAAACGACGCGAAAGAAAAGCAATACGGCATTATTGTAGTCGGAGAGAGAAACATTGCTGTTTTGGATCCCAAAGGTGATGTGGATTTCATCTTCAGACAGCAATTAGCTGTGAAGAACTTGAATGAGGCCATACCCGTGGAAGAGGTTCTTGAACAGCGCATCCTGCAACTTACACCTTTCTTCAACAAGGACTATGAAAAGGAACTGCTGGGACGTATTCCTGGCTGTATATCCGGACGTTGGCATCCTGCCTTCACCGATATCACCGCACAAGGAGCAGATAAAGGTCGAGGGTTGTTAGCAATGGCTGCCCATGAAGGGTTAGACCCTCAATATACCATGGCCTTTGGTGATGGAGGGAACGACACCACCATGATTAAAACTGCAGGTATTGGCGTTGCTATGGGAAACGCTATAGACGAGTTGAAAAAAGAAGCCGACTACATGACCACATCTGTAGACGAAGAAGGCATTTGGAATGCCCTACAACATTTCAAACTGATATAGAATGTCTTTATTTCTCTATCACCTCTAAAGCTTTCTTTACCATCTCACTATTCTCGTTGAAAACAGAGAAATACTCGCTCATATCCCAAATATCGCGAGCGATCAAGGCCTTTAACTGCACACATAGATATGAGAGAGTCTTTTCAAGTTCAGCCTCATCATTTGGCTTAACACCTTGCTTCTCTCCTTCAGAAATGATAGAATCAAGGAGTTGCTGAGGCACTTCGAACTGCTCTTTAAACTCAGCAAACGATGTCCAACGCTTCTTCAGTTCCTTACGATGGTTATCAACATAGCGCAGATTCTGCTGAATGACAATGCCCTTTGCCGCCAACTCCCGATGGAATCGGGTATAAATAGTCGTATCGAGCGGAACAAACTCATCAGGAACGATGCCTCCACCGCCATAAACCGCACGGTGCTGACGCAGAGTCTCGTATTTCAAAGAATCAACGAAATGAATGCTATCGGCATTGGTCAACTCACCACTCTTCAAACGATTAAGCATATCCATAGCATAATCTTTCGAGTCCCCTTTCTTATAAGGCTTCTGAATGCAGCGACCAGAAGGGGTATAATAGTGAGCAATCGTCAGACGAATCATAGAACCATCAGGCAAATCGACAGGACGCTGAACAAGCCCCTTACCAAAGGTACGACGACCAACCACAATACCGCGGTCCTGATCCTGAATAGCACCCGTGACGATCTCAGCAGCCGAAGCAGTATAGCCGTCGACTAGCACAACTATTTTACCTTTTAGGAATGCGCCATTGCCATCGGCCTTATAATCGGTACGAGGTACTTTCAAACCCTCTGTATAGACAATCAGATCACCACGCTGCAGAAACTCGTTGGCAATATCAACCGCTGCTTTTAAATACCCACCTCCATTCTCCTGGAGATCAAGAATCAGACTGGTCATTCCAGCGTCACGAAGCTGCTTAAGATGCTCCATAAATTCCTTATAAGTTGTGGCGCCAAAACTGCCAATTCGGATATATCCGATATTGGGTCGAATCATATAGGCGGCATCAACGGACTTAACTGGGATTTTAGCACGGGTAACGGTGAACTTTAGTCGGTCCTTAATGCCTTGGCGAACGACCCCAAGACGAACCTTCGTTCCTTTTGGGCCACGCAGACGCTTCATAATTTCCTCTTTCGACATCTTCACACCTGCAATGGCTGTATCATTTACAGATACAATACGATCGCCAGCAATGATACCGACCTTCTCCGAAGGGCCGTTAGTAACTGGCTGGATAACTAAAAGCGTATCCTCAATCATATTAAACTGTACACCGATGCCTTCAAAGTTGCCATTAAGCGGCTCATTTAGTTCTTTGACCTCTTTGGGCGTGGCATAGGTGGAATGAGGATCAAGTTTCTCCAACATACCACGAATGGCATCCTCAACCAATTTCTTTTCATCAACACTGTCGACATAAAGATTGTTAATGGCTATCTCAGCATATTGTAACTTGCGCAAAGGACTGTCATCATTCTGCCCAATACGAAACTGAGCAGAAACAGAAAGAGCAAACAGCAACAAAGGTGCTATAAACAAGTTTGTTTTCTTATTCATATATGTCTTCTTCTGGGCGGTCCTCCTCTACCACAAGGTTATCAATGATAAAATTCTGACGCTCCATCGTGTTCTTACCCATATAATATTCAAGAAGTTTCTGAACTTGATCGGTCTTATGAAGTGTCACCTGTTCCAAACGCATATCAGGACCTATAAAAGCTGCGAATTCATCGGGAGAAATCTCACCAAGACCTTTAAATCGGGTAATCTCGGGATCTGGCCCTAACTCATTAATGGCAGTCATACGTTCTTCATCGCTGTAGCAATAACGAGTGATGAAATCACTTCTTTTATCGTTTTTCGCATCAGCATCGGCAAGAACCTTCTTATTCTTAATCTTTGTACGACGATTACGGACACGGAACAAGGGCGTCTGCAAAACATAGACATGGCCTTTTTTTATCAACTCCGGGAAGAACTGGAGGAAGAAAGTGATGGTAAGCAAACGGATATGCATACCATCGACATCAGCATCGGTAGCCACAATCACCTTATTATATCTCAGGGAGTCAAGACCATCTTCAATATCCAAGGCTGCCTGAAGCAGATTAAATTCCTCGTTCTCATATACTACCTTTTTCGTCAATCCGAAAGAGTTCAGGGGCTTACCTCGAAGCGAAAATACGGCTTGTGTATTCACATCGCGGCTCTTCGTGATACTTCCACTAGCAGAATCACCCTCTGTAATGAAAATGCATGATTCTTCTTTGCGGTCGTTCTTCACATCGCTGAAATGAATACGACAATCACGCAGTTTACGATTATGTAGGTTGGCTTTCTTGGCTCGTTCACGTGCCAGTTTGGTGACACCTGCCATCGCCTTGCGCTCTCGTTCACTTTCCTTAATCTTATTTTCTATCACCTCAGCCACATCCTGATGGATATGCAGATAGTTGTCGACCTCCTGTTTTATAAAGTCTCCAACATACTTATTGATGCTTACCCCGCCAGGAGCCATCGTCAGTGAACCAAGCTTAATCTTTGTCTGACTTTCGAACATAGGTTCCTCAACATTAAGGGCAATAGCAGCCACGATACCAGTACGGATATCACCATACTCATATTTCCCGAAGAAATCGCGAATAGTTCGGGCTATATGCTCTTTAAAAGCACTCTGATGAGTTCCACCCTGAGTAGTGTGCTGGCCGTTGACGAAAGAATAATACTCCTCACCATACTGATTAGAATGGGTAAAGGCAATCTCGATATCCTCACCCTGCAAATGGATAATAGGATAAAGAGCCTCATTGGTCATTCGGTCTTTCAACAGGTCTTCCAAACCATGACGGGAAAGAATACGACGACCATTGTACATAATGGCCAAACCCGTATTAAGGTAAGTATAGTTTCGAAGCATATTCTCCACAATCTCATCGTGGAAAGAGTAATTCAGAAACAGCGTATTATCAGGTTCAAAGAATATGTATGTTCCATTCTCATCCTGAGAATTCTCGGTAACGTCGCTGGTCATCTCGCCTTTTTCGAAAGTGGCCTTACGTACCTTACCATCACGATAGCTGCGCACCTCGAAATGAGAGCTCAAGGCGTTTACGGCTTTCACGCCGACACCATTCAGGCCAACTGACTTCTTAAAGGCTTTTGAGTCGTATTTACCACCCGTATTCAGCACAGATACGGCTTCAATCATCTTACCCTGAGGAATACCACGGCCATAGTCACGCACTGAAACACGCAGATTTTCATCAATAGTAACCTCAATTCGATCACCAGCCTTCATCTTAAACTCATCAATCGAGTTGTCGATAACTTCTTTTAGCAACACATAGATGCCATCTTCTGGCAATGAGCCGTCGCCAAGGCGGCCGATGTACATACCTGGACGGGTACGCACATGTTCCATATCACTTAGATGACGAATATTCTCATCGTCATACTGTACTTGTTCGTTCTGTTTACCGATGATGTTATTATCTTCTGCCATAGCTTATTTATAGTTTCTTCAGATAGCAACGACGACGCTTATGCTGATGATGCTCCAGATACTGCCACTGGCTCTGCACCTTCTCGTTGGTCTCCATCTCTACATTAGTCTCACCCCATTTGAAACCATACTTCTGATATCTCGGTATCAGGTCGTAGAACAGCAAAGCATTAGCCCCCTTCTGCTGATATTCGGGTAAGACACCCACAAGCATCAAGTCGACACACTCAGCCTTATGGAATTTCAGAGCACGAAGGCAATGCCACCACCCCAATGGCCACAGACGGCCTTTGCGACACTTCTGTAAGGCGCGCGTCATTGAAGTAATGGAGATACCCACACCAATTATATCATGGCCAGGCGTATTCCAATCTTCTATCAGACAGACCAGGTTCATATCAAGCATGGGGAAATACATCTTCAAATACTCATCAATCTGCGCTTCTGTCATTTGTGAATAACCATACAGGTTCCCAAAAGTCTTGTTAATGACCTCAAGCACCTTACGACCTACCTGTTCCTTGCCAAACACCTGACTACGTTTCGGATGTGTAGGATGCAGGTTATAACGCTTCATGACCAATTCTGCAACTTTCTTGAATTTATCGGGCATTCCCTCTTCGGGTACAATGACCTTATACTCTACGTAATCATTATCTTTCTCCCATCCGCCCATCTGCTCAATATGCTTGGGATAATAGGGATAATTATATATAGTAGCCATGGTTCCCATCTGATCAAATCCATCAATCAGCATGCCTTCTGGATCCATATCAGTAAAGCCAAGAGGACCAATAATCTCTGTCATTCCCTTCTGACGGCCCCACTCCTCAACGGCATTGAACAAAGCCCTGCTTACCTCTATATCGTCGATGAAATCAACCCATCCAAAGCGAACGCTTTTACGCTCCCATCGCTCATTGGCACGATGGTTGATAATTGCGGCTATACGACCAACAAGTTTACCATTCTTATAAGCCAAGAAATATTCAGCCTCGCAGAACTCAAAAGCCGCATTCTTGTCCTTGCTTAACGTGTGCATATCATCACTAAAAAGATTGGGCGCATCAAACAGATTGCCCTTATACAAGTCATGATGAAAGTCGATGAAGTCTCTCAGACCTTTTTTGTCTGCTACCTTCTTAATCTCAACTGATGACATATTTCAATGTTATTGTTAAAGCTTTAAAACGATGCAAAGATACTTAAAAAGGCGCAAATAACAAAATTATTAAGATTTTTTACGGCAAACAAAAAGCTGATGCCCTTCGTTTGCTACTGTCGTTGCAAAAATATAAACATCACCACCTTCCTTTAATTTTAACCGCTTTCGAAGAGCGGCTACTGATAGCGGAAAATTACGCACGGCAATATTTGCTTTATCAAAACCTGCGAGTACTTTCTTCAGTTCGCGCTTGTTCATAGAGGCCTGATGTTCAATGACAAATTGGCGACCCGGGAAATGCGTCTTTTCTTTGTCGGAAACAAACAAATGGCTATTCTTGTCAAGTTGGGCAACACCAAACCGTTGCTCCAACAACTCAAAACAACCTGCCTTCATGATTGAGGCGTTTGGCTCATACAAGTATCGGAACTCCTGCGGCAAAGCAGGCACATTGCTAACATGACTGTCTGCAGGGCGATAATCAAACACCTCACCATTGTTCACACAGAACACACTCAGCGACTTTTCTTCCTTTGATAGAACAAGCAACAGCTCCTTGCATTCATTATCAACTGAAACGATATGCACTTCGTTCACCTTTCCCAAATCAGCAACAGCCTTGCGCCAATCAAGCATTGGAGATAGTTTCACCATAACGCGATCTGCCTTTTCCAACATTTCATCGCGCATTTCCAATACATTTGGGGTACAGTCGGCAATTCCGTAAGTACGGCCACCATGTTCATCCCTCCTAGCTGGATCAATAAACAGCAGATTGACATGCGACAGCTGATGCAAGTACTCCACCCCATCGCCACAAACAACCTCAATCTGTTTCAAGCCTAAAGATTTATAATTTGCTGACGAAATCGCACAAAGGGATTCTTGACGCTCCACATGGACAGCCCGCTGAAATCCTTTTGCTATAAAAGCTATGTCGACTCCAAAACCTGCTGTAAGATCAACCATAAACTGGCCTTTACCTGCAATAGCCGATTTATACAAAGCCGTTTGCTCACTTGAACATTGCTCCATCGATAAATGAGATGGATATATTATATCATCATTTGCTGCCCATGAGGGCAATTTCAAACGTGCCTTCTGTCTGCCTGCAATCTGTTCAAGAGCATAAGGAAGATTTACCTCAGGAACCTTCGTTCCCCGAAGTGCCAGCTGTCGGACATCGTCATCTGCATGCTGACGAATAAAGTCGAGTGTCTCAGAATTCATTATTTTCAGCTATTACGGCTACAAAATTAGACAATTATTTCCAAGTTCGTGTAGTTTTTCGTAACTTTGTTGCGTCAAATGGGTGAAGTTTCAAAAAACAGATGAGACAATGAATGTTTTAGAACGACAGTTTGCGCAAACCGTTAAAGAGCATAAAAGCACGATCTACACCGTGTGCTACATGTTCTCTAAAGATGTCGACGAAGTAAACGACCTGTTCCAAGAGGTACTAGTCAATCTGTGGAAAGGCTTCGAGAGCTTCGAGCATCGCAGCGACATCAAGACGTGGATTTATCGCGTTGCTCTTAATACCTGTATCTCTATAGACAGGAAGAAGAAGCGCGCCGCATCTGCTAAGGTCTCAATGGACATTAATCTCTTTGAAGACTGCGACGAGGATACTCGTCAAGTGGACATGCTCCACAAACGCATATCTAAACTGCAGCCTTTCGATCGTGCAATTGTCCTACTCTGGCTTGAGAATCTCTCTTACGAGGAAATCGGACAGATCGTAGGTATATCCACGAAAAACGTCAGTGTCCGTCTGTACAGAATCAGAGAGCAATTAAAACAAATGTCAAACGATTAAAACCTATCCCATTATGAACAACAATTTCGAGTTAGATAGCATGCGCCAGCAGATGGACACACTAAAAAAGAAGCTGGACGAACAGGAGATTGTGAACGACAAGCTGATTCACAACTCAATGAGAAAAAACGCCCATTTCATCAGCCTCCGCTACTATATTACTATTGCCATTGGCCTGTTGATGATCCCTTATTCATATTGGTGCTTTATCAAGACCATAGGACTTTCGCAGGCTTTCTGGATTGGGACAAGTGTTTTCATGCTAATCTGCGTTGTGGCTACATATTATAATTGTAGAAATCTAAACAACTTTGATCTCACGAAAAGCAATCTGTTGAATGTCAGCAAGAGAATGGCCCGCGCCAAGAAGTTCGATAGTAGTTGGCTTTTTTTCGGTATCCCTGCTGTCATTCTCTGGTTTGCCTGGTTAGTTTATGAAGTTTACCAAATTTCTACCGCATCAACGGTTTTACTAATTGCCGGCTTCATCGGTGTTATTATTGGTGCTATCATTGGTTTTTCTCTTTATTTTAAAACCCAACGAAAATACCAGGAGATTATAGACCAGATAAAGGATCTTACCGCAGAGGATTGAATCAGCCAATTATCCTAAGAAGAACAGGCTGACACCAACAACAGAGATGATTGCGCCCAAAACGGCTCGCCAAGTAATCTTTTCGTGGAAGAGCCAGTATGACGGAAGAAGAATAATGATAGGGGTCATCGCCATCAATGTAGAGGCAATACCCGCAGCAGTATATTGGACAGCCATTAACGAGAAACCAACACCTACAAAAGGCCCAAAAATCGTCGTTGCCGTAGCAACAGCCATACCTTTACAATCATGTATGGCATCACGTAAATCCCCCATTTTACCACGGAAATACAACAATAACGTAAAACCAATGATGCCTGCTATACAACGATAGAAATTTGCACTGAACGGTACCAGCCACTCTGGTATACCCGCTTCAGCCAATGCGGCAGCTTCATAATGATCCATGCCTATCTTACTCAACACCAAACCTATACCTTGACACAAGGCCGCACCTATAGCAAAGAGCACACCATTAAGAGGCAAGCGCAATGATATCTTATGACGCTCCCCACGTCCAAGCACAGAAATACCAATACCAAGAAGCGTCACAAGCATAGCCATAACACTCATGGGCTTCATCTGCTGTCCTAATGTTATCCAAGCCATCAATGCTGCCGCCAATGGAGCAAGGGTCATAAAGAGCTGACCATAACGAGAGCCAATAATAATATAACATTGGAAAAGGCAGAAATCGCCAATGACATAGCCTATAAGTCCTGACAAGAGCATCCATCCACAGGCCTCCGACGAGGCCCCTGCGGGCAACGGATTACCAGTTATAACCCCAAAAAGCACCAATGAAAATACCAATGCCAAAGCCATTCGCAACACATTAAGCGTCAGATTGCCTAAACGCTTACTACCAAACTCACTTAATAATGCCGTAGCCGTCCATGAAAAGGCTACACCTATTGATATTAGTTCACCTATATATGTCATTGTTAAGTCTATCCCTAACTATATTATGTCATCGACAATGCTTCATCTACACTCCCTGCTTCCAACAAACGCTGTTGAGCCTCCTCATAGCTTAAGCCCAAAATCTCTTGCAGCATTCGTGTCCCACGATCTACAAGCTTAGCATTTGTCAACTGCATCTTAACCATACGATTACCCAGAACGCGACCAAGTCGTATCATCAGTGTTGTAGAAATCATATTCAATACCATTTTCTGGGCCGTTCCGCTCTTCATTCGGCTGGAACCTGTCACGAATTCCGGGCCAACGATTGTTTCTATCGGGAAATCAACTTCCTTGGCTAAAGGCGTATCAGGGTTGCTCGTTATACAGCCAGTTAACAGTCCGTTTTGCTTTGCCAACCTCACAGCCCCTATCACATAGGGCGTCGTTCCTGATGCCGCGATACCCAACACCGTGTCATTAATGGTTGGATGATGGACCTGTAGGTCTTTCCATCCTTGTTCAGAGATGTCCTCAGCTTTCTCAACAGCATGGCGCAGAGCACGATCACCACCAGCAATGATACCCATTACCCAAGTGTCTGGCACACCAAAAGTTGGAGGCAATTCACTAGCATCCAACACGCCCAATCGCCCACTGGTACCAGCTCCTATATAAAATAGTCTACCACCTTGTTTCATCCGCATCTCTATAGCTTTCACCAATGCTTCTATCTGAGGTATCGCATTCTTTACAGAATCGGCCACACGGCAGTCTTCTTCGTTGATGTGCTGCAACAACTCCAAGACCGACATCTGCTCCAGATTATCGAAGCGCGACGGTTGTTCAGTGATCTTCTTCTTAATCTCCACGGCTGCAAAATTACAACTATTATTTGAGAAAATAGCAACTATATCATGTTTTTCGCCATACTCGTTTCGTCTGAAGGAGAACACTAAGCAGAATAAGACAAATACCTATATAGAAGGAGAAGTTAATCTCTCGTCCTTCACCAAAGATGAGGAAAGCCAAAACAATAGTATAGCAGGGCTCTAGATTATACGTCAAATTAACGGTGAAGGCCGAGAGGCGTTTCAAAGCCTGAATCTGTAACAGATACATGCCAACGGTGCAGAACAAAGCATGACAGAGCATAAACCAAAGGTTTGTATCTTCAGGAACGACAACGACTGGTTGCTGACTGGGGAAAACTAAGAGATAGAAAGGGATAATGACCGAGACAGCAATAAGCCCACCTGACATTTGGTACATCAGTACCGTGCGACTTCGTACACCCACACTGGCCTTTTTGTTACAAATGGCATAGAGAGCGCAGACAGCCGAGGACGCAATACCAATTGTGATGCCATAACGATAGCGAGCATCAAGAGAGAAAATACAAAGCACACCAGCCACCGTTATCAACGAGAACAAAAGTTCGACGCCTGATATACGCCTCTTATAAATCAGAGGTTCGAAGAGTGCAGTAAAGAAGCCGATAAGCGAGAAACAAATGACACCTATCGAAACATTAGAGGCCTTGATACTGCCATAGAACAGCATCCAATGAACCCCTAACAGCGCACCACAGCCACAGAGCTGAAGAAATTTACGCCATCCTATCCTTGGCAGACCAGTAAAGACTAACAGTATCAGGCTTGTAAAAAGCATGCGATACCACACAATATCTACCTCGTTTAATGTAATCAATCGTCCGAACAAGCCTGTGAAGCCAGCCAGAAGCACACTCAAGTGCAGTTGGACAAATCCTCTTCTCGTTTCAGTCATCGATCTCTCTGAGTTGATTTAATTCTACAATTAAGTTCTCGCGCATCCGACAATAGATTCCAGATACCATCCTCAGAAAGCACGCCACGTTTGAGGTCTACAGGCAAGAGACCTGCCTCATCATCGGCATAATCTTGTTTCCATTCCTCACTGCCATAATACGCGTCGAGGACCCTGATATCTTTCTGCACCGCAGCATACTTTTCCAAAGCCGCGGATAACTCTATCACTGCAGCAGCGGCTCTTTCCAGCCGCTGCTCCATTTGTTTGATTCGTTCTATCTGTTCCATGTTACCAGACTGAAATTAAGAGATCTGCAGTATCTGTTCTGCGTGCTCCTTGGTTTTCACCTGTTTTCCTGAGAATATATGCTCAATGATACCCTCCTCATTAATAAGAAAAGTGGTACGAATGGTACCCATGATTTTCTTGCCATACATCGATTTTTCACCCCAAGCACCCATTGCTTCTAACAAAGTGTGGTTTATATCGGCAATCAACGGAAAAGGCAATTCGTGTTTATCCTTGAACTTAGTATGTGAGGCAGCAGAATCCTTGCTCACACCCACAACCTCATAGCCTGCTCCCTGAAGTTCATCATAATGGTCTCTCAAGCTACACGCCTCTGCCGTGCAACCACTGGTATTGTCCTTGGGATAAAAATACAATACCAACTTCCTTCCGCGATAATCACTCAGACGTATCTCACGGCCCTGTTCATCCTTGCCCAGTATCTCTGGCGCCTTATCTCCAATTTTCATAATCCTTTTTTGTCTTTTCGATTCCTTTTCGGCTTTGGTTCTGGCAGAGCCTTACACGTCTCATAAACGATGAGAGATATATAGTCACGGTCATCAACATCGCCAATATAAAAGTAATCCCTGGCGCCCTCATATGGCGGACGCATATCAACTATACGCAGCAACGGGCGAACGGTTTCCGTGGGTTTCAGATAAAAGCAATCGTCACAAATAAGACCGAAGATTTTACCGTTACAATAGATGCCATAATCACCAAACATCTTCTTTACCGTAATATCACCAGCCTTTGCACACTGATCAACAATATACTGCACGAAGTCGGAACTACTTGCCATAACGTTTTGAAATAACATCCCAATCCATAATCTGCCATAGAGCTGCAAGATGGTTGGGACGGCGATTCTGATAATCGAGATAGTAGGCATGTTCCCAAACGTCGAACGTCAGCAGGGGGGTGAGACCCTTCTGAACAGGATTGGCCGCATTCGGCTCCTGGGTAATAACCAGTTTCCCATCCTTATCAGCAGAGAGCCATACCCAGCCACTACCAAAAAGCGTAGCACCCGCCTTTTGGAACTCTTCCTTGAATGCCTCAAACGATCCAAAGTCGCGTGTGATAGCCTTTGCCAAAGCACCAAACGGCTCTGCCTCTGAAGGCTTGGCAAATTGTCCGAAGTATAGCTCATGATTCAATATCTGACCTGCATTATTCAACAGTCCACCAGATGCCTTACAGACTATTTCTTCCAGCGTAGCATTCTCAAAACCACTACCTTCCAGCAATCCATTCAGATTGTTCACATAAGCCGCCAAATGCTTTCCGTGATGGAAACCAATAGTTTCGCGACTAATCACTGGCTCTAACGCCTCTGGTGCATACGGCAGCACCATCAATTTAAATTTTTCCATACCTTTCAATTATTTTGTGATTGTGGGTACAAATATACATCTTTTTTCGCATCTTTGCAATCATAATAACCAAAAAAGAACGAATTATAAAGAAAAAACTTTCCTAACTATGCTTGCAGGACATCTAACAGCATGTAGTGGCACATTAACCATTGACAATACCCGCATCAGAATATTGATCTGCAAATTCAACTGGGTGAAGCAGGTTCAAAAAGGGAACATCTCACATCATTGGGATTCTTTTACTCAAAAACATACCCAAAACCTTGTCGGCTAGTAATGTTCGAAGCATAGGGACCAAGTTTTTTACGGAGGCGGGTGATATGGACGTTAATGGTTCGCTCCGTAACAATGACACCAGTCCATACATCATCCATCAGTTGCTGGCGGGAAAGGACGGTTCCACGATGCATAAGAAGCAGGGAAAGGAGATCGAACTCGGTACGAGTAAGACTAATGGGAATGCCGTCGACAACAACAGTCTTGCGGTCGAGGTTCATCTGCAGACCACGAAACGTAAGATAGCGCTTACCAAGACGGGCCTCAACGACATTCATCACATAATCACCCAGTTTTTCGCAGTCGGCAATGATATCGGTATAAAGAGATCCAAGGGCATAGCTGTATTCGTGTGCCATAGCGTCTCTAGAAACCTCGCCCTTTAGACGGTCGCGCAGGGCATTGATGTCGCGTTCGATGTCTTGCGAGGCACTAATGCTAAGATCGTCGCGTCGTCCACTCACCACGACCAACATCTGCGTCATGGCCTCGTTGACTAAACGGAACATATCGTGGAGGTTGGCATACTGTTGAGGTGTGAAATCCTGACGACTATCATGACGGTGCTGGATTGTGCGGGCTATCTTGTAGCAGGCATCACCTATAGATTCAAGTTCACCAATCTGTCGGAACATATCGCGTATCTTGGCTTTCGTGTCGTCGGAAAGGTGCTCATTGCCCACACGTTCCAAATAGGCGGCAATTTCAATCTCCATGTTATCGGCGATAGTCTCGTAGTGTTCAATACGTCCATATTGCCGTTCAAATTCTTTTTTGTCCTTTTCATCGAGCAGAGTATGAGTCATGCCAAGCATACGTTGCATGCGCTCTGCAAAATGGACGATTTCCTTCTGTGCCTGAAGCACAGAAATTTCGGGTGTAGACATCAGTCCTCCATCGATAAAGTGAAGCGTCGTTGGCGAAGACTTGTCCATCGTGCTCTCCGGAATCAGCCAACATACCAGTCGCTCCATCTGCGGAATAAAGCCGATGAGGAACACCGTATTGAGGATATTAAAACATGTATGGAACATGGCGAGGACAACGGGTAACCGTTCCGTCTGCGCAACAGCCATCGAATCATAGCCCACAAAGCCACATACCATATCGGCAAATGGATAGAATACAGCGAGCAGCCAAACGACACCAAACACATTGAACAACAGATGGGCCAATGCTGCTCGCCTCGCTGCAATGCCAGCACCAAGGGCTGCAAGGTTGGCTGTAGCCGTAGTTCCGATATTCTCGCCCATCACCAAAGCAATTCCCATATAAACAGGCAGTACGCCCGTAGAACAGAGGAGAATGGTGATGGCCATCACAGCAGCCGACGATTGTACAATACAGGTAATTAGTGTACCGACAGCAAGGAATATCAGGATAGTAAAATAGCTCGATGTATCAAACGACGCGAAGAAGTTCACTACGTCTGCGTTATGTTGCAAGTCCATGTCGCGTCCAACTCCACTCAGCATTACCAGCGACCAGAACAAAAACGCAAGTCCAAAAAGAAAATCACCCACAAATCGGTGGCGCTTCCTATAGATAAGCACCATGCCTATGAGAAATGCTGGAAATACCACATTTGTCAAATCAACATTATAACCTAATGACATAATCCAGGCCGTCAACGTCGTGCCGATGTTCGCACCCATGATAACCGAGATGGCCTGTGCAAGCGAAAGCAGTCCTGCCGACACAAAAGAGACCGTCATTACCGTTGTGGCTGATGACGATTGCACGGCGCAGGTGACAAACACTCCCGTCAACATTCCGCTGAACCGATTCGATGTCATACGTCCGAGAATATGTCGCAGACCTGAGCCCGCTAGTTTCTGTAATGCATCGCTCATCGTTTTCATACCATAAATAAGCAATGCTAACGAACCGAGGAGTCTGAATAGAATTTCAATAGTCATAGTTTTCATCATTCGTTTACAATTACGCCGCAAAGATACAAAGAAATTCTCATATCTTAAGAATTAATGTGATTACAATTTGGTTACAATCATCATTAAACAAAAAAGAGCGCCGCAGACTAGAATCTGCAGCGCTCTATAGATAATTGCAAATTGTTTAATCAGCCATCTTGCCTTCGGCAACCTTAGCTACGCTCGGCATAACCCAAGCAAGCTTGGCTCTGCTCTCACTAATCACTAAGCTTTGCCTTGATCATCTCGCGGTTCAGGCGAGCGATGTTAGCAATGGTCTCGTTCTTAGGACAAACAGCCTCACAAGCGCGGGTGTTTGTACAGTTACCAAAACCAAGTTCGTCCATCTTGGCAATCATGTTCTTAACACGACGAGCAGCCTCTACCTTACCCTGAGGCAGCAGAGCCAGCTGGCTTACCTTAGATGAAACAAACAGCATGGCAGAACCATTCTTACAAGCTGCTACGCAAGCACCACAGCCGATACAAGATGCGCAGTCCATAGCCTCATCGGCATCCTCCTTAGAGATTAGGATAGCATTGGCATCCTGAGCCTGACCTGTGCGGATAGTGGTGTAACCGCCAGCCTGGATAATCTTATCGAAAGCGTTACGGTCAACCATACAGTCCTTGATTACAGGGAAGGCAGCTGAGCGCCAAGGCTCAACGGTGATAACGTCACCATCGTTGAAGCGACGCATGTAGAGCTGACATGTGGTTGCGCCACGCTCTGTAAGACCGTGAGGTGTACCATTAATGTAGAGTGAGCACATACCGCAGATACCCTCGCGGCAGTCGTGATCGAACACGAAGGGCTCCTTGCCTTCGTTGATGAGCTCCTCGTTCAGGATGTCGAGCATCTCGAGGAACGAGGTATCATCGGGGATATCGTGCATCTCGTGGGTATCGAAATGTCCCTGGTCCTTGGGGCCATTCTGGCGCCAGAACTTTATTGTAAAGCTGATATTCTTAGCCATATTTACTTAGTTTTTATAGTTACGTGTCTGTACCTTAATTGCCTCGTACTCCAGCGGCTCCTTAGAGAGCTCAGGCTCAACACCCTTGCCTTTGTACTCCCAGCATCCTACATAGAAGTAGTTCTCATCGTCGCGCTTGGCCTCACCTTCCTCGGTCTGATACTCCTCACGGAAGTGACCACCACAAGACTCGTTACGAGAGAGTGCGTCGAAAGCTACGAGCTGACCCATGGTGAAGAAGTCACGCAAGTGGATCGCCTTGTCGAGTTCGACATTCAGACCTTCCTTAGTGCCAGGAACGAAGAGGTTGGTATCGAACTCTTTCTCGAGCTCATGCATCTTCTTCAGACCTTCTTTCAGGCCTTCAGCAGTGCGACCCATACCTACATACTCCCACATGATATGGCCCAGTTCTTTGTGAATAGAGTCAACAGAACGCTTACCCTTGATATTTAACAAACGAGTGAGCTCTGCGTCAACTGCCTTCTCTGCCTCTTCGAACTCAGGCAGGTCGGTAGAGACCTTACCCCAGATAGACTGGTCTGCCAGATAGTTCTGGATGGTATAAGGCAAAACAAAGTAACCATCGGCCAGACCCTGCATCAGAGCAGAAGCACCCAGACGGTTAGCACCATGGTCAGAGAAGTTGCACTCACCGATAGCAAACAGGCCCGGGATAGTGGTCTGCAGCTCGTAGTCTACCCAGATACCACCCATGGTGTAGTGGATAGCAGGATAAATCATCATAGGTTTGTAGTACTTCACACCATTGATTTCGTTGGCAACATCGCCAGGGAATACGTCGGTAATCTCCTCGTACATCTCGAAGAGGTTTCCATAACGCTGCATGATAACATCCAGTCCCAAACGATTGATAGACTCTGAGAAATCGAGGAACACGGCCAGACCTGTGTTATTAACACCGAAGCCCTTATCGCAACGCTCCTTAGCTGCACGGCTGGCAACGTCGCGTGGTACGAGGTTACCGAATGCAGGATAACGGCGCTCCAGATAGTAGTCACGATCTTCCTCAGGAATCTCCCAACCCTGCTTGGTTCCTGCCTGCAGAGCCTTAGCATCCTCAATATTCTTAGGAACCCATATACGACCATCGTTACGCAGCGACTCAGACATCAGCGTCAACTTAGACTGCTTATCGCCGTGAACGGGAATACATGTTGGGTGAATCTGAACGTAAGAGGGATTTGCAAAGAAAGCACCCTTACGATAGCACTGAACAGCAGCTGTACAGTTACAACCCATAGCGTTAGTAGAGAGGAAGTAAGTATTTCCGTAACCACCAGTAGCGATAACTACAGCGTTAGCTGAGAAACGCTCAAGCTCACCAGTAACCAGGTTCTTGGCGATGATACCACGAGCGCGACCGTCCACAATGACTACATCCTCCATCTCATAACGGGTGTAGAGCTTTACTTTACCAGCCTGAACCTGACAAGAAAGTGATGAGTAGGCACCCAGTAGCAACTGCTGACCGGTCTGACCCTTAGCGTAGAATGTACGGCTAACCTGAGCACCACCGAACGAACGGTTGGCCAGCATACCACCGTACTCACGAGCGAAAGGTACGCCCTGAGCCACACATTGGTCAATAATATTGTTAGAAACCTCAGCCAGACGATATACGTTAGCCTCGCGAGCACGATAGTCACCACCCTTTACGGTATCGTAGAACAGACGGTAAACAGAGTCACCATCGTTCTGGTAGCACTTAGCGGCGTTGATACCACCCTGAGCAGCGATAGAGTGAGCACGACGGGGTGAATCCTGAATACACAGGTTGATTACATTGAAGCCCATCTCGCCGAGTGAAGCAGCTGCAGATGCACCAGCCAGACCTGTACCAACTACGATAACATCGAGCTTCAGCTTGTTCTTGGGGTTAACCAAGCGCTGATGAGCCTTATATTCCTTCCATTTCTCAGGCACTGGTCCTGCGGGAATCTTTGAATCTAATACTTTTGCCATAATCTTTTCTAATTAAAAATTGATAATTAGCAGCTACCGCCACAGAGCGAAGGAGCACAACCGAATGCGAATGCCAGAACCACAATGAGGAAGCAGAGCATGAGCAGAGTCACGTAGATGTTACCAATACACATCCAACGCTTCAGCCAAATCTTGCCACTGACGCCCAGTGTCTGCATAGCTGACCAGAAACCATGAGAAAGGTGGAACCAGATAGCTACAAGCCAAACAACGTAGAGCACAACAAAGACAGGATTCGAGAACGTCTCCTTAATCCATCCGAAACCATCGGTGGGGCTGATAGCGGGCATAGCGCCAACAAGTTCTGCGAACATCATGTTGTACCAGAAGTTCCAAAGGTGAATCAGCAAACCAACGCAAATGATGAGACCCAGAACAAGCATGTTCTTAGATGCCCACTCTACCTTACCAGCATTAACCTGTGTAGCCACTTCGTAGCGGTTGTCGCCACGAGCCGTACGGTTCTGCGCTGTCAGAATGAACGCGTAGACGATGTGAATCACTGCCAGAGCTGCCAAACCAAGTGTTGCTACAACAGCATACCAGTTGGCACCTAGGAATTCGCAAATCATGTTGTAACCCTCTTCCGAGAATAGCGCTACCATGTTCATGCAACCATGAAAGGTCAGGAACAGAATCAGCGCAACGCCCGTAACAGACATTACAACTTTTCTACCAATTGATGAATTGATTAACCACATAAGTTGTTGAATTTAAGTTATTTATAAAAATTTGTAATCCTTCCTTATACCTTATTTTAGGTATATCTACCCTACTTTTAGAGCGCAAAGATACTATAAATTAATGATAATTCAAAGTTTTTTGAGACAAAAATGCATTATAATTCCAAATTTTATTGTTACTTTTGCGGAAAATTAGCGAAACGAAGATGAAATTCAACTATGATGTGCTGGTTATAGGGGGTGGACACGCTGGTTGCGAAGCAGCAAGCGCAAGCGCTAACATGGGAGCCAAAACCTGTCTGATAACCATGGATATGAACAAGATTGCGCAGATGTCGTGCAATCCTGCTATTGGCGGCATAGCCAAAGGTCAGATAGTACGTGAGATTGATGCACTGGGAGGTCAGATGGGATTGGTGACCGATGCCACATCAATACAATTCCGCATGCTAAACGTCGGCAAAGGCCCTGCCATGTGGAGTCCTCGCGCTCAGTGCGATAGAGGAAAATTTATATGGGAGTGGCGCAAGCACCTCGATGAAACCGAGAACTTAGACATCTGGCAAGATCAGGCTGACGAACTTATTGTGGAAAACGAAAACAAAGGAAGCGTAAGGGCTATTGGCGTCAGAACTATCTGGGGTACAGAACTTTACGCAAAATCTATCGTTATTACTGCAGGTACTTTTCTCAACGGATTGATGCACATCGGGCGAAAGATGGTGGCAGGAGGGCGTATTGCAGAACCTGCCGTAACCCATTTTACAGAAAGCATCACAAGATATGGCATTGCCTCAGCTCGCATGAAGACAGGCACCCCTGTCCGTATTGATAAGCGTTCTGTTCATTTTGAAGACTTAGAGGAACAACCAGGAGAGGATCGCACATACCAATTCAGCTACATGAATAAAAGCGGAGCCTTAAAACAACTACCCTGTTGGACGGTAAACACCAATGCTGAGGTGCACGAGATTTTAAAAAGCGGTTTGGCAGACTCTCCATTATATAATGGCCAAATTCAATCGATAGGTCCGCGTTATTGTCCCTCAATAGAAACGAAGCTCGTTACCTTTCCTGATCGCGAGAAGCATCCGCTGTTCTTAGAACCAGAGGGGGAAGACACCAATGAGATGTATCTCAACGGTTTCTCGTCTTCTTTGCCGATGGACGCACAAATTGGAGCATTAAAGAAGATGCCCGCTTTCAGAGACGTGAAAGTATATCGACCTGGCTATGCAATTGAGTACGATTTCTTCGATCCGACACAATTAAATCATTCGTTGGAATCGAAGATTATCTCTAATCTCTTCATGGCGGGACAGGTAAATGGCACTACTGGTTATGAAGAGGCTGGAGGTCAAGGAACATTGGCTGGCATCAATGCCGCCCTGAAAGCAGGCGTAGAAAGTGATTGTCAATTCAACCCCTTCATTCTACATCGCGACGAAGCATATATAGGCGTTTTAATCGATGATTTAGTTACAAAAGGCGTCGACGAACCCTATCGTATGTTCACTTCCAGAGCCGAATACCGCATTCTTCTTCGTCAGGACGATGCAGACGCTCGCTTGACGGAAAAAGCCTACGAGTTGGGATTGGTAAAACGTGACCGCTATGAATGGTGGATGGAAAAGAAACAATATATCGAAGAAATCGAAACTTTCTGCCAAAATTTTGCGATTAAACCGCGTTTGATTAATTCCGCCTTGGAGGCTGCTGGCACTACCCCACTCCAGTTTGGCTGCAAGCTCATTGATTTAGTGAATCGTCCACAATTAAATTTGTCAAACCTTTCTGAGATGATTCCACAACTCAAGGAGGTTCTGAATCGCCCAACTAATCGAAAGGAGGAAATTGCAGAAGCTGCAGAAATCCGAATGAAATATAAAGGATATATCGAGCGTGAGAAAATTGTGGCCGAAAAAATGCATCGCTTAGAGAATATTAAAATCAAAGGACACTTTAACTACGAAGAACTTCAAGGCCTTTCCACCGAGTGTCGTCAGAAGTTGATGAAGATTCAGCCCGAGACGTTGGCACAGGCAAGCCGTATCCCTGGAGTCTCACCGAGCGACATTAATGTACTTTTGGTACTAATGGGAAGATAGTGTTCCACGTGAAACAAATATAATTATACAGACATTATAACTCATTGATTATGAACAACAAGACATTGATTGACAATCTGCGTTGCATACCAGATTTCCCAAAGAAGGGCATCAACTTCAGAGACGTAACAACTCTCTACAAGAGCGCCGAGTGCATGAAGATCATGATGGAGGAGTTGGAAAAGCTCTACAAAGACAAGGGTATCACCAAGGTGGTAGGCATTGAAAGTCGTGGTTTCATTCTTGGCGCAGCCCTCGCCGCCCGATTAGGCTGCGGATTCGTAATGGCACGCAAACCGGGCAAATTACCCGCAACAGTTATCAAAGAGTCATTTTCCAAGGAGTACGGCGTTGACACTATCGAGATGCATATCGACTCTATCGACGAGAACGATGTTGTGCTGATTCACGACGACTTGCTGGCTACAGGTGGTACTGCCAAAGCTGCATATAATCTTGTCCAGCATTTTAAACCCAAGAAAGTCTACATGAACTTCATCATCGAGATTACAGACGAGGGCCTTCATGGTCGGGACATGTTTGAGGGAATCGACCTCACTACCCTCATGACACTGTAACGTTTCACGTGAAACCACATCTTGCGGAACATGCCTATTTAAAGGCTTTCCGCAAGATTAACAACAAAGAATAGGAATGACGAAGGAAGAAAACGAGAAGCGATTAACATACCTGAAGAAGATTGTAAGCAGACTACCAGATAAACCTGGCAGCTACCAATTCTATGATGAGGACCATACAATAATATATGTAGGAAAGGCCAAGAGCTTGAAATCCAGAGTCTCATCCTACTTTCACACAGAGGTAGACCGTTTTAAGACGAAGGTTCTAGTCAGCAAGATCTTTGATATTAGCTACACCATAGTCAATACAGAAGAGGACGCATTATTACTTGAAAATTCACTCATAAAAAAATACAACCCTCGTTACAATGTGCTACTGAAAGATGGAAAGACCTATCCTTCTATCTGCATTACAAACGAGTATCTTCCTCGTATCTTCAAGACACGTACCATCAATAAGAAGTGGGGAACATATTATGGGCCCTACTCTCACGTTGGTTCAATGTACGCCATTCTCGACATAATCAAAGAACTATATCACCCAAGGACCTGTCGGCAACCCATCACAAAAGAGGGAATCGAAAACGGGAAATATAAAGTCTGCCTCGATTACCATATTAAGAAATGCATGGGGCCCTGCGTGGGCAAGCAGAGCTATGATGACTATCAGAGAAACATACTGCAAGCTCGCGAAATACTGAAAGGCAACACCGGCGTAGTGATGAAGGAACTGAAGGATGAGATGCTAAGACTTTCAGAGCAGTTACGCTTCGAAGAGGCAGAAGAAGTGAAGCGTAAATATATGCTTCTGGATGGATTTGTAAGCAAAAGTCAGGTGGTTAGTCACACCATCAACAATGTGGACGTTTTCTCCATCACATCCGATGAAAAAATGGCCTTTATCAATTTCATTCACGTGGCAAATGGTAGTGTAAATCAGAGCTTTACAATAGAATACAAGAAAAAACTTAATGAGACCGATGAGGAGCTTTTGGAACTTGGAATCGTGGAGATTAGGGAGCGTTTCAAAAGCAATTCAAAGGAAATCATCGTTCCTCAAGAGGTTAAAGTAGAACTTGAAGGAGTTACCTTCACTGTACCACAAAGAGGCGACAAGAAAACCCTACTCGACCTATCAATTATGAACGGAAAAGAGTATAAATTCGACCGTCTGAAACAAGCCGAGAAACTCAATCCCGAACAGAAACAAACCCGCTTGATGAAAGAACTACAGGAAAAGCTCCATCTGCCCAAACTACCCTATCAAATCGAGTGCTTTGACAACTCAAATATATCCGGTACCGATGCTGTTGCATCATGCGTGGTATTCAAGGCCATGAAGCCCAGCAAAAAAGACTATAAGCGCTTCAATATTAAGACTGTTGTAGGGCCCGATGACTATGCTTCGATGAAGGAGGTTGTACATCGCCGCTACAGCAGACTTATAGAAGAAGAACAACCCCTACCCGATCTTATTATAGCTGACGGCGGAAAAGGACAAATGGAGGTGATTCGTGAGGTGATTCAAGACGAGTTAAATCTAGACATCCCCATTGCAGGACTGGCAAAAGACGACCGTCACCGTACCAATGAGTTGCTTTATGGCTTTCCACCCATGAAAGTAGCACTGAAACTCGATTCAGAACTGTTTCACGTGCTTTCACAAATACAGGACGAAGTACACCGCTTCGCCATCGAATTCCACAGAGACAAGCGTTCTAAGCGTGCTTTACACTCCGAGCTGGATGATATCAAGGGAATAGGACCAAAGACGCGTGACGAGCTTCTAAAAGCTTTTAAATCCGTTAAACGCCTTCGCGAAGCCCCACTCGAACAACTTTCTGAGGCTGTAGGACCGGCAAAAGCAGCTATTGTTTACAACTACTTTCATGCTTTGAACGGCTGACAGGAATATGCAAGTACATGGTCAGCAGCTATATCTTATTGTGCAATATAGATTAAATTGCAAAGCAAAATAGACTAAATTGCAGAACAAAATAGACTAAATTGCAAAAAAAGGAGATGTCTCTGTCAATACATAAGCTTAAATGTATCAATTGAAAACAGCATGAATGACAGTGAAATAAAACACTAGATTTGGTAAATTGAAAATAAGTTTGTAACTTTGCCGAAAAATCGAAAGATAATGAGAGCAGTCATACAACGAGTTACCCATGCCAGCGTTACCATCGAAAGCAACGTAAAAAGCCGTATAGGACAGGGATTTCTGATTCTGTTAGGCGTATGCGAAGAGGACACGATGGAAGATGTGGACTGGTTAGTGAAAAAGATAGCCAACCTGCGTGTGTTTGGTGACGAAAACGACGTGATGAACCGCTCTATTCTCGACATTCAAGGCGAGGCTTTGGTAATAAGCCAGTTTACACTCTACGCCAGCTACAAGAAGGGTAACCGTCCTAGCTGGTTCCGTGCAGGCTCACACGAGCACTCTATCCCACTCTACGAGGCCTTCTGCACTCAACTTTCCGATGCCATTGGAAAGCCAGTAGGCACAGGCGAATTCGGCGCAGACATGAAGGTTGAGCTCCTCAATGACGGGCCCGTAACCATCTGTATGGATACAAAAAACAAAGAATAAGAATGAAGAAATATCTCAAGGAAATAGAAATATCGGGCCTAATTCTGACGGCTATCGGCGTAGGACTTTCCTACATCAAGGGCATACAATATGGCGTATGGCCATGCGGTATAGGGCTCTTCCTGCTACTTCTTATTTTTCTCTACAAAGCATTCCACTGGAAGGAATACGAGCGCGAGAATAAGCAGTATATCATGATTATACTGATTTGCATTTTCATATTAATACTTCAAATGTTTAAGGCACGATGACCATCAAAGAAGCGCAAGAAGCGGTAGACCGCTGGATAAAGGAATACGGCGTGCGCTACTTCTCAGAACTTACCAATATGGCTGTTCTGACGGAGGAAGTTGGCGAACTGGCCCGGGTGATAGCGCGTAAATACGGCGATCAGAGCTTCAAAGAGGGCGAGAAAGATAACCTTGGCGAAGAAATGGCCGATATTCTCTGGGTACTACTCTGTCTGGCTAATCAGACGGGAGTTGATCTCACTGATGAGTTGCAGAAATCCATCGAAAAGAAGACACAAAGAGACTCATTAAGACATATACATAACAAGAAACTATTAGCATAACAATTATGGCAGAACATCATCATGACCACGAGCATCACCACCATGTGGAGATGCCACAGAAGAGCCGTATTGAAGAGGCTCTGAGCAAGTACAACCTCGATGTGAAGGATGAGGACGTGAAAGAGGCAGTGAAGAAAATTATTGCCGAGAAAGTACATGAAAACGACACTCCAGAGGTGAAACAGTTCCTGATGGGTAGCGTAGAACTAACGACACTGAAAACTACCGATTCTGATGAAAGCGTAATGGCCTTCACAGAGCGTGTAAACCAGTTTGACGAGCAATATCCTAACCTACCCCACGTAGCAACCATCTGCGTATATCCCCGCTTCGCCCGCACCGTAGCAGAAACGCTCGAGGTGGATGGCGTGGAGATTGCTTGCGTGTCAGGCTCATTCCCATCTTCCCAGGCCCTTATCGAGGTGAAAACCATCGAGACCCAATTGGCCGTAAAAGACGGCGCTACAGAGATCGACATGGTGCTCTCAGTAGGTGAATTCTTAGAGGGCGACTACGAGACCGTATGCGATGAGATACAGCAGATGAAAGAGGCGTGTGGTGATAAAAAGATGAAGGTGATTCTGGAGACAGGTTGCCTAAAGACTGCTGCCAACATCAAGACCGCCTCAATTCTAGCCATGTATAGCGGTGCCGACTATATCAAGACCTCTACAGGCAAGCTGGAGCCAGCCGCAACACCAGAGGCTGCTTATGTGATGTGTCAAGCCATCAAGGAGTACTACGAGCAGACTGGCATTCAGATTGGTTTCAAGCCCGCAGGAGGCCTTAACTCCGTGATGGACGCACTGATATACTATACCATCGTCAAAGAGGTTCTGGGCGAGAAATGGCTCACCAACGAGATGTTCCGCATGGGAACCTCACGCTTGGCTAATATGCTATTGAGTGAGGTCATCGGTGAAGAAGTGAAGTTCTTCTAATAAGTATACCTAGATGATTCCGCTCTTAATAAATAACCCTCGCAATAAAACTTGCGAGGGTTATTTATTTACAGATTCCTTTGAATCACATATTCAAGATAAGCAGTAAAAGCAGGCTTAAGCTCTGGTTTCACACATTCATCAATATACCTTTGAGCCTCAATAGCAATCTCTTCCATCTTGCGCTCAGCATACTCGATGCCACCCTGTTGCTTAGCAAACTCCACCAAGACAGCAATTTCATCCGAATTAATCGTTCCTGCCTTCACTTTCTTGGCAAGCGTCATCATGGCGGGCTGATCAGCATGATTCAGAGCATAGATAATAGGCAGGGTCAACTTGCCTTCAGCCATATCATTGCCCGTGGGTTTACCTATCTCTTTAGAGTCATAATAATCGAAAATATCATCACGAATCTGAAATATCATACCAATATTTCGACCAAAAGTCTTAGCTTTCTCTATTGTTTCCTCAGAGGCGTTGACAGAGATAGCGCCAAGCTCAGAACATCCTTCGAACAACGCAGCTGTCTTCTTCTCAATTACCTGATAATAAACATCTTCTGAGATTTCCTTATTTGAAATATTCGACAACTGTAGAATCTCACCAGCAGCCAGTGTTCGACCCAGTTCAGACAGACTCTCAACTATACGCAGGTTTTTTGACAATGACACACGTAACAAGGCGGTAGAAAGAATATAGTCGCCCACAAGCACAGCCACTTTATTATTATAAGAAGCATTCACCGAAGGCTGTCCACGCCGCTGACTGCTCTCGTCAACCACGTCATCGTGAACCAGCGAGGCAGTATGCAACAACTCTAGTCCAAGCGCTGCATTCTGTGTAACATCAGAAATCGTCCCGTAATTCTGAGCTGTAAGCATAATAAGCATGGGACGCATGCGTTTTCCACCCCTCTGACGTATGTGTGAAAGTACTTGTCCGAGCAAGCCTTCGCCTTCGGAAAGACATTTATTAAACAACTCCGAGAAGTCGTTCAACTCAACTGCAATGGGTCTTCTAATCGTCGATAAATAATCCATATCTCACAGATTTTCGTTACAAAAATAGTAAAAATGGTTGGAATTACAATATTTTTAAGTAATTTTACGCCGAAAATTAAGAAAGTTATGCAGAAATTGTTCCTTTTAGATGCCTACGCACTCATTTATCGGTCGTATTACGCATTCATCAAGAACCCTAGAATCAACTCGAAGGGCTTGAATACAAGTGCAATTATCGGCTTCTGCAACACACTCAACGAAGTGCTGCAGAAAGAGCAGCCAACCCATATCGGTGTGGCTTTCGACCCCCATGGTCCCACGTTCCGAAGCGAAGCATTTCCTGAGTATAAAGCTCAACGCGAGGAGACGCCAGAAGACATTCGCAAGGCAGTACCTATTATCAAAGATATATTGAAAGCCTACCGCATTCCCATCCTTCAGGCAGATGGTTTTGAGGCCGATGACGTTATTGGTACCTTAGCCAAGAAAGCCGATTCCATCGGTGTAGAAACATATATGCTGACACCTGATAAGGATTATGGCCAGTTGGTAACAGAGAATGTGAAGATTTTCCGCCCCCGTCATGGAGGTGGTTATGAAACAATGGGACCGAAAGAGGTAACAGAAAAATATGGCATCACAAACCCACTCCAGGTTATCGACCTCTTGGCACTCATGGGTGACTCGGCAGATAACTTCCCTGGATGTCCTGGTGTGGGTGAGAAGACAGCTTCGAAACTCATCAACGATTTTGGAAGTATAGAACAACTGATTGCCCGTTCATCAGAAATCAAAGGTAAACTTCGCGAAAAAGTTGAAGACCATGTAGACGACATCAAGATGAGTTACTTCCTCGCAACCATCAAAACCGATGTTCCCATCGAACTCGATATGGAAGCTTTGAAACTCGTCGAGCCCAACGAGGAAGAATTGGGCAAACTCTTCACCGAACTCGAGTTCAAGAGTCTCGCAGATAGGATTCTTAAAAAACCTCAAAATAAGCCAAAGCCCGTTAACGCCCAACTCGATCTCTTTGCCGAATTTCCGACCGACGGATCAAGTTTAAGCGAAAATTCGAGTTTTGAGACCCTTAAAACAACGCCTCACAACTACAAACTTATTGAAAATGAGGATGATTTGGCGAATTTACATGATTATTTCTTAACAAAAGAAATTCTCAGTCTAGATACGGAAACCACTTCAACCTCCGCCATCGAGGCAGAATTGGTAGGTTTAAGCTTCGCCGTGAAGGAATTTGAGGCATTTTATGTGCCCATTCCTGCTAATCGTGAAGAAGCGTTGCGAATTGTTAACATCTTTAAAGAGGTATATGAGAACGAGAAAATTCTCAAGGTAGGACAAAATTTGAAGTACGATCTCGAAGTGCTTCGCAACTATGACATCCATCTGGCTGGTCCAATGTGGGACACCATGATTGCACACTACCTCATTCAACCCGAATTGCATCACAACATGGACTATATGGCCGAAATCTATCTTAACTACCAAACCATTCATATAGATGAGCTGATTGGACCCAAAGGCAAGAACCAGAAATCCATGCGATCCCTCCTACCCTCTCAGGTTTACGAATATGCTGCCGAAGATGCGGACATCACATTACGCTTAAAGAATAAATTAGAACCTGATCTGAAGAAGTTTGAGTGCGAAGAGCTCTTTTATAATATAGAGATGCCTCTGATGCCTGTACTCGCAGAAATGGAGATGAACGGCGTTTGTCTGGATACGGAATCACTAAAAGAAACGTCAAAAGTTTTAACTGACCGTATGAGTGAGTTAGAGGAACGTATCTACGAACTTGCAGGTTTACAGTTCAATATTGCTTCGCCAAAGCAGGTAGGTGAGATACTCTTTGATAAGCTTAAAATCGTAGAGAAAGCCAAGAAGACCAAAACTGGGCAATACGTCACAAGCGAAGAGGTGCTTCAGCAGCTGCGCAATAAGCACGAGATAGTAGCAGACATATTGGAACACAGAGGTTTAAAGAAACTTATAGGCACCTATATCGATGCCCTTCCCAAGCTAATTAATCCTCGTACAGGACATATTCACACCTCGTTTAATCAAACGATTACTGCTACAGGACGCCTGTCAAGTAGCGATCCTAATCTCCAAAATATTCCCATCAGAGGCGAGGATGGCAAGGAGATTCGCAAGGCCTTTATCCCCGAGCCTGGTTGTCTGTTCTTTTCAGCAGACTATTCGCAGATAGAACTCCGTGTAATGGCACATCTCTCTCAGGATGCTCAGATGATAGAGGTGTTCCGTGAAGGTAAAGATTTGCATGCTGCCACAGCGGCAAACATCTACAAAAAGGATATAACGGAAGTGACCCGTGATGAACGCACCAAGTCAAAACGCGCCAACTTCGGCATTATTTATGGTATCACCGTGTTTGGCTTGGCAGAGCGTTTGGATATCCCTCGCGACGAAGCTAAGATGCTGATTGACGGCTACTTTGCCACCTTTCCACAAGTACACGACTATATGGAGAAATCAAAAGACATTGCTCGTCAGAAGGGGTATGTCACTACCCTCTTCGGACGACGACGCTATTTGCCTGATATCAACTCGCACAACGCCACTGTTCGAGGCTTTGCTGAGCGAAACGCCATCAACGCACCCATTCAGGGCACAGCAGCTGATATCATCAAGGTAGCTATGATCCACATTTTCAACCGCTTCAAGGCAGAAGGCATCCGTAGCAAGATGATTCTCCAGGTACATGACGAACTTAACTTTAGCGTCTATCCAGAAGAAAAAGAGAAGGTTGAGCGTATCGTTATTGAAGAAATGCAAGCCGCCTTCCCACTGTCTGTTCCCTTGGTAGCAGACAGCGGATTCGGTAAAAACTGGCTTGAGGCACACTAAAATAAGAAAAACTGCGGAAGTGTTGTCTTCCGCAGCTTTTCTTTTTATTCTTACAACTCAGTGATGCTGCCTATCTTAGGATTATTGAATTTCCTATGAGCTGGACGACCAGCATACCGCAAGGAGCCCACGCCCGTCACACCGCCTTCAATGGCTTCAGAAGCATAGCACTGTATACTGCCTACTCCCGTTACCTGTGCTTTCACGTTGTAAGCCTTCAAATCCTGTGCGTTGATGCTGCCCACACCAGTGCAACTATATTCTGCTTTTTCAGTCTGACCACTCAGTTCTATACTACCTACACCCGTACATTTTACATCAAGGTTCTTTACGTTCAGTTGGTTCAGGAAGAAAGAACCCACACCACTATTGTAAACCTCAAAAGCCTCGGTTGTCAGACTGTCGAGGCGAACCTCAGAAGCACCAGAATTCCTGACTACGTTAAGCGTCGGCGTATAGATAATGATATCTACATCCTCTGTATCGATATTGACACTGTTTCTTGTAAAGCGGATTTTCAACTCACCACCCTCATTGGTAAATTCATACAGATCAATATAGTTGTCAGGCGCAGAAAGCGTCACGCGGCTGTCACCTTTGCTCTGAACAATACGGATATTGCCAACTACGTGGTTATCAATCTTATCGAAAGCCTCAAACTGATACTTGGCTTTTACAATATTATCACTTGGCGAGATCCTATTGCTTATATTATTACCAAAATTCACGCCACACGACGTTAAAGAAAGCAAGAATGCCGTTGCCATCATTAATAGTTTTGTCTTCATACCATTTACATTTTTAGTTGTTACTTTATCTGTTTGACGTACAAACTATTCAAAAAGTTGCAGTACCAGATAAAAAGTCACTTCACACGCCACACATTCAAAACAATTCCCTTAAACGACTGAGAGAACTCTGGAGCACACACAAAGAGCGAATTGTTCAACCAAGCATACTTGCCGTCTGCAGGAGCCTCAAACTGTGGGGCAGCCCTGAAATAGAACGACGGATTACCCTGGGCGTCCTTACCTGTGGCGATAATACCACGATTGCGAACATGAATAACCACACCATCGTCTGTCTTAATACAATAGATGGCTTCAAGTTCGGTACGATTCAGCGACTTGTTTCCTAACTGATAGTCAGCACCGCCATTAATGATAGTTCCTTTAATGGCAGGACCTTCGAATGTTCCTCCGGTTATGGGAATGATGGTTCGTTGGCCGTGCTGGGTCTCACCTGCAGAATAGGCTTCACCAAGTGTCACTTTCAGTTGCAGGGCAAACTCCAACTCTGGGGTATCTTTGGGTTCAGTAACCTGGGCACTGGCGTTTAACGTAAGAGCCAGTAACATAATGGTTGATAACAGGATTTTATTCATTTTATCTATTAATTTAGTTGATAATCGGCTGCAAAGATAGACAAATAATGAAAAGAAACAAAAAGAAATAAGAGTAAAACTCAAATAAATTTGGTTTTTTGCTCACTTAATCGTAACTTTGCACCCGAAAAGTCGACGAAAGTCAACTTATTGTAAAAAGATAAACGTTTATAGAAGAAAATGGCATTGAAGTGTGGTATTGTAGGACTGCCGAATGTAGGTAAGTCTACATTATTTAATTGCTTGTCGAGCGCAAAGGCTCAGGCAGCAAATTTTCCTTTCTGTACAATTGAGCCTAATGTGGGCGTGATAACAGTGCCCGATGAAAGACTGACTAAATTGGCAGAGCTGGTACACCCAGGGCGTATCGTGCCTGCTACTTGTGAGATTGTTGATATTGCTGGTCTTGTAAAGGGGGCCTCAAAGGGCGAAGGACTGGGTAACAAGTTCCTTGGAAATATTCGTGAGACAGACGCCATCATCCATGTACTTCGTTGCTTCGAGGATGAGAATATCACCCACGTTGATGGCACTATCGACCCCATCCGTGACAAAGAAATCATCGATACAGAGCTACAGCTGAAGGACCTTGAGACCATTGAGGGCCGCCTGGCTAAGACAGAAAAGGCCGCTGCAGCAGGTAATAAGGATGCGAAGGTTGAGGCGACTGTGCTCCATGCTTATAAAGAGGTGTTGGAACAAGGTAAGAATGCCCGCATCGTGGAGTTTGAAAGTAAGGATGAGCAGGATTGCGCTCGCAACCTCTTCCTGCTTACTTCAAAACCCGTTCTCTATGTATGTAATGTAGGCGAGGCGGACGCCAAGAATGGCAACGACTTTACTAAGAAAGTTGAAGCGCTAGCCAAGGAAGAAGGCGCTGAGACCATGATTATTGCAGCCAAGACCGAAGAGGATATCGCTGAACTCGAATCATACGAGGACAAGCAGCTGTTCCTCGAGGAACTGGGCTTAGAAGAGAGTGGCGTAAACCGTCTGATCAAGAAGGCTTACGCCCTGCTGAACCTCGAGACCTTCATCACTGCTGGTGAAATGGAGGTAAAGGCCTGGACATATAAGAAAGGCTGGAAGGCACCTCAGTGTGCTGGTGTCATCCATACCGACTTCGAAAAAGGCTTTATCCGCGCTGAGGTCATCAAATACGACGACTATATCCAATATGGCTCTGAGGCAGCTGTCCGCGAAGCTGGCAAGATGGGCGTAGAAGGTAAGGACTACGTGGTACAGGATGGCGATATCATGCACTTCAGATTCAACGTATGATGCAATACCTATTAAACTATATCGTCTGGAATCCAAACCTCGAGGCATTTCACTTGGGGGCTTTTTCCATTCGCTGGTATGGCCTGATGTGGCTCATTGGATTTGCTCTGGCCTATTTCTTCGTGAAGCGTCTTTACAAAGAGCAGAAAATCAAGGATGAACTTTTCGATCCGCTCTTTATCTATTGCTTCTTAGGCATACTGATTGGTGCCCGTCTGGGACATTGCATTTTCTACCAGCCTCAAGATTTCCTTACCTCCTGGCAAGGCATCGTGGAAATGATTCTGCCTATTCGCTTTGGCGACGACGGCAGTTGGCTTGGCCAGACCTTTGGTTTCTTCATTACAGGCTACGCTGGCTTAGCCTCTCACGGTGGAACGTTAGGCTTGATGATTGCCCTTTGGCTCTATGTCCGCAAGACAAAGCTCAACATCTGGACGGTATTAGACAATATAGCCATAGCCACAGGTAGCATGGCTTGCTGCATCCGTCTGGGCAACTTGATGAACTCTGAGATTATCGGCAAGATAACAGACGTGCCCTGGGCATTTATCTTCGAGCGTGTAGACGCCGTGCCTCGTCACCCAGGACAACTTTACGAAGCCATCGCCTATGCCATCCTGTTCTTCATTATGTGGTATCTGCACAAAAAGATGCCTCAGAGAATAGGCACAGGCTGGTACTTCGGCTTCTGTCTGACCTATATCTTCACCTTCCGCTTCTTCATCGAGTATACCAAGGAGATACAGGAAGCTTTCGAAGCCTCTCTCCCACTCGACATGGGACAGATTCTCTCCATCCCATTCATCATCATCGGAGTCTGGTGCATGATAAAAGCTAAAAGAAAAGGATAAAAAGAAAATCGTCTCATTAACCTGAGACGATTTTTATTTGTTATAGTTTGATTCAAAAAGTCAGTGTTATGTGTTATCATTTCTTCAAATCCTTGGCAACCCAAAGTACCCAGGAATCAATATTATCCGTCAGTTGTTCTGGATATGGTAGAGGTATTGTGATATCTGGTGCATAGCCTGGAGTCTTCTTCTTACACCACTTCTCGAATGTACTTTCAACTGTCATGGGGAAGCGCATATATATTTGGCTGTTAGGCAGACGAATTTCGTTGCAGTTACCCGTCTCTTCGCATCCCATTGTATTTTCTCTTCCATATACCTTTGCATGTTTTTTAGAGTAATTGCGGACATAACGTACTGGTGCTTCTGCAGCGCTGGCGCTGTTATTGTCTATTATAATAGCTCCTTTACGCACAAGTGGAGTATGCTGATTCTGGCCTTTAGATGTAGATGACCACTTTAAATAGCTACCATCTTCTGCTAAAACAGCCTCTGACATTACCCTGTTGTGAAAGTTATTAGGATCATTATTACAGTATTTCTTCAACTCCTTATTGTTCTCATAACTTACTCTAAAATAATCCTGTTCATCATTCATAGCACTACAGTCGCACATAAACCTTGTAAACAGAAGACTGATAGCGTCACCGCCACCTGTATTACCACGAAGGTCAAGAATAAGATATTTGCAGCCCGACTGTTTGAACTCCTTTTCTTTTTCTGACATCCAGTTCCATGATGGATTTTCACCTCTGCACGATGGTAGGCGTAACAGATATGTTTCATCGTCTACTTTACAGCCAACAGGTTGGGGAGAATACTGGGGGATAAGGTTGTTGTAATCTATCATTTCTTCTGAACGTAGTTTCCAGAAGAAATCTGAAGAACAGCCAGTGTGGCGATCGAAGTTCTTGTGAAACCAGAATATATAACGTCCTACAGCTTCGTCGGCAGATATATTTCCTTGCAATAATTGTGATAGCAGACTATCTTTCAGAGAATTGTATTCGTTTTCAAATCCACATCGCATTAATATGGGGAAAATAGCATTACTACGTTCGTTGACATCAATAGCGAAGTCAAAGGTTTCGTATGCCTGACGAATAGAATCTGGCTTTGCACCATATCTTTTCACAAACTCATCCATGAAGTACTTTGATATGTCTTTCTTAATACCAGGTGCTTTGATGCCTAATGCTTTTTGAACGCTATTGGGTAATCCACATCGATCCCAAATAGTTACAAAAGGATGACCATCGTTGTCGAGTGTTGTTACAGATATTGTTTCGTCGTCAATCCAAGTTATCATACATATCATATCATCCGTCTCAATGACATTTTCGCTGAGATAGCTGCAAGCCGTATATTGGCACTGAACGATATTGGGAGTTGGAACCACTGCCATCACAGCTCCATTATCGCCAAACACCTGATAGGTGTCCATTCCCATACGACCTACCCAATACTGCGATGTGGCTGTGTTGGTTAGTTGTTTGCCTCTCATTTTCCATGTTCCATACAGTCGGTGTGGCTTTTCGGTTTGTTTCATCTTCAGAACATTCATAGCAATCTGAATGTTATCAGAATCCCTGTTAGCCGACTGTTTGCACGATAACATAATAGTTACAGAGTCAAGGTTTATTCTGTACTGCTTGTTGTTCTGTGAATACCCTTCAAATGTAGCAAGGGTAAACAAAATGGTTAAGATAATCTGTTTCATATACGGTTGATTAAATTTAGATATGTTTCAAATACTCCATAATTCCCTTGCGGTATAGTTCTGCGGGGTCTGTAATACCTTTATTAGATAAACTATCAAAAATCTGACAGAAGGTCTTAACGTCTGCATCACCAAAGTTTCGATAATCCTCTGTTTCCTTGCCTGCTATCTTGCAGTTATACCAACAAGCCATACTTTCAAAGGCACTCCAAGGTACGTATGTCAGGTCTTTTTTCGAGTCTAAAGAACGTGTGTACTCTTTCATTTCCTCTACGATAGAGTCGATACTATCTTGCATTAAGAAAATACCAAACTCATGGCTGAACATTGCCAGCTGATAGTCCAAATATTGATTGTAATAGACGGTATTGGTGTTTTCATTAAGATTGTTGTACGATGGACCTTTAGCGCCAGCACGATACAAAAGCCAGTGATAATCACCACGACGCCATGTGTAACCAGTAACGCGCTCCCAATCCTTAACAACAGGGTTCTCCATCATTTTCTGTCTCAGCTGATTCTGACGTTCCTCCATGTCTTTCTTCGCCTGAGGATAAACCGTATTGAGATAGTTGTCGTAGTTATCGACATACACCTTGGAAATAGCTTTGGCAATATTCATCACATCGTCAGGTGAGTTATAGCGCTGGGCCATCTCTTGATATTTGTCCATGACTTTTTGAAGGCTATCAGCATTGGCAAATGTCTCTGCAGAAATCATAAAGAAGAACGTTCCTGCCAACATTCCGCCTTCACCTTGTCCAAATATCAGATGTTCCTTATATTTTTGGAGGGTATCGACAGCTGCTTTAGAAAGCGTATTACCATATTTTGCTGTGTATTCCTCGTCAGAGAATCCTAGCCCAGCAAGTGTGTATAGATGAGTAACGTAGTTAACCTCAGGACGTATCTCAAACAGAATCTTAGCACCAGCAGCTTGCATGAATGATTGTCTGCTGAAGTTGACCATTAATAACGCCAAAAACAAAAATAATACAGTTCTTTTCATTACAATTTAGTTTATATACATATGACGATGAAAAGGTTCGAATAGCTACAATTATTGACTAAAAAACTGTATTTTTGCCTCTTATCAAGGATTATCATTACTTCCCTGAGACGATCTTCTTGATGTCGTTAAGTTTGTTGAGAGCTTCCAAAGGCGTGAGATTATTAACATCAAGGCCAAGAATCTCATCGCGAACCTGACAAAGTACAGGGTCGTCAAGCTGGAAAAAACTCAGTTGCATGCCTTCGCGAGAAGCAGCGATCTCTGCCGTGGGCTTACCAACAGAGCCTACAGAGGCATTATCGGCCTCCAACTGCTTTAAAATCACGTTGGCACGCTTCACGATAGAGCGAGGCATACCGGCAATCTCTGCCACATGGATACCAAACGAGTGCTCACTCCCACCCTTCTCCAACTTACGCAGGAAGATGACCTTACCATCCACTTCTTTCACTGAGACATTATAGTTCTTGATGCGCGAGAAATTCTTCTCCATCTCGTTCAGCTCATGATAGTGCGTAGCAAAGAGCGTTCTGGGGTGCCCTTTGGCATTCTCATGAAGATATTCCACAATGGCCCAGGCAATAGAAATACCATCGTAAGTACTTGTTCCCCTACCCAACTCATCGAAGAGCACCAAAGAACGAGAGCTGACATTATTCAGGATGTTCGAGGCCTCTGTCATCTCTACCATAAATGTAGATTCGCCAAGAGAGATGTTGTCCGAGGCTCCTACACGAGTGAATATCTTGTCCACCAGACCTATTCTAGCGGCTTCTGCTGGCACAAAACAACCTATCTGGGCCAGTAATACTATCAATGCCGTTTGGCGTAACAGGGCTGATTTACCTGCCATATTCGGACCGGTGATAATGATAATCTGCTGGCGCTCGTTGTCGAGCAGGATATCATTGGGCACATAGCGCTCTCCCAAAGGCAATTCTTGTTCTATCACCGGATGACGGCCCTGCTTGATATCAATCACCTCAGTCGAGTCAATCACAGGACGTATATAGTTATTCTCCTCGGCCACCTTGGCAAAGCTCAGCAAACAGTCGAGATGAGCAATGATGTTGGCATTGATCTGAATCTGAGGGATAAACTCCTGCATGCTCAGAATCAGATCGTTGAAGAGTTTTGCCTCCAATGACAAAATCTTATCTTCAGCGCCAAGAATCTTCTCCTCGTACTCTTTTAATTCCTGAGTGATATAGCGCTCTGCCTGAGCCAGCGTCTGCTTACGCACCCACTCTGCCGGCACCTGGTCTTTATAGGTGTTACGAACCTCCAGATAATAGCCGAATACGTTGTTATAGCCTATCTTCAGCGAACTGATGCCCGTCTGCTCTGCCTCGCGCTCCTGAATCTTCAGCAGATAATCCTTGCCACTATAGGCTATGTTGCGAAGTTCGTCGAGTTCTGCATTTACACCATCTTTGATAACGCCACCCTTAGCAACCAACTGTGGTGGATCGTTCTGTATTTCCTTTTCTATTCTGTCTCTCAGCGACTCACAGAGATTCAGCTGTTCCCCTACCCTGTTCAGGGCCTCATTCTTGGCATAGAGACAAGCCGTCTTGATGGGCTGAATAGCCTGCAGGGCCGTCTTCAACTGTACCACCTCACGAGGCGAGACACGCCCAACAGCAGCCTTCGAGATGATACGCTCCAAATCTCCTATACGGTGAATCTGGTCGTCAATACACTCACGAAACTCAGGTTCACGATAGTAATACTCCACGATATCCAGGCGCTCATTGATTGGCTTCTCGTCCTTTAAGGGAAATACCAGCCAGCGACGCAGCAATCGGCCTCCCATCGGACTCACCGTCTTGTCAATCACGTCAAGCAATGACTTACCGTCTTCCTGCATCGGATGAACCAGCTCAAGACTGCGGATGGTAAACTTGTCCAAGCGCACATACTTGTCTTCCTCGATACGTGAGATGCTCGTGATGTGCCCAATCTGCGTGTGCTGCGTCTGCTCCAGATACTGCAGAATGGCGCCTGCGGCAATCACGCCCGACTTCAGATGCTCTACGCCAAAGCCCTTCAGGTTTTTCACGTTGAAGTGGCGTAGCAGCTTCTGATTGGAAGTCTGCTCTGTAAACACCCAGTCTTCGAGTTGGAAAGTAAAATATTTTGTACCGAAACAGCGTTCAAACTCCTGCTTCTTGTTCCTGTCGTGAAGCACCTCTTTAGGCGAGAAATTGCCCAACAGCTTCTCTACATAATCCGCCGTTCCCTCTCCTGTCAGAAACTCACCTGTAGAAATATCCAAGAAAGCTACACCATAGCTCGACTTACCAAAATGAACTGCTGCCAGGAAGTTGTTTTCCTTATAGTTCAGCACATTATCCGATAACGCCACACCAGGCGTCACCAGTTCGGTAATGCCTCTCTTTACAAGCTTCTTGGTGAGTTTAGGATCTTCCAACTGATCGCAGATAGCCACACGCTTTCCTGCCCGAATCAGCTTGGGCAGATAGGTGTCCAGCGCATGATGGGGAAAGCCAGCCATCTCGTCGCCCTTTACGCCTGCACCATTGTTACGATGGGTCAGCGTGATACCTAAGATCTTTGAGGCAGTAATGGCATCTTCACAATAGGTCTCATAGAAGTCACCACACCTGAACAGCATCACTGCGTCAGGATGTTTCGCCTTCAAATCGAAGAACTGTTTCATCATCGGGGTCAGCTCTTTTCCTTCTTTCTTTGCCATTACCTGTTTGCTTTTAGTTCGAGTTGCAAAATTACTCCTTTTTTCCCAATTGACAAAATTTTCCCTTGAAATAATTGTTTTCCTAAGTTTTTTACTACCTTTGCATCTAATGAAGAAAGGTTGTATCATATCACTCATGCTCTGCTGGATGCTGTCGCTCTCAGCTCAGTTTCTGCATCTGGGCGATACCATCGCTATCATCTCACCTTCGAGTGCTACCGACACCACGACTATTAATGGTGGCATCCGTACTTTGGAGCGTTGGGGCTATCATTGCATCATAGGCAAAAATGCACTCAACGACTATCACGGCTTTGCTGGTACTATCGATGAACGCCTGACAGATTTGCTTTGGGCCCTTCGCGAACCATCTGTCAAGGCCATCATGTGTTCTCGGGGAGGCGATGGGGCAGCTCATCTGCTGAGCCGTCTTTCGCCTGATACCCTTCGTCAATATCCCAAGATCATCATTGGCTTCAGCGATATCACCGCCTTGCTCTGTGCTGAGGCAAGGGCGGGTGTAAAAGGCGTTCATGGTTCGATGTGTCACGCCTTGAACACCTATGAGGGAAATGATACTGTGAGCCAGACGTTACGACGTATGCTCCAAGGCGATCTGCCTACCTATCGCGTGGCACCCCATCCGCTGAATCTCAAGGGTAGGGCAGAGGGGATTGTTGTAGGGGGAAATCTCTCTGTCTATAACGACTTAGCCGGTTCCGATTTCGATCCCTTAGCGCTCAATGATATCATCCTGTTTATGGAAGATACGGGAGAGGGGATGAGTAAGGTAGACCGTATGCTGCATAATATGGAAATGCGAGGTCTTCTATCAAATGTCAGGGGCATTATCGTGGGACAGTTCAATAAATACAAGCACCCAGAAAACGGCTTTGAAGATATGTATGCCATGCTCCATGAGTACATGAAACACTATGGAATCCCTGTGTGTTTCGATTTTCCTGTGGGACATGCCCATCTGCGCAACTTCCCCTTGCTCACTGGCGCCAGGGCCATACTCGAAGTAACACCAGAAGGTACGTTATTAAAATATGAAGAGTTATCTGAATACTGAGAATATCCTGCGCAGCGAGGGTGGGGTAGAGTACCATCCACTCATTCCGTTCCTGCCCGAGAGTGCCAAAGTACTGTTTCTTGGCAGTTTTCCGCCACAGCGCAAACGCTGGTGTATCGATTTCTATTATCCCAACTTCATCAACGACCATTGGCGCATCGAAGGTCAGGTGTTCTATGGTTATCGCAATCATTTTGTAGATACCGAAGCAAAACGCTTCAAGGTAGAAGAGATTATCAGTTTCTGCGAAGAAAAGGGCATCGCCTTCTTCGATACTTCCAGTGCCATACGCCGCCTCAAGGACAATGCCTCAGACAAGTTTCTCGAAGTGGTAGAGCCCACAGACATTCCTGCCCTGATAGCCAGGCTGCCCCATTTGCGAGCTATCGTCACCACAGGCGAGAAAGCAACGGACACCATCTGCGCCTCATTGAACATCCCTGAAGTTCCAAAAGTCAACACCTTTGTGTCTATCCCTGAGATGTATAATCATAACGCCCAGCAACTCATCCTCTACCGTCTCCCGTCATCTTCTCGTGCCTATCCCCTCGCTTTCGATAAGAAGGTGACCGCCTATCAGAATATGTTTGAGATGATGGGATTGAAGAAATAAATCTTTTTCTTGCTAATATTTTTTGGATTTCTGTAGTTTTTTTCCTCTTACGTGTGACTTATTATCAAACAACGATATATCGAACAAAAAAAATGAAAAATCAAGAACGTGAGTTTGAAGAAATAGTGAGGGCCAATCGCAGTACGATCTATACCGTCTGCTACATGTTCTCCAACGACCAAGACGAGGTTGCCGACTTGTTTCAAGAGGTACTGATCAACCTGTGGAAGAGTTTGCCTTCGTTTGAGGGGCGTAGCAATATTCGCTCCTGGATCTACCGCGTCAGTCTGAATGTGTGTATCTCACTCAGCCGCAAGAAACAACGCCACGAGACGATGCCGCTGACGATGGACATCAATCCATATGAAGAGACGGAAACCAACCAGAACTTCAAGCAAATGGACATGCTAAGACGGCGTATTGCCAAACTTGGTCAATACGACCGTGCCATCATTCTCTTATGGCTGGAAAACATCAGTTACGAAGAGATTGCGGCTATCATGGGTATTACAGTCAAGAACGTTTCAATACGTCTCTATCGCATTAAAGAGGAATTAAAGAAAATGTCAAACGATTAAAACAGGAAGTATTATGGATAATCAGAATAACAACTTACAGGAACTGGAGGGACTTCGCGACCAGGTGACAGAGTTTAAGAAGCGCATGGAGCAGCAGGAGATTGTCAACCATCAACTGTTGAAGATAGCGATGAACAAACATATATCGTGGATTAAGTTCATGAACACATGGACTGGTCCAATAGCACTGGTATTATCACCCCTGTTTATTTTCTGCCTAAGAGAACTTGGCTGCTCATGGATTCCCATCATCTTTATAATCCTGGTGCTAATAGGAGAAACTGTGTTCAATATCTGGAATGTCAGTACAATCAGCAATAAGCACTTGGCAGCTCAAGATATAATCAGTGTGCAGCAGCGACTAACCGCCTATAAGCGCAGGGAAAAACTTCAGACTTACATCGAATGCCCTCTCATCTTACTCTTGGGCGGCTGGTTTATATTCGACATCTATAACTACATAAATATACCCGTCATCAAATTGATTGTTGGGCTTCTATTAGGATCGTTTATAATTTTCTTTATCCTCTTCCGCGAGATACGCTCGCTGAACAAAGCTATCAAGGTAATAGACGAATTCAATAGGTCATAAGGATAGAATAAAATATCAAGAAATATTACCATGATTTAAAACTTTTTGAATAAGGTTTTTGAGAGAGAAGAGGGGAGGGGGGATTTTGGGATTGTTTGGTGCAAGGATTGGGTTTAGCCTGACTAAAGTTAGGGTTTACTCCGACTAAAGTCAGACTTTAGTCGGAGTAAACCCATATTTTAAATAATCCAATTAAAATTTGGGGTTCTGCTCACTTTTTTGTATCTCTGGCTTTGCTGAAGTTACTACCGTTCGAGAGCGCCAAAATTGAAAAAAACTCTTTTTCATTTGGCGTTCTGCTCACTTATTCGTATCTTTGCAGCCCAAATATAATGTACGGAAACAATAAAATAGCAAATATACAATGGATTACAATTTCAGAGACATCGAACAGAAATGGCAGAAGCGATGGGTGGAGAATGGCACTTATCGTGTTGTAGAAGACAAGAACAAGAAAAAATTCTATGTGCTCAACATGTTCCCTTACCCCAGCGGAGCAGGATTGCACGTAGGTCATCCCCTTGGCTATATCGCTTCTGATATCTATGCCCGCTACAAGCGTCAGCAGGGCTTCAACGTATTGAACCCCATGGGTTACGACGCTTACGGACTGCCTGCTGAGCAGTATGCCATCCAGACGGGTCAGCATCCTGAGAAGACTACCTTCGAGAATATCGACCGCTATCGCTCACAGCTTGACAAGATTGGTTTCTCGTTCGACTGGGAGCGCGAGGTCCGCACTTGCGACCCTATATACTACAAGTGGACACAGTGGGCTTTCCAGCGCATGTTCAAGAGCTACTTCTCTACTTCGTCGCACAAGGCTCAGCCAACCATTAAACTGATTGAGCACTTCGAACTGATGGGTACTGAGAACTGCAACGCGCTTGGTACCGAGGAGCTTCATTTTACAGCCGACGAATGGAAAAACTTCTCTGAGAAGAAGAAGCAGGAGGTGCTGATGAACTATCGTATTGCCTATCTGGCTGACACGATGGTAAACTGGTGCCCCAAACTGGGAACGGTGCTGGCCAACGATGAAGTGGTTGACGGCGTATCTGTTCGTGGTGGCTATCCCGTAGTACAGAAGAAGATGCGCCAGTGGTGTCTGCGCGTATCGGCTTACGCTCAGCGACTGCTCGACGGACTGGAGGATATCGATTGGACTGACTCACTGAAGGAGACTCAGCGCAACTGGATTGGTCGCAGCGAGGGTACTGAGGTTGAGTTCAACGTAGCCGACTCAGATAAGCACTTCACCATCTTCACAACTCGTGCTGATACTATGTTTGGTGTTACATTCATGGTACTCGCTCCTGAGAGCGACCTCGTGGCTGAGCTGACCACCCCTGAGCAGAAGGCTGAGGTTGACAAGTATCTGGACTATGTGAAGAAGCGCACTGAGCGCGATCGCCAGATGGACCACAAGGTGACTGGTGTATTCTCTGGTAGCTATGCCATCAACCCATTTACTGATGAGAAAATCCCCATTTGGATTGCAGAATATGTATTGGCTGGTTATGGTACTGGTGCCATCATGGCCGTTCCTGCCCACGACAGCCGCGACTATGCCTTCGCCAAGCACTTCAACCTGCCTATCATCCCACTGATTGAGGGTGCTGATGTCAGCGAGGAAAGCTACGACGCCAAGGAGGGTATCGTCTGCAACTCATCATCAGCCAAGTTCTCTCTGAACGGTCTGACCGTCAAGGAGGCTATTGCTGCTACAAAGAAATATGTCACAGAACAGGGGTTGGGTCGTGTGAAGGTGAACTACCGTCTCCGCGACGCCATCTTCTCTCGTCAGCGCTATTGGGGCGAGCCATTCCCTGTTTACTACAAGGACGACATGCCTTATATGATTCCAAAGGAGTGTCTGCCTCTGGAACTTCCTGAGATCGACGAGTACAAGCCAACAGAGACAGGCGAGCCCCCATTGGGCCGCGCTAAGATGTGGGCTTGGGACACTACAAACAATAAGGTAGTCAGCAAAGACCTTATTGACAACAAGACCATCTTCCCACTCGAGCTGAACACCATGCCAGGTTTCGCAGGAAGTTCGGCTTACTATCTGCGCTATATGGATCCAAAGAACGAGAAGGCTTTGGTAAACAAGGATGTTGACGAGTACTGGCGTAATGTTGACCTCTACGTAGGTGGTACTGAGCACGCTACTGGTCACCTTATCTACAGCCGTTTCTGGAACAAGTTCCTCTTCGATTCAGGTTACAGCTGCGAGGATGAGCCATTCAAGAAGTTGGTTAATCAGGGTATGATTCAGGGTCGCTCTAACTTCGTTTACCGTATCGAGGACGAGGGTGCTGATAAGGGTAAGTTCGTAAGCTTCGGACTGAAGGATAAGTACACCGTTACACCTATCCACGTAGATGTAAATATCGTATCAGCCGACGTACTCGACATCGAAGCCTTCAAGGCTTGGCGCCCTGACTATCAGAATGCAGAGTTCATTCTCGAGAACGGCCAGTACAAGTGTGGTTGGGCTATCGAGAAGATGTCGAAGTCGATGTTCAACGTAGTGAACCCCGATATGATTGTAGAGAAGTATGGTGCCGACACCCTCCGCCTCTATGAAATGTTCCTGGGTCCTGTGGAGCAGAGTAAGCCTTGGGATACCAATGGCATCGACGGTTGCCACCGTTTCTTGCGTAAGTTCTGGAACCTCTTCCAGGGCGAGCTGAATGGCGAGGCTACAGCAGAAAACTTGAAGAGCGTACACAAACTCATCAAGAAGGTAAGTCAGGACATCGAGCAGTTCTCATACAACACCTCTATCTCTGCCTTCATGATCTGCGTGAACGAACTGGGTCAGCAGAAATGCAAGAACAAGGAGTTGCTCAAGACGCTTGTCATTCTCATCGCTCCATTCGCTCCCCACATCGCTGAGGAACTCTGGGAACAGCTTGGCGGCGAGGGTTCTGTATGCGACTCCCAGTGGCCTAAGTGGGATGAGCAGTATCTCGTAGAGAGCCAAGTGAAGCTGGGTATTGCCTTCAACGGTAAGACACGTCTGGAGATGGAGTTCCCTGCTGATGCTGACAATAAGACCATCGAAGAGACTGTATTAGCAGACGAACGCGCTAAGAAGTATCTTGAAGGTTTCCAGGTTGCAAAGGTTATCATCGTCCCTAAGCGTATGGTGAACATTGTACTGAAGAAATAAATGACGATCGATCACAAAATCATATTGAATGAGGTCAAGGACTATTTGTTTATAGCCCTTGGCCTGTTACTCTATACCATCGCCTTCACGGTATTCCTGATGCCCTATCAGATTGTTGCTGGAGGCGTTACAGGTCTGTCGGCTATCATCTACTATGCCACAGGCTTCCATCTGGAAAACACCTATATCATCATCAACGGTCTCTTGCTGATGGCGGCCTTGAAGATTCTGGGCTTCAAATTCCTGATGAAGACCATCTTCGCCATCTTCATGCTTTACTTCATGTTGAAGTTTGCGCAGGATATCATTCCTAAGCAGGAGAACGGACTGCCCTTCAAACTGATGGGTGAGGGTCAGGATTTTATGTCGATGATCATTGGCTGTGTGATTACAGGTATCGCTCTGGCTACCGTTTTTACCCATAATGGTTCTACTGGTGGTACCGATATCATTGCTGCCTCAGTAAACAAGTATCATCCAAATGTCACATTAGGCAATGTGCTGATTGCTGCCGACTTCTGTATCATCGGCTCTTGTATGTTCTTCCCACAGTTCGGCACCTATCTCGAAAGAGCTCATAAGGTGATGTTCGGCTTCTGCGTAATGGCTATGGAGAACTATACCCTCGATTACGTGATGAATGCCCGTCGCCAATCTGTTCAGTTCTTCATCTTCTCACATAAGTGGCAGGAGATAGCCAACGCCATTGGTACTCAGATGCATCATGGTGTAACCATTCTCGATGGACACGGCTGGTATACTGGTAAGGATATGAAAGTGCTTTGTATTCTGGCCAGAAAGAATGAGAGCATCAATATGTTCCGTCTCATCAAGATGATCGACCCCAACGCCTTTGTATCGCAGAGTGCCGTTATCGGCGTATATGGTGAAGGCTTCGACGAGATGAAAGTGAAGATAAAGGAGGATAAAAAGAGTCTGAAGAAGATAGAGAAAAATGAAAATAGTATTCGCAACAAATAACGAGCATAAACTTTCTGAAATACGCAGTATCCTGGGTGATAGTATCGAGGTGCTTTCACTGAAAGATATAGGCTGTGATGCAGATATCCCTGAGACAGGCAAGACGCTTGAGGAAAATGCCCTGCAAAAGGCGCAATTTATCTATGACCACTATCACATGGATGTATTTGCTGATGATACTGGCTTGGAAGTTGAGGCTCTGAATGGTGCTCCCGGCGTTTATTCAGCTCGCTATGCAGGAGGTGAAGGTCATGATTCAGAAGCTAATATGACCAAACTCCTGAATGAATTAGGAGAAAATAACAATCGCCGTGCAAGATTTCGCACCGTGATTGCGTTAATATTAAAGAAGAATGTATGTCCTTGCGGTTGTACCAGTATCAAGGAAATCCACCAGTTCGATGGTATCGTTGAAGGTGAGATTATCCGAGAGCGTAGGGGAGGAGAGGGCTTTGGCTACGATCCTATTTTCAAACCTGACGGCTACGACAAGACTTTTGCTGAGTTGGGTATGGATATCAAAAACCATATCAGCCACAGGGCAAGAGCCACAGCAAAACTTGCCGACTTTCTTCTGAAAAAGTAAAAAAAGTAAAAAGGTAAAAGAGTAAAAATGAAGAATAGAAATTATTCAATAAAAAGAATAGTGAATTGGCTTTTACCTTTTTGCTTTTTTACTTTTTTACCTTTAAATGCACAAATAGGTACTTGGAAAAACTATTTGGCTTATCATGAAGTAAAGAGTATCTGCAAAGCAGGTGATGAACTCTTTGTACTAGCCTCTAATGGACTCTATCAGTATAATATCAACGACCAGAGCATCACTACTTATGATAAGGTAAACGGACTTTCTGATACCCATATCACCCATATTGCTTGGAGTCAACAGGCTAAACGACTGATAGCAGTCTATCAGAACGCTAATATCGACTTGATAGAGACTGATGGCGATATTATCAATATCTCTGCCCTCTACAATAAATCGATGACAGACAACAAGACTGTCAACAGCATTAGTATCGAGGGTATCTATGCTTATCTGCATTGTAGTTTTGGTATCGTAAAGGTAAACATGCAGAAAGCAGAAATTACTGATACCTATACACCAAACATGCCTGATTATCCTGTTGGTCTTACCCCTTATCAGGATCAATACGCTGAATACATCACTATGGTATCGACTCTGAACCCTGGAGGACCTATTTATAACCATTTCTACGAGTCGAAATTCATAAAAGGTATACTTTATACCACTGGTGGTTATTTTCTGCCCAGCATGCCCGATAATGAGTTTCCTGGCATTATTCAGACTTTCGACGGTAATAACTGGACACTCTTTGAAGAAAACATCAATGAGAAGACAGGTTATGCTTATCTGGACATTTGCTGTATCGATGTTGATCCAATTAACGAAAAACATGTGTTTGCTGGAGGCAGATGTGGACTCTATGAATTTAACGATGGTAAGTTGGTAGCTTATTATAATAAGGATAATAGTCCATTGAAGAGTGCTAACGACAGAGGTACAGAACTGGGTAATGATTATCTGCTTATACTAGGCATTAAGTTCGATGCTCAGGGAAATCTTTGGGTGCTTAACAGTATGGCTCAAGGTGTGAGTCTGCTAGAACTTACGCCTGATCACCAATGGAAAGATCATCATCAGCCATTACTCACTGATAATACAGAAAATACGCTTCCAGGCCTTCGAGATATGACGATTGATAGTCGTGGACTGCTATGGTTTGTCAATAATAACTGGCAGAATGCTGCTCTCTTCTGTTATGACATGCAGAACGATGTCCTTCTGAAATATGATAACTTTACCAATCAGGATGGACAGAAATATAATATAACCTGGGCCTATTGTGTGGTAGAGGATCGGGAGAATAACATTTGGATAGGAACTGACCAGGGCCCTTTTATGATTAAGAAGTCAGAAGTAGGACAGCAAAATATTACATTTCAGCAAATAAAAGTTCCTCGTAATGATGGAACCAGCTATGCTGACTATCTGTTAAGTGGTGTTAGTATCAGCAGCATAGCTATCGATGGTGGTAATCGTAAGTGGTTTGGTACTAATGGTAGTGGTGTCTTTCTAATTAGCTCTGATAATCTTAACCAACTCCAAAGCTTCACCACAAGCAATTCAAAGCTAATCAGTGATAATATTACCTCAGTAATTGTTAATCAACAGTCTGGCGAAGTGTTTTTCCTCTCAGACAAAGGACTTTGCTCTTTTTATTCAGACGCTATAGAACCTAATGAAGAAATGACAAAGGATAATGTCTGGGCTTATCCGAATCCTGTATCACCTGATTATACTGGACTTATTACCATTACTGGTTTATCTTTCGATGCGGATGTGAAAATCATAGCCTCAAATGGTGCTTTGATAGCTGAAGGAAGAAGCAATGGAGGACTCTTTACTTGGAATGGTTGTGATAAAAAAGGTAAGCGTGTAGCCAGTGGTGTCTATATGGTGATAACAGCTAACAGTGATGGTAAAAAAGGTACAGTTTGCAAGATAGCCATCATAAAATAAAAATCCCCTCCTGATTAGGAGAGGAAAAGAAGAATATTCATCAGCTAAGTTCAAGCATCTTATTGATAGGTTTAACTGCTTCTTTAGCTATTTCTGAATCAATCTCTATCTGCGGACTTTCGTTTTTCAAACAATTATATACTTTTTCGAGTGTATTGAGTTTCATATACTGACACTCATTACAACTGCATTCAAGACCACTCTCACTAATTTCAGGAGGAACTGGGATAAACTGCTTATCAGGACAAGTTCGTTGCATCTCATGCAGAATACCAGCCTCTGTAGCTACGATAAACTGCTTCTTATCACTCTGCTGAGCATATTTCAACATGGTAGCTGTCGATCCCTTTACCTCTGCTACAGCCAATACAGGAGCTTTACACTCTAAATGAGCCATTACAACAGCTTCAGGATATTTTGCTTTTAATTCTAATATATTGGAAACAGAAAAGCGTTCATGTACATGACAACCACCATTCCAAAGCAACATCTGACGGCCTGTTACCTCATTAATATAATTGCCTAAGTTATAGTCAGGACCGAAAATAAGTTTGGCATCCTTTGGTAATTGATCAACAACTTTCTTAGCATTACCACTTGTCACCACTACGTCAGTCAGTGCTTTTACAGCAGCTGTCGTATTCACATAACTGATAACCTGATAACCAGGATGCTCTTCTTTGAATTTCTTAAGATCTTCAGCCTTACAACTATCAGCCAATGAACAGCCAGCTTCTAAGTCAGGACATAGTACCATCTTGTCTGGTGAGAGCAACTTACATGTCTCCGCCATGAAGTGAACACCACACATCACCATAGCCTTTGCATCAGTCTCTGCTGCTTTACGAGCCAAGGCCAGTGAGTCACCTACAAAGTCAGCAATATCCTGAATGTCTCCTATTGTGTAATAGTGAGCCAGAATAATAGCATCCTTTTCTTTGCAAAGTCTGCGAATCTCTGCTTTCAAATCCTCAGTTTTCAACATCACAATATATTTATCTTTCTTTTTTTATTTATAATTAAAAAGAGAATAAGTAGTATGATATGCCGTTAATATCTTGATAACTTTTTATGCCTTTTCTTGTATAGTAAGTTATTCACTCATAACTAGTCATTATTAACTACTTATGTGAATTCTTATTGCTTGATAATGAATACCTAACACAGTTTATCCACATTTCTCAATTTTGGTGCAAAATTAATAAGTTTATATCTTTTTTCAGCAAAAAACGGTGGAAATCTTTAGAATTTCCCTCTAATAAACTTGTGGATATCCCCTTAGTCACCTTCCTATGAGTTAATTCTGTGGATAATAAACATAGTTTTCCACATAGTTATCAACAGTTTTTCAACAATTATTTGGATTTTTGCTCACTTAGTGTTAACTTTGCATCCAAGATGAAGAAATTACGTACAATAGAAATGGAGCGCTTGTCTGTCGATGAGTTCAAACAGGCAGACAAGATATCATTAATAGTAGTGCTCGACGATGTACGTTCGATGCATAATGTAGGTAGTGTGTTTCGCACTGGTGATGCTTTCCGTATAGAAGGTATCTATTTGTGTGGTATTACTTCTACACCTCCTATGGCTGAGATTCATAAAACTGCTCTTGGTGCAGAGGATAGTGTAAACTGGAAATATTTCGAAAAAGCTACGGAGGCTGTTGAAGCTTTGAAGTCTGAAGGTTATGAGGTTTATTCAGTAGAGCAGGCTCACGGATCAACCAAGTTACAATCATTTGTACCTTCTATAAATAAAAAGTATGCTGTTATTTTAGGCAATGAGGTAAAAGGTGTTCACCAAGAGGTAATTGACACTTCTGACGGATGTCTGGAAATACCACAATTTGGCACTAAACATTCTATGAACGTTTCTGTAACGGCAGGTATTATTATTTGGCACTTTGCTAAGACTCTCTTAAATCTTTAGAAAAAAAATTATTCTTTTGTGTCACAAATTAGATATTGTTGCGTATATAGGATAAAAAGTAACACGAAAGAATGACAACAGAGGAGTTTCAATACAACGCCGAAGTATTAAGGCAGCAACTGGTTAGTATAGCCCGTAGATACGTTGGGAATACTGACGAGGCTGAGGATGTTGCTCAGGATGCAATGGTAAAGCTTTGGCTGATGCACGACAAGCTTGTTGCTCCAATAGGTGGAATAGCCAGTGTACTGACTCGAAACCTCTGTATAGACAATCTGCGTAGAAAACATGCTACTGTCGATATATCAAGATTGCCTGAAGAAGAAGATTTCAGCGATGATGGTGAACAGATAGAGCAAATGCTTCAAATTATCGACACACTTCCCTCTACACAGCGTACTATACTCAAGATGCGACATCTGCAGGGGATGGAGATGAGGGAGATAGCTATGGTACTTGGCTCTTCTGAAGTTGCGGTACGCAAAACACTCAGTCGTGCTCGTTCGATGGTAAGAAAACGCCTCATGGCTCTTCTTGCTGCTGCCTGTATCATTGGGGCGGTTTCTATGGTAGCTGTTCATTGGAATCTTATTGGAGGAGGAGAAGAATATGTGGCCTATGTCTATGGTAAGAAGTATACTGATAAGACCATAGTATTACAGGAAATGAATCACGCTATAAGTGAAATCACAGAGGACAATCCCCAGAACGAAATAGAAAGTCAGTTAAATGAATTATTTAGAGAGTAATAATATGAGACGAGTTATTTTTGTCATAATCATGTGGCTCTCATTAGTAGCTACAGTAAAGGCTCAAAGTGGCCTGAGTATTTCTCCTCTTTTCGAGGGAAAGATTATCCCTCAGGAACATTTGGTGGAGACGAGAGTCAAAGGAAGGGCACTGAGCAAGTATCAGCTCACATTCTTCCGTAGTGTGCGCTTCAGTACGACAGATTCCAAAGAGTTTCGTCGTATCAGAAGTCTTGTAGAGCAAGATCAGCAGCGTAGTATCAGCAGCCAGAGTCAGAAACGTAATGGGGTGGAGACCATCATGCTACAACTGCCAAAAGAGAATGGTCAAAATCGTTTTCTGTGCTTTAAGGGTCAGAAAACCGAGATAACGGTAATTTATATGGAAGGCTCGCTTTCCTCGTTTGATACATTAAAAAATATATTGAAATAATTAAAGACATAAGAATATGAAAAAGTTATTATTATTTTTATTACTGGCTAATACAATTACAGCCAATGCTCAAGAAAAGAATGACACATTGACCATTCTTAAGCCTCAGAAAGTACGTATTATCACAGGTGACTCTATTCAGAAAATTAAGGTTTATGGCAGGGAGAACGATAATAGGTACACCTATGAGAATACCATACAGCTGGTAGACTCAAATTACGTAAGTTCTGTCGATATCAATAAAGATAAATGGAACTTCGATTTTATGAGAAAACACAGCAAGGATACAGGTTATCCTTTAGAGCGCAATATTCTTCATACGTATCTTGGTTTTGGTCTGTGTCAGGGTGTTGGAGCCAACTATAATGGTTCAATATCTATGGGCAGTTCTTGGGAAATCTCGTGGACCATCTTTGACTGTGAGAAATTTGGCTATGGCAAGCGTAGTGGCTACTCTTATGGATTTGGTCTTAATTGGCGTAATTATCGTATAGACAATCGCAGCCGTTTTGTCAAGCTCGACGATGGTAAGCTTACTCAGCAGAATTTACCTGAAGGTTATGAGAATGATTTCTCACGTATTAAAGTGTTCAGTTTGAATATACCCGTCATGTATCGCTATCGTGGTGATAAGGTAAGTTTCGGACTGGGTCCTGTTTTCAACTTCAATACTTATGCCAGCATCAAGAACAGATATCGCGATGCTGATGGAAAGAAACATAAGGAACTCTATAAACACATTCATCAACGTCCTGTAACAGTTGATATCATGGCAAGTGTAAAATTCATAAATTGGGTTAGCATCTATGTTAAATACTCACCCATGACACTCTTCAGTTCGACCTACGGTGATGATATCAATTTCCATCCATTATCAATAGGTATTATTTTATAAAGGTGAAAATTTTTAAGGTGCCATCTCATTTTCTGAGGTGGCACTTTTATTTTAATACTTTGAAAGATACTCTTCGTCTGTTGTGGCAATAACAATGCTGTCGTTGGGTAATTCTTCTGAGCTGAGTAGTTCCAGCAGTCTAATACGATAGTTGTGATTGCGATAAATGGGACGATCAGATGGTGTAATACTAAGTCGCATTCTGCATTTGTAGGTGTTGAATTGCTGAGTTGTTTCATTAAAAGTGCGAAAAGACTCAAAATCTGAACCAATAATCTCATTAAGACCCATATCGAGTGTTTCACTACCATCTATAGCTCTTCCACAAAGAAAGTAATAGCCAGCAGAAGAATGTTCGTCTGGTGTCTGCATAAGTACCCTCTGCACGTCCATCGTTACCTCGTGACAGCCTTCTGTACGTATTCCTACATATTCTTTGCTTAATATTTTTTTTAAAGCATAGGTATGACTTGGACAATCAACTATATTCGGATCGGTGGTCGTCGCATTTAATAATAACTTATAACGATAGCCTTCTTCATAGGTAAAGCCATTGATTTCGTTAACTGAAAAAGCATCCATGCGCTTACCTGTGTCGTCGACTGCTTCCATCGCGAGTACTGAAGTAGCCCAAAAAGTGGAACTGAAAATATATTCCGGCTCAATAGTCACTTCCATAGTGGTGGTTTTTGGTTTCCATTTTCCAGGATCGTCATCATCTAGTGAACAGGCTGTCAGACTAGTTGTCAGTAGCATCATTATTAACATTTTTATTTTCATCATCATACTATTTTATGGTTGTATGTCTATGAATATAACTGTCAACCCATAAATATACTGCACGCCGACTTTTATAATTATGATTCTTTAAGAAATAAGACAAATAGCTGATAGTTACTAGTTTAGTAAAAAGTGTAAATAGGGGTGCGCAGTGATGCGCGCCCCTATTAGATTCATTACTCAGGCTTGAAATTTTCCTTGCCTACGCCACAAATGGGGCATACCCAATCATCGGGAATGTCTTCAAACGCTGTTCCAGGGGCGATACCACCATCAGGATCTCCTACTGCGGGGTCGTAAATGTAACCGCAAACTTGGCAAACGTACTTCATAATCGTAAGTGTTTAGTTATTAATAAGGGTTAATATTCTCTCAACAATCCGTTCTGGCGGAATGTTTTGTAGACAAGCATAGTCGCCACGTTGGCAAGGCTTGTTACCAAAGATGCTGCACGGGCGACATTCAAGGTCAAGTTGTATGGCGTTATCCATATTCTGGTTGAATCCTAAGAATCCTGCCATCGGATGGGTGGCTCCCCAGACACTGACTACGGGAATACCCGTCAGTGAAGCCAGATGCATATTTGCAGAGTCCATCGAGAGCATGGTGTCGAGGTGACTCATCAGGATAAGTTCCTGATACATTCCCTCACAATATCTGCCAACTGCGAGGCATTGGCGATACTGGGCTGTCCAAAGCGGGAAGTATTTATCTTCGTCTTCACCTCTTCCGAAAAGGAAGATACGAAGGTTGGGCACTTGTTGTATGAGCTGGAAAATGACCTGTTCCATCAGTTTTGGCGGATAGATCTTACCTTGATGAGCTGCAAAAGGAGCAATGCCAACCCACTTCTCAAAACTCTTTCTGGGACCAATCTCCTTAGGTAGCAGATTTAGATTTCCGCCCTCTTCTGGGAAGATGCTCTTGAATTTTCTGATATCGATAGGATATCCTAGACGAGTAAATACATCAGCATAATTCTCAAATGATGTGGGAAGTTGTTTGCGTACCTTATTCCTGTAGGAAGTGAGTTTTCTACGCTGATGCTTGTGCTTGTTCACATGCTCTACGCGATAGCGCCCCAAATTGAAGCGCATGCGCAGATAGTCGGAGCGAAGCACACTATGTAGGTCGGCCACCTTAGTAAACTGCTTGGCCACAAGTCTTCTATAGAGCGCATTCAATCCTCTCACACCGTGGTACTCCTTTTTCAGATCGGCCTCCATGAAATTCACGTTAGGGGCCAAATCGTCAAAGAGCGGACGGGCAAATTTCTTGCTGAGCACCGTAATGCGGATATCAGGGTACTGGGTAGCCAGCGCCCATACCACAGGTACAGTCATTGCCACGTCGCCAAGTGCAGAGAATCGTATGACTAATATATGCTCTTTCTTCACCTTATTACTTTTTATAAAGTATAGGATTCGTAGAGGGGTCGTTGTACATCTTCATCTGGCGATACACCTTCATATACTTACGTCCAGCCTCGATATCGTCGAGCAACTGGTCGATGGCCAGTGAGAGATCTTTTTGCTGTTCAAGAAGTACATCGAGTTTAGCTTTGCATCGTGCCACATGCTCAGCGTCAGCATCCTTTCGGTCTACCTGTTCTTGCATATGGTATATCTTCAGGGCCAGAATGCTCAGTCTGTCTATTGCCCATGCTGGACTTTCTGTGTTCAGGCGGGCATTTTTCTGAGGAACCACATTACTATAGTGCTGACGGAACCAAGAGTCTATCTCTTCTACCAAATCAGTACGATCCTGATTACTACGGTCTATGCGACGCTTCAGCGCAAGTGCTTCCACAGGGTCAATGTGAGGATCACGGATAATATCCTCGTAGTGCCACTGCACGGTATCAATCCAGCACTTCAGATAAAGACTGTGTTCAATGCTGTCTTTCTGATACGGGTTCTTAATCGGGGTATTGACGTCATCTGTAAGATGATAGTCAATTATAGCCCGATTGAAAATAGGGTTGGCTTGTTCTGTAAATGACATTATTAAATCGTTTTATGCTGCAAAACTAAAGAAAGTTTTTCAAATAGCCAACTAAAAGTGAAGATTTTCATCAAATTTTGCACATTTCTTATAAAGAGAGGTGGAAAAAGGGCCGATTTATGCACAAACACCCCCATTGTGTGCAAAAGAAAGTCAGTTTTTCTTAAAAAAATTTGCGTAAGTGAAAGAAAATGTGTTACTTTGCACCCGATTTCGGCGAAAACGCCGTAAAATTTCAAGATAGCAAATTCATTATTAACATTTTAAAGTATTACAATTATGTCAGAAATTGAAAGCAAAGTAAAGGCTATTATCGTAGACAAACTCGGTGTTGATGAAGCAGAAGTAAAGGCTGAGGCCAGCTTCACTAACGATCTGGGCGCAGACTCACTGGATACCGTTGAGCTGATTATGGAGTTCGAGAAGGAGTTTGGTATCTCTATTCCCGATGATAAGGCAGAGAAGATCGGTACCGTTGGTGACGCTATCGCTTACATCGAGGAGAACGCTAATTAATATAAATTAAATATGTATAGGTTGCTCCTTATGTTTATGGGGCAACCTATACTTTTTTTCAGCTTATGGAATTAAAAAGAGTAGTTGTAACAGGTTTGGGAGCCGTTACTCCCGTCGGCAACACTCCTGAAGAGATGTGGAATAACCTGCTCAATGGAGTAAGCGGAGCCGCACCTATTACAAGTTTCGATACAACTTTATTCAAGACAAAATTTGCTTGTGAGGTTAAGAACCTCAACGTCAACGACTATCTCGACCGCAAAGAGGCTCGTAAGATGGACCGCTATACCCAGTTGGCCATGATTGCTGCCAAGCAGGCAGTTGAGGATAGTAAGATGGATTTGGAGGCTGAAGACAAGAACCGCATTGGTGTTGTCTTTGGTGTTGGTATTGGTGGAATTAAGACCTTCGAGGACGAGGTGAAGTACTATGGCGTACACGAAGCCGATGGTCCTAAGTTCAATCCGTTCTTCATTCCGAAGATGATTGCCGACATCGCTGCTGGTCAGATCTCTATCATGTACGGTTTCCACGGTCCCAACTATATTACGGCTTCTGCCTGTGCTTCTTCTTCTAACGCACTGGCTGATGCATTCAACCTGATTCGTTTGGGTAAGGCTAATGCTATCGTTGCTGGTGGTGCTGAGGCAGCTATCTGCGCTACAGGTGTTGGTGGTTTCAACGCCATGCACGCCCTTTCTACCCGTAACGATGAGCCCGAGAAGGCCAGCCGTCCGTTCAGCGCTAGCCGTGACGGATTCATCATGGCTGAAGGTTCTGGCTGCTTGATTCTTGAGGAACTGGAGCATGCTAAGGCTCGTGGTGCTAAGATCTATGCAGAGATGATTGGTGCCGGCATGAGTGCTGATGCTCACCATATCACCGCCTCTCACCCTGAGGGTCTGGGTGCTAAGCTCGTAATGCAGAACGCTCTCGACGATGCTCAGCTGAAGCCAGAGGACATCGACTATATCAATGTTCATGGTACTTCAACTCATGTTGGTGATATCTCTGAGGCCAAGGCTATCAAGGAGGTATTTGGCGATGCAGCTTTCAAGCTCAACATTTCTTCTACAAAGTCAATGACTGGTCACCTGCTGGGTGCAGCTGGCGCTGTAGAGGCTATGGTTACCGTATTGGCTGTACAGAACGATATCGTTCCTCCCACCATCAACCATGAAGATGGCGATGAGGATCCCGAGATCGACTACAACCTGAATTTCACATTCAACAAGGCTCAGAAGCGTCAGGTACGTGCTGGTCTCAGCAATACTTTCGGCTTTGGTGGTCATAATGCTTGTGTGGTATTCAAGAAGTATGAAGCTTAAAGACATTATCGATAGAATAAAGCTCCCTTTCCGCGAGGAGAAGGAGCTTTTTTCTTCTTTATATGCTATACTGGGATTTTATCCACGTAACATCGAGTATTACAAGCAGGCGCTGATGCACAAAAGCATCCGTAAGCGCAACGAAAAGGGTAAGCCACTCAATAACGAGCGACTTGAGTTTCTAGGTGATGCCATACTCGATGCTGCAGTAGGAGACATTGTCTATCGCCATTACGAGGGCAAGCGTGAGGGATTCCTTACCAATACGCGTTCTAAACTCGTCTCACGCGATACTTTAGGTAAGCTGGCCAACGAGATGGGACTGGGCAGTCTGCTGCTTTCAGCGGGCCATAGTACGTCGCATAACAGTTATGTCGAGGGTAATGCCTTCGAGGCGTTGGTTGGAGCCATCTATCTTGATCGCGGCTACGATGCCTGCCTTGAGTTTTTCCAGAATCGCATCTTAGGTAAATATATTAATATCGACAAGGTTGCCTTCAAGGAAGTCAACTTCAAGTCGAAGCTTTTGGAATGGAGCCAGAAAAACCGTGTGCGCTTGGAGTTCCGCATGCTCAAGCAGAAGCAGGATGAGAATGGTAGTCCTATTTTCTGTTTCCAAGTAGTACTTGAAGGTATAGAGGGTGAACGTGGCACAGGTTATTCAAAAAAAGAGGCTCAGCAGTTGGCAGCTAAGGAAACCCTTCAGCGCTTGAAGCGCGAGCCCCAGTTTGTGGAGTCCATCTTCCAAGCCAAGACCAATCGCACCAAGATGGAAGAAGAGCCTGCGATGGCTGTACCTGATACAGAACAACCTGAAGATTTCATCATTGAGCAGCCTGTTGATACGAGCAAAGAGGCTCCAGAGGCAATAGCCGATGAGTCTGCTACTAAGTCGCCAAAACGCTCTCGCAAGAAGAAGTCAGAAACGCCCGTCGACGATGAGTTCGATCTTTCCGACATCTCTCACAAAGAGAAGTCGCGTGAGGACATCATAGCCGAAGCTGAGGCTGCTGCTTTTGCTGAAGCATAAATACAATAAAGATGCCATCCAAAAACTCAGGATGGCATCTTTATTATTTATTGGTGACTCATTTGTTTCTGATTACTCGGAAGTTGAACGTCTGGGCACCCATGAGCCCCGTACCGTCGATAGCCTCGACAAGGCTAGTGTCTGTCTGTCCATGAGATAGGCCTTGAACCACATGTCCTCGCCCGTCTCGTAGATGTCCTTATTAGGAGATACAGCAGGTCCTTGGTTTGGGCGTGTAGGATTCCGACTATAGTAGATAATAATAATGTTGAAAACAATTTCATTACTTCTCAAACATGTCTGGAGTGAAGTAGAGATCGAAAGTGTCGGGGTCGTCCATCATCCATTGTATAATCTTGCCCTCGGAGTTGATAAGTATATAGGTGGGAACGCCCAATACTCCATAGCTGGCACCAACACCGTTTTTATCATCAGCGTCAAAAACGTGTAACCACGGTAGTTCATACTTATCTACGGTTGTACGCCACTTGTCTTGTTTGTCGTGACAGGCAATGCCAAGTATTTCTAACTTGTCGCAATGCTGCTCATAAATAGTCTTCAGGTGGGGAAACGACTTGATACAAGGACCGCACCACGAAGCCCAGAAGTCGAGCAACACATGCTTGCCACGAAGCGATGACAGCGTAATCTGCTGACCATTGATGTCCTCGAGCGTAAAGTCCTTCGCCTCTTCACCGATAACGATACTCTTACCTATCTTCGTCATGAACGAGTCGACTTCTTCTATACCAGCAGCGTAGTAATCATAGAGCGGCTTCATCAGTCCCGTCTTTGCCCTTTCTGTCAGAACTGACAGGCATTTCTTGTTGTTGATAGCACCATTGAGCTGGCGCATCAGAAACACAGAACCGTCACTGTCGGGGTGGCTTAGCACATAGTCCACGATAGTGCGATACTTCACGGGTGCCTCTTTGATACCCTCTACTACGGCTTCTGCCTCTTGTATCTGTAAGAAGGTGGGCGACGATTTACTAACAGTAATGGAGTCAAGGACTTCATAACCACACTTGAGAACGATGGTTGTGTCAGCTTCTTGTGCTGACACCGTCAGTATAGAGATAGCTGACAATAGTGTTAGAATGGTCTTCTTCATTTTGCTTTTTGATTATGGTTTATTTGTTTCTAATCACTCGGAAGTTGAACGTCTGAGTACCCATGAGCCCTGTGCCGTCGATGGCTTCGACGATGCCGATAAACTCGGTGTTGACGTCTGAAACCATGAAGGAGATGTCGGCTTTGCCGTCTTCGTCCGTCAGTATGGCAGGCTTCCATTGCAATGTGTTTCTGGGATCAGGTATAGTGGGGGAGAGCTCAATGGGATCGGGTTCGTAGAACTCTTTTTTCGGATGATAGCCCTCTGCCGCACACATCCTGAACATATTCAGCAGCTCTTCTTTAGAAAACTGAGGCGCATGGAATATAAGAGGACCACTTTTGCATGCAACATTCCATATTTTTCCGCCATGTTCTTCATACAAGACCTTATTGTACCTCTCACCTCGTTTGGGTAACAGGCGTTTTCCATCACAAATGGAATAATAAAGTGGCGAGTGGAGCCCATAACCCAGATAGTTGTTAAGCCATCTTGCACCATTATGTTCGCAGGCCCAAGCGCCAGTTGACAAGATGTAGAGACTGTCGAGGTATTCCAACACCTTATCGTAGTGGACGATGTTCCGCTTGCCTTTCACATGGACGTCTTTCAACATGAATGTTCCAAAGCCGTCGGAAACATACTTTCCTTCATAGTAGCTCTTTGGGAGACGGTTAAGTGGCAGATATCTCTGCCTACCTTTCAGATAATTGTTAATGCTATCGAACGGGTTTTCAAGCAACAGGCTTGCTTTAGGCTTCTTTACCAAAGGCTGCAAATAGAATGAGCCGCGCATCTGATCCATCAATATCGGGCCGATAACAAATCTGCCTATAGAGTCTGACACCACGACATTGGTATCGCCCTCAGCGGTAAAAGCCTTAAGTATCTGCGGTCGTCCTGCCCTGTCCAAGCCTTTCAGTCCATCGCTCAGCAGCGGTTTCGCTTTTGTGGGCTCCCTGTCCCATACATACCGTCGCCATCCCTGCGTCATCAGCAGCAGGTCGAGGGCCTGCAGCCGGTCTTCGTTCCGCTCGTCGAAGTAGTAGGTAGGATTGAATACGTTTCCCCTGATCTGTTCCGAGAGGAAGCAGTGCGACAGAATGTTCTCATGGCCTGGCTGATAGAGGTAATCCTTGTCGAAGATGCTCACCGCCATCTCGGCCCTGACGGGTTCCCCCTCAGGCCCTGTCACCTGAAGACTCACCCGTCCCTTGTCGCGACGGTTATACTGCAGCCGGTCTGTCTTTGCGTTGATGCTCAGCCGCTGCTTAGGGTTCACATACACCAGCCGTTCTGCCACAGGCATCTGGCTCTCGCCGACCATCAGCGTGATCTGTACGATACCCTGCAGCGGGAACTTCTCAACGGGCAGCTGCACCTTCTTCTGCCTCTTCACCGTGCCTGTAGCGCTACAGCATGGTATACCGTTCATCTTAGCCATGATCGTAAAGGGATGGGCGACGCTGTCAGTCGAGGACACCAGTAGGGTGATGCCCGCCTTGTTGTTTCTTATCGAGCGCATCGTGATGCCCGTTGGTTTGATGTCCGGGATCGTGTATGATCGTCCGTCGCTTAACACGATCCTGTATTCCTTTCCCCTTATCGGTGTCACGGTAAATATCCCCATGCCGTCGTGCATGCTCCTGAAGGCAGCGATTTGCCTTCCGTTCTCTGTCAGCCGTCCCGCCACCTCCTCTGGCATTCCATCACCGTAGGTGGCTTTGAATGCCACCACGGTGTTGATGCCATCGATCAGATAGCCCCCTTCCGGGAAGAGATCGAATCTGTGTTTTTCCGTGAGCCTTTCGATAGAATCCCGCTTCACGGCATCTGAAGATATGGAGTCCATTTGTGTCACCCTTTCCACCACCCTGATGCGCCTTGGTCGGATGGCTATTGTACTGTCAGAAGTGAACGACGATCGTGTGTAGCCCTCAATGAAGTACTCCTTTTTCTGCCAGGCTTCATTGATATAGACATGTCCGTCGCCTCGTCCGTTTTTGAGCGGAAACTTCCCGCTCCACACGACGTCTCCATTTTCGCTTCTGAGTTGTAGGAATAGGGTCTGACTCTGGTCCGACAAGGCTAGTGTCTGTCTGTCCATGAGATAGGCCTTGAACCACATGTCCTCGCCCGTTTCGTAGATGTCCTTATTAGGAAACAGGTACAGCAGGTCGGTCTGCGTAAGTGCATTGTCACCCCTGCTCAGCAGCGCCATGCTACTGATAATAATGGTTAGTAATAATCTCATAAGTTAGTTTTTAAATCTATTCTACAATGATTCGCGGTTGATAGTCAAATAACCTTTGATTGTCGCGTAATTGCAAAATGTTCAGGTTGGGGAATACCCTGCCCGCCCAGTTAGCTCCCCATGCTGAGAAAGGCTCTCCTGAAGGTACGATAAAAGTGATGGTGGTCATATCGAGCGGTATTGGGTCGAACACCATCATAAAGGCAATGTAGTCGCCCGTCTGTCCTTTCATGAAGAAAAGCTCGTCTTTAGGAATGCCCTGCACCTCGCGTAGTTTGTATTGGCGACCTGTCACGTCAACCAGTTTAGTGTCTTTCATGAATTCGAAATATTCAGTTGCGAAATTCTGTTCATAACCTATTGCCATGTAGGTCGCTTCTGGCGTGAGCCACAGTGCCATCGTGTTGTCAGCCACAGGCTTTATCAGGTGGGCATCGGTCATCACCTTCCAAGTGTTCCAGTTCTGTCGGTCGTAGGGCAAGTCATCGTACATGTGTTCTAAGAGCAGTCTGGGTTTGTGCAGTTGCGGAATCGTGTCGTAGTCCAGATTGCCGCTTTGTCCGTAGAATCGTGAATTGAGAACAACAGGCTCGCCCAGCAATCCCCAGTTCACCACACCATAGATGTTTACCATACGGGTGGTGTCGGGTAGCGGTGGAAAGATAATCTTCAGGTCGATCACGTCGCCCTTCTTGGCCTTGATGTCGAAGTGTTTGCCATAGGTGTCTGGTTCCGTACGACGTATGCGATACTGTACGCCCGTTTCACGATCGACGATACACGCCTCTTCTCCTGTCAGCCACAGATTGGTCACCTCGTCGGCGGGCATGTGGAAGTAGCAGTGTAGCACTGTCTCGTCGCCTTCGCCCGTCAGTCGCCAGCTCATCGGCATGTTGGGCTGTTCATCGATTGGCATGTGATTCACGGGGAAGAGCGACCCATAGTTTTCCTCTACCGTAAAGTCCAGAGGGCCGCAATAATCCTTGATGTATTCATAGTTGACGTGCTGCCATGCGGCTTTTGTCTTATTGGTTTTCTTGTCGGTCCTCACTTCAGGTCGCGCCACAAAAGGCCCTACGCTCTTAGCGTACTCTATGGTTTGTGCCTGTATGGTGAGGCTTGTCAGTACCAGGAGGATGATTGAACACATTCTTTTCATAGGTCAAAGATGTTTTAAAAATGGAATGAACAGATATCTGCACGTATCAGTTTGTCGCGATAGGATTGATAGCAAGCCGACGATACGGCGGTTTCTATCGGTGAGTGGGTGCTGAAGAGCAGTATGCGTTCGCCAGGGATACGCTCTGCTATCCAGAGGTATTTCTCGCCTTTGCGCAGATCCTTCAGGGTGAAATAGAACTGCTGATGCGAGAAGTTAAGCAGGTAGCCAGGAGTCTTATTGTCGTAGCAGCAGGCCACTTGCAATAAGCGGGCAAAGAGGTCGAGCTGCTGTGTGTCCTGGAACACATAGGCCTTACCCTCTACAGCGGTGTTGCAGGTATCGGCGACACAGTTAAGCACCACGGCCTTCACCTTATGGTATGTGGCCATTTTAGCTATGAACTCGTCAACCTTGCCTGGTGCCTGATAGGTGGTGTCGACCGTAAGCTGTAGCGATGCGTTGTGCAGATCAGAGGCAGCAACAGGAGTGCATTTTGATGGAATGTCAGGGAGAGGGCTTATACATGCACCCTCTGTTGCTGCGGGAATCTTCTCTGCAGAGGTGGCCATGCGCTGGGGCTTAGCCTTAGTGGCGGACTCAGTGCAAGGGGCGGCCTCTATGTGCCGTTCGCTGGTCGACGAAAGAGTTTCGGGCTTCTTAGCTTCAGCCACGACAGCCGACTCGTGAACTGTTTCATGGTATGTTTTAGATTGATAGTTCACGCCGATACCTATCATTATAAGTAGACAGGCCACAGCGGCCACCCATCGCCAGCGACGGATAACGGGTGCGAGCTTTGGCGCCTCATCGGGCTCTGAAGGCTGGGCCATCTTCTTCATGAAGTCAGCCGGCAGCTTAGGCGTGTCTGAGTATTTGCGTCTCAGCGCCTCGCGCACATCTGTGTCCTTATACGTTTTTTCTGCCATTAAGTTTGAAATATAGTCTCTTTCTTGTTCTGTGCAGTCTGACAGACAGCGTTTTCTCATCGTAGCCCATGATATAGGCAATCTCTTTCAGCGGTCGGTCTTCAAAATAGTAGAGAGTCAGGAGCATCTGCTCCTCAGCAGGCAGCTCGTCGACAATAGCCATCAGTTGTTCAATGCGCTCCTTGCGCCCAGTAGAGAGACCAGCCTCCAACTGCTCGTCGCTGATGTCGGTTGACTGCATGTAGTTGTCTTCGAAAGAGACAACCGTCAGCCGGCGGCGTTTCAGGAAATCAATTGTCAGTCGGTAAGCTATACTACAGAGCCAGGTAGAGAGCGATGCTTTGCGAGGGTCGTATTTGTCGATATACTTAAATGCGCGCAAGAAGGTGTCTTGTGTCAGTTCCTGAGCATCCATCACGTCAGTCACTTGCCTCACTATCATGGCGAAGACACACTTCGCATAGCGACCGACCATCTGGGTCTGTCCCTCTGACTGTCCTTTGTAGACGGCCTCTACGATCTCAGTCTCTGTTAGCGATCTCACTTCTACCTGTTATACGACAATGTTTCGAAAATACTACACACTTTTCTTCTTTTTTTCAGAAAAACTGTTATTTTTCCGCATCATCGTGTAGAATCGGTCTGGTAATGGTTGAAACATTTAGCTTCTATTTGATATAGATTAATCTGTGGCAAAAATACCCATTTCCCTGCAAATCAGCAAACATTTTATTACACATGTTTAAACACAAGCCGTTTTTTTGCAATTCTTCACCATTCATAGAGACTATTCGAACGAAGTATAGATAACGTATTACATGTCAAAGCTAATCTTGCAGAGTATTTCGCGAGGACGCAGATGACTTATGGTATATCTGGTATAATAAGAAGAGATGTAATGACGTTCATACTGACGAGTGCCGAAGATATTATTCATCTGTATACCTGCTTCCCATTTTTTTGTGCGATAGCTGACTTGTATATCAGAGAAATAAGTGAATGATACAGAGTGGTCGTTGCTATGGTACATCTCGTTAGTCCATTCTATCTGCCAGTTTCTGGGCATATAGAAAGTCTTTAGTGTGTGAGTGAACGAGCGCAAGGCACGACTGTCAAATGAGTGATCACTAGTAGAAACCTGACGGCTGTATTGATAGTGGCTCTCCTCCTCAAAGGAAAGTGTTTGCAAGGGGCGAATGGAGAAACTGACACCGCAACTGGCACGATCGTAACGGAACGGCAGACGTAGCCCATTTATCATGGTAGAGGTATGAGTGCTTGACAACTGGCCGTCAACCGCTGCAATAAACTTCATGGTACCAAGCGATTTACTGATCCGGCCGGAAAGCATCCACGTTGTGTTACTCTTAAAATCACCTGATGGACTGCTATGATAGAATATCCCGTCGAGTTGACTGTTATACAGAGGCAGATCATCATAATACATAAGGTTTCCATTGATATTACCAAACAGGCCTATCACCGGATCGCTGTATTCAAATCTCAGCATTCCGTTATGGCTGTTCTCTGCATAGAGTTTTCCGAATCCTGTGCTATAGTTGCGATAATTGCTATATACAGGAATAGCCGTCATATCCTCTAAAGAGGTCGGCTGCCAGTCATAGTTGTAGTTGACCATCACCGTGAGCTGGCTCAATATCTGATATCTGAGATTCATCATTGGGGTGACAATCATCTTCGTGTTGCTTTCATTGCCGAAGTGTCGGCTTACAAGTCTTAATGGCATGGATGTTGTCCACTCCAGATCGTTATATTTGATATTGAACGACGGCTCAAAATAACAGTTGAGTTGTTGATAGCTGTCGCTTTGCGGCTTTTGATTGTGCAGACGGATGGTGAATCGTTCGTCATCATAATCCACGCCAGTATTATAAGAGACATACAAACGATGGAACAACTTGTGGCGGAATGAGGCACCTACACGCAACTGGGTGGCATGCTGATCTATATGCTGACGGGAACTGTCGGTTAATAACAGCGAACCTGGCAGATAGTTTATGACACCGCTTGCGTTAAGTTTCAACACACGGTCGTTGCCTAAAGCCTTCACAATCTCCAAGTGGTCGCCCACCCAGCGTTTTCGGGGCGTTGTCTCCTGCCGTATTCCTTTATCATTAGTCAGTGTCGATGCCCAGCTCTTGTCGAAATCCATATAGCCGCTCAGCACGTTGACTACAAACAACTTTGCGCCGTTACGCTCATACTTCAGTTCTCCTTTCCACTGGCTGTGGCGATTCTCGCCATTCGCGTCTTCTGTAATGACTGCTCCCCCCATCAAGTCAGAATAGATGGTCTCAGAATGTCGTTTACCCTCAGTATTGTCGAGATAACCATTTAATTGTAGTCTGATGGTGGCATCCTGTCCTGCCTTATGAAGCCAGTTGGTGGCCAGCAACCTCGAATCGTTCATTGCATATCGTTCTCTCATCAGACCAGGAGCACTTAGCCCTATACCGCTGGTCATATTGCTGACGCTGCCGATGTCATCGATGCTGTTCTGCAGGTCGCGTATCTCCCTTTGTATGTTTTTCCCCGTATTGTTCCATTTGTACATCGACAGGCTCTGCATCTTACCACCAAACATCATGGCCATCAGACGCCCGTCGCGCAACAGACGGTCGGCCTCGCTTTTCTGTAGCGTGGTGCCCAGCCCTGTCTCCAGCAGCCCGACCCAGGTATTCTTGGCATCCTCCTCCAGAACAAGGTTAAGGGCTGCCTGATCAGAAAACTGTACGCCTCGCAGTGCCTTTACCTTCTGGTGGTTTGTCAGCACCTCTACGTTCTTTACCTTGTTGGCGTTAATATTCTCGCTGGCCACCGAATAATTATTACCCATCATGTTCATTCCCTCGATATAGAAATTGTTGATGGGTTTGCCCTGAAAGAGAATAGAGCCATCCTGCCTGACTTCAAGACCAGGCATCTTGGCGATGACATCAGCGATACTGCGGTCTTGCTTATGGCGGAATCCTGCAACACTGTATACCAGCGTATCGCTACGTTGTCGCAAACGCTTTGAGGTAGCCTTGACCTCTTTAAGCATAAGTGTCTCTTCACGTAATATAATTTTCTGGCCATTGGTAAAATTATCGATACTGATGCTCTTTTTGGCATAACCAAGCAACGAAAAAGACAGTTGCATCACCTTTTTGCTTTCTGGCACTTTCAGTTCAAAGGTGCCGTCTTCTTTCGTTTGGGCAAAAGCAATAGGTTTCCGTCTGCTGTCTTCAGCAACCACGCTGGCCCAGCCCAGTCCCTTTTTCGAGCCGTCAGCAACAACACGCCCTGAAAAAGAGGTCTGGGCATTAGCCACCACGGTCATCAGCCAGACAAATAATGTCAATAGCGATAATCTCATTTCTTATCCTCTTCAGAATAACTCTCGTAATAGGCTCGTTTAGGAACCTTTGACAAATCCAATGGACGCCCCTTCTCATCAAAAGACTGCCCAGAAATCCCTTGTGACCTCAGGTAAGCAAACGGATCACTGTCTATCTGCTCAATCAGTTTATGTGCTTGCTCTGGTTTCAAGATTCTTCTTTTTTCGTTCATCATCGTCATGGCGCCTCCTACATTCTGATAGATGCCGACACAGTTGAATATGAACGAATTAGAATGGTCATAAGCTCTCAGGATGAGGCCAGGCAGTCCACAGAGTTTCCAGGGCCCGTCAGAGATAGGGATGTCTGTTGCATAAAACGCTGTCCAGGTTCTACCGTGATATTGGCAGATAGCCTTTTGACATGGATGTTCTAAGATAATCGTGTCGCCCTCAACAAATTCCCAGTCCTGTCCCATCGTTTCCTCATATTGTAGACACTCCATTGAATGATAGTCTACAGTTTGTCTATTATGCAAAGGATAGTTCTTGTAGATATAGTAATTGAACTGTGATGATTCTATGCCTTGCTCATAGCGGATACGACTGACATCCGAAAAATCAGCTCCTATACGGTTTAGGCTATCCATAATGCAAAATATTTTATCTTTCCAGATACTGTAATAGTTGCTGACTCCTTTCTTTCCAATATCCAACCAGTGTTCATCAGGAGAAAGCATATAATTATTTTCAAATGTCTTTGCCTGAACATCATAGATAAATCGGTATGCTAATGTATCAATAACCGTTTGTGCTTGCGATATAGACACTAAAGAGCATAATAACAGAGATAAAAAAAGCTTTTTCATATCATATTATAGTATAAAACTCATTGTAATTGCGCTGCAAAAGTAAAACATTTGTTCCATTCTAACAAGAAAAAAGAGCTACAAAACAGAATTAGACTTTATGAGACAAATATTCTGATTTGCAGGATATTGCATAAAATGCAACACCATTTTTCATCACTTTTTTGCAGCAAAAAGTATCATTTGTTTCGCTTTTCTTCTTCAGAATAACTCTCGTAATAGGCTCGCTTAGGGTTTTTCGACCAGTCGAAAGGCCTTCCATTCTCATCATAAGTAGCAGTTTTCTGGCCTTTGGACCTATAATAGTCATCAGGATTATTATATATCTGCTCTATGAGCTTATGTGCCTGTTCCGGTTTCAAGACCCTTCTTTTTTCGTTCATCATCGTTATGGCGTCTCCTACATTCTGATAGATGCCGACACAGTTGAATATGAACGAATTAGAATGGTCATAAGCTCTCAGGATGAGGCCAGGCAGTCCACAGAGTTTCCAAGGCCCGTCAGAGATAGGGATGTCTGTTGCATAAAACGCAGTCCAAGTTCTACCGTGATAATGGCAGATGGCTTTTTGACATGGATGTTCTAAGATAATCGTGTCGCCCTCAACAAAATCCCAGTCCTGTCCCATGGGTTCCTGATATTCAAATAATTCATAATAGGGATAATCTACAGTCTGTTGGCCTCTTTGTGGGTAGTTTTTGAATATGAAGTAGAGGAAATCAGATGGTTCGATACCTTTCTCATGCCTAACACGCTCGTAATCTTGTATAGACCCGCCACACCGATAAATACTATCTGTTATATGAAAAAACTGGCTTTGCCAATAACTATAATAGTGGGTGATACCACTCTTTCCGATATCCAGCCGATGTTCGTCTGTGTTCATCTTTGTGTATTTTTCGAATGCTCTAGCCTGAACATCATAGACGAATCGATAGGAAACCGTGTCTAGTGCTGCCTGGGCCCAAACTTCGGTGCCCATAAACAGCAATATTAATACGCTAAAGATTAACTGTTTCATCATAAAAAATAAGTTTGTCAATAGCGATAACCTCATTTCTTATCTTCTGTAGAATAACTCTCGTAATAGGCTCGCTTGGGGATTTTCGACCAGTCGAAAGGCCTTCCTTTCTCATCATAAGTAGCAGTTTTCTGGCCTTTGGACCTATAATAGTCATCAGGATTACTATATATCTGCTCAATCAGCTTATGTGCCTGCTCCGGTTTCAAGACCCTTCTTTTTTCGTTCATCATCGTTATGGCGTCTCCTACATTCTGATAGATGCCGACACAGTTGAATATGAACGAATTAGAATGGTCATAAGCTCTCAGGATGAGGCCAGGCAGTCCACAGAGTTTCCAAGGCCCGTCAGAGATAGGGATGTCTGTTGCATAAAACGCAGTCCAAGTTCTACCGTGATAATGGCAGATGGCTTTTTGACATGGATGTTCTAAGATAATCGTGTCGCCCTCAACAAATTCCCAGTCCTGGCCCATTGGTTCCTGATATTGAAATAATTCCATATTGGGATAGTCAACTGTTTGCTGACCTGTTTGTGGATAGTTTTTGAATATGAAGTAGAGAAAATAAGATGGTTCGATTCCCTGTTCACTTCTTACACGATAATAATCATTCATTGATCCACCTTGCCGATGGATGCTATCCAGTACATGAATATCCCGGCTTTGCCAAAAACTATAATAATGGCTGATACCATTCTTTCCGATATCCAGCCGATGCTCGTCGGTGCTCTTTTTTGTGCTTCTTTCGAATATTTTAGCCTGAACATCATAGACGAATCGATAGGAAACCGTGTCTATTGACGACTGAGCCCATATATTGTTTCCAATAAACAATAATAAGATGTTAAAGAATACCTGTTTCATTAAGATTAAACAATATTATTGGCATACATACAGTTTAATAGGGATGGGGAAAAACATCATAAGGATTTATCATCATAGCGCAAGATAAGTTTGCAGCAATGATATAACGAGCAGTTTCCCATGATGAGGGGTCATGATCAAATATCCCTTCAACGTGAGCTTTACCACACCAACCTTTGAAAACAATAACGTAAATTTCTCCTGCTGTTCCTCCTCCACCTCCACCAGCATCTGGTTCTTCATTTCTGTTTAGTTCTCTGGTTTGATGATCATCTCCTGCAAAAGCAGAAGTAAAAGAGAGCATCAATGCAAATGCGATAAAAAATAATTTTTTCATTTTTAATTCTATTTAATTTATTAATAATGGTTTGATTATGGTAATGATAAACTTTCTGCACCTTGCAGATATAAACTCATTGCAATTGCGCTGCAAAAGTAAGCTAATTATTCTTTTAAACCAAGAAAAAATTGTTTCATCTTGTTTCATTTTGCTTCAGTGAAACAAGATGAAACAAAATAATGGCTAATTATCTCCATCTTTCGTTATGCTAAAGACTAAGTTTATGCCGTTCAAACCCTATCTTTGCTCCGAGTTTGGACTATCCTAACTGGTAGTTTCATTACGACAAACTATGACTTTGCTTACTTCCCATCTATCTCTTTGTCCGTCACAAATGTTTTTTCTCTTTTCACCTAACCACCTAACCTTTCTTCCCGTGACACCTTTGTATAAAGGAGGTTTGGAGGGTTAGGTGTTGCCCAAACACCTAACCAAACACCTAACCAAAGGATAATCAGAGAAAAGGTTAGGTGATAGGTTAGGTGTGGGTTACCTCTTTCTAAGACACCTAACCCTTGAAATTCCGTTTATATAAAGGTGTTTCAGCAGAAAAGGTTAGGTGGTGGGGTGTTGTTCGCTTCAGACGTTTTCCTGCCTTTTCTTTCACTTTGGCGATATGCGGATGCTGTTGTATTGTGTCGTTGAGTGGCGTTCCGCGGATAATTGCAATTCTGTTGTTTCCATTATTACAATAGAAACCGTTAACTTTTCAAAAAACCTTTCAGTTGGGTATCGCATAAAAAGTAATAAGGTGCCATCCGTGTTTACGGACAGCACCTTTGTTTATATTAAGCAGGGAATTCAGATGTTCGGCTCATCCCATACTTTGGTCTGGGTGCAGGCTGTGTGAACGGTCTGGTTGCCAATTTTCAGGATGAAGTCACCATCCTCAAGAGTCCAACGACCATCAGCGCCTACGAAGGCGAGTTTGCTGGCGGGAAGCTGGAACGTCACGGTCTTGGTCTCACCAGGCTCCAGCAAAATCTTCGTGAAATCGCGCAGGCGCTTGTTGTCGGGCACGATGCTGGCGACGAGATCGCTTGAATAGAGTAGAACAGCCTCTTTACCGGCCTTGGTACCAGTATTCTTCACATCAACGCTGATGGTGAGTACATCGTCGGCAGTAAACTGAGCCTTGTCGACCTTCAGGTTAGAGTAACCGAAGGTGGTATAGCTGAGACCATAGCCGAAGGGCCACTGGAGGCTGACCTTCGCATCGTAGTTGTAGGCACCAGCCATCGTACCAACCTCTTCAGAAACCTTATAGTCATAGGTGTTCAGTGAGTTGATCTCACGTGGATAGGTGTAAGGCAGTTTGGCTGAGAAGTTGGCATCACCAGCGAGCAGGTTGGCGAGGGCGTCGCCGCCATAGTTGCCGGGAATGAGGATATCAACGATAGCCTTAGCCAGCGGTTCGATGTCGGCGATGAGGCGTGGACGACCTTCGTTGAGTACAAGAACGATGGGTTTGCCTGTTTTGGCAAGTGCCTTCACAAGGTTGCGCTGGTTCTCGGAGAGCCAGAGGTCGGTGAGGTTGCCAGGCGTCTCTGTGTAAGAGTTCTCGCCAATGGCAGCTATGATGACATCGGCCTGAGCTGCAGCAGCTACGGCTTTGTCGATCTGGGGCTCGTTTTCGTCGTAATAGGCGCCGTCTTCGTTATAAGTCACGCCCTGTTCGAGGATGACATTTTCTTTGCCATACTTATTGCAGAGGGCCTCATAGATGGTGTTGTATTTCTCAGAGAGATCTTCAGCCTTCGAACCCTGCCATGTGTAGCTCCAGCCACCATGCAGGCAGCGCATCTGGTTGGCGTTAGGACCAGTCAGCAGAATCTTCTTTCCCTTGGCCAGTGGCAGAATACCTTCGTTTTTCAGCAACACCTCAGACTCTTCTGCAGCCAGAAGAGAGGCTTTGGCAAACTCGTCGCAACCAAACTTCTCGAAACCTTTACCACCAGTGTTGGGCTCATCGAAGAGGCCGAGGCGATATTTTGCACGGAGGATACGGCGAACGGCATCGTCGATACGAGTCATCTTCACCTTGCCTTCGTTGACAAGCTCCTTCAGCAGGATGCAGAACTCAACGCTATAGGGGTCCATCGACATGTCGATACCAGCATTGATAGCAATACGGATGGCGTCCTTTTTGTTCTTTGCCACCTTTTCACGGGTGTACAGACTGTTTATATCAGCCCAGTCGGTTACGAGGAAGCCGTCCCACTGCAGGTCTTCTTTCAGCCATTTTGTAAGGTATTCGTAGCTGGCATGAAGGGGCACGCCGTTGATAGAGGCTGAGTTGACCATCATGGTGAGTGTGCCTGCGAGAGCTGCGGCCTTGAAGGGCTCGAAATACTTCTCACGAATCATCTGTGGTGAGAGGTAAGCAGGGGTACGGTCCTTACCTGTCCAAGGGGCGCCATAACCAAAATAGTGTTTGGTGCTGGTTCCAACATGGAAACGGTCGATGTGGTTATTGTCCTCACCCTGATAGCCTCTGATTTCGGCTACTACCATCTTAGAGTTTACGATGGCGTCCTCGCCAAAACTCTCATACATGCGAGGCCAGCGAGGATCGCGGCTCAGGTCTACTACAGGATTGTACACCCATGGGCAGTTAGCTGCACGACTCTCATAGGCAGTAATCTCTGCACCTCTGAAAGCCAATTCGGTGTTGAACGAGGCACCCAGGTTGATGGGTTGGGGGAAGAGTGTTCCGCCTTGAGTATAAGTGACACCGTGATTATGGTCGAGTCCGTAGATATCGGGGATGCCCAGATACTTCATTGACTTCTTCTGAATCAGTTGGATCCACTTCTGCCACTGTTCTACGCTTGAGGCGCGAGTGCCAGGGGCATTGAGAATAGAGCCCACCTTCCACTTTGAAATGAGTGTGTCGAGCATCGTCTCGTTGAGTTTCCATATACGCTTTGTCTCACCCTGATAGATATCAACAGGGAAGTTGCCAAGCTTGTCAAGGATCTCTTGATCCTTCATTTTCAGCACAGCCTCAATCTCAGAATCAGGTCTTCCATATTGCTGAAGTACAGAGCGCACTTTCTCGCGATCGATCTTAGCATTCTCAATTGTCATCTTGCCCATCACGTCGAGATTCAATTCAAGCATCTGTCCGATTTTCTCATCGAGTGTCATACGTGAAAGGGTTTTCTCAATTTTTGCCTCCAATGCCGCATCGCGGGGGATGGCAGGTTTCTGCGCCTGGGCACTGATGCTCACCAATGCAAAGGCTGCGATAAATAGGTTCTTTGTCGTCATATTGTAGATTAATATAAAAATTTATCTGATTGCATAGAGATAGCCGAGCAGGGCCATCTTGCCACGCATGGTCTCACGAGGAGTGAACTCGCCGTTTACCCAGAAGTAACGCTGGTTGAAATAAGATTCCTGGCGTGGCCAACTGTTGTCCTTGCTATTTACGTTCCACTCTGGATAACAGTATTTCAGGATGACGCGGGCATCGCCTCCGTTATGGCCAGGCGACCATGTTTCTGTGCCGTTGAAAGGCGTCTGTCCTGGATGGCTCTCTGGAGCACCATCGTTGCGACCAGTGGTGTAACAGTCGGTGATATGGCGCTCACCCAGTCCTGTCATCTCTACAATGTTACCAGGATTGCGGCCCATCGCCCAGCTGGCTTCTGTATACATCACATGTTCCAGTTCCTTCTTGTGGGGTTTGTCGGCAATGTAGTGTGCCATCATTACCAGTTGCAGGTTCTGCGAAACCTGCCAGCGATCATCGTTGGCAGTACGGCGTGAAGGGCGTTTGGCCATGTGTGAGATGTTATATGTTTCTGCCTGGGCGTTGATGCTCGACTTCAAATTCTGGTAAACGTCAGCGAAATGGCGCTGATGGGGACAAGTGAGATAAGCTGCTGCGGCCCAAATTTGACAGAAGGGCACGAGGTCTTTGTTCTCTTCATGCATCACTCCGACACCAAAGAAGCCATGACGGCCCTTGCTGAAGATAGGCGACTGTGGGCTCTTGATCATGCTCTCCTCGACAAAAACCTTCTCCCACTGCTCATCACCGGTAAGGTTATAGAGGAAAGCAGATGCAAGCTGACGGAAGTCGCGACCTCGCATCTGCATGCTACCAATGTCCTGCAGGTCGTCGAGTTGGTTCCACTCCTGCTTGGAGGCATAGCGGAAGGCTTTGATGGCCTCGTCGGTATAGTATTTCTGCAAGGAATCGTTCTTCTGCAGACGGAAAGCCTCGCCAAGAATAGCACAGTTGGCGGCATTAGCCCATGCTGCCATCGTGGTACAGCCAGCCTGGAACATCACACTCCAGTCGGCACATGGATTGGTTACACCCTGTGAATAGGCTTCGCCATCGCGGATAGAGAGGAAGAAATCAACCTCATTGCGAGCCTCGTCGATGATATCAGGAATGCCATTACCGCTCTCACGGATACCCAGATTGTCGTCGGAAAGACGTCCGCCAGAGAGGATATAAGGCAGTAGCATATCGTAGATATTGCTGACATGTGCCAGATGGCGGTCCCAATCGAATGCATCGGAATGGCCACCCTTTACTTCTGTATTCACAGGATTGCCAGGCAGACGATGCTGCCAGAAGCGGGAATCCTTGAGAGACTTGAAATGGGGCTCGTCCCAAACATCTGTGCGCAAGTCGCGCCATTCCTGACAGAAGGGATGAAAATCGGTCTTATAAACTGTAAATCCCTTGGGATCGGTCTCGGGAATGAACTGGGGCTGACGGGGAACGGGCCATACATGCTCAGGATCTTTAGGCTCGCCAAGACGCATGTAGTAATAACCACGTACGGAGTAGCGGAAAGGCTGGTAGTAGATGTCGGAAGCAATGTCGAAGTCCATGCTGCATCCCACATCCTCTACCACTAGGCGGTAGCGCCCAGGAACAGCCGACTTAAAGTCGATGTTCCAGACATCGGTACCTATGAGGTTCTTCTCGCCAGCCTCGTTTTTAGCCTCTGATGCCTGTTTCCAAAACTTGACCACACCAACATTCTTTTTCTTATTGGTCTTGATATTATAAAGGTATACCTTACGACCCTCCCATGAACGATAGTCTCTTTGTCCGCCGTCGCCCAGCCACTGATAAAGGTCGGCTGCATGAATCTGCTCTGTTGGTGAGTAACCTATGATATTGACATGGACAGCCTCTGACATGGTGTTCCAGATGTCGAAACATACAGTAGCAGATGATTGGTCGGAACCGATTCCACTAGGGATATTAACAGTGTAGTTACAACCCTGTTTCATGGATTGTGGTAACTGAAGAAAGAGCCAGTGGTCGCATTCGCTAGTTAGCGTATGGTCAGTATTCATCGGTTTTGATTTTCTCCATACCTTTAGGGGGTGTGAGGCAACAAAAGCTTTATCGTCAGTAGAACTAATCTGCCACAAAGCTGTTTGCTGAGCTTCTGGTAGTCTCAGGCGCTCACCGAATACAATGAGCGTGTCGTCGCCCTCGGCAAAAGAGTGGCCCAGATAGGCACTCGGACCAGTACCGTCATCGCGGTAGTGCACCTCACCGTCACGGAAATGTACCATGAGGTAGTCTTTGTCAATCACTTTAAGGCCTATGAGTTTAGTGGCTTCTGCCGGACTTGCCGATAGCAGGAAAAGACCTGCTAAAAAGGAGTGGAAATAATGTCTCATTTCATTCATATTTTGTTGGTATGGGTGCAAAGATACAACAAAAATGGCAGTTATGCGCACGGATAATAAAAAAAATTGTAAATTTGCACGCGAAAAGAGTCAAGAGTAACGACATGAAGCAATTTGGAGTGTATCTTTTTATACCGCTTATAGCGGTGCTTTTTGTTATGAACCTGCTCATGGGGTCGGTATCGATTCCTATAGAAGATGTGGTGCGTATACTCCTGGGTGATGAGACTGAAAAAGCGTCGTGGCAGTTTATTATTCTGCAATCAAGACTTCCTCAGGCTCTGACAGCGATGCTATGTGGTGCAGCCCTTGCTGTGAGCGGTCTGCTGTTGCAGACGGCTTTCCGTAATCCTTTGGCAGGACCGAGTGTTTTTGGTATCAATAGTGGTGCTGGTTTGGGAGTGGCTCTTGTGATGCTCTTTCTTGGTGGTGGACTATCTGTTGGCTCGCTGCAGCTAAGTGGTTTTGCGGCCATCCTGATAGCTGCCTTTATCGGAGCCATGACGGTGATGGTGGTTATCTTTTTCTTTTCTTCGTTGGTACGTAACAATGTGATGCTGCTGATTATCGGTATAATGATTGGCTATATCTCTAATTCTGCCATTTCTTTGCTGAACTTCTTCGCTACCGATGAGGGTGTGAAGTCGTATATGGTATGGGGAATGGGGTCGTTTGGCGGTGTCTCGATGTCGAACATGCCAATCTTTGCCTTTGTTACATTGGCAGGTCTTCTTGGTGCTTTACTGCTTATCAAGCCATTGAATGCCTTGATGCTTGGCGACAGATATGCTGAGAATCTAGGTGTGAATATTCTCATGGTCAGAAACTGGTTGCTGATAGTAACCGGTGTTCTGACGGCTATTACAACGGCTTTTTGCGGTCCCGTGGCTTTCATCGGACTGGCTGTACCTCATATCGCACGCCTACTGATGACAACAGACAATCATCGTCAGCTATTGCCAGCTACATTGTTGTGTGGTTCTGTGGTGGCACTTGTTTGTAATCTCATCTGTTTCCTTCCAGGTGAGAGCGGGGTGATACCTCTGAACGCGGTGACACCCCTGATAGGGGCGCCTGTCATTATTTACGTGATTGCCAGAAAACGTTAGCTAATAGCCGACGGCTAAAAGTTGTTCACGCATAACCTTACGGGCTGTGCCAAGACGATGCTCTACCGACTTATAACCTTCACCTAACTCTTTTGATATCTCACCTACCTTCATTCCATTATAGATGTGAAGCCGATAGATGTTGCGACAATTTTCAGGTAGATGTGCTATTCCGTGTTCAAGCTGTTCCATGATTTCATGGGCCGAAAATACAGACTCCATAGAAGTCTCATCGCTGCACACACGCTTGATATAGTGTTCATATTGTTCAAAGGTGGTGTGACGGCGATAGTAGTCGATGATTTGTCGACGGGTTATTGTGTAGATTAACGCAGGCAGGGTTTCTGGGGTAACCATCTTATCGGTGGTCAGCAGGCGAAGAAAAACATTTTGTACGATATCTTCCGACATACTGCTACCACCAAGACGGCTGCTGACATATGCCAGCAGCTCGTCGCGGTGTGTCATGTAATAGTTGGTTATCAGTTCTTGCATTGTAAACGAGCAGAAATCTATTCATTTACAACCTTTTGAATTGTTCCATCCTCATTGTAGAACAGACGCTGTACTTTTAATGAGCGCAGATGGGTGATATCATTACTCGGAACACAATCGTGGTAGAACAGGAACCACTCGCCCTTATACTCTACTATAGAGTGATGAGTCGTCCAACCTACTACCGGATCAAGGATAACACCCTGATAGGTGAATGGTCCATAAGGATTATCACCGATGGCATAACACAGCATGTGACTGTCACCAGTAGAATAGCTGAAATAGTATTTACCATTGTACTTATGCATCCAAGATGCTTCGAAGAAACGGTGAGGATCACCGGCTTTCAGAGGCTCACCATTCTTATCGATAACAATGACGTTGCGTGGTGCTTCGGCAAACTGCTTTACATCGTCGCTCATACGAACGACGAAACTGGGCAGAGCAGGAACATCGGCTGGTGCGAAAAGCTGTGTCTTCTTATCGGCGGCAGGGCCGAGGTCGACGCCTTCCTTAATCAGCTTTTCCGGAGCCTGATACCACTGAAGCTGACCGCCCCATAATCCGCCGAAATAGCAGTATATCTGGCCATCATCGTCCTTGAATACACTAGGGTCGATACTCATAGAGCCACGGATAGGCTGAGGCTCAGGAATGAACGGGCCTTCAGGGGTGTCGCTGACGGCAACACCAAGGTGGAACACACCATTGTAGTCTTTAGCAGAGAAGATAAGGTAGTATTTGCCATCTTTCTCCGTTACGTCGTTGTCCCACATCTGCTTTTCTGCCCAGGGAACTTGGTCTACGTGGAGTATCATGCCATGATCGGTCACCTCACCGTTTTCCACATCATCCATGGAAATTACGTGGTAGTCCTTCATCTGGAAATGGCCACCATCATCATCAAAAGCAGCACCAGCCTCCCAGTCGTGAGATGGATAAACATAGAGTCGACCATTAAACACATTGGCAGAAGGGTCTGCATAATAATCTTTAGGGAAAAGATAACGCGGTTTCATATTTTCTTGCTTTGAAATTAATTAGTATTCTTTTTTCTCGGCCATCCGGCGGCGTGCCGCCAGTTCAGCCTGCATATTTTCGTTGAATTCCTTTGTAATCGGGTAGAAATAGAGAGCCATGACGCCTACGCAGAAAAGCAAGGCGGGTACAAGGCTTGATACGAGACGAATGCCTTCGGTTGCACTTTCATTCTGTACTGACACATTGCCAGAGACATAACCGAACATAGAGATGATGATGCCAGCAATTGCACCGCCAAACCCTAGACCGAGTTTCAGAGCCAGAACGATGCCAGAGAAGCAGAAGCCTGTAGCTCTACGATGACTCTCGTATTCAATATGGTCGGCTACGTCGCCAATCATTGCCCATAGCAGTGGGATGGTTGGAGCATATGCCAATGAACGGAGGAAATTGAGTACAAACATCAAACTGACATCTGTTGGGGTGGGAATATAAAAGAGGGCCGTAAAGAATGCTGTCATCGAAAGACAGACAATAAAGGTTTTCTTCTTGCCGTATTTGTTGGCGAGATATCGGGAGAAGCAAATCACACCAGTAAACTGAACAACGGCTCCCATCATGTTAAAGGCAGAGAAGCCGACGGAATATACATTCTCTTGCTCAATAGTAATAAAATGGGAAAGGAAATCGTAAAGCGATTTCTGGTCAACATTATATTGGAAATAGAAATTCATGGCTGAACCCCACATGGCCAATGTAATGAAGATAGCAAAGGTGAGAAGCGCCATTGCGTTCCAGGAAACACTTGAGACCGTATTTTTTACATCTTCCTTAATGCTTATCTGCTGCCTGGGAGGGGGCTGGATGCGTTCCTTTGTCACGAGGAAAGTGACTATAAAGAAAATGAGAGCGATGCAGGCAAAAATACCTATGGTACAACTCCAGCCATGTTGCAGAGTGCTACCTTTTGAGAAATGATCTACCAGAGGTAGTGTCAGTCCTTGAACCACAAACTGGGCAATGGTTACAACGACAAAACGAATGGTTGTAATACTCGTGCGTTCATGGATGTCGCTAGTCATCACACCGCCTAACGATGTATATGGTATATTGTTAAACGAATAGATCGACATGAGCAATACATAAGAAATGGTGGCATAGGTAGCAACCATTCCTTTTTCTTGAATGCCGGGGTTGTAGAACGCTAACATGTAGAACAAACAGAAGGGGATTGCAGTCCAGATAATCCACGGACGGAACTTTCCCCAACGTGTTGATGTGAGGTCTGTGAGAATTCCAATAGTGGGATCGACAATAATGGCGGAGATACTTGCAATCATCAGAACACTTCCTGCTATTGCTCCGTCCAGACCGAACACATCGGTATAGAATTTCAATTGGAAAATCATCATCATCTGGAACACCAGATTGGCTGCGGCATCCCCTAATGAGTAGCCGAGCTTCTCGCCTAATGATACTTTTTGTGATGATGACTGCTTCATGAAGAATAATAGAAATTTGCTGCAAAGGTAGTGAAAAATGGCTCATTTGACATTCTGATTTGTTACAGATGCTTTTCTAAATGTTTCATGGCAAAATAAAAAGATAAGTTTTGGCCATTTCAACGGGAGTTTTTAGTAAATTTGCAACTGAAATCAACAATTGTATGAAGAAGATCACATTATTCTTTGTTGCACTTTTATGCACCTCTCTCGCTGGCGCAAAGGTTATTTTGCCTCAGTTATTTCAGTCTGGTATGGTCATACAGCGTGGTAAGCCTGTTCCTGTTTGGGGTAAAGCCGATGCTGGTGAAACCGTGACCATCGCATTTAATAAGAAGGAATATACAACTATTGCCGATGCAGAAGGTAAATGGCGCATAGACCTGCCCAAGATGAAGGCGGGAGGTCCATATACAATGACTATTGGTGAATTGACGATTGACAATATTCTCGTTGGTGATGTGTGGCTTCTCTCTGGTCAGTCAAATATAGATGTACATATTGAACGTGTTTATCCGCAGTATACCGAGGAGATTGATAACGATGAGAATACACAGATACGTTTGTTTCGTGTGCAGAACGATACCGATACGCACGGTGTCCGTGACGATATCCGTCCTACATCTATCAATTGGAAGACCCTTAACAAAAAGAATGCGTGGCCATTTTCAGCGGTAGGCTACTTTCTTGGCAAGCGCATGTTCGAGAAAAACAAGGTGCCACAGGGCATCATCGTCAATAGTTGGGGAGGTACGCCTATAGAGGCATGGATATCGAAAGATTCTCTTGAGAAAGATTATCCCATGCTTGTGAAGCGCGTTCAGTTCTTTCAGAGTGACGACTATGTGAAAGAGCAGATGCAAGCCAATATGCTGGCTGAGCGTCAATGGCAGAAGATGCTTCAGAATGCCGATCCTGGTATTCAGTATAACTGGACGGCAACGCAATACGATGATTCAGGTTGGCAGGCCATAAACCAAAACAATTGGGGATGGCGCGGTACGGGTACCATCTGGCTGCGACAGCATGTCAATATAGATAAGATGCACGCAGGAAAGCCTGCCCGATTGTTGCTCGGTACGCTTTTTGATCGTGATGTCACCTATCTTAATGGTCAACAGATAGGACAGACAGGCTATCAGTATCCTCCGCGTCGCTATGATATCCCTGAGGGTTTACTTCGTGAGGGTGATAATGTGATTACCATTCGCTTTATCAACAAGTATGGTGTGGTTCACTTCCTTCCAGAAAAGCCTTATTTGATAGCTTTTGGTGATGATCGCTGCTCGCAGAATCCAATGCCTAAGGATGTCATCCCTCTTAGTGATATGTGGAAAATGCAGGTTGGAGCCGAGATGCCTAATTGTCCTAGTGGCGATGTATCACTACAGAATATCCCTACTACGCTCTATAATGCTGTGCTTTATCCCCTTGCTCCTTATGCCCTCTCGGGTGTGGTGTGGTATCAGGGTGAGTCAAACACGGGTGATCCTGCTCCCTATGCAGACTATCTGAAAAAGCTAATGGGTAGCTGGCGTAGCTGTTGGCAGGATCAGCAAATGCCTTTTGTTATTGTGCAGTTAGCTAATTATGATGGACGTCAACAGACTGCTTTCCCAAGGCCAATGACTCCCCAACTTATGCCTGTTAATAGCGGATGGGCTCAGCTTCGTGAGGCACAGCGCCTTGTCGCAAAAAGCGATAGTCGTGCAGAACTCGCGGTTATCAATGACTTGGGAGAATCGGTTGACATCCATCCTCTTCGTAAAAAAGAGGTCGCCGAACGTATTAGCCTTTGTTTTGACCGTCTTCTATATAATAATAAGGTGAAGCTTGCTCCAGAAGTCATTGCGTCTGAGGTGAACGACGGAAAAATCTTCCTTACCCTCGATCAACCCATTCAATCCGGCAGACTCTATACCTTCGAGGTGGCTGGCGATGACGGTAAATTCATGAATGCTGATGCAACCGCCGAAGGCAATCGTGTTATTATTTCTTCACCTCTTGCTTCTCACCACTCACCTCTCATAATCCGATATGCGTGGAAAGACAATCCTATAGCGGCCAATGTCCGTTCACTCAAAGGTTTGCCCATGAGTTCATTTGAAATAACAATTAATAACTAATAATAATTATGAGTACAACTAACGAAACCAAAGGCTTCTACAAGCTCTCTTGGCTCCAGCGCATCGGCTACGGATCGGGCGACCTGGCGCAGAATCTGATTTTTCAAACGGTGGCATGTTACTTAATGCTTTACCTTACTACAGTATTGAAGATTAATCCGGCATTTGTAAGCGGACTGATTCTTTCTGTCCGTCTTATCGACTGTTTCTGGAGTCCTGTAGTTGGGCGTTATATCGATAACCGCAATCCGAGGTTAGGTAAGTATCGTACCTACCTTTTGTATGGTGGTATTCCTCTTACGATTGCCGCCTGCTTGTTGATGCTTCCTCAAGCTGCAACCTGGTCTACAGGCATGAAGATTGTCTATGCTACAGTCAGCTACACGACGCTGAGTATGATTTATTCTGTAGTAAACATTCCTTATGGCTCTATTATGGCCAGTATGACTCGCGACAACGACGAGGTACTGAAGCTTACATCTACCCGTATGGTATGTGCCAATATTGGTCAGATCGTAGTTCAGGCAGGTTTCCCCATTGGTCTTGCAATTGTTGCCCATACAGTTATCGACTGGAATCAGGCTTTGTTCATGGCCATTGGTACCATTCCTGCTTTCATAATTCTGCCATCTTTGCCTATGCTTAAGAGATGGTTGGGTAAGAAAGGTCTTTATTATATGCTTCTCTCCATCGGATTTGTTGGCTTTGCCATCTTGTTCACTATTGGTAAATTCTTCGATGTTGAGGGTCTCAATACCATTGTTCAGGCAGCCAAGGTGATGACTGGCGTTGGACTTCTTGTCGGTTCGTTGATGTGGGCACTTGTGCCTGAGGTTATTACCGAGGCCGAATATCGTACAGGCAATCGCCCTGCTGCTACCGTTAATGCACTTGCTGGTGTGGCCTTCAAGGCAGGTTTCTCAATAGCAGGTTGGATTACACCATTGGTTATGGGTATGATTGGTTTCGATCTGGCCAGCGAAGAGTCGGCTCTGCCTATCGATCCTGTTGCCTGGTTTACGGTTACTTGTGTATTTGCTGTTATCGGCTTTTTGCTTTTGCTTTACTGCTTCACTGGCTGTAAGGAGCGGATTGCCACCACACCCGAGAAACCTGTTACTTACGGCGAGATGTTTGCTGAGTTTAAGGCCAATAAGTGCCTTCAGCTGGTACTGAGCATCTTTGTAACTGTGTTCCTGGCTTCGTTCATCAGCGCACCAGTTAATGCTTATTACACGCACCTTGCCGAATATTCTGCCACAGCACAGAATGCCATTCTGGTGTTTACTTGTATTATTCCTGCTGCTCTTCTGATTGTTGTAGGATGTCTTGTTTATAAGTATCCTCTTACTGATGAGAGACTTGATGAAATAAACAAGGAGATTGAGGCACGTGGATAAAGAATAGCATTATTGCTTAAATAGAATTTAAGCCGAAAGTTTTGACGCTTTCGGCTTTTTTTGTATCTTTGCCGGCAAAATAGGAAACAACATCGATGAAAAGGATTATACGTTTAGGAATGATTGGGCTGTTGGTTGTTGTTGCCATTGCTATTCATGCCCAAGAAACCAAGCAGGTTTTTATTTATTCCCCAAGTGAGCGCGCTGGGCTACACATTGCCCAGCAGACGGAAACAGGTTGGAAAGAACTCGGTCAACTCTGTTCGTCGGATTATGGTACCTGGGGGGCTGAGAAACGGATGTACCATCCCTCGGTGGCTCGTGCTAACGACGGCTCATGGCGTCTGGTATTCCAAGTTAATGACAAAAGTCCGCTTTTTGCGGCGGCCTATTCAAAGGACCTTGTTAGCTGGCGTCCGCAGGATTATCCAATTATGACAACCAGCCAATGTTTGCAGCCCACCGTTTTTGCTAATGAGAATGGTTCTTTCGATATCTATTTCAAGACGAAAGGTGGTGATAAACGTTGGGTTTCTGCCTCGAATGATTTTCGCCGGTTTAGTAAAGACGAGAAGAGCCTGATAGATGATGTGGCTTGGACACGTGATACTGCTATGGTAAATGGGCTGTCGGTGGATGGATGCCTGTTTGAACTCTCAGCCGCAGAGATGGGTGTGATAACTGATTATTTCAACCGTCTTGCCCAAGATGGGAAACAGAGTCAGGAACGTATGTATGAGGATGCTAAGAATTTTCCTGATTTGCAGCCTGTTGAAGCCGTGCTAACCATCACTAATCAGGAAAAGACGATTAGTGACAAGCTTATTGGCATCTTCTTTGAGGATATTAGCTATGCGGCTGATGGTGGCCTTTATGGTGAACTGATTCAGAACCGCGACTTCGAGTATGTACCCAAGGATCATCGTGGTTGGAAGGCTACGACGGCATGGAGTGCTTCGAAGCCTATTAACGTTGTGCAGGTTGATCCGCTGAGTAAGAACAATCCACGCTATGCCGTATTGGGAAACGACACTATCTATAATGAAGGCTGGGATGGTATTGCTGTGAATGCTGGTGAAAAATATGACTTCTCAATGTTCGTACGCAACTACAATGCCAAGAAGTCGTTCATAATCCAACTTGTCGATTCTAATGATGTAGTGCTGGCCAAAGCTACGCTAAAGACAGAAGGGAGTGATTGGAAAAAATATGATGCAGTGCTTACGGCAAAGCGCTCCTGCACAAAAGCCCGTCTGGCTGTGATTGGCGTAAAGGGTATAAAAGCGGGTATAGATATGGTTAGCCTCTTCCCGCAGGAGACGTTTATGCATCGCAAGAATGGTTTGCGAAAGGATCTGGCTCAGGTCATCGCAGACTTGAAGCCTAAATTCGTGCGATTTCCTGGCGGATGCATGAGTCACGGACAGGGGCTCGAAAATATATATCATTGGAATCACACCATAGGTCCGTTGCAGGATCGTAAGCCCGATTTCAATATCTGGGGCTACCACCAGACACGTGGGCTTGGATTCTTCGAATTTTTTCAGTTTTGTGAGGATATTGGGGCTGAGCCACTACCAGTTCTGGCTGCAGGTGTGCCTTGTCAGAATTCAAATAATAATCGTGATGGTATCGGTGGGCAGCAAGGCGGTATCCCCATGGACCAGATGCCTGCCTATATTCAGGAACTTCTCAACTTAATCGAATGGGCTAATGGAGACCCGACCACCTCGAAGTGGGCCAAGATGCGTGCAGATGCAGGTCATCCGGCTCCCTTCAATCTGAAATATCTGGGTATTGGTAACGAGGATATCATTTCTACCGTTTTCGAGGAACGCTACGAGATGATTTGTCGCGCCATCCGTGAGAAGTATCCAGAGATAAAGATATGTGGAACCGTAGGACCTTTCCATGCTCCAAGCGCAGACTATCTTGAAGGATGGGATTTCTCGAAGAAACATTCGGATTTGCAGTATATGGTAGATGAGCATTATTATGAAAGTACTGGTTGGTTTATGCATCATCGTGATTATTATGATAATTATGATCGCCATATGCCCAAGGTTTATCTTGGTGAATACGCTGCTTCAACGCCGGAAAAGCGTCCGAATGTAGAGACGGCCTTGGCTGAGGCTCTATATCTCACAGATATAGAGCGAAACGGTGATGTGGTGGAGATGACTTCCTATGCTCCTATGCTGGCCAAGGATGGTCATCGTAATTGGGATCCTGATATGATTTACTTCTCGAACACAGAAGTGTGTCCTACGCCAGCTTATGAGACTCAGCGACTGTTCTCTGTCAATAGCGGAGACCGCTATGTGGCAACATCGTTGTCGGGTATTCCTCTGCAACTGAAACATCGTATTGCTGCCAGTATGGTTCGCGACTCCAAGACGGGAAAGAAGTATCTGAAACTCGTTAATGCCTTGCCCGTGGAACTGACCATTAGCCTTAATGGTCTGATGATTCCTGAGGGGACTTTGGCTGAGGGCTTCGATGGTCTGCCTGAAGAGCAAAGCGTAGAGGTGAAGAGTTTCGAAGTGAAAGGTGAAAAGATAGTCCTTCCACCTTATGCCTTTAGGGTGATAAGGTTATGAAAAAAGCCCTCGCTTATTGGCGGGGGCTTTTTTATTTCTGATTAAAGTTTGTATCTCAGCATAACCATTGAGTAAGGCTTCAACTGGAAGTCGAACTTCTTCTCAGCCTTGAAGGTCTCACCTTTTGTAAAGATAGGCTGGGCTTCATAGTTGTTCTCGTCGTCTGGCTGTCCAATGATGTAAGACCTTAAAGCAGGTTTCTTCATGGTCTTGAAACGACTCAAGTCAATGTGGGCAGTCTTTGTTTCGTCACTAGCATTGCAGAGCTTGACAAAAAGTTCACGCGTTTTGACGTTTAAGACAACTGACTGGCCGTAGTGTACATTCTCCATGGGTTGGCAAGCATCAGGAGCATCACCTTCAAACTTCACACAGTCGCCATAGTAATACTGACCAGCACTCTGTCCAAACATCTGCTGAATATAGTAGCTGCAAGTGAGATAAGTGCGCTGGTTGTCGAAATAGATGAGATCTGGATTCCAATTGGTGGCGTCCTTCTTGGCAAAGAGGGGAGCATATGAAGTCATAGATACTACATCACCGTTGCGTTCTACATGGAGCAGATACAGACCCTCCGCAAGCGCGTCAATCAGTTTCTTGTCCTTGGCAGCATATTCACCAAGGTAAACCTTTGTCTTGCGATCGCGAGGATAATTGTCATACTGTCGTTTGTTCAGGAAGTAGTCGCGGGGTTCGTAGTAATGTTCGTCGATGATTGGCATACCCGTTTCTTCTGCGAGTTTCCAACCGTTTTGGAAATCAGGATTATTGGCATGCGATCCAGGACCAGCTGTGCCAACGATAACGATTTCCGGATGAGCTTTCATTACGCGTTCATATATATATTTAAAGCGCTCGCAGAATTCTGGAGAGATTTTCTCCTCGTTGCCGAGGCCCAAATATTTCAGATTGAAGGGAGCCGGGTGACCAGCATCTGCACGCATCTTGGCCCACTTCGAGGTCGCAGGATCGCCATTGGCCCATTCAATAAGGTCGAGGGCCTCATCAACCCATTCATCCATCTCTTCCATTGGACAAGCATCTTGAGCCTGAGTGGGCCACATGTTCCAACCGCCGTTGGCGCCCTGACAGCTTACGCCAGCAGGCAGGATGGGTACTGGCTCCATGCCAAGATCCTCGCAGAACTGGAAATACTCATAGAAGCCCAATCCCATGCTCTGGTGGTAACCCCATGTATTCTTCAATCCTTTGCGCTGTTCTTTGGGGCCGATGGTGTTTTTCCATCGATATGTATCCCAGAAGCCATCGCCACCGCCATGAACTACGCATCCGCCAGGAAAGCGCATGAACTTGGGTTGGAGCTCTGCCAGAGCCTCTGCCAGATCTGTGCGCATGCCGTGCCCCTTATAGGTATCCTGAGGCATGAGTGATACCATATCGACATCAATCTCACCCTTATCGAGTACCAATATCTGAAGGACGGCCTTTGGGGAATACTCCTTGACAGAGAGTGCAGCTTCGTATTTCTGCCACGATTTACTGTTGATATTGATGATGGTATCAGCCAATAGTTTCGGATCCTTGGGAGGCCAGCCCATCTGGGGCTCTACGAGGGCGATTCGAATCTGTTTGCCTTTGTCGTCGATATTGCGGAAGAAGGCTGAGAAATTGTATGTCTTGCCGTCCCTTACCGAGATACCATCGAATCCGTCGTTCTGAATACCGAAACCTCTCCATCCGCGATAGTCATGATACTCCTTGGTGCGCTCAACGTGTAGGCGCATATAGGTGGGGTTGTTTGGATGGATACTATTGTCCATGCGTGGCTCAAGCCATCCTGTGGAATGTCCTGGGCGTATCATGCGCCAGAAAGTGCCAGGTCCCCATCCGTCGCGTTCAACGGGACTGTACTCGAAAGATCCGTTTTGTACCAGTTCGGCATAAAGTCCACCATCAGCAGAACTGCTGATGTCTTCAAAAAAGATACCGATTAATTCGTCACTGATAGCCTTGCCGCCAGCGGGCGCAGTCATAGGCTTTTGGGCGCAGAGTCCCATCGTGGCTACCATCAGGAGGGCAGCTAAAGTTGCTCGTCTATTCATGTTGTATAATAAGTTAGAAAATTCCGACTGCAAAGATAATCAGAAAATCCCAAATAGCCATATAATTAGCAAATAATTATCTCATTTCGAATAGATTTGATACGTTTTTTATCTGACACTCCACTCGAAGAGTCCTGTGGCATTGTCTGTTGGCAGTGTTACCTCTAAACGCAAAGCCTTTGTCTTGACAGGATTGAAGTTGACTGTGCATGCTGTGCCCTTGTCAGTGGGGTAATCAGTAACTCCTGTTACGGGCAGCCACAGGCCTTGAGCATTCTGATAGAGGATGCGCCATGACTGAGGTACGCGACATCCGCCCCAGGGACCATCGTCGTACCAATAAACTGTTGCACTTTGGACAAGACTCTCCTGTGGAAATTCGTAGGCAAGCCATTCTGTGCAGTCTTTTTTAGGCCACCAATGGGTATAGGGTACGGATCGATCGTTTTCATCCTTAGGAATCAAGCGATCGTTGATGGAGGATATGGCAGGCACTTCGCACGAACTGGTGACTTTGCTCTCTGAAGCCAATGTTACTGGCTGAGAGGGAGATGTGGCATTTAGGTCTTGAGGCAGCCATACACGCATCTTTCCTGAACCACGATGACACCATGCGTAGTATGGGATAAGTGTCAGCGTTTGGTCTTGAGTTTCAAGCTTGCCCGATTTATTGAGGTTCAGTGTCTGGGCATCGGTAATAAGGGTCTGAATGGGTGTGCCTGCTATCTCGCCTTTCCCGATACGGAATTGTGGGTTCTGGTTAATCAGGGTTGCCATAATGTCAAAATCGTTATCAGGATGTTCTGCACAATATACCAGCGGTCCACGCTCAATGCTCACCATGCCCCGATCTGCTTCTACCTTATTATTGGCACGTACGGTACGTGGCTCCATATCAAAGTGGATCTGAATCTTATCACCCTTCTTCCACTTACGGTCGATAGTGTAATACCCGTCATTCGTAACTTTTGCTACAACAGTTTGTCCGTTTACCGTGACAGAATAATCAAGACGCTTGTTGTCGGAATACTTGTAAAGGTTTGAGGGTAAGACCTGATTACGCACCCATCCTGGAATGCGAATCTTCATGGCGAACTGACCTGCTGTATTCTGATCGACAGAGACTGTGATGTCGCCATTCCAGGGATATTCTGTCGTCTGAGTCAGACCAACCTTTTTCCCTGCGACGCTCAGAATGCTTTTATTAGAGAGGAAGAGGTTTATGTATACATTACGATTCTTCACTGCATAAATGTAACCCGGCAGTGAGGGTATGAAACGGCAGATGTTACTTGGGCAACAGGCACAGCCGAACCAGGCCTGACGCTGATGCTGCCCCATTGACTCTAGAGGGTTGGGATAGAAGAATCCATCGCCTTTAAGCGATACACCGCTAATCAATCCATTGTAGAGAGTGCGTTCTAATACGTCATAGTACTTAGAATCACCATGAAGCAAGAATAAACGGTAGTTCACATATACATTGCCAATAGCGGCACAGGTTTCGCAATAGGCACTCATGTTGGGCAGTTCGTAATTCGCACCAAAGGCCTCGCCATTCGAAGTTGCTCCGATTCCGCCAGTGATATAGAGTTTCTTAGTGACAATATTATCCCAGATGGCATCAATGGCCTTAATGTATTCTTTATCTCCAGTGAGTGCAGCTACATCAGCCATTCCTGCATACATATAGGCGGCGCGAACGGCATGGCCTACAGCTTCATCCTGCTCAACAACAGGTTTGTGAGCCTGAGAATAATCATGAACGATGGTGGTCTTGCCACGATAATCAAGGAAGAACTTGGCTTCATCAAGGTATTTCTTGTCACCAGTCAACAGGTAAAGTTTGGCGAGGGCCATTTCCGCAATCTGGTGTCCTGGTACGACACATGCCTGTCCCGGATTAGGGCCAACCTCCTTGCAAACGACATCGGCATAGCGGATGGCAATGTCGAGGAATTTTCTTGACCCTGTGGCTTGATAGTGGGCGATGGCTCCTTCTATCATGTGACCAAGGTTATAGAGTTCATGACTCAGGTCTTCTTCCATGCTCCAGCGCTTATCGCCAGCCCACTCATGGGGCTCTTTAGGGTTTTGGGTGCGCGAAGTGTAAAGATAACCGTCAGGTTCCTGAGCAGAGGCGATTATCTCAAGCACACTGTCTATATATGCCACCAGTTTCTTATCAGGATAGGTTTGTAGGATATAACTAGCGCCTTCAATAGTCTTGTAGGGGTCTGTATCGTCAAAGGCCAGACCTCCTACCTTGAATACTTTTGATGGATCCTTCAGATGCTCTGCCGCATTGGAGAAGTTGGTGTAACGACCTGTTTCCTCACACTTCGAGAAGGCGAGGGGGATGGTTACCTTGCGACTGGCTTCCAATCGTTGCCCCCAAAACGAGCCGGAGGCTACTTTCACACTTGTAAAAGGTACGGGGGTGATAGGATACCCATGTGCCTGTTCTTTTTGTGCGCTTATAGGCAATATCATGGTCATGCTCAGCGCGATTGTTGCAAACTTTTTCATCTTCTCAAATTTCTTAATTCTTAGTTACAATTTCCTCGGAACAAAGTGGAGGTTTCCTCGGAGTAAAGTCTCACTTTATCCGAAGCAAACTCGGAGAGCTTTACAAAGATTGCATGATGACGGGATTGGTTTTCTGTTCATTCTTGTTAGCGTCTTCGATTTCTGCTGCAAAGATAGAAAAAATCTGTGGAACGGAAAGGTAATATCGTCCAAACTCTTGAGTAGAATCGTCCAAAAATGCCCATCCAGCCATGATTTGGACGATTTTTTTATCATCTTGGACGATATTGACAGACGGTTTCGCTATTTCTTTGTTATTTTGCATTTAAAATCGTAACTTTAACAAAAATCTAAAGAATATAACTAAAAATATGAAACAATGTTTTTTACTATTAGGTGCTGCTATCGTATCGCTTGCTGCCTCTGCTCAACAGATTGAGGAGGTGCCTTTTACGCAGGTACACCTTAATGATGTGTTCTGGAGTCCCCGCATAGAGGTGAATCGTACCGTCAGTATCCCCTCTGCCTTCCATGAGTGCGAGGTGAATGGGCGTTTCGATAACTTCGCCATCGCCGCCGGGCTGATTCAGGGAGAACATAGGGGTGATTTCTCATTCGATGATACCGATCCCTATAAGGTTATCGAGGGTGCCAGCTATTCGCTCGCTGTGCACTATGATGCCAAGCTCGATCACTATCTCGACTCTGTTATTAACATCATTGCCCAGGCTCAGGAGCCTGACGGCTATCTGACTACGTGTGTGACCAATAAATGTACGCGACTGAGCAGATGGTGGGGCAGCCACAGATGGGAGAAGATAAACTCGCACGAACTCTATAACTCGGGCCATCTCATTGAGAGTGCCGTCGCCCACTATCGTGCCACAGGCAAGAAAACCTTTCTGAATGTTGCCATCAAGAATGCCGATCTCGTATGCAAGACCTTCGGCCCTGATGAAGGACAGATTCATCGTCCTGGTGGACATCCTATTATTGAGATGGCTCTTTGTAAATTGTATAAGGTGACGGGCAACAAGAAGTATCTTGAGGGGGCAAAGTATTTCGTCGACGAGACGGGTCGCTGTACAGATGGACATCGGCCTTCAGAGTATTCTCAAGACCACAAGCCCATCCTACAGCAAGATGAGATCGTGGGGCATGCCGTGCGCGCAGGCTATCTTTACTCCGGGGTGGCCGATGTTGCTGCACTTACTGGCGACAAGGCCTATTTTGAGGCTCTTGAGCGAATCTGGGAAAACATGTCGAGCAAGAAACTCTTCATCACTGGTGGTATCGGAAGTCGCCCACAAGGTGAAGGTTTTGGTCCTAACTATGAGCTATGGAACCATACTTCCTATTGTGAAACCTGTGCTGCCATCGCCAACGTCTATTGGAACTATCGTATGTTCCTTGCTACGGGCGAAAGCAAATATATTGATATTTGTGAACGTGCTTTATATAATAATGTATTAAGTGGCGTCAGTCTTTCTGGCGACAGGTTTTTCTACGACAACCCCTTGGAGAGTGATGGTGAGCATGAACGCCAGAAGTGGTTCGGGTGTGCCTGCTGTCCTGGCAATATCACCCGTTTTATAGCTTCAGTGCCTGGATACATTTATGCCATGCAAGGCAAAAACATCTATGTTAATCTTTATGCACAAGGCAAGGCAAGAATAGGTAAAGTGGAATTAGAGCAAACCACCAACTATCCCTGGGATGGTAGAATCCGCATTAAGGTGACGAAGGGCGGTGGTAAATTCGCCATCAAATTCCGTATTCCAAGTTGGCTGAAAACCTCTCCAACAAACAACTCTCTCTACAAATATGTTGATGCAGCCCCTGTTTACACCATTACAGTCAATGGTGTGAAAGTGGCTGCAGAGACTGACGACTACGCTACAATCCAACGTTCTTGGAAAAAAGGTGACGTCATAGAACTGAACTTCCCGATGGAGGTCCGTCGCATCGTGGCCAATGACAATGTCGAGGACAATCGTGGTAAAATCGCACTTGAGCGTGGCCCTATCGTCTATTGTCTTGAAGGATCTGACCAGGCCGACGGAAAGGTTTTCAACAAGTATATTCTTAACTCTGCTGATATTCAGGCTCACTTCGAACAGAATCTCCTCAATGGCGTCGTAACTCTCAGTGGCGATGCTAAGGAACTTCAACTTTCTGGCGAGATAAAAGACGTAAAGTTCCACGCTATTCCATATTCTACTTGGAACAACCGCGGACCTCAGCAGATGGAAATATGGATTGCTAATACCCCAACAAAGGCTGTTGCAACCCCCGTTCAAACCATTGCCTCAAAGGCTCAGACCTTCTCAAACCGCGCTCCCATCCAGAATGATGCTCCAGAAACGGCTCCCGTCGATTCCTGGGCGAGTGGCGTGAACGACCAATGGGAACCCACTCGCAGTAGCGATATTTCAAAACCTTATCATTACTGGTGGCTGAAAGAGGGCTCTACCGAGGCTATCAGCTATCAGTTCGATCAAGAATACGAAGTAAGTAATGTACAGGTTTACTGGCTAGAATTCGACCATTATGACGGAAACTTCCGAACCCCAGAGTCGTGGCAGCTCTTCTATAAGGATGCTCAAGGCGAATGGCAGGAAGTAGAGGACCATAGTCCTTTTACCGTCAACAAAGACTGTTACAATAGCGTTGATTTCAAGCCTGTACGCACCATAGGTCTAAAGATTCTCGCCAAACTTCGTAAGGGAGAGTCTGGAGGCGTTCTCGAATGGAAAGTAAAATAAAACTATACATATTTATAATTCATGAACCTAAAAAAACAAATTGGTATGAAAAAACATTTTTTATGTTTGCTTTTGTTGGGCGGAACTCTCGGAGTCTACGCTTCAGAAAGCACATCACCAGCCGTTGCTGAGATTACTCAGCAGGGTGTGACAATGAAAGGTGTTGTTAAGGATGCCAAGGGCGAACCGATTATCGGCGCTACGGTAACTGAGAAGGGCACCAAGAATGCAACTGTTACTGACTACAATGGTAACTATTCTTTAACTGTTACCAATCGTAACACTGTACTTGTCGTCTCTTACATCGGCTTCATTGCCCAGGAAGTCAAGGATGGCGGCGATGTGACGCTCCAAGAAGACAACGCGTTGCTGAACGAGGTGGTTGTCATTGGTTATGGTACACAGCGTAAGGGCGATGTTACCTCAGCTATTACAAGTGTGAAGGCCGAGGATTTTGCACAAGGAAATATCCGCGACGCCGGCGCTCTGATTAAGGGTAAAGTGGCTGGTCTCACCATCTCTAATGGTTCAGGCGACCCCAGCTCAGCATCAAGCATCCGTCTGCGTGGCATCATCTCACTCTATGGTGGTAACTCTCCACTCGTACTGGTCGATGGTCTGGAAGGCAGTCTGAGCTCTGTCGCTCCTGAGAACATCGAAAGTATCGACGTACTGAAAGATGCCTCGGCAGCTGCTATCTATGGTACACGTGGTGCTGCTGGTGTGATTCTTATCACCACTAAGGCAGGTAAGCGTGAAGCTAAGACAACAGCCAACTATAGCGGTTATGTATCACTGGCCTCGTTCGGAAAAAAGCTCGACATGATGGACGGCGATGATATCCGTGCTGGCAAAACCAACTATACCGATCGTGGTTATGATACTGATTGGCTCGATGCCGTATCGCGTACAGCCCTCACCCATAACCACAACGTCAATATCAGTGGCGGTAATAAGAGCACTTCTTACAATGCCGACTTCACCTATCGCGACCAGCAGGGTGTATTCATCAACACTTATAGTAAGGAGATGCACTTCAACGGTGGGCTGTCGCACTGGATGTTCAACGATATGTTGAAGCTGCAGTTCAATATTCTGAAGCGTTGGCACGAGAATGGTCCAGTGGATGCTGCTGGTCAGATGGTATATCGTCAGGCCCTGATGCGTAACCCCACAGAGCCCATTTATGCCGAGGATGGTAACTGGTATGAAAACTTCGGTATCAACTATTATTATAACCCAGTAAGCATCCTGAACGAGCAGACTGGTGAGTACAAGACAGAGACCACCCGTCTGACAGGTAACATCACCTTGGAGCCTATCCGTGGTTGGCAGACTAACCTGATGCTCTCTACTGAACGCTACAATGCCCACGACGAGGGTTACCAGTCGTCGAACTACTATGGTCAGCGTGCTGAGTACCGCACAGGCTATGCCTACCACAGCTATGCTTACAATAAGACCAACAATTTGGAACTCACTTCTACCTATAAACATCAGTGGGGTGATCATCGCTTCGAGGCACTCGTGGGTTACAGCTACCAGTATCAGGTCGATGAGAACTTCTATGCCAACAATACCAACTTCCTGAACGACTTTTTCGAGTACAACAACTTGGGTGTTGGTCAGTATTTGAAGGAAGGTAAGGCTGGTATGGGCAGCGGCAAAAGCGACGACACACTGATTGGTTTCTTCGGACGTGTTAGCTACGGTTTTGCAGATAAGTACAACGTGCTGCTCTCTATGCGTCGTGAGGGTTCTTCTAAGTTTGGTGCCAACAACAAGTGGGGTTCGTTCCCCTCTGCCTCTCTTGGATGGACCATCTCTAACGAGAAGTTCATGCAGGGCACTAAGTCGTGGCTCGATAATCTGAAGCTGCGTGCAGGTTTTGGTGTTACTGGTGTTGTCCCTGCCAGCCGCTATCAGTCGCTCACCACTTGGGCACTGGGTTCACCTTACTATTATGACAATGGTACCTGGAAACAGGGTTTGAAGGTTGACCAGAACCCAAACCCCGACCTGAAGTGGGAGAAATCAACTGAGTATAATGTCGGTCTCGACTTTGCCGTACTCGGCGACCGCATCTGGGGTAACATTGATGTTTACCGCAAGAAGACCGTCGATATGCTCTGGTGGTATGACGTACCTGTTCCACCAAACCTCTACAGCCAGACATTGGCTAATGTAGGTGAAATGCGTAACCAGGGTATTGAGGTGGCTATCAATGCCATTCCTGTTCGCACCAAGGATTTTGAGTGGAAGACCACTGCAACCTTTGCTCACAACGCTACCAAGCTGCTCAGTCTGAGCAACGATCTCTACGAGACTGCCAACAAGCACTATATCGCTTATCTCGGCGAGCCTATTTCACTCTCTACACAGATTATGGAGGTAGGCAAGCCTCTCGGACAATGGTATGGTCTGAAGTCGGTTGGCGTCAGTGAGAACGGTCTCTGGATGATTGAGAATCCTACCACAGGCGAAATCGAGGAATTTAACGATAACATGCTGACCGATAAGGAAACCTACTATCAGAACCTGGGCAATGCTATTCCTAAAATCAATGTTGGTTGGAGCAATACCTTTAAGTATAAGGACTTTGATTTGAACATGCAGTTTACAGGACAGTTTGGTTTCAAGATTCTGAATGAGGCCCGTGCCTACTATCAGAACAATGCCGTGACCTATAACCGTCTGAAGGATGCTGCTGTGGCTCCTTATGCTGATGGCAACGTGCTGAAGCCTGCCCAGAAGCAGACCTTCGTCAGCTACTACCTGAGCAATGGTAACTACCTGAAACTCTCGAACCTGACACTGGGTTATAATGTGCCGTTGAAGGTCAACAAGTATGTGAAGAACGTGCGTGCTTATCTCTCTGCCGACAACGTGTTCACCATCACCTCATACAATGGTCTGGATCCTGAGCTCTCGAATGGCGATCCCCAGTACTCTGGTATCGATAGCCGCGACAAGTATCCTACCATCCGTACTTATACATTTGGTTTAAATGTTACATTCTAAAACAGTTACTACAATGAAAGCAATATACAACAAATTCATCGTTTCCGCTATGGTGGGGGCCGCAGGCCTGACTATCGGAGGATGTACTGACCTTGATGAGACCATTTACTCACGCTTGGCCTCTGAGAAGTACGAGTTTACTGATGCCGACCTCGAAGCTACCATAGCTCCAGTATATAGCAGTCTGCGCGACGTGTATTGGGGATGGTTCGGTATGGCCGACATTATGGACGAGAGTTCCGACGTGTGGGGCATTCCTAACCGTATCGGTATCGGCTGGGGTGACCTTTATATCTCCCTGCACAAGCATGAGTTTAACTCGGGTATCGGACACTTCTCTGTGAACTGGGGTAACAACTACGCTGGCGTCAACGCCTGCAACCAGATTTTGGCCAACGAGCAGGTGGCTAGTAGCGAACTTATCAAAGCACAGGTACGTGCCTACCGCGCCATGTACTACTACAACCTGTTCGACCTGTTCCGTAACATCCCTTTGGATACCACTTTCGTTCATCCTGATGGTTGGACTCCTGAACAGGCTGATCCTGAGGTAACCTACAAGTGGATTGAGAACGAGCTGAAAGAAGTGGCCGACCAGTGTGGCGACGACATCTCGTTAGGCAAACTCAGTAAGTATGCAGCCTACATGCAATTGGCTAAGCTCTATCTGAACCACGATGCTTGGTTCCCTAACAAGAAAGACAACTCTTACTATCAGAAGTGTATCGACTGCCTGAACATCATCATCAACTCTGGTAAGTTCTCTCTGGCAGCCAACTACAGCGACAACTTCTTAGAGGATATCTCTGCCTCGCCTGAGATTATCTTCGGTATCGTGTTCGAGAACAAGTATGCCAGTGGTAACTTTATGGCCAATCTTTGGATTCATAATGCAGGTCGTGCCCGCTGGAACTTCTCAGGATGGGCCACTGGCGGCGGTATCGTATTCCCGCAGTTCCTCGATATCTACGAGGATGGCGACACCCGCTTGGAAAACACTTGGACGGGCGGTCCGCAGTATGCTCTCGATGGCAGTCCTATCCTTCTCGATGGCGAGCCTCTCGACTACACTCGAGAGATTCACAGTATTGACAATCCTGGCTGTTATCCGATGGAGAGTTGGCGATTGGTGAAGTATGAGATCAAGAGTGGTGACTTTGGTTCGAGCTATGACGACGTACCCTACTATCGTTATGCCGATGCCCTGCTGATGAAGGCTGAGTGCCTACTCCGCTTAGGTGGCTACAACGGTGAGACCGAGGACGATGCTGCTGCATTGGTTACTCAGGTACGTGCCCGTAACTTCAAGGCCGACCCATCGAAGGCCAAGGTTACCGCAGCCCAGCTGAAGGGTGGCAGTAAGTACAACTACGGACACCGCGAGAATACTGGAGAACTGGGTGGTGCCGACAACTGGGTAGAGAACTACCAGGGTGGCGACGACATCGAACTGGGCGGACTGCTCGATGAGCTGGCTCGTGAGTTTGTTTGCGAGGCTCACCGTCGCGATGACATTATCCGCTTCATGATTAAGGGTACCAATATGAATGTGTACTGCGGCAAGTCGTGGTTCTGCAAGGATCCCGAGGCCGACCGCCATACCGACATATTCCCTATCCCTCAGGATGCCCTTGACGGCAACCCCAAGCTGAAGCAGAACCCTGGCTATACAGCTGCAAACTAAGGGATGAATAGGGATATATAGAATATAATGATGAAAAAATGTAATAATGTAAAAGTATGAAAAAGAACATATTATATATAGCAATGGCTTGCATCGCCTTGGGTTTCACTGCCTGTAGCGACGACCCAGAGGATGCTGTCAGCAAGCACGTCTATGGCCCCGACGAGTCGCCCTATCTCCGTGCGGATGCCGATGCCACCATTTCCTTGAATGCGGAGTTCCGCAAGGGACATGTCACTCCAAAGACCGTCTATCTGAAAGACTATGCCGAGCAGATTCAGACCAAGATGAAGATGACTGTCGATGACATGCTGGCAGGCATCGAGTCGGGCAAGGTAGCGTTCCACAGCATCAACACAGCTCGCGGTATCTGGGATATGAGTGCCATGACCAAAGGCGACGGCTGGTGGTATAATAACAATGGCGCTGTCGTTAGTAACGACGGTGTGGCCAGCATCGAACTCGACAAGGCTGCCAAGGCTCTCGTTCTGAACGTGCCCGAAGGGTCTGCTGCCGGTCTCTCGATGGCGGCCAACGTCGGTTTTGCTGTTGTGAACGGCAAGGACTACGACCAGTATGTCCGCTTTACAGTCAACTTCTCGATTACCGACCCCGGCACGATCATTCAGGATATCACCATTCCCGCCGGCGACTATGCGAGCTACGAGTTTGACCTCACGTCTATTGAGAATGCCATCAATGCCTGCTTCGGTATGACATCGGCAGACTTCATCGCGACGATAGCAAACACAGAGAACGATATTGCTATGTACCTTGCTGACGACAATGGCAACTGGGATACGACATCAGGCTATACAGCTGGTGGTATTGGTCTCTGGGTTGACGTAGACCATAAGGTATGTAACTGGAGTGGTAACGGCTATGCTGCTGGTAACTTCTACTATATTGAGACTCACGCTGACGACAAGACCGTTGGCATTGGTCGTGCCCCCGGTGTACCTTCCGGCACGAAAGCCAAAGTACACTTTGTCTATGCAAGCAAGAGTGATGCCACCAGATTTATAGAGTTTGTATTAAATGCCACATTTGAATAACTATCATATGAAGAATCTATCCAGACTCATGAGCAAGAGCGCCTTGGTTGCGCTCTTGGCTCTCGGTCTCTTGGCTTGCACCAGCGACGACGAGGTGATTTTTGGCAACATCACCATTGCGGAGAGCGAGCTGAATAAGACTGTTGAATGGGACGAGGTGGAGAGTTCCATTACGTTCACCGCCAACGATAAGTGGACTGCCAGCGTCAGCGATGTGACCACCCGTGCCGCCAACACGAAAATCGAATGGCTTACGCTGACTGTGAATAGTGGTAATGCTGGCGAGGTAAAAATGCCATTCTGTCTGAAAAAGAATGACTCAGAGTTCTATCGCGACGCACAAATTGAGATTCGCTGTGGCGATAAAACCTCAATCATCAACGTTCACCAGAACCAGAACCCAGATGCTGTGCACACTATGGACAAGTCGCAGGTTGAGAACTTCGATAAATATATCTGTCCAGGCAAATGGAATGAGGGTTTTGAGAAGGGTGTGGATAATATGCTGCGCGACGATGCCAAGTGGAGTTTCTGGCGCATGAAGCAGAGTGAACACTTCTTCGTATTCTGGGAGCCAGGCTTCGGCTACGATCCCAACGGCAGCGACGTGCCTGCCGCCCTACGTGTCAATATCGACGATCTGCTGCAGAAGGCAGAGCAGTTCTACACCACTAATGTGGAGAAACTGAAGATGGTGACCGTGGGTCAGGGTAAGAGCCAGCTCGATAAGTATAAGATGCAGATCTACCTGCTTTATCAGGAGGATTGGCTAGCCACAGGATCTGGTTATGACAACCAGATTGGCGCCCTTTGGGTGAACCCTTCAACATGTCAGCCTGTTGGGTCTACTATCGCCCATGAGATAGGTCACTCGTTCCAGTATCAGGTGAGCTGTGACAAGCTGCTTAACGGCCAGGCCGAGGAGACCAGCTATGGTATGAATGGCGGCTTCCGCTATGGCTTTGGAGACAATGGTGCAGGCGGCTGTTCCTATTGGGAGCAATGCGCTCAGTGGCAGTCATTCCAGGACTATCCTGAGGAATGTTTCACACAGAATTCCAACGTATCAGTATGGCTTCGTTCGCACCATCGCCATTTCAATCATGAGTTCATGCGCTATGCTTCTTACTGGCTGCCTTACTTCCTGACCCAGAAGCATGGTATCGAGGCATACGGACGCATCTGGCAAGAGAGCACCTTCCCGGAGGATCCAATACAAACCTATGCCCGCCTGTTCTGTGGAAGTGATATGGAGAAGTTCTACGATGAGTACTACGAATATGCCGCTCGTTGTGTAAACTACGACTTCGATGCTGTACATCAATACCTCGCCAATAACGAGAGTGCTGCCAACTATAGCACTAATATGCTACCAAAGAACGGCGGCTTCCAACCTACTTACGACAACTGTCCTGGCACGACGGGCTTCAACGCTATTGAACTGAATGTGCCTAAAGCAGGAACCAAGGTGAAGGCCAATCTGAAAGCTGTGGCTCCTGGTAGCGAACTGGTGAGTGGCGATGTTGGTAAGGTGGTAGATGGTGACGGTAACACAAAAGGCAATGTCACAACTTATAACAAGCAGGCGAACACATCCTCTGCCTATCGCGTTGGTTTCGTAGCCATTTGTGGTGGGAAGTCTGTTTACGGTACGATGGCGAAGGGCAAGGATGCTGTTGCTGAAATGCAGATTCCCGCCAATACCGATAAGCTCTATCTTGTGGTTGTAGCTACTCCGACAGATTATCAGCGCCAGGCTTGGGACGACGACGAGACTAATGACCTACAATGGCCTTACAACGTGAAATTCGAGAATACTGGCGTAAAAGGCTTCATTGACATCCCTTCAGGCAATCCCGAAAGTGTAAATGTGGCAACAACGAATATTACGGGTCTTGATGCTGCCAACGACAGCTGGGTCGACATCGGATATAATCTGCTTGAGAATGGCCAGATGGAAACGATTGCCAAGGCCTTCAAGATGCAGCCAGCGGAACTCGTTGCAGCAATCATTCCACGTGGTGATGAGGCTGTGACTCCTACAGAGGGCAAGATAGCCTTCGGCCTTACGCAGCCCGATGGTAGTATTTCCTACAATTATTCTGCCAATGGTATCGGCTTCTGGATGACGGCTGCTGGTGCTCAGACAGGATGGGGTAATAACCATGTCTTCTACTTTGAGTACGACGGGGCCTACACTCTGAATATCGGCCATCTGCCTCCTGGTGATACTCCTGTTGTAGGCAAGGGTGACGTGCTGACCTTCAAGCCCACGCTTGTCTACACAAAGGATGGGAAGACATATACAGCCGTTATGACTATAAAACTACACTTCTAATTATTTTTGGGGCGATGCAAGGACTTATATCCGACATCGCCCCTTATTACATTAAGCAAACGAAATGTTCCCACGGTGGGAATATAAAGTTCCCATGCTGGGAATAACAGGTTCCCACGGTGGGAACTTTTGCTTTTCCGGCATGTTATTCGAAGTTCCAATCTGTTACATAGTGGTCAAACCTGATGCCGTCGGTGTTGCCATACTGGGCAATGATGCTTATGATATCTTCCTGTTGCCTTGGTGAAAGCATCTTTTCGCCGTTATGTATGCGGTAATAGGCGCTCATGCCGCTACCCAGATAGCTGTGTACGCTTTTGCGTGCTTCGGCCCTCAGGTATTTGGGAACATTGTTATAGAGTTTCTTGAAGCCCCAAGCCTTTTCTATCAGTTTCTTTTCGCAGAAGCAATGACAATGGCCCTCTTGCCAGGCTATGGGATAAACGGCTGGTCCATAATAATGCCCTTCGGCCAGCAGCAGTCCTGCCTGATGGTGCATACATTTTTCTTTGTCAGCACATTCTCCGTTAAAACACCGAGGATATCCCCAAGGTATATCTTCTGCTTTTAGTTCTTTTTCTTCCATATTTGTTTCTGTGAGTTTCATTATGAGGATGCAAAGGTAGGCAAATTTTCAGAAAAAACACCACAAGTCTGAAGGAAGCTGTTGTTTTGATTATTTTTGATATGTATCAATAAAAACTCTGTGTCCGCACACAATTATGTATAAATGCTTTGTTAAAATCAAAAACCGTCGTACCTTTGCAGCGTCAAAAGTAAAATTAGGATAACGTTTAAAAAGTTAAAGCAGGACAGCATGAAGGCTGTCTTGAGTAAAAGAAAGGGTAAAAAGATGAAAAAGATGATTTTGACAATGGTAGCAATGCTGAGTATGACAACTGCAATTGCAAAGAACGAGACCGCAGCTAACGTAAGCAACGTAGAGGCTTATGACTTGAATATTAATATGAATAAGCTCTCTGATGCCTTGAAGCTGGCTGACGACCAGAAGGAGGCTGTTGAGAACATCCACAATACTTTCAAAGCTGAACTGATGTTTGCTACACAGTACAGTAAGAATGATTGCGATGCAAGAGTTAAGCGTGCTATCGAGAACGATGTGAAGTGGATGCGTTACGTTCTCACAGACGATCAGATGCATACATATCTGATTCTGCTTAACGCCACAATCAACAATCGTGGTATCAACAAGTAAATTCGATCAATTAGTTTTTTTTACTAATATTATTTAGTTTTGTGTATAGAGGCATTCCTTATGGGATGTCTCTATTGTGTTATAAGGGGCCTGTCATTGTTGATGGGAATTATATGTCGGATGCACAAAAAAGCAGAAACGCTTGGTGGTGTCGAGTAATTTGTTTATTTTTGCAACATGAAGCGAAGAATGCTGCTACTAACACTTTCCTTACTATGTCTTTTGCCCTTAACGGCCAAGGATGGCTTCCGCTATCGCAGTCTGACAATGAACGACGGGCTGGCCGCTAATGCCGTACGCAATATCGTTCAGGACTCCTACGGCTTCATCTGGTTCGGTACGGATAATGGTCTTTGCCGCTATGATGGTACGCAGATACAGTCTTACCGCATTAACGAACTGGGAATCAACCAGTATGTGTCGACGCTGATGGCTGCCGAAGGGGGATTATATGTAGGAACAGACAAAGGCGTATTCCGACTCAGCCTTGAAAAGCATATCTTTGAGAAACTACCTATGAATATACACTCCACGGTGACGAGCATCGATTCTGATAAGGATGGTAATCTCTGGGTGTCGACCATTGGAGACGGTATATGGCAATATGTTCCAAGAACGAAGAAGACGAAACATTATGGCATCAAGGAGGTTGGTGGGGCTGTAGCGCAGGTACTTGTAGACAGCGAGAATAAAATATGGACCGTAACAAACTGGGGGGAGACTGTTATGCAAAGATTGAATCGTCTGCACGACCGTTTCGAACCCGTCAGTCTTACCATTGGTGGTGAAAAGCTTCAGGCCAACTACGGCGCTTTAAGAATGCTACAGACCAAGGACGGACGGATATGGCTCGGAACCTGGGAGAAAGGACTGCTGTTGGTGCATGGTGATGGTCAATTAGAACAGATGCTATCACCGACATTATCGAAAGTCGGCTCTCATATCCATACGCTTTACCAGCGTTCTGACGACTGTATCTGTATTGGCTGCGACGACGGACTCATCAGTTTTAATCCCAAGACACGCGCATGGGAGCGTTTGCTGGAGCAAGGCAGCCTGGCCGATCGTTTTGTCTATGCCGTCACTAGTGACAGCGAGGGGGGACTCTGGATAGGTACTTTTTATGGCGGCGTGACCTATATATCGCCTGTAAGTAAGCGCTTTGACGCCTTTTCTATCGAGACAGGCCTGAGAGGCAACGTCATCTCCCATTTTTGCGAAGACAAATACGAACGTATCTGGATTGCCAGCGACGATGGTGGACTGATGTGCTATTCTCCAAGAGAGAATCGTTTTATAGATTATCCACACCAAGATGTATTGGGACGCCAAAATGCCCATGCCCTTAGTTTCAGCGGCGACGAACTCTGGATAGGTACTTATACTAATGGTGTGCAAGTGCTGAATATAGAGACGGGTGCCTTGCGCCAATACACGCCAAGTACGGATCCGCATTCTCTTGATAATCCTAGTTGCTATGCCCTTTATACCGATGAGCGCGGTTGGATATGGGTAGGGACGATGGACGGACTGAACCTTTATAACCGTGAAGCAAATCATTTCGAGCGTATTGGCAAGACCAATGCTATGATAATCGACATTGATGAAGATAGAAAGGGTAATATCTGGATTACGACACAGGGCGGCGGACTTTGGCGTTGTGGTATCAAGGATAAGAAACTCAAACAATATCTGCATGACGACAACAATCACTACTCGTTGCCTGATAATCAGGTGAATTGTACATTAGTAGATGAGAGTGGCTGGCTTTGGATAGGAACTCTTAATGGTCTCTGCTGTTATGATGCAGAACGAGATCGCTTCGATTATATCAGTCTTGACGTACCCAACCGCAACATTATGAGTATCATAGAGAACAACGGCGTTCTGTGGCTTTCAACCGATCACGGCATTGTCAGTTATGAACCTGGTGCGAAGGGCAATTCTCAAACACAGCATCCACAGACACAACGCTTCACATTACACGACGGACTTGTCAGCGAACAGTTCCAGCCAAATAGTGGATTGAAAACTAAAGACGGTCGGATATATTTTGGCAGCACAACAGGCTTTAACGCCTTTTATCCTTATCAGATTAAGGCCAACAGCGTGATACCACCAGTATATATAACCTCGATGAGTATCCTCAACCATGAGGAATATACGGCAGAAGGTCTTCCTGTCGACCTGTCTCTAACTAGAGAGTTGACTTTAGGTTATAGTGATGCAAAGATGATTACGTTCTCGTTTGCATCGTTGAGCTACTGCTCTCCCGAGAAGAATCAGTATGCCTATATGCTTGAAGGTTTCGATCGCGATTGGAACTATGTTGGCAATCAGAACCGCGCCACATATACCAATATCCCTGCAGGAACCTATCTGTTTCGTGTGAAAGCAACAAATAACGATGGAGTGTGGTCAGAAAATGAGGCCACGCTTAGAATCGTGGTTCACCCGCCATTCTGGTGGAGTTGGTATGCCAAGATAATCTACTTACTGCTATCAGTGATTGCCGTGTGGTATTATGTAAGATTCCGATTGAAACGAGCAGAACACCGACATCAGTTGGAAATACAAAAGCTAAATGAGAAGAAGGATAAAGAAGTGCGCGAGGCTCGCCTGAACTTCTTCACGATGATAGCCCATGAGATTCGTACACCAGTATCGCTCATCATTGGTCCGCTGGAAAAGATGATGAAATCGTCAAGTTTGTCTATTCTTACTAAGGAGGAATCTGGAGTGATGGACGATCTGAAGGTTATCGATCGTAATGCCCGTCGTCTATTGGAGCTTGTCAACCAATTACTTGATTTCCGTAAGGTGGAACAACAGAGTATGGTGATGCGTTTCGCTCCGCAAAACGTTCATGAACTAATGGAAAACATAAGTGTACGTTTTGCTCCAACCTTCGAACAAGGGGGTAAAAGGTTTATGGTGGATTATCCTGATGAACACTTTACTGCCATGATAGATAGGGAGGCAATCACAAAGGTGATTAGTAATCTGTTGACGAATGCAAACAAATATACTAAAGACGAAGTACGACTGAGTTGTATAACAGAACCCGATGGTGAGCATTTTCGTATTATTGTTGCCGACAATGGTATTGGTATTCGAGAGGAAGATTGTGTGCGTCTGTTTGAGCCATTCTTCCAGGCTCAAGGTAATAAGCCTGGTACAGGCATCGGTTTGAACATCGTTAAAAATATTGTGGACTTGCATCACGGTACCATCTCTGTAGAATCGGAGGTGGGCAGAGGAAGTAAGTTTATCATCGTGCTGCCAGTTGGTCAGGATGTTGTCACGACTATCACCGATAAGGGAACAACGATTGTCCAGCCTCATGAAACGGGAGATTCTGATTCCCGCCAATCAATATTCCAATCATCTGGGGTTCAATCAAAGCCCTCGCTTACTTATGATGGTCAGACCATGCTTCTCGTCGATGACTCAGAAGATATGGTTAGTTTTCTAAAAGAGAATTTCCGTGGGAAGTATAATGTTGTTACAGCTGGTGATGGTTTCGAGGCCCTCGACCTCTTACAGAAATATGAGGTCAATATTATTATCTCAGACTGGATGATGCCACGCATGGACGGTTCAGAACTCTGCAGACGGGTGCGTCTTAACCCGCAGACCAGCCATATCCCATTCATCATGCTCACCGCTAAGACTGATGACGACTCAAAAGTGGAGAGTATGGATATGGGAGCTGATACTTACATCGAAAAGCCATTCTCTTTACAGTATTTAGAGGCCTGCATCCGAAATATACTTCAGATGCGACGCAGGCTGATGGAAAAATTCTCTACGCAACCATTGGAGCCTGTTACAGAAATAGCCAGCAACCCGACTGATAATGAATTCCTATTGCGTATGAACAAGATTATTGAGGAAAATTTCTCTAATTCAGACTTGAATGTCAACTTTCTTGCTGACAAACTGAATATAAGTAGAAGCGGACTGTTTGCTAAGATTAAAACGCTGGCAGATGTCACGCCAAACGAGATGATACAAATCATACGTCTGAAACGGGCAGCCCAACTATTGCATAGTGGACAGCATACTATCAGCGAGGTAGGTTATATGGTGGGTTTTTCAAATCCTTCTTATTTCTCAAAATGCTTCCTGAAACAGTTTGGTATTCGGCCTGCCGACTACGTAAAATCTAGTAGAAACCATGTTTGATAATAAATTGTGTATAACGATACCCTATGATGATTTTCCATGTTTTTTTTTCGAATATCCCGAAAAATATTGTATCTTTGCAACCTCACACATTAAAATCTTATAAAGACGGTAATTCTCAGGAGCATGAAGCAAACAATGAACAAAGCCTTGACCATCTGTCGCTTACTGCTGTATATGGCTTTAATATTCGTTTCTTGTCAAAGGCATCAAGATGTTTCCTTATCACCTAAGGCGGATACTGTGGCATGGGCTGATAGCCTGATTAGCGAAACACTTGCAACGAACGATAACGATCGTGTAATAGCCCTTGTTGACAGCTTGGAAAACGCTGGTGCCATCTCGTCTCTAAAAGCGAACTTCAGAAGAGGTTATGCCTATGAACGGAAAGGTATGAGGTATTATACAGAGTTGTATTGGAAGAAAGTGCTTGAGGAGAAGAAACCAAGTCAGGAAGATCTTGAATCCTATATCCATGCCGCCTCATTTCTTGCTAACCGTCAGAATTCAAAGAGTGATTACGAAGGGGCTATTCGGACAGCATCAAAGGCTTTGGAAAAGATTGATTCCACAAAGAATCCTAAACCGCTTTTCAAGGCGATGCTCCTGCAGACTGTGGGCACCTGCCTGATAGAACTGAAACAAAGTTCTGAGGCTGACCATACTTTTGATGAGGCATTCGCTCAGTTCATGTTGGCTGTTGAAGGTGACAGTACTGATCACTGTATGCGAAACGCCATTATCGGATTGAGCAATATTTCGAAGAACTATCTTCAGAAAAAGCAGTTGAAGAAGGCTGCATTTTGGGTGAATCGTGCAGATTCGTTGCTTACCATCTTCAAGAATTTGCCTGACTCTAAGAAAGACAAGATCGATAAGATGCAGGCCTTGATATTGCATAACCGGATCGGTATTGCAAAATCACATGGGAACTTAGAGGAAGCAGAGAGGTTATTCACGGCATATCAGGCCACAGATTATGCCAAAACAACGGATGGGCGAATGAAGTCTATAAGCTATCTGATGAAAGCCAAACGCTATGAAGAAGCGGTTAAGAACTACGCCCTTCTTGATGGATGGATAGACAAGAAGAACGGGACGCTGTCACTGGAAACTATTCGTAAACACTATACAGGCAAGTTCAAGGCTAATGACAAAGCAGGGCACAGGGATTCTGCATTGGTGGTGGCAAGAACAGTGTTTGCCGCCCTTGATTCTGCCATTACCGACTTTCAGAATAGTGAGATGGAAGAGTTGACCGCCATTTATGAGATACAGCAGAAAGAAGCTGAGATTTCAGAACAGCAAAAACAGAATGAGATGCTGCGACAGCGCTCACGGTTTACGACGGCGGGTATTGCAATGGTCTTAGGTATAGCAGCCATGCTGGTATTCCTTGTTATCAATAACCGATGGAGTCATAGGTTGGAAATAAAGAACCGACAATTACAGCGTGAGCGAAACGTTGTCGTGGCACAGAACAAACAGCTTGCCGTAGAGCGTGACCATGCCAAGGCAGCCTCGAAAGCGAAGACGGCTTTTCTGCAGAGTATGACGCACGAGATACGAACGCCTCTTAATTCTATTAATGGCTTTACACAGGTTCTAACGACGAAAGACTTTGAACTTTCCGATGAGGAGCGACTCGACTTTAGTCAGCGCATACAAGATAATACAAGGTTGCTGACCAACATCCTTGACGACCTTATCCTGATTTCTGAGATGGAAAGTGGTAATGAACTGCAGGCACCAGAAGAATGTGTTGTAGCCAGTATCGTGCTACAGGCAGCAGATGCTGTCCGTCAATTTGTGGCTCCAGGGGTGACGCTTGATAGTAATTGGAGCGTGTCTGATGACTGTACCGTCATAACTTATCCACAGATGATTCTTCAAGTTCTCTCGAAACTACTTGATAATGCTGTCAAATTTACCACAGAGGGAAATATCACTCTAAATTTAGACAAGGAAGAGGAAAAACTCCATTTCTCTGTTGTCGACACAGGTCCTGGCATTCCTGCCGATAAGCGGGAGTATGTTTTCGAACGTTTCTCAAAACTCGACAACTTTGCACAGGGAACAGGTCTCGGTCTTACTGTCGCCCGTATGGTTGCTGAACGACTCAATGGTACGCTCACGCTTGATACCGAATATAATGGCGGTTCTAAATTTGACTTTATTATTCCTGTCAATCAAAACGCATGAAAGAAAGACTATTATCACTCATGGGCTTCTCTTTTCAAAGAGACAACCTGAAGATTGAAATCATTTCTGGGCTGACAACCTTTATTACCATGGTCTACATATTAGCCCTTCTGCCCAATATGTTTGCTCCGTTAGGCGACAAGGGATTTCCTGTAGATTCGATGTTTACTGCAGTTGCCCTTGCCTCTATTGTTGGTACACTCTTCATGGCGTTTATCGGTAAGCGTCCTTTCGGACAGGCTCCAGGACTAACTCTCAATGTGTTCTTTATTGAGACAATATGTATTTCTCTCGGCTATCCGTGGCAGTTTGCCCTTACGGCTGTATTTATAGAAGGTCTGCTTTTTGTTCTTATCTGTATGAGTAGCCTGCGACAGATTATTTTTGAGATGGTACCAACCTCGTTGAAATATGCAATCGCTGCAGGTATTGGTTTTTTCATAGCCATGATAGGATTCAAGAATAGCGGTATATTAGCAGAAGGGACGGTCTTTAGTCATCTGGATACACTGACGACTCCTGCTTCAATGCTATTCTTGTTCGGACTTGTAGTAACTGGAGCATTTACGATTATGCATGTCAAGGGAGGATTGTTATTAAGTATTGTTATCATCAGCCTTATGGGCCTCTTGGTGGGAGAGACGACTATACCAGATGGTATTTTCTGTCTGCCTCCCTCTCCCGCACCGCTTTTTTGTAAGTTTTCGTGGAGCTACCTCCTATTGCCAGATTTTTGGGCCTGCGTTCTGACGATGCTTTTCTTTGACATCTTTGATACCCTAGGTACTGTGGTTGGTGTGATGACTTGTTCAGGTATTATCCGCAAGGATGGTCGTATTCCCCATCTGCGCAACATCATACTCAGCGATGCATTGGCCACATCGGCAGGTGCCTGCCTTGGCTGTAGCACAGTAACGGCATACGTTGAAAGTGCGACAGGATTTGCCGAAGGAGGGCGTACGGGTGTATCTGCCCTCGTGGTTGCCCTGTGTTTTGCTGCAAGTCTCTTTTTGGCTCCGTTGTTCCTGGCTATTCCTGCAGCCGCTACCGCACCCGTCATGGTTATTGCGGGCCTTTACCTTTTTGGCATCATACGCCATATCAAACTCTCTGATCCTTTAGAGGCTATGCCAGCTTTTCTCACCATTTTGCTTATGCCTGTCACAGGAAGCATCACTGATGGTATTATCATAGGCTTGTCCTCTTATATCATTCTTTCATTCCTTTGCAGATGGTTGAAAAAGAAGAGTAATAATTGAATCTTTAACAACAAATAAACATAGATTATGATGAAACGAATTCTGACTATGACTAGTCTTCTGGCACTCTTTGCTAGTACGACTTTGGCTCAGCAAAACGGGTATCCCTATACCCAAGTTCCTTTTACTTCGGTAAAAATTGCACCAAATACCTTTTGGGGCGATCGTATCAAGGCTGCAAGGGAGGTGACGATTCCTTTAGCATTCTCAAAGTGCGAGAGTGAACATCGTTATAAGAATTTCGAGATGGCTGCCTACACGTTGCAGCATCCAGGGCATTCTGGTTTGCAGACAAAGGAATGGGATGTTTCGAAATTCATGGGTTTTTCGTTTGATGATACTGATGTCTATAAGACTATAGAAGGTGCCTCGTATGTACTTCAATCTTTCCCGGATGCAAAACTGAAGGCTTATATTGATAGTGTGCTTGACGTAGTAGCTGCTGCCCAAGAACCAGACGGCTATCTCTATACCGCCCGAACCATCAACCCCGAGCATCCGCACCAGTGGAGTGGTAAAAAGCGTTGGGAAGTGGAGGAAATCCTAAGCCACGAGCTTTATAATCTTGGACATATGGTGGATGCGGCTTGTGCTCACTATCAGGCTACGGGGAGTACAAAATTTCTCAATATTGCCAAGCGTTATGCCGACTGCGTGATTAAAGAGGTTGGTGCTGCTGATGGTCAGGCCTGTGTGGTTCCTGGTCATCAGATTGCAGAGATGGCACTCGCCCGTCTGTATGTTCTAACAGGCGAGAAGAAATATCTTGATGAGGCCAAGTTCTTGCTTGACTATCGTGGTAAGACAGGACGTAAGGATCTTTATTCTCAGAGCGATAAGCCCGTAGTTGAGCAGACGGAGGCCTGGGGGCACGCAGTACGTGCTGGTTATATGTATGCCGGTATGGCTGATGTGGCCGCCCTCCTCGGAGACTCAAGTTATATCAAGGCTATTGATACGATTTATGAAAATATTGTGGGCAGGAAGTATTATCTGACAGGTGGAGTTGGAGCTCGCCATTCTGGTGAGGCCTTTGGTGCTGATTATGAATTGCCAAACCTGACTGCTTATAACGAAACCTGTGCTGCCATCTCAATGGTATATCTTTTTGAGCGCATGTTCCTGCTCCATGGTGACGCTAAATATATAGACTGTTTGGAACGCACCTTGTATAATGGTGTTATTAGCGGTATGAGTGTTGATGGAGGAAAGTTTTTCTATCCTAACCCTTTGTCAAGCGATGGACACTATCGCTTTAATGCAGACAATACGATGACGCGTCAGCCTTGGTTTGGTTGTGCTTGTTGTCCTTCTAACCTCTCTCGTTTTATCCCTTCTATGCCTGGTTATGTCTATGGTGTGCGTGATAATAATCTCTATATAAACCTTTTTGCTGCCAATACCGCGACAATTCAGGTCAATGGCAAGAATGTGACCATCGAGGAGAGTACAGAATACCCATGGGATGGTGATATTGCCATTAAGGTGCTTCAGAATAAGGCAAAGGCGTTTAATATGATGATTCGTATTCCAGGATGGGTGCAGAACCATGTTGTGCCAAGTGATCTTTATTCGTTCAGCGACGATGTTCTCTCTGGCTATGAAATTATTGTTAATGGTCAGAAGATGAAAGGTGAATTACAGAATGGTTATTTTGTCATCAATCGCAATTGGAAAAAGGGAGATGTTATTCGGATTCACTTCGATATGCCCGTACGAACGGTTATGGCAAATATGAAAGTGGCTGATGACAGGGGGCGTATCGCTGTGGAGCGCGGACCATTGGTTTATTGTGCAGAATGGGCTGACAATGATGGAATAAATCCTCACCATCTTTTGCTTGCTCGCCATCCGCAGTTTGAACTGAAGACTGCCTATGGCATTCAGAACACAGAAGGTGATGGTAAAACTTTTAATGTAACAGCTATTGCAACTAAAGCTCAGGAAGCCTCAATAACTAGTGAGGGTAAGCTTGTTGCTAAAGATGTTACGGTGAAACTTATTCCTTATTATGCTTGGAATCATCGTGGTGCAGGGAGGATGGATGTATGGATAGCCAGAAGTCTTTCCGGTCTTGATGACTAGAATATATTCATAATTTAAGAAAGGTTCTGCATCGTGAGATGTGGTACCTTTCTTAAGGTTATATAATGCTTTTTCGAGTACTTTCTCTTATCTCCAATCTTGCGTTAACTATTAAATTCTGTATTTGAGAATCTCCATTAATCTGATCTAGTAGCAGTCTGAACGCTTTGGTTCCAATCTCTTTTATATTTTGTTTCACAAATGTCATACGTGGTGTTGACATCCCAGAACCCCAATCACTCATAAAACCTATAATTGATACATCTTCTGGAACATGCAATCCCTTACTGATGACAACCTGAATGGAAGATATTGCCAAAAGACCATGAGATGCGATGATTGCATCAGGAGGTTCTGGCAGACAGAGCAGTTCTAATGTTTCGGATAGTCCTGCATTAAAACTGATATAGTCGCACTTTACTAATTCTTTCCTGACAGCGATACCTCTTTCATGTAATGCTTCAATATAACCATGCTTACGATCGGCAGTTTGTCGCATCTGATTAGGACCCCCTAAAAAGGCGATACGTTTGGCACCACCATCAATCAAATGTAGAGTCGCTTGTTTCGCCAGCGATTCATCATTGATGGTTATTGATGAGAAATTTGAGCCTGCAACTCTGTCGAACAACACTAATGGGATGTGGTTCTTTTTTATCCGTTCCAAATGGCTATAATCTGTTGTCTCTTGTGAAAGGCATAGGATGATACCTTCCACATGCATGCTTTCAAGATGTTCAAGACATTCAATCTCGCCTTTATATTTGTCATCGGAATCTGTCACGATACACATAAATCCAGCTTTACGGGCTTCATCTTCAACGCGCTTCACAAAATGAGCATAATAACTGAAAGACATGTCGGGTACAACAATCCCTATTGTTTTTGTTGTGTCATATCGAAGACTCGTGGCAAAAGGGTTTGGTCGATAATTATATTCTTCTGCAAAGTGCTTAATTTTTATCGAAGAGTTTTGCTAACTCCTCCAAGACCATTTAACGCCCGAGAAACCGTAGAGACATTTATTCCAAGGTTTTTAGCGATATCGCGCTGTGAGATACGTTTTTTCACACTTTTCCGTTTATTACGTTACACTCTTACAAAAGTAGCCTTTTCTAACAAAACAATAACGAAAAGGATGCACGAATTATTGCGCAACGCGTTGCGTTCTTGGCGAAGTAAATAACCACCTGCTTTCACAAACAGGTGGTTTTCAATAAATTCATATATAAAACTATTGTGTTGTGTTGGGGAATGGGATATTTGATTATATCTCCTCCAACATTGCAAAGAAACAAAAATATATAAAGAAATGCAATAATATGATAGTAGAAATCAGACGCAACGCGTTGCGTCTCTAAAAGCAGAAGTTTGGAAATACTCAAATAAATTTGGTATTTCGCTCACTTATTCGTACCTTTGCACCCAAATTAGAATAAATACGTATTTAAAGTAATGGAAAACAAGAGATTCAGGCGTACGACCGTTACGTCGGCGCTACCATACGCTAATGGCGGCGTACATATCGGGCACCTGGCTGGTGTATATGTACCTGCTGATATCTATGTGCGTTATCTTCGTCTGAAGAAGCGCGAGGTATTGTTCATCGGCGGAAGTGATGAGCATGGTGTGCCCATTACCGTTCGTGCCCGTAAAGAGGGTATCACTCCTCAGGATGTGGTTGACCGCTATCATAAGATGATTAAGGATTCGTTCGAGGAGTTTGGTATCTCGTTCGATATCTATAGCCGTACTACTAGTGAGACTCATCATAAGTTTGCTGCCGAGTGGTTTAAGAAACTCTACGACGAGGGCAAGCTGACTGAGGAGACTACTGAGCAGCTTTACGACGAGGAGGCTAAGCAGTTTCTGGCCGACCGCTATGTAACTGGTGAGTGCCCACACTGCCACAACGAGGGTGCCTATGGCGACCAGTGTGAGAAGTGCGGACGCGATCTGAGTCCTACTGAACTTATTAATCCAAAGTCAACAATCTCAGGTTCTACTCCTGTACTGAAGAAGACCAAGAACTGGTATCTGCCTCTGAACGAGTATCAGGACTGGTTGAAACAGTGGATTCTGGAGGACCACAAGGAGTGGCGTCCAAACGTATATGGACAGTGCAAGAGCTGGCTGGATATGGACTTGCAGCCACGTGCGATGACGCGCGACTTGGATTGGGGTATCCCTGTGCCTGTAAAGGATGCTGAGGGTAAGGTGCTCTATGTTTGGTTCGATGCGCCTATCGGCTATGTATCAAACACCAAGGAACTCTGCGAGAAGGAGCCTGAGAAGTGGGGCAACTGGGAAAAGTGGTGGCAGGATGAGGATACTCGTCTGGTTCACTTCATCGGTAAAGATAACATCGTGTTCCACTGCATCATCTTCCCTGTAATGATGAAGGCTCACGGCAAGTATATCATGCCTGATAACGTACCTGCTAACGAGTTCTTGAATCTGGAGAACGATAAAATTTCAACCTCTCGTAACTGGGCTGTATGGCTCCACGAGTATCTGGTTGATATGCCTGGCAAGCAGGACGTGCTGCGCTATGTACTGACAGCCAATGCACCTGAGACAAAGGATAACAACTTTACTTGGAAGGATTTTCAGGATCGTAATAACAACGAGCTCGTAGCTGTTTATGGCAACTTTGTAAACCGTGCTCTCCAGCTCACCAAGAAGTATTGGAACGGTGTAGTTCCTGCTTGTGGAGAGTTGCAGGATGTAGATAAGCAGGCTCTTGAGGAGTTCAAGGATGTAAAGGCTAAGGTTGAGGCTCTGTTGGAGCAGTTCAAGTTCCGCGATGCTCAGTTTGAGGCTATGAACCTGGCTCGTATCGGTAACCGCTATATCACAGAGTGTGAGCCTTGGAAGGTTTGGAAGACTGATCCAAAGCGTTGCGAGACTATCCTGAATATCTGTTTGCAGCTTACAGCTAACCTCGCTATCGCCTTTGAGCCATTCCTGCCATTCAGCAGTAAGAAGCTCCGCGAGATGCTGAACATCAGCAGCTTCGAATGGGAGCAGCTGGGTAGCACCGACCTCCTGGAGGCTGGTCATCAGTTGGGCGAGGCATCTCTGCTGTTCGAGAAGATTGAGGATGAGGTTATCCAGAAGCAGCTCGATAAGCTTGAGGCTACCAAGAAGGCCAACGAGGCTGCTAACTATAAGGCTGCTCCTATCAAGGATACAGTAAGCTTTGAGGAGTTCGAGAAGCTTGATATTCGTGTAGGCTTGGTAAAGGATTGTCAGAAGGTTAAGAAGAGTAAGAAACTCCTGCAGTTCACCATCGACGATGGTTCTGGTACCGATCGTACCATCTGCTCGGGTATTGCTGCCTTCTACGAGAATCCTGAGGAATTGATTGGTAAGCGTATCCTCTTTGTGGCCAACTTTGCGCCTCGCACCATGATGGGTATCGAGAGTCAGGGTATGATTCTGAGTGCCGTTGATGCCGACGAGAGTCTGAGTGTGGTTACAACCACTAAGGATGTAAAGCTAGGTAGCCAGGTAGGATAATTATAATATAAAATTAAGAAGAGGCTCACTTGAAAAACTTGTGAGCCTCTTTTTTATTATTGTTTGGTAGCTTTCTGCATACCATCAAAGAATTTCTGTTGCAAATCCTTAGCCAGTTTGTTTTCAGGATTCAGCTTCAGGGCCTTTTCGTAACATTGCATCACCATCAGATAGTAACGCTGGCCGTTTACAGTAGGATTCTGTACGATGCGGGTCATGTATAGATAACCTGTAAGCGTACTAATGTCTGATTGGTCGGCATTGCCCATCTGTTTCATCTTCTCGATGGTCTGCTCGGTTTCTTTCAGCAGGTTCTCTGTCTGTTCTGCCTGAGGGTTCATTACCGAATAATTCAGCGATTGAAGTGCTATCTGATACTTAGGTTGAATGCTGTCGGGATACATAGTGTCGATACGCTTCAATTCTGCAATACAGGTCAGATAGTTCTGGGGGGAAGGTTCCTGCAATCGAGAGAGGGATTGCATCAGGAGATTGTCCATCTTAATCTCCTGGGCATTGACATTTACAACTGTGGTCAGTAAAAGAACCATTACACACACGTAACTTTTAAAAATTTGAGATGTCATAAGCTTTATTATTTTTTAGTGAAACAAATATTCCGATGTAGAAGAAACGATCGCGCGAACTTAATACGGATTTACCCTGTGTGTCGTAGCCATGTATATTGGTTCGGCCAAGTATGTTGTTGAGTGAAGTATATACAATCACCTTGGGACTAACAAGGAATGTCACGTTGGCGTCTACGCTATTATAATGAGGAGTCTTGCCCATAGGGAACTCTCTGCCGCTGGCATACGAATCGGATAGTCCTAAAATGACCTTGCCAAAGTTGTATTTGAGAGATACTCGCAGATTGTGACGAGAGGCGTAGTCTGGTGTACATAGTCTGGTGTAATCCAGATAGTAACGCTCAGAGTCATTGAAAGAGTAGGATAGTATTGTGGTGAGACGCTTGATTAGCGAGTTGTTTTCAAGAAACACATCTAGTCCCTTGCTTGAGCCATAACCGTCAGCGGTATAGGTGTTGGTATTGTACAGAGGCAGGTTCTTGTATTTCTTGTAGTAGGGCTCTATTCTCAGTACTGTATTCTCTGTTTGGTACTGCATGCTCACGATGCAATGATTGGCAGTACACTGTTCTAATTGTTTCTGGCTGATGGCAATATAGTCGTCCTGAGCTGTCTGGCTATAGCGTCCGTACATGGCCGAAAGTTGGAAGTGCTTGTTGGGTATGTAGCTCAGCGTTGCGCGAGGCATCAGTTGGAGCTTGTCAATATAACTGACATGCTCAGTTCTTGTCGAAAGGTTCAGGAACAGACGGGGCATCAATCGGACCTGTGCGTCAATGTGAGCAGCCATCAGATTGTAGTCAAGATTATATTCGTTTGCTTCGTATCGCTTAGAACTGTTACGGATGTAGTCTTCAATCCCTGCCGACATCTTCAATACGGGTGAAAATACCTTTCTGAGTTCTGCTTTCAGATGAATTTCGTTACGGCGATTGTGGTAGTGGTCGCCAACAATTTGAGCGTCATCAATATCGTTGAGCACCGTTGAATTAGCTATACCTGTAAACAAACTGTATCCTCGTCCGATATTTGTCTTATATGTTACATTGGCATAGAAATTGTGTTCTTTGAGCGAGAGTGACCTGTTGTCTATATGTTGTCCTACCGAAGTTAGGTCGTAACCCACATACGATTTCAAAATGCTGTTCTGCGAGAATTCCTTCTTGTATTGTGCCTCGCCCGAAAGCTTACGGTAGGGACGTGTGAAATCCATGCGCTGAGTAAACAGCTTATCGTAGAGTCCCATGCTTGTATAGTCGACGTTAAAGCCTAAACTGCTATTCTGGAAGGCCTTTGTCCCACCGATGTTCCAGTCGACCAGCGATGCGCTTATACCCATCTTGTCGCTTGTTGCCATATCTGTGGTCTCCATTGGAAGCACAGAAGACAGGGCTTGTCCGTATTCACCACTGTAGCCGCCCAGTGAGAAATTGATACCTTTGAACAGGAATGGTGAGAAACGTCCGCGTACCGCGCTGTTCTGTACATTCGTGGAATAAGGTACGAGCACGTGCATACCATTAACAAAAGTTTGGCACTCCTCACTCTCACCACCTCTCACGTATAGCTTACCATCTTCGCCCACCTTCTGCGTTCCTGGCAGGGTTTGTAAAGCTGCTACGACGTCGCCGCATGAATTACCCGACATCACGACATCGAGTGCATCCATTGTTTTGAAGTTGTCGCTTTTGCCGAAATTGAATGTACTAGCAGTCACAACCACTTCGTTGATTGATGTGGCCTGCTCGTGCATAATTATCTTCAGGTCATTCATCTTGCTTACGTCTGTCGTCAGCAGATAGTTCTCGAAGCCGATAAATGTCACCTTGATAGTCAACTCGCCTTGTCTGGTCGTTGTAAAGTCGAATCGTCCAAGCGAGTCGGTTAGACAGCCGTCTATCGTACCTATTATAAACACATTGGCACAAGCCAGAGGCTCACGCCCATCACTTACAATACCCGAGATTCTTGTCTGGGCAGTCAGATGGCAGGTAGCCATCAACATTAGAATTGAAATAATCAGTCGCTGTTTCATGCTGCAAATATATGCATGAAAAGTGAAGCCACCAAATTCTGCTGACGGACAGCTAGAACTGCTGATGAAAAACTATTCCGAAAGCTGAATGACTAGAATTCAGGACGACTGACTAAGCAATAAAAGACTTGAGTTTAGGTACAAAAGAGCGTGAAACGGGTATGATGTACTGGCTTCCTTTCAGTATAAGCTGATAGCCGTTAGAGTTACCTCGTGCTGACGTGATATTATTCAGATTCACCACAAATGAGCGATGGCACTGGAAGACATTCTCATAATCCTTCAACTCGTCGAGAACAGCAGTTAGCGTGGAGTGAACCTCCTTGCTGGTCACCTTGCCCTCGCATAGATAGCTTACCATCACATTGTTCTTCTGAGCTTCTATGTACAGCAGATTATTAAGCGGTAGCGTCAGGTCGTTTCCTCTCACGTTGCTGTCGCTGATAGTTATTACGACATTTTTCTGCTCTTCTGCCGTATTGCTGAGGAGTGTCTCCATCTGGTTTCTCAGATGCCGATTATATTCTAGAAACACAGAGAAAACGGTGATGATGGCACCAATGATGAGAGCCCAATATAGGAAAAGAAGGAATTCGTTGATGTTGGCCTGATAGGAAGCGAAGAGAAAGTTACAGATGGCAATAAACACAATCATGCCTAAGATGGCTACTCCCTCATGCCAAATGCGCCAAGGCTTGATGTGACGATATAGGAATCTTAATACCACACCAGTATAAACAGCTGTGCAGCAGAAAGTAATTAGCCCGAATATCAGCGCCGCCAGCAATTTGTTACCTGGATACATAGCAAAGCCGAAAGGCTGTAGCAGATAAAGGATAAGGAATACGATGGTGCTGGATATTGCACTGTCTCTCAGCCAGTGTATATCTTCGGAGAACGGATATTTTCGGGTAAGTATCGACATCGTTATTTAACCTTTGAAGTCATAGGACTGCGTACTCCCTTGTAGCTCTTCAGATAGGCCTTGGCACTTCCAAAGGAGAGGAACATGTCGAGTCGTACAGGAATGTGGTTTTGATCGTCTGTGATATAGAACCGTATAAGCTCCTTGCTTTTGCCCTCTTCGCGCTCATAGAACGAGAAAACCATGCAGCGAAACTTCTCCTTAGAATCGTTCATCTTGAAGGTCTCTTTTCCACGGTATTCGAGCCATGAGTTCGATAGGTAGCGCGCATCGCTGATAGGCATGGGGATGACTTCACCTTTCTTCATCTTGGTACCATCGAAGTTGCGTGCACGGAGGAAGATTGACATCATGTCGTAGATGCAGGTGCGGTAAGTGCTGGTCTTCCACGTGTGCTCTCCATGATGGTTGATACGATGTTTTTTTAGCTGACAGAGGCCGTTGGGGTAACTATACCATATCTCGTCTACATAATAGCGGTCGCCTTCGCGGGCTCCCTTGCGGTAGTAGAGGGGTGAGAGGTCGGGATTGCAGTAAGAGAGCAGCGTATCCCGCATCATGAAGTATTTGTCGAGCTTGTTGTTGCCGCGGGTAATCAGATACGACTTCCATGCATCTTTTCCCTCGAAACGTGCCATTTTCGTGTCCATCGACGCCGTTCCAACCTTCATCCAGATGAATTTCCAGTTGAAGTAGAGGTCATAGTCAAGTTCCTCTCCGCTCTTAAAGGCCGTGTTGGCTATACCACACTGAGCTGAAGCTGTGAATATGGAACAATGGATAGCGAACAGCGCAAATAAAAATATTCTCTTCATACCTTATTATCATTCTTTTACGTTGATTTTTCCATTATATGTGATGCCCATTTGCTGAGCGCGCTGGGCGTTGCGGTTTTTAAGTTTCTTGTCGGCATCGGGTTTCTGCTTGGTGATGGCGCTTGGTTTCTGATGGAAACGAGGTACAGAGGCAACATTCCACGAATGGCTGATGTCCCACTTCTCCTTACACTCTATCTCACGAGGATAGTAAAAGACGTCCTCAGCCTGAAGGTCGGCGTCGTAGTCGCCAGTGTCCCAGATGCCGTTACCGTTACTGTCGATAAAGGCGCGGATGTAGTACTTGCCAGGTCTTACGTAGTTAAATTGAGCCACATGACCGGCCACATGTGCCTCTTTCACTACTGCATCGGAGGAACTAAGCAGCTGAACAACCATCAGCGAGTCTTCAACTCCCGAGATAGTGAGTTTCAAGTTGCTGTATTCATCGGTCGAACGCACCTTGATGCCTTGTTTGAGAGGGTTGGACACGTTGCCATAGATATCCTCAAAGGCTGCTGAGTCGACCTCAAGACTATATTCGATGCCAGGGCGCCAGTCGGCCAAAATCTCGAAGTTGCGGAGTTTGTAGGGCATAGGTTGCAGGCGACATGTGGATTCGTACCACACGGAGTCTATCATGGAATAAAGGTGTACGGCCGATGTGTCGCAGCGCAGCAGGGGTGCAGGCATCTCAACCGTTACAATGCCGTCAGGGTCCATCGATGCGGGTGCGTCGTATTTCACGTCAAGCGGCTTTACAGGATAGATTGAGTCATAGTTCTCACCGCGCTTCTTACGCTTCTCCTGATCCTTCTGCCACTGCTCCAGCTCCTTGGCTTGATTCTTCAGTCGCTTCTCGTATGGTGTTTTAGCTAAAATGTCGAGTGTGTCAGTCTGACTCACAAGGCAGCCCAGCGTGTCGGTCATCATATAGCTCACTTCCATACGGAGTGTGTCCTGATTGATGAGCGTGGTGTCTCGCAACCAGTAGTGTATCGTATCCTGCTTCTCGCCTGTCTCAACCACGAAGGCATCTGTGGCGTTGAAGTTCAATCCCTTGATGACAGGCAAATCCTTGTGACCATAGCTGAAATACATTGAGAACTTCTCGGCGTCTACGCGTTCCGTCTTAATCAGATAGCGGTCTGTCAATGTATGGGTGAAAGCCAATAATGTGATATTGTCGGGTAGGTAGTGAGTATAGGGTACTCGTATAAGGTTGTCAATATGCAAAGAGTCGCGCCAGACGGTGTCTATGCGGATATCTGGCCTTGACGAAGTCTCAAACGTGTCGTGGTTGAATGCCATCATTTCACTCTTCTGTGTAAAGCGGAAGTCTCCATCGGCATCCTTCAGCGCGTAGGCGCGATAAATGCCTGGCGCAATGCCTTTCACCACGAAATGGCCGCGGCTGTCTGTGCGCGAGATGCGTAGCATGGGCTTGGTCTTAAAGGCTGAGTCGGCGAGGTCGGCATAGAGTCCCACGGCGATTCCCTTGATAGGCTCTAGATTGCTGGCGTCGAGCACATAGCCCGACACTTCGAAGGTGTCGATTTGCTCGCCTGTAGAGAAGCTGTAGGTGAACGAGCCCATAGGGTTGCCCTCATTGTTGTCAGAGATGGCGTCGCTGAAGTCAATGGTGTATGTAGTATTGGGCATCAGCGAGTCTTGAAGCTCTACCACGACCTTCTTTCCTGAGGTCTTAATCTCGGGCATTTCAAGCTGGGGTGGCGACACGATAACCTTGTTGGTAGCGTCTTCAAGTTTGATATACTCATCGAATAGGATGGTAATCTTCTTGCTGTCGACGTTGACTGACTTATCGGCAGGCATGCTGCTTAACACCTTGGGAGGGTCGTCGTCGAACCATCCCCCGTCGGGATTACCCATACGGGCGCAGGCAACAAAAAATAAAAGGGTAAGAAGGTGGAAAGGAAAGAAGAGGTTTCTACCCTTATACCTGTTAACCATCATATCAACTATTCGCTTCATCTCTTGCCTTTTTTTACCTTTTTACTTTGTTTACCTCTTTCTTTACTTTTGCAGCGCCAGCAGTTGTTCTATTGTGTCGCGTGAATTGCTTAGACGGGGCACCTTATGCTGTCCGCCTAGTTTGCCGCGCAATTTCAGCCAGTCGTTGAAGAGATTTTCACGCGCCTCGACAATCTCCAGGTGCTGCAGCGTGATATCCTTGTAGCGCTTAGCCTCGTAGTCACTGTTGATTTCCTGTAACTTCTGGTCGAGCAGGTCGGAGAACTGCTGCATGTCCTCAGGGCGTTTAGAGAACTCAATGAGCCACTGGTGGCGGCACTTGGCTTTCTCGTCCATAAACACGGGCGCTGCCGTATATTCCAGTACCTCGGCGCCCGTCTGTTCGCAAGCGTAGGCCAGGCCCTGTTCTGCGTTGTCGACAATCAGTTCCTCGCCAAAGGCGTTGATGAAGTGCTTGGTACGCCCGCTGATGATGAACTTATAGGGGTTGGTTGACGTGAATTGTATCGTGTCGCCAATCTCGTAGCGCCATAGGCCGCACGAGGTCGAGATGACCATCGCGTAGTTCTTGCCCTTCTCAACGCCCCAAAGAGGTACGATTTCGCCTCCGTCCATGGGTATGAACTCGTAGAATACGCCATAGTCGAGCATCAGCAGCAGCGACTTATCTGCGGGGTCGTCTTGTATGCCGAAGAAACCTTCGCTGGCGTTGTACGTCTCCATATAGTGCATGCGGGATGAGGTGATGAGCTGCTCGTATTGTTTGCGGTAAGGTGTAAAAGCCACTCCGCCGTGGAAGAACACCTCGATGTTCGGCCAAACCTCTTCAAGATGTTTTTTGCCCGTGATGTCCATCATACAGGTCAGTACGGAGAGCATCCATGAGGGAACACCAGATATGTTTGTGACGTTTTTTGTCATGGCCTCGCGGGCTATCCGCTCACGTTTCACCTCAAAATCGCTAAGTAGAGCCGTTTTTTTCTTCGGAACACGCACCAAATTGGCCAGTGGATTGATGTTTTCGATGAGAATAGCGCTGAGATCGCCCACAAGCGAGTCCTTCAGGTTGTAATTCGGTGCATGACTGCCTCCGAGAATCAGACTCCGGCCGTCGAACAGACGCGATTTTGGGTTGTTTCTCAGGTAGGTGGCCACCGAGTCATACCCTCCGGCATAGTGAATATCGTGCAAACCGTCACGGCTTACGGGTATGAATTTAGACTTGTCGTTGGTCGTTCCACTCGATTTCGCAAACCACTTTACGCGCCCTGGCCACAAAATATCCGTCTCGCCTTGGCGCATACGGTCGATGTCGCCCTTCAGTTCTTCGTAAGTATTCACTGGCACGTGAGATCTGAAGTCGTCGTAGCCTTTGATGGCCATAAATGCATGGTTTCGCCCGTATTCCGTGTCTTTGGCTTTCTGTGTCAGCCGCTCCAGCACAGTCCTCTGCAAAGCCTCGCCCTCGTTCTGATGCCGCTCTAAAGCATGCTGACGGGGCACAAATAGTTTCCCTATAATTTGAGTCAGACTCATTTTTTCTTTATATTGCGCAATTTTGGTGCAAAGATACTGAAAATCGGACGAATCACCAAATTATTAAATAATTAAGCCCCAAAATTTTGCAGTTTTAAAAAAAATTATCTTTGCGACGTGATACATCTATTTGCCAGATTAAAATTAATATGAAGAAACAGAATTGTTGGATTCTTGTGCAACCCTATTCTATGGTGCTGTCGTGTATACCTCCTGTGAGAATGCCCGTGCTGACACGCCTGCACAGCAAGTAGAGACCACGGAACTTATACGTACCAGTCAGAGTTTGGACGGAGCCGAACTGCCCGACTATCTACTAAGGCGTCCCGAACTCGTTGCTGTGAAATACGTGTTTTCGCTAGGTGTGAAACTAGGGTGGCATTACCATGTAGCCATAAACTACAGCGTGCTGAGAATCGGCAGAATCGGTGGTTGAAATTTGGAGAATGTGGAAAACCGTACGTTTGCAAACGAATTCAGAAACTTTGGAGCCAGGCCTTCAGTTCGAACACGACATTGTAGTGGTAGGGAAATGATTCGCGATAGCCCCATCCGTGGCCGCCCGATGGGTAGATGTGCAGAGAGGCGGGCACGTCGTGCTTGTATAGTTGTTGATAGTAGTTCAGGCCGTTGGCAGCGGGCACGGCCTTATCGTCATCACTCAGGGCAAGGAAAGCACGGGGTGTGGTACGGTTCACTTGCAACTCGTTGCTATACTCGAACTCTAGCCGCTTCAACTCCTTCTGGTCTTTCTTGTCGTCGCCGAAAGTGCCTAGAAAATTATCGTGCGAGCCCTTATGAGTGAACCCCTGATCCATCGTGATAACTGGATAGAAGAGAATCTGAAAGTTGGGCGCAGCGTCGCCAGTGGCGTGAGTGGCGATGGTAGAGGCGAGATGGCCGCCAGCAGAGAAGCCCATGATGCCGATATCGCTCTTGTGGATGTGCCACTCGGCAGCGTGCCGGCGCACGGTCTTGATGGCCTCCTCGGCATCGGAGATGGGTACCATACGATTACCGTGGGGCATGCGATACTTCAGAACGACAAGTGCAATGCCTTGGTTGTTGAAGAAGGTGGCCCACTGATGCCCCTCGTGGTCCATAGCCAAATGGCTGTAGCCGCCTCCTGGACAGCACACCACAGCGCGGCCGCTGGCCTTTGCGACATCGGGCAGGTAAACGGTAATTTCGGCTTTGTCGTTGGCGTCGCTGCTTGCCACAGCGGCTTCGTTAGGCCACAAATCCATAGTTGCTCCTTTCTGTGAGAAGGATGCCGCAGACACGCCAAGGAATAGCATCGTGAGTATTGATTTCAGACTTTTCATCATTGTTTTGGTTATAAATTTCTATGCAAAGGTACTACTTTTTTGTCCACTACTGACACTAAAGGTACAAAATTAAGAAGTTTTAGTGCAGTTTGCCCCCTTCGTTGAGGTTTTTTCAGAACTTTATACTATCTTTGCAGGCGGAAACTTGAAACTATCCTGTATAATGAAAAAGATTCTCGCTTTGATGGCTCTCGTCGCATTGGCGACGCTCGGCGCACAGGCCAAAGTTAGGTTGCCCCACATGATTGGCGACAACATGGTATTACAACAGCAGACCGACGCCCGCCTCTGGGGGTGGACGCAGCCGGGTAAGATGGTGAGGGTAACGGTGTCGTGGAGCAAGGACGTAGTGACGGCCAAGGCCGACAAGCAGGGACAGTGGCTCGTAAAGGTAGTGACGCCTAAGGCCTCGTACGAGCCGCTCTCAATCACGTTTGATGATGGCGAACCCCTGACTATTCGCAACGTGGTGGCAGGTGAGGTCTGGGTATGCGCGGGACAGTCGAATATGGAGATGCCCGTGAAGGGCTTCGGTATGTGTCCCGTAGAGGGCTATAATGACGTGGTTATCGACGCAAAGAACCATCAGGGCGTCCGTTCGGTGAAGATTCCAAGTGTCATGTCGTCGAAACCACTCAACGATGCCCAGTGCGAGTGGCGCGTGTGTTCGCCCCGAACTGTTGGGGAGTTTTCGGCTACTGGCTATTTCTTCGCCCGCAAGATGCACGAGGCGCTCGACATACCTATCGGACTCATTGAAGCCAATAAAGGAGGTACGCGCGTGGAGAGCTGGCTGACGAAAGAGAATCTGGAGAAATATACCAACGACCCTACCGATTCGGTTGAGATATGCAAGAGGTGGGTTGACTACGACTATCACCGTTCGCTGCTCTGGGGCAACGGCACCTTCAATCCCATCCTGAACTTCACTGTGAAGGGCATACTCTATTATCAGGGTTGCTCGAATGTAGGCGACCAAGGCAACCAGTATTCAGAGCGTATGAAGCTGCTGGTGGAGCAGTGGAGAAGTCAGTTCGCCCTCGGTGAAATACCCTTCTACTTCGTGCAGATTGCGCCTTACAGATACGACGACGATAACAACGCGACAAACGGTGCGCTGCTTCGCGAACAGCAGTTTAAAGCCCAGAGCCTTATCCCGAACAGCTCGCTGGTGTGCATCAACGACCTAGTCTATCCCTACGAGTTCTCGCAGATACACCCCACTCAGAAACAGCAGGTGGGCGAACGGCTGGCTTACACGGCTCTGAATCGCGACTATGGCTTCGAGAGTATCATGTATAAAAGCTCGTCGTTCAAGGATATGCTGATAAAAGGCGATGCTGTGTTCATCCATCTTCAAGACAATTATTGGGCTGATGCACCATTCGAAGACATGCAGGGCTTCGAGGTGGCTGGCGACGATAAGATTTTTTATCCCGCCAGTGCGCAGCACTTTTGGCAGCCAGGCGGCGCTTATTGGGATGAGGCTATCCGCATCTCCTCGCCCAAAGTGAAGAATCCCGTAGCCGTGCGCTATTGTTTCAAGAACTTCCAGACGGGTAACGTGAAGAATGCTGGCAACCTGCCGCTCTTCCCCTTCCGCACTGATAATTGGTAAACCGCCATGGAAAAACATCCTTTAGCGCAATTCCATTTTTGCCCGAGATGCGGCAGCCAGCAATTCGTGATACACAATGCCCTGAGCAGGCATTGTAACAACTGCGGTTTTACCTACTATCAGAACCCACGGGCTGCCACAGCGGCTTTTATCCAGAATGCTAAAGGTGAGCTGTTGGTGGCGCGTCGCGCAAAGGAACCTGCAAAAGGCACGCTCGATCTACCAGGCGGCTTTGTCGACAATGACGAGACGGCCGAGGAGGGCATGGCACGTGAAATCAAGGAAGAGACGGGACTCTGTATTTCGCCAGAGCATGTGGAATACATGTTTTCCGTGCCCAACATCTACAACTATTCAGGCATGGACATCCACACGCTCGATCTATTCTTTTTCTGCCGTGTGGGCGATGAGGCTGTGGTGAAGGCTGCCGACGACGCTGCAGAATTAGCCTGGATGCCGCTGAGGGTGTTGAATCCAGAACTCTTTGGACTGCGTTCTATCCGCGAGGCTGTGAGTCGGTTCTTAGTGCAGAATTGTTAATAAAAACAAAATTCCTATATATATATAAGGTGGAAGAAACTTTTTTGCTTACTTTTGCAGCCCGAAAGAAATCATAACAAGACAAAAGTATGCAGAAAAACTTAGTGATTGTCGAGTCTCCAGCTAAGGCAAAGACCATTGAGAAGTTCCTTGGAGATGACTTCAAGGTGATGTCAAGCTACGGACACATCCGTGACCTGAAGAAAAGAGAGCTGAGCATCGACGATAAGACTCTGGAACCAGAATACGAGATTCCAGAAGAGAAGACTAAACTGGTGGCCGACCTCAACGCAAAAGCCAAGAAAGCAGAAAAGGTATGGCTCGCATCCGATGAGGACCGTGAGGGAGAAGCCATCTCTTGGCATCTGTGCGAGGTGTTGGGGCTGGATAAGCAGAAAACCAACCGCATTGTGTTCCACGAAATCACAAAACCCGCAATTTTGGAAGCCATTGAGCATCCGCGCCATATCAACATGGATTTGGTAAACGCCCAGCAGGCACGACGCGTGCTCGACCGCCTAGTGGGGTTCAAACTCTCCCCAGTTCTTTGGCGCAAGGTGAAGCCAGCTCTCTCGGCAGGTCGCGTGCAGAGCGTAGCTGTGCGTCTCATCGTAGAACGTGAGCGTGAGATTCAGAATTTCCAGAGCGAGGTATATTATAACGTAAATGGTGTCTTCGCCATTACCAATGTCGATGGCTCTGCTTCAGAGGTAAAGGCCCAGCTTGCCAGTCGTTTCAAGACAGAGCAAGAGGTGTTAACATTCCTCGAGAAGTGTAAGGAAGCAACCTTCACCGTGGAGGGCATATCTAAGAAACCCGTCAAGCGTACACCGGCTCCGCCATTCACCACATCGACACTCCAGCAGGAGGCAGCCCGCAAACTTGGTTTCTCAGTAAGTCAGACTATGATGGTTGCTCAGCATTTGTATGAAAACGGACGTATTACCTATATGCGTACCGACTCTGTAAACCTCTCTAAACTCTGTCTTGGTGCTAGTAAGAACGAGATTGTCAGTCTCTACGGCGACAAATACAGCAAGACCCGCCAGTATCATACCAGTGCAAAGGGTGCTCAGGAGGCGCACGAAGCCATCCGTCCTACCTACATGGATCAGGCTGAGATTGAAGGGACTGCTCAGGAGAAGCGGCTCTACGAACTGATTTGGAAACGCACCATCGCTAGCCAGATGGCAGATGCACAGATAGAGAAGACAACAGCCAACATCCGTATCAGCGGCACTGACGAGTATTTCGTCGCACAGGGTGAGGTCGTGAAATTTGATGGTTTCATCAAGGTCTATCGCGAGTCGCTGGATGATGACGATCAGCAAGACGAGTTTGGACATATTCTTCCGCCAATGAAGGAAGGGCAGCAGCTGACACGCCGTGAAGTGTTGGCAACAGAGCGTTTTACCATGGGTCCGCAGCGCTATACTGAAGCCAGCCTTGTACATAAGATGGAGGAACTCGGAATTGGTCGCCCTTCAACTTACGCTCCGACTATTTCTACTATTCAGCAGCGCGAATACGTGCAGAGAGGTGATAAGAAAGGCGAGGAGCGCCCATACTCTCTCTATCAGCTGAAGGGTAAGCAGGTGACTCAGAAAACCAGAAAGGAAATGGTTGGCTCAGAGAAGGGCAAGTTGCTGCCTACCGATATCGGAATCGTGGTAAACGACTTTCTGATGGAACACTTCAAGGAAATTATGGACTACAACTTCACTGCCAAGGTGGAGCAGGATTTTGATAAGATTGCTGAAGGCGATGAGAAATGGACTGACATGATGAAGCAGTTCTACAAGAGTTTCGAGCCAACGGTAGAGAAAACAATGAACAGCCGTCAGCAGCACAAGGCTGGCGAACGTCAGCTGGGTAAGGACCCCAAAACAGGAAAGCCCGTATTTGTGAAAATCGGGCGTTTTGGCCCCGTAGTACAGATTGGTACTGCCGATGACAAGGAGAAGCCCCAGTTTGCGCAACTGCCCAAGGAGCAGAGCATGGAAACCATCACCCTTGATGAGGCGTTGGAGTTGTTCAAACTACCACGCGAGGTGGGAGAGTATGAAAACAAACCTGTAACTATCGGTGCTGGTCGTTTCGGTCCCTATGTGCTCCACGACCGCCAATATACTTCACTGCCGAAGGGAACAGATCCGATGACTATAACCCTCGACGAGGCTATTGCACTCATTCAGGAGAAGCGTCAGCAGGACAGCAAGAAGCACATGAAGTTCTTTCTAGAGGATTCTAAACTGGAGATTCTGAATGGAAGATATGGCCCCTATCTAGTATATGACGGCAAGAACTATCGCCTCCCCAAGAATCTGCACGAAAAAGCTACTGAACTGACTTATGATCAGTGCATGAAGATTATTCAGGCAACACCAGTAAAGAAAGGCTGATATGACGCGCATTATCCTGATAGGCTATATGGGTGCGGGGAAAACAACCGTTGGTAAAGCGCTTGCAGACGAACTGGGTGTCATCTTCTACGACCTTGATTGGTATATAGAGAGCCGTATGCGCAAATCTGTGGCTCAGATCTTTGCTGAACGTGGTGAGGAGGGTTTTCGCCAGATAGAGTACAACATGCTGCACGAGGTGGCCGAGTTCGAAAATGTTATCATCAGCTGTGGAGGCGGAACGCCATGCTTCTTTGATAATATGGACTACCTGAACCAGCAAGGGAAGGTGGTGTATTTGAAAGCTGATCCGGAAGTGCTCTACAAGCATCTGCTAATGGGGAAAACGGAACGTCCGCTTTTGAAGGGCAAAAGCCCCGAAGAACTGATTGCCTTCATTCGTGAGCAGCTCGAGAAGCGTGAGCCTTATTACACAAAGGCCAAATACACTCTCGATGTCAGTCTGATGGATAATTATGAGAAAATAAAAATCAGCGTGGCTAGGATAAAAGAAATTTTGGAATTATGAAGAAATGGACCATTGAAGATTCGAAGGAGCTCTATAACATTAACGGATGGGGCACTTCTTACTTTGGCATCAACGAAAAAGGCGATGTCTATGTCACTCCCTGTAAGAATAAGACAGAGATAGATTTACGTGAAGTGATGGACGAGTTGGCATTGCGTGATGTCACACCTCCAGTACTGCTTCGATTCCCCGACATTCTGGATAACCGTATCGAGAAAACGTGGAGTTGCTTTAAAAGAGCAGCCGAGGAATACGAGTACAAGGGCGAGAACTATGTGGTCTATCCTATTAAGGTGAATCAGATACAGCCTGTTGTGGAGGAGATCATCAGTCATGGAAAGAAATTCAATCTTGGCGTTGAAGCAGGTTCAAAACCTGAACTGCATGCTGTTATTGCCGTGCAGTGTCAGAGCGATTCTATCATCGTGTGCAATGGCTATAAAGATCAGAGCTATATAGAATTGGCCTTACTCGCACAAAAGATGGGTAAGCGCATCTTTATCGTTGTAGAGAAACTGAATGAACTGGAAATCATTGCCAAGGTGGCCAAGAAGATGAACATCCGCCCCAACATCGGTATCCGCATCAAGCTAGCTTCAAGTGGATCTGGCAAATGGGAAGAGAGTGGTGGTGACGCCTCAAAGTTTGGTCTGACAAGTGCAGAACTTCTTGAAGCACTCGAGTTGTTGGATAAGAAGGACATGCGTGATTGTCTGCGACTCATCCATTTCCATATCGGTTCGCAAATCACAAAGATACGCCGTATACAGACTGCTCTTCGCGAAGCATCTCAATTTTATATCCAGCTGCACAAGATGGGGTACAATGTGGACTTCGTAGACTGCGGCGGTGGTCTTGGTGTGGACTATGACGGAACGCGTTCTCCTTCAAGTGAGAGTTCTGTGAACTATAGTATTCAGGAGTATGTAAACGACTGTATCTATACCTTCGTTGAGGCTGCGAATAAGAACAATCTACCTCATCCGAATATTATTACCGAGAGCGGACGCTCACTCGCTGCTCACCATTCTGTGTTGGTGATTGACGTGCTGGAGACGGCCTCGCTGCCAGAGATGCCAGAGGAGTTTGAGCCTGATGAGAACAGTCATCAGTTGGTGAAAGACCTCTATGAGATATGGGACAACCTCTCGCCGCGCAACGTGCTCGAAGACTGGCACGACGCAGAGCAGATACGTGAAGAGGTGCTTGATTTGTTCTCGCATGGTATCGTGGATTTAAGGACTCGTGCAGAGATAGAGTCTATGTATTGGAGCGTATGCCACGAGATAAATATCCTTACCAAGGGCCTGAAACATATTCCTGAAGAGTTGATGAACATCGACAAGTTGTTGGCTGACAAATATTTCTGCAACTTCTCACTCTTTCAGAGTCTACCCGACTCGTGGGCCATCGATCAGTTGTTCCCTATTATGCCCATACAGCGACTTGATGAGCGTCCCACGCGCAATGCGACAATTCAGGATATCACCTGTGACAGTGATGGTAAGGTCGCAAACTTCGTAACCAACCGTAATAATTCGCATTCGCTACCTGTGCATCCTCTGAAGAAAAACGAACCCTATTATCTAGGCGTATTCCTTGTAGGTGCATATCAGGAGATTCTGGGTGACATGCACAATCTGTTTGGTGATACCAATGCTGTACATATCTCAGAGAAAGATGGTAGCTACCACATTGATCAGATTATCGATGGCGAGACTGTCGCTGAAGTGCTCGATTATGTACAATATGATCCTAAGAAACTGGTGCGTCAGTTGGAAGTCTGGGTAGCTAAGAGTGTCAAGCAGGGTAAGATATCTCTTGAAGAGGGAAAGGAATTCCTGTCTAATTATCGTTCAGGACTTTACGGTTATACATATTTGGAATGATGAAAGAAAAATTAACCATAGTTAAAGTAGGCGGGGCTGTGGTGGAAGACGAACCTCAACTCTTGCAACTTCTTAAGGATTTCAGTGCCATTGATGGCAAGAAAGTGTTGGTACATGGTGGCGGTCGTCGTGCAACTCAGGTAGCGGCCAGCCTTGGAATTGAGTCGAAAATGGTAAACGGCAGAAGAATCACTGATGCTGAGATGCTCAATGTGGTGACAATGGTGTATGGTGGATTGGTCAATAAGAACCTCGTGGCCCGTCTTCAGAAGAATGGTGTAAACGCCTTGGGGCTGACAGGAGCTGATATGGATGTTATCCGTAGCCATAAACGTCCGTTAAAAGACGGTATCGATTTTGGTTTCGTAGGTGATGTTGACAATGCTGATGGTAAAATGCTCAGTAAGTTGATTGAAGAAGGCATCACGCCAGTCATGGCGCCTCTTACTCATGATGGTCAGGGTAATATTCTTAATACCAATGCTGATACTATTGCCTCTGAGACTGCTAAGGCTCTTGCACCCTACTATGATGTAACCCTCATTTTTAGTTTCGAGAAAAAAGGCGTACTTCGTAATCCTGATAATGATGACTCTGTGATTTCCGTGATTACGCATGAGGATTTCAGAAAATATAAGGAAGATGGCACTATTAGTGGCGGTATGCTTCCTAAGATAGAGAATGCACTTAATGCTATTGATGCAGGCGTTTCACGTGTTATCATAACCCTTGCTACTGCTATCGATGGAAATTCTGGCACAGTGATAAGATAAAAAAGGCGAAAATTTTTTCGCCTTTTTGTAACTATTCTCCATTTCAATCGTCATTTATATTAGAGAGGATGAAAAAAATCAGTTTCCGGAACGATGTCCTGCCACTCAAGAATGAGTTGTATCGGCTTGCTCTCCGCATCACTCTCAACCCTGCGGAGGCTGAGGATGTTGTACAGGAAACAATGATTAAAGTCTGGAATAGGCGGGAACAATGGGTTAATATCGAATCGATAGAAGCTTTCTGCCTCACCATCTGTAGAAACATCTCACTCGACAAGATGAAAAAGATGGAGAACCAGAATCAAAGCTTGGACGAGAGGGAACACGATGCTCCGGATTATAGCTATTCATCCAATCCAGAGGAACAGGCCATGCAGCAAGATAGAATGCAGCTAATACGCCACCTCATTAACGAACTGCCGGAGAAGCAGCGAAGCGCGATGCAGCTCAGAGACTTTGAGGGTAAGAGCTACAAAGAAATCGCAAAGGTTATGGATATAAGCGAGGAGCAGGTGAAGGTTAATATCTTCCGAGCACGCCAAGCCATTCGGCAGAAATTTATAGAAAAAGAGAAATATGGATTATAAGTACATCGAACAACTCTTAGAGCGCTACTGGCAGGGAGAGACAACCCTGCAGGAGGAAGCTATCTTGCGTGCATTTTTTAGTCAGGAAAATGTGCCTGCAGAATTGCAGAAATACAAGGAGTTGTTTACCTACGAATTCCAAAAAGAGGAATCACTGAGCGGCGATTTCGATGCCCGCATCCTTGAGATGGTTGGCGAAGAAAAGCCTAAAGCAAAAGTAGTTACTCTGACAAGTCGACTGATGCCGCTTTTCAGAGCTGCGGCTATCGTTGCTATCGTTCTCACCTTGGGTAATGCAGCTCAGGCTCCTTGGGATCGCGGATGGGATGATCCAAAGGATGCCTACGCTAAATATCATCAGCAAAAGGTTGACACAGTAAACGTCCTCGGGACAATTCAGGCGGAGAATATGTTGGACAGCATGAAAACGGCTACAACCCCCACAGAGGCTCCTGCTTATTATGAATAAGAACATTTTCTATGCTTTCTTTATAATAATCATTTTAAACACAAACGAAACTGTGAAGTTTCATTCTCTCAAATTTTCAGAAAAATACTAACGAAGAAGAATGGGCTGCCTCCGTAAGACGGGAGCAGCCCACTTCAATTCTCTATTTTATAATCATTTACTTAGTCTCTGGTTCAGTTGGAATAATGCTGGCAGGAAAATGAGTAACGAGAATCCCAAGGCCATCAGTACGCGTTGTTCATTACCAAACAGGTCTGTCAGTGTGAGGTCGGGCTTGGGATAGAGGTTGTATAATACGTAAGCCACTGTATTGTTTATCCAATGGTAAACCACACCAGGCACGATACTGTCGGTACGGTAATACATCCAGCCAAGAAGCAGTCCGATGAGAAAAGCATGAGGCATCTGAGCAGGATTCATATGAATAACTGCAAAGAGAATGGCTGAGATAATTATGCCAACCCAAGGATTTGTCTTCCAACGGAGCAGACTTCGAAGAATGGCACCACGAAAAACCATCTCTTCAGCCAAAGGGGCCAGCAGACCTACTACCAGATAGCCCCAGCGGTCTTTCATAATCATATCGAACTCACCTTCAACATGGTTTGGTAACTCGGGCATAAGTTCTTGAAGCCATACAGATGGAACAAGTGCTCCCAAAGCTGCTAATACGCACCAAAACAATACAAACCAAGGACGTGTTCTTACCCAATGGCGCGATATAACACTCCACTTGGCCCATAAAAAGATAACCATTGTCAGTATACTGAATACAGCCATCATAATAATCATACTTGTGGCATTCATTGGAGCTTCTTTTCCCATCACTATCATCCAGATGCCTTGTGCCAAAAATCTCACAATGAGTTGAATGGCTGCAAAGATAACTATATAAATCAATGCATTCTTCATATCAATATCTTTTTTACTTGTTCTTGATCTTTCTTCAATTGGTTTACCAATGCCTCTGGTGAATCGAATTTTCTTTCTTCGCGCAGACGAGCTACAAATGAGATTGTTATTATTTGCCCATAAAGGTTAGCCTCATAGTCAAGAATGTTCACCTCTAGCGTCTGTTGTTTGCCTTTGAATGTAGGGCGTGTACCTATATTCATCATAGCTGCGCGACGCTGGCCGTCCATCAATGTTGCCCATACAGCATACGCCCCGGAGGCAGGAAGCAGTTTTTCTGCGCAAAGAGGTTCTAAATTGGCAGTAGGAAAACCTAGTTGGCGTCCAATATGCTCTCCAGGCGTTACTTCTCCTGATAATTGATAATTCCGGGTAAGGTATCGAGGCATCTGTTCTACTTTTCCTTCTTCTGACAGCAATTGGCGTATGACAGATGAGCTGATGGTAATATTTCTGTCAGCGATCATCGCTGCCTTTCCACGAAGCACTTTCATCCCCATCTCCTTGCCATAACGAACGTAATCTTCGAAACCTTCAGAACGATTTCTGCCAAAACGATTGTCGTAACCAGTTATGAGTGTCTTTACGTTCAGTTGTTGGTGAAGTACTTTCTGCATAAAGACGTGAGCAGTGAGTTCTGCAAACTCTTTAGTAAAAGGTAAAACCACAAATACATCAATGCCAAGTGATTCCACAATGGCTTGTTTCTCCTCTAAAGTTGTCAGCACCTGAGGGCGAAATGTAGGGTCAAATAACTGACGGGGATGACGATCGAATGTGATAACCATAGAACTAAGCCCAGTCCTATGAGCCTCATCTTTTACCATTCCTATCAGCAACTGATGTCCTGCGTGAACCCCATCAAAGACACCTATCGTTGCTACGCTTTCTGGGAGTTCAAAAGACCCTTGATTCAGACAAATAGTTCTCATAAGGCCGCAAAGTTAAGCATTTTTTCGTTATTTCCACAAAAAAATTTGGATATTTAATGAATTTGCTGTATCTTTGCAACCCAAATCCCGGACTTGTAGCTCAGTTGGTTAGAGCAACAGACTCATAATCTGGAGGTCCCAGGTTCAAGCCCTGGCTGGTCCACTCCTACTAAAAACCTGGCGTATGAATCAGAGAAATTTGACAAAATACGTGGTTGCCTTTCTTATTTTTTTTATGGCAACCAGTTGTTCCAAGGAAAATTCTTCCAATCTACCAGTAACAGAGAATTTCAAAGCGCTTGTTATGGGTGGCAAGGATATCGATCCTAATCAGACTTGGAGTACAACTTCAAATATACCTGTTACTATTAGTGTTGATTTACTATCTGGTTCTAAATACACCATTTATATCTATCAAACCCATCCTGCTTCAGATAATAATATCACCTATTTAGGCATGACCACCATCGTGTCAGGAGAGTCGAAAACAATCTATGTGGCCAAACCTGCTGATGTTAGTCAGCTTTTTGCCGCTTGCTACGATGACCAGCAACATGTAATATGTGTACCTATAGTGAATGGCCAGGCTAAGTTTAGTGGTAAAATTTCAACCTCTACAACCATGCCAACCATTACTACGGGCAACAATTGGAGTGTACCCACGCAAAGTATGCCAGATCTCTCGAAATATACTACAGGCACATTGACTGAGGCAAGTGAACTGAGTCCGGATTTGGCTGATGATGCAGAAGCAAGACTGAAGATCAGCGATTCTTATACGGGCTTTATCCCTTTCCTTGGAACACATTCTAATATGTCTGTCTATGTAACCTCAACTTGGACACTTACTTATGATCAGCGTATCAATGCGGGCAATGTTATCGTGGTTGGCAATGGCGGGAAAATTATTGTTCCGAAAGGCTTTAAGTTGACAACTACTCCATTGGGTGAGTCAACTGTTATGGGGAGAATCTATGTGATGCCAGGTGGTGAAATATCTGGTGATGGAATTGTGGAATTCAGTTGTGAAGCTTCGGGTTGTAATTATAATGAAGGCCATCTGACAACTGGTGAAGTATCAATCGTTAGTGGAACACTTTATAATACAGGAATCATTGGCGATAACGTAACCCCCACAACCAAACTTGTTGGTTCTGCTGTAAATGAATCATCAGCCAAATTCGTGAACCTCGCCTCTGCATATTTCTCTGAGGTCAATGCTTCAACACTTTCTATTTTGAATGGGGGGGTAATCAGAGTCTCTGATAATCTGACGTTGGGGCAGAATGCTCGTATGGATGATGGAAGTTCTCTTAGTTGTGGTTCATTAACTCTTCAGGGTAACGGCAGCAATGTTCTCTATATGGGTAACGCCGCTGAATTAAACTGTAGTGGGAGAATAAGCGTCAGTAACTTTGGTGTATGGGGGCCTTCTGGCGATAAATATGTGGCTAATGCACGTCTTAGAGTAGGTGGGTGTACACAGATTAGTGCATCTTCTGGTAATGCATCAGACTTCTTACTCGACCATATACAACTTGAAGTGCCTATTGGGGCTTCTGGGCTTGATATGCTCTCTGGTTGGATGAATGGCAGTTGTGGAGATATTGAAGGGAATCGTCAGACTTGTTTCTGCCAATTAGAAGGTACCCAGTCTACGCCCAAGAACGGATGTGTTTATTATGCGTTTGAAGTTGCAGATAATTATTCTATTCGTGACTTTGATTATAACGATGTCGTTCTTCGCGTAAGTATGCCTTTCGATAATGGCGACGGTACTTATACCATTTCTGTAAACGTTGCAGCTGTTGGTAGTTCAGAGGAGATTCAGGTACTTTACAATGGTGAGGATTTTGGAAAAGAAGTACACGAAGTTATGGGTGTTGCTTCGAATATAATAGTTAATACGAGTTCAAAAGATCGTGATTTTCAAGTATTAGGTTTGATTACTTACAGTAATTCAGATGTTGAAGTTGATAAGCTTCCTTTCTCTTTGCGTAAGAAGGGTAGGGATGGTTCTTCGCAAACATTGAGACAATCTGCCAATAAAGAAGAAGCTCCCCTCTACCTCGTTATCAATGCAGATAGCTTTGGTAAATGGCAATGGCCCAAGGAGAATTCTAATATTGGGCTGGCCTATAAGCTGTTTGGTACATGGGCCAACAATGCACAAACAGCCCTTGATTGGTATAAGGGCTCGAATGCAAGTTCAAACAGAGTAGTGGCTTGGTAAGAACTGATTTACCACATGAAAATCTGACCTCTTGTTCCGTACTCTTTCAGATACCAATCTGTAGCCTTGGTTCTGTTCACAGACCATTCGCCAAAAGAATGTCCCTCATAGGAATAAGCACCAAACAGGATCTCAGCATAGTCGTTATAGTCTGTCTTCATACGGAATCCGATATTCTGACCATGTAGCGGATGGCAGAAGTCTCCTGTGGGGATAACCAAAGCCCATGGCAGATTTTGTATATCAACATATTTGTTCTCATAAAGAGCGTCTACCGTGCGATAGGGGAAAGTGTGTATCTCCCTTCGGTTATTGGCATACATACGTATGATAAACGGATCTATATCATCAAGAGTCAGGTAGTTTAACACTAAATCGTCTTTGACTTTAATCGCAAAGGTTATTTCGCGGGGCATCAGCTCTGTTGTAGTAGTGGTTGTACCATAAGCTACGTTGTATTGTTTTCTGCTATACACGCCATACTCATTAGTCCTGATATCGCCCATTGCCCAATGGGCGTCAGCAAAGAGGTTCAGAACAGGCTCACCTTTCTTGCTCTCAAGTAGTAGGTCTCTGTATGTGTGTACTGACATGTTCTGTTTGGCAATTTCCTCGCCATGCATGTTTACGTTAAACGACTTGTCATTTTCAGTATATACAGAATCAATGTCTTCCATTTTGATACTTGGCAAACGGATGGCGCCAGCTAATGGTTCGTCAGCGCCAACGGCAGCAAGGCGGACATGGAACTTTATTATTTTTTCGACAGAGTGATCCAAGGCAATATGCATCACAACATCGTTGTAGTCGTAATCGCCAAATTCGGGGAACTCCTGCTCATAGCAGAAAGCGTAATAATGTGGTAATGGCGTGTAGCTTAATGATTGTGACTGATAAATGGAATTTGAGAAATCCACACGATTTGAGAACGCAGGTCTGAAACTCGATATTGTATAGCGTCCATTGGCATCAATGAGTGCAGCATAAAGTGTGTTCAGTCGCTGTGGATAGGAAATGTTTATCGAGAACTGGTCGCCGTCACGCACACTTTTTTGCGCCAATACCGTTGCTTCAGTCGTTACAACGGGGTCGTCTGTTAATATCTGCAGCATCTTAGCCCCCACACCAGCATTTACATTCACTTTTAATGTCTTTTTCTCCGACAGAATCCATGTATGGTTGGGGTCAACGGTGTCAACAGGCGACTTGATTTTGGCAAGTGTATCATAGATATCAATGTCAAAAACATTTTTATTGCAGGATGTGCCTAAACCAGTTAAAGCACAGATACAGATGAATATAGCAAAAACATAAGCGACCTTTTTCATATCAAGCAAATCTGATTAGAATGATTCCGCGCCAAAATTACAAAAATAATCGCATACATGATACAGAAATAGAGGTGTTTTAAAGATTTTAACATTAAAACAGATACAACTTGGAAGTTTTTTGCTTAAATTTGCACCCGAATCGATTCTATATATATTAAGTTACGTAACATCTATTAAGTGTTTTTGTGCAATGAGAAAGTGTTTGATTTTTGGAACTTTAGCTCTCGTAGCTGGATTATATCTTGCCAGTTGTACTGATCACGATACAGGGTATGATAGTCTTTATGATGAGAAGATACAGACTTTTGAAAAAGTTTTCAATAAACTCTATGGGCCTATCGATCCTCAGCACAACTGGGGCTTTACGCCGATTAGCGTAGAACTTGGTGGTACGACTACCGCTGATGTGCAAGCGCTGACGCGTGGGCACGATGCCAATGCCAATGAATGGGCTACAACTTGGGTTGTGCCCGATCCTCTTACTGAGGCACAGAAAGACAAAGTCCGTCGTTATTTCCAGGCACATCCAAATCCGGAAGGGGTGGCATTTGACTATGCAAACTTCTTTGTACAACAAGTATATAAGGGTGGTGACAAGGTTGGAGCCAACTCTCCAGAGAAGTATACTGCTGCTGATGGTATTACAACGATGGTTGGAAGCAATCAAATGGATAAACTTACCTGTGGCTCGTATAGTGCTGGCGCAGAGAGCTTGAACTATTATGACCATATCAACAACTTCAACAATGGTACAGCCACTTGGAACAATAACGTTCTTAATAACGGTCAGCCCGTTAATGGTGGTTCTAAACACAGCGACCAGATTATGCTGATGGTCAATTCGAAGAGCGATTGTTTTGGCTATTGGAATTCTAATGGTTCTGTGGGCTTTAATAATAGATATGTAATCATTCCTGGTAGTGTGATTCAGGAGTGGGACGGTTCGGGCGGTAGTAATGCCAACGTTTCCGGCATGTGGTTTGTAGGCTTCGATTTCGAGCAACTTATCGATGACGATGTTTATGCTAACGAATATTATAACTTTAATGGTAAACGGTATCGTTATCTGAATTCCAGCATGAACAGGTATTGTGGTGACAAGAAGGAGTACAACAACACGCCTTCTGCCAGCGTTATACAAGGTTTGCTCGATGATGGCTACCTGCCTGTAGCAGGTAAGGCAGACAAAGTTTTCGTAAAGCTGAGTTCATGTGCTGATGGCTATTACAGCGATTGGATTGTCAGAGTTATTCCTGGCACGAAGAGAGACACTTCGGGGGATAAGGATAAGGATAAGGAAGAGACTACTACCAGCAAGAAATATACAGCTACCATCCATCGTATCATGAGTATGGGTCGCGTATTCGTTGAGGATCTTTATAAGGCAACTCGCGAAGACCTTGACTACAATGATGCCGTGTTCGATGCCATCATTTGGCAGGATGGTAAATACGAGATAAACGAAGAGGCTACCACAGACGCTAAAAAATACGTTCCTGCTGGTGCCAAGACCTATCGCGTAGAGATTGCTCTGTTGGCTGCTGGTGGCACTATCCCGCTGAAGATTGCAGGAAGTAAGTTTGGCGACGTGCACGACTCTTTTGGTGTGGGTATGACAACCGTCGTCAATACTGTTGGCGAAGCATCCAATGTGGCTGGTACTCTTTCTCGTGTAACAGGTCAGCCTTACGTTTATAAGATGTTTGATTATACCAGCGAATTGGGAGGAACCAATTATACCATCAATAACATTCCTATCGATGTGAAATGGGCGACAGATGAGGTAACCGTTGGAGCGCGCCTTAATAATAAGGAGATTCATGAGTACAAGAAAGACGAGAACGGAAACTTTGTGCTCGACAGCAAAGGTAACCTCATCATCGTCAACTCGGGAACACAGTCTGCACCACACATTCTTCTCGCCCCTATAGGAACGCCTTGGGTTCAGGAGCGTGTCAACATTAGGGACGCATACACCCGCTTCCCCACTTATGTGGGCAATAGAAATACCGACGTCTGGGGAGGCGATGTTGAAAACTTCAATCTCTATGGCGACAATCGCTCTCCTCTTGCCTATGCTGACAAATATCAGGGCTGGTTCTACATGACGGATATCGAAGAAATTTCTCCTTATGAGGGAACGCAGCTGTGGGTCGGTCCTAAAAAAGGCCAGTTCGAGGTATCGTTCTCAGGAAGTATCCTTGCTAATGCAACGTCAAAAAGTAAAATCCGCATTTATCTGACGTCTTCAACAAGCACCTCATATTGGCATATAGCGCTACAGAAGAAGGATTGGTCTGGAGCAATTAACATACCAGAATGGGGTAATAGTAACACCATAAGTTATAACCCTCAGCCTCAGAATTTCCCAGGCTACGTGGAGTTTAAACTTTCGAGCAGCGTCAAGTCTGCTATTGTTAGCAAGGGAGGATTTGTAATACAAACAGCAAATAATAACAACCCATTCTCTATAGACTGTATTACGTATATTCCTTAATATAGAAAATTCTATAAATCAAATACACAAAAATTTGCACATGAAAGAGGGGGCGTCTGCGTGAGCAGACGTCCTCTTGCTTTTTGGGGGAGCGCTTTATAATGATTAGACTTTAATTAATATGTAAAAATATGTGCTGTTGGAAATAGAAGGGAGTTTACTCCGGGTAAAGTCCGACTTTACTCCGAGTAAAGTTCCACTTTAAGCGGACTAAACTCCATGTCCTTTTGGTTTTAATATGGGAAAGAATAAATATTCACAAATTTTTCTGTTTTGCATCTTTTTAAAGATGGTGTCATTATATAAAATTGGCAATTATTATCGACGAACTAATTAATTCTTCAAATGTTTGAAATGCCAATTAACTTTATTTAACTAGAAAACGATTGCGCTATAATTCTTTTTTTATTAATTTTGCAACCAAATCCAAAGAACAAAGAACCATTAAAGTTCATTTATTAACCAATTAGAAACATGTAAATATTTAGAACATCGAATAATAACATAATAAGAAAATGAAGAAATGAAAAAGTATTTGATGACAGGCCTTGCAGCCATTGCCTTAGCTGCTACAACTGCAAGTTGCTCAAAGAATGAAGACCTCTACAACTCCAATGCGGAGATCGATCAACAGAAGCAAGCGTATTCAGACGCGTTCAAAGCAAAGTATGGTACCATCGCCTCTAACCACACATGGGGATTCGACAAAGTCCGCACACGCACTCGTGCTGCTGATACCGATGCAAAACTTTGGGCGGGTAAATCTGAGTATGAGGGAATTGTTATTCCAAAACCCATTAACCAGGGTGGAAATCCCAATGAAGCCGCTGAGGTCATAGCAGAGTTCAGCAAGGTTAGAAGAGAACCATCTCCCATCAATTTGAATTTTACAGACTTCTTTGTACAGCAGGTTTATAAAGGAGTGGCATCATATAGTTCTTGGAAAAAACAGGATGGCACCGTGCAGACGGGTATCGTTGGTAGTAACCAGATGGACCAGTTAGCTTGTGGCCCTAATCATGATCATATCAGGAACTTTAACTATGGTGATTATTCTGGTGGCAAATACGATCAAGTATGGACAGGTGCTCTTAGTGGTCCTAATTTGAATACAGACAAAGTATATCAGGATGACCAGATGATGCTGATGGTGGGAAGTAGCACATCTCAGTTCTCATTCCACAACAGTTGGTCAGAACCTCAGCACTGGTATGATCATAACTATTATATTCTTGAGTGGAAAGGCTCATATTATGTAGGCTTCGACTTTGAGTCAGAATCTAACGAGACACAACAGGTTGGTAAGGGATATTTGAAGGGCGACAAGTTTGTTGATCGTGATTATATTTTCAACGACTGGATCGTTAAAATCACTCCTGCTTATCCTGTTAACGAACCCGATAAAGTGGTGAAGGAGACTGGTCGTATTATTTGTGAGGATTTAGGTACTGTTGATGATTTTGACTTCAATGATATTGTATTCGATGCCACAATCTATACAGACGGAACGTGTGATATTACCATTCTTTCTGCTGGTGGTACACTTGATGTGACAGTTGCTGGCGAAGACATTCACTCTCATACGGGAACGATGAACACGAACTGTAACTATGCTCTGCCTACTAAGACGGGCTATGCTCGCCTCATTGATATCCCCATTGTGGTTAGCAAAAAAAATAATGCAGGTGAGGTTGTAAGCTACGAGTTGGCTGCTACAGCTGGAGCTGCTCCTCAGAAAATTTGTGTCCCCAAGAGCTATAAGTGGTGTGTTGAGCGTACAAATATTGAGGAGGCTCATCCACAGTTTACGAATTGGGTTAATAAAAATGACATCGATACTTGGGCAACAAACTATGTTGTTGGCAAGGTTATTGAATAATAACATATCAGATACTTAAAATAACTAAATTAAGGGAGGGGGCGTCTGCGTGAGCAGGGGCCTCTTTTTTTTGTGGAGAGAATGTAAACGTTTCCGTGAATTTCTGTTAAATATAAGGTGTGGAAGTTATAACAAATCAAATTTTTTTGTATTTTTGCACAAATAATGACATCTATATTTGGGAAGCTTATTATTCTAAAGAAGTTGAGTATGAAGAAGTATTTGATGAGCAGCGTAGCCGCAATTGCCTTTTGTGGGCTTTTTACCAGCTGTACACACGAAATAGGTTTTGAGGCGCAAGCCCAGAAGAACGTGATTGAAACCTATCAAAAAGCCTTCGTAACCGCCTTCGGACAGCCAGACCCTGAAAACGAATGGGGTTTTGGTGAATCAAAAGCAGTAAGTTCAAGAGCTGTAACCCGTGCAAAAAGTGATTACGCAGACTATAAAGGCTCTATGCAGCCTGTAGAGTGGTATCAGGAAAATGGTCAATGGAAAACCCGACCATATACATTCCCTTCAGATGCAGCAAGCAGTAACTTCCTTGCAAATGTACCTAGTGGAGTAAAGTCGTATGCAGAAGTGTCAGGATATGGCCAAAGTGGATATGCAAAGGGGACAAGTTATCTCGATCCGTCATGGAAAGGTGATGTAAACATCTGGGGATCAAACAATTCTGGTGGTACGCTCTATATAAAAGGAAATAACGATTTCTCCAGCAGAAGTTTCTATGTGTCTCCTAATACAAATGTCTATCTTCTTGAAGGTGCCACTTTAAAACTGAGAGACGACGCTGCAAGCACCATTAAGTTTAATCTCTATATGGCGCCCACGGCGAAGTTGATTGCCAAAGGAACAACAGGGCGTGTAAAGTTGGACAATACAGCCAAACTTTATAATCATGGTGATATCGAATGTAAGAGTTTCGAGGTCAACAATACAAGTCTGTTTTATAATTGTGGAACCCTGACCACAAGTGGTGAGGTGTTTGTTGCCAACAGACAATCGGTTTTGGTAAATGATGGGACTATTACATCAGGAACCCCTGAGAGAAAGACGGGGCGTTTGGTTACTGCAGGTAGTGGTCGCGTTCAGAATAATGCAGAATGGATAGTCTATGGTGAGACAATCATTAATAGTAATGCCAACATTTGGGTGAACAACGGACATTTTACTACAGAAAACTACACCTATACTGCCACAAGTAGTAGTGTTATCAATAACTGTTTTCTCACCGTTCATGAGAACTTCTGCATCAATATTGCTGATAGCCGTGGTAGTTTCAAGATTGATTCTGGCGGAGGTGTGTTAACCAAGAACTTCTATGGTGGCGGAGATTTTGTTGCCAAAGACAATAATGGTAATAACGTAACTTTCCAAGGTGGCCCCTTTAAGGTTGAAATGGGTTCAAAGGCCTTGTTTAAAGTTACGGAGACAGCTATGATGAATGCGCTTGGCAGCGGAATCGAAGAGAATGGCTATGGTTTTCATGGTGTTGGAAGTGATTATGCCGTGCTCCAGGCCAAGAATATTGTCCAGACGAAAGAAGGTCATGGTAACGTGGCCTATGGAGGCAAACTTTATGTTTCTGCTGAGACACACTTCCCTCAAGGTTATAGTGGCGCATATCCATATATTCATTACCAGAATGGTTGTTCGAAGAACAATATATATGCTGCAGGATTCAACTCTGGCAAGCCAAAGATTACGATTCCAACCACTCCATGTAATCCAGGATTTGGAGACACGCCTCCAGATGTGTCAGATCCAGACGTGATTCGCGTAATTTGCGAGGACCTGTCTGTGACGCAGAATAGTGACTTTGATTTCAATGACGTCGTGTTCGATGTGAAGTTGATTGAGAATAATTCGAAGGTAAGGATTACTTTGCGTGCTGCTGGTGGTACGTTGCCATTAACTGTTGCGGGTGAAGAGGTTCACGCACTATTTAAAGAAGTTAATCCAAACTTAGGCATTACGACGATGTCGATGATTAATACCGAAAATACGGGCGATAAATATACCTTTATAGGTTGTGTTCCGGCCACCTTTGTGGTGAACAATATATGGGGTTCTACAGTAAAGGAGGTTGCCAAGAATATTCCCGTCTTGGTTTACAAGCTTATTGGCGAGGAGAAAGTTTGGGTAGAATTAGAGTGCGAAAAGGGCAAGGCTACAGCAAAGGTTGCAGTACAAGACGACTATAGCTGGTGCGACGAGCGTACCCATATAAATAACAAATACACGCTTGAAGATATGCGTGGCAATGAGTATCCGGGTTTCACAATGTTTGTTCGCGGCATTGTCGATACAGATGAGTGGTATAGATACAGAGGCCCCATCACCGATGAGATGGTACGTGAGTATACAGGTCAATAAAGACGATATTTCATCAAATACTTAAATACTAGTCTGGGAGGGCGTCTGCGTGAGTTGACGCCTCCTTTTTTACCTTAAAACATACAAAAGGAATGAATCCGCTTGCATATTTTCGGAATAATTTGTAATTTTGCAGTCAATATGGTATTAAACTGGATTTGGGTAGCGTTTTTCATCGTGGCGTTTGTGATTGCGCTGGTGAAACTAGTGTTCTGGGGAGACTTCGATGTATTCCCTGCTATGATGGATTCAACATTTTCATCGTCGAAAACAGCCTTCGAGATTTCCTTAGGATTAACCGGTGTGTTGTCGCTCTGGTTGGGTATCATGAAAATAGGTGAGAAGGGCGGCGTTGTGAATGTACTGGCCCGTCTCCTGAGTCCTATCTTCACAAAGCTGTTTCCTGATATTCCCAAGGGGCATCCTGTTACGGGTTCCATCTTTATGAACATAGCAGCGAATATGCTGGGGCTTGACAATGCTGCTACGCCTTTGGGACTGAAAGCTATGGAGCAGCTTCAAGAACTGAACCACAAGAAAGATACGGCAACAAATCCGATGATTATGTTTCTTGTGCTGAACACTTCAGGATTAACACTGATACCAATTTCTATCATGGTGTATCGTGCCCAGATGGGAGCCGCTCAGCCAACAGACATCTTCATCCCCATTTTGTTGGCTACATTCTTCTCGACCCTTGCAGGTATTACCATTACGAGTCTCTTCCAGAAAATTAATCTGCTAAATCGCACCATCCTACTTACACTTGGTGGGGCTGCTATAGTTGTGGCTGGTATCATTTGGAGCCTTGGGCAAATGGACTCTTTGCTGATGAATCGTGTAAGTACCTCATCAGCCAATATCCTGTTGATGGTAATTATCATAGCTTTCATTCTGGCAGGAGTTAGAAAGAAAATTAATGTCTACGATGCCTTTATTGAGGGGGCGAAGGAGGGCTTTCAAACAGCAGTCAGAATTATCCCTTATCTCGTAGCGATCCTTGTTGGCATAGGCGTTTTTCGTGCTTCAGGCGCAATGGATATGATAATCGACGGCATTCGTTATGGCGTTGAGGCTTGTGGTGGTAACAGCGACTTTGTTGCAGCCCTGCCTACAGCGCTGATGAAGCCTCTCTCTGGCAGTGGTGCTCGAGGTATGATGGTTGATGCCATGACTACATATGGCGCAGATTCTTTTGTGGGGCGTTTGAGTTGTATTTTCCAAGGTTCTACTGATACCACATTCTATATCTTGGCTGTATATTTTGGCAGTGTAGGTATTGTGAAAACCCGTCATGCTGTAGCATGCGGTCTCTTGGCAGACTTGGCAGGTATCATTGCTGCCATCGCAATAGCGTATTTATTCTTTAGTTAAGTTATGGCAAATCTAAAATCATTAGCAAAAGACACGGCGATTTATGGGCTGAGTAGTATTGTTGCCCGATTTATCAATTATCTGTTGGTACCTATCCAGACGGTACGATTCGCAGCGTCTGGAGGAGAATATGGTATTATCACAAATGTCTATGCTTATGTGTCGATACTTATCATCCTACTGACCTTTGGTATGGAGACCACTTTCTTTCGCTTTATGAGCAAAGAGGGTGAGGATCCTAAGAAGGTCTATTCTACCACATTGGCAATGGTGATGATGACATCACTTATCTCGACAATTCTGGTTTTATTGTTTCTACATCCGATAGCAAGTGCCGCAGGTTATGCTGACCATCCGGAGTATATAGGGGTGATGTATGCCACTGTTGCCATCGACGCATTTATGGCAATCCCGTTTGCCTATTTACGATATCTACACAAACCCCTGCGTTTTGCCTTGCTGAAGGTTATAAACATTCTGATGAACATTACGCTTAATATTCTATATCTTATTGTATTACCTGCCCTGAAACTGAATCTATTTGGTATCTATGATGAGCAGTTTACACTTGATGTGGCTTTTGTTTTCTATATTAACTTGTTATGTACAATTGTCACTTTATTGCTGCTCTGGAAAGAGTGGGGGACGAATTCCTTTAGAATCGAGAAGGCTACATGCAAGCGTATGCTTACTTATACTTGGCCGCTACTCGTGATGGGATTGGCGGGACAATTGAATCAGGCTGCTTCACAAATACTTTTCCCCTACCTTTTCGATGGATCGCAGGATGAGGCACGCGAGCAACTTGGTATCTATGGAGCATGTATAAAAATAGCCATGATTATGGTGATGATAACTCAGGCTTTTCGTTTCGCCTATGAGCCTTTTGTGTTTGGAAAATCAAAAGAAAAGGATAATCGGGAGATGTATGCTCAGGCCATGAAGTTTTATCTGATATTTACGTTATTGGCTTTCCTAGTGGTGATGGGCTATCTTGACATTCTTAAATATGTGGTTGGCGAAACCTATTGGGAGGGGCTTCGTGTTGTACCTATTGTAATGGCAGCAGAGATTATGTTTGGTGTATTCTTCAATCTCTCATTTTGGTACAAACTCACAGACAGAACAATATGGGGAGCGTACTTCTCTGGTATCGGAGCCGTGGTACTCATAACGATAGATGTTTTGATGATTCCCAGTTTTAGTTATATGGCATGTGCGTGGGCAGGATTTGCGGCATACGCGACTTCGATGGTCCTATCCTACTTTATAGGCCAGCGATACTACCCTATTGCTTATCCGATTAAGGACATGACTGTTTATCTGTTAATAGCCATCCTTCTCTTTGTTGGTATCCAGATATCAAACAATTTGCTGATGACCTGGCTGGCCATATCTGTGAATACCTTATTGGTAGGAGTCTTTGTTGCTTATCTGGTAAAAAAAGACTTTCCACTCAGCAGTATTCCCGTTATCGGAAAGAAATTCAAAAAATAACAAGATATGAAAAAATTACTTTTTACATTAGTGTTAATATGTAGTCTTTCATCAGTTCACGCAGATGAAGGCATGTGGACACTTTACAACCTGCCGAATGCTGTCTACGAGACGATGAAGCAGGAGAATTTTGAACTTCCTTATAGCGCGCTTTATCAAGGCGATAATGCTATTAAGAACTGCGTTGTTAACTTTGGTGGTTATTGCTCTGGTGTTGTAGTATCACCTAACGGATTGGTTTTCACTAACCATCATTGTGGCTTTGAGGCCATACGCAGCCATTCTACAGTAGAGCACGACTACATGCTTAATGGTTTTGTTTCCAATAGCTACGAGGAGGAACTGCCTAATGAGGACCTCTTTGTCAGTTTTATGGTGGAGCAAAAGGATATTACTGCTTATCTTGATTCATTGGGACTGAACAAATTGGCAGAGGCGGAACGCTCGCATTTTGTTGATTCCATAGAGAATGTGATGTTGAAAGAAATTGCAAAGCAAGATTCAACGTTGCGTGTGGAAATCAAGCCTTTTTACGAAGGGAATCAGTATTATCTTACCACCTATCGCGACTATCATGATGTTCGCTTGGTGTTTGCCTTACCCAAGTCAATGGGTAAATTTGGTGGTGAGACCGACAATTGGATGTGGCCTCGTCAGACTTGCGACTTTTCTGTATTTCGTGTTTATGTAGACCCTAAGACGGGTGGACCTGCAAAATATTCTAAAGACAATGTGCCGATGAAACCTAGAATGTGGGCGCCAGTTTCATTGCAAGGCTATGTGCCAGGTTCTTTCTCTATGACTATAGGCTATCCTGGTAGTACAAGCCGCTATTTGTCGAGCTATGGTATTAAGGAACGTCGCGATGCAGAGAACAAACCCCGTTACCAGACTCGTGAGGTAAAGCAGGATATTATGATTCGTCATATGCGTGCTGACGAGGCTGTACGTATTAAGTACGACTCAAAATACGCTCAGAGTTCCAATTACTGGAAGAACTCCATCGGAATGAACAAATGTATCGACTCCATCGGACTTATCCAACAGAAGGCACAGTTTGAACAGAAAATTCGCCAGTGGCAGGATTCTACAGGCTTTTTGATGGGTAAACTCGACTTTGAAAAGCTAGAAAAGCTTTATGAGAGGCGCTTTAATGCCGTGCGAGCATTGACTTTCTATAATGAGACTTTTGGTAGACGCAACACCGATGAGATGACCCGTAGGGCTGTTCGTGTACAGAATGGCGCCATCATTAAAGGCAAAGATGGTAAGCCCAAGAGCAACTATATCGAGTTTAAGAACAATTCTGATGAGTGGGACTATGATACAGACCGTGAGATTCTTGCAGCCCTGCTGAAGCACTATCGTGATCAGGTGGAAATAAAATATCAGCCCGACTTCTATAATATTATCGATCACGACTATAAGGGTGACTATCAGAAGTTCGTAAATGAGCTTTATAAGAAGTCGAAACTAATGAAAAGTGGCAAGAAAATCTATGTAAATAAGAAGGGATATCATAAGGATCCTGCGGTGATGTATGGCGAAAGCCTTATCAGTACCCTTGCCGATATACGGACTGACATTATTTCAACTATTGATTCTATCGATATTCAGGAACGTTACCTCTGTGCTGCCAAATTACGCATGGAAGAGGATATGCCTAACTATAGCGATGCCAACTTCACTATGCGTCTCTCTTATGGCCAGGTGGGTGAATATCTGTTGGCAGGCAAGCCCTCAGGTTATTACACTACTGCTGAGAGTATTGTTGAGAAAATGAAGCAAGGAGAGCAAGGGGTAATCGACTATGAGGCAGAACCTATCATGAAGGAACTGCTCTCTGCGAAGGATTTTGGCAAATATACTGATAAGACTACGGGTAAGATGCATCTTTGCTTCCTTTCAAACAATGACATAACAGGTGGAAACTCTGGCTCACCTATGTTTAATGGCAAAGGTGAACTTATAGGTCTCGCTTTTGACGGCAATTGGGATAGCCTGAGTTCTGACATTTTCTTCGACTCACAATTGGCCCGCTGTATCGGTGTAGACATCCGTTACGTGCTCTATATGATGGAAAGCTGGGGTAAGGCCGACAGATTAATTAAGGAGATTGGCGCAAGATGAGTGAGGAATAAAAGAAACTGAAGACCGAATGAAAAAACTAACTACTATACTACTAATGGCTGGCCTCTGCCTGAATATGCAGGCGGAGGCTCTGCCGAAATACATTGATCTGAGTGGCACTTGGCTGTTCGCTCTTGATCGTAACAAAACAATCCAGGCAGGGACTCAATTAACGGAAACAATCCAACTGCCAGGAACAACCGATACCAATAAGAAGGGTGATTATACTGCAAGAAGTGAGGAAACCACCCAATTATCGCGACTTTGGTCGTACAAGGGACGAGCGTGGTATCAGAAAGAGGTGGATATCCCTGTTTCTTGGAAAGGTAAGCCTGTTTATCTGACTCTGGAACGTACAAAGCCATCGGAAGTTTATGTGGATGGAAAATTCGCAGCTTCCTCAAACGATATATCTACTCCTCAGGTATTTGAACTCTCCAAATGGCTCAAACCTGGTAAGCACCAGCTTACCATCATGATTGATAATGGTTACGGAGTGCCTAAGCAACTTTACGAAAGTAGTCACGCCTATACCGAGAGCACTCAAACAAACTGGAATGGTATCATCGGTAAAATCGAACTGTCAATACAACTTCCTTCACCGTCACAGGTAAAAGTAGTACACCAGAACTTCCGTGATTTCCATATCGAAGGCCAGCATTTCTATGCTAATGGACATGTCATCTATTTAAGGGGTAAGCACGATGCTTGTGTATGGCCGTTGACAGGTCATGTGGCAATGGATGTAGAGTCGTGGAGGAAATATCTTGGCACTTGTGGTGCATATGGTATTAACCACATCCGTTTTCATTCCTGGTGTCCGCCAGAGGCAGCATTCGTAGCTGCTGATGAGTTGGGCATTATCATGCAGCCCGAACTTCCCTTCTGGGGTAGCTTTGATGAGCAAGACGATACGCTGATGACCTTCCTACATAAAGAAGGAGTGAATATATTGCGAACCTATGGTCATCATCCTTCGTTTCGTATGTTTGCACTCGGCAACGAACTTTGGGGCTCAATAGAAAAAATGGCAGAATTCGTCGAAGATTTCCGCAAGATTGCCCCCGACAAGTTTTATACTTTCGGCTCCAATTACTATTTGGGTTATCAAGGCGTGAAAAAAGGAATGGATTATTTTACCACTTGTCGTGTAGGTGGTGAGGGATGGGGAAATTATAACACCCACACCCGAGGCTCGTTCTCGTTTGCAGATGCCGCTGACGGTGGTGTTATAAATCATTTTTATCCTAATACGATGATGAACTTTGAGGAAGGCTGTCAATTAGCCTACCCAGAAGGGACTGCATGGACTAAGGCCGTTCCTGTCATTTCACACGAAACGGCTCAATTCCAGACTTATCCCGATTACGATGAAATCAAGAAATACACAGGTGTGCTTTATCCTTATAATATGGAGGTGTTCCGCAATCGCCTAGAGAAGGCTGGTATGTTAGATCAAGCAAAAGACTTTCATAAGGCAAGCGGACTCTGGTCGCTCCAGCTCTATAAACAGGACATAGAGATGGATTTGCGCACTAGAAACATGGCAGGTTTCCAGCTTCTTGATTTGCAAGATTATCCTGGGCAAGGCTCTGCTTACGTGGGTATTCTCAATGCCTTTATGGAACCGAAAGGCATTTGTACGGAGCGTGAGTGGCGACAGTGGTGCGCCCCTGTAGTACCGCTACTCATAGCCGACAGATTTTGTTTCACCAACCAAGAAGGCATCAGAGCTTGGATTCAAGTAGCTAACTATAGTGGGGAATCGTTGAATGGAAAGACGCTATGCTGGCAACTGACTTCTAACTCGAAAGGCGTTGCATCAGGAAATATTCTACTGCCTTCTACAGAAGGGCTTTTTACTGCTGGAGAGCTCTGCATCGACCTCTCTGCCTTTGACAAGCCAACCAAACTGCAGCTCAGCCTTTCTATAGGCGAAACGGAGTATTTCGGTGCACCCTATCACAATACTTACGATCTCTGGGTTTATCCAGCTTGGAGTGATTTGAGTAAACTGGAGAGTTTGGTAATGGTGACGAATGAGCTTAACGATATTGCCATTAGTCAGCTGCAGAAAGGTAAGAGCGTATTGTTAATGCCTGATTCTACCGATCTCTGTGTTGGCGGACTCTTTACCACCGATTATTGGAACTATCGTATGTTCAAAACCATTTCCGAGAATAATAAAAAGCCTGTTTCACCAGGAACCCTAGGTATTTTGACAGATCCGAATCACCCCATATTTAATGGTTTTCCTACAGAAATGCATACCAATTGGCAATGGTTTCCTATTGTCAAAGCCAGTCATCCGATGATACTCGACAATACTAGCCCTGACTATCGTCCTATCATACAGGTTATCGATAACGTGGAACGTAATCATAAACTCGGCCTTGTCTTCGAATTTCAAGTGGATAAAGGCAAGTTACTGGTATGTATGGCCGATCTTGAGGCTGCCACATCCTATCCAGAAGGCCGCGCCTTCTATCGCAGTGTCTTGGAATACATGACTTCCGAGGACTTTACTCCAAAGACCCAGATTACCCTTGAAGACTTCAAGAAACTTATGACGAATCCTGTTGTTGAGGGTAAAATAGGTGAACTGAATAACATTTCACCTTATTAATTGAAAAGAAAGAGCCTTGCTACTTGCAAGGCTCTAAGCTTTTATCATTTGGCTGATTTCTTCGAGGGAATTAGCTGTTTTTATATACTGGTGCCAATCACCGCGAATCATTCCTTTTGCCTGCAAATCGTCAAGTAGGGCAACCAAATGGTTCCAAAAGCCCTTCATATTATACAGAATGACCATCTTCTGATGATACCCGATTGTTGCTGATGCTGCAACGGTAAACACTTCGTCAATAGTGCCGATGCCTCCAGGAAGGGCGATAAACACATCGCTCTGATCCATCATCAGTTGTTTGCGGTCTGTGAGATTATCGCAAGGAATCTCCACATCTACATAGTCGCTTGTGCGTCCACTCTTTTCCACCATCATAGGCACGACACCTATCGTGCGGCCTCCATCCTTCTTTGTTGCTTTAGCCAAACACTCCATAAGCCCTTGGTTCACACCGCCATAAACAATGCTGTGATTGTTGGTGGCGGCCCATTTCCCAAGTTCTTCTGTCATCGCAAAAAACTCAGGATCAATCTGCTCATTAGCAGAACAAAATACACATATCTTCATAATGTTTGCAAAGTTACAAATATTTTTGTATCTTTGCAAGCGAAATAGAAATTAAACAATAAACCCACAAAACAATAACTTATGAAGAAACTATTATTATCACTCGTAATGACAACATGCATAACAGCAGGTTATGCACAAAAGAAACTAGTGCTTTATTTTTCCGAAGGTGGAACAACAAAAGTCGTAGCAGAAGAACTGCAGAAACAGTTAGGTGCTGATATTGAAAGTATTGAGGCTGTAGAGCCTTATTCTGGAGACTTTCAGGCAACTATACAGCGCAGCAATAAAGAGAGACAGAGTGGTCAGATGCCAGCTTTGAAGCCTCTTAAGTCGAACATTGCGGATTACGACATAATTTTTCTAGGTTATCCCATTTGGGGCGGTACATACGCTCTTCCGATTGCTACTCTCCTGAAAGAGCAGAACTTTGACGGGAAAACCATTGTGCCATTCTGCTCATTCGGTAGTGGTGGGCTGAACACTTCTTCTGCAGATTTAAAGAAAGCCCTGCCCAATGCAAAGATCCAGAAAGGTTATGGTGTCCGTGCTGCTAGAGTGGACGCTGCTGCAAAAGAACTTGACCGTTTCCTGAAAGAGAACGGATATAAAGAGGGAGTCGTTTCCAAGTTACCTGAGTATTCCGCTCAGCAGCCTGTAACTGAAGAGGAGAAAGCTATCTTTGATGCCGCCTGCTCGAGTTACCAGTTCCCTCTTGGTACCCCCTCAACCGTTGGCAAACGTATTACTGACGATAGCACCGATTATCAATTTACGGTGAAGGGTCGCGGTATGAACGGTGAAGAGGCTGTCTCTACCATCTTTGTAACGGTGGGTAAGGAAGAAGGGGCAAAGCCGGAATTTACTGAAGTTGTAAGATAATAGATGAAGACATTTGAAGAACTTGGCGTTTGTGAGGCAATTCGCAAGGCCATCGATGAATTAGGTTTTGTACAGCCAATGCCTGTACAGGAGGCGGTGATTCCCTATTTGTTGGAGAATCAGAATGATGTAATCGCTTTGGCGCAAACGGGAACAGGTAAGACCGCAGCATTTGGTATTCCCTTGTTGGAGCGCATAGACACATCATGGCGCGATACCCAGGCACTGGTGCTCTCGCCTACGCGAGAACTGTGCTTACAGATAGCAGATGATATCCGCGATTTTGCCAAATACATGGATGGTGTCCATGTTGAGGCTGTTTACGGCGGTGCTGCTATAGAGCCACAGGTACGTGCCTTAAAGAAAGGCGTGCAGATTATCGTGGCAACTCCTGGACGACTTGTCGACCTGATGCATCGTGGCAAAGCCCAACTTGGACAAGTAACGAATATTGTGCTTGACGAGGCTGACGAAATGCTGAACATGGGATTTTCAGACAGTATCAACGAGATTTTTGAATCATTGTCTGCTAATCATCACACGCTGATGTTCTCTGCCACGATGAGTAAAGAGGTGGAACGTGTGGCTAAGAAATACCTGCACGACTACAAGGAGATTGTGGTAGGTAGTCGCAACGAAGGAGCCGAGAGCGTAAACCATATTTATTATATGGTGAACGCCAAAGACAAATACCTCGCTTTGAAGCGTATTGTCGACTATTACCCCCGCATCTTCGCCATCATCTTCTGTCGTACAAAAGTCGAGACACAGGAGATTGCCGACAAACTCATCAAAGACGGATATAATGCAGAGTCACTACATGGTGACCTGAGTCAGCAACAACGAGACCTGACGATGCAGAAATTCCGCAACCATTTGACACAACTGCTAGTAGCCACAGATGTGGCTGCTCGCGGACTGGATGTGGACGATCTGACACATGTCATCAACTTCGGACTGCCCGATGATATCGAGAACTATACCCATCGCTCTGGTCGTACAGGCCGTGCTGGCAAGAAGGGAACTTCTATTTCGATTGTTCATAGCCGCGAGAAGTTTAAGATTCGCAATATCGAGAAGGAAATTGGTAAGGAGTTTGTGAAGGCTGAGATTCCATCGGCAGAAGAGATTTGCAAGAAACAGCTCTATAAAGTGATGGACCAGATTGTGAAGACCGACGTAGATGATGAAGAGATAGCTCCTTTCATGCAAGATATCAATCGCTATTTCGAATATATCGATAAAGAAGAGCTTATCAAGAAGATTGTATCATTGGAGTTTGGAAAGTTTCTGGCCTATTATGCCGAAGCACCAGAGATTGAGGCGGTTGTACCAGACAGGAAGGAAAGAAAGCCTCAGAGCGACAAGCAAAAGCTGCAGAACAAAGCAGCAAAGGGTTATAAGCGACTTTTCATTAATCTCGGTAAGCGTGATGGTTTCTATCCTGGTGAACTGATGCAGACATTGAACCGCTTCGTTGGCGGACGTCAAGAGGTGGGGCATATCGACCTGCTTGATACCATTTCTTACTTTGAGGTACCGGAAAAGGATGCCAAGAAGGTGATGATACAGTTGTCTGGCATCAGATATAAGGGAAGAACGGTTCGTTGTAATGATGCAGACGAAGGCGGAAAAGTGCCTGAAGGTAAGTCATCATCAACCTCCAAACGCCAGAAGAAAGACGATTGGCGTAGCTTGATGCGCTCATCCGAGGGTCGTTCGCAAGGCAAGGGTAGAGGTGCTCGTGATTTAAAAGGGCCAGAGCCTGATTTCACTGAAGAAGGTTGGGCCATGCGCAAGCCTCGTAAGAAAAAGAAATAAATAGCCCCTTATCCATTACAAGCGGTCTGTATCGGTAGTACAGACCGCTTGTAATAAGGAAAGGTGACGTCTAAGTCAGCAAAAACAAGACAATACAGTTTTATTGCTTAAGTTTTTCTGCCATGGCATGGCCGAGAGCTTCGCATTGGGCTTTAGTCTCGGGGGTGAGGGATTGCTTAATCTCTACAGGTTCTCCTACAGCCTCGAAGTGAAGACGCTCATCGTTCCATTTCTGAATCTCAGCTACAGCCTTTGACGCCCAGCCGAAAGAGCCGAACCATCCGAGATAGTGGTTCTTAATGTCCTTCCCTGCTAGTTCCGAAAGCAGCACGTCCATCTCGTGATAAAGCCCTGTATTATATGTAGGAGCGCCTACAATCAGACCTTTGTAGCGGAACACGTCACGTATAATATAGCTATGGTGAGTCTTTGAGACATTATACATCACAATGTTCTTTACGCCAGCCTCAGAAGCCGCACGGGCTATAACTTCTGCGGCACGTTCAGTATTTCCATACATCGTACCATAGCAGATGACAAGTCCTGGCTCTGTCTCATACTTTGAGAGCGTGTCATAGATACCTATTACCTTTTCAACATATTCATGCCATACTGGACCATGTGTAGCACAGAGATAATCCAACTGAATGCCTTCAAGTTTCTTCAAGGCGTTCTGCACGGGAGTTCCGTATTTGCCAACGATATTTGAATAGTATCGCACCATTTCCAACCAGAATGTATCAGTATTGATCTGAGAATCCACAACACCGCCATTCAAAGCACCGAAGCATCCGAAAGCGTCACCAGAGAAGAGGACGTGGCTTACCGATTCCAGTGTTACCATCGTCTCAGGCCAATGCACCATCGGAGTCATCACGAAGTTCAGCGTGTGACTACCAAGTTCCAGCGTATCACCGTTCTTGACCTCTAACAGACCGTCAATGACGCCATAGAAACCTTCGGCCATCTGGAATGTCTTTTTATTACCGATAATCTGAATCTCTGGATAATATTTCCTAATCAGTGCAAGACTGCCGCTATGGTCAGGTTCCATGTGGTTGATAACCAGATAGTCAATTTTGCGATCGCCGATGACCTCATGTATGTTTTCAAGAAACTGCACGAAGAAATCTACCTCGACAGTATCAATCAGACACACTTTCTCATCATCAATCAGATAAGAGTTATAAGACACGCCATTTGGCAATGGCCACAAACCTTCAAAGAGGTTCTTGTTACGATCGTTGACACCTACATAGTAGATTTTGTTGATAATTTCCTTCATAAATTTATCATTTTTAGTTATTCTTTTCCAATTCCTCCAGGCATGCCTCCCGCTCGGCTTTGCCGCTTGGCTCGTCCAAGAGCTCTTGTTTTTTCAGGTCGGCAAACACTTGGTCCACACTGTTGTTGATGCTTTGGCATACGTTTGCGGCAAACTGCTGAGCCTCATCTACTATTTTGTCCCACAGCTCTTCAGGAAGACCGTGTTCCAGCATCTCACGGGTAACACCGTACTTAATAATTCCATAGACGAACCCTGCATTGAAGTTGTCGCCAGCTCCAATCGTGCTGACAGTTTCAGACTGCATTGCGGGATATTGGCGACAGAAGCCCCCTGCGCCACGCACTTCCAAAGGCTCTGCTCCTTGTGTATAGATGAAGTTCTTACAATAGAAAGATATCTCTGAGCGATAGATTGATTCTGCGTCTTTTTTATTATACATCACCTCAAAATCCTCCGTACTGCCACGAATAATGTCTGTATACTCAAAATTCTCAAGCAGGTTGGGCTTGACTCTCATTAGATCGTCACGGTGAGAGGCGCGAAAGTTCACGTCGTAATAAAGAATGGCGCCGCAATTGTGAGCGTGCTCCAGAAAAGCCGCCATCTGTTGTCGGATAACAGGGTTTACGGCATAGAAAGAGCCGAACATCACGATATCATCAGAATGAATGTCGGGGTAAATCATCTCCAGTCTGTCGTGAGGATGGTCTTTATAGAAAATATACTCCGCATCGTTGTTCTCATTCAGGAAAGCCAGAGATATAGGTGACTTTGATTCCGGATAGATGCTTACGCTACTGGCATCGACGTGATTGTCCTCCAGAAAACGGATAATACGCTGCCCCACACGGTCGTCGCCCGTCTCACTGATAAATGTCACATCCATGCCCACACGCCCTAATGAAATCAGACCATTGAACATAGAGCCGCCAGGTACAGCTCCTATAGGCTGTTCATCCTTGAAAATGATATCGAGAATTGTCTCGCCAATACCTATTACTTTTCGCATATTCTTTTAGTTATGGCTGCAAAGATACGAAAAAAATCGAAGTTCCCACGAGAAATCGAATGATTTTGAGTAACTTTGCAGCCGAAATGACAAAATATAACACTTACACCCTTAAAAACGGTCTCCGCGTCATCCACCTGCCATCAGTGTCGCAGGTGGTCTATTGTGGTTATCAGATAGCTGCAGGCACACGCAATGAACTTCCTGGTGAAGAAGGACTGGCTCATTTCTGCGAGCATCTGACTTTCAAAGGGACAGAGCGGCGTAATGCCTTGCAGATTATCAATGCCCTTGAAGGTGTGGGTGGTGAACTAAATGCTTTTACTAATAAGGAAGATACGGTGTTCTATGCCGCCATCTCTAAGGAGCATTTCCTGCGTGCAGTCGACGTTCTTACCGATATTGTCTTTCACAGCACCTATCCTCAGCATGAGATGGATAAAGAAGTAGAGGTCGTTTGCGATGAGATTGAGAGTTATAACGATTCTCCAGCCGAACTAATCTACGACGAGTTTGAGAACATCCTTTTTGAAGGCCACCCTCTCGGTCATAATATCCTTGGCAGGGCCGACCTCCTTCATTCTTATACAACAGCAGATGCACTCCGTTTTGTTCAGCGGTACTATCGCCCAGACAATGCCGTCTTCTTTGTATATGGTGATATTGATTTCAAGCGACTGGTGAGAAACCTTGAGAAACAGGAATTCAGAGAGGATGGCAGACAGAAAGAGAGACCTGCGATTAATGAATCCTTCAAGGAGGAAATTTCAGAAACGCTGACACTCGAGAAAGACACTCATCAGGCCCATGTGATGCTTGGCACCAGGTCCTATCCTTATGAGGATCCGCGCCGCATGACACTCTACCTGCTTAATAATTTACTAGGTGGTCCTGGCATGAATGCCCGTTTGAACCTCTCGCTCCGTGAACATCATGGACTGGTCTATACCGTTGAAAGCGCAATGACATCTTATTCTGATACGGGCGCATGGAGCGTTTACTTCGGTTGCGACCACAATGATATCCGTCGTTGTCTCCGCTTGGTACGCCACGAACTCAACCGTATGATGCAAAAACCGCTTAGCGACAGACAACTTGCTGCGGCTAAACGGCAATTGAAAGGTCAGATTGCTATTGCCTGTGATAATCACGAACAGTTTGCACTCGACTTTGGCAGAAGCTTTCTCCATCATGGACAAGAACGCCATCTTGATGCCCTTTATCGTCGCATCGACGCCATAACAGCCGATGAGATACAGCAGGTGGCCTGCGAACTGTTCAAACCAGAACGGTTGCTGACCCTGATTTTCAAATAACTTATTTCGATAAAATCTTACAAACGTCGTATATTGTATGAGAGAAGGGTCCGGTGTGCTCAAGTTTCAGAGTACACATAGCGGCAGCAAAGTTCCCGCTCTCAGCATACGACATGCCTTTGGCACGTGCATAAAGATAACCTGCACTATAAGTATCGCCACATCCTGTCGCATCAACAAGATGGCGTGGAGGGTAGGCTGGCGTCTCATAAAACTGGCCCTCGGCATAGATTACCGAGCCACCGCCACCAAGGGTGATTATTACCTCACGAACGCCCCAGTCATGAATCTGCTCTGCGGCCGTAAACGGGTTGGTAATACTCGTTAGCGTCTGGCATTCCCATTCGTTTACTTTTAGGATGGCTGTATGCTTCAGCAACCGAAGCTTGTCTGTCCATTCCGTAGAAGAGACCTCTTCTCCGACCACCTTACGCAGATATCCCTGCACATCTATGGATACATCACCTTTTGTGGCAAGATATTCCACAACCTCTGGGGCGAAGTCGTCTGCCAGTAATGTACCGAGATGAAAGACACGTGCCTTTTCCTCTTTGAGTTGTTCCATGGTGAAGGGCGCCGACTTGGCTAGCACCCGTTGAGTGCGGTGGTCCATGTTCTCGCCATATTTGTTCTCGAAGAACACGTTTGTCTCGCTCTCGAAGGCTGTCACACGGATTCCTGCCTTGCGAAGTTTCTCCACTTCAGGCATTACCTCATGGCTCACGCTGGTCACCATGTGGAAGTCTACATCATGAGGCAGTGCTTGAAAAGCCCAGGCAATGTAATAAGCCGAACCTCCAGCGCAGTGAACCGTGTTTGGAGGGTCTTGAGTGATGATTCTGTCACGTGTGATATGTCCTATGCAGCATATATCTGTCATTATATCGACTTTTAATGGATTAAACGGGTGCAAAGATACTATTTTTATTCGAAATGTTTTGTTTTATTCACAAAATATACTATCTTTGCAACATAAATTTACCCGTTACTACTAATATAATCATGTTAAAACGAACGTTTCTGTGTGGATGTATGCTCATGATGCTGACGCTTTCATCTGTTGGCCAAATCGTCTACGATGTGACTACTTTTGGAGCCAAGGGTGATGGTAAGACAGACGACGCTCAGATCATTCAGCGTGTCATCGACAAATGCTCTGCTGAGGGTGGTGGACGAGTGCTGTTTCCGCGTAATCATACATTTATGGCAGGCCCTATCCAGTTGAAGAGTAACGTGGAACTCTACCTGGAGGCGACAGCCACCTTGAAAGCCAATCCTGATGAGAACATCTACCACCTGAGCGCATTCGGTGAGAATCGCGGCGAAGGCATGTTGTGGCTCTGGGCCGAAGATGCCGAGAACATCAGTATAGCAGGAAAAGGCACCATTCATGGCAACGGCATTGCCTTCATGGGGGCAGAGCTGGAAGACTCCTATGAGTTGAAGCCTCTGGCTGATCAGGCTTTCGATCCTCGTCCTCATGTGCTGACGCTGATGAATGTCAGCAATCTCACCATCCGCGATGTCACCATCAAGGAAGGAGCATATTGGACGGTACATCTCGTGGGCTGTAACGAGGCTGTCATCGATGGAATCAATCTTCTGAACAATCTCAAGATTCGCAATGGCGACGGTATCGATCTCGATCATTCTAAGAATGTTCGTATCAGCAATTGCCATATTACGTCGGGCGACGACTGTATCTGTCTGAAGAACCGTCGTGAGACAGAGCGTTACGGTTCTTGCCACGACATCACCGTCACCAACTGTGTCATGTCTTCGCGCTCTTGTGCCATCAAGATAGGAAGCGAGAACATGGATTCAATCTATAACGTAGTGTTTGATAATTGTATTATCACAGGTTCAAACCGTGGATTGGGCATCCAGAACCGCGACGAGGGAACGGTGACGGATGTTGTTTTCTCAAACATCCAACTCGACTGCCGTCTGTGGAGTGATGTGTGGTGGGGTAAGGCCGAGCCAATCTATGTTACCTCATATCCCCGTGCTAACGGAAACCACAAGGATGCCAACTGGCGTTTCCCTAAAGGCCAGATTGAGGGCCGCTGTGGTGAGGTGAGCCGCGTCTGGTTCAATAACATTACTGCTACCAGCGAGAACGGCTGCTTCGTGGGAGGCGACGTACCTGGTAAGGTAAAAGATATTTATTTTAATAATGTACACGTACGCATGATAAACAAAGGTGAAACTCTGTTGATGGACAAGCGCCCATGCAAAGGTGAAGGCTTTATCCGTGCAGACTGGGACAGCTTGACTAAGACGGCTGTTCCCCTGATGACAGAGAATGCAGAAGTTGTCATTAACTGACGAATATTTATTTTAATTATACTAACTCTATTTTATTATGCAAATGATCCTAAATCTCAAGCATGGAACGCAGAAGGCCATGTTCTTCGTGTTCTTTCTGTTGTGCAGTACGGTGATGCTGGCACAGAACAAGGTGTCGGGAACTGTACTGGACGCTACTGGTGAGCCTCTCATTGGCGTAAGCGTACTCGAGGCAGGAACCTCTAATGGTGTAGTAACCGACTTTGACGGTAACTTCTCACTGACCGTAAAACAGGGTGCCCAGCTTACTTTCTCTTATGTAGGCTACACCTCACAAACCCTCGCTGCCAAAAACGGCATGATCATCACTCTTCAGGAAGACAACAAGGTGCTCAACGAAGTGGTTGTCGTAGGTTATGGTACCATGCGCCGTAAGGACGTTACCTCATCTATCACCACTGTTAAGGCGGAAGACTTGAATAAGGGTGTATTCACCGATCCAGGTCAGATGCTTCAGGGTAAGGTGCCCGGACTGGTTGTATCTTCTACAGCAGACCCCAACGGCTCTCCTACCATCACACTGCGTGGTGCTTCTACTCTTCGTTCAGGTGCCATGTCACCATACTATGTAGTAGATGGTATTCCTGGTGTTGACATCTCTATCGTTTCTCCCGATGACATCGAGAGCATCGACGTGTTGCGTGATGCTACAGCAACGGCCATCTACGGATCTAAGGCTGCCAATGGCGTTATTATCATTACTACCAAGAAAGGTGCCGAAGAGAAGACAAACGTAACATACAACGGTTATGTAGCATTCGACAATATTCTTAAGACCTATGACATGGCTTCAGCCAGCGACCTCCGCGAGTACGCATCAAAGAATGGTGTTGCTTTGAAGGATGGTGGTGCCGACATGGATTGGCAGAAGGAAGTGCTCCGTACTGGTATCAGCCACAACCACAACGTTGGTATCAGCGGTGGAAATGGCCGTACCAACTATATGATCAGCGGTAACCTCATGAAGCGTGAGGGTGTTGTCAAGATGACAGGTATGGACCGTTTCAATGTCCGTTCACTCGTTTCTACCAAGACATTGAAGGACCGCCTCACATTGTCTATGAGTCTGAATTCTATGTATGGCAAGCACTTCGGTGTGCCTACAGGCAATGAGGGCGCATCAGTGCTCGATGCCATGAACTACTACTCTCCAACCAATGCTGCCAAGAATGCCGATGGCTCATGGACAGTTGGTGCTGGTTCAAAGAACTACAACCCACTCGCTCTGATGGAAGAGAATACATCAGAGACCGTTTGGAAGCGTAACCAGTTTATTGGTAAGGCAACTCTCGAGATTATCAAGAACCTGCTTTGGAATGTCAACTACTCTTGGAGCAACTACCAGAGCACCTATAGCGCCTATAATACCCGCAACTCTCAGCTCGAGGGTATCGGTAACAAGAATGGTCAGGCCAGCCGCAATACCTACTTCGGCCGCGAGCAGACCTTTGAGACCTATCTGAACTACGGCTTCACAACAGGTAAGCACAAGGTTGACCTGATGGCAGGTTACACTTGGGAGGAGAAGAAGAACAACGACGGCTTCGGCCTGAGTGTTGAGGGCTACTACAACGACGACCTGACATGGTATAATATGTCGTATGCACAGACCATCCTTCCTGTTCAGAATTCTGTATCAAGTGGCTATGTAGAGAATGTCCGCAACATCTCGTTCTATGGCCGTGCCAATTACTCATTCGACGGTCGCTACATGTTGCAGGCAACTATTCGTCGTGACGGCTCTTCAGTATTCGGTAAGAACAACCGCTGGGGTACATTCCCCTCAGTATCAGCAGCCTGGAATATCACAGAGGAGAGCTTCATGAAGAATCAGAAGATCTTCGATAACCTGAAGCTGCGCGCCGGCTATGGTATTTCCGGTAATGCTATGGGATTCGATGTTTATTCTTCATACGCTACCTATGGCGCTTCTGGTACATTCGTTTACGATGGCAAGACCTATCGTACTTATGGTGCTACCAAGAACGCTAACCCCGACTTGAAGTGGGAGACCACCTCTATGCTTAATATCGGTCTCGACTTCGCATTCCTGCGTGGACGTATCAATGGTACCTTGGAGGTTTACAACAAGAAGACTAAGGACCTGATCTGGAACTATCCTGTTCCTACCACACAGTATGTATATGGTTATATGGATGCTAACGTAGGTGAGATGACCAATAAGGGTATCGAGTTCTCGCTGAATGCTGTTCCTGTTCGTACCAAGGACTTCACATGGAGCACCACTATCAACCTGTCGCACAACAAGAATACTGTAGACAAGATGCAGAATGAGACCTATCATACCACCAACCTGTCTCAGGGCGATCCTATGGTAGCAGGTGTCTCTGCCAATGGATGGACTCAGCGCATTATGGAGGGCGAGTCAATCGGTACATTCTACACTTATCTGTATGCAGGTACTGTAAACGGACGCTCTGAGTACTATGTACTTGATGAGAATGGAAATAAGACTGGCGAGACAACCAACAATCCTGGTCTGAAGGACCGTGCTATCACTGGTTGTGCACAGCCTAAGCTCAATGCTGGTTGGAACAACAGTCTGACTTACAAGAACTGGAACCTGAATGCCTTCATCACTGGCGTATTCGGCCATGATGTTTACAATGGTCCACGTGCTCACTACACCAGCGCCCAGATGTTCTCTGATGGTAAGAACGTGCTGAAGGAGTTCCTGTCTTTCCCGGTAGGCGATGCTTCTGGCTCACTTCCATCTGACCGCTGGATCGAGAAGGGAACTTATGTACGTCTGCAGTCGCTCTCTCTGAGCTACACATTCCGCAACTGTTTCAACGACTGGATTCAGGATCTTACCCTCTATGGTACAGCTAACAACCTTCTCACAATCACAAACTACAAGGGTCTCGACCCAGAAGTTAATCTTGGTGGTATTGACCCAGGTATCGACTACCGTTGGAGCCGCTATCCCCACACACGTACCTTCATGGTTGGTGTAAAGATCAACTTTGGTGATGGCAAGAAGAAATAAAGTGATTATCATATAATAAGATTCAAGCATTATGAAACTAAATAAAGTATTTCTCGCAGCTGGCATGTTTGCCGTAGCGCTTACCAGCTGTACGGATTTGGATTTTGCTCCAAGTTCACAGTATACAGAAGACCCCAGTAAGAATTCTGGAGTCGACCCGATGATTGTCGTAGAGGCAAAGATGGCCGACGTCTATTTCCACATGTCAGGCACTCTGGGCCGTCGTTACATGGAGGCGCAGGGCCTTTCTTCCGACGAGTTCACCTGTCTTGCCTTCGATGGTGGTTATTACGACGATGGTACTTATGCCCACCAGGCTCTTCATAGCAGCGTTGCTACCGATGCTTCGCTCGACTGGTATTCAGAGGTAACGTCTGGTATCACAAAGGCTAACACCATTCTTGAGGAACTTGGCAGCGGCGCCTCTGTACAGATGACAGCTCCTGCCCGTGCCATGCGTGCCTATTTCACATGGGTGCTGATGGACAGTTTTGGCGATACACCTATCCTTGAGAAGGTTCCTGCCGAGGGTGAGGTTGTTGCCCGTTCTCCACGTAAGGAAGTCGCTGAGTGGATTGAGAAAGAGCTCACAGAGATTATTCCTTCGCTTACAGAGGATGTTACTGCTAACACTTATGGTAAGCCGACCAAGTGGATGGCAAAAGCTCTGTTGGCTAAGCTCTACATCAACTGGGCTGTTTACACCGCAGCGTCTGTCGACCAGTACGATGCAGCCACTGCTGCCAACCCCAAGCTCGACGACTGTATTGCTGCCTGCAATGATATCATCAGCAGCGGTAAGTTCAACCTCGGCTCTGTCGACTATCTGCATAAGTTCTCTTATGACAATGGCTCACAGATCGAAGACTTCATCTATGCCGTTCCTTACGATGCCCTCACCCTTCAGGGCATGCAGTATGGACGCCCCCGCTCGTTCAAGCAGCTGAAGAACCTGATGCCGAATGTGTATGGTTCAACAGATAAGTTCACACAGTCTACTGGTGGTAACATTGTTGTAACGCCTGAGTTCGCTAAACTGTTCTGTCTGGAGGGCGACATCCGTAACCTCAGCATCCTGCGTGGCGACATCTACAATCGCGACCCCAAGACCCTGAAGCCAACTACTGAGCCATTCATGTATAACGGCAAGCAGGTTCACTTCACCGAAGACATCAAGCTCATAAAGGAAGACAACACCATCGATGTCGGTAACGATGATAATGCCATCCAGCAGGGTTGCCACTCTATCAAGTGGTTCATGACTCCTGCCGACTACAACAATGGCCGTAACCAGTCTAACGATGTGCCCATCTTCCGCTATGCCGACATCCTGCTGATGAAGGCTGAGGCTCTCGCACGTCTCGGACAGAGTGGCGCTATGGAGCTGTTCAACCAGATTCGTACCTATGCCGGTGCTCCTCTGATTGCTGCTGAGCCTACGCTTCAGGAGATTTACGACGAGCGCGGCCGTGAGTTCTTCGATGAGAACTGGCGTCGTAACGATATGATTCGTTTCGGCCACTTCGAGGATGAGTTCTTCCCCCATTATAAGAAGTACGACTTTGCCAATTTCGACAAGCGTCATCGTATCTTCCCAGTAGAGCAGGAGATGCTCGACCTGAACCCTGGTTGGGAGCAGAACCCCGGCTATTAATCCGAGGATTCCTATAATATCAATATCCGTCAGGGCAGTCACCATCGTGGCTGCCCTGATTGTTCTCGGGTTAATTGTTATTAGACATGCGCTCTTGTTCAGCTTTACCTGCACCTGTTCCTTTATACTTACTCTTCTGGGCGTTGAAGGTGTAACGGATAGAGATGTCTAGGCGGTGGCTACGGCTTCGTGTTTTCTGCACAGTGTAGAAGAAACCACAATCGTGAGCCATATCCTGTACGCTACGCTGGAACACATCGCTGATGCTGGCACGCAGGCACAGGGCATCGTTCTTCAACCAGCATTTCTGTACCACAAAACCGAGGTTGTATGAGGGTGAGAGTATACGGAAGTTCAGTACATCACCTTTGGTCTGGATGTTAGCATTGGCCTCCAACTGCCAGCTGTGCTTAAAGCGGAAGGTGTTATTCAGGTCGAAGAAGAAGATAGGCTTGGTGAAGGTCACATCAGTCTTGCCTGTGTCACTACGAGGATCGTCGTAGGTCATTGTGTTCCAGAATTTCTGTCCGCCGATGGTCCAGCTTGGGCTATATACACCCCATGTTGGATTGGCCGAAAGGAAGATGGCCAGATTGCGAACGGGATCGGACAAGTTAGCCTGCTTCATCAGCATGACACCCTCGTTGTTATAGACCATTGGCACCTGTGTGATGGTGTTGTCACGACGTTCGTAGGCGGCAAACAGGTTAATCCACTTCCAACGGGCATTGATGCTCACCTCCTGCATGATAGCATTCTTTAGTTTCGAGTCGCCCTGCGACAGGGTATACGAGTTCAGATAGTAAATATGGTCGTTCAGTGAGCTGTACCTCGGACGCACGGTTTTCATGGTGTAGCCCAGCGAGGTCTGGATAGGACCAAACTGCTTTGACCATGTGACACTGGGGAAGAACTCGTCCTGATAGCGCGTCATATTGTTCTCGGCATCCAAGTTGTCGATGTAGTCGAAACCTACATGCTCGTAACGCAATCCGGCGCTTATGGTACCATATTTCTCCAAGTTAGCATTGTAAGCCACAAAGGCAGCCACGTTATTCTCCTTTACATCCGTATCGGTAGAGGGAAGAGGATAGTTGGTAATCGACGAACTGCTCTGGCGTTTCACAAAACTCATCTCCGTTCCAGCCTGCAACTGTCCTTTCCAAACAGGATAACTCAGCACCAGTTTGGTAGCCCAGAGTCGCGACCATGTATGCGAGTTCTGCTGCATAGTCTGGGTTTCTGGCAAATACACATCTATCTGGTCGTCGTCATTCTCTTTATCTGTCAGAAAATCCACGTTCAGGTCGATGTTCAGTTTGCCCACCTGGCCGTTATAATAGGCATTGCTCTGCCAATTGTACGGATAATAGGTATGACCGTCCTGGTGCGAAAGGTCGCGACCTGTGAGATTGTTTTCGGTATCTACCCACATGTCGTTATACGTATTAAACTGGTCGTGGCGTTCCACTCTGGCACCCAACGAGTGTTTGTCGTTAATCTGCCAGTTAAAGCCCAGGTTATAGTTCAGGCCCTCTCCGTGCCAGTCGTTACGCGCGTGACTGTCCTGAAGAATATTCCTGATGCCTTCATCGGCCTTTAAGAATGTGGATTGCGTAATATGCAGGTCGTTAGGACTATCCCACGTCCAATAGTTCACCATGCCAAACAGGTCCAGGTTGTTGTGGCGATAACGCAGGTTCAACGTGCTACTGGGATCGCTGAAACCAAACGCCAGATCCTGATTGTTGGCAGCCATCAAGTCAAAGCCGAAACCAGTTCCCTCGCGGCGAACAGTCTTGATACGTACCACTGCCGAAATAGTGGCATCGTACTCTGCACCAGGATTGGTAATCACCTCTACGCTCTGTATCTCCTCCGAGCGCAGTCGTTTCAGTTCGTCCTTATCTCGCATCTTTCTACCATTAATATAAAAGACTGGTGTGCCCTTGCCCAGCACCTCAAGATCGTCGCCCTTCATCATCATGCCAGGCACTTTGGTCAGCATCTCCATGGCTGTTCCCGACAGGCCGAGCACGGTTCCCTGAATGGTCGTCAACATAGAGTTTCCCGTCAGCTTGGTTTTCGGCATCTGCCCTTTCACGGTAATCTCGCTGAGCATGGTCTGGTCTGGCTCCATCTGAACGGCACCAATTTCTGAACCGTTCACATCAACATATTGTGTCTTGTAGCCAATATATGAGAATCGCAGGATACAGCACGTTTCTGTTGTCTTAATCTGAAAGCACCCGTTTACGTCGCTCGTGGCGCCTTGTATATAGGTAGAATCCGCCGTAAGTAGTGCCACACTGACAAATGGCAATGGGTCACCCTTTGCGTCAATCACGCGCCCGCCAACGTCTTGAGTTTTTGCCTGAACCGTCAGGCTCATCATCACTGCAGCCATGACTGCAGTCATCTTAATCATTCTTTTCATATCTTTTTTTTGCTTAAATGTTCTTTACTGACGGCAAAAGGATATGAATTAGTTGCAACGATGCTCGATAAAAAACACCTAACCACCTAACCCTTTCTTCCGAATCCTTAGTATTTACTAGGGTTTCAGAGGGTTAGGTGTTTGTGCAACACCTAACCCAACACCTCACTCTTTTCTGGGTTAGGTGTAGGGTTAGGTATGGGGTTAGGTGTTGGAGGACTCTGCTTCCGTGTAAGTCGTTTTGTGTGAGGCTCTTAGCAAAATCGCGGGTTAGGTGGTTAGGTGTTTTTGCAAAATCATTCGCTTACAAGATACCAACAGACTTTCTCGTAAGGAAAGTGGTAGTTTCTCGTAAGCAAACTCATAGTTTGTACTATCCAAACTCCCCTTGAGAACTATCCTCGTTCTCGTTGCGCAAACAGGCTAAAGAGCCTGTCTACGCTATGTTTCACAATGTGAAACCAATTGAATTCAGCGTGAATTCTCATCGAAAGAAACATTATTTCCAGAACTTTCTTCCTTTTTCCAAAAAACTTTCGTACCTTTGCCCTCGAACATTGGCAGCAAGCCTCAGAGGAGGTGCCAGTGTGACTTTTGTGGGTAAAAAAAGAAATAAGCGTTTGCTGTTTATTCAATAACGTTCGGGAAACTTGGCGGTGGAAAGAACGAAAAAACAGAGTAACAGTGGATGCTCACGTATGTGGGCACTACTACATCTGTTTTTTCAGGTTTCCGCCAAGTACCTCCGAACGAGATGTGGTTCAAGGTGTCCACTTCTCGTTTCTTCTAGGTGCTTGGCGGAAATTGTTGTTATCTGAATTTTATTCGGCTTGCTTGACTTTGATGATGTCCCACATCATTAAACAGTTAAGATTATGGCGGTAATTAATGACCTGATTGATAGAATCAGTGATCCAGAGCTGCGTCGTCGAATCAATGACGAGGTAGTACGTTTACAACAACAGAAGAAGTTCGGACTGGTGTTTGAAGAACATCTGCCCGAAGCTACCCCACTCTTTGATGTCCCCATCAAGGTGAAGTCGTTAGTGGCTCGTAAAGATGGTTACTTCAAAGAGTTCTTTCGTGTAAAACGGATAGAGGGAGAAACGTTGCTTTGCGAACGAGAAGATGACAGTCATGAGCAGGTAGAGTTAAACAAGAATGAAGCTGTAGCCGTTGCCCTCTTTGGTGAACCTATCTATCCATACCTAAAACCAATGGACGCTGTGAAAAATGCGCCAGACAGCGACTTGTGGCATACATTAATAGAGGCCGATAACTATCATGCCTTGCAACTATTGGTGTATCTTTATGGTGGCATGGTGGATTGCATCTATATTGATCCACCATATAATACTGGAGCAAGGGATTGGAAATACAACAATGACTATGTTGATGGTTCTGACACCTATCGCCACAGTAAATGGCTGAGCATGATGAAAAAGCGCTTGGTACTTGCAAAGAAATTGCTTAATCCGAAGGATTCTGTGCTAATAGTCACAATTGATGAAAAGGAGTATCTGAGATTAGGGTGTTTGATCGAAGAACTCTTTTCGGAATGTAGAATTCAAATGGTAAGTAGCGTTATTAATTCTGCAGGTGTAAGTCGTGGTGACGAATTCTCTCGTTCTAATGAATACATATTCTTCATCAAATCAGGATCATCTTCTCCATGCCGTCTCCCTTTGGAAGACGAATGGCGTGGAAATATGAAATCCAAGAAGAAGAATAAACTTGTATGGAACCAATTAATGAGGGCAGGTACAAATGCTCGTCGTATTGATAGACCAAAACTATTCTACCCACTTTATATATCTGATGATGGTTTGAAAATTGTTGAAATAGGTGAACCTCTACCACTTGAACACAATCGAAATGAGGTATTCTCAATGGAAGGTGTTAAAGCTGTATGGCCTATTCGTTCAAATGGTGAGGAGGGAAACTGGCAAGTTGAACCAAAGACATTAAGAGAACTTTATAAAAAAGGATATGTTAGACTGGGAAGTTTCACTAATAAAGGAATGGCTATTACTTATCTAAAAAGTGGAGAGCAACAGAAAATAGAAAATGGCTTTTTTAGAATCGTTGGCTATAGAAAAGATGGATCAGTAATAGAAGGAGAAATGGAAAATGAAAGGGAGTTTATACCAGGTTCACAATGGGACATTCCTTCACATAATGCAACATATCATGGTTCTCAACTCCTTAATAAAGTGCTGGGACAAAAACGTTTTGATTTCCCCAAATCCCTTTATGCTGTTCACGATACCATTCGTTTCTTTGTAACTAACAAACCAAATGCGCTGATTGTGGATTTCTTCGCAGGCAGCGGCACGACATTGCAGGCTGTGAATCTGTTGAATGCTGAGGATGAAGGGAATCGACGTTGTATCATGGTGACGAATAACGAAGTATCCGAGGCAGAAGCAAAGTTGTTAAGAAAACAAGGCTATCAACCTGGTGATGAGGAATGGGAGAAATATGGCATTGCCCGCTATGTAAACTGGCCTCGAACTATTTGTAGCATTGAAGGTCACGATATCAATGGACAGCCTTTGAAGGGAAATTATTTAGGAAGCGACATTCCTATGCAGGATGGATTCAAGGCAAATGCGAAATTCTTCAAGTTAGGTTTTCTTGATAAGAATTCTGTAGCAGCTTATCGCCAATTCCGTGAATTACTGCCATTACTCTGGATGAAAGCCGGTGCTTTCGGCGAGTGCCCATCATTGGAAGGAAAAGGTATTCCATCGTTCATGATTTTGGATGAGAATAAGATGGCTATTATGACAGAAGAAAGCAACTACGCCGTATTCTTAGATCAGATGAAAGATAGGAAGGACATTAAGACCATCTTCTTAGTTGTGGACTCAGAGATAGGTTTCCGCGAGATGGCAGCACCATTTAAGTGGGCCAAGACCTACCAGCTTTATAAAGACTATTTAGAGAACTTCACGATTAACTACGAGAAATAATATGGCTATAGCATCAGAACTTTTCCCTTTTCAGATAGAGGCATTAGATAAACTGCGTTCGTTCTGCAAGAAAGCAAAGCGCGACTATGAGGATGATGGCGAAAATACCATCATTACACTGGCAGCTCCTACAGGTGCAGGCAAGACCATCGTCATGTCGGGACTGATAGAGAAAATACTCTGTGGTGATGAAAACAACAAGAGCGAACGAGACTCCATCTTTATCTGGCTGTCGGATGACCCAGAACTGAATGAACAGTCCATGCACAAGGTGGAACGCGAGACAAGATTCCAGTTGCCAATCAATAGTCTGGAGATAATTCGTGAAGACTCTTTCGACAAAGCAGAATTAGATGATGGAAAGATATACTTCTTGAATATACAGAAGTTGAGCAAGTCGAGTAATCTGACCAAGAAAGGTGACGGACGAGATTACACGATCTGGCAGACGCTTCAAAATACTATCGAGAATAAAGGTCATCGGCTTTATTTCATTATTGATGAAGCACATCGTGGTACATCAAAAGCCAGTGAAACAAAACAGGCGAATAGTATCATGCAGAAGTTTATCTTTGGAAGTCCTGACGATGAACTAAACAGAATGCCTATCGTGATAGGCATGAGTGCCACTGTAGATCGATTTACTGAACTAATTAAAGACTCTGGTTCTACTACCCGATCATGGACTATTGATGCAGAAAAGGTAAAAGACTCAGGACTACTGAAAGATGAAATAGAAATCAGTTATCCTGACGATAATCAGATGCAGCGCGGTATGGCAATATTGAAATATGCCACGCATGAATGGATGGAGAAGTGTAAGCATTGGGAAGACTATTGCAAGAGGGAGCATGAGCCAATAGTATATCCTGTCATGGTGATACAAGTCGAGAACGGCCAAGGAGATAAGATTTCGGAAACGAATCTCGATGAATGCTTAAAGACAGTTGAAGAAGAGCTTGGCAGAAGTCTGTATGAAGGTGAAGTGGCTCATTCGTTTGGTGAACCTAAAACTGATATTAATATTAATGGTCTGAAAGTTCCCTATGTAGAGCCTTCAAGAATCGACGAAAGCCAAAAGGTAAGGATTGTGTTCTTCAAGGAGAGTCTTTCTACAGGTTGGGATTGTCCAAGAGCAGAGACCATGATGTCGTTCAGAACTGCTAACGACTACACTTATATCGCTCAGTTGATGGGACGTATGGTACGCACACCATTGCATCGCAGAATAGAAGGTGATGAATCGTTGAACAACGTACATCTATTTTTGCCTAACTATAACAGTGAGAATGTTCAAAAAGTCATTGATGCCCTAAGTAGTAAGGATGGTGAAGGAATACCTTCAAATATTAAGAAGAATACAGTAGGTAGCTCCGATGAACAAGAACTCCATGTAGCAGAAGATAAAAAGGATGTCTTTGAATGGCTGAATGATTTACAGTTGAAGACATGTGTTCTGAATAAGTTCAAGGTAAACAATTATCTGACCTCGTTGTTCAATCTGGCATATCTTGCAGCTAATACACAAGGATGTGATTCTGATGCTGCTGTCAGAGTGTCAAAGCATATAAGCAAGATGATATCCGAGTATATTGAAGGTCTGAAATCGGAAGGTACATATAATAATAAAGTACTCGACATAAAACAGTTTATCCTGACAGAAAGCAAAATGGAGTATCTTACAGAGAATAGGCTGAAAGATGCTTCAAACCTTGTATTAGAATTGACAGACTATGACATTGAGCGCGAATTTGCAAGAGCTGACTCAAAACTGAAGAACGTAGGACAACGCTATATTCGAGACAACTATGATGAAGAAGACCCCATGAAGCCAAAAGTGGAGGTGATTCTATTTGTTCAGTCAGAGGAATGTATGGCTGAACTAGATAAATATGCCAAAGACACGTTCTATCAGTATAAGCGCGACTATCGGAAATACTTATCGAAGTTTAGTGAGAATGTTAAGAGTAAATACGACAAATACACTCGAGAAGGTGAAGAAGTAAGTGACCATTCTTGGATGCTGCCTAATACCATTTATCTGCCTAAGGGGGAAGAGCAATGGGAAGATCATAAACATCTTTTTGTTGATTATGAAGGAAGGGCATTTTTCCCATTGAATAATTGGGAGAGGGAGGTTATCATCGAAGCAGAAAAAGATCCAGACTTTGTCTGTTGGTTACGTAATCAGGACCGAAAGCCATGGGCTTTATGTATTCCATATACAATGAATGAAAAAGTGCATCCATTCTACCCTGATTTTATCATTGTCAGAAAAGATGGACGAGGTAGCTATCTTCTGGATATTGTTGAACCTCATAAAGAGGATGAGGACAATGTTCCAAAGGCTAAAGCTATGGCCAAATATGCAGAAGGAGCTGATGGTGACGTTGAACGATTTGAAATGACAAGAATGTACGGAGACAAAATGTTTAGGCTTGACTTTGCAAATCCAGCAATCAGTCATTTGCTATCTGATGCGAACAAATACGATGACGACTATCTGAATGATTTGTTTAGGAAAATGAAAACGTCGAGTCAATGATAAAATCCATGGAATAATAAACCTCCACCTTTGCAAGGACAGATAGCAAAGGCGGAGGTTTATATTAGAACGATTGTCTGTCAAATGTTTCGAGTTGTGTGTAGCCTTAATTTTTGTAGTTTATAACTAGCAAATGGTCGAAAGCCAACTCTTTATCTATTCGTAATCCGTAGGGTCGGGGATGCCGGCATCGGCGAGGGCTTCCTTGCGCTCTACGCAGGTGCCACACTTGCCACAGTGCTTGTCGCCTCCACGATAGCACGACCAGGTCTTGCTGTAGTCGATGCCCAGCTCCTTGCCACGGGCGGCAATCTCGCCCTTGGTCATATTACAATAGGGTGAGAGCAGACGCACACCATTGAAGGTGCCGGCATGGACAGCAGCATCGAAGGCCTCGACAAACTCTGGGCGGCAGTCAGGATAAATGGTGTGGTCGCCTCCGTGGTTGGCCATCATGATATACTGCAGCTCGTTCGACTCGGCCATTCCTGCTGCGATGGCGAGCATGATACCATTGCGGAAAGGCACAACAGTCGACTTCATGTTCTCGCTGGCGTAATGGCCTTCGGGGATGGCAGCGTCGCCTTCGAGAAGCGAACTGCGGAAGTACTGACTCATGAACTCGAGGGGAATGACGATGTGTCTGATGCCCAGCTGCTCGCAATGCCAGCGGGCAAAGGGAATCTCCTTGGCGTTGTGGTTAGAACCATAGTCGAACGAGATGGCCAGGGCGATGCGCTCCTGGTAGTCGTATAACAGGGTGGTGGAGTCCATGCCTCCGCTGAGAATCAGTATACTGTCTTTTTTCATTTTCTTCTATTTATCAGGTGAGATGGCTTTATCGAAACCCAGCTTGATCACTTTAGGATATCTGGCTAGAAACTTGATGACTGCCAAGCCTAAGCGGCTGTAAAAGAGATTTGCTAACGTCTGCTCGCGGCGCTTTTTCTTGAATATCTTGTGATTAACCTTGCTGAAGGGTGTTCCCTCGCTGATGGCCTTTGCTGCATTCATGCCTGTGGCTATGGCATAGTATAGTCCCTCATAACTCACTTTGTTCGGAAATCCGCCAGCATCGCCTATCAGGATGATATTATCAAGGTCTGATACCACTTCTTTCACAGGAATATAGGCACCTCTGAGCTTTGTCTCTTTGATGCCGCGCTCGGCCAGTATCTGGCGGAAGCCCTCAATGGTTGTATTCTGGTCGCCAAAGCCTACTACATCGTAATCTACGCCAGGAAACAGGTAATAGTAGCCTTTGCTGAATTTCTCGCTTGACAATTCTATCTCCACCGCATCTTTCGACTTTTCGACATATTGCTCTAAACAGAGAATCTTTGGAGTTGTGCCTTTCATCTGGTTTCTTACGCGGCTATTAGCTCCATCGGCGCCTACCAGGTAGTTACATAGTATCTGCTGTCCTGACTTCAGCGTGACGAGTATTCGTCCGTCAGGCTGTAAGTCGTATCTCGCAAAACTTCCTTGCTTAAACTGTCCGCCAGCCTGCAGGTATTGTTGCAGTAGGCCATAGTCGAACACCTTTCGGCTAACAATCCTCAGTTCGTCGGCTGGCTCAAATTCAAAGACGGTATTCCCCATCTTTACCTTGACTTTCTTAATGCTCTGATAGTCGTATTTGAAGTCTGGCATCAGCTTGGCGAGTAATGTGTATGCCTTCGTTGTCAGTCCACCGCCGCAAATCTTGTCGCGCGGGAATTCTGCCTGATCCAGCAACAGACACTCTATGCCCGCCTTTCTCAACTGATAGGCACACGTGGTGCCCGCAGGTCCTGCGCCAACCACTACTACTTCCGTCGTTTGTTGTTCTTTAACCATTGCTCTCTTGCTTTTATCTGGTACAGACCCTGTATAAGGATTGCCATTTCGCTGCAAAGGTACGATTTACTAAGCACAATACAAAAGATTTTTCTTCTTTTTTGTCAAGACCCAGGTGCTTTCGCCATACTAATACAGAATTAAAGAGGACGGAAATCACGCCTGACCCCGCCCTCTCACGATAGAAACTACTAACGTATCAACCTTTTAAACATGTATTTCTTATCTTCATTAGTGTTTTGATGCAGGTTTAGCTGTCTCGTTTGAATATGAATAAGGGAGGCAGGAAGCCTGAGTGCCACGCTGGTGGTTGGGTTTGGACGACATACGGTAGTCGATGCTGCCGCCAGCCAGCAGATCGGTGTGTTCCAGATAGTTCTTATCATAGGGCGCACCATTCAGGGTCATCTCGCTTACATAGCAGTTTTCTGCGCTGTTGCTATCGGCGCGGATGACCAAGGTCTTGCCTTCGGGCAGATGCATGGTGACACGCTTGAAGTAAGGCGCACCAAGCGCATACTGACCTGATCCTGGGCAGACGGGATAGAAACCGAGTGCTGAGAATACATACCATGCAGAGGTTTGTCCGTTGTCTTCATCGCCACAATAGCCGTCGGGCTTTGCCTGATAGAGGCGGTCCATCGCCTGACGTACCCAATACTGAGCCTTCCAAGGTTCGCCAGCCCAGTCGTAGAGATAGATCATGTGCTGGATGGGCTGATTGCCGTGGGCATAGTTACCCATGTTCATGATCTGCATCTCGCGGATTTCGTGGATGACGGAGCCGTAGTAGCTGTCGTCGAAGACTGGGGGAAGGTTGAACACAGAGTCGAGCATGGTCACGAAGTGGTCTCGACCGCCCATCAGACGGATGAGTCCTGCGGGGTCGTGGAATACCGACCATGTGTAGTGCCAAGCGTTGCCCTCAGTAAAGGCATCGCCCCACTTCAACGGATTGAAGGGACTTTGGAAACTGCCGTTTTCATTGCGGCCACGCATCAGATTGCTCTCGCGGTCGAACACGTTCTGATAGTTCATGGCGCGCTCTTTAAATGGCTTCAACTCCTTCTTTGATTTGCCGAGTGCCTGCCCTAGACGATAGATGCACCAATCGTCGTAGGCATATTCCAGCGTACGGGCTACACTCTCGTTGATTCCTACATTATAGGGCACGTAACCCAGACGGTTATAGTATTCGAAGCCAAGACGACCTGTGCTCGAAACCTGGGGGTGAACTGCATTGGCACCATGTTTTACGGCTTGCCACAGTGTCTCAACATCATAGCCGCGCATACCCTTCAGGTAAGCATCAGCCACTACAGAGGCTGAGTTGTTGCCTACCATGCAGCCTCGATGACCCGGACTGGCCCATTCGGGCAGGAAGCCACTTTCCTTATAGGTGTTGACCAAGCCCTCCTGCATCTGCTGGCTCATCTCGGGATAAACCAAGTTGAGCAGTGGGAAGAGCGAACGGAATGTGTCCCAAAAACCAGTATCAGTGAATAGTCGGCCGCTGTGAACCTGTCCGTCGTATGGGCTATAGTGTACTGTCTCGCCTGCCTGATTAACCTCATGGAACATGCGGGGGAAGAGTACTGAGCGATAAAGGCAGGAATAGAAGGTGCGCAGATGGTCGATATCTGGATCATCGACCTCCAATCGGCCTAAGACGCTGTTCCATCGGTCGCGACCGTCTTTGCAGACGGTATCGAACGAACGTCTTGCAACCTCTTTCAGATTCAGGCGTGCCTGTTCGGTACTGATGAACGATGAGGCTACACGCAAGGTAACCTGTTCGTCACGTGTTGTCTCGAAGCCTACCACGGCACCAGCATGATTGCCTTGGAATTCATGCTTACCTTTCATAATCTTTCCATCAGCAACGGTAGAGATGAATGTGAAAGGCTTATCGCTCTCTATGACAAAGAAATTCTTGAATCCTTCGGGTACACCACCGCTGTTCTTAGTAGTATAACCCTCAATATGTTGGTCGTCGACAATGCGAATCATGGAACCATTATCGAAAGCATCGACGACAATGCGGGCTTCAGATGACTCTGGATAGGTGAATCGCATCACAGCAGCGCGCTCGGTAGGGGTCAACTCGGCAGTGATATCATAATCGGCCAGATAGACCTTATAATAATAGGGGCGGGCCGTTTCTGCCTTATGTGAGAACCATGAGGCACGCTCATCTTCATCGAACACTGTGCCGATAGTTGGCAGGAGGGCAAACTGACCGTAGTCGTTAATCCATGGCGAAGGCTGGTGGGTCTGTTTAAGACCGCGAATCTTGCCTGCGTCATAGGTGTAAGCCCATCCATCGCCCATCTTGCCCGTCTGCGGCATCCAGAAGTTCATGCCCCAGGGCAGGGCAATGGCTGGATAGGTGTTGCCTGTGGAGATGGCGTGAGTAGACTGAGTGCCTACCAGCGTATTGACAAGGTCGGCGGGGTGAGTAGCAGCCATAGCGCTGTCTCCCAGAAACAGTGCTATAGCCAGAATACTCTTTATGACATTCATTTTCATACTAAAAAACTACTTAACTAATAATCTCATCCAGTATCCACCAACTACCGATCTGGCTTTGAAGCCAATCATTAGACCAGTCTTGGTGTCATGCCAGTCGCTGGTGGGAACGCGCGATCCTGTCTCGTCCATATATTTGTAGATGGGCTCAACAAACTTCAGGAAGGTATCCTTATCGTTGGCCATGGCGGCACTCCACATGATCCAGTCGGTCTTGGTGTAGTCCTTACGGATGTCGAGAGGTAGGCCATAATCGTTCTGCTGCTTCAGATAGTAATTCAATTCGCGCTGCATGACCTCATCGCCAAACAGATTGGTGTTCCACAGTTTGTCCCATATCATGTTGTACTTCTGGCTCCAAGTGTTCTCGCGGTCGAAAGCCAGTTTGTAGTGGTCGCCCTCGCGAGCATCTGCCTCCCACTTTTTTGCCATCTTTCGGGCTGTATCCATATAGTGGTCGGCAGTAGCGTTGTCGCCCTTGATGCGAGCCATCAGCGCATAGCCTGCCACGCCCATGATGGCTTTTACAGAGAGGTTGCAGTTATGAGGCCAGTGGCCTGCAAAGTCGTCAGTACACAACTGGTTTGATGGGTCCTGTCCGTTCTCCACCAGATAATCGGTCCACTGGGTCAGGATATCCCAGTATGGCTTTACGTAATCGATGTTGCCATCCTGGATGCAGAGCTGTGCGGCCAGAGTCAGCATGTTGCCAGCCTCTTCGATAGGCATGTCGCCACCATATACCTGTCCGTTGGCAATGGGGTAGGTGCCCAGATCGTGGGCGGCAAAGGGCTTAGTCCAGCGGCCAGAACGACTGTACTCAAAGATACTGGTCATCATGGCTTTCTGCAATTCAGGGTTGTAAGCCAGGAAAAGCGGTGCCGATGGATAAGTCAGATCTACGGTATTCACGCAACCATTTGAGTTGTTCTCCTTTGAGAAATACAGCAGATGCCCTTCGTTATCCTGAAAAAGCTTGTGTGCAGCCAATACATGGCGATAGACACCTGAGAGAATTTCGGCATAGTGGGCATTACCCACCTTCAGGGCATCGTCGTAAATCTGCTTATCCATGGCGCGGCAACGCTCCATGATGCTCTTGTAATTACGGTTCAACTTATTGAAAGCGTCGAAGATATCCACCTTGCCACCATGTGCCCAGTAGGCCTTGTAGCGCTGGTACATATACTCGATATCCTCTACCTCGTCGTAGCCAATCAAAGAGAACGACGACTGAGGCTGCTGGTCAACCTTGCCGAAGTTATGCACATAGGCCAGTACAGGGGTATCGTTCTGTTTGTAAGCACGCACCTGCTGCTGTCCACAGGTCAGGTCGCCCTTAGTCATAAATCCGTCGATAATATTGTTGTAGCTGTCGAGTGATACCTTTCCATTGAAGTCGGCTACATACAGATAGCCCCAATCGATACCGATGCCGTCGCCTTTCTTGGCCAGAATGGGCTGGTCGATAGTTCCTGTTTTGAGGTACTTCACGCCATTAACAGATACTACCGATGACTCTGTGGGCTGATGAGGCTTGTTGGTTGCTATTTGTGGACTTGCCAACAGTGCAAACTGCACATCGTGCTTCTTACGGTCCAAACTCTTTACCTGGTACGAAACATACGAAACGGGGGTAGAAAGCAGGTCGAGATCGTTAATCAGCATGGGTGATGTGAATACTACATCCAGTGCTACCGGACCACAGGTAAATGTGTAGTAGGTTGAAGTGGCCATCACGTCGACACTCTTCTGTACGGCAGTCTTAACTGAGGTGGCTTCGATGCCGATGTTGGCATACAGACCAAAGTCGGCATAGGCGCCGCCAGCGTTGTTGTACACGTGCAGGGCCATCACGTTACGTCCCTCGTGCAGCAACTGCTTCTGCTGGGCATTCAGGCGTACCGACTCGTTGAATACTGCATCCATACGGCCTGTTGCTACCTGTGTGCCGTTGATGTACAACTCGCAGGCATCATCGTGTGAGTACAAGGCATAGAGGTCGCCTTTCAAATCCTCGGCTGTGAGGTTAATCTCACGGCGGATATAGATGTCACTATGCTCCTTGCTCCAGCCGGTGCGAATATTGTCGCCTGCATTACCAAATGCAGCACGGCCTGTCTGCCAGCCATTGGCCTTGAAGTCGGGCTTTTGCCAGCCATCGGCCTGTTTGGCCTCGGTGTACTGGCCCTCCCAGGCGGCCTCGTCGCTCATAGGGGCAAGTGCCTTCAGTACCTTATGCTCTTTGTCGCCCATAAAGCGATAGGTTGTGCCGTCGACTCTAAGCAAGCCCTCTAAAGGCTTCTCATCGCCAGTCCAAAGGCGTGTGTTGCCTTCAGTCAAATTGTCGTAGGGCGACCAGATGGAGAAATAAGGATCGTTGACCACAATGGGAACTGCCGGAAGGCGGAGCGATGTGGCTTTATAGGGTGAGAAGAACTCTGACTGGGCAAAGGCGCAGGTTACTGTCAGCGCCATGCCTAATAAGGAAATAATTTTTTTCTTCATAATAGAATATTTAGATGCTATGGAATAATGACTTCAAAGGGTTCGCTGTAGTTCCAACGACGGGTACCACTGCCTCGTGGAGTATCATAGTTGATGCGGGCTGCTGCACGCACAAAGACGTGACGGCCAGAAGGAATGGTCTGTCCATTGGCAGAACGAATGGTAATGGGCTGTCCCTCGAACTCGTCGAAACTATCACCTGCATAATTAATCTGATTAGACCAGCGCTGGTCGCGGGCACGATACCCAACACTCGATGACATCGAAACAAATAGCTGTATATCGGTGACATTGGTGAAGTCGTCGCTATAGCCGCCCATTGGCTCAATCAGATTGCGGAACTCGTCTTTCGTAATGCCGCGGCTCACTCTGACTTTGGCTGTAATCTGACCGTTTGATACAGATGGAGTCTCTACAAATTCTACTTTCAGGAAGGGATGTACCTCAAACTTCACTTTGGTAGTACCTGAGATGTCGCCGTACCAGGTATCGTCGGAAATGACAGTACCATCGTCGGTGTCGCGATAGATGGGTACAAACGGTCCGTCAATACGTATGTTATAATTTCCTTTAAAGACCTTGGTATTGCGGAAAGTGCCATCTGGACGACAATAAAAGTCTGGATTATGGTCTACATTATCACCATAACTAAGCTCTGTAAGACGGACACGAATGCCCTCAGAACCTTGATCAGTCAATACGGGATCGCCAGTCTTGGCATCAACCACAATACCTTCAATGGTCTCACCAGGTTCTTCATAGTTGTCAATCTCAAAGGCGTCGCATGAGCTGAGCAAGAACGCCGCTAAGAATAGGTGTAAATAGCATTTTATTATTTTCATTGTTTATGTCATTTATTTAATTAATCATTATATTATCTGTTGGGCTGCTGATCGATGACAGAACTCTTTGATACCTCGCCACCAGGGATAGCAAAATAGTAGTCGATGGCATTGAACTCGCACTCGTTCTGACCCAGATACTGGTAGTGGTAGTCGAAGAAGTATTTACCCGACTGGGCAGACATGTAGGGATAGAGACCGTGGAAACGGTATCGGCTGTTATCACTATAAGAATCCTTATCACGTGTGATACCCCAGAAGCCATCACGGTTGTCATAGTCCTGCACGCGCCAGCGACGTAGGTCGTACTTGGTCTTCTGTTCAAAGGCCAGTTCCTTGCGGCGCTCCTTGCGTACGATGTTACGACTCTTTTCATTGGAAGTGAGATTGCTGGTCATGACATTAGCACCAGCACGCTCCTGAATAGAGCGAATAGCCTCGCTAGCTATAGATAGCATGTCGGAACCGTCAGGTGAACTGATACCCTGAAGAGAAAGTTCAACAGCGGCCTCTGCATAGTTGAGAAGCACCTCTGCATAACGCATCAGGATGAAGTGCTGGTCGCAGACACCTTCGCCGCTACGGGCATCGCTACCCTGATAGAGCCATTTGCGAGAGTACATACCAGTTACACCACCCTCTGCCCAACTATAGAAGGGACCATCGGCACCAGTGGCTTGCGTAGTCACACCCTTTACATCAACAGTCTCAACAGTACCCTGATTGGGACACATAAAGAGAGTCTTTGGCTTGTCACTATAGGCTTTAAGAGTCTGAGGGCCTTTGCTGGCATTACCATAAGAGTAATCGGCACTAGGATCGGTAGAGAACAGTGGCTTAATAGGTTCTGATCCAGTATAGATGCCCTGACGGATTTCAATGACTTTTCCACGGAACACGTCGCCAGGTACAATGACCTGAGCACGAAGACGAGGTTCGGCATTCTTGAAGAAATCAAAAGGATTATCGTAAAGTATATAGTTGCCCTGAGCATCCGTTGTCTTGATTGAACCATCTGCGTTTACAGGGATACCGTCGAAGAGCGAGATAAAGTCGGCTGTAGGACAGGTTCCACCTGACAATGGTGAGTGGATGGTACAAGGGGTGTTGTACGAGTCGTAAGAGTGTACATAGGTTGGATAGCTATATTCACGAGTCTGAATGTTCTCAGGACTGTCAGAGTCAGAGAGCATGTTAACCATCGACTGCATGATAGCATCCTTGTTACCAGCCTCCCAGCCTTTCTTATAGAGTGAATATCTACCGCTGTCGATAATCGCTTTGGCAGCCAAATAGGCCTCTTTGAACCACTGGTTGGCCAGATTATTGGCTTGACTATCTTCAAAGCCCATAACACGAATACCTGTCTTCTGACCAACGCCTGTAAGATGACCAGTAACGGTTTGATTATATTTGGCTATACATGCGGCATAGAGGGCGGCTTCCGATTTCCACGCCAGAGCTATATACTTATTGGCATATCCGTCTTTCAGACTGATTGGCCCCATCAGTTCGGCAGCCTTGTCGTAATCGGCCAGAATCTGTTTCCAGGTATCCTCCTCACTTGAACGTGGAACCTCTAGCTCGTCGCTTTCTGCAGGATAGTCTATGACTTTCGTTACCAAGGGAATACCACCATAGCGTCGAGCCATAGCGTAGAAAATGGTGGCACGACAATAATATGCATCGCCAAGGTACTGATTCAGAGTTGGCTCTGGCAGACTGCTGGCTGTGGCGGGAAGATCGCGAATGAGTTGATTGATCTGGCGTAAGGTTTTGAATGCCTGACTCCAGTAGGGATTACCCTCACCACGCCATGCGTTCATGAAACCTTCACGACCTACACCCTCGCCGATACCCTCGGTACCAAAGCTTACGAGCCAACCATTGTTGGTGAAACCCTCGCTAAAGCGATATTTGAAATCCTCGAAGGGCATGTTGCTATAGATGTTGGCAAAATAAATATCAAGGCCGGACTCATCGCTAATCAACTGGTCCTCGGTAACCACATTGTTAGGTGGCACATCGAGACCAACACATGAATTAAACAGAAGGGCGATGCCGGCTGTCATGATGAATAATATCTTTTTCATATCTTATTTTAACTAAATATGTTCAACTTAGAATGACAATTGCAGACCAAAGGTGTAGGTTTTATTCAGAGGATATAAACGGCCGAGGTCGCTATCGGGGTGCTCTGGGTCTACGAACTTAACACCAGTAAAAGTGAGCAGGTTGTAAGCATTGGCATAGATACGGAGCGACATGCCATTGAGCGACTTCATCTTAGGCAGGGTATATCCCAGCTCAACGCTCTTCAGACGCAGATAGGCTGTGCTGACACGATTAAACTCAGAGTTTCCATAAGGATTGTGGTTCGTATAGGCATAATAACCAGATACCCACTCCTGTGTAGGATCCCATGGATCGGCTGTTGGGTCAACCGGATGCCAACGATCCCAGAACTGCTCGAGCGTACCACCTGCAGCCGCCTCGTAACCCCAGATACGATAGAGAGGCTCCTCGTAGCGCATGCTACCCATGGCTGATCCCTGGAAGAGAATGTTGAGGTCGAAATTTCGCCAGCTAGCATCGATGTTGAACGAGTAATTCATCCATGGTGTCTGGTCGTATGCGAAAGGATGCTCATCGAGACCGTTGATTTCGCCGTCACCATTCCAGTCTTCATATTTGTAATCACCAGGTAATACATCACGCTCATGATAGATGTCGTAGTTCCAGATGTCCTCCCAGCTGGTGAAACGACCTGCTGAAGTATATCCGAACTGCACGCCCTGGTAACGATTATTCAGATTGTCGTGACGCCATTTGTCGTAGCTGTTGGCATAGGTGGCGTTCTGAACGGCAGTGAGATATTTATTGCGTGTCAGACTGAAGATACCTTTCAATCCATAGTTTACCTCGCCAATACGATTGCGATGCGAAATCTCGAGTTCTACCCCCATGTGCTGGTCGCTGTTGGCATTGAGTCGAGGTGCATCAGCACCGATAACTGTAGGGAAGTCGCCTGGCTGCATGTAGAGACCAGTACGCTTACGGATGAAGTAGTCGAAGGTGATGCCCAGCTTACCATCCCATGCGGAAAAGTCGAAACCAATGTTGAAACTCTTAGACTTATACCATGAGATTGACTCATTAGGCATGGCTTTTGGTGAAGCACCATAGATAAACTGTCCACCAAACATCCATCCGGGAGCATAACCATTATACCAGCCCTTGTTGCCATCGCCGCTACCGCCTGAAGGATAAGAGTAACCAGCAACCCAGTCGTAAGATGCACCAGAGTCATCACCCATCTCGCCATAGCTGGCGCGAACCTTCAGGTTTTGGATGAAGTGCAGGGCATCGATATTTTTAAAGAAGGGTTCCTCGCTTACACGCCAACCGGCACTAGCAGAAGGGAAGAATCCCCAACGATGATCTGGGGCGAACTGTGAGCTCCCGTCGTAGCGGAACTGACCCTCAACAAGGTAACGGTCGGCATAGTTGTAGTTGAGTCGTCCGATGAATGAGTTGTAGTTGGCTGCGTGGATATCGCCAGCGTTGGCATTACCCACCTGACCTTCGTCAACGCCATTAAACAGATAAGGGCTGTTGAAGGCAAGATTCCGACGAGCATAGAAGCCATCGTAAACCTTCTGTTGAGTCTCCAGACCAATCATAGCGCCTATAGTATGTGAAGATATGGTGCGATTGTAGTTCAGAGTGAACTGCATCAGCTTCTGTGTGTTGTCATAATGCTCTTTACGTAGTTGGGCAGGTGAGCTACCTGAATAAACTTGTTGGATATAGCTGTCTGTTATAGGATCATAGGCATATTGGTTGTACTGCCGGCGATAGATTTCGTTCTTGTCCATGTGGAAATCGTAGGAATACATGGCGCGGGCAGTAAGACCTTTCAGTGCGTTGACATACTTGCCGAAGTCGAATGTGAGTGTGCCTTGGGTCAGCATCTGGTAACGCTTGTATTTCCTGTATCCACTGATGTCGCTTGTCATCTCGGCAACGGCATTCTCTCCCAAATCCAGATTCTGATAGTTGAGCATGGTGTGTTCTGGATCTGCATAAGCTGCTGCGAGTGGACCTTGACGCCAGTAGTTGCGGATGATGTCGGTTGTCGATGTGTAGGGGTTGTTGCGATTGTCGAGCATGCCGTTTATCTGCAGTTCGAAGTCTAGGCCTTTGACTATTTCGGCATTGATCTTCGACGTGATGTTGAACTTGTCATAATTCAGGTCGCCACTCTTTAAGAAGCCTTCCTGATAGAGGTAACCAAGACTGACAAAGTACTGCATCTTGTCTGAACCTCCACTGATGGTCATGTTGTGATTCGTCTCAGGGGCCGTTTCTGCAAAAATCAGGTCGTTCCAGTTGGTGCCCTGTTTGGTGCCATTGCGATATTCATCAATGGCCTCTTCTGTAAACATAGGAGCGCCACCATCGATATTATTCTTTTTCAATTCATTCATCAGAGTCATTGCACGAACGGGATCGAGCAGTTTGGGCATACTTTTAGGTGCTTGGATTGTGAATGAACCGCTATAGCTTACTTGCGTCTTGCCCATACCTCCTTTCTTGGTAGTTACGAGCAGTACTCCGTTAGCAGCACGCAAACCATAGATGGCAGCCGAGGCGTCTTTCAATACTGATATATCCTCAATGTCGTTGGCATTCATGCGCTGGAAATCCTCAACAGAACGGGGCACACCATCGATAACGATTAATGGAGCACCTAAACCGCGTACATCGAAGTTGTTACGGTAGGTTCCTGGTTCAGAACTCTGCTGCCACACACGGACACCGGCGATGCGGCCAGTGAGCATGTTTTGCGTATTCTCATTATTGGTTTTCAGCATCTCCTGACCACGTAAAGCACTTACAGAACCAGTGATAGACCCTCGTTTCTGGGTACCATAACCTACTACAATGACATCATTAAGTTCTGAAACATCCTCGGTCATCGTAATATTGATAGTCTGTCGATTCTGTACATTCTGGCTCACTGCCTTCATGCCGATATAGACGAAATCAAGTGTGCCGTTATCTGCTACAGAAATAGAATAGTGACCGTCAAGATCGGTAACTACAGCAGTTTTTGTTCCATGATAGGTTACTGTGGCTCCAATAACAGGCTCATTATTCTGGTCGGTAACTTTTCCTTTTACGGTGATGATACTCTGTGCCTGCAAGCCAATGCTGAAAACTGCAGAAAGCAACAGAAGTATACATTTTTTAGTTGTAAAATTCATATTGTTGTTTTATTTTAGTTATTATTGTAATACTGAACTTACCAGCATGCCATACTCAGAAGCGTATGCAAAGGCCACTAAGGCACGCACGTCATTCTGTGCATCATTATTACTCCAACCTCCTGTAAGTCCGCGAGGCAGTGTCTTATTAAGTAGGAAGTTGTCCCATGCATAGTCAAGGTTAGTTTGGAAAGTTTCGACTCCTTCTTTTGTATCTACTCCAATTTCACCAGCAGAAATCCATCCACGCATCAGTACATCATCGAACCAGCGACTGAAGTTACTATATGCATAATCCCAGTTGCCTTTTGAATTCTTTTTGGGAAAGTACGAGAAGGTGTCGTTATAAAGTTTACGGGTGTCGTCTAAGTAACGGGTGTCGTGAGTAAGAGAGTATAGGTCGGCTCCACCGCTAACCATCGTACCACTATTATAGGTGTGTTTCGTTCCTCCTGCGCCTGTACCTGGATTTGAGATACGATACTGTACTCCATCTACAACTTCATATCGGATATTGTTGTTTGCTCCAACCATGTCTAGATATATGCCATCCGATGCACGAAGATTATACTGTTGCCACTCGTATATCTTCTTTGCCATCATCAGGTAATAATCTGCTTTTGTAGATGTAATATCCTGACGCTTCCCGTCTGCACTAATAGTGCGATACGTAATCTTGTCGGATTTCCCTTGGTAATACTCTGCCAGCCATACAAGTGGAGATATGAAAGGCCCATTGCTGCAAGCATGTTTGGTGCAATATGATGGGCCCCATGTGATGCCGCCAACTTCATTACCCCAAGTGTTTTGTTTATCATCAAGGCACCAGTCCCAACCGTCAAGAACGTAGGCTGTGAGATATTCTGCCTTATCTAGATATTTCTGCTCGCCAGTGGCTTTCCACGAACGTAATAGTTCGCGGATAATCCACTGCTGATCGTCGTATACGTTCTGGTCGCCATCTACTCTGGCACCACCTTTCATACTACCACGATGTACACCGTATACAGTCCATTCTTGATTATTTAGAGTATAAGATGTTAGTTTGAAGGTTCCTGCATAATACTCCAGACCGTCATAGAGTTTCTCAAGCTGGGCTTTATATTCAGATGCCGTTCCCTGTTCTGGCTTCTTTCCTGCCTTTGTCAGAGAGCTATACCCCTCAAGGATACTATTGCAAGCTTCGATAGCGGCTGTATATGGCCATACATCTGCTTCGCCAGAGGGCTTGTCTGTTGACGGATTATACATATCGGCCATTTTCATTTCACCACTAATATAATGCTGCATGGCAGCATCAAATAGGATGGTTGCTCTTGTGAGATTTCGAACGCTAATATCGTTATTCTCAACGGGCTGAGGAGTAACGGGCGTGTTAGGGCTATCTGGTAAAATGTCGTTGTTGCTACCGCAACTAGCCGTTGTGGTTATGGCAATGACAAGGCTAGCCATAGTCAGAATTCCTTTTTTCATTTTCTTATTCATATTATTGTTTAATTCAAGTCGATACTATAGATGGTTACCTTATTCTCATCGCCATTCTCCTCGCCCTTATAAACAGCAAGAACAAGTGTTACGTTCTTACCTTTATATTGTGAGAGATCGAATACGAATTTTCCATAGTTCTCAGGGTGTCCTGTATCGCCATTCTTATGCTTGAACTTGATGGTGCCGTCGGGGCCCTCTGCCAGTTCGTCTACTTTCGAATCCTTAGTAGGCTGGAGATATTTCACGTTCATATCATCTGTGATGGCAATCAGTTTGTAGTATGTTGGATAATCACCGAAGTTGCGTGCACGGAGGGTAAATGTCTTATTGTTATCATCGATAGCGAACTTGCTATAGAGATAGCTCTCGGCTTTCGATGTGCTGACAATACCGTTGCTACCACGTGTTTTGATGGTGTAACCCTCGTTAGTGAACACGTCACAGTCCTTGGTGATTGACGTCATACCCCAGTATGCAGCTACGTGCCCTGTCTTATTCCAGTCACGATATGCCCATACATATTCATCACGATCCTTACGTCCATCGTAGGTGCTTATTCCTGTAAACGACTTTCGCTCGTTTGGCATAGTACCACGCACCATCTCTTGTGTCAGATGTAAATCTTCGAGTGCATCATTGATAGGACTACCTGGTAACCAAGCAAGACCGTTGGTGGCTGAAGGTGCAAAGCTGATACGACGCAGTACAAGTTGAACCCACTCGCCAGAATAGTATGTTCCTACGGCAATGGCTATGTCTTTGCCAACATACGCACTGAGGTCGAATACAAAGTTCTTGTAGTTGCCATCTTGGAATGAGATGTTGTCACCCAACTTCTTTGCCTGTGGCTTCGATTCGTTTAAGTCTACAATAACTACATTCCATATTGCAGGCCCTTGATGGGTACGGGCAAAGATTGTCATAATCTTATTATCTACTGTGATATGCTTTCTACCATATATAAATGTGTTAAGATTTTCCAAATCAGGGGAGCTACTCTTACTTTCATCTACTCTCATCGTGGTCCCCTCATTCTGTTCTTCCCAGTTACCCGTCATATCAAGAGTACACATATAATCGACGCTCCAGTCAAATTGAGGATAGTTGTCGGCATTACGACCACCACGATATTCGTTATACATCCAAGGAGTACATGACTTTAAATCGATCAAAGTTAGCCCTGGTAGGATTTCTTCACCGCCCAGCAAAATATCAGGCAGTTGGGCAATACCGTCTATAAAATCGTCAATCTTCACATTTCGTGTCACAATATTATAGTCGGCATACGAGAACGTTACGGAATAATTGTCTAAGGGTAATTGTGATAGGGTGTAAATACCCTCACTGTTTGTTTGAACAGATGTACCACCTAGAGAAACCGAAACTCCTGCTAAGGGTTTTTTGCCGTTTTTTGCATCAAGGATACGGCCAGTAATACGTGCAGCAGCATAACGCAGGGATGTTCTGACGTAAGCCATACCACCAACCCATGACTTTGGTGCTACAGTGCAAAAAACAGTCTGATAGTCTGTTTTGCTAAATGAAATAACATGCTTACCAATAGGTACTCCTACTAAGGTGTAGCTACCAGAGGCATCGGTTGTTGTACTTATGTCGGTGTCAATTACCGTCACTAATACTCCTTGTAGAGGTGAATTATGATCATCAACGATGATACCACTTACATCACCTTCTCCTAAATGATTTGCATCATTGTTGGTGTCGTCACTACAACTGAAGTTGATAAACACCATGAAGCATATTGCGAACAAATATGCTACAATCTTTGAGGTCTTGGTTCTTTGATTCATAAAAATGTTTTTTGTTAATTAGCTATTGTTAGAATCCTTTTTAATTATTCTCAGAAATCGAAAAAACGAAATCGGATGCAAAAATAGTTTCGTCAACTTAATCAATGGGTTAATTATGGGTTATTTTACGATTAAAAGTGTTAATCCTGGTTGTATTTATCGTTTTTATCCCTCAAAAATGTTACATTTGCACCACCTAATATAACTGTATGCCCAAATTCTACAAAATACTATTGCTTGTACTGATTATAGGCAATATCATTGAATCATCGGCTCAAGGACTCAGGTTCTTGAACCCTACCGACTCTATCGATGGCCGAACCTCGTATGTTGTGTTTAAAGGAAAGAGACCTGTATTTACGCAACAACTGAATATATCATTTGACCTTCAGATGCCACGAGTGGATGAGGTGGGATATTTACTGCATCTGATAGATGAGAAAAGAGGAGTGAACTATAATCTTTTCTATGATGGAAGAGGTCATGATTGGTTTGAGTTTAATGAAGAGGGTAAGACAACTCTTTTCAGAAGTCATTTTGACAAGAAAGCGTTATTAGATAAGGGTTGGGTTAAGTTCTCACTTTGTCTGGACCTTGACAGGAAAAAGATACTAATGACCATAGACGGAAAACAGACACAGGCTCAAGTGGACAACCTGCCTGCTGTGTTATCACCGATGATAGTGTTTGGACGTTATGATTATCTGATCGAAGTACCATCAGCTACTATCAAGAATTTGCATATTCAAGGAGGTGGAGCAACCGATTATTTTTTTCCTCTATCGCAAAGCAGAAGTAATGATGTGTATGACCAGAACCAGCGGAAGGTGGGGCATGTAGACAATCCGTATTGGGTTATCAATGATTGTTACCATTGGCAGAAACTTGTCAGTATGCATTTCTCAAACAATGCCGGAGCCAATTTTCATCCCAAGCGTCATTTGTTTTATGGCTATACGCGTGACACCTTATTTATATATAATGCAGATAATCACGACATTCTTTATCGTGCTTTCTCGGCAGCATGTCCTGTAGATATTAATCTTGGAATGAATTTCATTGATACACGATCTGATAGACTATATACATACGAGGTGTTCAAATATGATCGGCTAGAAGACAGACCGCGTGATGAACCTTCTATTGCCAGTCTGGACCTCAACACATTCGAATGGACGCCAGAGTCTTATGACCAATTACCAACCCAACTGCATCATCATGGAAATATTCTCGATACACTAAGGAACAGATTTTGTATTTTTGGCGGATTTGGCAGCATGTTATATTTCCGTAATCTTAACATCTATGACATAAAAGAACATCGTTGGGAAGAAGCCAAAACCCTTAAAACATGCACTCCGCGCTATTTTACTTCGCTTGGTATTGATTCGCAGTGCCGTTATGCTTACATCTTTGGTGGAATGGGAAATGAATCTGGTAATCAGTCTGTAGGTAGACGATATTTATATGATCTTTATCAGGTTGATCTGGAAAACTACTCTACCAAACTATTATGGAGTCTTGAACGGGGGAAACAGCAAAATACTGTGCCAGTTCGCAACATGTTTATCATGGGCAATTATTTCTATACGCTCTGCTATCCAGAAGCTCTTTCTGAATCTCACCTCCGACTCTGCAGATATTCACTTGCTGACGGAAGTATGGAGATGTTGGGCGACTCTATTCCCATACAGTCAGATAAAATAGCGACAAATGCCAACATCTACTACGATCCCATCGTAGATAAGTTCTATGTCTGTGTCCAGGAGTTCACTGATGATATCGCCTCAACAATAACTCTCTATTCCATTCAATTGCCAGTATTGTCAGATGCTGAGTTTGCCAGAGTCTCAAAGCTCCCCATTGACACCAAGTTGATATATATTGGAATAACGTTGTTCGCAATGTTTGCTGCTGCATTATTCTATTTGTATTATAGACGTTGTAAGCAAAAGAAGTTGGTAAGGTATAATGAAAAACTTGATGTACAAGTAGCGGAGAGTAGAGCAAATGCCATCTATCTTTTTGGTAATTTTACGGCGTTTGATCGAAAGAATAAAGATATTTCCTATCTCTTTACAGACAAGTTGCGTGAACTGACATGCCTGTTGTTCTGGTACAATAAACGAGGTGGCATCTCTTCAAAGCTTATCGGAACGATGCTATGGGGAGATAAGCCTGCAGACAAGGTTAAGAACTCGCGAAGTGTAATCATGAATCATCTAAGAAAGGTGCTTGAAGAGATAGATGGTATCGAACTGGCTTATGTGGATGGGTTCTATCAATTCATCATTAAAAAACCTTTCTATTGTGACTATCTGGACTATGAGCATCAGGTAATGACAGAGACATATACAGAACAAAGTCTGTTGAGTATTCTTCGTCGAGGCAAATTCCTGCAATCACAGAACATGCCTACTCTCGATCAGTTTAAATCAGAAACAGAGCGTGTTATGTCGCCAATCATTCTGCGTCTTATGAAACGTACCTATGCTAATAGCGAGCTGAAGTTGACGTTATATCTGACAGAGGTGATGCTCTACATTGACCCTTATCATATTGAGGCGTTCTCATATCAGATGAAAGCACTGAAACGTTTAGGGAAAGTCTATGAGGCCCAGGATATATCAAGGGCTTTCCACGAGGAGTATATCAAGGCATTTGGCGAAGATTTCACTAATAGCTAAAATATCAGTATGCTCTTCGCTGTCTTTTGGAGATTTTTTCATATCTTTGCAGCATGAAACTAAAAACAATTTTTCTAACCGCATGGATGCTGTTCGCCTCGATGACTGCTGTGGCGCAAGTATGGCAGTTTGTCGATCCGAGAATAGGTAGCGAGGGTGTAGGACGAACGTTTCCAGGACCTTCGATGCCCTTTGGAATGTGTAAACCAGGCCCTGATTGCACAGTGAAGCCAAACGCTGGTTGGGCGAAGATGCCTGAAGTGGTAACAGGTTTTTCGCAAACTCATGTCAGTGGTACTGGTGGTGGGCAGAAATATGGTAATATACTTATCCAACCAGGTGTCGTGCCTCAGCTCAGAGTGAATGAGGAATTTTCATTAGGCTATTATACGACGACTTTCGAAAATGGCATCCGTACAGAGATTACGACATCAGAGCGATGCGCTTTCTATAGAATACATTATCCGAAAAATGGGGAGTTGCTCATTGATGCTACCCACTACTTAGGCAAGAACCCTATACCCGATTTGCGTGAGCAGCAACAGTTTATTGGTGGTGAGGTAGAAGTGGTTAGTGCCCATGAGGTGCGAGGCTATTCGCGGGTTCGCGGAGGCTGGAATAATGGCGAAGCCTATACAGTCTATTTCTGTCTGATGAGCGATAAGCCTTTTATACGGAAGAGCGAAAACACAATAGAGTTTACAGACTCTTTGTTAAATATAAAGGTCGGCATCTCGTATGTCAGTGAGCAACAAGCCAAGCGGAATATTCCAGAATGTGGCTTTGATGCCCAACTGACACAATTGCGTGAGAACTGGGAGGTATTGCTGAGGCGTGTTCATATTGATGGCACAGACCAGCAGAAGCGTATGTTCTATACTGCCCTTTATCACACGATGCTGATGCCTGTAGATAAAACAGGTGAGAATCCCAAATGGACAGAAAGGCCTTATTATGATGATTACTATGCCATCTGGGATACCTATCGTTCCAGTTCGCCACTCATTACACTGATAGACGAGAAACGTGAGGCGGATATTGTTAATTCGCTCATAAATATCTATAAGCGAGAAGGTTACATGCCGGATGCCCGTAGTGGAGACTCCAGCGGAAGGACTCAAGGCGGTTCGAATGCAGAAGTGGTTATTGCTGATGCCTTTGTGAAAGGTGTGAAGGGTATCGACTATGACTTTGCCCTTGAGGCAATGTTGAAAGATGCCGAAGTGGATCCTGGAGCAGATCATGAGAAGCACGGACGAGGCGGACTGAAGGAGTATTTGGAGTATGGCTATCTGCCCTATGGCGTCGATCGAGCTGGCACACGAACCATAGAATATGCCTATAACGACTATTGTATCGCTCAGGTGGCGAAAGGTTTGGGTCGCATGGATATCCATGATCGGTATCTGAAACAGTCGCAGAACTGGAAAAACCTCTGGCGTTCTGACTATGAATGGGACGACGTGAAAGGCTACATTATGCCAAAGGACGCAAACGGCCAATGGCTCGACTCTGTGCCCTGGGGTAAGTCGAAAGTCTTCCATCCCACAATACCCTACACCCCAGTAACAAAAGTGGCTCCTTGGTATCTGCCTTGGTGGAGTACGTTTTTCTACGAAGCGCTCTCTGCAGAATATTCATTAAGCATCCCTCACGATGTTGAAGGTCTGATTGAGGCTTGTGGCGGGCCAGAGACCTTCCGCAAACGTTTGGATATGTTCTTCAGTCGTAAACGCTATAACGTGGGTAACGAACCTTCGTTCCTCACCCCATGCCTGTATCATTGGATTGGTCGCCCTGACTTGACTTCGGATTGTGTCCGTCAGATTATCGCGGAGAATTACAGTGACCAGCCCGACGGACTGCCTGGTAATGATGATAGTGGTGCCATGTCTTCGTGGCTGGCTTTCCATATGATGGGCATCTATCCCAATGCAGGACAGAGCTACTATCTGTTACATGCGCCATTGATTCCAAAATGGACTTTACAACTCACCAATGGCAAGACGTTGCGTGCAATAATTAAAGGCAAGGGTACTCATTTTGAAAAAGTAACGCTGAATGGCAGACAGCTTGATGGCGCTCGCTTAGAACACGCGGACTTGATGGAGGGGGGAGAACTTGTATTCTACATCTCATCAAAGCGACAGGAAAAAGTGCACTCAGGCTATATTCCGAGCACACTCGAGCTTGGGCCTGCTATCAACGGGGCGCAGAAAGTCCAGTTTTCCTCGGAGCAAAGTCCTGCTCCTCTCGGAGCAAAACGCCAGTCGTGTACGCCCTTCTATTCAGGAAAGATTGCTTTTACGCTGAACAAGCAGTTCCGAACATGGCCTCTTACCTATCGTTGGCAAGACAATGTGATGAGTGTCTCCTGTAAAGAGGCAATCTATCAGATACCCGAGTCTGTTGTGGAAAATGGCAAAGGCTTCTGTTGGGAGATGCCAGCAGACGGCGCAGAGTATCAGGTACATGGAACTTTTGCGTTCATCTCTCGTCAAGCTCTCCGCAATTTAAAGGAGAATGGCAGTTTTGTTTATGATGGTATTACGTGGCGACTTTTGGATCAAACGAAGGATGCCTTACATGTTCGTGCTGATATTGATCGTACAGAGATGTGGATTTCACCCAATGAAAGACTTCCTTTGGTGCTTGAAATGCGAAATAATCCATTAGGGATTGATTGGAAAATAGAATAGACATCATGAGAAAACTACTACTTGCTACTTTACTATGCATCTGTGCTCTTGCGAAAGCACAGCAAAAAACAAACGAACAGATGGGAGGCGTATATTATGCCTATCCCGTCGAGAAAACAGAACTTGCTGAGGCTCCTGAGGGTTACGAGCCTTTCTATATATCGCATTACGGGCGTCATGGCTCACGTTGGCTGACAAATGACAATAGGTATCTCTGGGTGAACCAGCATTTCGAGGACAAGAAAAATCTTACGAAGTTGGGTAAGAGTGTTCGCAAGCGATTGAAAATGGTGTGGAAGAACGCTAAAGGCAATGGTGGATTGCTAACACCCTTAGGAGGTCGTCAGCATCGGGGAATTGCTCGTAGAATGTTCCATAACTTTCCACAGCTCTTCACGGCCGATGCTCATCTCACAGCCCATTCCAGTACATATCAGCGTTGTAAGTCGAGTATGAATAACTTCGTGTCTGAGCTGCAGTCGCTCAATCCTTCTATACATATCGACCCAGTCACCCGAGAGGAGGATATGGCTTGGATTGCCTATACCTCACCAGAAGAGAAGGCTTTGGAGAATCGCACCAATGTGCCCTTGATGATATCGCCAGACAGATTCATCAAAGCCCTTTTCATGGATCCATCGAAGATAGAGAACCCAACGAAACTGCTTACAGAACTGCATACCATCGCATCGGATATGCAGGATGTAGAGCTCAATGTTTCGCTTTACGATATTTTTACTCCTGAGGAACTGAAGGCGGTTTACAATAAGAATAATCGTAGCATGACAATAGTTCATGGCGACCTGATTGAGAACGAAGGCATCCCTGCTCGTAGTGCCATCTCTCTTTGGCAACGCATTGAGAATGAGGTGGATGCGGCAATCGTTCGTGGTGGAACAGGGGCTGATCTTCGCTTTGGGCATGATTCTAATCTCTATCGCCTGATGACGCTGATGGGGATAAAACTTCGAGGTGTAGAAGGAGTAAGAACAGAGCAGTATGATTATATGGATAAGATTCTGCCGATGGCGGCAAATCTCCAGATGATATTCTATAAGAATGCACAAGGTGATGTGCTTGTGCAATTACTGCTTAACGAAAAAACTGCAAGCCTTGGCGAATTTGATTATAAGGCTTTTTATAGTTGGAAAGAATTAAAGCAGAAAGTAAATGACAACATCCATTTCTTTGAACATCTTCGCCAACTGAATGCCTTGAACACAATGGTAGGCACAGCTCCTGCTAACACTAAGACAGCAGGTCTGTTTGGCAAAGGTTCTGAGGAACATGGACAAACCTTGCCTGCAGTACTCGTGCCCAATGGTCAGAACTTCTGGACTCCACAAACTCAAGATACAGAGAAGAAGTGCATAGCACCTTATTATTATACAGACTCGCTGTTTCAAGGCATTCGCAACAGTCACTGGATAGTAGGTGGCTGCACTCAGGATTATGGGTCGTTCACCCTTGCTGCACTTAGTGGCAAACTACGTAAAACTCCCACAGAGCGTGCTACACCCTTCTCGCATTCGCAAGAGGTTTCACATCCTCATTACTATGCAGTCCGTCTGCCTAAAGAGCGACTGAAGCTAGAGGTAACTGGTTCTAGTCACGCAGCCATCTTCCGCATCACGCCAGAGGTGGATGGGCCTATCCACATAGTGCTTAATCATAACAGCGACTACAAGGAGGGCTATCTCGAGATAGACAATTTGGCCAAGACCATCTATGGCTACAACCCTGTGCATCGTATCTATCAGGGTTGGGGCGAACAGACCGGTTTCGAGGGCCATTATCTGTTGCAGTCCTACGATGAAATCAAGGATTTTGGTGTCGATAGTCTTTGCGCTTGGTTTACTTTCGATGGCAAGGCTAGTCAGCCTATCATATTGAAAGCAGCCTCATCGTTCACATCAAAAAAGGGTGCCTATAATAACTTTGCCTTCGAGGCAGAAGCCTACGATTTTGACGGTATGATGGCACAGACAGCCCTGCAATGGATAGACCGCCTACATACCATCGATGTAGAAGACACGAATACTGCTCGCGCCAATCAGTTCTATGGTGCGCTCTATCGCTGTTCGTTCCTCCCTCGCGAGATGAGTGATGTTGACGGCACATATCCCAAGTTTGCTGATGGGACACTCCAGACATCAAAAAAAAGGAAATACTATGGCGACTTTTCAATGTGGGATACCTATCGTGCCTTGCATCCGCTCTATACGCTGATAGCTCCGGACAAAGCTGCTGATATGATGCAATCGCTGGTCACCATGTATGAGGAGGGAGGATGGCTACCAATCTTCCCCTGCTGGAACTCCTATACCGCTGCCATGATAGGCGATCATTGTAGTGCTACTTTGGCTGATGCATATATAAAAGGAGTTCGCAATTTTGATGTAGAAAAAGCTTATGAAGGCATGCGGAAGAATGCCTTTGAAACACCCGTTCTTTTGGAGTATAAGAATGGTATGGGGCGTAGAGCGCTTGAGAGCTATCTGAAGTATGGTTATATACCTTTGGAGGATGGCATAAAAGATGCATATCATCAGGATGAGCAAACCTCGCGCACTTTGGAATATGCTTTTGATGATTTTGCTGTAGCTCAACTGGCCAAGGCTTTAGGCAAAAAACAAGACTATACAGAACTGATGCGCCGTTCTGAGAATTGGCGAAACGTAATTAATCCCCAAACGGGCTACTGCGATGGTCGTCATCAAGATGGAATGTTCGAGAACAACACCGACTTTATCCATCGTAAACCTTATATTACAGAGGGAGCTACTTGTCACTATACATGGTATGTACCACATAATGTGGAGGGACTGGTTGAAACTTTGGGTGGCAAGGAAAAGTTTGAGGCAAGACTCGATTCTATGTTCACAGCAGGTAGATATTGGCATGGTAATGAGCCTTGTCATCAGATAGCTTGGCTCTATGATTATATTGATAAGCGCGAGAAGACAATCGAGCGTGTGACCCATATTCTCGATACAGAGTATAACGACACTCCTGGCGGACTCTCTGGCAACGATGATGCTGGTCAGATGTCAGCATGGTATGTCTTCGCGTCCATGGGTTTCTATCCTGTCTGTCCAGCCACAGATCGCTATATGTTGTCTGTGCCTCGTTTCGAGAAGGTTACGTTGAACCTGATGGATGGCAGGTGTTACACTATTACGCCAACATCCCTGCCAGCAGACAGAAACTACATTACTCAAAGCGAGATTACTCGTGGAAATTAATGGTGCTTCTCTGTGCCCGTCCATTTACGGAGGCGACGAGAGAGGGATTTAAGAATATGTTTGAAGTTCCCATAACGCAGGTTTAGAAAAAGTTCTTCGACAGAATTCTGAACCTTTATCCATGGATGGTTCCAGGCGTTGGCTTTATAAAGACGCTCCAGATATTTTTTATTTTCTGCTACAACGGCAGGGTGTTTCAATGGAAACGGCAATTCATGGCGCATCATGGTAAACATTTTGCGAATCCTGTGTGGTGTGGTTTTCAGTTCTGCAGAGAAATGAGTAGAGTCAGTCATCAGTCCGATGTTATTGATCTGATTCTTAGCTGGCATAATCGCCAAGGAGTCGTGCAACAGCATATCTGCCCAGTAAATCGTCTCAAAGTATTCTTTACCACTCTGACTGTGGTCATGAAACATCTGCAAAATATCGCTGCGCAGATGTCTTTCTCTGACGATACGCTCCAGTTGTCGGTGTTTCTCTGGGTCGCGCATAAAGCCATAGCCTGAATCCCAGCGTTCTGCCACCCGTCGCCACGATGCCCACCCCCAGATGCTAAAGGCTGACGTAAAGAAATAACTGTCCTCACAATCAGGTGATACCTCATCGATATTGAACCCTGCAATCATCGAGATACGTTCGTTATTCTCGTATTTATCGAGCATTTCTTTACAAAATGGGAAGAACGATTGCGAAGGCACCACATCATCCTCCAACACGATGACCTTATCTGCCAGTGAGAAAGCCCATTGGTGGGAACGGAAACCAGAAGGATCGCAGCCTTCGTTATGGTCCAAATAGTTACGATGCACCTCGCATTCCCAGTCGATATTTTTATCGCTTGCAATCTCACGACACGCCTCGACATCTTCCTTATCGCATTCACCGCGAGGGCCGTCTTGATAAAGCAACAACTTAGAGGGACGAGCCTTACGTACAGCTTCAAACACTTGCTTAAAAGTGTTGCTGCGATTAAAAAACAACAACAGAACTGCAATATCGGTTTTGGCAGGATGCTTCATATCAACACTTTTTCGCTGCAAAGATACAAATTTTCCCTAAAAAGTTGTACCTTTGCGCCAAAATAAAGCGTAAACCGATATGCAAGCAATCATTTTGGCGGCAGGAATGGGTCGCAGACTTGGAGAATTGACAAAGGATAATACGAAATGTATGGTTCCTGTTAATGGAGTGCGGCTGATTGATCGTCTGCTTGGACAGCTCTCTCAACTCTCTCTGAATCGTGTCATTATTGTTGTAGGGTATCAGGGACAAAAGCTGATAAACTATATTGGCCATCGCTACGACGACAAGTTGAAGATTGAGTATGCTGATAATCCTATCTACGACAAGACAAATAATATCTACTCTCTCTCACTTGTGAAGAACCAGTTAATGGAAGATGACACTCTGTTAATTGAAAGCGACCTCATTTTCAGCGACCGCCTCTTTTCTATGATTCTTGACAATCCCTATCCCAATCTGGCGCTTGTTGCTAAGTACGAATCATGGATGGATGGGACGATGGTACGCCTTGATGGTGATAACAATATAGTAAACTTTGTACCTAAGAAGGCATTTAAATATGATGATGTAGACCACTACTACAAGACAGTCAACATCTATAAGTTTTCGAAAGCATTCTCGCAGCATAAGTATGTTCCTTTTCTTGAGGCCTATTGCCATGCTTTGGGTAACAATGAATACTATGAACAGGTATTGCGTGTCATCACTTTACTCGACAACGCCGAGTTGAAAGCTCTGCCTATAGGTAGTGAGAAATGGTATGAGATTGACGATGTGCAAGATCTTGACATCGCTGAGACTATTTTTGCTGAAGACGAGGAGATGCTCCGTCGATTTAACTATCGCTATGGCGGCCATTGGAGATTTCCCAAGATGCTTGACTATTGTTATCTGGTGAATCCTTATTTCCCAACCCAGCAGATGAAAGATGAACTGCGCAGCAGTTTTGACACGCTGCTTACAGAATATCCTTCGGGCATGTTTGTAAATTCTCTATTGGCAGGGAAGTATTTTGGAATCCGTCAAGATTATGTGGTAGTGGGTAATGGCGCAGCGGAGCTTATAAAAAGCCTAATGGAGGATTCTGATGGTAAAATGGGTGTTATATACCCCACATTTGAAGAATATCCGCATCGCTTGAGGACAGAGAATATTGTTGCTTTTTCACCACAGAATAACAATCTGAAATATACAGAAGACGACCTTATCACCTTCTTTAGTGATAAGAATATACAGAGCTTGTTGCTAATCAATCCCGATAACCCCTCGGGTAACTTTATTGGCATGGAAGGACTTCAGAAGCTGATTGATTGGAGCCGAGAGTTGGGTGTCCGTCTGATTGTCGACGAGTCATTTGTGGATTTCAGTGATGATTTTGAGCACAACACATTACTTTCCAATGATATTCTTTCTGCAAATCCTCATCTGGTAGTGATGAAAAGTATCTCTAAGTCGTATGGTGTGCCAGGCTTGCGTCTTGGTGTACTAGCTAGTGGTGATACCGAGCTCATCAAGTGGGTTAAGAAAGATATCTCGATATGGAATATCAACTCGTTTGCTGAGTTCTATATGCAGATTTTTGGGAAATACGAAAACGATTACAAGAAAGCGTGTCGCCAGTTTATAGCTGAGCGTCGGCGTTTTGAGGTACAGCTAAAGCAGATACCTTATATGCGTGTATTGCCAACTCAGGCCAATTACTTCTGTATAGAACTTATTGACAAATACTCTTCTACAGAACTCACAAAACTTCTTTTAGCACGCTATAACATCATGATTAAGGATTGTGATTCAAAGAATGGGCTCAAGGGAAGGAATTTTATCCGTGTCTCTGTTCGCAGTCAGGAAGATAACGATCAACTGATTGGTGCTCTGAAAGAACTGGCATGAAGACTAATGTATGTATCTGTGGTGGCGGCAATTTAGGCCATGTGGTGACGGGATTTCTCGCTGCCCATGATAATTGTGAGGTTTCATTGCTAACGCGCCATCCTGAGCGCTGGCAGAAACAACTGTCTATCAATACTCCCGAAGGAATACATTTGCAAGGTTCTGTCAGTCATATAAGTGCAAATCCTGCAGAGGTGATTCCTGAGGCCGATATCGTGCTGCTCTGTCTTCCTGGTTTCTCCATCCGCGAGGAACTACAATTGATTTGTCCATTCCTTAGCACAAAGACTGCTGTGGGCTCCATTGTCAGCAGTACAGGTTTCTTTTTTGAGGCAAAGGCGATTCTTCCTGCTAAGACCCCGTTGTTTGGCTTTCAACGCGTGCCATTCATAGCACGAACCACAGAGTATGGACGCTCTGCAACCTTGTTGGGCTATAAACCAACGTTACATGTGGCCATCGAGCAGACGGAGGAGAAAGAATCTCTTCGTGCTCTGATAGAGCAACTACTATCTACACCGACGGTGCTGATGGAGAGCTTTTATGAAGTGAGCCTTACAAACAGCAATCCCATTCTGCATCCTTCACGTCTTTACACTATGTGGAAGGACTGGCATGAGGGCGTAATTTATCCAGAACCCTCCTTATTCTATGAGGAATGGACTGATGAAGCCTCGCAACTGCTCATCGATATGGATCGCGAGTTCTTTAAGTTATTGGACGTACTACCTGTTCGTAAAGGCAGCATCCCCACTATTCTCGACTACTATGAGAGTACCGATGCCCCTTCCCTTACTCGAAAGTTACAATCTATCGAAGCCTTCAAGGGTATTCATTCGCCCATGAAGCAGGTTGAAGGAGGTTACATCCCCGATTTTGACAGTCGTTACTTCACGGAAGACTTCCCCTATGGATTGTATATCATTCAGAAGTTGGCTAGAGAATATCATATTAATACGCCCATCATCGATAAAGTGATGGCATGGGGGCTTCGTTCTCGTTTTAATCTCGAAGGCTCACTTTTACGTCGCCAGCAAATGCGGATGCTCGAGATATTGCTCGAGGTGGATAAGATATGCAAGAAACATCACATACGCTATTGGCTTAGTAGTGGTACTTTGATTGGCGCCATGCGCCACAATGGATATATACCTTGGGATGATGATCTCGATATAGAGATGCTTCGTTCTGATTATGTGCGATTGATGGAGGTCCTGCCAAAAGAGTTGCCAAACTGGCTCGCTCTTCAGAATAGCGATACAGACCCTAATTATTTCTACTTTTATGCTAAGGTGCGCGATCGTCGTTCTCGCATGCTTGAACAGAACGGTTACGACCGCTTGTGGCAAGAGCAGGGCATCTACATCGATATCTTTCCAATGGAACAGCACCCCATCTGGCTTCATAAACTCACAGAGAAGACCGTGGGGCATATGTATAAGATATGGCGTACGAGTACTAATGATAAAAAGGCAATCCGTTCTGTACGTCGTATTTTTAATATAAATAATAAAGTTTTATTCCCGATTCTGCGCTTAATCTGTAAAATACTGCCAGGGAAAGTGATTACAAGTGGCATGGGGATTCCCTTCCATAACCCTCGATATATAGATGAGATATTCCCACTTACTACCCATGAGTTCGAAGGTCATCAGTTGCCTGTTCCAGGTAATGCCGATGCCCATCTGCGTCATATCTTTGGTGACTATATGCAACTGCCAGATTTAAACAAACTAACACTTCATGTTGGAAAACTTGAATTCCTCGATTAAGAAGTCACGTATGGGGTGGCTCGATGCTCTGCGTGGCTTTACTATGCTACTTGTGGTTACCAACCATATAGCCCTTAAGTCGTTTGGCATGCAGATCCGTTGGTCAGCTGCCCTCCAGTTCTTCCTGCTCTTCCGTATGCCGTTGTTCTTCTTTATCAGCGGATTCTTAGCCTATAAAGCCAGTCGTGTATGGAACGGACAGACCCTTCGCGAACTATCCTGGAAGAAGTTCAAGGTGCAGATTATCCCTACAGTGGTGTTCTTCCTACTGTACTTAGCCATGATACCCAGCGAACCCTTCGCCAAGAGCTTTTCTGATGCGATGGCTTCATCGATGAAAGCTGGCTATTGGTTCACGCTGGTATTACTCTATATGTTGCTGACCTACTATGTCTTCTCGTACGCAGAGAGTAAGCTGCGCATCAAGTCGTGGATACCCATTACCCTACTTTTTGTTATTTCATTGGGTTTCTTCGAGACCTGTTATCTGCCTCGCTATTTCTCTTGGGCATTAGGACATAAGGGACCTCAGAACGAGTTTCTCAACTATACCAGTTTAGTTGAGATGATGCGCTATTTTCCTTTTTTCCTCTTCGGAAATATCGTGCATCGTTATTGGGACAAGGCTCAACAACTGATGGATAGTAATTGGTTTTTTCCTATAATCACCATATTGGCTGTGGTTTGTACACTCGATGTCATTGTGTGGCACAATTTGCGACACGAATGGACTTCTTTGCCACATACTTTGGCCATGTTTCTGTTGCTCTCTATGGTTTTTATGTTCTTCAGACACTATCAGGAGTTTTTCTCTGATAAGACAATGGTAGGTCGGAGTCTTCAGTTCATTGGTCGTCGGACGCTCGATATTTATCTGCTTCACTATTTCTTCCTGCCAAAGATGACAGCAGTAGGCGTCTATTTCCAGACCAATCGCCACAACTTTATACTCGATAGCACAGCATCGTTTGCGGTTGCCCTGATTGTTGTAGGCTTCTGCATCATTACCTCTCAATTGCTTCGTGTGAGTCCTTTCTTCAAGAAATACCTTTTCGGAAGATAAAGGCCATGATCTCCTTCAGAATCACTGTTCCTGCCAGGCGCATCACAACAAGATAGAGAATGGTGGCCATCACCACCCTACTCAGTAACCTTAGCCAAAGGGCTGATATGCTCTGTGTGGCTAAACCCGTCACTACCATCACTGCTGCTGCTGCCAAGGCAAACGGAATGATGTCTTTCAGGAAAGCCAGAAGGCGATAGTTCATCAATCGACGAACAAAGAAATGCCACACAAATACCCATACTATATTTAATAAGGTATAAGCAATCACCATGGTGTAGATGCCTTCTCGCCAAAGACTTACCATCAAGCCTATCTGCAGGATACCTAAAGCAACCGTACTCCACAGATAGATATCGCTGCGATGCTGACTAATGATGGAATCCGTGAGCAGTGTAGAGAGGGGTATAAAGGCGCCACAAAGACAGAGTAGGGGCAACAGCGAAGCCGAGAAAGCCCACTTCTCACCAATGGCCAGCACGATAAACTCATGCGACACCAACCCCAAGCCAAAAAGCAATGGGAAAGAGATAAAGGCAGTAAAGCGCATCATCTTACGGAGTACAGCTAATTGGCGTTCGCGTTCGTCATGCAGTCCGACCAATACGGTCTGGTCTACTTGTTTCAGCATATTCCCCACCAGCATAAAGCACTTGGAACTCCACTGATAAGCCTGATTATAGTGGCCAGTATTCGTCTCACCATAATAACGTCCCAGCAACAGATTCATGATGTTATTGTTCACTTGCGTGAAGATGGCAGAGAGCATGATCTTAAAACTAAAGGGGAAAAGTCTTTTCAGGGGTGAGATGAGAGATGAGAGAGGTGAGAGTGTAGGACGCCACTCGCTGAAGTACCATAATAACAAGGTGTTGACAGCAATATACATCAGATACTGTGTGGCGAGGGCCCAATAGCCAAAACCAAGGGCAGCCAGTATCACACTGACAATACTCGATGTCAACGTGGCTGTCATACCACACTGGGCTATCTGCTTTATCTGCATCTGTTTGGTGAGATAAGCGGATTGTGCCATACCGAAACTCGAGAACACAAAGCCTAAAAAGACATAACGGCTCAGGGGAATCAGATCGAGCTTGTCGTAATAATCAGCTATCAGAGGCGCACAGAACCATAGTACTACATAGATAAATGTTCCCGCGAGAATATTAAACCAAAACACAGCATTATAGTCTTCGTGCTTGGGCTCTTTCAGATTAATGAGCGCAGTTTTAAATCCGCTTGATTGTAGTTCGTTGGCTATCACAGAGAATACTGCCAACATCGCCGTCATACCATAATCTGAAGGATCGAGTAGTCGGCCTAAGATAATGCCAAAGGCTAGACCGAGCAACTGCTGCACGCCGTTGTTCATTCCGCCCCAGAAGAGCCCTTTTGCAGTTTGTTCCTTCAATGTTCCTGCCATATTCTGCTGCAAAGATACAAATAAGTGATTGAATAACCAAATTCATGTGGGTATTATTCGCTTGAAGATTTTCATTTGATTAACAGTTTATATTGTGGTTTTCTTTGGATTTGTGCTACCTTTGCATCCCGAATGAATTAATTACCGATGAAGAAAACCTTATTTGCCGCAATTCTATTATGCTGCTTTCAGACTATGAAGGCACAACTTGTTATCAACGAACTCATGCAGTCGAACATTGACTGCGTGATGGATGATTTGAAAGAATTCCCTGATTCATGGGTGGAACTATATAATCCGACTTCGCAAGGCGTCAATCTGCAAGAGTTTCGATTGGGTACTAGTGACAAAGAGAGTGAATCATGGATATTGCCTAACGTGATGGTGGGGGGTGGTCAGTATGCGCTTATTTATTGTGACAAAGAAGCCAAATACTTGCATACCAATTTCCGTTTAGACTCTGGTAAAGGCTGTTCTGTGTATTTGTTTAAATCGGGCGATATAATTGATAAAGTGGAAAACCTGAAAAAGCAGCCTGCACCCAATATTGCCTATGGACGCAAGACAGATGGAGCAGAAGAATGGGGTTACCAGTTGACTCCAACACCCAAAGAAGCTAACGCAGGTAATATCTGCGACCATGATCACATTTTGGGTGAGCCTGTGTTCAGCGAATTGGGACGTGTGATGAATGGAGTTCAGGCTTTCAACCTGCAACTCTCTTTGCCCGAGGGCAGTCCGGAAGGCACGGAGATTCATTATACTACTAATGGTACTGAACCAACGATTTACAGCACCAGATACACCGCAGAGATACCCATCAATAAGTCTACGGCCATTCGTGCCAAACTGTTTTGCAAAGGCTGGCTTTCACCTAGAAGTAGCGTTCAGTCGTACATCTTTCATGATCGAAAGTTGTCAATACCAGTTATCAGTATTGTGACAGACAACAAGTATCTCAATGATTATAGTATCGGTATCTTTGTAAACAACAAGACGCATGAAAAGAACAGACAGGTAGACTGGCGTCGCCCCATCAATATAGAGCTTTTCGATGAAGAGGGACAGCCTTCACAGATTAATCAGCTCTGTGAAACCCGTATCACGGGAGCCTATTCGAGAGAAGCCAATAGACAGTCGATGGCCATATACAGCCATAAACGTTTTGGGAAGAAGAATATGGATTATGAATTTTTCCCTGACCAGTGCCCAAACCTTACCAATTATAGGTCTATTGTGCTCCGTAATGCTGGTAATGATCGCGATTACATCTATATGCGTGATGCTGTAGCCCAGCGCTCTATGGCAGAATATACAGATATTGATTATCAGGCTTGGCGCCCAGCAGTTATCTATATCAATGGTAACTATTGGTGTATTCTGAATATCCGCGAGCGGGCTAACGAGAACAATATCATCACCCACTACGACGGACTGGAAGATATTGATTTGATAGAAAATGGTGAGTTGAAAGAGGGAACTATCGATAACTTCAGTGCTTTTACCAAATTTTATAACGAACATGGCCACACGTTGGCAGAATATGCAGAGCTCATGGACTGGGAGGAGTATATCAGAATCACAGCTATGAACTTTTATTTTAATAATCTCGACTATCCTGGCAATAACAACGTGATGTGGCGCCCAAGAGCAGAGGGTGGCAAGTGGCGATGGATAGCCAAAGATCTTGATTATAGTATGGGCCTTTATGGAGGTAATGCTGGTGAGTCAGGAGGGTACGATCATAGGATTATCGCCCAGTGGTATAACCCGAATGACTGGAATCTCCATAAAGGTGCCAACTTCTCTATCACCAGTGAGTCTACTCGTCTTTTCCGTCGCCTGATGGAAGATAAGGATTTCTGTCGCGAGTTCATCGACCGTTTTAGTATCTATATGGGTGACTTCCTGAATGAGAAAGGCATTCGAGCCATCTGGGATCCGATGTATTTGAAAATAAAAGATGAATGGAAACATCACAGAAGTGTTGTTTATGATAATCCATGGTGGCCTAACTATGACGATGAGTTGAGAAATGCTCGTAATTGGGTGTCGAGACGTACTGCGGAGATGTATAAGCAACTTGGCGAGCAGTTTGATTTGGGTAGTCCTATTCCTATGACAGTTAACACATCGGTTTTCCCTATTGATGGTTTGGAGATGAAGTTCAATAATGTCCCTCTCAGTCGTGGGCGCTTCGATGGCAAGTTCTTTGCCAATCATACTGTCACCTTGGAAGGGCGTGCGCCTGAGGGTAAAGTGATTACTGGCTGGAACATTATTAGTAAGACGAGCGCAGGTATCGAAGAAAGTCAGCTAAAAGGAAGTTCTTGTAGTTTCGTCATGCCTCAATGCAGCTCTATTTCCATTAATGCAATTATAGGAGATGCTTTAGCCATTAATGCGGTAGAGGAATCTCTTTGGACTTGGCATAAGGATGGCAGTTGCCTTTGGCTCACAGGGGTTCCTGCTGGTACGAGAATTGATCTTTATGATTTACGTGGAATGCTGCTCTCTTCAACCGTCTCTGATGGCTCTGTAATCATGTTGCCCTTCCATGCAGGACAGTTACATGTGTTGAAGGTTGGCGGAAAAGCCATAAAACTTAAATAATATTTGGTTTTTCGTGCGATTTGTTGTACCTTTGCCCCAAATTATAATAAATTAAGGTACACATGATACAGTCAATGACAGGCTATGGTAAGGCAGTCGTAGCCTACAAAAAGAAGAAAATCCATGCAGAGGTGAAGTCGCTCAATTCAAAGCAGCTTGACCTGAACACGCGTATTGCACCCCTCTATCGTGAGAAGGAGATGGAAGTGCGCCAGATGGTGGCTGAGGCTCTTATCCGAGGGAAAGTAGATATGAGCATCTGGATAGAGAAGGAGATGGCCGTAGACCCTACACCTATCAATGCTACTCTTGTTGAGAATTATTATAAACAGATAAAGGATATTGCTGATAAAACAGGTATTCCCCAGCCTGAGGATTGGTTCTACACCCTGCTTCGTATGCCAGACGTGCTGACTAAGACAGATGTTGAAGAGTTGGATGAAGAAGAGTGGAATGCTGTAAAAGGAGCTGTTAGCGAAGCTCTGAAAAATCTGGTAGACTTCCGCATTCAGGAAGGTGCTGCTCTTGAGAAGAAGTTCTCAGAGAAGGTAGATAATATAGCCCAGTTGCTGGCTGAGATTGAACCATATGAGAAGAGCCGTGTTGAGAAAATAAAGGCTCGCATTGTAGATGGTTTGCAACAGATTCCTGGTGTGGAGTATGACAAGAACCGTATGGAGCAGGAGTTGATATACTACATTGAGAAACTTGACATCAGTGAGGAAAAGCAGCGCCTGACAAATCACCTGAAGTATTTCCGCGACACGATGAACGAGCCAGCTGGTCAGGGGAAAAAGCTTGGTTTTATTGCTCAGGAGATGGGGCGTGAAATCAATACCACTGGTTCGAAGAGCAATCAGGCTGAGATGCAGAACATTGTGGTGAAGATGAAGGATGAACTTGAGCAGATTAAAGAACAGGTGTTAAATGCATTGTAAATGAGAGGCAAGTTAATCATTATATCGGCTCCCAGTGGTACGGGAAAATCTACGATTATCTCGTGGCTGATGAAAGAGCACAAAGAACTGAACTTGGCTTATTCTATCAGTTGTACCTCGCGTCCGCCAAGAGGTTCTGAGCAGAATGGCGTAGACTACTTCTTCCTGACCCCAGAGGAGTTCCGTCAGAGAATAGAGAACGATGAGTTCCTTGAGTATGAGGAGGTGTATACCAATCGCTTCTACGGTACGCTGAAATCACAGGTTGACAACCAGTTGGAGGCGGGTCAGAATGTGGTGTTCGATGTTGACGTGAAAGGTGGTGTGAACATCAAGAACTATTATGGTGAGCAGGCTCTGAGCCTGTTTATTCAGCCTCCCTCGATAGCGGAATTGCGTAAGCGTTTGGAAGGTAGGGCGACTGATGCCCCTGAGGTGATAGACCAGCGTATAGCCCGAGCAGAGTTTGAACTGACCTTTGCAGAGAAGTTCGACAAGATTGTGGTGAATGATGTGCTGGAATATGCTGAAGCTGATGCACTGAAGGTGATACAGGAATTTCTGAATGATTAGAACAGGAATCTTCGGAGGGTCGTTTAATCCGATTCATAACGGGCACATCTTGCTGGCCAGACAACTGAAAGAGCGGGCGAGACTTGACGAAGTGTGGCTGATGGTATCACCACAGAATCCTCTGAAGAAAGGCGATGACTTGCTTGACGACGATAAGCGCATGAAAATGGCCCGTATGGCTGTAGCAGACGAAAAAGGCATCATTGCCAGTGACTATGAGATGCACCTTCCCAAACCATCTTACACATGGAATACGCTCGAAGCGCTGAAAAGAGACTATCCTGATCGCGAGTTCGTGCTTATGATAGGGGGCGACAACTGGGAGTTGTTCGACAAATGGTATCGAGCAGATGATATTAAGGCCAACTATGAGGTTGTTGTTTACACAAGAACCCCTGGTGATGAAGGCTTTATCGACATTTCCAGTACGGATATTCGGCAGCGTGTGAAAGCAGGTAGGAGTATCAGAAGCCTTGTGCCTAAGGCCGTTGCAGATTTTATTAAGAAAAACGGATACTATGCATAAACGACAGAAGATGAACCCGCTGAAATGGATAGGCTGGCTGTTTGCCCCTATTGAGAAGAACGGTGCATTCTTCGTCTTTATGTTTGTGCTGGGGTGGCTCTGTACACAGTTGGAAATCATGCCTTACTATCTGAGAGGCAGAGGTGCAAAACCTTATGAGCTCTCCCTCCCCGAGCTTTTTCTCGATATATATGTGGTATGCGCCATCCTTGCGCTGATTCCCAGAAAGATACGTATCTGGATCAAAGCCCTGTTCTATATAATCCTTTATGGTGTGGCTTTGGTAGATATGTATTGCTACGAGCGTTTTGAGTCGACACTGACCCCTACGATGCTGATGCTGGTAGGCGAGACCAATGGGCAAGAGGCTCAGGAGTTCATGCAGGGCTATCTGAGTTGGGATGTAGTAAAGAGCAATGTGGGCTGGATTCTGCTGTTAATACTGATACATATCCTGTGGACCGTCATTCGCCAGCGACTCTCCAAACTGCGCAAACGAATGATCCTGCCTAAGGTGAATCCTGGTTTCATAACAGGACTCAAAGCAGTGCTTGGGTGCTTGGTGGCTTGGCTGCTATATAGTAGCGTCTGTCAGACCTGGGATAACAAGGTGGCTATGCATAGGCTCTTCTCCTGTAATACAGTAGGACAAGTAGAGCATGAGCTGACCAAGAAGGATCAGGCTAAGCTTTATGTTCCTGTCTATCGCTTGGCTTTTGGGCTTTACGCTAACCATCTGGCCAGCCATCAGGTAGTACAACTGAAGAAGGCCAGCCAGCTCGTACAGGTTGACAGCTGTAGCTATCGTGTGCCCAATATCATACTCGTAATAGGCGAGAGCTATAATAAACACCACTCTCAGCTGTATGGTTATGAGAAGCCGACTACTCCCAGACAACAGGCGATGGCGGCAGAGGGCAGTCTGATACCCTTTAGTGATGTGGTAGCCTCGTGGAATCTGACGAGTTTTGTTTTCAAGCACATGCTTTCTCTTTATGCTGTTGGTGATAGTGGCGAGTGGTGCGACAAGCCTCTCTTCCCCGAAGTGTTCAGAAAGGCCGGCTATCAGGTGACATTTATCACTAACCAGTTCCAGCCTAAGGCAAAGGAGGCTGTCTATGATTTCAGTGGAAACTTCTTCTTAAACGACCCGTCACTGAGCAAGGCGCAGTTTGATGTGAGGAATGCGAGAACCCACCGCTTTGACGACGGGGTGCTGAAAGAGTATGACGCACTTAGTAAACAGAAGGCAGAACACCAGATGGTTATTCTCCATCTGATGGGCTCCCATGTAGACTATCGGGCCCGCTATCCCCAGCCTCAGTTCAGATTGTTTACACCTCAGATGTACAATCGTCCAGAGCTGACAGACAAACAGAAACGGATACTCTCCGACTACGATAATTCTTTGTTGTATAACGACTCTATCCTCTTTGCCATTACCCAGCGCTTCACGGATAAGGACGCTGTGGTAATCTATGTGCCAGACCATGGTGAAGAGATTTTCGATGGGAAACCTTATATGTATGGACGTATGCACGGAGCTAATATCGACTATCGTCTGGCCCGCAATGAGATGGAAATCCCTTTCTGGATATGGGGCTCTCCCAAGTACCGGGAGAACCATCCTTATGGCTGGCAGGCCATTCAGGCAGCCAAGGATCTGCCCATGATGACAGATGCCCTACCGCATCTGCTGCTCTATCTTGGTGGCATCGCCACACCTCTCTATCGCCCGGAACTGAACATTATCAGTTCTGAATACAACAAGCAACGCCCCCGCATCTTAAAGGGAGTGACTGACTATAACACGCTGAAGAAATGAAGGAGATGCTGACACGGACAGAATGTGAAGCTATGCGAGGTATTGCAATTATCGCTATCGTGCTCCACAATTACTGTCATTTTATCGGTAGAATCGTGAAAGAGAACGAATACCAGTATCTGGGTTTCAACAACGACCGTTTGTGGCAAGTGCTCACAAATCCTGACGAGCTGCTGCCTGTACATCTGTTCTCCTATTTCGGCCACTATGGCGTGCCCGTTTTCCTGTTTCTGAGTGGCTTCGGGCTGGTAAGGAAGTATGAGAGATTCCCGTATTCTGCCGGGACTGGGGCATTTCTCCGCTATCATTATCTGAAACTGTTCAGAATGCTGATAGTGGGTTTCTCACTGTTCGTGTGTGTGGATATGGTGACACCAGGTCGTTTCCCCTTCCATTGGGACAACGTGTTGGCTCAGCTTTTCATGTATATCAATGTATTGCCTGAGCCTGATAAGATTATCTGGCCAGGTATCTACTGGTTCTTTGGCCTGATGATGGAACTGTATATAGTCTATCGTCTGTTGCTTTATCGCAGGAGTTCGTGGCTCGTGGTAGCCTTGATTGTCGCCTGTTGGCTCCTTCAGGTGTTCTGTGCTCCTGATAGTGAAACGCTGAACCGCTTGCGTTATAACTTCATCGGAGGCGCTCTGCCTTTCGGGGTCGGTATACTCTTCGCCAGAGTTTCCGCGGAGCAAAGTGGAGGTCTTCTCGGAGTAAAGTGGGAGTTTGTTCCGAGTAAAGTCCTGGTGTGGTTATTGCTTCTGCTTCTCTCCGTCGTTCTGACTGTCGCCACGAGCTATCATTTCCATACGTGGTTCTGGATACCTGTTGTCGTTATCCTTGGCACCATCGCCTTGGTAAAGCTGATGCCAGAGTATGTGCAGAAGTTATTCGTTTGGTTTGGGGGCATCTCGGCAGCCATGTTTGTGGCTCATCCCATTGCCCGTAAGCTCTTCATCACCGTGGCCTGGAAACAGGATATCTACGACGGATTGATGCTCTACGTTGTCGTAACGATTGCTCTTTCGTGGGCTATCAAGCAGATTATTGACCGTATCCCGTCGCCAAAGCTATGAGAATCAGGGAGATAGAACTGGCTGATGTGAGTCGCTATCGTGGCGAACTGATGGGGGCAGCCATTCTGTTCATCATCCTCTTCCACGTGCCGCTGGCTCGAAACGATATGTTCTTTGGCTTGCGCAGATGTGGGAATATCGGTGTTGATATGTTTCTTTTCCTCAGTGGGGTGGGACTTTGGTATTCTTGGGTGAAGCATCCTTCCGTCAAATACTTCTATAGGCGCCGTCTGTTGCGTATCTTTCCCACCTGGCTGGTCATCTCGTCTTTGTTCTATCTCCAGCGTTTTAACTTCGAGACTGGCGACTATGTTGACTTGTTTCTCGACATCACCGTTAACTGGGGCTTCTGGCTTAACGACGAGCTAACCTTCTGGTATATGCCAGCCATTATGATGCTTTATCTTTGGGCGCCGCTTTATATGATGCTGATTCAGAAACATCCTGTGTTCCGATGGCTGCCTGTGCTGATGGTGTGCTGGTGCTGTATCGTGCAATGGGTCGTACCGATTCATCAGGCTGTGGGCCATATAGAGATATTCTGGAGTCGCGTGCCTATCTTCTTCATTGGGATAAATGCTGGTGAATTGGTAAGAAAAGATACTCGCATCGAACCTGCGGGTCGCTGGCTGGTGCTCATCATTTTCCTGATGACTGCTACAACATGTATCTGGCTGGAACAGATGAGGCATGGGCGTTTCCCGCTTTTCGCAGAGCGGATGATTTATATACCGCTTACGATCTCTCTGATTCTTCTGCTCGACGACCTTTTTCGAAAGATGCCCAAATGGCTGAATCATGCGTTCTTCTTCTTCGGAGGAGTGAGCTTGGAGATCTATCTTATTCACAATCATTTTGTGATGCAATACCTGATTCCTTACCGTCTGGGCTATTGGCCTACGGTGCTGCTGACGATTGTCCTCACGTTGCCACTTGCATGGCTTCTTCAACAAATCATCAAACGCCTCTTGCCTTCATGAAGAAAATCTATGTCTTTGATTTCGACGGAACGTTGACTACGAGAGATACGCTGTTGCAGTTTATCCTCTACGTTTGGGGCAGAAGGGCATTCTGTATAGGACTTCTGTGCTATAGTCCTTTGCTTGTGCTGATGAAACTAGGGGTTTATCCTAACTGGAAAGCAAAGCAGAAGGTGTTTGCTCATTTCTTCAAAGGGATGACTCTTGAGAAGTTCAATGATTGGGGGCGGCAATTTGCGGAGAGCGCTCATCATTTGTTGAGAGAGAAAGGGCTTGAGATGTTACGACAGGCTCAGGCTGAAGGTTCGGAAGTGGTCATCGTGAGTGCATCTATCGACAACTGGGTGCAGCCGTTCTTTACAGGGCGAAGCGGTATTCCAGAGGTGAAGGTCTTGGGAACACAGGTAGAAGTGGAGAACGGACGACTGACAGGCCGCTTCCTCACGAAGAACTGCTACGGACAAGAGAAGGTGAATCGAATGCTCGTCCTCTATCCGAATCGTAGTGAATACAAACTCATAGCCTTTGGCGATAGTCGTGGCGACAAGGAAATGCTGGCTTTCGCTGACGAGGCATATTATAAACCTTTTCGCGTATGACACCTTTCAAAATCTTTAAGATCAAGCCCGAGGAACGGGTGCAGGCTTTGGTCATGCTTGCTGTGATAGTGGTATTCAACGCCTTGTTCATCTATCGCATGCACGATTTGTTCATGCAGGAGGGCTTCGGCCCTTACTGGAAAGTGTTTGAACGTGAGTTGCACCTCTCTGGTTATGACCCGCTTACCTATCTCGGAGTGAGCAACTGGGACGTGGTCTACAATGTCTATCGCCATCCGCTGCTGGCCTTCCTGATATGGCCTCTCTATCTGTTGAACGAGGGGCTGACGGCCATCTTCGGCATCAACTTTGTACAGTATATCGTGGCTGTCCCCGTCATATTCGCTTCGTTCTATTCTTACATATTTACATATAGAATACATCGTGAGGTGATACAGTTGCGGCGCTATGATGCCACTCTGCTTTCTGCCTTCTATTTTTCTATGGCCTACATCATGCTATCAGTGATAGTGCCCGATCACTTCACCATCTCCATGTTCCTGTTGCTGATAACGCTTTACATCTCTGGTAAGTGTATCCAGAAGGGCAGGGAGCTCCGTTGGTGGCAATCGGCCATCTTCTTCTTCATCACGGCAGGTGTGACGCTGAGCAATGGCGCAAAGATATTCCTTTCTGGCTTCTTTGTTAATCTGAAGCATTTCTTCCGTCCTAAGTATCTTCTGTTGGGAGTTGTTCTCCCAGCCGCTCTGTTGTGGGGCGTAGCAGTGACGGAATATCGCACCTCTGTGCTCCCCAAGGAGAAGGCACGTAAGGAGGCAAAGATTGCCAAACAGAAGAGGTTGGAGGAGCAGCTGGCTCTGATGACGCCTGAACAGAAACAGGCATATGAGCAGAAGCAGTTGCAGCGCAAAGTCCGTCAGAGACTTCAGGCGGCAAAGTCAGGAACCCCCATGAAGCAGTATGGTTTCTGGAAATGGACCGATGTCACCACCTCACGCACCAAGACCATCTACGAGAATCTCTTTGGCGAGACCATCCAGTTTCATCAAAAACACTTCTTGGAAGATACGCTTGTATTCCGTCCTGTGTTTGTGAAATACGACTGGCTGTGGAATTATATCGTAGAGGCCGTTATCCTCCTGCTGGCAGCGATAGGCATCTGGTGTGGGCGCCGTTCACGATTCCTCTGGCTCGCGCTCTCTTACTTTGGGTTCGACATGTTTATCCACCTGATACTGGGCTTTGGCATCAATGAGATTTTTATTATGGCGCCCCATTGGCTCTTCGTCATTCCCTTTGCCATTGGTTATGTCTTCTACCGCTCAAAAGGTTGTCAGCACAAGATTCTCCAACTCTCCGTCCTTGGGCTGACATGTTATCTCTGGGCCTACAACGGCTGGCTGCTTCTGAACTTCCTCCGCACGCCCATCAGTGCTGTGCTGTAATACTGATTCTTTGTTTCGGACAGAATTGTAAAGAATATATGCCTGAAAAAGCGCTTCCTGAGTTGCTCAATCTAGAGCAGCGGAAGGCGCTTTTATGGGTTAGTACTGACAGAAAACGGGTTAGTCGTAAGGAAACTATGGGTTATATTACGACAAGCCCAGGGTTTCATTACGACAAACTTAGGGTCTTTTCAGGTAAAACAACTTGTTTTACTTTTGTGGAGATAGTCTCCAAAGGTGGAAGAGATAGCCTCTTCGAGTACAAAACAACTTGTTTTGTTCCGAAAGATGACGCCTTAACGAGCGCTAAGGATTGTCTGCTTCTGTAACAGGCATGTTTTCAGGCATTTACGAAAACGGCTCAAAACTCGCGTATTTGCAGCCAACATACCATCTGCTGACTAATATGCGAGTTTTGAGAACCGTTTTGTTAATATAATTATAAGTTTGATTATTGAGCCTCAAGGCTGAGGACGCGGCTCGACCAGTCGTTCTTCTTCGAGTGTTCTGGCTCGTTGCGGTAAGGCATCTCCAGGCCGTGGTTCATCAGGTAAGCACCGCTGAACACCTTACCTTCTACATCCATTGGCTGCAGGTCGATGCGGTTCAACTCGTGTATCTTATACATCTTGTTGGCATCGAGGCCGGCCATCTTTACTCGAGGCAGATGCTCGTTCTGGAACGACTCCGTCTTCCACCAGAAGAATACGCTCTTGGTCTTCTGTTCATTAACGTACATCAGCGAAGCCAGACCCAGCTTGTCGTAAGGAGAAACCAGGCGGTAAAGGTCGCCGAACTGCACGATGGGACGAATCTGCTTATACTCTGCGATGGCGTTCTTACAAAGTGCCTTTTCCTCGTCGCTCATGTTCTTGGGCTGAATCTCCATGCCTAAGCGGCCGCTCATGGCCACATCAATGCGATATTTCATGGCTGTGGTACGGAAGACGGTATGGTTGGGAGTTGCCGAGATGTGCGAGGCCATAGCGATGGCTGGGAAGAAGTAGCTGGTGCCCCACTGCATGTAGATGCGCTGGAGGGCATCGGTGTTGTCGCTCACCCAGAACTCATCGAAATAAGGCAGCACGCCCCAGTTGGCTCGTCCGCCACCAGAGGCACAGGCCTGAATGGTCAAATCGGGATATTTGGCACGGATGCGCTGACAGGCCTTCTGCAATCCACGGTGATACTCGATATTGAGATGGCTCTGGTCGTTCATGGTGAGATACTGGGAACCGTGATTCAGAATAGGCATGTTGGCGTCCCACTTGATATAGTCGATCTCTGGGTATTTGGTCATGAGGTTGTCCACGATAGAGAACACAAAGTCCTGCACTTTCGGATTGCTCATGTCGAGCACCAACTGGGTGCCGCCGCGGCCTTGTATGGCTTCACGCTTAGGCGCCTTTACAATCCAGTCCGGGTGGGCGTCGTAGAGCTCTGATACAGAGTTTGTCATCTCGGGCTCAATCCAGATGCCGAACTTAATGCCGTGTTTCTTAGCATCGCGCAACAGCCCCTCAATGCCTTCAGGAAGTTTACTCTTGTCTACCACCCAGTCGCCAAGGGCACAGTTATCGGTCTTGCGGGGATACTTGTCGCCAAACCATCCGTCGTCCATCACAAAGAGCTCGCCACCCATAGAGGCAATGTCGCCCATCATCTGGTCCATACCCTTCTGGTTGATGTCGAAGTAAACGCCCTCCCATGAGTTGAGCAGAATCTTTCGCTCCTTATTGCCATGCATGAGCATATACTTACGGCCCCATTTGTGGAAATTGCGTGAGATGCCGGACAGTCCGCGCTGAGAGAAGCTCAGCGCTACCTTTGGTGTGGTGAAAATCTCGCCTTTCTTCAGGTGGTACTCGGAGTTGTCGGGATTGATGCCAGCGAAGAAGTAGTGAAAATCAGTATCGTCGGTATCGATTTTCAATTGGAAATTGCCAGAGTAGCAGAGAGCCGCACCAATTACGTCGCCGCAATTTTCCTGACCTTTACCATCGAGCGAGAACATCACCTCAGCATGGTCGGTATGTGAGTTGCGGGTGCCGTCTTTGTTCTTGATGACCTTCTCGCCTGGCAGGATGGGTTCTTCTACAAGGCGAGTCTCATTACCCCAGGAACCGTGGAAGTGAGAGAGCCACACGTTGCCACGACGGATGGGCAGACTGATAGAGGCAAACTGCGTCAGCGTGACGGGCTTGGCCTCACCGTTTCTGACCTCTGTCCACGTCTCAATCATGTCTTCGTCCTGATAGGCTTTGTAGAAGAGTGTAACGGAAGTGGGATATACTGGGTCTTTCAGAACGATGCGAGTCAGGTCGCCTTGGCGCTCGATATCTGTGGTATAGAGTTCTGTTGACATGTTGCCGTCAGCATGTTTCATGGCAAAGGCTGCTTCAGCAGGGCAGTTCATACCATAGGCAGGATAAGCGTCCATACGTCCGCCTCTTGGAGCCTGCAGGTGCTTCAGGTCTGTGTCGCTCAGCGAAGCACCATAATAAACATACTGGGGTTGTTTCCCTTTTTCTACCTCAAGAACCATTGTAGAGTTCTTGGTGTTGATAACCACTTGCTCGGCCATTGCCATCTGGGCACTGGTCAAGAGTAGCGCTACTGCTAATAGTTTTTTCATTTAAAATTGATTTAGTTATTGTTAATTTGAATCCAGTGTGCAAAGATACAAAATAATTTAGAAACGAGGATGACGAATTAAGAGTTTTTTTGTAATTTTGCAGCAGAAATGAAGGATTGAACAAATAAATACTATATGAACCTGCTTGATATCATATTGTTGGCTGTGGCTTTGGCAATGGATTGCTTCGCTGTCTCCATTGTGAGCGGCATTACCAATGGTCGTGGGCGATGGGTGATAAGGATGGCACTGCTCTTCGGCTTCTTCCAGGCCATGATGCCTCTTATTGGCTGGCTAGGTATCTGTCATTTCAGTCGGATGCTGGAGGCTTATGATCACTGGATAGCCTTTGGCTTGTTGCTGCTGATTGGTGGAAAGATGATTCGTGAAGCTTTTGGACCGGAAGAGGAGCAGCACTTTAATCCCCGTAACCTTCATGTCCAGTTTCTGTTGGCCATCGCTACGAGTATCGATGCCCTTGCCATTGGCATCTCTTTTGCCTGTATAGGATACAACCAGTTGTCCCAGCTCACCATCCCCCTTATTATAATAGGTGTGGTGTCTTTCCTTTTCAGCATCTTCGGTAATTTCCTTGGCGCCCGTTTTGGCAGGACTATTGCCCGTAGACTAAAGCCAGGGCTCCTGGGCGGTGTTATCCTCATTGCAATTGGCGTAAAGATTCTTGTTTCTCACTTACTTGAGTGAGAATCATCAAAAAAAACTGATAAAGATACATTAAATAGAAAAAAATGTTTATCTTTGCAGCACGATGACAGACGGAGAAACAATACAACTTATAAACCTTGGCATCGGCTACATGACGAAGCATGGCGTCAGAACGGTGGCCGAAGGCATCAATGGAACTATCCGTAAAGGAGAGCTTACTTGTTTGTTGGGAGCTAATGGCGTCGGCAAGTCTACCTTGCTGCGTACACTCTCGGCCTTTCAGCCTATGACAGCAGGTGAGGTGCTAATTGAAGGACATGATATGACATCCTTCTCCGACAAGGAAATGAGCCGTCTGATAGGTGTCGTGCTGACAGAGAAACCCGACGTGAGGAATATGAGGGTACGCGAGCTGGTTAGCCTTGGTCGCTCTCCCTATACCGGTTTCTGGGGAACTTATTCCAAAGAGGATTTGAAGATTGTCGATGAAGCCATCAGCCTTGTCGGCATCGACACGCTGAGCAGGCGCATGGTACACACGCTGAGTGATGGTGAGCGACAGAAGGTGATGATAGCAAAGGCGCTGGCTCAGCAGACGCCCGTCATCTATCTCGATGAGCCGACGGCTTTTCTCGACTATCCCAGTAAAGTTGAAGTATTGCAATTGCTTCGTCGTATCAGCCGTGAGGCGGGGAAAACCATATTCCTCTCGACCCACGACGTTGAACTGGCTTTGCAGCTGGCCGATACGGTCTGGTTGATGAGCCATGAAGAGGGCATGACTGTAGGAACGCCACGACAGCTGGCTCAACAAGGGGCTCTCAGTCGGTTTATAGAGCGTGAGGGAATAACTTTCGATGCTGAGACGCTGACAATCAAAATCAAGAAGATTGACTGATTGACAAGATAATATCTGCCTATGATTTACGGACACGGCGACGATGCCTTTCGTTATGGCGATAAGATTAAGATGAATTTCAGCTCAAATGTGTATAGCAGGGCTGACTATTCAGAACTCAAGGAGTATCTTTGGGCACACTTTGATGTTGTAGGGCATTATCCTGAACCTGACGCCCGCACTTTAGAGCGCATGCTCTCAGAGCGGTTAAGTGTGCCAGAGGATTCGATTATGGTGACTAATGGTGCCAACGAGGCCATCTACCTGATTGCACAGCTATACAGAGGCTGGGCTTCTGTTATTCCGCAGCCAACGTTTACTGAGTATGAGGATGCTTGCAGAACTTTCGGCCATCTGATATCATACGATTGTGCTGATGAACTGGAAGTGCTTCCTGACGACCGTATCTATTGGCTTTGCAATCCCAATAATCCCACAGGCAATGTGTTGGGGAAGAGCCTTATTAATCACATTATCCGCAAGAATCCACGCTATTTGTATGTAGTCGACCAGTCGTATGCCGATTATACCTTATGTCCAATGCTTGAACCCAAGGAGATGACAGATTGTTATAATCTGATGCTTCTTTATTCCTTGTCAAAGAAGTATTGTATTCCTGGTTTGCGACTCGGGTATGTGGTGGCTTCTCCAATCATCATCGACCGATTGAAACAGATTCGTCAGCCTTGGTCTGTCAATGCTTTGGCAATAGAGGCAGGCAAATTCCTGGTGCAAAATGATTCCAAGATGATTCCTGATTTGGAGGAATATCTGTCTGAGACACAGCGGCTTTTCAAGAATCTATCTGAGGTTGAGGGCGTGATGGTATTGAAAACCGATACAAACTTTATGCTTGTGACTATTGACAAGGGCAACACTCATGAGCTGAAGAACTGGCTGATTGATAATTATGGTATTCTGATTCGCGATGCCTCTAACTTCAGGGGACTTGGCAACCATTGTTTTCGAGTAACTGCCCAGACAGCAGAGGAAGACGACGTGCTTGTTGAGGCCTTGAAGGCCTATCGGGCTACTTTATAGCAATGCCTTTGCGATATCCCATACCTGTGACGTGACAGATAAGTCGCCCTTCCTGATTGGTGACGCTCACCTCTACGGCTGGTATCTTATGATGATTGGCCACGCTGACGACTTCAGCCCTGAGCGCATCGCCAAGTCGTGCACTTGATACAAACATCATACTGTTCGAGATGCCGAAAGTCAGTTCTCCTCTAAAGTTCATCAAAGCCGCAATGGCAAGATCGGCCAGGGTGAAGAGTGCACCGCCCTGACAAACGTTTCCACCATTCAGATGATTTTCCGTTACAGTCATCACAGCCACCGCATGGTGCTCATCCACTTCCGTCAACTTGCAACCGGCCTTAGCTGCAAACCTGTCTGTCCTATTCAGTAGTTCCTTAATATCCATTGTTAGATCATCAGACGTTTTTGTCTGCCTCTGCAAAGGTACTGCAATATTTCTCTCCCACCAAAACTTTTTCTCGAAAAAACACCCTACTACTTGAGAACTATCCTCGTCTCCATTGCGTAAACATGCAAAAGAGCTAGAGGTACAGAGCGACAGATTATATCTGAATTAGCCAAATAGTAATTATTGATTCTTCTTTTTCAAGAGAAATGTGTACCTTTGCATTCTAAAAAGATGGATGCAATGACAAACGAATATAATGAAAGGCTTTTTGCTTTCACCCGCTCCAGAGAGATGGAGGAGAAAATGAGGTTGTTTACCGATGCCGGGCTCTATGAGCAGGATCGGTATATTGACTTTGAACCCGAGGAACATATCTATACTTACAAAGGACAGACGAGACTGCTGCCAGTCAGTTCGCTAATTGCCTATTTCTTTGAGCAGTTCGATGCTCAAGCCGCGGCCCAGCGCCAGTGGGAGCGCTATCATATTCCTGTGGAGGAATCGTTGACAAAATGGGAGCGGATAGGTAAGAAAGCCAGTGAGGTGGGTACTTTCGTGCATGCCCAGACGGAGAACTATTTTCGTGACGGGTCGTTCGAGACCGAATGCCCTTTCTGTTTCAGAGGCGAGACAGAGGTGGTAAGTGTGGAGCAAGAGAAACAGCATTTTCTCCATTTCATCGATGATTATAAGATACGTCCTTATCGTCAGGAGTGGCCTGTCTACGATACGAAGCTGAACATTGCCGGTACCATCGATATGGTTTGCAAGGAGCAGGATGGTGAGTTGACCATCTACGACTGGAAGCGCAGCTCAAAGGTGGTGAATCCTCTGGGGCAGCCTATTGTTGAGGCTTTTGGCGGCAGGACTGGCTTCAACGGCATTACGCTGCCTGATACGGCCTTCTATCACTACTGCATGCAACAGAACCTGTATCGCTATATACTGGAGCAGCATTATGGAGTCCGGGTGAAGGCTATGAACCTGGTGGTGCTCTGCCCTGACTATCCCACTTACTATGTGGCTCAAGTACCAAAGATGGACGAGGTAATCGATCAGATTGTGGCGGCATGCCATAGGGAAGACTTGGGCCACAGGCTGATTAAGAATAAAAATTCTTAATTCTTACACTTCTTACTATAAATTAATAAAATAATTCTTAACTTTGCACCTTGTATGATGCGCAGTTTGCTGAATGCAGCCTTAACCATGTCGTGTTTGCTTGCGATAACGGCAAACGGACAGGTGGTCCGACATGATACCATAGCGGATAGGGAGCATCAGTTACGAGAGGTGACCATCACAGAGAGTCGTCGTCAACACGAAGCGACAAGTACAGCCCCCTTGCATATTATTGACAGAGAACAGATGCTGAGTCTGGGCATTACCGATGTGGCTGATGCGTTGCACCGCATTCCTGGTGTGACCATTCGCGATTATGGTGGGGCTGGAGGTATGAAGACGGTCTCAGTAAGAGGTTTCGGAGCGAAGCATACGGGAGTGAGCTATGATGGTATCATGATCAGTGACTGCCAGAGCGGTGAGATCGATCTGTCGCGTTATAGTCTTGACAACGTGGATCAGCTCTCGCTTGTGATTGGCGATAACGATGATATTTTCATTCCTGCCCGTAATGCCTCGACACCTGCTTTGCTGAACATACAGACCATAGGAATGCCTACAGACGACAGCAATCTGCACCTGACAACCCAGTTGAGGATGGGCTCGTTTGGTTATGTGAATCCTTTTGTGCGCTTTGAAAAGAACCTGACCAACAAGGTGGCTCTCTCTATGATAGGTGAGTACATCTATGCGGAGAATGACTATCCGTTTGAGTTGCGTAATGTCTCAAAGATAACCCATGAGCGACGAACCAATAGTCGTATGAACCAAGGACATGCGGAACTGAATCTGGTGTGGAAGATTGACAATATGAACTGCCTGAGCGGAAAGTTGTTCTATTATGACAACGATCGCCAGTTGCCAGGACAAGTGCATTACTATACCGACCTGAATAGGGAGACACTACGGGACAGGAACATCTTCGGACAGATACAGTATCAGAGGCGTAACCAGTCGGGATGGTCGACGAAATGGAGCTCGAAGTACAACTGGAATGCCTCAATCTATCATGATCCGTTAGCTCCCAATAGTCATAATGATGCCAGTTACTGGCAGCGTGAGGCCTATACCTCGCTAGCTGTACTTTTTGTGCCTTCAGAGGTGTGGGCCTTCGACTATTCTGGCGACTTGGCATATAACAACCTGACTAGTTCGGCAGAGAGGACAGTGAGCAACAAGCCCTTCAGACTCACCATGCAACAGTCTTTGACAGCCAAATATCGCACAAGACGGCTGACGGCCTTGGCGCGACTTCTGCATTCGGTTTATCTGAACGATTCGAAGGGTGGAAACTCAGCAAGGAACATGCGCAAGCTTTCTCCGTCGTTATCGCTGTCGTATCGTTTGCTGGAAGATGAAAATCTTCTAATAAGAGCGTCGTATAAGAACATCTTCCGCTCGCCGACTTTCAACGAGAGCTATTATTTCCACTATGGTAGTACCGACCTGTTGCCTGAGAGTACAGACCAGCTGAATGTCGGTGTAACTTATAATTGTCAGGCATCAAACTTTGATATACAGATGACAGCCGACGGTTATTATAACCATGTGAAGGATATGATTGTAGCTGTGCCCTATAATATGTTTATATGGACCTGCGTGAATGTGGCTAAGGTAAATGTGTTAGGGGCCGATGTGACGTTGGAGGCATCGCGTCAGCTTTATGAAGGGCACGCTCTGAAGTTCTCAGGCAACTATAGTTATCAGCAAGCAGAGAACCGTACAAATCCCGAGTCGCCTTACTATGGTAATCAGATAGCCTATATGCCAAAGCATTCGGGAAGCGCTGCCGTAGGGTGGGAAAATCCGTGGGCCAACATGTCTGTTCATGTGACAGGCGTGAGCAGTCGATGGGCCAACAATCAGCATTATGATGGAACAGAAATTGACGGTTATTGGGACATGGGTCTGACCGTTTACCGCACCTTCCGTTGGAAAGACCAGAGTTTGGAGGCCAGGATGGACGTGAAGAATATTCTCAACATGCAGTATGAGATAGTAAGGTTCTATCCTATGCCAGGACGCAGTTGGCAAGTGTCAGTGAAGTATCAACTATAAATTAAATAATTAACAACATGAAAAAGTTTCTTTTAAGTTTCGCCGTGATGCTGATGGGTTCATCCCTCCTCACGAGCTGTTTGGAAAGCGATGACAACAAAAATCAGGTACAGGAGTATGTTGCCACCCAAGGTGCACTGATTATCAACAATGGTAGTGTATCCAGTGGTATTGACGGCAGCCTTACTTTCCTCGACTTTACGACTGATCCTTATTCTGTTCAGCAGAATGTATTCAAGAATGCCAATGGTCAGAGTCTGGGCGGCACCCCCAATGATGTGATTGTGCATGGTAATAAGATATATATTACCGGCTCTGATGAGAATGCCGTATTTGTACTGGACAAGAAGAGCTTCAGGCTGATTCAGAAAATCAGCACGACCAAGGACATGGGTGAAGCAGAGGGTGTTACTCCGCGCCATCTTCAGGGCTATGCTGATAAGGTGTATGTCTCTACCTATGGTGGTTATGTAGGTGTGATTGATACGCTGTCACTGAGTATTCGTGATATGTTCAAGGTTGGTTCTGCTCCTGAAGGACTGGCTATCGGTGGTACTTCTGATGAAGATGTATCCCTCTATGTGGCAAATAGTGACTATGGTTATGGAAACGGCTCTATCTCAAAGATTAATCTGGCAACAAAATCGGTAACGGAAATCAAGAATGAGAAGATTCGCAACCCGCAACAGATGGCGGTGGCAGGAAACGTAATCTATCTGCTTGACTGGGGATACTATGATGAAAACTGGAATCAGAAGGAAGCTGGTGTCTATAAGATTGAGGGCGGTGCTGTTACAAAAGTTATTCCTGATGCGACGGGCATGGCTGCATCAGGACAAACCATCGTTACCTACAACTATCCTTATGGCAGTTCTAAACCCACCTATAATATCTATAACATTGTTTATGGCACGTTGAGTACCTTCCATCTGGAAGGAGGTAATCCTATTGAAAGTCCTTGTGCTATCAACATTGAGCCAAATGCAGGCTGGGTGTATATTGCCTCTCGACCAATCGATCCTGACACTGGTTATCCCAGCTACACAACGCCAGGCTATGTGAATATATATGATGGCAATGGACAGTTCAAAGCCGCATGTTCCTACGCTACAGGTGTAGAGCCCCATGCGATTGCATTTACCTATGGTATTGTTAAGTTGAAGTTCTAACCCCCAACAATGAAACAACTGTTTGGACTCTTTATCGTATTGACGCTATTCTCCTGCAACGGGCGTATGTCCCGTTTGCTGGGGGATGGCGACAGTATCGCTTTCAAATATGCAACCCTGCCCTCAATCGTTGAATATGATGGTTACACTGTAGTTACCATAGCTAATCCTTGGAAGGAGGATAAAGCTCTGCATAGTTACATTCTTGTGCCTCGTGATGCGGAAGTACCTGTACATCTGCCGAAGGGAACCGTTATTCGTACTCCGTTGGAGCGTGTTGTTGTGTTTACGACAGTTCACAGTTCTCTGTTGATGAATCTTGGTTGCGAAGACCGTATAGCTGGTGTGGCAGATCTGAAATACATCAAAATACCTTGGATTCAGAAACAAGTGAAGGCTGGACGTATTGTGGATTGTGGCGATGGTATGAGTCCTGTCATAGAAAAGATTATCGATCTGCATCCTGATGCTATTCTGCTATCTCCTTTTGAGAATAGTGGTGGCTACGGCAGATTGGAAGAGATAGATATCCCGTTGGTGGAATGTGCGGAGTATATGGAGGTTTCGCCTTTGGCGAGAGCTGAATGGATGCGCTTCTACGGACTGCTTTTCGGTTGCCAAGATAAGGCCGACGAACTCTTTGATGAGGTTGATAAGAATTATAACGACCTTAAGCAGTTGGCTGAAAAAGCAGGCAAAGGCCGCTCTGTTATAGTCGACAAGCAAGTGGGTTCTGTATGGTATGTTCCAGGTGGGCGTAGCACCATTGGACAAATGATTCAGGATGCGGGTGGACAATATGCATGGTCTGAAGACGATCATAGTGGCTCTTTGTCTTTACCTTTTGAGACTGTTCTCGAATATACTCAGAATGCGGAAGTATGGATGCTCCGCTATGAAGGTGAACGTCAGATGACATTAAACGAACTTCTCAATGAGAAGGAGGGTTATAGCCAGTTTAATGCTTTCCGGACAGGAGAGGTATATGGTTGCAATGTGCGTACCTCACGATTCTACGAAGAATCGCCCTTCAGACCTGACAGGCTTCTGGGCGATTATATTCAGATTCTACATCCTGGAATTCAGGGCGTAGGTCCGTTGCGATATTATCGGAAACTACAGTAGCTTCTTGATTTCTGCTTCCAAATCCTTGATTTGAGCAGCACGCTTTACAAGATTGTTTCCGCGATCAATCAGGAAGAAATCAGGAACTGCCTGAATGTTATATAGCATAAGGCGCTGAGAGTTGATTCCTTCGCCATCGCGAACGCTAATCCAAGGCAGGGCAGCGGTCTGCTGCTTCCAGAAATGTTCATCACCGTCGAGTGATACCTGATAGATTTCAAGTCCCTGAGCGTGATATTTGTTGTAGAGCTCACGAAGCATGATAATGCGGGTGGGAGAGTCTTCAAGGGCAAAGACATGGAAGTCGAGCAGTACAACCTGGCCTTTCAAATCAGTCAAGTGGCGCTCTTGTCCTTTATTGTCGATGAGTGCGATGTCTAGTACTCCAGACTCCTGGACTTTACTGGCGTCAACCTGTATATCAGCGTTTTGTGCATCAACAAGGCGCTGATTTTTCATGCCTTCAATGGCAATGTTGTGCAGGTTCTGTCCGCGCTCTGCGTGGGGATAATATGTGTCCCAACTGGTAGCCACAGCGGCAAAGGCCTTAATGTCATCTTTGCTGGTGCGGGGGTTGAAAATCAGATAGTTGCCAATGGCTTGGAAAAGGGCGAAGTATGAATAGGCCTTCATCGGCTCTTTGTAGATGTAGTTAAGCTTGACATCCTCTTTGTAAGCGTTGATGAGGCTCTGGATGCTATCGTTGGCAGCGGCGATACCAAGAGTGGTGTTCTGCTGAAGTGCAATAGCCTGACTCTGTAGGGCCATCTGCTTCAGGGTTAACTCCTTAATCTTCTCGCAGTTCTCAGAACCGTTTACGGTGTAGTTGGAGGCCATACCGGGGTATTCGCCTTTAATCTGGACCGTCTCTGTAGAGTCTATGCTGACGTTAATAATCTGATCGGCGATTCTCAAACGATAGAACTCAGGAGCGCTTGTGGCGTCCTCCTTGAAAGAGAAATCGCCATTTTCACTTAACTTGACGGAATCGAGAACGTTTATGCCCTCGATACCTACATTTTCAAAGTAGAGCAAAGAGTCTTTGGCGTTCGTAATCTGTCCTTCAACCGTGAACTTATTATCGTTACACGAGGTAATCGTAAATGCTGCCATCATAAAGGCAGTTGCTTTCCAAATATGTTTCATTTTGTTGTTAAGATTTTCTTTTCGTGGGTGCAAAGGTAGCACATTTTTCATAAAAAACGAAAAATAATCAGCTTTTCTTCGTTTATTAATATAATAATGTGTAACTTTGCGCCGTTTTTGCGACGTAACAGCGCTTATGTCGCACCAAGTATTTTTATTTTTAGATGTTTTAAAAGATGAATGTAATTACAAAAACCCTTCAATTGGCTGATGGAAGAACTATCACCATTGAAACCGGGAAAGTGGCAAAACAGACCGATGGTGCTGTCATGCTTCGCATGAACAATACTGTACTCCTGGCCACTGTTTGTGCCGCAAAAGATGCAGTTCCCGGAACCGATTTCATGCCCTTGCAGGTAGATTATCGCGAACAGTACAGCGCAGCTGGTCGTTTCCCTGGCGGATTCACCAAGCGCGAAGGTAAAGCCTCTGACAATGAAATCCTGACGTCACGACTGGTGGATCGTGTTCTTCGTCCACTCTTCCCAAGTAACTATCACGCAGAAGTATTCGTAAACGTTATGCTGCTCAGTGCCGACGGCGTTGACCAGCCCGATGCACTTGCCGGTTTTGCTGCCTCTGCAGCTTTGGCATGTTCGGATATACCTTTCGAGTGCCCTATCTCGGAAGTTCGCGTAGCTCGTATTAATGGCGAGTATGTCATCGATCCAACCTTTGAGCAGATGAAGGAAGCCGACATGGATATCATGGTAGGTGCCTCTGCCGAGAACATCATGATGGTGGAAGGTGAGATGAAGGAGGTTAGCGAGCAGGATATGATTGGTGCTCTGAAAGCTGCCATGGCTGCTATCAAGCCTATGTGTGAACTTCAGGCTGAGCTCTCTAAGGAACTTGGTAAGGATGTTAAGCGTGAGTATGATCACGAGGTGAATGACGAGGAACTGCGTGAGCAGATGAACAAGGAGCTCTATCAGCCTGCCTATGATATCACCAAACAGGCTCTCGAGAAGCAGGCGCGTGCTGAGGCTTTCGAGAAGATTCTTGCTGACTTTAAGGAGAAGTATGCTGCCGGCCATGCTGACCTCACAGAGGATGAGCTGGAGGAGAAATATGCTATGATGGATCGCTACTACCACGATGTGGAGCGTGACGCTATGCGCCGTTGTATCCTCGATGAAGGTATCCGTCTTGATGGTCGTAAGACTGATGAGATCCGTCCTATCTGGTGCGAGGTCTCTCCGCTGCCCATGCCTCACGGAAGTTCTATCTTCACTCGTGGTGAGACGCAGTCTCTGTCTACTTGTACTCTCGGTACAAAACTCGACGAGAAGTTGGTTGACGATGTTTTGGAGCGTGGATATCAGCGTTTCCTCCTGCACTATAACTTCCCACCGTTCTGTACTGGTGAGGCCAAGGCTCAGCGTGGCGTAGGTCGTCGTGAGATTGGTCATGGTCATCTCGCATGGCGTGGCTTAAAGGGTCAGATTCCTGAGGACTTCCCTTACACCGTACGTCTGGTATCTCAGATTCTTGAGTCAAACGGTTCTTCTTCAATGGCTACCGTATGTGCCGGTACACTCGCCCTGATGGACGCAGGTGTTCCCATGAAGAAGCCTGTTTCCGGTATTGCCATGGGTCTGATCAAGAATCCTGGAGAAGACAAGTATGCAGTTCTCTCAGATATCCTCGGCGATGAGGACCACCTGGGCGATATGGACTTTAAGACCACTGGTACGAAGGATGGTCTGACCGCTACCCAGATGGATATCAAGTGCGACGGTCTGTCGTTCGATATCCTCGAGAAGGCCCTTATGCAGGCTAAGGCTGGTCGTGAGCACATCCTGAAGTGTCTTACCGATACCATCGCAGAGCCTCGTGCAGATATGAAGCCTCAGGTTCCCCGCATCGTTCAGATGGAGATTCCTAAGGAGTTCATCGGTGCCGTTATCGGCCCTGGTGGTAAGATTATCCAGCAGATGCAGGAAGATACAGGCGCAACCATCACTATCGACGAGGTTGATGGCGTAGGTAAGGTGCAGGTGTCTGCTCCTAACAAGGAGAGCATTGATGCTGCTATCGGTAAGATTAAGGCTATTGTGGCAATTCCTGAGGTGGGTGAAATCTACGAGGGAACAGTTCGTTCAATCATGCCTTATGGTTGCTTTGTAGAAATCATGCCAGGTAAGGATGGTTTGCTTCATATCTCAGAGATTGACTGGAAACGTCTTGAGACCGTAGAGGAGGCTGGCATTAAGGAAGGCGATAAGATTCAGGTGAAGTTGCTTGAGATTGATCCGAAGACAGGCAAGTACAAGCTTTCTCACCGCGTGCTGATTGAAAAGCCAGCCGATTATGTGGAGCCCCAGCAGCGTCGTCGTGAGCGTGGAGATCGCCCTGAGCGCGGTGAGCGCCGTGACCGTCGTCCGGATCGTGGCGATCGTCGTGAACGCCGTGACCGTGGTGAACATGGAGAGCATCGCCCACGTCCTGAGCATCAGGAAGAGGCTCCTGCAGAGAACCAGCCGAAAGACTTCAGCGATTCTCTCGATAACATGGACTTTTAATTAAAAAGAGTCAAGATAATGAAGCACCGGGGCTCTGAAGTTCCGGTGCTTTTCAGCAAACAAACACCGACTATTGTATGAAAATCAATTTGATAGAATTATTTGAGGAATCAGTCAGAACGTATCCGCAGAAGGTTGCAGTGATTGATAAGGACAGAGAGATAACCTTCTCTGACCTGCATCAGAATTCTCTACAGTTAGCAGCCAAGATTACTGCCATGGGTGTGGGGCAGAATAAGCCTATAGGCGTATTCCTCGACAAGTCAATAGAGAGTGTTTATGCCGACTTAGGTGTCCTTTATGCCGGAGATTTCTATATGAACCTCGACATCAAGACACCAGCCGAGCGTATTCGCAATATTATTCAGTTGGTGGAACCTGCTGTTATCATTTCTACGAGCCGACAGGTTAAATCTATTTTGGCCATTATTCCTGAGACTGTCAAGGTTATTCTACTTGATGAGGAGGAATGGCCTGCCGAGGTTGACGCAGAAACAATTATAGGGAAATTGTCGACAATCATCGATACGGATCCTTCTTGTATCATCAACACGTCGGGTTCTACGGGAACACCGAAAGGCGTTGTGCTGAATCATAAGAGTTTCTTTGATTTTATCGATTGGGCCATAGATACCTTCCACTTTGGCGAAGATCTTGTGATGGGGTCTCTTTCGCCAATAGTGTTTGATATCTATAGTTTCGAGCTCTGCATGCTAATGGCTAAAGCAAGTACATTGGTGGTATTACCTGCCCATCTGGCTGCCTTCCCGGCAAAGATTCTTGAGGTGCTTGAGCAGCACAAGGTAAACTTTTTGTTCTGGGTGCCTACTATCATGGTAAACATTGCTAATATGGATTTGCTTTCTACGTTTAAACTGGAGAACCTTCGTACAGTGTGGTTTGCTGGTGAGGTGTTCCCCACTAAGCAATACAACTATTGGCATCACCATCTACCTGAAGTGACCTTTGCAAATCTTTATGGTCCGATAGAGATAACCCTTGATTGCACCTATTATATTATTAATAAAGAGATACCAGATGAACAGCCTCTGCCCATTGGCTATCCTTGTCGTAATACCGATATTCTGATTCTTGACGATGAAGATTGCTTGATAACTGAGCCAAATGCGGAAGGAGAACTTTGTGTACGTGGTACGTCTCTAGCTATGGGGTATTATAATAATCCGGAGAAGACTGCCGCAGCTTTTGTGCAGAACCCATTGAATAAGGCCTATCCTGAGGTGATTTACCGTACTGGCGATATCGTCTGCTACGATGCTGACGGACTAATTCTGTTTAAGGGACGTAAGGATAATATTGTGAAGCACATGGGCTATCGTACTGACCTTGGTGAGATAGAACACGTAATCATCAATACCTTGAAGTTAGTTAAGAACGGTTGTATCGTTTATAATCAGGCCGAGAAACAGATTACGCTTTTCTATGAGGCGGCAGAAGAGATTCCTGCCTCAGAATTCCGTCTGCAGATTGGTAAGGTGCTGCCAAAGTATATGATTCCTACGTCATTTCATCATCTGGAGCTTCTGCAGCGCAATGCCAATGGAAAGATTGATCGTCTCTTCTACAAGAAGCAGGTTAATGGATAAATGAGAAAAATATGAAAGAAAAAATATTGGAGATTCTATCTACCATACGTCCTGAGTGTGATTTTACTGAGGATGTTGACTTTATGGAGGCTGGTTTGCTTGACTCATATGATATTGTAAGTCTAGTGACCAACTTGGAGATTACTTTCAATTTCAGAATTAATGGCGTGGATGTTGTTCCAGAGAATTTTACTTCTGTTGACAGTATCATTGCCATGCTAGGAAAGTATGGCGTACATTAGTTATTTGGATTTGCCCAAACACTGGGGACTGGAGCGCGGAGACCGGGTGCTGCTCACATCCGACATCATGCAATTGATGTTTACAACCATGCGTAATGGGGAACGCTTCGACCGTGATGCGTTTCTTGATGCAATCCTCGGTGTGATAGGTGAAGAGGGTACCCTGCTGATTCCCACTTTCAATTGGGACTTCTGTCATGGTGTGGCTTTCGACTATCATAAGACACCCTGTAAGACAGGTGCATTAGGAGGGTTCGCATTGAGTCGTCCCGATTTCCGTCGTACTCAGCATCCTCTCTACTCATTCGCTGTTGCGGGTAAAGACCAACAGTTGCTTTGTGACATGCAGAATGTCTCGTCCTTCGGAGTTGATTCTCCTTTTGGCTATCTGGAGAAAAACCATGGTAAGAATGTTATTATCGGCATACACTATACCGACTGCTTTACGTTTGTGCATCACTGCGAGGAGGTCTGTGGTGTAGATACCTATCGGTTTTCTAAGACCTTTACGGGTCAGTATATTGATGCGGAAGGACAGGAGTCAACTCGTAGTTACTCTATGCTTGTGCGTTCTTATGAACTCTATGAAGCCACTGACCTGACACTCATTGGTGAGAAGATGGAACGGGCGGGGGTCGCTCATGTGATTGTCCTTAATGAAATTCCTTACCGTATTGTCGATCTGACGGCTGCGGCGCCAGTGATTTGCGATGATATAAAAAATAATTCGAGTCGGGGAATTTGTAAGCATAAGCTGCAGTAGATAGTTAAAAAAATATAAATATCTATTTCTTGGACTGCAAAGGTGTGCATGAATAAATAAATATGTGTACCTTTGCAGTCCGATTATTGGGGAGAGACTTAGAATCCCCGTGAATCAGGGTGTGAATAGCGGCGTCTTTGGCCGGGCGCAGTGGTTCGTGAATCGCTGGTTCATCAGCGGAATCGTATGATTCCGGCGTTCGTTAGACTTGCAACCGAGTGTTAGACCTCGGGTGTGAGTTTGTGTGCGCAAATATAGTTAAACTGTTTTTTAGTAGTAAAATTAAATTTTTGAAATGAACACTTTAAGTTACAAGACGCTTTCCGTAAACAAGGAAACAGCAAAGAAGGAGTGGGTGGTTATCGATGCCACAGACCAGGTTGTTGGTCGTCTCGCTTCAAAGGTAGCTAAGCTGATTCGCGGAAAGTACAAGCCAACTTTCACTCCACACGTTGACTGTGGTGACAATGTAATCCTTATCAACGCCGATAAGGTTGTATTCACTGGTAAGAAAGAGACCGATAAGGTCTACACTCGTTACACAGGTTATCCTGGTGGACAGCGCTTCAATACTCCTGCCGAGCTTCGTAAGAAGAATGGTGGTGTAGACAAGATGCTTCGTCATGCTGTAAAGGGTATGCTGCCAAAGGGTCCCCTCGGACGCAGCCTGCTGAATAACCTCTATATTTATGAGGGTACCGAGCATCCACATGCCGCTCAGCAGCCAAAGACTATTGATATTAACCAGTATAAATAATAAGGAAAGATGGAAGTAATTAACGCAATAGGTCGTCGTAAGAGCTCTGTAGCCCGCGTATACGTTTCTGAGGGTACAGGCAAGATCACGATCAATAAGAAGGATTTAGAGGTATATTTCCCTTCAGCTATTCTGCAGTATGTTGTTAAGCAGCCGCTTAACCTGCTCGAAGTTGCTGAGAAGTATGATATCAAGGTAAACCTCGATGGTGGTGGTTTCACAGGTCAGAGCCAGGCTCTGCGTCTCGCTATCGCCCGTGCACTGGTGAAGATCAATGCCGAGGATAAGAAGAAGCTTAAGGATGCAGGCTTCATGACACGTGATAGCCGTGAGGTTGAGCGTAAGAAGCCAGGTCGTCCCAAGGCACGTCGTCGCTTCCAGTTCAGTAAGCGTTAATCCTGCTGGACTGCTAGCGAAAAGTTTAGTATCTAAACCCGTTGGATTCCTTTGGACTACCATCGGGCTGATTCTGGACAGAATTAAAAAGAAAGTAAACAATTTAAAGAATTTAGCAAAATGTCAAGAACAAATTTTGATCAGTTGCTCCAGGCTGGTTGTCATTTCGGCCACCTGAAGCGTAAGTGGAACCCTGCAATGGCTCCTTACATCTATACCGAGCGTAATGGTATCCATATCATTGACCTTCACAAGACAGTAGCCAAGATCGACGAGGCTGCTGATGCACTGAAGCAGATTGCCAAGAGTGGCAAGAAAGTGCTGTTCGTCGCTACTAAAAAACAGACAAAGGAAGTGATTGCCGAGAAGGCTGCCTCTATCAACATGCCTTATGTTATTGAGCGTTGGCCAGGTGGTATGCTCACCAACTTCCCGACAATTCGCAAGGCCGTTAAGAAAATGGCGAACATCGATCGTCTGATGGCAGATGGAACCTACTCAAACCTCTCAAAGCGTGAGTTGCTGCAGATTACTCGTCAGCGTGCTAAGCTTGAGAAGAACCTCGGTTCGATTGCAGATCTGACTCGTCTTCCAAGTGCACTCTTCGTAGTTGACGTACTGAAGGAGCAGATTGCCGTTCGTGAAGCCAACCGTCTGGGTATTCCTGTATTCGGTATCGTTGATACCAACTCTGATCCTAATAATATCGACTTCGTTATCCCAGCTAACGATGATGCTAAGGATAGCGTAGAGACTATTCTCAACGCTTGCTGCGGTGCTATTGCTGAGGGTATCGAGGAGCGCAAGGCAGAGAAGGCTGATGAGAAGGCTGCTGACGCTCAGGCAGAAGGCGAGGAGGAAGTAAAGCCCAAGCGTGCTGCTCGCAAGGCTCGCAAGGACGCTCCCGCTACTGAGGAGGCCCCTGCTGCTGAGTAATATTCAAGATATAAGGTAAAAAAAGTAAAAAAGTTAATAAAATGGCAATTTCAATTGACGATATCAAGAAGCTTCGCGCAATGACTGGCGCAGGTCTGGCTGACGTAAAGAAGGCTTTGACTGAGGCTGAGGGCGACTTTGACAAGGCTAAGGAGCTCCTTCGTGAGCGTGGCCTCGCTATTGCTGCTAAGCGTAGCGACCGTGAGACTTCAAATGGTTGTGTACTCGTAAAGAAGGTTGATGGCTTTGCTGCCATGATCGCCTTGAAGTGCGAGACCGACTTTGTGGCTAACGGTGCCGATTTTATTGCTCTGACTCAGAGTATCCTCGACGCTGCTATTGCTGCTAAGGCTACCGATATTGAGGCTGTTAAGGCTCTCGATATCAATGGTCAGACTGCACAGGAAGCTGTTACACAGCGCTCAGGTATCACTGGTGAGAAGATGGAGCTCGACGGTTACCTCGTACTCGAGGGCGACAATGTTGAGGTTTACGACCACATGGGTAAACATACTCTCTGCACCATGGTACAGACCAATAAGCCCGCTGCTGAGCAGGGTCATCTCGTAGCTATGCAGGTGGCTGCCATGAAGCCCGTAGCTCTCGATGCTCAGAGCGTTGACCAGAAGATTCTCGACGAGGAGTACAAGACCTCTTTCGAGAAGACTAAGCTCGAGCAGGTAGAGAAGTATGTTGAGATGAAGTTGAAGAAGGCAGGTCTGAACCCCAACCTCGTTGACTCTGAGGATCATATTGAGAGTAATATGTCTAAGGGTTGGTTGACTCAGGCTCAGGCTGATGAGGCTCGTAAGATCATTGCTGAGGCTAAACCCGAGGGTGAGGCTCAGCTGAAGATGCCTATGATCGAGAACATCGCTAAGGGTCGTGTTCAGAAGTTCCTGAAGGAGAACTGCCTGGTTGACCAGGAGTTCCAGTTCGGTGATGGTGATAAGGCTACTGTTGCTCAGTGGCTCGCTAAGCAGGACAAGGATCTGAAGATCACCGCTTTCAAACGCTTCACACTCGTTGCTGACTAATCCATTAGTCACTATATTAAAAAAGAATCGGCATTGTTTGTGCAGTGCCGATTTTTTTTGTACCTTTGTCTCCAAAACCATAGCATTATGAAGATATTCGCCATTGGCATGAACTATGCCGCGCATAATCAGGAGTTACATGGCACGCTGAAGCGCCCTGATGACCCCGTCATATTCACGAAGGCCGATTCTGCCTTTCTTAATCAGGGTAAGCCTTTCTTTATTCCTGACCATCTGGGACGTATCGACTACGAAACTGAGGTGGTTGTGCGTATCTGCCGTTTGGGTAAGAATATCCCTGAACGTTTTGCTCATCGCTATTATGATGCGGTGACTGTGGGTATCGATTTTACGGCGCGCGACCTGCAGAAGAAGGCTTCGGAGGCAGGACAGCCCTGGACTATCTGCAAGGGGTTCGACGGCTCTGCAGCTATAGGCGAGTGGGTACCTAAGGAGAAGTTTCTTGATATTCAAGCCATTCATTTCCATCTTGACATCAATGGAAATACCGTTCAGGAAGGATGTACCAGCGACATGCTCTATCGTGTTGACGAGATTATCGCCTATATTTCTCAGTTCTTTACATTGAAGACAGGTGATATCCTCTATACTGGCACCCCCGCAGGTGTGGGGCCTGTTCATATTGATGATCATCTCGAAGGCTACCTCGAAGAACGCAAGGTGCTTGAATTTAATTGTAAATAAGTATTGTTTTTTGAGGAATAAACTGTGTTTTCTAAAGATTGGTCACAGATTGTCTCAGAATAGTCACAGGTTATTGCTTGTTGTTTCTTCTCGTGTGCTTATATGTATATATAGTTGTAATACTTACTTTTTACCCCACACTTCCCGCACGTAAAGAAATCGCCTCCTCAAATGACATCCTTTGCAGTTCTTTTGCCATACTTTGTTGGGCAAATAGGTAGGATGACGCAATAAAGGAGCGGGAGATTTCGTTTATAAAGGTAGTGATAAGAATCTTTAGGCTGATAATTGGTTTGGTGCTTTTGTCTCTCTGTCGGCAGGCAGAGGCGCAAGAGTATTTTGACTTGACTGCCAGTCAGGTTAAGATAGATTCACTGCTGCCTGTCTTTAGTTGGCATAAGACGTTGGGGCCGCACTATGCTGACTCTGTCTATGCTGTGACTATAGAGTATCCAGAATTCATTGACATGCAGCCTGCAGACGTTTGCCGCTATAAGCAGATTAGTGATGGCTTATCTTTGCCAGTAATGCCTGTGGTGAGTCAATCAATAGGTGTGGTGAGGAAACATGGGGTACTTGAAGTGTCGTTTGTGCCATTGGTGTTCCGCAATGGCAAGTATCAGAAACTTGTGAGTTTTAAGTTGGACGTAAGGAGTCAACGGGCTGATAGTAGAAACCTGACGCGTGGTTCGTTTAACCGCTATGCTGACCACTCTGTATTGCGAGAGGGCACATGGGCTAAGATCCGTATTTCTGAGAGTGGCTTCTATCAACTTTCAGATGCTCTAATCCGAAAGGCTGGTTTCTCTGATATTAATAAAGTGAAAATATATGGATATGGAGGTGCCTTACAGACAGAAAGCCTGACAGGTGACTATCTCTCGGCTACAGACGACTTGTACGAGGTGCCAACCTGTACCATCAATGGACGTAAGGTGTTTTATGGCGTTGGACCTGTGACATGGGAACAAAAAGACGTACTTCAGCGTATACGCAATCCTTATAGTGACTATGGCTATTATTTTCTGACAGAAAGCGATGACAAACCTCTATCCGTCAGTCAGGAGACTATATTAGCTGATAACTATCCCTCTAATAATGATTATCACACCCTCTACGAGATAGACGACTATGCTTGGTATCATGGCGGACGTAACCTCTATGATAAGACCCTCTTCAATATTGGATTTCCTCAAATCTATAATCTCAAAGCCGTTGGCAGCAAAGGAAAGCTGACGGTAGCGTTGACCTATGATGGAAATTTTGAGGCTGTGATAGAGGTAAATGGTGCTGTGGTGGGTACAATAGCCCGCGACGTTAGATTAGATGCCTATAGTAAGGCTGATAGACATGCGGAAACTTATGAGTTGGAGAATCTGCAAGCAGAGAACATTATTCGTATTACGCAGACTGCAGGTAACCATGTAAGACTTGACTTCCTGGACCTCTATCATGAGAAGCCTAATGCCCAGCCCGACTTGCAGACGGCTTATCTGCCAGAGCCGGAATATGTTTACCAAATAACGAATCAGAACCATCATGCTGATGAGGCGGCCGATATGATAATCATCATACCTACTACTCAGAAATGGCTGACTCAAGCAGAGCGTATCAAGGCCCACCACGAACAGAAGGATGGATTGAGGGTAAGGATTGTGCCTGCTGATGAACTATATAACGAATTCTCAAGCGGAACTCCTGACGCAACCGCCTATCGTCGCTACATGAAGATGCTCTATGATAGGGCTGTGACAGAGGCGGATATGCCTAAGTATCTATTACTTTTCGGTGACGGTGCCTGGGACAACCGTATGCGCTGCTCAGAGTGGAAAGACTATGACCCTGACGACTTCCTGCTTTGCTATGAGAGTGAGAACTCGTTCAGCTCAGTGAACTGTTTTGTGAGTGATGATTTTTTCTGTCTGTTAGATGATGAGGAACAGATACGGCAACTTGCAGGCAGCGGCTACATTTATCAGGGTAAGCCCGACGTAGCGGTGGGACGATTTCCTGCACGAACGCCAGAGGAGGCACAGATATTGGTAGATAAGACGCTCAGATATGCTAATAACGAGCAGGCGGGCATTTGGCAGAACACTATCTGCATGATGGGTGACGATGGCAACGGCAATGCTCACATGACGACAGCTGACAAGGTGGCCACTCTTGTGGAAACCAACTATCCTGGCTATCAGCTGAAAAAAATCTACTGGGATGCTTATACCCGTACTTCTTCGTCTACGGGCTATAGTTACCCAGATGTGACGCGTCTCATCAAACAGCAGATGGAGAGTGGGGCACTGATTATGAACTATTGTGGTCATGGCGCTCCTTATGCATTCTCCCATGAACTAGTGATGAAATTGTCTGATTTTGAGGAGTCTGTAACAAAGAAATTGCCTTTATGGGTGACGGCTTCTTGCGATATCATGCCTTTCGATGGACAGGAAGAGAATATCGGTGAGACGGTGATGCTCAGCAAACGGGGAGGCGGTGTGGCTTTCTTTGGCACCACCCGTACTGTCTATGCTTCTTATAATGAAGCCATGAATTTGGCTTTCACTAGTTATGTACTCTCGCCAGAAAATACCATCGGTGAAGCTGTGCGACGAGCAAAATGCGACCTTGTGAGTCAAGGTAGAGATACCTCACCTAACAAATTGCAATACACCTTACTGGGTGATCCAGCCTTGAAACTGGCTCTCCCAACAGCCAGTGTGATTATTGATAGTATCAATGGTCAGGTTGTGGGCGATGATGTTGTCCAGTTGGCAGCAGGTACTGAGGTGCGAATAAGTGGGCGTGTGGAGCAGATGATTAACGGCATTGTAACGGCCACGGTAAGGGATGCCGAGGAAACAATCGTCTGCAAATTGAACAGTCAGGATGCTGATGGTGCCGAAGAGCCTTTTGTGTATAAAGACCGCACGAAAACCCTTTTCAGTGGGTCAGATAGTATACGTGATGGACAATTCCAAATAACCTTTGTAGTACCAAAAGATATCAGTTATACTGATGGCAAAGGTCTGATAACCCTGTATGCTGTTAATGCTGATAAGACGCTGACAGCTCATGGGGCGTATGACGGATTCATTCTTTCTGCCGGCAATGGCTTGCAGACCGATTCTATCGGGCCTAGTATTTATTGTTATCTGAACGCTAAGACCTTTATGAATGGTGACAAAGTGAATACTACGCCATACTTTATGGCAGAATTATACGATGATAGTGGTATTAACGCCTCTGGCAGTAGCATTGGTCATGATTTGGAATTGGTTATCGACGGTGAAGCGTTGAAAACGTATAATCTGAACGATTACTTCACATACGACTTTGGTGACTATCGTAGCGGTAAAGTGGGCTTCAGCATTCCTGAACTCAGCGAAGGGCAGCACCGACTGCGTTTCAGGGCTTGGGATGTTTTAAACAACTCATCGACTTCTGAACTAGTGTTCAATGTAGTAAAGGGATATGAGTCAAATCAATTTAATGTGGTTTGTACGAAGAATCCTGCCACAGAAAACACCTCGTTTATCATCACACACGACCGAATGGGAGGGGAGTTGACAGTGACTCTCGATGTGTTTGACCTCTCTGGGCGACAACTATGGAGTCACACGGATACTGGTATGTCGTCAGACAATACCTATACCATTGACTGGGATCTTCGTCTCGCAGGTGGCAACCGTATGCAAACGGGTGTCTATATGTGCCGATTCCAGCTCGATGGCGGTGTTTCAAAAACGGTAAAATTGATTGTATTAAGCAATAATTAGCGTGTGTATACGTTATATGAATGAAGGTATATGAAGAAAAAAGAAGATAAAGGAAATTCGCTAAAGTGGCTGATGGTGATACTATTCATTGTTCACCATTCACTCGTTTCTATGGCTCAGGATGGTAAGAATGTAATGTTCAATCCCGTTGAACATGCTGTTATCTCACAGACCATTGCCCCAGATGCCCGTTCTGCAGGAATGGGTGATGTGGGTGTTGCTACCGACCCTGATGTCAATTCACAATATTGGAATCCTGCAAAGTATCCGTTCTGTATCAGTCGTGCAGGTATTGCTCTGAACTATACTCCTTGGCTTCGTCAGTTGGTCAATGATATCGACCTTGCTTATCTGGCAGGCTACTATCGTATCGGTGACTATTCGGCCATCTCTGGGTCGTTGCGTTATTTCTCGCTTGGTGAGGTGTTTGCAAACGATGGTATGACGGTGAAACCTTATGAGATGTCGTTCGATGTAGCTTACTCGCTGATGCTGAGTGAAAAACTTTCGTTGGCGGCAGCCATCCGATGGATATATAGTGACCTGCGCTATGACTATAGTGAGGACTCCAAGCCAGCCTCAGCCTTTGCTGCCGATTTGGCTATGTATTATAATAATTACGTGATGATGGGTAGTCGCGAGTGTCAGTTGGGATTTGGTCTGAATATGTCGAACATAGGTAGCAAAATATCCTACTATGGCGATGAGGAGAGTCAGTTCCTTCCTGCTAATCTGCGTCTTGGTGCTTCGCTGATGGTTCCTGTTGATGAGTATAATCGCTTCTCCATCTCAGCCGATGCAAACAAGCTGTTGGTGCCTACGGTGCCTCGTCAGGAAGAAGGTGAATCGAACAGCGACTATCAGGATCGTGTCCGCCGTGAGTATAGCGATATCAGTGCCGTCAGTGGCATCTTCAAGAGTTTTAGTGATGCCCCAGGCGGCCTTAGTGAGGAACTGAAAGAGATTCAGTGGAGTGTAGGTGCCGAATATGTGTATCATGATCAGTTTTCGCTTCGTGCGGGTTATCATCATCAGAGTGAATCAAAGGGCAACTTGAAGTACTTCACCGTGGGTGGCGGCTTCCGCATGAATGTTTTCTCACTCGATGTTGGCTATGTCATCTCTACTGCACGAAGTAATCCTTTGGATCAGACCCTGCGTTTCACTTTGGCCTTCGATATGGATGGCATCAAAGACTTGTTTAAGAGGTAATAATATAAGAAAAAGATATGAAAATTAGAGTTGGAATGGGCTATGATGTCCATCAGTTGGTAGAAAACCGTGACCTGTGGATGGGCGGTATCAAGATTGAACATAGTAAAGGATTGTTGGGGCATAGTGATGCTGACGTGTTGTTGCATGCTGTCTGTGATGCCCTTCTTGGTGCGGCAAATATGCGCGACATTGGTTATCATTTCCCTGATACCGCTGCCGAGACTGACGGAATGGACAGTAAGGTTATTCTTAAGAAAACCATCGAACTGATAGCTACGAAAGGCTATCGTTTGGGTAATATCGATGCTACCATCTGTGCCGAACGTCCCAAGATGAATCCGCATATCCCACAGATGAGGACCTGTATGGCACAGATATGCGGTTGCGACGAGGATGATATTTCCATCAAGGCGACAACCACCGAGAAGCTTGGCTTCACTGGTCGTGAGGAGGGCATCTCGGCCTATGCCGTCGTACTGATCGAGAGGGTTTAGATTGTGTAAGTACCGACCCGGATCTTTGATAATGATATATCGGCAATGGTAATTGCCGATATTTTTTTGCTCTTTAGAAAAAAAAGGATAAATAATATTTGCGAATTAAAAAAAATGTTTAACTTTGCCATTGTTTACAACCAAATGTCGTATCAATGGTGAGGGTACGCTCAGCGCCTAGCTATAAAACGACAACTAGAAATTACTGATTATCAACCAATAAACCTTGTAAGTCTTTTGGATTATACTATTTTTATAACATCTGTTAATATGAAAAAAACTATTTGGATGGCTGTCATGACGGCAGTCACAGTAGCCCTTGTCGGTTGCTCAAGCGAGGACTCACTGACTGGTAATGAAAATCCGGCAGAGGGTAAGACATCTGGAATTCCATTCGTTGTTAAAGTTGCCAACAACGATGCAACCCGTGGAACTGCCATCAGTACTGTCAGTTCGTTTAACATGGTGGGTATTCAAGGTACTTCCAATAAATGGATGGATAACTATCTGTTCACAAAGCCCAACGGCAGTTGGGTTGCTGATGGGCATGCGAATCTGACATGGCCCGATGGCGCAGATACTCATACCTTCTATGCTACCAGTGACAATACTGATGATGTGCCAGCCATCACTGACGGGACGTTCGTGTACACCGTGCCGACTACTGTCAGAAATCAGAAGGACTTGTTGGTCGCTGTGAGCGAAGATAATGAAGCCGGCAATCCTGTTACTCTGAGCTTCAAACATGCGCTCTCGTCGGTAAAGTTCAAGATCGGATTCGACAAGGATGCACGTGGTGGAGAAGATGACCTTCATATCAAAGTTACGAAAATCACGTTGCATCATATCGCCACCAAGGGCACTTTCGATTTCGCCAACTTTGCCACCAACCCCTGGACTGTTGATCCGGAAGATGCAGAATATATGGATATCGACATCGAGCTGAAGAGCCCGGTAGAGTTCACTCCTTCTGCTGTAGATGACTTCATCACGCTGGATGAGAATATTGATGGCGAAATCTATGTAATGCCACATAAGCCGACACCATGGGATACAGACGGGACTCCTGGACATCCGTTGAAAGACAGCTACATCGGTGTCACCTGCCAGGCCGTCGAATACAGGACCAAAGACACGCCGACCTATTATGATCTGGCCTGTCTCGATGAGGATTCCAATGAAGATGAGTATGATGAAGCAAAGGAAATGTATATCGACTTTTATGAGGGATTTGCATCGACGGATAATGACGATTGGCTCAACGACAAAGTGGTCGGAATGATCGTCCCGACGAATGAAGACTGGGGCATGAACGTCGTTCTTGAAAGTATCCTGAACCATAGGAACGCAGAGGCAGCTGCCTACGGCACCGAGGATAATGTCGAAAAGGTGTTTATCCCGCTGGAGATGGCCAATGGCTTCGGGTTCGGCAAGACGAATGTCATCAATATCAGAATGGACAAGATGAAGTACAGTAACGGAAAAGACTTCTATGCTCCATGGATTCCCATTATTATTCCGGTAAATCCTTAATGTTCATCATTAGCCAGATGAACATCATGGATATAGAGCTCAAACAAACAAATTAATCAGAAAAAAAAGAAGGAAGTATGAAAGCAAAATATGTAAAACCAGAAGCAACAGTCGTGGAAGTAGAATATTCAGGTATTCTCTGTGCATCAACTTTTGATTATTTCAGCGATCCTACAATTATCGAACGTGAAATGGAGGAGGACTAAGGGCCATGGTACTGAACCTTGAAATACCATAAAGCATAAAAGAATGATGGCGTTACTCTCTCGAGCAGCGCCATCAAAAAAGCCTATGTTTAACTAAAAATCCTTTTCTTTAAAAGAAATCTTCAGCTCACAAGAGCTAAAAATTTGAAAGTTTAAAAGGGAGCTTCGCAGCGACCTCCTGTTATCCTACAGTTGAAAACTTTCTTTTACCAATAACTAAAAACCTAAAACTATAAATATTACTACTAACCTAAAACAATCTATTAACCTTTTGACGATGCAAAGGTACGACGTTTTTTCGTAACTTGCAAGAATTTCAATGCGTTAAGTGTATATTTTCCTCTTATTCTTGACCTATATCAAGCACTTGTGTGCGATAACAACAAATATTCACGCTTTTTTGCTTGCATTTAACAAAAGATGTTGTACCTTTGCATCAAAGAAGAAAAATGAGAGTACTGATTGTCAATACGAGCGAAAAAACGGGTGGGGCTGCGGTTGCTGCCAGCCGTTTGATGCGTGCTTTAAACAATAATGGCGTAAAGGCAAAGATGCTGGTTCGCGACAAGGAGACAGATGCGCTGACGGTGGTGGAACTGCCTAAGTCGCCCCTATTACGCTGGCATTTCCTATGGGAACGGTTAGTGGTGTTTCTTCATCTGCGTTTCTCTCGTAAACACTTGTTTGAGATTGATATTGCCAATGTGGGATCAGACATTACGAAACTTCCAGAGTTTAAAGAGGCCGATATCATCCACCTGCATTGGATTAATCAAGGCATGCTTTCCCTTGGTTCAATCCGTAAGATATTACATAGTGGTAAGCCTGTTGTATGGACTATGCATGACATCTGGCCTGCTACGGCTATCTGTCATGTTACGCTGGGCTGTCGTCGTTTCACCACTCAGTGTAGTAATTGTCGTTTGCTGCCAGGGAGTGGCTCAAAGAGTGATCTGTCGACCAGTGTCTGGCAAAAGAAGATGCGCTTGGTGAATCATGAGAACATCTACTATGTGGCTTGCAGTCATTGGTTGGAGTCTGAGGCTAAGAAGAGTGCACTGCTAAAGGGACAGAAGATTACGAGTGTACCCAATCCGATAGATACTCATATATATAATAGGTATAACAAACAAGAAGCGCGTGAACGGCTGGGGCTGCCGCATGACAGGAAACTGATACTCTTTGCCTCACAGCGTGTTACCAACGAGAATAAGGGCATGAGCTATCTGATAGAGGCTTGCCAACAGTTGAAGGATATTCCGCAATTAGGCGTCGTTATTCTTGGAGGTCATGCAGAGGAGGTCGTAGAGCAGTTACCGTTAGAGGCATTCCCGCTTGGTTATGTAAACGATGAACAGCGTATTGTTGATGTGTATAACGCTGTTGATGTTTTTGTGCTGCCTTCGTTGTCTGAGAACCTGCCTAATACTATCATGGAGGCAATGGCCTGTGGTGTACCTTGTGTTGGGTTCAAGGTGGGAGGTATACCAGAGGAGATCGATCATAAGAAGAATGGCTATGTGGCAGAATACCGTCAGGCCGACGATCTGGCAAGAGGTATCCGTTGGATTTTGACGGAAGCTGACTACGAGGCTCTGAGCGAGCAGGCTGTACGTAAAGTGGCACACAGCTATTCGCAGCAAAGTGTGGCTATGAGGTATCTCGATGTGTATGATCAGGCAATAGCCTTCAAACATTACAAGCTATGATCAGAATAACCTACGTCACGATTACCTATAATGCCGCTGGTGTGTTGCAGCGTACGCTCGACAGCGTTCTATCACAGGATTATCCTGATATCACACACTTGATAATCGATGGGGCATCGACAGACGGTACGCTGAAAATGGTTGATGATTATATCGAACGTTCCAATGCAGCAGATAATGGGCATCGGATACAAGTGATGTCGGAACCCGACGAGGGTATCTACGATGCTATGAACAAGGGACTTCGTTCACTTGACGGTGACTATGTGTGTTTTCTGAATGCAGGTGACTTCCTTCCTGCCGCTGATACTGTCAGCAAGATTGTAGGGTATATTTCCCTTGCTGCTGGAGAGGAAAATATGCCCGCTGTACTTTATGGCGATACGGATATCGTTGATGGCGAAGGCCGTTTCCTGCACCATCGTCGTCTCTCGCCGCCCGAGAATCTCTCGTGGAAATCCTTCCGTCAAGGCATGCTCGTATGCCATCAGGCTTTTTATGCGCGGGCAGACTTTGCCATAGCTACGCCTTATGACATGCAGTATCGCTATTCGGCTGATGTTGACTGGTGCATCCGAGTGATGAAGGCTGCGGCGAAAGAGAATGTGCCTTTGTTGAATCTGAAGATGGTGGTGGCCAACTATACCCAAGAGGGACAAACAACACTCCATCACCGTGAGTCGCTCATGGAGCGCTATCGGGTGATGGAGCGTCATTACGGCCGCATTCAGACGTTCCTGCTACATTGCTGGTTCGCTGTCAGGATGTTAACCTGAATGGCATGACTGGTTCGAAATAATATGCCTTTGGGCTATTAAAACATTTTTTTCAGACCAACGACAATATAGCCAGGTAGTCGTTTATCTACGACAGTCTCCATGTAATCATGCTCCGCATCAACAGTGATGCGCTCGAAGCACTTGGTATGCAGAAGATTCTTTCCGTCAGCAAAGAATGTCCAACGCCCTTTCGTGTAACTGGCCAGAATGGCACAGTCAAAATAGCTGAAGTGCTGGGCACCCGATTGGTCATGAATATATATTATCGGCAGACTTACATCCCATTTCCCTTTTTTTACCAAAAATGGTCTGGCATAAGTTTCATAAGACCTGAAGTTCAGTACAGAGGAGGTAAGCCCGATTTTGCTTTGCTGGAAGCTGAATCGGCATCCCACCTCCATATTGAGCAATGCCCTCTTGAACTTACTAGTTATAGACACCTCACTATCAACCTCAGAATGCCGATTGTTGCTTATCTTCTGAAAATAGGCTGACTGATAGAGGCTATTAGACATGGTCGATTTCAATGACAAAGTGATTGGGAACCTGAACCCTTTTTTGACGTTGATATATATATGTTGCAATACTTGGTCCCGATTTGTCTGTATCAGCGAAGCATAAATGGTGTTTCCAAAACCATCATTGCTAAATATGTATGGATTTTCCGTGAAGGAACACCCAGCATCCATAATCCATGAGAAATCAGAGAGTACATTAAAATAATGACTACTGAGTGTCAGATTGTGATGCTTGTGCATCAAATTCTCCTTGCCGTCATAGACCGTCAATTGCCTATAGTCATTAATCACTGTTCCCCGAGCGAAATAACTATCATCCCTCTTATAACCTGTCGTATAAGATAGCATCAGGGAGTTGATAGAGCTAAACGCCAATTCTATTGACGCATTAGGCAGCACAACAACTTTATCATCAGTGCAACCTTGGTTCAGATAAGCGAGGTCAAAGCCTGCATCAAAACGTAATAGCCCCTTATTCTTTTGTATGGAAAGTCCGTAACTATATAGGCGGGTTGTTTCCTTATCTTTCTTAGCAATGGGCTGAATAGAAGACGGAGTAACCAACATAGTAGAGTGGATCGCGTTCCATGCCGTGTTCATTTTAAACAGCCATGCCTTAGAGAGCCGGTGTGTCCATGAGGCTGCCAGATGATGATCCAACAAGGTGATGCGCTGTCTCTGTGAGGCCGAATGTATCTGTAAAACAGGCATATAAAGGAGACTGTCAGCAGACTCGACATCAATCGTCCGGTGGATGTTGTTATATACGAGTTGCGAACTGACAGACAGGAGGTTCCTGTTATTCCAGTTTTTGACAAAAGCTAGATTATGACTGAAGTTCCACACATCCGTCTTTTCATCCCAAGAATAAACTCCAAGCCAGTTCTGGCTTGTCTGAGGCATAGCTGTCACAGTGAACTTCCAGTCTAAAGCAGCATTACTAGCCATCACACTTTTCGTGCTAACTCCCACATGGTGAAAATCGCGTTTCGCGTCAGTAGACTGACTCATCGTCTCGATAGTGTTTCTTGTCCAATAAGACCTAGTTATGTCATACTGGCCTTTGCTCTGTTCGTGGTTGAATAGATAATAAGCATTTATCTTGAAACGATTACTGGGATTCCATGCAATATTGGCAGAAGCCATCCCGTTTGTGCGTTGGTATGTGTTGATGTTATTGTCGATATATGACACTGGAGAATGTCCGTTGTCGATAATTTTGTCGGAACCTCCCACTGCCTTCGCATAATCCTTTATGCTGCCCATCAGCTTAACATAGTCAACCAGAGTCATCATCTCCTCACCAGTATTGAACAGTTTCGTATTAATACCCCACATCACCTTCTCACCAAAAGAAAAAAGGTTCATCGCCCCTCTGTATTTGTCACGATAACCTCCCAATACCTCAGCGTTTCCTGTCACATTGCCAGAATGTAACGAGTCGATTGTCACGTTTAGGGCTGTCGTCTTACGAGTCTTGAAACCTTCTACGAAAGAGTATTCGCTGTAATTCTTCCGCAACTGAATCTTGTCAACATAGTCAGAAGGGAGGTTATTGGTAACCTGCTCATTGTGGTCGCCAAAGAAGTCCTGTCCATTAATGAGAATCTTCTTAACTGCTTCACCATTAGCCGTTACCTGTCCTTTGTCATTAACGTCCATCCCTGGGAGTTTCATCAGGATGTCTTTCAACACCTTCTCAGAGCCGTCGGTATATTTCTGATAGTTATAGTCTATCGTGTCGCCACGCACCTTGAAACCTGGCATACGTCCTTTCACCACAACATTTTTCAGCAACACTGCATCTGGCTGCATAGAGATGCATAAACTGTCATGAGCAGAAGACAGCTCTACCTCAGCAGTCTTATAGCCCAGACAGGAAACCTTTAACAGCAAACGGCCATCTTCAGAGGTAGCCAGCGAGAACAGACCCTCATCGTCGGTAACAGCAAAGCCAAGCAGCGTACTATCTGGCAAAGCATAAGCCATGACATTGGCAAAAGAGATATTACTATCAGTCGATGCATCTTTTACAATGCCTTTTACAGGTCTGCATTCTGCTATATAAGGCACAACGACATTTAGCAGCCATAGAAACAGCAAAAACTTGTATCTCATTTTAAATACTAATCATTCAACCTACGCTTTCGTATTTCTTCGAACAGCTCTGCTGACACTTTCTTTCCGCGCTTCTTCTCAGCAACAGCAGAATGAGAATTGGTGTTGATGGACATGCAATGATAGATGTTCCGTTCATCCTCCAGATCCAAAATCAAACCAGGCAAGCCTGCGTACACATCGGGGCCATCACCCACGGGAATTTCAGGATAGAACCATGCCGTAATGGTCCCGTTTAGGGTCGCTCGATAACATTTCAACCCCATAATCTCCTTGCTTTCCGAGCATACCTTCCAGTCATATTGAGGAATAGGAGTCTCTATAATATAAGTAACTGCTAGGAAGTCTTTCGCCTCAACCATCGTCCGAGTGGTCAGATTTTTATATACAGCATGATCTTCCTCACTGTAGTCTCCACCAACAAGAATAATCTTCACATCACCATCATCGCCCAGATCCTCCTCCGGCTCAATACGGACATAAGAAGATTGTCTGTCCTTGATTACAAGACAGAAAGAGTCTTCCTTTTCTACTTCCATACCGGAAAATAGACCCTTATGTTCCAGGTTTTGACGGTTGCCCATGATTTTCTCGATCTGTTCTTTTCGCTGTTTGGAGAATACCGAGTACTTCACTTCTATACTCTGCGCAAGACACAGCATCGGAAGCATCATCAGTACAAATAACGTTTTTATCTTCATAATAAAACTATAAAAGGAATAATCCCGCCCTCCTTAACATAAAAACGGGGGGCAGGATAATACTACGTTCGTTTATTTTGATTTTATCACAATTATTTCTTTAATTGTTCCATCAGGATTATATACAACAATAACCTTTTGCTTTCCATTTTTTTGCACATTGGTCACCTCCTGAATATTAGGAGAGGGAACACCTACTACTGGTGATGCCATTGAAGTTGATACCACTCCTAAAAAGATGGCCAGAGACAGTAATAACTTTTTCATTTCTACTTAGTTTTAATTATCTGCACCTACTCCGTAAAGCTTTTCGGTTTCCGCTCCTTTTTCCCAGTCTGGTCTGTCTCAATTCTTCCGGAATATATTGATGATTATTTCAACTAACCCATTTAATCTGGAAGGAAATTTATAATTTTATTGGTTTATGATTGTGGGGGCAAAAATAGCGAAATTGAATAGAACAACCAAAAAAAATTTGTTTCATCTTGTTTCACATACTGCAAATGAAACAAGATGAAACAAAAAAAGCTCCCAAAAACGCTGTTTTTTATATTTTTGCATTCGGATGGTGCTAATGCCTGTGATATAGTTGCTAGTTACATCGTTCACCAGATACTTGTCGCCTGGCCAACTATACCCAAGAGGGACAAACAACACTCCATCACCGTGAGTCGCTTTTGGAGCGCTATCGGGTGATGGAGCGTCATTACGGCCGCATTCAGACGTTCCTGCTACATTGCTGGTTCGCCATTAGGGCCTTTCTTTAACTAACTAACTAAACTCAGATTATTTATATATGAATTTCTTCCCGTTGATGATATAGACTCCTTTCTTGAGTCCGTTGAGGGCTTCCTGACTGTTCTTGCCCGTACGTAGCAGTCTGCCATCGAGCGTGTAGATCTTCATGACACCATCAGTCTCAACCATGGCGTCTCTGATGCCAGTAGAGGAGACCACTGCCTGCAGACCTTCCTGATTATAATAGCCACCATTAGTAAAGGCTAAGTCAGCAGTCTGGTTCGTGCCGTCGTTGAAGATGATTCCCTCATTGCTACTGCTTTGGTTCTTACGATCAGAGGCGTTGTATGTCCATTTCCAAACGGTATGGCCTTTGCTGTCTTCTCCCAGTTTCTCGCAGTTCACGCCAGGCCAGCTGTTGCCTGTATAGTTATACTGCCTGTCCCAGCGCCAGCACTTAATCTGACTGCCCCAACTCTTGGGAGCTACGAAGAAGGCGCAAGTCTCACCCTCGTTGACGGTGCAGAACGATGGAACCTCCACAGGCGTATCGTCCTCAGGTGATTCGTCTGCTTCAGTGATGGCATTGACCTTCGAAAGATCTATGCTGGCATCTGCGTAGACGGCGAACTTCTTGCCACTGACTGCCAGCGTTATGTCGGCAGTGGTGTTGATGAGCTCAGGCTGTACGTTGCCTAAGAGCAGATGTAGCGTTCCGTTCTTACCCTTGACACTTAGCTCAAACCCGCCATCGGTGGTCTTAGCAGTTGTAATCTCACTCTCATTGCTGATACCAGCCGCCTTGCGCAGAGCAATCAGTTTCTTCAGTGTACCCTTGTTCGACATCCAGTGCTTCAGGAAAAGACATGGAGTTCCAGGCATGGTGAGGATATAGGCGTTGGCGGCGCAGATGTTGGCCGTCAGCGGATCGCCGCCGTCGCTCTTTGAGCGGAAAGAGTCGTGGTTGTCTACAAAAGTCACGCTATAGCGCTTGTAGGCGTTATCGTTGCTTAGCACCTGATCTTTGAGGGCGCTCCAGTTACCACCGCCAAAGGCAGAGTTGATCTTGTACTTCAGGGGGAAGTCGAAGGCGGCACTCTGTATCTTACCGTCCACCTTCGTGCCATTGATCCAGTTGGTGACTACCGTCTTATTGCCGTCCCAGCACTCACCGACGCTGTAGGTCGGATTGGCCGCCGTGTTGTAGAGACCCGTATACTTGGCAGCATAGCCTTTAACGAAGTCATAACGGAAACCTACATAACCAAGATCGTTGAGCAGGAAGTCAAGATAGGCCTTCACGTTCTTCTGAACATTAGCACCGCTATGATCCAAGTCGCGTGCACCGCCCCAGGCCTCACCAGAGTCTTTGGCTCCTGTAGGCTTGAAGCCGCTGTTCTTGCTCTCGTCGTCCTGACAGATGTCTGCTGCTGTCAGCTGGTAGGTCTCGCCCTTGTAGGTCTCGGCGGGGAAGTGGAGCCAGTCGTTGTCCACACTGGCGCGGTGATTGATGACCACATCCTCGATGAATCCTACACCTTTTTTCTTAAAGGTTTGAATCATTGAGCGCAGCTCAGCCTCTGTGCCGAAAGCGCTTTTATGGTCGAACCAATATACGGGATGATAACCCATGTTGTTCGTCAGGGCGTTGGCATAAGCAGAGTTGGGTACCCAGATGATGTCGAAGTACTCTGACAGTTCGTCAGCCTGTTTCTCCAGTGTCGTCCACCTCGAGTCTGCATAGCCGTCCCAGTAGAATCCCTGCAGCATGACGCCCTTATAGTCTGAAGGCCAGCCTTGGGCTGATGCTGTAAACAGTGAACAATGGATAGCAATGACTAGTAGCGCTATCCGCCATATGATGGAATGTCTTGTTGATGAGTGCATATGCTCTTAGTTTTGATTGTTGTTTCTGAATGCAAAGTTAAGAAAAAAGCCGTTTGGTTGTTATTCAAGCAGCTCTATTTCTGGTAGTTATGTTGTGCAAACGGTTGCACTGGCAGAGTGGTATTGGCGTAGACATATTCGCTTTGTTACTGATAAACATCTGGTTATCGTATTGTTCCCCCAAAGTACCCATGAAGGGAACAGTGAGTTCCTACGGCGGGAACAGTCTGTTCCCATGGGAGGAACTGGTAGTTCCCTCCGTGGGAACTGCTGGGAAAAACTATCCGGACAAGTGAAGGAAACGGCACTTTTGAGGGGTTGATAACCGTAGGATGATGGGTTGTTAAAATTATATAATTTTCAGAGGATAATGTTGCATGTTTAATGAAAATTGCCTATATTTGCAATTACTATTATAGTTGAACCAATTAAAAACAATCATCCGAAACAGTTCCGATAACTGCTTTAGGATTTGTTGTATGGCAGATATGCCTTTAGGGAAAAATGAAGAAATGGCCTGGAATAATAACTAAGACCCTATCAATCAGATTAAGTCTGCTGGTTGTCTGTGAGGTGGCATTGTTGCTTCTGGCTTCACTGATTGTGATGTTTTATTTCTCACGTCAGGCATTGAGGAAGGAAGAGTTGAACAATGCGGAGCAGACGTTGGAGGGAACTGTCCAGCGTATAGACAATATTCTGCTGGGCGTGGAGCAGCTGACTGATAATGTCTATAGGGACTTATTGTTGCATCTTGATGAGCCCGACCGCATGTTCTACTATAGTCGCAGAATTGTGGAGTGCAATCCTTATATTGTGGGATGTGCCATTGTTTTTAGGCCTTATTATTACCCAGACCGTGAGTTGTTTATGGCTTATGTCCATCGCAAAGGCAATAGTCTGTCGTCTGACGGGAATTCGGAACTGGTGACTCAGACCACGTTTACGAATAAGCCTTATACGCAGCAGGTGTGGTATACAGAGCCCATGACCACTTGCAAGGCCTGTTGGACAAACCCGCTTAAAAACGAGAATACAGAGAATGAAGCGCTCTGCACCTTCTGTTTACCGATACTTGACCAGGATTCAGAATGCGTGGGTGTCATAGCTGTTGATTTACCTATCGCGCTGTTCTCAAAGACAATCCTTGATGTCAAGCCTTCGCCCAATGGATACGCTATGTTATTGGCTCGCAACGGTTCGTATATCGTACATCCGGATTCAGAGAAGCTGTTGCATCAGACGGTATTTGTCCAAATGGGACAAGGGGCAGATAATACCGTACTGGAGGCTGCCGAGGCAATGGTGGCTGGTGAGACTGGTCATAAGCTTTTCCGTATGAATGGTCGTAAGTGGTATGTGTTCTATAAGCCTTTCGAACGTGCTGATATGCCAGGGCGTTATGTGAATAAAGTTGGGTGGAGTGTCGGTGTCGTTTATCCAGAGGACGACATTGCTGGCGATTATAATTTGCTGTTTTGCTATTTGCTGATCATCGCCCTGATAGGAATAATTCTCATATTTGTATTCTGTCGCATGATTACCCACCGTCAGTTGCTCCCTTTGGACTTACTGACGCACTTTACACAGCGTATTGCTGAAGGACACTACGACGAGTCTATCCCCGATGGAAAGAGCAAAGATGAGGTAGGGCGATTACAAGACCACCTCCAACAGATGCAGAAGGCACTGGCAATACATGTTGGTGAATTAGAGAAGTCGTCCTCCATGCAACAGGAACGTACCAAAGTGCTGGAAGATGCCTATGACAAGGCACAGGAAGCAGATAAGATGAAGATGGCTTTCCTCCATTACATAACGAATCAGATGATTGAGCCTTCTAATGTTATCGACAGAAGTGTCACGACTTTCTGTAATAACTATTATGGCATCAGTCTTGAAGAGGCCGATAAAAAGGTGAATGACATCCGACAGCAGAGTCAGGCCATCATCACCCTGCTTGACTATATGCTTCATACAGCAGAAAATGAAACAAGAAAGGAGGAGAGCCATGAGTAAAGTAAACCACAGTCTTTCCATGAAGCTCAGTCTAGGCATTCTACTGATAGTAGCTCCCGTCTTCATATTGGCTTTGGGTGCTCTATTCCTTCAGTCGCGATACTTTATCCGGCAGGAAGCTTCTGAGCATGCCAACAGTTTGCTTAACACAGCCGTTCAGCGGGTGAGAAAGTGTATGAGTGCGGTTGAAACATCGATTAATGCAAATGCATGGTTGATTGAAGACGACTTCCGTCTAGAGACTCTGCCTGCCTCTTCACACCGCATTGTACAATTCAATCCCATTGTGCATTATAGTTGTATTAGTGTCCAACCGAATATGTTTCCCAAGCATGGACGCTATTTCTCTGTCAGTTCCCTCAATAAGGGTGACACGGTGGTTACTATTCATGAGACAGATAAAGAGTATCTCGACAGAGCATGTTACAGAATACCGATAGAAACTGGTAAGACCTGCTGGGTGGAACCGTCTTATGAGCAGGCAGAGCGTGAGGTCGGCCTTAACGAGGTGGTGGCTTCTTATTGTAGACCCATCCGACTGAAAAACGGCAAGATCGCTGGTGTCGTTTCTGCCAGTCTCTCCTTCAGACAACTTGCTGAAGCTATGAATGTGGGCGATAGCACCTATCCTGATGCCTATTTCGCTCTGTTAGGTAGTGACGGGCGTTACCTTATCCATCCCGACTCTGCGCGTCTTTTCAAGAAGACCATCTATACCGATGTTGACCCAGGTTCACAATCAGAGATGATTGCATTAGGGCATGAGATGACGGTAGGTAATCAGGGGAATATGCGTATGAAAATCAATGGAACACTGTGCCATGTATGCTATTCTCCTGTTCCAGACACAAACTGGAGTCTTGCGCTGATATGTCCAGATACTGTAATTCTGAGTAACTATTATCTGCTGACATACATGATTATAGCACTTATCTTTATTGGTTTACTGGTTATTCTGTGGCTATGTAATAGAAGTGTCAGATATGCCATCAGACCGCTCAGCAGACTTCTCAGACTCTCACAAAAGATAGCAGATGGCGAGTACAGTGAGGTAATACCTTATTCTAAGCGTAAGGACGTTATAGGCAGGTTGCAGAATAATTTTGCAATCATGCAGCAGTCACTTTACCATCATGTGAATGGTATATGCCAAACGACAAAAGAGACGGAGAAACGTAATGACGAGCTGGTACATGCCATGAAATCGACAGAGGAGGCAGTCAGGCAGAAGAACCGCTTTATACAGAACATATCGCACCAGATACGTACGCCGATGAATATTATTCTAGGTTTTGCCGATGTGTTACGCGACGGTCTTGCATCGTGTAACACTAATATGATTCAGGAAGAAGACCAGAAGCAGATCATCCGCATGATGAAATATAATGCCATGCACTTGAACCGTATGATATTAATGCTCTACGATAGTTCTGAGTCGGGCACTTCACGTGAGTTGATGATTTCCAGAAATGACCAGATGTCATGTAATGAACTGGCTCGGGAATGTATAAACTATACCTACACCCACTTCCCAGTTCAGGCCATAGAGTATAAGACAGAACTTCCTGATGCCGTATGTATCCTAACCAACCATCTTTATCTGATGCGCTCGCTTCGTGAACTGCTCTATAACTCAGCAAAGTTCTCTGACGGAAAGCATATCAAACTGAGTGTTTCCCAGACAGAGACAACTGTTCGTTTCGTTGTCGAGGATGTTGGGCCGGGCTTATCTGAGGAATCAAGGGATCAGCTTTTCAAATCGTTTACAAAAATGGATGATTTATCTGATGGCCTTGGTCTTGGCTTACCACTTACAAAGCGTCATGCCATCAACCTTGGTGGTAACCTTGTTCTCGACACCAGCTATAACGAAGGTTGCCGTTTCGTTCTTGTTGTGCCGAAGTAAAAAACATAAAACATAAAAAATAAAGTCGGGCCGCTCTTCACTAGGGCGGCCCGACGGGCTTATTATGAGCGAATATGCTCGGGGAATTACTTGATGGTTACCTTGTGGGCTCCGTTGTAAGAGAGGTAGAGCTTGAAGGTGTGTGTGCCAGCTGTAATATTGAGGTTCGCACCGTCCTGAGTCAGAGCGTTTACATCGCCACCCCAGTTGATACCCCAGTCGTGGTTAGCACGGAACTTGAACTCACCTGACACAGCGTCGGTTGTTACCTCCCAGCAGCCATCGGCAGTGTTGTAAGTCATCTCTACATCGCCGCTCCAGTCGTTGAACCCACCGATGAGGCTGACGCTCTCAATCTTAGTGAGGTTGTAACTGAGGCTGGCTGCATCGAGGTCGATTTTGTAGAAACCTGCACCTGGGTCTGGGCAGTTAGGACCGCCAGAAGAGGTCAGCGTACCATTTGTGGTCGTGCCGTCTACATACTCAAGGTCGTCGTCCCAGTTGTCGGCATTGGGCTTGAACTTGAACTCGCCGTCGAGATAATAGAATCCAGTGTATTTACCATCGCCGTCAGCGCCATAAAGAGCATGGCTGATGCCCCAACCGCCTTCGTTACCAATCTCATAGAAGAACTCACCGAATTTGAGTGCCGTTGAGGTCCATGTTTGATTCATCATGTCGAACTGAATGCGATAGAACTTGGCGCCCTCAACGTAAGCCACTTTGAGATTCCCACCAGCATTATCAGTGGCGAAAGACCCCTCGGTCTCAGACGCGGTGAGACACTTGCTCCAGTCACCGCCGAGACCAGACTTCGGCGTAACTTTGAACTCGATGTCGCCTGTTACCACGCTTCCGGGAATCAGCACCGTAAATACGGGATTCTCATAGGCATCGGCGCCACCGTTTGACAATTCATAATCCGTGTTGCTGTTGTTCCAGCCGTTCACTGTACCTGTGATGTAGTAAGCGTCCTCAATTATTGGCGCGTTGGGTGTTGCGGTGAGGGTGGTGCTGCCTGTTGCCGCGATTGTTGTACCGTTGATGTCAACCAGACCTACGACGTTTACAGGTATGGTACGTGCTACTGGGCGGCGTCCCCAGAGGTTATTGACGGCACTCTCAAGTTCGGTGGTGCTCACGTAGCCGTTACCGTTAACCTCAAGAGGAATCGACCTGCTGCCGTCCTCGTTGGTGATTTCGGCGCTATACATGGCCTCTACACCTTCGTCTGCGCCGTCAACAATTTCCAAGCCCGTAACAGAGGCATTGAACAATTGTACGGTCTCGTTGGTATAAGTGGCAAAGTCGACGGCACTTGTGGGGCTGACGCTGATGCCTACGTTGAGGGCTTCCTCAGGTCCGTTGGTGATAGGGTCGGCCCAGTCTTTATAATCGTCGGTACAGCCTGTCATCAGCAAGGCGATACCAATCATTGACAATAACTTTTTCATACTTCAAAGATGTTTTTTATTTTTCAACAAACATGAACTGACCTGTGATGTCGTTCAGGAATACAGTGTAGCTGCCTTCCTTGTAAGGAATGTTGGCTCCGCCCTGAGTACCCTGTCCGTAGGGGAATGAATCAGTACCCCAGTTGAAGTCCCAAGCGCCATCGGCAGCGAACTTCAGTTCTCCAGCCTCACTGGCGTCGAAAGTAGCTGTCCATGCGTGGTTCTCGCCACCATAGGTGTTGAAGGCGTTCATCAGGTTTGCGTTGACATCCCAGCCGTTGTATCCGCCAGGTATACCCATTGTGGTGAATGCACGAGGTGCACCGTCGTATGGCTCAATGGTCAGAACATTATTCTTGGTGTCGAGCTTCACAGTGTAGTAACCGTCAGAAGGAACGGTGATATTTCCTGAACCGCCATCGTTCTTCACGTAGCCGGCATCGCCTGCTCCCCACTGTTCATTCCAGTCACCAGGAGTCTTGATGAGCTTGAAGCCCTTGCCTCCAGGGAACCAGCCAGTGAAGGCAATCACACCCTGACCTGTTGCCTTGTCGTAGCTCTCGTCAGCAAGTGTCATCAGCGGGAAGATTGCTGTGCCGATGCCACCAACAGAGTTATTCCAAGAGCCGTCACCAACACACTCGCCAACAAGATACCAGAGTTCAGGTGCTGCCTCCTTCAGAGCAACATAGAAGGGTATGACGTTGATGGTTACTGTGTTAGAGTAAACGGTGGGAGCGCCTGGTGTTTCGGCAGCCAGACGAGCATAGACTGTTGTGCTTGCTGGTACAGAATTCTCATTCCATCCGGCTAGTTGGACAAGACCTTTTGCCAACTGAGCGGCATCTACTGTACCACTGCAGCCATTGTAAACCTGATCTAGAATCACATAGTCTGCAACTGCTGTTCCTGTCTCATCTGCCTCGACTTCTGCGACAGATGTCGTGAAGCTATCAGAGAGAGAGAATGCCATCTGATACTGAGCAGCAACAGGGAATCCGCCATAGTCAGGCTGTGACCATGTGAAGTTCAGACCAGAAGAGGTCTTCAGATCTACGTTAAAAGCCGAATAGGCCGGTGTGTTCAGGGAGAACGTTGCCGGTACGGTCAGCGTTGGATTTGAGTCATTATCGTCTGCGCATGAAGCAAACAGATACGCACCGCATAAGAGCAGTAATGATGACTTGAATATATTCTTCATAAACTATTTCCTTTCTATTATTGATTAGTATCCAGGATTCTGCACATTGTCGTAAGTAGGCAACTGTGATGCGGGAATAGCATAGATGTTGCGGTATGTGTCAAAATTACGACCAGCATATGTACCACCCTTCCATTGCCACTTATAGTCAGAGTTTCCGCCAAACTTACCGAAGCGGATCAGGTCTACACGGCGACGGCCCTCGAAGTAGAACTCACGAGCCCACTCATCAAGAATATCATCCAGTGAATAACTTGTCTTTTGTGTAGCATGAGCACGAGCACGAACGGCATTGATAGCATTAACAGCTTCAGCTGTTGCTTTGCCACCATTAGCACGGGTCAGAGCTTCTGCATAGGCAAGATAGGCTTCAGCAGCACGGAGGAAGAAGAAATCTGCATCCATAAAAGTAGCATCGTGACCAGAACTTCCATCAGACTTGTAGTTGATGAACTTGGCAACTGCATAGCCGTTCTTAAAGGTGGCACGGTCAAGATTGTTCAATTCACGGCCAACACCATCAAAGATGGCACGATCATCGCCTGCAGCAACTACCATCTCATATGAAGGTACCTGAGGTGCATCCAGATTCGGGAAGAACTTCTGAATCAGACTTGGACGGGTGCGGTTACCGCCCCATACCTGACCTGACAGGCCGTTTGTACCATTAGGATCATTGGGGTTAGCATGCATGTCGCTGTCAAAGCTTCCTGCACACAGGAACTGAGAGGTACCCCATGATGTGGTGGTCAGACCATCCTGGAGAATGGGGAAAATTGCTTCTACAGAAGCTGCGCTCTCACCATTGTCGCCCATAAAGAGCATCTGGTAAGCAGACCATCCGTTAACAGATGTGGTATTCAACTTGTAAGCAGAGTCAATCACCTTCTTGGCGTACTCGGCAGCCTTTGCCCACTGTGCGGTACCTGTGTAGACCTCTGCATTCAGATATAGACGTGAGAGCAGAATCCAGGCTGCAGCCTTATCAACACGGCCGTATCCGCTATCTGAGGACTTCTTGGGTGCTGCGGCAGAAAGGTTAGGCTCGATATTCGTGAGGAGTTCCTCCTCCAGCCAGCTATAAATCTCCTGACGGCTCATGATAACTGGCTTGGCTAGTGTCTCAGAGAAAGGAACGCGTCCGAAAGCATCCATCAACAGATAATAGTCCAAAGCACGAAGGAAACGAACCTCGGCAGTCATCGTAGCATCATAGTCGGCTGCGATATTCAGATACTGGTTACAATAGGTAATACCTGTTGTCAGACGTGCAAAATATCCATTCAGCATGGGGTGAGACTCGTCGTATGTGTTGAAGCAAGATTGTTCGATACCATCATCACCCCAGCCATTGATAGCCTCATCGGTAGGTAATTCGTTTGAATTCCACATCTGGCGAATGAAACCTGATGTACCGCCATCGATACCGTCAATATCACAGTCGCCGTTAGCACCGCCGTTGCCGGCCATAGCTATGTTTGCATAGCACTTGTTGAACAGACCTTCTGCGCTGACCTCTGTAGACATGTTGGGATCCAGTGGATCAACATCGAGGTCCTTGACACATGATGTGGCGCCAAATACAAGTGCAAGGCCTGCTGCGATAGGCATTATATTCTTGATAAACTTTTTCATTGTCTTATTTTCTTAATGGTAAATTAAAGACTCAAATTGACACCAAGGATGAATGAGATAGGACGCGGATACATGTTGCTGTCAAAGCCGTTAGCTACCTCAGGATCAAGCCCTTTGTATTTGGTGATTGTAAACACGTTGCTGACTGTTCCGTAAACACGGCCGTTCAGTTTCTTGAAGAGATCGCTGAAGCTATAGCCGAGAGTGATATTATCACACTTCAGGAACGAAGCATTGTGCACGTAGAAGTCAGAGAGCTGTGACGTAATCTGGTATGTCTGCCAGTTACGGCCAATAGCCTCATGTGTATAGTTGTTCATATAAAGCAGCGAACTCTTCCATACCTCTGTCGGGCTTACGTTGGCCATTCCCTGCTCAATATTGTTGTACACATAGTTACCAATGCTGGCACGGAGAGAGAATCCGAAGTCCCAATCCTTATATTCCATACGAGAGGCAAGACCCATGGTTACGGGAGGTGCCGGGCTCTTATAGAAGTACTTGTCGGCCTGTGTAATAATACCATCACCATTACGGTCTACAACAGCGTTCTCAATGGGCTTTCCATTCTGATCGTATGCCTGCTGGAATACCAGGAATGAGTTGATGGGGTGACCCACCTGCTGATACTCGAGATAACGGTCTACACCGATCTTCACGTCTTTGGTCTGTGGAACGGGAGAACCATCACTTGACACACCGTTCAGGTCGGTAATCTCATTATGGTTATATGTGAAGTTGTAATCAATTGTCCAATAGAAATCTTTGTTCTGGATCGCCTTCCAACTGATGGTAGCTTCAATACCCTTGTTCTCCAGTGAGCCGATGTTCTGCCAACTCTGGTTACGATATGCAGAGAGTGCCAGTGTAGGAGCATAGTTCAGAAGGTCTGTCGTCTTGCGATAGTATACATCAACTGTTCCTGTCAGACGCTGGTTGAACAATCCCCAGTCAAGACCGATATTGTAGGTGGTCGTTGTCTCCCACTTCAACTCTGGTGTGTAGTTGTCTGGACGGTAAAGTAAACCGTCTCCCGCTACTGGATAGTAGCTGTCGGTACCCTTGTTCTTGGTATAGGTAGCAATCCAGCTGTAGTCGGGAACGGCACCAGCCTGCTGACCTGTCTTACCATAGCTCAGACGGAGTTTGAGATCACTCAGGGCCTCCACATTCTTCAGGAAAGGCTCTTCGTTGATTTTCCATGCCAAAGCCAGCGATGGGAACAATGCCCAATGTTCCTTGAAACGAGAAGAACCATCATTACGGAGTGTAAAGGTCAACATGTAGCGGTCTAACAGAGAATAATTGGCACGTCCGAAGAATGATACCAGATAGCTGTCGGTACGGAAATGATATGGCGTATGAGGACGTTCGTTGACGGCATTGCCATAAGGCATATTTGTTTCCGGATTGATTGACATTGGATCTATCCATCTTGGACTAGTTGAAGGATAGTATCCACAATAGTCACTCTTCTCATCACGCCAGAAGTGTTGCCATTCATAACCAGCCATCACATCAACATGATTCTTAAGCTGATCATTGAAGTCATGATAATATTGGGCATAGGTTGACAACTGAAGGTTACGCTTCAGAATCTTCTCATCTCCCCAGTTTCCATAATAGATAGACTTTGGATACCAAGGCTGCTCGTTTCTATACTGCTTACCTTCTGAGACGTCAGCACCAAGAGTCAAGTGCAGGCGCAGATCCTCAAAGCCATGGACTTTATAGTCGATGTCAGCACTACCGATGAACGAACGGCTGTTAGCATGCTCATTGCGACCATATAACAATGACAATGGGTTTGGCATGCTGGCTACGCCATTAACGGTGTAAGGCCATGTCGTATCCTTGTCATAGTCAGCAGCTACGGGCCACTGGAAGTATCCATTGAAGTTTCTTAAGGTCTGATCCAGCTTGTCACCCAGCAAATCCTTATGATACTGTGACGTAAATCCGTAAGGACTCTGAGTCGGGTCAAAAAATACAGCAGAACTGATAGCGGCCATCTCGGCATATCTTGTCTTGGCATACATTCCCTTTGCATTAAGATTCATGGTCAAGTGATTGTCCATGAAAGAAGGATTCAGGTTCAGGGCTGCTGTCACACGCTGGAAATCAGTCGTCTTCAAAATACCCTCCTGATCGGTGTAGCCCACAGAAGCACGGTATGGCAAATTTTTCAGAGCACCAGCAATAGTTACATTATGATCATGGCTGACAGCGGTACGATAAATTTCGTTCTGCCAATCAGTATTGGCGGTACCTAATGCATAAATAGGCAGAATAGTATTCCCGTCAGTATCTACATATTGACCTTCGGCATTTGTAAGGAACTGTCCATCGGCATTTCTTACGCCATACATATTCTTGATAAAATCACGATACTCGTCGCCATTCATCACATCAATCGTGCTTTTCTTGGCGCTGACAGTCATGGAGCCACTGTAGGTCACGGTGGGCTTCATACCATTACGTCCCTTCTTTGTGGTGATAATGATTACACCATTAGATCCACGGCTACCGTAGATAGCTGTAGCGGAAGCATCCTTCAGAACGTTGAATGACTCGATATCCTGCGGATTAATCATTGACAATGCATTGGACAAACCTTTGACACCTTCGTTGTCCATTGCCAAACCGTCAATAACAATCAATGGGTCGTTTGAGGCATTCAGTGAAGAGCCGCCACGGACACGAATCTGTGCACCTGCACCAGGAGCACCATCGTTGGTGACGATGTTCACACCAGCCACCTTTCCGGATAACATGTCCTGTGGGTTAACCACAAGACCCTTATTCTTGGCATCTGGCTTGAGTGCGGCAACAGAACCTGTCAAGTCACTCTTCTTCACTGCACCATAACCGATAACCACAACCTCATTGAGCACTGCGGCATCGTCTTGCAGAATTACTTCTACAGTAGGAGCTGCCTTTACCGTCTGTGGCTGGTAGCCGATATAGGTGACGGTAATGTTTGCATCTTGATTGGCTTTCAAGACGAAGTTACCATCGAAATCAGTCACGGTAGCGGTCTGAGTGCCGTCAACGCGTACTGTTGCACCGATAATGGGTTCGCCTGTAGCATCTTTCACATGGCCTTTGACATCAATCTGAGCAAAGGCGCCTACCGATAGGAATAGCCCGAATAAAAGGGCAAGCATCCTAAGCGGAAACTGAATGTTTACCTGCTTCATCATTACTTTTAATTAGAGTTATTTTTGTTATATGTTATATTGTCTTAAGCTTGTTGGGCTTGGTTTTAATTTATCGTAAATTGACGTCTGTCAGTGGTTTATGGTGCAAAGTTAGTTTTTCTTTCAATACGTTGTACTTTTTTTGCTTAAAAAGATGCGAAAGAGCCGCGCAAACGTTTGCATACGAGTGTACTTATTTAAATATATACTAAAATTTGGTTATTATCACGAATTGCACTATCTTTGCAAACGCATCTTCATAATTAAAAACCAATGGAAGAAAAGATTCCGATGACAATGAAGGACATCGCTAAAGAATTCGGAGTTTCTGTAGCGACGGTTTCGCGTGCGTTGAAGGATTCGCCTCGTATCAGTGAAGAGCGGCGGCGAGTTATTCAGCAATATGCTCGTGAACATAATTTCTATCCTAATGCCATTGGTGAAGCCTTGCGCCATAGTAGGGTGATGCCCCAACGAGTGATAGGTGTCATCGTGCCAGAGTTTACACATTATTATTTTTCTTCAATTCTGACAGGCATTGAAGAATCCGCGGCATTGCGTGGCTATCGCATCATGGTGGCTCTCAGTGGCGAACAGTATGAACGTGAGGCTTATATTTGTGAGAATTTCCTTCGCTATAAGGTGTGTGGGGTTATTGTTTCTCAGGCCAAGGATACGAAAAACTATGATCATTACCAAAGACTGTTGGATGCTGGTATCCCTTTGGTGTTCTACGATCGTATTTGTACAGGTGTTAATGCCAGTCGTGTGGTGGTTGATGACTATATGGGAGCCTATAATGCTGTGACTCATCTAATAGAAACGGGATGTAAACGTATTGCGTTCTATGGAGGTCCAATGCAGTTGGAGATTTCCAAGAATCGTTTTAATGGTTACAAGGATGCGCTATTGAAACATGGAATGAAAGTTGACGAGTCAATTATCCGAGTATGTGATAACCGTGGTGAGGCCGAAGTTATGACGCCTGAGATTCTTGCCATGGATAATCGTCCCGATGGTTTCTTTGCTGTTAATGATGATACGGCCATTGGTGTTCTATATACAGCAAAACATGCAGGTTTCAGGGTACCAGAGGATATTTCTATTTGCGGATTTACTAATGGGCAACGTGCGGTGGCTTGTGACCCCATGTTAACGACAGTAGAGCAACGAGGACATCGCGTGGGAGAGGAAGCTGTTGGGATTCTTATGGATAAGGTTGAAGGTCTCTTGCCGTTGGATAAGGTAGAGAAACGTGTTGTTCGTACTCGACTTGTCATCCGCGGTACAACTCGCTAAAATCATTGTTAGATAACTAAAAAACTAAATATAATATGAAAGTTAAACCCGATTTGTCCTTTTGGAAACTGTGGAATCTGAGTTTTGGATTTTTTGGTGTGCAGATAGCTTATGCTCTGCAAAGTGCGAACATCTCACGTATCTTTGCTACGTTAGGTGCAGACCCTCATAATCTGAGTTATTTCTGGATATTGCCTCCGTTGATGGGTATTCTTGTACAGCCCATAGTCGGTACTCTGAGCGATAGAACCTGGACACGTTTTGGCCGACGTATACCTTATTTATTTATAGGTGCTGCTGTCGCTGTATTGGTCATGTGTTTGTTGCCTAATTCCGGCTCTCTTGGCCTGACTATAGGAGCGGCTATGATTTTCGGACTGATTGCCCTGATGTTTCTTGATACGAGTATCAATATGGCTATGCAGCCTTTTAAAATGCTAGTGGGTGATATGGTTAACGAGAAACAGAAAGCCAAAGCTTATTCAATACAGTCTTTTCTTTGTAACGCAGGTTCGGTGATGGGCTATGTGTTCCCATTCGTGTTTACATTTATCGGCATTAGCAATGTGGCCGAGAAGGGCGTTGTGCCAGACTCTGTTATTTGGTCGTTCTATATAGGTGCCGCTATTCTTATCCTTTGTGTCATTTATACGACTTCCAAAGTCAAGGAATGGAATCCGCAGGATTATGCGGAGTATAATCCGGTTTCTGAAGAGAAAGAAGATAGTGCTAGTTGGATTAGTCTATTGAAGAATGCTCCTTCTACGTTTTGGAAAGTTGGATTGGTGCAGTTCTTTTCTTGGGCGGCTATGCTGTATATGTGGAATTATACCACAGGTTCTATTGCAGAGGTTGTTTGGAATACGACAGATGCTTCGAGTGAGGCATTCCAAGAGGCTGGTAACTGGACGGGTATCCTTTTCGCTGTTCAGGCTGTTGGTTCTGTGCTATGGGCTGTGCTTCTGCCTCAGTTCAAGAATACGAAGGTGGCCTATTCCGTTAGTCTCGTTATTGGTGCTGTTGGCTTCTGTTTGGTACCTTATATTCACAATCAATACATGCAGTTTATTCCGTTCTTGATGATTGGCTGTGCTTGGGCTGCTATGCTCGCTATGCCTTTCACTTTTGTGACGAATGCTTTACAAGGATACGGGCATATGGGAGCTTATCTCGGTCTTTTCAATGGAACCATATGTATTCCACAGATTGTGGCCGCTCTCTGTGGTGGAGTCCTCCTCTCGCTTGTTGGTCACCACCAGTCTACAATGATGATTGTTGCAGGTATCTGTTTTCTGATTGCTTCTGCCTGTGTCTTTGTGATTAAGGATAAGAAATAGTAATCTACTCTACAATCTTGATGGCCACGGCATGGAGCTGTTGCCAACCAGCGCGATCGGTGAGGCGAATCATAAAGTGATAGTCGCCAGGGTCGATATCGGTGGGAATCTGGATATCATGGCGGGCATCGTAAGTGCGCTGACCAGAAGGAATGGAGAAGTCTCGGTTATAGACCCATGGATTCTTTGGGTCTTTCTGCGCATCCATGGGACATTCGGTGGCGGTGGTGCTGTGGGTATGGTGGTCGAAGTTGTTGTGAATCTCGATATTGTAAGCACCCAGCTCTTGGTCGTCGGTCATAACATAATGAAAGGGAATAACGTCGCCGCGGTGATACTGCTGGCAGTCAATAGGGTTGGCGGTAATTCCCTGTTCGCTGATGACGGGCTGCTGCATGTCTTTCTGCTCCTCGTCATCGCTGCCGCTGCACGCACTGAGTGCGCACAGCAGCATGATGGAATAGATAGTGTTTCGTTTCATATCGTGTAATTATTATTCGTCTTCATCTTCCTCCTCAGCCGTGATGTCCTTCTGAGCAGTAACTGATTGTCCTTCGGCATCTGTGACGGTCATCTTGAGCAGGTCACCCTCCTCGACGTTCTTTCCGTTGATATCGACGTGTACGTGGAAGCCGTCAATATTGAGAACACCTATATATTTGTTATCAGTCACAGGGTATGTGACTTTGGTACTCCCGTCCTTGCCTGTAATGGTGAGCAAGATGGCTGATGTACGACCTTTAGCTATGACGTCGGCCTGAACGCAGAGGATGTCACCTTCGATGTTTGCTTCATTAAGAGTAATCTGGGGTGCTGGCAACTTGTCGTCATCATCGTTGCTGCATGCGGTGAAACAGAGAGTGAGTACTGTGAAGAGAGCCATCATAAGGCTCATATTGATAATCTTTTTCATTGTTGTATACTTTTATTTAATGGATGAATGTTTAGAACTCCAGCCCCACCATTAGTGAGACATTACGCCCGGGTTCGGGTACGTCAATAAGGCGGTAATAGCTGGTGTGGTCGTAATATCGGCGATTGAGCAGGTTGTCAGCGTGCAGGGCGATATTGAACTTGCAACCATGTAAGGAAATCTGCTTGCCTGCCGAGAGATTCAGCGTCCAATGACCGTCGGTAGGTTTCTCGGGCGGCACTATTTCGTGCTGCGCTCCTACAATGTGGGCGTTCAAGTCCACGAAGGTATTGCCATGCCATTGGAACGAATATTTCACGTCTGCATCCACCGACCATGGTGTACTGAAGGGTAGCGTATAGCCTTTCTTCTGTCCCGAGAGTTGCTCGGCATAGAGGTACTCGCCTTTCAGCTCACTCTCCCAGTGGCGGTTGATGACCCATGTCGCCTGTGCCTCTACACCATAGCGTAGCACACGGGCCTGGGTGTAGTGGTAGAGTTGAAGCCCTTCCACATACTGAGCCGTTGGGTTCAGGTAGATGTAGTTAGGGAAGTAGTTCACGTAGGGATCCACCTGTAGACATACCACGTCGTTGTCCCAATGGATGCCCATGTCAATCTGGTAGCTCTCCTCAGGGTCAAGATCGGCATTGCCACGCTCGTAACGGAAAATGTGATAGTTTACCCCGTCTGCTCCCAATTCCTTGGGGATGGGCACGCGGAAACTCTTACCCACATTGGCTTTCAGTATCCATTGGCCTACGGCGTAGTTGATACCTGCCGACCAGGTAAGACTCGTGAAACGCCGGTCTATATCGGCTGAGCGCTCCTTATAGACAGAGTCACTATTGACTGTCGGCGTGAGGAACCAGTCGTGATAGCTGCTGATATGAGTATTGGCATGGTCAAGTCTGACACCAGCGTTCAGCTTCAGCCGTTCGTTGATGGTGTAGCAGTCCATCGCGTAAACACCTATGCTAGCCGTTTCGAAGTCGGGGATGATAAAGCCCCAGCCGCCGCGTCGGTTGTGTTGATACTCACCGTTCATACCCATGCTTAACTCATGATGCTTGCTCAATTCGAAATGCATGCCGATGTTGGCTGTCAGTGTATTCTTCACGAAGCGGCGTTCCAATGTGCCGTTGGGCTTTGGCATATAACCATGACTCACGGGTTCGCTTAGTTCTTCGCGATGGTTGTTCTGCCACGCTAGATTTGCTTCCCAACGCAGACGGTCGCCCTGCCATGAGGTATGGCTAAGCACTTTCAGATGATTTACCCACTGATAGGGCAGGTCCACGTCACGTCGCGAGCTGTCGTAATCGATGTCTGAGAGACGAACCTCCAGACCATGGGCATTAGCAAAGAAACCGCTCTTTGAATACGAGTCGCTGATGCGTATGTCTGTATGGAAACGGTAGCCTGCATAGCCTATCATCACGCTGCCGTCGCGCTCGCACCCAGCGGTATTTCGAAGTCGGCGGTCTTTCAGACGAATCCAGTAGCTGTAATACTGAATACTGTCAGTTGGTACACGGTAGTCGGCATAATCGATGAGTGTAGCACCGGCGCGGAAGAACCAGTTCCCTCGGTGTCCGCCAAACTTCGCCGTCACCCCCAGTTGTTCATTGTTCGAGCGCCCGAAAAACTGCACGCTGCCGCTTAAGGGCTCTGTGGGCATATGGTTGGTGTAGAGGCTAAGGACGCCGCCGATGGCATCGCTGCCATAGAGTAGTGCTGCCGGACCTTTGATGACCTCTGCGCGATCTACCGCAAATTGGTCTATCTCCAGCCCATGGTCGTCGCCCCACTGCTGTCCTTCGTGCTTGATACCGTCCTCACTCACTACCATACGATTATAGCCTAGCCCGCGTATTGTTGGCTTCGACTGTCCTGAGCCGATGGCCATCGCCTTTACACCGGGAATGCCTTCCAAAGTCTGCATTAGCGAACCCGAGAAATGCTGCTGCAGGTAGTCGTGGCTTACCTGCACTGCCGACTGCGACGAGCGCATCTGATAGTCACGCTGTCGCTGTCCGCTTACAGTCACGCCTCTCAGCACCACTGTCGTATCCTCTGGAGCTATCTGGCTCTGATTATCGGCCACGCACACCATCAGTGCCGCAGCCAGAATGGATAATGTCATGATTCTGTCTCCATTTCTAGTGTTAATAAGAATCGGCTATGCCGCTTGCCTAAGCAAGAACTACTGCTGGCATCCTTTGTTGGATGTCAGTTTCCCTTCTGATGCTAAATGGAGAAAGCAGGAGGAGCCCGTAGGCCAACGATGCCGCTGTAGGCAACACAGACATGGTGTTGCCGAGCATCGATTCTGACGCTGACCACATTATTTAAAATAATAAGACAGACAGCGGCAGTAGCAATAAAAGTGAGGGAAAGAAACTGGCATAATACGCAGTCGTGCGCCCAATGGGACATAGTCGTCATGTGGCCATGACAGCTATGATGTATGCAATCGGCACACTCAGTCTCAGCCGTTGAGGCACTGCCCTCATGAATATGAAGTGACGAGAAAACTAGCATTGGCAGGAAAACCGCCAATAGTATCCACGAGGCAATATGTCGTTTTGTTTTCAAGTTCACGGCTGCAAAGGTAGTGCTTTTTTCTTTTTTCACCAAATTCTCTCTTCAAAATAACATTAAATAGGTATATAACATAAACCCGATGCAATCACTGCATCGGGTTTACTGCAAGTTTCAAACAACCAAAATGTTGAATACTATCGGATGAAGAGTAGTTCGCGATATTTTGGTAATGGCCAGAGACTGTCATCAACGATGAGCTCCAACTTATCTATCTGATAGCGGATTTCATCGAGCTTCGGCTCAACCTTATCGTGATAGGCGATGGCTTTATCATATTCGCCCTCAATCTTGTTGGCCAGTTTACGAGCATTGACAAGTTCCTCAACACCCTTCTCTATGGTGCTGGTACGCTCGGCAATCTCCTCGATAATCTTCAGGTTGCGTGCGTTCAGCTTCTCTGCCTTTTCAACAGAAAAGACTGTTGAGACACTATCAACGTTCTTCAGCAGCGCACTCTGATAACGTGTGGCTACAGGGATGATATGGTTCATTGAGAGGTCTCCCAATACGCGAGCCTCAATTTGAATTTTCTTAGTGTAGGTCTCCCACTTCACCTCGTTGCGGGCCTCGAGCTCTTTCTTGGTCATCACGCCCAGACTCTCAAACATCTCGATGCTCTCCTTGTCAAGGTAACGCTCAAAGATCTTCGGGCAAGACTTCTCAACATCGAGTCCGCGTTTTTCTGCCTCAGCGACCCACTCGTCGGAGTAACCGTTGCCGTCGAAACGGATAGGCTTGCAGGCCTTGATATCATCACGCAGCACATCAATGATGGCATGGAAAGTGGCGCTGTGTCCTGTGCCCTCGAGTTTCTTGGTAAGTTCAGGGATGCGGGCATCAACGCGTTTCTTGAACGAGATGAGAGCCTCGGCAACAGCAGAGTTAAGTGCAATCATCGCACTGGCGCAGTTGGCCTCAGAACCTACGGCACGGAATTCGAAACGGTTACCGGTAAAAGCGAAAGGCGATGTGCGGTTACGATCGGTATTGTCAATGAGCAGTTCTGGAATCTCGGGGATGTCCATCTTCATACCCTGCTTGCCCGCCATGGCGAGGATGTCGTCCTGATCAGCCTTCTCAATATGGTCGAGCAACTCACTTACCTGACGACCCAAGAAAGAAGATATGATGGCAGGAGGAGCCTCGTTGGCGCCCAGACGATGAGCGTTGGTAGCACTCATGATAGAAGCCTTCAGCAGTCCGTTGTGCTTGTATACACCCATCAGAGTCTCAACGATGAAGGTTGCGAAGCGCAAGTTCTGCTCGGGGGTCTTACCTGGTGCGTGAAGAAGAATGCCGTTGTCGGTGCTCAGGCTCCAGTTGTTGTGCTTACCGCTACCATTGATACCTGCGAAAGGTTTCTCATGGAGCAGAACACGGAAACCGTGCTTGCGAGCCACTTTCTTCATGACAGACATGAGCAGCATATTGTGGTCAACAGCCAAATTAGTCTCTTCGAAGATAGGTGCCAATTCGAACTGGTTAGGTGCAACCTCGTTGTGACGTGTCTTGCAAGGAATACCCAATTCAAGAGCTTCTATCTCCAACTCACGCATGAAAGCAGCCACGCGCTCGGGGATGGAGCCGAAATAGTGGTCATCCATCTGCTGGTTCTTAGCAGAGTCGTGTCCCATCAGCGTACGGCCTGTCAGCAGCAGGTCGGGACGGGCAGCGTATAGTCCTTCGTCAACCAGGAAGTATTCCTGTTCCCATCCGAGGTTTGAAGTAACTTTCTTCACGCTGGGGTCGAAATAATGGCAAACATCAGTAGCAGCCACGTTAACAGCATGAAGGGCACGGAGCAAAGGTGCTTTATAGTCTAGTGCCTCACCGCTATAGGAAATAAATACGGTAGGGATACAAAGAGTGTCTTCGATAATGAATACAGGACTTGTGGGGTCCCATGCAGAATATCCGCGAGCCTCAAAGGTTGAACGGATACCGCCTGAGGGGAATGAAGAGGCATCAGGCTCCTGCTGAACGAGCAGTTTGCCGGTGAACTCCTCAACCATACCGCCCTTGCCGTCGTGCTCAATGAATGAGTCGTGCTTCTCGGCGGTGCCTTCAGTCAGAGGTTGGAACCAGTGTGTATAGTGTGTAACGCCGTTTTCGGTGGCCCATTGCTTCATACCTTCAGCCACGGCGTCGGCAATCTTACGATCCAGACGTGCACCATTGTCCATTACGTCAATCATCTTCTCATAGACGTCCTTGGGCAGGTACTTGTACATCTTCTCACGGTTAAAGACCTTGCTTCCGAAGAACTTTGCTGGTCTTTCACTTGGTGTTTTTACGTCGAGTGGCTTTTTCTTGAAAGCCTCACCGACAACCTGAAATCTTAATGTTTCCATAATGTGTAGTTTTAATGTGATTTTGTCCAGTTTTCTATTCTCTGTAATGCCTCTTCCGTCTTTTCATGACTTCCGAAAGCGGTAAACCTTACATAACCTTCACCGGCGGGTCCAAAACCGACACCAGGGGTGCAGACTACGTTGGCTCCATAGAGCAGATTCTCGAAAAATTGCCATGAGCCGCTACTGTCAGGAGTGCGCATCCAGATGTAGGGCGCATTCTCGCCGCCATATACCTCAAAGCCCAATGCGCGAAGAGTGCTGAGCATCTTGTGGGCGTTCTGCATATAGTAGTCGATGGTGGCTTTTACCTGTTCTTTGCCGTCAGGGGTATAGATGGCTTCGGCTGCACGCTGACTAATATAGCTGGTACCATTGAACTTCGTACATTGACGACGGTACCACAATGGGTTTAAGGGAATACGCTCGCCCGTAAGTGTTGAGGCTGTCAGGTCTTTAGGCACTACGGTGTAGCCACAGCGGATGCCCGTGAAACCGGCAGTCTTCGAGTATGAGTGGAACTCGATAGCACAACGGCGGGCACCACGTATCTCATAGATGGAGTGCGGGATGTCGTCGTCCTGAATATAAGCTTGATAAGCGGCATCATAGAAAATGAGCGTATCGTTCTTCAGGGCATAGTTCACCCACTTGCGCAATTCTTTCTTTGTGATGACCATACCTGTGGGGTTGTTCGGATAACACAGGTAGATAACATCAACGCGACGGTCGGGAATCTGGGGCACGAAGCCGTTCTCAGCCGTACAAGGCATGTAAATCACGTTCGACCATTTGCCATTCTCTACCGTTCCTGCACGGCCTATCATGACATTCGAGTCGATATATACGGGATAGATAGGGTCTGTGACGCCGATGGAGTTATCCCAGCGGATGAGTTCCTGGATGTTGCCAGTATCGCTCTTTGCTCCGTCGTTAATGAAAATCTCGTCAATGTCAAGGTGGATGCCACGAGGCAGGAAGTCGTTCTTCAGGATGGCTTCACGCAGAAAGTCATAGCCTTGTTCCGGACCATAGCCTCTGAAGCCGTCGGCAGTTCCCATTTCGTCGGCAGCCTTGTGCATGGCTTCTACAACAGCGGGACAGAGTGGTTGTGTTACATCGCCGATACCAAGCGAAATAACGTCTGCCTTTGGATGCATCACCTTGAAAGCATTTACTTTCTTGGCAATGTCTGCAAACAGATAGTTGTTTGGCAGTTTCAGAAAATGTTCGTTTACTAATGCCATATGTGTTATATTTCTATTTGTCCGTCAAAAACAAACTCAGCGGGGCCTGTCATGTATACATGATTATCGGCTTCACGCCATTCGATAGAGAGTGTTCCGCCATCCATCACGATTTGTGATGTGCGCCCAGCCTGCCCTGTGATAGCTGCTGCAACGGCAGTTGCGCAGGCACCTGTTCCACAGGCTTGTGTAATGCCGCTTCCGCGTTCCCAGACACGGGTTCGTATGCTGCCGTCTGGCCTGATGTTGGCAAACTCGATGTTGCAGCGTTGCGGGAAAGCGGGATGCTGCTCAAGTATGTGTCCGCTCTCGCCTACCTGCTCCACATTGTCAGTAAAGATCACATAATGAGGATTGCCCATCGAGACGAAAGTGCCATGACCTGGATTGCGTGATTCGATGAACTGCGATTCTTCCTCAAGAACAGGTTTTCCCATATCGACAGTGACACTTTCTACGACACCATCGTTGACAAGCAGGTTTAGTGTTTTGACGCCTGAGAGCGTCAACAGGCGGATTTCTGTCTGCTGCGTGAGCCCGCGTTCATATAGATATTTACCGATACACCTTGACGCATTTCCGCACATCATGGCTTCGCTGCCGTCGGCATTGAAGATGCGCATGGTAAAGTCGGCTTCGGCTACAGACGATTTGCCAATCAGCACCAGACCGTCGGAACCAATCCCTTTATGGCGGTCGCTCCAGCGTCGTGCTGTTTCAGAAGGATCGGGCACTTCATAGAGCATCGTGTTGACGTAGATGTAGTCGTTGCCACAACCATGCATCTTCGTAAAACCGATTTTCCGTGTCTCTTGATTGCTCATTGTCTTACAATTATGATCCTTTTGTTATTACTGGGTGCAAAATTAATGCAAAAAGTTAGAAAGACAAAACAATTCTAAACTTTTTGCATTAATAAAACAAAGCAAACTTTCAATTTGTTATCATTTAAAGCGAATAATATTCCGAATTGTTACTTTAAATAAATAAAACATGCCATTTTGTTATAAATTGTAAGTTTTGCGAATATACTGGTCTACCTTTGTAGCAGTCTGACGTCCGCTGGCCATCGCACGTACCACGAGCGAAGCTCCGTTAGCGGCATCGCCACATACAAACACGTTCTCTGCATACTGAGGATGTTCGGGTTTCAGGAATCCCATGGCCAGCAGTACGAGTTCTGCCTTGATAATCTCGGGTTTGCCTTTCTCTACCATGATGGGACGCCCGCCCTCAGGATTGGGTTTCCAGTCAATCTCCTGCACTTTCACGCCTGTGAGTTTGCCGTCCTTGCCCAGGAATTCGAGGGTGTTGATGTTCCATCGACGCGTACAGCCTTCCTCGTGACTGCTTGTGGTCTTGAGAGTACGAGGCCAGTTAGGCCATGGATTCTGCGGGTCTTCAGGACCTTCAACGGGGCGTGGCATGATTTCAATCTGTGTCACGCTCTTACAACCCTGACGATGAGAAGTACCTATGCAGTCGCTACCTGTATCTCCGCCGCCAATCACGAGTACATTCTTGTCTTTGGCGGTGATGCGTTCGTCTTTCGAGAATTCCATACCTGCCAGTATGCGGTTCTGCTGGCTCAGCAGCTCTAGCGCGAAGTGTACACCTTTCAATTCACGGCCGGGAGCTTTCAAGTCTCTGGCTGTAGGAGTACCGGTGGCTACCACAATAGCGTCGTATTGCTTGGCGAATGCCTCGTCGCATTCGATGGCCTTGCCGTATTCGAACTTAATGCCCTCTTCTTCCAGAAGGTGCAGACGGCGGTCGATGATGGTCTTGTTGAGTTTGAAGTTGGGGATGCCGTAGCGCAGCAAACCGCCGATCGCCTCATTCTTCTCAAACACCGTCACCTCGTAGCCCATCAGGTTCAGGTCGTAGGCAGCTACAAGTCCTGCGGGCCCGGCTCCGATAACAGCCACTTTCTTACCGTTACGCACGATATCGGTGTGTGGCTGGATATATCCTTCGCGGAAAGCAGCCTCGGTGATGGCGCACTCGTCTTCTCGGTTGGTGGTCGGTTCGTGGTTGAAACGGTTCAGCACGCAAGCCTTCTCGCAGAGTGCTGGACAGATACGGCCCGTGAACTCGGGGAAGGGATTTGTGCTGTTCAGCAGGCGATAAGCCAGCTCCCAGTCGCCTTTATACAGAGCGTCGTTCCACTCGGGTGCTTTGTTGCCAAGCGGACAAGCCCAGTGGCAGAAAGGCACGCCGCAGTCCATGCAGCGGCTTGCCTGCAACTTACGTTCGCGGGTGCTCAGTGTTTGCTCCACCTCGCCGAAATCGTGTATTCTATCGTGAATCGGACGGTAGCCCGCCTCTTGGCGGTGTATCTCTAAAAATGCTTTTGGATTTCCCATCGTTATTTGCTTTTTTACCTTTTAACTTTCCGTTTAATAGTCGCGCTGCATATCAGCGATTTTCTGGCGCAGCTTGCTCATCTGTTCCTCCTGGAGCACACGTTTGTACTCGATAGGCACTACCTGGATGAAGTCTTCCACATAGCGCTGCCAATCGTCGAGCATACGTCCTGCGAGTGCAGAACCTGTGTGCAGATAATGTTGGCGAATCAGTTCCAGCAGTTCCTTGCGCGAAACAGAGTCCTCTACGAGTCCGAGTTCCACCATATCCATGTTGCAGAAGTAGTCGAATGTGTGGTCGGGATCGTAGACATAAGCCACGCCGCCCGACATGCCGGCAGCGAAGTTGCGGCCAGTCTTGCCCAGTACTACCACGCGTCCGCCAGTCATGTATTCGCAGCAGTGGTCGCCGGCACCCTCGATGACGGCGATGGCGCCTGAGTTGCGCACACCGAAGCGCTCGCCCACCTTACCGTTGATGTAGAGCTCGCCCGAGGTGGCGCCATAGAGACCTGTGTTGCCCGCAATGATGTTCTCTTCAGCATGGAAATTCTCACCGCTGCGTACAGGAGGCAGGATTGAGATGCGTCCGCCGCTGAGTCCCTTGCCGAAATAGTCGTTACACTCGCCTTCGAGTTTCAGGTTAACACCTCGGACGGCAAAGGCACCGAAGCTCTGTCCTGCCGACCCCTTGAACTTGATGTTGATGGTGCTGTCGGGCAGTCCCTGTTCTCCGTATTTCTTTGCGATGACGCCCGAGAGCATCGTTGTCACGGCGCGGTCTGTGTTACGGATAGCATAGTCGAGGGTTACCTCTTCTTGCGTATCGATGGCCTTCTTGGCTGCTTTGATTATCTCCTCGTCCTTCACACCATGAACCTTTGTGAACTCGCCGCGGTCCCAATACAGAGGCTTGTCGGTCTCTGGCTTATGCAGCAGTCGGGCGAAGTCTATTGTCTTCTGTTTGTCTGTGGCGTTTGCGGTGTTCACCTCAATCAGTTCCGTGTGTCCGATAATCTCTTTCAGGCTCTTCACGCCGATTTCAGCGAGGTATTCGCGTACCTGTTCAGCGAGGAAGGTGAAGAAATTCACCACATACTCGGCACGGCCCTCGAAATGTTTGCGCAACTCAGGGTTCTGAGTGGCTACGCCCATCGGACACGTATTCGTGTTACACTTACGCATCATCACACAGCCCAGGACAATCAGCGGCAGCGTACCGAACGAGAACTCGTCGGCACCAAGCATGGCCATGATGATGACATCCTTGGCAGTCTTCAGCTGACCGTCGGTCTGTAGGCGAACCTGATTGCGCAGTCCGTTGATGACCAGTGTCTGCTGTGTCTCTGCGAGACCAATCTCGGGCGAGATACCTGCGAAGCGCATAGAGCTGGCAGGACTGGCGCCCGTACCGCCCTCGGCACCGCTGATCACGATGAGGTCGGCCTTGGCCTTGGCCACACCGGCGGCAATCGTTCCCACGCCGCTTTCGGCTACGAGTTTCACGCTCACGGCTGCCGTGGGGTTGATATTCTTCAGGTCGAAGATGAGCTGTGCCAGGTCTTCGATGCTGTAGATGTCGTGGTGAGGTGGGGGAGAGATGAGCGAGATGCCAGGAATGGCGTTACGCGTCTTGGCGATGATCTCGTTCACCTTAAAGCCAGGCAGCTGTCCGCCCTCACCGGGCTTCGCACCTTGTGCCACTTTGATCTGTATTTCCTCTGCGTTTACGAGGTATTCGGCAGTCACGCCAAAGCGTCCGCTGGCTATCTGTTTCGTTTTGCTGCTCAGGCTCACACCGTCCACCTCCGAGTGGTAGCGTGCGTTATCCTCGCCGCCCTCACCGGTATTCGAGCGTGCACCCAATTTGTTCATTGCCAGCGCCAAAGCCTCGTGGGCTTCGATGCTCAGGGCTCCGAAACTCATGGCGCCCGTCACGAAGTGCTTCACGATGCTCTCTACGGGCTCCACCTCGTCGATAGGTGTGGGTTTTGCAGCCTTCTTCCAGCCGAAGAAGTCGCGTATGAAGATAGGGCTGTCTTTCTCGTCCACGATGGCCGACCACTCCTTGAACTTCTTGTAGCTTCCCAGACGGGTGGCCAGTTGCAGGTTGGCGATGGTCTCTGGGTTCCAGGCGTGCTTGATGCCGTCCTTGCGCCATGCAAACTGTCCCTGGTTTTTCAAGAGAGTCTGTTCCTTCGCCTCTTCATGCAGTCGGATGGCGTCGCGCGCAATCTCTTTCAGTCCGATGCCGCCGATGGTGCTCACCTCTGTGCCGAAGTAGCGTCTCAGCAAGTCCTCGCTCAGTCCGATGCTCTCGAAGATCTTCGCACCGCGATAAGAGCGGATGGTCGAGATACCCATCTTCGACATAATTTTTTTCAGTCCCTTATCCACAGCCTTGATATAGTTTTTCTCGGCCGTAGCATATTCCTCCTGAATCTTTCCTTTCTTCACGAGGTCGTCGAGGATGGCGAATGTCATATACGGACAGAGTGCTGAGGCACCGTAGCCCAGCAGCAGCGCTGCGTGCATCGTCTCGCGAATCTCGCCGCTCTCAACAATCAGCGCGGTCTGTACGCGCTTACCCACGCTGATCAGGTAGTGGTGTACGGCGCTCACAGCCAACAGCGATGGGATGGCAGCGTGCTTCTCATCGATGTCGCGGTCTGTGAGGATGATGTAGTTCACACCCTCGTCGACGCTTGCCTCCGCCGCATGACAGAGGTCGTCGAGCGCCTTGCGCAGTCCCTCTTCGCCCTGCTCCATGTCGAAGAGCATGGCAAGCTTCTGCGTCTTGAATCCTTTGTATCGTATGTTGCACAGAATGTCGAGCTGTGTATTTGTCAGCACGGGCTGGGGCAGTCTCACCATTTTGCAGTTCGAGGCGTCGGGTGTCAGGATGTTGGTACCCACGGCACCGATATACTCCGTCAGACTCATCACCAGCTCCTCGCGGATGGGGTCGATGGCGGGGTTGGTCACCTGAGCGAACTGCTGACGGAAGTAGTTGAACAATACCTGCGGGCGGTCGCTCACCACAGCCAGCGGCGTGTCGTTACCCATGGCGGCTACAGGCTCCTGTCCTGCTGTGGCCATCGGTACGATCGTCTTATCGATATCCTCCTGTCCGAAGCCGAACATCACGAGCTTCTGGGCATAGTCGCTTACCGCGTTGTCCACCTTGCGGCCGCTCTTCAGCTTCTCCAGCTGCACGCGGTTCTCGTTCAGCCATTCGCGGTAGGGATGAGCCTTCGCCAGCTGCTCTTTTATCTCGCCGTCGTAGTATATCTTACCCTCTTGCGTGTCGATGAGCAGAATCTTGCCAGGCTGCAGTCGGCCCTTGCTCACCACGTCGCCCGGTTCGAAGTCCATCACGCCCACCTCGCTGGCCACAACCATCATACCGCCTTTGGTGATGGTGTAACGGCTGGGGCGCAGTCCGTTGCGGTCGAGCATACCGCCAGCGAAACGTCCGTCGCTGAACAGCAGCGCTGCAGGACCGTCCCACGGCTCCATCAGGATAGAGTGATATTCGTAGAACGCCTTCAGGTCTTCGCTGATCGGGTTTTTGTCGTTGAAACTCTCAGGCACCAGGATGGCCATTGCCTGAGGTAGCGAGAGTCCGCTCATCATCAGGAACTCAAACACGTTGTCGAGGCTGGCGCTGTCGCTCATGCCGTCCTGTACGATGGGGCGCAGTGCCTTGATGTCGCCCAGCGCCTCACTGCTCAGTACGCTCTCGCGAGCCTTCATCCATCCGCGGTTGCCGCGAATGGTGTTGATCTCGCCGTTGTGAGCCAGCAGTCGGAACGGCTGAGCCAGTTTCCACTTCGGGAACGTGTTGGTCGAGAAACGCGAGTGTACCAGAGCCAGTCCGCTCGTGAAGTAGTCGTTCGACAGGTCGGGGAAGTAGCGTCGCAGCTGTCCGCTAGTCAGCATACCCTTGTAGATGATGTTCTTGTTCGACAGCGAGCAGATATAGAAGTCCTCGTTGTCAATGCGGTTCTCAATCTTCTTGCGAACCTTATATAATATGCGTTCAAACACGGGAACGTCCTCATCCGACACGCCCGTCACGAAAATCTGCTTGATGTCGGGCTCCACCTCGCGGGCTCCCGCTCCCAGCACCTCTGGATTGGTAGGCACGGCGCGCAAGTGCATCAGCTGCAGTCCTTCGCGCTCTATCTCCTCTATCATCACGCTCAGAATCTCCTGCTGAGCCTTCTGCTCTTTCGGTAGGAATACCAGTCCTGTGCCGTATTTTCCCTTTTCGGGCACGGGGATGCCCTGCAACAGAATAAACTCGTGGGGAATCTGAACCATGATGCCCGCACCGTCGCCAGTCTTGTCGCGTGTCTCAGCGCCTCGGTGCTCCATGTTCTCCAGCACTTTCAGCGCGTTGTCTACCAGCTCATGGCTCTTGTTGCCATGAATGTTCACCACCATGCCCACGCCGCAGGCATCGTGCTCATACGCTTGTTGGTAGAGTCCTTTTTCTTGGTCTTGATTTTTACACTTTGTCATATTATCCTTGCTTTTTCTATCTTTCTGTTCAAATTTGGCTGCAAAATTATATCAAAATGTAAATATAGGAGAATAGTGTCTTGCATTTTAAATCTTAAAATCGCCCTCAACTTTCAGTTTGTAACAATCAGCCCCCTTTTTCTTTCAATACGATAAAAACGCCCCTTTATATCCCGTCCTCAACTTTCAATCTGTTATTTGAAGGTCTGTCAAACACTCGCGCTGCATCCTTTTGCCTCTACCTTTTCTGCCTGAGTGTGTAGACGCATTTTGCTGCAGTTGTTGCAGTGTTGCAGTTCAAATCATGAAGTGTAAAAAGTGAAAAATTAATACTATATATTATATATATTATATATATAAATATATAGACATATTTTTTAGGGTGCGGCAGTCTTGCAAACAACTGCAACACTGCAACAACTGCAGCAAACATGCCCGAAGTCCCAGGGCAAAGTGAGCCAGTTTGCTCGGAGTAAAGTGAGGGTTTCATTTATCGAACCCCCGACTTTCCTCGGAGTCTAGTTCTTTTGGCTTGTTCGGTCCGTCACCGCCTTCGCTATATCGTCTTATCCCCTTTCTTACTCTCTGCAACGAACGGGATGTTCTCTTTTGATAATGATTATAAGGATAAAGATTATATCTCTGGTTTTGCAAACTAGAAGTTCAGTGTGTCAATAAATTCGCCAATTACTCTAAATTCTTCAGCGTCTTCTGCATTAATAGAAATAGGGATATAGTCCTTGTTTAGGGGAATTAGTTCTATTTTCTCATGCTTCCAGTTACCAAATTCATCGTAGGATTTTGAGCTGGAATATTCTTTGATAGAATAAGCACCAGAATAATCGGGATCGAAATGATTAAAATGTTGCACCAGTACTATTTTTCCTTGTCTACTACCAGCAGGATTGGCACGAAAGACGCAAAAGTCGCCATCATTAATGCGAGGCTCCATAGAGTGACCTGAGGCTTGAACAACATACATGTTGCGATTCAACTTGCCAACTCCCTCTGCCCTAATCCATCCTAATTCATTAACCTCGTCACCTTCACCAAAATAGCCACATGCAGCTTTGACAGAGTAAACTGGCAAGTAGTCTATGTATTTTACATCATCATTGACAACAGGCTCAATGCGTATTTCTTGTGCCACAGCAGGCTTCTCTGCCATCAGTTCACGAAAGTGCTCTGCTAAAGCCTGATCGCAGAAATAAACATAGCATCCCTTCATACCTCTTGTCATCAGAGTACGATAAGTGTTTTTAATGATGGAATCTGCTATTTGTAAAGCCTCCTCTGGGTTTTTCTTCAATATCGTTTTAAACCCTTTCAATGATTGATCCATAGTAGATCTCTTTAACCCATCAGTCACTACGCGGTTATTTTTAAATGACATGTCGAGACCTACGATTACCCCCACGTAATCAAGCTCTAATCCTTGACAAGTATGGATGCATCCTATCTGATCAATGGAGTGTTTTCCAATCAACCAAGGCTCATTGCTATTGAAATTCCATTGTTTGCGGAATCCAAATTGTGGAATTGTTATATCGTATTCCGTTTGATTTTGCTTGCTATTCCAATCCCAGCAATAACCGGCAACCACGCGACTCTTGTTATTTGATTCATTCTTACGCTTTACCTCCTCAAACATCTCGGTAGGTGAATCGAAGATGCGGAAATCATAATCCTCTTCTGTTAATCGTATATTTGCGGTCTCACGAATCTGAAGAGCATTGTCGAGCCAACTTAGATAACCGTCAGAGCCATTACAACGGAATTGAGAGTTGAGGTGCTCTAGGTGAACATCTGCTTCCATTTCTTCAGCACATTGCTTGATGTACTTAACACTACCAATATCCCTTATATGAATACGCTGGCAATCGTCTATGAAGAATACAGAGAAGTGCGCGGCTTTGATGATTTCCTTAATCTGATTCTCTCCTAAATTACACATCATTCCGCTCTTCATATTCAATCGATGGGCTTCATCCACAATTAATGCACCTAACGTATTTGGCATGGCCTCAATGAAACTGCCACTGCTTACAAAAAGGTTTTTGATATAAGTCTTTCCAAAATTACCTGATAGTTTTACGCTATATACTGCCCTTGGAGCGCTGTTCTTTGTTACATATTGTGAAGCAATACCTTGAGCCGTTAGATTTACAAGAAGATTAATGGCTAACACGCTTTTCCCAGTACCAGGACCACCTTCTACAATCAGTACCTGTTTCTTGCCTCCCTGTGCTTTCTTTGCCAAGTAAACTGCAGATTCATAGACAACCTTCTGATCATCGAGCATCATGAATTCTTCATTACCTTTTAGCATAGATGTAAGCGAATCTGCTAACTGCTTCGATGGACGCAAACGCCCATTATCTATTTTCCAAATAATATCCTCTGGCGAACAATAGCGCACATGTCTTAATATATAGTCTTGTAAACGAGCAGCATCATTCTTTAGAAAAACTGGCGCCTTAGTCACATATTCTTCATAAAGTTTGCCGTTAATCATTCCATCTGGTGTATAGTTGTGTAGGAATGCACAAGGATTTATCTGAACATCTCGTTCTTGGATTGTGAGGTTATAGTTCGAAAGCATGTAGGCATATGACCAGGCCTGATACGATGGATGAGCGACCTCAGCTTTGCCATGTTGAAAACGAGTTATCACAATGCCGGGCTTCTGCGTTGATTCTGCATTCTCCCATTGCTTCAATTCTATGATAACAATCTGCTCTTGTTTCTGAGCGTTTAAGCCAGAGACGATGAAATCTACTCGTTTGGCAGTCAAAGGTATCTGATATTCTATAGCTACCCCTGCGTTATCGGGTAAATCTTGTGTATTCACCACTTTATACATGAACTGCATCGAATTCTGCCACGAGCGTACTTCGTTTGGCGAAGTATGTCTCCCTAAATGTTCGTAGAAAGCCTCGTCGATATTGTCAGTAATTGTGTTGTTGAAAACATCGTCAACAAATTTTTTCTTAGTGGCTCTATAGATAATCATAGCTCATTATATTTTTTAGCACTCCCATAAGCCTTTTCTACGGGATATTTCTCTGCATTACGCCTCAATTTGTCCATGACTATCTGTTTGATGTTAAGGTCGTATTTATCAGCGATAAGGATAGCGTAATTAAAGATGTCTGCTAATTCTTCTTTAACCTTCTCTACATTCACTTCTGATGCATTCTTCCATAAGAAAGCCTCGTTTAATTCAGCAGCCTCTATTGAGAGTGCCAAAGCAAGGTCTTTTCCATTATGGAATTGGTCCCAATCTCTATCTTGGGTGAATCTTACAATAGATTTTCTTAGTTCCTCCAAATCACTCATAATTATTGCTTATGTTTTGCGTTATACATCTGAAGTGCAGACTCATGTGCCTTTGAGAATGGCAGGCCTAAATGCTCAAGTTTGTCGGGAATAGCTCGAGCCCAACTAAATTTCTCAGGTTCAAGAAGCCAAAAACAAAGCATCAATGACGCTTCTCAATATGTCGCTGTTCTAACCCTATTGCGGGTATGAACGTTGCAAAAATACTAATTAATTCTGAGATAAAAGCTATTTATCTTAGAAAAAAACAATATTTAAAGAAAAAGAGATGCCATGTGGCATCTCTTTATGGTTTTATTCTACGCTTTCATCTTCCTCTTTTAGTTCCTTGAACTTCTCTTCTGCAATATTCTAGCGGATATCGCTTGATATCGTCTTCGGACGGCAACACCAAGGCGCACCACCCATAGAGAAGGACAGACTTCTCTGCAGTTGTTTTGCGTTCGTTTTCAAATAAGTGGTGCTTATGTTATCCGACCTGATCGCTGCTGATGATCTCGTCGTCGATGATATAAAAGTCTTGTGGGGATCCACTACAACCGTTGAATGAACCCACTAGCAGCCTGCCGCATTGTTCGATGTGGTGGGCTTCTATTGTCGGGGGTATATATTTCTTTTTCATCGTTTAATTGTTTTAGTTCCTTTTCTGATAATCATGCCTTTATATCCAGCCCCTACGCGTTGGCCGCTGAGGTTGTAGACAGCAGACTCGCCGTTGGCTGATGCGTCGTCTCTCGGCAGAATGCTGATGGGAGAGATGCCTGTGGTTTCTCCGTAGTCGATAGTGAGACTGCGCGACGGATTGGGTGAGCTGACTTCGAGGTATGCCTTGTTCTGTGGAATGGCGACGCCTGTCTGTACCTTGGCAAAGGCCGTGACTCCTGCTTTCAGGGCATAGATGTTCTGGGCGGCCGTTACGGTGTAGCTGCCAGCGGCCGTATGACTGAGCTTGTTTTCTGCATACAGGTTCGCCACCTCGGTGTCGACCAGCGCGCCCAGCGAGAGGGTCTTCTCGCCACCTCCTTCGCTGTAGAGAATCACACCAGTGTCGGCGGGAATCATCTTAGTGTCTATCCGCTGTAGGGTAACGGTCTCGTCGGTGTTGCCTGTGACGATAAAGATGTTTACGTCGTCTGGCACCGTCACGTTCTGCTGATAGCTATACGACGAGATGTGACTGGTGGCGTTGATGCTGACGGTAAGCGTGGCAATGGATAGCTCATCGGATACCGTAATCTGCGAAGCGTTGCCGTAATAGGCGATGTTATTACCATGTCCGCCATAGTCGTTGAGATAGCGGCTGGTGCCTGGCACAGACAGTTGGAACCGAGGTGCATTGGCGGCAGTCGACTCGAAATAATCGAGTTTCCAATAGGTTGGGTCGCTGCTGCTCAGCGTAGGATGCTCGCCGTTTGTGGCATAGCTTGTGCCAGCGCAGAGCCACAGGCCTGTAGCCAGGTTCTTGATGCGGTAGCCCTCATACGGATTGCCATAGAAGGCCCAGCGATAGTAGCCGTTGTCTGCAACGGTGGTGCTGAGCTTTGGCTCTGAGACGTCTTGATAGAGGTAGCCGTTTCTTACCTTTACGTAATAGTAGTAGCCCTGTGTGTCGGTAGAGCTCTTGAAGGGCGTGCTTATCGTGGCTACCACAGTTTTCTCTTTGTTCGTTGTGGTACATGTGAAAGGAGTCAGTGCGGGCAGCGTCACGAACGGCGCCTTGAGGGCGTCGGGATAGTCGTTGATCTCTTGTCCGTTGGTTGTCAGCAGGGACAGCTGCTTCAGTATGTTTCCGTCGCTGTCTTTCACTGTCCACTCTATGAAGTTAGAGGCGGCAGGCATCACAAAGTCGGCACCATTAGGTCCCGCAGCCACAATCTTATAATCCGTTCCTTTCAGGTGGTCGTATATCTTCTTGGGAACCGTAAAGTTATAGGTGTTAGAAAGGAAAACCAGACAGTTGCTGGCATCGTAGACCTTGAAGCCTACAGCGCCTGAGGCTCCGCTATGACCCACACTCACATCCAGGCTGCCCGTGCTGTTCTCCGATGCCAACACCTCATAGCCGCTGGCTGCTGTCGTGCTCGCAAAGTCGGTGTATTGTCCCACGTCGCCTTTGCCAATGGGATAGCCGCTAAAGGCAGTCTTCTTGGTGCCTGCCACTACGCCAGTATAGGTGGCGTCAGGCGCTGACACGCGGTCTTCGATAAATACGATGTTGGCCTTGGGCAGCTCCATCGCCTTGACGGCGTCGATGGCGGCGTCGATCATCTGTTGGGTTATCAGGAGGTAGAAGGTGCCGTAGTCACCCACCTTATAAGCCTGTTTCGTTGCGCTGCCAACGGTGTAGTCCTGTAATTGGGGTATTACAAAGAAACCGTAGGCTTGGAAAAACTCCGTCAGGTCGTAACCACTTACCTCGCAGGCTTTCTTATAGAATTTCAGGTAGTCGTCGGTGGCGTCCACAAAAACGTTCTGTGTGCGGATCGTCGGGTCGGCACGCAGGGCTCTGAAGAACTCCGGATAGAAGTCTGACTTATAGCCCCGTGCATGGAAGAACTGGTAGAGCTGGAAATAGAGGTGCGTACGTTCCCAGATGCCACGATCTATCCAGAATACGCCGTTGGCCATATTCTCGAAAGTCTCGGAGATATACTCTGCGCGACTCGTCAGGTGTCCGTTCAGAAAGACAGCGATATTCGAGAAGAGATTGTTTGATACCTCAGACTGTCCGATGATGTTGATGGCGGCTTGGTTGATATGGCCTATCTCGTGGGCAGGGCCCCACAGACTGCCGCCAGCAAACAGGTTCTCGTAGTTCATCACGTCGCTCAGGGTGGTCTCGTTATAATAAGTGCCGTAGGTGCTGGCATACATATGTAGAGACCCCGTATGTGAAACTGCCATCATGGGTGTATTGAAATAGCCGGCAAATTCGGTGTCGAGTCCCATGATGTTGTGCTCCATGTTAACCACAAAGTCCCACTGCCCTAACAGTTCTACCATCTTCGTAGGGCAGGCGCTCTTCACCAAATCGGCATTCATATTAAAGATTTTCTTTTCGCTGCGCAGTTGCAGGTAGTCGTAATGCTGGAACAGGTATGTCTGCATCTTTGCCCAGTCGGCGTTGGTGTCGCCACGGGTGAGCGAGAAAGCGCCGTTAACCTGTCCGCCCTCAATATGGATGTCAACATCAGGATATGTGCTCAGTGCCGTAAAGGGCGCTGCGCCATTGGTGGTGTTGTCGACCTCGTAGTCGACGAACAGGCAGCCTTCCGCCTGTATTTTTAGGGCGTTGAAACCTGCAGTCAGTGTATAGCCGTCGCCCGTAGCGCTCTGGCGTTGCACATTGCGTATGATGATGCTGCCGCCATTGGGAATGGCGCTTACGTAGACGGTCAGGATATCGCCAGCGTTTGCGTAGATGCCCGTAGGGTCGCTGTTGGGAGCGAGGGCGTAACCCGCTTTGATGAGGTTTTGCCATCGGCTGGCCTTGCTCACAGGTTTGTAGGTTCCTACACGGAATGTTTTCTCGGTAATGGCCCAGCCTGCTTCGTACTCAGTCCATGCATTGTTTTTTACCTTCAGCGCCATGGTTCTGGCAGCTTCGGGGATACCGTCGGCAGACATGGCTGAGGTCAGGTCGTCATCGTTATAACTCTGATAGGTGTCTTTCAGTTGCTTGCAGCTGGCATCGGTGAAATACTTGGCGAGAGCTGTGGTAATGGCGGCCTTGTTGTTCACCAGACTGGCAAAACCGTTATATTCTGCTTTTTGGGCGGCTAATGCCGTTTCGTCTATTGTCGCGGCCTCTATCTGCCACTTTGAGGCGTAACCAGAGGTAGAGTAGCTCACCACGTCATGGCCGCTTTCTTGGTGATGCAAGCCGTTACCATTGTAGATAATAAAGCCATCGGTGGTCAGTGTTACTGTCAAAGTCAACGCCGTGGGCCATGTATGAAAGTTACTCCCCGAGCGATTCATCCACCGTTCCGACACTGCATTCTGTATCGTTACGGTCTTGGTGGTTGTGGTTTCCGCCGACACATTGATATACCACACTTGCATGTAGTCGCTGCTGTTTGGCGTATCACAGAACACATTGGCCGAACCCGTTGTGGTCTCGCTCATGGCCATTGTGGCATTGTAGGCCAGAGAATATATGCGGTAATAGCCCGTAGTCAACTGGTCGAGCGAGGTCAGAAACGTTTGTGCTGCCGTATGTATGGCCATCGTTGGCCATAAGCACAGCATAGCTACAATGAACACTTTCATTTGTCTTGTCTTGTTAATAGTTGTCATATTTATGTTTGTAATAGGTTAATATCTGTGGCAAATATAAACAAAAGTTTTGATATGACAAAGCTTTTTGCTGAAATTTGCATCTTTTTCGAATGAATAACCGCCAATGTGATAATTTGTAGTTTTTCGGCGTCGATTTGTTTTAAATCGTAAGCAAAATAAAATCAAACGGTTTCGAACTGTTAGATTGTGTGCGTTTTAACGTACAAACTGGAAGTTATATGCTCGATATTCTGACAAAATGTACTACTTTTGCAGCAGAAAGCTTTCAAAGTGTAAGCCAAAAGGCTGTAATAGTATTAATAAGGTAATAAAGAGAAGACAGGTATGAAAAGAATCGAAGCAATCATCCGTAAGACCAAGTTTGAGGATGTAAAGGAGGCATTGTTGCAGTCGGATATCGACTGGTTTGAATACCACAACGTGCATGGTATCGGCCAGAGCCGCGAGGAGCGTATCTACCGCGGCGTGCAGTACTCTACCGACGTGATAGAGCGTGTGGCACTGACCATTGTGTGCCGCGACCAGTTTGTGGAGCCTACGGTGAAGGTGATACTGAGTGTGGCTCACACGGGTGAGGTTGGCGATGGTCGTATCTTCGTGAGCGATATGATTGACACTTGGAGTATCCGCACGGGTGAAAACGGCGACACCGTTCTGAGAGACAAGAAGTGATGTGAATAGGTAAGAAGGTAAAAAGGTAAAAAAAGTAAGAAGATTATGAACGAAATTGGATTATCACTCGATACTGTATGGATGTTGTTGGCAGCCATGTTGGTTTTTTGGATGCAGCCTGGTTTTGCGCTGTGTGAGGCTGGTTTTACACGAGGCAAGAACACGGCCAACATCCTGATGAAGAACTTTGTGGACTTCATGTTCGGCTCGCTCTTGTTTTTCTTCCTCGGCTTTGGCTTCATGTTCGGCAGCGAGGGTGCCGGTTTTATCGGCATGCCCAACTGGGGTGATTTGAGTTTCTATAAAGGCGACCTGCCTGTTGAGGGCTTCCTGATTTTCGAGACGGTGTTCTGTGCCACGTCGGCCACAATCGTGAGCGGCGCCATGGCCGAGCGTACCAAGTTCTCGATGTATCTGGTCTACAGCGCTGTGATCTCGCTGTTCATCTATCCCATCGAGGGACACTGGACATGGGGCGGCGGCTGGCTCTGCAACGACGCTGCCGACAGCTTTATGATGACCACCTTCGGCGACGTGTTCCACGACTTTGCCGGTTCTGCTATCGTACATAGCGTGGGTGGTGTGCTGGCTCTGATTGGTGCCATCGCGCTCGGTCCCCGTATCGGCAAGTATGCCAAGGACGGCAAGAGCCGCGCTATTCCCGGTCACAACCTGACAATGGCTGCCCTGGGCGTCTTCATCCTCTGGCTGGGATGGTTCGGATTCAACCCCGGTTCTCAGCTGGCTGCCTCTGGCGAGGTGAACCGCGTGGCTATCTCACACGTGTTCCTGACCACTAATTTGGCTGCTGCTGCGGGCGGTGTGGCTACGATGTTCCTCACATGGTGGAAGTATGGCAAACCGTCGCTCTCTCTGACGCTGAACGGTGTACTGGCCGGTCTTGTGGGCATCACGGCTGGTTGCGACCTCGTATCGCCTGTTGGTGCCGTGGTGATAGGTTTTGTCTGCGGACTGGTGCTGGTTTACGCCATTGAGTTCATCGACCACAAGCTTCACATCGACGACCCCGTGGGTGCTTCTTCTGTACACGGCGTGTGTGGTATTCTTGGCACTCTGATGACTGGTCTGCTCTCTACCTCTAACGGCGCCTTCTATGGTGGCGGCTGGGGATTCTTCGGCGCTGAGCTCTTCGGTATCCTCGTGATCGACCTCTGGGCTGCCGCTTGTGGACTGGCTCTTTTCTACGGTATCAAGAAACTGCACGGACTGCGCGTTGGTGCGCGTGTTGAGGAGGAAGGTCTCGATATCTACGAGCATGGTGAAAGTTGCTATAACTAAATAAGTTTTTTTTAAGTGTGTTTTATTTGGAAGGTATGAAAAAGATTGTTTTATTTGCCATGGGTCTGGTTGCGTGTGCAACCACCCATGCACAGGAGACGGAAAGTGTAGAGACAACCGTAGCGGCGGACGTTGTGAGCCAGTATATCTGGCGTGGTCAGGACTTGGGAAGCGTGTCGCTCCAGCCAACACTCGGCATCGGCTATAAGGGCCTGAGCCTCTCGGCGTGGGGCAGTGTGGGCCTCTCAGAGCCTGCCGACACAAAGGAGTTTGACCTGACGCTCGCTTACACCGCTGGCGGTTTCAATATCGGGCTGACAGACTATTGGTTCAACGCTGGTCTCGACCCCGAGGGCCGCTACTTCAAGTACGACGCCCACGGAACGAACCACGTGTTTGAGGCCAACATCGGTTACGACTTCGGAGTGGCCAGCCTGCAGTGGTATACTAATATTGCCGGCAACGACGGCGAAAACAAGGACGGCAAACGGGCCTACAGCAGTTATGTTGAAGCTACTGTTCCATTCAAACTTGCCACGGTTGACTGGGCTGCTACGGCCGGTGCCGTCCCCTTCGCCACCACGTTCTACGGAACAACGGGATTCGCGGTGACCAATCTCTCGCTGAAGGCAACGAAAGATATTAAAGTCACCGATACGTTCTCGATACCTATCTTCGGACAGGTTGTAGCAAATCCTTGTTCGCAGAAGGCATACCTGGTTCTTGGTTTTACGCTGCAACCTTAATCTAGCCAGGTGTGACTGCCCCACCCATCCATCCGTTTGCAATCAGATGGGTGGGCTTTTTTTTGTGTCGTTTTTTCCGTTAAGGGAAGCAGCTTGTTATTGTTCTTGCACATTCAAGGTACAAGAAATTGCAAAAATAAGCAATAATTATTGCTTTTTTGAATATTCTTTTCGTTATATGTCTATTTTTTTGTACTTTTGCACTTGATTCTCAAAGTCGTAAGACTCAGAATCTAAGCATTGAACCGACCGATAAACCAAAACTCGAAAAGGTTTGATATGAGCACATTGTCTAATGTGGAAACTCGACGAGGCGAGGCTAAACCTCCATGTGTCAGGCTTACCCCTGATACCATCCCCGATGCGATCAGCTCAAAGACAGGGGTGTCGGTAAGATATGCGCCAGACGAAAATAAGAGGTGGTATGTGTTTCGTGCTTCATACCGAAGGGAAGATAAGGCGTTTGACATGATCGTTGAAGACGGAACCTATTGCTATATTGCCAAGCGCTATGTGCGCAAAACCGACAAACAAGGTAAAGACAAACGAGTACTCGAGGCGCTGATTCCGAACCTTCTGTTTGTCTATACCACAGAAGACAAAGCCAAGGAATATATCAAGGGCACTCCCGAACTCTCCTTTCTCACATATTACTATAATCACTTCGAACTGGATGAAGACTCAAAGAATCCTCCACTGACTATTCCATGTCGTGAAATGGAGAATTTCATCTGTGCCACCTCTAATAAGAGCGAGCATCTGATGTATGTTAAGGAAGAACAATGCCATTTCAAGGGAGGCGAGACCGTAAGAGTCATTGACGGTCTGTTCAAAGGGGTGGAAGGAAAGGTGGCAAGAGTGTCGGGACAACAGCGTGTAATCGTTTCTATAACAGCCGTAGGCCTGGTATCGACAGCATATATCCCCAGCGCTTTTATTATGGAAATCTGAAAGTAGGTATATTGTATAACAAGTGCTCTAAGTAAAGGGAAATCATGTCCACGGTAAACAGAGTAGTTAAGAATACATTATTCCTTTATGCACGTATGGGAACATCAATTGTTGTTTCCGTATTGACTACTCGTATTCTGTTGGATGCTTTAGGCGCATCTGATTATGGACTCTATAATGTGGTTGCTGGTGCATTGGCTATGTTGGGTTTCCTTAGTGCTTCTATGAGTACAGCCTCCTTGCGTTATATGAGTTATGCAGAGGGAAAGGGAGATATTACCGCCATACAGACAATCTTTAATTCCTCAGTTCGTCTGCATCGTATGTTGGCTTTGTTGGTTTGTGGACTGTATATCATAGCTGGCTTCTTTTTATTTAATGGTATTCTTAATATCCCGAGTGGTAGGGAAACAACGGCCATGATTGTTTATGGGTGTTTGATTTTCAGTACCGTATTTTCAATTACTATAACGCCTTATGATGCTGTTCTGAATGCTCATGAGAACATGTTTTTTTATTCACTTGTAGGAATAATAGACGTGTTCTTGAAACTGACAATCGCTGTATTAATATCATATTCAGACTATGACAGATTACTTTTTTATGGACTATTGATGGCTGGAGAGTCGTGGTTGTTGCGATTCATTACTAAATGCTACTGCGATAGGACTTATCCTGTATGTAGAGCAAAAAGTATAAAGGAACATGATAATGAGATCTTGAAGAAAATGGCATCTTTTGCAGGCTGGAACATGCTGAATATTTGTGCTGGGATGATTTCACTTTATGGTATGACTATTGCGATAAACCATTTCTTTGGGACTCTATTGAATGCAGCATTGGGAATAGCTACACAACTGCAAGGGGCGTTGATGGGCGTTTCTGGTAATATGTCAAAGGCATTGACACCAGTCCTTGTCAAAAAGGAAGGAGCAAACCAAAGGCACCAAATGCTTGAGATTTCATACGCAGGCTGTAAGTTCTCATTTCTCTTATTCTCCTTTTTTGCACTTCCTATATTGTTCTCTATGCCTGTCGTGTTGCAATTGTGGCTAAAGGAAGTGCCTGAGTGGACTGTTCTGTTTTGCATGTTATGGTTCGTTTCTGGGCTTATTGAGCAATTGTATCATTTCTTGTATCAGGCTATTCAGGCAGAAGGAAACATCAAGCGGTTTAATATTTGTAGTTCGATAGCAAACATTATTCCAATTATATTGACATGTGTTGAATTTCAATTTGGCTTTCAGCCATATTGGGCAATTCTTAATTGGATAATCTTCCGTATTATGGTAGATGGAATAATTTATATTTATTTCGCACACAAACTTATTGGTTTATCTGTTTTAAGATGGATCAAGTATGTGTTAATCCCATGTTTGGCTTCATTTGTTTGCATATCATGTATTTATTGGAGAATCCGTCCACAGGTTTCTGATAGCCTGTTGGTACAACTTTCATTACTCATAATTATGTTTATCATAAGTCTACCTGTGTATTGGTATGTTGCATTGTCACGAAATGACAGACATGTATTTTCTTCAATTGTTACAAATATGAGAAGAAGGAAGTCTTTATACTAAATGCTATTGGTAGCTTTGTTAATGGAAAATATTGATTTCCTATATAGTTTTATCCTGTGTCTTGTTTTTGCAATAGCCAATTTTTTAAAGTTGGGTATGCGAAACAAAACATACGTTCTTCCGTCAACATTCTTTGCTTTGATGTGGGGATTGACTTCTTTGGGAGGATTTCTATATTCGAATCTGTTGGTTGGTGTTACCGACTATTATAATGGTGCTGATTATCTTCAGGAAATAAGTTCTTACCAATTAATGATATTGTTTGTTGTCTTTTCAGCATTCCTATTAGCTCGATTTAAGCGAAGAAAAGTTGCAGTTAAGGTAACGGCGAACTTTGGTAGTGCAGATATAGTATCCATTAGACGTAAGATGCGATGGGTTCTATATCTTTTTTTTGCCATTGGAATGTATCGACTGGTTTCTGTTGTATCGGTAACTGGTTGGGATTATTCTGCAATGAGATCATATTATATTGATTCTCGTTCGCATTTTAGTTTTTTTGACTCCAATGTAATCCGTATTGGTAGTTATCTGTGCCAGTTTGCTGTATTCTATATCTGTATTCTAGGTATGGAAACTGCATTACAAGGTATTCGTTTGAAAAAATTTATTCGGGAGTTCCTTTTGTTTATACCATTCCAGATGTCGTTTGGCGGACGTTTGTTCATCCTTTCTTTCTTCGTTCCTTTTATTTTTTCCTATCTTCTTACATATTCTATAGCAGTAATAAGGGATAAGGATAAAAAGATAGATAGGAAGTTTTTGTTGGTCCTTGCTTCGCCAATAATAATGCTTGTTGTTGTACAGATTCTGAAGATGAATGAGACAATAAACATAAAAACGATAGAGGCTTACTCATCTGAAATTTTCTATACTTCTACTTCCTATATACACATGAATGAGCTATGGGGTAGTCTGCCATCCGAATATTCGTTGGGGTATGGCCTGAATTGTTTAGGTATTGGCTCGTCTGTATATAATCATATTATTGAAATGTGGAATGTTGTGTATAACCCTGCATCAGTATGTGTGCCTTCTATGATACCGCAGGTATTCCTTGACTTTGGAAAGTGTGGTAGTCTTGTATTTTTCTTTATCGTTTTCTATATGATAGAAGAAAAGGCCATAGTTTGCTTGAAGAATCTTACAACAAGGAATATGCTGCTTATTATCCTGCTTTGTCAGACAACATATCAAACAGCAAGCTCAAGTGCTTTTGACTGTTTGCGTGCTTTTATCGTAGGATATGTAGCTTTGGTAGTTTTTGTACAGATGACCCAGTTGAAATCCTTATAATTTTTTTGCTTATAATGATCAATTCTATATTCATACATAACATTATAAAGATTATATATGTTAATTTCCATTTTTTGCCATTCAGACAAGCAATAAAGTTTCCTATTGACGTTTATGGCAAACTACGGGTTGTAGGTAATAGTGGAAAATTGTGTGTAAATGGAACTGTTAGACCAGGAATGATAAAACTTGGATCGCAAGGGCGTGATATGTTTCCACTCGATCCTGTTATTCTTGATATCAGAGGGAGTCTTTGTTTCAATGGCTCTTTCTATATAGGTTGTGGTAGTACAATAAGGGTAGAGCCTGGGGCAAATATGTCGATAGGGGCAAAATCGAGATTCGGTGCTCAGTCGATTCTGTTCTGTGAGGACAATATAAAAATCGGTTCACAGGTTGGAGGCTCATGGAGATGCCAGTTGATGGATACAGACAGGCATGAAATCATGAATCTGAATACAGGAACGATATCTCCTTCGCACAAGCCAATAGTAATAGGCGACAATGTATGGATTGGGAATAATGTTTGTATTAACAAAGGAACTGTAATACCAGATAACACAATCGTTGCCTCCAATTCTTTCTGTAATAAGAACTATTCAGATGTGGCACCATTTTCTGTTCTTGGAGGTATCCCGGCTAAAGTCGTGTCATCAGGCAAACAAAGAGTATGGTAACAATAGCAGTCCTCATAACCTGTCATAATCGTAAGGATACTACATTGTCGTGTCTTGGCAGACTATTCTCTATCAGGAAGGATATTGATGTCTATTGTGTCGATGACAATTCAACTGATGGTACTGCAGATGCTATTCGTGAAAATTTTCCTCAGGTGAATCTCATTCGTGGAGATGGCAATCTTTTCTGGTGCAGAGGAATGAGGAAAGCATGGGTTGAAGCATCAAGAAGTAGGGATTATGATTTCTATTTCTGGCTTAATGACGACCTTCTTCTCTATGACGACAGCTTCGATGAAATGCTAGAATGTAGTAGAATCATGGAGCATAAGGCTGTAATAGCCGGCTTAGTACAGGAAACAACAACCAGGCAAGTTGTATATGGTGGTTATGATAAATCCAAGCATCTTATACCTGCTAATGGTGAGTTGAACGAGGTTTGTCGTTTGAATGGCAACTTCGTTCTTGTACCCAAATGTGTATTTGAGAAGAATGGTTTATTTGATCCTGTATATCATCATGACTTGGGTGATGTAGCCTATGGTTATGAGACTCATAAGAACGGGCTTCATGTATGCACATCAAGAAAATATATAGGATGTACGGATGCTGCATTACAACGTGGGAATCCAAGGATACGCCTTAATGGTGTATCGGTAGTTAAAAGATTCAACAAACTATATTCTCCTTTAGGAAGTAATCCGTTCATCACATTCCATTATCTCAATAGATATGAAGGAGTGTTCAAAGCTGTATTGTTCTTTATTTACGTTCATGTTATAAATCTTCTGCCAGATTGTATCTGGTCAAGAATCTCTCGATCATGAAAATTCTCTCATTCGTATCTTCTCTGGATTTGGCATGTGGTGGTCCATCCCGTAGTGTTCCTATGCTCGTCAAGGGACTGGCTGAGCTAGGTGTGGATATCACTCTTATGACGATCCGTTCTAAAGACATGAATACGCATGCGCTTGAAGGAACTACAGCAAAACTGAAGGTACTTGAACCTTCTTTCTCGAAGAAGGATATTGCAAAATATCTTGCAGATGAGAAGTTTGAACTGATTCAGATTCAGAGTATGTGGGATTTGCCTTATCATAAGGTGATGGTTGAGGCTCGCAGATTAGGTATTCCGTATGTCGTCACTCCTCGAGGCATGCTTGAGCCTTGGAGTCTATCACAGAAGAAATGGAAAAAGATATTGGCTTGGTGGCTGTACCAGCGTAAGGATGTGCAGAAATCTGCCTGTATCTTTACTACGGCTAAGATGGAGGCAGAACATGTGAGTGAACTCGCTATCACGACCTGTAAGGCAGTTATTCCAAATGGTATAGAAACAAATGCTTATCCATGCAAGACGTCTATTGATGTTGTTAAGAAGCAAGTGCTGTTTCTTAGTCGCATACATGTAAAGAAGGGTATAGAAATCCTATTTGATGCTTGGAAACGTATTCATTCTGATTTTTCTGACTGGCAGTTGCTTGTTGTAGGTAATGGCGAGGCAGAATATGTTCATAGTTTAGAGATGAATGTGGAAAGTTTAGGGTTGAAAAATAGTATCAAGATTCTTCCGCCTGTATTTGGAGAGGCTAAGATAAAGCTTTATCAGGAGTCTGCCCTTTTCTGTTTGCCTTCGTTTAGCGAGAGTTTTGGAATGGTGATAGCTGAAGCGATGTCGTGCGGAACGCCTGTTGTAACTACAACAAACTGTCCTTGGAAAACACTTAATGAGACAAAGACGGGTTGGTGTATTGGCCTTAGTGTGGATAATCTTGAACATACACTTCGTGAGGCTTTGAACATGAGTCCTACTGTTCTCTATGATATGGGACAAAGAGCAAGCAAACTTATCTATGATAACTTTGGCTACCGAAGCGTTACTCGTAAGACTTTACACCTTTATGAGTGGTTACTGAATGGTGGTGAGAAGCCGGAATTTGTATTAAAGTGAAATAAAGATATATGGTATTTGGAAAGGAAAATGTACTTGACAAGAAGGACAATACGAAAAGAATTCAAGAGATTGACATGGCTAAAGGATTATTAATCCTTCTTATGGTGGCTTTCCATCTTGGATTGTTTAATGCAAAGTATCCTCATGCGTGTCAAATAGTATATGCATTCCACATGTCTGGCTTTCTGTTGATTAGTGGTTACTTGTTTTCTGTGAATAGAGAGCCTAAAAAGTTTATAAAAAGTATATATGGTATTGTGGTGCCATATATTGCCTTTGAGATCGTATATCTGTTGGGATTAGGCATGTTTGGAAAATTCATTGGAGCCTCTAACACCTTTGATGGTGGAGTGCTAACTCTGTTGAGTAAGATCGCATTTTTGCCTTCTGGCACTTACTGGTATTTACATACAATGGCTATCTGTTTGACGATCTATTATATAGTTAATCGTTATGTAATGAAAGGATTGTCTGGCATTCTGATTTCATCTATCATCCTGTATACTTTGTCTGTTGGAATACCAGGTTTTAAATGGGGAGACATAATCTATTTTATAATAGGTATTCTATTTAGAAATGCGAATTTTGAAATAAATGAGAAATTAAAGTCGCCGATATCATTATTGTGTTTTGTTTTGATTATTATATTTGCCAATGACATTTCAAGATGTTCTATTCCAGGCATTGGACTAACTCTTACATTTCTAGGCTTTATTTTTGATTTGAAAGATAGAATACCGAAGTGTATATCCAATTATATATCGTATATAGGAAGGAATTCTCTTGCTATTGTACTTTTCTCTCCGTTGTTTACAGTTGTTGCAAAGGTATGCGCTCCGTTCTTTGCCTTTGATGGCACAAGAATTATTGGGACGATATGCTGTTTGTCGATGATAGTTACACTATGTCTGTTTTGTGCAATATTGTTTGACAGGTCATCGTTATCTCGTATTATTGTTGGAAAGAATATATACTCTAAACTATAAACCAAAGGACTAAATACATTTATTGAATTTGTATATGACTAAAACAAAAATCGATTTGTCAAAATATGAGAATCACTTGGGGCGGAAGCATCAGATGATTCGTCTTTTGTGGAATATCACTTGGGCATTGTGTGCAAGGTGGCTGCCTAGGAGTGTTGGTAAGGGCTGGAAAAATTTCCTTCTTCGTCTCTTTGGGGCAAAGATTGCAAAAACGGCTCATGTATATAGTTCTGCAAAGGTATATTATCCACCTTTCCTCACGATGGGAGAGTATGCTTGTCTTGCCGGTGATGTTGAATGCTATAATGTGGCTCCTGTCACAATCGGAGCTAACACTACGGTATCTCAAGGGACGTATCTCTGTACAGCCAGTCATGATGTCACAAATCCTTTAAATCCGCTCATAACGGCTCCTATCGTTATCGAGGACCAGGCATGGATATGTACTAAAGCGTATGTTGGCATGGGCGTTACGATTGGTCGAGGTGCCGTTGTTGGTGCTACGGCAAGCGTATATAAAGATGTGGAACCTTGGACAATTGTTGGCGGTAATCCTGCTAAGTTCATAAAAAAGAGGGAGATTATAGAAAATGCTTGATATTACAACCATAATCCTCACATATAATGAGGAACTTCATATAAAACGTTGTCTGGATATTATATGTCCTGTCGTCAAGGATGTTTTTGTGATAGACTGTTTCTCTGAGGATAGGACAGTGGAAATTGCCCAATCCTATGCTAATGTTCATGTTCTTCAGCATGAATGGCCTACAACAAAACATGCGGGACAACTTAATTGGGCATTGGAGAATGCTCCTATCACCACTAAATGGGTGATGAGATTGGATGCTGACGAGTATCCTATGAAGGATTTGGTAGAGGAAATGCAGCAAAAAATCCCTTCACTTGGTGATGAAATTACGGGAATTGTGCTAAAAAGAAGGCATATTTTCATGGGGAAATGGATGAAAGGAGGTATTTATCCTGTAAAGCTTCTTAGAATCTTCCGCTACAGAAAGGCGATGTGCGAGCGGAGGTTTATGGATGAACATATCCAGTTGCTTGAGGGAAAGAGTGTGGAGTTTGAACATGATTTCTGTGATCATTCACTGATAAATATCTCAGAATATTGCAAGAAACACATAAATTATGCATATGGTGAGGCTACTCAGGTGTTGAATGAGATGTATCATCTTACGGGAAGTGCGTCTGATAATATAACACATCTTGGGAAACAGGCGGAAAAAAAGCATAGGATAAAATGCAAATATAACAGGCTGCCACTCTTTTGGCGCTCGTTTGCATACTTCGTTTACCGTTACTTCCTACGAGGCGGATTCCTTGACGGAAAGGAAGGATTCATTTTTGCTTTCATTCAAGGTTGGTGGTATCGCACGCTCGTAGATGTGAAGGTTCTTGAGGTAATGAAGTGGATGAAAGCCAATCATTTGGATGCTAATTCTCCAGAAGGCAGACAAGCACTGAAGCAATATATCAAGGATCATTGGGGAATCGTCTTGTCGTCAAGAGGCTCCGTCTGAATATCGTAATTTTGTGATTAATATCATTTCTATTTTAACTAACTGTATATCAGTTTGTTTAGTAAGGTGGTCTCAAAGGTTTTGAGGTCACCTGTTTTACTTTTTCCCCAATGTTTAAAAGGAACTGATGAGGAGGCCTTTCGAGGTAGCCTTCGCCTTTTTATGTGTATAGGTCTAAAGTGCTGTTTGTGTGTAGGCCGTGTTTCGGATTGAAAGGTTTTCAAATGAAAATGGTTGCGAATTGAAAGGTTTTTGGTTTTAAAAACTTACAATCTGAAAGTTGGCCGCATTTTTAACACTCAAAATATAAATGTTCACGCGCGTATTATTCCGAAATGCTGTACCTTTGCAGTCCATAGAAACGATTGTTTTATGGAGACAAAGTACATTTTTATCACCGGAGGTGTAGCCTCTTCATTGGGAAAAGGCATTATCTCAGCCTCGCTGGGAAAACTCTTGCAAGCAAGAGGCTACAGGATTACCATCCAAAAATTCGACCCCTATATCAATATCGACCCAGGCACGCTGAATCCCTACGAGCACGGTGAGTGCTACGTGACGGCCGATGGTATGGAAACAGATCTCGACTTAGGACACTACGAGCGATTCACTGGTATCGAGACCACGCGCGACAACAGCGTAACAACAGGGCGTATCTATCTGAGCGTCATCGAGCGCGAGCGCCGAGGCGACTACTTGGGAAAGACCATTCAGGTGGTGCCTCATATCACCGACGAGATTAAGCGCCGTATACTGATGAACGCCACCAAGCAAGATCTCGACTTCGTCATTACCGAAATAGGCGGTACCATCGGCGACATCGAGAGTCAGCCCTTCCTCGAGGCTATTCGCCAGCTGCGCTGGGAGCTGGGTCCCCAGAGGGCGCTGAACGTCCATCTTACCTACGTGCCCTATCTGGCTGCCGCTGGCGAGCTGAAGACAAAACCTACCCAGACCAGCGTGAAGCAGCTGCAAGGACTGGGCATACAGCCCGAAGTGCTCGTACTGCGCACAGAACACAACCTGAACGACGATATAAAAAGCAAGGTGGCCCACTTCTGTAACGTCGACTCAAAAGCCGTTATTCAGAGTCAGGATCTGCCGTCAATCTATGAAGTACCTGTAAACATGCAGCGACAGGGCCTCGATGCTATCATCCTCAAGAAGATGGGCCTCGAGCCGGGAAAGACACCCGAACTGGGACCTTGGCGCTCGTTCCTCGAGAGAAGGAAAAAAGCTACTAAGGAAATGAAGATTGCCCTTGTGGGCAAGTATGACCTGCAAGACGCCTACAAGAGCATTATCGAGAGTCTTGCACACGCTGGAACCTACAACGATCGCAAGGTGAAGGCCGTGTTTGTGAACAGTGAGGAAATTACCCGTGAGAACATTGCAGAGCGACTGAGCGGCATGGCGGGAGTTGTCATCTGCCCAGGCTTTGGCACGCGAGGTATTGAAGGCAAGATCATTGCCGCCGAATATACCCGCACGCATGACATTCCTACATTCGGTATCTGTCTAGGCATGCAGATGATGGTCATCGAGTTCGCACGTAACGTGCTGGGTTATAAGGATGCCAACAGTGCCGAGATGAACCCCAAGACGCCCCACAACGTGATTGACATGATGGAGGAGCAGAAGAACATCACCCAGATGGGCGGCACGATGCGACTAGGCGCTTATGAGTGTGAGCTCGTGACGGGCAGTCGCACATGGGAGGCTTATGGCGAAGAGACGCTCATCAAGGAACGCCATCGTCACCGCTATGAGTTTAATAATAAGTATCAGGAGGAGTTTGAGAACAAGGGCATGAAATGTGTGGGCATCAATCCCGCATCCGACTTGGTGGAGATTGTGGAGATTCCCGATATGAATTGGTATATCGGTACTCAGTTCCACCCAGAATACTCGTCAACGGTGCTTAATCCGCACCCCCTGTTTATGTCGTTTGTGAAGGCTGCAATTGAGCAAGAGCAGTCTCGAATGAAATTCAAAGCATGTATCGATGGAGCAACTGAAGCATGAATGTGGCGTGGCCATGATTCGCCTGCTCAAGCCGCTGAGCTATTATGAGCAGAAGTATGGCACGTGGCGATACGGGCTGAACAAGCTCTACCTGATGATGGAGAAACAGCACAACCGAGGCCAGGAAGGCGCTGGTGTCGGTTGTGTAAACCTCAACGCTCCTGCCGGCGAGGAATATATGTTCCGCGAGAAGGCGGAAGGCAAGGATGCCATTACCGAGATATTCAAACGGATATCCCATCCGTTAGCCGATGGCAGTTCGCCGCAAACCGGAGAGCAACCGGCGTTTGCAGGTCAACTCTATATGGGGCATCTGCGCTACTCCACAACGGGTAAGAGCGGATTGCAATATGTGCATCCATTCCTGCGTAGAAATAACTGGCGAGCAAAAAACCTCTGTCTGTGTGGTAATTTCAATATGACCAACATTGACGAGGTTTTTTCTTTTCTGACAGCTCAGGGACAGTCGCCCCGCATATATGGCGACTCGTACATCACGCTGGAACTGATGGGCCATCGCCTGGATCGTGAGGTGGAGCGCCTGTTTCAGGAAGCTCAGGAGCAAGGTTTACAGGGCACAGATATCACCGACTATATAGACAACCATGTGGAGATGGGCAACGTGCTGAAGACCACGATGAAGCATTTCGATGGCGGCTACGTGATGTGTGGACTCACAGGCAGCGGCGAGATGTTTGCAGTGCGCGATCCTTGGGGCATACGTCCTGCGTTCTGGTATCAGGACGACGAAGTGGTGGTGCTGGCATCAGAGCGCCCCGTCATTCAGACCACCTTCGACCTTCAGGCCGAGGATATCAAAGAGCTGAAGCCAGGGCAGTCGCTCATCGTGCGTAAGAGTGGCGAGATAGTCCAGCAGCAGATCATGCCTGCCAGGCAGTTGAGCGCCTGCAGCTTTGAGCGCATCTACTTCAGTCGCGGTTCCGATCGTGACATCTACTTGGAACGTAAGCGTTTGGGTGAGCAACTTACGCCTGCCATCATGCAGGCCATCGACAGCGATGTGGCACATACAGTGTTCTCATATATCCCCAACACCGCCGAAGTGGCCTTCCACGGCATGACCGACGGCGTGAGAAGGCTGAATCAGGAAGTGCGCATCGAGAAGGTGGTGTGGAAAGACATCAAACTGCGCACTTTCATCACAGAAGGCAATGAGCGTAACGACCTTGCTGCCCATGTTTACGACATCACTTATGGCTCGCTAGTACCCTATGAGGACAATCTGGTCATCATCGATGACTCGATAGTGCGTGGCACAACGCTGCGAGAGAGCATCTTCAAGATCCTCGACCGTCTGCATCCCAAGAAAATCGTCATGGTGTCGAGCTCGCCGCAGATACGTTATCCAGACTACTATGGCATTGATATGTCGCGTTTGGAAGAACTCTGTGCTTTCCGTGCCGCCATTGCGCTGATAAAAGACCGGGGCTTGGAACAAGTGATAGCCGAGACGTATAGGGCCTGTAAGACTGAGCCCACGACAAAGAACCATGTGCGGGCCATCTATGCCCCGTTTACCGTTGAAGAGATTAACCGCAAGATTGTTGAAATGCTGCGCCCCGATGGCATGCAAGCTCCTATCGAGCTGGTTTATCAGAGCATCGAGGGGCTGCACGAGGCTTGTCCGAACCATCCTGGCGACTGGTATTTCACGGGTCATTATCCCACCAATGGTGGTATCCGCCTCTGTAACGGGGCTTTTGTGAATTATGTTGAGAATGTATTGAATTTACAATTGTAATAGTATATATGAGAGAAGCAAAACTGATACTTGACGATGGCAGTCAATTCTGCGGCTGGTCGTTTGGCTATGAAGCCGGAACGACTGGCGAGGTGGTGTTTAATACAGCCATGACGGGCTATCCTGAGAGTTTGACAGATCCCAGCTATGCTGGACAGATACTGGTGACGACCTATCCGCTGATAGGCAACTACGGCGTACCTGATACGGGTATGGAAGAAAACGGTCTTCCACTTTTTATGGAGAGCGACCGCATTCATGCCAAAGCGCTGGTGGTGGCTGACTATAGCAAGACTTATTCACACTGGAATGCAAAGGAGTCGCTTGATGCCTGGCTGAAACGCGAAGGTGTGCCTGCCATCACTGGCATTGATACCCGAAGACTTACTAAGTTGCTGAGAGAGCATGGTGTAATGATGGGAAAGATTGTGTTGGAAGACTCAGAGAGTGTGCTGCCATCAGAGGACTATGGTTCCGTGAACTGGGTTGAGAAGGTAAGCTGCACGGAAGTGATTACCTATCAGCCAGAAGGTGAAAGGAAACATCGCGTGGTGCTGGTAGATTGCGGCGTGAAGGCAAATATCATACGCTGTCTTATCAAGCGCGGCATCGAGGTGGTGCGTGTGCCTTGGGACTATGATTTCAATAAATTGGATTTCGATGGCCTTTTCCTGGCTAACGGCCCTGGCGATCCTGAGCGTTGCGAGAAGACGGTGGCCAATATCCGTACCTTCCTGAACAGCAAAGAGGTGCGGCCGTGTATGGGTATTTGTCTTGGCAACCAACTTCTGGCAAAAGCAGCTGGCGCGAAGACCTACAAACTGAAATACGGTCACCGTTCACATAACCAGCCTGTGCAAAAGGTTGGTACTACACAGTGCTTCATAACCTCGCAGAACCATGGCTATGCAGTTGATGATTCCACACTGCCCGGAGATTGGAAGCCTTTGTTCGTGAATATGAACGACGGTTCTAACGAAGGCATCTGCCACAAGTCAAATCCATGGATGTCTGCGCAGTTCCATCCTGAAGCCTGCTCGGGGCCTGTAGATACAGAGTTTTTGTTTGATGAATTTGTAAAAATGCTAGGATGATGGAGAAAAAAGAAATAAAGAAGGTTTTGCTGCTTGGTAGCGGCGCTTTGAAGATAGGTCAGGCGGGTGAGTTTGACTACAGTGGTGCTCAGGCACTGAAGGCTCTGAAGGAAGAAGGCATACACTCAGTGCTCATCAACCCTAACATTGCCACCGTACAGACTTCTGAAGGCGTGGCCGACACGGTTTACTTCCAGCCCGTGAAGCCCGATTTCGTGGAGCGTGTCATAGAAAAGGAACGGCCTGATGGCATTTTACTCTCGTTTGGTGGACAGACGGCACTCAATTGCGGCGTAGAACTCTATCAGCGTGGCGTGCTGGAGAAGTATGGTGTAGAGGTGCTGGGTACTCCCGTACAAGCCATCATCGACACCGAAGACCGTGACTTGTTTGTGAAGCGCCTTGATGAGATTGGCGTGAAAACCATAAAGAGTGAGGCTTGCAACACCGTTGAGGAAGTGCAGCGGGCGGCTCATGAGTTAGGATTCCCCGTTATTCTCCGTGCGGCTTATGCTCTTGGCGGTCTTGGCTCTGGTTTCTGCGATAATGAAGAAGAACTCCTGTCCCAGGCTGAAGAAGCTTTCTCTTTTTCACCGCAGGTCTTGGTTGAAAAGTCGTTGAAAGGTTGGAAGGAGATTGAATACGAGGTGGTGCGCGACCAATACGATAACTGTATCACCGTCTGCAACATGGAGAACTTCGATCCGCTGGGCATCCATACTGGTGAGAGTATCGTGGTGGCTCCCTCGCAGACTCTTTCGAACGCAGAGTATCATAAACTTCGTGCCCTCGCCATCAAGATTATCCGCCACATCGGCATTGTTGGCGAGTGTAATGTGCAATATGCACTTGACCCGCAATCGGAGGATTATCGCGTGATTGAGGTCAATGCCCGTCTCTCCCGTTCATCTGCACTGGCTTCGAAGGCTACGGGCTATCCATTGGCATTCGTAGCTGCAAAACTGGGACTCGGTTATGGACTCTTTGAACTGAAAAACTCGGTTACGAAGACCACAAGTGCTTTCTTTGAGCCCGCCCTCGACTATGTGGTAGTGAAAATTCCACGCTGGGACCTTACTAAGTTCCATGGTGTGAAGCGCCAGCTGGGCTCGTCGATGAAGAGCGTGGGCGAGGTGATGGCTGTTGGCCGTACTTTTGAAGAGGCACTGCAAAAAGGCTTGCGTATGATTGGGCAGGGTATGCATGGCTTCATAGAGAATCACGAAATAAAAATCGCAGATATCGACAAGTCGCTCCACGAACCTACGGATATGCGTATCTTCGTGGTCTCAAAGGCTTTACAGATAGGATATACCGTTGAGCAGATTCATCAGCTCACAAAGATTGACCGTTGGTTCCTGCAAAAGCTACAGCATCTTGTTGACATCGATCAGCAGCTGAAGCAATTTGCCCAGTTCTCCGAGATGGCTGAGTTCATGGAGAATACAGAGTTGCTGGAGTATCTTGAGACACCAGAGTTCGTGAACCTGCTGCGTGAGGCCAAGGTTTATGGATTCTCTGATTTCCAGATAGCGCGTGCGTTAGGCTTCGAGTCACGTATGAGTATGGAGGATGCGGGATTGACGGTGCGCGCATGGCGCAAGAATCTGGGTGTCGTACCTACCGTCAGTCAGATAGATACGCTGGCCGCTGAGTATCCAGCCCAGACTAATTACCTTTATTTGTCGTACCTTTAAAATAGAAAGATTATGTGTGGAATCGTAGCTATATTAGATGTAAAAGAGCAAACACATGAGTTGCGTGAAAAGGCACTGAAGATGAGTCAGAAAATCCGCCATCGTGGTCCTGACTGGAGTGGAATATATTGTGGCGGCAGTGCTGTCCTCGCTCACGAGCGACTGAGCATTGTTGATCCCGAGAGTGGTGGACAGCCTTTGTTCTCGCCTGATAAGAAGCAAGTGCTGGCTGTGAATGGTGAGATTTATAATCATCAGGAGATCCGCCGCCGCTTTGCTGGTCAGTATGAGTTTCAGACGGGTTCTGACTGTGAAGTGATTCTTGCACTTTATCGTGAGAAGGGAGTGAACTTCCTTGAAGATCTGAGCGGAATTTTTGCTTTTGTGCTTTACGACGAGGAGCGTAATGAGTTCCTCATTGCTCGCGACCCTATTGGTGTGATTCCTCTTTATATCGGCTACGATGCTGATGGTACGGTTTATGTTGCTTCAGAGTTGAAGGCCCTCGAAGGTCAGTGTGAGCGCTATGAACCTTTCCTGCCAGGACATTTCTATTGGAGCAAGGAGCCTGGCATGAAACGTTACTATCAGCGCGATTGGTTTGAATATGATGCTGTTAAGGATAGTCCTGCCTCTGTGGCTGCCATCCACGACGCGCTCGAAGACGCGGTAAAGCGCCAGTTGATGTCCGATGTTCCTTACGGCGTACTGCTCTCGGGCGGACTCGATTCTTCTGTCATCTCTGCCATTGCCGAGAAATACTCGGAGATGCGTATTGAGGACGACTCGAAGACAAAAGCCTATTGGCCCCGACTGCACTCGTTTGCCGTGGGTTTGAAAGGAGCTCCGGACTTGGCTAAGGCTAAGTTGGTGGCTGACTATATCGGTACCGTTCACCACGAAATAAACTATACTATCCAAGAGGGGCTTGATGCTATCCGCGATGTAATTTATTATATAGAGACCTACGATGTCACCACCGTGCGCGCCTCTACACCGATGTATTTGCTGGCTCGTGTCATCAAATCAATGGGTATCAAGATGGTGCTCTCTGGCGAGGGCGCAGATGAAATCTTCGGCGGCTATCTCTACTTCCACAAAGCACCAGATGCCAAGGCTTTCCATGAAGAGACCGTACGTAAATTAGGCAAGCTCTATATGTACGACTGTCTGCGTGCCAATAAGAGTCTTAGCGCTTGGGGCGTTGAAGGTCGCGTGCCTTTCCTTGATAAGGAATTCCTAGATGTGGCTATGCGTACTAACCCAGAAGCTAAAATGTGTCCTGGCAACACGATGGAGAAGAAAATCGTTCGTGAAGCCTTTGCTGATATGCTACCTGAGGAAGTGGCTTGGCGCCAGAAGGAGCAGTTCAGCGATGGTGTAGGCTATTCGTGGATAGACACGCTTAAGGCCATAACGACAGCGGCTGTTTCCGATGAACAGATGGCGCATGCTGCAGAGCGTTTCCCCATCAACCCGCCAAAGAACAAGGAGGAGTATTACTATCGTAGCATCTTTGCCGAACACTTCCCCAGCGATTCTGCTGCCCGCAGTGTGCCCAGTGAGGCTTCGGTAGCATGCTCAACGGCTATTGCCCTCGAGTGGGATGCCGCCTTCAAAGGCATGAATGATCCCAGTGGTAGGGCCGTTAAAGGCGTGCATGAGCAGGCCTACTAGAATATTATTCTTTGATACACCTTACTAAATCGGGAAATCAGAAAAATCATAAGGCAAATCCTTTTTTGTTGCTAATTTTTTCTGATTTCCTTCTTTATTTTGGCGCATTGTTCTGAAATTCGTATCTTTGCACCCACAAAATGGTTATGGTTCAATTATAACGGAAATGAGACAATATATATTGGCAGATAATCAGGACTTGACGCGTTTCGCACTGGAAAGTCTGATCAGGCAGGATGAAGATAACGTGTTGCACAGGGCTGTCGACAAGGCTGGATTGGTGCAGCTGTTGAAAGAGCACGAGAATGCTGTTGTGTTGCTCGACTACACGTTGTTCGACTTTGCCGATGTAGAACAGCTGCTGATTGTGGGTGAGCGTTTTGCACTGTCGCAGTGGATACTTATCAGTGATGAGTTAACACCAGCTTTCATACGTCGTGTGGTCTATTCATCCCATCAGTTCAGTATCGTGTTTAAGGACGGTCCGCTAAGAGATGTGCGCGAGGCGTTGCAAGCCGTCGTGCAGCATAACAGGTTCATCAGTCAGCGAGCGCTTGAGGTCATCATCAACCATCAGCAGGAAGAGGATGAACGCCCTAGTGTGCTGACCTCGACGGAGATAGAGATTGTGAAAGCCATCGCACAGGGTAAGTCAACGAAGGAAATTGCCAACGAGCGCTTCTCGAGTATTCATACCATCACCACTCACCGTAAGAACATTTTCCGTAAGCTAGGTGTCAACACAGCCCATGAAGTTATTAAGTATGCTTTAAGAGCAGGACTTGTCGACTCTTCAGAATTCTATATTTAAACAAAGATAAGAGTGAAAATGCTTCACTCTTATCTTAAACTCTGCTTAATATCCTCTAACAAGTCTTCTCCGTTTTCAAGACCGATACTCAGACGAACGGTGGTGTCAGGTACAGACATCTCTGCACATTGTTCGGCAGAGAACAGTCCAAAAATTGTTGAGGCGGGATGGATGGCTAGTGATTTACGATCAAAGAGGTTTGTAGCACGACGGATAATCTGTAGCTTATCGATAAATGCAAAGGCTGCTTCTTTCGAAGCGAGGTCGATGGTGAAAACAGCACCTGGCAGCGGGCCGAATTGTTGACGTGACAGTTCATAGAAAGAATTATCCTCCAAGCCTGTGTAGTTCACTCGTTTAATTTCTGGCAACTCTTGACACTGACGGGCAAGCCACAACGTTGTATCTGACTGACGACGGAAACGAATGTCAAGTGTATCAAGGCCGAGTGTCTCCATATAAGCCACTTGTGGCGTCATCAGTGCTCCGAGGTTTGTTACAAGTTCCGTTTTTACACGAGCCGTAAAGGCCATCTTCTTGCCAACACGCTTGGTACGCGCTTGTAGGGTAGGAGATGGTGACAGGCTCCAGTCAAACTGCCCGTAATCAATGAGAAGACCACCAAGTCCTGTGCCGCCACCAGAAATATACTTTGTGCTCGACACCACCTCGATATCCACTCCGAAGTCAACAGCATGGAAGACAGAGAAAGGCACGATTGTCGTATCGGCAATTAGCGGTACTCCCGCTTTGTGAGCAATATTAGATAGTTTACGGATATCAGCCACGAACAACTGTGGATTAGTGATAATCTCAAAGAATAAAGCACAAGTGTTCTCATCAATCAGTGTTTCCACCTCTTCTGGCTTTGTAAAATCGGCAAAACGTGCTTCAACCCCAAAACCACCTAATGTGTCGCGAATCAGTGAGGCACTATTGCCAAACAAGTGCTTCGATGCTACGATGTTCAGTCCTGCTGCACTCACTGCCGTCAATGCATAGTGAATAGCTGCCATTCCAGTGTTAAGCGCCGTCACGCTTGTACCGCCTGTTAACTGTCGCACACGTTCTTCCAGATAGGTGGTTGTGGGGTTGGCAATGCGTGCATACGACGGTGCCATGGAGCGACCGCAAAATGCGTCGCCCATGGCCTTGGCTGACTCAAACTCAAACGCCGCCGTATAGTAGACAGGCATTGATAATGCTCCATATGCATCAGGCTTCTGATACTTGGTAGTAAGAATCTTTGTTTCGTATTGCATGTCAAATCTTTCCTATAATCTTTCGTACTGCCACAACAAGTTTGTCAACGTCTTCGCGGGTATTATATAGTGCGAAGGTTGGACGGACACTCATCTCGTAGCCGAGGGCACGAAGGGCTGGCTGAGCGCAGTGGTGGCCTGCTCGAACGGCGATACCCTCCTTGTCAAGTAATGTGCCGACTTCTGGTACGGGCATGCCGTCAAGCACGAAGCTAACTACTGATACGCGATTTTTCGGATTACCGATGAGCGTTAGACCTGATATTTGTCCGAGTTGCTCACGAGCATACTGCGTCAGCTGATGTTCATGATGCTCAATATTACGCATGCCGATATGACTCACGTAGTCGAGTGCAGCACCGAGTCCGATGGCATCAGCAACGTTAGGGGTACCAGCTTCAAAACGTGCGGGCGGTACATTGTATTCTGTGCGCTCAATGGTGACATCCTTGATCATATTGCCACCACCCTGCCAGGGTTGCATCTTATCTAACAAATCCTTACGTCCATATACCACACCGATACCATTGGGCCCATAGATTTTATGACCGCTGAACACGAAAAAGTCTGCGCCCAGTTGTTGCACATCCACGGGGGTGTGAGCAATTGACTGTGCACCATCAATCAATACAGGGATTTGATGTGAATGGGCTATCTCGATGATGCGTTTAACATCATTGATGGTACCAAATGTGTTGTTCACGTGTCCCACGGAGACGAACCGCGTGCGGGGAGAAATGAGGCGCTCAAGTTCTGATAGGATCAAGTCGCCATTTTGATCAATTGGGATGGCTCGTAATGTGGCTCCGCGCTCTTGACAGACGCGCTGCCAGGGCACGATGTTCGCATGGTGGTCCAACTCAGAGACAATCACCTCGTCACCAGGAGTAAGGAACTGTCGTCCGTAGGTCTGTGCAACTAGGTTGATTCCCTCAGTAGTGCCGCGAACGAAGATGATTTCCTCGCTTGTGGCGGCATTGATAAAATGCTGTACTTTCTCACGTGCTTCCTCATAGGCGTCCGTAGCCCGAGCAGCCAGCGTGTGTGCGCCTCTGTGTATGTTAGAGTTGTATGTACGATAGTAGTCTGAGATTTTATCAATCACCTGATTCGGCTTCTGCGTTGTTGCACCGTTGTCTAACCATACGAGGTCATGCCCGTTTACCTTCTGTTGAAGTACCGGGAAGTCACGCTTAATCTGCTCAGAGTTCAGTATGTCAGCCTCCTCGTAATGCAGGTCTCTCAGTTTCTGTGTCTCTGGGATGCCAATGCCGAAACCATCCTCGTGAGGAATGGCCTTTGTCTCAGCATCTGTATCGCCGATGTAAGGCAATTCCCCATAGCCGCTACTACCCGCCAATAGTTGCTTGAACCCTGCTTCGAGTTCCGTCAGATTGAGACTTTCGTCAGGCAACACGGCCTGACGCTCAGCCTGCAATTCCTCGGGGCAGTATTTCTGCGCAAGTTCTTTTAGCAGAGCTAGTGAGCCACCATCCTGTGCAGGAAAACTATTGATTTCTGATATGTTTAGCATTATTTCTCTACTTTATTCCTATGCTGATAATCATGATAATATCCCACTTCGACATTCTCAAGTACGGCGATAGCATCATCGGTGAGTGATGCCAGTGAGAAGTACTTTGTGAGCAGGTAAGAGGCTACACCGAACTTATCAAGGCCCATCAAGCGTGCACTTAAAGATGGGGCAATCTCGCCAGGGATACCACTTTGGTGCAGGCCGATAACGCCTTGGTTCTTCTCGCCGACACGTACAAGGATGATTTTTGTGGTGCCTACGCCGCGGCCTGTTAGATACTGACCTTCTACTTCAACCTTGTCACTCGGAATCAGGGGTATGCCGCGCCACAGGATGACTCTTGTACCGAAGAGGTCTGTTGTTACAGGAGGCACACCACGCCACGTACATTCGCGCTCAAAGGCGGCGATAGCTCTCGGATGGGCGATAAAGAATGCAGGTTCTTTCCATACCAGACTAAGTAATTCATCCAGATCGTCGGGAGTAGGTGAACCATAACGTGTGGTTATGCGATAGGCAGGGTTAGCTGCAGCCAGCAAGCCGAATTGTTTATTATTAATCAGTTCCCACTCCTGACGTTCCTTGATGCTTTCAATCGACAGGCGCAACTGCTCCTCTAATTGGTTGTAGGGATTGTTGTAGAGGTCGCTGACACGGGTATGGATACGTACCACCGTTTGTAGTGTGTTTAATGAATACTCTGTAGGATTTTCCTCGTAATCAATGTAGGTCTCTGGGATGATGTTGTCCTCCTCATGCCCACTTACCAGGTCGATATGTTTCTCGCCATTGTCGTTTACAGATGCTTTCAGACGTAGCTGCTTGTCAACGGCTTTTGTAAAGGTCTCGCGGAAATCAGGAACCTCTTTGATAAACTTAACGAGCTCTTTCAGTTTCAATCCAAGAAATACTGTAGGTGTAATTGCTCGTACGCTCACTGTTGATTCCTGCTCGTCTAACAAGTCGGCCTCGCCAAAGTATTCACCGTCACCTAACAAAGCAATCCGTAAGTCCTCACCATGAGGACCTTTACTAATAACCTCTGCTTGACCATTGGCTACAATAAAGAAACGTTGCTTGTCTTTGCCCTCTTCAACAAAGAGTTTGTCAACATCAACCTCCTGAGCCTCGAAAGCACTCACTAGACGGTTCAATATCTCTTCATCAAACTCAGAGAACAAGGGGATGGCTTTCAGGTTCTTTGCCGTGAATGAAGGCACACCGTTCACGTATTGGATAGGAAGACGATCGTTCTTGCGGAGTTCTACCTTTGTACGGTTCACGCGGAATGTGCCACCTGATACTTGAACCCATGGTAATAACTTCAGGAGTAATCTAGGTGTGATACTGCCCATCTGTGGGGCTGTCTTGGTGGTTGTTGCCAGTCTTCTGGCGGTTGCAGTGGTAACACTGCGCTGAAGATTTGATTCTGCCATAATTTTTTTCTAGTTTAAATGAATGATTTATTTCTTTATAATTACCTTATGTGTGGTTCCTTCTACATGCTCCACAGAGAGTACATTATAGCCTTGTTCTCTTGCGTTTCGGGGCACGTTGTCAAGAGGCTCACCTTCAGTGAGTAGCACTTCTAGAAAATCGCCCGATTGAAGTTTCGAAAGCTCGATCTTTGTTTTGACGAAAGTCATCGGGCAGTGTTCCTTCGTAATATCTAATACCTTTGTTGCCATATCCTTGTCTTTAAATAAATAAAGTTTGACCACCTTCGGAGAGGTTGAGGAACGAGGCGACACCGAGTACCTCTTTCACCTCAGGGATAAAATCTTCTTTTTTGAGCCCGAGCACATGCATTGCCATTTCACAGGCGTAGAGGTTGATGCCGAGTATTTTGGCGGCCTCAACGAGTTCTTCAAGTGTTGCCACATTGTTCTTACGCATGAGGTAACGGAATATCTTCGGGCCTGCACCGAAAAAATTGAAACGACTTGTGGGGGTGGCATGAAGACCGCCCATCATGAACCCGAATAGTTTAGTGAGCCAATTGCCGCCAGTGAAACTTCTGCCGTGTTTCTGTTTGATAGCGTCAAGACCCCAAAAGGTGAAAAAGATATTCACCTCGTAGCCTACAGCTGCTGCGCCTGTACCTAATGTAAATACTGCCGTCAGTTTGTCAAAGTCGCCACTGAAAGCGATAATTGATAATTTCTTGTTTTCTGCCATATTTCTTACGTTTGAGTCTGGGTGCAAAGGTACGTCGGTTTTGGCGTTCCCGCAATCGCCTTTTTGTGGCATTTTACATACCTATCATGTGGTATGCGATTTACCATCCATATGGGATTGTGACATCAGAGAAAACAACGTACCTTTGCACTTGGATTCAAACTCAAAAATGTTATGGCAAAGATTTATGTAAATGGAGATGCGCAGGAAGTGAATCTGCCACTCAATGTAAGTGAACTGATTAAACAGAACGATGTACAGCAACCGGATATGGTCAGTGTACAGGTAAACGAGGAGTTTGCTGAACGTGAAGATTGGAATGGCCTTCAGTTGAAAGAAGGCGATAAGGTGGATTTTCTGTATTTTATGGGGGGAGGAACATTATGATAGATTTTACAGAGGAACAGATACAGCGTTATTCTCGACATATTCTGTTGCAGGATGTAGGCGTAGAAGGGCAGGAAAAAATAATGAATGCGCGCGTGCTCGTAGTGGGTGCCGGCGGATTGGGTGCTCCTGTGTCGCTCTATCTTGCTGCTGCGGGCATCGGGACCATTGGTATTGTGGATGCTGATGTGGTTGACCTTTCTAACCTACAGCGCCAGGTGATTCATTTTACGAAAGACGTAGGTGTTCAGAAAGTAAAGAGCGCTGAGGAGAAAATCAAAGCCATTAACCCCGACGTGAAGGTGGAAACCTATTACAAGTTTCTCGACTCATCAAATGCACTCGACATTATCAAGGAGTATAACTTTATTGTTGATGGTACCGACAACTTTCCAGTGAAGTTTCTTATCAACGATGCGTGTGTGATGGCAGGAAAGCCCTTCTCGCATGGTGGCATCTTACGTTTCAACGGACAGACATTCACCCATCTGCCTGGCACGGCTTGTTACAGATGTATGTTCAAGGAACCGCCTCCTGTGGGAGCTGTCCCTACTTGCTCACAAGCAGGTGTGCTAGGCGCAATAGCGGGTATGCTCGGTACTATTCAGGCTGCAGAAACACTAAAGTACTTTACGGGGATTGGCGAGTTGTTGACGAACCGCCTGCTTACTTTCGATGCTAAGACTATGCTGTTCCGTACCGTTCCTGTTAAACATCGTGACTCGTGTTCCGTTTGTGGTTCTAATCCCACGATTAATCAGTTGATAGATTATGAACAGGCCGCTTGTGACCTTAAAAAGCATTAAATAATGACTATTCCACAAGAAATCATTGATAAATTGATCAGCCAAGCCCAGCAGGACGCACCCCATGAAACGTGTGGCTATCTGCTGGGCATTAGCGGCCCAAATGGTGATGTGGTGACGGAGAATTACTGGATGGAGAACATCGATCACTCGTCTGATCATTTCTCTTTTGCACCGAAAGATCAGTTTGCTGCACTGAAGTATGCCCGTTCAAAAGGATTGAAAATACTCGCTAACTGGCACAGTCACCCCGTTTCTCCTTCGCGTCCCTCACAAGAGGACCTCCGCTTGGCCAACGACCCCACTATCCGCTACGCCATCCTCTCCCTTCATGAAGGCGTTCACCTCAACTCCTTTAAAATCTTGAATGGTGAAGTGGTGGATAAAGAAGAACATTTCTTTTTGTAACAATCTGTAATAAATTGATTAAAGATTTGGCAAAAGTATAAGTAAAACAACAATGGGAGATGTGGTGTTGTTACAATTTGATACTTGATAAGAGATTTAACAATCAAAAAGAAAGAGAGCTGTCGGTTTCTTTTCTTTTTTGTTAGTACCTTTGCGGTCAAATTGTAAAAAAGGAAAGTTATGAAGATTAAGAAACGTTGGATTATTTTGATGACGGCAATGACACTGATTTCAGTCGCAGGTGTGTTTGTGGGAGAGCCGACTTTTGAGTGTGACTGGTCAGTTATCTCGGCAGCTGATGTGGCGTGGCTCATTACGGCTACCATTTTCGTATTGATGATGACACCGGGACTTTCGTTCTTCTATGGTGGTATGGTGGGAGCGAAGAATGTAATCTCTACCATGTTGCAGTCTTTTATTGCCATGGGCCTTATTTCGGTGCTCTGGGTTGTTATCGGCTTCTCATTATGTTTTGGCGATGATATCGGCGGTGTGATTGGTAATCCGTTGACGTTTGTAATGTTCCAAGGTGTAGGTGCAGAGGTTTATACGACACCAGCAGGTAATATCTTGGGCGGAGCAACAATCCCATTGGCTTTATTTGCATTGTTCCAGATGAAGTTTGCCATCATCACACCATCGTTGATTACTGGCTCTTTTGCTGAGCGCGTCCGTTTCTCTGCCTACATGTTTTTCATGATGTTCTTTTTCTTCGTTATTTATTGTCCGTTGGCGCATATGACGTGGCATCCCGAGGGCTTGTTTATGAAATGGGGTGTTATTGACTTCGCAGGCGGTATTGTGGTGCATGCTTCATCGGGTGTGGCTGCTCTGGCAGGTGCTATTTTCCTTGGACGTCGTAAAGCTGAGACGCGTAAGAGTGAGCCTGCCAATATTCCCTTTGTATTGCTGGGTGCTGCTATGTTGTGGCTTGGTTGGTTCGGATTCAACGCTGGTTCGTCGCTCCATGCTGACGGACAGGCCATCAAAGCGTTTCTGAACACAAATACTGCCTCGGCTACGGCCATGATGACATGGATATTCTTCGATTGTCTTCGTGGGCGCAAGCCGTCGGCTATGGGTGCTGCTGTGGGTTGTGTAGTAGGTTTGGTGGCTATCACACCGTCTGCAGGTTACGTCACTGTGGGACAGAGTATCTTCATTGCTTTTATCATCACACTTATCTGTAATGTTGCCGTTTATTGGCGTTCGCGTAGTAGTATTGACGATGCACTCGATGTGTTCCCAACCCATGGCACAGGCGGTATCTTCGGTACTGTTCTTACAGGTATCTTCATTCAGGAGGGGCTCATTGCCGGTACGTGGGATGGCTTTATCATTTTCCTTTACCACTTGCTCGCTATTGTCATTGTCTTTACCTATACCTTCGCCATGAGCTGGTTGGGCTACAAGCTCATCGACCATCTCATTCCTATGCGTGTTTCAGCTTATAGTGAAAAGGTTGGTCTCGATTTTTCTCAGCATGATGAGCATTATGGCTTGGCACATATTGGTGAGCGTGAATTGGCTGAGTATGAAGAGCATATCAGGGAAAAGAATAGTAAGAGCTGAATTGATATACAAAATTTGATTTTCTGCATTGTCAAAGACACGGTATGATGCTTATTAAATGGCATCATACCGTGTCTTTTTATCAATATAAAGTTGAAATACCAAACATATGGTATGCGGAATGCCACATGCTAGGGATTGTGGGAGAGTGGAATTCGCCGTACCTTTGCACCCAGAAATAATTCAATAATTAATTAGAGTTTAAAAGTAATGAAAACAATGAATCAGATGCGAATGCGTGAGTGTTGTTGCTGTAAGATGATGGCAATGACAGAGAAGGGGAGTGTATATATAATAATAGGTAATAAACAAGCAAAGAATAAAGAGTATGAAAAAGTTAGTTTCAATTATAGCAGTAGCATTCATTCTGGGGTTAACCAACATTTGGGCTGAGGGTAATGAAGTAAAAACTAGTAGTGTTCGTTACATCAAGAGCCCACGCTTTGTACGACCACTCGTTGAAAAATGGATAGAGGAATACGCCAAGACTGAGCCGGGTGTTGTGTTCCAGATTGTTAGAGGCTCTGCTAATCAGGATAATATCGATCTGAACGTCGTTTCAGATTACCAAAACAATAGTACCGACTTTAGCCATGTCATTTACTTCGGAGAGACAGCCGTGCTGCCTATCACTGCACGTAGCTCTGAAGCAGCACGTCTGCTCGAAGGAAAACATCTTAACTCGAAAAAGCTTAAACAGCTCTTTTTCCTAAGCGATGATCTTGATGAGGATGTAAAGAAAATCAAGGCCTTTGAGAACATTATAGTCTATAGCGGTAGCAATGCTTCGTCGGTAGCTTCGTCGTTTGCACATCATTTTGGAGAGGAGAGCAGCAGTTTTCGTGGCAGACGTATCTCTGGTGATGATCTGTTTCTAAACACGGCTTTGTCGAAAGACCCGTTGGGCGTTTCGTTTAATGCTCTGTCAAACATTTTTGATTTAAATAACCGCCACCTGAAGAATGATATCTCGTTAATCAGTCTCGATGTAAAGAAAGAACTTGCCGACAGTTTCAGCGATGAGGGCTCGCTTGATGACGTACTCAACATTCTTGAGAGTGGTAAAATATCAGAGATTGTCATTGAAAAAGTTGGTGTCAGCTATAATCAGGCTGATGACGCCGTTAATCAGTTTTTGCAGTGGGTCCTTGACAGTGGTATCAAGTATAATCATGAATATGGTCTGCTGAACCTCGATCGCAAAGAGACTAGTACGCAGTTAGACAAAGTAAAGACCATTCTAACCGCACAGAAGTAAATAGCTTTTTAATTTAGGAATTATACTTATGGTAAAAAGATTGTTAGTTGCAGCATTTGTTGCAATCAGCCCCTTGTTGGCAATTGCTCAAAATATTGTCACGGGTCATGTCGCCGATGGCCGTACAGGCGAGTCGCTGATAGGAGCATCGGTGATTGTGAAAAGTGATAAGGGTAAGGGCGTCGTTACAGATGTCGATGGTAATTTTTCGCTTCAGACAAAAGTAGAAACCCCTCTCACCCTGCGTGTTGAATATGTTGGCTATCGTGCTCTTGACGTAGACGTCTATGATTTCGAGGAGCCTGTTGAGATAACATTGGTTGATAATGCAAGTAGATTGAACGAAGTGGTCGTCGTTGGTTATGGTGCCCAGAAACGCCTTGAGTTGACGAGCAGTATCTCATCAGTAGGCGATGACCTGCTTCGTCAGTCGAACACCTCAGTAGAAGGTGCTCTGCAGGGAGCAGTGGCTGGTCTGAATGTCACCACTACCAGCGGCCAGCCTGGTGCGGCCAGCATCATCCGCATTCGTGGAGGTAACAGTATCACTGGTGGTAATGAGCCTCTCTATGTTATTGATGGACTCATTGTTTATAACGACGCCTCGTCTAACCGTACTGGTGCCAAAGGCAGTGACGCCACACTCGACCCTTTGGCTTTCCTCAATCCCAGCGATATCGAGAGCATCGAAGTCCTCAAGGATGTATCGGCCACAGCCATCTACGGTACCCGTGGTGCCAATGGTGTGATTATCATCACAACAAAGAAAGGTTCTCATGGTCGTAATAATATCAGTTATAATGCCACCTTCGGCTGGAGCCAAATAAGAAAAAAACTGAAATTCCTTGATGCATGGCAGTGGGCTGATATCTGGAATGAACTCTATCAGAATGGCGAGATTGGTTATGGCCTTGATACGCCCACTCAGACTTACGATTGGCAGGATGAAGCCTTGCGTACAGGATTCCAGCAGGAGCATCAGGTTTCAGCAGTTGGTGGTGATGAGTTATCTCGCTATAGCATCAGTGGAAGCTATAAAAGTCAGGATGGTATCGTAAAGGGTACAGGACTCACCCGTTATGCTGGTCGCGTCAACTATGAACGCAACATTTTTAAGAATGTTCTAATCGGCGTGAACGCCAATGCTGCCTATAACAAGGTGACGGGTGTGGAGAATACTAACAGCATGTTTGCTCCAAATACGTGGTTTGCCGTTATTTCACATACACCTTATACATCTATATATAATGCAGATGGGTCATTTAACTACGATCCCACTCCTACCAGTGTTGATATCTACAATGGCAAGGTGGGTAACCCTATTAGTGACCTGTTGAACACCAAGTCAGAGACAGAGAATACCCGTGTCATCGGTAGTGGCTTTATAGAGTGGAGTGTCATCCCTCAGCTTAAGCTCAAGGCCAGTCTGGGTGCCGACCTGTCTAACACCCGACAGAATTATTATGCACCCTCATATACCACAGGTGGTATCGCCAATAGTGGTTATGCTTCTGTTGGACAGACCAAAACCAATACATGGCAAACAGAATATACCGCTACTTATAGTAATGTGTTCAGTCGCGTACACTCACTCACTGTTCTGGCTGGATACACCGCTCAGCAAACCGATCGTAGCAGTTTCGCTACTACAGCCTACGGCTTCAGTAACGATGCAACAGGCTATGATAATCTAGGTGCTGCAGCTACCACTCTGCCCTCAAAGAGCAGCCATTATATCTCGACACTTCAGTCATGGATTAGTCGTGTAAACTATAGCTATGATTCGCGCTACAATGCCTCACTTACTTTCCGCGCCGATGGTAGTAGTCGTTTTGCAAAGAACCATCGCTGGGGCTTGTTCCCTTCACTAGGCGTTTCGTGGAATATTGACCGTGAGAAATGGTTGCATCTCAGCAAGAAGGTCGATTTTATCCAGTTGCGAGCCTCTATTGGTACTGTTGGTAATCAGGAGATTGGTGATTATCAGTTTGCAGCCAATGTGGTGCCACGTACTGTTGTCATCGATGGTCAGAAAGCCACCAGTTACATTATTGAAAACAAGTCGAATCCCGATTTGAAGTGGGAGACAACTAGTTCATATAATATTGGGCTCAGCACAGGATTCTTTAAGAATCGGCTTACTGCCACTCTCGATGTCTACTATAAGAAGACTAGCGACCTGCTACTCGATGTGCCTGTAGAACAGGTTACGGGATTCTCCACAGTTTTACGCAATATCGGTAGTGTGGCCAATAAAGGTATAGAATTTGAAATCGGTGGTGTGCTGGTTGATAAAAAGGATTTGAAGTGGAATGTGAATGCCAATATCGCTCATAACAAGAATGAGGTAACTGATCTTGGTAATTCAGATTATTTTGTTCCCAGTTTTAATACTGCAACCCTTTCATATATCGACCCGCTGATTGTGAAAGTAGGTGAACCTCTCGGCACCTTCTATGGTTATCGTTTCAAAGGCATTATTCAGGCCGATGAAAACCTGACCAAGTTGCCTAGCCAAACAATATCTGTTGTTGAACCTGGTAACCCTAAGTTCGAAGATATCAATGAAGATGGTGTTGTTAACGAGCAAGATCGTGTTGTTTTGGGCAACATCCAGCCTAAGTTTACTTATGGCTTCAATACCAAGGTGACGTATAAGAACTTCGACTTTTTCTTGAGTTTGAGCGGCAGTTATGGAAACAAACTTTTTAATGCACTTGCTTGTCGTCTGGATCGTGGTAATGGTTACTACTATAATCCATTGGCCGAGGTTGCCAATCGTTGGACCCCTACTAATCCCAGCAACACCATTCAGAAGGCTGCCACTGCTACCTCAATCTACGCTGACGACCGCTTCGTTGAGGATGCCTCTTATCTGAAGTTCCGTAACATCCAGTTGGGTTATACACTGCCCTTAAAACAGATTACTCCTGATACAAAGGTCCGTCTTTATGTATCGCTGCAGAACTTCTTCACCATTACGGGTTATAATGGCTATGATCCTGAGTCAAACCGCAATGGTATCGACGAGACTAGTGCTCTCTATCAGGGTGTTGACTATGGTGCTTATCCTACCGCCAAGACTATCCTTGTTGGAATTAACTTAAACTTTTAATCAGACAAGTAATATGAGAAAGATTCAATATATATTAGGTCTTGTTACTATCATTCTGCTGAGCAGTTGCGCAGACCTAGACCAAACATCCATTAGCTCAATAGACAAGGATAATTTCTATCAGAGTAAAAATGATATAGAGACAGCGATTAATGGTATCTATCAGGAATTTACGGTTAACGGCATGTATGGCGTCTGGAATAATCAGACCATTTATCTAAACGATTTGCAGACAGACTATGTACGTGCAGGAGCCCAGACAAATTCTGCCCATATCCGTGAGGTTGCCAATTTCGCTGTTCAGCCCACCAATCTTTTTGTAGTGAACGCATGGGAGGCGCACTATACTGCCATCAATCGTGCCAACGTTGTGATTGATAAGGCCACAGCAGCTTCCTGGCTTGATGAGCAGTCGAAGCAGAACTACATCAACGAAGCCCGTTTCCTCAGAGCTTATTCTTACTTTAACCTCGTGCGATACTTCGGTGGTGTACCCATAGTGCTTCATGATGGTGAGGGGGAAGGGGTTCCACGTAATACTGTAGACGAGGTATACGAACAGATTGTTGCTGACTTTGCGGCTGCTGAGCAGTTGCCCGCCAACTATTCCACACGCGACAGCAAGGCTTCTTCACTAGCTGCATCGGCATTGCTCTCTAAAGTCTATCTCGTATGGGCACAGACCAGTAGTGAACAAGGCAAAGCCAACAAGAATAAATACCTTCAACTGGCATCAGATTATGCCCAGAAGGTTATCGACTCAGGTAAGTTCCATCTACTCAACAAGTTCATCGACAATTGGTCGGTTGATAAGAAGAACGGTCCGGAGCATATCTTCACCTTCGAGCACGACCGCACTGTTAATGGCAATACCACAGGTCATTGTACCTTTGCCACCAACTGGAGTGATACCGAACCTGTGTTGATAGCCACCAGCGATCGTTATTATCTGGAAATGGACCCTAAGGATCAACGTCGAAACGGCTCGTGGGCCAAGACTATCATCAACCCTAACACTGGCACCGATTTCGTATTCACCATCCCTCGCTTCCGTAAATATATCGATTCACTCAATTTCGCCAATCCAGCTTCATCAGGTAATGCTGCAGGTCAGTCAACAAACTCGGTAGTGATTCGATACGGAGAAGTGTTGCTCATCAAAGCCGAGGCCGAAAACGAACTCAATGGTCCTACTGCCGCAGCCTACGATGCTATTAACCAGATACGACGTCGTGCCTATTGGAGTCCGTATCTCAACATCCAGAATACACCTTCGGATGGCTCTCCGCTTGAGCTCTCAGGCCTTACTCAGGAGCAGTTCCGACAGGCTGTACGCGATGAGCGCTGGAAGGAGTTTATCCTTGAGGGACAGCGTTGGTTCGACCTCGTTCGCTGGCATATCCTCGTAAAGCATGTCAAGGCTAATGCTCCTGCTTCAGAGCCTCTCAAGATACAGAACGTATCAAAACGTAACTATCTGCTGCCTCTGCCTCAGGATCAGCTGATTCTCAATCCCAACCTGACGCAGAACTGGGGGTATAGCGGTGAAAGTGGTGACGGCCCATACGATAGCATTTTCGAATAAGAAAATGAATGAAATATAGAATATTAAACAAAAAAAGAAATTATGAAAACAATTAGTAAGAAAACTTTCCGCAGCCTGCTGCTCACAGTGGTGGCAGCAACCACATTCAGTGCAAATGTTTCAGCACAGAGTTATGATAACTACAACAAGCGTGAATTGCTGTTGCAGGTACTTGATCAGAGTCGCCCCAACGACTATGTTCCCGTGTTCTTCAATGTCCATTTCCCCGACAAGTTCGGCTATGGTGCTGTGAAATCGCACATAGACTGGTTCCGTGCTACTCATGTTGATTTTGTAAACGTCAAATATGAATTCGTACCTCAGCAGGTGGAAATCAATAGTCCTGCCGATTGGAAGAAGATCCTACAGGTAAAGCCCGAGCAGTGGGTAGAGCAAATCCAGGTGGTACGTGAACTGGCTCGTGAGTTGAAGAGCGAGGCTTTCATCATCCCCACCGTTTATTCCCCTCTGGCTCTCCTGAATCAGGCTGCTGGTACTTGGGCAGCCAGCGATCCTAAGGCAGCCAAGCAGAAACTGTTTGAAATCATCAAGAAGGATCCTGAGGCTGTGAAGCCTGCCCTTGAGGCTCTTACCAAGAGTTTGGTATATTATATCCGTGAGGCTCGCAAGGCTGGTGCAGATGGATTCTATCTCTCAAGTCAGGGTGGTGACATCGACTCTTTTGGTGGTAAGCTCTTCCGTGAGCTCATCAAGCCTTACGACAAACAGGTGTCTGATGCTGCCAACGAGGTTGCTCCATTCAATATTCTCCATGTTTGCGAGGGCGGTGGTCATTTTACAGCGGACTCATTTAACGATTATGTCGATTATCCTGGCAGTATTGTCAATGTGCCTTATCATGAGTTCAAGGGCAAGGCACTGAGTACTAAACAAGTAGCCAAGCTTTTCAATCGCCCTGTTCTTGGCGGTCTGCCACGTCAGAGCAAAATATATACAGGAACTCTTGAAGAGGCTAAGGCTGAAGTAGATGAGATACTGCGTAATGCACCAGCTAATTTCGTTCTTGGTGCCGACGATTCTGTGCCCAATGACTCAGACCCAGAGAAGCTCCGTGCCTTAGTAGACTATGTTCATTCATGGCGCCAGACTCACAAGTTGTAATGAATAAAAAAAAGAATAAATGAAACAGATTATAAAATCAACTTTGGCCGTTATCGCTCTGGCCACAATTTCTAATCAGGCAGTTCTTGCCCAGTCAGTAGCAACCTCTAAGGTTAACAGCCGCGAGCGTATTTTACAGGTGCTCGATCAGAGTCGCCCCAACGACTATGTGCCAGCAGCTTTCTTCCTGCACTTTGAGAACAAATTAGGTCGTAAGGCTGTGCAAGATCATAAAGATTTCTATCGTGCCACCAACATGGATTTTGTGAAGGTCTTCTATGAGATATCTGTACCACAAATCGATATTAAGTCTGGAAAAGATTGGGCTAAAGTTCCTGTTTATGGCGAGGACTTCTTTGCTCCTCAGGTAGCTGTTATCGAGGATCTGGCCCGTGAGTTCGGCGACGAGGCTTTTATCCTGCCCACTGTTTATTCCCCCTTGGCACTTGCACACCAGACTTTGGGGCGTGGCAAGGACTTAAAGAAACTCATCGAGGAGGATCCAAAGGCCTTCGGACAGGCCATAAAGAACCTGTCGCTGAGCATAGAGAACTATCTGCGTTCAGCGCGTAAACATGGTGCCGATGGTTTCTATGTATCAAGTCAGGGTGGCGATGGTAACTCACTTTCACCAAAAGTCTGGAAAGAACAGGTTCGTCAATGGGATAAGCATGTATCAGAGGTTGCCAACGAGATTGGAATTATCAATATCCTGCATATCTGTGATTATGGTACACCCTTCAAGAATGCTGAGGCTTTGTATGATTTTGCCGATTACCCCACAAGTATCATCAATGTTCCTCTAAAGTTCTCTGATGGCTCGACACTCAACTTAAAGGAAGCGCAGCAGCGTTTTGGGCGTCCTATCTTCGGTGGCCTGGAACGTTTGGGAGTTATCGCCAGCGGTTCAATAGAAGAGGCCAAGGCCGAGGTTGATAAAGTGTTGGAGAATGCATCACCCAACTTTATCCTTGGTGCTGATTGTACTGTTCCTGGCGAAACCGATTGGGAGAAACTCCGTGCAGTCATTGATTACGCCCATACTTGGCGTCAGACACATAAGAAGTAATTGATGAAGAATACTATATTATGGATTGGCGCCCTTATCGTGGGCGCCATTTTAGGATTGTTAGGTCTTCAGTGGCTCGACGAGGTGATGACTTTTGTAGCCACAGTCTATACGCGGTTGTTTCAGTTGTTAGCTGTCCCAACCATCGTACTGGCAGTTATCACCACCTTTGCCACGTTTGGTTCTAAGGGTTCAGGCAGAATTTTCGGTCATACGCTGACCTACACGTTGTTGACAACTTTTGCCGCTGCTGCTGTGGGAGCCGTCCTCTTTGTGCTTGTTGCACCAGGGAATCTGCCTGTTGACACCCTCATTCAAGGTGAGCAGTCTGTGGAGCAGGCGCCTCAGCTGTCTTACTTCGACCATATCATTAGCGTCATTCCTAACAACATCGTCAAGCCATTCCTTGAAGGCAATGTACTTTCTTTGCTTTTGTTGGCTTTTGCCATTGGCATAGGACTGTCTAAGTTGCCCGAATCAGAAAATAAGACGATTGTAGTCAAAGGCCTGCTTGGACTTCAGGAACTGCTCTTCCTGCTTATCCGTGGTCTCATATGGACACTGCCTTTAGGTATCGTAGCCTTCTCGGCTCAGTTGTCGGCTCAGTTGTCGGCAGGCGTGGTGGCCGATTCCATCGGTAAATATGTGCTGGTGGTACTGGGCGGTAATGTCCTTCAGTTCTTTGTGGTGTTACCACTGTTCCTGTTGGCACGTGGATTGAATCCTATCCATGTGCTGGGTAGAATGACGCCTGCCGTACTGATGGCGCTTTTCACGAAGAGTAGTGCAGCCACTCTGCCTGTTACAATGGATACAGCAGAGAATCGGTTGGGGATTAAGAAGAATGTGGCTCGCTTTGTGCTTCCCATCTGTACTACTATTAATATGAATGGTTGCGCAGCGTTTATCCTCGTCACCTCGCTCTTTGTGATGCAGAATGGAGGTACGCCTCTCACATGGACGACTATCCTGCTATGGATTCTTATATCAGTGGTGTCGGCAGTTGGTAATGCAGGTGTACCTATGGGCTGTTATTTCCTTACCCTTTCACTCATGTCGGGTATTGGTGCTCCTATTGCCATCTTGGGTATTATCCTGCCTATCTACACTATCATTGATATGATAGAGACCGCAGAAAATGTATGGTCCGACTCTTGTGTAGCTGCTATAGTAAATAAAAAGCTTTCACCAAAAACAGAAGAATAATGAAAAAAGTAATATATTTAATTCTCGTAACAGTTTTTTTTATAACCGTTACCTCATGTAATAGCAACGACGATGGTGTGCAGAAGGGAATCGATATTCCTGGCATCACCATTGATGGCGATGCAGACTGCTGTTCAGCCGAGGAAGCTATTCAGATATATAATTTCCTTCAGACCGTGAAGGTTGTCCCTGAGCTCACGGCCGAGATTGATAGCAAGTATCGTGTCTCTGTATATACTCGTACTGGTAGTCTCCACACGGGCTATAATGATTTGTACTTCGTGGCCACTAAACTCACAACAGGCAATTATATCAAAGAGTTTACAGTGAGTAACTTTAAACCACTCATGTACATGACCAAGATGAAGATGCAGCACAGCACGCCCATATCGGGTATCGTCAAGAGTTTTAACTCCAACTTCACTGCCGTCAAACAAGGTTGGATATCGCTGTTGATGCCGACCAGCGATGCAGGCTATTGGACACTGGCCTATGATGCCAATGTCTTGGGGCAGAAAGGAGGCGTCAGTCCTACGGAAGTCAAGGTGGATGGCCTGCCTGTTGGTCAGGAGTGGCTCAAGTCGTTCAAAATTGGTGGTAACACCTACTATCTGTCGCTGGTTAACCCTGCCGACTGGATTACTGGCAGCAACGAGATACAGGCCTACATATCGGTGAAGAGCCTGACAGGCACTGATCCTTATGAGTTGGCCACAGAGCAGTTTGTCATTGACATTGATCCTCGCATGCCCGACATGGGACACCATACCTCGCCAGACAATGCAGCACTCACACTCCAAACTGATGGCAGTTATCGTGGCAAGATCAATCTCACCATGACAGGTCTGTGGCGCATCCACCTTACGGTAAAAGATGTAAAAGGAAACATTGTGGCTGGAGGTGATAATCTGAAAGATGGCTTCAGCTCACTCTATTGGGACGTAACCCTCTGATAATCTGTTAATATTAGTATCTGTATGCTTAGACTGTTATTATTAGCTATCCCTTTGTTGGCCGATACTACCATCAGCCAGCCTCGTCATCTCGACGAGGTGGTGGTAGTGTCGAATCGGCAGGGTGGAAAGCGTTCGGTCAAGGGACAAGTGGCATCTATCGATGAGCATCTGTCGCAATTGTCGCATGTGTCGCTTGTACGGCGTGGTTCTTATGCATGGGAGCCGATGGTCAACAATATGCCGACGGAACGTGTTTCAACCACCATTGATGGCATGAAGATATTCTATGCATGTACAGACAAGATGGATCCTGTGACGAGCTATGTGGAGAGCGGAAACCTGCAAAGCATCAGTCTCAACTCTGGTCTCAATGGTAATCCACAGGCCACAGGCAACATCGGCGGTGCGCTCGACCTGCGTCTCCGCAAGGCTGGGTTTGATGCCGATTCCTTTCACCTTAGCTCAATGGCTGGTTATGAGCTCAACGGTCATTTACAGGTGTACGGCGCTGATGCAGCTTGGTCCTCCCAACGCTTCTATATAAATGGTGGCGTATTCTATCGTCATGCCGATAACTATAAGACGGGTCGTGGCGATGTGCTGCCATTCTCACAATTTCATAAGTTGAATGCTTTTAGCAATCTGGGCTATCGCCTTACCAATCGTGATATCCTCGAAGGTGTACTCATTGTCGATCATGCTGGCGATGTGGGCTATCCTGCTTTAGCGATGGATGTCAAGCGGGCCGATGCCTTCATCACCTCCCTCGCTTACCGGCACACGTGGGCCGAAGGCCTGTTCGATTCGTGGGAGACTAAGATCTACTATAATCATATCATTCACGAGATGGACGATACCCATCGGCCTGATGTGCTTATCCACATGGATATGCCAGGTCGTAGCACAACTGCGGGTTTCTATAGTCTGCTATCTGGTGTGGTTGGTCAGCACGGGTTTCAATTCAATGCCGATGGCTACTATAACCGATTGTTTGCCGACATGACGATGTATCCTGGCGGTGCGGCTCCGATGTATATGGTCACATGGCCTGATGTCCGTACGCTGAACACGGGTGTGGCCGTTTCTGATGACATCACTTTACCTCACCGCCAGTCTCTCTACGTGTCTGCTAAGTTGGCTTGGCAGCAGCAGACGCTTCGTGACAAGGAGGGCTATGAGGCATTGAAGGTTTTCTTTCCTGGTATGTTAGATTACTATCATCAGTTCACTGGGCGTATCGCTGCCAGCTACAACTGGCATCCCGACCATTGGCAGTTGTCAGTTGGCATGGGCTGGGGCAGTAGGGCGCCAACCGTCACAGAGGCATATGGCTATTACCTCAACAACACCTTCGACCAATATGATTATATCGGCAATCCACGCCTTAGTAACGAGTCGGCTGTTGAAGCCAATGCAACTGTCAGATGGCTGCCAACAGGGGACTTCTCGCTGACTGCCGATGCGAGTGTCTTTTCCTTTTCCAATTATATAATAGGTGTTTCTGAACCGCGACTCAGTGCGATGACTATTGGTGCCGAGGGAGTCAAGGTATATGCCAATCTCAGTCGTGCCACCATTGCCAATGCATCGCTCACCAGTCGGTGGCGGATCTCGCGCCGCATTGATTTTGAGGGCTCTATGGGTTGGGCCTTAGGGCGCGACGACGAGGACGACGCTTTGCCTCTTATCGCCCCTTTTAATTATTCGGCACGTATAGGCTATACATACAAGACTTTGCAATTACAAGCCGAGCTGAAAGGTCATGCCCGTCAGTCAAATTATGCAGCTAAATATGGTGAGACGCTCACTGTGGCTTGGGCCATCTGCAATCTCTCTGCCCAATACCGCTATGCCCGGTTCGCCCTATGTGGCGGTGTGGAGAACGTGTTCAACCGCCTTTATGCAACTTATGCCGACTGGAACAATATACCACAGAAGGGGCGGAATCTCTATTTTAATTTGTCGTATGAACTGTAATTTGTTTTGCCAAATTGCAGTTTTTTTTATCATAAGAGGAATAATATTTGGCTATGTCGGGGGATTTTATTTCCTTTGCACCCATGAACAAAGCGATACTGACGATAACAGGTAGCGACGGCACAGGAGGCTCTGGCGTACAGGCCGATATCCAGCTTATCCACGAGCTGGGTGGTACTGCAGCATCGGTCATAACCTCTATTACGGTACAGAACACACTGGGTATTCAGGAGTTCCACGACCTGCCCGTAGCAGTGGTACGTCAGCAAGTTGAGGCTATCATCAATGACCTTGAGCCGCAAGTTGTCAAGATAGGCTTGCTACGCCGCATTGATGTCGTCGAGATGCTGGCCGAGGTGTTGCAACGTCATAAGCCACGCCATATCATCTATGCGCCGGTACTGACATCAACCAAGGGAGAACGGTTGGTTGAACCTCGTGTCTATGAAGCCATCGAACGATTGTTGATGCCAATGTGTACTGTGGTACTGGCACCGGGCGACCTGCCTATTGGTCCTCGTCGTCATGGTCATGCCAACCAGTTGGCTTCGGCATTGGCTTACTATCTGAGTCTCGACGAGAAGGTGAACGATGCCATGCTCCATGCCCAGGCCTATCTGAAGCAACTCCCCGCCGAATATGCCGATGGCAATAGTCGCAGCGAAGAGCTTTATAACCAGTTTCTTGACGCCGTAGAGCATTATTTCAACCGTTACGCCGACGTGGCTTTCTATGCCGAACAGCTCAACGTGAGTCCTCGTTATTTAGGACAGGTCACGCGGCGCATCGCCGACCGCTCGCCCAAGGCCATTATCGATGAGCGCATCGCCAACGAGATAGCCACCTTGATAACCACAACCAACAAACCGCTGAAAGACGTTGCCCGATGGCTGGGATTCTCATCGCAGGCCCACCTCTCGCGCTTCTTTAAGAAACGGAAAGGGGTCTCACCTACAGAATTTCAACAACAAAAGCAGTAATATAAAAATGACAAACGAAAGACGTGATTTAAACCGCCAGTTGGCTCAGATGCTGAAGGGTGGTGTGATAATGGATGTGACTACTCCCGAACAGGCCAAGATTGCCGAAGAGGCTGGTGCCTGTGCAGTTATGGCACTTGAACGCATTCCTGCCGATATCCGTGCAGCGGGTGGTGTGAGCCGTATGAGCGACCCGAAGATGATTCGTGGCATTCAGGAAGCGGTCAGTATCCCAGTGATGGCTAAGTGCCGTATCGGCCATATCGCAGAGGCTCAGATTCTGCAGGCCATCGAGATCGATTATATCGACGAGAGCGAGGTGCTCAGTCCTGCCGATAACATCTATCACATCGATAAAACCAAGTTCGACGTGCCATTTGTCTGCGGTGCCAAGAATCTGGGCGAGGCGCTACGCCGTATTGCTGAGGGCGCCACGATGATCCGCACCAAGGGTGAGCCCGGTACGGGTGACGTCGTGCAGGCCGTAAGCCACATGCGACTGATGCAGAGTGAGATTCGCCGACTGGTATCGATGAGCGAAGACGAACTCTATGAGGCTGCCAAGCAGTTGCAGGCACCTTATGAACTGGTACGCTTTGTTCATGACAATGGCAAACTGCCTGTCGTAAACTTCGCCGCGGGCGGCGTGGCTACACCTGCCGATGCCGCGCTGATGATGCAGTTGGGTGCTGAGGGCGTATTTGTGGGCAGTGGTATCTTTAAGAGCGGTAATCCCCGCAAGCGTGCCGCTGCCATCGTGAAGGCCGTGACCAACTATCAGGATGCCAAGATGCTGGCCGAGCTCAGCGAGGATCTCGGCGAAGCTATGGTGGGAATCAATGAACAGGAGATAGAACTCTTAATGGCTGAACGCGGAAAATAAATGAGAGTTGCAGTACTGGCCCTGCAAGGGGCCTTCATAGAACATGAGCAGATGCTCCATCGTTTGGGAGCTGAGACTTTTGAGGTACGGCAGCTGAGCGATTGGCAGCAGCCCAAAGACGGGCTCATTCTACCAGGAGGCGAGAGTACGGTGCAGATGCGCTTGCTCCGCGAGCTGGGGCTACTGGAGCCTATCCGCCAGGCCATCCTCGGTGGACTGCCTGTCTTCGGCACTTGTGCTGGTATGATACTTCTCTCAAAGGATTATCTTGGTACTATGGACATCCGTGTGCGTCGTAATGCCTATGGCCGACAACTCGGCAGTTTCCACACCACAGATAGTGTGGAGGGTATTGGCAGCGATGTGCCAATGACTTTTATCCGTGCGCCGTATATCGAGGAGGTGCTGTCGGCCGATTGTCAGCCGATAGCCGAAGTCGGCGGCCATATCGTGGCAGCACGCCAGGGCAATCAGATAGCGACCGCTTTCCATCCAGAGTTGGATGACGATATACGGATACACCAGTACTTCCTGAAATCCTTGAGCCGGTGAAGATGATTATGCTTTGTGTGCTTAAAATAAGGGTTAACGCTGTTTTCTCGGTTGGAAACCGTTGTTTTCTCGGTGAGGAAATACCATTTTCCAATAGGGAAAACAGCGTTTTCTAACAGGGGAAACAGCGGGAAATGACGTCTCTTTCTAATCTGTGGGGGGATTGCCGAAACAGTAGGCTTTGTGATAGCCATCAAAAGGTACGTCCCAATCATAGCCGTAAGACTTGATGATATCTCGGATACCCTGTTGCTGAGCGGGAGTAAGCGGACGCTCGCCTCGCATGTACTGGTAGTAGAACTTAACGCCATGCAAATACGCAGTGATGGTCTTGCGCATACTGGTGAAGTCGCTCTTCAGCACGTTGTCGTAAAGATGTGAGAAACCAACGGCCATCGTCATCACCTTAATCTTGTCGAACCAGCGGCAGTGGCCATTTTTCAGTGTGTGGGGTAGCACGCAGCGGCATGTCTCCAAAGTTTCCGGCGCATGGGCGACAGCGAAATAGTGCATACAGTTCCCGCTAAGCGGACAGCCTGTGTTGAAACACAGGGGATACCAGCTAGGAACTGCTGAATAATCAAACTCATCGTCGTGTGAAATAATGTCTTTAGTCTCGTTCATTTTGTATCTTTTTAATGTTTAACTTTATAGTTGGTTAGAGATTGCAAAGATACTGAAAAAATAAGTGATTCCCAAATTTTTGGCTGTAAAAAACACATGAGGAAGAAAATCCGATTCGACTCTAAAATTCGTATATAGGATAAGAAACAATCAATCGGTGAATTAATCTCCAGATGTTATTTTACAATAAGATGATTCAGATCATTCATGTCGGTGGGCTGAAAACTGATAGACCAGCTGCCGCCGTCTTTCTTCCATGAGAAGAGCAAAACCTCGATGGTCTCGTTGGCAGAGAGAAAAAGGTAGCAAATATCGGCATTATAGTCCTCAAACCTGACTTCACCTTTGTTTACGAAGCCATTGCGCTTTAGCTCGGATATCACAGATTCCAATGGTACCGGGAAGAAATAATCATAGGCGCAGTAGAAGAAGTCATTGCCATCGTCGTAGCTGAAGTGGAACCTGATTTGACGATTCCCTTTGTTATAATACCTTCCGTAGCATATGTCGCCTTCCTTGTCTATGCGTATCAGGGCGTTGGCATTTACGATGGCGAAATCGGCAAAGTTCTCCGTCATGTATTTCTCTACGTCGGTGAGTGTTGAACCAAATGCCAGATATGGCTTGATGACAATGGAATCGAGGTTGATCACAACTGCCATTGAGTCTTTTGAAGTCTCTGACGTCGCAGATTCCTCTTTATTACCATAGGCAGTGAACACTGATAAAACCATTGCGCAGCAAACGACGGCTGCGAGCGTCATAAGAATCTTTCTCATACTTATAGCTGATTAATATTTCTGATTTTTTTCTCTAATTGTTCTATCTGCTGTTCTATCTCCCAGTTCTTTCTGATGAAAGCACTGATGCCAGTCATCAGTTCGGTGGTGCGCCAGCGGTAATAAGCCACTGCCACTGCCAAGCCAATGAAGATAAGCATTAGAACTGTGGCACATGCTACTGCAATGATGAATGATACTTCCATATCTGTTTGCCGTTTTGATTTTCGCCGGCAAAGGTAAGCAAAGCCTGCGAAAGAGGTGTTCTCACGGCGCACAAGCTTGTATTCTGGGCGCACAAATTACATTTTGAAACAAAAATGAAACATTTTATGCATATTTTATCAGAAAAAGCTGTATCTTTGTACCCAAACAAAGTTATTCAACCGATGAAGAAATATCTTTTTGTATTCTTGATTGTTGCAGCGATGGCTATTGGATGTACTGGCGGTCGCGGAAACGGTAATGTGTTGTCGGATGCTGACAGCATCTACCAATGGGAGAATATACGCAAGTATCTTATGGAAGAGCCGGAACTAGCGCTTAGACTGATTGATACATCTGAAATGCGTGGGGTGGCTGATGTGAACTACGCCAACTATATGCGGGCACAGATATACTATGGTTCGCCAACGATGGAAGATTTGGATAAAGCTCGCGATTACTGTCTACGGGTGCTTAACAACCAGAATCCCGTCGTCGACAGCTTGCAGAGGATAAAGATAATTTCATTGCTAGTGTCAGTTTTCCAGAAGACTCCTGAAAAATATCAGGACGCAGTGCGCTATGCTATTAAAGGTGCCGAGATGGCTCACAAGGCAAATCGTCTGATGGAAGAGGCGGAATTCTATTTCAATGCGGGGACCATGATGGAACGACTACAGCAAGGTAGCGGCATTGCCTATATGAATAGCTCATTAGAGCTTTATCGTAAGGCCGCTCGAAATAGTATAGCCCCTCTACCAATGTTTTCTTCAAACCTTGGTCAGATGGCACGTATCTATGCTGAGGAAAAAAAATATGCTGATGCTATCTCTTTGCTAGAAGAACGGCTGTTGGTCATCGAGCGCATCGAAAAGGAATACTCTACAGCCCCTGCTGGATGGATAGATCAGCAACGGGCGTATACTTATCCTGTTATGGCATATTGTCTGTATATGACAGGAGATAAGGAGAGAGCTCAACGCATGGCTGCGGCATTTGAGCAGACACAGGCAGGACAACAGCCTGGTAACCAAGACGATATTCTGTTTTATTACGCATCTTCTGGAAATGCCGCTCGTATTCAGCAGATTTATGACCAGTTGGAGCCTTATTATAGGGAGAAAGGGGATACCATATCCCAGAATTATGTCAGTTTGCTGGCCTTATATGCCCGTGGACTCAATGAGATAGGCCGCTACCATGAAGCCTATCAGGTGCTCGACCGTTTTAGTGTGATTAATGATAGTCTGGTACAGCGTGAGCGTCAGCAGGAAACGTTGAAATATGCACAACAGATGAAAACACAGGAGAAGGAGCTAGAACTGAAGGACAAGGAGGCCAAAGCTCGATTACACCTTATTATAATATTAGCTCTTGTGGTATTTTTGGTGGCTTGCATAATATTCTTGTGGCGTATCACTTTGGCTCATCGCCGACTACAGGAGAAAAACCGCCAGTTGTTCGATACTGTGCAGCAGATGATACAACAGGCTGACAAGCGACAGGAAGCACTAGATCGCCTTCCCGAGGCCACCTTGAGCCCATCACAGCAACTCTACAACCGTATCTGTCACCTGATGCGTGATCAACAGCCTTATACTGATAGTGAACTGAACCGTGAGACACTGGCCCAGATGCTTGCTACAAACTATAATGTTGTGGCATCTGTTATCCGTGAGTGTACAGATGGACAGACCATCGGAGATTTCCTCGATGATTGGCGCATCCGTCATGCTGCTCAGTTAGTGGCTACCACTAGTGATACCGTTGGTCTCATTATCGAAGAAAGCGGCTTCTCTAGCCGCAGTCATTTCAACACACTCTTCCGTGAGAAGTTCAAAATGACACCATCAGAGTATCGTAAAATAGCACAGGAAAAGAAAAATGAAGGATAGTTGCCCTTTATTAGTGGAGCAGTAGCAATCCTGCAAAAGCGGCATAGCATATCATACGGATGGGATTGATTTTTAGATAGCCTGTTCCGAAAGCAGTAGCTATGAAAAGGACGCAACTGATACAGAACTGCCACGGAGTCTCTGTTGGTGTGGAAAAATTCTCCTTGTTGCAGAGCAATAGGGTGGCTGCAGCGAGTAATCCTACGACGGCAGGGCGCAGACCTATAAAGATCGATTGCACCAATGGGGTGTTCATATACTTCATGAACATCTTGCTAATCAGAATCATCAGAATGAGCGAGGGGAGTACCAGTGCGAAAGTCGCTGTGGCACTACCGAGGATGGCCATCAGATGACTATAACCTGCATTATGAATGGCTGTGTATCCGCAGTAAGTAGCTGAATTGATACCGATAGGACCAGGTGTCATCTGTGAGATAGCTACGATATCGGTAAACTCAGCCGTAGAGAGCCAATGGTGTGTCTCTACTGTCTCGTGTTGGATAAGTGATAGCATGCCATAGCCTCCACCAAAGCCGAAAAGGCCAATCTCGAAGAATGTGATGAATAGACTGAGAAATATCATTTGGCTTAACTACTTAACTTTTGATTACTTAACTTCCCGTAGATATAGCCACCGATAGCAGCGATGATTATAATGTAAATAGGTGAAACGCCTAGGCCCCAAATTGTTAGAGCGCAGGCGATGGGAATCCAGATAGTGTAGCGATTAAGTTGGGCACGCTGACCAAGACGAAACGTTGGTACGGCTATCAATGCCACTACCGCAGGACGTATGCCTCGGAAGATGGCAGCCACATAGGGATTATCCTTAAACTGACTGAAGAACATCGCGATGGCAAGGATGATCAGAAAAGAGGGCAGTGCTGTGCCGATGGTTGTGGCGATGGCACCACGTGTCTTGCGCAACTTATAGCCGATGAAGGTGGCGATATTGATGGCGAAGACACCCGGACAACTCTGGGCGACGGCTATCAGGTCGAGCATCTCGTCCTTCGACACCCATTTTTTCTTGTTCACCACCTCTTCTTCTATCAAAGGAATCATGGCATATCCACCACCGAGGGTGAATATGCCAATCTTAAAGAAGGTCTTAAATGATTCCCAGTAAATGTTCATCGCTGTTCGATCCATTTACGGGCATTGACGAAGGCTTCAATCCATGGGGTTACCTCATCCTGACGACGATTGGCAGGATACCAGGCGTTCTGCCATGGGAATACGGCTCGCTCCAAGTGAGGCATCATGCAGAGATGACGACCATCGGCAGAGCAGATACCTGCTACGTTATAGTCGGATCCGTTAGGATTAGCAGGATAGCCTGCGTAGTTGTACTTAGCAATCACGTTGTAAGCACTCTCAGCCTCGGGCAGTGAGAACTTACCCTCTCCGTGAGCAACCCACAAACCGAGTTTGTTGCCACTCAATGAGCCGAACATGACAGAGTTGTTATGAGGAATGCTCAGTGAGATGAACTCACTTTCAAACTTATGAGAGTCGTTGTGCAGCATCTTAGCGCCCTTAGCGCCAGTCAGACCGAGCTCAACCATCAACTGACAACCGTTACAGATACCTAATGAGAGAGTATCCTCGCGGGCATAGAACTTATCAAGTGCCTCCTTGGCCTTAGGATTGAAGAGGAAGGCACCAGCCCAACCCTTAGCCGAACCAAGTACGTCGGAGTTAGAGAATCCGCCACAGAATACAATCATGTTGATATCCTCGAGTGTCTCGCGACCAGAAATCAGGTCAGTCATCATTACGTCCTTCACATCAAAACCGGCCAGATACAAGCAGTAAGCCATCTCGCGCTCACCGTTGGTACCCTTCTCACGAATGATGGCAGCCTTGATGCCAGAAGCCTGACGACGATCGGCAGAGATACCATACTGAGCGAGCTTACCTGTGAAGTCCTTGTTGAACTGCATCTCGATAGGCTGCTTCTTATAGTTAGCGAAGCGCTCAGCAGCCTTACCATTGAAGCTCTGCTTGCGGTCGAGCAGGTAAGAAGTCTTATACCATGTATCACGGAGTGCATCGATGTCGAATGTATGCTCTACATCACCAGCCTTAACTGCGATGGTGCGGGCATCCTCAACAGGATAACCAATCTTAGCATAGCCAACACCCTGCTCCTCCATGAAGTCCTTGAACTCCTGCTTGTACTCATCGCTTACCTCGATAACTACACCTGGGTTCTCTGCGAAGAGAGTCTTAACAACATCGCCATCGGCACAGATGTCGTGCAGGTTGATATGCATACCACCCTTCTGGTTAGCGAAACACATCTCAAGCAGAGTAGTAATCAAACCACCAGCAGAGATATCGTGACCAGCCATAATCCAACCACGGTTAATCATCTCCTGAACAGCCATAAATGCATCGGCAAAGTACTCTGCGTTCTTAACAGTAGGAACATCGTTGCCTACCTTACCCAGACTCTGAGCGAAGGCAGAACCACCAAGGCGCTGCTCGTCGAACGAGAAGTCAATATGATAGAGTGATGCATTCTTATCGTTAACCAATACGGGGCTTACCACCTTCTTAATGTCAGAGACCTCACCACCAGCAGATACAATTACTGTTCCTGGAGAGATGATCTTCTCGCCGTTAGGATACTGTTGAGAGAGCGACAGTGAGTCCTTTCCTGTTGGCACGTTGATGTGCAGGTCGCAGCAGAAATCGCTCAGAGCCTTTACACCAGCATACAGACGGGCATCTTCACCCTCTTGAGAGCGGCAAGGCCACATCCAGTTAGCTGAGAGTGAGAGTGAATCCATACCCTCAGCGAGTGGGGCCCATACGATGTTTGTGAGAGCCTCTGCTACAGAGAGTACTGAACCAGCAGCAGGATCAGCCAGACCAGCCTGAGGTGCATGACCAAGCGCTGTGGCGATACCCTTAACACCACGATAGTCGAGGGCTACAACACCACAGTCGCTCAGAGGCAACTGAATCTCACCCTGACACTGCTGACGTGCAATCTTACCTGTCACACTTCGGTCAACCTTATTCGTCAGCCAGTCTTTACAAGCCACAGCCTCCAGCTGGAGCACACGGTCGAGGTACTCGTTAATCTTATCCTGACTGTAGGTAACGTCAGCATAGTGACGCTCTACAGTATTATCCTTCATAATAGTCTTTGGTGAGTGACCAAACATCTGTGCCACATCCAAATCGAATGGTTTTACACCATCACCCTGCTTGAAAGAGAAGTGAGCATCGCCAGTAGTCTCACCAACTACATACAGTGGAGCACGCTCGCGCTCAGCAATCTTACGTACGTGTTCGATATGCTTCTCGTCGATGAGCAAGCCCATACGCTCCTGACTCTCGTTAGCAATAATTTCCTTAGAGCTCAGAGTCTTATCGCCGATAGGCAACTTGGTCATATCAATCTCACCACCGCACTCCTCAACAAGCTCAGAGAGACAGTTGAGGTGACCGGCTGAACCATGGTCGTGAATTGAAACAACGGGGTTCACATCCTCCTCACAGAGGGCACGAACCAGGTTGTAGGCACGCTTCTGCATCTCAGGGTTAGCACGCTGAACAGCATTCAACTCGATACCGTTGCTATAGCGACCTGTATCAACTGATGATACAGAGCCACCACCAAGACCGATACGGTAGTTATCACCACCTACTACTACCACCTTGTTACCCTTCTGAGGCTCTTTCTTCAGGCAGTCACGCTTAGTACCATAACCAACACCACCAGCCAGCATGATAACCTTATCGTAAGCATACTTGGTATCGTTTGGCTCCTGGTGTTCGAAGGTAAGTACAGAACCACAAATCAGTGGCTGACCGAACTTATTTCCGAAGTCAGATGCACCATTCGAAGCCTTGATTAGAATCTGCTCTGGTGTCTGATACAGCCACTGGCGAACAGGCAGAATGCTCTCCCAATCGCGAGTGAGCTTATCATCATCAGTCAAACGAGGATAAGCAGTCATATAAACAGCTGTACCAGCGATAGGCCATGAACCTACACCACCACCCATACGGTCACGGATTTCACCACCAGTACCTGTAGCAGCTCCATTGAAAGGCTCTACGGTTGTGGGGAAGTTGTGTGTCTCAGCCTTCAGCGAGATAACACTCTCGATATCTTTTACCTGGAAATAGTCGCTTGTGCTCTGATCCTTTGGAGCAAACTGCTCAACCACAGGACCCTGCGCAAAAGCTACATTATCCTTATAGGCCGAAAGAATCTTGTTAGGATTCTCCTGTGTAGTCTTCTTAATCATTGCAAAGAGGCTTGACTCCATCTCCTTGCCGTCGATAATGAATGTACCACCAAAAATCTTATGACGACAGTGCTCAGAGTTGATTTGTGCAAAACCGAAGATCTCTGAATCGGTAAGAGGGCGACCGTTCTTTTTCTCTAGTCCATGCAGATACTCAATCTCCTCAGGGCTCAGAGCCAGACCTTCTTGCTCGTTATATTCCTCCAGATTATCCACATACTTAATTGGCTCTGGCTTAATGTTAATGGTAAAAATGTCCTGATTCAGGCCATTATACATACGCTGCAACATCTCGTCGTGCTCGGCATCCTTTGAGTCTACGGCAAAATATTCCTCTATACGAGAAATGCCGCTGAGGCCCATATTCTGTGTAATCTCAACGGCATTTGTCGACCATGGTGTCACCATTTCGCGGCGTGGACCAACATAGTAGCCCTCCAGTTGCTCGGCATCTAACAGCGTAGCATCGCCATAGAGCCAGTTTAATTCCTTGATTTCCTGTTCACTCAGTGCGTGATCAACCTCAGTGGCTATCACCGTTTTCTGTGGGGTCTGAAAGAAGCGTATCATACCTTATATATTATTAAGTTTTATTTTGGGTGGCAAAATTACTAAAAAAACGGCAAAAGACCAAATATATTTGAGATAAAAAAATCCCAGCACATTTTGCAATGCGCTGGGAATGTGATTACTCTCTTTAGATAGAGGGAAATTTATTTAGCTTTCTTATTAACTGAGGTGACACTTGGCTTTGCTTGTTCTACGTAAGGAATCTGCTTCATCAGAATCCATGAGGCCTCGCGAGCTTTGTTCTTCAGGTTCTCGGAACAAGCCTTATCGGTCTGAAGGAATTTCTCAACCTCTTGAGCAGCCTCAGAACTTTTATGGGTGCTTAATAAGGCTTTTGTCCAGTTGCTTGGGAAGAAAATCCCGCTGGTCTGTTGCAGGTAAGGCAACGACTGAAGGGCTGGCATGATGTAACTGTTGCTTTGTGGCTCGTAAACGTCAGAATTGAGCAAAGCAAGTGTCTGGAGTGCCCATGGCTCATGCTGACGGCCTTCGGGGGCTAATAAACTATTGAATACTTGGATACGGGCATCGGCATCGGGATTGCAAGCACGGCTTACATAGTCGAACTCGTCGCGCAGCTCCTGTGTTGTCAAACGCGCACGTTCTGTACTAAGGATCTCTTCACGTTGGCTTGGACGTACAATGGCAAGACGATAAGCCATATCCATGTAGTCATGTTCACTGAAAGCTGGATCGTTATGAGCGTCGAACATCTTCTTAATCTTGTCAAGAACTTCGGGAGAGACGGCGTTAGCTGATAGCTTGTGGAGAATATATTGACGGCATTCTTGCGTTTTGTTCTCGCCCAGCAAGTCCATCATACAGAGCTCAAGGGTTTTGCGAGAAGACATAGGCATGTCAGTAGAGATCTTGAACATCTGGTCTACGCCTGTTGACATGATGAGTGGATTCTTTTCTTTCATCATGAAACGGTATAGTTCACCGAAATGAGAAGGAGGGATTTTTCCTAACAGATAATTCTCATGAATGGTCTGGAGCAAACAGAAACGGTGTAGGTCACTACGGGTCGTAATCAGACGCATGGGGAGTTTTTTGGCATAATGGTCGTCAAGGGTAAAGATTCCATAGCCCATACCGCTGTAATTCGGAATGATATAATCTGGCGTGAGAGGAATGTTGAATGACTTTTGCGATTCATTCATTTCAACAGTTATGGTTCGACTACCGCCCAACTCGTTAATCAGTTTAATATCAAATTTCTGAGGCCAACAGAGGCCACGACCATAAGGGTCGGTCTGAGTAACGATGAGTTTTCCATCACGGTAAGTGGTGTGAATGTTTGGCAATCCTTTTTGTTTTACCCATACATCACTGAATTGACGTACGCCGACTTTGGGGGCTACTTGGCTAAGTGCGTCAATGAGATCATCCCAAGAGGCGTTACTATAGGCATGTTCCGCCAGATAGTTCTGTAGTCCTTTTTGCATGGTTGGGGCGTCCATCATGTTCTCAAGCATGCGCATCATAACAGGTGCCTTATCGTAGATGATGTTGTCGTAGAGCAAGCTGGCGCAGTTAAGATTGCCAAGTTCTTGGGCAATTGGGTGAGTGCCTTCTGTGCGGTCGATGGCAATGGCGCGGGCTTGATAGGTTTTGATAAAGTTTAGCTCGTGGTCAACTTTATTATATTGTCGGCGTGTGATTTTAGACGCCATGAAATTGGCAAAGACCTCTTTGGCCCATACATCCTCAAACCATTTCAACGAGACTAGGTCGCCAAACCAGAGGTGGGCTGTCTCGTGTGCGATGAGTTCTGTACGACTAAGCAACTCTTCCTGAGTGGCATTCTTATCAAGGAAAATACGTCGGTCACTGAGTTGGATGGCACCTGGATGTTCCATTCCGCCAAACTGATAGCCTGGAAGAATAACGACTCCGTATTCGGTTGCAAAGGGATTTGCGATGCCAGTATAACCCTCCATCCATTTTAATGCTGCGGCAGCCTCGTCGAACACTTGGTCAAGTTGCTTGACTTTTTCAGGGTCGGTTTCGCGGAATAAGGCACGCATAGGACGTCCGTCGCGGGTAGCAATTTTCTCTTGGTAGTTGCCTGCAACAAAAGAGTAGAGGTAGGTTGGGAGAGGACAGCATGGATCGCTGGTCATTGTCTTCCAACCAGTTGGTGCTTTGATGTCGGTCAGGAATCTGGCTCGAAGGTCGGGTTGGTCAAAGCATGGGAAGCATGACCGTGCCATGTCGGGTACAAAAAGCGTATACATATAGTCTTGATGGCGATTGAGAGCCTTGTCAAGGCTGGTAAAATTCAACTCGATACGATTTGTACCTTCTACAAGCAGTTTATTGGGAATAATGATGTGTTCATTCTGATAAGAAGCCACAATAGACTTGCGTTTCTCTTTTTTGCCTTTTTTGGTAATGACATAACATGTTCCATTAAACCCGCCTTGGAAGTCAAGTATGACATCGGCCTTCTGCTTGAGGTCGAAAGTGATGACATTCTTGCCCGTAACTTTGTCCTGAGAATTTGCGGGGATGTTGAAGGTTAGGTCGTAAATGACATTACTGATGTTTGCTTTACGCTGGTTGGCTAGGTCTTTGGTGACGCCTTTGGTAAGTTGTGCAGAGCCGCCAAATGCGGTCATGCAGAATACTGTGAGGAGTAGTGTTTTGATATTTTTCATCTGTTATTTGGTTTTTGTCTGCAAATTTAATTAAAATAAATCTAATTACAAGCATTAATCCATTGTTTTTTCAGCTAGTTCACTAATTTTGCACCGAATAAGTTTTTTTTAATGGTTATAAGTATGAAGAAGAATGTTTTTTTTATAGCTCTGGCTATGGGGCTGATGACTAGCTGTGCCAGCAAGAAGGATCTGGTGAACTGCCAGACGGAGAACAAGTCACTCACCGAGAAGTTGCAAGATGCAAGGGAAGATTTGGCTGCAAAGAATGCGCGTATCACGGCTTTGGAAGAGCAGCAACGTGGCATGCAGCAAGCCCTTCAGAATGCAGAGGCTAAGTATACGGCTCTACAGCAGTCGCTTGACAAGAGCCTGACAAACGCTTCACAGAACAATATCTCTATTGAGAAGTTGGTAGATCAGATCAATGAGTCGAACCGGTATATCCGTCACTTGGTAGAAGTGAAGTCGAAGAGCGATTCACTGAACATGGTACTTACGAACAATTTGACCCGTTCGCTCTCGAATGAGGAATTGAAGGAGGTTGATGTACAGGTGTTGAAGGGTGTGGTATATATATCATTGGCTGATAATATGTTGTATAAAAGTGGCTCTTATGAGATTAACAGCCGTGCTGCTCAAACATTGTCTAAGATTGCTAAGATTATCAAAGATTATAAGGATTATGATGTGCTCGTTGAAGGTAATACAGACAATGTTCCTATCAAGAAAACAAATATTCGTAACAATTGGGATCTTTCCACGCTTCGTGCTTCGTCGGTGGTACAGGCTTTGCAGAACGACTATGGTGTAGATCCGAAACGACTGACAGCAGGCGGGCGTGGTGAATACAACCCTATTGCCAGCAATGATACGGAACTGGGTAAGCAGCGTAACCGTCGTACGCAAATCATCATCACACCAAAACTTGATGAGTTTATGGATTTGATTGGGCAAGCTCCAGAAGAAAAGTAATCTTATACAAAAGGATTCGGTAATTCGAAATACATTCGCTCACCTGATATCGGGTGGGCGAATCTTATTTGGTCACAGTGTAAGCATAAGCGTTCTGCTTTTCTGCCATAAAGTTCGTCACCAACGATGGGGCAATCAAGTCCGTCGGGATGTGCACAATGAACACGGAGTTGATGAGTGCGGCCTGTATGAGGGTAAAGAGCAATGAGTGTGGTAAGCGGTTCGTTGGAAGTGGATAGAACTTCATACTCGGTAACGGCCGACTTGCCGTGCCGATAGTCGACTATCTGACGAGGGCGGTTTAATGGATCACTAAGTAGCGGCAGTTCGATTCTTCCCAGAGGAGGGGTGACAAGACCTTCAAGTAAGGCGATATATCGTTTCTCAACCATATGTTTGACAAACTGCTCCTGTAGAGGAACGTATGTCGCTTTAGATTTTGCAATAATCATGAGGCCTGACGTACCCATATCAAGACGATGGACAACCATGGAGCCAGGCCATCGTTCTTGGGCGATTGTAGCTACAGAATAATCGTAGGCCTTCCCTGGGACACTGAGGAGCCCTGAAGGCTTGTTGATAACAGCCAGTGCATCGTCTTCATATATTACCTCGAAGTTTAAGTGGGGATGAATCATTTCCTCAGGATTGGGCTCTACGTCTAACCCTTGAAGCATCCAAGTGAGAATGGGCTTGCATTTGCCTCGACAGGCTGGGTAGAAGAGACCATGATGGCGAACCTCGCTTTTCGGAGAAGGTCCCCACCAAAATTCGGCCATGCAGATTGGCTTAAGATGCTTGCTGTATGCATACTGAAGAAGTTTAGGAGCACAACAATCGCCAGTGCCTCCTGGTGGTAGTGGGAATTTCTTGCGGATACGTGGAGAACTATGGTAGTCTTGCCATATATCAACAAGATCGCGTTGCTCGCCGTTGGCATTAAGAAACTGATATTGATGGAAGAGCCATAGTTGGAGATCCTGCGACATTTGTTTGTGCTGTTCTGATTGCATGATTTCGCGCTCACGAGCTTTAAAATAACCATCAGGTTTTTGAGCATCAAAAACTGGTGGAACAAAGTAAGGCCAGTCGTTACGTCCTTCTAGTAAACCCGAATAGGCTGCAAGGAAACCGAGTTTATGTTCTGTCTCTACTACTAGTACGCCGAACATCTTCCCTTCATGGGGGTTAATATGGGCAATCTCCTGTTTTATAAGCTCGACCGCTTCGATGCAAAGTGGATGAGGCTCATAGCAGAACGGGTAGGTGAACTGCTTGGGCTTGGGGATGTCAGAGATTAAAGTGTGAACAAATGGCATCTAACCGGAATTATAGGAGGTCGAGGCATTTTTCAACAGGAATGCCACGGTTCTTGTCGTCAGTATTGCGATAACGATCAATCATACGGAAGACAGTGTCCATAGCGGTGCGAGTAGATGTCTTCAGTGATTCTCCATTGAGAAGATGGCCAATGAGAACCGCTGAGAAAATATCACCAGTACCGTGGAAAAGGCCAGGAATTTCATGATAATTCAAGTGGAAATAGTGGTCGTCAAAATGATTATAGCCAGCTACTGCATTCTGTCCATCAATCTTGCAACTTGTGATGAGAGCCGACTTACAGCCAATGTCACGCAATTTGTCGAGCAGGTCGGCTACTTGCTCCCATGAAACACCCTCCATGTGAATGGGGGTATCGGTGAGGTAACAGGCTTCAGTATAATTTGGGAATGTGAGATGGGCTACAGAAACCATCTCACGCATAAGTTCAACCTGTTTCTGGGTGACGCCATTATAAAGGCGTCCGCCATCACCAAGGATGGGGTCAACAAAGACCCATGTACCCGATTCGCCTTGCTCTTTACAGTAGCTGGCCACGAGTTTGGCTTGCTCATCACTGAACATAAGACCTGTGCAGATGGCATCAAAACTAAAGCCTAACTTCTTCCATACAGGTAGAGTGCCGCGGATGTATTCTGTAGTGTCCTGAATATTGAACTTGCCATAGTCGAGAGTGTTTGATACGAGCGCTGTAGGAAGACTATAGGTGGGAATGCCTAGATATGACAAGATGGGTAGCATGGCTCCCATGCCAACCTTTCCGTAGCCTACTACATCGTTTATCAACAATATCTGTTTCATTTCGGCTGCAAAGGTACGCATTTTTTTTATAAGGTGATATGAGTTTCCCGGATTTTTTGTACCTTTGTGGGCGATTTATGGGAAATCTACAGTATTCACCTATACAGGCTCTTCAGCAACAACGCCTGCTGCTACAATTAGAGTATCAGACTGAGAAAGATGCTTTCCGCAAACAGACAGAAGAAATGGGACTGCAGCGGAAAGTGAAACGAGGTGATGCTTGGTATCCGCTGAAAATGGGTAAGAGTTACTATAATTCTTTGAACCAGTTGTCCGTGGAAGTGTATCGTCTAGAAGACGAGGAGATTGAACATAATTTTGAGTTTGGGAAACCTGTGGCCTTTTTTCATGTGGATGATAAGGAGGTGATTCATTATTTCAATTTTACGGCAACTGTCAGTTATGTTGATGGCGATAGAATGGTGGTGGTCGTACCAGATAATGGAAAACTTATTGATGTGCAAGGCGCAGAGCGTGTGGGAATCCAGCTTTTCTTTGACGAGACAAGCTATAAAACGATGTTCGATGCTTTGGATCGTGTGATTAAAGCAAAAGGACGTTTAGGTTATTTGCGTGATTTATTTTATTCGCAGCTAAAAACAGAGACATTCTCATTTGCGCCACTTCATTTCCCATATTTGAATCGCACTCAAGAGGATGCCGTCAATAAGGTGTTAAGAGCCAAAGATGTGGCGATAGTGCATGGACCTCCAGGCACAGGTAAAACAACGACACTTGTTGAAGCTATCTATGAGACATTGCGACGGGAAAATCAAGTGATGGTTTGCGCACAAAGTAATATGGCTGTGGATTGGATTTCGGAAAAACTTGTTGACAGGGGGGTCAATGTGTTGAGAATAGGGAATCCATCACGTGTAAACGACAAGATGCTCTCATTTACCTATGAACGCCGTTTTGAAGCACATCCAGATTATGAACTATTGTGGGCGATTCGCAAAGCCATTCGTGAGATGAGGGCTCATCGGAAACGCGGAGACGAAAAGTATCATCAGAAGATGGAACGTCTGAAAGAACGTGCCACAGAACTGGAAATACGCATCAATGCACAACTTTTCGGAGAAGCGCGCGTCATAGCCTGTACGCTTGTCGGTTCTGCAAACCGTCTGTTGGAAGGTCAGAAATTCGGCACGTTATTTATCGACGAGGCTGCACAGGCCTTGGAGGCAGCTTGCTGGATTCCTATCTGCAAGGTGTCAAGGGTGGTTTTTGCAGGTGACCACTGTCAGTTGCCTCCAACGGTCAAAAGTCTGGCAGCCTTGAAGGCAGGTCTTGGTAAAACTCTCATGGAGCGAATCGCAGAGAATAAGCCTGAGGTGTTATCACTACTAAAGATACAGTACCGAATGAATGAAGAGATTATGCGCTTTTCTAGCGATTGGTTCTATGGTAATCAGGTAGAGAGCGCGCCAGAGGTGAAGTATCGCAGTATACTTGATCTTGATATTCCGATTACATGGATTGATACATCTCAATTTGGGATACCTGAGGAAAGTGGCGTGTCGTTTAAGGAACAGTTCGTAGGTGAGAACTATGGCCGTATCAATAAGGCTGAAGCAGAACTCACTCTACTTGCACTTGAGAACTATCTCCGAAAGATAGGTAAAGGGCGTATTCTGGAAGAACGGTTGGATGTTGGAATCATCTCTCCTTATCGTGCTCAGGTGCAATACCTGCGGAGGTTGCTGAAGAAGAAAGAATGGGTGAGACCTTATCGCCAGTTGGTTAGTGTGAATACTGTTGATGGCTTCCAAGGTCAAGAACGTGATATAGTACTAATATCGCTGGTACGTGCTAATGATGAGGGACAGATTGGTTTTTTACGTGACCTTCGTCGTATGAACGTTGCCATGACTCGTGCCCGCATGAAACTCATCATTCTTGGCGATGCCTCGACGATGACTCGTCACCCCTTTTATAAGAAGCTTTACGAATACATTGAAGCACTTTGAGTATAAAAACTTTTGGAAAACATTGTCTTTTTTGCGGAAATAGTTGTACCTTTGCAGTGCTAAAACTGTAAAATGGAGATGTCGGGAAAAATAAGACATATTCTGATGATGGCTATTTGCGGCTTACTGTTATCTCTTCCTGCGTATGCCCAGTCGGACATAAAAGGTAAGGTTGCAGAATTGCAGACAGAGATGTACCGTCTCTTTTATCAAGATGATTCCGTGGCTTTCAGAAAGGTAATTTCAGACCTGATGGAAGCAACGAAGAAGGCAGATGACGATGTTGTGTTCTATCGTGCTTGGGGTAATCTGTCAATTTATGAGTCGACTCATCAGCGTCGTACGCACGCTCTTGAGATAGCACGCAAGATGGAATCCTATGCTCAAGAGCATAATAGCATATTTGGCCAGTATACTGCTATCCACGTAACAGGAACGGTATATCAGCAAATGCGTGATTATGATAATGCGGAGAAGAGGTTTATGGATGCCATAGAATTTCTACACCAAAATGCTCCAGGGCAGAGTGCCGCTGCTGATTATATTGAGTTGGTACTTCTTTCCGTAAATGGTCGTCGCGATGTGAGGCAGGGCATGATATATGCGGAGAAGGTGCTGATGGAACCTAATGTGAGCAATCAACACAAGATGCGTGTGCTCACGCTGCTTTGTGAGTTGGAGGGTGACAAAGTCCATCCGGATGTAAATACCTTCAATCGGTATTATACGGAGCGCTTGAAGGCGCGTAAGGGTACGCCAGCTGATGATTCTGAGGTTCATGTCAATCTTCTATATTATTATGTAAACGGTAACTATAAACGTGCGCTCGCACTATCTGATAGTCTTCCGGAACGTGACCAGATAGATTATGCCAAGGCTCGTATTTTTCATGCTATGGGTGAAAATGAGAAGGCCTATGAACAAATGATAGAGTACAAGTACGATCGTGACTCCATCTATAAGGCTGAGCGTTCTGGGCTTCTTTCGGAATATATTATGCAGTTAAATAATGAACGTTTGGAGTTAAAGAACAAGGAACTTGAAGAGCAGAATTCAAAGCTCATTACTGTCATTATATATCTTTTCATTGCTCTGTTTGTGGCTCTGCTTGTTTGGATTATATGGCGAAGGGTGAAACTGACACGTAGGCTCCGTTATGAGAACGCTCTGCTTGGTAAGGCTAACCAAGAGGAACGTAAGGCGCGTGTGCTAGAGCATGAAGAACGACAAAAGGCAGAGAAAGAACTTGATCTGAAACGTGAGTTCTTTAATAAACTAGCTCGTCAGTTGCGCACGCCGCTTAATCCTATTGCTGGTTTTTCGAATATTCTGGCTTCAGACGATGTGCAACTTTCTCCAGAGGAGCGTGAAATGATGAATGAACATATCCAGGATGGTGCAAAGCGCTTGATTGATATTATTGATGACATGTTTGAGTTGTCGTATTATGAGAGTAAATCGGGACTTGATAAAACAGAAGAGTTTAGCCCGAACTTACTTTGTCAGAATGCCGTTGAAACAATGCGTGAGCATAATAGGAAACCTGGGGTGGAAGTGCTCCTCCGGACGTCGGTGAATGACGATGTCATGGTAAAGAGCGATATGCAAGTTGTGAGAAAGGTGATGAATCACTTGCTTGACAATGCCATCAAGTATACAGATGAGGGCGAGGTGCTGTTGAACTGTATGGAGAAGGATGGATTTATCCGGTTTGAAGTGTCTGATACTGGTCGGGGCATTGAGCCCGAGTGGCGAAAACATATTTTTGAACCAATGGTTATTACGAGTGGTAGTGCTAAGACTTCTGGTATGGATCTTGCTATCTGCAATGCAATAGCAAGATTGCTTGATGGAAAAATCTGGCTGGATGAAACTTATGAAAATGGTAGTCGTTTTATCTTTGAAATACCGAAAGAATGATTAAGATTAGAAAGGTAAACACCAAAAAGGAGCTGAAGCAGTTTATACAGTTTTATTATGACCTGTATCGGAGTAACAATTGTGCCGTGCCTTATTTATATAGTGATGAAATGGCCACGCTCCGTCGTGATAAAAATCCATCGTTTGAGTGTTGCGAGGCTGAGTATTTCCTCGCATATAAGGATGGAAGGGTTGTAGGTCGCGTGGCAGCCATTATTAACCATCGTGCCAATGAACGGTGGAATTGTAAACAGGTTCGTTTTGGCTGGTTCGACTTTGTTGATGATCTGGAAGTGTCGACAGCGCTTATAAAAGTTGTTGAAGACTGGGGTAAGACGAAAGGTATGACTGAGATAGTCGGCCCTCTGGGCTTTATTGATACTGATCGTGAGGGAATGCTTGTTGACGGTTTTGATGAACTTTCAACCATGTATATCAATTACAATTATCCCTACTATCCAAAACACATGGAGCAGATGGGAGGATTCGGAAAAGACAACGACTATTTGGAATACAAAGTGAAAATCCCCGAGGTCGTACCTGAGAAGTTTTCCAAGATTACTGAGATGGTTCGAAGACGATACGGGTTGACAGTGCATAAATTTACTCGCAAAGAATTGGTATGTGAAGGCTGGGGACATGAAGTGTTCCGCTTGCTGAATGCTACCTATAAGGATCTTTATGGCTTTTCACAATTGTCAGATTCACAAGTTGATAAACTAGTAAACGATTACATTAAAATTGCTGATCTGAATCTCATTACGGCTATCATGGATGGTAATAAAATGGTAGGCTTTGGTGTTACGTTTTCTTCGTTTTCAAAAGCCTTGCAGAAAACGCGTGACGGACATTTCCTGCCTTTTGGCTGGTGGCACCTGCTGAAAATATTGAAGTGGCATAAGACAAATGTTGTCGATTTGTTACTTATAGGTGTCTTACCTGAGTACCGTGCTAAGGGTGCTAATGCACTTATCTTTGACGATCTGATCCGTTGGTTCCAACGTTATGGTTTTGAGTGGGCGGAAACGGGGCCACAGATGGAGACTAATGAGGGTGTACTTTCTCAGTGGCAGTATCTTGAATCAGAGAACCATCGTCGTCATCGTTGCTATCGCAAAGTAATTAAAGAATAATGATATGGAAATGGAGCTGGATTTTATATTGAGAATTTTCGTGGCAGCCCTATTGGGGGGTGCGATAGGTTTGGAACGTGAATATCGTGCAAAAGAGGCGGGTTTTCGCACCCATTTTCTGGTAGCACTTGGATCGGCTCTATTTATGATTGTCTCTGCATATGGCTTTGAGGGGGCTATGCATACACCAGAACATCGTTGGGATGTAGCTCGCGTAGCTGCTCAGGTCGTATCTGGCATCGGTTTTATAGGTGCCGGTACCATTATTTTCCACAAGAGTGAAAATGTGGTTCGCGGGTTGACCACGGCAGCAGGTTTATGGGTGACAGCTGCCATAGGTCTGGCTTGTGGCGGAGGAATGTATATCCTTTCTATGGCTTCAACCTTTCTCGTTCTTGTTGGTTTGGAAGCCTTCAATTTCTTACTGCACAAGTTTGATAATAAACGCAAACACGATTAATTCTGTTAATTCTTTCTGTAAAAACTATAAAAAGGTGCCGCGTCATCCCGACGCAGCACCTTTTGAATACCAAAACAATGTGTCTAATTAACTACTTGTAGTAGCTAACCTGTAAGTCTGCAGTTTTGTTGGTATGTTAGTTAGAAGAGGGCTCTTTACGTACGCCAAAGTCCTTGCGATATTCATCGTTGATAATTTGACAGGCTTTACGACCATCGAAGTGAGTCGGCCCAATGATAAAATCGGGTACATTGAAGGAGAGTAAACGCTCGTAGTAAAAACGATGCGGATTTCGCTGTGGCAACATAAAAGCCTTACTAATCCCCCCATTGGCATCGACATGACAGAAATAAGGTCGTGTATACAGACCGTCATCACGGCGGGAGCTAAAGACGAGCCAGCGTGAATTGCTACTCCAGTTATGAAACGATTCTGTATCTTCAGAATTAGCCCCAGTCATGGGATAGTTTTCACCTGTTGAGAGGTTCAACAAATAAAGGTCAGCCTCATGATGCCAGATGCTGAACTGCCCATAGTCGGAGAGCGTGTAGCAAAGGAAACGTCCGTCGTAGGAGGGGCGAGGGAAGGATACCGATTGATGATGGGCTTCGGCATCGATAATAGTCTCTATATGGTTGCCGAAACTTCCCGTTTCGGGGTCGAAATCAATTCGGTAAAGATTGTATCGAATTGAATCGAGTTGATGACCGCCTTCAGGAAGGGCGCGGGCTGCGCAGAAATAGAGCGAACGTCCATCGGGCGAAAAAACCGGAAAGGTTTCATAAACCGTGTCTTGCTTGAGAAGAGGCGAAAGTAGTAGCTCATTTTTGTCTACATCATAGACCTGGAGGTCAGAGGCTGTATCAAATACCTCAATGCGGTTGTGGTCAGCGCTGTGGAATAGCTGGCTCGTCGCATTGGTTGAATATGCAACATAGCGGCCAGAAGGATGCCAGTAAGGATAGACACAGAAACCGAGTGTTTGGTTGGTCTTAGTGTTGTAGGCAGTGAAAGAGCCATCGCCATTACGTAGCAGTGTGGCACCATGTGGACCACGGATATGTAAGCTCATGTTGGTAGGGTTGCCACGGTTAAAGCTATGGCAGTTGACACAACCCTCGAATTGTGTATTCTCTATCAAAGCACGCTCATCGAACGAGGAGAGATCGCGTTCGTAGATACCCATCTTGCTCCACACTTCATAACCTGGCGCAATCAAACGGTAGCATAAGCCGTAATCGATGCTGTCGGGGCTGACGTAAATAGAGAAAGGACGATAGGTGTGCCAACCATCGGCAAATTTAGCTGAAACAGTCACGTAAATTGAGTCGCCAAGATTTTGGCCGAGCAGAGTATGCCAGTCGTCAAGGTCGAATTCAATCGATTCTTCACCTTGGCTATGCAGGTTGTTCCCATGGTTGTCTGTAATGACAGCATCAATGCGCAAAACGTCCTCACTAGCCATGTTAAAGCAGAGAGGGGCAATATTTACTGGTATGGTGACACCGAGGTAGTCGGGATATATCTGAGGCTGGACGGTCTCCTGTCTTGCATCGCTGACAGTCTCGATTGTGCAGGCAGAGAATATCAGAAGTGAGAGTAGTATATAAAGAATCTTTCTCATCGCTTTTTTGAATTGAAGTGATTTAAGCCTTCTCGGTCGCCCGTCAGCAGATAATAGGCTATCAGATATTGATAGGCCATTCCATTGTCTGTGTTACTGAAGTAGAGGCTTTCAAGCATCTCGGGAGTCACATGGTCACTAAAGTAGAAGTCTTCCTTATAGGCCATTTGTCGTAGACGCCCGTATTCTGGGTGATTGGCAATTGCCTTCTCATTTTCCAACAGTGCTAGTGTTTCATTGGCCCATTTCCTGTAAAAAAGGGTTTTTTGTAGTGCCATGAGATATTTACGAGCCACTTCATAGCTGCCGTTAATGAGGTTGGTTTGGGCGAGTCGCTTATAACATCGCCCGCTCTTCTGGAAGTCCAGAATAGCTTCCTGAGCTTCGAATACCGTTCGCTGAGCGACATTGATCATGCCTAACTGATAGAAAGCCTCGGCTGTAGGTAGAGGACTAGTGGCATCGGTCTTGACGTCGGGCAGAAGGCCGGCAATGCCATTCTGGTTATATTCGAACATGTGGTCTAGAAGCATACCATGCATGGCCAAGGCAAGATTCTGTACCGTTACGCCAATCTGGTTGTTGGGCTTTTCCTTGTTGATAGTCTCAATGATGCGATTCCATTGCTGGTGGCATGCCATGAAGTCATATTGCATCACCTTTTCTGCTTTGAAGTTGCTGTCTCTCCAGATGAGATACCCCATACATGTAGCTGCCAACGCAAAAGAGCAGAGCGTCACAACATAGCTGCTCGATGCGTTGATCCATCGGTGACAGATGTGGATAGTGAGTGTGAAGATGAAGACAGCCAAGGATGCTGCCCAAAGCAATATAGGAAATACTGTAGGATAGCGATAGTAGTGAACGCTAGTCCATAGACTATCGATTGGAAAAGGAATGCAGACAGGTCCCACCATCCAATAGAGTATTGGAATTGCTATAATAAGCAGAATGTATCTCGTCCGACCTTTGGCCGATTTCGCTATTCCCCATGCAGCAAGCAGTGTGATGAGCACAGCCCAGACACCGCTAAGCAGCGCATTCTCATCGAGCAAGTAGAGCCAAAGCAGACACGAAGGTGCAAAACTTAGGCCGTATAGCCATCCCTCGTTAGACTTTGCCGTTTGGTTAGTCCATGAACTATTTAGTTGGAGTGCCAAAAGTTGCACCGCTGAGAGCAGAATTGCAATGATAAGAGCTCCTACCCAGGCGAAAAGAAAAAACTGTGTGCTGAAGCGCCCCAGCAAGTCGGCAATGCCACCTGGTTGTTTCATAATCTCCCATACGTATGTACCATCGAAGAGGAAAAGCTGATATTGTTCCTGATAATGTAGATGGTGTGGATAGACCAGCCCGAAAAAGAGTAGAACCATCACACCGAAAAGGAATGTGCATATAGTACGGATATTCTTCATTTTGACTATTTGTCAAACACTTTACTGAACTCATTAACGCTAATTCTGACAGGCTCAACCATAAACTCTGGACGGTTATAGCTTTTCAGAAGGAAGGTGTTGTGTTCTGGGTCTTCCTGTGGAAGCATAAAGGCTTTTTCTACTATTCCGTTATTGAAATAGGAGAAATAGACACGGCAGAAGTTACCATCCTCACGACGACTGGCACACATAACCCAATGACCGTTGCTTGACCAGCTTGGGTAACTGTCTGGACGGCCTTCGCTATTCAGGTTTGTAAGATTGAGAGGTGACGGATTCTCTTGGCCGAGTTGAATACAGACGATGTCGCCATCATTGTGTCTGATATGGAAACAGCCATACTGACCTTGGGCAAATAGCAGATAGCGGCCGTCAGGACTAATACGTGGTAGGGTGGCACTCTTATTCTGTGAAGCTGCGTCATATACCAGCTCTTCGTCGCCAAAGCTGTGTGTTGTCACATCGAAAGAACGACGATACAGGTTATATTGTATCTTCGGATAAGTGGTTCTAATATCCTTGTCGCGCATCTCTTCTGGCAATGGAACGGACTTACAATAGTAGAGGTATTTGCCATCAGGTGACCAAGTGGGGTACACCTCTAAAAGGGTGGAGTCGTTGCAGACAACGCTCACTGAGTCGGTCTCTACATCGTAGAGAATTAAGTCGCTTTCAAGATCGTAAACTTCAATCTTGTTGGGATGGACCGTATGGAATGCCTGTCGTGTCAGGTCGGTCGAGAAGGCAATTAGCTTGGCGGTAGGGTGCCAAGACGGATAGACACCTGAAGAGATGGTATAGTCACGCTTCAGATTTACTCTCGATACCTTGCCGTCGTTCACAATCACGGTGCCGCTATTAGAGAGACGCACATGGAAGAGCATGTTGTCGGTTTTGTAGTTCTGATAACTGTGACAGTTGATGCACTGGCCTTTCTCCCTGTCATTCATGGTAATCTCGTTGTTGAAGATTTGCGTTTCCTCGAATGAAGTGAGGTTACGCTGGGCAATCTCCATGAAGGTCCATGCCACATACGATGGCTCAATGAGACGATACGACAGATATTCGTCGATAGGCTCCTTGGCTACGCGTATCTCAAAGGGGGAGAACGAGAGCCATTCGCCCTTTTTCTTTCCCCAGACCTCTACCTTTATGCTCTTTCCCTTTGAAGCGTTGAGCATAGAGTGCCATTCAGCCTCAGGTATTTGAACCTTCACACCATTGCCGTATGTCTGTTGCTGACCATCGGGTGTACTGATACGTGCCACACACGCTTCGTACTGGTTGGCGGGAAGCATGAAGTTTAGTGGCGCAATATTATAGGGCACGGTTACGTTGCAATAGTCAGGAAATATAGCTGGCAGACTCTTGGTCTTCTTACTTGAAGAAGGAACATCTGGATGATTGGCACACGATGACAAGAACAGCATGGCAACAGCTATAAGCAGAAAAAAATAGTGGTTATATCTTTTCATTGTCTTCTTGGATTTATTGCGTTTTCATTATATGCAGGCCTATTAATAGACCATGCGCCCGAAGATGTTGTAATACCAGTAAGTATCTCCCCATTCTTCATACATTTCCTCACGTATCTTCTCTGGTGACTTTCTTGCCTTTGCCCTATTTTCAAGAGCCTCCCAGAACTGTTTGTAGTGGTCGAAAACTGTCTGTTCTACTGGGAGCATCATGCGTTTTTTTTCAGGAGCCTTATCCATATACATAATATATGCCTCTTGAGCATGCAAAGGAAAATTCTCGTTCATGTGCAATTTTGCATAATTGCGGAGCGATGGCCAGAAACGACGTGAATCGCAACGAATCATTGAATAGAACAACGCTTGTTCCGAAGTCACTTTATAATTGGACTCGTACCAGAGGCTGATGCTATTTACGACATAACTATCGCTGTTTTCAACTCCGGTGAGCTCATCGGGATAAGACTTCTGTAGCATGTTTACGTTTGCCGTGACTGGAGCCGGTTCCCAATTGTCGTAAAACAGATGATGATGCAATTGAGCGGTATAGCGTTCAACAAGCTCTTTATCTCCTTTTGTAAGTGCACAGCGGGAAAGCATTCTCAGGAAGAAGGGCGAGAAACCTGCTTGTATGGCAAGTTCGAAATTCAAGCGAATAGCTTCGTTTATCATTCCATAATTGTAGTATACCAGAGGTGATGCAATATCCAAAAGGGTGACGCGAATAGAATCGGGATTCTTGATAGGATAACAGATGTTCCCCATCTTAAACGACTGATTGAGTAGATCTCCTTCGTTCATTAGGGCGATATTCTTTAGCATTACAATCGTAGTTGTCGGTTTGTGGTTTTCTGTTGCAACATTAAGCACTTCGTGCCAGTTATCTGCATCTGCGTAGCGTACCATGCGCATTTCGTCGATGTAGTTTTGGTCGTGGTACATAAGTGAAGAGGTAAAGAGGATACCTGCAACAGCACACAAGATTGGAATGAAGAACTTGGAAAGATAACGATAGCAAAGCGGGATGAGTACAGATATTGCACCTAGTACCCAGAATGGGATGGTGAGATGGTCTGTCTTATCACTTGCGGTTATGAAGCGAGGCAGGCCTGCCAGAATCACGTCGTCGAATTTTAGATTAGAATAGTATTGAGTATACCAAATGCTGGCGGTAAAGATAAGTATTACAATACCAATAATTTCTCGCCATGTTATTTTTTCAGCAAGAACCAAACATAAAACGAAAAGCAGTGCAAACCATCCAAGCACTGGATAGATGCAGAAAGCAAGCAAATACCATGCAAAATGCCATTTGCGTGGAGTGGAACGTGCTACCCACAAAAGTAACAGCATGACTAGATAACCTACCGACTGCGAGAACCAATATCCTCTGATGGTGGATACATAAATCCAATAGCCCAAATCGACAATAGATGTGAGCAGACAGGCTACAGGCAAGAGCATCAGTGCCGAGGCACTTCCCTGTAACCGGAATGCTTTAGAACCCACAAAATAGATAAGTAGCCAAATCGCTGCCAAAATGCCAGAGCCCAAGGCCGGATAATAGAAAAGCTGTGTGAGCCAGGCGCCCACATACTGCATCAAACCAAATGGTTTTTGCATCATAGCGTGGAAGAATGGAGTCCCATAAAGGTATTCTGATCGGTCGTGAGCCGTGTAGAGCACCTCTTGGTTTATGCATATTACATATACAGCATATGATATGAAAGTCAGCAAACTTACATATAATATGACACCAGACACATTGCTTTTTTTCATTGTTTTTTGGTTATAAAAGGCTGACCCATTTGATTGGGTCAGCCCATTAGTATTATACTGCTTAGGAAATATTATTCCTCATAGTAAATAGCATTGATCTGACAGCTACCAGAAGTAATCATAAGGTCGAGGTCTTTACCAGCACCACCATTACCACGGGCACAATCCTTAGCAATAGCCTCGGTAAGTGGAAGCTCCCACAAACCATTGGTGAACTGAACATCCTTATCATTATCGTAGCGGGCACTCCACCAACCATTCATAATACGGCCAGCACAATCAGGAGTAGCGTCTGAGATATCGAAGATCAGAGTCTTGAAGCCCCAATAAACATCATCAGAAAGGTAAGGCAAGAAACCTTCATTTCCATTAATATCTTTGAACTTACCCTCATTATCGCTGAAACGCATAGCTGCAGCATCCCATGCACCTGGTCTGAATGGTGGCTGAGCAACAGGATCCTCACCATAAATCCAGTACTTCTGAAGTGGATTAGTAATTTCCTGACAGCTGATAGGGAAGTCGGCAGTAACTACAGTTCCATCAGCACAAAGAGCTGTAAGAGTTACGGTATGATCACCGAGTTTCATCTTTTTCCATGCATAGTTACCGATAAGATCCTTACCACCAAGAGTCCATTTTGCATTGACTGGTGCTGAAGTAGAACAAGTAACTACATTGCCATTCAGGCCACTGGCTGCCTTATCAACAGTCACAGAACTCAAAGCCTTAAGTTCGTCTACAGATATATGACCGCCATTGCCAATATTCTCCTGAACAGGATCGCAGGCAATAAACGCAAACACTGCGACAAAAAGCATAAATATCTTTTTCATATTGAATACTTAATTATAACATTAATATAGTGTAACATACTGGGTTTCAGCACTAGCAGCATCCCAACCAGGGTTCTGTTCGAGCTTACCATTCATAAGATTGATCTGAGACTGAGGCTTAGCCAAGAAACCGTTAGTATCGGCATAACGCTTAGCCCAAGAGCAAGTCATATGTGCCATCTTACGCTTGTTAGCTTTATCACCAAGACAAACAATCAGCTTGCCAGCCTGAGCCTGAAGTGCTTTAGCAGCGTATGAACTTTCGCCAGAATCAATACCTGACCAACGACGCATATCGTTGAAACGCAGACCTTCAAATACAAACTCCCAACGACGTTCATCCTGAAGAGCCTTCAAAGAATAAGTAGTTGTCAGAGGCACACCAGCACGAGCCTGTACCTGATTCATGTACTGAACATCACCTGTGAGCTCAGAAGCCATCAACAGAACGTCAGCATAACGCATCAGATAATAGTCCTCGAAGTGGTCACCCTGCATAGGATTGTCAAGTGAACTGCTAGAATAACCTGTAACAGCATCCCACCATGGGCTATCGCCTGTCAAAGCATCAAGAGTAATAGAGTTGAACTTCTTAACTCCATAACCAGACTCCTCACAGTCGTCCTTTACATACGAATAATCTGCACACTCGTTTTCACAGTCGATCAAAGAACCGAGCTTACGGATGTCACTGTAACCTCCATTGTTCTCAGCAATTGTCCAGTCGTCCCAAATATTACATGAAGGAGTTCCCTGTCCCCAACCCTGAGTGAACGGATAGGTGTAATCGCGGTTACCGTTGTTACCGTTTACACGCAGTCCCCAGAATGTTGACAGATAGTTACAGTACATACGGCTGGTAGAATACATACCACCATTTTCAATTGCACCATTAATACCCCACTTAGAAGCATTCATGAACTGAATCTGGAAGATTTCCTCTGTGTTGCCATTACCCATGCCAGGCTGGTCGAAGCAGTTCTCACGCTTCATGTCTTTAATGAACTCATAAGCATGACCTTCACCATCATGAGCCTCATCCCACAGCAAACTGTTAGAATACTGCCAGAGTGAACGATAGTCCTCACAGAGTTTGTAACCACCAGTGGCAATAATATCCTTAAGAGCATTTACAACATCAGCTTTAGAAAGAGAACCTCCCTGGCATCCTTCCTGCTCAACAAGATTGATAGTGGCATCTCCTGTAGAGAGATCACTAACCTTCTTATAGAAGCCAGCCCAGAACATATATGCACGTGCGAGGAATGCTTCTGCAGCAAACTTATTTGCATGACCATCACCATATCCAGCTGTTGTACTCATCAGGTTCTTACCAGAAGTGAAGTCTGAAAGAATTTGTGGATAGATAACTTCATCAGCACTAACCTGCTGCTGCATCTCTTCTGTAATAGTGGTAGAAGTAATCAGGGGCACATCACCATACAACTGTGTAAGCCACAAAGTATAGAGGCCACGCATGAAGTAAGCCTCACCAAGAAGCTGATCACGCTGTGCTTTTTCCTTATCTGTCCAAGGCACATTATCAATAGTCTCGATTGTATTGTTTGCACGAGCGATACCACCATAAAGAAGGAGGAATGGAGTCTCGTACTGGTTACTACTCATCTGAACGAGATGATGAAGAGATTTAACCTTGTTGTCCTGCAGACCACCACTTCCATAGCAGTTATCTGACATTACCTCCCACCAGAAGAAAATATTCTGGTTATCTGAGTCACCACCACCCATAGTATTCATGATACTATAGATTCCAGCAATCTCAGCCTCAACATCTCCAGGCTTACCAGGGAAAGTAGCCTGTGTCATCTCTGTAGGACGTGGATCTGTGTCCAGCATATCGTTACAAGATGTAAACACACCCGCTGACAAAACAGCTAACGATGATAAAATATACTTTTTCATATCTTAATAGTCGAATTAGAATTTAATACTTGCACCAACCAAATATGTACGAGATGGTGGGTAAAGACCAAGATCAATACCAGAAGCCCAGCTATCAGAGCCACCAGATGAACCAACCTCAGGATCGAGACCTGTATAACTGGTGAATGTATAGAGGTTCTGAGCCTGTACATAGAGACGAAGCTGCTGGAATGGGCAGCCCTTCCAAATGTTCTTAAAGTCGTAACCGAGAGTTACAGTCTTAATTTTGAAGTAGTCGGCATCCTCCATGTAGCGTGTAGAGTTCCAGATAGTGTTCTGGTGACCTGTACCTGAGATGCGTGGCTGAGTGTTAGAAGTGCCCTCACCATGCCAACGGTCCAGAATTGTGGTGTCATAGTTGTGCCACCAAGAATCACCATATGAACGGTAAGAACGCATAATCTGCTGTCCAAATGCACCAGCACCGTTCACAGCGAAATCAAAGCCTTTATAGCTCAAACCGAGGTTAACACCAAGCATAATATCTGGGTTAGGATTACCAATTTCGTGACGGTCGCTATTTGCACCTTCTGAGTAATCGATTACGCCATCATTATTCCAGTCATCCCAGATGCAGTCACCAGGCATTGCGTTGTCAAGAACAGCCTTACCAGCCTGACGGGCAGCATCAATCTGGTCCTGAGTCTGCCAGATACCGCTGTACGACATGCCATAGAAGTAACCGATTGGCTTACCTTCCTCAGCACGGTAGAGGAATTCTGTACCCTGTGAGAGGATACCACCTGCTCCATTTACATAGTGGTTCTCGTTAGCGATACGAGTAACCTTATTCTTATTGGTATAAAGGTTTACACCAACATTATAGCTGAAATCCTTACCAATATTGTCGTTCCATGTAAGAGCGAGCTCAAAACCAGTGTTCTCAACGTCACCACCATTAATATAAGCAGGGCTAGCACCATAGATACCAATCTGAGGACCTCTGATCAACCAGTCCTTAGTGGTCTTCTTATACCAGTCGAAGTTTACACCCAGACGACTATTGAGGAAACGAGCATCGAAACCAAAGTCAAGCTGCTCAGAAGTTTCCCAAGTCAGGTCAGGATTAGGAACGATATCTGCATAAGCACCAGTCTTTGGAGTACCACCGATAGAAGTTGCCATATCAGAACCGAACTTATAACCACTGTCACCAGAACCACCAGACTGACGGATAGTAGCCAGATACTGGTACTTCGGAATACGGTTGTTACCATTCTGACCCCAAGAAGCACGGATCTTCAAGAAGTCCATCCAGCTCTTGGTGCTCTCCATGAATTTTTCATTAGAAATTACCCAACCTGCAGATACAGATGGGAAGAAGCCCCAACGCTGACCGTCATTAAAGATACTAGAACCATCATAACGCATGGTTACAGTAGCCATATAAGTCTCATTCCAGTCCCAAGTCAGACGACCGAAATAAGAAGCGAGATACTCCTCATCATTTGGAGAACCTGTAAGAGTAGCATCAGTAGCACTTGTAAGCTTCATATTAGAAAGATATGCAGAATCCCAACCCTTCAGAGTTGCAAGCTGCTCACCAAGTTTAGCCTTGTTCGAACCACCGATATTTACGCCCCAAGCACTGCTCTGGAAGCTCTGGCCAACCATGGCGCTAATCTTATGACCAGCAATCATAGGAAGATCGTAAGTCAAAGTGTTCTCAATAGAGAAATTACTGCTCAACCAAGCATTCTGGCTTACAGAATATGATTCAACTGTACCTGATCCAGAAGATGGAGAACGTGGCTCACCATAGTTGCGGTATGCACCAGCACCCCAATTATAATTGAACTGCGAACGGAATCTCAGACCCTTAATAGGCTGAATGGTCAGGAATGCAGTGGCACTTGCATTGAGGTTGCGGCTCTCAGCCATTGAGTTGAAGCCACCCTTCTCAAGGCCTTCCCATGGGTTCTTGAACCAATAGTCATTCCAACCAGCACCATAATTAACATGGTTATAGATTTCACCATTGTCTGCATACTGTGGAACGAGTGGGCTGGTCTGAAGCAGGTCATGAATATAGCTCCAGTACATACCATCCTCAGCGAGGTCGTGGTTCTTGCTATAGCCTAGAGAGATATTCTCACCGATAGTGATAACATCGAAGTCCTTAGCTTTCAGGAGCACGTGGTCGCTGTTGATGCGAATAGTGTGACGATTGTAGTAAGAAGCTCTGTCTGCACCCATGATACCTTCGTTACCAGTATAGGTATAAGACATATTGAACTTAGAACGATCAGAACCACCAGTCAAGGTTACAGAATGGTTCTGCTGAACAGCATTCTTATTATCAAATGCGCCCCACCAGTCAGTACCTTCCCAACCATTAGCCACCTTATTCAGGATATCCTGTGGAACATAAGCAGAGAAATCAACTTTCTGACCAGAAGTATTGAAGCTATACTCGTCCATGATGGTCATGAACTGCTGAGCATTGAGCAGCTGTGGACGCTTATAAACGTTAGACCATCCCATTGCACCGTTATAGCTGAGTTCAATCTTACCAGCCTTACCCTGCTTAGTAGTAACCAAAATAACACCGTTAGCAGCACGTGATCCGTAAATAGCTGCAGATGCAGCATCCTTCAGAACGTCGATGCTCTCGATATCGTTAGGGTTAATACCATCGAGGTTACCACCAGCAACACCATCAATTACATAAAGGGGCTGAGAGTCACCAGTAGTACCGATACCACGGATGTAAACCTTATAGCCCTTACCAGGCTGTGTAGATGAACTTGTGATCTGCACACCAGGAGTACTTGACTGCATGGCTTCGAGTGCATTGGTAGTGTTCAGCTTGGCGATGTCTTCACCCTTTACCTGAACGGTAGCACCTGTAACCAGTTTTTTCTTCATCGTACCGTAACCTACAACGACTATGTCGTTCAGTGTTGTGTTGTCTTCTTTCAGTACGATGGTAAGGTCGTTCTTTCCGGCAACCTTGACGTTCTGGGTTACATAACCCACATAAGAAATTGTAATGGTGGCATCTGAAGCTGCCTCCACAGAGAACTTACCATCCAGGTCGGTAATTGCGCCCTTCTGGCTACCCTGTACTTTAACAGTCGCACCGATAATCGGTACACCTGCTTCATCATTCACCGTTCCCTTGACGAGGCTCTGAGCCAGTGCTCCCAGGGGGAACAAACAGAGCAGGAACAGTGCCATTAACGGCTTTTGCAGTGATTTAAAATTCCACATAATTAAATTAGTTAGATAATTGTTATGATAATGTAGATTGATATAATTTAATTTTGTCTGAGCGTCAAATCCGTCGCGGTGTTCGCTAGCGGGTGCAAAGATATTATAAAATTAACTTAAATACTTTGTTATATGTATCGTTGCTTTTTTATTTTGTTTCGATGTGTTAAAATGTTACATGCCATAAAGTATTAGAAACAAACAATAAAGTATTATTGCTTAATGTGAGGGTGGTCGATGTCGTTTTGATGCTCTTTTTTATTATATAATAATGTGTGATAGGTGGGAAAATGGCCTATGTAGGGGCACTTGAAGGAGAGTTTTTGGGTCGTTGGTGGCAGAAAAACAAAGTAATATCATCGTTTAGGTGGAAAAAATAAGTGTAAAATAACACTTGTTACAATCTGCAAAATACGTGATACTTAATACAAATGAAAGTTAAATTATAATTCTTATCTTTGCAGCGGAAAGTTGAAAGCCAAGCCAATAACGAGGCAATCTGAAACACTTTTTTAAATTTTAAATATTACCATTATCTAACTAAATTAATTCATTTATGTGTAATTTTAAATTCGTGCAAAAGCCGTTAATGGCACTGTTCCTGCTCTGTTTGTTCCCCCTGGGAGCATTGGCTCAGAGTGTAATCAAGGGAACGGTGAATGATGAGGCGGGCGGACCGATTATCGGTGCGACTGTTAAAGTACAGGGTAGCCAGAAGGGCGCAATTACCGACCTGGATGGTAAGTTCTCTGTGGAGGCAGCTTCGAATGCCACCATTACAATTTCTTATGTGGGTTACATAACCCAGAACGTCAAGGTTGCCGGAAAGAGCAACCTTACCATCGTACTGAAAGAAGACAATACGACGCTGAACGACGTGGTTGTCATTGGTTATGGTGTTCAGAGAAAGAGTGACTTGACGGGATCGGTTGCTTCTGTAAAGGCTGACGACATCAAGAATCTGTCAACTGCTGATGCTGCTGCCGCCCTTCAGGGTAAGGTTTCTGGTGTGAACGTATTGACCAATGGCTCTCCTGGTAGTGGTGCCGACATTCGTGTACGTGGTTATTCATCTAACTCAGAGAATATTTCTCCTCTTTATATCGTTGATGGTCTGCAGGTTAAAAGCATCCAGTATCTTGATCCTCAGCTGATTGAGTCAATTGAGATTCTGAAGGATGCCGCTTCTGCCGCAATCTACGGTGCTGAGGCCGGTAATGGTGTTGTCCTTGTTACCACCAAGAAGGGTGACGAGGGTAGGGTTTCTGTTAACTACACGGGTAGAGCTACCCTGCAGAACTTCACCAGACGTCCTCTGATGAATCGTAAGGATTTCCTGAAATACATTGCTTATGAGTATGGTCAGGAAGATGTTGACAAGCGACTCAAGGACTTTGACTACAGTCATCCTTATTATGATGGCGGTGTAATCGATCAGGACTGGATCAGTGCCTACATCGAGCCCACATGGAGCCAGCAGCATACAGTCAGTGTATCAGGTGGTAACACGAAGGGCCACTTCTTCACTTCTCTGAACTACGTTCATCAGAATGGTGTTGTAAAGGGCGATAAGGATGTGTACAAGCGCATTACGGGTCAGGTGAATGCCGACTATAATATCTACAAGTGGTTGCAGGTTGGTTCAAACAACTCTATTGAGAAGTGGGAGACCAAGAGTGTGTCACAGCGTGCTTATGGTTCTTCGTTCGAGCAGATGATCCAAATGGACCCTCTGACCCCGGTTTACTGGACCAAACCTGATGAGATGTCACTCTCTGTAAGAACCGTTTACGACGCACTTCAGAATGGTACAGCCGATCAGAACTACCGTCTGTTCCGTGACGAGAAGGGTTGGTTTGCCAACACCAAGTACTCTGACATGGAGGGTAGTCCTCTGGCTAAGCGTGATGCTACCGATGGTACTAATGGCGGTTGGAACATCAATGGTACGTTGTTTGCCAACTTGATGCCTATCAAGGGCCTGACTATTACCTCACGTCTTGGTTATCGCATTAACTATAATGTTGAGCACAGCTATACCGCTCCTTTCTGGATTGGTGACCGTGGTAACCAGACCACCTATTCTATTTCTACAAATACCTACACTGGTTGGTACTACCAGTGGGAGAACTTCGCCAACTATAATATTACGCTGGCCAAAAAGCACAATATCGGTGCCATGATTGGTATGTCATACCGTGAGAGCAATTCAGATGACTCAAGAATCAGTTCTTCTGGTGCCGACATCCTCCAGTCATACGAGCCCAACTTCCGTTATATCTCTTATCTGAAGGACGATGCTCCTAAGACTGTCAGCAACGCTCCCAGCAAGAGTGCTTCTGTTGCTTATTTCGGACGTCTGACCTATAACTACGACAGCCGTTACTTCTTCCAGTTCAACATCCGTCGCGATGCATACGACTCTTCTAAGTTGTCAAAGGCTAATCGTTGGGGTACCTTCCCATCTGTATCGGCTGGTTGGACTATCAGCAATGAGAAGTTCTTCAAAGACATAGTTTCAACAGATGCTGTTTCGTTCTTGAAACTCCGTGCTTCTTGGGGTACTAACGGTAATATCTCAGTGCTGAGAAATTATCCTTATACTGCAGCTATCGCAAAGGGTAGCAGTTGGTATCAGTACAATGTAGATCAGATTGGTTCTGTATATGGTTCACATCCTGACAAACTGGCTAACCCCAGCCTGACATGGGAGACTTTGAAGCAGGTAGACCTCGGTCTTGACGCCCGCTTCCTCGGCAACCGACTCTCATTTACCGCTGCTTACTACGACAAGCGTACCAAGGATCTGCTCTTCAGCGTATCTGTTCCTTCAGAGCTTGGCTTTACATCAGTTGTTACCAATGGTGGTACCGTACTGAACAGAGGTCTCGAACTTGAGCTTGGTTGGAGAGACCGTATCAACGACTTCGCTTACTCTATTAGCGGTAACCTCACCACTATTAAGAATAAGGTGCTTTCGCTGGCCGAGGGCGCTACACCAACGTATAAGACTGACGCCAGCTCTACAAACTATAAGATCCGTACTGCCTTTGAGGAGGGTCACTCTATCTGGTACCTGAATGGTTTCGTTTACGAGGGTCTTGATGCAGACGGCAATCCTAAGTACAAAGATTTGAACGGTGACGGCGAAATCGGTACTGACGATATGACTGATATCGGTCGCACAACACCTTCTTTCACCTATGGTATCAACATCACAGCTGCTTGGAAGGGCTTCGACCTGATGATCAACGGTTATGGTCAGGGTGGTAACAAGATTTTGCCAGTTCTCCATCGTACAGGTTATAAGAACGGCCTGAAGTACTATCTTGACGAGGCTAGAACTCCAGAGAATCCTGGTGGTTCAATTCCTCATCCCGAGAAGATCTACAGCCCCGATGAGCCGTTCTGGTCTTCAACTGGTAACCTGTTCAGCGGAAACTTCTTCCGCATCAAGCAGTTGCAGTTGGGTTATACTATCCCTGCCAATATCACCAAGAAGGCAGCCATCAGTAACCTGCGTTTGTACGTATCTCTCGACGACTTCTTCACCATCACCAGCTATCCCGGTCTGGATCCGGAGACGGCTTCTACCAACAACTTCTCAGGAGCTGGCCTCGACTGGGGTTCATACCCAACTATGAAGAAGCTGATTCTGGGTGTAAACGTTACATTCTAATTTAAAGCTTAATTGAAAATGAAAAAGATATTTTATCCTATATTGTTAGTGTTCGCTGTTGGCTTTGCCTCTTGCGAAGACAACCTTGACATTGCTCAGAAGGGTACTGTTAGCACAGAGAATTACTATGCGACTGATGCTGATGCAGAGTCTGCCCTTGCTGATATGTATGCCGATTTCGTTCAGAATGTAGCCGGTACTCAGGGTATTGACAACCCAGAGCAGGTGATTTTGAACTACTCAGCCGACGATATCCTGTCAGCGGGTGGTAACAAGTCTGACCACTTGGATTTCCGTGTATATGATGAGTTCAGATATAACGAATCTAACCCCGTATTGAAAGAGTGTTACAACCGTTATGTTGGTTCTATCTATCACGCCAACCTCGTTATCTCTAACCTGTCTACTGAGAACCGTAATGGTAAGGAACCAAACTTCACCAGTGCTTATTCTAAGCAGTGTGTCGAGGAAGCTCGTGTGATGCGTGCTTATCTTCACATGATGATGGCTGCTATTTGGAACCGTCCAGCCATTCTGGATCGTCTTCTTGAACCCGACGAGATGCCTGTACAGGCTGAAAGTCAGGAGCAGATTTTTAAGTGGGTTGTCTCTGAGTGTGACAAGGCCATCAATTCTGGTTCGCTGCCCAAGCGTAATGGTACTGGCGATAAGAACTCTACAGCCCGCATGACCGTAGGTTTCGCTCAGTTCGTAGCTGGTAAGGCTGCTATGTTTGCCAACGATCCCGCTACTGCACGTAAGTATCTTGGCGACCTGATTAACTCTGGTAATTATAAGCTCGTTGCTTCTGATGAGTATTGGACCAACTTCCACGTTGCTGGCGACGGAAACTCTGAGAAGATTTTTGAGCCAAACTTCATCTATGACAATACCGCTTCTTTCTGGGATAATGTATGGCGTAGCCGTTGGATGGTTGCTGATGTATTCTGTTGGCGTACCGATGCTTTGGCTTCAATGCCTGCTGTATGTCCAGCCGCAGGTTGGAATGGTGGTGCTATCCAGCAGGATTTCGCTAAAAAGTTCGTTGAGCATGATGGCAATTCACCCCGTCGTCGCGCTTGCTTCCTGACTGAGGATGAGTTCTTGTATGAGATGGAATGGAATTCAGACAAGAACGATGCTTCTCTTGCTGAAAAGAAGTCTGACCCCAACCGTGGTATCAAGGTTTCTGCCGGTATCTATAGCCATGGTCCGTACTTCGAGTGGAAACACATGGCATACGCCAAGGTTCCAAAGATTCTGAGCGGTGGTAAGGATTATCCTGGCGACAACGTTTCTGAGATCATGGGTGGTGCATCAACTCAGAAGAACTTCATGGTTGCCCGTTATGCCGAGGCCCTTCTGCTTTATGCTGAGGCTTGCATCGGTGCCGACGAGGCCAATGGTCTGAAGGCACTTAACGAGGTACAGGAGCGTTCAGGTTCTGGTAAGATCAGCAAGTCGCTCACTTTCGAGGATGTGATGGAAGAGAAGCAGTACGAGATGTGGTTCGAGAACTGCCGTTTCCTCGACCTCGTTCGTTGGGCTAAGCAGGGTAAGGTGAACCTTGATGAGATCTTCAATAAGAGATATGGTGGTATCCACAAGCACATACCTACTGTTTACGATGAGTTCTTTATTGAGGGTAAGCCTGGATTCGGTAAGGAGCACAAGTTGTTCACTGATTATTCTGTAGCTGATCACAATGACTTCTCTGACAAGTATATGTACTTGCCGTTCCCGCTCGACTGCCGTCTGGCCAACCACTTCAAGAACGTTCTTGGTTGGGAAGGTCTGAATGGCGCTTCTGAAGAAGCTGCTGAGTAAGCAGGAATATCATTCCAAATAAACTGAATTAGGGAGAGACCACCATGGCCTCTCCCTATTTTTATTGTTCCCTTTTTTGCCTATATGTATGATTTGTTGCCAAAAAAGCAACATCTAGATACTCCTTTTCGTAGATTGCATTTTTTAATTTAAATGTTAGATAAAATAAAGTATTTGTTACAAGAAATAAAGTCATGGAATAAATAATTGTTGTATATTTGCACCAGGAAAAGCGATTCTGTAAGCTAGACATAGATTACAAATTTAATCAACCGTTTACATATATATAACTATTATCTAACTTAAATTAAACTTATTAAACTGTTATGTGGAATTCAAATTCACTACGTAAGCCGTTAGTGTCTCTGTTCCTACTCTGTATGTTCCCCTTGGGGGCATTGGCTCAGAGTGTAATCAAGGGAACGGTGAATGATGAGACAGGCGGACCGATTATCGGTGCGACTGTTAAAGTACAGGGAACTCAAAAGGGTGGAATCACCGACCTGGATGGTAAGTTCTCTGTGGAGGCAGCATCGAATGCTACCATTACAATTTCTTATGTGGGTTACATAACCCAAAATGTTAAGGTTGCCGGAAAGAACGACCTTACCATCGTACTGAAAGAAGACAATACGACGCTGAACGACGTGGTTGTCATTGGTTATGGTGTTCAGAGAAAGAGTGACTTGACGGGATCGGTTGCTTCTGTAAAGGCTGACGACATCAAGAATCTGTCAACCGCTGATGCCGCTGCCGCCCTTCAGGGTAAGGTCTCTGGTATTAATGTGTTAACCAACGCTTCTCCTGGTAGTGGTGCCGACATCCGTGTACGTGGTTATTCATCTAACTCACAGAACATCGCGCCTCTTTATATCGTTGATGGTCTGCAGGTTAGCAGCATACAATATCTTGATCCTCAACTAATTGAGTCAATTGAGATTCTGAAGGATGCCGCTTCTGCCGCAATCTACGGTGCTGAGGCCGGTAATGGTGTTGTCCTTGTTACCACCAAGAAGGGTGACGAGGGTAGGGTTTCTATCAACTATACGGGTAGAGCTACCCTGCAGAACTTCACCAGACGTCCTTTGATGGGGCGTGACGACTTCATCAGATATATGGTATATGAGTATGGTCAGGATGATGTTGACAAACAGCTCAAATCCAATGATTACATTCATCCTTATTATGATGGCGGTGTAATCGATCAGGACTGGATCAGTGCCTACATCGAGCCCACATGGAGCCAGCAGCATACAGTCAGTGTATCAGGTGGTAACACGAAGGGCCACTTCTTCACTTCTCTGAACTACGTTCATCAGAACGGTGTTGTAAAGGGCGATAAGGATGTGTACAAGCGCATTACGGGTCAGGTGAATGCCGACTATAATATCTACAAGTGGTTGCAGGTTGGTTCAAACAACTCTATTGAGAAGTGGGACACCAAGAGCGTGTCACAGCGTGGCTATAGTTCTTCGTTCGAGCAGATGATCCAGATAGATCCTCTGACCCCGGTTTACTGGACCACACCTGATGAGATGTCACTCTCTGTAAGAACCGTTTACGACGCACTTCAGAATGGCACTGCCGATCAGAACTACCGTCTGTTCCGTGACGAGAAGGGTTGGTTCGCCAATACCAAGTACTCTGAGTTGGAGGGTAGTCCTCTGGCTAAGCGTGATACCAGCGACGGTACTGATGGCGGTTGGAACATCAATGGTACATTGTTTGCCAACTTGATGCCTATCAAGGGCCTGACTATCACTTCGCGTCTGGGTTATCGTCTGAATTTCAGCAATACTCATAGCTATACCGCTCCTTATTGGATTGGTGACCGTGGTAACCAGAGCAACTATTCCATCTCAGAAACCACCAATACTGGCTGGTACTACCAATGGGAGAACTTCGCCAACTATAACATTACGCTGGCCAAAAAGCATAATATCGGTGCCATGATTGGTATGTCATACCGTGAGAGCAACAAGGATAATTCAAGTATCAGCTCTTCTGGTGCCGACATCCTGCAGTCATACGAGCCCAACTTCCGTTATATCTCTTATCTGAAGGACGACGCTCCTAAGAAAGTCAGCAATTCTCCCAGCAAGAGTGCTTCTGTTGCTTATTTCGGACGTCTGACCTATAACTACGACAACCGTTACTTCTTCCAGTTCAATATCCGTCGTGACGCTTTCGATACTTCAAAACTGTCAAAGAAGAACCGTTGGGGTACCTTCCCGTCATTCTCTGGTGGTTGGACTGTCAGCAAAGAGAAGTTCTTCACGGATCTTGTTCCTACCAGCGTCGTTTCGTTTTTGAAACTCCGTGCTTCTTGGGGACGAAATGGTAATATCTCAGTGTTGAGCAATTATCCTTATACTGCAGCTATCTCGAAGGGTAGCACATGGTATCAGCTTCATGTCGATGAAATCGGTTCCAGATACGGTTCTGCTCCAGACAAGTTGGCCAACCCCAATCTGACATGGGAAACCTCTGAGCAGGTTGACCTCGGTCTTGATGCCCGTTTCCTCGATAATCGCCTGTCATTCGGCGTCGATTACTACGACAAGCGTACCAAGGATCTGCTTTTCAGCATATCAGTTCCTTCAGAACTTGGCTTCACGTCGGTGATGACCAATGGTGGTACCGTATTGAACAGAGGTCTCGAACTTGAACTTGGCTGGAAGGACCGCATCGGCGATTTTTCTTACTCTGTAAATGGTAACTTCTCTACACTGAAGAACAAGGTGCTCGCATTGGCCAAGGGCGCAAATCCTACCTATAGAACTGATGCTGGTTCTACGAACTTCCAGATTAAGACTGTTTTCGAGGAAGGACACTCAATTTGGCATCTGTATGGTTATATCTATGAAGGGATGGATGCAGACGGTAATCCTATCTTCACGGATCTGAATGGTGATGGTCAGATTGGTACCGATGATATGACTGATATCGGTCGTACCACTCCTTCGTTCACCTATGGTGTCAACGTCACTGCTGCCTGGAAGGGCTTCGACCTGCTGATCAACGGTTATGGTCAGGGTGGTAACAAGATTCTGCCAGTCATCCATAGTAATGGTTACAAGAATGGTCTGAAGTGGTATCTCGACAATGCAAGAACTCCAGAGAATCCTGATGGAACGATTCCTCATCCTGGCGTAATCATGCAGCCAAATGTTCCTTTCTGGTCATCTACAGGTAACTTGTTTAGCGGCAACTACTTCCGCGTCAAGCAGTTGCAGTTGGGCTATACTATCCCTGCCAATATCACCAAGAAGGCAGCCATCAGCAACCTGCGACTGTATGTATCGCTTGACGACTTCTTCACCATCACCAGCTATCCCGGTCTGGATCCGGAGACGGCTTCTACCAACAACTTCTCAGGAGCTGGCCTCGACTGGGGTTCATACCCAACTATGAAGAAGCTGATTCTGGGTGTAAACGTTACATTCTAAAAAACTAATGCATAAAAAGATGAAAAAATTGATATTCCCCGCACTTTTTGTATGTGCATTCGGTGCAGTGTCTTGTGATAGTAATCTTGACATTGATCAGAAAGGTGTTGTTGATGCCGGTGGTTACTATGCATCTGATGCGGACGCAGACGCCGCCCTTATGGATATGTATGGTACATATATTCAGAACGTAGCAGGTACTGAAGGCATCGACAACCCTGAGCAGGTATTGTTGAACTATTCAGCCGATGATATTCTGGCAGGTGGCGGCAGCAAAGGCAGTCACGACGCTTTCCGCGTGTTCGATGAGTTTACCTATAATGAGTCAAATAGTACGCTGAAGTCGTGTTATAACCGTTATGTGGCATCCATCTACCATGCCAACCTCGTCATCTCTAATCTTTCTACAGAGAACCGTAATGGTACTGAGCCTAAGTTTACCAGCGCATATTCTAAGCAGTGTGTCGAGGAGGCTCGTGTGATGCGTGCATATCTTCATCTCATGATGGCTGCCATCTGGAATCGTCCTGCCATTTTGGACCGTCTGTTGGAATCCGACGAGATGCCTGTACAGGCCGAGAGTCAGGAACAGGTGTTGAAGTGGGTTGTCTCTGAGTGCGACAAGGCCATCAATTCTGGTTACCTGCCCAAGCGTAATGGTATTGGCGACAAGGATGCTACAGCTCGTATGAGTGTAGGCTTTGCTCAGTTTATTGCTGGTAAGGCTGCTATGTTTGCCAATGACCCCGCTACCGCACGTAAGTATCTCGGCGACCTGATTAAGTCGGGTGACTATAAGCTGATACCTTCTGACGAGTACTGGACCAACTTCCACATTGCTGGTGACGGAAACTCTGAGAAGATTTTTGAGCCTAATTACATCTATGACAGTAACGCTGGTAGTTCGAATGATAAGAACTCCCGCAGTCGTTGGATGGTTGCCAATCTGTTCAACTGGCGCACTCAGGCTTTGGCCTCAATGCCTGCTGTATGTCCGGCTGCAGGTTGGAGCGGTGGTGCTATCCAGCAGGATTTCGCTAAAAAGTTCGTTGAGCATGATGGCAATTCACCCCGTCGTCGCGCTTGCTTCCTGACCGAGGAGGAGTTCTTGTACGAGGTCGAATGGAATTCAGACAAGAACGATGCACCCCTTGCCGAGAAGGAAACGGATCCCAATCGTGGTATCAAAGCCGCTACCGGTATCTTCAGCCATGGCCCGTACTTCGAGTGGAAGCACATGTCATTTGCTAAGGCTCCAAAGCTGCTGACTGGCGGTAAGGACTATCCCCGTGACAATGTGCCCGAAATCCAGGCTGGTGTCTCTAATCAGAAGAACTTTAATGTAGCCCGTTATGCCGAGGCTCTTCTGCTCTATGCCGAGGCTTGCATCGGTAGTTCAGAAGAGGCCAATGGTCTGAAGGCGCTTAACGAGGTACAGGAGCGTTCTGGTTCTGGTAAGATTAGCAAGTCGCTCACTTTCGAGGATGTGATGGAAGAGAAGCAGTACGAGATGTGGTTCGAGAACTGCCGTTTCCTTGACCTCGTCCGTTGGGCTAAACAGGGTAAGGTAAATCTTGATGAGGTATATAACAAGAGATATGGTGGCATCCATACGAAGGTGCCTGTTGTTTACGATGAGTTCTTCACCAAGGGTGCTGCTAAGCACAAACTGTATGTGGAGTATTCAAATGTGAACTACAATGACTTCTCTGACAAGTATATGTACTTGCCGTTCCCGCTCGACTGCCGTCTGGCCAACCACTTCAAGAATGTTCTTGGCTGGGAGAGCCTGAATGACACTTCTGAAGAAGGAGCAGAGTAACCACGAATGTTAGGATTATATTAATTTAGTATTAAGATTGTTTTGGTATTCTAGAAGAGAGGAGTGTTGCGTTGTGATAACGTGGCACTCTTTTTATTCTCTCTGGAACATCCTTTTATAGATTCATGTTTTTACGTAATAATATCATTTTTATATCAAATCAATTGATAATGAGGTAGATATATCGAGTAATATTAACTCGTTTAACGTCATAGCTTGTTATATTTTGTATGCTATCTCTTAAATGTTTGAAGATATGGGATTTAGACTAATCAGATGCCATGATAAAAAGTAAAACAAGTTGTTTTACTATCGTTAAGACTATCTAAAGCCGTGTAAAGAATAGCCTCTTTGAGGGTAAAACAAGTTGTTTTACTTTAAGGGAGATATTACTTCATGAAGTAGTTCGGCATCTGAGCGGGCTCTGGAGCTATCGGCTCACCCATCTCAGAGGCTTCTGCGTCTTGCTTGTCAAGCTTGAAGAGCATGAATTCGGGTTTGTCTTCTGTACAAGGAGCCCAACCTAAACCTTCGTTTTTGCCGTTACCATTGGGGTCGCTGTACTTGGCAAAGTTGGTCCATGCGGTAAGCATTTTCTCAGAAAGGTCCCAGTCGCCCTGAGTCCAGGGGCGCCAGCAGTGCTGTAGGCTCTTGAACACATACCACAGGTCGCTGGAGTGGAAGGCTCCTTTCAGTCGCTGTGTCACCTCAGGATGAGAGCCGTCGTCGGGCAACGGGCGGGCAAACTCATAGGCCCAAGCCTTCTTGCCTTGACTGTCGCGAACCTTACAGAACTCGGCGATACCAGGTCCCATGGCGCCTAGGTCGTTAAGTGTGTAACCAATCATGTAAGGCACGTCGGCAATAGAGCCCTCGCGAGCAGCCTCGTCGAAACTCTTTAGTGATACATAGCCGTCGATAATGGGGCGCTCCATGAGGAAGAGGTCGGTCTTGTTTACCATGTTGTATAAGTTGCCTATGGTATAGAGAATCTCAGTTGAGGTGGCGCGGAGTTTCTGGAGGTCTGTCAGTCCTGCCCAGTCCATCACCTTCTTGGTCTCAGCCTCGGCCTCTTTCAGAGTCGGGTTGTATGTGAAGAACTTGTTCATTGGCGTGGCGGGCTTTGCTTCCTTACCTTCTTCAGCGGGGATGTTGAGACCGCCGCCGCTCATGATGACAGCTTTGTGGAACAGACCGCGAGCCAGAGGCGATTCACAGATGGTGCGCACGCTACCAGCACCTGCACTCTGCCCGAAGATGGTGACGTTATCGGGATCACCGCCAAACTGGGCGATGTTTTCCTTGATCCACTTCAACGATTGTATCTGGTCGAGAATGCCGTAGTTGCCTGAAACACCGTGTGGACTCTCTGCCGACAGCTCACCGTAAGGCATGAAACCGAAGATGCCGAGACGATAGTTGATAGTGACCAGTACCACATCCTTAGCCGCCCATTCCTGTCCGTCGAACTCTGGTTCGGTGCCCCATCCCTCACGGTAGCCACCGCCATGAATCCATAATGCTACTGGAAGTTTCTTCTCAACCTCGCCGGGTGCCTTGGTATAGACGTTCAGGTAAAGACAGTCTTCACTTGCGGGTGCTTCGTCTCCATAACCCCACTCAGTGGTGTAGCCACCGGGGTAGTGTACAGACTGGTATCCGGGATGACCGAATTTGTCGCACTGGCGTATGCCCTCCCATGCCACAACGGGTTGTGGCTCTTTCCATCTCAGATCGCCGATAGGAGGTGCTGCATAGGGTATACCTTTGTAAACAAACACATCGGGATTCTCAGCCCGGACGCCTTGAATCTGGCCGCCTTCAACGGTCAGTACGGGGCACTCATCGCTATTTGTGCCAGAAGTGCAACCCATCATCATTGCCAGTAGTGGCAGTAATAAAAATAGTTTTTTCATATAAATGTTTATTGAATGAATGGTTGATAGTCGTTGCAAAGATAGAAAGAATCTATGAGTATTCCTTTGTTATTTGTATCATGGATTATACGTTATGTAACATTCGCATAGAAAACCTTTGTTGCTGATTAAACCATTTCCTTTTGGTTTAATCTAATTGGAAAATACTTTGTATATTTGCATCAACTAAAGTTCAACGATTAATAACAATAACCCTAATGAAAAAATTACTAAGTCTATTTTTCGTGGGTGTGCCGCTCCTTGCAGTGGCACAAAACCCTGTCATCCGTGACCAGTTCTCGGCTGACCCCACAGCTCGTGTATTTAACGATAAGGTGTATCTCTACCCGTCGCACGACATCATGCCCCCCGAGGGACAGCGTCAGGACTGGTTCTGCATGGAGGATTATCACGTGTTCTCATCAGAGAATCTGACCGACTGGACAGACCACGGCGTGATCGTGACTCAGAACAAGGTGCCCTGGGTAAGGCCTGACTCTTATTCGATGTGGGCGCCCGACTGTGTTTACAGAAACGGAAAATACTATTTCTATTTCCCATCAGCACCCGCAGCGGGTAAAGGTTTTGGCTTCGGTATAGGTGTAGCCATAGCCGACAGTCCTGAAGGACCGTTCATCCCTGAGCCAGAGCCTATCAAGGGCATCAGCGGTATTGACCCATGCGTGCTCCAGGCTTCGGATGGTAACGCTTACATCTTCTGGGGTGCCGGACGTTGTGCCAAACTCAAGCCAAACATGAAGGAAATAGCCGACGATACCCCGACAGAAAAAGTGAAGTGGGGCGAGCGCGAATTTGAGATGAAAGGTGTTAACTGCCTCAAGGATCTGCCCAACCGTCAGGCAGAGGGCCCTTTCGCTTTCGAGTATAACGGCAACTATTATCTGACCTATCCTTATGTAAGGGAAAATACCGAGGTACTTGGATATGCAATGAGTAAGAATCCGATGGGCCCATACGAATACAAGGGACTCATCATGGCAGAGCACGACAACGGCTGTTGGACTAATCACCACAGCATCATTAACTACAAAGGTCAGTGGTATCTGTTCTATCATCGCAACCACTTCTCACCACGTGACGACAAACGTCGCTCTGTATGTATAGAGAAGTTGTACTTCAATCCCGACGGTACCATCCAAGAGGTGAAGCCTACCTTGCGTGGCGTGGGTATCAACCAAGCCACAGAGAAAATCGACGTTGACCGCTTCAGCACAGCTAGTGCTGATGTTACCTCACAGCTCATCGATACCGTTAATACCTTCCGTGGCTTCGAGGCTACTCTTCCTGTGAAGGGCAGTTGGATGAAGTATACCGATGTTGACTTTACTAACCTGAGCGATGGTTATGTCATCGTTAGTGCCAAGGCAGCAGGTAATACCAAATTCTTCATTCGTGAGAACACCGCCAATGGTAAGGTGATTGCCGAGATCGAGATGACCGTGAAGCCCGAGACACCAGAAGGCATGCCTGCCATGTTCCGTCGCGACTTCAGCAACCAGTGGCTCTCACTGACTGCTCCGTTGAACTACACTCCGAAGGGTGTTGCAAATCTGGTAATCACTTGTGAGGGCGATGCCGGTGTCAGCATCGACTGGGTTCAGTTCAAGAACCGTCCCAAGTACTTCTCGCCTGTAACAACTCCCGCTGCACAGCCTGACGACGAAGGCTTCATCCGTCGCTGGATGCTTTTGGAACCTATTGACAAACCTAATAGCGGTAACACCGTTTTTACCGACAGCTATCTGCGTGAGCACTTCGGCATGGAGTACTTCAAGGGGCAGCAAACCATCGTTCCGAAGAACGGTCAGAAGGTAAAAGTATCGTTTAAGCGCGAAGAGGTTCCCGCAGGCTTCGGTCGCGGTTTCGGTCAGCAGCAGGCTCCCGCAGAGCCAGTGATTAAGACCGTTAACCAGACACTCACCTGGCATGCTCTTGACAGTGAGAATATGAACGTGAAACTGTTCCGCTTTGCTGAGAAGTGGGGGCAGCAGGTATATGGTGTACTCTTCTGGGCAGTGACCATCATCGACTGCGACGAGGACATCGAGAACGTACGTCTGGCGGTAGGATCTAACTCTGCCTCTATGTGGTGGCTCAACGGCGAGGAGGCTCTCTTGCTCTCTGGTGACCGGCGTATGGTAAAGGATGATGCCATGTCACCACGTCTCACCCTCAAGAAGGGACGTAATATCCTGCGTGGCGCCATCATCAATGGCCCAGGTATGAGCGACTTCTGTGTCCGCTTCCTTGACGAGAAAGGTAATCCAGTAAAGAACTATTCAATCAAAGCTCAATAAAAAATGAAAAGACTACATACACTTATGGCAGCACTTGCAGTAGCTGCTGCCGCTAATGCGCAGATTGGCGCTCCATATATCCACGATCCCTCGACCATCGCTGAGTGCGAAGGCAAATACTACACCTTTGGTACTGGTGGCGGCGGTCTGATTTCTGAAGACGGCTGGACATGGAACAGCGGTGCAGAGCGCCCTGGTGGCGGTGCAGCTCCCGACATCATCAAGATAGGTGACCGTTACCTCTGTATCTATGGCGCCACAGGTGGTGGCCTTGGCGGTGGACACGCAGGACGTATCCTTACTATGTGGAACAAGACCCTCGACCCCAAGTCACCCGACTTCAAGTGGAGTGAGGCTGTAGAGGTTTGCGCCTCTGATGGTATGGAAGACCAGGATGCCATCGACCCAGGTCTGTTGCTCGATCCCACTACTGGTCGTTTATGGGTAAGCTACGGCACCTACTTCGGTACCATCCGTCTGATTGAGCTCGACCCCAAGACCGGTTTCCGTGTCAAGGGCAATAAGGAGAAGGATATCGCTATCGATTGTGAGGCTTCCGACCTGATGTACCGCGACGGCTGGTACTACCTGCTTGGTACACATGGCACTTGCTGCGACGGTACAAACTCTACCTATAATATCGTAGTTGGACGTTCACGCAGCGTAGAAGGCCCTTACCTCGACAATGTAGGCCGTGATATGTATCATGGTGGTGGTAGAATGGTGATTGCCGCAGGCGATCGTAAGACCGGTGCTGGCCACTTCGGACGCACCATTATCGACGAGGGTGTCGAGGTGATGTCGTTCCACTGGGAGGCTGATTTCGATTTGAGCGGACGCTCTACGCTGGCTATCCGTCCTCTGCTTTGGAAGAACGGTTGGCCCTATGGTGGTGAGCAGTTCAAGGGTGGCACCTTCGAGATTGAGTCAGAACGTCGCGGTTATGCGCTGGAACTTGCTGTCGACTTCGTTCGTATGCAACAGGAGCGTCAGGGCTGGTTCAACCGCAACCAGATGGAGCAACCTGTCAAGCCCATTGCCAACCAGACACTGGCAGATGTTATCGGCACATGGCCTGAAGGTGACATCCCCGCACGCATCGGCGATTACATGTTCCGTCCCCACCAGCGTTGGACTATCTCTCCTGTCGAGGGTAAGGGTGCTTATCTCGGAAATACCTACTTCAAGATTGTTATCGAGGGTACTAATCGCACTTTGACTGCTACTGCCGACAAGGAGGTGACCACCGTCCCCGCCTATACCGGTGCCGACGAGCAACTCTGGCGCATTGAACAGCTTACCGATGGTACTTTCCGTATTATGCCAAAGGTTATCCCCGGGCAAGAAGGCATCAACACGCACTACTGCCTCTACTCTGCAGGCGACTCTACACCGACCCTCGCCGAGTACGACTTTAGCAGTGATAATTCCAAGTGGAATTTCCGCAACCATTAAAAATGATTGCTAATAAAATTAACGGCGGACTCCGAATAGGGAAGTCTGCCGTTTTTTTTCTTTTATTTGTTATTTGTTTTGTATTCAGGCGATAATACAAAATGGAATTTCAAGTCTGTGGATATGATGTTTAGGTATTAATTATCCTTAAAAAGAGGAAAATAATTAAAAATAATAGTCAAATATCGATAAATCATAGGATATTTTTGCATCTTTGCATAACCATTCTGATAAAAAACTGATAAAACATTAAATACTAAGTAATAGCAAATGAAATCAACCGTGAGCCCCGCCAAGGGGAAATTGGGAATCATGATCGTCGGTAACGGCGCAGTAGCAACAACATTTATGACAGGTGTACTGATGGCTCGTAAAGGGCTTAGCAAACCTATCGGCTCTATGACTCAGTACGACAAAGTGCGTGTGGGGAATGGTGCGGAGAAGCAATATCTCCATTATGCCGATATCGTTCCTATTGCCAGTCTTAACGATATTGTGTTCGGCTGTTGGGATGTATATCCCCAGAATGCCTATCAGGCAGCGGTCTATGCAGAGGTGTTGAAGCGTGAGGATATCAATCCTGTGCGTGAGGAATTGGAGCAGATTGTGCCTATGGCCGCTGCATTCGACAAGAACTATGCAAAGCGTCTCGACGGCGATAATGTGAAGAAGTGCAGTACCCGCTGGGATATGGTAGAACAGCTCCGTGAGGATATCCGCCAGTTTAAGGCTGCTAGGCAGTGCGACCGCGTGGTTGTGCTCTGGGCAGCGTCAACAGAGATTTATGTTCCCATTAATGAGCAGGTTCATTACTCCTTGTCGGCTTTGGAGTCGGCTATGAAGGCCGACGACCGCGAGCATATCGCTCCTTCTATGTGTTATGCCTATGCGGCCCTTACCGAGGGTTGCCCGTTTGTGATGGGTGCGCCTAACACAACAGTCGACATCCCTGCCATGTGGGAGCTTGCCGAGAAGACGAAGATGCCTATCGCAGGTAAGGACTTCAAGACAGGTCAGACCCTGGTGAAGAGTGGCTTTGCTCCTATCATCGGTACCCGTTGCTTAGGGCTTGAGGGCTGGTTCTCAACCAACATCCTTGGCAACCGCGATGGTTTGGTGCTCGATGTTCCCGAGAACTTCCGCACCAAGGAGGTGAGCAAACTCTCTACGCTCGAGACCATTCTGAAGGCCGACGTTCAGCCTGACCTTTATAGCGATTACTATCATAAGGTACGCATCAACTATTATCCTCCTCGAAATGACAACAAAGAGTCGTGGGATAATATTGATATTCGTGGCTGGATGAACTATCCAATGCAGATCAAGATTAATTTTCTCTGCCGCGATTCTATTTTGGCTGCTCCTGTCTGCCTCGACCTCTGTCTGTTGATTGATCTGGCAGCCCGCGCAGGTCGTTTCGGCACTCAGCGTTTCCTCAGCTTCTTCTTGAAGAGTCCTATGCACGACTATACCAAGGGAGAGGAAGCCGTTAATCACCTCTATCAGCAACATACGATGCTGAAGAATGCCATCCGTGAGATGGGCGGTTATGAGGCTGACGAGGAAATAGACTAATAAAAAACGTTAAATGGCAAAGGGTGTACCGATTTATGGTGCACCCTTTTCGTATCTTTGCGCCATGTTGACAGAGAAGACGATGGAGAAACTGCGGATACTCGCAGAGTCGGCGAAGTACGATGTGTCGTGCTCGTCAAGCGGTACGGTGCGCAGTGGAAAGAAAGGCATGGTAGGTTCTACGGTGGGGGGGATGGGCATCTGCCACTCGTTTGCCGACGATGGACGTTGCATTTCGTTGCTGAAGGTGATGCTCACAAATTATTGTATGTACGACTGTGCCTACTGCATTAATCGTCGGTCGAATGACATCAAGCGTGCGACCCTTTCTGTGAGTGAGATCGAGGAAATTACGATGGAGTTTTATCGCCGTAATTATATCGAAGGTCTGTTCCTGTCGAGTGGTATCGTTCGCAATCCGGATTACACGATGGAGCGACTGACGGCTATTGCCCGTGATTTGCGAAATGTACATCGCTTTAATGGGTACATACATCTGAAGAGCATCCCCGGCGCTTCACAGGAACTGTTGAACGAGGCGGGCCGCTATGCCGACCGTATGAGCGTGAACATTGAGATCCCAAAAGAAGAGTCGCTGAAGTTGTTGGCGCCCGAGAAGGATCATCAGAGCGTATTTCAGCCGATGAGGTTGATTCAGCAGGGAGTGCTTGAGAATAAAGAAGACCGCAGGAAGTATCGCCATGTTCCTCGCTTTGTGCCGGCAGGACAGTCAACACAGATGATTGTCGGTGCCACGAAGGAAACTGATAAAGACATCCTGACCATGTCGTCAATGCTCTATGGGCAGTCCACGATGCGCCGTGTGTATTACTCGGGATATGTCAGTGTGAACACCTACGACCCGCGACTGCCTCTACTGAAACAGCCCCCACTGGTGCGTGAGAACCGCCTCTATCAGGCCGACTGGTTGATGCGTTTCTATCATTTCAAGGTAGAGGAGATAGTTGATGATTTGCATACTAACCTCGATTTGGAGCTTGATCCGAAACTGGCTTGGGCTTTGCGCCATCCGGAGGCTTTTCCTATAGATATCAATACAGCCGATTATGAGCAGTTGTTGCGTGTGCCTGGTCTTGGTACGAAGTCAGCTTGGCTCATTGTTAATTCGCGTCGGTTCAATCGTCTGACTTCTTATGACCTAAAGAAGATGGGCGTGGTGATGAAAAAGGCAAAGTATTTTATTACCTGCTATGAACTGGCTTCTACTTACTCTACTCCCATCGTGGGTATCAATGAACTGCGTCCTGAGCGTCTGCGACCTTTACTAATCTCTAAGGCTCAACAAAAGCGGGCAGCAGAGGAAAAACAGCTGAAAATAGACTTTGAAGAATGACGGTATACGTTTTTGATGGAACGATGAACGGACTGCTGACAGCAGTGTTCGATTCCTTTGCTTTGCATGATTATCCAGAGCTATTAGCGTCTGAGGGTGATGTCATTCCATTGTTCTGTGAACATCTTTACCGTGTTGCTACGGATGAAGAGAAGGCACACCGTGTGTGGAGTGGCTTGGAAAAACGCCTGCCGCGTGAAGCCATGAAACTGATATCAGTCAGTTGGCTGTCTGAATTGCCAGAGCTCAACCAATCGTTGTTCCAATACATTTGTAAGGTTTTTAGACAAGGTGATGTCTCTAGAAACTTTGCCGATTCTGATATCCTGGCGGTAACGGATATAGCCAAGAAGGTACTCCGTGAGCAGCTAAGGATGAAACAGTTCATTCGTTTCCAAAAGGCGAAGGATGGTACATATCTGGGAGTCGTGTCTCCCGACCATAATGTGTTGCCTTTGATTACCGAGCATTTCAGAGACCGTTTTAATGACCAGCCGTGGCTTATTTACGATGCTAAGCGTCACTATGGTTATTATTACGACGGCAGACAGGTGATACGTATCATGTTCGAGGATGAGGTTGGTGCCCCATTCTGCCTGTCTGATGGAAAACTGGATGCCGATGTCCTAAGCAGCGATGACCAATTGTTCCAGAATCTGTGGCGCACCTATTTTAAGTCTATCTGCATCAAGGAGCGCATGAATCCCCGTAAGCAGTTGAACGACATGCCCCGTCGCTATTGGAAATATATGACTGAGAAACAATAAGAAAGCCTCCGTAATTTCGGAGGCTTTCTTATATGTTAAAAGCTTACTGTAAGTTTCTTCAGGTCCTTGTCAAGTGAGCTTGAGCCGTAGAGAATCTCGTACTTACCAGACTTGATGCGCATGGTGTTGGTCTCGGCATCCCAGAATTCAAAGCTTTTCGGGCTGAGTGTCAGGGTGGCTGTAGCCGTCTGACCTGCCAGCACGTCAACACGCTTAAAGGCACGGAGCGACTTCGACGGCCCCTCTGCGTCAGCTAGGTTGCGGATGTAGAGTTGTACGATCTCAGTACCGTTCTGCTTACCTGTATTACTTACGGGGATGGTCAGTTCGTAGTTACCGCCTTCTCCTTTAATGGATGCCTCACCAACCTCGTAGGTCGTATAGCTCAGACCATAACCGAAGGGGAAGAGAGCATCATTGAAGTAGCGATAGGTGCGGCCCTTCATAGAGTAATCCTCGTAGTCGGGCAACTGGTCGGTACTCTTGTAGAAGGTAACGGGTAACTTGCCACCGGGGTTGTAGTCGCCAAACAATACGTCGGCAACGGCTGTACCGCCTTCCTGACCTGCATACCAGGCCTGAACAATTGCGTCGCAGGTTTCTGTCTCTGGCAATAGGGCGATGGCAGAACCAGAGCAGTTCACGAAAATAACTTGTTTGCCGGCGTCTTTCAGTGCCTTCAGGAAGTTGCGCTGTACCTTAGGCAACTCAATGCTAGTACGGTCGCCTCCCTTGAATCCTTCTATATTCACGGGCATCTCCTCACCTTCGAGGCTTGGAGCGATTCCACCGCAGAAGATAACCTTGTCGATACCCTTCAGCTGGGCGATGGTCTCATTATAATCGATAGGCAGTTCGCGGGCCACGTCGATTTTCATCGAGGCACCCCAAGTCTTTACAGTCTGGAAGCGAACTTCTATCTGGTATTTCTGTCCCTTCTCGGCTTTCAGTACGGTGCGGGTCGGTGTGGCTCGCCAAATGTGCTGCATCACCATCCTCTCACCGTTGACGTATACCTCGAAATGTCCCGTTGACTCCACGTTCAGCACATACTCGCCAGCCTCTTTGGGAATGAAAGTAGTCTCGTATTTCGCAGAGAAATCCTCTATAGGCAGGTTGGGAGCGAATACATGCATACCTGCTGTTGTCACGTTGACGGGCTTTGTATAGTATTCTGTCGTAAACGGCTTGCCTTCCATCTTGGTATTGTTCCAGAACGTTCCTTTCAAACCTTTCTTTCCATCAGGACTCACACACTCTGAGGCGAGGTGGCACTCCATTACCTTATCGTTGGTGAGGTCGCATCCTGGCAGATAAAACAGTTTCTTCTGTTTGGCCTTTATGCCGTCAAGGATAGTAACGGTATGGTTGGGCGTCCCGTTATAGTTACCCCACATCATGGGTTCGTTGTGGGCGTTGGGACCTATCACGGCTATCTTCTCCTCATTCTTCTTTAGCGGCAGGATGTTTCCTTTGTTTTGAAGCAGAACGATCGATTGGCGTGCCATGTCGAGTGCAATCTGGGCAGAGGCTTTCGTCGACATAGCGGAGTAGGGAATCTTTGACCATTCAACGAGTGAAGGGTCGTCCATCTCTCCAAGGTCGAAACGACCTTCAAGCAGGCGGATGACATGCTTGTCTACCTCTGCCTCGCTGATAAGACCTCGGCGTACCGCTTCGGGAATGCTTCTATAGGCGTAGCCGTAACCGCACTCCACGTCGGTACCGGCTAGCGTAGCCTTAGCAGAGGCAGTAATAGGCGATGAAGATGACTTATGTGAATCGTAGAAGTCACTGATAGCACCGCAGTCGCTCACCACCAAATACTGGAAGCCCCATTCGTCGCGCAGAATCTGCTGAAGCAAACGGTTGGAGCCACAGCAAGGGTCGTCGTCAAGACGCTGATAGGCACACATAACCTCGCGCACTTTGGAATCCTGTACGAGTGTCTTGAAGGCAGGCATATAAGTCTCCCAAAAATCGCGCACGGGTACATTAGTAAGATTGGCAGAATGGCGGGTATATTCAGGGCCGCTGTGTACAGCATAGTGCTTGGCACAAGCCCAGAGTTTACGGTATTTAGATGACTCAGGTCCCTGCAGACCGCGTACCACAGCATCGCCCATCACCGAGGTGAGGAAGGGGTCTTCGCCGTAGGTCTCCTGACCGCGTCCCCAACGCGGGTCGCGAAAGATGTTCACGTTAGGTGTCCATACAGAGAGGCTGCGCATCTTCATATCTTCACCGTTCTGGTCATACATACGGTGATTGTACTGCGCACGGAACTCTGTTGAAGCCACATCGAACACCTTATATAATAAGTTAGGGTTAAACGACGAGGCCATGGCCACTGGTTCTGGGAAGTTTGTTACGTTCCCCATATTGGCAGCGCCGTGCAGCGCCTCGCTCCACCAATAGAATTTCTTGATGCCAAGGCGTGGGATGGCAGGACTCTCGTCGAGCATCAGCTTGGCTTTTTCTTCCAACGTCAACCGGCTGCACAGATCCTGAGCACGCTCCTTGGCGCTCAAGTCTGGGTTCTGGTAAGGAAAAGTCTGTGCCGACACAGATGTGCCAGCACAGAACATGAATACGGTTGATAAATAAGTTAGGTAATGTTTCTTTCTGTTTACGTAATTCCGCATATTGTTTAGTGTATTACTTTCGTATTCTGGGTGCAAAGGTAATAAAAATGTGAGACATAGGCGTTGGCTTTTGTCTCACAAACTTTACATGGTGTAACATTCAACGAAAATGTTACAGTTTTCTAAGCCTATAACTCTGTCCTGGCTGGGTCTCTATGTCGTATTCATAGATTTTCTGCAGGGGCAGTGTTTGGAATCTTTTGAGTTCTGCCGACTTCAGAGGTTTGCGGATGGCGGCAGGAGCCAGCAGCGGGTTGGGGCAGTCGCTAGTTGCTTCTTTGAGTGAGTCGCCTGTCAGGGGAACGTAAGAGCGTACGCGTAGTGTGCCCCCAATCTTTGAGGTGATGACTGCCTCTTGCAGTGTGTTTTCTGCCCATGTCATGTCGACGGTAAAGGCTCCTCGTGCCTGCAGGCCCTTTACTTTGCCTTCTTGCCAAGCGTCGGGCAGGGCAGGTAGCAGGTGTACGGCACCATCATGACTCTGAACCAACATCTCGCAGATGCCTGCGGCACAACCGAAATTACCATCAATTTGGAAGGGCGGGTGAGCGTCGAAGAGGTTCGGATAAGTGCCGCCTCGAGGACCCCATTCTGTCGTGGCGGGTATCAACGTCAGCAAGTTCTTGATAATCTGATAGGCATGGTTGCCATCAAGCATGCGTGCCCAGAAGTTGGTCTTCCATCCCAAGCTCCATCCCGTTGCCATGTCACCGCGTTGTCTTAGGGTGTTGGCTGCAGCTGTGAACAGTTCCGGGTGCTGGTAGGGCGATATCTGGTTTGAGGGATAGAGCCCGTAGAGGTGGGATATATGACGGTGTTCATCCTTTGGGTCATCGGCATCGATGAGCCATTCTTGCAACTGTCCGTAACGACCAATCTGCATTGGCGGCAACTTTTGCAGGGCTTTCTGATAGACACTGAGCGAGTCCTCGTCTTTGCCAAGCGCTTTGGCAGCTTGAATCAGTTGTGAGAGTACATCGAAGACGATTTGGTTGTCCATCGTCGATCCTGCGGTCACGGTTGTTCCCTTTCCCATCGGACCATGCTCTGGTGAGACAGTGGGAACTGTCATCAGCCATCCTGCGGCATTCTTCAGTTCACCATCGGCAGGATATTCCTGCATATAATCCAATAGAAAATCGGCTGCTCCTTTCATGATGTCGTAGTGGTCGGTCAGGAACTGCTTGTCGCCAGTGAAGAGGTAGTGCTGCCACAGGTGTGTGGTCAGCCATGCGCCGCCTGTTGGGAACATGCCCCACGTCGTGCCGTCCACAGGTCCGGTGATACGCCAAAGGTCTGTGTTGTGGTGGGCCATCCACCCCTTGCAACCATACATCTGCTGTGCCGTGATAGCGCCCGTCTCACTCAAGTCGCGAATCATCGAGAAAAGAGGCTGTTGAGTCTCAGCCAGATTGCCCACGAGAGCTGGCCAGTAATTCATCTCGGCGTTGATGTTGATGGTGTATTTCGAGTCCCAGGGGGCGTCCGTCTTGTTGTTCCACACACCCTGTAGGTTGGCGGGCTGTCCGCCAGACTGCGACGATGATATCAGCAGGTAACGGCCATATTGCATCATGAGTGACACCATGTCGAGGTCTGTGCCGTCGAAGGCTGCTAGACGTTGGTCGGTAGGCAGAGTAGTCGAAGGACTCTGACTTTTCAGTGTCAGGTTCAGACGGTCGTACTGCTCACGGTATTTGGTTATGTGGCGCTCTAGTAGTTTCTGGTAGCTATTGCGCTTGATGCCTGCCAATGTCCGAAGGTTCTTCTGTGTAGGGTTGCCGTTGGTGTTTTTGTAGCTCTCGTAATTGGTGGCAGCAACAATGTAGAGGGTCACGGTGGTAGCATTGACCACGGTGATGCTCTCGGTCCCATCTACAATTTCTCCGTCGGAAGTTACGTCGATACGGCATTCAGCCTGTAGTCCGGCAGACACCCCTTCTTGTTCTACGTTCTCCACGACAGCCCTTAGCTGGTGGTTTTCTACGTTACGTTTGAATGCCAGCGGACTGTCGAAGGCCATGTTGAAAGTCAGGGATCCTTTCTCGCTGGCTTGTAGGCGAACGATAATGGCATTGTCGGCCTGCGATGCAAAATACGTGCGCTGATAGGTCGCACCGTTGAGGGTAAAGCGTGTCGTGGCTGTGGCATTTCCTAAGTCCAACTGTCGGCGATAGTCGTTTACATTCTCCTCACCATGGAAATTCATTTTCACGCTGCCTAAAGGTAGGAAACGCATGCCGTGGGGGCCTTTGATGAAATACTTCTCTATCAGGTCGTGAGCCTCTTTCTCCTTGCCATCGAAGATCAACTGGCGCACCTCTTGTAGATGTTCCTTCGATTCTGTACTATTATTAGAATGAGGTGAACCGCTCCAAAAAGTCTCTTCATTCAGTTGTATCTCTTCGTTCATAATGCCGCCATAGACCATGCCCCCCAAGTGTGAGTTGCCGATGGGTAGGGCTTCAAGCCACTGGGTGGCGGGCTTATCGTACCATAACTGGTGCTCCTGTGCCTGAATAGTCAGTGTTGCAACAGTGTAGAATAACATGGTTGTAATAATATATCTCATATATATATAATTATAGGGTTTCAAAAAAAACCTCGGGACAAGAAACGCTATTCTTGAGCCCCGAGGAAGGAAAAACTACTAACTACTAATATAACTAAAACAATTTTAACCTATTCAATTCAAATTTCTGCTGCAAAAGTACGATAAATATTTAAAAGTCTGTTACTCCTATGTTACATTTACTTTTTTATTTGTTTCATACTTGCAAAATGTGCAGTTTTTCTTTATTTTTTTGACTATTTGAAAAGCAGAGGAGCCATTTCACGTAAACTACGACGCCATGTAAGGAACTCATGTGCAGTGCCTTCCGAGATCAGACCATGAGCATCAAAGCCTGCAGCTTTCAGGGCTTCAACGCTCTTGTTGATACCTTCTGGATTCTCCTTGTCGCCACAGCTCTCGAAGATTACCTTCACGTCCTTTGGGTTCTTGATCTCCTCGGGCATATAGGTGCCACCGCTAAGCAGACCCCAATAGCCGAACATCTCAGGACGGCGCAGGGTTATGAGCTTGGTCTCCATACCACCCATCGACAGACCAGCCATGGCACGGTTCCACTTGTCTGCCTTGGTCAGGAAGTTCTTATCGATGAAAGGAATCAACTCGTCAATGAGCACGGTCTCAAACTCCTCGGCAGTGAACTTGCCGATGGTGCCGAACTTGAAGTCGTTAGTCAGACCATAGGCCATTACGATGATGAAAGGCTTGATCTTGCCTTCTGCAATCAGGTTATCCATAATCAGTCCGGCGCAACCCTGTACAGGCCAACTGGTCTCATTTTCACCCCAGCCGTGCTGCAAGTAAAGCACTGGGTAGCGTTCCTGCTTTCCCTTCACGAGCTTGCCGTATCCATTGGGCAGGTAAACAGTAGCTTCTTGCATTTTTCCAAGGCTCTTTGAGTAGAAGAGAACCTTCTGCATGTTTCCATGAGGAATATCTGTGCGCAGGGCATAGAAGTCCTGATCGGGCGCGGGAATCTCGATACCGCTCTCCCAACGGCATGAGCCGAAGTAGTTGTGTGTACCAGGATCGTTCACCACACCACCATCAATAGTCAGGTGATAGTAATGGAAACCAGGATCCATCGGCCCCTCCGTCGTACCTACCCAAATACCATCTTTATCTTTGCGAAGTACGGTACCGCCACGACCACCAAGACCGAGGCTTACGATGACTGACTTGGCATCAGGAGCCTCTACACGGAAGCGTGCATAACCTTCGCTGTTCACCTGTGGATATTCCTGTCCGGGCTGGTTCAGTGGGTTGGGTACCCAGTCGTCCTTGGGTACGTATTTGTCAGCAGCTGCGTCGAAGTCGCGGATAACCTGCAGAGAGCGCTTAGCCTTGAAGTTCTCGTCGAAAGGCAGTGGGTGGTTGTTCACGCCGAGCCAAGAGTCCTTGTCGCTGAGATTCCAGAACGTTACGTTGTCGATTACGTCAGCGTGCTTGCGGAATACTTTGAAAATGCGGTTGTACTGATCCTCCTGAAGGGTAGCGATGTATGGAGCCTGGGGCTTAGCCTCGCCACGGGCGAACATCAGCTGGCCACCGCTCTCTGTGTTGGTGCGCAGGTCGAGTTCGGTGATGTTGATGTGCTTCACCAGTTCGCTGAATCGGCTGATAGCCTTGTCGAGCTGCTCCTCGTCGGGGAAATAGATGTTGTAGTGCCCCTGCATGCCGATACCGTCGATGGGCACACCTGCGTCCTTCATCTTCTTTACCATATTATATATACGTTCGCGCTTGCCATTGTCCACACAACTGTAGTCATTGTAGAACAACAGACCATCGGGATCGGCTTCGCGTGCAAACTCGAATGCCTTGGCAATGAACTCGTCGCCGCAGAGCTGGAAATGACGGCTTTGGCGATAAGGACTTGCGCCAGGTCGGAACATCATATTGTCGTCGGCAATGGCCTCGTTCACAACATCCCAGGCATAAACCACGTCCTTATAGCGGTTTACTACGGTGTGGATATGGTCGCGCAGACGCTCGTAGAACACCTCTTTCTTCACGGGCTTGCCTTTTTTGTCAGTGAACATCCAGTCGGCAAACTGAGAATGCCAGCACAGGCAGTGACCACGCATTTTAATGCCATTCTCACGACAGAAGTTGGCTATCTTGTCGGCCTTTTCAAAGTTCCATACACCTTCTTTGGGGTGAATTTCGCCAGGTTTCCAGTCATTCTCAGCAGTCACGCTGTTGAACTGCTTCTTGATGATGGCCATCTGGTCGGCCTCTGATACGTTACGCTGGTTGACAGCTACACCGATGGTAAAATACTCTTTGTAGGCATCCTTCAATCCGGGGCCTTCCGAGAAGTCGATAGGACGTCCCCATTGTGCCAGAACAGACACGCTGCTCATGGTGAAAAACGATAATGCAAAGAAAAGTTTTTTCATTTTTGCTAATATAATCTGATTATTAATTATTCGGCAGCAAAGGTACAATAAATCCTCCAATCCGATTATTCTGAGAGTATCATATTCTTTATTATTTGTACCTAATGAGTCATATTATACCCAAATTTGTTAATCTGCCAATTGTTCTTGGCACATTTCCTACTATTATATAGGAATATCCTATTTTTGAATATGTGTAGAAATAAAATGTATTATGTGTAAGGACAAGAATGGCACAAACCAGGACTACTGGGAGTTTTTTTTTCGGTAAGTTTGCAGCGCAAAACTAATGTAACATTACTATTCAACCCACAAAATTAATATTTATGATAAAGAAGGTAACAACAATTGCTATTTCGTGTTTGGTGTCGATGAATGTTGTGGCACAGGAAAAGAAGGCGTATATGGTGGCCGATGCCCACCTGGATACCCAGTGGAATTGGGATGTTCAAGCTACTATCCGAGACCACATACGAAACACCCTTAACCAAAACCTGGCGCTGTTCAGACAGTATTCTAATTATGTATTCAACTTCGAAGGAGCAGTGAAGTACGCTTGGATGAAGGAATATTACCCATTGGAATACCAAGAACTGAAAAAGTATATAGTTCAAGGCCGTTGGCACATAGCTGGTAGTTCGTGGGATGCCAACGAGACGATTATCAGTTCGCCCGAGTCGATGTTGCGCAACTTTATGCTTGGTCAGAATTTCTACCGTAAGGAGTTCGGTACTGAGGGAACAGACGTGTTCTTGCCCGACTGCTTCGGTTTCCCCTACACCTTGCCTACGCTTGCAGCTCATTGTGGACTGATTGGCTTCTCGAGTCAGAAGTTGATGTGGCGCACCAAACCTTTCTACGAAGGTAATAAACGTTATCCTTTCACTATAGGATTGTGGCAGGGCATTGATGGCAGCCGCATTATGATGGTTCATGGCTTTGATTATGGTCATATCTATAACGATGAGAATATATCGCATAGCAATGACTTGATGCGCGAGATTAATGAAAGCTCACTAGGAATGGCCTATCGCTATTATGGAACAGGTGACATAGGTGGATCGCCCACCATCTCATCCGTACGTTCTATCGAAAAAGGACTGAAGGGTGAAGGTTCGATAAAAATTATCTCGTCGACAAGCGACCAGATATACAAGGACTTTCTGCCTTATGAAAAGCATCCCGAACTGCCTGTGTTCGACGGCGAGTTGCCCATGGATGTACATGGCAATGCTTGTTATACATCACAGGCAGCCATGAAACTCTACAACCGCCAGAATGAGAATCTGGGTGGTGCCGCAGAACGGGCAGCGGTGATGGCCGACTGGCTAGGTAAAACCAAATATCCTGTCAGTCAGATGACGGAAACATGGCAGCGAGTCATCTGGCATCAGTTCCACGATGACGTTACTGGCACCTCAATCCCACGTGCTTACGAGTTCTCGTGGAACGACGAACTGCTGGCTCTGAAGAAATTTTCGGATGTGATGACGCATAGTGTAGGTGATATCGTACAGTTGATGGACACTCGTGTAGATGGTAAGCCTGTAGTAGTTTATAATAGTGAGGCGTTCCCCGTGAATAGTCTGGCCGAAGTTGAGCTGGCTGACGACAACAACTACCAAGTAGTGGACGCCAACGGACAAAAAGTGACGTCGCAAGTGGTGCAGCGAAATGGTAAACACTTCCTGCTGTTCAATGCCAGTGTACCATCAATGGGATTTGCCGTGTATGGCGTTAAGACTACCGGTAAATGGAAGAACATTAGCAAACAAGGTCAGACAATAGAGAACAGTCGCTACAAACTTTCAGTTGATGAGTATGGCGACATCACCTCTCTCTTTGATAAGAAAGCCAATCGTGAAATGGTGGTTTCAGGCAAGAGTCTGCGACTGGTAGTATTCGACGATTGCTTGTCGAAGATATGGCCCGCTTGGGAGATTCAGAAGGCTACTCTCGATAAGGCTCCAGTGCCTGTACACGATGGGGTGGAAATCAGCATGGAGTCTGGACCGCTGCGTCAGACACTCATTATAAAAAAGAAATATGGCGAGTCGGAAATCACTCAACGCATACACCTCTACGAAGGTGGAAAAGCGGAGCGTATCGATTTTGAGAACGAGGTCGATTGGCGCTCTCTGAATGCTCTGCTCAAAGCCGAGTTCCCCTTGAATATCAGCAATCCTGAGGCAACCTACGATATCGGTCTTGGTAACGTGAAGCGCGGCAATAACTGCGACAACCTGTTTGAGGTTTATGCTCACCAGTGGACTGATCTTACCGACCGTTCTGGGCAATATGGTATTACCATCCTCAACGATTCCCGCTATGGATGGGATAAACCTAACGACAACACCATGCGTCTGTCGCTGCTCTATTCGCCAAAAGTGGAGCGTAACTATGCCTATCAGGCCGAGCAGGACTTTGGTCACCATGTGTTCACCTATAGTCTCATTGGCCATCAGGATAAACTCTATCCTTCAGTAGCAGTTCGGCAGGGATTGGAGCTAAACAATCCGCTCAAGGTATTCAATGCCACAAAACATACTGGTAGTCTTGGCAAATCTTTCTCATTCGTTGCATCAGATAATAATGATGTGATGGTCCGTGCCCTGAAGCGCGCAGACGAAAGCGATGAATATGTAGTACGCGTGTATGAGACAAGTGGAAGCACGGAACAACTGGCTAAAATCACGTTTGCGGCTGAGATAGCAGAAGCTGTGGAGGCTGATGGTACTGAGAAGACCATCGGACAGGCTTCGTTCTTAGGCAGGAGTCTCAATATCAGCATTAAGCCCTATAGTGTGAAGACATATAAAGTGAGACTGAAGAAGGCGATACAATCGAACACTCAGTTTGCCACATCTAACATCAAACTGAATTTCGACCGCATGTGCGCTACATTCAACGAGTTCCGCACAGCAGCCAACTTTAGTGACGGCTATAGCTTCGCAGCCGAATTATGGCCAAGCAGTGGACTGATCGTTGATGGCATAAACTTCTGCTTTGGTGAGAAGGAAGGTAAGAATGGTCTCTCGTGCAAGGGCGACACACTGCTACTGCCTGCCAACCAGACTTATACTCACCTCTATCTACTTGCTGCCAGCGACAAGGATGACCGTGAAGGCACTTTTACTGTCGGCAAGAGTCTGCAGACGGTTAGTATTCCTTATTACTCGGGCTTCATTGGCCAATGGGGACATGACGGTCAGACCCGTGGCTTCATTAAGGATGCCGAAGTTGCTTGGGTGGGCAGCCACCGTCACTCACCGAATGCTGACGAGCCCTATGAGTTTTCCTATATATATAAGGTGAGACTCGATATCCCGAAGGGTGCACGTCAGGTGATTCTTCCTCGCGACCGTCATATTGTACTCTTTGCGGCTACGTTGGCCAATGATACTGAATATGCCACGCCTGCAGCTCCATTCTTTAAGACAGCCATCATAGGAGAATCTACAGTACAGGGTGAGGCTGAAGAAGAAAAAGTGTCGCTGCTGAAGAACGCAAAGATTGTGACTATTTCAGGCGAAGTAAACAAAGACGAAGAGGCTGCCAACCTTATCGACGGACGTTCTGATACCAAGTGGTGCGATGCACAGTCGGCCCCGAACTATGTGGTCTTCGACCTTGGCGAGCCAATCACTGTAAGCCGTTGGCGTCTGTTGAATGGTGGTTGTGAGATGGCTGCCTATATCACCCGCACCTGTCTGTTGCAGGGGCGTAATTCCGATACCGAGGAATGGCAAACGCTCGATATGATAGACAATAACCGTAACGACCTTGTCGACCGCAGGTTTCCATCAGCCACGGTGCGATATGTTCGTCTCTTTGTGGTTTCTCCCACTCAGGGACAGATGCCAGCCGCACGTATCTATGAATTAGAACTTTTCTAATCAGATAAACTTGCCACTTTGTCGCCAAACCTCGGAAAGCCCCGTGTTAAATTAAAGGATTTCCGAGGTGATGACATAGTGCTTGGATAGGAAAAAACTGGCATTGATAAAGATGAAAGTCATAAAGCGCTTGAATTATAATCATTTTTCTTTTTAGTTTCATGATTTTATATTACCTTTGCATACTGATAACAGATACAATGAACATGGAAAGCGTATGACACAACTGAGATTTATATTTCTTACAGCTGCAATTGTCGTAACGGTAGGAGCTTTTTCACAGCAAGGGAAAGTGGTGAAGAACTATTGGCATGCACAAATATGGTTAAAAGACGGTACAACAGATAGTGGGTATGTACAGAACGCTCATCATAGTGTATGGGTCTACGACGATGAGGTAGTACTCAATAACCTTGATAAATTCTTAGGAAAGAATAGAAGGCATGCTACCAAAGATATTGATAGTATGTATGTATGGGTTGATACAAATCCATATAATGTAATTGTTAGTGTGCCCATTCCTGTTAATTATTCCTATGGAAATAACGAACCAATGGTGTATAACCATCCATGTATGTGTTACATCATCTACTCAGGGCAGAATGTTGTTATATACGAGGCTTGGCATGACTTTTCGGGTGACTATTACTTGTATAAGACACCTGAAATGTATTATGCAAAAGCGCTATTCAGGTCTCATCAGAAACTTAGCGAAAAACGCAGGATCACGCTCGCTGAAGAGTTTGATGACTATCCTGTAATCAAAGATTATATCAAAAACATTCCTGATAAAATGTTGAAGGTTAATCCTCTTCCTTTTTTCCTCCTTATTGATACAGCGCTGGGACAACAAGACAAAGCAGCAAAGAAGGTTGAAGATTAGTCCCGTCGCATAGATAAAAGGCTAATAGGAAGTATTCTTGGCAGAATTACGTTAATCTTCCAAAATCATTCCGCTTTTACAGGCTTTTTTCGTATATTTGCGCACGAAAAAGGAAAAACTATACATGAAGATAAGATTACTACTGGCTTTATTAGTCTTTGTCCTGCACGTGCAGGCTTATAACATCCGACATATTTCTAATGTCGATGGTTTGTCGTCAAGTTCTGTACTCACCATTGAGCAGCAGTCCGATGGCGCCATGCTGTTTGGAACGATTGACGGATTGGACAGTTACGACGGGCACAGAGTGTGGCCTGCTACCTTCAATGCCGGACAGCGGCTCTATGGAAATCTGATAGAACATGTGGTCACTGTGGAAGGGGATAAGACGTGGGTTCTGACGAACTATGGACTGAACATCGTGTCGGCCAAGGGACAGACTGTGAGATTCTACCCGGAGTATCAGGGATTAAGACGTATCCGTAGGAATCCACAAGGTGATGGATTCCTGTTACAAGATGGTAAACTGAATTATATAGGCAGGCAGGACGGGTGCATCCATGTCCTGCCCCTCCATGGCGTTACATTGGGGGATATCTGCGATTTCGCCTTTTCGCACAATGAACTCTTGCTCTTCCGTCATGAGGGTGTCGTCAGCTATCCGTTACAGTTGGATAATAATGTTTATTCGATTGGACGTCCTACATGGGTGAAGCATATTCGGTTGATGACGGCTGTGAATAATGATGGCGTAGAATATATGGTGTCGGATGACGGACAACTGTACAGTTATGATATGAAGTCCCGTAAGATGCAACACGAGATGTTGTTGGCAGCCGAACTGAGTCGTCGTGGCGGTGTGACCGATGTGCTGCGGTTCAAGGAGTCGCTGATGATAGCCTTTACAGAAGGCGGTGTCATCAAAGTGAACCGCCATGCTGGAAAACCAGATGAGATTGTCGACTTGGATGTGGAGACTGGTGTGTTCTGTCTGCGGAAAGACCGTTTGGGCGACATCGTGTGGATAGGTTCCGACGGCCGTGGTGTACTGATGTATTGCGATGAACCGCTCACCCTGCGCTCATTTTCGAGTGCGTCGATAAGAGCCGGTAAGTCTTGCCCCATCAGGACACTACTGAAGGATGACGATGGTAACCTGTGGGTGGGTACCAAGGGTGATGGCGTGATTTGTCTTCCTAAGTTCAGCGTATATCAGAACCCACGACAATTAAAGGAGATGTTCTTCAGAGAACAGAATAGCGGTCTGACCAGCAACGTGATATACCACTTTGCAGAAAGCAAGTTCCCTGGATTCTGGATCAGTGGGGGCGAAGGCATCTGCTACTACTCGTACGACTCGAAAAAGATCCTCCCTGTACAATCAGACCGAAGGATACAGCAGGTTATCGACGTTCGGGAGAAAGATAACCAACTATGGATGGCTGCATTAGGTACAGGCATCTTCAGAGCTGACATTATCATGGAGAACGGACAGCCGCGCCTGACCAATATGCGCCAATACTCGCTGGACGGAGGGAAAGGTCCATCTAACTATTTCTTCTGCTTGACTTATGACCAGAAGGGGCGTTGGTGGTTTGGCAATCGGGGAAAGGGACTTTATACCTTGGAAAACGACCGGCTAAGACACGTACCGACTCTAAAGACACAAGATCCAAGCATCAATGACGTGTTTGCCCTGCAGGCTGTGGGGGATAATCTGTGGATTGGCACTGGTATGGGTATCTGCATTCTCGACAAGAACAGGAAGAGTCGGCGGTTAAGTACCACCGACGGATTGCCCAACAATACCATCCATGCCTTTACAAAAGGAATGGATGGCGAGGTATGGGCTACCACAAACAACGGTCTGGTGGAACTCTCGAGTGACGGAACTGTGTTGAAAGTCTATGGTATGAACAGTGGCCTGGATGTGACAGAGTATAGCGATGGAGCTGCATTCGCTAAAGGCATGGAACTTTTCTTTGGAGGTATCAATGGTTTTACTGCCATAGAGAATGAAAAGACCACCAACCAGAAGATACATGAGTCGCAGATAGGGTTTACGGCACTTGATATTCTTGGTAAGTTGCGGAATATCAATGAATTTACAAAAGGTGAGCGCGATAATCTTACCCTCACACTCGACCACACGCAGAACACATTCTCCGTGAGTCTAGCCACGTTCAATTATCTGGAAGAGCCTTTCTATCATTATCTCTACCGCTTGGCGGACAATGGTGAATGGATAGATAATGGGGCGAGCAACATCATCTCGTTTACACAGATGGCTGAAGGCAGCCATATGCTCTATGTCAAGGCCAAGAATATGCATGATGGCAGTGAAACGGTCGTTTCACAACTCCACATTGATATTAGACCACCTTATTATCGTACCATCTGGGCCTATCTGGTCTATGCCATGCTGGCTTTGGCTGTGATTGTCATACTTGCACGTAACTGGTATAAGGATCAGAAACTTCAACAGCAGATGCAGCTAGCAAAGTTGAATCAGCAGCACCAAGATGAGCTGTATGAGGAGAAGCTGAAGTTCCTGACCAATGTGGTACACGAACTGAACACGCCACTTACTCTGATTTACGGTCCTTGTGAACGCATCCTAGCCTACGGCAAGACCGACGGATTTGTCAGGAAATACGTAGGTAAAGTGATGCAGAACCTGAGCCGCCTGAATAGTCTGATTCAGGAAATCATCGACCTGCGTCGTGTTACCTCGGGTCATCATGTCATCAGCTGGCGCAGGGTCGACGTTTCATCCGTCATTAGCGACTTTGCCAGTGCCTTTACAGAGATGGCTGAGCGTAGTGGCATCACATATCAGCAGGAGATAGAGCCGGGCATCGTGTGGATCTCTGATGATACGGCATTGAAAAGAATAGCTGGTAATCTGATATCAAATGCCTTCAAATACACCAAAAGCGAAGGAACGATTAAGGTTACACTGGTCCGACAGAATGACGGATTACTTTTTTCTGTCTACAACTCTGGTCGCGGCATCGCACCTGAAGACAGGGAACGCATTTTTGACTATTACACTGTGTTCGACAGTGTTGAGGAGAGTCCGAATGCCGGACAGACCTCGCGTAACGGCATTGGTATGGCCATCTGTCATAACATGACCAAACTGTTAGGCGGACGGATAGAGATTGACAGCGAAGTGGGCCAATATGCCCAGTTTAATGTGTATTTGCCTGAACAGCCGCTACCCGAAGGTGTGAGCGACGAGGTAGTGACATCGGACAAACAGAACGACGACATGGCTCTGGCTGTACCACAGGCAGTAAGCACTGCCAAACCTGCACGCCCACTGCCCAAGATGGCAGGCGACAGAACACCTACCATCCTGACGATTGACGACAACCAGGAGATGCTTGACCTGCTGGCCGACTGCTTGTCGGACTACCGTGTGCTGGCAGCCCTGAATGCCGAACAGGGTATGGCCTACCTGAAGGAGGACACACCCGACCTGATTATTACCGATATTATGATGCCTGGTACCGACGGACTGGACTTTACACAACAGGTAAAGCGCAACAAGCACACCATGCACATACCACTGATTATCCTATCGGCCAAGACTTCGGAAGAGGAGCGTATAGAGGGATTAGACAGCGGTGCCGACGTGTATATCAGCAAGCCCTTCAGCATCAACCTGCTGCAGGCCACCGTGGTACGCCTGTTAGAGAACCGCAACGTGCTACGCGAATACTATAATTCGGCAGCATCGGCCTATGTATATGCCGGTGGCAACCTGATTAGTAAGGAGAACCAGAGTTTTGCCGACGAGGTGACCAAAGTGATCGACGAGCACCTGACCGACACCGAACTAACCCCAGAGACATTGGCGGAACTGATGAGTATCAGTCCGCGCAATCTCTATAGGAAGTTCAGTGATGCCAATATGCCGACACCTAAGGATTATATCAAGACCTATCGTATTAATGTGGCCGCAAGATGGCTGACCACCACTAATACCACTATTCAGGAAATCATCTATAAAACGGGCTTCAACACGCGCTCACAGTTCTATACTGAGTTCCGAAAGCATTTTGGTATGACACCTAAAGAGTATCGAGAGCAACAGCTTCGAGCAGTACACAACCACTAACGTGGGTACCCAGATCGATGGCCGATGTGTTGCGAGCCCAGTTGCTGCCAATCAGGTACTGGGTTTGCAGACCTTTTTCTTTCAGCACCTCGGCATTGTGCTTCAGATAAGCCACAAAACGGGTCTTATCGCTTGCATCGAGCTGGGGCTCCTGAATGAGCAAAGTGAAGTAGCGCACAAAAATGCCCTTGAACAGGCTGCCGTCACCCGTTCCCTCGTCCTTGAGCACACTCTCGGTGAGGTCGCTCAGGCTCGACAGGGTGTAAGACGAAGCACGCACAGCATCGCGCAGATACAGGGTCTCACCTGTAATCTTGAACAACTCGTAGCACATACCCACAAACGTGCCCTGATTATAGGTAAACACCCAAGTGGTAACACTGTTGCCGCTCTGACCGTTCATGCTGTCATAAACAGCACCCGTGCCAGGGGCATACAGGTTGTCGCGCTCCCAGTTATAGATGCGCTTGGCCAGATCTAAATCAGATGCCTTGTGAAGGATATTGTACATACGGGCAGCGATGATGCCGGCAGGACCGTTGCTGCAGGCATTCTTGCTCCAAGGCTGACTTTTACGCCATGCCATGCCGCCACCGCAGTACTTGGTGTTCCAGGCATTCTGGATGTCGTCCCACAGCAACTGGGCGGTATCCAGATACTTCTGTTCCTTGGTGCAGTCGTACAGGCGGAGCATCGTCAAGCAGATCCACTCCTCGTCGTCGTAGAAATCGTTGAAATAGCTGTTGCCAGCCTTTTTCTTGATACCCTCGTGCCACTTGTCAAACAGGTCGCGATAGCCGGCACTGCCTGTACGCAGATAGGCATCAATCACCACATCCATGGCATGTGCCTGGGGCCAATACTGATTCTGATGGATATCGGCCACATCGGGCATCGAGTTGAAATAGCCCTCGCGACCGTTCCAGAAGTGAGTTACTAAAGCCTGTGTAGCCTGCTCGGCCACCTGTTTCCAATTCGTCTGCTCAGGCTGTGGTGCAGGCGTTGGTTCATCCTCGGATGAAGAAGAACCGCAACCCTGCAGCACAAGGCTGCAGAGAAGCGGTACGAAGAAAACTTTTAATATGTTATGCATAAGTTAGAACTTACAGGTTAGTCGGCCAACTCAACATGGTGGGTATAGTTGGCACCATGGAAGAGTACGGTGATGCGGGTCTTGACGCCGGGGTGAGGACCATCAGAGCCACCATCGAAGTCGCCATCAAACTTCCACTTGTCGTCCCACTGGTTGTTGCCAGTTTCCATAATATAATAGTAAGGATCGTCCATAGCCAGACCACCAGGGCGTGAGTCGGTGCCATTCTTGGTGCCCCAGTACTGCTTGGTGCCGTCGGCATACTCCATCAGGAACTTATAACGCTCGTCGCGGCCCCAGCCCTCCTGCTTGAAGGCTACCACACCTACACCTGAGAACTCGCCGTTGCCAGCGTAAGGAAGATCGAACATGATATTGTTGTTAGGACAGAAGAACAAACCGAGACTCTTGATTTCGCGGATGGTAGCCGAAGCCACATTGAAATCGAGTACCAGACGGTAGATACCTGTAGCAGGTGCCACGGTAGAACCACCCTCGCGCAACTTCAAACCATCGAGCGAGTAGATAGTGCCATCGCCCTTGTTGTTGCTGCAGAACTGGTAGCTCTTGCCACCCTCGAGCTTGGTGAAGATCTCATATACACCCTGCTCAGGCGAAGAGAAAGCACAGCCGTTCTCGGCACCCTCGCCCATGATGAAGAGCGAAGAAGGAATCTCGTCGAAGCCCTCGAGCGAAGTAATGTTCAGCTTGTGCTTAACTGTAGCCTCGGCCTGATTCAAACCACGTGAGGCAATGATCGACCAGCTGACTGTGCCGCTGGCACCACTCTTGAAACCGGCAGCTGCGGCTACCTTGTTCAGGGTCTTGTGAGTGATGGTGGCACTGTTCATCATACCATTCTTATCAGAGAGCACCTTATAGATAGGTGTGCTCTCGCCATCCTTGTAGAAGACAACCTCGTAGAGGGGCGAACCACTATCTTCGGCCTTGGCAGCCTCCCACTCAAAGAAAGTAGAGGCAGTGGCCGAAGCCTGAAGGGTTACACTCTTGCCATCGGCGGGCTCGTAGAGTTGGGTGATGGCGGATACCTGACTGTCCTTGAACTCCATGTCGGAGGTGCAGGCTGACATACTGAGCACGGCGCCTAACAGCGCGAATGCCTTAACAATATTCTTATTCATAGCTAATTGTTTCTTTTTTGGTTTTTACTAATAATACTTATTGATGATATGGATTAATTGCCGTAGCCAGGATTCTGACCTAAGTTAGGATTGAGGTCGATCTGACTCTGAGGAACAGCCCACAGATAATCACGGTTCTCATCGAACGTGAACTTCCAGGGGATGTCGTGGGTAAAGCTGGCGCCACGAACGGGTTGGGTAAGATACTCTGAACCGGCCTTCCAACGCTTGATGTCGTACCAGCGCAGTCCTTCGAGAGCCAGCTCGCAGCGGCGCTCATTGCGCAGTATCTGACGGAGTTCGGCCTGCGACTTATCGGCAGGGAAGTTTAAAGCCTTGGCTGTCTTAAAGCCTGCACGCTGACGGATGGCACGCACGGTGCTGTTCCATACGTCGGCAGTCATCTGGTTCTGCTCAAGCTTAGCCTCAGCCCACATGAGCAGGATATCGGCATAACGGAACATGATGATGTTCAGTCCTGAGCTCATATCGCCAGTGGCCTGTGGGGCAAACCACTTACGGGTGTAGTAACCGGTAGCGGTGGTGTTGCTGCCTGTTCCGATATAGGTATCGACGGTATTGTCACCAGCTGGATCGATATGAATCACCTCGTCCTTCGAACCATCGCCCACATTGGCGCTCCAATCGTAGTTATCATAGATGATGGTAGCAGCAAGGCGTGGGTCGCGGTTGTCGTAAGGATGGTTAGCATCGTAATCGGTACCAGCCTCATCAATGGTATAACCGGTCAGGGTGAGATAGCTATCCACCAGCGACTGCTGTGGCACGCGGTCGGCCACACGGCCACCCTTACTCAGGGGAACCATGTCGAGAATCTCGCCCCAGGTGAGCAGGTTGCGAACATAGGCACGATCCAGAATCACCTCCTGGTTGTACTCATTACCCTCCTCAAACAGGCCACGGTAGCTGGGGAACAGAGCATACGAGCCGTAGGTCTCGGGCTGATTGATGAGCATCTCACAGTACTTCTGCACGTTGCTCCAGTCGCTATCCATCAGATAGGCACGTGCCTGCAGAGCAACCACAGCGCCCTTGGTGATTTTACCGTTCTCGCTCTCAGGCAGGTCGTTGCGCGATGGCAGATCGCCAATGATATCGTTCAGCTCCTGATGGATGAATGCCATCACCTCGGCATGCGAGGTACGACTGATGGTGTTCGACTCATCCACGGTGATATCCTTGGTAAAGAAAGGAATATCGCCATAGAAGTTGGTGAGACGGAAGTAGATAAAAGCTCGAACAAAGCGTATCTCGGCTATCATACGAGCCTTCTTAGCTGCATCGAGGTTGGTGATAGCATCGATATTATCGAGGAACACGTGACAGGTTTTGATGCCGCCATACAGATCGGCCCACTCGCTGCCAAAGATACCAGTGGTAGGTGTGGCCTGCCCCATACGCATCAGGCGCTGGTCGGTAGTAGAGCGGCCATCAATCATGTTATCGCTGAGCGACTCGTCGCGCCACATTTTGCCAGCATTATACATCTGTGCATAGGCCATGTTTACCACGTACTGCGCTCTGTCGGGCGAATCCCAGAAGTTAGCATCGGTAAACTGATTGCCAGGGGCATTCTCCATGCCGTTGCAGGCAGTAAGCGTAAGTCCGCCTACAGCAGCAAACAGATAGATATATTTCTTGATTTTCATTTTCATAAGATTCTTAATCATTAAAATTCTACATCGAAACCAAAGCCATAGTACTGAAGCATAGGATAGTTACGACCACTGTTACCACCACCAGAGTTCATGTTCGAACCGAACTCCGACGACTCTGGATCGATGAACGAGTTCTTGGTAAGTGTAAGCAGATCCTGACCGGTAACATATACACGGAGTTTCTGCAAGCCCATGGGATCGATCCACTTCTTAGGCAGTGAATAACCGATGGCAAGGTTCTTTAAGCGTGCATACTTGGCATCGAGCACAAAGATGTCTGACGGGCGGCCCCAGTTGTTGGTATCTGAGGCCGAGCCCTGTGCTGCCAGACGTGGATATTTAGCGTTTGTGTTAGTCGGGGTCCAGAAATCAAGCTGATGTTTGTACATCACATAAGAATAGTTTGAGTGGTATGGTTCGAGCAACTCGCCACGCAGCATCTGCGAACGTTTGCCTACACCCTGCCAGAACATACTGAAATCGAAGCCCTTCCACTCGAAGCGGTAGGTGAATCCAAAGGTGTAACGTGGGAAGGCGTTACCTACGATAACACGGTCGTTAGAGTCGATGACATTGTCGCCATTCTGATCCTTGAACTTCAGGTCGCCAGGCGCTACCTCTGCGCCAAGGGGCAGAGCGGAGTTCTTAATCTCATCGTAGCTCTGGAAGATGCCCTCAACCTGCCATGCATAGTACGAGTTGAGCGCCTCGCCAACGCGGATAATCTTGTAGATCTCATCTACACCGCTAATCTGCTCGTTACCTGGGAATTTGGTAACCTTATTCTTTGAGTCGCCGATATTGAAGTAGAAGTTGTGCTTCATATCGCCGGTCTTCAAGCGGTAGTTGATAGAGAGCTCCCATCCATCGTTCGACATCTCACCGATATTGGTACTTGGCATGGTGGTGCCGAATACACTGGGCTGCAAGGGCTTCATGAGGATATCCTTGGTGCGCTTGGTGTAGTAATCGAAGGTGATGTTCAGTGCATTATGCAAGAACGAGGCATCGAAACCTATATTGAAAGTGTTGGTACGTTCCCAGGTCAGGTCCTTCAGTCCGAGGTTGAATCCGGCACCGGCTACGGCCTGATTGTTATAAGCATAGGTGGTAGAGCTAACGCTATAGCGGGTATAGCGGTCGTAGTCGCCTACAGCCTGACTACCCAGGATGCCGTATGAACCACGGATCTTCAGGTCGCCCACCTTTTCGCGATATTTCTCCATAAAGGGCTCCTCGCTGATGCGCCAGCCTAACGACAGTGAGGGGAAGAAACCCCAGCGGTAATCCTTATGGAACTTTGAGCTACCATCGTAACGGAAGTCAAACTCAGCATAATAACGCTCGTTGTAGTTATAGCCGATACGACCTAACAGTGAGGTAATGCTGGTCTGACCAGAACTATCCACGGTGGTAGCACCACCGATGTTACCTACCTCACCTGTAGTGATGCTGGTAGAGGTACCCAAGTCGGGATCAACATAGTTCTTCCAGATTTCGTTGTTATACCAGGTGTACGACTCGTTGGTGGCACCAAACAGGCCACTGACAGTGTGCACGCCGAAGGTCTTATTATAATCCAGCAGGATCTGAGTGTTCAGACGGTAGTTGTCGGCGTTCCAGTTGCTCGTTCTGAAATCCGACTCCTTACGTGGACGGGGCTCGGTAGCATCTTCGCCGGCATAATAATAAGAAGGCATGCTACGCGAGTAACGGTTGTTACCCACCACATCGGCACCAAACACGCCACGGAGCTTCAAGCCATCGATAATCTTGAGCTCACCGGTAACACTGGCGGTGATGGCATTGGTACGGTACTTATCGAAACCGCCCGACTCGAGCTGACCGAGTGGGTTGAACTCACCCCACACATCATTGAGCAGGTAACGACCATCGGCCGACTTCATCTTATAGATATAGGCACTAGGCACACGACTGGCATCAATCTCCAGACTACCACCATTGGTATTCTTGCTATCGGTGCGGGTGTAGGCCAGTGTGGCAGTCAGCTTCAGGCGACCCAACTCGGTAACCAGGTTGGTACGGAAGTTATAGCGCTGCAAACCGAACTTCTGGGTGCTCACATAGTTGCTACCCTGATCAAAATAGCCGGCAGAAACCATATAAGTGGTCTTATCGCTACCACCGCTGATGCTGATATTGTAGTTCTGCTGCATGGCTGTCTTGAAGATCTCGTTCAGCGCCCAGCTCTCCTCACTCTGATGGGCGTAATAGTCGAGAATCTGATCCTGACTGTAAACGGGGGCATTACCCACATTGGTCTCGGCCATGTTACGCAGCACCGCATTCTGGTAGCCGGTAACAGGTGTGAACAGGATATGGGGATCCTCCCAACCAACCATACCATTCAGGCGGATACTGGTGCGCTCGTTGTTCTTTCCTTTCTTGGTAGTAACGAGCACAACACCGTTGGCCGAACGTGAACCATAGATAGCGGCAGTACCGGCATCTTTCAGTATAGAGATATTCTCGATATCATTAGGGTTCAAGCGGTTGAAGTTATCGTAGTCGGTAACCAGTCCATCGATGACAAACAGCGGACTGTTATCGTTCAGTGTACTGATACCGCGAATATTAAAGTTGTTGTTCTGAGCGTTAGGGTTGTAGTTCTTACGCTGGATGATAACGTTTGGTGCAGCACCCTGCAAAGCCTGTGTTACATTGGCTACAGGACGGTTCTCTAACAGGTCGGAGCGAACCTGATCGACAGCACCTACGGCACTTTTACGAGTGGTTGTGCCATAACCGATAACCACCACCTCGTCGAGGATAGCATTATCTTCTTTCAGCACAATACGGCTCAGGTTGGTATTGGCACGCAGCTCTTGGTTGATATAGCCTACATACGAGAATACCAAGACATCAGTTGGTTTGCAGTTCAGTGAGAAGCTACCATCAAGACCAGTCACGGTACCAGAGGACGAACCCTTTACCGAGACCGTTACACCGATCATAGGTTCTCCCGATGCATCAACAACTGTGCCCCTGACAGTGGTTTGCTGTACATTGTTAGTAGCAGCCACCGAGCCACCATTGGCAAGAGCAACGGACGGACTACCTACGCATAGGGCCACTCCCATAAAACCTTGCCAGATGAATCTGGAATAGTTGAAATTTACTTTTTTCATTTAGGAAATTGTTTAAGATTGGTTTTAATTATAGTAACAGTTGATTATATAACTTATTCTGTCTGGATGAGCATCTCTGCTCCTTGCGCCAGCTGACTATGGGTGACGAACCAGCCCTTCAGCGGCTTACCACCTACGGTGATCCGGCTAATCTTACGGCCGGTTCCCTCACGACGGATGGTAAACGTCTTACCTGTTATTCCGAGAGTGAAGCTGACCTTCCGGAAGAGCGGCACCGTGACGATGTATTTCGGGTCTGCAGGCGAGTAGGTATAGATGCCGATGGCATTGAGCACGTACCACGACGACATCTCGCCGGCGTCGTCCATACCTGCATAGGCCAAGCCCTCTTCGCCCATACCATAATAATGGCTCAGCAGCGAATCGATAACCACCTGGGCCTTTTCCTGCTTATCAGCAAAATAATAGGTATAAGGAATGCTGTGACCGGGCTGGTTGCCATGACAGTAGGTTCCTAAGAAACCTGTCAGGTTCCACGCCTCGTAGCCATGATTGGGTTGGGTAAACAGCGAGTCGAGTTTCTGTTCAACAGCCTTTTTTGAGGGATAGAGTGCCACCATACCCTCGGGATCGTGAGGTGCAAAGAACAGCGAATTCCAGGCATCGGCCTCACGGTACATATAGGCGTAATAGGGATACCAAGGGTCGAAATCCTTAATCCAAGAGCCATCGGCAATTCTGCCACGCCAGAAGCCTGTTGACGCATCAAACAGGTTCTTGTAGTTCTGCGAGTGCTGCATCAGCAACTTGTAGTTTTTCTTATCTTTCAGCTCACGGGCTATCAGAGCGGTAGCATAATCATCGTAGGCATACTCCTGGGTTTTGGTTACCGAAGCCTTATACTCGTTCCATGTAGGCACATTGGTGGTGTCCTTTTCGGCAATCCAACCCTGCTCCAGATATTCTTTCAACCAAGGACGACCACCACGACCGGGAACGGTAGCATTCTTGAGCAGGAGCTTATAGGCACGCTGCAAGTCGAAGTCCTTGATGCCACGCAGCCACGAACCTGCCACGAAGGTAGAGGCATGGTCGCCATGGAAGAAGGTGGGCATATAACCACCGGCCTTCTCACCTTTATCGATAATCGACTTGATGATATCAGTAGCTACATCAGGAGTAATCATACCCAACAGAATAAGCTTGTTACGATAGGTATCCCAGAAAGAAGGATTGGTATAGTAACGGAAATCGGCTTTGCAAACACGGCCCTGTTCGTCGGTGTACTCGCCATTCACATCGCTGCGCAAGGCAGGCCACAGAAAAGCACGGTAGAGTGTAGAGTAGAACATGGTCTGCTGCTTTTCGGTACCGCCCTCTACTTGGATATGCCCTAACTGCTTATTCCAGATATTGTCGGCCTCCTGGCACACCTGCTCAAAACTCTTGTCGAGCATCTCGGCCTCGAGGTTCTGCTTGGCATTGGCAATGCTCACAAACGAGAAACCAATCTTGAGTTCCAACGCACGCGAACCTTTATTATGAGCGAAATCAACCACTGCTATCTGATGACGGAAATCCTTCTGGATACTAACCTCGCTGACATCGTGATTAGCGACAGCGTAGAAATAGATACGTCCCTCGCCATCCTGAAAACCCTGGAAGGTGTTAGCACCCGACTTTTCGATGTGCCACTTGCGGGGACGGTTGTTGCTTCTGGTGATATCCACAACCAGCCGTTTCTCGTCCTCCGCGCGGAAGGTGTAGCGATGATAGCCGCAGCGCAGGGTAGAGGTGAGTTCGGCGTTCACATGGTAACGGTTGAGATACACCTGATAGTAGCCAGGGCGTGCCGACTCGTTGTCGTGACTAAACCACGAACAGAAGTTGTCGGGATAGAATCGGCCTGTGACTGGCATGACAGGTACGTGCAGCAGGTTCCAGTGTCCTTTACAGGTATGAGCGAAACCGTATATTTGGTGGTCCTCATACTGATAGCCCGAGCCCGACGGGTACATCGTGACCGGTGTCAGCTGCACCATGGCGTTGGGCAGGGCTGCACCAGGAAAGGCTTCGGCACCCCAGGCACGTTTCGTTTCCGTGCGGGTATATCCTAAGTCTTCCGGTGTCCATAATGTTGTGGTACCGATGAGCGGGTTCACCTTGTTGGTCAGGTTGCCGGCATGCACGACAAGTCCCGACATCTGCAGACCAAGTAGTAGTGTTAGCGTTTTTTTTATCATCATCTTACGTTTTTTATTTATTGGGTTTGCAAAGGTATACAGAATGTCGTGAAACGTTGTCCTCGTTTCTGCAAATTTTGTCGAAACGACAGATTTGGCAGCCATTGCGACAAAGGAGTGAAGGATTATTAGTAACTTTGCAACCGGATAATTAAAACATAAAAAACAAGCAAATATGAACAGACGTACATTACTCATGACAATCCTGCTGGCAGGACTCTCACTGCCTGTCATGGCCGATGGGATTGAAGAATGGAGCAAGACCATTGCTGCTCCGGCAGACAATACGAAGGTGTCGCGCCGACCGGCTGCCAAAAAACGGCTTTTCACTTCAAACACGATTGAGAAGAAGATTGCCGAAGTGAAGAAACTTCTGGAGGACGCGCCTTACCTGGCATGGATGTTCGAGAACTGTTTCCCGAACACACTTGACACTACCGTACATTATTCCGACAGCGAAGGCGATGACGACACCTTTGTCTATACCGGCGACATCCATGCCATGTGGCTTCGCGACTCCGGTGCCCAGGTGTGGCCCTACGTGCAGTTTGCCAAGAACGACGTGAAGATCCGTAAGATGGTGCGGGGCACCATCCTGCGCCAGCTGAAGTGTATTTGTATCGACCCTTATGCCAACGCCTTCAACATGGGTCCCACCGGTAGTGAGTGGGAGAGCGACCATACGGATATGAACCCCAACTTGCACGAACGTAAGTATGAAATTGATTCGCTCTGCTATCCCATCCGCTTGGCATACCACTATTGGCTTGTCACCGGCGACGACTCCATCTTCGGCGAACTGTGGCACAAGGCCATCGGTAAGATTCTCACCACCTTCCGTGAGCAGCAGCGCAAGGACGGTCTCGGTCCGTACCACTTCCAACGTACCACCGCCCAGCAGTATGACACCGTGAGCCATGGTGGCTATGGCAACCCTGTTAAGCCTGTAGGACTGATAGCCTCGGTGTTCCGTCCCAGCGACGACGCCACCGTGTTCCCTTTCCTCATTCCCTCGAACTTCTTTGCCGTCACCTCACTCCGTAAGGCGGCCGACATCCTGACGAAGGTGAACAAGGATACGGAACTGGCCGAGGAGTGCACCTCGCTGGCTGACGAGGTAAACGACGCCCTGCAGCGCTATGCCGTCTACAACCATCCCGAATTTGGTAAGATCTACGCTTTCGAGGTCGATGGCTTTGGCAATCACCATCTCATGGACGATGCCAACGTGCCCAGTCTGCTGGCCATGGCCTATCTGGGCGATGTGGATATCAATGACCCCGTCTATCAGAATACGCGCCGCTTTGTATGGAGCGAGTCTAACCCTTACTTTTTCCGTGGCAAGGCGGGCGCGGGTATCGGCGGACCTCATGTAGGCTACGACATGGTATGGCCCATGTCTATCATGATGCGTGCCTTCACCAGCACCGACGACAACGAGATTAAGCAGTGCATCCAGATGCTGGTCGATACCGATGCCGGCACTGGCTTCATGCACGAGTCGTTCAACAAGGACGATGCCGCCAGATACAGCCGCCACTGGTTCGCCTGGCAGAACACGCTCTTCGGCGAACTCATCCTCAAACTTATCGACGACGGAAGACTTTATATCCTTAGAGGCATAAAAAAAGATGCTCGCCGTTAGTGGTGAGCATCTTTTCTTTATAACATCTTTACCTATTTTTTAAACAGATGAGGAATGAATTGGTTTAGTCCGCGGCGCCAGGTGAGCCACTCGTGGGCTGTGCCTGTCGACTCGTAGTAGTGGGCATTTACGCCCTGCTCGTTGAGGCTCTTCACCAGCTTCTCGGTGCCGAACATCTTGTCCATGCCCTCTGTGCCGCTCATCATGAAGAAATAGTGAATCTGCTTGTTCAATTCGTCGGCCTTGGTGAACACACCATTGTAGGCGGTCTTCACGTCGAGATTGAAGATGGCGCCGCTGAAGGTGCCTAGGTAAGAGAACTTATCGAGGTTGTTGAGCACGATGTCGAACGTCTGATGGCCACCCCATGACAGACCAGCCATGGCGCGATTCTCGCGATCGGTTTTTGCGCGGAAGTTTGCCTCGATATAAGGAATCAGGTCGTTCAGCAGTACGGGATAGAACGAGTTTCCATAGGTGTCCATGGTCTGTCCCTGTCCGAAGGGCGCCTTGATGTCGCCGCTCTCCATCACCACGATCATCGGTACGGCCTCGCCCTTGGCGATGGCGTTGTCCATGATGTGCTGCATGTGGCCCTGCTTGCTCCAGCCGGTCTCGTCCTCACCCATACCATGCTGTAGGTAGAGCACGGGGTAACGCTTCTTCTGGTTAGCCTTCAGCTCATACTCGGCAGGGGTGTAGACCATGGCGTGGCGCCATGTCTGCTGCTCGTTGCTGAAATAGTATACGCGACGCACCTGTCCGGCGGGAACGCCCTGCTGCGGACGGTAGTAGTCGCCCTCGGGACCTTCGGGCACTTCGATGCCGCCGGCCTCACGGTTACAGCCGAAAAAAGTTTCTGTGGCGGGGTCGATGAAGTTCACACCGCCGATGTTCATAAAGTAGTAGTGGAAACCCTCTACCAGCGGGTCGGTCACTGCCGTCCAGCCGCCCTGACCGTCGCTCTGCATATTGTATTTCTTGTCGCAGATGTCGAGCACCACGTTCTTAGCCTCGGGGGCCTTCAGGTAGAAGTAGCCGCGACGCTCCTTGTCGAGTTTAGGGAACTGGTTGCCGGGAATGGTGGTCTCGGCGATGAAGGCGTTGGCAGGCACCTCCATCTTTTTGATGTTCGACTCCATCTTCGGGCGGATGGGCTCAAAGCCCAGAAAGCGTGCCACGGCCTCGCCGTAGCGGCAGCCTAGCTCACGATAGCCTGCTGCGTCGAAGTGCAACTTGTCGGGACCGTTGGTACAGTCATCTGAGGAGATTACTTGTGCGGTATGCAGGGTCTGGGGCAGCTCGTCAATCTGCTTCTTGCAACCGATGCAGACGCCCTCGCCGTTGGCCTGTACGATGTTACCGGCAAACAGAGGCACGTCCTCGGGCTTCAGCTGCAGGTCGCCACACAGGTTGTCGTACACCTGCTTCACCATGCCGGCCCATTTCGGGTCGCCCGTGTTCGTCTCGCCCTGATGCATCAGGATACCTTTTATCACACCGTCCTTCTGGGCCTTCTTGGCTAGTGTCATCAGTCGCTCGTAGGGGTTGTTGCCGTAAGCGGCCAACATGCCCTTCATCCATTGTGGGGCCTTGGTCTTCACATAGCTGTCGATGCTGTCGGGTAGGAATCCCTTGATGTCGATACCGCCGACGGCCACATGGATGACACCTATCTTAATATTCTCGGGCAGTGAGGCCACGAGGGTGCGACCAAACCAGTCGGCAGGGGTCAGACCCGTGTTGGGGCGACAGAGTGGGGCAGAGGCTTCGCACCACTCACCCATCTTACGACCCTTTTCGGGAAAGTCGACGGCGGGCATCAGCAGGAAGCGTGGACCGGGACTGGCCAGATCTTGAGCCTCGGGGCGTGCGTTGCCCTCCATGTTCGACTGTCCAAAACACAGGAAGATGTAGAAGTTCGGATCCGGTTTCTGTGCGTTGACCGTCAGAGCGAGCATGCACAGGAGAATAGTTGATATAAACTGTTTCATTGCTTTTTTAGTTATGATGATTGATTATAAAATTGCAGCCGACGACTCTGGTGATGAGTTCGGCTGCAAAGTTACGACAAATTTGCCAATCGCATCTTTTTAAATGTTACATGTATTTTCTTATTTGTCTCATTTCTGTTGCAGGGTGGCATATCTTCTGGCCACGTTCCCAATACACGGACAGGCCTTGTACAACCTCTTCCCGTTGGCATCGTCCTTTTCTTTCTTTGCCATAACTACATATTTTATAGAAACTTAGAGAATGGTAAATGGCGCTTTCTCATTTTTTTGATTTCTGGATTGTTGGCAAAGTTGGTATGCTTCGCAAAGAATCTGGCCAGCTCTCTTGCTGACGGCTAATGAACCGTTGGCAATGATTCTTACCAGCTCGCGATAAACTTTTACTTTGTCGCCTCTCTTTAAGATGAACCTGATTTCCAGTAACTGCAATGGGCTTGTTTTCTTTGTTACGTTACTCACCATCTTGCACTCTCTAATCCATTTCTACTGCTTTGGCCCTAAAATTAGGCGCAAAGAGTTCTAAAAGGGTGTTGCCCCTTTTCCTCTTCTGTCTCATTTTTTTAGTTTGTTTTTTTTGCGCTAAGAATTTAATCCGTGCGAAACGAAAGAATGTATTATATATTTTATTTCTCGCTTAAAAAAATAACAAAATAAGGTGCACATGTGCAAAAAATCTACGCAAAAAAGGTGTATCACACCCTTTTTGCGTCTTGGCATGATTGATAGTCGAGATGTCATTTAAAAGACTGCCAATTGCAGTCTGGTAAATATTTATTTACCTTATACGTTTAAACACAAATGTTGCTGGAATATGATCGGTGAAATAGGAACCGTAATAATGCAGTTTAAGTCTGTTCCCTTCGATGGCATAGCTGAATGGTACTTCACCAATGGTCATGACTGGCAAGGAAGAATTATATCTCTCCTGGTCTTCAGGGAAGGAATAGTCACGGGTTTCAACTTTCCCGTCTTCATAGTTGAAGACAATCTCTCCACTCTCTTTGATTTCAATAATGACAGATCCTGACGGATACTGGTTAGTATAGTCATCCTTGCATAACCCGTCAGGGCCGTTCTGGACTTCAATTAAATCCCATTTCCCAGTCAGTCCTGTACCGAAGGTCTCATCATCATCGCTGCTGCAGCTAGTCATGAAAATAGTTACGAGAAGTGTCAGGCAAACATAAATAGTCTTCTTTTTCATTGTCGTTATGGTTTTGATTTATAATTCAGCCATATAAATTCGGAAAACGGAAAATCTTGCACGAGAATCGAAAGATTTAACAAAATTTATACTATGTATGTATTGATAACTTGGTGGTTAGGGGAATTATTGCTACCTTTGCACCCCGTTTTTAGGTTTAACAGAATAAAATAACTAGACAATTTATGCCCAATCACTCTTTAAAACGACAGTTGAAGGTGCTGACTATCCCCGTATTCATAGAGATGGCCCTTGTGATGCTGCTGGGTGCCGTAGACACCGTGATGCTGAGTCGGTATAGCGACAACAGCGTGGCGGCAGTGGGACTTGACAACCAACTGATGTCGCTCGTGTTTCTCGTTTACCAATTCTTCTCGATGGGTGTGGCCATCCTCTGCGCTCAGTATATCGGAGCGGGACTGAGGAAGCGGCTTGTGCAGGCTGTGGGTATGGCGCTGGTGATAAACCTGATGCTCAGTCTGTCGATGAGCGCACTGCTGTTCTTCTATGCCGAACAACTGTTGCAATTGATGGGATTGCGCCCAGAGTTGATGGACGATGGGCTGGTGTATCTGCGACTGACGGGTGCGCTGTCGTTCTTCCAGGCGCTGTCGCTGACTTTCTCGGCTTCGCTGAGAAGTGCCGACAAAGTGGTCTATCCTATGGTGGTGACGGGTATCGTGAATGTGCTCAATATCATCGGCAACTACGCCCTTATCTTCGGGCGATGGGGCTGTCCACAGCTGGGTGTGGAGGGTGCCGCCATCGCTACGGCTACCAGTCGTATCATTGCCATGGTGCTGTTGGCCTGCATCCACTTTAAGGTGCATATCCCCCGTTTTCCGCTGCGCTATTTCCGCCCCATACCCTGGCAGGAACTGAGAAATCTGCTTTATATCGGTATCCCCGCTATGAGCGAGAACATATCCTATTGCCTGTCGCAGGTGGTGGTCACTTACTTCATCAACCAGATTAGCAACGAGGCGCTGGCCACGCGAACCTACTGCTACAACATGATTATGTTCGTCTATCTGTTCTGTCTCAGTATCACGCAGGGCGGTGATATCCTTGTGGGCCATCTTGTGGGGCAGCAGCGCCATCAGGCCGCCTACGTGCTCGGCAATTATTTCTACCGCTGGTCGATGGTTATCACACTTATGGGCTCGGCACTTCTCGCGCTGTCGGGGCGCAGTATCCTCAGTGCCTTTACTGATAATCAGGAGATTATCACGGTTGGCGTGTGGGTGCTGGTGGTTGACTGGTTCTTGGAGATTGGACGCACGTCGAACATCTTTGCCGTGGGTACGCTGAGGGCCACTGGCGATGCCATCTATCCCGTGGTCATTGCTATTATCTTCAACTGGACGATTGCCGTGGGCGTCGGCTACTTCATCGGTATTCCGCTGGGCTATGGCCTTATCGGAATGTGGATAGGGTTCGCACTTGACGAGAACATACGAGGCGTCATTCTCCTGCGTCGCTGGCGGTCGGGTAAGTGGAAATCGAAGGGGTTCGTAAAAAAATCCCCGAACTAGGCAGTTCGGGGAGTCATTTTTCTAATTTCTCTGGTAGTTGAAGACGTCGACGTCTACGTAGCCGCCGGCTTTCTTGGTGGCGTAGCAGAAGATGCCGAACTTCTGGCCCATGAAGAAGCGACGCCAGTCGAAGCCCATCTTATAGTCGGAACCGATCTTTGTCCACTGCTCACCGTCGAGGCTGTAGTAGAATGTGGCCAGATCCTTGCCGGGCATCATGCCCTTGGTCTTGACGGGTCCGAAATCTGCATCGATGCGCAGCCATATCTTATTCTGCTTCAGCTCTACGCTCTCAATGGTCTTTTCTTCTACGTTGGTCACCTCCTTGTTGCTGTCGGAGAGTTCCACCTTCAGCTCGTTCATCTGAAGCACCAGTTTCTTGCTCTGTTTCTTGATGGTGAGGGCTCCCGTATCACTGTTGAATGCAGCCAGTCCGGCATAGTCGCCATCCTTCATCTTCGAGAGGTCCATGGCGATAGCACCGCTACACTTCGGTCCTTCCATGCGCTGTGTCAGCGTGTTTGGGGCCAGGTAGATGCTCTTGACCACGCGACTAGTCTTCAGACGCAGGTAACCGGGGCGCTCTGAGAGGCTCCAAGCCTTGTCGATGGGGTTGTGGTTCCACTGCCAGTGCAGACCGAGCTTGTCGCTGCTGAAGTCGTCGCTCTTGACGATAGATGTCTCGGGTTCGCCGCTCTTCAATGGACGTACCGTGTCGGGCACCTTACCGTTCTCGTCGCCCAGCATCGGCCAGCCGTTGATCCAGCGACAGGGCATCACGGTGAGCACACGGCCCACACCGCCGCGGTCCTGAAAGATGATGCCGTACCAGTCGCCGTCCTCGGTGTCGACGATGGTGCCCTGGGCCTCGTATGAGAATCCGCCGAACTCGCTCTCAAGAATCACCTGCTTCTCCCAAGGTCCATGGATGTCGTCGGCACGGTAGCACACCTCGCGACGGTGTTTGCCAGGGGCGTAGACGTGTGAGATCATGAGCAGGTAGTACTTGCCGTTGTGCTTGATGACACGGCTGCCTTCGAGGAGGCCCTTCTCGTCTTCCTCGCGCTCGAAGATTTTCTGATAGCTGCCTTCAATGACGTCGGAGAGGTCGGACTTCAGTTCCATCATCTCGCCTGTGCCGTAGATGACGTAGACACGGTTGTCGTCGTCGAAGAACAGTGAGCAGTCGTGGAAGTGGCGCATGCGTGAGAGAATGGTCCAGGGACCTTCTGCCTTGTCGGCGGTAAAGATGTAGGTGTCGCCCATGGCACCCTGCTCGTTGGGAGCCAGCAGCGCGTAGAACTTGCCGTTATGATATTTCAGCGAGGTGGCCCACTGACCGCGGCCGTAGGCGGTGCCTTGCTGCAGGTCGTACTTTGGTGAGTCGGTCAGTTTGTCGAAGATATAGCCTACGGTCTCCCAGTTCTTCAGATCTTTCGACTTCATGATGGGTGCGCCGGGCATGAGATGCATCGTAGTGGATACCAGATAGAAGGTGTCGCCTACGCGGATCACGTCGGGGTCTGGGACATCGGCCCACAGCATAGGATTCTGAATCTTCTCTGTGTGAAGAGTCAGGTAGTCGTCGGCCATTGCCTGTGTGGCAGGTGCCAGCATCAGCATGGTCATGAGTGAATGGGTTAGAAATCTTTTCATTGTTAGTTCTTATTCTGACATATTTTTAATATAGGGAAGTTCGATGAGCTCTTTCAGCTGGTAGAACCTTTGTGCGTTCTCACCGAGAAAAAGCTGTTTTTCTTTGTCGGTCATCTCCTGTGTTTTGAGAATGAAGTCGTAGGACATGCGGTAGGTGATGGCCGTGATGGTGCGCGGATAGTCGCTGCCCCACATCAGCTTGTCGAAGCCGACCAGACCAGCTGCCTCGCGTATGGCGCGCACGGCAGAGGGGAAGGGGTAGAACTCGCTGTTGTAGAGCCAGGTGATGCCGCCACATTCTATATATACGTTGTCGCGGCTGGCCAGCATGATCTGTCTCTTCCAGTCGGTGTTCTCCCAGATGTTGCCCTGGGGTGGACTGGCCATGCCCAGATGACCGATGGCGATGCGCAACCGTGGACATTCCTCTATCACCTCGCGCAGCTCATCGGTCTGTTCCTCGCCGTCGGCTAGGGTGATGGAGAGGAAGATGTCGTGATTCTCCATCAGGTGGAACATCTTCATCATCTCCGGGTCGTTCAGATGGGCATGACGGGTGTTGGTGATGAGACGGTGGCCGGGGATGGCCAAGCCTTTGAAACCACTGTCGATGAGAACTTGTGTCTGAAGTGGCAGATTGGGCTGGAAGAAGTTGATCATGCCGCAGACGACAAAGCGGTTGGGATAGGTCTCACCCACCTGTTGCAGGTAGTGATTCTGATTACCGTCTATCAGCTCCTGAACGACGACGGCCGCCGACACCTGAGCGTAGTTCATGTTGGAGAGGAAAACCTCTGCTGTGTTCTTGCCGTCGGTCATGAATGGCGGCAGCATCTGTACCTCTTCACCGAGGAAGATGGAGCGGCCGTTTTTCTTCGACTTGATGGGCAGACCGTTCCAGGTGGTGTCTTGTTTCAGCCACAGATGGCTATGTGCATCGACTATCTTCATATTGTCTTTTTACTTTTTGTAGCTTTTGGGTGATTCTTTGCCGAAGAGGAATTGCCGCTGGTAACCACCCAGGTCAATGACGATCTTCTCGAACACGATACCAGGATCTTGCGGGTGGATGATCAGCGTATGGATGTTGCCCTCGTCGTTGACGGGCAACTCTACTTCTTTCTCAACAACACGTAAGGCTACGGTGGGGTAGTAGACGCTGTAGATGTTTTCAGGCTTCTCGTTCAGGTTGCCGTTGAAGTTGACACTCACAGGGATGCCGCCGTCGATAGCCACGTCGTAGATGAGGCCTCCCTTATCCAGATAGTCGAGAGTTGACTTGGTGACCACATGCACTTTGACCATCTTCTTACCGTTGGCCTCGAAACGGTAGGTGAGTGTTCCGCCGTCGGTCTTTGCGGTATAGGGCATCAGGGCGATACCGCTTTTGGTACGACCCATATAGGGAATCACCGTCCACTTGGCTTCTGCGGCATCGTCGCGGCTGTAGGTATGTTCGGCTTCTATGCTGATATAACCGCCGTCAGCGCTGAAGGTCGGACCGTTCTGAGGCTTCTCAACCTCAACTAGCTTGGGACAGACATCGGCAGGATAGGAGTCGTTCCACATAGTGTAGCTGATGTGCTTCTGTATCATAATGCCGTCCCACTTGCCGCCTGCGATGTCTTTGTTGTACTCACGCATCAGCAGTGAATCGCGCTTGAAAGCCTGACGGCAGCGCTCTGCCCAGCAGTTGGCGTCAGGATCGCCCACGGCAGCCAGTTTCAGGTTCATGGCCTGTGCATAGTACATCTCATAGATGTTACCCATGGCCTGTACGGGGAAGAGGATGATTTGTCGATAGGCGTCACGGCACTCGGGCTTCAAGGTGATGAACTGGCGCAGGGCACGGGCTTCCAAGGCCTGATATTCGCTTACCACCTGTGCAAACTCGTCGGTGGTATACACTCTGGCATCGAGCATCTCAGATGTGATGCGGCCGTTGTACTTGCTTACGAGGTTTAAGATAGAGGCAGCCTCCTGGGCCTGCTCTTCGCCGAAACTCTCGGCGCAGAATTCGCGAGTGTGGTCGAGCAGATGGTCAACCTGATACTTGTTGGGGTCCCAAGCCATGTCCATAAACAGCTGGATGGGGTATTCCATCGGCTTCAAGTCGCCTACATTCAGGATCCACAGCTTCTGAATGCCGCCATTGTAGGCTAGCTGCAGCTGTTCCCACATGTTTTGTATCGGGGTAACGTTGATCCACTTCGAATTGCGGGGAGCACCCACGTAATCTACGTGGTAATACAGTCCCCAGCCACCCTTGCGCTTCTTCTCTTCGGCTGTAGGCAGTCGGCGCACGTTACCCCAGTTGTCGTCGCAGAGCAGCACGGTCACGTCATCGGGCACGCGCAGGCCGGCGTCGTAATAGTCTTGTACCTCCTTATACAGCGCCCATATCTGTGGTGTCTCCTTGGCAGGGCGCTTGGTGACCTCCTTGATGATATGGCGCTGGTTGTCGATGATGTTCTCTAGCAGTTTCGTGTCGGTACCATTACCCATGGCCTCGTCGCCATCGCCACGCATGCCGATGGTCACGATGTCGTCGGTCTCCTTCATGCGTTCGATACCTTCGCGGAAGAAACGGTCGAGGTTCTCCTTGTTGGTTGAGTAGTTCCAGACGCCCCATCCCTTGCGGTCGCGGGCATACTCCTGATGGTTGCGTGCCATCGGCTCGTGGTGCGAGGTGCCCATCATCACGCCCATGTCGTCGGCCGTCTTCAGGTTCTCGGGATCGTCGGCATAGAAGGCCCATCCCCACATGGCAGGCCACAGGTAGTTGCCCTTCAGGCGCAGGATGAGTTCAAACACTTTCTCGTAGAACTGGTGGCCGCCGTAGTTGGTGCCGAAGGTGTTCTTCACCCATGTCGTCAAACAGGGCGCCTCGTCGTTGAGGAACAGTCCGCGATAGCGCACGGCAGGCTCCCCGTCGGTATACTCACCTTTGCGAATAAACAATTGGGCGTGCTTTTCAATAGGCACGTCAGCCCAGAAGTGCCAGGGCGATACGCCCATCTGGCGCGACAGCTCGTAGATGCCGTATACGGTACCGCGTTTGTCGCTGCCCGCAATGACGAGTTGGCCGTCGATGGTCTTGATTATGTATTTCTCGGTCTTGCCTTTCAGATGACTAAGCAGACCCTGTTTTACCCATTGGTTGATCTGCGGGTTGGTGCCCACGGTACCAATCACGATACTTGTTTTACCCTCACTGCGCTGTGCCGCTGTTCCCGTTACCTTCTCAAAGTCGGCTTCGAGATTGGCAATGGCCAGTTTTACACAACTGTGCTCGCCGTCGGTAAAACTAACGGTCTGCTCTTTCAGCTGCCAGGCGTCGGCGGCTGACTGGAACACTACGAATTTATCGGCGGCTAAGCCTCTCAATGGTAAGGCTGCCTGTAATACAGTGATGGCAAAAAGACTTTTCAGTCTGAAGAATTTGGTTTTCATCTATGTCGTCTTTATTTTGATTTTTGGGTGCAAAGTTAACACTTTTTCTGCTGGGAAACATTAGTATATGTTTCATGAACTTTAATTTTTGTCACATTTTTCTTGTTTCAATCATAAAAATGTATTACCTTTGTCGCCGAAATAAAAGATTAATCAAAGCATGTGGCCTAAGACTTTACTAACTATTATAGCTATAACGATGTCTATCAGCGTATGCGCGCAGATGGGCAAATTCTTTAATACAGAGAAACAACTATCCAGTAGTTTCGTTAATCAGGTGTATTTTGACCGTGAAGGATTTTTATGGGCTGCCACTCGCGACGGTATCAACCGTTACGATGGCTATCAGTTCCGGGTGCTCCGCCGTGAGAACGAAGCCGACCGGGCGCTTGCCAGCAATTACGTGAATACGATTATACAGGACCGCAACGGCTTGTTCTATTTCGGTATGTATGGCGCCTTGCAGACATGGGACGGTCGTACATTCAATAATGTCACGATGACTGATGTCAAAGGACAGAAGGGCAGTTGCTATGCCACCTGCTTTGTTGAGCGAGCCAATGGTGAGATCCTTGTCGGTACCTCGGGTCTGGGCATCATGCGGTTTACAGACAAGACCCATGCCCGACAGATGGGTGGGGCTCTCGCCAGTCTGCATACCATCAACTCTATGATTGAAGATCGTAAGGGACGTCTTTGGATCGTGACCGATGAGACTGGTCTGTTATCTTACGATGGGACTAAGATGAAGCGATACCTTACCGATCGCACAGACCTTAACCTCCTAGGACTTTGTGAAGACCTTAACGGTGTGATTTACGTCGGTACCTCTAATGCTGGTGTCTACCGTCTGCAAGGCAGTGACTTCGTTCATATTGAAGACACTAAGAGCCATGGTGTGTCATCGCTCTATTGCGACCATTTCGGTAATATCATCATCGGCTATAATGGTCAGGGTATAGCTATTTTCGAACCCCAGAACAACCGTATCATCGACAACCCCTTCTTCAGTATGGAGGTAGACTTGTCTAAAACCAAAGTCTATTCGATTGCCGAGGATAAGATGGGAAACCTCTGGTTCGGACTCCTGCAAAAGGGAATCTATAAGCAGCCTATAGCCTTCCGTGGCTTTAACTATATGGGATATAAGCAGGGCGCGCGCAATCAGATTGGCAGTGCCTGCGTCATCAGTACCCTTGTTGACAGTAAGGGGCGTCTGTGGATAGGTACCGATAAGGACGGCCTTTATTGTTTTGGCAGTGATGAACGCCTACTCAAGCACTATGTCGATCATGTTCCCTCTACCGTCATGTCACTAGCCGAGGATCTCGAAGGGCATATCTGGTTGGGCTCTTATGGTGACGGCTTTGGTTGGATAGATCCTGCCACTCAGCACTTTAACGCCATTCAGTATCCTGGCGATAAGCACCTGATTGTGATGGATATCGATCGCGATAGCCATGGACGCCTTTGGCTGGCAACGATGAAATATGGTCTGTTGTGTATGGATAATAAGGGTAACTTCCTGAAGAAATACATGATGAAACGGGGTGCTGAGGCTGACCGTAAGTTGAATTGCATCATCAACAACTATGTGTCGCAGGTGTCTGTCTCTCCCGACAGCAAGCGCATCTATTGTGCAACGTCGATGGGTATCTGTTGTCTAGACCTTGACACCGACAGTTGGATCAGTACTTTTGGCACCAACTGCCCCAATTACGGTCAGCCTGTCAAAATAGCCCGTGAATATAACGGTCATATCTGGGTGGGTACTAACGACGGCCTATTCTGTTATAGTCTTGATGGAAAGGTACTGAAACACTATACCCGCGAGACGGGACTCTGTGATAATGCCGTGGGCTCTATTGAACGCTATGCCAATGGAAGACTGTGGCTGGGTACCTGTCATGGTCTGTCCTGCTTCGACCCTAAGACGGGCCTGTTCCAGAATTTTTTTGCCGACGATGGCCTGCAAGGCAATGAGTTCAGTGACGGTGCCTCTAGCACCTCTCCCAACGGGCAGATATACTTCGGTGGTACAGGCGGTCTGACATGGTTTACCCCGCAGGATATTACCCAAAGCAAGTGGGAGGCTCGCGTTCAGCTGACCTCGTTTACCGTCAATGGTGAGCCTATTGGCGGTACCGCGCGCTCAGGTAGCTATCAGGTGACAGACACCACCGTATATGCCAGTCGCCGCTTTGAGCTCGACTATCACGATAACTCTTTCGCCATACAGTTCTCAACGTTGACCTACGAGAACCCAGAGCACATATCCTATTTGTATAGTATCAATGGCGAACCCTATGTGCGTTTGCAGCCAGGCATCAACGTGCTGACTTTCTCTCACCTGCCTGAAGGTACCTATCGCTTCCGCGTGAAGGCTGAGCGCAACAATACCGAAACTCCAGAGCGCGAGTTTACCGTGGTCATTCATAGTCCGTGGTACCGCTCTGCCTGGGCCTACTGTTTCTATGCCATCGTGTTTGGACTCTTTATCTGGCAGTATCTTACCTACCGTCGCCATCGTGAGCAGAACAATTTGCGCTTGCAGGCACATATCCATGCCGAAGAGATGGGCGAGGCTAAGTTGCGCTTCTTCATGAACATGAGTCATGAGATACGTACACCTATGACGCTGATTGTTACGCCGCTGCTCTCATTGATTAAGAGTGACGACGATCCAGCCCGTCGCGGGGTCTATCTTACCATCAAACGTAATGCCGAGCGTATCCTGAGTCTGATTAACCAGATGATGGATCTCCGTAAGATTGATAAAGGACAGATGCAGATGCGCATGTCGGAGACCAACCTCGTTGGTTTCGTGGGTGATATCTATAATCTCTTTGAGAATCAGGCCAGGGCTAAGCAGATAAAACTCACCTTCGACCATGACTCTGAGGATCTGTATGTATGGATAGACCGTCAGAATTTTGACAAGGTGGTGATGAACGTGCTTTCTAATGCCTTTAAGTATACGCCTACGGGCGGTGAGGTAGGTATCCGCCTGACTCACAACGACCAGCAGGCTACCCTTGCCATCAGTGATAACGGCGAGAAGATTCCTGATGATAAACTTGACAAGATATTCGAACGTTTCTATCAGACGGCCACCATTGCCAACGACCGTAATGTGGGCACTGGTATCGGCTTGGACTTGACTCGCTCGCTCGTGGAACTTCATCATGGTACTATCACGGCTCATAACCTCGAACAGGGTTGCGAATTCGTGATTACCATTCCGATGGGTAATGCCCACCTGTCGCCAGAGGAGATGATTGACAGTCAGGAGGCTCTGGCCGATATGCCGTCGATTATTGAGGAAGAAATGGCTAAGGATGAAGAAATTCCTGTTGTGGATGTACCGCTCAGTCGCCGTCTCACCCTCGTGATTGCTGAAGATGATGACGAGATACGTAGCTATCTGGAACATGAACTTGAGGACGAGTACGATGTGCATGCCTGCGTCAATGGCCGTGAAGCCTTGGGTGAGATTCTTCACACGCGCCCCGATCTTGTTATCAGTGATGTCATGATGCCGGAAATGGATGGTAATATGCTATGCTCTAAGCTCAAGTCTAACCCCGAGACCAATATCATTCCTTTCATCATGCTTACGGCTAAGAGTCGTGATGAAGATAAACTCGAAGGTCTTGAGACGGGTGCTGACGCTTATTTCGTCAAACCATTTAATATGGATATTCTCCGTCGTACTATTGCTAACCTCATCAACAGTCGCCGCATGCTACGTCTGAAGTATGAGCGAAACGATGACCTCGAGGAACAGGTAAGCGATATTCGCCTGAAATCGCCCGACGAGAAGTTGCTCGAGCGTATTATGGAGTGTATCAATAAGAATCTGGCCAACTCCGATCTCAGCGTCGACATGATTGCTGATAAGGCTGGTATCAGCCGTGTTCATTTGCATCGTAAGATGAAGGAGCTCACAGGACAGACACCTCATGACTTCATTCGTAACATCCGCCTGAAAAAGGCTGCCCAGCTGCTCACGACTCAGGGTATGAACGTTACCGAGGTGATGTATGCATGTGGTTTCTCTAATTCAGCTTCTTTCTCTACAGTGTTCAAGAAGTTCTATGGCATGTCGCCCCGCGACTACATGAAGGAACACGAAGAACGTCAGTAAACAAACAATAAAAGGCCGACAGTTACGCCGGCCTTTTTTGTTGTTAATCAGAAGAATTATCGAGAACCACCAAAGGGGAAACCTTGTGGTTGAGGTGCTATCTCTGGTTCACCGAAGAAGGATGCCTCTTCGTCTTTGTCGTTCAACTTGAACACCATGAACTTCTTGTTCTTCTCTGTGCAAGGAGCCCATTCGCCGCCCTGAGGACCGTTTGGATCACTATACTTTACAAAGTTGGTCCATGCGGTCAACATCTTCTCTGAGAGATCCCAGTCGCCCTGAGTCCAAGGACGCCAGCAGTGCTTCAGACTCTTGAATACAAACCAAAGGTCGCTTGAGTGGAAAGCACCCTTCAGTCGCTGTGTCACCTCAGGATGAGAACCGTCGTCGGGCAGCGGACGTGCAAATTCGTAGGCCCAGGCCTTGCCGCCTTTCTGGCCACGAACTTTACAGAACTCGGCGATGTTGGGAGCCATGTTGCCCATGTCGTTGAGAGTGAAACCAATCATATAGGGAACGTCGGCCAAGGTTCCTTCGCGGGTAGCGTCATCAAAACTCTTCTCGCATACATAACCATCGATCATCGGCATGAATGGCAGTCCCATGCGCATAAACGCCATTGGACCGCTGGCTTGCTGACCATTGTCGTTAATCTGATAATAGAGCGTTGGCAAAGCAAAAATAGTCTCTGTAGAAGCCTGACGCATCTTCTTTAAGTCGGTTAGACCAGCCCAGTCGAATACTTTCTTGGCATTGGATTCGGCATCGGCAAACGAACCGCCACTATAGCGAGCACCCATCGGATTGCCGTTGGCATCGGGGATACTCAGACCCTGAGCACTCATAATCACAGCCTTGTGGAATAGACCGCGAGCCAAGGGACTCTCACAGAGGGTGCGCACGCTGCCACCACCGGCACTCTGTCCGAAGATGGTCACGTTATTGGGATCACCACCAAACTGCTCAATATTCTTCTTAATCCACTTCAGAGCCTCGATTTGGTCGAGAATACCATAATTGCCTGATACGTGATGTGGACTCTCTGCAGAGAGAGCTGGGTGTACGAGGAAGCCGAACACGCCCAAACGGTAGTTAATTGAAACGAGCACTACGTCCTTAGCGCCCCACTCCTGTCCGTCGAACTCAGGTTCTGAACCGAACCCTTCACGATAGCCACCGCCATGAATCCACAGGGCTACAGGCAGTTTCTTACCTACCTGACCAGGAGCCTTTGTCCACACGTTCAGATATAAGCAGTCCTCGCTGGAACCTGCTTCCTTTCCATAGCCCCATTCAGTGTAGTAACCGCCAGGGTACTGAATGGCCTGATAACTCGGACGCCCGAAGGTGTCACAGATTTTTACGCCTTTCCATGGTATGATGGGCTGAGGCTCCTTCCAACGATTCTCTTTGATAGGAGGCGCTGCGTAGGGAATTCCACGATACACATACACATCAGGATAATCGTCGGCCAATACACCTTGTACCTGACCACCTTCAATCTTTAACACGGGGTTTTCTGCAGCACTTGCAGATACTGCTACCAAAAGCAGAAGCGGTAAGAATAGTTTTCTCATAAAAGTTGATTAGTTTGTTGATAATATTTATATGGTTTATTTTATGATACGTCTATTAGACGTACGGCTCTCCAAAAAGTTTAATGAAGAAGGGTAATATTCTTCGCTCAATTATTTGCTATCTTAGAGGAACGCCATGCGTGTTCTTGACCTCCTTCATAACGAAAACACTATGGAAGTAACCCACACTGTCGATGTTGCCAAGTTTGGTACGCATGAATTCCTGATACGACTCCATATCCCGTGTCTGTATCTTCAACGTAAAATCATATTCGCCACTTGTATTGTAGCATTCGGTTATCTCGTCAATGTTCTGGATGGCCTCCATAAAGTCATCCATCAGCACTTGTGAATGGTGCTTCAGGCGCATGTGACAGAGTACGGTGATGCCATTGCCTGTCTTCTTTGCATCAAGAATAGCGTGATAGCCTTGGATGAATCCCTCACGCTCCAGTCGTTTCTGACGGTCGAACGTAGGTGAGGCAGAGAGATTGATGCGTGCAGCTAGTTCCTTTACAGTAAGGGTAGAGTCGGTTTGTAGGATGCGCAATATCTTGCGATCGGTGTTGTCAAGTTCGTCGTATGTTATCATATTGCCAAATAATATTCTGTAATCAAATAGAAATTCGGTACAAATATAGTATATTTTACTGAACTTGCAAAATAATTTTTGAATAAATGCGGCTTTTTACTACTTTTGCAGTCGGAATTCCAACATCCGACAAAGTCAAACAGAAAAAAATATCACAATGACAAAAGTAATTAAAGGCATTCAGGTTCCGCAGCGAGCCGATTTTGTAGGCAGTTTCCTTCGTCCAGCCAATCTCTCTGACAGTACTCGTGACCAGTTGGTTCGTGAACTGACTGACAAGCAGAAACAGTTGGGTTATCATGTCATCACCGACGGTGAATTCAACCGTACCTTCTGGCATCTTGACTTCTTCTGGGGCTTTGGTGGCGTGGCTCATGAAGATGGAGGGGATGTTGTCTTCAATGGCGAGACAGCTCACCTCGACAGGATTTATCTTACTGGCAAACTCACCGCACAGCCGCATCCGTTTATCGACGATTTCCGTCGTGTCCAGCAGTTTGAAGATGCACAGACCATTGCAAAACTAACCGTCCCGTCGCCAGCGCAGTTTTTCCAACAACTCATCATTCCGCAGAATTTTCCTGGCACGAAGGCCATCTATCCCGACCTCGACGAATTGATCAGTGACATTGCTGCTGTCTATCAGGATTTTATCCGCCAGTTTTATGTTGTTGGTGGTCGGTTCTTACAGCTCGACGACTGTACTTGGGGCGCTATTGTGGGCGAGGCGGCCTCACTACGTTATGCTAGTCTGAGTCCAATACTCGACGATGTTAAGGACCTCTTGCTTAAGGTAAACAACCTAGCACTCGAAGGACGCCCTACTGATTTGCTGGTGGCGTCGCATATCTGTCGTGGCAACTACCACTCTACCTGGTTCAACAGTGGTGCCTATGACTCTGTGGCTGACTGGGTCTTTGCTCGTGAGAAGGTTGACGTACTATATCTGGAGTACGACGATGAACGTTCAGGAGGCTTCGAACCTTTGGCTAAAGTCAGTGCTGACAAACATGTGGTACTTGGTCTTATTACCACAAAAAGGCCAGAACTTGAAGATAAAGCAACAGTCATTGCCCGTATCCATGAGGCGGCCAAATACATTCCTCTCGATCGTCTTTCGCTTTCTCCTCAATGCGGTTTCGCCTCATGTGCTATCGGTAACAAAATCACGCCTGATGAGCAATGGGCAAAACTTAAGTTAGTTAAGGAAATCTCAGAAGAGGTCTGGGGTGTATAGAAAAATTCACTGCTCATTTTTTGAGCAGTGAATTTTTCTATTAGCGTGTTGATTGTATAGCCAGCATCAGAGGAATCTGTGTGTGTGAATCGTTGCCGATAAAACGTTGTACAGATTCAGTCATATGCTGTATGAAAAGTTCAGCCGAAGCATTGGTCTTCTTCTGTTGGAGCGCCTCGCCAAGTATGCGCTTTGTGCCGAACTTACGGTGGTTGGCATTCTCGATACTGCTAAGTGTGTTGGTGTAAAGGAAAAGCATATTAGAGGGCTCCAAGACAATCTCATGGGTAGAAAACGTACGACATTCATCCGAACCGCCTATAGCGTCCTCTTTGGCAGTTGGTAACAGACCAATTTCAGTAGCAGCGAGCACGGGAGCAGGATGTCCGGCATTGCAATATTGAAGTCTCCCTGTAGTTAATTCCAGTACTCCAACGAATAGCGACACAGGGCTGTAGTTGCCTGATGTCATGGCAGTGTTTACTGCTGTTACAATCTGTTCTGGTGCTATTCCCAGTGCGGCCATAGAACGGAATTGTGACTTGACAAGAGCTGCAGAGAACGAATCTTTGACGCTGTTGCCCTGCGCACCGCCCGCACAGAACCATAGTTTGTCATCATTCAACCGGTAATCAATGAAGTCGGCAGTAGCCGTACCGTTTGTCTTCGATGTTGCACAGAACGCCATCTTCTTATCCTTTGGCTCAAGAGGTGGTATGTCAGCCAGTTGTATCTCGCGGAAGATCCGCTGTTCAGTTTGTTGACGTTCTTTTTCGAAGGTCATTGTCTTTACCTCTTTATAGGCAGTCTCCAACTCCTGATGAGCTTTTGAAATGCGGTGACGCATCCATATCTGATAGAGAATGTAGGCAATGAAAATGCCGATAGCTACAAAGAGGGCTATCATCAGGGCCGTCATGCGTTTGCGCACGATTGATTCCTGATGGATAGTGATTTCTTGCAGTTTAGCCCTGGTCGTATCCTGCTCTTCAACTTCAGTGCGTCGTGAATTGGCAATCGCAGAATCAAGCATTTCACTTATCTTTATACTAACAGCCATGGCAGAGTCGCGACGTCCCGCCATCTGATTGGCATGGAACTTACGCAGACCAACACTCTGTATGTTGTCAAGGGTGTATTGTATATTGCGTAGTTCAAACATCTTGTCGAGATTCTCGTAGTTGGTGGCAGCTTCTTGCCAGCGTCCTGCGAGTTCCAGATATTCATTAGCTAGAATATGTCCTTCAGACGTCAGACTGTATTTTGTGCTTAGAAAATCGCGATAAGCCTCGGCTGCCTCTTCGTTTCGTCGTAATCCCTGTAAGGCCACAGCACGATAGATGTCATAACGTGCCCATTGTTTGTCTACATAGCTGGAATCAACGTCCTGACGTTGCTCGTACTCTGTGATGAACTTACCGTAACGCTCGTTCCATTTCAAGGCATCTTCGTAGTGTTGAATGCCGTTGTAGTTGTAAATGATATTAATCACTCCTGCGAAAGCGTTTTTATAGGCCTCGTCGTTATGGTGTACCTCAATGTCTTCCTTGTGTTTCTTATAGGCACGGTTGAAACTTGCATTGACGGAATCTTTGGATCCGTCCATGTGTATCTGGCAGCATCCGATGTAAATGAGCAGGTTAACGTAATCGCTGGTGGTGTCACATTTCAGCGACTCTAATCGATGGGCTACGGGAATACCTATCTTCAGTGTGCTTTCTCCATCGCGACGCATTGTGAGCACGTTGGCTAGTCGGCATGCTGATTTTGCATAATAAGAAAGCTCACGCGGATCGTTAGACTTCTCGGCGGCTTTGATGGCATGTTCCCAGAAAAAGGAGGCTGTGCGTAGTCTCTTCATACGATCGTATGCGTATCCCTGCCAGTAGTATGCTTCGGCTTCAGAGAGCTGACCTTTTTTCTGCAGACTGTCGGCAATAGTTGCTAGTTGCTTGTAATTCTTAGTCTGGTAGGCACTCTCAATCAAATGGTCGGCCTCGCTGTTGTATTTCACCTTTTCGTCACAGGCGCCCATCATTAGTAGGGTAGCTGTGATGATAATTAGTAGTATTGTTTGTTTCATATCTTTAGTTTTTATATTTCTGTGTAACGATACTTGATGTCAAAAGGGCGGCAATAGCCAGTCGGTATGATATTGTTCTTAGATTCACATGTATGATGATGCAAATATACAAAAAAAAGTCAGATAAATAGATCTTTATATTTTTTTTAACCTCCTTTTGATTAAATCTCGTCAAGAAATGCATAAAAGAATTTTATTCCTAACAGGAAATGATACAGAATCGGAAAAACTTTGTATATTTGTGGCAGTATTTTAAAATGTGGCGTATATGAGAAGGTATTTAATAGTTCCTGTCGTGTTTTTAATCACGGCGTGCAGCGACATGTTCGACACGCATCCATATGATGTGGACGTGCATGGAGAGAAGGGCATCAACAAGAAGCAGATGGCTGTTATAGAAAGCCGTTTTGCTGATAAGGACACATTGCGTGTCGCCTTTATCAGTGATACTCACTTGTGGCTCTCTGATGCGCGTGATCAAGTAGAAGAAATAAACCATAGGGATGACATTGACTTTGTAGTGCATTGTGGTGATCTGACTGATACGGCTACTGGTAAGGAATACGAATGGTCAAGGGATATCCTAATGAAACTTAATTGTCCGTTTGTGGCCTTGATAGGTAACCACGACTATTTGGGCACAGGTGATCAGACCTATGATGTGATGTATGGCGAAAAAGATTTCTCGTTTATTGCCTCACGAGTGAAGTTCGTGTGTTTGAATACCAACGCGACAGAGTATGACTACATGGCAGCTGTGCCCAATTTTGACTTTATGGAAACGGAGATGGTGAAGGACTCGGACCGATTCGACCGTACTATCGTAGTGATGCATGCGGCACCTTACAGCGACCAGTTCAACAACAACGTGTGTAAGGCCTTCCGCCGCTATCTCGACTTCTTCCCTGGTTTGATGTGCTGTGTATATGGTCACGATCACAACGATACAGTGAGTCGCATCTATGGCGACGACTTGATATTCTATGCTATCGACTGTGCAGAGCACCGCAACTATCGTATTTTTACTATAACCCCCGACGACTATGAGGTGGAGCAGATTTATTTTTAGTACTGCACTATTGACGTGTACACTGCAAGTGATTGCTGGCGACAGTATATACGTAGAAGATGTGCCAGAGAGCAAGTATGATAAGCGTATTCATCGCTATCAGAGGCATTGGGCGGCACTCATTCCAACGGAGTTCGTGATACAGAATGCGGGAAACATGGGAATTGCGTCAGCAGGTATTGGCTGGGACTATGGTAAGCGGGGGCAGTGGGAGACCGATTTACTGTTGGGTTACATACCGGCCCATGACTCTTCGCGTGGCAAACTGACAATGACCCTCAAAGAAAACTACATACCCTGGAGCATTAGTTTTACGCCTAGGTCCGTTAGTGTTAAAGAAAAAGGACGTTGGAGTATTGAGCCGCTTACGGCGAGCATCTACATCAATACTGTCTACGGCCATGAATTCTGGAAAACACAGCCGAGCCGCTATCCCGACAGTTATTACGACTTCATGTCGACAAAGTTTCGTCTGAATATTGCCTTCGGACAGCGTCTCTCATTTACGATTCCGGAAAAGAAGAGGAGAAGGTTCAACAAGATGACATTGTTCTATGAAGTGAGTTCGTGTGACCTCTACATTCGCTCAAAGATTCAGGATAGCAGCGTGCCGTTGAAAGATATTATCGGACTATCGATAGGGTTGAGGCTACAAACACTTTAGGCGATGGTTAGTACTGATTTGTACCAAGACATCGCCTAAAGAGAGGGTATTATTACAATCTTAGAATTCCAGAATCAGACTCTGTCGGGGCTTAAGCTCCTGATTTTCTGAGAGGTCGTAGTTGTGATCTGTCAGGATATCCTTGGCCTTGGTGGCATTGCCGATAATCTCTGCGTAGCGGCTAACGTCGAAGGTTGCAGGTTCCGAGGTGCCGTTGAGAATGGTGAGGACAGTCTTGCCTTGATACTGGCGGGCTACGACGTAGATACCGTTGAAGGGGATGAACTGCGTTTGCTTACCCTTGATGATAACATCGTTGCCCTGACGCCAATGGAGCAGACGGCTCAGCCATGTGAACATGCTCTGTTCCGCTTGGGTACGTCCTTCACGGGTGAAGCAATTATGCTCGTCGCCAGGGAAACCGCCAGGGAAATCCTTGCGCACATTGCCATCGGTAATGACCTTTGTGCCATTCATAAGAACCTCTGTGCCGTAGTAGAGCTGAGGAATGCGGTTCACAGTGAGTAGCAGTGACAGAGCCTGTTTAAGTGCCAGTGTGTCTTTGCCTTCACCTAGGAATCTGTCGGTGTCATGGTTCTCGATAAAGGCCATCACACTCGACGGGTTAGGGTAGAGGTAGTCGTATACAAACGAGCCGTAAAGGCGGTTCAGTCCTTTCTCAAAACCGTCGGTCTCTTCCTCCTTCGCTTGACTGAACTTGTTGTAGAAAGAGAAGTCCATCACCGTTTTCAAGTAAGAGTTAGTCTTAGCGAGTTTCGAGTCTTTCTGCCAAGTAGCGGTATAAGCCGGCTCTGTGACCCATGTCTCACCTACGGTGTTGAAGTTGGGATATTCTTCGTTAATCTCTTTCATCCATTGGGCCATAGCATCTGCGTAGGCATAAGGATAAGTGTCCATGCGGATGCCGTCGATGCCAACGGTCTCAATCCACCACATGCTGTTCTGGATGAGGTAGCGCAGGAGGTGTGGATTATGCTGATTCAAATCTGGCATAGAGGGTACGAACCAGCCTTCGGTTGTCTCCTTGAGGTCAATCTCCGAAGCGTAAGGGTCGACAATAGGTGTCAGTTTGTAACTAGTCTGCAGATACTTACTTTGTGGTTGCTCGTCCAGCCAATCGGGAGCATTCAGCCAGTCTTTAGATGGCATGTCCTTGGTCCAAGGGTGCTCAAATCCGCTATGATTGAAAATCATGTCCATAACAATCTTCAGTCCTTTCGCGTGGGCTTCGTCGCAAAAATGCTTGTAGTCCTCGTTAGAACCGAAACGTGGGTCTACCTTATAATAGTTGGTAGTGGCATAACCGTGGTATGTGGAAAAGCCGTTCTCGCTGTCGGGAGAGTCGTTCTCCATAACAGGGGTGAACCAAAGGGCGGTGACACCAAGTTCATTAAAGTAGTCGAGGTGCTCACGGATGCCGTTCAGGTCGCCACCATGGCGGAGCGACGGTTTGGTACGATCCTCTACATAATTGCGCATACCCTTGATTTGCTTTGGATGATTAGCACTCTGTGCAAAGCGATCGGGCATGAGTTGATAGAGGACGTCGGCGTTGGTGAATCCCATACGTTTGTCGCCACTCATCTCACGCTGTTTCAGTAGGTATTGTACCTTGATTTTACCAAAGTTAAGTGTCATGGTACCAGGCTGAGCATCTTTCAGGTTCAGATAGACAAGCAGGTAGTTGGGCGAGTCGAGACGAACGATGCTGTCGACAACTGCGCCCGGGTAATCGGTGCTCACACTGGCAACATCACGAATACCTTGACCATAGACCATTAGTTGTACAGAGGGGTTCTTCATCCCGACGTACCAGTTGGTGGGTTCTATACGGTCAATCACAGATTTCTTCGCTGCCATCGTGGTGAGCGTTGTGCTTACAAGTAAGCTAAAGATAAAGAGTCGTTTCATATTTAGTTGTGAATAATGATTGCTGACTGCGGATCGGCTATTGCCTTATCGCCCTTAAGACTGCCGAGGCCTTGTTCATTGATGATACCATCGCAACATACAATGGTGTAGTTGCCTTCGGGAATGGTGATCTCGGCAGACGACTTGCTGGCATTGAGAATGACGATAATATCGCGCCAGTCATCACGTCCTGCATAGTTCTTCAATCGATAGGCAACGGTGCCTTCTGGGGCATTGATAAACTCAAGGTGCTTGCGCACGAGGTCGGCATTGCCTAAACGGAAGGCGGGGTGGTTCTTGCGCAACTGGATGAGGTTCTTATAATATTCAAAGACCTGTGGATACTTAGCTTTGTTGGACCAGTCGAGCTGATTGATGCTGTCGGGCGATTCAAAGCTGTTGTGAACGCCTTTTTTGCTGCGAAGCAACTCTTCTCCGCTGAGGATGAAAGGAACGCCCTGAGAGGTGAATACGGTTGTCTGGGCAAGCAAGTCGAGACGGATGAGTTCATCGTCGGCAATGCTGGGGATGCTGGCGCGGAGACGGTCGGCAAGACACATGTCATCGTGACAGCTAACGTAACTGATCATCTGAGTAGGCTCAAGCGCCCAGGGAGTCTGTGAGTAGTTGACTTTAGACATGTCGACCTGAGGGTGTTGGATAGCGCCAACAATACCGTACTTGATGCTCTCTTCGCAATTGGGCTCACCAGCCAGAAAGCCGCCTTTGGTATCGTCAGAGAACGGACCGCGAAGAGCATCTCTGATCTCATCGCTGAAAGCTGCAATACTTGGCATCTGAGCGATGTTGGCTTTCATGCCTAACTGCTCGTTAGGCAGAGCGCAACTGCCTGCACTCCATCCCTCACCATAGATATAGATGGTGGGGTCGATGTTATTAACCATCTGGCGAATCTGGTTCATAGTCTCGATGTCGTGAACGCCCATTAGGTCGAAGCGAAATCCGTCAATGTGGTATTCGTTAATCCAGTATTTCACACTTTCGAGCATGAATTTACGCATCATGGGCTGATCGGAGGCCGTTTCGTTACCGCAACCGCTACCATTGCTATATTGTCCGTCGGCAGTCTTACGATAGAAATAGTCGGGATAGGTACGTTGGAAGTTGGAGTGCTCGATGTCGTAGGTATGGTTATACACCACGTCGAGAATGACGCGTATACCTGCTTTGTGGAGGGCTTGCACCATCTGCTTGAACTCACGAATACGTACTTCGGGCTGATAAGGATTGGTAGAGTAACCGCCCTCTGGCACGTTATAGTTCACAGGATCATAGCCCCAGTTATACTGTGGCTGGTTAAGACGCGTCTCGTCCACGGAACCGTAGTCGTAGCTGGGCAGTATATGTATTGCATTCACACCCAACTGTTTCAAGTGCTCGATGGCCCATGGTTCGGTGAGTGCCATGAACTTACCCGGATACTTGGCATCGGCACGGTTGATAGAGAAGTCGCGATGATGCATCTCGTAGATGACGAGGTCGGCAGGCGACTTGGTGACAGGACGCTTGTCGCAGCACCAATGTTCTGGGTTGGTTTGCTTCATGTCGATGATGGCGGCGCGCTTACCATTTACTCCGACGGCTTTGGCAAAGACGCCTGCACATTCGCCGCGTCCCACATCAAATGTATAGAACTTACCCATCAGGTCGCCCTTGACGGTGGCAGTGAATTGTTCTTTCCCCGTCTTCTGCATCTTCACGGTCTTGATGGCTTTACCATCCTTTCCTTGCTGATAGATGCGTAGTGTTACCTTCGCGTTGTCGGGTGCAAAGAGTTTAAACGTGGTGGCCTGCGGGGTGTAGGTCATCTCTTGAAAAGCTTGAGCCGCAATCATATTGGGCAACAACATAGACAATAGTCCTGCAAAAATCAATTTCTTCATTGGTTCTTAATTATGGTTGGCCGTTGATATTACTATTGGGCAATCAGGGAAATGGCGAAGCCGCCACCGGGTGCCTCAGTGAGTTTCAGTACATCGCCCGCCTTAACCACACGCTTGGTGATGGTATAGGCTTGGGGATTGGTGTCATAGTGAGCATCTTTTGCATCAGCATAGATGGTGCAGTTGTATTTACGACCCTTATCAAGGAAGTCGAGCTTGACGACACTCTTGTGGCCGTTTTCGTCGCACTTGCCGCCAATGAACCAGTTATCGGTGCCTTTGGCCTTACGAGCTACGGTGATATAGTCGCCAGGTTCCGCTTCCAGATATCTGGAGTCATCCCAGTCGCAGGCAACGTCGCGAATGAACTGGAAGGCGTCGTCGAACTTCTCGTAGTTCTCTGGCAGGTCGGCAGCCATTTGCAGCGGTGAATACATTGTCAGATAAAGTGCCAGCGAACCTGCAATGGTGATACGTGCCCATGAAGTGTTGTCGCTCCATTCAGAGAGCTTTGTCACGAAGATGCCTGGGGTATAGTCCATCGGACCGCCTTGCAGACGGGTGAAGGGAAGAATACAAGTGTGGTCTGGATTAGAACCTCCAAAAGCCTCATATTCTGTACCGCGGGCACTCTCGCCACCTACCAGGTTGGGCCATGTGCGGCAGAGACCTGTAGGACGAGTGGCTTCGTGAGAGTTGACCATGATGTGGTGCTTGGCTGCCTCCTTGATGACGTAGAGGTAGTGATTATTCATTGACTGTGAGTAGTGGTGGTCGCCACGGGGAATGATGTCGCCAACATAACCTGTCTTTACGGCATCGTAACCGTACTTGTTCATTAACTCGTAAGCCTCTTTGATGTGACGCTCGTAGTTCTGCGAACTCGAAGAGGTCTCGTGGTGCATCAGAATCTTCACACCCTTGGAGTGGGCGTATTCGTTAAGCATTTTAATGTCGAAGTCGGGATAAGGGGTTACGAAGTCGAAGACGTCGCGCTTCCACATATTGGCCCAGTCTTCCCAACCTACGTTCCAACCCTCAACGAGCACTTCGTCGAGACCATTTTTGGCAGCAAAGTCGATATAACGCTTTACCTTTTCGTTGTTAGCGGCATGACGGCCGTTAGGCTTCACACTGCTCCAATCTATCTGGTCGAGCTTGATAGAGGGGAAATCGTCGGTATAGTTCCAGGTGCTCTTGCCAACAATCATTTCCCACCATACACCACAGTATTTCGTAGGGTGAATCCATGAAGTATCCTCAATCTTACAGGGCTCGTTGAGGTTCAGAATCAGATTGTTTGCGAGCATGTCGCGAGCATCATCACTCACCATCACTGTGCGCCAGGGGGTCTCACAAGGTGTCTGCATAGCACCCTTCAGTCCTGTAGCGTCAGGAGTGAGATGACTCACGAAGGTGAAAGGTTTTGGCAGAGGATAGGTAGAGGGCTTGGGGTTAGGTGTGTAGGCATTGCTGCCACCGCCGAGTTTAGTGGTGAAAGCCTTTGTTTCTGCATCAACCAACTCAAGATGCATCGTGGCGTAATCCTGACAGGCTGCCTCGTGGATGTTGATGTAAAGACCATCCTGCGACTTCATCTGCAGTGAGGTCTGTACGCCAGTCTCTGAGAATACGGCCACGCTGGAGTTTCCCCAGTTCACAGCCTCTTTCATGCGTCCGCGGATTTCCGACAGCTTCGTCTCCTGTGTCACCTGCTCCTGTGTGTCGTAGTCGCCTGGCAGCCACCAGGCAGTGTGGTCCCCTGCCATGGCAAATTCCGTACGCTCTTCCTGAATCAGGAAATAGACGAGCTCTTGTTGCTGTGGGAACTCATAACGGAATCCGATACCATCGTCGTATACGCGGAAACGGATTAGGATCTCACGCTTAGTGGTAGGTTGTGAAAGCGTTGCAGCCAATTCGTTATAGTGATTGCAGATGGTGGCTGTTTCACCCCAGACGGGTCTCCAAGTCTCATCGAAGGTCGAAGTCTCTTCCTTTGCGATGGTGAAGCCGTCTATCAGGTTGGTTTCGTCCATCCCTTTTGAGGCATGCTTGTCTTTTGCCAGCTCAAGGCCGAGGTGCGAGGGCTTGATTACCTCACGCCCCTTGTAGATCATCTCATAGACAGGACGGCCTGCGTTATCCACAGAAAACTTTAACTCGATGTTGCCGTTAGGCGATTTTACGCTTGCGCTAAATGATAAATGACAAATAATAAATGCTAAACTTGTCAGTAACAGAATTCTTTTCATTTTCTTCCACTATGTATGATTAGGGTCGTTATTTCATTGTTGAAATCATCAGCAGCCAGTAACTGCTCAATGCTCATATGCATGCGGTAGCGCCAGTAGTGGCGGGGATTCGCAGGGATGTTGATGCGCTCGGCGTTGGCATCGGGCAGGCGAAGGCTCTCGCTGATGCTCATCCAGTCTTGGAATGAAAGCAGACAGAGCATTGAGGGCGAGGTGAGATGACGGCTCACGATGTCCTTTGCCAACCAGTCGGGCAGTGGGTGAGGTGCTGCGCCGCCACGATAGAGCATAGAGTTGAAATAGTCCTGTGTCAGCGCCTCGTCTTCGTCCCACCACTGACGCAGAGTTGACATGTCGTGGGTTGAGATGGTGCAGACAGAGCGGTACGGGTTGCGTGAGAGGTGACCGAAGCGGACGGTGTTGTCCTTAGGCATTGACTGAATCTCGAGACTTAGGATGCGCAACTCGTTCATCACCCAGGGCACGCAGTCGGGCACCATACCGAGGTCTTCAGCGCAAACAAGCATGCGGGTAGCCTGTGTCAGCTTAGGCAACTTCTTCATGGCCTCAGTATACCAGAACTGGTTGTTGCGGCGATAGAAGTAATCGTTGTATAGGCGGTTGAACGTAAACTTATCGTTGTCCCAGAGGGTTTGGTAGATAAAGTCGTTCTGTACGCCGATGCGTGGGTGGAACTTGTTGCTGTCCTTTCTGTCGCGTATGAAGAGTACATCGCTGATTAGAGCATAGAGGCCGTCGCGCAGGTTCAGGTCTTCTTGTGCCGTCTTGCCCTTGAAGGCTGCTTCCACTTTGCGCTGGGTGTCGTATTCGGGCTTCATCTCCCAAATGTCGTCATGGGTATGATTCAGGAAAGTGTCTTTTACGTATTGGGCCTTCTCGCCGAAGATCTTCTCCAGTGTCCAGTCTGCAATGAAGGGCTTGGTGAAGAGCTCTTCCTGGAAATGCAGGCCGTAAGCCTCAATCTCCTCGGGGGTCATGCCGAGTGAGGGAGAGAACTGACCGAGTAGGCCGTGAACAGCGTTGATGGGAATCTCCCAGATACGGAAGAAACCGAGTACGTGGTCAATACGGTAGGCATCGAAATATTCAGCCATCTTGCGGAAACGACGTACCCACCATGAGCAGCCGTCCTCAATCATCGCATCCCAGTTATAGGTGGGGAATCCCCAGTTCTGTCCGTTTACAGAGAATGCATCGGGCGGGGCTCCGGCCTGACCGTTTAGATTGAAGTATTTTGGCTCTACCCAGGCTTCTACGCCGTCGCGACTGATGCCGATGGGAATGTCGCCCTTCAGGATCACACGCTGCTGACGGGCATGGTTATGGGCTGCCCGCATTTGCTGATCGAGATTGAACTGTACGAAATACCAGAATGCCACTTCTTTGTATAACTTAGTGGTTGGTTTCGTCATCGCCTCACGTTCTGCCTCAGGCAACTCATGATGGTCGGGCCACTCAGAGAAGGTGGCCGTTCCGTAGAGGTCGCGGTAGTGGCAGAAGGCGGCATAAGGCACCAGCCACTCCTTGCTCTGCTCAAAGAACTCCTTGAAGGCTTTTGTCTTCATCGTCTTAGTACCTTCTTGGGCATAAATCTCGCGCAGATAGTCCATCTTGGCGTTGTTCACACGCTCGTAGTCTATCTGTGGCAGGGCGTTCAGCTCTTTCTGCAGGGCCTCAAACGCCTTACGCTTCGCCTCATCTTTCAGCTTTGGCAACTGGCGCAGGTCAGTGTATTGCGGATGCAGGGCATAGATGCTGATGCTATTGTAGGGATATGAGTCCTGCCAAGTATGCGTGATGTTGGTGTCGTTGATAGGCAAGACCTGCAGGATTCTCTGCTTGGTCTTGGCACACCAGTCAATCATCATCTTCAGGTCGCCGAAGTCACCTACGCCGAAACTGCCCTCACTGCGAAGCGAGAAGATGGGAATCACCGTTCCTGCGCCCTTCCAGGGATAAACTGGGAAATAAGCCTGTGGCAGCTCGTAAACTATCACGTCGCCCGATTTCAGTTCGGGCAGTGAAATGGTGCGGTTCATGCCGTTTTCCCAGAGCGGTGTCAGGTCGACCTCTTCGTCGAGGCCTACGAACTTGAACTCGAAGGCTTGTGGCAGCGTGGCGGCGTCAAGACTGACTGTCCATTCGTTGTTCTCGTGCTCCGTCATGCTGATGGCACGCTTCGACTCCCAATTGCCAAGAGCCTCGCCCTCACCGATGATGGCCAGGCGCTCATTGTTGCGCAACTGAGGGGCTCGCACTTTCAGACATACCGTCTTGGCATAGTCGGTCTGTGCGCTCTCGTGAAGTCCGCGAGCGGCTACGCACTCCGTAAAAGCGGTGGAGTAGAGATAGGCATCCTCAGGGATGTCGATCCAATGGTCGTACAGCATATAGTTTGTGCCCTTCTTTGCCGAGATGTCCAGCCTGTGAGGCTCCACAAGCCACTCGTGCCGCACCTCGCTGTCTCCTCGCATCACACAATAGTAATAATCAAGGTGCGCATTTGTCTTAGCGGCCTTGCTTATTTCGCACATCCAATGCACTCCGTCGAGGGTAGTCATCTTGTGCTGCTCCGCCTTCCCGTCCAGTAGGAAGTTCAATGCCAGTTCCTCACCAAAGGTGGTCTGGTACTCGAGATTGAAAACGATCTTCATATCCGAATTGCTTTTAGTTACTCTTTGTGTGCAAAGTTACGAAATAATCCGTTTCGTTGTTCTTCTAACTCCTTAGTTATTAAAGTCTTCCAAATGCAAACGTTTGCACTATAAAGCGCAATGTCCATATACTAAACTTGGGGTTTACTCCGGGTAAAGATTATCCCTTTCGGTACAAAACAAGTTGTTTTGTTCGTGTTCAGATAGTCTCTATGGGTGTTAAGGATAGTCTCTTTGAAGGTAAAACAAGTTGTTTTACTGTAGATGAAAACGTTTGAACGAGGGCTGGAGATAAAGAAAATGCTGCAAGTTTATACTTGCAGCACTTATGCTTAGGAGTCTTGTCGTACCCAGAGCCGGGGTCGAACCGGCACGGGTTGCCCCACTGGTGTTTGAGACCAGCGCGTCTACCGATTCCGCCATCTGGGCTTGGTAAAAAGATGCAACTGGGCTCCTAAAGCGGGTGCAAAGGTACGATAAAAATTTGAAACTCCAAAGGTTTCTTATAAAAAACTTAAAAATATTTGTTTTAATCAACTATTATATGTATCTTCGCAGCAGTAAATTTTGCTAATAACCAATACATGGAAATAACTGATAAGAAGAATTTCTGTATCATCCTTGCCGGTGGCCGCGGACGTCGTTTGTGGCCTGTCAGCAGGGAGCAGTACCCTAAGCAGTTCGTAGACCTGTTCGGAACGGGAAAGACTCAGTTGCAGGCAACATTCGATCGCTTTGCCCGTTTGCTGCCTAAAGAGAATATATATATATGTACGTGTAGAGAGTATCTGCATTTGGTGCAGGAACAGTTGCCTGAGGTGACTGAGCACAATACCATTGTGGAACCGATTCACAGAAACACGGCACCGAGTGTGGCCTGGGCCACGATGCGCATCCTGCGACAGAACAACGATGCAAACATCATCATATCGCCTTCAGACCAGCTGGTGCTCGACGAGGCTTCGTTTTCGCACAGCATGGATGTAGGCGTAGGCTATGTGTCTGAGAACAATGTCCTGCTGGCTATGGGGGTGAAGCCTACGCGGCCTGAGCCTGGCTATGGTTATATACAACTGGGCGATCTGAGCTGTAAGCCTGAGGTGTATAAGGTGAAGTCGTTCACCGAGAAACCTGAGCGCGACTTTGCTAAGATGTTCATGGAGAGTGGCGAGTTCTATTGGAATACTGGTATCTTTATTGCAAGTGCCCGTCACCTGATAGAGAACTTCAAGTACATATTCCCCGCCGTACTGCGTAACCTGAACGTTGAGAAGCCCAACTATACTTATGAGGAGGAATTGGTATACGTGGAGGAGAATTATCCGCGCTATCCCAATCTCTCGCTCGACTATGCCATTCTGGAGCAGAGTCAGGAGGTGTTTGTCATGAAGTGCAATTTCGGATGGGCCGACCTCGGCACGTGGCATGCCATATATGAGGTGATGACCAAGGTGAAAGATGATAATGTGGTGCTCGACTCGCAGGTGTTGCTGGAAGACTGCCATAACAACATCATTCGTCTGCCGAAAGGGAAACTGGGCGTGTTTAACGGACTTGAAGGTTATATCGTGGCCGAAGAGGGCGACGTACTGATGATTTGTAAGAAGAGCGATAACTCTTCGATGGTGAAGAAATACGTGAATGAGGTACGTCTGAAATATGGAGAGGAGTTTGTCTAATCGACAAACTCCTTACGTATCTTAGCGGCAATTTCCTTGAATTCCTCTTCCGTGAGTTTCAGCTTCTCACGGCGGAAGTCAACATCCTGCTCTGACTGCATCGGAATGAGGTGGATATGAGCATGGGCCACCTCAAGACCCAGCACAACCTGAGCCACCTTCTTACAAGGGAAGGCTGCCTTGACGGCTTTGGCCACTTTCTTGGCGAACACCTGATATTCGGCAATCTCGTCATCGTCCATATCGAAGATATAGTCTACCTCGCGACGGGGAATCACGAGCGTGTGACCTTTTACCAGCGGGTTGATGTCGAGGAATGCGTAGAACTTGTCGTTCTCTGCACACTTGTAGCTGGGAATCTCACCAGCGGCAATCTTAGAAAAAATATCCATAACTTACCTCTTTTACCTTATTTACTCTTTTACCTTTATCCTACGGTTATCTTGTCGATGCGCAGTTTGATGGTGCCACGAGGAATCTTCACTTCCACCTCGTCGCCCACTTTGTGGTTCAGCAGGCCCTGTGCAATCGGGGTCTGGATAGAGATCTTGCCTTCGCGGAGGTTAGCCTCGCTCTCGCTGACGATGGTATAGGTCATCTTGGCCTTGTTCATCAGGTTGGTCATCTCTACTTTTGACAGAATCTGTACGGCATCGGTGCTCAGACGGCTCGTGTCTACAACCTTTGCCTCAGAGATTGTCACCTTCAGCTGGTTGATCTTATCTTCCAGATGTGCCTGTGCCTCCTTGGCAGCGTCGTACTCACTGTTTTCACTCAGGTCGCCCTTCTCGCGTGCCTCAGCAATAGCAGCAGAGGCTTTGGGGCGCTCTACACTCTCTAAATGTTTCAGTTCGGCTAGCAGTTTGTCGTAGCCTTCTTGTGACATGTAAGCCATAATACTTATTATTTTATTGATTTATGATCTTGTTTTAAGTCAGACGTAAAAAACAAAGAATCCCGACAATGGTGTCGTGTCGGAATCCTTGATTTCTAATATGTCTTATCCTTACTTACTTGGTTGCAAAGGTAGACATTATTTTTGAATTAAACAAATTTTCGGGCGAAAAAATGCAGAACCGCGTAAATGACGACGGCGGAAATCCATCCGCCAATCACGTCAATGGCGTAGTGAGCCTGAATGTAGACCGTGGCAAAGCACATAAGCACGTAGAAGGGCATCATGCCCCAGAAGAGAGGCTTGCATCGCGCCTTCCAGGCCAGGAACATCAGGATGGTGGTGATACCTACATGACTGCTGGGGAAGGCTGCCGTGGGGCGTTCGCCTGCGTCATGGGCACTCTCCACAAGATAGTAGAAGAAACCGTCGTTCCATCCAGGGGTGGTTGCTCTGTCCATATGGGTGGCGAACCAGTTGCCCACGTCGGGGAATACACCGTTGGCGATATTATCGAATCCTGCTGCCAGATAATAGTACTGCGGACCGGTGACAGGTAGGAAGATAAAGATGACGTAATAGATGAAGAATGAGCTGAGGATGATGAACTCTGCGCGGTTGAACTCCGTATATCTCTTGAAGAAATAAAACAGTGTGATAACGGCTATCAGTGGGAAATACGAGGCATAGCCCAAATGCATCAGCTCGCTGAACACAGGATTCGTGATGGCCTGTGAGAAGAGTAGGGCGGGCTGGCAGCCGAAGACTTGCTGCTCATAGCCTGCAAAGAGATGGTCGAGGTTGGCGAAGTGACGGTTGAACTCGTAGGTTTCTGGGTACCAGAACGACAGGAGTACCAACTGTAGGCCGATGCGGCAAAACAGCGTGAAGCGGCATGGAATTAGCCGATACACGAACCAGAGGGCCAGTGTCATCATTACAATATGGAAGCGTCCCCAGATGATGGGTTCGATATCGTAGATCTTCGTCGACATGAAGAGTGCCAACAACAATGTCAGCAGCACATAGCCCATGATGACCCATTCTACGGCCAGCAGTCCCTTGCGTGGCTTTTTCTCAATCTTGAATATATCCTTTATAACCATCCGTTATTCTTGTACCATTTGATTGTTTCCTTTACGCCACGCTGTAGGTCGTATTGAGGCTGATAGCCCAGTTCGTCGATGGCTGGTTGAATGTCGCATCGCCAGTTGCGTTGGCGCAGAATGTTGTATTTGTCGTTGTTGAGTGCTGTCACCTTACCTGTCATCCTTCCGATGTATTCTCCGAAGAAGGTCACGATGCGCAGGACCCATACGGGTGCTGTGATGCGTATCCACCAGGGGCGTCCCAATTCTTCGTGGATGAGGTTGCTGAACGTCACGCTCTGATAGACATTTCCGTCGCTGAGGAAATACTTTCTGCCTGTCTGTCCCTTCTCCAGAGCAAGGAAGATTGCCTGTACCACGTCGCGTACGTAGACAAACGTGATGTCCTGACGTTTGAAACCAACAGCAAAGTCGGAATGCCCCTTGATGCTCTTGGCCATGATGAAATAGTCTTTCTCGCGCGGTCCGTAAACACCTGTCGGCCTTAATATAATATAAGGTACGCGAGTACCCAATGATTCCAGATATTGTTCAGCTGCCAGCTTGCTTCGTCCGTAGGCAGTATTGGGCTGGGGCGTGTCGGTCTCACGGATTTCTTCGTAGGGCTGCTGCTCTTTGATGGCACCAAAGATGCTGAGACTGCTTACGAATATAAATCGCTTCAGAGGCATCTTAACCTCCAGAAGAGCGTCTACAAGGTTCTTGGTCCCTTCGGTGTTGATGCGCTGGAAGTCGGCCTTGTTCAAGCATTTCGTAACACCGGCGGCATGCACCACGTAGTCGAAGTCGCAGTCGCGTAACTGTTCAGCGAGTTGTTCTTTCGATGAGAGATTCAGCTCAATGAAGTGGGTGCGCTCGTCCTGTAGGTATTTCCTTGAACTGCTTTTGCGTACGGCAGCCCAAGTCTCGAAACCCCGATTAAGAGCTTCTTCAACGATGAAAGAGCCAATAAAACCGCTGGCACCAGTGACTAATATCTTCATTTTCTTAAATTTTGGGTGCAAAGATACGTAATTTTCCGGAAAAATGCGTATCTTTGCCAAAAACTTAAAAGAATAGAAATCTATGGGAAAGAAAAAAGGAGGTAAACGCTTAGGGAAGAAACAAGTCAGCGAACTGCTGCAGAATCTCTTCCAGCATAACCCTAATGAGACATTTACATTCAAACAGATATTCAGGACCCTTAAGCTCGACACGCATCCTCTAAAGATGCTCGCCATCGATACGATGGAGGAGATGGCATGGGACGACTTTCTGTCGAAGGTCAGTGATAACTCTTACCGTCTGAACCTCAAGACACAGGTTCAGGAAGGTGTGTTCCGTCGCAAGGTGAGTGGTCGTAACTCATTCTTGCCCGATGATGGCGGTACGCCAGTCTTTGTGGCGGAGCGCAACTCTATGTCGGCTATGGATGGCGACAGGGTAAAGGTGTCGTATATGGCCCGTCGCGACAAGCACATCAAGGAGGCTATGGTGATTGAGATTGTGAAGCGTGCCCATGATACGATTGTGGGTAAGCTCCGTGTCGAGAAAGATATGGCATTCCTTATTCCGCAGGATTCGACCTTCGTTCACGATATCATTATCCCTAAGCGTAAGTTGAAGGGCGGCAAGACAGATGACAAGGCGGTGGTGAAAGTCATCCAGTGGCCCGACAACGAGCATAAGAACATCATCGGTTCCGTAATCGACATCTTAGGCAAGACGGGTGAGAATAATGCCGAGATGCATGCCATCTTGGCTCAGTATAGTCTGCCCTATAAGTATCCTAAGAACGTAGAGGATGCCGCAGAGAAGATTGATGCAGGTATTACGCCGCAGGAGATAGAGCGCCGCGAGGATATGCGTGACGTCTTTACCTGTACTATCGATCCCAAGGATGCCAAGGACTTCGACGATGCCCTCAGCATCCGTAAGCTCGATAACGGACTTTGGGAGGTAGGCGTTCATATCGCTGATGTGAGCCATTATGTGAAAGAAGGTTCAACCATCGATAAGGAAGCCTTCAACCGCGCCACGAGTATCTATCTCGTCGATCGCACCATTCCCATGCTGCCCGAGCGTTTGTGTAACTTCATCTGCTCGCTCCGTCCCGACGAGGAGAAACTCTGCTATAGCGTCATCTTTCAGATGGACGATGAGGCTAATGTGAAGAAGTGGCATCTTGCTCATACCGTCATCAGGAGCGATCGTCGTTATGCTTACGAAGAAGTGCAGCAGATACTTGAAGACAATGGCGTGAAGGATGGTACAGGTGAGCCTGCTCCCCCCGCAACGAAGAAAAATCCATATAAGGGCGAGAACGCCAACGAACTCATTAAGCTTGATGCCCTCGCCAAGAAACTCCGTGCAGCCCGCTTCAAGAACGGCAGCGTGAAGTTCGACCGTGAGGAACTCCACTTCGATATCGATGAGACGGGCAAACCCGTAAAGGCTTACTTTAAAACCTCAAAGGATGCCAATAAGCTCATCGAGGAATTCATGCTGCTGGCTAATAAGACCGTAGCAGAGTCGGTGGGACGTGTGAAGAAAGGCACTAAAGCCAAGACGCTACCCTATCGTATCCACGACCAGCCCGATCCCACAAAGCTTGAGAACCTGCGCCAGTTCGTGGCTAAGTTTGGCTATAAGGTGAAGACCAGCGGTACAAAGGGGGCTATCACCAAGTCGCTCAATGCCCTGATGACAGAGGCCGAGGGTACACGAGAGCAGAATGCCATTGAGACAGTAGCCCTGCGTGCCATGATGAAGGCTAAGTACAGCGTTCATAACATCGGTCACTATGGATTGGCCTTCGACTACTATACTCACTTCACGTCGCCCATTCGTCGCTATCCCGATATGATGGTTCACCGCTTGCTCACCAAGTATCAGGACGGTGCCCGCTCAGCTAATAAGGATAAGTATGAGGAGTTCTGCGAGCATTGCAGCGATATGGAGCAGATCAGTCAGAATGCCGAGCGCGATAGTATCAAGTACAAAATGGTAGAGTTCATGGCTGATAAGATAGGTAATACCTATGATGCCCACATCTCGGGGCTTACCTCCTACGGCATTTATGCCCAGATTGACGAGACTCATTGTGAAGGTATGATTCCCATCCGTGACTTAGGCAATGATTATTATGATTTCGACGAGAAGAACTTCGTCATTGTTGGTCGTCGAAATCATACCAAGTATCAGCTGGGCGACCCCATCCGTATCCAGGTAGCCCGTGCCAACCTCGAGCGCAAACAGCTCGACTTCACCTTGGCTGATGAGTAATGCTTATAAGGCACGCACGCTGCGTCGGAAAAGGTGTGCGTGCCGGTCGAACGAAAAATTCGTATTGGAGTAAAATCTCCTGAATTGGTGTTTTTTTGTTCATTTATGCGCTTTTTTTGCACGAAATAGCGCATTTTTGTCGTTATTGTGCAATTTGTGGCTAGAATATTTGGTTTTTCTAGGAAAAAATTGCTATCTTTGCAGTACCATAAACTGAAAATTCTATATTTGTAAATGTCACAACTTATAGATCAACATATATTGAATCTCGCCTTTTCTGGTCTCCAGATGGGCGTTGGAGTCTACGATAAAGAAGGGCGTCTGACGACCTGCAATGAGGAATTCAAGAAAATGAAGAGTGCCTATCTCATAGGTGATGAGCTGTTGAAGGAGGTTGTCCGGAAGGGTAAAAGTGAACGGAGACTGTTGACTGGTCATGACGGGATGGTGCTGGAAGCTTTCATTTCACCATATACTGACGAGAAGGGCGAAACAGCCGGTTATGTGTATCGGCTCGCCAATGTGTCTTCTGGTGAGGCTCCGTCAAAAGAGAAACATCTGGAGGAGATATTCCTTGATAATGTGAGTCATGAGATACGTACGCCGCTTAATTCTATCGTGGGCTTCTGTGATTTGCTCAACGGCGTGACGGGTAAACATCTGGAAGAGACGGAGAAGTTAGTCATGAAGGACCATATTCATCGTAATGCCAACCGTTTGCTGATGGTGGTGAACGATGTGCTCGACCTCTCGAAAATGCAGAAGGGATGTCTGACGCTTCACAAGACCGTGGTTAGTCTGATGGAAGTTTGCTATAAGGCAAGAGAGAGCGTGAAACATGAGATGTCGCCCAATGTGAAGTTGCAGCATGAGTATCCCGTAGCCCTGAAAGATACCTATATCTATACCGATGGTAAGCGCCTGGAACAGTTGCTGCGTATTTTCCTGGAAAATGCCTGTCAGCATACGGGTGAAGGTTGCGTGACTCTGAAGGTGAAGACGTTTGAGTCGTCAGAGACGGGTCGGGATATGCTTCAGTTGCGCGTCGACGATACGGGTGAGGGTATTGCTCCAGATCAGTACGACTTGCTCTTTAAACCATTCCGAAAGCTCGACCGTAAGTCGGAAGGCCTTGGTGTTGGTCTGGCCATTTGTAAGGAGATAGCCCGACTGCTCGATGGACGAGTATATTTCAACGACGATTACCTGGAAGGTGCTAGTTTTGTTTTTGAAATGCCATTCGAAGAAGTCTGACGTGCTCCTATATTTATATAGGTAGATGATTAGGTATACAAAAAGGGAGGAGATATGGAATGCCGTCTCGCATGGCGGAGGCGTCTTGCTTGGTGTCGTGATTGGCATCATTTTTCTTGTTTGGTGTTTCCAAAGCGATAATGATTGGGCACGGATAGGAGTAATCCTCTATCTTTTCGGAATGTTGGGTAGCTATGTAGCTTCAACCCTTTATCATTCTATCAAACATCACTCCAAGTGGAAAGAGCGGTTGCGTAAATGGGACCATGCCGCTATCTATTGGCATATAGCGGGAAGCTACTCGCCCCTGACGCTGATAGCGCTCCGGGAACAGGGCTATTGGGGCTGGAGTCTGTTCTGCTTTGTGTGGGCCTGCGCCATTGCAGGGACTATCGTGAGTTTTGTCCATCTGAAAGAGCACTCTAATCTTGAGACATTCTGTTTCGTGGGCATGGGACTGAGTGTGCTTGTAGCCTTTAAGCCGTTGATAGATTCTGTATCGACGGCAGCTGTGGTCTGGATAATTGCTGAGGGCGTGTGCTATATTACAGGAGCGGTGTTCTATTCGCTCAACAAGAAAAAATATATGCACTCTGTGTTCCACTTCTTTGTCCTGGCGGGTTCGGTATGTCACATCATAGCAGTTTGGGATGTGCTGATGGAGCAGCTGTAAAGGTAAAAAGGTAAAAAAGGTAAGGCTTTTATTTGGTGGTTTGCCCGATTATTATTAATTTTGCACGCAAAATTTGCAAATTTAACACAAATATGGCTTATACACGTATGACTGCTGCCGAGGCTGCAGCACTGATTAAGAATGGCGATCATATCGCTATGAGTGGCTTTACACCTGCGGGTGTAGCCAAGGCAACAACGAAAGAGTTGGCGAAAATCGCCGTTGCTGAGCATGAAGCAGGGCGCGAGTTTAAAGTAGCAATCTTTACTGGTGCCTCAACAGGTCAGAGTACCGATGGCGACTTGGCAAATGCTCAGGCTATCCTCTATCGTGCTCCTTATACAACAAACCCTGATTTCCGTAAGCATGTGAATATGGGTGAGATACCCTACAACGACCTCCATCTGAGCCACATGGCACAAGAGTTGCGCTATGGCTTCTATGGTCCGTTGGACTGGGCTATTCTCGAGGTGTGCGATATTGAAGAAGCTGGTAGCGATTATCATGTATATCTGACTGCTGCTGGCGGTATCTCTCCTACAGCGGCCCGTTTGGCCAAACATGTGATATTGGAACTCAACAGTTTCCATAACGCCAATGCCAAGTTCATCCACGATGTGTATGAGCCCCTTGATCCTCCTTACCGTAAGGCTATCCCCATTGAACATGTAGGCGACCGTATTGGAAAGCCTTATGTGTCAATCCCCAAGGAGAAGGTGGTAGGTGTCGTAGAGTGTAACATCCCCGACGAGGCGCGTGCTTTCAAAGACAGCGATCCCGTAACGGATAAGATAGGATTCCTGACAGCTGAGTTCCTGGTAGAGGAGATGCGCAAGGGTCGTATCCCCAAGGAGTTTCTGCCCTTGCAGAGTGGCGTGGGTTCAACGGCTAATGCAATCCTCGGCGCTCTGGGTGAGGACAAGCATGTGCCCGACTTCAATATCTATACTGAGGTGATTCAGAACTCAGTCATCGAGATGATGCTTAATGGTCGTGTGAAGGATGCTTCAGCATGTTCACTCACTGTATCTAACGAGTGTCTGATGGATGTGTATAACAACATGGACTATATGAAGAAACACCTGACACTGCGTCAGAGTGAGATATCTAACTCGCCGGAGGTTATCCGTCGATTGGGCGTTATTGCTATCAATACAGCCATTGAAGCTGATCTCTATGGAAACGTGAACTCTACCCATATCAGCGGTACTAAGATGATGAACGGTATTGGCGGTTCGGGTGACTTTATCCGTAATGCTTACCTGAGTATCTTTACTTGTCCTTCAATGGCTAAGGGTGGCGTTATCTCTTCGATAGTACCTTTTGTAAGCCATCAAGACAGCTCGGAGCACGATGTGAACATCATCGTCACAGAACAGGGTGTAGCAGACCTGCGCGGTAAGAGTCCGGCACAGCGTGCCGAGTGCATCATCGAGAATTGTGCTCATCCTGACTATAAGCAGTTGTTATGGGACTATCTGAAAATATCGAAGATGGGACAGACCCGTCATAACCTGACTGCCGCCTTCGCCATGCACGACACGCTGGCTCGCAAGGGCGATATGAAACTGACAGATTTTGCAGAATATATTAAATAACAGATGGATTCGAAATTAGTAATTTATAATACTTTGACGCGACAGAAGGAGCGTTTCGAACCCCTTCACGCCCCCAACGTGGGCATGTATGTTTGTGGTCCTACCGTGTATGGCGATCCCCATCTGGGACACGCCCGTCCTGCCATTACTTTCGATCTGGTGTTCCGTTATCTGAAACATCTTGGCTATAAAGTAAGATATGTGCGAAACATTACTGACGTAGGTCATTTGGAGCATGATGCCGACGAGGGGGAGGACAAGATAGCCAAGAAAGCTCGTCTGGAGCAGTTGGAACCAATGGAGATTGCCCAGTATTATACCAATCGTTATCATGCAGCGATGGATGCACTCAATGTGCTTCGTCCTTCGATTGAACCCCACGCTACTGGTCACATCATCGAGCAGCAGCAGTTGGTACAGCAGATTATCGATAATGGTTTTGCCTATGAGAGTAATGGTTCTATCTATTTTGATATAGAGGCTTATAACAAAAAGTTTCAGTATGGTATCCTTTCCGGTCGTTCACTTGAGAACGTGAAGGATGCCAGTCGTGAGCTCGACGGTGTAGGCGAGAAGCATAACCAGGCAGACTTTGCCCTGTGGAAGAAGGCTCAGCCAGAACATATCATGCGCTGGCCTTCGCCTTGGAGCGACGGATTTCCTGGTTGGCATTGCGAGTGTACGGCCATGGGGCGTAAGTACCTTGGCGAAGAGTTCGATATCCATGGCGGTGGTATGGACCTCGTGTTCCCACATCATGAGTGTGAGATTGCTCAGGCTCAGGCCTCAATGGGGCATCCTGCTGTAAAGTATTGGATGCACAACAACATGCTCACCATCAACGGACAGAAGATGGGCAAGTCGTATAATAACTTCATCACGCTGGAGCAGTTCTTTACGGGTAATCATCCTCTGTTGGAGAAAGCCTACTCACCCATGACGATTCGTTTCTTCGTCCTGAGTGCCCACTACCGTGGAACGGTTGACTTCTCTAACGAGGCTCTTGTGGCTGCAGAGAAGGGATTGGAGAAACTGATGAATGCTATCAGCGATCTGGATCGTGTTCAGGTGAGTGACAAGTGCGATGCTGAGACAGAGAAAGTTGTGAAGGCGCTGCGCCAGAAGTGCTACGACGCCATGAATGATGATTTTGCTACGCCACAGGTAATCAGTAACCTCTTTGAGGCATGTACCGTGGTGAATAAGCTTACCGACCACAAGGCAACCATCTGCGCTGATTGCTTGAAGGAGTTGTCAGAGACCATGCGCCTCTTTGCTTTTGACATTCTTGGATTGAGGGCAGAGAAGAGCGGTTCGAACGACAGCCGTGAGGATGCTTTTGGTAAAGTGGTTGATATGGTTCTTGAGCTTCGCGCCAAGGCTAAGGCCGATAAGGACTGGGCTACCAGCGATAAGATTCGCGATGAACTTGCTGCTGCAGGTTTCGAGGTGAAAGATACGAAAGACGGTGTTACCTGGAAACTGAATAAATAAATTAGAAAAGAGGCGTATCAATTTTGATACGCCTCTTTTGTCATAACAACAGAGATGGTGTGTTCTCTGAAATGGACGAATGCAATGTAGTCAAGTCCGCCGTATGGCCGATCTGAGCCCCAGGAATTCTTCATGATGAAGTATTTGTTCCCATCTTCGTCATGAGCAATGCCCACGATAGCCATGCTGTGTTTATCATCACTCCAACACACGCCATGATGCTGGCGTACGGCGTGTTCTGTTTTCTGAATCAGCGAGTCCATGGGGATGTTTAAGTAACGGTCGTGCAACCAGTTGTCTTCTGTTTCCAACTCAATTTCTTGGTAATAGGTTTTGTCGCTGTTGCTCATCAGTTGTATGTATTCTCCTGGTTTACATACACTGCGGGCAAATTCCTGTGGCGTGTAAGTGGCACCAAGCATGAATACCCACTTTGGAGCAGGCGTCTCAACCTTCCGCATGGCATCATAGCCCACGATGCCGTATTTTTCAATCAGCCTGAGCAAAGTCGCAGCCTCGCCATGTTTGTTTTTAGGCGCATCAGGTTCTTGCTCCATCAGTTTCTCAATATAATAAGGCGAGAGATTTACAGAGTCGCCCCATGACAGATGTTCCGTCTCGATGGCGGCGAGCATGGCATAGATCCAACACGTTTCACTGTCGCCCTGATCTTTGATTGGCGTCATACGGTTGAGCATCTCATTGGTGAAATGCTCGGGTTCCTTTTGTGTACAGCCTATACAGAGCAGAAAGACAAATAATATTGTAAAAATACGTTTCATAACCGCTGGCAAAGGTACAATAAAATTTCCAAAATATCTGCCAATAATTTCTATTTCGTTTGGCAATGTGCAAAATATTGTGTAACTTTGACCCCTCAAAAATAGAAGAATTAAGAGAGGGATGCATATAGCTGTTGCGGGAAATATAGGTAGCGGGAAATCAACGCTGACGAAGATGCTGGCCAAACACTATGGTTGGGAACCTCGTTTTGAGGCGGTTGATAGAAATCCGTACTTGGAAGACTACTATCGCGATATCCACAGGTGGTCTTTTAACCTTGAGATATATTTCCTCAAGGAACGTTTCCGCGATCTTATCGCTATCTCGCAGTCGGAACATACTATCATTCAGGATCGTACTATCTTCGAGGGCGTATATGTGTTTATGGAGAATAACAGATCCATGGGTAATTTGTCAGACCGCGACTATGCAACTTATATGGAACTTTTCGAGCAGATGATATCAATGGTGCGCCTGCCTGATCTGCTAATTTATCTGCGTGCTTCAGTGCCTCATCTGGTTAATAACATCCAGCAGCGGGGCAGAGACTATGAGCAGTCAATGCAGTTGGAATATCTGCAGAACCTCAATGAGCGTTATGACGACTTTATATATCACAAGTATCAGGGACGTGTGATGACCATAGAGAAGGATAATTTGGATTTCCTTCATAATCCAAAGGACCTGGCTCGGATCATTGACCGTATCGATGCTACTCTCTTTGGCCTCTTTCCTAATCAGTAATTGACTTTTATAAATGTAGTATTATGCATATCGCAGTAGCAGGAAATATTGGCAGTGGTAAGACCACCCTCACAAAATTGCTCGCCCATCGTTATGGATGGACGCCACGTTTTGAGCCTGTAGATAATAATCCTTATCTGGCCGATTTCTATGCCGACATGCCTAGATGGTCGTTCAATCTTCAGATTTACTTTCTCAATAAACGATTCAAGGAAGTGGTGGAAATCTCGAAGTCGAAGGAGACAATCATACAGGACAGAACCATTTTCGAGGATGCTCGTATCTTTGCGCCTAATTTGCATGGGCAGGGAATGATGAGTGATCGTGATTTTCAGAATTATACGGATCTCTTCGACTTGATGATGTCGCTGGTGAAACTGCCTGACCTGATGATATATATCCGCTCCAGCATTCCAACACTGGTGGCTCAGATTCAGAAACGCGGACGCGACTTTGAACAGACCATGCGCCTGGATTATCTTCAGGGACTGGAGAAACGTTACGAAGACTGGATCGCTACCTATAATGGCCCACTGATTATTGTTGACGGCGACCATTGTAAATTTGGGGATTTCCCTGAAGACTTCAAGATGGTGACCGATATGATTGACGCTAAGCTATATGGACTTTTCCCAATGGATTGAAAATGATGAACCAAACGATAAAAGACTTTGAAATTATGGCGCCCGTCGGTTCTCGTGAGTCGTTGGTAGCAGCCATACAGGCAGGTGCCGACAGTATCTATTTCGGCATCGAGAAACTGAACATGCGAGCACACTCCGCCTCTACCTTTACGATTGATGATCTTAAGGAGATGGCACAGACATGCAATGAACACGGTATAAAAAGCTACCTGACCGTCAATACCATTATATATGGTGAGGATATTCCATTGATGCACGAGATTATCGATGCGGCCAAGGAAGCTGGTATCTCGGCTGTTATTGCCTCAGATGTGGCTGTGATGACCTATTGTAATAAGGTAGGTCAGGAGGTACATCTTTCTACGCAGTTGAATATTTCTAATATCGAGGCTCTGCGCTTCTACGCCCAGTTTGCTGATGTGGTGGTGTTGGCGCGCGAACTGAATATGGATCAAGTGGCAGAAATCTACCGTCAGGTAGAAGCGGAACATATTTGTGGCCCAAGTGGCGAGCAGATTCGTATTGAGATGTTCTGCCATGGGGCCCTCTGTATGGCTATCAGCGGTAAGTGTTATATGAGTCTCGACAATGCCAACCGTTCGGCCAATCGTGGCGAGTGCATTCAGATATGCCGTCGTAGCTATACGGTTACTGATAATGAAACAGGCAATCAGTTGGAAATCGATAATAAGTACATCATGTCGCCCAAGGACCTGAAGACCGTTCGCTTTATTGACAGGATGATGAAGTCGGGCGTCCGGGTGTTTAAGATTGAGGGACGTGCCCGTGGTCCGGAATATGTCTATACCGTAGTGAAGTGTTATAAGGAGGCCATTCAGTCTGTACTCGACGGAACCTTTACAGAAGAGAAGAAGGACGAGTGGGATGAGCGACTGGCTACCGTTTTTAACCGTGGATTCTGGGACGGCTATTATCAAGGACAGAAACTGGGCGAGTGGAATAAGAACTATGGTTCGAATGCTACAGAGCGCAAGGTGTACATCGGCAAGGGCGTGAAGTACTTCTCGAAATTGGGTGTGGCGGAGTTTACCGTTGAGGCCAATACCTTTAAAGTGGGTGACAATATGCTGATAACGGGTCCTACCACAGGAGTGATGTATGTAACGGCCGATGAGATTCATGGCGATAATGGTCCTATAGAGCAGGCCCATCAGGGAACGAAGGTCTCTATTGCTGTGACGGGCAAGGTGCGCCCAAGTGACAAATTGTTTAAATTAGAAAAGACAGAACAACATGACAATTAATGAAATTCAAGATGAGATTATAGAGGAGTTCAGTGGCTTCGACGACTGGATGGATAAATACCAGTTGTTAATTGATCTTGGCAACGAACAGGAGCCGCTTGACGAGAAATACAAGACGGAGAATAATCTGATTGATGGATGCCAAAGTCGTGTGTGGCTGCAGGCAGATTATCTTGATGGTAAGATTCATTTCTCTGCCGAGAGTGATGCTTTGATTGTGAAGGGCATCGTGGCTCTTCTTATAAGAGTGCTCAGCGACCATACGCCAAAGGAAATACTCGATGCAGATCTTTATTTCATCGAGGAGATAGGACTGAAAGAGCACCTCTCGCCAACACGTAGCAACGGCTTGGTGGCTATGGTGAAGCAGATGCGTGTCTATGCGCTTGCTTTCAGTGCAAAAGAAGGATAATACTTAATACTAAAAACTTGATATATATATGATTCAAACAGTTGTAAAGCGCGACGGACGTATTGTCGGCTTCAATGAGCAGAAAATCATGGCTGCCATTCGTAAAGCGATGCTCCATACTGACAGGGGCGAAGACGAACGTTTGTTGTATCAGATAACCGATCACATTGCTCAGCGTGGTGAGAGCCAGATGACAGTAGAACAGATTCAGGATGCCGTAGAGGTAGAACTGATGAAGTCGAGCCGTAAGGACGTGGCTCAGAAGTACATCGCCTACCGCAATCAACGTTCTATTGCCCGTAAGGCCAAAACGCGTGATGTGTTCCTTGATATTGTAAACATCAAAAACAACGATGTTACTCGTGAGAATGCCAACATGAATGCCGACACACCTGCAGGCATGATGATGAAGTTCGCATCAGAGACAACCAAACCTTTCGTAGATGATTATCTGCTTTCAGAAGACAGCCGTGATGCTGTAGAGCACAACTATCTGCATATTCATGATAAGGACTATTACCCCACAAAGTCGCTCACTTGTGTACAGCATCCGCTCAATCATATTCTGAACTGTGGCTTCATTGCGGGTCATGGCGCTTCACGTCCTGCAAAACGCATCGAGACAGCCTCTGTGTTGGCTTGTATCTCTATGGAATGTGCACAGAATGAGATGCATGGTGGACAGGCTATCCCCGCATTCGACTTCTATTTAGCTCCTTATGTGCGTATGAGCTATATTGAAGAGTTGAAGCATCTTGAGGAACTGAATGGTGAGAGCTATAAAGATCTTTACGATGAGCCGTTGATGGACTATATCAAAAAACCGCTTGATGGGCTGACAGGTCGTGAGCGTGCTCAGCAACATGCCATCAATAAGACGGTGGGTCGTGTTCATCAGGCTATGGAGGCTTTTATTCATAATATGAACACCATCCACTCTCGTGGCGGTAACCAGGTGGTTTTCTCTTCAATCAACTATGGAACGGACACTTCAGCAGAAGGCCGTTGTGTGATGCGTGAGATTCTGCTCTCTACTTATGAAGGTGTAGGTGGTGGCGAAACCGCAATATTCCCCATTCAGATATGGAAGAAGAAGCGTGGCGTGAACTATCTGCCTGAGGATCGTAACTTCGACCTCTATCAGTTGGCTTGTAAGGTAACGGCCCGCCGTTTCTTTCCTAACTTCCTGAATCTTGATGCCTCATTTAATCAGGATGAGGCGTGGAAAGCTGACGATCCAGAGCGATATATTCATGAAGTGGCTACCATGGGTTGTCGTACTCGTGTGTTTGAAAACCGCTTTGGACCAAAGACAAGTATCGGACGCGGTAATATCTCCTTCTCTACAATCAATATTGTGAAACTCGCCATTGAGTGTATGGAAGAGGCTGATGAGCAGAAACGCATAGATATGTTCTTTGCCAAGCTCGACCACATGCTGGAGGTTACTGCCCAGCAACTCGACGATCGCTTCCAGTTCCAGAAGACAGCCTTTGCAAAGCAATTCCCTCTGTTGATGAAGAGCCTTTGGATTGGAGCAGATAAACTGGGCCCGATGGATACTATCGAAAGTGTGATTAATCAGGGTACGTTAGGTATTGGATTTATCGGACTGGCTGAATGTCTGGTAGCTCTTATAGGCAAGCATCACGGCGAAAGTGAGAAGGCGCAGGAGTTAGGTTTGAAGATCGTGACTTACATGCGTGATCGTGTCAACGATTTCTGTCAGCAGTTCCATCATAACTACTCAGTGCTTGCAACTCCCGCAGAGGGCCTGAGTGGCAAGTTCACGAAGAAAGACCGCAAACAGTTTGGTGTCATCCCTGGTGTTACTGATCGTGACTATTATACCAACTCGAACCATGTGCCAGTCTATTACAAGTGCTCAGCCCGTCATAAGGCAGAGATTGAGGCGCCTTATCATAACCTGACTCGTGGTGGTCACATCTTCTATGTGGAGATTGATGGCGATGCCACACACAATCCTCAGGTCATTATGAGTGTGGTTGACATGATGGATCAGTTTGATATGGGCTATGGGTCGGTGAACCACAACCGCAACCGTTGCATGGATTGTGGCTATGAGAATGCAGATGATCATTTGGAAGTCTGCCCGAAGTGTGGTTCAAAGAATATCGATAAGTTACAGCGCATCACAGGCTATCTAGTTGGAACAACTGATCGCTGGAATAGTGGTAAACTGGCAGAACTTAATGATCGTGTGACACACATCGATCATGGCTCGCAAGACATGTTTGAGAGCTAGCCATGATTCGTGTACTCGATATCATAGAAGATACAATGGTGGATGGTCCGGGTTTCCGGACCTCCATTTATTGTGCTGGATGTAATCATCAGTGTCCAGGCTGTCATAATCCCCAATCGTGGGCTTTTGATGGCGGACGTGAGATGACTACCAGTCAGCTTATGAAGATTATCATGGCTGATCCTTTTGCCAACGTCACATTTTCGGGTGGTGATCCTATGTATCAGGCAGCAGGCTTTGCTGAGTTGGCTTGTGCTATCCATGAGTATTCCAATAAAGATATTTGGTGTTTTACGGGCTTTACTTTTGAAAGTTTAATTCATGACGACCAGCGTGAGTTGCTTGAACAACTTGATGTGCTTGTCGATGGTCCCTTTATTCAGAAATTGCATGACCCCGACCTGTTGTTTCGCGGTTCGTCCAATCAGCGTCTCATCGATGTGCAGAAGTCACTCTACACAGGGCAGACCGTTCTTTGGCAACCAGATGTGGCTGTCAGTGGTCACTCTTCCTTGTAGGCATTGAGCTTCTTCAGGTAAACATCCCGGAAATCGCTCCAATGATAATAGGGCGCGCTGTTTGTAGGAATGGGTAGAGTGGCCTCGTTCTCATTGAGTAGTATCTTGAAAAGCACATCCTTGTCCTTTGGATTCTTTCGGTAAAAAATAAACTGTATGTTGGCGGCCATGGGGAATACATCGAAGTTCTGCCAGCCGTTTATGTCAAGCTCCTCCAAGTCGGTAAACTGATGGTCGAACCCGTTGAGGCCTAATAAACAGGTTAGTGGCAGTACGATAGTCTCATGCCCGAAACGCAGTGTGGCACCATTGCGGGGTGTGGCAATGCAGCTGTCAGCATCTTCGATAATCTTGCGCAGCAGGTTGCGCTGGGTGTAAGGTTGTGTACCGCCGTTGAAAGGACAGTTGCCGAAACTGAGATACCAATAAGCATTGTATTGTAGCCAGTTGGAATAGAGTTCGTCAATTGTGTAGATGTCAAACAGATTGAAGTGGTAGCGCTGTTCTGTACCCTGGATACTGGATGCTATCTTGAAGATGGTTTTGTTCAGTTCATAGCTGTCAATACTGTCACGATAGAATACTGAGTCATTGAAAAGCTTGCCCATAGCCTGTTCGTGTATGGCGTGACGGTCGCAGAAAGCCTTATAGGTGTCAACAGATTCCTGGGGAAAGCGTTTCTTGTAGAGTGCGGAATCCTGAAGGTTCATGTAATACATGTCGTGCTGGCTGGCATCCGACCTGATGACAAGCATCGGATTGTTCCTCACCAGTTGCGTTAACTCGTTTTCCATGGATATGATGCAACGAATGACCACCGTACTCTTGGCGTCGATGATTGCATGTCCCTTGAATACCTCAGGGAAATTGTCGTACATGCGCTGGGCAATCATACGATGCTGATGGGCACCAAGAGGTGTCAGGTCGCCATAGCGGTCGCGTGCCTCATTATGAAAAACCTTCAGTTGCTGGAGTGTCCTCTCTCCCAGCTCGCTCAACTTCCCTTGCTCATGAGCTTTTTGTAGAACGGTTTCCGGCCATTCATATTCACTGGCCCTTATCAGGAAACGGGATCCATGACGGGCATAGGTACTGATGTAGAAGGGCTTCTTACCCTTGGGGGCTGGCGCTAAGTTAGTCGATGGAGATGGATAGGCATAATAGTTACTACCCGCTTTAAAGATATCACTTTTAAGCTGTTCTCTGACGCTTTGCGCCAATAAGGTCTGTAAAGAAAGGAGCCAAAAGGCAAATAATGCTATCTTTCTCATAAGTTTTTTCCTTTTCGGTTGCAAATATATAAAAAAAACAGTATTTTTGCAAAAAAATAGCGAGGATTATGGCAAAAAAAACAAAATGGCAGGATGATTATTGGCTTCTGCTTATGCAGATATACCTACAAAAACCTGTGGGAATCAAGCCGATGTACAGCCGGAAGATGATAGACTTGAGTCTTGAGCTGCACGTCTCTCCAAGCGTCTTATTTAATAAGATGTGCCAGATTGCCAATCTTGAAACTCCCCGCATCGAGCATATTTGGGAAGTATATGGCAGCAATCCCAGAAAGCTTGCGAGAGCTGCCAGTCTGCTGCGTGAGATGAAGGGCTTTAACAACGCCGGTTTGTTCTATGAGGGCGTTGAGACCAACGAGAGTTTTGAGTTGGATTTCAAGCCTGTGGCAGAGGGTGAGACCCTCACACCGGTTATGCTCACATTGATTCTGGATCTTTATTTCCGTCTGACGCCTATCACGATGGTGATAGAGACGCCTGAGGTACAGGAACTTGCGAAATTACTGAAACAAAAGCCCCAGCGTGTTGTAGAGGTGTTGGAGGTGTTCCAATATTGCGACCCTTATTTAAATCGTAAGGATGTAACCTTCGACCCGCTATTGTTGCCTTGCCAGCAGGTATGGCGCCGATATGGTAATGCTAACACAGAAGACCTTGCGTCTTATGCCGAGCAACTTAAAGAATACTTTAAGTAGTAGAAAAAGTAAAAAGGAAAAATGAGTGAAAAATACGGTCAGATACAGGAACAGACACAACAGCTGAAGTTGGGTCAGATGATCTCTCATCAGCAGTTGCTTCAGGCATCATTGGTGGAATTGCCAGTCATGCAGCTTGTTGATCGTATCAACACAGAGATGAACGATAATCCCGCCTTGGAGTCGGCAGGCTCGGGCGATGAGGACTATCAAGACCATCAGGACTACTCAGACTATCAGGACTCAGTCGAGGGGGCAGATGATTTTGAGTCGGCCACAGAACAGGAAGAACGCCAGTCGGCGCTCGATGAGGCCTTGAGCGGTATTGGCCGTGACGACGAGGAGCTGCCTGTGTATCAGGGTGGCCATTTCGCATCTGAGGAACGTGAAGAGATGGTCTATGGTGAGACCTCTTCATTCTATGATCAGCTAAAAGAGCAGATGGGCGAGGTCGATATGACAGAACAGGAGCGCGATGTGATGGAATACCTCATTGGCTCGCTCGATGACGATGGTCTGCTTCGTAAGGACCTTGAGATAATCAGCGAAGAACTGGCCATCTACCATAATATTGACCTGACTGTGGCTCAGATAGAGCAGGTGCTAAAGAAGCTTCAGGAGTTCGACCCTGCCGGCATTGGCGCCCGAACGCTCCAGGAGTGTCTCTTGCTGCAGATTGAACGTAGAGCCCCTTCCCGTCTAAGAGACTTGATGGAACAGGTCGTGAACTCCTATTTCGAAGAGTTCACCAAGAAGCATTGGGATAAGATACAGTCGTCTTTAGGACTGAATGACGCGCAGGCTGAAGTACTCTTTCAGGAGCTGAGGAAACTCAACCCGCGTCCAGGTGCTTCTTTAGGCGAAACGGTTGGCAGAAGTCTGCAGCAGATTACGCCCGACTTTATTGTCGATACACTGGATGATGGTACGGTCACCTTTACGCTCAATAATGGCGAAGTCCCGGAGCTGAAGGTGTCGCAGTCGTTTGTCGACTCCATGAAGGAGTATCAGCAGAACAAGGAACATCTCAGTCGCCAGACCAAGGAGGCACTGCTATATATCAAGAAGAAGGTTGATGCCGCTCAGGGCTTCATCGAGGCGGTGAAGATGCGTAAGCACACGCTTACCATCACCATGCGTGCCATCATCCAACTGCAGCATCAGTTCTTCGTTGATGGCGATGAGGCTTCGTTGCGCCCTATGATATTAAAGGATGTGGCAGAGAAGACAGGTCTCGACCTCTCTACTGTGTCGCGTGTCAGCAACTCCAAGTATGCGCAGACCCGTTGGGGCACTTTCCCCCTCCGTCATTTCTTCAGTGATGGCTATGTAACAGAAAGCGGCGAGGAGCTGTCGACCCGTCAGATTAAGGCTGCGCTTCGGGATATTATTGATTCAGAGGATAAGAAACGTCCGCTAAGCGATGACCAGTTGAAGGACCTGCTCGCCTCGAAGGGCTATCCCATAGCCCGTCGTACGGTGGCGAAATATCGTGAGCAACTGGGTATACCTATAGCGCGACTGAGAAAGTGAAAGAAGAAAATGAAGAAAGAAATAAGTAGAGAAAAGGCTATCATTCTTACGGCACGTGTCATCAGCATGCTGTTCACCCCGTTCTATCTGCCGTTGGTAGGTCTTATGGCACTTTTCTTGTTCAGTTATTTGGGTCTTATGCCTTGGGGGTATAAACTACAGGTGCTCACCCTTGTCTATCTGTTCACCATCCTCTTGCCGTCGCTTCTGATTCATCTCTATCGTCGCTATCAGGGATGGAATCTGATAGAGCTGGGACACAAGGAGCGCCGCGTGGTGCCTTATGTCATCTCCATCCTGTGCTACTTCTTCTGCGTCTATCTCATGGAGATGATGCATATCCCTCATTTCATGGGTACCATCGTTTCTGCGGCGATGGCCATTCAGGTGGTGTGCGCACTTATCAACGTGTGGTGGAAGATATCTACCCACATGGCTGCTATCGGCGGTGTGGCTGGTGCCCTGTTTGTTTTTGGCGAGATATTCGGCTTCAATCCTGTATGGTGGTTCTGTGTTGTCATGATGCTGGCTGGCGTGCTGGGCTCAAGCCGTATGATTCTGCGCCAACACTCCTTGTTGCAGATTGTAGCGGGCTTCCTGATTGGAGCTGTCTGTGCCTTCTTTGGATTAATCTATATGTAAAAGTAAAAAAGTAAGATATATATGAAACCGTTAGTTAGTATTATCATGGGTAGTACAAGCGATCTGCCCATTATGGAGAAAGCCTGCAAGTTGCTCGACGAGATGCAGGTGCCTTTCGAAGTGAATGCCCTCTCAGCCCATCGCACCCCCGATGCTGTTGAGGAGTTTGCCCGCACCGCCAAGGATCGTGGCATTAAGGTTATCATTGCCGGCGCAGGCATGGCTGCTGCCCTTCCTGGCGTCATCGCAGCCTCTACCACTCTTCCTGTGATTGGTGTTCCTATTAAAGGCATGCTCGACGGACTTGATGCCATGCTCTCTATCATCCAGATGCCACCGGGTATTCCTGTGGCTACTGTCGGTGTGAACGGTGCTCAGAACGCCGCTATCCTTGCCGTTGAGATGATGGCGCTTAGCAACGACGAACTGGCTCAGCGCCTGGCCGTCTATAAAGGTAATCTCCGTGTAAAGATTGAGAAGGCTAACCAGGAGTTGGCCGAGGTGAAATATCAATTCAAGACCAATTAATTATGTATCAGAGACGACAATCATCCGAGACCCGTGTCGGCCAGATTGGCATTGGCGGCTCGAATCCCATCCGCATCCAGTCGATGGGAACGGTAGATACGAATAACACCGAGGGCTGTGTGGCTCAGGCCAAGCGCATCATCGATGCCGGCGGCGAACTGGTACGTTTCACCACCCAGGGTATCCGTGAGGCCGAGAACATGAAGAATATCTCTGCCCAGCTGAAGGCCGACGGCTATCCTACGCCACTCGTAGCCGACGTGCACTTCACGGCCCATACAGCCGATGTGGCAGCACTTTACTGCGAGAAGGTGCGCATCAATCCCGGCAACTACGTTGACCCGGGACGTACGTTCAAGCACCTCGAATATACCGACGAGGAGTATGCCGAGGAATTGAAGAAGATTGAGAAGAAGCTCGTACCTTTCCTTAATATCTGTAAGGAACACCACACCGCTGTGCGCATTGGTGTCAACCACGGCTCGCTCTCCGACCGCATCATGTCGCGCTATGGCGATACTCCCGAGGGCATCGTCGAGAGCTGTATGGAGTTCCTGCGCATCTTCAAGCGCGAGCAGTTCAACGACGTGGTCATCTCTATTAAGGCTTCTAACACCGTGGTCATGGTCACCACCGTGCGTCTGCTCGTTCAGACCATGGACAAGGAAGGTATGCACTATCCCCTTCACCTTGGTGTTACCGAGGCTGGCGAGGGTGAGGACGGCCGTATAAAAAGTGCCGTAGGCATTGGCGCCCTGCTCACCGAGGGCATTGGTGACACCGTACGTGTGTCACTCTCGGAAGAGCCTGAATACGAGATTCCCGTGGCCCGCAAACTCGTCGACTCTATCGCCGAGTGCGCTGCCTTGCGTGAACAGGCTGAGGCAGGCATTAAGGACGATACCATCACCCTCGAGATGCACGAGACCGACTGGGAGTCGCTCCAGCTGAAGGCCGCCATGGCCGTTGGTGCCCTCCTGATTGATAAGAAAGCCCATCAGCTTGTCATCCGCAACGAAGGCTTTTCAACCGAAAAGCTTGTCGAGCTGGCCGATGGCATCCTGCAGGCCGCCCGCATCAAGTTCACCAAGACCGAGTACATCTCTTGTCCGGGCTGTGGCCGCACGCTCTACAACCTGCAGGAGACCATCGCACGTATCAAGGCCGCCACGAAAGATATGGTAGGTCTGAAGATTGGTATCATGGGCTGTATCGTGAACGGTCCTGGCGAGATGGCCGATGCCGACTACGGCTATGTAGGTGCCGGTCGCGGTAAGATCAGCCTCTATAAGGCCAAGGAGTGTATCGAGAAGAATATCCCCGAGGAAGAAGCTGTCGACCGACTTATCGACTTTATCCGTAAGGATCGCGGCTTGTAGCCGATATAAAAGCTAATCCTCAGCGCGCCATCAGCGCCCTGATAATAAAGCAGTGAATGACGTCTTAGACACATCATTCACTGCTTTCTTTTTCTCCCTTTCTTTGACCTTAATCAATATAAAGCGTCCGTTGATTAGCTCTCTTTAGCGTTTCTATGTTGTATCATGTATTGATGGGGCGGCTTGCGGTGTTGTCATATCATAGCGCTTTGCCTGTCATGGAATGGCCCGCTTATTGACAGAGATTATCTCTTTGATTGCAATTTAGTCTATTTTGTTCTGCAATTTAGTCTAAATTGCTTTGCATGATAATATAGATTACAATCAGCGGGATTATTCTTGTCATAACCCACGCCTATCTTTGTCGGCAGAAAGCCTTATCTTTGCCAGTATGAGAGCCGCTATTCCATCAGTTCGGCGAAAAGCTCTTTCATACCTTCAGAGGCACCCTTCTGAATCTGATGAACACGGGTACCGGCATTGATGGGGTTGGGGTCGATGAGATAGATGGGCACATCGGGGCGGGCGTAATGCAGCAGACCGGCGGCGGGATAGACCACTAGCGAGGTGCCGATGATAATCAGAATGTCGGCCTCTTGAACTTCCTCGGCGGCAAGGGTGATGTTGGGCACGGCTTCGCCGAAGAAGACGATGAAGGGGCGCAGTAGCGAACCGTCGCCAGCCTTCGTGCCGGGTACTATCTCACAGTTGTCGGGGGTGAGCGTCTGCTGGTAGCGCGGGTCGTCGACATCGCGGCTAGAGCATACCTTCATGAGTTCGCCGTGTAGGTGGATGACTTTCGACGAACCGGCCATCTCGTGGAGGTTGTCGACGTTCTGAGTGACCACGGTGACGTTGTACTGCTCTTCAAGGCGGGCCACCAGTTTGTGCCCCTCGTTAGGTTTTACGCCCCAGCATTTCTTGCGGAGCATGTTATAGAAGTTGGTGACGAGCGTCGGGTCTGCCTCCCAGCCTTCGTGGGTGGCCACTTGCTGCACGGGATAGTTCTCCCAGAGACCATCGGCATCGCGGAAAGTCTTGAGCCCGCTTTCCACCGACATGCCAGCACCTGTAAGTACGACAATCTTTTTCATAAGCTGTGACGTTTGTTTTATGTTGCAAAAATAAGAAAATAGCCTCAGACGGCGCAGGTTTTAACCGTTTTTTTATATTAATCTGTGTTAATCTGTGCAATCTGTAATTAAAAAGTAGTATCTTTGCGTCCGATTTTGAGAGTTACACATTATTAATATAAAGAAAGAATGAACAAATTAAGTTATGCTTTGGGCTTGGGCATCGGACAGCAGCTGGCTCAGATGGGTGCTGATGACATCAGCGCAGAGGACTTCGCACAGGCCATCAAGGATGTGCTCGAGGGTAATGAGTTGAAGGTGAGCCACCGTGAAGCCCAGACCATTGTACAGGACTATTTCCAGAAGCAGGAGCAGAAGCTCCAGGCTGAGCGTGCTGAGAAAGGTAAGGCACATAAGGAGGCTGGTGAGAAATATCTGGCCGAGAACAGTAAGAAGGATGGTGTCGTGACGCTGGCCAGCGGTCTGCAGTACCAGGTTCTGAAAGAGGGTAACGGCAAGAAGCCCAGCGCAAAGGATACCGTGAAGTGCCACTACGAGGGTACGCTGATCGACGGTACCGTATTCGACAGCAGCTATCAGCGCGGCGAGCCCGCTACATTCCCCTTGCAGCAGGTGATTGCCGGTTGGACCGAGGGACTGCAGCTGATGCAGGAGGGTGCCAAGTACCGCTTCTTCATCCCCTACCGTCTGGCTTATGGCGAGGGTGGCGCAGGTGCTTCTATTCCTCCGTTCGCAGCCCTGATCTTCGACGTTGAATTGATTCAGGTTGTGTAAAGGTAAAAGGGAAAAAGGTAAAAAATAAATATAAACAATCACGAAAATGAAAAAGATTACATTTGCTGCTGTTGCAGCTGTAGCTGCCATCATGATTTCTTCATGTGGCAATTCGACTCCCAGAGCGAGTCTGAAGAATGAAGTAGACACCTTGAGCTATGCTATCGGTATGGCTCAGACTCAGGGTCTGAAGGAGTATCTCGTTGGTAGTCTCGACGTAGATACCACTTACATCGATGAGTTTATCAAGGGTCTGAACGAGGGTGCCAATGCTGGTGACAACAAGAAGAAGGCTGCTTACTATGCAGGTATCCAGATTGGTCAGCAGATTGCTAACCGTATGGTGAAGGGCATCAACCACGAGGTGTTCGGTGACGACTCTACCAAGACCATCTCTTTGAAGAACTTCATGGCTGGTTTTATCAGCGGTACAACAGGCAAGAAGGGCCTGATGACTGTTGATTCAGCTCAGATGGTGGCTCAGCGCCTGATTAGCAGCGTTAAGGCCAAGGAGCTTGAGAAGAGCTATGGTGCGAACAAGGCTGCCGGTGAGAAGTTCCTGGCTGAGAACGCTAAGAAAGAGGGCGTGAAGGTTCTGCCCAGCGGCGTTCAGTACAAGGTTATCAAGGAGGGTACTGGTGCCATTCCTGCCGACACTTCTTTGGTGAAGGTTAACTACGAGGGCCGTCTGATTAATGACTCTATCTTCGACAGTTCTTACCAGCGCGGCGAGCCCACCACATTCCGTGCCAACCAGGTTATCAAGGGTTGGACAGAGGCTCTCTGCCACATGCCTGCAGGTTCTGTTTGGGAGGTTTATATTCCTCAGGAACTGGCTTACGGTGAGCGTGAACAGAACATTATCAAGCCTTTCTCTGCACTGATCTTCAAGATTGAGTTGCTCGAGGTAAACGCTAAGAGATAATGAAGAAGACGATATGCGTGGCACTCGCCCTTGTGGCGGGTGCTTCTTTGTTTACGGCTGAGGCCGCAAAGAAGAAGACCGTTCAGAAGCCTGTAGAGGAGAAGGTGCAGGCTGTTCAGCTCACAAGCAGTTCCGACTCAGTGAGCTATGCGGCAGGTATGACAATGACCAACGGACTGCTGAACTATCTGCTCCAGCAGAAGATGGACACAACGATGATGGCCGATTTCGTGCGTGGCTTCATGGACGCCGTGAAGACTGCCGACGATCCTAGGATGAAGGCATACATGACCGGACAGAACATTGCCCAGCAGCTGAACGAGCGTATGCTGCCCAGTCTGAAGACGGAGTTCCAGGATTCGCCCGATTCCATCATGGCCGACGTGCTCTACCGCGGCTTTACCGACGCTATGCTGAATGATACCACGATCTTCACCTTGCAGAAGGCCGAAGATTATTTCTCCGCCAGACAGAAGGCCGACAAGGCTGCTCGTGATGAGAAACTGTATGGCGCCAATCGTGAGGCTGGCATTAAGTTCTTGGAGGAGAATGCCAAGAATGACAGTGTGATCACCCTGCCCAGTGGCCTGCAATATAAGGTGCTGGTGAAAGGTTCTGGCGCTGTGCCTCAGTCTAGTGACAAGGTGAAAGTGCATTATGAGGGCCGCTTGATTGACGGCAAGGTGTTCGACAGCAGCTATCAGCGTGGTGAGCCTTCTGAGTTTACACCTACGCAGGTGATCAGAGGCTGGACAGAGGCGTTGACGATGATGCCTGTAGGTTCGAAGTGGCAGTTGTATATCCCCTATGAGCTGGCTTATGGCGAGCGTGGGGCTGGGGCTGATATCAAGCCTTACAGCATGCTGATTTTCGACGTAGAACTGTTGGAAATCGTGAAGTAAAGAGCAAGTGTGTCACAAAAGTGACACACTTTTTTTAAACTTTTCCTGATAAAAGTTGCATTATTCAATTAATTTGCTTACTTTTGCTGACAAATTGTAACTAAAAAGGAAAGGTGATGGATAAAATTGATTTTCTTGACAAGAAGATACTGAGTATTCTTTCCAAGAATGCACGTATCCCGTTTAAGGATGTGGCTGCAGAGTGTAATGTCTCCCGTGCCGCCATTCATCAGCGTGTGCAGCATCTGATTGATGCTGATGTGATTACCGGTAGTGGATTCGACGTTAATCCCAAGAGCCTGGGCTATTCTACTTGTACCTATGTGGGTATCAACCTGGAAAAGGGTTCTATGTATAAAGACGTGGTAGAGTGTCTGCAGCATATCCCTGAGGTGGTAGAGTGCCACTTTACCACAGGCCCGTACACCATGCTGGTGAAGCTCTATGCCCGTGACAACGAGCAGTTGATGGAGCTGTTGAACGGAAAACTGCAGGGCATACCTGGCGTTGTAGCTACTGAAACATTGATTTCTCTGGAACAGAGCCTAAAACGAGAGATTCCTATTGTCATTAACGAAGTTGGGCAGAAGTAATGAACAGATTTGACTTACAGTCGCATCTGGATGATATCTATGCTCACTTTCCTGAAGCCGACCAGAAACCTGTCATAGGTATCACTGGTAATTATGAAGATCTGACCTGTAAATTAGGACAGGGCTACTACAAATCTGTAGTGGCTGCAGGTGGTGTGCCTGTTATCATTCCGCCTGTGGCTGATAAAGATGTAATCATCAACACCCTTGAGCATCTTGATGGTCTGATTCTGAGCGGTGGCGGCGATATCAACCCCTTGTGGGCTGGTGAGGAGCCTTCACCCAAACTTCATGGTGTTAATCAGGAGCGCGACCTGCCAGAGTTGCTGATAGCACAACTGGCCTATAATCGACAGATACCGATGCTGGGCATCTGTCGGGGCATCCAGACACTGGCAGTGGCTCTGGGCGGCAAGGTGGCTCAGGATATCGGAGATGTGGCAAAGGTGAAGCATTCGCAGGATGCCGACCGCTCTGAGCCTACGCATAGCATCAGTATTATAAGAGATTCTATACTTGACAGCATCTACAAGTCGTACGACAGGCCTCTTATGGTGAACAGTTTCCACCATCAGGCTGTGGTTGAGACGGGCGATAAGTTCCGTGTAGTGGCGCAGTCGGCTGATAATATCATCGAGGCGATAGAGAGTACGGAATATAAATCTATAGTAGGTGTCCAGTGGCATCCAGAGTGTCTGGAGGAGGGGCTGCCCCTGTTCCAGTGGCTGGTGGGCGAGGCTGCCTCGTTTAGACAGGCTCAGCGTGTGCATAACCGTGTGCTGACGCTCGACACCCACTGCGACACCCCGATGTTTTTCCCGTCAGGCATCCACTTCGACCAGCGCGACCCAAAGATATTGGTCGACCTGCATAAGATGACTGAGGGGCGTCAGGACGCAACGATCATGGTGGCCTATCTGCCCCAGAACACTGAGAATCCTACGACATATGCTGACCGCATCTTCGACAAAATAGAGGATATTGTGGCGCAGAACCAGCAGTATATCGTGCTTGCCCGCACCCCTGACGACCTCTGGATGAACAAGCATCGGGGGAAGAAGAGCATCATGCTCGGTATTGAGAACGGCATAGCCATTGACAGTAAACTGGAGAACCTGCAGCACTTCAAGGACCGTGGCATTGTATATATGACCCTCTGCCATAATGGCGATAACGATATCTGCGATGCCGCGTCGAAAAGCAATAACACCCATGGTGGCGTGAGTGCCTTTGGCGAGCAGGTCATCAAGGAGATGAACCGTTTGGGTATCATGGTTGATTTGAGTCATGGTGGCGAGAAGAGCTTTTATGACGCCCTTGACATCAGCACCATGCCTATCGTGTGCAGTCACTCGAGCAGTCGTGCCCTCTGCGATCATCAGCGTAACCTGACGGATGACCAGATGCGTGCCTTAGCTAAGAATGGCGGTGTGGCTCAGACCACGATATACAACGGATTCCTGCGTAAAGACGGCGAGGCAACAATCTTGGATGTGATGGAACATCTTGAGCATGCCATCGACGTGATGGGTATCGACCATGTGGGACTCGGTACTGATTTCGATGGCGATGGCGGCGTGAGAGGACTGGCCGATTCGTCGGAACTCATTAACTTTACCCGTGCGCTGTTGGCTCGTCGCTTTAGCGAACAGGACATCCAGAAAATCTGGGGCGGCAACTTCCTGAGGGTCATGCAACAAGTTCAAATGAAATGAAGAAAGGTGTATTTTTTGTTTTATCCATACTCCTGATGCTGAGCTGTGGAAACCTGCGTAAGCAGACTGCGGACGAGACGGCTGTGGCCCAGCCTGTAGGTCCTGCGTTCTGTGCAGACAGTGCCTACCAGTATTGTCAGGCTCAGTGTGATTTCGGCCCGCGAGTGATGAACAGTGTGGCTCACGACCAGTGTGAACAGTGGATTATTGCCAAGTTCAAAAGCTTTGGTATGGAGGTGATGGCGCAGAAGGCCGACCTGAAGGGTTATGATGGTACCATACTTCACAGCACCAACATCATTGCCAGCTATAAGCCAGAGTTGTCAGAACGTGTGCTGCTTTGTGCACATTGGGACAGCCGTCCCTGGGCTGATAACGACCCTGATGAGGCTAATCACAAGAAGCCGGTGATGGCAGCCAACGATGGTGCCTCTGGGGTGGCCGTAATGTTAGAGGTGGCGCGTCTGCTCTCAGCAGACACTCTAGGCATAGGTGTTGATTTTATTTGTTTCGACGCTGAAGACTGGGGTGTGCCTCAGTGGAGCGATGCAACAGACGATGGTAACTCGTGGGCACTGGGCGCTCAGTATTGGTCGGCTAACCTGCATCGTAAAGGCTATAAGCCACGCTTTGGCATTCTGCTCGATATGGTAGGCGGACAAGGCGCTCAGTTCTATAAGGAAGGCATGTCGCTGCAGTATGCCAGCAACGTTGTAGATAAGGTTTGGCGTGCTGCTCAGGTAGTGGGCTTTGGTAGCCTGTTTCCCACTCAGACGGGTGGTTACATTACTGACGACCATATTCCTGTGAATACCAAGGCAAAGATTCCGACAATTGACATTATTCCTTATTACCCCAACTGCGAGCAGAGCAGTTTCGGGCCTACGTGGCACACTGTCAACGACGATATGGCGCATATTGACAAGAATACGCTTCAGGTCGTTGGTCAGACGATGATACAAGTGCTATATTCAGAATAAATAATCCCCGTCAGCAGCGGGGATTATTTATTGGGTACGGGGTTATATCTGTCCTGCCTCAACCATGAGAACCACGCGCTCTGTGAGGCGGTCTACACCCTTAGGGTCGTATTCTTTTTTGAGCGAAGCACCGAACCCCCAGGCGAAGACTTGCCAGAACCCAGCACGGATAGGCCCCATGAAGGCACTGATCATATCGTAAGACGACGAGTGGCACTCCCTGTCTATTAGCTTGATGAGCAGCTTACCTTGCGAGTAAGTCAGCTTCTTCATCTGAGGCTTGTAAGTACGGAAGATGTCATCCTCTACACGCTTGATGTGCTCCTCCTTCGATTTCTGGTCAGGCAGTGTCTCGAGATATTCCGTGGTCTCGATCAGCATCTGGCGTGCCTGCTTGGCAATGGGCAGCACCTTCTTCACGTTCTTTACCAGACGCATGTACGAGTCGGCTTGCTTCCTGTTCTTGAAGGTGAGCTGGGGGTAAACATACACATTATTCATTTCCATATACTGTATGCTGTCGCCCTCGTGAAGCACCTTACCCACTTTGACAGTAGGTACGAAAGTGGGAGAGTCCATCTCAGCCAATACCTCCTCAGCTGTCATCCGCTTGTCTTGGGCAGAGGCAGTGAAGAGTGAATAGTGAAGGGTGAACAGAATGATCACCATTCGCATCATCCATGGGGTATATGGCTGCAGATTCGTCATTTCAGCTGCAAAAGTAAGCAGTATCTCTGAGAAATCCAAATATTTCTTTGGGATTTACGCAGATTTATCATATCTTTGCGCCGCTAAACAATTATGAAGACACTATTTATATCAATCATGATGATTATGCCACTGGGCTTACAGGCTCAGGAGGGACATGTGTGGGAACGTTATCTGAGTGAAGTGATGACTGTTGAGGATTCTGAGTCAGAATCGTGGGAAAGGACTTACGATCTGCTATGCGAATTGGAGCAGCAGCCCTTAAACCTGAATACCGTAACGAGAGAACAACTGGAGGAGTTACCTTTTCTTACAGCCCAACAGATAGAAGATATGATGGAGTATCGCTATCGTTATGGGGCGATGAAGTCGGTGGGCGAGTTGATGATGATTCGCTCGCTGGGTGAAGTCCAAAGGCGACTGCTTACCTATTTTATATATGTTGGTGATGACGCGTCACAGCGAAGTCCCCGACTCGGCGATGTGCTTAAGTATGGGCGTCATGAACTTACTGCCACTATGCGCATACCCTTCTATGAGCGAGAGGGTGATCATGAACAGTATCTTGGCTATCCCTATCGTCATTGGATGCGTTATCAGTTCAGCTATGGCGACTATGTGAAGCTGGGACTGGTGGGTGCTCAGGATGCTGGTGAACCTTTCTTCGCGAATCGTAACAAGTGGGGGTATGACTACTATTCGTCTTATCTTCAACTTCGTAACTTAGGCAGACTGGAGACACTCGTCTTGGGCAACTATCGCATGTCGATGGGTATGGGACTTGTTATGAATAATGGTTTCGGACTAGGTAAGATAGCCACTCTCCAAAACATGGGGCGAAGCACCAATACGCTTACAGCCCACTCTTCGCGCTCAAACAGTTATCTGCAAGGCATGGGGGCTACCATCCGTCTCTCCACAGCTTTCAGGGCCACAACCTTTTTGTCTTATACTCCCTTGGATGCAACCCTCAACAAAGACTCGACAGCCCGCACCATCCTTAGCTCAGGCTATCATCGAACAGAGACGGAGATGGCGAAGAAACACAATCTGTATGCCTTGAAAACTGGTGGTGCGCTGCGCTATGAGGCTCATGGCCTGCATCTGGGCGTGAATGCGCTTTATGTGCATCTTGACAGGCCGCTGCATCCGCAGAGAGTTTCACTATACCAGCGTATTTACCCCTATGATCAGGACTTCATGAATACCAGTCTTGATTACGGCTATGTGAGTCATCAGCTGTCCTTGAATGGTGAGACGGCATTGGATAAGAGAGGACATATCGCAACCATCAACACTTTCAATATCCGCTTGTCTGACGTGCTGAGCATGATGGCTCTCCAGCGATTCTATTCATACAAGTATGCCTCGCTCGATGCTCAGAGCTATAGCGATGGCGGACGCGTACAGAACGAGAGTGGTGTCTATCTGGGGCTTTCGTGGCATCCCTCGCCAGAGTTTCAGGTCTCTGCCTATACAGACTATGCCTATTTTGCCTGGGCAAAGTATCAGGTGTCGCAATCGTCGTATTCATGGGATCAGCTGTTGCAGGCGGCCTATACGGGAAAGCGTTGGAACCTGGGTGTCCGCTATCGATTAAGGATGAAACAGAAGGATGATAAGGACAAAAAGACGTTGAATGACCGTTGGGAACACCGTGGGCGTCTGAGTGCCGAATATGCGACAGACTTCGGTCTCAGTTGCCGCACCCAGTTGGATGGGGGCTATTGTGCCTATAGCGAAGGCGAGTGGGGTGGAATGGTGAGTGAAAGTTTGTCGTATACCAAGGACTGGTTGAGGCTGAATATAGGGGCCGGCTATTTCCATACAGATAGCTATGACAGTCGCGTGTGGCTCTACGAACAAGGGCCGCTTTACGCCTACTCTATGAATCAGTTCTATGGTGAGGGCATCCGTTATTGGCTCATGGTAAGGGCGAAAGTCGCGGGAAACCTTATGCTCACGGCCAAAATAGGTACAACAGACTATTTCGACAGGGATTACATCGGGAGTGGCTATCAGCAGATTGACGGCTCATCACAGACGGATCTCGACCTCCAGCTGCGCTGGATTATATGATGTTAGAGCAGTGAGTGGTAAAGCTCAATCATCTGATTGGCCATATCGCTGCCCAGAAAACGACGGATGTATGCCTGGCTGCTGGCTATTCTATGTTCGCGCCCTGTTGCCCCGCGAAGCGACTCTTTGATGGCTCTGGTCATGCCTTCTACGTCGTCTGGTGCTACATAAAAACAATCAGGCCCTCCTGCCTCTTCCAGACAGGAACCTGAACATGCTACCACAGGAAGTCCGCAGTTGATTGCTTCGATGATGGGGATGCCAAAACCTTCGTAGACAGACGGATAGACAAAGGCTTCTGCTTGGGTGTAGATGGCTGGCAGATGCTTGTTGGGCACACCATGTAGAATCAGTACGCGATGGCTCAGCTGGTGACTGTTAACATAGTCGATGACTTGATCCGTATATTTGGTATGTCTTCCTACAATGACGAGCGATAGGTCTTCTGGAAGGCTTTGCAATGCCTTGACTGCCAAGATGATATTCTTTCTTGCCTCTATACTGCCGACGTTTAGGATATAGCGTTGGGGCAGGTTGTAGTGCAGCCTTACCTCTTGTTGCTTCTGCGTGTCAGGTTCTGCAGAGAATCGTGGCGCACAACTCTGATAGATAAGGGAGATGCGGCTTTCGTCCACATGTCCATACTCAATGATGTCGCGTTTCGTACATTCGCTGATGGCAATGATACGGTCGGCTTCTTTGATGGTCTTCCTGAATTTCCATGCGTAGATCTTTGTGTCTATCCAATGGTAGAACTCCGGGTGGCGCAGGAAAATCAGGTCGTGGATGGTAACCACGCTCTTGATGCCGCTCTTCCTGATGCCAATGGGCAGCTCGCCAGAAAGCCCGTGATAGATCTGTATACCGTCTCTCTTGAGGTCTTTTATAATGCCATGCGTGCGCCAAAGGGAAGTTCCCAACGCGGGAACTCCTGGTTTACCGTAATGAAACTGCAAGTTTCCTCGGAGTAAAACCTGACTTCTAAGGTCGTCTCTTCCTTCATTGGGCGCATAGAGGTGAAGGTCGAGATGTTCGCTGGCGGCGAGGTCGTTGACGAGCGTCCTGCCATAGCTGCCAAGACCTGTAGCGTTGCTGACAATGCGTTTGGCGTCGAAACCGATGGAGAGTTGTGGTGTCATGAGCGTTTGAAGTGTTTGAAGACATACCTTACGAGTATGAAGTTGATGGGCACAGAGATGCTGAACACCGCGAAGGGAGCCAGGATTCTGTGTACACCTATCCAGAGGAAGAAATTGAAGAGACCCATTTGCAGGAAATAATTGAATATGTGAGCCCCCGCAAACCCCGCTCCGTTTCTGGCAGAGGTCTTCTCCTTGAACGTGAAATGGGCAGAGAGATAATAGTTGGCGCAGAAACTCACCAGATAGCCTATGGTGAAGGCTATGTTTACATCAATCCAGTATTGCAGTATCCAGTAGACGGCGTAATGAATGGCCACTGCCAGAATACCAACGATTCCGAACCTGACGAGCTCCCCTAAAGTCTCTTTTTTCTCCATATTTCTGAAAATATGGGGCAAAGTTACGAATAATTCTCGAAATCTTTGTACCTTTGCAGGCAAATAATGACGTTATGGAAAAGAAAATGAATTATCTCGACAGGAACGAGTTTAACTTTGAACCCAGTCAGAAAGTGGTGGAAGCCATTCGTAATTTCGATCCCAAGACCCTATGTTTCTATACCCGTATTTATGACGAGGGGAAAAAGAGCGTGGTGTCTGTACGTTTGAGTGAAATCTATGGTGTCCCAGAGGAACAGGTTCTCTTGGCCTATGGCGGAGAGGACATTCTGAAGAATGCAATCCATTATTACCTCATGAAGGGTGACAACAAGAAGATTCTTATTCCAGAGTTCTCTTGGTGGTATTACAACAAGGTGGCCAGCGAGTGCTATGGTACGTTCGAGATGTATCCCCTTCACGAGCAGGATGATACTTTCGCCTATGATGTGGAAGAGGTCATCGAATATACAAACCGCATCCACCCGCGTATGCTGCTGTTGGCATCGCCCAACAATCCTACGGGTAACAGCCTGACGCCTGACGAGATAGGACGTATCATGGAGAATATCCCCGACGATACGATGGTGCTTATCGACGAGGCTTATGCCAGCTTTATTACCTCAGATACCGACTATATTGCCCCTCTGGTCAATAAGTACGCTAATCTGATTATCTCTCGTACCCTGTCTAAGTTCTATGGCCTTCCAGGCTTGCGCTGCGGTTTCGGCTTCATAGGTGCCGGGCACGACCATTTTGTAAGCTATATCAATAAATATCTGGGCTACAATCGCTTCTCTGAGGCTGTTGCCTTGGCTGCCCTCGATAGTGATGACCACTATCGTCGTGTGGCAGATGATATGGAATGGGGTCGCCAGCTCTATAAAAAGGCCTTGGGCGACAAACCTGGTTTCAAGGTTTATAAGAGCGTGGCCAACTTTATCCTTATCAAGTATCCTATCGCCATCAAGGAGAAGCTTCAGAAAGCCCTTGCCGAACAGGATTATAAGATTAAGTTCATGACTGATAAGGGACTTGAGGAGACCCTGCGCATCACCTTGGGTCGCAAGGAACAGACTCAGACTGTTGTCGATACGATTCTGCGTTGCTTATGATAGGTGTGATTCTGGCCGCAGGAATGGCCAAGCGGCTAAGACCGTTAACGGATACGAAGCCTAAGTGCTTGTTGGAGGTGGGCGGAAAGACGCTGCTCCAGCGCACTGTAGACGCCATGCTGTCTGCCAATATCCGGGAATTTGTTGTTGTGACGGGTTATCGTGCAGAGATGATTCGCGACTTCCTCGCCAGTCATTATCAAGATCTTTCAATCCGTTTCATTGATAATCCTGATTATGCCCATAACAACAATATCTTCTCCCTCTGGCTGGCGATGGAACAGTTGCATGGCCAAGAGGTATTGCTGATGGATAGCGACATCCTTTGTGATCCGGAGGCCGTGCGCCGCGTGGCAGCTCAGGAATGCTCAGCCCTTGCCATGCAGCGTCATGAGTTGGGCGAGGAAGAGATGAAGATTGTCGTCGATGGCGAAGGCCGGATAACGGAAATCAGCAAGACCTGTCGTGTCGAGGATGCTGTCGGTGAGTCGGTGGGCATCGAAAAGATTACGTCATCCTATGGCGAGGCTCTCTATCAGGAACTTCGTGGGATGATACTCGACGAAGGTCTCATAGACATTTTCTATGAACGTGCTTTTGAGCGTTTGATTCCTCAGGGCCATACCTTCAAGGTCGTAGACACTACGGATCTGTTCTCATACGAACTCGACACCCCAGAGGATTTACAGCGTGCACAGCTTGAATTGCCCCAGAACCTGATTTATTGAAATAATGGCTGATTACGATATTGACAAGCTCCACCAGCGAATCCTGAAGATTCTCCTGGCTGTCGACAAGACCTGTCGAGAGCATAGCCTGCGCTATTATCTATGGGCAGGGACACAGCTTGGGGCTATACGGCATAAGGGCTTCATCCCCTGGGATGACGATATCGACATCGCCATGCCCCGGCCTGATTATGAGAAGATGATTAAGCATAGCCGGGAATGGTTGCCAGAACCTTTTGAACTGGTTTGTGCAGAAAACGATGCGTCATATAATCTGCCATTCGGAAAAATACAGGATGCGTCGACAACGCTGATAGAACGTATGCATCTGCGCTATCTGGGAGGTATCTATATCGATGTGTTCCCTATAGACGGGGTTCCCGAATCCAGCCTCATGCGCAAGCTCCATTTTGCAAGATACGAGTATCTGAAGCGAGTACTCTATCTGCTTCATCGTGATCCCTACAAACATGGCCATGGCCCCTCAAGTTGGGTTCCTCTATTGTGTAGGAAGTTCTATACGCTGGATGGTGTCCAAAAGAGAATACGGCAGCTGTTGATGACCTATGACTATGAAAAGTCTGCTTTGGTCGCTGACTACGATGACGGTTCTAACGGATCTATGCCGAAGGATGTTCTGGGAACTCCCACCCCATATACTTTTGAGAATGAGATGGTCATGGGGGTGGAAAAAGCTGATACATATCTCTCAAAGAAATATGGTGATTACATGACTATCCCTGATGGAGACCATCAGCGACAGCATAATTTCCATTATTTAGACTTGGACCATTCCTATAAAGACAATATCCATGGGCTTTAATACCGACGCAGAGAAACGTGGCGGATATCTGGTATCGCACGAGATGAAGAAAGTCTGGGCTGTGGAGCTCGATCTTCTTAGACAGTTGATAGAAGTCTGTCAGCGTGAGAACTTGCGTATGTGGGTAGATGGCGGAACACTACTTGGAGCAGTCCGTCATCAGGGATTCATCCCTTGGGATGATGATATAGATGTGTGTATGCCCCGTCCTGACTACGATCGTCTGACGGCTATTTCCGGGCAGGTATTCAAAGAGCCCTATTTCTATCAGAATGCCTATACTGACAAGGATTATTTTGCTGGTCATGCACAACTTCGCAATAGCCGTACTGCCGCCATACGTCCCTCTGCCAGCTTCAATCCTTTTAATCAGGGCATATTCATCGATATCTTCGTGCTTGATGGTGTCCCTGAGGAAGAGACTGAGCGTAGAAGGGTATGGAAGGCATCACGTCGTATGCAGCATTTTCTGAAAGCCAAGAATCTTAATATCCTTATATCGGGTCGCTGGCTTCAAGTATTCAGGAAGATACAGAGCCGTCGGGCTGTCAGCAAGACTGGCTGGACTTCATTATACCGTCAGGCAGAGGATCAGTTGCGCTTGGCCTCTTTCGATGAAAGCAAGGAGGTGGCAGAGATTTCATTCAGTGCCTATGACATCGTACTTGACAGACATATATTCGATGATACAGTATGGTTGGATTTCGAGGATATGAAAGTACCGGCTCCTTCTGGATACGATCAGCTCCTTCGGACGCAGTATGGTGAAAACTATATGACTCCTATCCAGACAGGCAATTATCATGGTGAATTGGTATTCGATACAGAAAGGAGTTACGTGGAGTTGTTGCCTGAGGTCAGACTTCGATATAAGAAATCACAGATAGCCAAGCTTTTTGGGAAAAAGAAATGAAAATAGTTGTAGACGGTAAGTACCAGTATTTGGCTCCTTTTATAGCCCAACTTCCTCATTTGTTGGATGAGGGACGGGGAGAGCTGGTCTACGATGGGCGCAATCAAGTGGCCCGTTTCCATGAGCAGGGATTGGTAATGATGGTAAAGCGCTTTAAACGTGTAAACTTTATCCAGCAGATAGTCTATAGCTTCTTCCGTAAGACGAAAGCCGAACGGGCATATCTCTTTGCTGAAGAATTCGCTAGTCGTGGTATAAAGACCCCGCAACGTGTGGCTTATATAGAACAAAAGAAGAACGGACTTTTTACCATTGGCTATTTTGTCAGTCTTGAAGCTGTCGGTACGGAAGGCCATCTGTTGCTGCGCGAAGTGAAAGATTACGATCCGGATTTAGCCGAGGCCGTAGCTCGTCAGATGGTGCTGATGCATAGCAGAGGTGTTCTCCATGGCGATTTGAATTTGTCGAACTTCCTTTGTAACCATGATAACGAAGGCTATCATTTTACTATGATTGATATCAACCGCTCTCATTTCTGTGTGGGTTTCCCATCTGAAAAGGAATGCCTGCAGAATATGGTGCGTCTGACGCATCGTCGAGATCTTTATGAAGACCTGATACGTCGTTATGCGCTGTTGCGAGGCTGGGATGCCGGGTCGACCATACAAAAAGCCGTCGCGTTGCTCGACCGTTTCGAACAACGTAGGTTTCATTTTTAATCTCTTTGCTTCTTATCCAATTTGCTGGAGTGCCTGACTGATGGCATCCTGCAGATATTCTCCTTTTCTTAGGCGCTCACTGATACGAAGAACATTCTTACGCATCTCTGCTAATTGCTCTGGTGTAATCCTGCTCAGCGTGCTGCCTAATTCCTGAATATTCTCAATAGTGATACCAATACCTTCTTTCTCTACAATGGGGGCCACAGCAGCCTCTTTCCAGATAATGATGGGCAGCCCTGCACGGAGATAAAAAGACACTTTGTGTGGACTGTTCCAGCGTAAGTATTCTCCGAAGTTACCAGTACAACTGTCAAGTGAATCGCCGTCCCAAACAAAGCCGAAGTCACCCTCCACTTCTTGGATAAAAGTGTCTGCGGGAGTAAACGGATGGAAAAGGATTCTGGAGTTATCGTTCATGTTTGGCAGACCATTGCGGTTGCCGTAGATATGCAGTTCAAAGGGAAGTTCTTGTTCTGCCAGTTTCAACAAGAAGGAATTCTTTCGCATGGCCAGCGCTCCTGCATAAACCAGTCGCAGGTGTTCTGACGGCTGTTGTCCTCTTGACTGTGAAGTAGAACGATAGTCAAATAGCTGTAAGGCACCTAACGGATGTTGGTAGCCGTGTTCTTTTAGCCATGTCTTCATCGCGTCGTTTGATGCAATCACATAATCGGCATGCATCAGTCTGTTGATTTCCTTCTCTATCGTGAGTTTCTTTCTTCGAAATGAACCGAGGTCATGTATAAGGGCCATGGTTTTGGCTCCTTTCAGATGAGCTATGCGACAAAGGAAAGCGAAGTATTTCTTTACAGGATATTGTAGCACGACAACGTCACCTTGTCTGACAGTAAAGACATACTTGATAACCCCAGCCAAATCGAGAAAGAATGTGATAATCTTATTTGGATAGAAAGTGCGTTTCAGACCAAGATTTCTGGCCCCAATTACTTGTAGAGTGTCTTCGTTGTCAGTCTTGGCCTTGTTGCCAGCCCCATTGAGATTACGGTAGTTACGGGTGATATAACAGAGTCTTGTCATAATAGTATTTGCTTATTTCTGTGATATTCTGAGATTATATTCTTCGTGGGTACGTTTCCAGCGGTTATGTGTCCAGAGGTAGTAAGCGGGTTCTTGGCGTATGGTGTCTTCTAACATCTGGAAAAAGCGTATGGTGATAGTATGCTCCGTTTCCTCTTTAGCATGGGCCGAGAGCATCTTGAAGGTACATATATACTTACCTCTTTTAGGACGACTCATCTCTGTGTAGAACACTGCATCATCCATCTTTCTCATAATACGTTCACCACCAGTAAAGACAGGGGTGTCGTGATGTAGGAAAGGCAACCACAGATGGATATTCTCCCATTTCGGTGCCTGGTCGCTGATATAGCCGAAGAGCGAGCGGCGATTTTCACGACGAAAGTCTACGAGATAGCGGAGAATGTCTTTTTTGGGGACACATATACCACCATGGGCAGAGCGCAGAGCAATGAACAGACGATCGAAGGCATCGCTGTAGAGTGGATGGTATATGAGTCCCATTGCAGCCTGTGGATGGCGCTCAAAGGCCAATCCTGACGCAGATAGCCATTCCCAATTGCAGTAGTGCCCTAGAATAGCGGCGCAGTTGCGTCCTTCATCGAACACTTTCTCAATCTCTTCCGTTCCGTGGAACTCTATATGCTTGAGAAGCGTCTTGTTAGAGATGCTGAGAAGCTTGAAAGTCTCGAGGATATAATCACAGAACCAATGATAGAATTTCTTTTCTGTCTTACGCAACTCCGCTTCGCTCTTCTTAGGGAACGACGAGGTGAGATTCTTCCATACAATCTTGCGCCTGTATCTGATGATATGATACATCAGCAGGTAGAGTCCGTCGCTCAGCAGATAAAGTAGCCAGAAAGGCAGCAACGATAGAAGATAGACCAAAGCGTAGAGTAGGTAATAACTAATCTGTTTCATCTTTCTTTCAAGTCTTTCGTTGTTACTTGTAATATTGCTTTGTTTAAGCGTAGCATTCTTTCAGGCTCTTTGCTGTTGCTCACTGTGAAACGCTTAGCATCGAAATCATAGAGTATATGCCCAGTGCTGTCTATCAGCAATTGAGCGTTGTTATAGTTGTGTACTGCAGTGGGATAGTGATAGCTCTTCGATAGAACGTCGCGACTGAAGCGGAAGTCTTCGTGGTTAAGCCTCATCTGTCCTAATAATGTAGCACATATATCCGTCTGGTTACAGAGTATATTGACAGTGCGTGGTCCTTTCACTGCTCCTCCAAGCCAGAGCATAGGAATGTGGTTACGCTCTAAAGGTCGCTGCTCGTTAATGTTCTTGTAGTTGATGCCGTGGTCAGCTACAAGAACGATGAGCAGGTTGTCCCATGCTGCTGTCGACTTCATCCTGTCAATGAAGTCGCCCAGGCAGTTGTCGAGATATCTGAAAGCATTCAGCACCTCGTCGTCAAGTTCCTTCGTAGGCACGTCCCAAGGCTCGTGGCTGCTCAGTGTAGAGTAGCCTATGAGCAGTCTTCCCGTCGGATCGGCTTTACTGATCTGGTCGTGAAGCGTCTGGAAGGTGATATCGTCGCGTACGCCCCATTGGGCGGTACTCTGTTCCTCTGCAGTGTAGTCGGCCTTCCAGGTTAACTTTTCCCATCCTGTAGATATGAGGTAACTGCGCATATTGGTAAAATTGATGTCGCCACCATAAAGGAAACAGGTCTTGTAGTTCTCCTGCTGCAGGGTACGGGCGATGGATGGCAGTGAGCGACTCTTCTCAGGCATCTTCATTACCGAAAGTGACGGGAATGAAGGATAACCGCTCAGTGTGCATACCGTGCCGCGATCTGTGCGCCAGCTGTTACCATAACACTGGCTGAAGTAGATGCCTTCCTTTTTCAGCTGTTGCAGGCGGGGCATGACGCTTGCAAACTCCTCGCCACAACTCTCCAGCAGAATGATAGCAATGTTGGGACGTGTCGTTGTAAGCAGAGTGTCGCTAAATGTACTTTCTGTGGTGAAGACGCCCTTCACGAGCGCCTCGCACTCCTCTTCCTCCATATAGTTGTACTTGCTTGTGTCGCCCATCTGGTGGCTCAGTGAATAGAGGAAGCTGAACACAGGGTTCACGGCCGAATGGTTCAGAAACTGTTCTTGCGAGTAGTATACCTGTCCGATATTGGTTGTCGACTCGTCAATACCACCACGGATGCCGATAATAAAAAGAGGTATCAGCAACAGGTCACCAATGACAGATAATTTTTTGTTGGATGGCTTCTTGTCCCACATAGGGATACGGAAGTACATCCACCAGATAGCAATGGCGCCTATGATGATAAGCAGAAGCCGAATGGCCATGTAGAGTCCTGATACACTGGCCCCTATTTCTGCAGGATTATCGAAATATTGCAGACACACGGCATTGAGTTTGAATCCCCAGAAAGGGTATAGGCTGGTGTCAGCGACAAAGGCCAGGGTAAATGCTATGGCGATGATAGTATAATAGCCACAGAGAATCCTTCTCAGCCAACGGCTCTCTGTCCAAATTGAACCTATACTTATCAGGAAAGGTACTATGAGTGCGTATAGAGCTGTAGAGAGGTCGAGCGATAGACCATGACTTATCACGTCCCATACGTCGCCTGAAGAGAAAACATGCTCTTCGTGGTTTGCCCACATAAACACGACCTTGGCAACCATAAACAAGATCACCGTCAGGGCGTACACTTTGATTAAATATATCAGTCTCTGCCTCATCTTCCTAACTCTGCATGTCATGCAGTTTCTTGTAGTAGCCGTCCTGAGCCAGTAAGCCTTCATGGGTTCCGCGCTCCACAATCTTTCCGTCGTGAAGTACGCAAATCTCATCTGCATTCTTGATGGTGCTCAGACGATGGGCGATAGCTACGGTGGTACGTGTCTTCATCAGTCGCTCCAGCGCATCCTGTACCAATCGCTCGCTCTCAGTGTCGAGGGCCGATGTGGCCTCATCGAGAATTAGGATCGGAGGATTCTTCAGAATGGCACGTGCTATTGATACACGTTGACGCTGGCCACCTGAGAGTCGTCCGCCACGATCACCGATGTTGGTGTCGAAACCCTGTTCCGAGGCCATGATGAAGTCGTAGGCGTTGGCAATCTTGGCTGCCTCTTCTATCTGCTGCTGGCTGGCATTATCTACACCAAACGATATATTGTTGCGGAACGAGTCGTTGAAAAGGATTGCTTCCTGGTTCACGTTGCCTATCAGTTGGCGCAGGTCGTGTATGCCCAGTTCTTTTACGTTGATGCCATCTATCAGTACCTCACCCTCCTGAACGTCGTAATAGCGGGGGATAAGGTCTACCATAGTAGATTTTCCGCTGCCACTTTGCCCAACCAGCGCAATAGTCTTACCCTTGGGAATGGTGAGGTTGATGTCCTTCAACACCCATTGTTCACCATATTTAAACGACACGTGGCGGAATTCAATCTCGTGGTCAAAACTGACAATGTGCTTGGGCTCTGCAGACTCTTTGATGGTATTCTCTGCCATTAGAATCTTGTCGATGCGCTCCATTGAGGCCAAACCTTTTGGAATGTTGTAGCCTGCCTTTGAGAACTCCTTCAGAGGTTGGATGATAGAGTAAAGTATCACCATGTAATAGATGAATGTTGGACCCGTGATGGCCTGATTTGTCAGCACCAGGATGCCTCCAAACCACAATACTATGATAATCATCACCGTGCCAAGGAACTCACTCATGGGGTGGGCCATTGACTGGCGTATGTTCACTCGCATGATATCATTCCTGTAGGCTGAGTTGATGCGATCGAAGCGGGTGTTCATCTTGCCTTCGGCACAGAAGGCTTTGATAATGCGCAGTCCGCCCAGCGTCTCCTCTACCTGACTCATTGTGTCGCTCCAGAGCGTCTGAGCCTTGATGCTCTTCTGCTTCAGCTTTCGTCCTACGAGTCCCATGAACCAACCGAAGATTGGGACGAAGACGATGGTGAAGAGAGTCAGTTGCCAGCTCACGAAAAGCAGTGTTGCGAAATATACAATGATAAGTATCGGATTCTTGAACAGCATATCCAGACTTGACATGATGCTCGTTTCAACCTCTTGTACGTCACCACTCATGCGGGCAATGATATCGCCCTTGCGCTCTTCAGAAAAGAACCCCAGCGGCAACGATGTTATTTTCTGATACAGTTGGTTACGTATGTCGCGCACTACGCCAGTACGGATGGGGATAATTGTGGCCGAAGACAGGAAATAGGCTCCCGTCTTCAGGGCTGTGGTCAGAGCCAGGAACAAGCCGATGAAGAGCAGTGTCGTGGTTTGTCCGAACTGTGCGATAAGCTGAGTCACGTAGTAATTCATGTTGTTCATCAGCACTGTCTGCACGTTGCCCCAGTCCCATGCCATGTAACCAGTGGCGGCTTCAGCGTCGCCCGTCTGGAAAAGAATCTGGAGGATAGGTATCAGTGCTGCAAACGAGAAGATGTTCAGCACGGCAGAGAGGATATTGAAGATGACCGACAATATCAGGTGTTTCTTGTATGGCGGAACAAAGCGCCTCAATACGTTGATGAATTCTTTCATAATGCTTCTCCTAGTAATGTGGCACTTGTAGAGCCTGTGATGCGTACGCGCACCGTCTCTCCGATATGGTGGCCTGCTTTGTCAAATACCACCATCTTGTTCTGCTCGGTACGTCCGCAGAGTTGTTCACGGCTACGTTTAGAGAATCCCTCTACCAGCACGTCAAACTCCTTGCCCTCGTCTTTCTTGTTCTGCAGGGCGCTCATTTCCGTCTGTAGGGCGATGAGCTCGTTCAAACGACGGATCTTCTCCTCCTCTGCCACGTTGTCAGGCAAGTGCTTCGAAGCGTAGGTGCCTGGGCGCTCAGAATATTTGAACATAAAAGCAGAGTCGTAGCCTACCTCACGCATCAGACTCAGACTTAGCTGATGATCCTCTTCCGTTTCGTCGTGATACCCTACGAAGATATCCGTAGAGAGTCCGCAGTCAGGAATAATCCTGCGGATGGCAGCCACGCGATCCATGTACCACTCGCGGGTATATTTGCGGTTCATGAGTTTCAGAATCTTGTCGCTTCCGCTCTGCACAGGCAGGTGGATATGCTTGCATACGTTGGACACCTCGGCAATTACCTTCAGCGTCTCGTCGCTCATGTCCTTAGGGTGCGATGTGGTGAAGCGTACCCTCATCGTTGGCACTTCCTCGGCTACCTTACGTAGCAACTCAGGGAAACTGATGTCGTCAAAGCGGTAGGAGTTCACATTCTGTCCCAATAGCGTCACCTCCTTATACCCCTTGTCTCTCAGGTCGCGCACTTCACGGAGGATGCTCTCCACATCGCGGCTGCGCTCACGGCCTCTGGTGTAGGGCACGATGCAGTAGTGGCAGAAGTTGTTGCAGCCACGCATGATGCTCACGAATCCGCCAATCTTATGTCCCAGTGCGATGCGCTGTGGCACCACATCCTTATACGTTTCTGTAGTTGAGAGTTCTGTGTTCATCGCCTTGTGCCCCATCTCTGCTTGAGCAATCAGGTCGGGCAGAGAAAGATAAGCGTCTGGACCTGCAACGAGGTCGCAATGGTGGTTATCCAGCAAGTCCTGCTGTGCCCTCTCGGCCATACAGCCCAGCACGCCTAAAATCAATGGGTTCTGGGTATTGTCTTGCTGTTCCTTCTTACGCTTTCTGCGCTCAGCGTCGAGCGCCTCCAAACGGTGATAGATCTTCTGTTCGGCGTTATCCCTAACGCTACATGTGTTGAGGAAGACGGCATCGGCCTCTTCTAGCTTCTCGGTGGTCTCATAGCCAGCCATCTGCATCACAGATGCCACCACCTCTGAGTCTGCCACATTCATCTGGCAGCCATACGTTTCAATATACAGTTTCTTCATTTCGGCTGCAAAGGTAGTGCAAATCGAGAGAAATGCAAAATAAATTAATATTTATTTTCATTTCCGAAATGCTGCCTACCTTCGAGTTTTAGTCAAGGGTAGTAAAAAAATCGTAATACCATAGGTATTCTTGCAAAAAAAGTTGTATATTTGCAGCAGATAACTTAAAACGATCTATTATATGCTACACATCCATGAAGAAGCCTCACGCTGTCTGTTGTGCGAGGAAGCCCCTTGTACCAAAGCATGTCAGAAAGGTGACCCCGCACGTGCCATCCGTGCCATCCGTTTCGATAATGCCAAGAATGTCTGGCGCTGGCTAGAAGGCTGTACTGATGCCGATCTGCAGCGTGCTGAGCAGGCTTGTATCCATTACGACATCCCCATCCGTATCAGGGAACTGCTCCATTCTGTTGAGAGTTGTGACAAGATAACTTGTCAGCCCTCGCTCGCCATCACTTTTTGTGGTATTCCCTGTGAGAGTCCTTTTTTCCTGGCTTCGTCAGCTGTCTGTACCAACTACGACATGGTGGCCCGTGCTTTCGAGGCTGGTTGGGCTGGCGTCTTCTATAAGACTATCTGCAAACAGGATATCCGTGAGGTGTCGCCACGCTTCGATGCTGTGAAAGAAGGTACCTCGTTTGCTGGTTTTCGCAACATGGAGCAGTTGTCAGAGAATCCTTACGAAGAAGACTTCGATATCCTGCATCGCTTGAAACAGAACTATCCCACGAAAGTGGTGGTGGCCTCTATCATGGGACAGTTTGAGGAGGAGTGGATAGAACTGGCAAAGATGGCAGAGGAGGCTGGTTGCGATGCTGTGGAGCTGAACTTCTCCTGTCCCCAGATGCGACTGGTTGGCTTAGGCAGCGATATCGGACAAGAGCCAGAGTTGGTAAATGCCTACACGACGTTTGTAAGGCGTAATGTCAATATACCCGTCATTCCCAAGATGACCCCAAACATCACACAGATGAACCGTGTTGCGATGGGTGCCTACTTCGGAGGAGCTGATGCCATCTCAGCCATTAACACCATCAAGAGTGTCACGATGTCGAAAGAGGCAACTGTCAGCGAGAAGAAGACAATCTCGGGCTATAGTGGGAAAGCCGTGAAGCCCATCGCCCAGCGTTTTATCGTTGAGATGGCCTCGAATGCCGTACTTAGTGGCTCGCATGGAAAGCGTGTGGAACTGAGTGGTATCGGAGGTATCGAAACATGGCGCGACGCTCTGGAGTTTATGCAACTGGGTTGCCGCAACGTGCAGGTTTGTACTGCCGTGATGCAATATGGCTATCGCATCATCGACGACCTTGTGCTGGGACTTCAGACTTATCTTGCAGAGCGAGGCATTGAGCGCTTGGAGGATGTTGTGGGCGAGGAGTTGCCCAACTTCGTGCTGCCCTCCGATCTTGATCGTGAGACGCTTGTTTTTCCCAAGGTCGATTATGGAAAGTGTATAGGTTGTGGGCGCTGTTATGTGTCTTGTATGGATGGAGGCCATCAGGCCATTGGCTTCGATACGGCTACACGTCAGCCTCGTATCATTGGTACAAAGTGCGTTGGCTGTCATCTCTGTCGCCTTGTCTGTCCTACAAATGCTATCGGCCTCACTAAGCGCATTCCCAAGAAACATTGATTAAATGTCAAGAACTATTACCAAAATTTAACACTTGGAGATTTCTGAAATAGAGAAAGAAGAGGGCGCTTTTAGGGGCATTTGAAGTTTCATTACGACAAAGTGGGAGTTTGAACGGAGCAAAGTATGGGTTTAGTCCGACTAAACTCCCACTTTAGACTATCCTTTCGCCCGCTTTGGATGGTCCTTTCGGCTGGAAAAGATAGTTCCTACGGAGGCAAAACAATTTGTTTTACTTTCAAAAAGACTATCTTAACGAACTCTGAAAAGTGTCTTTTCTTATAACGCGTACGTTTTCAGCTACTTAGCAAAATGGCTCAAAAATCGCATATTTGCGACAGAAAGTTCGCTTGCTGACTGAGAAACGATTCTTATGCATTGGTTTGTCGTTCTTTTTTTACCAATAAAGCCCGCCTATACAATAGGCAGGGCAATGCCGCTGATCTTCTGGTAGACGTCAAGGGCATAGACGTCTGTCATGCCGCTGATATAGTCGATGATAGCCATGAGGCGCGTCTCAAGGTCTGGAGCGTCGATGTGGTATTGGCTCGATACGCGACTGATTAAATGCTTGGAGTAGAATCGCTCTGGATGGACGGCGGCTTCTGTGAACTGCTGCATGAGGGTCTGGATGATCTGATAACCAGAGAGCTCCACGTCGAGCACAGGACGGCTCTTGTAGATGTACTTGACGGAGAGTTGGCAACAGCGCTGATAGGCCTCTTGCTGTAGTGGACTGATATGGTCGATGAGGCTGCCCGTGAAGGTTCCGTTGAGGATAGCTTCCTCGTTGTCTACAAACACGCGGACACATTCGTTTTCGAGCTTGCCAATAACGCAGGCCCGTAGATAGACCACTTTTTCGTTATCGTCAGTCACGCCCTCCTCGTCGATACGTTGGAGGATGTGCTGTTGGCTTTCCTTGTCGAAGAAACTGAGAAGCAGTTGCATCGTTTCATCATGAGAGATGATTTTCAGCTTGTGGGCGTCCTCGATATCCATAATCTCGTAGCAGATATCGTCAGCAGCCTCGACCAGATAGACTAGTGGGTGGCGAGCATAACGGAGAGGTTCGCCAGCCTCGGAGAGACAAGGAATGCCAAGTTCCTGGGCAATCCTGCGATAAGCGTCTTTCTCTGAGTCGAAGAAGCCGAACTTTCCCTTCTTGCCAGCAGCCGTCGAGGAGTGGGGGTACTTCACGATGCTGGCCAGCGTGGAGTAGGTCATAACAAAGCCTCCAAGCCTGCGGCCCTTGAACTGGTGGGTGAGGATGCGGAAGGCGTTGGCGTTGCCCTCGAAATGGGTAAGGTCGTTCCAGAATACAGAACTTACCTCGCGCTGTAACTCTTTCCCTGGTCCTTCGAGAAAATAAGCCTGCATGGCTTTCTCACCGCTATGACCAAAGGGGGGATTCCCTAAGTCGTGTGCCAGACAGGCTGTGGCCACAATCTGCCCTATCTCCTGGAAAAGCGTATCCTTTAACTCTGGATGCTGCTTCGTGAGTTGCTGTGCCACATCGTTGCCAAGCGACATGCCTACGCTGGCCACCTCAAGCGAATGGGTGAGGCGGTTGTGAACGAAAATACTGCCAGGGAGGGGAAATACCTGAGTCTTGTTCTGCAAACGACGGAAAGGGGCTGAGAAAATCAGACGGTCGTAGTCACGCTTGAACTCCGTGCGATCGTCATGGCGCTCAGGGTGGCGATGCTCCTGCCCAAGGCGCTTGTTGGAAATAAGTTGTTGCCAGTTCATCATATCTAAGGTGCAAAGATACGAAATTTAAGTCAGGAAGGCACGGATTTGACGGAATTTTTTTATTTAATGTAAAAAAACAGCCTTTCGCATCAAAATAATTTGGTCGATTAGGAAAAAAACACTACTTTTGCACATTGATTAAAATGAAATTTTAAAACCATGTTGAAAATAAAAGTCGTAAATAAAGGCCATCAGCCATTGCCACAGTATGCCACACCCCAGAGTGCGGGCATGGACCTGAGGGCAAATCTGGACGAGCCTGTCACGCTGAAACCACTGGAGCGCAAGCTCATCCCAACAGGCCTGCACATTGCCCTGCCAGCAGGGTATGAAGCACAGGTAAGACCACGTAGCGGTCTGGCTCTGAAGAAGGGCATTACAGTGCTGAATACCCCAGGAACCATCGATGCCGACTATCGTGGCGAGGTGTGTGTGATATTGATTAACCTTTCGCAGGAAGATTTCGTGGTCGAAGACGGTGAGCGTATAGCCCAGATGGTGATAGCCCGTCACGAACAGGGCGACTTCATTGCTGTCGACGTGCTCGACGAGACAGAGCGCGGCGAAGGCGGATTCGGACACTCAGGAGTGAAGTAGAATGAGAAAAGGACTATTGGCGATCGTGATGTTGCTGGCAGGGCTTACAGGCTTTGCCCAGCGAACCTACGATCAGTTCTTTCTGGAGGCAATGATGCAGAGGCAGAAAGGTAATAATGCCGCTGCGTTCGACTTGTTGCGTCACTGCCTGGAACTGAACCCTGAGGCTCCTGAGGTGTATTACTTCCTGGCGCAATACTACAATGCGCTGAAAGACAATAAGACCTCGGAAGAATATTTTAAGAAAGCTGCCGCTCTGGCGCCCGATAACGTGACCTATATGGAGACGCTGGCCCAGATATATATCCGTCAGCAGAATTTTGCTGAGGCTATTCCTGTGGTAGAGAAGATATACGAACGCGACAAAGAACGAATCGATTTGCTGGAGATGCTGTTCCAGTTGTACCAGCAGGTAGGCAAGAATGATCAGGCTGTCGAAGTGCTGGACCGAATGGAGGCCATTGACGGTAAAAGCGAACGCCTGTCAGTAGCCAAGAGCGAGATTTACACCCGTCAGGGCGATAAGAAGAAAGCCATTGCCGAGATGAAGTCATTGGCAGAGAAGTATCCCAACGACCTGAACTATCTGGGTCTGTATGGTGAGACGCTGATGATGAATGGTGAGGTGAAGAAGGCACTGAAGGTGTATGGCCAGATATTGGAGCAGGAGCCGGATAATAACAAGGTGCTGATGTCGCTGAGGACGTATCATCTGGCTTTGGGACATAAAGAAATGGCCGACTCGCTGTCAGAGCGCGTACTGATGAATAAGAATGCTACGTCAGAGGAACGTATACATCTTTTACGACAGGAAATGTCGGCCAGTGAGCTGGCTGGGGGTGACAGTACTCGTGTGCTGCGTCTCTTCAAAAAAATATTGAGTGGCCCTCAGACTAGCGAGGATATGGCGTTGCTCTGTGCTTCGTATATGAACGCCAAGAAGATGCCGAAGGATAGCATTATCCGTGTGCTGGAACAGGCTCTGACGATAGCGCCAGACAACTCAATGGCACGCCTGCAGTTGGTGGGTTATGCCTGGGAGAACGACGACATGGAACGCGTGGTGGAGCTATGCCGTGATGCCCGTCAGTATAACCCCGACGAGATGGCCTTCTACTACTATCAGGGCATCGCTTACTACAAGCGTGAGAACCTGGATGCGGCCCTGTCAGCCTTTAAGAACGGTATTGGGGTGATTAAGGATGATAGCGATCCGAACATCGTGTCAGACTTCTATGCTGTGATGGGCGACATCCTGCACCAGCAGGGACTGGCCGAAGAGGCGTTTGCCGCCTACGATTCGTGCTTGGTATGGAAGGAAGACAACATTGGCTGTCTGAATAACTATGCCTACTACCTGAGCGAACGAGGCGAGAAACTCTCGAAGGCTGAGGAGATGAGCTATAAAACCATCAAGGCTGAACCCAAAAACTCGACCTATCTTGATACTTATGCATGGATACTCTATATGGAGGAACGTTATGCAGAGGCCAGGATATATATCGAACAGGCCATACAGAACCTGGACGAGAAAATGGACAACGCCGTGATATACGAACATGCTGATAAAATAAAACTTAAAATAAAAACAGAATGAAACGTACAAGTATTCTCAAAGTGACCTTTTTGGCAATGCCGTTGCTTTTGACATCGTGTGGTATCTTCCAGAAGAAACCCACAGGGCCTGCGCCAATCACTGCTGAGCAGAGAGCCAAGGCCGATTTTATCGGACAAGTACAGGATAATGCTCAGACGGCTAAGTTTCTGACATCGAAAGTGAAGTTCTCTGTTGAGGTTGGTCCACAGAAACTGACGCTGACAGGAAACCTGCGAATGAAACGCGACGACGTGATTCGTCTGCAGTTAATGGCTTTCGGATTTGTGGAGGCAGGACGTATAGAACTGACCAAGGATTACGTACTCATTATGGACCGTATCAACAAACAGTATTTGAAGGCTCCGTATATCCAGGTTGACTTCCTGCGTAATAGCGGCTTGAACTTCAAATCGCTACAAGCCTTGTTCTGGAACGAATTGTTCAAGCCCAACCAGAGCAGTGTCATGAGGCACGCTGTTGATACAACAAAGGCCTATTCGACCTTAGAGAGCGGCGACGACATGATTATCAGCATGGAAGAGGGTAAGATGGATTATAGCTGGCTGGCCAGCAAGAGCACGGCTTTGATACGTATGGCTAACATCCTGTATAAGGATCGTTTCAATGGCAATACGCAGTTGAACTGGGACTACGATCAGTTTGAACCTTTGCAGAAGAAGGCGTTCCCCCACAAACATATGATTACCCTGACCACACCACAGAAGGAGGTGAAACTGGGCATGACGCTCAACTACATCGGCTCGGATCAGGAGTGGGAGACACGTACGGAGATATCAAACAAATACAGAGAAGTGACAGTTGACGAGATTCTGCGTCGATTCATGGCTCTGTAAAGGAAGAAATATATACCCACTAAGGAAAAGAAAGATTAAAGGATAGCGTGAGGAAACTACTTGCACTCTTGATTTTAGTATGCTTCGTGGTGACTGCTCCTGCTCAACAAAAGCGGACAGCCACCACGAAGGTGCGTACTACCAGCACACAAAAGAAACAGACCACGAGGAAAAATACTCCCACGAGGAAGAAAACAACTACAACTACAAAGAAAACAGCTACCAGGAAAAACAGCACACCAGCTCCTACTGTTAGCGGATTGAAGAAAGAACAGCAACAGGTTCGCAACCAGATTAAGGAGCAGGAGCGGAGATTGAAGGCCAATGAGCGCGATGTGAACAAACGACTGCAGAATCTGTTGGTAATCAATAATGAGATTGCCTACAAGCGTAAAACCATCGACACAATCCGACACGACATCACCCGATTGGAGGACGACATCACTCTGTTACAGGCTCAGCTGAAGATGTTGGAACAAGAATTGGCGGAACGTAAGCAGCGTTACCTGAAGTCGATGCGCTATATGCAGTCCAATCGTCACATCCAGAGTAAGCTGATGTTCATCTTCAGCGCCAAGAACTTGTCGCAGATGTATCGTAGATTGCGTTTCGTACGTGAGTATGCTGCTTATCAGCAGACACAGGGTGAGGCGGTGATTTCGATGAAACAGCAGGTGGCTGAGACCTTCGACGAGTTGAAGATGTCGAAGAAGCAGAAGAATGATTTGCTGTATCGTGGCGAACAGGAGAAGAAATCGCTCGAGAACAAGCAGGTGGAACAGCAGCAAATGGTTAATTCGCTGAAAAAACAGCAGAAGACCATCCAGAGTATCATCGATAAGCAGAAAAAACGCGATGCAGAGTTGAACGCCCAGATAGATCGCCTGATAGCACAGGAGATAGCTCGTGCCAAAGCTCGTGCTGAAGCCGAGGCAAAACGTAAGGCTGCCGAGGCTGAAGCGAAGCGAAAAGCGGAGGAACTGGCTAGGAAGAAGGCGGCTGCTGAAGCGGCTCGTAAGGAGAACGAACGACGTATAGCTGAAGCAAAGGCCAGAGAAGAGAAAGCCAAGGCTGAAGCTAGGGCTGCTGCCCAGAAGTCGGCACGTGAGAAAGCTGAGGCAGAGCGTAAGGCCAAGGAGGCTGAGGATGCCCGTTTGGCTGCTGAACGTAAGGCCGCTGCAGAGGCTAGGGCTCACGAAAAGGAGATGGCTGAAGCCAAGAAGTCGTCGACCATCGACTATTCTGTGTCATCGGAAGACCGCTTGCTGAGTGGTAGCTTCGAGAACAATCGTGGACGCCTGCCCATGCCTATTGCTGGTAACTATAAGATTATGAATCATTTTGGAACAAATCATGTGACAGATGTGAAAGGTCATGTGACACTCGATAAGAAGGGCATTGACATCAAAGGTCAGCCAGGAGCTGCGGTGCGTTGTATCTTCGATGGTGAGGTGAGTGCTGTATTCGGCTATGGTGGTACCACGGTCGTTATTGTGCGTCATGGCAGTTACCTCTCTGTGTATTGTGACTTGGCTTCTGTCAGCGTGAGTCGTGGTCAAAAGGTAAGTGCACGACAAACGTTAGGGCGTGTAGGCTCTGACGGTGTGATGCAGTTCCAGTTGCGTAAGGGAAATGCGAAATTGAATCCTGAAGGATGGCTGGCGCGTTAAAGCGTCAAGCCATCGAGCAGGCTGACGTAGGTATCGATGGCCTGATGGATTTCAGAAATCTTAATAAACTCATCAGCTGAATGTGAACGGCTTGATTCGCCAGGTCCTAGCTTCAACGAAAGGAAGGGCATGAGGGCCTGATCGCTGAGGGTGGGAGAACCAAAGGGGGTCATGCCACGCTCGGTGCATCGTCTGACTAGTGGATGATCTTCGGGAATACTTGATGAGTGGAGACGGAAGGAGCGGGCACGAAGCTCACATTTGCTCATCTTCTTACGAAGGAATTCAAACAGGTATTCATTCTGATAGAATTCGTTCGTGCGTACATCTATTATAAAATGAAGTGTATCGGGAATAACGTTGTGTTGGGTACCGCCCTCTACAACGGTAACAGTCATTTTTGTAGGGCCGAGTAAGGGGCTGACTTTGCGGAAACGGTAGTCGCGTAGCCATACAAGGTCGTCGAGGGCTTCGTAGATAGCATTAACGCCTTCGTTACGGGCTGCATGGCCCGACTTGCCATGGGCATAACCATCGATTACCATCAACCCTTTTTCCGCAATGGCAGGCTGCATGCCTGTAGGTTCGCCAACGATAGCTACATCGATATTAGGCAATTTATGGAGTACACGGCTGAAACCGTTATCGCCAGAGACTTCCTCTTCAGCAGAAGCAACCCACAGCAGGTTATATTTGCGTGGGCGGTTAAGCATGATGCGGTAGGTTTGTAGCAAGGCTACAAGTCCGCCACCGCAATCGTTGGCGCCAAGTCCATAGAGTACATCACCTTCCTGCATAGGCTGAAAGGGATCGCGGGTCCAGGAACTGACAGGCTTCACTGTATCAATGTGGGCATTGAGCATTATGGTAGGACGGTTATTATCCCAATCAGGACAACCTACCCAAAGGTTATTGCCCTCACGGCCGAATGGCAGATGCCAAAGGTTCAGATACTCTGCCAGCTTATCAGCTGCCTTTTCCTCGCTTCTGCTGATAGAAGGAATGGCTATCAGGTCCTTCAGCAGCGTTATGGCGTCGTTTGTGTAGTAACTTGTCTCCATGTTTGCAAAGTTACGAACTTATGAGCAAAAAGCCAAGTCTTTTTAAACTTTTCTTACATATTTCCTGAGAAGATTAGGGGTTTACGCCAAAAAGTTGTACCTTTGCAGAACTAAATTAGAAGCATTGTGAGAAACAGATTATTGGAAAACTCACCCTTGCTAAAGCTGGCTGTCTTCATGATGGCGGGTATCGTAGTGGGACACTATGTGATGGTGCTGACACCATTGCAACTTCTGCTGTTATTGGCCGTTGCAGTTTTTCTGGCTTTGATGATGCGCCGAAACGGTCAGCTGCAATCGTTGGCTATCTGTGTGTGCTTTGCTGTCCTGGGGTGGTTCCTTACTGTATGGCACAAGACTTCGGAACCTGTGTGGCCAGAAGAAAAGGTTGTATATGAGGCGGTAGTCACGAGTCGACCGATAGAGAAGCCGAAGACAATGGCTATCGATGTGGTATTGATAGGTAGTGGGCATACGTTGAAATGTTATCTGTATAAAGATGAGCGGAGCAAGTCCCTAAAAATCGGTGATGGTTTGAAAATACAATCCAGAATAGAGAATGGTCGCACATTTGTGACAAGCTGGGACTGGCAGAGGTCTCGCCCCACTCTTAGTAGCCTGTCAGTGTTGACCAGGACTAGGCTCTTTTTCCTGAAACTGCGTAGCAGGTTGCTCGAAAGATTCGACGTGGAGGATGCTGATGACGATGCTTATGCAGTAGTGGCAGCGATGACGCTTGGCGATAAATCAGCGTTGACCAAAGAACTGAAGGATACTTATGCCATAACCGGAGCTTCGCACGTATTGGCTTTGAGTGGGCTGCATCTGGGTATCATCTATATGCTGCTTTCTTTCTTAACGGTGGGGCACAGGTGTCAGACTATGACGCAAATCTTTATCGTAATGAGTGTATGGCTATTTGTGTTCCTTGTAGGCATGTCGACTAGTGTAGTGCGTTCTGCCATCATGCTGAGTGTATATGCTCTTTTGCAGTTAGGGTATAGGGAGAAAATGTCAATCAATACCCTTGCATTTACTGCTATTGTGATGTTGATGGCTAATCCGTTGTCGCTTTTCGATGTGGGCTTCCAAATGTCGTTCATGGCTGTGTTCTTCATATTACTGTTCATGCCGTTATTCAATGAACTGATAGCTCAAAAGAATCTGATGTCCCATCGGGTAGTAAAATGGTTTTGGAGTATATTTGCCGTCTCTTGTGCGGCCCAGATTGGTGTAGCCCCACTGATTGCTTATTACTTCGGACGGTTCTCAACTTACTTTCTGCTTACAAATCTGATTGTACTTCCTGCGGCTATGCTGATACTTTACTTGTCGTTGGTAGTATTATTGATTCCGTCTTTCGCGTACCTATTATTATATATTGTCTCAAGACTGAATGCAGCTTTGATACGGATAGCAACCATGCCTTATGCAAGCATAGAAGATTTACATCCTTCGATTATGCAAGTGGTGATGATCTATGTCATCATTCTTGCTGGTTACATATTGATGGAACGGCTTCTTAGAATAAAAGCATTACCAGCAGGGGAATGCTGATCATGGATAGCAGGGTGGTGATAAAGGTGACTTCTGTAATCATGGTCGTGTCTTTCTCATACTTCAGGCAGAGAATGGTTCCATAGGTGGCTACAGGCATGGCAATCACTACGGTGTTGATATTCACCACAAAACTGTCGAAACCTAAAAGTGTGCACAGATAATACATGCCGATGGGCAGAATGGCCAGTCGGAACAAGGTGGTAATATAAACGTTGGTGTTGCCTAACAGTGATTTTATCGGGAGGTTCGACATTGATGAACCGATGATCAGTAGCGCTGCTGGCACGGTAATATTGCCAATCATGGTCAGTGGCTGACTAATGACCTCGGGGATATTGTCGATGCGCAGCGCTACTATCAGCATGGTTAGATAGCAGGCTAACATTGGGGTAGAGTAGAGCACCTTCTTCTCAAATCGACTTTCTTCAACCTCATTTTTCCCTGTAATCAGGATAGTGCCTACCGTAAACACCGCAAACGTGTTTACCACATTCAGCACGGCTGCATAGAATACGGCCTCGTGCCCGAATATCGATGCCACCACGGGGTAGCCCATAAAGCCCACGTTGCCAAACATCAGTGCAAAACCAATAGTCCCTTCGTCGTCTTTCTTTTTGGTGAGGTAGCGTGGCAAAAAGAATGCAATACCTGTAAGCACAGCGTATGTTATTACGCTGATGAGCAATAATGGCAGAATATACTCGCGGTCAGGCAGTTCGCCCGTCATTGCCGACGATAGAATCAGCGCCGGACAAGTCATATTAATTACCAACCTCGACAGTTGTCTGTCAAAGTCGCCTCCCAAATATCCTAATTTACCAGCCCCGTATCCCACGAGCACAATGGTAAACAAAGTCATCATTACTACAAACATGGCTGCAAAGGTACTACTTTTTATTCTGATTTATGTGTTATAAAGCTTGTAGAAAGTCTGTAAGGCTGTCTTTTTGAGATAGCGCAAACTTTTGACGGATACGGTAACGGGCAATTTCTACACCGCGGATGGAGATATTGAGTAGGGGGGCAATCTCTTTCGACATTAGATTCATGCGGATGTAAGCGCAGAGCATCTTCTCCTTGTGTGAGAGTTGTGGATAGCGTTCACCGAGGGTCTTCAAGAAGTTATGATGTACGCTGTCGAATTCGCTACGGAAGGCTTCTAAGTCTTCATCATGTTCGATGTTGGTGTCAATCTGACCGATGAGTCGTACTACACGGCGTTTGATAGCAGGTAGATTCTCTTCGCTTAGTCCATTATTAATACTAACGGCTGTCTTCTTGATTTCCTGCAGCATCTCGTTTTTGCGGACTATGTTCATACGTGAACGTACTAGCTCATCCTGGCGTGCCCGTAGTTCTATCTCCAGTTTCTCTTCCTCCAGATTCTCAATCTGTTCGTCTTTCTCTTGGATGAGACGCTGTCGACTTTGTACCAGGCGACGATATAGTGTGCAGATGGCGATGAGAATAGTTATTATATATAAGGTGTAAGCCCACCAAGTACGATACCAAGGTGGTAGAATGGTAAACTCAAAACATGTCTCTCCACTTTTACTACCATTAGCGGTAATTACTCTGACGTGGTAGGTATAATGGCCTTCGGGTAAATTTGTGTATTCCTTGATGTGCAGTCGGGTAGGCTGACTCCACTCCTGCTCTTCTGAACCTTCTAACCAGTAGCTGAAACGAATTGTCTGAGTGGGATCGTAGCTATTGGCGCTATATTCGAAACGTAACGAGTTGTTACCCCACTTAATTTGTGGCGTCTCGGCTTTATAGTAGAGGGTGTCGGTGTTGTTGCCTATAACGATACGTCGGATATACGGCTGTATCAATCTGGCAGTGTCCTGTGACTGCTGGTTTTCCAACAAGGCAAAACCATCCTCAGTGCCGATAACGGCTTGGTGGTGGTTGGTAAAGCTCACATTTTCAAAATCCTCCATCAGGCAATCATTCAGGTAGCTGTGATGCACGTGGTCTTTGCTTACATGCATGGCGCCATCAGTAGCATACCAAATGCACCCATCAGACGATTGGTAGATATAGGTATAAGCAGTCTGTCCGCCCAGTTGTTGCTCTAAGGCAAAATGGCGAACCAGTTGGTCGTGAGTGGCATCGTAACGAAAAAGACCTTGACGACTGGCAATCACCATCTCGCCATCTATTTTGGTAATGTAAACATTGTCACCTTTTGGCAATGCAGCCGAATTATAACACTTCTTACTCTTAACGTTTAGCAGGTCATTGCTGAGTGTTAGGCGGTAGAGTCCTTTCTCTTTGTTAGCTACCCAGATAGCATCTGTTAGTTCTTCGATATAGAAGGTTTTAGCCGAGATGTCGGCGCCCTTCACTTTTTCTGCTATCTTCCAACCTTGTGACAATTGCTTCATCAAGCGTAAACCCCAATAGGAACTAGTGAGTAATACGTCTGGATGACGGCTAAGTGCACGTACACCCCATACACCTCGGTTGTCGTAATGGGTGATACGACTGCCGTTGATATTCATAAAGAATTGTCGTCCACCACAGAATAGCTGACCACCAATGGTGTCGAGACATAGTACCTGACTACCCGTACCTTCTACAAAGCGAATATGGTTACCCTCCATTACGTACAGACCTTGGTTAGTGCCAAAGTAGAGCTTACCTTGATAAGTGATGCTGCAGTTGCCACTGCCGATTGGTGACTGCCGACTATTAAGAAATCGCATGGGTGAGCTGAGTTGGATGCAGTCAAGTCCATTGTCGAGTGCCAACCATAGGTTTTGGTCATTGTCGAAGGCCGTAGAAAGTACCGTCTTGTTCTGCAGTCCGTTGTTAGTCGAAATCCTGTCGATAGTGTTAGTGCGCAAGTCCATTAATATCACTCCATCCTGCAGTGTGCCCAATGCCAGCATCGATCCAGATAGAGCAGCGCACGATAGCTGAATTCCACCTGAAAGTTTGTTGTCTGCTACATTGAATGGTTGCAAACGGTTGTTGCTGTAGAGGTACAATCCATTGTTACTGGTTACCAATAGCAACTTTTGCTGCCAAGGCAGTATGGCTACAATATTCGATGTTTTACGAATGTCGATACCTTCTAATGGCACAAACTTCTTTCCAACCAATACGGATAGCCCTTTATATGAGGTGATATAAAGCCGGTTGTAGACTACAGTTGAATAATGTACACCAGGTTCGCAGGCGAGTCGTGTCTTATAATCGTTAATGTAGAATGCGTTATCGCTTTGAAAAAAAACGTCGTTGCCAATACGGTGTATATACCATATGTTTACTTGTCCCTTTTGGCCCATCTTTCCTGATAGTTCTTGGTAAGCCATTTTCCCTTTGTTATTCCTTACAAAACGTCCGAACTGCCCCAAAGCACCCACGTAGATTGTGTCGCTACCAGGTAGTACCGATCTTACCTTAGTGTTGCCTGGTAGTGGGTAAGTACTCCAATTGGTGCCATCGTATTCTAACAGACCGCTATTGTTGGCAAAATACATCCAGCCTTCTTTACTTTGCCCTATCTGCCAATTCTGGTTGCCGGAGTGGTAAGTTTGCCGTGAATAGTTTATAACTGCTCGTTGCCAAGGATTCTGGGCAGTAACTTGCAGTGTGGTAGCAACCAATAGTAATAATATCCATTTCTTCATACATATTTTTATTTGGTGGCAAAGATAAACATTATATTCGAGAAAAGCAATAAACAAGAGAAATTTATTTTAATAGTTTGATGTAGCGCTTTTATTTGTTAATGCATTGATTTGTAATGAGATATTCTCTTGTAGAGAAACTACTGATGTAGTGGTTCTGTTGGTGTGTAGTAATTGTGATGTGGCAGATTATTTATGTTGGTGGAAGAATTGACTTACTTTTGTGCCATCAATTTTATATATCAAACTAAATACCTGTTTATATGAGTACAAAAAAATTATCAACACGAAGCATGAAGTTGCTACTTTGCTGCTGTACGTGGTTACTGATGGGAACTAGTGTGTGGGCACAATCCACCATAATCATTAAGGGAACCGTGCTCGATGCGAGCACGCGCGAACCTATGATTGGCGTCAGTATTCTGGAACAAGGTACATCAAATGGTACCGTGGCCGATTTCGATGGTCATTTCTCCTTAGCAAATGTAAAGAGTGGAGCAACCATTCAGCTTACGTTTATTGGCTATAAGACGCTCTCGCTGCCAGTTGCCAAAGTGCAAGGCACTATCCTGATGACTGAGGACGATAAAACACTTACCGAAGTGGTGGTGGTGGGTTATGGCACACAGAAAAAGGTAAATCTTTCGGGTGCTGTTTCTGCTGTTGATGGCGAAAAGTTGTCCGCCAAACCATCAAGTAATGTGCTCGATGCTATGCAGGGCGAACTGCCTGGTGTAGCTGTACTACGAAGCAGTGGTGAGCCTGGTAGCGAGACCAGCGGTATGCGTATTCGTGGCTTCTCGTCGGTCAACTCTACCTCAACGCTTGTGCTGATAGATGGTGTTGAGGGCGATTTGTCTCTGCTCAATGCCGAAGATATCGAAAGTATTTCGGTACTGAAGGATGCTGCTGCCTGTGCTATCTATGGTGCCCGAGCTGCTGCTGGTGTAGTACTTGTTACTACAAAGAATGGTGGCGATGGCAAGCCCAGAATCAGCTATAGCGGTTATTATGCTACCAACCTGCCTAGTAATATGCCAGAGCGTTTGCCTGCATGGGAAGAGCAGGAGTGGATAAATATCGGACGAATCAATCAGGGTGGTAAACCCGAGTGGAACCCAGAGCAGTCAAGTTGGGTAGGTAATAGCAACTTCAACTATCGTCCCAATAATACCAATGGCCGTTGGGATCTGTTCTCGGCTACCAACTGGGTAGATGAGGGTACACGTAATCATTCTGATCAGACCAACCACAGTCTGTCTGTGTCGGGTGGTTCCAAAAATATCAACTACCTGATTTCGGGAAACTATTTTTATAAAAACGGTATGCTTAAGTATGGTAAGAACGATAACACCCGTGTTAATCTGCATGCCAAGGTAAATGCCGAGTTTAGTAAGTATATTGCTGTAGGTGTAAACATGCAGTATCAGTCGAAAAAGAATAATAATCCATCGGCAGGAGCTGGTGCCATCCTAAATAACCTTTATGGCTCTCGTGCACGCCAGCTTATCTATAATCCTACTGAGGACGTAAACTATGACGTTAATCCCTATAATGGCGATTTGCAATTTAACCCTATCCAAGTGATGAAGGAGGGCGGACAGTCGGAAACACTTTATGAAACTTTTGTTGGTAAGGGCGACCTGACCATCAAGAATCTGTTAAAAGGTTTGCGTATTAACCTTAGTGCCAGTCGTCGTGCTGGATATTATACAGGTCGTACCGAGCGTCATTATATGGTATGGTACGGTATGACTGGTAATAATGTACGTCAGTCGTACAACGATCCTAACTCACTCTATCGTATTAAGAACAATGACTTTCACGATTTGTTCGAGGCGACTGTTAATTATGAGTTTGATATAAAGAAGCATAACATCAAGTTGTTGGCTGGAACTTCATATGAGAACTATCGTAAGGATGAGTTCTCTGCCACAGCTAAGAATATGAACTCTAACGATTTCTACTCTTTCAACTACTACGATACAGCCGAGGCAACCAACACATCTTTGGGCGATAACATCGCACCTTGGTCAATGATGTCATACTTTGGTCGTTTGAACTACAACTATGCTGATCGTTATCTGTTCGAAGCAAATGTTCGCTACGATGGTTCGTCGCGCTTGGCTCCAGAGAAACGATGGAAGGCTTTCCCTTCTGTATCTGCGGCTTGGCGTATCAGTCAGGAAGAGTGGTTCAAACTTGGTTGGATAAGCAATCTGAAACTGCGTGCCTCGTGGGGTCAGTTGGGTAATGGTGCCATTTTGGGCCTATACGATTATATCCCCACCATTGCACAGAGCACGGTGTATATGGGCGAGAAGTCGTACTATCAGAGTCAGTTGGCTTCGAAAGATAAAACTTGGGAGACTATTGAGACCACTAACGTCGGTGTTGATCTAGGTCTGCTGAATGGTAGATTGAACGCTTCGTTCGATTACTATTGGAAGTATAATAACGATATGCTGTCTAAACTACAGTTGCCACATACTATCGGTATTGGTATCCCTAATGTGAATGTGGGTAAGCTGAAAACATGGGGTTGGGAGTTCGAAATTAAGTGGAACGACCGTATTGGCGACTTCAGTTATCAGGTGGCCTTTAATATCTCTGATGCTCAGAATAAACTCATGGAGTACGATGGTGCCGATGTTATCTATGCAGGAACAGTTGGTTTGCTCGAGGGCTATGCTTTGAACACCATTTGGGGCTATAAGACTGATGGCTACTGGAGCAGCCTCGACGAATACAAACAGTATAAGGAAGCACACCCTGGTTATAAGTCGTTCAGCGACGGTAAAGTAGGTGCTGGCGATGTGCGATACCTCACATTGCCCGATAAGGATGGTAACATAGGTCATCAGGTAGGTGCTGGCGATGGCACAAAAGAAAACCACGGCGATCTGGTTTATTTAGGTGATGCCAACGGACGTTATCTTTATGGTCTTAATCTCTCTGCTCAGTGGAAAGGCTTCGATCTGACGATGATGTTCCAGGGAGTTGGCAAACGCAAACTACTGATAGATACAGAGGCTATTGCCCCATTCGGTCGCACCTATCAGATGCCTTGGACCATCCATCGCGACTATTGGACCGAGGATAATCAGGATGCATTCTGGCCACGCCTTTACAACTACAATGGCGATATGTTTAATTTCCAACCTTCCGACAAGTGGGTACAGAATGCCGCTTACCTCCGTCTGAAGAACATTACTCTGGGATACACCGTGCCTATTTCTAAGAAGTACATTCAGAAACTGCGTGTATATATCAGTGGTAACGATGTATGGGAGAAGTCTGACATCCTGAAGGTTTTCGACCCAGAATCGGGTAACAATGTAGGTCGTAACTACTATCCTTTCTTCCGCACATGGGCTTTTGGCGTGAATGTTACGCTTTAGTGAATTGATAATAGAAAAGTTATAATTGATAATTAGAATTATGAAAAAGAATATCATAAAATCCATCTATACGGCAGGTGCTGTTTGTGTCATGATGCTGCTTACGAGCTGCGAACTCGACCGTCTGCCCGAAACAACACTCGCCGATAATACCTTCTGGCAGAGTGAAACCGACCTGCGCGGTGCTTGCAATAAGTTGTATGTCGACCTGCCAGGTTTCGATCACGACCGTCGTGCAGATGATATTATCGGTACATCGGCTAATGGCACCTCGAGTGGTAACTGGAGTCTGCCTTCAACATCGGGCGATTGGAGCAACCCTTATAATAAAATAGGTGTATGCAATAATATCATTTCCAAGGGAGCCGTGGCTCCTCTTACCGATGCTCAGAAGAATCGCTGGTTGGCCGAGGCTTATTTTTTCCGTGCTTTCCATTTCTTCGATCTCGTAAAGAAATACGGCGATGTGCCTCTGATTCTGAAAGCTTTCGACTCTACCAGCGATCCGGATATCAAGATGGCTCGCACACCAAGAGAAGAGGTGATTCAGCAGTGCTACAGCGACTTGCGATTTGCCGAGGAGTGGTTGCCTGAGATCGATGCTGTCAGCAGTGATGCCGATTGGGGGCGTGTATCAAAGTCGGCTGCTCGTGGTCTGATGATGCGTATCGGTCTCTACGAGGGTACTTTCTCTAAGTATCATGGTTTGTCGAGCGACTCGAAAGCGCATCTGAAGATAGCTGTTGATGCGGCCGAGCGCCTGATTAATAGTGGTAAGCACGCCCTATATCCCGACTATCAAAAGTTGTTTTATTTTGATGGCGAGGGTCGTCAGAATAAAGAGAATGTATTTGTGAAGGTGTATGGTCCTAATGGGGCAGGTGCCACCATTGCTCATGGCAACTCTCGTCAGTTGGAGAATGGTGTCAGCGTAACGCGTCAGGCTATCGACCAGTATCTCTATACCGATGGTCTGCCTCGCGAAAAGAGCAAACTGGCAATGATCCCCGAGACACACTATGACGATATCTTTGAAAAGCGCGACCCACGTTTGGGTATGACCATCTATCATAAGGGCGAAGAGGCTTACAAGGGAGGCTATGTTCCCTTCAGCAATCAGCATGGTAATGGTTATGGCATCAAGAAAGGTTTTATGCTTGATGAGTGGACTACTAATAGTAAGGAAACGGTTGATAAGATGGTGATTCGTTATGCTGAGGTGCTGCTTTCGTATGCAGAGGCACTTTATGAGTTAAACGGTAGTATTACCGATGAGCAGTTAAACCTGACAGTGAATGCCGTTCGTGCCCGTAGTGGTTTTAGTGCTAAGCTTACCAACGATTTTGCCAAGCAGAATGGCTTGAATATCCTTGATGAAATCCGTCGCGAACGTTTGGTAGAGTTTATCGACGAGGGACTGCGCTATAACGATATCATCCGTTGGAAGATTGCCGAAAAGGTTCTGCCAACTACTATGCTTGGTCTGAAGTATAATGAGGATGATACCAATGCCCAGCGCGAAGATTTGCAGAGTCGTCTCACTACCGAGGGTGGTATGTACAAAGGACAGAAGGTATGCGACCAAGCCGATATCTATGTCATCGAAGAGGCAGCAGCCCGCTCTTTTAATCCCAATAAAGATTATTATTATCCCATCCCAACTTACGAGATTGCTACCTCTGAAGGCAATGTGGTTCAGAATGCAGGATGGTAAACAACAAACAAACTAAAAAAACGTAATTTATGAATAAGATAGTATCAAAAATCGTTTGTGCATGGTGCATCATGATGGTAGGTATGTCGTTCACTGCTTGTAACGACGATGCTTGGGGAAACGATAATCCCGAAACCCAGAATGTGTTCTACTTCGGTTTCCAGGATTGGGGTAGGCTGGATAATAAACTGGCTTATACCGTTGCTCAGGGGCAAACGTTGGATATTCCTGTCCAGTTTTGGTGCGCAGGTTCGCGTGCTTTCGATGCAGAGTCTTTCTATTATGTGGATAGCAACCTGACATTAGGAGCCGATTATCAGATTGTTGATGCCAACGGCACCTCTCTGCAGCCTAATGCCAATGGTGCCTTCAGCATGAAGTGGCAGCTTACAGGTATTGATGCCACTGATAATCATCGTGTACAGAGCATTTATTTCAAGGCTCTTAATGGTGCTAAGGGCGATGTTACAGTTACCACTTTCGATCCTAAGGATGTGGATGCTGATGATAAAGTCCGTATTTCTAATGGCTCTGCTGATGGCGTAATCTATACGCCTAATAACATCAATAATCAGTACGAGGTACATTGCTTTACACAGAATTACAAGGTAAAAGTAACTATTCAGTAATTGCTTGATATGATAAAGAATAGGTTAGTTGTATTCATACAGTTGGTTTTGTTAGTTGCCGAGGCAGGTGCGCAGTCTATTTGGGACGGCGCGCACCTGGCCCAGGTAAAATCCTGCCTGGAGCAGCCGGCCTATGCTACGGCATATCACCAGCTGATAGCCGATGCCGATACACTCATGCGTACTTTACCGGTATCTGTGATGATGAAGGAGAAAACGGCCGTTAGCGGCAGTAAGCACGACTATCTCAGCTTGTCGCGTTATTACTGGCCCGATCCTTCTGAACCCGATGGCCTGCCATATATAGTACGTGATGGGGTGTCGAATCCCGAACTGGAGAAATACGATCGTCCCCGATTGGCCGAAATGGCTCGTCGTGTAACAACTCTCTCTCTGGCTTGGTACTTCAGTAACAATGAGTGCTATGCCCAGAAAGCTGTTGAGCAGTTGCGGGTATGGTTCCTGAATTGCGATACCCGTATGAATCCCAACCTGAACTATGCCCAAACCATTCCCGGTAAATTTGGTGGCAAAGGGCGTTGTTATGGGGTTATTGATGGTTACTCATTTGTCGAGATGCTTGATGCTGTACAGTTGTTAGAGCAGTCAAAGGCATTTACAGCTAAGGATGCAAAAGGCTTAAAGCATTGGTTCTCTCAATTCTTACAGTGGATTCTTACCAGCGAGCAGGGGATAGAAGAAAGTCAGCAACTCAATAACCATTCAACTGCACACGATGCGCAAGTTATGGCTTATGCCAAATACGTAGGTAACCAGCAGGTCCTTAACCAGTACCTGAGCGCGTTTTATCAAAAACGGATGCAGGCGCAGATAGAACCTGATGGTAGGCAACCGCGTGAACTGCGTCGAACTTTAGCCTTTGGCTATTCGCAATATAACCTGAGTCATATCATCGATGTGTTTCAGATAGCAAGAGCGGTTGGATACAAATTCCAGCCCGAGGCGCATCAGTTGTTGGAGAATGCTACCAATTACCTGGCTCAGTATCTGGGTAAGAAGGTTGAGGCATGGCCTTATCAACAGATAGGCGAGTGGGACTACAAACAGCAGCTGTTAGCACACGATTTGTACCGTCTTTGGTTGTTGATCCCAGAGCGTACTGATTATCAGCAGTTGGCCTGTCGTCATATCGTGAAACGTTTTTCCGACCGCTTTTTCCTGTTGTATTACAAGCCCTGTCAGATTGATCAGGCTTTTGCCGCTGCCGATACGCAGTTGCGCTATTTGTTACAGAATACCGAACAAGCTCGCAAGATAGCGAAGGATAAGTCGAAGATCATGCCTCGCTGCTTGGAGAAAGATGGATCGCTGCGTTTGGTAGGCATGTACGATTGGTGTTCAGGCTTTTTCCCAGGTTCTCTTTGGCAGATGTATGAGTATTCACATGATGCTTTTTGGCGAGAGCAGGCAGTGTCGAATACTTGGAAGATAGAAGAGGTGAAGTATCATAAAGGAACACACGATCTGGGCTTTATGATGTATAACTCGTTCGGACAGGCTTACCGACTTACTGGCGAGCAGTCGTATCGTGATGTCGTCGTCCAGTCGGCTAAGACCCTTGCAACCCGATTCAACGAGCAGGTAGGCTGTATTCGTAGTTGGAGTTGGGGTACACCAGACCGTTGGCAGTTTGCAGTGATTATTGATAACATGATTAATCTCGAACTGCTGTTCGAAGCCTCAAGACTCACTAACGATAAGCGCTATTACCAGATGGCTGTGAGCCATGCTAATACGACGATGGCTCATCATTTTCGCGAGGATGGTTCATCTTATCATGTGGTAGATTACAATCCTGAAAACGGTAAAGTGATCAAGCGCATCACCCATCAGGGTTTGTTCGATGAGTCGGTATGGAGCCGCGGACAGGCATGGGGCTTGTATGGCTTTACCATGTGTTACCGTTATACCCACGATGAGGCATATCTGCGCCAAGCTCAGAAGATTGCGAAATTCTTTTTCTCGCAACAAAATATGCCTGCAGATTTAATCCCTTATTGGGATATGCGCGATCCGAATATCCCTGATGCACCACGTGATGCATCGGCGGCAGCCGTATTTGCTTCTGGATTATTTGAACTCGCCACTTATTCCGATACCGTGTTGGCTAAAGAGTACAGGCGGATAGCTAATCATATCATCTCGTCTTTGGTGTCAGGATATCAGCCTGCACCCCGAACCATGCGGGGATTCCTTCTCGATCATTCAACAGGTAACTATCCGGCCCAAGATGAGATTGATGTGCCTATTAACTATGCTGACTATTATTACCTGGAGGCATTGCGTCGGTCAATAACACTTGCTGACGATAGAATAGAGGATCTTGCTGCTCCACAAAAGAGAATTTTGGTGTTGGCAGAACGTGGAGGAGTGCATGAGCCTTTTACTGCTCGAGCTCTTCAATGGCTTCAGGACAATAAAGACCGTTTTAGTTTGGATTTAACTATCTGTACTTCGGCAAAAGAATTGAAGGCTGGTGAGTTGGATACTTATAATCTTGTGTTGCAATTAAATCATCCACCTTATGAGTGGAGTGAGGTCGCGCAGAAAGAATTCCATGAATATATTGAGAGAGGGCATGGTGGCTATATTGGTTTTCACCATGCCACCCTTTTGGGGGAATTTGACGGCTATCCTATGTGGTCATGGTTCTCAGACTTTATGGGTAGGATTCGATATAAGAATTATATTGCAGAGGAGTCTGATGGTAAGGTTGTGGTTGAAGACATACGTCATCCTGTGATGCAGGGTGTCCCTGATTCATTTGTTATTGAAGATGATGAATGGTATACTTATGATCAGTCTCCTCGTCGGAATGTACAAGTGTTGGCTCATGTAGACGAGGCTAGCTATACGATAGATACAAACGTAAAGATGGGGGACCATCCTGTGGTCTGGAGTAATCCTTATGTGGCTGCCCGTAATGTATATTTTCAGTTCGGACATAGTGCAACACTTTGGGATAATCCTGTGTTTGTAAGATTAGTTGAAAATGCTATTAGATGGGCGGTGGAAGAACTTCATGAGGCTTATCCTGCCAGTTATGCTTCTGCACCACGTTTCAAGGCCTTGGTTTATTGGAATCCTTTGGCTGAAGAGGCTCATGTACAGTTTGATCGTCAAGCCATGGCTTTTTTTCAAAAGCTGACCTATGGTAATGGATGGATAATGGAACAGACAACATCATTGGCAGATTATCCCTATGATAGATTAAAGGGATATGATGTGATTATCAGTTTGAATGCAATGCCGCATGTAGAGGTAGAGCGACGTGCTTTTGAATTGTACATGGAGAATGGTGGAGGCTGGATGGGATTTCATGCCTCGGCCTATAATGATAAGAACACACATTGGCCTTGGTTTAACCGATTCTTAGGGTGTGGCGTTTTTTATTGTAATAATTGGCCGCCACAGCCTGTGCTGGTGGAAAGGAATATCCTGCAACATCCTGTTACAAAGTCAATTCCGCATGAGTTCGTGGCTCCGTCCAGCGAATTCTATCAGTGGAATCCGTCACCACGGAATAATTCTGATGTTGATGTCTTACTGAGTATTTCGCAGAAGATGTATCCTTTTGGTTTGAAGGATGTGGTGAAGTTTGGTGATTTTCCACTCGTTTGGACTAATAAAAAATATCGAATGATATATCTTAATATGGGACATGGTAATGAGGGGTTCATGGACACCACTCAGCAGTTGTTGTTCATTAATGCCCTTCGTTGGATAGTCAGTTGCAATCCAAATGGAAATCCTCTTAATTAATATTTTTATTAACTAAAACCGTTTTATGAAACAAAACAAATTATCAATGATCGGCATGCGGCTGTTATTGTTTTGCTGCATGTGGCTACTGTCTGAGACATGTGTCTGGGCACAAAGTACCATTACTGTCAAGGGAATGGTGTTAGATGCTGTTACATGTGAACCTATGGTTGGTGTGAGTGTGGTAGAACAAGGTACTTCGAATGGTGTAGTTACCGATCTCGAAGGACACTTTACGCTTAACTATGTAAAGCCTGAAGCTATGATACGTTTTTCGTATGTAGGTTATATGGAAAAAATATTATCTTTGGATAAGGCTAATGGTACTATTATGATGCGTGAGGATGACAAAACACTAAGCGAGGTAGTTGTCGTGGGTTTTGGAATACAGAAGAAAGTGAATTTGACAGGTTCTGTGGCCACAGCTTCTGCGAAAGACATCGAGACTCATCCCGTTAGTAGTGCTGTGCTAGCTTTGCAGGGTGTTGTGCCTGGACTGAATATCATGAATGCAGGTCATGGTGGTGAGTTGAATGCAACCAAGACCATAAATATCCGTGGTAATGGCTCTGTTGGTAAGGATGCCAACGGTAACGATTATGCTAGTGGCTCGCCACTGATTCTTATCGATGGTATGGAGGGGGACCTAAACACCATCAATCCACAGGATATTGAGAATATTTCTGTATTGAAGGATGCTGCCGCATCGAGTATTTATGGATCGAGAGCACCTTTTGGCGTCATTCTTGTCACAACCAAAAGTGGAAAAAGTGGACGAGCTGTCATCAATTACAACAATAGTTTTCGCTTTAATACGCCAGTAAAGATGCCTGAGATGATGAATTCATGGGAGTGGATTAACTATTTTGATCAGGCCCAGTTTAACAAAAACAGTCAGCATTTATATATTGGTAGTGCCAAACTGCCCGATCTGGCTGAGCGTATTTATGAGACCTGTTATGGTAACCCCGCAGAACCAAACACACAGGTTATTGCCGATACCAATGGAAAATGGCTGTACGATTATCCTTGGGGAAATGTTGACTGGCTACAAGAATACTATAAGAAATGGTCTGGAGCTCAGGAACACAATGTAAGTGTGAGTGGCGGAAACGATAATATGAGTTATTATGTAAGTGGCAATTTCTTGGGACAGACTGGTTTTATGCGTTATGGTACAGACAGCAATGAACGCTATAACCTGACAGGTAAAATATCTGCTCAGTTAACAAAGGCTTTGAAGTTGGATTATTCAAGTCGCTACACACGTGTACACTATAGCCGTGCCCAACGTATGAATAATGATTTCTACAATAATATGCTTCGCCGTACACGTCCGAATCGTCCGAAGTATGATCCTAATGGTTATTTGATGTCGGATATCAACTATATCAATGCATTGGAAAATGGTGGACGTTCTATTGATACCAATGAGAGTTTGTCACAACAGCTTAAGTTGACATTGAATCTGATGAAGGACTGGGATGTGACAGCAGAATTGAATGTAAAGACAGATAATAACTGGAACCATACCGACGAAAAACGCGTGTATGCCCATTACGCTAGCGATCCAGATCAGACTTATGTTACCACGATGACTGGTCCCTTGCAGGATAAGGTGTCAGAATATTCATATAAGTCACAGTATATTAATCCAAACATATATTCTCACTATAACTTCTCGTTGGCTAATCACAATATCGCAGCTACTGCAGGTATGCAGATTGAACAGCAACAATATCGTGACCTGAATGCCAACCGAGCTGATATGATATCAACCGTACAGCCTGTACTTAATTTGACAACCAGCTCAACTGTTTATGGTTTGGGCGGTGCTGTTCAAAAATGGGCCAACGTTGGTTTCTTTGGACGTCTGAACTATGATTTTGATGGGCGTTATCTCTTCGAAGCTAATCTCCGCTATGATGGTTCTTCACGCTTCCGTCGAGATAACCGTTGGACATGGTCGCCATCATTCTCTTTAGGTTGGAACATTGCTCGCGAGGATTTTTGGAAACCATTGGAAGATGTAATTAATCTGCTGAAGCTACGTGTATCGTATGGAACATTAGCTAATGCTAATATTTATAATTGGTATCCTACTTATCAGACTGTTTCTACAGGTGCCGCCAATGGTGACTGGTATTTGAATGGTGCAAAACCCAATACTGCCAGTGCACCAGCATTAGTGTCGACATCTTTGACATGGGAGAAGATTAAGAATACCAACATAGGTCTTGACTGGGGGGCTTTCCGTAATCGTCTTACTGGATCGTTTGACTATTTCGTGCGTAAGACCTCCAACATGATGGGGCCCGGTATCGAATTGCCAGCCACATTGGGAACAGGTGTGCCAGCTACCAACAATACCGATATGAAGAGTTTCGGTTGGGAATTGCAGATTGGATGGCGCGATCAGATTAAAGATTTTAACTATGGTGTACGACTGAGTATTAGCGATTCGCAGGCAAAGATTCTGCGTTATGCCAATCCTACGAAGAGCCTAAGTAAGTATATTGAGGGCGAACTGATTGGTGAAATCTATGGTTATACTACCATTGGCATCGCTAAGACTGACGAGGAAATGCAGGCCCATCTGGCAAATGTAGACCAGAGCCCGCTTGGTAATCAGTGGGCAGCAGGCGATATTATGTATGCAGATCTGAATGGGGATGGTAAAATTAATAATGGAAGTAATGCGCTTGATGATATGGGTGATATGAAAAAGATTGGTAACTCTACTCCGCGTTTTATGACAGGCGTAAACATCGATGCAGCATGGAAAGGTATCGACCTGCAGATTTTTTTTCAGGGAGTATTGAAACGTGATTGGTGGCCTGGTGATACCAACATGACTTTCTGGGGGGTAACAGACGGCGAATGGTGGTCGATGGCTATGAAAGAGCACCTTGACTATTTCCGTACCTCGGATAATGCCCTTGGTGAGAATCTGAATGCTTATTATCCTCGTCCAGTCTTTAATACAAAGAACAATAAGACGCAGACTCGCTATCTACAGAATGCGGCATATATGCGCTTGAAGAACCTTCAGATTGGTTATACTTTCCCTAAGCAAATAGTGAGCAAAATAGGACTTCAGAATCTACGTATCTATGTGTCGGGCGAAAATTTGTTCACTTTAACAGGTCTCTCTAATACAATGGATCCAGAGACATGTGGCGCAGGATATCAATCTAATAGCCAAGCTAATGGTACGGTCTATCCTCTTTCAAAGACCTATGCATTCGGTTTAAGTGTTAATTTCTAAAGAAAGTTATGAAAGTTATGAAAACAATTAGTCGAAATTTAATAACTGGCATCCTTATTTTGCTTTCAATGGGTGAACTTGTTTCAAGTTGCAACGATTACCTTGATATCGAACCGCCCTCGTTAGTATCACCCGAGAGTTATTTAGTAGATGGAGATCAGTTGGGAGCTTATACCATCCGATACTATTCTGCCAATTTTACTAGTATTAACAATCTCTATGGCGGTGATAATGCCACTGATAACTCTACTACACGTAGTTCGAACAACCGTTACCTGAAGGGCGAATGGAAGGTGCCTGCATCAGGTGGAGAGTGGAGCTTCTCAGATATCTATCCTCTCAACTACTTTATCAATGATGTTGAGAAGAAATATGCTGAAGGTCAGATATCTGGTAATGATGCGGCTATTCGTCATTATATAGGCGAAGGCTACTTTTTGCGTGCTTATCAGTATTTTTATCGTCTGCGTAAGCTGGGGGATTTCCCCATCATCAAGACTGTATTGCCAGATAATCTCGACTCTCTTAGTGAGGCCTCAAAACGCATGCCTCGTAACGAGGTGGCTCGTTTTATTTTAAATGATCTTGACCATGCTGTCTCGCTGATGAGTAATAATCCCGATGGTGGCAAGGCTCGATTGACCAAGAGTGCGGCCCTTGTTCTGAAAGCACGTGTGGCATTATTTGAGGCTTCGTGGGAGAAATATTTTGCTGGAACGGCTTTTGTTCCTAACGGTAACGGTTGGCCTGGTGCACAGAAAGATTATAATAAGGGGTATCAGTTCCCAAGTGGTTCGGCCAAGGCAGAGGTGAATTTCTTCCTCGATCAGGCCATTGATGCCTCGCAACAGATTGCCGATAATGTCAAGTTGACACCTAATAGTGGTATTATTCAGGAGAGTGAAGCTGATGTAAATGATTATAACGATATGTTTTCTGTAAAGGATCCTAGCAAATTTGAAGAGGTGTTTTTCTATCGTCCTTACGATCGCGATTTGGGTAGCTATGTCGATTGGTTCCATCATATCTATTATGGTTATGCCCGTGGTTATACGCATCAGTTCGAGCAGTCGTTCCTCATGAAAAACGGTTTACCTATCTATGCAGCTGGTAGCGGTTATGCTGGTGATGATCGTATCGGCGATACCAAGGTGAATCGTGATGATCGCTGGCGCCTGTTTATGAAAGCTCCTGGTGAAAAGAAAACCTATATTAATACCCCAAGTCCTGAGTATTTCTCGGCAACTCCCAATATTTATTCTGACGATGTGAAGTATTCAAGTGCCACTGGTTATATTATTGGTAAGGGTTTTTCACATGATTTGAAGAATCAAGATCTGGGTAAGGACGAGACGGCGCCAATCTATTTCCGTGCTGCTGAAGCTTATCTTACCTATATAGAGGCCTACTATATGCGGCATGGACAATTGGATGCCAAGGCTGCCAACTATTGGAAAGCCTTACGTCGTCGTGCCAATGTTGATGAGGACTTCCAAAAGACTATCGATGCAACCGATATGAACGAGGAAGCAAAGAATGACTGGGGAGCTTATAGCGCCGGCAAACTGTTGACAGATAAGACACTTTATAACATCCGTCGCGAACGTCGCTGTGAGTTGATTGGCGAAGGATTCCGTTATGATGATCTTATTCGTTGGCGTGCTTTGGAGCAGTTGAATGGCTTCCAAATAGAGGGTTGTAAGATATGGGGACCTATGATTGAGGATTATAAGCAGGCTTTTGGGGTAGACTTTAGTAAACTGCTGGTTTATGGTAAGAGTGCCAAGGAGAATACTATCTCGTCGCCTTCTTTGAGTCTCTACACCCGTCCTTATCAAGTGGCTGAATCCGGCCTCTATTACAATGGCCTTTTCTGGACAATGGCTCACTATTTGAGTCCAATTGCTATTAATCATTTTCTGATAACCGCTCCTGATGGCGCTACAATCAGTGATTCGCCAATATATCAGAATCCTGGTTGGCCAACAGAAGCAAATGTAAGTGCAGAAGAGTAATAGTTGGTAAAATGTTAGTTAGGTTATATTTGTTATTATTATTTGTTTCATTGATTGGTAAGTCAGATGCACAGCCTGTGATGGGTGATGGGCATCTGACACAGACCATCAATGATGGTTGGACGTTTGAAGGACAGAGGATAAACCTGCCGCATACATGGAATACCGATGCTTATATAATGAAGGATTATCGTCAGGGGTGTTTTACTTATGAACGTTCTTTCGTGTGGCATCAGTCTGGTCGTCAGACCTGGCTGAAGTTCGATGCAGCCTTCAAACGTGCTGATGTGTTGGTGAATGGTCAACCCATTGGTCAGCATATCGGCGGCTATACCGCTTTCGCATTTAACCTAACCCCATATTTACGAGAAGGAAGTAATACCCTGCAAGTAAAAGTGTCGAATACCGATGAGACGATAGCGCCTGTTTCAGCCGACTTTACTTTCATGGGGGGTATCTATCGCGATGTGTGGTTGATAGAGAAGGCTGTACAGCATTTTGATGTGGTGGATGGAGTGAATGTTACAGCCAATCTTCATCAGGTCACTGTTGATTGTAGAGTTTCTGTGCCCAATGGTTGCCAAGTGGTCTGCCTATTACAGGATGCCGAAGGGCATGTTATAGCCCAGGCTTATCGTCGTGCTAGTACGAACACGCGTCTAGTTCTGCCTTTACCCCCAAAACCACATCTCTGGTCGCCAGAATCACCTTATTTATATAAGGTAGTCACGCTACTGCAAAGCAAGAACGGTAAGATGGAATTCGATTGTCAGCAGCGCTCGGTGGGTGTCCGCTCGTATGCATTCGATGCAGAGAAGGGATTCCTGTTGAATGGCAAACCTTATAAACTGCATGGGGTGTGTCTCCATCAGGACCAGAAACCGTTTGGCATCGCACTTGACGATGACCAGCATCGGCGTGATTTCCGACTGATGAAGGAGATGGGTGTGAACTTTGTACGTTTGGCGCATTATCCACAGGATGATGCGTTGCTCGAACTGTGCGATCGCGAGGGTATGTTGGTCTGGGAAGAAATCCCCGTGGTGGATATTGTGCCTGAAGGCGAGGCTTTTGCAACAAACTGCGAGCGCCAGTTGCGAGAGATGATTCGTCAACATAAAAGTCATACATCTATTATTCTCTGGGGGTATATGAATGAGATTCTACTTCAGACGCAGCGCCGTTATCAGGGGGGACTGCTCGATGCTGCCATCCAACGTACACTCGCATTGGCCCAAAGGTTGGAACTGGTTGTACACGAGGAAGATAGCAGTCGTGCCAGTGTGATGGCTTTTCATAGTAGTAATGATTATAATAAAGTAGGGTTGAGTGATATCCCGCAGGTCGTAGGTTGGAACCTCTATCAGGGGTGGTATGGTTCGGATATGACTGATTTCGAACGTTTCCTTGAGCGCCAGCATCGCCAGCAGCCTACTCATCCCATCATCGTTAGTGAGTATGGGGCTGGAAGCGACCTCCGTTTGCATAACCCGACAAACGCGGTGGCTTTCGATTTCTCAATGGCATATCAACAGCGCTACGTTGAGCATTATCTGCCGGTCATTGAACAGACACCTTATGTGTGTGGAGCGGCTTATTGGAACTTCATTGACTTCGCCTCGGCCAATCGTGATGAGTCGATGCCACGAATCAACAACAAGGGCTTAGTTACTAACGCTCGTCAGCCTAAGGATGTGTATTACTATTTTCAAGCTAACTGGATTCAATGCCCTGTAGTGCATATTGCTGTCCGTGATTGGTCCGATCGCTGTTCGTTTGAGCGCAAGATGCCCGTCAAGGTATATACTAATCAGCCCACGATAGAATTGATACATAATGGGCAGTCGTTAGGTTGGAAAAAGGTGGTTAACTGCCGGGCAGTATTCGATGTGTCATTTTCTGATGGTGTCAACACTTTACGGGCAGTTACAGAGGCTCATGAGGATGTGGCAACAGTGACATACCGTCAGCCGTCAGCTGAGATTGCTGTAAATGTTGGTAGCAACTGCTATTTCCAGTCAGACGCCTCCGGACTGACTTGGTTGCCCGACCAACCTTATCGTGAAGGCAGTTGGGGTTATATCGGCGGCAAGACTATACAAACGCAGAAGGAGATACTCCTGACGCACGATGGACCGCTCTACCAAACCATGCGCGAGGGTATGCAGGCTTATCGTTTCGATGTGCCTATAGGACGTTATGAGGTTGAACAGTTATCTGTCGATACCCGTAAGTCGCAGGCCTCAAGTGCTTATCTGTTGGGACGCCAGGATACCCATAGTGGTGGAATCGCTGTACGTCGCCGTTACTTCGTCGATAATACCGATGGACATCTGCTCATAACATTCAAACCCAACGAAAGCTTGTCGGCCATCAAAATCAGAAAACTCTCTCCTGCCATTGTACCACCCAAACAGCGTGTCGAAAGTAGCTGGCAGTTTGCTCGTCAAGACCAACTGCATAATTGGCAGACAATCCATCTGCCACATTGCTACAATGCGCAGGATGGTGTCGATTCCGACGTGAAATACTATCAAGGGACGGGCTGGTATCGCACCACACTGCAGGTAGATAATCCATATCCAAACGGTCATACGCTGTTGGAGTTTGAGGGAGCTGGCCAGAAAACAGATGTGTATGTAGATACGGTATTGGTGGGCTCACATATTGGTGGATACGACCGTTGGACGGTCGATCTTACTCGCTTCGGCAATGGGGCATTGCCATTGGTGGTTCGTTGTGATAATAGTCGCGATGTGCAGATGATACCATCCAACTTGTCCGACTTCTGTCTCTATGGTGGCCTCTATCGCCCAGTCAATATGTTGTATATGCCTGAGACGTATATCGATGATGTCCGTATTGATGTCAATGGTAACACGGTCATCATATCTCCTCAGCATTCCCTGCAAGTGGAGTTGTTTTCTCCTGATGGCAAGCGTGTTTTCAAGGGCGACAACCACAAGCCTATCGTCATCAGTCATCCTGTGCTGTGGGATGTCGACCATCCCCAGCTCTATACTGCCCGTATCCGCTATGGCAAGCAACTGATCGAGAAGCGTTTTGGTTTTCGTACATTTGAGTTCAAAACGCACGGGCCGTTTTATCTGAATGGTCGGCGTTTGCTGCTCAATGGTACGCATCGTCATGAAGATCATGCTGGTGTAGGAGCTGCCATGACCGACGAGCAGATTCGTCGCGAGATGCAGCAGATTAAAGATATGGGAGCCAATTTTATCCGTTTGGGCCATTACCAACAGCGTGACCTCGTGTTGCAGCTTTGCGATTCGCTGGGCTTGCTGGTGTGGGAGGAAATTCCTTGGTGTCGTGGCGGCGTAGGTGGCGAACGCTATCAGGCGCAAGCCCGTCGCATGCTGACCAATATGATTACTCAGCACCGGCATCATCCTTCCATAATCCTTTGGGGATTGGGCAACGAGAACGACTGGTCTGGCGATTTTTCGGATAAGATCGATACTGTTGGCGTCAGACAGTTGATGACATCGCTGAATACCTTGGCCCACCAACTCGACCCGAGTCGCAAGACCACTATCCGACGATGCGATTTCTGTGCCGACATCGTCGATGTCTATTCGCCTTCTATCTGGGCGGGTTGGTACGCCCAACGTTTTACCGACTACCGCACCATGGAACAGTCGGCCATCGAGAGTTTCCCTCATTTCCTTCATGCCGAGTGGGGTGGTGACAGCCATGCTGGGCGTCATGCCGAGAGCGGTTTTGATATCGAGGCGGGAGATAGAAATGGTGACTGGTCGGAGAGCTATATTGTACGCTTGTTCGATTGGCATTTGAAAGAGCAGGCGCAGATGGATAGTCTCACGGGTTCTGCCTTTTGGACCTTTAAAGATTTTTGCACCCCTTTGCGTCCCAATAATCCGATTCCTTATGTCAACCAGAAAGGCGTATGTCAGCGCGATGGTACGCCCAAAGAAAGCTATTATGTGTTCCAGTCGTATTGGTCGACCAAGCCTATGCTCCATATTTACGGCCACACTTGGCCTATCCGTTGGGGCAACGAGGGCGAGGCAAAAGAAATTCTAGTCTATTCCAATCAACCCGAGGTGGAATTGTTCGTGAATGGCAAGTCGTGTGGCAAAAAACGGCGTCGAATCAGTGATTATCCAGCCCAAGGGTTCCATTGGCATGTGCCGCTGGTAGCCGGTGTTAATCATATACGTGCCGTGTCAGCCGAGCTTACTGACGAAATCACTTGCACGTATCAGACCGAGAAATGGGGCGCACCAGCACAAATCAAACTGAGTTATGCTAACGGGCTTCTAACGGCACAGATCTGTGATGTTCAAGGTGTACCATGCTTGGATTCGAAGGACAGGATTGAATTCTCGCTTATTGGCGATGGTTATATCCATCAGAACGAAGGAACATCTACTGGCTCCAGTCGCATTCAGGCTGCTAATGGCCGTGCCAGCATTCGTGTCGATGTCTCAGGCGAGTGCATGGTCTATGTTCGGACATATCAAACAGTTTTTTTTGATATAATACATGCTGAATTAAAAATAAATTAGTAAGTTTGCATTCGAAAATTAAATGACCGACTAAAATGCTACGTATTATTACTTTATTCTGGATTTTTGCATTGTTGTGCGTTGGAACTTTTGCTGGTGTTCCTTTCATATGTCACTATGGTATTGAAGACTATGGTAGTGGCCATACAACTTGGCGTATTGCTTCTTATGAAAACTGGACTTTCTTTGCCAATGAGCGTGCATTGCTTACGTATGATGGCGTCAGTTGGGAGCGACATATGCTAAATAATCGTTCAGAAGTAAGAGGCGTTGCCGTTTTTCCCAAACAGCATCGTGTGTATGTAGGTGGAGAAAATGAGTATGGTTTCTTTGAGGTTGGTCAAAACGGTGTTCTGCAGTATCATTGTTTATCAGATTCTGTTGATAAGAAATTCCGAGAGGTAGGTAATGTATGGGAAATATACGAATTAAGCGGGGTTCTTTATCTGCGCTGTGATGATTATATCCTCATTATGCACCACAAGGAACCTTTCATGATTGAATCAAAAGATAAAATATTTGCCTCTATATTGGTAGATGGTGTTATTTATGTAGCTACTGATCATGGTGTGAAGATGGTGGCTGGTGAGCGGCTATTGCCTATTACTGGAGGAACTGTTTTGGATCATATGCGTATCAATTCTATGTTTAAGTATAAACAAGGTATGATTGTTACTACTTCAAATGATGGAATGTTTTACTATAATGGCCGGTCGGTTACGCCTTTTCCAACAGCCGCCGACCGTCTGTTAAAGGAAGGTGTCATCTGTTGCGCAACTATTAATGGTGATTTGGTAGCATTAGGAACAATACATAATGGTATTGTCATTATCAATCTTGCTACGGGAGAGGTGAAGAATTATAATGAGATGCATGGATTACAGAATAATACCGTACTCTCAATAAGTTTTGATGCATTAGGAAATTTGTGGGCAGGTATGGATTACGGTATTGATTATATCCTTCTGAACGCCCCCTATTCTCACCTTTATGGCAAAGGTTTGTCGTATGGTATTGGCTATAGTGCACAAGTTTTCCAGAATAATCTGTATCTTGGAACGGATCGTGGACTGTTTATGACACCTCTTGACCACGTGCTGCAAGGTCAGAACATTCATCTGAATAGGATTGATAGCCCCAGTGGACCTGCTTGGTTCTTATACAGTCATCATGACGAGTTGTTCTGTCTGCATGACAAGGGCATCTTTTGTGTTAACGGGACAAAAGCTAACAAAATAACAGATGTCATCGGTGCTTGGTCCTGTGTGGCTCAAGAAGGAACTAACAACAGATTGTTTGTGGGGTTGTATAATGGTATCTGTATTTTAGAGAAGTTAGATGGTGAATGGCGCTCGTTAGGTCGGATAAAGGGCATAAGTGAATCAGGTCGCTATTTCCGACAAACAGGTAAACAACAGCTTACGGTGTATAACCGAAATCTGAATCTGGCAGAAATATATCATTTGGATAGCTCATATCAGACCGTGATCAGTCATCAAACGGTAAGAAAAGTCTGGATAGATTCCTTATCAGATGTTCCTTCTGATTTATATGAGATGTGGGATGCTTCTGGTAATATCATTAAACTCGACAAACAGATTAATCTGATTCCATGTAGTTCAGGTTTTATCCTGTATAAACCAGATGTGGAAATGCCGTCAGTGCGTACGCTGATTCACCGAATGTTGCTAACTGCACCAAGGGATTCTGTGGTGTATCGTGCTAATTTCACTCATTTCAAATCTTCACCGATAATCAGCTTTGACAACAACTCTGTCCGTTTTGATTTCCGTGCCGTTGCATTACAGGTTGATGATGGTGTTACTTATCAGTATAGACTGAATGATGGTGAATGGTCTGAACCTACTACCTCGACGTCAAAAGAATACAGCAATCTTCTTGAAGGAACCTACACTTTTGAGGTCCGAGCATGTAGTGGTAACCATTTTACAGAGCCTGATAGTATTACTTTCACAATCTTATCTCCCTGGTATCGTACATGGATTGCCAATCTTGTTTATATCTTCTTGCTTTGTTGTGGAGGGTTCATGATGTATCAATATGCTCGTCGTTATATGTGGCGTAAGCAGAATCTGGCGGTTGAACTGAAAACCAAGGAAATGAAGATTGAAATCGATCAATTGGAAAAAGATAAGATCGATCTTGAATTGAAGCATAAAAACCAGGAGATAGCTAATCTTATTATTAGTGTTGCCAGAAAGAACGAGACGCTCTTTGCTTTAAAGGAGAGTATTCGTTCTGTGGCAGTAAAACTCTCAAAGTCGAATACGGCAGAAAGTAAGCGAGAGTTGTTGATGATCAATAACAGTATTGAATCGAGTATGGAAGGAGATGAGTTGCTCAAGCGATTTGAAGAGCAATTTGATCTGGTAAACAATAACTTTATGCAACGACTTTCTCAAAAGCACCCCGACCTGTCTGGTAGCGAACGACTGATGTGTGCTTATCTGAAAATGAATCTTTCTACGAAGGAAATAGCTCCGTTACTCAACATTTCTGTGCGTGGAGTTGAGACAATGCGATATAGAATCCGTAAAAAATTTAATCTTGAACGCGATATGAACCTGATTGATTATATTAGTTCATTTGCTTGATAATCAGCTGCTTTGTTATTTTGACGTACTTCTGACGTATTCGGCAGATGTGGCTGGTGTATTTATAACGACCTGTAAAAAGAACACCATTTGATCATAATAACTACCTTTGCCAGCGAAATAGACTTTTATCCATTAACTAAATCAAAGCAATCGATTATGAAAAGAAAGTTTTTGAATGCGCTCCTCGTTGGAGCAATGGTGCTAACAGGAACAGGTTTCTCATCCTGTAGTAAAGACAATGATGACCTCGAAACACGCATTACTGCTATCGAGGGTTACTTTAATGAGGCTGTGGGTGCTACGGTTGTAAGTGCAACTCAGTCTGCTGATGGTTCTTGGACACTGACTATGAGCGATGGCAAAGTGATTACCACACCACCAGCAAAGAGTGGCTCAGAGGTGACTGTTACTGAAAACGAAAACAACTTTATTATTACTGTAAATGGTACTCAGTATGTCATTCCTAAAGCTGCAGCGGCTTGCCAGTTAATCTATAGTCCACAGTATGAGGATGGAATGGAGATATATGATGGCCAGACTATCTATGTTATGTTCCAGATGAGTCCTAAGCTTGCTACACTTGATGATGCCTATATCGATATACAGGAGGCACATGAGCTGAAGACACGTGGAAGCAACGACTTGTTCAAGGTGATAGATGGTGCTAGTATTAGTGGCGATATGATAACCATTCCTGTTCAGGCTACTGCTGCCGAAGAAGGAAAGTCTTATGCTGTGAATATTGTGATTACACAGAATGGTAAGACCTATATCTCCAACTATTTCCGTATTCAGGTTAATAGCAATAGTTTTGTAGCTGAGGTTCTTGAGGATTATGGTTTTGCCGCATCTGTTTCTGATGCTCAGAAGAGTGAGATAACACAGACTTCTGCAGGTACGGACACCTGGTATTGGACAGCTACTATTCCTACCGATTTGGTGGATGATTTCAATATGGCCGAGTTCTTTACAGATTTGCCCGAGGGTGTAACGTTCGAGGTCGCAAGTGCTTCAAAGCAGTTGAATGATAATGCACGCAATGCCTATGATGTCTTGAAGAGTAGTCTTGCTGTTAATGGTTCATGGTCACTGGCTGGTCGTCCAGGTTGCGACTTTCCTGAAGGTTTTATGGTAAATGTTCTGATAGATGGCGTGGTCAAGATGAAGGTTAACTGGATTTTCAATGATCCATTGAAGGAAATCAGTTTTAAAGGTGGTTTCAACAATCTTTCTGAGCATATGGAAATTTGTCCGGAGGACGGTTCTGGCTATTGGGCTCCTGGTGTGAATAGTTGGGATATCCAGAAGGCATTCTCTGCCGTATTCGATGGTGACGATAGTCAGGTCCCCATGCAGCATGGTGGCGCACAGACATTCCTGCACGAACAGTGGGGTAATTATTCTGTTCAGATGAAGGAACAGGGCGACATCATCTTCCACGACGGAACCCGTCTGGCATTGGGTGATTTGGGACAGAAGTATGCTAAGCACTCTAAGGGCGTTTACTGGTATCTTGGTGGTGCTGCTGTCACTTCTTCAAACCGTCGTAATATTGCTGGCAAGCCTGAAGATGAAGCCGGTCTGATTGAACAGTTCGGTGGTAACTGTAATGGTGAGATTATTGGTGGTTGGGACTGGATTCCATATAGCGACTGGCACGATTTGATTGGAATCGATATCAACGATGCAGGCGTGATGACCACTGGTAGTCAATACCCAGGATGGGGACTTCGTATCCATGTCCGTGCTGCCTTCGAATATGCTTATGGTCAGCGTTATATCGGTGATGGTGATGGTGGTATTGCATTCCTCTTCATCAATCGTCGTGGTGCTGCTGAAGGTGTTGTCGATCCTGCTTCACGTTAATCACTAATCCCTATTGATTATGAGAAGATATATTATTATCATATTGTGTATGCTTGCTGCTTTGCCAGGTTTAGCACAGCAACGTGAGGTGAAGGGCCTTGTGACTGATGCTAACGGTGAACCTGTCATTGGTGCGACCATACGTGTGAATGGCTCGAATAGGGCGACCGTCACCAACATGAATGGCCAATTCAGTATCTTGGCTTCTCCTAAAGAAAAGCTGAAGATCTCTTTCGTAGGTTATCATGATGCGCAGGTTAGCGCTTCAAAGAATAGCTTGAATGTAATGTTGCAAGAAGATAGCCACTTACTCGACGACGTGGTGGTTGTTGGTTATGGCACACAGAAAAAGGCTACTCTTACTGGAGCCGTTGCCTCCATAAATAATAAGGAAATGACTGTCACCAAGAACGAGAATACGGTTAACATGCTGGCTGGTAAAATTCCTGGCATTCGTATTACACAGTCCAGTGCACAGCCTGGAGAGTTTAATAGTAAGATTGATATTCGCGGTATGGGAACGCCATTGATTGTGGTCGATGGCATTCCTCGCGACCAGTCCTATTTCTCACGCATGGATGCTAATGAGATTGAGAATGTGTCTGTACTGAAAGATGCATCGGCTGCAATCTATGGTGTACGTGCTGCAAATGGTGTGATCCTGGTTACTACAAAGCATGGAACAGGTACAAAGAACGGCAAGTTTGATATCACTTTCTCTGCTAATTATGGCTGGCAGTCGTTCCTCTACCTGCCAGAAACGGCTTCTGCAGCAGAACATATCATGCTGTATAATGAGAAGGTTAACAACTCCCTCAGTAATAATACCTATCCTCAACGTTTGGGAAATGGACTGAAATCGTATAAGGATATGTTCTACTATACCTCACATGGTATCACTGGAACTAACTGGACTAAGGAGATGTTTGATACATCTTCACCTCAGGAACAGTACAATGTGTCTTTGAATGGTAGCTCGCAGAAAATCGACTATTTCTTTAATGTCGGTTATATGAAGCAGATGGGTAGTTATAAGAGCCATTCGATGAATTATGACCGCTGGAACTTCCGTTCAAATGTTGATGCTCGCATCACTGATCGTCTTAAAGCCACTGTTTCACTCAGTGGCTATAAGGACGAGAAGAATCAGCCTTATACAGATATTTGGAGTGTTTATAAGAAGGCGTGGACCTATCGTCCTACTGCCACACCGTATTTGAATGGCAACACAGATTATCCTTCTAAGGATCCTGACTTTACAGAGGAGGCAAACCCTGTAACAGAGATAGATTCTGATTACTCTGGTTTCAGACGTGAGCGTCGTTATAATTTCAATGGTGGTTTGACGTTGCAGTACGACTTCAAGTATGTGAAAGGTCTGAGCGCCAAGGCTTTCTATAGCTATGATTATTATACCACTGATAACCATAACTACCAGAAGGAATATAACCTTTACCGTCTTAACGATTCTACCAAGGGCATAGATGAGCCGGGAAACTTGGTTTCTCTGCCTCAGAACTCTGGTAAGTCGTATGTGCGACGTTGGACAGATCCTAGTCATTCAACTGATCTCCAGTTGTCACTGAACTACGATCGTACCTTTGGCGACCATAAAGTCAGTGCCTTGCTGCTTTATGAAGAGCAGTATAACACGTGGGACAATTTCTCTGCACAGCGTAATATGCTTTTGTCGACTGAGTATCTCTTTGCAGGTGATACAGATGGTATGGCAGGCTCAAGCTCTGGTATTGGCGATATCACCCGTAAAGCTTGGGTGGGCCGCCTGAATTACGACTATCAGGGGAAGTATCTGGCAGAGTTGGCGTTCCGTGAGGATGCCTCTTCTCGCTGGGCTGATGGTGCTCGTTGGGGTTTCTTCCCCTCTGTGCTCGTAGGTTGGCGTGCTAGTGAGGAAAACTTTGTCAAAAAGCTGGTACCATTCCTGTCTAACTTAAAATTCCGTTTGTCGTATGGTGAGATGGGAGATGATGGAGCTGCAGGTACTTATCCTCCAACTGTTGTCGGGTATAATCTGAATAACGATTTCGGTTGGTATTACACAGAGGGTACTTTGACTACAGGTGTCACGCCCACTGCCATACCTAATCCTGATCTGACATGGTATAAATCAAAACTATACAATGCAGGTATTGATTTCGAACTGTGGAACGGACTCCTTGGTGGTACGTTCGAGGTGTTCAAGCGTCAGCGTAGTGGACTTCTCGATCGCTCAAACCGTACTATTCCTGGTACAGTAGGTGCTGACCTGCCATTGGAAAATATGAATAGTGATATGACCTTCGGTTGGGAAATCAGTCTCTATCACCGAAATCGCATTGGCGAGTTGGGCTATCAGGTCATGGGCCAAATCTCCGCAGCCAAAAACCGTTGGGATAAACGTAGCAATAATCAGGGCAGTAACTCTATGAGTAACTGGTATGATGTAAACCGTAGTGGTCGTAATATGGATATCTGGTTCAGTATCGAAGAAGGTGGACGTTTCAGCAGCTATGACGAGATACAGCACCATTCAACCATTGGTACCAACTATGGTACAGGCACACTTCCTGGCGATTACTGGTATAAAGACTGGAATGGCGATGGTGTTGTTGATGGTAATGATAATCATCCTGTTGCCACTTTCAATCTGCCAGTATTCAACTATGGCATCTCTTTGTCTGCCGATTGGCGTGGTATCGACCTTTCTATGAACTGGCAGGGTTCTGCTGGTATCTACAATCTGTATGATGAGGTGTTTACTGAGGTTTGTCCGTTCAATGGCGGTGCGGCCCTTGATATCTATCTTGATCGCTGGCATACCAAGAAACTGACTGACGATCCCTGGAATCCTCATACAGAGTGGGTGTCTGGCTATTATCCTGCAACAGGGCATAGCTTTAATATTGGTACAACAGGTATTCAGAATACATCCTACATCCGATTGAAGACTTTGGAGCTGGGCTATTCTCTGCCGAAGAAATGGTTAGGAACAGTTGGTGTGAAAGACCTGCGTGTCTATGTCAATGCCTACAACCTGTTGACAATAACTGGTATAAAGAATATGGACCCAGAGCGTCCTGGTCATCAGGGTGGAGCCAACAATGGTACTGAGAGCAGTATACTTTTCTATAATTATCCTGTGAACCGCTCGTTTAATGTAGGTGCTACGCTTAAGTTCTAATTAATGAAAGAAAAGAATATGAAGACGATTAAATATTTAATATTTACAGCATTCATAAGCACGTTAACGATAGCCTGCGACGACTTGGACTTGGAGCCCAAGGGAATCTTGGCCGAGAACCTGCTCTTTAAATCGGAGGTGGGAGTACAGCAATATTTTGCACGTGTTTATAATACTTTGCCGATAGAGGATTTCAATTACTATCAGGGCGAAGGATATAAGAAAGAAGGTAATGCTTGGGAAGGTCAGAAAAACAGTCCGTCATCAGTCTGTCTGGAAGGCAATGGTCGTGGAGAGAACATGGATGCCGGCTATTACTGGCCCTATGGCGAAATCCGTTATATCAACACATTTCTGACAGAGTTCCCCAAATATAAAGAGAACTATACTGAGTCCGATTATGAGGCCCTGCTGTCTGAGGGGTACTTTATCCGCGCCTTCTACTATTTTGGTTTGGTTAAACGCTTTGGTGGCGTTCCCTTGATTAGTACACCTCAGGACCCTAAGGGTGATCCAGATACTCTAAAGGTTGCACGTAGCACAGAGTATGATACTTACAAGTTTATCTATAACGACTTGAAGTATGCCATGGCTCATGGCAGTACGGATAAGAAACGAACCACTCGTGGAACAGCTTATGCTGCAGCTGCCTTGATGTCGCGTGTCATGCTCTACGCTGCCTCAAGCGCCAACTATGGATGGACGGTTGGTACCACAGGTCCTGCAGTCAATGCTGGTCTGATGATTATCCCTCAAGAACATGCTGAGGAATTCTATCAGTATGCCTACGATGCTTGTAAGTTTCTGCACGATGCTGGCTTTAAACTCCATACGGCTGGTGATGGCGAAACAGCTTTTGTCGAGACCATGGTCAACGATACTGAAGAGGATATCTTCATGAAAAGATTTGGCAATGTAACAACGCTCGAGGCTGGTGGTAATCGTAATACAGGTTTGTTCCATGGTTGGGACGCTATGGTATTACCATTGGGAACAGGCATGTCATCAAGTGTAGGATGCGCGTTGCAGGGATGCTGGGAATCAGCAAAACTGTTCCAGATGCCAGCTATAGCCGACGGAGATGGCAAGCCTATCCGCTTTAATGACCCTTCTGAGTTGTGGAATACTGATGAGATGGAAGGACGAGCTCGTGCCACCTTCTTCTTCTCAGGTATGATAGAACCCGTTTCAGGTGAGAAGATGGACTTCCGTGCTGGTATCTTTAAAACCTATGGTGGTCACACACAGGCTGATGGATGTCCTTACGGTGGCAGTAATGACTTCACTAACGAGAACCGTGTTATAGGTGGTGATAACGAGATGCTGAATGGTATCCGTGTGAACGGTCGTTATGGCATGGTGACCAATCATGGCGACGAGGGTTGGAACTACATGGGCATCGGTGTGCGCAAATATGTTGGCACCACCACCGGACGAGGTAAGGAACTGCATCAGAGTTCAACCAATTGGAAAGTGTTTCGTTACGGCGAGGTGCTTTGTAACTGGGCTGAGGCTGCCTATGAACTTGGACTGCTGCGTGGCGATGAAAGCCTGAAGCAGGAGGCCGTTGCTCATATCAACGAGTTGCATGTTCGTGCGGGCGCCCGTCCTTATGTCTATAAGGCTGATGCTCAGAACGTCAATGAGTTAGATGCTGAGCAGTATCCTTATTCCTATGATGTTGATGAAAACCTCCAGTATATTCGTGATGAGCGTGTTCGCGAGCTGTGTTTCGAGAATCAGCACTATTGGGATCTGCGTCGTTGGCGTGTATATCACGATCTGTTCCAGAATACGATAGCTCATTGTCTGTCTTGTTACTATGTACTGGATGAGGATAAGTATATCTTCCTGCCCGATGAGCCCTCGTTCAATTCCTATCGTCGTACGTTCTACTCTTCACAATATTACAAGCAGATTGGCGATGATGAGATTAATAAGAATGATTTGCTTATCCGAAATGATGGATTCTAAATAAAAAAGATAGAAGAATATGAAAAAAGGATATTTTAATCTGATATGTGGCATGACTCTATTGGGATTGGTGTCGTGTATGGAGATTGATAATTTCGATGAACCAGAAGCCTCTGTCAGAGGTAGCATTATCGACTCTACAACGGGGCTTCCTTACGAGGGCTGTGTGGGTGATAATCATATCAAGATCTGGGAAAAGAGCTTCAGTACTAATCCTGCCGAACAAGGTCTTCACATCAAGTCCGATGGTACGTATGTCAACAACAAACTCTTTGCAGGCACTTACGATATGTGTCCTGTCGATGGGCCTTGGTTCCCTGTTGATACCATCCGTGGTGTACAAATTGGCAAGACGAATAATGCCACTCAGGACTTTGTGATAACACCTTATATCAAAGTGAAGGATTTCTCGGCTGAGCTTGAGTTGTATCCTGAGGCCACTTACGATACTCTGGTGGTAAGCGGACGATTGTTCGCCCCCTATCCTAAGGGGTACAATGGTATGGACATGCCACAAGTACGTGAAATACGTCCTTTCGTAAGCAATGTCGAGACCTGTGGTGCTTCCATGTGCATGAGTTACTACTATAATGACCAGTGGCGTGTAAACGTGAGAAAGGGTTGGAGCACTATTGGCAATATGGATACTGGTGAAGGCAATTTGACTTATACCTTCCGTCTGCCAGTTAAGCGTGGATACAAATATTGGGTGCGTATGGGTGTAAACATGAACGACCAGTACAACCACTGGAATTATTCTGAAGTCAAATCGATTGAAATCCCACAGTAAATGATGTTAAGTAAAAAAAAGTTAGTTGTTGCAATGATGGTTGGGGCCTTTAGTGGCCTCACCATCATAGCTTGCGGTGGCGGTGGTAACGATGATTATATTCCACCTGCAGTACAACCAGAAAAACCGGTGAATCCTGATACATCGGATCCGATGTCAGAATATAATAGTCTGGGCGATGATTTCAAGATTCATCAGGATGGTGAGCCGTTTGATACCTACATGGGTTTGGTGATGTGTGGCTATCAGGGGTGGTTTGGTACGCCTGGCGATGGCTCGCCTCTTACCACTGTGGCTGCCAACGAAGGGTGGTACCATTATCGTGAGAGCGAGCAGTTCCGTCCTGGTGTCCTGCGTAATAGTATCGATTTCTGGCCTGATATGTCGGAATATGAGTATAAATACGTGGTTGGTGATGGCGACGAGACGGGCTACAGTTCTCCTTTTGTACTGCCCGATGGCAGTCATGCTACTGTGTTCAGTTCATACGACCAGCAGACGGTGATGACCCATTTTAAGTGGATGAAACAGTATAATATCGATGGTGTCTTCATGCAGCGTTTCGTTGGCGAGATTATGGATGCCCGTCATAAGGATCATTTCGATGTTGTTCTCAGTCATGCTATGGCTGCCTCGAACGAGTACCAGCGAGCCATCGCCGTGATGTATGATATGAGTGGTATCACGACTGATGCCAATATGAGGATTATGGTTGATGATGCACAAAAACTAATGAATGAATATAGTCTGTCCGATCGTACCAAACAGAAATACTATCTGTATGAGAATGGTAAACCCACGCTTGCTCTTTGGGGGGCAGGTTTTAATGATAACAACCATCCCAAACCATCGTTCCTGAGAACGTATGTCGAACAGCTGAAGGCTCAGGGCTGGAGTATCATGTTAGGATGCCCAGGCTATTGGCGACAGGGTGGCAACGATTGTGTTAGTGGCGCTGAACATACAGAACTCATCAAACTCATTAAAGCGTGTGATGCCTTTATTCCTTGGTATGTGGGGCGTTATGGTCACGATAACTATACCAATGCAGATTGGCAGACGCGTATCAAACAGGATATTGCAACTGCCAAGACCTATTCTACCGCTTCTCATCGTGTGGTCTATGCAGAGCATATCTTCCCTGGTGGTAGCGATCGCAATATGCATCCTAACAATGGTAAGGATAATCCCGATCATACCAATACCGGTTTCCGCTTTGGTGGCCAGTTCTACTGGAACCAGTTCTATTACGATATCAAAAACGGTGCGCAAGCCATCTATGTCGGCATGTTCGACGAGATAGACGAGGGTACGGCCATCTTCAAGCAGTTGAATGTCAGTAAGGTACCCAGCAATGTGGCCAGTCAGGACTATTATGTCAACTATACCACTGGCGGCAGCTATTCTATGTCGTCCACTCAGCGTACAGGTTCTTCCATCCAGTGGAGCGAGCTGGCCAGTTCTTTGGATATCCGATTCCAAGGTATTGATGATGATAAGCCTACTGACCACTATCTCTGGTTGACAGGCGAAGGCCGTAAGATGCTGAACGGTCAGACCAAGATGACAAAAGATATTCCTTTACGATAATACTACAGTTATGAAGTTATTCAAGACAACAACAATTCTGATGGCAGCAAGTATGAGTATCAGTCTGCTTGCTTGCAGTTCCTCACGTGATTCAAAAGAAACAAAGATTGGCGAACTGCCTGCCAATCCGTTCGTAACCCATATCTACACAGCCGACCCTTCTGCTCATGTATGGAAAGACGGCCGACTGTATGTCTATCCTTCTCACGATGTTGACCCTCCTCGTGGTTGTGATCTGATGGACCAGTACCATGTGTTCTCTACTGATGATATGGTTAACTGGAAGGACCATGGCGAGATACTCAACTCGTCGCAGGTGGAGTGGGGACGTCCTGAGGGTGGCTTTATGTGGGCGCCCGATTGTGCCTATAAGAATGGTAAGTACTATTTCTACTTTCCACACCCCAGTGGTAGTGATTGGAACGACACCTGGCAGGTGGGTATCGCGGTGAGTGACAAACCTGATTCAGGTTTCCAGCCAGTGGGCTATATCAAAGAGATTACCGAACATTTCGCCATGATCGACCCCTGTGTATTTGTCGATACCGATGGTACACCCTATTTCTACTATGGTGGTGGCGGTCGTTGTCTGGGTGCGAAAATGAAGGACAATATGTTAGAACTGGCGGAACCGCTTCAGGAAATGAAAGGTTTGCAGGATTTCCACGAGGCCACCTGGGTGCATAAGCGTGGCGACTGGTATTATCTGTCGTATGCCGACAATCATACAGAGAATGGTCGTGGCGCTAACCGCATGCACTACGCCATGAGTAAGTCGCCGCTTGGTCCGTGGGATTATAAGGGGATTCTGCTGTTGCCGACAGGATGTGATACCACCCATGGCTCCATCGTCGAGTATAAGGGCGAGTGGTTTTTGTTCTATCATAATCAGGCGTTGTCCAACCATGGCAACCTTCGCTCTATCTGTGTCGACCGCTTGTCGTATAATGATAATGGAACTATTAAACTTGTTAAACAACATTGATGAATGTATAATTTAGAGATAGTTATATGTTAGTTAGTTTTGTAGTTTTTCTGATGTTATTCTGTATCTCTTCTGCGGGAGCAGCAGAGTACATGGGCGGTAAGATGTACAACTCTTATCGTGGTTTAGTCATGGCCGGATACCAGGGGTGGCAAAACACCCCTGGTGACGGCGCTAACCGTGGCTGGCATCACTATCAAGGGCGCAATGGCTTCCAGCCTGGCTCGACGAATGTCGATTTCTGGCCCGAAGTATCAGAGTATGAAAAGACTTATCCCACCCCGTTTAAGTTCAACGATGGCAGTGTGGCCAGGGTATATTCGCCTTACGATGCCTCTTCTGTCGATACGCATTTCCGTTGGATGAAGGAATATGGACTCGACGGTGTGTTCATGCAGCGCTTTGTGGCTGAGATCCGCAACCTCAGCGGCAAACAGCATTTCAACCGTGTGTTGACTTCGGCCATGACGGCTGCCAATAAATACGAGCGCGCCATTTGCGTGATGTATGATTTGAGTGGTATGAATCCTGGCGAAGAACAGTTGCTGTTGAATGATATCAAGGAGCTGTCTGCAATCCATGCGTTGAAGGAACACCAGAAGAATCCTTCCTATCTCTATCACAATGGTCGACCGTTGGTGGCTGTCTGGGGCGTAGGCTTCAATGATCATCGCCGCTATGGTTTGGATGAGGCTCAGACCATTATCAGTGGTCTGAAGGCTCAGGGCTTCAGCGTCATGCTGGGCGTACCTACTCATTGGCGACGCCTGTATGAGGATACGGAGGGCGATGCCCGTCTGCACGGGCTGATTCAGCAGTGCGATATCGTGATGCCATGGTTCGTGGGACGCTATGATGAACGCGTCTTTAATACCCGATATCGTCAGCATGTCATTGACGATATCGCCTGGGCTAAGGCACATGGTGTAGATTACGCCCCACTTTGTTATCCAGGCTTCTCGTGGCATAATATGCACTATCCCCACAAACCGGCTGTAGAGATTCCTCGCAACCGTGGACGTTTCTTTCAGATGCAACTCGATCATGCCATCAATAGTGGCGCAGAGATGATTTACATCGCCATGTTCGACGAGATTGATGAAGGTACGGCGATCTATAAGATCGCACGTCGCGTACCTATTGGAAAACCTGGCTCCATGTTCGTACCTTTGGAGGATGGCATCGACAACGACCATTACCTACGATTGGCAGGAAAGGCCGCCTTGCGCCTGAAGCGTCAAGTCAAGGAACCTGTCGACTACGTCAACCCCTACATTGGCAATATCAGCCATCTGCTGGTGCCTACGTTCCCAACGATACAATTGCCAAATAGCCTACTGAGGGTCTATCCTCTGCGTGCCGACTATACCTCTGAGTATGTAGCTGGCTTGCCTATCATTGTGACTAACCATCGTGAACGTTCTGCCTTCAGTCTGTTGCCACAGACAGGTAGCCAGTTGACGCTAAAGAAACAATATACTTACGACAACGAGACGATACGGCCCTATGAGTTCACCATCGAGCTCGACGACCAGATGTCTGCGCGCTTTGCCGTCAGTCATCAGTCGGCTATTTATGAGGTGAGCTATGATGAGGGCAGTGCGCCTAATGTGGTCCTTGCTACCGACGATGGTCAGCTCGCGGTTTCAGGTCGTGTCATGCATGGTTGGCAGCGTGTAGGAGGCCCGGTTAGCCACGATACCAAGGTCTATATCTATATGGAGTCGCTTGAACAGCCAGCGCAGACTGTCACACTATCTTTTGAAGGCAGTACCAGTGGCGTGGCTTTTCGCTATCCTATGACTACTCGGAAGGTACATCTGCGCTATGGCATCTCTTTTATCAGCGAAGAGCAGGCCAAGGCCAACTTGTATCGCGAACAGAAAGGATACGCTATCGATAGTCTGGCTGCTGCAGGTCGTCAAACATGGAACGATGCCCTTGGCCGTATGCAGGTGAAAGGGGCTTCTGATAATGATCTGACAGTCTTCTATACCGCCTATTATCGTACTTTCGAGCGTCCTGTGTGTATGAGCGAGGATGGGCGTTATTGGAGCCCTTTCGATGGACAGGTGCATGCCGATGGTGGCACGCCGTTTTATAATGACGACTGGATATGGGATACCTATCGGGCAGCCCATCCCTTGCGAACGCTGATGGATCAGTCTGTTGAAGAAAACATCTTGAATTCCTATCTCCTGATGGCAGAACAGATGGGTAACGGATGGTTGCCAACATTCCCCGAACTAAATGGCGATTCACGTCGTATGAACTCTAATCATGGCATCCCAGCACTGGCCGATGCCTTGGTCAAGGGATTGAAGGTCGATGCGCAGAAGGCCTTCCGTTATTCCCAAAAGGCTATGGAAGAGAAGACCTTGGCACCATGGTCGGGGGCAAAGGCGGGCTGGATTGATCAGTTCTATCAGACTCATGGCTATATCCCCGCTCTGAATCCTGGCGAGAAGGAGAACGATCCCAATGTGAATAGCTGGGAGAAACGTCAGCCAGTGGCTGTCACTTTAGGCACCAGTTACGATGCGTTCGCACTCTCTGAGATTGCGAAGTATCTGGGTGCGACAGCCAAGAAGAAGGAGCGCCAGCAGTGGGTGCAACAGGTTGAAAAATATGCCCGTCAGAGTCTGAACTATCGTCATCTGTTCAATGCAGGAACAGGTTTCTTCCATCCGAAGAACAAGGAGGGCGAATTCATCATACCCTTTGACTATCGCTATGATGGCGGTCCTGGTGCCCGTCAGTATTACGATGAGAACAACGGTTGGATTTATCGTTGGGATGTGCCTCACAATATCGCTGATCTGATTCAGCTGATGGGGGGACGCCAGCAGTTTATCGCCAACCTGAACCAGACCTTTGCCGAGCCGTTAGGCAAAAGTAAATGTGAGTTCTATGCCATGATGCCTGACCATACAGGCAACATCGGTCAGTTCTCGATGGCCAACGAACCCTCGTTCCATATTCCTTATCTGTATAACTACGCTGGACAGCCTTGGATGACTCAGAAACGTATCCGACAGTGCCTGCGTACCTGGTATCGCAATGATTTGATGGGTATTCCTGGCGACGAGGACGGATCGGGTATGTCGGCTTTCGTGGTGTTCTCGTCAGTAGGTCTCTATCCCGTTACTCCAGGTCTGCCTGTCTATAACATCGGTTCGCCACTCTTCCCCTCGGCAGTGCTCACATTGTCGAATGGTCGTACCTTCGAGGTGCGCGCTTACGGGGCTTCGGCTCAGAATAAGTATATCCAGCGTGCCACACTCAATGGTCAGCCTTGGAATCAGCCTTGGCTCAGTCACCAGCAAGTGATGCAGGGCGGGGTGCTCGAACTGCAAATGGGGTCACGTCCAAACAAACAGTGGGGTGCGGCAGAAGATGCTGTGCCTCCTTCAGCCAAAATCAATTAATCAGCATGAAAAGATATATTATGATGCTATTCGTTCTGCTCTTGTTTGTCGGAGTCTCGTCTGCCAAAATCAAGAGCGAACGAAATGGAATAGCTGTGTGCCATCAGGGACTCTTTGTGAAGGTATCGTTCCTGAACGACAGCGTGTTGCATATCACCAAATCGTACGATGTGAACTATCAGTCGGATAAGCTTGTCGTCGTAGCAGAAGTTTCAGCTCCCGCTACGCTCAGACAAGAACAGCGCAAGCAACACCTGATTCTTTCAACCAGTCGGGTAGTGGTCGATTATCATCAACGCACAGGTTTAATCAGCGTGCGCCGTCCTGATGGTCAGTCGCTTATCAGCGAGCAGACTACACAGTTCACCCCTCGTCAGGATGGACCGTTCGATGCGTACACCATCCGCCAGTCTTTCACCCTTGCGCCCGATGAACGGATCTATGGATTAGGACAGATACAGAATGGTCGTCTGAATCAGCGTGGTCAGCATATCCGTCTGGTCAATGAGAACATGAAGATCTGTATTCCTATGTTTCTCTCGTCGAAAGGTTATGCTCTCTATTGGGAAAACTATTCGCCTACCGATTTCGACGATGATACCAAGGGCACTTCGTTCACCTCCATAGGTCGTGCCATTGATTATTATCTGCTTGTGGGCAGCAATGCCGCCTCAGCTCAGCGTGCCGTCTTCGATTTGACCAGTCATGTGCCCATGCCTGCCCTCTGGAACTTAGGCGTGTGGCAGAGTAAGGAGCGCTATACCAGCAGTCAGGAACTGCTCGATGCGCTGCGCCGCATGCGTCGCTTGCGTGTGCCTGTAGATGGCATGGTGCAGGACTGGCAGTATTGGGGCGATAATCAACACTGGAATGCCCAGCGCTTTCTGAACCCTGCCTTTGCCGACTATCGCCAGATGATTGACTCTGTGCATGCGCTTCATGCCAAACTGTTAGTGTCTGTCTGGCCTGACTATGGACCTTCTACCGAGCAATATCAGCATCTGCAGACGTTGGGCAAGCTGCTGCCAGGCAAATCGTTCCCCAACGATGTCGAGTCGCGTGTGTACGATGCCTTCGACAGCGACGCGCGTAACTATTACTGGCATCATATGTTCGAGGGATTGTTGCGCCATGGGGTCGATGCTCTTTGGCTCGATTCTACCGAGCCTGATTATTCAGGTACAGAGGCTGACCTCGACTTCGTGACAGGTGCTGGTCGCACGTGGCGCTCACTGCGCAATGCCTTCCCCTTGGCAACCGTCCTGGGTGTCTATAATCGTCATCGACAGGAACCGTTGCTGGCTGATAAGCGTGTCAGCATCCTCACCCGTTCAGGCTTTATGGGCTTGCAACGTACGGGTGCTTTCGTGTGGAGCGGCGACATCGATGCTAACTGGCAGACACTGGCCCGTCAGATTCCTGCGGCCTTGAGTGCGTCTATCAGCGGCCTGCCCTTGTGGAACAGCGATACGGGTGGCTTCTGGGTGCGCGACTTCGAGGGTGGCTGTCAGAATCCTGCTTATCGCCGGCTTTTTGCCCGCTGGACACAGTTCTCCACCTTTACGCCTATGCTTCGTTTTCATGGCACCAACACACCACGCGAGATATGGAACTATGGTAGCGAGGGTGATCAGGAAGGAACCTACGATAACATCCTGCGCTATGTTCGTCTGCGCTATCGTTTGCTTCCCTGGCTTTATGCGCAGATGCATCAGCTCTCGCAGTATGGTGCTTTGCTCATGTCGGCTCTGCCAGTCAACTATCCGCACGATGTACAGGCCGCTGATATCATCGATGAGTATCTCTTTGGTCAGAGTTTCCTGGTAGCTCCCATATTGCGCGATGGTGCCGATGGGCGTCAGGTCTATCTGCCCGCAGGCAACGATTGGATAGATTTCTGGACGGGCGAGACCTTGAAAGGTGGACAATGGCTCTATAGACAGGCTCCCTATCAAGTGCTGCCACTCTATGTCAAAACAGGCTCTATCCTGCCGTGGGGGCCTGATGTGCAGTACGCCACAGAGAAGCCATGGGATGATCTCGAAGTGCGTATCTATCCAGGCGCCGATGGCGATTTTACTCTATACGAAGATGCCTTCGATGGCTATGGATACGAACGTGGACAACAGTCCGAGATCCGTTTCCATTGGGACGATGTTGCCCACCAGCTCACCATTGGTCAGCGCTCAGGCTCATTCCCTAGTATGCTCCAGCAGCGCACCTTCCGCGTGGTGGTCGTCTCTCCCGAACAGCCTCTCGCCGATAGCCCTGCCGTAGCCTGTCAACACACTATCCACTATAATGGCACAAGCCAGATTATCGACGTGAAGCTATGAAATTCTGGCACAACTTGTTTTCTTGTGAGTGATAGAATTAAATAAAGAGTGATAGATAATGTTCTTCTATCACTCTTTTAACTTATTGATATATCGTGTGCTATATCAAAAGTTACAAATATGTATGAATCAATCTTTTTTCTCAATCCTGATAGCGAAGCCGCCGCTAGGGGCTAAGTTGATATGGAGCGAACCAGTGGAGCTGACATCCTGCTGCAGAATGGTCATTGGGTAGGGATTGGTGCGGTAGTCGGCACCAGGACCATCCTGATAGATGACAGCGCGGTAGACGGTATTGGTATCGAGGAAATCCAAGGGGATGGTCAGTGTGCGTGCCTCGCTATCGGTGGCACCACCCACAAACCAGCGATCGCTGTCACGGTCCTTACGTGCCATCACCAGATAGCGACCTATTTGAGCATCGATGACCTTCGATACTGCCCAGTTGGTGGGACACGACTCGATGAAGCTCAAGGCTGGCTGGTACTCGTAATTCTCAATCTCGTCAGCTGCCATCTGCCAGGGAGTGTAGAGCAGCACATAGAGCGACAGTTGCTTGGCCAGTGTGGATTGTGGATGGGTGGCTGGCACAGCCTTGTTGGTGAAGTTGAAGATGCCGGGTGTGTAGTCCATCGGACCAGCTAAACCGCGTGTGAAAGGCAGCAGCACTTCGTGGTAGGGGGGATTGCCACCATCCTGACTCCAGGCATTATACTCCTGACCGCGCATATCCTCGGTGGCCACCAGGTTGGGATAGGTGCGGCGCAGACCGGTGGGCATGGCACCCTCGTGGTTTACTATCATCAGGTGGTATTTGGCTGCAGTCTCAACGACCTTACGGTAGTGGCGGATGCCGTACTGCGAGTGCTGTGTCTCCTTGCCATCGAGCATCATATTGACATAGCCGGTCTTCACACTATTGATACCCAGACGCTGGTAGAGGGCGAAAGCCGCATCGAGCTGCTGCTCATAGTTGGTAGCCGATCCGCCCGTCTCGTTATGGGCGATGAGGCGAACGCCTTTCGATGCAGCATAGCGACAGAGCCCCTCCAGGTCATAGTCGGGGTAGGGCTTGGTGAACTTGAAGTGATTGCCAATGCGTGTCCAGTCGCCATCCCAGCCTTCGTTCCAGCCTTCGACCAGTACGCCCCTGAAGCCGTGTTGTGCGGCAAAGTCGATATAGCGGCGTGTCATCTCTGTGGTGGCTCCATGCTTGGGACCTTGTGCCCAGGTGTAGTCATTCATGTGCATACCCCACCAGATGCCAATATAACGCCCTGTGTCGAGCCACGAGGTGTCGATCCGACAGGGCTCGTTGAGGTTGAGGATGAGGCGCGAGGCGATGAGGTCACCAGGTTTTGAACCTACGATAATCGTACGCCAAGGCGACACGAAGGGGGCTTGGGCATAGACTTTGACACCCGACTGCCAAGGGGTGAGTGCCGTCAGCAGCTTAGTACCGCGAGGCGTCAGGTTCAGGCTGGCATAGTCGGTGAGGTTGGCCTCGTGGATGGCTAAGTAGAGGTTAGGCTTAGCCTCGATGGTGACTGGAGTCGAGACGGTGTCCTTGCGGCTGACGGGGGTCTTGGTGTACAGCGCCTCGTAGTACACGGTGCCATTGGTGGGTTGCGACCACATCTGTGCATCCCAAGGCAGGTTGAACTCTGTGAGCTCGTCCATTATCTCAAACTGTTTGAGATGGGGCTGCAGGGGGAACTCGTAGCGGAATCCGATGCCGTCGTCAAACACGCGGAACACCACGTTGAGCAGGCGTTTCAGTCCTTTCTTCTCCTGCAGACGCATACGCAACTCGTTATAGTGGTTGCGCACAAAGCGCTCCTCGCCCCATGGCTGCTCCCATGTCTCGTTCTTCGTGTCGCGCTGGAAACCAACGATGCGGAAGTTTCCGCTGAGCAGCCCTTGGCTCAGTTGGAAACCAAGGTTGGAGGGGTTGATGACAGGCTCGCTGCCACGCGACAACTGGTAGTAGGCCTGTCCCTGCCTGACGCCTGCAGAAAGCGTGAGTTTGCCATCAGGCGAACTGACGGTTTCGACCGATTTGGCTGTTGCTGACAGCGAGAGGATGGTGATGAGTAATAGGATCGTTTTCTTCATAATCATTCGAGTGTTTTGATGATCTCCTCAGCCTTCGCAGGTTGCATGGCTGCCAAGAATGCGTAGGCCTTGGCTACCTGAGTGTCGTTCGGCTTCGACTTGCGGAGCTGATACCAGCGCAGGATGAGCGCCAGATGGGCCTCCGTACAGTTGACGCCCGAGAACGTTTGAAGCAGAGTGAGGTATTGATATTTGTATTGTGTGGTTGGCTCGATGGTAGTGCCCTCTCCATAATCGTTCCAGGTGCTCACCTGCAACCAGTTGAGACCTGCACTCTTTGCTGCCTCTAACTGTCGCTTGAACAGGGCACCATTCTCCCTATCGTAGGTGGTATAGCCGTTACCCTGTCCGAACTGCTTATAGACATCCCAGAACCCAGGCATGGCACCACCGATGGTCCAGCCTTGATACTGGCTGTAGTCGGGGGTAGGATTGACCCACAGGAACTCGCCTGCAGGCGTACCGAAATTGCTGGTATGACCATTGAGCACCACTACCTCGACATCGCCTAAGGGATTGGTGATATACTGCCAGTTAGCCGCACCTGTCACGCGGGCTGGTCCGAACATCAGCAGCACAGGCTTATTGTTGTGCTTGGCATAACTATCCTTGTTCATATAGTTACTCTTGATAAACCGCATGTCGGTACGACCTTGGTCCTTGGCGTCATCAGTCTGAGGGAACACACCTGTGGCAAGCGCGGTTTGTTCGTCGTAGCAGAGAGCGAACTCCATGCCGGCTTTGGTGATGGCGCTGACCATTTTCTTGGTGTTGGCGGCAATGGTACCGAAATCGTTCTTGCCCGATTCACCCATGTAGTCGATGATGACACCATCCAGTCCGGCGTATTTCATCAGCAGACACTGGTAGTCGAGTATGGCTTCATCGTCGGAGGCGTAGGCGCCTGTCAGTGGTTCGTAGTGACTCGCCAGATTGCTCTTGTCGCTCTTTAGGGAGTTGGCACTCATTGTCCAGTGATTCCACACACCAGAGGCAGTAGGCTTGACAAACCACGGCATATAGTGGGCATAGAGCTTCATGGAGATGGCTTTCGTCGGCTGGACAGGGGCGCCTGGCTCCTCATCTACAATGACTGGCGGGGTGGGTGGTGGTTCGGGACCGTCGCTGCTACCACTGCCCCCACATGCCGCCCATAGGCTGCATGCGGAGAGTAGTATGGTATATAAAAACATGTTCTTTTTCATATTAATAGCCGGGGTTCTGAACCAGATTGGGGTTCTTTTCCATTTCTACACGAGGGATGGGGAAAAGGCCTGTGTGATGATCGGCAGGGTCTTCCTCCTTGTTCCACCACGACTTGAAGAAGGTGCCGAAGCGGATGTTTACATTGCGGCGCAGACCCTCGAATACGAACTCATGCTTCCACTCATTGTCGATGGCATCGAGTGTCAGACTGGTAAGTCCCTCAACATTGGCACGGGCGCGCACCCTGTTGATATAGCTCAGAGCGGTCTGTGTGTCGCCCAGACGGAAGTAGCACTCGGCCTGCATCATCAGAATCTCGGCATAGCGCATCAGCACCCAGTCGTTGTCGCGCTCCCACTGGTCGTTCACGCTCCACTCATACTTGTCGAGACGTACGCCTTCGTTCTGCTTGGCATTGGTGAAGTTCTCGATATCCTCGGTATAGTTCAGAGGCTCGCCATTCTCCATCAGTACATTGCTGCCATCCTTGGCATTTTTCTGCTGACCGATCATCAGGCAGTTGCGACGCACATCGCCCTCTTCGAACGACGAGTAGAGGCCTGGTTGGCCACAGATACCATTGCCACTCCACTGCCAGTTACCATCAGGCGAGAAAGCGTACTTCTGGTTGTAGTGATACGACATGGAAGCCAGATAGTTGCCCACGGTGCCCTGGGCGTGGTCGTACTGGATGGCAAAGATAATCTCCTTCGACTTCTCGTTCTCGATATAGAAGTTGGCCTTGTAGGTGCCTTCGAGGGTATAGCCCTGCACTTTCTCACAGGCGTTCAGACAGTCCTGCCAACGGGCCTGACCGGTATAGACCTCGGCATTGAGATACAGACGGGCCAGCAGCGTGTTGGCCACATTCTGGGTGAAGCGTCCGTAGATGATGTCCGAAGGCAGCGAGGGCAGCACCTCCTTTAACTCGCTTTCAACAAAGTTGAATACCTCCTGGCGTGAAGCGTTCTTGGGTAGCTCGCTGGTGTTGAAGTCCTTCATGATGGGCACATTGCCGAAATTATCGAGCAGATTATAGTAATAGTAAGCGCGCAGACCTCTGAGCTCGGCCTCGGCCGATTTCTTGGCGGCTGCAGGAATCTCTGTCTGATCGACCTGACTCAATACGGCATTGATCTTAGAGATGCCTACGAAGTTGTAGCGCCAGATGGAGGTGACACCATCATTATCGGACGTCCAGGTGTGGAACTGCAGTTCCTGATAGCGACCACCATCGTACCAGTCGGAACCACGGGTGGGGATACAAGCCTCGTCGCTGGCGCATTCGGCTGTGAAGAATACGTATTCGCAGGTAGGATAGCAGTTGATGCCATTGCCCTCGTCGGTACCAGAGCCATAGCCGCGCAGGGTTGCGTAGGCACTGTTGACAAACGACTCGGCCAGAATAGAACTCTTGTCGCCCTTGAAATCATCTATCGTCAGTTTGTCGTACAGATGCTCGTCAAGGTTTGTACATGCACTCAGTGCAAAAGCCGATGCACAAAGTGCAGAAATAATATATCTTGCTTTCATAATTGTTTTGAATCTTTATTTGTTTCATGTTAGAAGCTTACGTTCACACCAACAGAGACGGTACGTGGACGAGGATAAGAATTGAACTTATCGATACCTGGGTCGTTGAGTACATTGTCTGGAATCTGTACTTCGGGGTCAAGCCCTTTGTAACCAGTCAGGCAGAACAGATTCTCGCCAGTGACAAAAAGGCGCAGCCGACTGAGCCCTAATGCCTTAGGATTGGGCATCGTGTAGCCGAGGGTGATGCTCTGCAAGCGGAAGAAAGAACCGTTCTCGATAAAGTAATCAGAGTATTTGGGGGCCTCTGTAATACCGCTGGTCATGCAGTCGTCGAGCACGTTCTGTGAGGGGAAACGGTTGGGGTCGAACAGTACCATGCGGGTGGCATTGAGAATTTTCTGACCGAACATGCCATAGCCGGCAACCGACAGGTCGAAGTTTCGGTAGGCCACATTGATGGCCAAGCCAACGTTCCACTTGGGCTGAGCTGATCCCAGATATTCATTGATAGGATTACCATCGGCATCTGTGTTCAGAATGTAGTGGCCGTCGGCATCGATACCTAAACACTTGGGACCCCAGAAAGCGCCTGCAGGGTAGCCCTCGCGTATGGTCTGGGCATACATGTTCGACATGCCGCTCAAGCCATGGAGTGAACCAGCCTGAAGTCCTACAGCCTCATACTGGTCGTTAGAAAGTTTGGTAATCTCCTGCTTGTTGTACGATGCTGATGCATTGACGTCGATTGTCCAGTCCTTGGTGCGGATCACGTTATAGCCGAGGGTCAGCTCGAAACCTTTGTTCTCCATGTCGCCTACGTTGGCAAGCATAGTGCCGTAAGGGTATGGTGGCTGGGGTACAGGGTAGGTCCACAGCAGGTCGCTGGTCTTCTTGTAATACAGCTCCAGACTACCATGCAGCTTGTTGAACATGGCGAAGTCGATACCGATATTCCACTGGGCTGTTTCCTCCCACTTCAGGTCGGGATTTGGGTTCTGGTTTTGGGCGTAGGTGTTCTTCCACAGCCCGGTAGTCGCATTCTTGGTGATACCGGCAATGCCGATGGTGGCCAGCGACTTGTATTCGCCGATACCATCCTGGTTACCAGTGATACCAAAGCCTGCGCGGAGTTTCAGATTGTCGAGCCACGACTTGCTGCTCTCCATGAACGGCTCGTTGCTGATGCGCCATGCCAGTGAAACAGATGGGAAGGTACCCCACTTGTGGTTATCTCCGAATCGTGAGCTACCATCGCGACGCAGGGTGGCTGTCAGCATGTATTTGTTGTCGAGGGTATAGTTCACACGTCCGAAGAACGAGATCAGGGTTGCCTCGCCTTTGTAACTATAGACATCCCCCTGCTTGTAATCAGTACCTGCTGCCAGGTTGTTATACAGGAAGGCATCGGTATCAAAGCCGGAACGGGTAGAACCGAATCCTTCGTAGATATTATTCAGATAGGAATAACCTGCCATCAGGTTGAGGTGATGGATGTCTGCAAACTGTTTGCCGTAAGTCAGATAGGTCTCCAACTGCTTGTTGGTGTAGTCGGCATAGGTGCGCTGTCCCCAGCCGTTCATGCTCTGTCCTTCCAATCGGGCATAGGTAGGCTTGTAGATGCCTCCCTTTGTGGAATTCTGTTCGTACGAGCCGTTAACGGTGTACTTCAAACCATCGATAATGTCGAGCTCGGCTTTGAGGTAGGCGAGGAAACGATGACGCTTCTGGTCGTCACTGCGATTGCTGTTCAGCTCTACAGGATTCTCTGTGTTCAGACCTGCCAGCTGTGCAAACGAACCGTCAGGATTATGGACGGGGAAGGTGGGGTTGACATTGGTCATGCGTTCAAAGATACGTGTGTCGATGGGGTGCCAGCTGTCGAAGTTGGCATTGATGCCTTCGTCCAGACGCAGACGCCCCTGCCAACCAATCTGATAGGCTGTCAGTGAGCCAGCCAAACGGTTCATGTTGCTACGCTCAATGACACCCTGATTGTTGTTATAGGTGACTGACGCACGATAGCCGCTCTGTTTCTTCGAGTTGCTGAAAGAGATATTATGCGAGTGGGAGATAGCTGTGCGGAGCAGCTCGTCCTGATAATCCACATCGGCACCAAAATCGTTGGCATTGAGTACGTTGTTGCTACGGACATAACTGCGCCACTGATTGGCTGAGAGCAAATCGAGCTTGGATGCTGCCTGTGCAAAGGCAACATAGCCGTTGTACTGAATAGAGCTCTGTTCTACATCACCGCCCTGACGATTGGTGGTGACGATGATGACACCATTGGCACCACGGCTACCATAGATGGCTGCGGCTGAGGCATCCTTCAGAATATCCATCGATACAATTTCTGTAGGCTGAACCGAGTTGATATCGGCACCAGCAATACCATCGATGACAACCAGTGGACCGTTGGAGGCAGAGAGTGAGGTACCACCACGTAGGCGGATGCTGGCACCAGCCTCAGGCGCACCTGACGACTGTACGATGCTCAGACCTGCCACCTTACCTTGCAGCAGCTGCTCTGTTGAGGTGATGACGCCTTGTTTCATATCCTTGGCACTGACCGATGCGATAGAACCCGTCAGGTCGCTTTTGCGCATGGTACCATAACCGATACCTACGACGATGGTCTCATCAAGAACTTTGGCATCCTCCTGCAGAACAATCTGCATGTTCTGTGCAGCCTTGACCTGCTGAGTGAGATAGCCTACGTATGAGATTTCGAGCGTGCTGCTTTTGGCGCAGTTGATGGAGAATTGGCCTTCGGCATTGGTGATGACGCCAGCTGCCGACTGTCCTACCACTCTGATGGTGGCACCAATGAGGGGCTCTTGATTGTTGTCAACGACTTTGCCGTTGACCGTTATATTCTGTGCTTTTGCACTGTGGCAGACCATTAATAAGGCTGTCACAATCATAAATAGATATCGTTTCATATGATTCTCTTTTTTTTGCAATTAATCCTCTGTGGGCACTTGTATGATTCTCTTTTCTACAGGTGTTCCGTCTTCTTTCTGTATCTCAATCTCGATTTCTGAAGCAGTCATGCCACTAAACTCATCAGTCAGGTTCAGGGTGACTGTTCGTTTGTCACGAACGCCTGGAATCTCACCTGTTAATGTCTTGCTGCCTGCCCTGATGATATACTTCAATTCGCCAGCATTGCGCTCATTGTACTGTCGTGTCAGCGTGATGATATCTTTCGGCGTGAACTTGGTGGGGAAGATACCGAATACAGGATCTGGATAGGGAACTGCAGCACCTGCCTTCTGACTCTTGTCACCACTATTAGGACCCCAGTCAGGATTACCTTCGCCATTGGGCTGAACCTTGACTACGAGGTAGCAGATATTCTCCAGTTCATAAGCAGAACGGGTGTCGGCATCGGCCAGAATGGTGGGGAGAATCTCATCGCCATCACCAGGGTTGGTGGCAAAATAATCGCCTGGTACACCAATATTCCATACCCAGTAGCCATTGGTCAGCTGCTTCACTTTTACTTTCTCCAAGCACTTGGGGCGCCAGGTGTTCAGTTGTTGCTGAACCTCCCAGTCGTTCAAACCTGCATGGGTTCCAAACTGGATGAAATCGGCATCCTGAGCCACCTCGTTCATGGTGCGTCCGCCAATGGTAAACAGGTCGCCATTGAATACTACCGTCAGAGGATCGTTCAACGTGAAGAGTTCCTTGAATCCCTGTGCCTTGATGCCGCTATAGAATTTGACATCCTGGCCTGATTCAGCAAAGTCGGTCCACTCAGAACGGGAGTCTGGTGCTTGGAAAACATCGCTTTCTTCGCTTCCATCCTTCGTTTTCAGTCGGCACCAGAATCCTGGCCAGTCGGCTGTCTGGCAATAGTTGTACACTTCTTGCTCGCTCATGCTCGAAGCACCGCTTGAGAAGTATTTCGTGGGGACCATCGTCATCGTATAGATGTTGTCGCCCTGATAGGTCAGTTTGGCAAAGTCGGATGAGTTCTCCCAATTGCCAGCATCAGGCTCTGAGGGATTCCAACACCAGAGATAGAGGTCGACACCTTCCTTAAAGCCGGCATCGTTCATGTCGAAATAGAAGGTTACTTCTTCGTCAACCGAGAAAACGGCTGGTATAGTCCACATTCTCTGAGGACCACCATGGTCAATAGTTTGTGCTGTTCCTGCCATTGATGCAAGTAGAAAACCTGTCAATAGTATGATATTCTTGATGCAATTCTTTTTCATAATAGCATTTTTATTTTATTCAACGGGTGATAGTGAGTATTTATAGGATAGGAAAGATTTGCCTTCTGAGGTTCGTGATAATTGGAAACCTAGTTCAGGGGTAGCACCAGGTGTGCTGGTAATGGTCAATTTTACGTTTCCTTCACTGCCTTTAAGAAGTAACTGGGTTGCCTCGCCTGTTGATTTTACATAATTGTTGTCTAACTCCCATGTGCCTGTGGTGGGGAGTAGTTTGGGCGCATTTCCTGTTACGGAAAACTGCCCACCTTCTGACAGGTTGATACAGAATGTGTCGAAACCAAGTAGATTCGTTAGCGCCATCTCGTTGCCGCTTGTCTCATCTACTTGTGTGATGGAGTTGAGCATCCAGTTGCCACCAACCTTCTCTGTGAGTTTGATTGGGTCTACATAGGAACCGTCCTCCATGGTGCTGCATGACGACAACATCAGCATCGGAAGCGTTGCTACTGTTAAGGCGAATGCTCTGATTAATCTTTTTTCTGTTCTCATTTCTTTTAAGTTTTTAGAGTGAATGAACTTAGTTAAAAATTGTCGGTGCAAAATTACGACAAATGAGAACTGAAGGTATTAAATATTATGGATTGTATTATGAAAAAAAAGCGGTAAAAAAGTTAAGTAGTTGAATATGAGCTATTTAATATTTTTATAATATTAGATTTGTATTAAAGAAATATGAAGTTAAATGGCCATGATCCGTTGCTCAAACTCATCATTATCCACGATAGATTTGTTTTTAACGCGGGTTTTGTAGGTATTAATGGTATGAACGGAGTAGTCGAGGAAACTGGCAATGCTATCACTGTCGGTGATACCCAGACGTATTAATGCAAAGATACGCATCTCGGTGGTAAGTGACTTCTCGTTGTCTGGCATCTTTTGGTCTTTCTCATCGAAAAGTTTGTTGTACTCACTTATAAAATGAGGAAATAGTTTAAGGAAGGTCTCATCAAAACCATTGAACATGTTCTTGCGATCAGCCATCAACTCTGATTCTTTCAGCGATGTCTGTAGGTTTTCATATTGTCGGGTGACAATCTTGCGGTCTAAGGTCTTATAGAGTTTCTCCACCTTATTAATATATTGGGCATTGATATAGAAGGTTTTGCCGATATACTCATTTTTGATGGCATTTGCTTCTGAGAGTTGGGCATTGGTCAGTTGGAGTTCCGTATTCCTATCAACAATGGTCTTACGGGCCTCTTTGAGTTTCTTAATCTGTTTCCAGATAATGTAGGTGGCAATGAGCAAGCAGACAACGGCTAGCAGAGCTACGATAAGGGCTGTTGTGATGGCATTTCGTTCGTTCTTGATGATGTTGTATCTGTCTTGCTCGATAATCGGCAGGATATTACCTATCTGAATCTTTCTCTGGCGGGCATCGTAGAAGTTGGCATCGTTCATCGACTCCTGGACAAAGCGGGTGGCGCGTTCAATATCTCCGTCTTCGTATAGCATCTCGGCCAATACGCAAAGGGCTGTGGTCTCTTTGGTGGCAGTCTCGTTATCGTAGATAGCGGCCTGAGCCAGATAGTCTTTGGCTGCTTCGCGTTCTTTCTGGGAGATACTAATCCACCCTAGACAGGACGACACGATGGCTTTGATATGGGGATCGAGAAGAGAATCTTTCCATAGCGATTTGAATGTCTCGATACTTTGATCGTAGTGGTACTCCTTCATCTGTCTCATAGCTACGGCATAGAGCCAGTCGGACGATTGCGGTGTGAGATATCTCAGCAATGAGTCGGTGTATATGCCTCCTTGGGTTACATATTTTTTCTGATAGGGCATGGAGTGGTTAAAGTCGGCCATATCGTAGTTCAGACGACTTGCCATCCAGAAGAACTTCTTGCGATAGTCGGTTGAAGCCTCCTTGATATCAATACTCTCGAGTGTTTCGAAAGCTTCCTTGTATAGACCTGCCGACGACAGACAGAATGCCACTGCGCATTTTGCCTCGATGATATAATCCTTCTTTCTCAGGGCAATAGCGGTTTCTAGACTCTTTTGTGCATAGAGATGTGCTGAATCGTATTTATACGACTTGTATTCGTCGTATAATTGGTGATAGAGTTGATATAGAGAGAGCGTATTGCTGACATCTGCTAGTTGCTGACGGATGTCGGCAATACGAGTCTCTTTTGCTTTTACATAATCTGCCTTATGTTCAAGACTATTTTCCAACCTCTGGATGACGTTTGAATGTTGGGTTGCCGACCAGCTATTGGGGCAACCAAGGAACAGAAGGATGAAAAACAGTATATGGCGCATCACGTTTTGATTACATATAACCTAACCAGCGTAGGATATCATTGAGGTTTGCCACGACCATCAGGAGTATCAGGAGACCGAAGCCGAAGTACTCGGCGCGGATCATGAATGTCTCTGAGGGCTTGCGGCGTGTAATCATCTCATAAATCAGGAACAATACATGGCCGCCGTCAAGAGCGGGGATAGGCAGAATGTTCATGAAGGCCAAAATAATAGAGAGGAACGCTGTCATCTTCCAGAAAAGATACCAGTCCCATACTGGAGGGAAGAGGCTGCCAATAGCTCCGAAACCGCCAATTGATTTGGCACCATCGGCGGTGAAGACATACTTCATGTCGCCAACATAGCCTGCCAGCACATTCCAGCCGTACTTGATGCCAGCGGGGATGCTCTCTAAGAAACCATATTCACGGGTGTAGGGCTCGTAAAGACCAGCCAGGCTCTTAACGAAGAAGCCGAGCTTCAACTCTGATGTAAGTGTGACTGTAGCAGTGTCTCTTGCTTCGTTACGTTCATAAACGATAGTTGCAGTGCGCACCTTCATACTATCGGCCTGTGTCTTGGCTGCAGCCATCATGTCCTCGAGAATACCAAGTTGATCAGTAAATTCGTTATAGCTGTCGATAGGTGTATCGTTGATGGCTATAATCTTGTCACCTTTCTGTAATCCCATAGAGGCTGCGGGGGAGTCGGCCATCACACTGTCAACCTCAGCGGGAACGAGCGGACGCACAAACGAAGGCTCTGCCTTCATCATACCAAGCAGGTTGATGTCGCCAGGCAGACTCAGGCTCATCTGTTGGCCGTCGCGAACCAAGTCGACACGCTTGGCTTCTGAGAGGTCGCGATAGAGGTCTGCTGAGAAGTCCTTGAAGGTGCCTTTGTCGGTGCCAAGGAGGATATCACCATCTTGGAAACCTAATGCTTTAGCCTCGGCATTGAACTTCATACCTAGAGTCATATCCTTGACTGGGATATAGGTGTCGCCCCAGTAGAAAAGAATCATTGAGTAGATGAACAAGGCCAGTAGGAAGTTAACAAGTACACCGCCAATCATGACCAGCAGTCGCTGCCAGGCTGGTTTGGCACGGAACTCCCAAGACTGTACGGGCTGCTTCATCTGATCGGTATCAAAACTCTCGTCGATCATACCGGCAATCTTACAGTAGCCGCCCAAAGGCAACCAACCCATACCGTATTGCGTAGTGCTGTTTTTGGGCTTCCATTTAAAGATAGAACCGTCCCACTTCCAGATGCTAGGGTCGAAGAAAAGATAGAACTTATCGACACGGATGCCAAAAAGCTTGGCAAAGAAGAAATGACCGCCCTCATGGAGCAGTACTAAAAGTCCTATTGCCAGCATGAACTGCAATAGACGAATCAGAAATATATCCATAATCCTTTTACCTTATTCTTATTATTACTTATTCATTAGTTCGGTTGCAATACGGCGGGCCTCGGCATCGGTGGCTATGTACGTTTCGTAAGATGGATTCTTATCAAACGTAGCACGCTGCATGGTCTCGGCTATGATGTCGCCCATCTGCAGGAAACCACACTTGTCTTCCAAAAAGCCGCGGTTCACGATTTCGTTTGCGGCGTTTACGATACAAGGCATGTTACCGCCCTTGTTGATAGCCTCGAAGGCGAGAGCCAGACAACGGAACTTGTTCAAGTCGGGTTCGAAGAATTCCAGGTGCTGGGCCTTGAAGAGGTCGAGACGCTCACCGCTCAGGTGCAGACGCTGGGGGAATGAGAAAGCGTACTGAATGGGCAGGCGCATGTCGGGCACACCCAACTGAGCTTTCACGCTGCCATCTTGGAATTGTACGGCACTATGAACAATCGACTGTGGGTGAACCAATACCTGAATCTGGTTGGCTTCAACGCCAAAGAGCCATTTGGCCTCAATCACCTCGAAACCCTTGTTCATCATCGAAGCCGAGTCGATGGTTATCTTGGCACCCATGTCCCATGTGGGATGGCGTAGGGCGTCGGCTTTGGTCACATGGGCAATCTCTTCCATCGACTTCAGACGGAACGGACCGCCTGAGGCTGTGAGCAGAATCTTCTCAATAGGGTTCTGGTCTTCACCGACAAGACTCTGGAAGATAGCAGAGTGCTCGCTGTCAACGGGAAGAATGGGGGTGTGGTACTGCTGGGCCAATTGCAGAATAAGTTCACCTGCAACAACCAGTGTTTCCTTGTTGGCCAGACAAATGGTCTTGCCTGCCTTGATAGCGTGGATGGTGGGGTTGAGACCGGAAAAACCTACCATGGCAGTGAGCACCATGTCGATAGGACCTGCCTCTACTATCTCGTCGAGCGCCTTAGCGCCAGCATATACCTTCACGTCGGGCATGTCGCTCATCAGCGACTTCAGTTCGTCATAACGCTGCTCGTTAGCAATGACGATGGCGGCGGGCTTGAACTTATGAGCCTGCTCTGCCAGCAGTTGTACTTTATTGTTAGCTGTCAGACAGTACACTTCGTACAGGTCTGAATGTTCCTCGATCACTTCGAGGGCTTGTGTTCCAATAGACCCGGTAGAACCGAGTATGGCTATTTGCTTCTTCATAATTCCAAAATGCCTTCCGGCAATTCTATTTCTATTTGATGTTTCTTTGTATCTACATTGGTAATGAGTTCTTCTGAAGCTGGAATCAGACGGCCGTCTTCCAGTTCGAAGAGAATGTTGATGGTGGCATCGTCGATAGAGGCTATCTTGCCTATGGTGTTTCCTGTATTCGCCTCTATGAGCTCGTAACCCACAAGGGCCGACCATGAGAGGGAGTCGCTGTCTTCATCAGCCAACTCGCGTGGGAAGTAGACATCGCAGCCCGTCAATTCTCTTACTTGTTCCTGTGTGTCCATACCCTCAAACTTTATCAGGGCATTGCTGTCGCTCTTGAAGCGATACTCTTCAATAAAGAAGGGTACGAGGATGCTGTCGATGTCGAGAATCAGGTAGTCGGCATCCACACGGTCGAACACATCGTCATCGAAGAGAAAGCTGATCTCTCCCTTCACACCGTGCGCCTTGCCCAGCTTACCTATCTTATATACTTCTTCTCTTCTGATCATTATTCACTTCTGGTAATCTTTGCACCAAGCGCATTCAGGCGACTCTCAATGTTCTCGTAACCACGGTCTATCTGCTCGATATTGTCGATACGGCTGGTTCCTGTGGCACTCATAGCGGCAATCAGCAGGGCAATACCTGCACGGATGTCCGGGCTCGACATGCGACCGCCGCGAAGGGTTATCTTACGATCGTGGCCTACGACTACGGCTCGATGCGGATCGCAGAGAATAATCTGGGCGCCCATGTCAATCAGCTTGTCGACAAAGAACAGTCTGCTCTCAAACATCTTTTGGTGGAACAGCACGCTGCCGCGAGCCTGCGTAGCCACAACGATGAGCACTGATAGCAAGTCGGGGGTCAGACCAGGCCAGGGCGCATCAGCCAGAGTCATGATAGTACCGTCGATAAACGATTGTATCTCATAATGCTTCTGGCGCGGAATCACCAGATCGTCATTCTCAACCTTGATCTTTACTCCCAGACGGCGGAATGCATCGGGAATGATGCCAAGGTCTTTTACCGAAACGTTCTTGATACGGATGCCGTCGCCACACATGGCTGCCATGCCGATAAACGAGCCTACTTCAATCATGTCGGGAAGAATCCTGTGCTCTGCCCCGTGAAGTCGGTCTACGCCTACAATGTTCAGCAGGTTTGAACCTATGCCGCTGATGTTGGCTCCCATCTGGTTCAGCAGATGACAGAGCTGCTGGAGATAAGGTTCACAGGCCGCATTGTAGATGGTGGTCGTACCTTTGGCAAAGACCGCTGCCATCACGATGTTGGCCGTACCTGTGACAGATGCCTCGTCGAGTAACATATAAGTGCCCTTCAGGCGTTTGGCCGCTATCTCGTAGACGTCACGACCAGGTATGCGAGTGAACTTGGCACCCAGTTTCTCGAAACCTAAGAAGTGGGTGTCGAGTCTGCGGCGGCCTATCTTGTCGCCACCGGGTTTCGTGATGACGGCTTTGCCCATGCGTGCCAGCAGCGGACCAATCATCAAGACGCTACCGCGTAATGCTGCGCACTTCTTGACAAACTCGTCGCTCTCCAGATAATCGAGCTTCAACTCGTCGGCTTGGAAAGTGTAGGTGCCCGAGCCTTCAGAAGAAACCTTCACGCCGATATCGCGTAGCAACTGAATCAGATTGTTCACGTCGCGGATATCGGGAATGTTGTTGATGGTCACTTTCTCCTCTGTCAGCAGCGAGGCACAAATCACCTGCAGGGCCTCGTTCTTGGCTCCCTGCGGTGTGATGGTTCCTGATAGCAGATGCCCGCCTTCAATGATGAATGATGCCATTCTTCCGTTTATTTCTTTTTCTTACTCTTCTTGCCGTCGTCGGCCGAAATCTTCTCAAACTTGAAGTTGTTGAGGTCGAGCTGGATGATGCCGTTGGTGAAATGCGCCAGGTCGCTGGCCACGCGCTCGTCATCCATCGAACCGTGTCCCCAGGTAGCCAGGTCGCGCTTCATCTGGTTGGCTGTGTAGAAAGTCAGAGCGTCGCGCTCCTCACCCTCGGGCATGGTCTTCAGCTTCTCAAACAGTTCCTCTATGAGTCTGCCATAGTGGCGCAGTCTTACACGGTCCTTCGGCAGTTTCATAGGCTGAGGCTTCGAGAGAATCTTGTCTGCCCCTGAGATGTCATAGGGCCAGTCAATCTCCAGCTCCCGATGACTCATCAGGTAGAGATGGTCCCAAAGTGTCTGCTCATAGTTGGCATTATCTTTCAGTTGGGGATTCCTGGTCTCCATCTGCTTTATAATTGCCTGAGCGCATTTCAGGCGCTCTTCCTTTGTGGGCAGCTCGCAGGCGTAGGCAATCATCTTCTGAATCTCGCGGCCATACTCTGGCATGATGAGCTTCTCGCGCTGCGTGTTGTAATCTAATCCTTTGATATCCATATTGTTATTCATTATTTACACGTTTAAGAGGTTTTTTGGCATCTTTGCCACAAAGTCCTTCAGGTAGTAAGGCGCGAAATAGGCCACATCCTCCGTCTGGTCGTTCAAGAGTCTCTTTTCTGCCAAGGGCTGCATCCACTTGGCCAAGGGTTCAATACCTTCTATCAGGTGAGCGTTGGGGTGGTTGATCGCCTCCATACATTTCTTGGCACCATTACCGAAGAAATAAACTGGATGCTGGTCAAGATACTCCTTGTAAGTCTCACCATCCACAATGTCGGCGCCAATCTCTCTGATGGGCTTCAGGCCTCGGTCGTAGATGCCTGCATAGACTTCCATCCTCCTGGCGTCAAGCATCGGACAAAGCAACGCGTCTTCTTCTACCATCTCGCGTAGCAACACAGGCACACAGAGCAGCTCCAGAGTAGGCACGGCTATCAGCTTCAGGTTTCTGCCATAGCAGATGCCCTTGGCCATCGAAACGCCGATGCGCAAACCAGTGTATGAGCCCGGACCGCAACTCACAGCCACGGCGTCAAAGGGAATGGCGTGGTTGTCGGTAAACGAGAGTGCCTCGTCAACCATCGTCCCCAGGCGCTCTGCGTGGTTCGGACCGCTGTGGTCTTCTTGCTGAAAGATAACCTGCGAGTCTTCCGATACAGCAACGGAGCAAACGTCCGTACTGGTTTCTATATGTAATATTGTCGACATACTTCTTGTTCCTTATATTAATAAGGTGCAAAGGTACGCATTTTCTTGGAATTTAAATACAAATAATTGGTTTTTTTGCATTTATTCCAGCTTTTTATCGTAGGATAATTCCTTGCCAGCGGTAAGGTCTCTCGCTGACAGATATAAGTGCTGTTTATGGTAAAGTTGTTCTGTCTGGTTGTGACGATACTTATCGTTCCCAGCAATTTAGACTAAATTGCTCTGCAAAATAGATTAAATTGCTCACCAATTTAGACTAAATTGCAAACAAAGAGGCTATCTTTGTCAATATCACGGCTGTTTGTTTACAGCCGCTCGATATGCTTCTGTCAGGAACGGGTCTTATCTTTTTCGTAGTAGAGTTTGGTTTCCCCCGTAGTAAAGTGGCGGTTTCCTCGTAGTAAAGTCGGAGTTTGCCCGTAGTGCCCTTCCGGTTGTGTGATTCCTTCGTTGTGCTCTCGCCTTATATAATATATAATAAGGTGAGCGTTGTTTTTTGCCTTGACATTTATCAAGAGGCTGAAAATAATCGCATAAAAATCGAAAATTTCTTCTGAAAAGTTTTGCCGGTTCGAAAATTCTTCTTACCTTTGCACCCGCTAACGAGGAAACGACCTCTGTAAGCAGGCAAAAAGAAAGAGTTCTTTGAAAGATTTACATAGACAGAAGTAGTACAAGAAGCGAGAGCAGAGATGCTCTTGGGTAGAAAGAAACGAACCGTTTCAATTTCTTGAATTTGGATAGTCGTTCTGAGACAGATAATGATTATTTTCTCTTGTAGAAAATATCGAAGATATAATTTATACAATGAAGAGTTTGATCCTGGCTCAGGATGAACGCTAGCTACAGGCTTAACACATGCAAGTCGAGGGGCAGCATAACGAAAGCTTGCTTTTGTTGATGGCGACCGGCGCACGGGTGAGTAACGCGTATCCA
>NZ_FOIV01000001.1:0-354621 GCF_900109055.1 Prevotella sp. khp7
AGGGTCGTCATAGACGATGACGTTGATAGGGTGCAGGTGTAAAGACGGTGACGTCAAAGCCGAGCACTACTAATTGCCCGAGATCTTTCGCTGTATGCTGATATTATCAGATGTAGTTGTTTCTGAAACGGGCTTCTACTGAGGTTTCTTGTGTCGACAGTGTCAATACCCATATCAGGTGGTTATTGCAGCGGGGTCCCACCTCTTCCCATTCCGAACAGAGAAGTTAAGCCCGCCTGCGCCGATGGTACTGCAATGCAATGCGGGAGAGTAGGAAGCCGCCACTTTTATTTGAGAGCCCTGAATCCGAAAAGGTTCAGGGCTCTTTCGTTTGTATTATTGTATCCAAGACTTGTTTTTTGTTTGATAAAATCCATATAAATGTGGATTGCGTAAACAGAATGAAAATGTTACCTTTGCACACGCAAAAACAAAAAGCAGTATGCATTCAGATATTATCCAGAAATATAATCGTCCTGTGCCACGATACACCAGTTATCCGCCAGCCAACTATTTCGGTGCTTTTTCCGAAACAGACTATCTCTCTATGGTAGATTGTTCAAACGAGGCCCGTCAGAATCAGATATCTTTCTATCTCCACATCCCTTTTTGTCGCCATTTGTGCCATTATTGTGGGTGTAACTCTTATCCGATGGGAAAGCCGGAACTGGTGCAGGCTTATGTGGATGCCCTACATCGCGAGATAGACATGGTAGCACCGCATATTCATCGTGACCGCTTGATTTCTCAGATACACTATGGTGGTGGTAGTCCAACGGCATTACCCGTGAGGATGATACGTGAACTGAACGAGCATCTGCTTTCTATTGCGCCAACCATCGAGCGCCCAGAGATTGCCATTGAGTGCCATCCGGGCTATTTGTCAGATGACGATTGGCACCAGCTCACAGAATGTGGTTTTACCCGTTATAGCCTTGGTATTCAGGATTTTAACACTGAAGTGTTGAAGACGGTTAATCGTCGAAACTCTTTGCTGCCCGTAGATGATATCTTGCAGATTCTACGCGATTCAGGTGCTACTGTCAATTTCGATTTCATCTACGGACTGCCGTTGCAGACGGCTGAGAATTTCCGCCAAACCATTATTGAGGCTGCACGTTTGCGCCCCGATCGTCTTGTCACCTTCTCATACGCACATCTACCCCGTTTGTTCCCACGCCAGCAGATTCTCGACAGAGTAGGGTTGCCCTCAGATTCAGAAAAGAACCGGATGTATGAGATTGCTGCGGAGGTCCTGAAATCGGTTGGCTATCAGCCTGTTGGACTCGACCACTTCGTGTTACCTACTGACGAACTGGCTGTAGCTCTCTCTCAGGGACAGTTGCATCGCAATTTTCAAGGCTATTGCACACGCCGCACCACCGCTCAGGTCTATGCTTTTGGCGTAACAGGCATCAGCCAGCTCGACGATGCCTATACACAGAATGGTCGCGACCTCCGTGAGTATATTGATCTGATAGGTCAGGGGCATCTGTATACCCAGCGAGGTTACCGCTTGTCGGCTCAGGAGAAACTGGTGCGTGAGGTGATTGAAGCCCTGATGTGTAATTATGTTCTCTACTGGAATGATGTGGCTGATCGCCTCGGTGTTAGCGTCGAGTCGCTTCAAGAAGCCTGTCTGTTCGACAAGACACAATTTGCTGAAATGGCCGCCGACGGACTGCTTAGCTTCGATGCCGATCATATTGAAGTGCATACCGACGGACGCCCGTTTGTGCGTTGTGTGGCTGCAGCTCTTGACCCGCTGATGCGTAATACTGATAAACAATTTTCAAAACCAATATAATAGAAAAAGAAATATATGCAAGAACGTGATATAGTTGTTGTCGGCGCAGGTCTGACAGGACTCAGTACAGCCTTTAATCTTAGACAGAAAGGACGAGATGTGCTTGTTCTGGAAAAAGAGAACCGCATTGGCGGACAGATACGGACACATCGTGAAGACGGCTTTACCTTCGAGAGCGGTCCTAATACAGGTGTCGTATCTTTTCCTGAAGTTACAGAACTGTTTCAGAACTTGGAAGGTCAATGCGAGATGGAGACAGCACGCGAGTCGTCCAAGCGCCGACTTATCTGGAAAGGCAACAAGTTTCACGCCCTGCCTTCAGGTCCGCTGAGTGCCATCACGACACCGCTGTTCACGCTGAGTGATAAGTTCCGCATTCTCGGTGAACCTTGGCGCAAGAAAGGTACCGACCCCGACGAGCCTGTGGGCTCACTCGCTCAGCGCCGTCTGGGCCGTTCATTCTACGAATATGCCGTCGATCCCTTTGTCTCAGGTGTCTATGCTGGTGACCCGATGAAACTCACCACCCGCTACGCCCTGCCTAAGCTCTACAACCTCGAAGCTCGCTATGGTAGTTTTATACGTGGTGCAATGGCAAAGGCAAAAGAGCCTAAGACCGACCGCGATCGCCTGGTGACAAAGAAAGTGTTCTCAGCCAGAGGCGGGCTTGAACACTTAGTCGAAGCCTTGGCTGAAAATATTGATATCATACTGAATGCCAGAGATATACGAATCAATCCCGAGTCGCAAGGCTGGTGGAAGGTTACGTTTGATAACGGTGTCCACGAAATTCGCTGCCACCACGTCATCACGACAGTCGGTGCTTACGAACTGCCCCAGATGCTCCCCTTTGTCCCAGACCACGACCTTCGTCCTATCAGCCAGCTCTACTATGCGCCCGTCATTCAGGTTTGCGTAGGCATCCGCCATGCATTCGGTCTTGTTTATCCCGCTTTTGGCGGTCTTGTTCCCAGCAAGGAGCAACAGCGCGTGTTGGGTATCCTGTTCCCCTCAGAGTGTTTCGTAGAGCGAGCTCCCGAGGGTGGGGCGCTCTATTCCTACTTCATGGGAGGTGCTCGTCATGCCGACTATCTCAGTAAGAGCGATGAAGAAATTCGTGCCATTGTGGTCGACGCTTTCCATTCTATGCTGAAATATCCCATTGGCGTCGAGCCCGACATGATACGTATCTTCCGCCACGAGCATGCCATTCCCCAGTACGGTGTCGACAGCGGCGCCCGCTTCGAGGCCGTCGACCGTCTGCAGCAGCAGTATCCCGGTCTTATTCTGGCAGGTAACTTGCGCGATGGCATAGGCATGGGCAATCGTATCCACCAAGGTGCAGAAATTGCCGCCCTTTTTTAGGTTGTGTCGCGGAAAAATCCTATCTTTGCAGTCGAAACTAAAACTAATAAGGTAAAAATGAAAAAACTAACTATTTGTATCGTGCAGCTGATGATGGTGCTCACCGTTACTGCACAGACCTATAAGAGTGTGAGCAATGTCAGTTTCACGTCGAAGAGCGATGCCTATGCCAAGGAGCGCCTGAAGCTCGATGTGTATTATCCAGAAGACCTGACCGACTGCCCCGTCATCGTGTGGTTTCATGGAGGCGGACTCGAGGGCGGCCAGAAGGAAATTCCCCAGAGACTGAAGGAGAAAGGCTATGTCGTGGTAGGCGCCAACTATCGCCTGCTTCCTAATGTCACCGTTGACAAGACACTCGACGATGCTGCCGAGGCCGTGGCCTGGGCGTTCCGCCATGCGAAGGACTATGGTGGCGATCCTCGCAAGATTGTGGTCACGGGCCACTCTGCTGGCGGCTATCTGTCTATGATGCTCTGTCTTAATAAAGCCTGGTTGAAGGGCTATGGTATCGATGCCGACAGCGTGTGGCAGTATATCCCTTTCAGCGGTCAAGCAATCACTCATTATAATGTACGTAAGATGCAGGGTATCAATCCATTACAGCCGACAATCGACGAGTATGCGCCCCTCTATTGGGTACGCCCCGACTGTCCCCCTCTGGTACTCATCTGTGGCGATAGAGAGCTGGAACTCTATGGGCGTTACGACGAAAACCAGTATCTGGCTCGCATGATGAAACTCGTGGGACATAAGCAGACCTATCTTTATGAGATCGACGGACATGGGCATGGCGGTATGGTAGATCCCTCGTTCCACATCCTCGACACCCACATCAAGCAGATGCTTGGTGAACCCGTTAATCCCTAATCTGATAAATTTAAAAATATCAGAATAGTAGGGTTAGGAGTAGGTTAGGTGTTGGGTTAGGTGTTGGAATACCTTCTCAAAACGTAAGTTCTTGTTTTTCAGCATATTGCCTCTCTGCCGGGTTAGGTGGTTAGGTGTTTCTTAAAAACCAGGAGTTTCTAGTAAGCAAACTCCTGGTTTGGTTCGTCCAAACTCCCACTTTGGACTATCCTAACTCCTAGTTTATAAGCATTCAAAAGACAGACATGTCATCTATTCCTTGTTCGGATAGTCTTTATGGGTCGTTCAGATTATCTTTACGACTCATGGAGATAACTGATTAAGGCACAAAAAAGCGATTGAGACCGCATCGCTCAACCTGAAGGAAGGCTCACCAGCCGACATCTCAACCGCTTGACGATGCAAAGATACGAAAAAAGTTTGTAAATAGAAAGCGATTTTGGAAGAATAACGCAATTCGGCCTGAAATAAAGGCAAGACGGGGAAGAACGAGGAAGTTCAAATTGGGGATTAAAGCAAATTGGGGAGGGTTGGTGAAGGAGTTAGGTTGCCAAATCGTAACCAGAACACAAACCACTAATGGCTCTTTATTTCCCTATCGCTTATAAGCTGGATGATAGCAGCTTTCCTGAACCCTTTCCAAATCACTTTTACGTGAATTATACTTCAAAAAGGAGTGATTTTCTCTGATTTTATGCTTACCTTTGCCATGTCATTGATGATTTTGCTTGTAGTTAAATGCAGCACTAAGGTAAGTGAAAAATCTGACATGACGAAATCCTTGGCAACTTTTTGTTGCTCAGGAACTTATAAAGATAGTTAAACTAAAGTGCTGCGGAATTTAGGATTATTAGGTAACTTTTTTGTTTATAGGCTTGTATTTAGTGTTGTTTCCTTTGGTCGTTTCGGCGAAAATTATTACCTTTGTCCCCGGATTGAATAAAATAATTACTTAAAAAATGAAACAGAAAAATTACGAGAAACCGACGATGCAAGTCGTAAAACTGCAACAGACAGGGATACTCATGACGAGCGGCGATGCGCCCGCAATGCCCGGTTATCCTGGTGGCGGCGACCCATTTAATCCTTAACCATAAAACCGACAAGAAGATGAAAACAATGAAGCATATCATTTGGATGGCGGCCCTCGCACTGACGGCTGCCACGTGGACTGCCTGCTCGAATGAAGACGAGCTTACAACAGCAGAACAGCCTGCACAGTCACGAACCTATACCGTTACCACCACGCTCTCGCCGAAGGGCGGGGTCGGGACCCGCAGCACGATGACCGACAACGAAGACGGCTCCATCAGCGCAGCGTGGGAGGTGGGCGACCAGATCTGGGTGCTGTACACCAACATCGGCGATGCCCCGGAAGAGACTACGGCAACGGTAACCGCCGTCGATCCCACAACGAAGGCCGCCACGATCTCGCTGACGCTGACCAACCCGAAGAATGGCGGTAGCATCAGCTTCGGCTACCCCGCCGGCTTCTTCAACAACCCGAAGGATCCCTACGACGCCCAGATAGGTACCCTGGACGACATCAACGCCAACTTCGCCGCCATCTCCGGCACAGAGACAATGTTCGTCTTCGATTCGGAAGTCACCCTGCCTACCGTGACGATGATGCCTGCCATGTGCATCTGGAAGTTCTCGTTCACCGACGGCTCGAGCGACATCACCAGCGCCATCACGAAACTCGTCGTCAACTTCCCCGCCAACAGCATGACATACACCGTCACCCCCACGTCGCTGGACAACATCTATGTGGCCATGTACGGCGACATCATCAATGGCCAGCCCGTCAGCGTCATTGCCCAGACCGACCTGGGTGTCTATCGCAAAACGGCGGCGAGCGTCACGCTGGCTTCCGGCACTACGTACACCTCCACCGGTCTCGCCCTGACGTCGGCAGCCATCACAAACGCCGTGGCAGACGATATCGGCCAGTTGGTTGGTGCCGACGGTAACATCTATCCGAATGCCGACATAGCAACGGCCTTCGGCACCTCCGGCGTGGCCATGATCGGCTATGTGGGGGATGAATCGGACTGCACGCATGGCGTTGCCGTCGCTCTGGATGACGAGAATGGCAAGGCGAAAATGGAATTGAGTGCGGCTACAGCGGCTTGTGCCGCAAAGGACGCCGTCCCGGACGGCACCTGGAGATTGCCGTCGCGCAAGGACTGGCAGTATCTTTTCATCGGATGCGGCAGCAACTGGACATACACCGACTCTCCCAGCGGTTCGATCGATTGCAGCGGTCTTCAGTCGGCGTTGGACGCCGCCGGAGGCATCCTGATGTCTGATCGCTATATATGTGAGGAAGGCGCTCGCGTGGATTTCACCGACGCCTCGGCGTCTTTCGGATTCACGAGCAATCCTTGGTACGTCCGCGCCGTCCTCGCTTTCTAATCAATACCCCTCATCAAAATAATGGCTCAAGGATTTCCCCTGAGCCATTTTTTTATCTTCCGGCAGATAGATGTCATCACAATTAGTGATGAGATAGAAACTCATTTTTGGATGTCAAAACCTGTCCCCATGATCCTTTCTTTGATGATTTCTTGGGAGCCAATTCTTTCGTCCAGCAGTCGGTCAGTTTTGAGAACAAACTCATTACGTTTATAGATAAAGTCAGGAACAGTAAGCACACGTTGTTTATCTTATCGACACGTGAGTATGTGTTATCGGAAGCCAAGGCACACTATGAAAAGTTGTCGATGAGCAATATCGACATAGCCAAATGTACGATAGAATTAGAATATTATACGAAGACTATCAGAGCAAGAATACTGTATAATCACTTAGCCGAGGCTGACATACCTAGTGAATATGTTGACGTATTTTTGGATAAGCGTGGCTATCATGCTATCATTAGTCATCAGAACTTTAATCCACGAGTCATTGAATCGATTATTAAAGAGCAGATATGGGAAACCATAGATCCGAATGAATTTGCAAACAAGGTCAAGGAATTTTTTGATAACCCGATTAGCGTATGGCAGTTTGCTTTTGAGAAACTGGATGTTGAGACGAGATATACCCTGCTTGTGCTTGGAACGATGGGAAGCCACGTAAGATTGGATGATTTTCAGGAGGGATATAGGCAGTTCTGTGCATTAACCAGTCTGGAGTTGGGACTGAAATATGACGATGTCAAATGGAGGCTGTCGCTGAAAGTACTGATGAACTGTTTTTTGAAGATAGATAACCGTAATGGCAGCAAACTGGTGACGATGTATAACCCATCAATAGCAGACTTCATCGTGTTTTATCTTAACCAAAATACGACAACGGCCTTGCAGATTATCAGAGGCGCTTGCTTTATAGAGCAATTGTATAATGTGTTCTCTGACAATCGGGATTTTGCTGTACGGAAGAACCTTGTGTATGTTGACGAAGATTCGTTCCCAGTGATAGAAACCGCGTTTAAAAGGATATGGAATGAGCGAAGAACATGTCAGTTGAAGGATCGTATCTTTTATGATGCGGAAAGGGATGATTTCGTAGAGACACGAATATTATATGACTTCAAAACGAAATATCCATTTTTCTGCAAGCAGTATAGCGGTTTTGCGGAGAAACTGTACAATGCGGACGAGTTGACTTGGCAAACTGTAAAACTAAAGCATAGAATCGGGCTGATGAATCTGCTGGATTGGAATCATATGTTTAGGGGAGCAGACGGGTATATTCCAACCATCATAGAGAACGAAACACTTGACACGGATGAATGGATAGAGTTGGTGGAAACTGTAAAAGATTTGAACGTGGAGGACGAAGTTCTAAACGATTCATTTTATGATAAGCTTGATGATGATTTGAAGTCAGAAATCAGCGGTTTTTCTGATCAGGGAGAATGTGATGAAGAATTTAAGAAAGTGGAATCGCTGAAGAAACTATTGCCAGACTGGAAATGGTATGATGTTTATGGTGAGATTGAAAGTGTTAATGAAATAGTACACATGAAGAAAGATAATTATATAGAACTATTGGATTGGTCAACATATATTTTATCTGCATCTATGCATGTTTTAAATGCATTGGGAATTTCAATAACTCCCCAAGCAACAGTAATAATGAGAAATCGTTAAAGATGATTCTTGAATTGGGGACACTAGAAGTTTTTAATGATTATTAATTTCGACAATTGTTTCGTATGCAGAAAGAAAGATTGGAAGATGTACAATCTGTTTTAATAAAAACTATTTATCAATTGATTGAAAAGAATGGATGGGAAGAATATGACAACAATGGTATTCATATTAGCAGGAGTCACAATCGGACTGATAGCAGGTCTGACGAATTCAGGAAATGCACAGAAAGGAGAGAATCCGAAGAAGAAAGGATTCCTGAATTCAATCTGCGAGGGCGACGTGACATACCCCGGATACACTGTCAAGCATAAAAAATATCTCCCGAACCTATAATATAAGAGGTTCGGGATTTTTCTTTAGACCTTTATAACGTTCAAATCATATCGCCGCTGCCACCGCCACAACCTCCGCCACGTGACCGATCGTTATCGGCAACTGCTGCTGTTCTCTTGTTGTCCTTTCCCCTTATAATATATCTGCAAAAAATAAAGATGTATGGGTATTACAGTAGAGTTATGGCTTGATGTAGGAATAGGATGAATCATAACAAATCCTTAATATGACGAAACTTATTCTTTGTTTTTTCTTCAAATGCTTTCCTATTTGGGAAATAATGACTACCTTTGTATTTTGAAATAAAGAATAAACCGATAAAAGGATATAATATGGATTTATTACATGTGATAGCTGTCATTGTGTTAGTGGCCATAGGTGGCTATATCTATTGGAACAAACGACACGGATAGGTTGGCGTTTAGGACTTGGAATGGGGTATGGCAATAGAGGTGACATACAGGAGAACGAGCAGGCTGTCGATGCGCATCGTGAAGAATGGCGATGTGCACGTGTCGGCGCCTGTAGGATTGCCAAGAAGGATGGTGGAGGCTTTCATTGAACAGCATCGTGACTGGATAGACAAGGCCAGAAAGAGAACCTGTGAGAAACATCAGAAACGGGCGGAGTTCTATAGTCAGTTGCCGTTGGCGACGAAGGCTCAGAAGGTCGAGGCTATGACGAGGCTGAAAACCTTGGTAGAACCGATGGTGGAGAGACATTCTAAGGAGATGGGTGTCAGTCCTTCTATGGTTTGCTACAAACCTACCATCTCCCGTTGGGGACAGTGTAATGTGAGGACACGCGAAATTTGTTTCTCGCTCTATCTGCTGCTGTTGCCGGAATGGTGTGTGGAGCACGTCGTGGTGCACGAGCTTTGCCATCTGCTGGAACCGAGTCATAATGGGCGTTTCCATGCGTTGATGGATAGGTATTACCCCCGCTGGAAAGAGGCGCGCAAGGAAATGCGATTAAGAACCAAAGCGCCAAGAGAAGGGGCTGACACTATTGACGCTTGAACTCCAGCTTCTTGGGATATTTCTGCCACTTGCCGTTGTTAGGCATCTTGAATGTGCTGCCGTCTGTGTATTGAAAAATATAGACGGAATCGTTTTTCTGTGTAAGGGTGGCGGTGAAGTCTTCGCTGCCGTAATCGTTGATGAGCGACAGGTGGGCTGTCTTGTCCTTGACCTCAGCTGAGGTGATGATCCAGCAGTAGGAGTTGTTCTTCTTGCCCACATAGCCAGGCACTTGTCCGTAAAGGTCTTGTCCGGGAATGGTAATGCTCTCATCGCAGAAGTCGATGTGCAGAAGCAGCTGATAGTCGCTGTTATAAAGGTTTGCACGGAAATCGTCGCAGTTGGTTTGTGCCCTGAGTGCAAGGCTGGAGAGGCCGAGGAGGGCTATAGCTATTAACTTATTCATATTCAACGCATTTTCTAAATTGATGACAAAGTTAATAATCTATATCAATATTTCTCTTATTTCATTAAAATAAATTGCGATATCTTTGCCGATTTTAGAAATATTTAAGTATCTTTGCTGCGAATTAGTTAGTATTACATGACAAGAAAGCAGTTAGTGCCAGACTACATCTTTGAGTCAAGTTGGGAAGTCTGCAATAAGGTTGGTGGAATATATACGGTCCTTTCGACACGTGCCAAGACTCTACAGGAGGCACTCCAGGATAAGATCATATTCATTGGTCCTGACTTTTGGAAAGAACAGGAAAGTCCTTATTTCAGAGAGGACAAGGCTCTCTTTGCTGATTGGCAATCGGAGGCCGGACTGCAGGGACTCAAGGTAAGGGTAGGCCGTTGGACGGTGCCTGGCGAACCAATCGCGATTTTGGTTGATTTCAATCCGTACTTCGAAAAGAAGAACGAAATATACGGTTGGCTGTGGGAGAACTACGGCGTAGACTCGTTGCATGCCTATGGCGACTACGACGAGGCCTCGATGTTCTCGTATGCAGCCGCTCTGGTTGTGGAGAGTTTCTATAACCAATATCTCGACAGTTCACAGAAGGTGGTCTATCATGCCAACGAGTGGATGTGTGGCCTCGGAGCGCTGTATATCAACAACAAGTTGCCTCAGGTAGGCACTGTATTCACGACCCATGCCACAAGTATAGGCCGCTCGATAGCTGGTAACATGAAGCCTCTCTACGACTATCTGTTTGCCTATAATGGCGACCAGATGGCGGGCGAGCTGAACATGCAGTCGAAACACTCGATAGAGAAGCAGACGGCTCAATACGTGGACTGTTTCACAACGGTGAGCGACATTACCGCCAAGGAGTGTGTAGAACTGCTTGATAAACCCGTCGACGTGGTGCTGCCCAATGGCTTTGATAACAGTTTCGTGCCCAGTGCCCAGAAGTTCACCCGTAAGCGCAACGCGGCCCGCAGAAAGATGCTCGAGGTGGCTAATGCGCTGCTGGGCGAGGAGCTGGACGACGATACGCTGCTCATCTCGACATCGGGGCGCTATGAGTTCCGCAATAAGGGTATCGACGTGTTTGTAGAGGCGATGAACCGACTACTGCGCGATCGCGACCTGAAGAAGAAGGTGGTGGCTTTCATTGAGGTACCCGGATGGGTAGGGGAGCCCCGTAAGGATCTGCAGGAGCGACTGAAGAGCGGTAAGAAATACGACACGCCGCTGGACGTGCCCCAGGTGACGCACTGGCTTCACAACATGAGCCACGATAACGTGCTCGGTATGCTGAAATACTACGATATGCATAATCGTAAGGAGGATAATGTGAAGGTGATTTTCCTGCCTTGCTATCTCGACGGGAATGACGGTATCGTAGATCTTACTTATTATGACGTGGTGCTGGGAAACGACCTCTGCATCTATCCCTCGTACTATGAGCCTTGGGGATATACCCCGCTTGAGGCTGTGGCCTTCAAGGTGCCTTGTATTACGACCGACCTGGCAGGTTTCGGCCTCTGGGCTAACAGTGTGTTTGGCAAGGACGGCCAGATAACCGACGGCGTGAAGGTGATTCATCGCACAGACTATAACTATTCTGAGGTGGCTGATATCATCAAGGACACGGTGGCTGAGTTCTCGGCTATGACCAGGAAAGAGGTCGACGCGTGCCGTAAGAATGCCGACGCGCTTTCGAAGAAGGCGCTGTGGAGTGAGTTTATCAAGTACTACTATGAGGCTTACGACATCGCGCTCAGCAAGGCTGAGGAGAGAAAGAGCAAATAACAGTGAAATATTTACAGAAAAGGTTTTGAATATATTAATTTGAGAGAATTATGAAAATAAAAGCAGACTATGCAAATGCCCCTCTCTGGAAGGAGTTGACCGTGAAGTCAAGTCTTCCTGAGGAACTAAAGTGTTTGGACGAGATTGCCCACAACATGTGGTGGGTATGGAATTTTGAGGCGCGCGACTTGTTCCGCGACCTGGATCCCGAGCTTTATCATGAAGTTAAGCACAACCCCGTGATGCTGTTAGAGCGTCTGAGTTTTGCCCGCAAGGAGGAAATCATGAATGATAAGGCGCTGATGAAGCGTATTAAGAACGTTTATAGCTTGTTCCGCAAGTATATGGACGTGGAGCCCGACTCAAAGCGCCCCTCTGTGGCTTATTTCTGTATGGAGTATGGTATCCATTCTGCCCTGAAGATCTACAGTGGCGGTCTTGGTATGCTGGCTGGCGACTACGTGAAGGAGGCTTCTGACTCTAACGTAGATATGTGTGCCGTTGGTTTCCTCTATCGTTTCGGCTACTTTACACAGAGCCTTTCGATGGACGGACAGCAGATTGCCAACTACGAGACTCAGAACTTCGGCAGCCTGCCTATTGAGCGTCAGCTCGACAAGGACGGCAATCCGATGGTTATCGACGTCCCCTATACCAACTATCAGGTTCATGCCTATGTGTGGCGTGTCAATGTGGGTCGTGTGAAACTCTATCTGCTTGATACCGACAACGAGATGAACTCTGACTTCGACAAGCCCATCACTCACGCCCTCTATGGCGGTGACTGGGAGAACCGCCTGAAGCAGGAGATCCTGCTGGGTATCGGCGGTATGCTGCTGCTGAAGAAGCTGGGCATCAAGAAGGATATCTATCATTGCAACGAGGGCCACGCTGCACTCTGCAACCTGCAGCGCCTGTGCGACTATATCGAGGAAGACGGCATGACCTTCAACCAGGCTATGGAGCTGGTTCGCGCCAGCGGTCTTTACACCGTTCATACGCCAGTGCCTGCTGGCCACGACTATTTCGACGAAGGCCTCTTCGGCAAGTATATGGGTGGTTATCCTCAGAAGCTGGGCATCACATGGGACGAGTTTATCGGCATGGGCCGTACCAACCCCAATGATCACAGTGAGCGATTCTGCATGTCGACCTTCGCATGCAATACCTGTCAGGAGGTAAATGGTGTGTCAAAGCTTCACGGATGGGTGTCTCAGAAGATGTTTGCTCCTATCTGGAACGGCTACTATCCTGAGGAGAACCACGTTGGCTATGTGACCAATGGTGTGCACTTCCCCACATGGTGTGCTGCCGAGTGGCGTTCACTCTATGCCAAGTACTTCGACGAGAAGCACATGAGCGACCAGTCGAACGAAGAGATCTGGCATGGTATCTATAACTGTCCTGACGAGGAGATCTGGGCCACTCGTATGGCTTTGAAGAAGAAACTGTTCGACTACATCAAGGAGCAGTTCCGTGAGACTTGGCTGAAGAATCAGGGCGACCCCTCACGTGTGGTTAGCCTGCTGAGCCTCTTCAACTCAAACGCTCTGGTAATCGGCTTCTGCCGTCGTTTTGCTACCTACAAGCGTGCTCACCTGTTGTTTACCGATCTCGACCGTCTGAGCAAGATCGTTAACGATCCTGAGCGTCCAGTCGTATTCCTCTTCGCTGGTAAGGCTCACCCCGCTGACGGCGCAGGTCAGGGACTTATCAAGAAGATTTACGAGATCAGTCAGCGTCCTGAGTTCCTGGGTAAGGTTATCTTCCTTGAGGACTACGACTTCCTGCTGGCTCGTCGTCTGGTATCGGGTGTCGATATCTGGATGAATACTCCAACACGTCCTCTTGAGGCTTCTGGTACATCTGGCGAGAAAGCTGAGATGAACGGTGTTGTAAACCTCAGCGTAAAAGACGGTTGGTGGCTTGAGGGCTATCGTGAGGGTGCCGGATGGGCTCTTACCGAGAAACGTACTTATCAGAACCAGGGCTACCAGGACCGTCTGGATGCAGCTACAATCTACAGCCTGCTTGAGAACGAGATTATCCCTCTCTACTATGATAAGGACAAGAAGGGTCTCTCTAAGGGCTGGATTAAGGTGATTAAGAACTCTATCGCTCAGATTGCTCCTCACTATACGATGAAGCGTCAGCTCGACGACTATTATGAGAAGTTCTACAACAAGCAGGCTAAGCGTTTCCACGAGATTTCTAAGGACAACTATAAGCTGGCTAAGGATATCGCTCTGTGGAAGGAGGCTGTTGCTGAGCGTTGGGATGCTATCGATGTGGTATCGGCTGAGTGGAACTTCCCCGCAGAAGGCTGCGAGGCTGGTAGAAACTATCACCTGAAGTATGTCATCAACGAGCAGGGACTTGAGGATGCCGTTGCTTTGGAGAAGGTTAACCTCTATACTAATAAAGAGGGTGAGGAGTGTGTATTCAATGTTGAGCCTCTGCCAATGACTGGTCATGATGGCAACAACTACACATTCGAAGCTGATCTGACACCGAAGCAGTTTGGCTCTTACAAGAGTGCTGTTCGTATGTATCCTAAGAACAAGAACCTGCCTCACCGTCAGGACTTCTGCTACGTGAAATGGCTGGAGCTTCCTAACTTCTAAGAAGGCGAAGGTGTTGATATAAATGAAGAGCCCGGGGTCTTATTTGAACTCGGGCTCTTTATAGTTTTCAAGGATGTATTTCCCTAACGGATTGTCTTTATTCGCTTGTGCCGTATTACGGATGCAGGCAGACATGGTGCGATGCAGACTGTCGATTGTTGCAAGGCGGGAAAGGTGGGTTGCAGAGTCGCCGTCTTGCTTCTCGGCTATGCTGATGAGCCTCATGCCCAGTCGCTGGATGGAGTCGTTGAGCTGTTGCCACTCGTTGTTCAGCTTTGTGCCTGAGACAACAGAAGGAGTAGGGGGCAGATTGAGATCTATCGTCACCGTTCCCTGATCTGGAAAGAAAAAGGCAGAACACTCTGGCTGTTGTTTCGCATAGACTCTGCAAGGGGCACTGTTGTCGAGCTGCCGCTCGAACCAGAACTTTCCTTCGCTCACCGTCGTTGAGGCCAGCACATGCTCTGGTTGATCGTCAAGTGCCAGGATGATGGTGTCGCCCTCATGCAGCTGTCGGGCATAGCCGTTTATCTGATAAGAGTTGGGCTGGCAGGAAGCAAGCACAAAGCCTGCTGCTGCCAGCCCAACTATAGACTTCAGTTCCATTATATTATTAAATAATGTAGAGGTCGCTGATGCTCTTGTTGTCGATGACACGACGGATGGCCTCGGCAAACATGTCGGCTACCGACAGCTGCTTAACCTTAGCGCAGCGCTGTGTGTAAGGGATAGAGTCTGTGAAGACAATCTCCTCGAGAGCCGACTCCTGCACACGGTCGCTGGCAGGACCACTCATTACACAGTGTGAAGCACAAGCACGGACGGTCTTGGCACCAGCCTCTTTCATCAGATCGGCGGCCTTGGTGATGGTGCCTGCGGTATCTACCATATCATCGATGATTACCACGTTCTTGCCTTCTACCTCACCGATAATCTGCATGGTGGCTACTACGTTGGCACGTGCTCTGGTCTTGTTGCAGAGTACGAGCGGACAGCCCAGATACTTAGCATAGGTGTTGGCACGTTTCGAACCACCAACGTCGGGTGATGCGATGACCAGGTCTTCGAGTTTCAGACTCTTCAGGTAGGGCATGATGACACCCGAACCGTAAAGATGGTCTACAGGTACGTCGAAGAATCCCTGAATCTGGTCGGCATGCAAGTCCATTGTAATCACACGGTTCACTCCTGCCACGCTCAGCAAATCGGCTACGAGCTTGGCACCGATGCTTACACGGGGTTTGTCTTTACGATCCTGACGAGCCCATCCGAAGTAGGGGATAACGGCGTTGATGGTTCGAGCCGAGGCACGCTTGGCTGCGTCGATCATCAGCAACAGCTCCATCAGGTTGTCTGAATTGGGGAATGTGCTCTGCACAAGGAATACGTCGCGACCACGGATGCTCTCCTCGTAACTCACAGCAAACTCTCCATCGGAGAATTTAGTAATTTGTAGTTGTCCCAACGGGCAGCCAAGACTTTGACAGATTCTTTCTGCCAGGTATTTCGTGGCTGTTCCCGAGAATACCATATAAGAGTTTTTTTCTGGCATAATATTTATTTAAGTTGTCTTATATATTCTAGCTACAATACCTATTCAATCGCCTTTCTCAGCTTGCCGAAATGGCTCAGCAGGGCCTTGTAGTCGATTTCGTTGTGTATGTTGAATCTGTTCCACAAGTCGCCACAGATGACGATACCACCGAATCCCAGATCCTTAACAGCCTTGATGGTGTCGAGGTTCATACCTCCCAGCGCATACACCTTTTTATCTATAAGCCCCTCTTTGGTGGCTTGTCTCAGCTCGTCCATCGTAAACGAAGCCTTCTCGTCGGCATTGGTCTGACTGTCGAAGATGGAGTGCAGGAAGACGTAGTTGGCGTTTTTCTTTGCTTCTTTCAGCTCGTCAATCTGGTGGCAGGTGCGCGACATGTTTCCTTTGTATCCCGTAGGTGGTTCGGTACGGGCGTCGTCTATATGAATGCCCTTCAGGCGGTATTCCTCTTTTAAGTAGAAGTGGCCATGCACTGTGATTCTGTTGCGATAACTGTCGCCCAGCAGTGTAAGCAGTCGTTCCGAGTATAGCGGCGATGCTCCTGGCTTATAGAGATGCAGGCTTTCTAACCCTTCGTCGAAAAGGTCGGCCAAGATCTTGTCTTCTTCCACGAAGAAGGTGGGTTTTGTCATTACAATAAGCTTCATTTCGGCATTTATTCTCTTTCTGACGTGCAAACTTACACATTTTTTTCGATATTCGACCTACTTTCATCAAAAAAATGGCATACTAGGTGCATTTTTCAGAAAAATATCGTAATTTTGCATCTCGAAACGACCCAATTACACAACAAAAGGATGAAAGTAAGCAGGGTGCTATGTGAATCGATAATGTAAATCATAACTCAAAAATAAAAAGAAAAAATGAAAGCATTTGTATTTCCCGGACAGGGAGCACAGTTCGTAGGAATGGGTAAGGATCTGTATGATAACAATCCCCTTGCCAAGGAACTTTTCGAGAAAGCCAACGACATTCTTGGATATCGCATTACCGATATCATGTTCGCAGGTACTGATGATGAGCTGAAGCAGACTAAGGTTACTCAGCCTGCAGTTTTCCTTCACAGCGTTATCTCAGCCCTTTGCATGGGTGATGCCTTTGATCCCAAGATGACTGCCGGTCACTCTCTTGGCGAGTTCTCTGCTCTGACTGCTGCTGGTGCCCTCTCTTTCGAGGATGGTCTTAAGCTTGTATATGCTCGTGCTATGGCTATGCAGAAGGCGTGTGAGGCTCAGCCCTCAACGATGGCTGCCATTATCGCCCTGCCTGATGAGAAGGTAGAGGAGGTTTGTGCCGAGGTTAGCAAGATGGGTAAGGGTGTTGTCGTTCCCGCAAACTATAACTGCCCTGGACAGCTGGTTATCTCTGGTAATGTTGATGCCATCAATGAGGCTTGTGAGCTGCTTAAGGCCGCTGGTGCTAAGCGTGCCCTCGTGCTTAAGGTCGGTGGTGCTTTCCATTCTCCTCTGATGCAGCCTGCTAAGGATGAGCTTCAGGCTGCCATCGAAGCTACCGAGATTAAGACTCCAAAGTGCCCTGTTTATCAGAATGTAGATGCTAAGCCTCATACTGATCCCGCTGAAATCAAGGCAAATCTTATTGCTCAGCTCACTTCTTCTGTACGCTGGACTCAGAGTGTTCAGAATATGATTGCCGATGGTGCTGACGACTTTACTGAATGTGGTCCTGGTAAGGCTCTTCAAGGTATGATCGTTAAGATTAACAAGGAAGTGGCTGCCCATGGCATCGAATAAGATAATTATCTATCAGGTTTTTACGCGACTTTACGGAAATAGGAACATCACTCGGAAAGAGAATGGTACATTAACCGAGAACGGTTGCGGAAAACTGAACGACTTCACGCCCAGTGCCCTGAAAAAAATCAGGGAAATGGGCGTGAGCCATATTTGGTATACAGGTGTCATTCGACATGCCACCCAAACCGACTATTCCTCTTTTGACATTCCACGCCAGCACCCTGCCGTTGTGAAGGGTAAGGCGGGGTCTCCCTATGCGATTACCGACTATTACGATATCGACCCTGATCTGGCTGTCGACGTTGACAAACGTATGCGGGAGTTCGAACAGTTGGTTGAGCGCACTCATAAGGCTGGCATGAAGGTGATAATCGATTTTGTGCCTAATCATGTTGCACGTCAATATCATTCAATCTGTAAGCCTGAAGGAGTGAGGGATCTTGGCGAGGACGATGACCCTCAGCAGGGCTTTTCGCCTCAGAACAATTTCTATTATTGTCCGGGACAGCGCTTTACACCATATTTTGATCTTTATCATGGTGAAAAGGAGCCCTATGATGAAGAGCCCGCCAAGGCTACGGGCAACGACTGTTTCCACAATGCCCCTGGCGTGAATGATTGGTATGAGACCGTGAAGCTGAACTATGGACTTGACTACTACGCAGGTCGTGTCGGTCACTTTAAACCCATTCCTGATACATGGGACAAGATGACTGAGATTCTGCTTTTCTGGGCGTCAAAGGGTATCGACGGCTTCCGTTGTGATATGGCCGAGATGGTGCCTGCCGATTTTTGGCGGTGGGCAACTGATAAGGTGAAATTCCGCTATCCGGATATCGTCTTCATCGGCGAAGTCTATAATCCTGGTGAATATCGCAACTATATAGGCGCAGGCTTCGATTATCTATATGACAAGGTGGGGATGTATGATACAGTCCGAGAGGTTATTTGTGGACAGCGGCCTGTTCAGGCTATAACATCTGCCTGGCAACAGACGGATGATATCCGTCAGCACATGCTTTATTTCCTGGAAAATCATGACGAACAGCGCATTGCCAGTGATTTCTTTGCGGGCAGTGGACAGAAGGGTGTTCCCGGACTTGTGGTCTCTGCTCTGCTTCAGCAGAATCCGCTTATGATTTACGCTGGTCAGGAATATGGCGAACGAGCGATGGATAAAGAAGGCTTTAGCGGGTTGGATGGTCGTACTACGATATTCGATTATTGGAGTATCGATACTCTGGTGCGTGCCGCTGGTCGAAAACTTACCAAGGAAGAACGTGCCCTCAAGGACGTATATGATAAGGTGATGAACATTGCCGCTACAGAGAAAGCCGTAGCCGAAGGGGCTTCTTTTGATCTCATGTATGTCAATGGACAGTATCAGCGTCAGTATGCTTTCCTGAGAAAGGCTGCGGGCGAAGTGCTACTTGTGGTGGCTAATTTCGATGCTCTGCCTACAACGATGGATGTCACCATACCAGCCCATGCTTTCGACTTCCTGAAACTGAAAGAAAAAAAGAGTGTCAGTATGACCGATTTGATTAGTGGCAGGGAACTTAAACGACAACTTTATCGAGACTGCTACATTTCTGTCGATCTTGAACCGCATGGTGTCATAGTCTTGAAATTCAAATCTTAAAAACAATGGCCGACTATATCTTAAACGAACATCATAAAGAAGAGTTCCCACCCGCACACACGGCTGAGCACCTGCTGAACCAAACCATGATTCGTCTTTTTGGTTGCGAGCGCTCTTTCAATGCTCATATTGAGCGTAAGAAAAGTAAGATGAGTTTTCATCTTGATCACAAACCGACGCGTCAGGAAGAGAGGGAGATTGAACAGAAAATGAACGAACTGATTGATGAGGATCTGCCTGTAACCTTCGAATTCGTTTCGATTGACGATTTACCCGAGGAAATCGACCCAGCTCGTTTGCCAGAAGATGTGTCTGACACCATTCGTTTGGTACGTATCGGGAATTACGATGTATGTCCCTGTATTGGCAGACATGTACGCTCAACATCTCAGATAGGTCGTTTTGAAATGTTGGGTACAAACTGGGACGAACAGGAACGCTCTTTCCGCGTTCGGTTTAAGATTGTTTAAAAGTCACATAAAAATACTGTTAATTTAGATAACTTTCTTCTGATTTATGGGCGTTTCTCGCAGAATTTGTGTAATTTTGCGCTCTAATTGATATAACTAGATTATGGCAAAGTATAATATTATAGAAAAAAAGGAAAAGGTGGCTGCTTACAGAGGCCTTGTAAGTCCAAGTATGATGGACGAGATGCAGGAGAAAATAATGAACATTATCGTGATGCAGAAGAAGTATCGTGACAAAGATTATTCAGCTAAGGAACTGGCTACGGATATCGGAACCAACACCCGTTATATTTCTGCTGTTGTCAATGTTCGTTTCCACATGAACTACACATCGTTCGTAAACAAGTATCGTATTGACGAAGCTATGTCAATCCTTGTTGACAAACGCTATCAGAATCTTCGTATGGAGGAAGTGAGCGATATGGTGGGTTTTGCTAATCGCCAGTCGTTCTATGCTTCTTTTTTCCGTTTTATGGGTTGTACACCTCGCGAGTATCGCTTACAGCACCTTCGTCAGCATCCGTCAATGGTAAAGCCAAAGACCAAGAAAAAGAAGGTGACAAAGAAAGAATCATAATATTACATGTATATGTAAGAGAATCCCCATCCGGCAAAAAGACGGATGGGGATTCTTGTATTTATAATCCTTTGTTATTTACTCGTTTTTTGAGGGTGTGGCTATCTTCATGAATATTGGGTAGTGGTCGGAATAGGTGAGATCTCTACGATAGTAGGTCAGTCCTTCGAGGGCTTTATCGTGGAAGATATAGTCGATACGCACCTTCTTATTACCACCGCGGAAAGTGTACATCCAGCCGTTACCACACTCTTTGAAACCGTCGATTTTATCGCCCAGCATCGTGTTGTACACATAAGAGTAGGGAACATCGTTAAAGTCGCCGCATACGATGATGGGGACCTCGGCCTCTCTCATGTCCATGGCTAGTACATTTGCCTGACCTGCGCGAGCTATCATGCCGATGGTGTAGTTGCCATATATAGCTTTCAAGACAGCGTTGCTCTCTATCTCAATGCCTTGAGCCGCCAGCTTGGCTGCACCATGTAACGTACGGTTTAAACCTGTAGTCTCCAGATGGGCATTGTATACACGATAAATCTCATTATCCACCTTTATCTCAGCCCACATGGCACTGTTGTTGGTCATCTCAAAGTTCAGGTTCTTATGGTTCACGATAGGGTAGCGGCTGTATATTACCATGTCGCTCTCGCCAATAGCCATGTACGGGAAATACTCTTTGTAGGAGTCGGAGTTCTTGCGATCACCGCTCTGGTCGTTGTATTCTTGCATACAGGCAATGTCTACCTTCTGTTTTTTCATCTCAGCCAGAATGTCCTGTGCCATGAATCCGGAAGTCTCTCGCCCGAACATGGCTACATTGTACGTCGCAATCTTGATTCCCTTTTTAACTTCCGCATCTTCTGCTGATTTTCCAAACTGGTAGAGTGTGCCTATATAAGGAATACAGCATAGTATGGTAATCAGTGGAATCAGTGCCCAGTGCCAACGGCGCATAATACACCAATAGATTAGCAATATCACATTGGCCACGATCAGTATCGGCAGAGCGTAGACTAACATTGCTCGGGCCGTATTGCCTGCAGGATTAACTTCACCGCCATATAAACCTGTGATCGTAAAGATCATCAGCATTACGGTGATAATGAGAATCGTGAACGAAAAGTACTTTTGTACGGCAAGTTTTCCCATAATCAGAAAAATGTTGTAAAATGTGTGTAATTCCTTTTATTCGTCGAGATACTTCTTTACTAACTCAATTAGGCTTTCAACCTTGAAGGGCTTGGGCATAAACTCGTCGCAGCCGGCATTTTTCGCATCACGGATATTTTCTTCAAATGCATAGGCACTCAGTGCAACAACGGGCACTGATGGGTTCACTTCTTTGATAATCCGTGTGGCGTCAAGGCCATTCATCTCTGGCATTCGTATGTCCATCAGAATCAAATCGGGTTTCTCGTCCTCGTTGATAGTTACTGCCTCAATACCATTATGCGCACGCAACAGCCTGTAACGCTTCTGTAATACAATGCGAACCAACTCATAGTTGCTGTCTTCGTCTTCAGCCACCAGGATGGTCTTCTTTGTCAGGTCGTCTGGACGCCCGCTCACTCTGATGGTGCGTACATTGGTTGACGTTGTTGTCCTGTTACGATCCACACCTCCGATAGCACCTTCAAACGGGAATTTGAACTTGAACGTAGCGCCTTCGCCCAATTTTGATTCTACGCTGATAGTACCACCCAGTTTTTCTACGATAATCTTACATAATGGCAGTCCCAGTCCGTAACCGTTGTTCGTTGTTTCTGCATCGCGCGAAACATAGGTCTCGAAGATGTGCTCCAAGTCTTTTTGGTCGATACCCGTACCAGTGTCTTTTACATAGAATTCGATATCCTTAGCATCATCGAGTAATTGATAGCCGTAGGTGATGCTACCGCTTGAAGTATGCTTCAGCGAATTACTGATGAGATTGGAGAATACCTGTGTCAGACGATTAGGGTCGGTATGGAACGATACCGTCATTGAAGGTTTCTTGAATGAGAGCTTTACGGTGTCGGGGCAACGGAATCTGAATATATTCTTTATGCTGTCACCCAAATCGTTCAGGTCTGTTCTTGTCTTTTTCATCACAATTTCGCCAGACTCCACACGCGAGAGGTCGAGAATCTCATTGACGAGGCTCATCAATCTGTTGTTATTGCTCTCGATGATTTCGAAGAATTTCATTCTATCTTCTTGTGAGTCGGTTTCTGCAATCACACGTGAGAAACCTTCTATGGCGTTAAGTGGTGTACGGATCTCATGACTCATATTGGCGAGGAAAAGCGACTTCATCTTGCTGGCTTTCTCAGCCTTCTGCGCTTTTTCCTCGTATTCCTTCAGTTTATGATTGGCTACTGCCAATTGTTCTTGTGCCAGCATTAGGCGTCTGTTAGCATCTGCGAATTTCTGAAGTAATATTTCCTTTTCGTCTTTATCCATTGGCCGTATTAGTATCTAACTTGCTGCAAAGATAATGCATTTTTTTTATATTCCAAAATTCTTTTAAACTTTTTTCAACTTCTTTTCGCTTTTTCCCATGTTCCACTCTTTCCATGTGTTCTCAGATAGGCCATTCCGCGAAAAACGTTGATGTTCATAAAGACAAAATAGTAGATGATACGAGGTAGTTTATTTTCCTTTCCATAATAATCTAATATCCAGCCAATTATAGATGTGGTATAGAATATAAACTGCAAGCAAAGCGCGATAGTGTAGAATGTACACGGTTCCATAGCTACAAGAGCAATGTTTACAAGTAGTAGAATGACGAGTGCCACAGGGGTCACACTCCAGCGCAAAACACGATGACTGACGTACTGAAATGTTACCAATGGCTGACGCAGCGGATTCAGCATTCTGCGCAACCACCAGATACTCTGAAGCCCTCCCGCGGCTATTCTGCGTTTGCGCTTCGACTCCTCAAAAATATTGGCCGAACCATACTCTTGAGCATAGGCATCAGGGGTATATGCTATGCGATGCCCTTCGTCGACGACATACATCGACATCATAAAATCATCGAGTAATGCCTCGTCGGGCACTTCGCGAATCAGGGTCGGATCGATGGCGTATAATTCGCCAGCAGCCCCCATCGCCGAGTAGAGCTCACTATCCCAGCGTTTCAGTGTACTCTCATAACGCCAATACAGGCTTTCTCCTTCGGCAGCAGCTTCGCCCGCTTTTCTTGCGGTAACGCGTTTTTCGCCTGCCACACAACCAACAGTAGGATCCTTGAATTGGCGGGCAATCTCGCGCAGGGCTCCTGAATTAATCATCGTATTAGCGTCTGTGAAAGTGACATAGCGGGTCTGCAGTTCCCTCAGTCCGTGTTTTAATGCAGCTGTTTTGCCTCGACGCTCAGGACTGAATACGATGTCCACCTCAGGATAGGCCTTTAATAATTCGTTTGTACGGTCGTTGCTGCCATCTGTCACCCACATGATTCTGAATTTGTCTTTCGGATAGTCTATCTCTAAGGTGTTTTTCATTTTTTCTTCCACCACATCCTCCTCGTTGTAGGCACAAATCATAAGTGTCATTGTGGGAAGTTCTTCATCACTTGGCATTGCGGCCTTCAGGGGAGTTCCCCTGAAGAGCCGTTTCAGCCTAATGATAATATATAATAGTATTCCATATCCTATATAGGTGTAGAATACAATGAGCAGCATGGCCCAGAATAGGATTTTAAGTGTTAGCATAGTGGCTTTTTTAGAGGATTCTTACTTCGTTTCGATTTCTTCCTGCATATCGATATACTGCCGGTTGTTGTCGTAGAACTCGTATTGTAGGAAGGCTAGCTTCTGCGATGGGACTACCCTTACGCCCATTCCGTACTTCAATTGCCATTGTCGTTTTAAGCTGAACAGGCCCTTGTTGATGTAGGCGTCTACGTAGGGGTGTACATGCAGATAGAACTTGCGGATACCGATCTTGTTCACCAGTGTGTCAATCTTACTCTCCAATGTATCCGTAAAGAGGATACTTGACTTGATCGTTCCTTTTCCGAAACAGGTGGGGCAGGTCTCTTCGACATTCACGCTCATAGCGGGGCGTACTCTCTGTCGGGTAATCTGCATCAGTCCGAATTTTGACAGTGGCAGAATATTGTGCTTGGCGCGATCCTTCTGCATGTTCTTACACATACGCTCGTAGAGTAGCTGACGGTCTTCTGGTAGTTTCATATCGATGAAATCCACGATAATGATACCGCCCATATCCCTCAGTCTCAATTGACGTGCCAACTCATCGGCAGCGCCTAGATTTGTTTCCAGAGCGTTGGTCTCCTGACTGTTTTCTTTCTTGATTCTGGTGCCGCTGTTCACGTCGACCACGTGCATAGCCTCCGTACTCTCTATGATAAGGTAGGCACCATGCTTGTAGTTTACCGTTTTGCCGAAGCCCGACTTAAGCTGCTTGGTTACATCGTAATTATCGAAGATAGGTACCGTACCGTTGTACAGTTTCACAATCTCCTTCTTTTCGGGAGCAATCAGTCCCAAGTAGCTTTTTATTTCTTCATATATGCCGCTGTCGTTTACGTGGATACCGTCATACGTTGGGTTGAATAAATCACGGAGCAATGCTACGGCGCGGCTTTCCTCCTCAAAGCACAATTGTGGGCGCTCTGTAGTTTTCTGTACTTTCGTGATGGCATCTTCCCATCGCTTGAGCAGTATCTTCATTTCTGCGTCAAGTTCTGCGGCTCTTTTGCCTTCGGCTACCGTACGTACGATAACACCGAAGTTCTTGGGTTTAATACTCTGTATCAGCTGTTTCAGTCGGGTTCTCTCTTCGCCACGCTTGATCTTTGTTGATACGGAAACGCTGTCTTCAAAAGGTATCAGCACCAGATAGCGTCCAGCGAAACTCAGTTCGCATGTCAATCGTGGACCCTTGGTGTTGATAGGCTCTTTTACAATTTGTACCAGCAGTTCCTGTCCAACCTTCAACTTGTTGGCAATGCTCCCTTCTTTTTCCAGTTTCGGCTGCAGAGTTGCTTTTTGGATAGGGTAGAGCTTCTTGCGGTCACTAACTACCTGTTTCAGGTATTTCTCATAAGAGTTGAATTGACTTCCCAGATCGAGATAATGCAGAAAGGCCACTCGTTCAGAGCCGACGTCGACGAAGCATGCGTTCAGTCCGGGCATCAGTTTTTTTACTTTTGCCACATAGATGTTGCCAACCGAATATGATACCGTGCGCTGCTCTTTCTGGTATTCCACCAGTTGCTTGTCTTCGAGCAGTGCTATTGATATGTCTTTCGGTTGAACATCAATGATTACTTCACTTGTCATGGTCTTTGTCTTTCTAAATTAACGTCTAATAGAGGTTGTCGTTAAAACTCAAGAAAGGAGTGCTGCCTTCCGTATTTGAGGGATAGGCTGTTACACTCCTTCCATTTCTTTTCTCTGCATCACAGAGGGGCAAGCTTGTTTTTTACTTGCTCTTGTGACGATTCTTGCGCAGTCTCTTCTTACGCTTGTGAGTAGCCATCTTGTGGCCCTTCTTTTTCTTTCCGTTTGGCATAATCTTAATTGTTTTTATTGATGTTTGTAATTACTTCATTTTCTCGATAAAACTCTTAGAGGGCTTGAAAGCGGGGAAGTCGTGAGCCTCAATAACGAGCGTTGTGTTTTTCGAGATGTTGCGAGCCGTCTTTCTGGCACGGCGCTTTACAACGAATGTGCCGAAGCCGCGCAGGTAGACATTCTCCTTGTCTTCTGCGAGCGATTGGCGGATAACCTCCATGAAGGCCTCTACAGATGTCGCAACATCTCTTTTCGCCACGCCGGTCTCCTCAGCAATTTTGTTGATGATTTCTGCCTTTGTCATATTTCTATACTTATATATATTAATAATGTGAAAATCCGAATCTCTTGGATTTCGGACTGCAAAGTTACTAATTTTCAGTAGATTACCGAAATATTTCCCGTTTTTTTTTCAAAAATTGATGAAAATCGCCTCTCTTTGCCCCTTTTTTTGTATCTTTGCACCATAAAATCGAGCATATATTTATGAAACAGACAAAGATTGTTGCTAGCATCAGTGACCGCCGATGTGATGCGGAGTTTATCCGTAAGTTGTTTATGGCGGGTATGAATGTTGTCAGGATGAACACAGCCCATGCCGACGAGCAGGGTATCAAGCAGATTATTAAGAATGTAAGGAGCGTGAGTAAGCATATTGGCATTCTCATCGACACAAAAGGACCTGAGGTGCGCACCACAGGATGTGACGCTCCCATCACTTACAAGACGGGTGACGTTGTGAAAATCTTCGGTCGTCCAGAAATGGACACTACTCACGACATCATAAACCTTTCTTACTCAAACTTTGCAGCCGACGTGCATGAGGGCTGTCATGTGCTTTTCGACGATGGCGCCCTCGACATGGAGGTTATCGGTGTCAATGGTCCTGCCGTCATCGCTCAAGTTAAGAATGATGGTGTGCTGGGAGCTCACAAAAGTGTCAATGTACCAGGTGTACATATCGATCTGCCCACACTTACAGAGAAAGATCGTAAAAACATCATGCTTGCTATACACGAGGATATTGATTTTATTGCCCATTCATTTGTACGCTCAGCTGCTGATGTCCGTGCCGTACAGGCCATTCTTGATGCCTACAATTCGGACATCAAGATTATCTCGAAAATTGAGAATCAGGAGGGTGTTGACAATATCGATGAGATTATCGAGGCTTCTTATGGCATCATGATTGCTCGTGGCGACTTGGGTATAGAGGTACCCATTGAGCGCATTCCAGGTATTCAGCGTCAGATTATCCGTAAGTGTGTACATGCTAAGAAACCTGTGATTGTGGCTACTCAGATGCTTCACACCATGATTAATAATCCTCGTCCTACGCGTGCAGAAGTTACTGATATAGCCAATGCCATCTACTATCGTACCGACGCTCTGATGCTCTCAGGCGAGACGGCCAGCGGTAAGTATCCTGTTGAGGCTGTACAGACGATGTCGGCTATTGCCGAACAGGCAGAGAAGGATAAAATGCGTGAAAATGATATTGAAGTGCCATTGTCGGCTAATTGTGATATCCGTGAGTTCATGGCTCACTCAGCGATAGAGGCTACAGAGAAACTTGGTGTGAAGGGTATCATTACCGATTCCAATACAGGTGATACAGCTCGTAATCTGGCTGCTTTCCGAGGTCCCAACCCAGTGTTGGCCATTTGTTATCACGACAAACTCCAGCGCTTACTCAACCTTTCTTATGGCGTGATTCCCGTCTACCAGAAAGAACATATCGCTCCCGATGCACTGTTTCAGGCTGCAGTACGCATGCTCCGTCAGAAAGGCTATGTAGAGGAGAATGATAAGATTGCCTACCTGAGTGGTAACGTGGGAGAGGGCGGAGGTACCAAACTTCTTGAAATTAACACAGTGCGCGAGATGTTCACTAACAACTATCGCTTCCATACCCCTAAGAAATAGCTATCTAACAATGTAATATAATTTATGAAACTTTCTACCTTTATTTTAACTTTTGGCTTGGGCGCATTGTCGCTTCAGGCCTCTGCCGTTTTACCATTAGAGATGAGTAATCAGACAATACGTCGTAACCCCTTGCTTGAGCCTAGTAAACTGGCTTTCGGGGCACCAGACTTCAAACAGATAAAAGAGAGCGACTATCTTCCTGCAATTCAAGAGGCTATCAGTCGGCAACGTGAAGAAATACAACAAATAGTAGATAATCCGGACGCTCCTACATTCCAGAATACTATTCTCGCTTTTGAGCAGAGCGGTCAACTTTACGAACGTGTTACCCGCATTTTCGATGCCCTCGTTGATGCTCACAAGACACCTGTCATTGCCGAGACAGAAGCTAAGGTGACGCCTCTGCGTACAGAGCTCGCTAATGAGATTAACTTTAATAAGGCTTTGTTCCAGCGTATCAAAACCGTCTACGACCGCGAGTTCTCTAAACTCTCGGGAGAAGACCAACGCCTAACTGAAGTTGTATATAAACGTTTCGTACGTGCAGGAGCTCTTTTGCCTGATGATAAGATGGAACGTATGAAGCAGATTAATATGCGTATAGCAGAATTGCAGCAGCAATGGGGTACTGTGCTCCCGGATGCCACCAACGACGCTGTGGTATGGGTTGACAACAAGGCAGATCTCGCAGGTCTTAGCGAGGCGGATATTGCTCAGTGTGCCAAGGATGCACAAAGTCGTGGCGGTAAGGCTCCTTATGCCATTGTTATCGTTAATACCACACAGCAGGCTATTCTGACTAATCTTGACAATCGAGATCTTAGAAAGCGTGTCTACGAGGCCTCCCGTCATCGTGCTGATGGGTCTGGTAAATATAACACATATCCTATTGTCGTTGAGATTGCTAAATTGCGTGCTGAGATGGGCGAGATTATGGGGTATAATAATTATGCCTCATATTCATTGGAACGTACAATGGCAAAGAATTCAGATAATGTGTATGCTTTTTTGAGGAATCTCATTAGTGAATATAGCCCCAAGGCTGATGCTGAGACTCAGGCCATCGAGGCTTATGCTCGTAAAACCCAAGGAGCAGATTTCGAGCTTCAGCCCTACGACCGCTTTTATTATTCGGCCAAGATGAAACAGGAACAATTCAGTATCTCTGATGATGAGGTGAAGCCATATTTCAACATCGACAGTGTACAGGTGAACGGCGTATTTTATGCCGCCAGTCTGGTCTATGGGCTTTCGTTTATTCCTCGTACCGATCTGCCTACCTATCATCCCGATATGAAGGTGTTTGAGGTGCGCGATAAGAGTGGTAAACCCATCGCCTTGTTCTATAGCGATCTCTATCGTCGCCCCACTAAGCGTGGCGGTGCATGGATGGATGGTTTCGCCAAGCAGAGTATTGAACGTGGACAGTTGCCTATCATCTTCAATGTTACCAATTCAGCCAAGGCTCCTGAAGGACAGCCCACGCTGATTAGCTGGGACGAAGTAACCACACTTTTCCACGAGTTCGGTCATGCGCTTCATGGCATACTATCCAACTGTCAGTATAACACGCTTAGCGGTACATCTGTAGCCCGTGATTTCGTAGAGATGCCTTCACAGTTCAACGAGTCGTTTGCCTCTATCCCAGAGGTGTTCGATCATTATGCCAAACATGCCATTACTGGTGAGCCGATGCCTTCCGATTTGAAAGAGAAGATGCTGGGTAGTATTAATTTCCACGCAGCCTATGCTTTAGGCGAGAATCTTGCTGCAACTTGTCTTGATCTGGCCTGGCATCATCTGTCATCGTGCGAAATTCCTGCAGCCGACGAGGCTGATGCCTTTGAGACTAAGGCGTTGGATCGTATTGGTCTGCTTAATGCTCAGATACCTCCTCGTTACAGCACCTCATATTTTAACCATGTATGGGGTGGAGGGTATGCCGCAGGTTACTATAGTTATCTGTGGACTGAAGTGCTTGCTGTGAATGTAGCTGACACATTCCAGAAACTAGGTGCCCTGAACCCTGCTACAGGTCAGGCGTTCCGTGAAAAGGTGCTTAGTCGTGGCAATACTAAGGATCAGATGGAAATGTTTACTGACTTCACAGGCATGAAGCAGCCAGACGCATCAGGCTTTCTGAAGTATCGTGGTCTCTGATGTGTGTGTATCGTTAATTATTCCTAAATGATATGTGCCTAAGTCGGGATAATCAAAAAATTGAAGTAATTTTGTCCGTCAAAATAGGAAATATTAAGTTGTTTAACATTTAAATGTTTTATTATCAATGATTTATTCAAAAGAAGTGGAGAACATGTGTAGCGTTTGTAAGGGCGCTTACCATGGACCTGCACCTATCCCCGAGGAGGGCAAGTGGGTTGCAGTAAAAGAAATCAAGGAAATTTCTGGTTACACCCACGGTATCGGCTGGTGCGCACCTCAGCAGGGCGCTTGTAAGCTGAGCCTGAACGTTAAGGACGGTGTTATTCAGGAGGCTTTGGTAGAGACCATCGGATGTACAGGTATGACACACTCAGCTGCTATGGCTTCTGAGATTCTGCCTGGTAAGACTATCCTCGAGGCTCTGAACACTGACCTGGTTTGCGATGCTATCAACACTGCTATGCGTGAGCTCTTCCTGCAGATTGTCTACGGTCGTACACAGAGTGCTTTCTCTGAGGGCGGTCTGGCTATCGGCGCTGGTCTTGAGGACCTGGGTAAGGGTCTTCGCTCACAGACTGGTACTCTCTACGGTACAGTAGCTAAGGGTACACGTTATCTGGAGCTGACTGAGGGTTACATCACAAAGCAGTACCTCGACGCTAACAACGAGGTTTGCGGTTACGAGTATGTTCACCTCGGCAAGATGATGGAGGCTGTTAAGAACGGCATGGACGCTAACGAGGCTCTGAAGAAGTTCACTGGCTCTTACGGTCGTACAACCGAGGAGCAGGGTGCAGTTAAGGCAATTGATCCACGTAAAGAATAATAGGAGGATACGACAATGATTAGAAAAGTACAGTTTGAGAGTCAGGAGCGCCGTATCAACCAGGTTCTTGCTGCTCTGAAGGAGAATGGCATCAACTCTATCGAGGAAGCCAATGAGATTTGTGAAAAGGCAGGTGTAGATCCATATCAGATGTGTGAGGACACACAGCTGATCTGTTTCGAGAACGCTAAATGGGCATATGTTTGTGGTGCTGCTATCGCCATCAAGAAGGGCGTAAAGACAGCTGCCGAGGCTGCTGAGGCCATCGGTATCGGTCTGCAGAGCTTCTGTATCCCCGGATCAGTAGCCGACGATCGTAAGGTAGGTATCGGTCACGGTAACCTCGCCGCTCGTCTGCTCCGCGAGGAGACTGAGTGCTTCGCATTCCTGGCTGGTCACGAGAGTTTCGCTGCTGCCGAGGGTGCTATCAAGATTGCTGAGATGGCTAACAAGGTTCGCCAGAAGCCTCTCCGCGTTATCCTGAACGGTCTTGGTAAGGATGCTGCCCAGATCATCAGCCGTATCAACGGTTTCACATACGTACAGACCAAGTTCGACTACTTCACTGGTGATCTGAACGTTGTTAAGGAGGTTCCTTATGGCAACAACCCCAGCCGTCTGAAGGTTAAGTGCTACGGTGCCGACGATGTTCGTGAGGGTGTAGCTATCCTGTGGAAGGAGAACGTAGACGTATCAATCACTGGTAACTCTACCAACCCAACACGTTTCCAGCACCCCGTAGCTGGTACTTACAAGAAGGAGCGCGTACTCGCTGGTAAGCCTTACTTCTCAGTAGCTTCTGGTGGTGGTACTGGTCGTACTCTGCACCCAGATAACATGGCTGCTGGTCCTGCTTCTTACGGTATGACTGATACGCTGGGTCGTATGCACTCAGACGCTCAGTTCGCAGGTTCTTCTTCTGTTCCTGCTCACGTAGAGATGATGGGCTTCCTTGGCATGGGTAACAACCCAATGGTAGGTGCTACCGTATCTGTAGCAGTAGCTATCGATCTTGCTATCAACAAGAAGTAAGTATCATGTTAAAATAAAGAATCCCTGCCTGTTGGTGGGGATTTTTTGTTTATTTATCTATATCATTCTTTTATTTTTTATTTTTTTACTATCTTTGCAGCCAATATTAATTAACTATGGACTGCAAACTTATTATCGTGATAGCACTATTTGTGCTTTTGGGAGTATGTTTTTTGATAGTACGTCATTTCTATGTAAAGAAATTACGTCGTGAGATTAAACGAGCTCAGACGAGTGAGCGCATTAAGTCGGTTTTCCTGGCTAATGTGAGTCATGCTTTGCGTACACCTCTGAATGCCATTATAGGCTTTAGCGACGTGATACTGATGGATAAGCAGGGCGATATGAATCGCGAAGAGATAAAAGAGGTAGCTACGCATATTAACGAAAATGGTCAGCAGCTTTTTTATTTTATTTCGCAATTGCTTGAACTGTCGAACTTTGAAAGCAGTGTGCTTTCATTCACTATGATAGAGGTGAATCTGGCAGAGATGATGGCGTCGTATCGCAGAGAGGTGCTGCATGTGGTGAATTCGGGGGTGAGTGTGCTTGTAAGGTCGGATCTGTCGCCTCATTGTAAGGCAAGGCTTGATACAAACTTAATGCATCAGCTGATGATGAACCTGCTGAATAATGCCGCCCATCGTACCAAAAAAGGTTGCATAACCCTTAATTACGGGTATGAGCGTAGAGGACTCAGAGTCGTTATTACAGATACGGGTGAGTGTATGCCTAAGGAAGTCCTTGATGGCTCGTATTCAGTGTTGCAGAATGAGGACTCGCTCACTTTGTCGAATCGTACTAACGAACTTGGACTTTCTATCTGCAAATCAATTGTTGAAGCGTTGGGTGGAGAGATGTCAATCACATCAGAACCAGATAAAGGAACTACAGCCTCTATATGGTTCGGCTGTAGAATGCGCCACAAGTATCAGGATTTATAAAAGAAGAATAATCCCCGCCAAGCTGGCGGGGATTTATTTTAAATTTCAAAATCCAGACAGGCACGCTGAACAGTGTAAGGACGAACTTTGTTGTTGGCCACAGCCACGTGGTCGGGATGAATAGCGTACCCCTTCAAGGCCTCTGGTGATTCGAGGGTGCTGTCAAGCATCACGTCAGCATTTGATGAGGCCAAACGGCCGTTAATATGAACTTTGACGTCGAGCAGACCGGGAACCTTGCCTACGAGCCCTTCGAGGCCAGCTTTGATGCCAGCCTTAACGCTGGCTTTTTCTTCTTCAGAAAGTTCTGGATTGAGCGTCCAGAGAATGATGTGCTTAACCATAATTATTTTATTGTTTGATATATATAATGGTGCAAAAATAGGTAAAATAATTGGGCTAACAAAGATTTTATGGCAAAAACAGCCCCAATTAGCAAAAAAAAACGTAACTTTGCCCCGAATAACCCCAAACCAATAAAAGATGGCAACAACACCAACTCCCCATATAGGGGCTAAGTTCGGCGAGATAGCCGAAACGGTAATTATGGCTGGCGATCCGCTAAGAGCCAAGTTTATGGCAGAAAGATATCTCGACACTCCTGTGGAGTTTAACCACGTCAGAGGCATGTTGGGATATACAGGCACATACAAGGGTAAGCGTGTGAGTGTGATGGGGCATGGTATGGGTATGCCTTCTATTGGCATCTATACCTACGAACTCTACAATTTTTACGGCGTGAAGACTATCATTCGTGTTGGTTCTGCAGGTTCTATCTCATATGATCTGCATATAGGCGACATAGCTATTGCCATGGGCGCTTGTACCAACTCGAACTATGTGAACCAGTACGGACTGCCTGGGTTATATGCCCCGATAGCTACGTTTGAACTGGTGAGAGACGCTGCTGAGGCCTGTGAGCGCTTTGGTTATAACTATAAAGTAGGAAATGTGTTCTCTTCAGATAACTTTTATGGCGAAAATCCGCAGAATGAGAAATGGATGAATATGGGCGTGCTGGCCGTAGAGATGGAGATTGCTGCCCTTTATATGAATGCAGCCCGTTCGGGCAACAGGGCGCTGGGAATCTGCACCATATCAGACCATATACTGACGGGTGAGGCAACTACGGCTGAGGAGCGACAGACCACATTTACCCACATGATGGATGTGGCATTTTCATTGATATAAATAAAACAACTATTATTGAATGGCAACAGTTGATGATAAGAAAGTAATCTTCTCGATGGTCGGTGTAAGCAAGACCATCCAGCAGAATCAGAAACAAGTATTAAAGAACATCTACCTGAGTTTTTTCTATGGCGCGAAAATCGGTATCATCGGATTGAATGGTGCTGGTAAGTCTACGCTTATGAAGATTATAGCCGGACTTGACGATAAGTTTCAGGGACAGGTGGTGTGGAGTCCCGGCTATTCGGTGGGCTATCTGCCACAGGATCCGCCTCTGAACGAGGAGAAGACTGTAAAGGAGAACGTGATGGAAGGTGTTCAGCACGTATACGACGCATTAGCCGAATATGACGAGATTAATGTGAAATTCGGATTGCCAGAGTATTACGAGGATGCCGACAAGATGGATAAGCTGATGCAGCGGCAGGCTGAACTTCAGGACATTATTGATGCTACCGATGCTTGGAATATGGACTCAAAGTTGGATCGTGCGATGGCCGCTCTGAACTGTCCGCCAGGTGATTGGAGCGTGAAGACGCTCTCAGGTGGTGAACGCCGTCGTGTGGCCTTATGCCGTCTGTTGTTGCAGAAACCCGACGTGCTGCTGCTCGACGAGCCTACCAACCATCTTGACGCTGAGAGCATAGACTGGCTGGAGCAGCATTTGCAGCAATATGAAGGAACAGTGATTGCCGTAACTCACGACCGCTATTTCCTCGATGATGTCGCTGAATGGATTTTAGAGTTGGATCGCGGCGAGGGCATTCCCTGGAAAGGCAATTACTCAAGTTGGTTGGAACAAAAGAGTCAGCGATTGGCTCAGGAAGAAAAACAGGCATCTAAGCGCCGTAAGACGCTGGAGCGTGAGTTAGAGTGGGTACGTATGGCTCCGAAAGCCCGCCAGGCTAAGGGTAAGGCTCGTTTGAACTCATACGATAAGATGTTGAATGAGGAGCAGAAACAAAAAGAAGAGAAGCTGGAGATTTTCATACCCAATGGTCCACGTTTGGGTAATAAGGTGATTGTTGCAGAACATGTAGCGAAGTCATTCCCAGAAAAAGAACTGTTCAAGGATCTGAATTTCGTATTACCTCCTAATGGAATTGTGGGTGTGATAGGTCCTAATGGCGCTGGTAAGACAACATTGTTCCGACTGATAATGGGTTTAGACAAAGCTGATGCGGGAACCTTCGATGTGGGTGAGACGGTGAAGTTGTCATATGTAGACCAACAGCACAAGGATATCGATCCGAACAAGTCGGTTTATGAGGTAGTAAGCGGTGGAAACGAGAGCATCCGCATGGGTGGCAAAGATGTGAATGTACGTGCCTACCTGTCGCGCTTCAACTTCAGCGGAGCCGACCAAGAGAAAAAGTGCGGTGTACTCTCTGGTGGTGAACGTAACCGCCTGCATCTGGCTATTGCACTAAAACAGGAAGGTAATGTTCTGCTTTTAGATGAGCCGACTAACGATATTGACGTCAATACGTTACGAGCTTTAGAGGAAGGTCTTGAGGCCTTTGCTGGCTGCGCCGTCGTAATCAGTCATGACCGTTGGTTCTTGGATCGTATCTGTACACATATACTGGCCTTTGAGGGTGATGGAAAAGTATTCTACTTTGAAGGAAACTACAGCGATTATGAGAGCAATAAGGCTCAGCGTCTTGGACTTGAAGAGCCTAAGCGTGCCCGTTATCGCAAGTTGATGGAAGAATAAGAACTAAATTAATGAGAGCATGAAACGGAGATGGGGTGTGGTGCTCTTGAGTGGCTTGCTTGTGGCCTCCTGTGGTGATGGAAACAGGCAGTTGTCTGAGGCGGATAAATCGGCCTTTGGTACCTATGTAGATAGTTTGGACAGCGATGTGCAGGGAACATGGTTCACCCGTATGGGTATGGTAGATGAGGCAGACTCGATGTTGATATACCTGCGCCGCGAACTGCCTCAGAACGGACTTGATACTACTGCCTTCTTCGTGCCCCAGATAGCTGAGGATATGGCTATCGTCAAGACGCTGGCATTCGATTCAATAGGACAGAGCATCAACGAGGTGTTAAAACGGCTCGATGATCATCTGACCCAGGCATACGTTAGCTATACAACGGGATTGAGGTATGGATTCATGCAACCAGACAAAGTATTGAACCGACTGGATAACAAGGTGGGGGGTGAAGGCTTTGCCAGACTGTTTGATTACGAAGTGAAGACTGCTGATGATACTGAGGCACAGCAGAAACTGGCCACTGGTGAACGTATGGCATACCTGAAGGCTTCGCAGACCGATAATTACGTCTATCAGGCGTTGAAGAATCAGTTGGCAAAGACAACAGACAAGCTTGAGCGCAGGAAGATAGCCATCAACATGGAACGATGCCGCTGGCAGATGAAACACCCTGAGAGGCTGGAGAAATGTGTGTTAGTAAATATTGCAGCGCAGCATTTGTGGGCTGTTGGTGGCGATTCGGTTCTTGATATGAAGATATGTTGTGGCGCATTTGCTACGAAGACACCATTGCTGCATAGTGCCATTAGTCATATACAGGTGAACCCCGAATGGGTGATTCCTTTCAATATTATCAAGACCGACGTGGCTCATCATAGCGGCGACTCGGCGTATTTCGCCCGTAATAAATACTCGATTGTTGAACGTGAGTCGAATGATACGCTGAATGCTGCTAACGTGAGTAAGGAAAGACTATTGTCGGGCAATGTGAGAGTGGTGCAGAAAGGGGGCGCAGGCAACTCGCTTGGAAGGATTGTGTTCCGTTTCCCCAATAACTTCTCTGTGTATCTTCACGATACAAATAATCGTGGTGCATTCCAGCGCGACAAACGAACGCTGTCGCATGGTTGTGTAAGAATACAGAAGCCATTTGATATGGCATGTTTCCTGTTGCCTGAGCTTGACGAGTGGACGAAAGACAAGTTGAGGCTGTCGATGGATCTCAGACCAGAGACAGAGCAGGGTAGGACTTATCTGAGTGCTCATGCCGGCGAGCCCATCAGACTTGTCAAGTATCTGGATGTGAGTTCGAAAGTGCCTGTATATATTGTATATTACACAGCCTATCCGAACCCTGCCACGGGTAAGGTGGAACTGTGGCCAGACATCTATAAATATGATGAGGTGATAGAAAAAGAGATAGGAACATTCTTAATAAAATAAAAACTTAAATTATTATCAACTTACCAACATGAAGAAATTTTTTGTTATTGGTATGCTGCTCTCGGCTGTGATGGTTCAAGCCCAGACAGCAAGGAAGTTTACGCTCGACCTGACAGAAGACGGAAAGGCGCAGATGGTGTGTTTCTTGCCTGAGACATCTTGTGGCAAAGCTATAGTAGGTGTGCCTGGTGGCGGCTATTCGGTACTTTCAAACACCCATGAGGGAACGATGGCATCGGATTGGCTCAACAAACAAGGTATTGCCTATTTCGTAGTGAACTATCGTTTGCCGGAGGGCGATCGCATGAAGCCTATGAGCGATGTGATGAATGGTATCCGCACTGTTCGTGACTCAGCCAAGGTGTGGGGTGTTAATCCAAATGATGTAGGTATCATGGGCTTCTCGGCTGGCGGACATCTGGCTTCTGTTGTCTCTACGCATGCCGACTTCGATGCTCGTCCAAACTTCTCAATTCTGTTCTATCCGGTTATTTCTATGGATCAGAAGGTGAGCCATAAGTGGTCGTGCATCAATTTCTTGGGTGAGGAGGGCTTGAAAGATCCCGCGTTAGTACGTGATTTCTCTACCATGAACGCAGTACGTCGCCATCTGACCCCTCCAGCATTGATTATCTCGGCTAGTGATGACCGTCTGGTACCGTTTGTTACCAATGGTTTGGAGTATTATAAGGCAATGCGTCTGGCTGGTAACGATTGCGCCATGTATGTATATCCTACAGGCGATCATGGTTTCGGCTTTGGACCTTGGTTCAAATATCACGACCAGTTGCTGACGGATATCGGTAATTGGCTGAAAGCTCATCAGGCCCCGAAGGAGGATGCTGTCCGTGTGGCTTGTATTGGTAACAGCATTACCGACGGCCATGGTCTCGATATGGCTACGGCATACGGATATCCCGCTTTGTTGCAGAAAAAACTGGGTAGCGACTACTGGGTGAAGAATTTCGGTGTGAGCGCCCGTACTATGCTGAATAAGGGTGATTATCCCTATATGAATGAGTTGGCATGGAAAGATGCGCTTGCCTTTAAGCCTGATATCGTAGTGATAAAGTTGGGAACCAATGATTCGAAAGGCCGTAACTGGCTGTTTGGTGCTGAGTTCCGTCAGGATTTGGAACAAATGATTACTACCTTACGTCCAGACCTGTTGCAACCTGCCAAGAAGAAAGGTAAGAAAGCAGCTGCCACAGTTCCTGCAAAGCCTCAGATATTCCTCTGTACACCCATCAAGGCAGAGAAGACAACCTGGGATATCAACGACTCCATTATTGTTAATGGCGTGATTCCTGTTCAGCAGGAGGTTGCCAAAAAGTATGGATTGAATGTCATCGACCTGCACACGCTGTTTGAAGGTGGCGAGAAGCTGATGATGACAGATGGTATTCATCCTAATGGTCAGGGTGCTGATAAGATGGCTCAGATTATTGCTGATGCTTTGAAACAGTAAAATCAAAGAAGGTATGAATAAATTAAAGCCGCTGACCTCTCAGCGGCTTTTTGTTTCTATGGGATGCTAATCTTGTAAGAATTTCATAATTGCTTGGTTGAATTCCTGAGGATGTTGGTTTGCAATGAAATGACTGCCTTTAAGGATTACCAGCGTGGCGTCAGGAATGTTTTCTGCTATCAGTCTTGTGTGCTCATCTTTTATCATGTCGTTAGTGCCCGCAATGACCAATGTTCTGGCTTGTATTCCTTTCAGTTCCTGAGGCGATATGTTCGGATCATTCACCATCAGCCCTAATAATTCGGCTTTTAGTTTTGCAGAACGGCGCCAACGGGCGAACACTCGGGCAATTCTATATCCTATCTCAATGGGGATTTGTATGCTTCTTTTTACGCCGTTAGTATTCAGATTGGCACCATTGAGTATCAGTCGGCTGATACGGTCGGGATGTTGTATGGCAAATACCATGGCGATATTGCCACCATCAGAGAATCCGAGCAGATGGGCTTTCTCAATCTGGTGTTTGTCCATAAATCCCAGCAGGTCTTCTGCGAATTGCCGAATGGTAAAAGGCTTGTCGCCTCTTGGCGATTGCCCATGTCCTCTGGTGTCTATTGCATACACATGATATGATTTAGCAAACTCATCTATCTGCCCTTGGAAATAATCGCAGTTCTCTCCATTCCCGTGAAGAAGAATCAAAGGAAACCCTTCACCTCTCTCTCTATAGAAATGCTCAATGTCCATTATCATGGCGGCAAAGTTAAGTATTAATTCGGAATATTCGGCAATATCTGTGTAGAATTGAAGAAAAAAATTGTTATTTGTTGCTGAATTAAAATAAAAACATTAATTTTGCCCACGCAATTTCCTCAATAAGGGGGATTGTGGTGTAAAGAATTGTATATATGAAAAAAATACTTTTGTTTGTATTGCCTTTCTTCTTTGTGTCATGCGACAAGGATAGTAACAATAATAACGGCAATAATAATGATGAAGAACGGGTTGTAAATGCCGACGAGCTCCTTGATGAAGTGCTTCACAACAGTTTCGATGGTATCGTCAATGTACATAAGGACAGCAAGACCTATACATATCTGCTTGAGTTGGCAGAAGAGGCTATAGCCCAGTCGAAGGGGAAAAGTAGTTGCGGTTTGCCCCTGCTTTATAAGGAAGAGAATTTCCCGACAGCATATAACTACTATACAGACAAGCAAGCAGACAAGATAGATGTATATAAGACGATGATTGGCTGGCTCGCTGCCATGCAGTTGTCGGAAATCAATCCGTCCAAGCGCAATCTGCTATATCAGACAGGATATGAGGCTGGCGACTTTACCATGGATAGTAATATTTATGGCTATAGCTTCAATTCAGATCCTAATGTGGCGCGCCTTGTGGCAAGTGCCATCTATGCAGCTATGCACACCACAGAGAAACCTGATATCGAAGCCATGAGGGCTGAGGTAGGTGGCAGCAAGTATCAGAAGACGCTGGCAGAGACGCTCAAGGAAGAGTCGCGCGACCACGTTACCGACGATGCTTTCTACGTAGAGCTCCGCAAGTTTATGGCGAGTGCGCCCGGTCCATATGCCCCTCAGTTCGCTGATCGTAATAGGATAAATCCGGAAATTGCCGATGAGAAAGCCTCCAATGGCTGTCTGAAGGTTGATATGGAAATCTATAACAACATTGTGAGCAAGTTCAACTTGCCAGACCAGAGAGCTGTACAGGCTATTGCTGACGAAGATAATGATGTTCACCATATCTTCGGAGCAGATAAGAAGAATGTTGGCGGTAAGTATAGCTTCAATGCAGTATTCGGAGCTTCAACCATAGGTGAGACCATCAGTCCCGAAGGAAAGATAGCCGCACTCATTCTGCTATTACAAAAGGCAGGTAACACGGCAAGAGGCATACTTCAACATGCGACAGCCTCACTTGGTCATTATGAATATGGCAGATTAAGGCCTGGCTGTTCTGAGGCGCAGCAGGGACTGCGCAAGTCGTATACTGACGACAGATATAACGTGCTGACGAGTTTTGTCATTGAGGATAATGATGGTCATAAGGCATCGTATGATGTAGGTGACATAGAGGTCTGCTATTATGATGAGAATGGCAAATGGACGAATGCTGATGTGCAGTCGCCAGAGCAATATGAGGATATGTCCAAGGACCTGTTGTATGCAAACTCCTATCCCAGTGGTCATGCTGCAGGAATATGGTCAGCTGCTATGACCATGATAGAACTCTATCCACAGAAAGCCGATCTGATTATGAGGGCAGCCAATGATTTTGCTGTGTCAAGAACCATTGCTCGATATCATTGGAACAGCGATATCATTCAAGGCAGAATCATTGGCAGTGTTATGAATCCTGTATGTCATGCAACGTCCGACTACAGCACTCTGCTCGAAGCTGCCAGAGCAGAACGGTAAACTATCATAGTGCAGCCATTACAATTAAAAAGGGAGCAGTATAGCAAAGTGTATACTGCTCCCTTCTTTTATGTCTGGTGATCTACTGTACTACAGAGGGAAGGCTTTTAAGACCTTTTAAATTGGTCGGAGTGGCCTCTGTGATGCTGATGGCGTAGCCGCCACCGGGAACAGCTGTCAAACGTAGTGCCGACTTAGCTGTTACAACACCTTTCTTGATGATATATGCTTGAGGATTGGTCTTGTAGTTGGCATCCTTCTTATCTGCATAGACTGTGGCGATATACTTCTTACCAGCATCGAGGAAGTTGAATTTCAGGTTCGATGTGTGTGCCTTCTCACCTGCAACGCATCCTACGAACCAGTTACCAGTACCCTTGGCACGGCGGGCTGCAGTGATGTACTCCATGGGCTCTGCCTCGAGGTATATACTTTCGTCCCAATCAGTAGCTACGTCTTTGATGAACTGGAAAGCATCCATGTGCTTCTGGTAGTTCTCGGGGAAGTCGGCAGCCATCTGTAGCGGACTATACATGGTGACGTAGAGGGCGAGCTGTCCGCAAATGGTGGAATTGCAGTGTGAACCGCTGGTTACGTCCATCTCGAAGATACCTGGTGTGTAGTCCATCGGGCCTCCTTGTAGACGGGTGAAGGGCAGAATGGCTGTATGACCGGGCTTCGTTCCCCCGAAGGCCTGATATTCTGTGCCTCGTGCACTCTCATTACCAATCAGGTTTGGCCATGTGCGGCAGAGTCCTGTTGGACGTACGGCCTCATGGGCGTTCACCATCACGTGGAAGTCGGCAGCGCGCTCAATGGCGTGTTGGTAGTGGTTAATTTCCAACTGGCTATAGTGATGCTCACCGCGTGGGATGATGTCGCCTACATAGCCACTTTTCACGGCGTCGTAACCATACTTGTTCATCAGTTTGTAGGCCTCATCCATGTGTTTTTCGTAGTTCATCACTGACGATGATGTCTCGTGGTGCATGATGAGGCGAATGCCTTTCGAATGAGCATAGTCGTTGAGTGCCTTGATGTCGAAGTCGGGGTATGGGGTTACGAAGTCGAACACCATCTCTTTCGAGTTGCCGCTCCAGTCTTCCCATCCGATGTTCCATCCCTCAACCAGCACGGCATCGAAACCATGTTCGGCTGCAAAGTCGATATAGCGGCGCACATTGGCGTTATTTGCAGAGTGACGTCCTGAGGGACGGGCTTTGCTATAGTCGGTCTGACCGAGTTTCACTGAGGGATACTGTTTGGTGTAAGCCCAGTCGCCCTTGCCAGAAATCATCTCCCACCATACGCCCATGTATTTTGTCGTGTGAATCCAGCTGGTATCCTTGATTTTGCAAGGCTCATTGAGGTTCAAAATGAGGTTAGATGCAAGAATTTTACGGGCATCGTCGGTGATCTGGATAGTTCTCCAAGGTGTGTTGAAGGGTGTCTGCAGAAATCCTTTGGCACCTATGGCATCGGGTGTCAGCCACGACTCGAACGTCATTGTCTTGTCATCTAAGTTGAGATGCATGGCGGGATAATTAATGAGCGCAGCCTCATGGAGATTCAGGTAGAGTCCGTCGTCGGTCTTCAGTTGAAGCGAGGTCTGCACGCCCGTCTCTGAGAATACAGTTTGTGAGAGGTTTCCGCTAACAGCACCGCGCAGGTGGCTTCGTATTTCGCTCAGTCGTGAGCGGGTGTACTCGTACTCCTGAGTGTCATAGTCGCCGGGAATCCACCATGCAGTGTGATTACCTGTCATGGCAAACTGCGTGTGTTCCTCTTTTACCACGAAATAGTTCAGACGTCCTTCCTGTGGAAACTCATAGCGCAGCCCCACACCATCGTCGTATACGCGGAAACGGATGTTCATACGACGATCGGTCTTTGTCTGGTCTAGTTTCACCAGCAGTTCGTTGTAATGATTGCGTATGTCACGGCTCTCGCCCCATACAGGCTGCCAGGTTTCATCGAAAGAGTCTGTTTCAGTGGAGATGATCGAGAATCCATCCATCAGATTCTCGGCGTCGCGCAGTTCAAAGCCTAAATGGCTCGTCTTCACGACAGGTTGACTTTTGTAACTGACTTTGTACGCTGGTACGCCGTCATTCTCTAACTGGAAGTCCAGTTTGATATTGCCGTCGGGCGAAAAGATGGTCTGCGCCTGAGCCGTTACTGCGCTGAGTAGATATATACAGGCGCTTACCATGTTGTTCTTAAAGATTTGTATCATAATAGAATTATGTTTGTTGATTTAATTATATTTAAGTCTTGTTGCCAATGCCGTTGTCGTCATCTTTTCAATCACCTAAGAATGTGGTCGACATGGTCCAGTTGCGCAAGTCGAAAGTCAGACGGTATTTACCCGCCTCAACAATCTTCCATTTGTCATCAGGATCCCCGGCATGCATGGCAAAGCCTGCTGCGTTGATAGCTGTCCGACTAATCTCCGTTCCATTCACGGTAGGACGGATAAAAGGAGCCCCCCAGTCACCGGTGCTGAGACACAGTTTCATTTCACCAGTGTTAAGTTGTCCTTCCCATTGGAATACGAGGGGATCGTCAGCAGTCGCCTCCAAAGCCGTGGGGTTCCCGATATCCCAACCTGCGGGCGTAGCATCTCCAACCATATATAATGTTGATGTTTTGATGGGCAGATTGCCATCGATAATGATGAGATCCTTCTCACCGTCGCAGCTGGTCATACCGATTGTCAGTACCATTAAGACCAGTGCGGAAAATAAACGATTCAGTTTCATATAACTCTACTTTATTTACTCTTACTTATTATAGCCTGGATTCTGAACCAGATTGAGATTAGCGTTCAGAATAGTACGCATAATGGGGAATATCTCCGTATGTTTGTCTGCATCGGCGCTCTTATCCCACCATGTACTATTAGAGAATTTCCCATAGCGTATGAGATCCACTCGGCGACGGCTCTCTGCGAAGAATTCACGTCCCCATTCGTCGAGCATCTCATTCATGTCGAGTATAGCAGATCCCTCCGGTGCGTAAAGTGCCTGTGCCTGTTTGTCGGCAGGGTAGTTGCGTCTGCGTACGCTGTTGAGCAGTCGTGCGGCTTCTGCCGTCTGACCTTGGCGCAACTTACATTCTGCCAGTGAGTAGATGATTTCTGGCAAACGAATCTCCGTATAGTCGCTCTCCATCTGGTGGGTATCCTCATCGCTGTAGAATGGGTATTTGGCGAAATGCCAGCCCGAGTTATGGTCGCCGTCGCGTAGCGTGCTGCTGCTCTCTGTCAGCCATTGGTTGGGGGCCATGCCTTGGAACTTGCCTACTGCATCGCGGATGTAGAGTTCATAATCCACCTCTGGTGCCTTGACACGCTTGGTTGCTCCCGACTCGTCGGTATATTCCAGAGAGCCGAAGAAGAACATACCCTCACGTCGACTGTCTCCAAGGTTCTTGTATAGCTTCAGACGCAGGTCACCGTCATATTTACGGAACTTCTGGATAGGCATGCCCAGTTCAAAGTTCAGCAGTTTCCCATTGGGCGCATAGCTGGGTGAGGCAGCATACTTCGTATTGTGTAATCCACCCTTGCTTCTTGAGTCGTTCAAATAGTGATGAACCTGCGATGGCGTTGTCCACCAATAGGTGTCTCCCTGATAGTGCCAGTAGCTATAGCCAGGTGCTGCAGGGAAGCCGAAGATGACCTCGTCGCACTCGTCGTTGTTCCAGTCGAAGGCAGCATCCCAACGGTCGGCCACCTGATACTTGCCATATTTCCCGTCAAGAACCTCTTGGGCTATTTGGGCACACTCCGTATAGTGTTCCTCGCCGATATATACCTGTGCGTTCAGATAGAGTCGTACCAGCAGGGCTGCTGCACCGGCCTTGGTCCATTGTCCCTGTATGGTGCCGTTACCACCGCCCAGTGATGTCTTCTCGGCCAGCAGTGGCAGGCATTCTTTCAGTTCACTCTCGATGAAGTCGTAGATGACACGGGGCTCCACTTGTGTCTCGGTGTTCTTGCTAATGTCGTTAAAACTGACGGCCAGAGGAACATGACGGAATGCGTCGAGCAGACGTATGTAGAACCATGCTCTCAGTACACGGCACTGTGCCTTTAGGTTATCGAACTCTGCTGTAGAGAATCCGAATTTTGAGGCATCGAGCTTTTCGAGGTCTTCTATCACATAGTTACACTGCATGATGCCTTGAAAACAGCCGTTCCATTCTGTTTCTGCGTCGCCAGCATCTTCTACGTCCCACTGATGGTAGTGCAGACGGCGCCATCTGCCACCGTCGTCCCACCAACCGTCTCGGGTGGGGGTGATAAGCTGGTCGGCACTCAGTTCATTAAGCACATGCCGGCTCTGTATGCTCCAGAAAGCATGTTCGAAAGGACGGAATGTTGCACGTACCACGTCGTTTTTCGTGTTGTAGTAGTTCTGTGTTCCCACCTGGTCGTAGAGTGTCTCGTCCAGATTGGTGCAGCCTGTCAATGCGGTCATCCCGATGGCTGCGGCAAATATATAATGTATGGGTTTCATTGTATTCTTAGTTTACAAGTTATTCATCACTTTTCACTATTTATTGTTCGCTCTTCGTTTTAGAAATCCACCTGTAAGCCAACGATAAGCTGACGTGTTGAGGGGAAGTAAGTACGCGAGCCGTTGGCACCGGGGGTGAGGCCGTTAACCTGATAGGTCGATGGATCTACACCGCTGAACTTGGTAAGTGTGATAAGGTTCTTACCCGTAGCGTAGAGACGGATACGATCTAAGAATCTCCAATTCTTCGGGTAGAATGTGTAGCCTATAGTTGCCATGTCGAGTTTCAGGTAGTCGCCACGCTCCAGGAAGTAGTCACAAACCACGGGGTTGACTGTTGGGGCTATTGCAAAGTTCTTATCGTATGCCTTTTTCAGGTGATTGCCGGTGAAGTTTCGGGTACCATAGTAGAAATCATGAATGTTGAAAATGTCGTAGAAGAATGCACCGCGGAAGAACAGCGTGAGATCGAAGTTGCGATAGCGGAAGCTGTGGGTCATCGACATGGTGAACTTAGGCATACCGTTGCCTACATTCTGGCGGTCACCATCGTTAGCCTGTGAGGCGCGGATAATGTCACCATCCTTGTCGTATACCAGCCACTCGCCATCCGAGTTATGACCGGCATATTTCCACATATAGAAGTTTCCCAGCGACTTTCCCTTTTCAATGCGTTGCAGATTATAATATGGATAGGGGGCTTCTGTGCCACACACGTCATAGTAGTCCTGTCCCACAAACTCGGAATTGCTGAAGTCAACAAACTTGTTGTTCATAGTGCTGCCGATGACGTTGATGTCGTAGTTGAAGTTCTTGGTCTTGACTGCCTGGAAATTCAGGTCGAGCTCGAAACCGGAATTCTTCATCGTACCCACATTTACAAACGTCTCTGCATGCAGATAGGGTGGTACTGATACTCTATAATTACCCAGCAGATCTTGCTGACGTCGGCTGAAATAGTTGAACGAGCCATATACACGGCCGTTCAGCAGCGTAAAGTCGATACCGATGTTCCAGTTCTTACCTTTCTCCCATTTCAGGTCGGGGTTTACATTCTTCGATGGGCCCCATACCTGGAAGTACTTACCGTTGTAATAGTAGTAGCCGAAACCCGCCATCGTGTTCAATGACAGATAACTGCCGAAATCCTGATTACCTGTCACACCAAAGTCTGCGCGCAGTTTCAGATCGTCAATCCATGTCATATTCTCCATGAACTTCTCTGAAGAGATTCGCCAGCCGGCAGATACTGCGGGGAAGTTACCCCATTTGTTGTCGGCACCGAACTTTGAAGACCCCTCATGACGCAGCGATGCAGTGAAGAGGTATTTTCCGTCGTAATCATAGCTCACGCGTCCCAGGAATGCTATCAGTTTCGAGTCGTTTTTGTAACTTCCCATCAGCACTTCACCTTCTTCCTTTGCGTATTCACCCGAGCCAAGGTTGTCGGGACCGAGACCGTCGTTGGGGAAGTCTTTGTTTTCTGCATTGAAGCCAGAATACCGTGAGTACTGATAACTGTAGCCAGCCATTCCTTTTACGTGGTGTTTGCCAAAGCTGCCTGTATAGTTGGTCAGCCACTCTAACACATACTGGCTTTCCTTCTTGTAAGAGCGATTTGCTTCGCCCTCGCGACCATTGTTGATGGCTTGCGTACTGGTTGACGGACGGAACCAGCTGTTATTATTGTCATATTGGTGGTCGGCAAACATCAGCTGCGTGGTCAGTGTTTGGTTGCCCTGATTGTTCTTGAGGAAGAGCGGCAGGATATTCAGTTTCACGGTGGCATCCCAGTCAAGAAGCTTGGTATCGCCGTGATCCGTCTCTAAGCGTTGACGCTCTATGGGGTTACTGCCCACCACCTGTCCTTGGAAATTATAATAGCGTATAGGGTCATTAGGATCCATAATTGGTGTGGTGGGGTTGGCCTCGATGGCATCTTTGAATACACCCCAGTCGGCCTGGTCACGATAGATGATGCGTGGTGCGATGTTTGCCGTGAAGGTCAGCAGTCCGCCCTTTGAGGTGTGCATGATAGCTGCTCGTGCACCATATTCCTCACGACCGGAACGCAGGTCAATACCGTGTGCTTTACGGTAGTCGGCGCTCACACGATAGTTACTCTTGTCGTTGCCACCGCTCAGGGTCAGCGTGTGTTGCTGCGTAAAACCGGTACGACTCACCTCATCCAGCCAGTCTACGTTACCGCCTAAGTCAACGCCAGTATCGCCATTTTCGAGGCGTACCTTGCGGTAGTCCTCTGCGTTCATCATATCCAGTTCCTTATTGATAAAGTCCCACGACAACTGGGAAGAGTAGGTGGCATGTGCCTGTCCGTCCTTGCTGCCCTTCTTGGTAGTCACAACGATAACACCGTTAGAACCGCGTGTACCATAAATGGCAGATGCGGCACCGTCTTTCAAGATGTCGAACGACGCGATGTCGTTGGGGTTAATGTTGGTCAGGTTGCCGCCAGGCACACCATCGATAACGATGAGCGGCCCCAGGCCTGCCGAACGCGAGCTGACACCGCGAATCTGGATGCTTGCCTGATTGTTGGGGTCGCCGGCACCAGTGTTTGTAATAGACACACCAGGCACTTTGCCTTGAATCATCATCGAAGGGTCGAGCGAACTCACTGTGAGGAAGTTTTCTTCGCCCACATGCGAGATGGCCGATGTCAGCTCCTTCTTGTCCATTGTTCCATAACCGACAACCACCACTTCGCTAAGCACCTGATGGTCGTCTGCCAACACGATTTCCATGTTGCTTTTACCATTTACCGCTACCTCCTGTGTGACGTAGCCGATATAAGAGAAAACAAGAGTGGCTTTAGAGGAAACGTTTAGTGAGAACTTACCGTCAAAGTCGGTAACGGTTCCGTTGTTCGTTCCCTTTTGCATGACTGTGGCACCAATCACGGACTCACCCGTTTGGTCCTTTACGACACCCTGCACCATGATGTCCTGGGCAAGGATGCTTAATGGCATCAGCAGCGCAAGCAGACTGATCATCAAGCGTCTGTTCAGAGGCTCTTTGCATACAGAGCGGCTTCTGTTGTCGTCGAATGTATTCATTTTGCTCATAATTAAAATTGTTTTAAGTTTAGAATGATTATTAAATTTTGCGGCAAAGGTACATATATAATTCTATGATTGTTCCTTTCAGTAAACCAGTAGTAAACATCTGGAAAAATGTCTTTTGATTATTGTTCTGATAATCTGACACTTATAATAAATATTAAAAATGTCTAGGTAAAATTGGCCTATTTGATTTATATTCGTACTTTTGCCGCCAAAACCAAAAGAGTATGCTCAGATTCTATATAGTCTCACTATTTCTGTCGCTGTCTCTGACATCGATGGCAGGCACAGAACTGTTACTTCATGAGCTTGATGCAACAATAGCTCAGAGAGCCCAGTATATCCGCGAAAAAGAAGGGCGCATCAACAACCTGAAAGATAAGTTAGCGAAGGAGCGTGACAACACAGCCGTCTTGAAGATAATCGACGACCTGTATAATGAGTATCATGTGTTCAAATTCGATTCGGCCATGTACTATGCCGATTGGGGACTGACACTTGCCAACATGCACGGCAATGCTTATTATACCAAGCTGTTCACAATCTATCGGGCAGAGATCCTTGCTATCGGTGGATTGTATTCTGAGGCAACTGAGTGCTTGGCTCCTCTTGACACACGCGACATGGAGCGTCAGATGCTTTTCAAGTTCTATATGGTGATTTCTAAGGTCTACTCCTATTGGTCGTCCTACAGTCAGAACACTCCTTTTGCTGAGGTGTATTGGCAAAAGACTATGGACTATTTTGAAAAAGGTTTGGCGTATCTTGATAAGGATAATCCACTTTACGATTATTATCAGGGAGAGTACTATTCCTATCTTAATCATGATGCCATGAAGGCCCGCCAATACTATCAGACAGTCATAAAGAAGGAAAGTGACAGCTCACGCATCTATGCCATGACCAGCTATGCGCTGGCAAATAATTATTTGAATTACGAGCATGATGAGGATAAATACGAAGAGCACCTTATTCGCGCAGCCCTGGCTGATCTGCGCAGTTGTACCATGGAGGCCGTAGCTCTGCAGATACTGGCCACACGGCTGTTTGAAAAGGGCGAGAGCGAGGTGGAACGGGCTGAGCGCTATATCAGTGTGTCGATGGAGGATGCTAAGTTCTATAACAACCGCCTGCGCATTCTGGAGATTTCGCGCATCCTGCCTCAGATCACTACCACCTATCAGGCAAGGGTAGAGAAACAGAACCACCGCCTGCGTTATAGCATCATCTTCATCTCATTGTTGGTCGTGGCCATCTTGTTTACCACCTATCTTATTCTGCGTCAGAATCGTAAACTGAAAGTTCATCGTCGTCAGTTAGCCGACAGCAATGAACGACAGGCGGAGCTAAACACTCAACTGCATGAACTCAACCAGCGACTCGTCGATACCAACAAGCGGCGCGAGGGACTGGCAAGTATCTATATTGACCTCTGCGCCAAGTACATCGACAAACTGGGTAAATATCAGACGCTTGTGAAACGCAAGATTAAGGCCAATCAGACTCAGGAGCTCTTGCAGATTATCTCATCGACCCGCATCTCAGAGGAGGACGCCGCCACATTCCTCACGCGCTTCGACAAGGCATTTCTGGAACTCTATCCAACATTCGTTGATGAGTTCAATGCCTTGCTACATGTGTCCGGCCGTATTCAGCAAAAGTCGCCCCACACATTGACTACAGAATTGCGTACCTTCGCCCTTATTCGTCTTGGTGTAAAGAACACAGCCGACATTGCCGGTCTGCTTTTCCTCTCAAATCAGACCATTTACAACTGCCGCTCCGTCATAAAGAACAAAGCTATCAATAAGGAATCTTTCGACGATGATGTGATGCACCTTTGCACCGTCATCAAGGAAAATCAGAGAGATTCGAAAGAAAGATAGCCCAGACTCATTCTCAGTGTCTGGAATACAGCCGTACCGCCACCACGACGACACACGGCAACAGCTGCAGCAGGTCATTGGATAGCTTCAAGCAATTGATCGCAGATGCTTTTCATGCCACTGATAGAGGGGTGACCGTTCTGCTTGTCAATATCGTGGAGTTCAATGAGCTGAACGTTATAGTGCTTGCAGATTTCGCGCATCGACTCGTTAATTGGCTCCCGCAGTTCAGAATTAAGCAACGAGTAAATAGCGGCCTCTGGATAGCGCTTCTGTAGCTTATCAAGCAGGCAGGCGAGTGCGGGACGGAAGTTCTTGCAGTCCTCCTTAGTCCAATCTGCATATTGATATTCGCCAACGGGCGAGTTTGCCCAAGCGTCGTTTGTGCCGCCAAACACAAAAATGATGTCAGGACTACCCAAGCTGTCAACACGTGCAATAAAGTTGTTACGCGAGAAGTCCATTCCGCCGTAACCTGTACCGCAGATGGTGGTTCCGCCCCATGAATTGTTTTTCTCTAACTGATAGCCTTTGGCTTTGATGTAAAGGCTCCACCAGGTCTGTTCAACTTCCACGACATCGTTTCTGTCGTTGGGGTAGAACGATGAGTAATTGGCAGGGATGATGCCTTGGAAGGTGGAATACGAGTCGCCCAGAATGGACACTTTCTTGTTTTGTGCTGAAGCGGCAATCATCGTGGCTGCCATCAGTGAAAGAATGAATAGTTTCTTCATGTTAGTCTTAATATTATAATTGTGAATCACGGGTGCAAAATTACTAAATCTTTTGAAATAATGAGCATGAGTGTCTAGTTAAATAATACAAAAAAGGTTGTGGCTTTATAACCTTTTTGAGAACTTTCTGTATCTTTGCCGTCAAATTGCAGATATCCATAGAGCGACGGACCATTGACACCAATGTCGTAGGATGGACGTTTGTTGTCGATATGTTCTACCGTATTTTTGAACAACAGGGCAGAGGCCATCTTGTCGCTATCACCTCAGTTGGCGGTCTGCGGGGTGAATCGCTGGCACATCCTGGCGATATTATATAAAGCCCTTCCTTATTGCCTCTATAAAAGAATGTGATTTCTTAAGATAAGGGAATTACGGTCTCTTCCTAGCCCTGAAATATAGCATGGCCCCCTCTACGTGGAAGTCGAGAATGTCGTAATAAGGCTCCAGCCGCTTACGTACATCGTTGACTGTGTCGAAGGGTGGGGTAAACCAGCCCATGCGGGTCATGACGGTTTTAGCAAGCCAGTCGGCAGCCTTCTGTTCTCCGGCGACGTAGAAGCAGGCTAACAGTTCGCCGCCTGGCTTCAAGGTTCTCAGGATCTCCGAGTATGCCTTATCCTTGTTGGGAAACACATGCAAACCGTTCATGCAGAGCACATAATCGAACGTCTCGTCTTCGAAAGGCAGTGCGCTGACATCACCCTGCATCGTCTTGATGTTGGTGATACCAGCTCCACGGAATCTGTACTCAGCCTGCTCCAGCATATCGCGGCTATAGTCCAGACAGGTGATGTCGGCCTGTTTCATCCGTCTGTATTTCTCTGTAGTGAACACAGCAGTACCCACGGGTACGTCGAGCAACTTGATCTTCGATCGAGCCTGCTCATGCTCTGCAGAGTCGATGCGAGCACCGCTCTGCTCTCGCTCAATCGCAGCCTTGACCTTGAAATCATCGGGAATCCAATCCAGAACCCTACGGGCAATCTCGTTGTCATCCACGCCGCCCCAAAGCAACTTGAAATAAAGTTTACTCCACCACTTGCCCTGCGTGATTGCATCGTCATAGAAACTCTTACTAAACTTGTATGAGCTCTTAATCTTGTCTGCCATAATCTTTTTCATTTGTTTACAGGGTACAAAGGTACGTCACTGGTCTCGCAACTCGGTTGCAAAAATGATGGCTGACCATCACAGCCAGCCACCTCGTTCTCTCGGGGCAATCTTCACGCCCTCGTTCAGTTTCTCCAGCGTGGGGTTGGTCATCACGCCTGGGTTCTCTACAATGGTCTTACCAGCCTCGCGCAGAATGACCACCACCTGGTCGTACATACCTTTCTATATCCTTTCCTTCGCCCAGATGCTGCTACCGATAAGTGTGGCTGCAAAGGGAATCTTATGGACTGTCCTGTTCGGATTGGCAAAAACCTGTCAGTATGGAGGTCTTACGATTCTTGGTGTGGAGGGCTACAAACGTTTGAAGAATAAGTTCAAGAAGAATGATGACCGATGAAAGGACTGCCATGGAATTTGCATGCCACTCACATCTACAAAAAAATCCCAAGGCAAATCGATATTGCCTTGGGATTTTATGATTTATTAGAGTTTAAGCGGGTTGAACTTCTTTCGACCTCAGTCGAGACTCGGCAGAGTTCTTGCTGAGCAAGTGGCAAAGCCGAGCGCAAGCGAATTTGGCTCTGCGCTCACTTCTTATTGCGCCAGACTTCGATGAGCATCACCCAGGTCTCCGAACAACTCCATTTCGCCGAAGTCACCACTTTCGCCCGTTTCTTCACACGTATGAAGGGTATATATCTTCCCTTCCAATCGGAAGGTCAAGATGTCATCGCCAAACGGCTGGTCTTCTGTCACGTCGTAGAGTGACAACGTGTAGTCTCGTACTTGTTCGATGTTCATAACGTCATAGTTATTTGCTCTTCAGCGATAGGCTGGCGGTGGGCAATGGGCTCTTGATACTCACGTTGACGGAGCCTTTCTTCTGCGTGCTGCGGACGACGAGGAGGGCGCGGCCTTTCCACGTCTTAGTGCGTGGTGAGGTGTAAGGCTCTGTATCCTTCAAATCGGCAGAAGCAAAGGCTAACAGGTTGCCTGCTCCCTTGACGACAGCCTCACAGTCTATTGCGGCTTCTGGTACAGGCGTTCCATCCTTGTCAACCACCTCGATGGTGATAAAGGTAAGCGACTGACCATCGGCAGCCATCACGGTGCGGTCGGGGGTAAGACACAGACGGGCTGGTTCGCCAGCAGTCTTCAGCGTCACGCTCTCGCCACCAGCCTCGGCGCGGAGAGTTCCGGCCTTATAGGGTACGGGGAATACAGCCTTGAACTCAGTCTCGCGGCTTACCCGCTTCGTGCCGATGAGTTGGTCGTTAAGATACAATTTTACTTCGGGTTGACGGGTGTAGACTTCTACTTCGACGGTTTTACCTTCCCAACCGGGCCATGTCCACGACTCCCATGTGGGCCAGACGCTCCACATCGTGGTGTGAATCTCGCCGTGGTAGCCATTGGGCTCTTTCACAGCCATGTAGAGTGGCGTGTCCTTCAGCCACAGCATCTCGCGATAGTGGCTAATGGGTTTGCGCCAACCGGTGATATCTACATCACCGCAGGGAGCGCCGTGCCATTCTGGCTGTCCGCCTTCAATCCACGACTCGCCCTCGCGCTCACCTTTATAATAGTTGCGACCGATGCCACTCTCGCCCAGATAGTCGAGGCCAGTCCACACGATATCCCCCACGACGTAGGGGAAATCGTTCACCACGGCCCAGTTACGGAAGGCATCACGCGGATAGCTCTCTGTCTGCCAGATGACACGCTTGGGGTCACGCTTATGATCAGAGGCGTGTTTGAAGATCATGTAGTTGTAGCCTGCCACGTCGAGCACCTCGGCATGCGGGTCGTAGATTTCCCAGTCGCGGTCCCAGGCGCAGAGTGCCTCGGTAACGGGGCGTGTCTTGTCATGTTCGTGAATAGCCTGTTTCATCTGTCGGGCGGTATAGACCACGCGGATGTCCTTACGCTCGATCACCTCGTTGCCTATGCTCCACGAGATGACACTCGGGTGGTTGCGGTCGCGCAGCACCATAGCGTGGATATCTTGGCGGAAGCAGGAGTCTATGACGGTCGAGTAGTCGTATGGATTCTTCTGTGTGCGCCAGCCGTCGAAGGCCTCGTCGATAACGAGCATCCCTATCGAGTCGCAAGCGTCGAGAAAGGCACGCGTCGTGGGATTGTGCGAGGTGCGGATAAGGTTGAAGCCTGCCTTCTTCATCTGACGTACTTTACGGATTTCTGCATCGTCGAAGGCCATAGCACCTAGCACACCGTCGTCGTGGTGTACGCAGGCACCATTGATGAGCATTTTTTTACCATTGAGCATAAAGCCGTTCTTTGCATCAAACGAGAAAGAGCGGATGCCGTAGCTGATATTTTTTTCGTCAATGATTTGTCTGTTCTCCTCAATAGCCACATGGGCCTGATACAGGTATGGTGTGTCAGGAGACCACAATTTAGGATTGTCCACCATGTAAAAGGCATGAAAATCTACTGCTTCTCCAGCTGCCAGTGTGATATGATTTCTTTTGCCGTTAACTATCAGTGATAATTTGCGCTGGTGGTCTGACTCGTTCACTATAGCCACATTCACATTCACCTTGGCCGAGGTTTCCGTTATCTCGTCGGTAGTGACAAAGACACCGTTCTTGGCAATGTGCAGTGTGGGCATGGTCTCCAACCACACGTGGCGGTAGATACCAGAGCCGCTATACCAGCGGCAGTTGGGCTGCTCGGAGTTATCCACCTTCACGACAACCTCGTTAGCCTGTTTTTTGTTCTTATTAATAAATGGTGTCACATCCACGGTGAACGGTGTGTAGCCATAATGGTGCTGTCCTGCCTTCTGTCCGTTCACAAAGACCTCTGCCTTCTGATAGACACCTTCGAAGTGTAGCTTTACAAGTTCAGCATCAGGTGTGGCAAACGTTTTGCGGTACTCGCCTTTACCGGCCTCGAACCATCCGCCGCCGGTTCCTGTAGCACCTTTACCCGCATTGGGACCTTCGAAGATGTCCCAGTCATGCGGTAAGTCCACAGTCTGCGTTTTTCCGTTTTTGGACAAGCCAAGCGGTGAAGCCGAGCGGTGAGTAAACTGCCAGCCGAAGTCAAACAACTGCCTTTTTGTTTGTGCCGATGCCGTCATCGTCGCAACGACTAGCATCCATGTAATCATAATTTTTTTCATTTATTTATAATGCATTATTTTATGGTTTAGCTATTTCTGAATTCTATAGGTGTCATGCCGAAGTGATCCTTTACGTATTTGCCGAAGAACGAGGGATTGGGGAAACCAAGACGGTCGCATATCTGCTTCATGCTCAGGTCGGTCTGTTTCAGGTAGTAACGGATGTCCTCTAAAACATGTTCTGTAATCCACTCGTTGGCTGTCTTGCCTGAATTCTTCTTGCAGATGGTGGTCAGGTATTTGGGCGAAATGCAAAGGTCGTTAGCATAGGCCTCAACCGTGCGATGCTTCACATCGGTAGAGTGCAGCAGGTCGAGAAAACGCTGGAAGTGGCTGTCAGTCGTATGCGTTTCTTGATTGTTTGACGCCAGCATCCACTTCATGGCGCCGCAAAGACCGAGGATGGCCGAACGGAGTAGAGCCTGGATGATTTCTGTGTGATACGGATTCTCCTTGCCTCGTTCGATAGCCTGTGTGAGCATGTCGTAGAAGTGGGTGTAGAAGAGAATCTCATCTTCGTCCATCGTTACGATATGCTGGCGATGGATATACATCATGTCGTTCCAAATGCTGATTTTCTCGTTCAGGAAACTGCGCAGGATACTATTGGTAAGGAACAGACCTTTCAGGTCGAAGTCGGGACTTACCATCACATCGGTAATCATCACGTTCTGCGGGATAATGGCCACCTGATTCTTGTGAAACTCCATGTGCAAGCCATTCATCTGGGCCTGCGCCTTGCCACTGGTACAGATAACCACGGCATTCATGGCTACGTGAGCGTTACATGTTTCAGTGAACTGCTGAATACTGTCCACAATCACTATTTCGTTATCCGAATAGCCAATCTGGATGTCTTCATTGTTGGCCAATGACTGAATGGTAATCTCTTCTTGCTGTTTCATGTGGCAAAATTAATCATTATTTTGCATATTTGGTGTTTTGTATCGAGTTTTTTATGTTCTATTTCGGAATATGTGGTTTGTTTGATAATATTTGCGGTGAAATCGAACATAGATGATGACCGATATTGCATTACCTTTGCAAAAAAATGCGAAAACAGAAATTTACATTTAGTTATGAATAAGAGTATTTTAATGTTGCTTTTGGTTATTTTGGTGAGTAGCTGCACAAGTAAGAAGGAGCAGAATGCAAAGGCTCCTACGAGAGTAAAGACAGAAGTCGTATCGACAGCCATGAATGCGAGTGGTCAGACGTATGTAGGTATGGTAGAGGAGTGTGAGGCTACTGCTGTAAGCTTTACAGGCATGGGTGTTGTAAAACGCATGCTGGTAAACGAAGGACAGGCAGTGGGTCGTGGTCAGCTGATAGCCGAGATGGACGATACGCAGGCGCGTAACCTGTTAAGTGGTGCCGAGGCCCAGATGACGCAGGCCAACGATGCCTTAGCACGATACAAGATGCTACATGATAACGGATCGCTCCCAGAGGTCCAATGGGTGGAGATTCAGAGCAAGGTGGCTCAGGCCAAGTCGCAGTTAGAGGTGGCTAAGAAAAATCTGGCCGATTGCCGATTGGTAGCCCCCGTAAGTGGTATCGTAGGCAAACGCTTGGTAAGTGCAGGCGAAACAGCCATGCCCTCGCAGGCAGTAGTCAGCATCCTCGATATTTCAACCGTCAAGGTAAAAGTGGCTATTCCCGAGGCCGAAATCAGTGGTATTGGTGCCAACACCTCGTCAACCATTAAGGTAGATGCTGTAAATGGCAGTTTTACGGGAGGTAGGATAGAGAAGGGGGTGCAGGCTGACGCGCTCACCCATACTTACGATATCCGCATCCATGTGGCCAATGGTGAGCGAAAGCTGCTGCCTGGTATGGTGGCCAGCGTGCAGTTTGGTAATTTTGAGAAACCCACCAAGGATATGAGTCTGCCTATAACGGCAGTTCAGCGTAAGGCCGATGGTTCGCTGTTTGTATGGACGATTGCCAACGACAGCACCGCTCACCGTGCCACCGTACGTACGGGTGAGACAATGGGCAACCGAATTGTCATCACAGATGGCATCGCTGAGGGTGGCCGCATAGTTACCGAGGGATATCAGAAACTGAGTGAAAACACCAAAGTGGTTTATTAAAATGAAGAATGTTAATTGGCTCCGATGGCCATTGGAGCATTACTCGATATCATTGCTCATCGTGGGCATATTGTTTGTAATGGGCATCTACGGCATGTATGTGATGCCGAAGGACGAATTCCCCCATGCTACCATCCGTCAGGGTGTGGTAGTGGCAGTATATCCTGGTGCCACCAGCGAGGAGGTTGAACAACAAGTGGCCCGTCCGCTGGAGCGTTATCTCTTTACTTTTGGCGAGGTGAACCGTGTAAAAACCACCACACAGAGTCAGAACGGCATGTGTATCGTGATGGTGAAACTGAATGATGACGTGAACAATAAGGACGAGGTGTGGAGCAAAATCAAACACGGACTGAACGGCTTTAAGGCCCAGTTGCCTAGTGGTGTGCTGGCTATTGTGGTGAACGATGACTTTGGCAACACTTCGGCTCTGCTCATCGCCATCGAGAGCGACCAGCGCAGTTACCGCGAACTGAAACAGTACAGCGACGACCTGAGTGACCGCTTGCGCCGCATCTCCTCTGTGGCCAACGTCAAACTGTTTGGCGAACAGAAAGAGCAGATATCGCTCTATGTCGATCGCCAGCGCCTGCAGGCCTATGGCATTGGTCAGCAGATGCTCTTCTCACGCCTACAGGCACAGGGTATCACCACCATGAGTGGTGCTATCAGTGACGACGACCAGCAGATTCCTATCCACGTTGAGGCTCAGGAGAATAGCGAAGAGGAGATAGCCAACCAGATTATCTTTTCCGACCCAGTGACGGGTAAGGTGGCCCGTGTTCGCGATGTGGCCCGTGTGGTGCGCGAGTACGAGCCTAATTCGAGTCGTATCGAGCAGGATGGGCATCCCTGTGTGTTGCTCTCGATGGAGATGACACCGGGCAACAACGTGGTGCAGTATGGTCAGCAGGTTGACAAGGTGTTGAACGACTTCCGCCAGAACGAACTGCCTGAGGATGTAAAGGTTACCCGCATTGCCGACAAGCCTAAAGTGGTGGCTATGAGTGTGAGCGATTTTCTGCGCGACCTACTTATCTCGATGGCTATCATCATCCTGGTGATGATGGTGCTGTTTCCCCTGCGTTCGGCCATTGTGTCGGCCATCACCATCCCTTTAAGTACCTTCGTCAGCGTGGCTATCATGTATATGATGGGCATCGAACTGAACATCGTGACGCTGGCGGCACTTATTGTGGTGTTAGGAATGATTGTCGACAACTCGATTGTGGTCATCGATGGCTATCTGGAGTACTTAGGTAAAGGCTTTAAGCCGCACGATGCAGCTATCGAGTCGGCCCGCCAGTACTTTATGCCCATGCTGCTGGCCACCATCTGTATCTGCGCCATCTTCTATCCGTTCCTCATTACGATGAAAGGCATGTTCCACGACTGTCTGGAGGATTTCCCCGTTACCATTACCATCAACCTCATGGTGTCGCTGGTACTGGCCGTTACGGTAATCCCGTTCTTAGAGACGCGTATCATTAAACCTGATAAAGTGAGCGTTAATGGAAATGTGATAACAAATTGGGTTCAAAGAACTTACGATAAGGTGCTGGATTGGACTTTTGCCCATCCATGGTTAACGATTGGTAGTGGTGTTGGCGTTATTCTGCTCTCTACGTTGATAGCTCCAACGCTGAAGATACGTCTGTTCCCATACGCCGATCGCGACCAGTTTGCAGTTGAGATTTTCTTGCCTGAGGGTAAGGGACTGGCCGAGACCGAGGTGATTGCCGACTCTGTACAACACGTGCTTGAGAAGGATGAACGCATTACAGGCATCACTGGTTTTATCGGCTGTTCATCACCCCGATTCATGGATGCCTATGCCCCCCAGATGGCTGGTAATAACTATGCCCAGTTTATCGTAAACACCAAGAGCGATAAGGCTACACTCGACCTCTTGGCCCAGTATCAGCCACAGCTTAGTGAGGCGTTCCCCAATGCCTATGTCAAGTTCAAACGCTTGGATTATCTGGAAGTATCCGAACTGGAGTATCGCTTCTATGGCGACAACCTCGACTCGCTGCATGTTGTGGCCGAACGACTGATGGAACGCATGCGAAAGATGCCCGAACTGGAGTGGGTACATACCGACTATCTGCAGCCGTACCCCATCATCAATGTCGAACTCGATCCTGTAACATCGGCTCAGTTGGGCATCACCCGTACCACCGCCCAGTTGGCCCTCAGTGCCACATCTTCCGACCTGCGTGTAGGTCAGGTGTGGGAAAAGGATTACGAACTGCCTGTGGTGGTAAAGGACGATACCGATATGACCTTCTCGGACGTAGCCAACTTAGGCATTGCATCACCAGCGTCGATGGTATCTGGAGGTCTGCGAAGCACCAATTCCACAGTGCCTCTTCGTCAGATTGCCAAGGTGCAGCCTCAGTGGAGTGAGAGTCGCATCATGCATCGTGGTGGCGAGCGTTGTATCACCGTTACCGCCCAGTTTGCGCAGGGTGTGTTTACGGCACCTGTTGAGAAGGAAATAGCCCGAATGATGAACGAGGATATTAAGCTACCCGAGGGTGTTCGCACCGAGGTGGGCGGCGAGATAGAGTATGGCGACGAAGCCCTGCCACAGATCTTCGGTGGCATCATCATCGCAGAGGTTATCGTATTCTTCTTCCTGTTGTTCAACTTCAAGAAATACGGTGTCACAACCGTATGTATGGTGGCTTTGGCGCTGATGGTTCCCGGTGCGCTTATTGGTCTCGGACTGATGAATCGCGCCCTCGGCCTGACTTCTATCTTCGGACTCATCACCCTGATGGGAATGATTATGCGTAACGAGATACTTATTTTCGAGCATGCCATCGATTTGATTAAACAGCATGTGGCAGTGAATGGCGACTGGACGGTTGATCGCAAGGCTTATAATCTGGCTGTGCGTCAGGCGGCCTATGATGCCGGTAAGCGCCGTATGGTGCCCATCTTCTTGACTACAGCTACAACAGCTGTTGGTGTGGTACCGATGATTATCGCCCAGAGTTCGTTCTGGATGCCCGTGGGTGTTACCATCTTCGCTGGTGGTATCGGCTCGCTCATCATGGTAGTCACCATGCTCCCCGTCATTTATTGGAAGGTTTCGACTAAGTGAGAGAAGTAAGAGCATGCTCTCACTTCCGAACGTGAGAAAGCTCAATGTAGTTAAGGTTTCGACTAAATAAGAGAAGTATCAACTTAATAAAAAGAAACAGACGATGAAAAGATTCTGCATAAGTTTATCATTTATCATTTGTCATTTATCATTTAGCGTAGCGCAGACCTATACTTTGCAGCAGATTAAGGATTCTGCCTTGCACAATAACTTTGCCATCCGTAGCGCCAGATATGGTGTTGAGGCTGCCCAACAGCAGCGCAAGGAGGCATTTACCAAATATTTCCCTAGTGTGAGTGGTACTGGTTTGTGGTTTAATGCCAACAAGGGAATGGCGCAGACCACCATCAACCCTTCAGCGAGTATTTCGCCTGAGTTGGGTGCTGCCTTGGCTCAGTCGCTGCCCCAAGAGGCATTGGCAGCCTTGGCTAACCCCATCAGCATCTCGATGATGAAGAATGGTGCCATTGGCTCGCTCATGGCTGTGCAGCCCGTGTTTGCTGGCGGACAGATTATCAACGGCAACAAACTCGCTAAGGTTGGCGAGGAGGTGAGTCGCTTGCAGTTACAACTGTCGGAAAACGAGGTAGAGAAGACTGCCGAGCAATACTTCTGGCAGTTAGCCTCGTTGCAGGAGAAGATGAACACCGTCAATGCTGTAGATACCCTGCTGCGCGATATCTATAAAGATGTGGATGTGGCCGTGCGCGCTGGTGTGGCCATGCGTAACGATCTGCTGCAGGTACAACTGCGTCAGAACGATATCCAGAGTCAGCGTCTGAAGTTGCAGAACGGCATATCTATTGTCCGTCTGCTGTTGTCGCAATACTGCGGCCTCCGCGACACGTCGTTTGTCATCACTTATCAGTCGGATGCTCCTTCTGCACTTCTTTCCCGTCAAGATCATCATCAGGCGCTCTTTGGAACAGCTGAGTATCAGTTGTTGGATAAACAGGTTGAGGCTGCCAATCTGCAGAAGAAACTGGCCGTTGGTCAGAACCTGCCAACAGTAGCTGTTGGTGCAGGCTATAACTACCATAACCTGTTGGAAAACAACCACTCGTTTGGGATGATGTTTGCCACCGTGAATGTACCTATCAGCGATTGGTGGGGCGGCTCATACACCATCAAACGTAAAAAGATAGAGCACCAGAAAGCCGTTGAGCAGCTCGAGGATAATGCCCAACTGCTCAAGATTCGCATGCAGCATGCCTGGAATGGGGTAGAGGAGAGCTATCAGCAGTTGCAACTGGCTCAGCGTAGTATCGAACAGGCCAGTGAAAACCTTCGCCTCAACCGCAACTACTATCGTGCCGGCACCTCGAAAATGAGCGACCTGCTCGAGGCACAGCTACTCTACCAGCAAGCACTCGACAAGCATACCGATGCCTTTGCCGACTATCAGAACAAACTTCTGGAGTACAAACAAGCTACAGGCCAGTAAATATACAAGAATCCCCAAGCATTGATTAATCCTCCTCGCCCGTTTCTGCCTTTTTCATCTCGGAGAGGATATAGTAGGCGCCGCTGAGGGCAAACTGAGTGCCGGACTGGGGCGTGTGTGCGGGCTGGATCTCCACGAAGCCCTTTTCCTCGCGAATGCGGGTCACCTCGACAGGATGGAACGTCCATTGACCGGTGGCGTGGGTTGCGGTGAAGGCGTAGGTCTTGCCGGCATAGTCCACCACGCCCTCGGTGCTGAGTGCAGATGCTTGTTGGGTGTCGGTGGCTATCTTGCCGCAGAGGTAGAGCCCCTCGGCAAACTCGTGGTCGGGCCCCTCGATGGTGGCACGCACATGGGTGGCCTTGGGGTTGTTGTCGAAGATGCGGCCGATGGAGGTAATCTTACCCGTAAACTTGTCGCCGCACGATGACTTCAGTTCGAAGTTCACTGCCTGTCCCACACGGATGCGAGGCAGGTCCTTCTCGAATACCAGCAGGTCGGCATAGATGTCGTTGAAGTTGACGATGTGGAACACCTCCTGCTGACTGTCCACATACTGTCCCGTCTGGGCGCTGATCAGCTCCACGATGCCGCTGATAGGTGCGCGCAGGGCGATGGCGGTCACCGTCTTTCCCTCTGCCACGCTCTCAGGACTGATGCCCATCATGCGCAGCTGGGCGGCGGTGGTGCGCAGCTGTCCCTGTAACTGGCGATACTCCGACGTCACCTGCTGATACTCCCGACCCGAGCCCACATGCTCGTTGTAGAGCTTCTTCTGTCGTTCGTACTCGGCGACGACATATATCAGTCGGTTGTGGGCATCCAGATAACGGCTCTGCACGTCGAGCATATCGGGGTGCGACAGCGTGGCCAGCACCTGCCCCTTGGCAACCTTCTGTCCTTCGTGCACCAGTATCTGTCGGATATTTCCGCCCACCACGGGCGATACTGATGCCTGACTCTGTGGCGCTACGGCCAGTTTGCCGTTGGCCTCCACCTCGCCCGCAAACTCGTGCATGGGCAGCGGGCCGAACGCAATCTCCAGTTTTTTCACCTGTGCGTCGGTCAGGGTCACATCCGTTACCTCAACCTCTGCCTCTTCCGCTTCGTTCTCTGCTTCGTTCTTGCTGCCGCACGCTGTCATCAGCAACAGCAGCGCTAATATCATCGTGTTCTGTCTCATATCAATAATATATCATGTTCATTCTGTTAGTCATATATTCGCCGTAAACCGTCCAGTAGTCCAGCTGCACCTTGGCCGCCTCCTTCATGTTCTGGATGAAGTCTATATAGCCGATGGCACCCTCCTTGTACGATGCGATTGCCACGCGCTGCTGTTCGTCGGCTAGCGGCAGTTCCGTCTCGCGATAGTAGCGCAGTTGGTCGCTCCATTTCTCGTCGGTGGCAGTCAGGCGGCGCAGGTCGTTGTTCAGTTGCTGTTGGGTATGCTCCTGCCGGGCCATCTCTGCCTCGTGCTGCAACCGGCCCGACTTCGACTTGGCGCTGCGGGCCGCGCTGAACAGCGGCATACTCACGCCCACCTCATAGGTCCAGTAGCCCGACTTGTCGCCAATCTTCTGTGTACCTCCCTGCACGTAGAGTTTCGGCAGCAATTCCGCTTTCTCGGCCTTCACCTGCGTCTCAGCGAGTCTCACCTTTTCTTGGGCGAGCACGAGCGATGGATGATTATCCATTACCCATTCTTCATTCTCAATCATCAGTTGATTCTCTGGCCGATAGTCGGCACCTTCGCCCAGCCAGCGGTTCAGGTCCTGCAGGGCGATGCGCTCGTCCAGTTGCGCCTCGCTCAGGGCCAGCTGCGTCTGTCGCGCCTGCTGTTGGGCGCTGATATACTCCAGTTTCGCGGTGGTCTCCGTTTCGTAGCGCAACTGGGCCGCGCGCTCAAAATCGCGATAGATGGAGTCCAGATGCTGATATACCCGTGTGCGCTCCCTTGCCACGATGGCCGCAGCATAGTCGATGCCCACCTCGCGCATCAGTTCGCGCTCAGCCACCCGTGCCTCCGCCTCGGCCACTCGTGCCTGCTGACTCAGATAGCCCCTCCTGGCATCGATGCTCAGGATGTCCAGGTTCTGACGTACGGCAATGAGCGTGTAGGTGGCCTCGTTGCCGTGACCTATCTCCTCGCCACCTGTCGATATCTCAGTCTCGCCCAGGTCCAGCGCCGACTTCTTCAGCGCCTCTGCACTCTGCGTGTTCAGTCTTGCCGCGCGCATCGCCGGATAGCGGTCGACGGCCATCCGCTGCGCCTCCTCCAGACTGATGGTCTGCTGCGCCTTAAGTGTCGAAGGACTCACCAGCAGACAGGCCAGTGCAATGCCTGTCGCGATATGCTTGTTCATTTTCATTCTGATGGTTTTTTCTTCCAATGCATATAAAATAGGTACTACGATAAGTGTCAATACGGTGGCCGAGAACAGGCCGCCGATGACGACGGTAGCTAGCGGACGCTGCACCTCTGCACCTGCTGAACTGCTGATGGCCATGGGCAGGAAGCCGAGCATGGCAGCGGTGGCGGTGAGTAGGATGGGGCGCAGACGCTCGCGGGTGCCCGTCATGATGCGTTTGCGGAGGTCAGATACGCCTTCGGCCTGCAACGTGTTGAAGCGGTTGATAAGTACCAGACCGTTGAGCACGGCGACGCCGAAGAGCACGATGAAGCCCACGCCTGCGGATATGCTGAACGGCATGCCGCGCAGGGCCAATGCCAGAATGCCACCGATGGTGGCCAGTGGCACGGCTATATAGATCATGAGAGCCTGTCGCACGGAGCGCAGAGCGAAATAGAGCAGCACGAAGATGAGCAGCAGGGCGATGGGCATCACGACGGTGAGACGCTGTCGTGCATCCTCCAGATTCTGGAACTCGCCGCCATAGGTGATGTGATAGCCTACAGGCAACTGCAGCTGTGCATCAAGGCGCTCCTGTATCTCATCGACCAGTGACTGCACGTCGCGGCCTCGCACGTTTACACCCACATAGATACGTCGCGAGGCACGGTCGCGACTTATCTGCATCGGTCCTGGCTCGTAGCTCACACGGGCCACCTCCTTCAGGGGGATGAGTTCGCCGTTGGGCAGGTCGATATAGAGATTCTGTATGTCGTCGATGCTCTGACGCTCTTTTTGGTCCAGACGTATCACCATGTCGAAGCGCTTCTCGCCCTCGAAGATGACACCCGCCTTGGCACCGGCGAAAGCCGCCGATACATAGCTGTTCAGCTTCTGGATGTCGAGACCGTAGCGGGCGATGCGTTCCCGGTCGTAGCGAACGGTGATCTGCGGCAGTCCGGCGGTACGCTCCAGTGCCACGTCCTCGGCACCGTCTATGCGACTGATGATGGCAGCCATCTTCTCGCCGATGACATTCAGCGTGTCGAGATCTTCGCCATACACCTTTACGGCGATGTCCTCGCGTACACCCGTCAGCAGTTCGTTGAAGCGCAGTGCCACAGGTTGCGAGAACGAGAAATTAAGTCCTGGCAGCGTGTTCAGCACTTCGAGCATACGCTCAATGAGTTCCTCCTTCGTTGAGGCCTTCTTCCACTTCGACTTGTCTTTCTCCAGAATGATGAACGAGTCGGTATAGTCGAAGCCCATGGGGTCGGTGGGGATGTCGGCCACACCGATGCGGGCGCATACGGTCTTAATCTCGTCGGGGAAGTTCTGCAGCAGCAGACGCTCCACCTCCTGCTCGCGCTTGACGGTCTCCTGCAGCGACGAGCCCGGTCGCAGGAAGGTCTGCATGGCGATGTCGCCCTCGTCGAGTTCCGGGATGAATTCACCGCCCATACGACTGAAGATGAGTCCTGCTATGAGGAAGAGGCCTACGGCGATGCCGAGCACCAGTCGCTTACGACTGAGTGAATAGATCAGCAGTGGGGCGTACCAGCTCTGTATGCGCTGCATGATGCGCTCGCTGAGCCCCTTCAGCCATGCCTCCATACGTGCCAGCAGACTCTGCCCGCTTTTCATGGGGCGCAGCATCAGTTCACTGGCCACAGGCACGTAGGTCAGACAGAGTATCAGTGCGCCCAGTATGGCAAAGGCGAAGGTGTAGGCCATCGGCTGGAACATCTTGCCGCTCACGCCCGTAAGGAATAAGATAGGTGTGAAGACGATGAGGATAATCAGCTGTCCGAAGAAGGCAGACCCCATCATCGTCGAGGCGCTCTCGTAGCTGATATGGGCCATAGAGCCCGCTGTCGTCTGCCCGTCGGGTTTCTCGTCGAGAAGCCGTTCCACCCTCGCCACGATACCCTCTACGATAATCACGGCGCCATCCACGATGATGCCGAAGTCTATGGCACCCAGACTCATCAGGTTGGCCGACACGCCGAAGAGGTGCATCATGATGAAGGCGAAGAGCAGGGCCAGGGGTATGACCGATGCCGTGATGATGCCGCCGCGCACGCTGCCCATCAGCAGCACCAGTACGAAGATGACTATCAGCGCCCCCTCTATCAGGTTCTGCGCTATCGTGCCCGTGGTGCGGGCTATGAGGTTGCTGCGGTCCAGAAACGGCACTATGCGCACGTCGGCAGGCAGACTTTTCTGTACCTCCTCCATGCGCTTTTTCACAGCCGTCACCACCTTGTCAGAGTTGGCACCTTTCAGCATCAGTATCATGCCGCCCACGGCCTCGTGACCGTCCTGCGTAAAAGCCCCGTAGCGCACCTGATGGCCGAAGCGCACGTCCTCGGCAACATCGCTGATGAGCACAGGCACACCGCCCTCATGCTTCACCACTATCTGCTTGATGTCGTCGATACTCTTCACCAGTCCCTCTCCACGGATGAAACTGGCCATATGGTCCTTCTCGATATAGGCGCCGCCCGTGTTCACGTTGTTCTTGCTCAGCGCGTCAAACACCTCCTGCATCGTCACGCGGCGGGCGTTCAGCTGCTCGCTGCTCAGCGCTATCTCATACTGCTTGATGCTGCCGCCGAAGGAGTTCACCTCCACCACGCCGGGTATCATCGACAGCTGTCGCTTCACCACCCAGTCCTGCATCGTGCGCAGTTCCTGCGGCGTATATCCCGACGTGTCGCGTGGTTGCAGCGTATATTGGAAAATCTCGCCCAGGCCCGTCGTGATAGGACCCATCTCCGGCTTACCGAAACTCTCAGGAATCTGTTCCTCCACCTCGTCCAGCTTCTCCTTCACCAGCTGTCTCGGCAGGTAGGTACCCATGTCCTCGCGAAACACCACCGTCACCACCGACAGCCCGAATCGCGATACCGAGCGTATATCCTCCACGCCCGGCAGGTTGGCCATTGCCAGTTCTACGGGGTAGGTCACAAACTGCTCGATGTCGAGCGTCGATAGGTTGGGCGCCGACGTAATCACCTGCACCTGATTGTCGGTGATGTCAGGTGTCGAGTCCACGTTGATATTCCTCATGCTGTACAGCCCGCCGCCCACAATTGCCGCCAGCAGCAACAGCACCACGAATTTGTGGTGAATAGAATAGTAAATGATTCTGTTGATCATACCTTTGTTTCAATTTTGGGTGCAAAGGTACGTCATAGGTTTCGCAACTCAGTTGCAATGATTGTGTTATCTGTAGGAATTGCAGTTTGATTATGGTTTATAACCAGTCTGCCACACGGCTTTGACGCCCTCGCAGAAGTCGTAGAGGATTTGTCGGCCCTGGATGCGGCGTCCTGCTGGGAGGAAACCACAGACGATGCGGGTGATGTGTCGGCGGATGTTGAAATCCTTCGGATCATCCACACCGATGCTTTCTACACGCAGACTGAAACGACCTATGCCAGGAAGAATAACAGTCTGTCCCTCGGTAAGTTTTTGCTTCAGAATGTCTTGTAGCTCGGTTACTACGCCCACAACAGCACCTTCGGAAAAACCGCTGTTACGACAAGCCTCAGCAGCTATCTCATCGAGCGTTACCTCGCCCTGACTTACAGTTTTTGCAAAATATTTCCCATAAGAATTGCTGCTCTTAATATTGTTCTTGATAAGTTTAATGTGTACTGCCATTTTTTTTATCTGTTTTTTTTAGTTATCTATCACTTTTGTTTCTAATGTGTTTAATATCAGTCCTTTATATGAGGTGATAGATGTTTATTATCTATCACTACTATCACTCACAGTAAAACAACTTGTTTTACTTTCTAAAGTGCCGTCTTTTACCATTATAAAGGCTATCTGCGACATAGTAAAACAACTTGTTTTGCTTTTTGCGATTATATCTCTTCAACTCTGAAGACCGACCCTTTGTTTAAGCGTTTATGCTGATAACCCATTTTAGTCAACCTTCTTCCGAGTTCGACGTCAGTTCCTTTCGTAATTGTAAAAGTAGGGAATAGCTTTTCAAGTCGCTTCATCATCGCCTGGAGTGAGACATATTTCGCATCATCCGGCGTCTCTTCGGGCGCCAGGTAGGTGAGTGCTATCATCTGCTCGTAGTTGTTTACCTGCTGAAACTGCTCGTTCTGCTGCATGATATGTGCATTCTCCTCGTCCTCAAACCAGTAGTGGCGCCCCTGTTGCAGCTCGGCATAAAGCTGGGCGTAGAGTTGGTCGTATGGGATAATTCCCGAGTTGTCAATCTCATCGGCATAGATGCAGATGAAACGTCGCGAGCCAGTAGGGTCGGTCAGCGGACGTCGGTTGTTGGTGGTGGCGATGAACGAGGCGAAGCGCTGGCGCTCCTCCATCGTCTTGCCATACGGCGGACGGAACTTCACGTCGTGCTTCGAGATGAGATACTTCAGGATGGGCTGCTGCGACTTCGACATGGCATCGAACTCGTCGATGTTGATGAGCGCGTAGCCCGACATGGCGAGGAAGATGTCGTTGTCGTTCTTCATCGACAGACGGTCGTTATAGTACATCTGCAAGTATTCTGGCAGCAGGCGTCGGCAGAAAGTGGACTTTCCAGACCCCTGCGGACCGATGAGCATGGGCACGATGGCATTGCCGTGCTGCCGGTCCTTACCCAGCCACTGGGCCACCATCGAGAGCATCCATGTATGGAAGTCGCTCTCCCAATGTTTATTGTCGGTCTTCACCCGTCGAGCCAGCTCACCTACATAGTCGTGCTTGCCGTTCCATTTAGGCAGGTGGCGCAGATAATCCTCCATCGGGTAGTATCTGGGTATGAGGTTTGAGTCGATATAGCGGTTCAGATCCTTGTCCCACGACTCAACACCCGCTTTCAGTGCCTGGATGGCCATGGTGTTGCGGGCAGCTTGGTCAAGCGGCAGGAAACCGTAGCCCACGGCGTTCTTGCGGTATTCGGGTGTGCCCGTCATCACGTTGAGGCGCAGGGTGTAGTGCTCCTTCATATAGGCCTCGGTCTTAAAGGTCAGCAGTGCTGATGGACGTGTAAACCTCATCGGGATGGTCTTCAGGGTTTTACGGAGATAGGCTGTCTTGAATACGCTCTCGATGGCCTCTCGGCTGAGGCTGTCGGTGAGCAGGGGGATGAACGATGCCACGCGGGCGCACCATGCCTGGGGCAGTCCCATGATGCGACAACCGTCGGCCAACTGTTCGAGAACGGCGCTGGCGAAAAGCTCATCACCCTTCAAGTCATAATATTTCTCGATGGCAGCATCCAGACAGTCGTGGAATCGGCGCATCCGACTGTCGCGCAGACTGAGCCCGGGAATCTCCTCCGGATAGTTGTAGTCGCTGATGTCCTCCTGTATTGGGCGGAACTCTGGTGTCGTTTCAGGTTCTGACGAAACGGTGATGGCGATGGCCGATGGGCTGTAGAATGGCTGCGGGTCGTAGCTGACCTTGCATGCCGTCGCGAAACTGGGCTCATGCTCTGCAAGTAGTGTGCCGAGCTGCGACGAATAGATGTAATGCAGTTTGCGGAAGGCGTTGAGCAATGCTGTCTCTGACGGATCTCCATCCGAAACCGTGTAAGGACATACGATGTGGAGCGAATGACCGTCGTGCCCCATGAAGCAGAGTAGGGTATAGGGCTGCATGGCGGCCATGCGCTTATACTCTTCTACGGTACTCATGTCACGCAGGTTCTCCAGAGATAGCAGTATCAGGCAGTTGTAATTTTTCACCTTCAACTCGCCGTTCTGTTTCACCCATTCTGCTGCAAAACAGACCTCCTTCTTGAAGTCGCGGACATACTGCTGGCGGTAGGTGCCATTCCTCAAATTTGCTACAAACTCATCGAATTCCTCACGCGTAAAACTCTTTTCTTTTTTGTTTGTGTTGATTATAGTTATTTTCATTTTTATGTTGATTAATTTGATGCTACAAAGGTACAAAATTTTTTGGTAAAACACAAACGTTTTACAATAAATTTTGCATCAAATTCTAAAAAAGTGATAGATAAATATAATCTATCACTCTAGTTATCTTATTGATTATAATGTTGTTATGCAGAAAAGTGATAGATACGTCTTTTTTTTCTTTTATTATTAGAATCTGTCTAACTCTACAACAGGCCAGCCATAGTCCTGATAATAGCGCACTGCTAAACCCTTGCGCTTCACATATTCGCTCAGCTGTTCGCGTCTGACGGCTTCGCGTACCTTCTGATTAGAGTGCATCTGCTGATACAAATCAAAGTGCCTGCCGAAGATGCGCTTGGCACTTGGCAGATAGCCAGCCCCATCAACAGTTTGTTCGAAAGCTGTCACGCAGTAGTCTGTACCTTGCTTTTTCAGCAGTATGAGTCCAGAGTGGTTGCCACCCGATACCGTCTTGAGCGTATCGCCGGCTATGTTGTACCAATCCACCCAGAAGTCGCCCCACACGCTGTCGCCCTCCTCGGCCACCATCATCAGCGTGGGTATACACATCTTCCCATGTCGATAGTGCTGTCCTATTTCCTTCGCAAGATAGTCGCTAATGGCCTGTCTCCTGGCCTGCTCGTCGCGGTTTTGGGCAATATGACGTATGCAGTCTGCTTTGTGATTGTCAAAGTCGGCTAACAGCCACTTGCCATCCACTTGCTCCATCGTCAGCTGGTGCTCCTCAATATCAGTCGTTTCATCGAACGAGCCATCCTCCCATTTCTGTCTTACTTTGATGGTGGCTGTAGCATGATTGTCATCGATTATCTCTACGCCAACCACTTCATAGTCGGCTATCGTACCGCCATTGCCTGTTACGAAGTAGTACAGCCACTCATGATCCATCGCCTCATGCTCAGGCAGGTGATTGAATATCGTGTCGAGCACGGTGTAGAAATCATTTGTGAGATACTCGTGCGAACCCTCCCGCAGTTCGTGGTCGGGGATATACTTGCACAATTCGGCAGCCCGTTCTTTTAACTGCTCCTCACTTATTTCTGTTGAGGCACCTCCATGTTGCCTTACGTTGCATGACGACGGCATCATCATTGCCATTATCACTGTTACAGCCAAAGATATAATCTTCTTCATCGTATTATTTTATAGTTTTGCGCAAAGTTACTTTTACCACCATAACAACACAAAAGATATGTTTCCGTTTGCAAATATAGAAAATGTTTTCTTCTCATCAAAGCAATCTAAACAAAACTTTCATAAATAACATGTCTTTTTAATTGTTAAAAATGTCTTGTAAAGCGGATGTTTTCCGCATTAACCTAACATGAAATAGGGAAAAAGAACTAACTTTGCACTCGTATTACCTAAATTGTATAAACAGGATTATCAACGTTCATTAAAAATAAAATGAAGAAGATTATTTGCCTATTGGTTATAATAGGACTTCAGTATGCGGTGCCGATGAGGGGCTTCGCACAACGTATGCAATCATTCGATGGGGGCTGGAGATTCCATCGTGGCGAAGTGATTAACGCGGAGGCGGCGGAGTTCGACGACTCACGATGGCGCGAGGTAATCGTGCCACATGACTTCAGTATGGAGCCGGTGGCCTACACTCACGACTACCGAGGGGAAACGGTGGAGTGGAAGGACTGGCAGGTGGGACCCTTCTCGCGTCTCAGCATCGGCGACTTGGACTCTGGACAGACGGTCGGTGGCACGGGCTGGTATCGCAAGGCTTTCACCTTGCCAATGAGTGGTGGTTCTTTGGATGAGATACTCAAGAATAAGATGTTTCGCCTGCGCTTCGATGGCGTATACAATCAGGCTGAGGTGTGGGTGAACGGCAAGAAGGCTGCGATGAACGTGTATGGCTACATGCCTTTCGTATTTGATTTGAATAGTATTCTGAGAGACAAAGCGAACCGCGACCCCATGGATGAGAGCCGCGTGACCATTGCCGTGAAGGCGGTGAACGAGGGCCTGAACTGCCGCTGGTATTCGGGCAGCGGCATCTTCCGCCATGTGTGGTTAGAGACGACCGACAGACTGCACCTTGACGCATGGGACACGTATGTCGATGCGTCGGTGGTGAATGGGAAAAATGCCGTGGTGAAGGTTTTGGCAAAGATCTTCGACACGAACGCTACGACGGCTGAAGGCACGATAAAGGTACAGATTATAGACGCCGAAGGGCGCGAAATTGCTACAGGGGGAAGCGAACTGACGATAAAGTCTCCGCACCTGTGGTCAATAGACAATCCCTATCGCTATAAAGCCCGCATCAGCCTGCTTGATGTTGATAAGAGCGTTCGCGATGTCCTGGAAATCCCCTTTGGCATCCGCACCATCACGTTCTCTGCTGATAAGGGTTTCCTGCTCAACGGTAAGTCGGTGAAGCTTCGCGGCGGCTGCGTCCACCACGACAACGGACTGTTGGGGAGTGCTGCCATCGACCGCGCCGAGGTGCGCAAGGTGGAGCTGATGAAAGCACAGGGCTACAATGCCGTGCGCACGAGCCATAACCTGCCAACGGAGGCCTTCCTCAATGCCTGCGACTCGCTGGGTATGCTGGTTATCGACGAGTGCTTCGATCAGTGGGAGGAGCAGAAACGTAAGGATGACTACAGTAATTACTTCTCACATGAAAAGCAGACCATCATTGACGGCAAGCCTGTGGGCATGGGTGTGACTAATTTTGAATACGACGCTGCCCTCATGGTGCGCCGCGACCGTAATCATCCCTGTGTCATTATGTGGAGTATCGGCAACGAGATTGCCCAGCGCTCCGACGTGCCTCGCGGCAAGGAAATTGCCGAGGCCATCACGCGCGCCATCAAGCAGGAGGACTCGACACGGCCGACGACGCTGGCCGTGAACGACTATTGGGATCGCACGGCGCAGAAGATGTCTTGGGACAAGGACTCGCCACGCGCCTTCGACCTCGTCGAAGTGGGCGGCTACAACTACGAGCAGCGCCGCTATGAGAGCGACCATGAGAAATTCCCAGAGCGCATCATGTACGGCTCGGAGACGTACCCTAATGCCATTGGCGGCAATTGGCGTCTTGTGGAGAAGCACCCTTACGTCATCGGTGATTTTGTGTGGACGGCCATCGACTATATCGGCGAGGCGGGGCTTGGGCATGCCCTCGAACGTAGCGACCGAGGCCGTTGGATTCAACTGCTGGCCTGGCCGTGGTTCAACGCCTGGTGCGGCGACATCGACCTTGTAGGTAACAAAAAACCGCAGAGCTATTATAGGGATGTGGTGTGGGGAGAGCGCCCGATAGCGATGGCTGTGCGCCCTTCGGTGACCGACGGTGAATATGAGGACGCATTGGGCTGGTGCTGGACTGCCGAAGAGAATCACTGGCAGTGGGGAGGTTATCTGCCTGTAGATATTCGTCCTGAGAAATACGATAACGCAACTTTAAAGGCTGGTGTAGTACACGATGTAAACGGCCACCGTAGCGACTCCCTTCGTGTAAATGTCTATACACGTGAGTCACGTGTCTGCCTGTCAATAAATGGGCGTGTCATTGGCGAGCAGGATGTTAATCCTGAGACATTCACCGCATCATTCCGCGTGGCTTACGAACCCGGCGAACTGAAAGCAGAAGTTATCAAAGGAAAAAAGGCGGGCATCGTATTCCGCACCCCTGGCGCCCCTGCAGCCATCCAATTTATACCTGTAAACAAAAACATCACTGCCTCGCACAATGATCTTGCTTACGTGTATATCAAAGTGGTTGATGCCGATGGCAACCTATGTCCTACCGCTGAGATTCCCCTCGACATCAAGACCTCGGGTGCTCGTCACATCGCTGTTGCCGGAACTGGTCATCCCTACGATGTCCACTCGTTCCGCTCGCTTACACCCACGACTTTCCGTGGTCAGGCGCTCCTCATCATCCAGCCCCAAGAAGAAAAGGGCGGCGTCACCATCAATGTGTCTTCACCTAAGCTCAAGTCCCAAGGGACGTACAGCATTGAGATGAAGTGACATATTTTTCATTTATTCGATTCTGTTTTTACTTGTTAATGGTAAGTTGTCAGAAGAGCCGCCGACGAGGATGTCGATGTTGTCGGATGCCAAAGTCCAGGTCTGGGCTGCTTCATCCCAGTGGCATAGGTCGGAGCGACGAATGGGTATGGTCACCATCTTTCGTTCACCTGCCTTCAGCGCTACACGGCAGAAACCCTTTAGCTCCTTTGTTGAACGGGCAACATAGACCTGTGCCACCTCTTCGGCATCACGGTCAGAGGTATTGGAGAGCGTGAAACTGACGTCGAAGCCCTCAGTTGTAGGTTTAACGTTCAAGTCACTGTAAGTAAACGTAGCATAGGAGAGTCCATAGCCGAATGGATAGGCGGGAGCAATATGTTTCTGATCATACCAACGGTAACCAACAAGATCCTGCTCTGCATAGTCGGCGATGAGCTGTTGACGGCGCTCATTGCTGCGATTGCGGGTGAGATCTACGAAAATATCGCCTTGATTGTTGTTCTCGATGGTCTGTGGATAGGTGCCTGTGGCGTAAGCCGGCACATCCTCCAGCTTCTTGGGCCAGGTCATCGGCAGTTTACCCGACGGAGAAATCTTACCCGTGAGAACCTCGGCGAGAGCCTGACCACCCATGGAACCATTGAACCATGAGGCGACCAATGTCGCAGAAACCTCGTTTACTGTCGAGATATCTACTGGTCCGCCAGAGACGATAACTGTCACTAATCGTTTGTTTGCCTTAGCGAGTGCAAGCGCCAGTTCATCCTGTCCAGAGGGCAGGGTGATGGTCTTACGGTCTGACCCCTCGGTTTCTACCTCGCGGTTGTTTCCGGCAAAGAAGATGACGAGGTCGGCATTCCTAGCTGCTTCTACGGCCTGAGCCACAAGCTCGTGGTCGGCAGGCTGAATAGGGCTGAGACGCTTGTTCCTTGTCTCACGATCGAAACTCTTATAACCTGGGACGTAGGTGATTGTCACTTGATTGCCAAGTATTCTTTGCAGGCCTTCGAGTGGTGTGATCTCACAACGTGTCTTTACGCCAGCTCCCACACCGCCAAGTGCCATTTTTGTAACGGCATTCTCACCGACGACAGCGATGCGTTTCACTTTTTTCGTGTTTATAGGTAGCATCTTTTCGTTCTTCAACAGCACGATGCTGCGACGGGCTATTTCTAATGCGGTTGCCATCTCCTCGGCATTGCCTACAGGTTTAGTGTTGGCAGCATCTTTGGCTATCGGTTTCACCGTCAGACGGACGCGAAGGATCTCTCTGACACGCTGGTTGATAACCGCCTCACTCACTTTCCCGGCCTTCACAGAGTCGAGTAGTGCCTGCCCCATATAACGACTACCGGGCATCTCTACGTTCATGCCTGCTGTCACAGCATCGACGGTGGAATGGACACCGCCCCAGTCACTGATGACCATACCGGGGAATCCCCACTGTTGGCGGAGAATGGTCGTGAGCAGTGCCTTGTTCTCCGAACACCATCGGCCGTTCACTTTGTTATACGCAGCCATGACACCCCAGGCATCGGCCTCGCGTATGGCCATCTCGAAGGGACGAAGGTATATCTCATGCATGGCACGGTCTGAGATACGCACATCGACGAAGCCGCGGTAGTCCTCCTGATTATTCAGTGCATAGTGTTTCAGACACACCGCCGTGCCGTCGTCCTGTGCTCCCTTGGTATAAGCCACGGCGAGCATGCCGCTTAGGATGGGGTCTTCGCTCAGATACTCATAGGTACGTCCACCTGTGGGGATGCGCTGTATGTTGATGGCGGGACCGAGAATCATATCCTTGCCACGCAGCCTGGCCTCGCGGCTCATGCCCCGTCCGTAGGCGTAGGCCCACTCTGTGCTCCATGTTGCAGCCAGTGCCGAGCCTGTGGGGAAGAAGGTCGCCGAATCTGTTGTCAGATTGACGGAGTTCCACGAGTGAGGCTCCATCTCTTCACGGATACCGAAAGGTCCGTCAGCGTATTCCATGTCGGCGATGCCCAGTCGCGGGATACCTGCCGAAGAAAACATGTTTTTTCCATGAAGCATCTCAATCTTCTCTTCAAGCGCCATGCCTTTGATGATGTCGTCAATTTCTGTCTCGTGACTGAGTAATCTGTACGGAATGCCTTGTATCATACCTCCTTCTACTTTAACAATAGAGTTTTGTCCCCAGGCAAGAGCCGCCATCAGACTTACTGTCAATAATGCCAGTTGGTTCTTCATATTTTATGGAACTTTTTTGATGTAATTATGATATTCATTTACCTGATAAAATTCATGAATGCTGGGAACTCATCGCGCTGGGGGGCAGGATTGCCGTCGGCATGAATCTTCTTAAGCAGAAATGCCATGTTGGTGGCAAGGGTGCGCATTGTCTGCATGCCCTCGGTGTCGAGTTTTACTTCGCCCTTACCTGCTCCGTAGGCGATGTTCCAGTACTGTGAGGTTACTACAGGCATGTTCATCATCTCGAACATCATGTTCATGGTCTGGAGTGTAGCCGTAGCACCACCTCGACGGCAGACAGCCAATGCCGCTGCAGGCTTGTTCTGAACCAGATGTCCTGTAGAGTAGAACAGCCGCTGCATTAGCGAGAGAATACCACCATTCGGCTGACCGTAATAGACAGGAGTTCCTACGATGAGTGCATCTGATTCTTTCATTTTCTCAGCAATCACACTACACATATCATCATCGAATGCACAGCCTGCACCGTTGTTCTGTCGGCAGCCGCCGCAGTTGATGCACATACGGACTGGCTTGCGACCAATCTGAACAATCTCCGACTCCACGCCGTGTTTCTGCAACGTAGCCTCAATTTCCTTCAGGCAACAGAACGTGTTGCCGTCGGTGCGCGGGCTGCCGTTTACCAATAACACTTTGGGGGTCTTGACACCTGTCACGTTGTTCAACATCGCCGACACAGGCGATACGACAGCTGCTCCTGCAGCCGCCATCGTTGCTTTCTTGATAAAATCTCTTCTGTTCATTTTTCGTATTTGTTTTTGTGGGCTATTATGGCTTAGTAAGACATAATGATTAATAATTGAACTTTTTCTTTATTTTCCTTGCAAATATAGTGGTTTTCAATGAAATATCGAAATTATGTTTAAGTTTGTGCCAAGTTTTGAGAATTATTAGCATTTTCGCAAACCTTGTTGCACCGTATTATTAGAATCTATCTAACTCTTCAACAGGCCAGCCATAGTCCTGATGCTTGCTGTTGAAGTTGGGGAGGGCTTATACCTTGAATTGTTAAAAAAGTCTTGTATTGCGGATGTTTTCCGCATTAACCTAACATGAAATAGGGAAAAAGAACTAACTTTGCACTCGTTCACAGAAAATGAACATGAATCTGTATAACGACGTTGCGATGGTAAAACTACATAAGAAAATGTTCCAGGAACTGACCACAGATGAGCTATACGAACTCCTGAGAGTGCGTAGCGAGGTTTTCGTGGTTGAGCAGAACTGCGTCTATCAGGATATGGACGGCGACGACCAGCAATCTATTCATCTCTGGTTGACCGAAGCTGATAGGGTCGTGGCTTTGGCTCGTGTGTGCCCTGCAGGTACTCACATGAAGGAAATTTCGATTGGCAGAGTCATCACCACAGAACGGGGTAAGGGCTATGGCAAACAGATTATGCTTCATGCCATTGACGCTGCCATCGAACATTTCGGAGCTACCGTTATTGATATTGAGGCACAGGAATATGCTAAAGGATTCTATGAAAACGTGGGATTCAGACAGTCATCTGAGACTTTCATGCTCGATGGCATTCCTCACATTAAAATGACTTGGAGAAGGGTATGAAGAAGATATTGTTCCTTCACGGCTTCTATGCCAGTGGCCAGTGTGTACCGGCTTTGGCGTTGCGCGACTCCTTTGAGGGGCGTGCCGAGGTGCTTACGCCAGACTTGCCGATGCACCCGAAAGAGGCCGTAGGCTTTATCCGTGAACTGATTGACCGTGAGAAACCTGACCTTCTGGTGGGTAACAGCTGCGGTTCGTTCTATGCTCAGATGGTGGCTTCAACCATGGGCATCCCTGCCTTACTTGGAAATCCACACTTCCGGATGACGGAGTTCCTGAAGCAGCGCATCGGCGATCATCAGTACAAATCGCCACGAAAAGACGGCAAGCAGGACTTCACCATCAATGAGGCTTTGATTGAGGAGTTTGCCGAACTGGAGGCTATACAGTTCAACGACTGCAATCCCTGCTACAAAGACCGCATCTGGGGGGTGTTTGGCGAACAGGACACGTTGGCACATTTTGAACCGCTCTTCTTGGAACATTACAGCCATTCGTTCCACTTCCCCGGAGGGCACACGCCGACGGCTGAAGAGGTTCGCACTTGGTATTTGCCCTTGGCTGAGAAGATGCTAAAGCTTTTATGATGATCTCAACGTCAGTGGGACGAATTAATCGTCTGGCGCTCCTTGGTAATAATATTCATCGCTGTCTACCAGCATTATCGGCTTCATATAAAGCTTGATTACCACAAATGCTGGTTTCTCATAATTCTTACGGTTGATGGGTTCTGTCTTCATACACCTAAATTCCGCAGCACATAAATTTAGCTTTGTTTATAAGTGTCATAGCAACAAAAAGTTACCCAACGTTTTGCCATGTCAGATTTCTCACTTACCTTAGTGCTGCATTAAAAGCCAAGCAAAATCGCACATGACATTGCAAAGGTACAAATAAAATCTGAAAAATCACTCTTTTTTATGGAATATTTTACGTAAGAGAGCCTTTCTTGTTACGTGGTGGGGCTATTGACAAAGTTCTGGTTTTTTGGTGCAGCCTGTCTTGGCAATAGAACAAAATAATCATTGAGTTGCAAGGCAAACAAATGTTAAATATGGTCCATTCTACGTCTTAAAATATAAATGAAATCGCCCATCTGCATAAGAAACAGATGGGCGATTATTTGTCAACATATCATTTATTTCAGATTCTTTTTGAAAAAAGCTTCCAGTTTATCCCACGGAATCATGTTCTTGGGCTGACCCTGACCTGCTTTTTCCTCGTAGCCGCCATCGTAGAGGTCGCAATGCGAGGCGCCGGGGATGATGAGCAGCTGCTTGTTCTCGGGATTGGGATTGGGCTCGCCAACAAACTTATAACCCTCAGCTTTGCCATCCACCATATAGTGATAAGCAGCCTCGCCAAAGTAGCGTGAGTGGGCGTCAGCACCGTGCATCACGAGAACGGCAGAGCGGATTTCGTTGATGTAGTAGAGGAAACGGCTGTTGGCGTAGGCCTGCGTGCCGATGACGCGCCAACCATCATTAGAGTTGCCTGAGCGCTTGTGATAACCACGTGTGGTCTTGTAGTAGTCGAAGTAGTCGTGCACGAAGTTGGGGGCCTGTGGAGGCACGGTATCCAATACACCGCCAGCCATTGCGTTGGGGTCGGCCAGACGCTGCTTCGAAAGGTTCTCACGGTTCTTATGGCGAGCTCCTTCTACGTCGAAAGCATCATTATAGTCGTTACCACTGACGCGTGTCATATCATACATCGTTGAGGCTACTGTGGCCTTGATGCGAGTGTCGGCAGCGGCAGCGTTCAGGGCAATGCCTCCCCAACCGCAGATGCCGATGATGCCGATCTTCTCGGCATCTACATTATCCTGCTTCGACAGGAAATCTACGGCTGCCATAAAATCCTCAGTGTTGATGTCGGGCGAAGCTGTGCGACGCGGTTCACCGCTGCTCTCACCCGTGTATGAAGGGTCGAAGGCCAGTGCCACAAAACCACGCTCTGCCATCTTCATGGCATAGAGTCCGCTGCACTGCTCCTTCACGGCTCCGAAAGGACCGCTAACGGCGATAGCTGCCAATTTGCCTTTGGCATCTTTAGGTGTATAGAGGTCGGCAGCCAGTGTCAGGCCATACTGTGTCTCAAATGTCACCTTCTTGTGATTTACCTTCTCGCTCAGGGGGAACACCTTGTCCCACTCCTGCGTCAATGTTGGTGTTGTATTCATACTTTCGTTGTCTTGATTGTTGTTACTCTTTTGTGTGCAGGCTGCGAGCATTCCACTCACCAACGCTGCGGCTAATAAAAACTTTTTCATTGGTATTGAGAACTATTTAGTTAATAGATTATAGGTGGCATCATCCACAGGCTCACACCATTGAGTTTCACTCGACTTCTGTCGCGACTCGGCAGAGCTGATGCGAGCATCGCTCTGCTCTCGCTGCTCCTTCAGTTCGTTGCTGGCTCCTTCCTGCACATCTTTATGATAGGTGAGGTGCTGGAACCATGAGTCCTTCTGTGCACCGTGCCAGTGCTTCACCTCAGCAGGGATGGCGATGACGGTGCCGGGAGTCAGTTCAACAGGAGCCTTGCCCCATTCCTGATACCAACCACGACCAGCCACGCAGATCAACACCTGCACCTGCTTGTGATGGATGTGCCAGTTATTACGGCAACGGGGTTCGAAAGTAACATTCATAACACCACCGCCGACATCTGCCAGATAACTCTGACCAATGAAGTACTTGCCGTAAGGATTAGGCTCGCCTTTGGGCCACTTGGTACTTAGGGTGTAGCCCTCGTTGCAGAGCCAAGCACAGAGTTCATCCACCAACTGCTTTGAATTGCCCATGTTCACGGCACCCTGCTTGTGGGCGGCGAGTTGTGGAGCAACGCCTTCGAGACCACTCAGAGCTGCTACGGTAACTATCTCGCGGTCGGCAGCAGAGAGCTGGTCGCCAGCAAAGATGTCGCCAAAGAGGTGAGACTTCAGATAGTAGTCATCCTGCGGACAGAACTCATAGTTGAAAGGCTTTCCTGAAAGTTGTGTCTGGTTTTTGGTGCCCAGTTCGTAGGCCTTCTTGGCATCATCCCACTCGGCAGGACGCTTCCAAGGCTTGCCTTCCTGCCAGTTAGGCTGTCTGCTCTCTAAGACCTTACTCAGTACTCCAAGTGCATTCAGGCTTCGTGGGAAACCCGTGTAGGCATAGAGCTGCGAGAAAGCCTCCTTCAGTTCGTTGACGGTTACGCCCTTGTCGAGCGCCACACGCACGACTGGCTCCAAACGTTCCATATCACCCTGTGCCATCAGGCAGGCACATGCTACCAATCCCTGCTGACGCTCTGTCAGCGTCTGTGCATCTATTGTAGACATAGTCATTATTGCGATTAAAAATAAAATGATTCTTTGCATTATAATATTACTTTTTTACCATTCTGGATATAAATTCCTTTTGAAGGATTGCTTACCTTCACACCATTCAGCGAGTAGTACGCTCCATCTTCCATACGATTACCATTGACGCTCCTGATGGCTGTCGTGCCCGAAGTCAGAGACAGCATAACGGTGATGTTGCTTTCTCCTGCTTTCAAGAATGTGCGCAACTCACTCTCTGACAGTCCGTCGATTTTGCCTAAGCGAGTATAGCTCCAAGAGTTGCTGGCATAGAAGATGCAGATGTTGCTGCCATTATAGAGCACGATGTCTCCTGCTGTGGTATTCATCTGCTCGTTTTCCGTTGTCAGCGATTTGCCCAGAGGTCCCCATATCTCGAACTGGTTGTCGTTGAGAGTGACCGTAATGGGTGCGTTCTGAAGTGCAGCGACCAACTCGCGTGTAGCCGTATTGTCAACGAGTGTCGCACTTTGCGTTTGTCCATCGATGGTGATATACATTTTATCCATAGTAGTATTCTCATTATCGAAATTCAGTGTCTTGATCCAGTTTTCTATCAGTGAGGCACGATTCCCGTGGTTGCTAGCGTTAATCCACAAGGCTTCGCCCATCCATGTGACATTAGGCAATAACCTCTCGGCATCACTTACCACACCACTGATGCCACTCGAATGGCTCGACACAATCATTCCGACGTGTTTCCCTGCCATCATCGAAGCATTCTGGAACAGGTAGGTCTGCGTGATAGCTGCCATCTGACTCCACCAAAGTGGGGTGACAATGATGATGTTCTGGTAATCGGCCGGTGATTTCGTTACAGGGTCTATTGCAGGGTAACTGCTGGCGTCATTTGGATTAGCCTTGATGGCATTCAGCAACTGAGTGCCCAAGGCATAGTTGTTAGCCTCGTACTGGAGTCCTTTTTCAGTAGGCAGAATCTCCAGCACGTCGGTTTCAATCTGACTAGTCAGTGTGTTTACTATCTCTCGGCAATTGCCTGTGTAACTATAGTATACCACAAGTGTCTTTGCAGTTGTATTTGTACTTAGTAATGTGAGCATGGCGCAAATTACTAAAATCAATCTTTTCATTGTTACCTCTGTTTTTTGAATATCAGTTTCATTGTCTCTGGGTCGAGGGGCTTCATGGTGGGCAGTTTGAGGTCTTTCACCATGTGGAGCGTGCCCTGCTTGTACTTTTGGAAGTGGTCGGTCTTCAAGTGCTGCTGATAAGCTTCCTCAGAGGCATAGATCTCGAGGATGCGAATCTGGCATGAGTCCTCAGCACTCTGCATGGGGTAGAGACAGATGACACCAGGCTCGCGCTCTATGCTCAGACGGTCCACCTCGTTGGCAAAGGTCAAGTATTCCTCCAAATACTGTGGAAAAACCTCAATCTCAGCAATGCGGACAATCAAATGTTTATCTATCACGCCCTGAGCGAAACCGTTTGCTGCTATCATAAGAACCAGCAATAATGCTTTAACTTTCAATTATCAAATGTCAATTATCAATTATAAACTTTCTTTCAGAATCTCTGCCACGTCCTCCTTTGACAGATTCAAATAGCCAGCGGGATAGATGACGGTAGTATCGGTGATACCTGCAATCATATCCTCAGTGGCACCAATTTCGCTGATGGTTAGTGGCAGACCTATCTCTAGCATCCAGGCTCTTAGAGCCTGCAAGCCTGCTTTGGCTATCTGCTCGTCGGTCATGCCGTCACCACTGATGTTCCACACGTTCTTGGCGAAGCGCACAAACTTAGGTAGACCATTCTTCATGGCGCGGCGATAGTAGGCCATCGAGACGGAGGCCAGTGCATAGCCGTGAGGGGCATGTGTCCAGGCACCCACGCTGTGACCAATCATGTGAACCATCCAATCCTCCTTCTTGCCCAGTCCGATGAGGGTGTTCAGTGCCCATGTGGCCGTCCACATGATGTTGGAGCGTGCCTCGTAGTCCTGCGGATTTCTCACAGCGATGCGGCTGCTGTGGATGACGGAGCGCATCAGTCCCTCTGAGAGGTAGTCGCTGGTGTTGTCATCGAAATCGCTGAAGTACTGCTCCATGATGTGGTTCATGATGTCGTAGATACCCGCCTTCATCTGGTTCTCGGGTACGGTCATCGTGAACTTCGGGTTGAGGATAGAGAACTTAGGCATCAGACGAGAGTCGAACACATGCCCCACCTTGAAAGTATGCTCTGCATCGGTAATCACCGTGCCGGCATTCATCTCAGAGCCTGTGCCAGCCATCGTCAAGATGCAGCCTACGGGTAATAGTCGCTGGCCTTCGGCGGGATTCTGCTGTTTCAGCCAGAACTGATCCCAATAGTCACCTTCGTAATAGACTGATGCCGCCACCGCCTTTGAATAGTCGCACACGCTGCCGCCGCCAAGGGCTAGAATCAGGTCCACCTCGTTCTCGCGGGCAATCTTGACACCCTCGCGCAGTTTCTCTAATGTAGGATTGGTCATCACACCAGAATTCTCCACGATCGTTTTGCCGGCCTCCTTCAGGATGGCCACCACCTGGTCGTAGATGCCGTTGCGTTTCACACTGCCGCTACCATAGTTGAGCAGTACCACTGGGCCGTAGTTCTTCAGTTCGTCCTTGAGGAAGTTCAGGGACTCGTCACCAAAATACAGTTTGGTGGGGTTGTAATAAGAAAAGTTTCCAAACATAGTTGTATTCTGTTTTTTTATCCGTAATTCTGTATCAAGTACTTCACAAACAGTGGGTCGCCGAAGTTGATGGTGCCCGTGTCGTGCTGGTTCATCTGGGCGATCTGTGCCATATCGTAGTCACTAAGTGTGAAGTCGAATACGTCAAAGTTCTGTGCCATACGTTCTTTATGGCTCGACTTGGGAATAGCTACGATGCCACGCTGAGTGAGCCAGCGGAGGGCGACCTGTGCAGCGCTCTTGTCATACTTGGCTCCGATGGCTGTCAGCGTCTCACTTTTCACGATGCCGTCGACTCCCTGTCCGCCAAGCGGTCCCCAGGCCATTACCATTGTTCCAAATTCAGCATGAATCGGCTCGATGCCCGTCTGCTGGATGAGCGTGTTACACTGCAGCTGGTTCACCATTGGCTTCACCTCCACATAGTGGGCAAAGTCGAAGAAGCGACCTGCCTGGAAGTTGCTGACACCGATGGCTCGTACTTTGCCAGAACGGTAGGCCTTCTCCATTGCCCGCCACGTGCCAAACACGTCACCGTAAGCCTGATGGATGAGCAGCAGGTCGATATACTCCGTCTGCAACTTGCGCAGGCTCTCGTCGATGCTCTTCGCTGCCTTTTCCTCGCCATTGTTCGATATCCATACCTTCGTCACGAGGAATAGATCCTCACGCTTCAGTCCACTCTTGCGCCAGGCATTGCCGACGCCTTCCTCATTCTGGTAGGCCTGCGCCGTGTCTATCAATCGATAGCCCACCTCTAAGGCATCGCTTACGCAACGTTCACACTCGTCAGGGCTTACGAGAAACACACCGTAGCCCAAGGTCGGCATTTCTACGCCGTTGTATAGTTTTATGTACTTCATATTATTTCAATCCATTAATCCATTTCTCTACTTTCGCCTTCTCTGTACGCACCTCGTGTCCGTAGATGCTAAAGCCTTTTGTGACGTTTGCACCAGGGAATGCTACCTTCACGTCGTCTACACAGTTGGCCAGACCTGAGCCCTCATGGGTAGTGAATGGAATGACGGTTTTGCCCTTCAAGTCGTTAGCGTGCTTCTTGAAAAAGGTGAACATCACCTGCGGATAGGTTCCCCACCATACAGGACCTCCGATGAAGATGGTGTCGTAACTACTCAAATCAATATCGCCTTCATACTCAGGCAGTTCGCCGTTCTTGGTTTCTTCCTGTGCCAACTTAATGAGCGGATTGTAAGCCATGCCATCGTACTTATGTGTCACGATTTCAAACTGCTCAGCACCAGTCAACTCCGTGATACAGTCGGCCACAATCTTTGTGTTGCCCACCTCGATGTTTCCCACTGCGTAGTTGTCTCCCGCATGCGAGAAGAACACTACTATTGCCTTTGAATCCTTCTTCATAACTTTCTCCTGTTTTGCGCCACCACTGCATGCTGTGGATACGAGCAGACCGATGACGGCTGTGATGATACTCCTGATATTCATAATCGTTTTTTTTAAAACTGGATGCAAGTGAAGTGCAAGGCGAACGCAGAGTCGATTTTACTCGAACTATGCTGAGCCGCAGCCTTCACTCGCGGCGTGATTTCCTATCACGCTGCAAAGATACGACGTTTTTTTGATACGATTGTTTCACAAATTACGTCACGATTTTTACTTTTTGCAGAAATCGTTTGTTTGTATCATAATTAATGTGTATCTTCGCACCCAAAAGACAACGATATGGAGGTGGATTTTCAGTATTCTACAGACTTCAATGGGGTGAATTCCAATGAGTTGAGCCACACCTGCATGCATTTGCTATGCTTGGCAGGGGAGGGCAGTTTCGTGTTCAACGAGCATTGTTACCACATAGTCAAAAACGACCTGGTAGTGATTCCGATGCCCGATAGAGTAAAGAACCTTGCGGGACATGCCGATTTACAGGTGGAGTGGTTTGCTGCCGACTATAAGTTCCTGCAGAACCTGTTGCCATCGAACAATTACAGCATAGGTGGCAGTATCTCGCTGAACCAAGACCCAGTCATCAAACTGACAGATGAACAAGTAGAGCATCTGTTGGATGACTTCCAGCGTCTGCGCGACCGCATGAACGATAGTCACTTACAGTTCTATCGTGAATTGATGGGCAGTCTCTGCTTGACGATGATGTATGACATTTTTGAAGCCCATGCCCAGCGTGATGCCTCCGATTTACACACCGATCGTACGGCCTATATTGTAAAACAGCTGATGGCACTGCTGGCTACTGGCATCAGCCGAACGGAACGCGAAGTGAGTTATTATGCCGAACGGCTGAATGTATCGCCAAAGTATCTCTCAGCCACCATCAAGCGTGTGACAGGGCATAGTGTCACATCGTACATTGACCGCCATACCATACCTATACTGAAAGAATATCTGAATGATGAACGCCTGTCCCTCACTCAGATAGCAGAACTTATGAATTTTACTACTCTTTCTTATTTTAGTCGTTACTGCACCAAGCATCTTGGTAAGTCGCCCAGCGAATACCGTCTGAGCCTGCAGCCGAGGTAAAACCACTTAGTTCTTCTTATACTCGCCGGGAGTCATGCCGGTGAGGCGACGGAAGTATTTTGAGAAGAATGAGGGATTGGCAAAATGCATCTCATCTGCAATCTGTGCTGCAGGTTTATCCGTGTGGCGCAGTTCTATTTTTATACGCGTGATGAGGGCACGGTCAATCCAGTCTTTGGCTGTGACGCTGCTTGTTTGGCGGATAATGGTGTTCAGGTAGCGCTCAGTTAGACACATGCGGTCGGCATAGTATCCTATCTGATGATGTTCGGCACAGTGTTGGGTAACCAGTTGGAGGAAGCGGTCGAAGATGGTCTGCTCGCGCGAACGACTGCTGGCCTGTTGGTCGATCTGCTGCTGGAACAGCTGGTTGTAGTGGTGCATCTGGGCAGCTACGAGGGCTGTGACGGTGGGACGATGATAGTCGTCGGAGGCATGAACCATTTGCCAGATAGTGTCCAGAATATGTCTGGCAGTAGCGATATTCTCTTCGCTGACAAGTAACTGGAAGTCGCGCACCTGCCCGTTGAAGGCCGACGGCATCTGTCCCTGTGCAAAGGGCATGGGGAAGTTAAAAAAAAGTCCCATTCCGAAGATGCGGAGGTCAGGCGACAGACGCTTGGGATGGATGATGGTACCAGGACCGATATAGACGAGTGTGCCGCTCGTAAGGTGGCGGTCTTGCAGGTTGATGGTAATTTCAGCCTCGCCGTTCATGATGATGCCCAAACGGTGATCATTGATGGTAAAAGGTGGCTTTTGGCGCATCAGCAGACTGAACACCGTGCTGTCGCCGCGAACCATTGCCAGTTCGCTATTCATGAATATATGCTCGCGCATTTGCGAGAGGTGTGGTGTGAGAATGTCGCGCATTCGTGTGGCATCCATCAGTTGCGGTTGTCTGTTCATAATACGTCCTTTTTTGTTGGCAAAGATAATCATTTTCCGCGAAACAATGCTCTGTTTATGTATAAATCGAACAAAAAGAACATTTCCCCATTCTTACAGATAACACCACGATGAAAAAAACATCGTACTTTTGCATCCGGAATTCAATGACAAAAGATGATATGAAGAAATTGTTTTTAGCTTTGACGATGTTGCCCATGCTGGTACAGGGGCAGACGCTGGAAGAGTGTCAGCAGGCAGCAGAGAAGAATTATCCGCTGATACGGCAGTATGGACTTGTCGAGAAGACCACCCAGCTGACGGTAGCCAATATCCAGAAGGGATGGCTACCGCAAGTGTCGGCAACCGCACAAGCCACCTACCAGAGTGATGTGACGGCGTGGCCCGATGAAATGAAAACGATGATGAGCGGTATGGGCATCGACATGAAGGGGCTGACGAAGGACCAGTATCGAGTGGGTATCGATGTGCAGCAGACCATCTATGACGGTGGCATCATTGGCAGTCAGAAACGTATAGCTCATGAACAAGGCAAGGTGCAGGCAGCTCAGAACGAAGTCAATATTTATAATGTTCGCAAGCGCGTGAATGAGATGTATTTCAGTTTGTTGCTGATTGACGAACAAATCAAGTTGAACAATGACCTACAGACATTGTTGGCAGGCAACGAACGCAAACTGGAGGCGATGACCAGGCGGGGAACAGCTGCCGAGAGCGACCTGCAGAATGTGAAGGCAGAGCGTCTTAACGCGATACAGAAAGCCACCGAACTGGCATCGCAGAAGCAGATGTTACAGCGCATGCTGAGTACATTCTGTGGGATGGAGGTGACGGAGGTACGGAAACCACTGGTGAAGGCTGATGGCGGAGGTATGATGGCTGAAAACCGTCGTCCGGAACTGAAGGCGATGGATGCACAGATCAGTGTGCTGAAAGCTCAGGAGAAGGCACTCAACGCCGCGCTGATGCCGAAGGTAGGCGTGTTTGCTCAGGGCTTCTACGGTTATCCGGGCCTGAATATGTTTGAGGATATGATGCGCCATAAATGGAGCCTGAACGGCATCGTCGGTGCACGGGTAACGTGGAACATCGGTGCCCTCTATACCCGCAAGAACGACAAGGCAAAACTGCAGTTGCAGCGTGATATGACAGAAAACAACCGGGAGGTATTCCTCTTCAATAACAACCTGGAACAGATTCAGCAGCACGAGAACATCGCACGCTACCAGAAACTGATGGTCCAAGACGGCGAGATTATCGCGCTGCGACAGGCTGTGAGAAAAGCGGCAGAGTCGAAGCTGGCACACGGCATCATCGACGTGAATGACCTGGTGCGCGAGATCAATCAGGAGCATGCTGCCTGTGTGCAACAGTCGGTACACGAGATAGAGATGCTGAAAGATATATACGACAACAAATACACGACAAATCAATAAGTATATGAAAAAAATATATGTATTGGCAGGTGTGGCGCTGATGATGACAGCCTGCGGAAACAACGAGAAAGAATACGATGCAACGGGCACGTTCGAGGCTACCGAGACGACCGTGTTTGCCGAACAGAGTGGGGCATTGCTGTCGTTTGACGTGAACGAGGGCGACAAGATGGAGGCAGTCCGAGAGGTGGGACTTATTGACACCACGCAGACGTGGCTGAAGATTCAGCAGATGGACGCTACCAAAGCGGTGTATCAGAGTCAGAAACCCGATATGGAACGCCAGATAGCTGCCACACGCCAGCAGTTGGCTAAGGCCCAGCAGGATGAGCAGCGCTACCGCGAACTGGTAGCTGATGGGGCTGCCCCATCGAAGATGTTCGACGATGCCACGAGTCAGGTGAAGGTGCTGCAGAAACAGTTGGATGCGCAGATATCATCGTTGAGCACCAGCACGCAAGCTCTCGACAAGCAGATGGCAGCTGCGGAGATTCAGAAAGCACAGTTGCAGGATATGCTGCGCAAGTGTCACATCTTAACTCCCATAAAAGGTATTATCCTCGAGAAATATGTGGAACAGGGCGAGTTCGTGAGTGTTGGAAAACCATTATTTAAGATAGCCGATACCGAGTCAATGAAACTGCGTGCCTATGTTACTTCTGCTCAGTTGCAGAATCTCAAGATTGGACAGAAGGTAAAGGTATTTGCTAACTATGGTGACGGGCAGCGCAAGGAGTATGCAGGTACGATCAGCTGGATATCGTCTCGTTCGGAGTTTACACCCAAGACCATCCTCACCGACGATGAGCGTGCCGACCTGGTGTATGCCGTCAAGGTAACTATCAAAAATGATGGATTCGTGAAGATTGGTATGTACGGCGAGGTGAAATTACATGAAAAGTGAATAATTTGCTACCGCTATGGATGCTATTGTTGTTAATAACGTATCAAAGTCGTACGGGCGGGTGCAGGCACTCAGCGATGTGTCGTTTGCTGTCGGCAAGGGCGAGGTGTTCGGACTGATAGGTCCCGATGGTGCCGGCAAGACATCGATGTTTCGCATCCTCTGTTCGCTGTTGCTGCCCGATGCAGGCACGGCGACTGTAGATGGCTACGATGTGGTGAAACAGATGCGCGAGGTGCGCTCCCGAGTGGGCTATATGCCGGGCAAGTTCTCGCTATACCAAGATCTCACTATCGAGGAGAACCTGAACTTCTTTGCCACGCTTTTCGGAACGACTGTTGATGAAGGTTACGATAGTATCAAAGCCATATACTCGCAGATAGAATGCTTCAAAGACCGCAAGGCAGGAGCACTCTCGGGCGGTATGAAGCAGAAGCTGGCGCTCTCGTGTGCATTGGTACACCACCCCAGTGTACTCTTCCTCGACGAGCCCACCACGGGTGTTGATCCCGTGAGTCGTAAGGAGTTGTGGGAGATGTTGCTTATGTTGAAGGAACAAGGAATAACGATCTTGGCTTCAACGCCTTATCTTGATGAAGTTCGTTGCTGTGAACGCGTCGCTTTTCTGGATCAGGGGCAGGTGCGCGGCATTGGCACTCCCGATGATATTCTCTCTCAGTTTGCCAGTATCTTCAATCCGCCAGGCATAGATAAGAGTGAAGAGTTAAAAGATAAGAGTGAAGAGTCGGAGAATGTCATTGAAGTAGAACATCTGGTAAAAGCCTTTGGCGATTTCCATGCAGTTGACGACATCTCGTTCAGTGTAAAAAGGGGCGAGATATTCGGATTCCTGGGTGCCAACGGTGCAGGTAAGACGACGGCGATGCATATGCTGACAGGTCTGAATCAGCCCACCAGTGGAACGGGTAGGGTAGTAGGTTTCGACATCCGTACGGAATATGAACAAATTAAGAAGCATATAGGCTATATGTCGCAGCGGTTCTCGCTCTACGAAGACTTGACCGTTGCCGAGAATATCCGTCTCTTTGCCGGCATCTACGGCATGAAACCCTATGAGGTGAAGTGTAAGATGGACGAGGTGCTGCGGCAGTTGAAGTTTGAAGACCATCGCGATGATTTAGTAGGTTCTTTACCATTGGGCTGGAAGCAGAAACTGGCCTTCTCCGTCTCGATATTCCACGACCCAGGTGTGGTGTTCCTTGACGAACCCACGGGTGGTGTTGATCCCGCTACGCGCCGCCAGTTCTGGGAGCTCATCTACGACGCTGCCCATCGTGGCATCACGGTCTTTGTGACCACTCACTATATGGACGAGGCAGATTATTGTGACCGCATCTCTATCATGGTGGACGGCAAAATAAGCGCACTAGGTACACCCGACGAACTGAAACAGCGTTTCCACCAACCTGATATGGACAATGTGTTTACCTATCTGGCCCGTCAGGCCACCCGTTCAAGCGATTAAGTGTATGAAACAGTTTATAGCATTTGTAATCAAGGAAACCAAACATATTCTGCGTGACAAGCGCACGATGCTGATACTCTTTGGTATGCCCGTAGTGATGATGCTGCTCTTCGGCTTCGCCATCACCACTGATGTGAAGAATGTGCGCACGGTGGTAGTCACCTCTGAAATGTCGCCCCGTACTCAGCAGGCTGTAGAACGACTGGCACAATCGGAATACTTCGTTATCACTCAGATGGTGAATACCCCGCAGGATGCCGAACAGCTCATCCGCAGCCAAAAGGCCGATATGGCACTGGTGTTTGCACAGGGTCGTGGCGTGCAGATGATGGTTGACGGCAGCGACCCTAATATGGCGCAGCAATGGACCACCTACGCCCGACAGACTATTGCCAACTCTTCACTTTCCACGATTCACTCTCAACTGTTATACAACCCCCAGATGAAGTCGGCTTATAATTTCGTGCCTGCCATCATGGGTATGTTGTTGATGCTCATCTGTGCCATGATGACCTCGATATCCATCGTGCGCGAGAAAGAGAAAGGTACTATGGAGGTGCTGTTGGTATCGCCCGTGCGCCCCTTGATGGTGATTATCGCTAAGGCAGTGCCTTATCTGGTACTAGCCTTCGGCATCCTTATTACCATCTTGTTGATGGCACGTTTCGTGTTGGGAGTACCCTTGGCTGGTTCGCTGTTCTGGATTCTGGCTGTGAGCACCCTCTATATCCTGCTGGCGCTCTCGTTGGGACTGCTCATCTCTAACATGGCACAGACGCAACTTGTGGCCCTGCTGCTATCAGCTATGGTGTTACTCATGCCTGTGGTCATGTTGTCGGGCATGCTGTTTCCGGTAGAGTCGATGCCGCAAGTGCTGCAATGGCTGGCTGCTGTGGTTCCGCCACGCTACTATATCGAGGCCATGCGCAAGCTGATGATTATGGGTGTGGGCATTGGCGAAGTGGCTCGCGAGGTGGCTGTGCTGGCAGGTATGACGGTGGTGTTGCTGGCCATAGCGCTGAAGAAGTTTAATGTAAGATTGGAGTAACTGATATGACACTGAAATATCTCATACAAAAAGAGTTCCTGCAGATACGTCGTAATGCGTTTCTGCCCAAACTCATTGTCATGTTCCCGATTGTCATCATGTGCGTGATGCCGTGGGTGATGCAGATGGAAGTGAAGAACATCGTGGTAGATGTGGTTGACATAGACCACACCGTGGAGTCGCAGCGGTTGGTACAGCAGATTGCAGCATCCAACTATTTCATCTTCGGTGGACAGAAGGGTACCTACGCTGAAGCGATGAAAGACATTGAGAAGGGTAAGGCCGATGTCATCCTCGAGATTCGCGGTGGCAAGTATCTCATTGCAGCCAATGCCGTCAACGGCACCAAAGGCTCAATGGGTAGCGCCTATCTGAGTCAGATAGTCAGTGCTCCTGTCTCAACGCTTTCAGCCGCTTCCGTGCTTACCCTCTACAATAAACAACAGAACTACAAACTCTACATGATTCCCGCCCTCTTTGCCATTGTGATGATGCTGATGACGGGCTTTCTGCCCACACTCAACATCGTTGGCGAGAAAGAGGCAGGCACCATCGAACAGATCAACGTTACGCCCGTTTCCAAGTGGTCGTTCATCCTCGCCAAACTTATCCCTTACTGGCTCATTGCGCTGTTTGTCATCACCGTGTGCTTGTTGTTGGCGTGGTTCGTTTATGGCATCACACCTGCAGGTCCCGTGTGGCTCATCTACGTGCTTGCTATGCTGCTGGCGCTGTTCTTCTCTTCTTTCGGACTCATCGTGTCCAACTACTCCGACACCATGCAGCAGGCCATGTTCGTGATGTGGTTCTTTGTGGTGAGCATCATGTTGCTGTCGGGACTTTTCACCCCTACGCGATCCATGCCCCAGTGGGCGTATCTTACCACCTATATCAACCCCATGCACTACTTCATTGATGCCATCCGCACCGTCTTCATCCGTGGTGGTGGGCTGCACGAAACTGCCCATCAGGTCTTAGCCCTTGCTGGCATCGGTACGCTGATGGGTTGTTGGGCCGTACAGAGCTATAAAAAGAATAGTTAATCTATTTACCCACGCAGAATCTACTTTCCCACGCAGAAGTTTTTAAAGATATTTCCGAGTACTTCGTTGGGGACAATGCGGCCTTGGCCTGTGATGTCTGAGAGATCGTCTAAGACGAGGTTCAAGTCTTCAGAGATGAGGTCTCCGCTGAGGCCGGTCTCCAAGCCTGCGATGACACGGGTAAGGTTGTCGTGGGCGTGGATGAGTGACTGATATTGGCGGGCAGAGGTTACGATAATGTCACTCTCTGTGAGCTCGGGGATATGAGCGGCTTCATAGATGGCTTGTTCAAGGGCATCGATGCCCTGTCCTTGCTTGGCGGAAATCTGCAGTTGCTTGACAGAATCTTGACTTGAGTCAGGGGATGCTCCGATTTTAAGAGGTGCATTCTTGTCAATCTTATTCTGTATGATAATCAATGATTTATCATTGCATCGTTCTTGCATGTCTTCAAGTTCTGAAGCGCTTGGCGCTACATCGAGAAGCCAAAGCACAATGCGCGCTTTCTCGATGGTGGAATAGGTGCGAGTGATGCCTATCAGCTCTACCTCGTCTGTGGTCTGGCGGATGCCTGCTGTATCTATGAATCGGAAGGTGATACCCTGGATGTCTATCGTATCCTCAATGGTGTCTCTTGTCGTACCATGTACGTCGGAAACAATAGCACGATCGTCTCTCAGCAGACGATTGAGAAGCGTTGATTTTCCAACGTTTGTCTTGCCGACAATGGCGACGGGAATGCCGTTCTTGAGTGCTTGTCCTGTCTCGAAACTCTTGGCGAGTCTGAGAATGTGACTGTCAATAGTTTTGGTGAGCTCAAGTAATTCGCTTCGGTCGGCAAACTCAAGGTCTTCGTGGTCTGAGAAATCGAGCTCGAGCTCGAGGAGCGATGTTAGTTTGAGCAGTTGTTCACGTAGACGTGAAAGCTCTGATGAGAAATAGCCTCGCAGCTGATTCAACGCAATGTCGTGGCTGGCTTTGTTGGATGAGGCTATCAAGTCGGCTACGGCTTCGGCCTGTGAGAGATCCATCTTACCGTTGAGGTAGGCACGCTGGGTAAACTCGCCTGGTCCTGCCATCCGACAACCGTGCTGAATGAGCAGTTCGAGAACCTTATTTAATATATAGCGTGAACCATGGCATGATATTTCTGCAGATTCTTCGCCTGTATAGCTGTGGGGAGAGCGGAATACGCTTACCAGCACCTCATCGACAATGCTGTTCCCGTCTTTGATGTGGCCATAGTGAATGGTGTTGGGTTGGGCATCGGTGAGTGACTTGGTGAAGACATGAGATAGAATCTCAAGCGCCTGAGGGCCTGAGATTCTTATGATTCCGAGTGCTCCGCCTGGAGCCGTTGCAAGCGCGCAGATTGTATCGATCATATTCTGTCGAGAACTTTCTCGATAAGTGTGTCTATACTATTCTTGTATTCGGTATTCATCTCTGTGGTGTAGCGGTTGGCGATGACCATGCAACATGTCATGGCGCGATGTCCGAGCAAAGAAGCCATACCTGCAAGGGCTGACGACTCCATCTCGAAATTACAGATCTTCATACCTTCATACTCAAAGCTCTCGATTTTCTCGTTCTGCTTCGGATCTTCCAGATTGGCACGAAGCACACGGCCCTGAGGACCATAGAATCCACCACATGAGATGGTGTAACCACGTACCATATCATCCTGAGCAATCTGATCGATAAGCTCTTTATCTGCTACAGATACGTATGGAGAACCTTTAATGGGATTCCACTTCATGTGCTTCTTGAAAGCCTCTTCAAGCTGCAGGTCGCATACCTCGTTACGGCCAGCATAGTAGTTTAACAGTCCGTCAAAACCGATGCTCTTGACGCTGGCAACGAAGCAACCAGTAGGGGTGTTGGGCTGAAGACCACCACATGTGCCGATACGAACCATCGTCAATGTGCGGTGATTGGCCTTCTCTTCGCGGGTATTGTAATCGATGTTGGCAAGTGTGTCGAGCTCGTTGGCTACGATGTCGATGTTATCGCATCCGATACCATGACTCTGTACTGTGATTCGCTTACCTTTATATGTACCGGTGATTGTATGGAACTCGCGGCTGCTAACGTCGCACTCCTTGGTGTCGAAGTGGGCAGCAACAGTATCTACTCGGGCGGGATCGCCCACAAGGATAATCTTGTCGGCCAACTGCTCTGGTTTCAGATGCAGATGGAAGCATGAGCCGTCGGCATTAATAATCAGTTCTGATTCTGGAAAATGTTTCTTACTCATAGACTTGCTTATTTTAGTTTAATACAGAATTTTCTTCGTTACGTGTCTGCTTCTCAAGCGTTTTTATCTGGCGGTTGAGTTGCAGGAGTTCTTTCTCTGCGCTGAGTATCTCTTTGCGCAGGGATGTTCGTTCGCTATCTGATGCCTTAGCAAAGTAATCGCGCGATTTAGTAAGTTCGCTTTCGAGCATGTCGAGTTGTTTGCGGGCAGAGATGAGCTGCTTGTAGAGCATGGCGGCTTTTTGTGAACGGAAGTCGCTGGCTTTGGAGTAGGTGAGATGGTCGTTGATAATGATAACCTGTTGGTTATCTGTTGTCTGCTGAACCTCGGCGGTTGGCTTCTGGGCGTTTATTGCCTCTAAGCGCATGAGCGCATTCTTGCGCAACTGGCCATCGCCCCAGGTGTCGGCAATACGGGTTATGTCTGCAAAGTCGCGGATTTGCTGTTCGGTATACACAGAAGTGTCGTATGTCTTACGACTATCGGAGGGGATAAAGATATAAACGCATACCTGACCTTCGGGCTGGCGGCGGTCGCTGACGAAGTAGCCTATCTGATTGAGTTCGTCGATGGCAAACATGTAGTCGTTAGCCTCTGAATTGAAAGGCATTCCGATATTCTCGGGTTTCAGGAAACTACCACTGCGAGAGTCGTAGCGAGTGAGGAAAATATCATAGCCACCGATGCTTTCCTCGCCCTTACCAGCAAAGTAGAACGTGATGCCATCGGCAAGCATGAAGGGGTAGGATGCTTCGCTGATGCCTTCGCTGATGCCCTGAAGGGGTTGGGCCTTGCTCCATTCCTCTCCCAACTTGTCGCTTGTGAAGAGCTGTTGACGAAGGCTGTCGTCAGGCATGGAGAAGTAGATCTTATTGCCCATCTCATTGCGGAAAAGATAGCCTTCTACGGGTTTACCGAAAAACTCCTGGCAAGTGGTGACAGAACCTGTCTCGGAGGAGAGACGGAAAGCGCTCAGAAACTGGTTCTTGTCCATGACGATGCTATCGATGATAACAATCTGCTGGGTCATCTCACGCATGTTGGTGATGCGTGGATCTTCTTGCGGAACCTCTACAACGGGCTCTTTCTTCACTACACGCTTCTTACGTTTCTGTGCACTCAGAGTGAGTGGCAGAAGTATGGACAATGCAATGATGGAAACCGTCTTGAGATTCATATTCTTTCTGTTTATTCTTCAATGAGTTTGTTGTCTGCTTCGAGTGCTCCCCAAATGTTATAGCGCACCTCAGGGTTCAGTTGCTCGAGCGATTCGTATAGACGTTTAATGTCTGTTCGATGTGAGTTTGTCTCGTAGGGACAGAGTTTCTGCTGCTTTTGATATCCTTGCATCTCGGCCCATGTCTTGACGTCTGCCTCTTGAATAAGGCACAACGGACGGATGAGCGTGAGGGGCATCTTGCGCATCTTCAGGCTTACGGGCATGGTGGCAAAGTGAGCCTGATAGGTGAGGTTGAGCAATGCCGTATGGATGATGTCGTCCTGATGATGGCCCAGGGCAATCTTGTTGCATCCCAGTTCCTGAGCGAGATTGAACATCTCCTTGCGACGATTCCACGAACAGAGGAAACATGGCTGTTTCTGTTTGCGACGGCGGGCAGCGTCTGTGGGTTGCTGTGACGTCTCTGTCTGTTCCACCTCGAACCTTGTAGTTCTCACATGGAGCGTTACACCCAGATTCTCGCAGAACTGCTGCAGATAGCTGGTGTCTGTCTCGTAGTGGATGTTCTCCATCCTCACGTGCAATGCTTCTACCTTGAATCGCGGATGCTGAATCTTGGCTCGCTTAGCTAAGAGCTCGAGCAGCAGGAGTGAGTCCTTGCCGCCAGAAAGCCCCACGAGTATGTGGTCATCATCTTCTATCAGATGATAAGTAGCCATCGCCTTGACAAAACGTTCATTCAAACGATGCCAGAGGCGATGGCTCTCTTTATTCTGATTAAGCTTCTCCACGAAGATGCTTATCCATGTTCAATGCAGCACGACGGCCATCGCCCATGGCGAGAATAACCGTAGCACCACCACGCACGATGTCGCCACCAGCGAAGATCTCAGCTCTTGATGACTGCATTTCGTCGTTGACAGCTATCGTGTTCTTACGTCCCAGTTCGAGGCCTTGGATAGACTTCGGTACGAGTGGGTTGGGCGATACACCAACAGCCACAATTACCTGATCGACATCGAGTGTGACGGTCTTGCCCTCAACAGGCACAGGACTGCGACGGCCTGATGCATCGGGCTCGCCAAGTTCCATCACCTGGAGGATGGCCTGCTTCACAGCTCCCTGCTCGTCTGCAATATACTCGATGGGGTTGTGCAGCGTCAGGAAGTTGATACCTTCTTCCTTGGCGTGTTTCACCTCTTCGAGACGGGCGGGCATCTCTACCTCAGAACGACGGTAAACGAGTGTTACCTCGGCACCCAGACGCTTGGCTGTACGACAAGAGTCCATAGCCGTGTTACCACCACCCACAACGAGCACGCTCTTAGCGGGATTCAATGGGGTATCAGTGGTTGGGTTGGCTGCATCCATCAGGTTCACGCGGGTCAGATACTCGTTAGACGACATGATATTGATGCTGTTCTCGCCAGGGATATTCATGAAGTTAGGCAGACCAGCGCCAGAGCCTACGAAGATACCCTTGAAACCTTGTGCCTCAAGTTGCTCAACGCTGATGGTCTTGCCAACAATCACGTCAGTCTGGAAGTGAACGCCCATCTTGGCGAGGTTCTCGATCTCAACGTCAACAATCTTGTTGGGCAGACGGAACTCGGGGATACCGTACTTCAGTACACCACCGATTTCGTGCAGGGCCTCGAACACATAAACGTCGTAACCCTTCTTTACCATGTCGCCAGCGAACGAAAGTCCTGCAGGACCAGAACCAACCACAGCAATCTTGATGCCGTTAGAAGGTGCAATCTCGGGCAGAGAGATGTTGCCACTCTCGCGCTCAAAGTCGGCTGCGAAACGCTCCAGATAGCCGATGGCTACGGCTGGCTCGTTCATCTTCAGGTGGATACACTTGCTCTCGCACTGCTTCTCCTGCGGACATACACGGCCACAGACAGCGGGGAGAGCGGAGGTGTTCTTGAGCACCTTGGCAGCAGCCAGGAACTGACCGCGCTCGATGTTCTTGATGAACGACGGGATATTGATGTTGACGGGACAGCCCTCAACACAGCTGGGCTTAGCGCAGTCGAGACAGCGCTTGGCCTCTGTCATAGCCATTTCCTTGGTCAGTCCGATGTTTACTTCCTCTGTGCGAGTGGTAGCACGATATACAGGGTCGAGCTCAGGCATTTTTACACGCTCTATCTGAGTGCGCTCCTTGGGCTTCATGCTCTGCTGGAGCTCCTTACGCCATGCAGCATTACGATCAGTAAGAATTTCGATGGTATCGTTGGTAGGATCGTCGTCCATCACGATATCAGTACCCTTCGAAGCCTTTTCCACTTTCTCGTCAGAGATGCTGTCGAGGTGTTCCTGATAGTGCTCTACCTCTTCTTGCTCTGCACGCTTGAAGGTTCCCATGCGCTTGAACATCTCGTCCCAGTCTACGAGGGCGCCATCAAACTCAGGACCATCGATGCACACGAACTTGGTCTTACCGCCAATGGTGAGTCGACAGGCACCGCACATACCCGTTCCGTCTACCATGATGGTGTTCAGGCTTACTTCACAGGGGATGTTGTGCTTCTGAGCAGTGAGGTTTGAGAATTTCATCATGATTGGAGGGCCGATGGCAAACACTTTGTCAACGTGCTCCTGCTCGATGAACTTCTCGATACCAACGGTTACCACGCCCTTTTCGCCATACGAGCCGTCATCGGTCATGATGATTACCTCGTCAGAACTCTCGCGCACCTTGTCTTCAAGGATGATGAGATCTTTTGAGCGACCTGCCATCACGGAGAGAATGCGGTTGCCTGCTGCCTTGAGTGCCTGGATAATGGGCAGCATAGGAGCCACGCCTAAGCCACCACCAGCACAAACCACGGTGCCGTAGTTCTCAATTTTCGTAGGATTGCCGAGCGGACCGACCACATCTGTCACATAATCGCCAACGCCCAGCTCACAGAGCTTCATCGATGAAAGACCTACCTTCTGTACTACCAGCGTGATAGTGCCTTTAGCGATGTCGGCGCCAGCGATGGTCAGGGGCATTCGCTCGCCTTTCTTTCCTACGCGCACGATGACGAAGTTGCCTGCCTTACGGCTCTTGGCTATCAGCGGCGCTTCAATCTCGAAAAGGAAGACCTTCTCAGAGAATTGTTCTTTTCTTACGATCTTGTTCATAGGTATTTGTTTATTGTTGATTTTAGTCGATGATGTCGCATCCCATGTAGGGCACGAGGGCTGCGGGCACCTTGATGCCGTTCTCTGTCTGGTTGTTCTCCAGCAGGGCGGCTACGATGCGGGGCAGAGCCAGAGCCGAACCGTTGAGCGTGTGGCAGAGCTCGGGCTTCTTTGTGTCCTCACGGCGATAGCGGCATTTCAGACGGTTGGCCTGATAGGTGTCGAAGTTTGATACACTCGAAACCTCGAGCCAGCGTCCCTGAGCCTCTGAGTAAACCTCGAAGTCGTAGCAGATGGCTGAGGTGAAACTCTGATCGCCACCGCAAAGCAGCAGGATGCGATAGGGCAGTTCCAACTTCTTCAGCAGACCTTCTACATGAGCCAGCATCTCCTTGTGGCTCTCTTTTGAGTGCTCGGGCTTGTCGATGCGTACAATCTCAATCTTTGAGAACTCGTGCAGACGGTTCAGACCGCGAACGTCTTTACCATAGCTTCCTGCTTCGCGACGGAAACACTGGGTGTAGGCGCAGTTCTTGATGGGCAGGTCCTTCTCGTCGAGAATGACGTCACGATAGATATTCGTCACAGGAACCTCTGCTGTGGGGATGAGATAGAAGTCGTCTACCTCGCAGTGATACATCTGTCCTTCCTTGTCGGGCAGCTGACCTGTACCGTAGCCTGAAGCCTGGTTTACTACCGTCGGAGGCATGATCTCTGTATAGCCAGCCTTGCGAGCCTCGTCGAGGAAGAAGTTGATGAGCGCACGCTGCAAACGTGCTCCCTTACCGATATAGACGGGGAAACCGGCACCTGTGATTTTCACACCCAGGTCGAAGTCGATGAGATTGTATTTCTTGGCGAGTTCCCAGTGGGGCAGGGGATTCTCAATACCCAACTTGGGGTTTACGTCCCAGTTGCCCACGGTGTCGCTGTCGCTACACTCCTTCAGATTGCTCTTCACAACGTGGTTGTCTTCTGCAGCCTTGCCTTCGGGTACCTCGTCGTATGGGATGTTTGGAATCTGACAAAGCAGGGTTGTCATCTCTTCCTGAGCCTTGGCCATGGTTTCGTCGAGCTCCTTTGATTTCTCCTTCAGCAGAGCCACCTGCTGCTTAATCTGATCGGCTTCGTCTTTCTTGCCTTCCTTCATGAACTTGCCAATCTGGCCGGAAAGCTGTTTCTGCTCGTTCAGACACTTGTCGAGCTCCTGTTGTGCCTCGCGGCGCTTCTTGTCTACTGCGAGCACGCCATCGATGGCTTCCTTTGCACCTGCAAAGTGTTTTTTCTCCAAGCCACGAATCACGCGTTCGGTTTCCTCATTGATAAGTTTGAGTGTTAACATGTTAAATACGTATTTATTTGTTGATTTCTGATTTCTAAGGTGCAAAGGTAATCATTTCCGCTGAAAAACCCAAACATTCTTTTGATTTTATACTATAAAGTATAAAAATGCAGAAATCCCGCAACTCCTTACGGAGCGCGGGATTCTGTTGTTTGTTTGGAATAAGTTGTTTCTTTTTAATTAAGCTTCAGCATTTGGAATTACTGAAACAACACTCTTGTTGTACTTTCCCTTGTGGAAGTTTACAGTACCGTCTACGAGAGCGTAGAGAGTGTCGTCCTTACCAATAGCCACGTTGTTACCCGGGTTGTGCTTTGTACCACGCTGGCGAACGATAATGTTACCAGCTACACACTGCTGACCACCGAAGATTTTGATGCCAAGTCGCTGAGCTGCGCTCTCACGACCGTTCTTAGAACTACCTACACCTTTCTTATGTGCCATAATGTTGTTCCTCCTACGTTTTAAGCGATTACAGACTTGATTTCTACTTCAGTGAACTGCTCACGATGACCGTTGCGCTTGCGAGAGTCCTTGCGACGCTTCATCTTGAAAACGATGACCTTGTCACCCTTAACCAGCGGGTTCACTACTTCACACACTACTTTTGCTCCGTCTACGGTGGGAGCACCTACCTTCACTGCACCGTCAGCATCTACGAGCAGCACCTTGTCAAATTCAACAGTCTTACCGGCCTCGGCATCCTTAATGTGGTGCACGAAGAGCTTCTTGCCCTGCTCGGCCTTGAACTGCTGACCCTGAATTTCTACAATTGCGTACATTATTTATTTTATTGTATAAAGGGTTTTTTCCGCGAGGCGGCATACGTTCGTACACACTTCACTCTGCCCCAACGGACTCTAACGGGGTGCAAAGGTACTAATTTTATTAGTAATTGAGACTGGTGTATCGAGATTTAGATGTAGATTTATGAAAGTTTAACAAATCTGTACGTATGGGCAAAAAATAAAGCGACGACTTTCGCAAGCGATCGCTCCATATCTTCAATAGGTATTAGTTTTCTAAGGTAAAAAGATTGTTTTCAGGATAACGGTTGCAAAGGTAATGCCTTTTTTTTACTTCTCCAAATATTTCTTCAACTTTTTTTAGGAAAAATTATTGTGTACCCGCACAAGCGCTAATATTTTCGAAATTTAACATAAAAAACCATGTAATCGATTGCTTTCGTCGATAAAAAACGCCCAAAAATCTATAATTTGCTATTTTCTTTTTATAAAGGTTCACACTTTTTAATGTTGGTGATGGGTATATACATCATCGTAACATCACAAACTTGTTAGCTACTTTCCTTAGTGGAAAGTCTGATTTTACTCGGACTAAACCTTGACTTTACTCGGAGTAAATTGCCCATTAAAGCAGTTCTGACCAGGAGCCCCATATATCCTGAATCGTTAAATTTATCGAAAAACGATAAAGTTTTTGGGGGAAAGTTTGGTGGAAAAGGGAAAAGTTTCTACTTTTGCATATCGAAAATCGATAAATATATAATTGATAACGATAAAATTATTAAGTGAATCAATAAAATAAACAACTAAGTTATTAACAATAAAAACTTAAAATAATGTATAAGCGTATAAGTAATTTCCTTCGCAATTGCTGTGCCAAGAATCCGGTATCCGTGACCTGTCTTCTGTTTATGGCTATCGTCATGGGCTGTCTGATAAACGGCGATATCTATCGTATGAACAATGCCGAAACGCCGTATGACTATTGGCAGAATCTCTGCTATCTCACCGACAACCTGGCCCGCACGTATTTCTTCTTGCTATACTTGCTTCTCGCGTACCTTATTTATATTAATAAGCAGTATACGCGCTGGTGCGTGTGGCTTTACTACATCATGGCCGCCTCGTGTCTGGTCTATTGTGCGATAGCAGGATATATGCTGGACTATGGCGTAAGTAACAGCCTGGCTGGCGAAAGCCCGAAAAATGTGCTCAAGTTGGCAGGTACTCTGTATCAGGGTCCCTTCTTCTGTATGATTATCTTTTATTTCTTCGTGCCTAAGTTCCTTAAGGACACCATGAAGCTGAAAGAGGAGCAGGACTTAACCATCTGATGGCGTATGGGACAGATTATCGTAAACCTCGATGTGGAGTTGGCTAAGCGCAAGATGTCGCTCAGTGAACTTGCTGATCGGGTGGGGCTTACGCTGGCTAACCTCTCGATTCTGAAGACGGGCAAGGCCAAGGCGGTGCGCTTTACGACGCTTGAAGCAATTTGTCGCGAACTGGGTTGTCAGCCTGGCGATATTCTTGAATACAGGGATGAATAAGCTTCTGAATTAGTTAAATGATACAAATAAACAAATAAAAGAACGAAGTGTGTAAGTGAATTCACGGCAGAATGCCTATCTTTGCACCATCGGAAGTTAGAAAACCAAATTAATCAATCGTAAACTCAGAATAAATCAGTACAATTATGATCATTGCTATTTTCTTTATTACACTCATTACGTTGGCGCTCAATGCAGCAGCCTTCATCTTTTAAGTTGTTTCTGGAATATGAAAGAGGTTAAAATCTATTTTTCGAAAAAAAAGGTCGTGGCTTTTGTTGCCTTGATGCTAACTAGTCTTGTAGTCTATATATTGACGAGACTCTATTTCAGCAGCCGTGAAGAGATGTGGTGGAATCTGCTAGGTGCTCCAGTCTGCATTTTTGCATTCTATTTTATTAAGTATCTTCATGACTTTTACAAACAAAGGCTCTGCATGACCATTACCGACGAGTATCTCGAAGTGAATAACAAGCTCAAGTGGACAGTCTGCTTTCGTGATGTCGATGCGTTCTACCTAACAAAATACAAGACTCTGAAGCTGATAGGTATCCAATATAAGAAGGAGCATGAGAACTGGAAATCACTCGACGAGATTGAGGAGGGACGCAAAGAGCGCCTGCGCAATCCTGATGCGCCTGGGGCTGTCTATGAGATTCCTATCAATCATATGGACATTAAGCCACACGACTTGCTTAATATGCTGAACGAGAGGCTTAAGCTGGCTCACGCTAAAGAAGTGAAATCCTAAGAATCAAATGTATGGGTGACTAAAGTGACAAATGACATTTGTCACTTTTTTCCTTGTAGTTTTTTGAGACGGCGACGGGCATCACCGGCATCGGGATAGAGTTCGAGCGCCTTCTCATAGTTGCGGATGGCGGCATCGATCATGTGTTCGTGCTCGCACTCGCGTCCTAAGATGGTATACTCAGCTGCCAATCGCTTCAAGAGTTCATTTTTCGACTTGATTTCTGCTTTCAGGGCATCCATCTCAGAGGCATGCTCTGCTTTCATACGCTCAATCTCACGTTTCTGGCGACTGATGATTTCAAGTTTCCTGCGTATGAAACGGCGTATGTGTGGCTTCTCGATGTCGTAGCGTAGATGGATAGCCGTGAAAAAGTGGTCGAGGAAACCTGCGAAGTCGAGTGTGTCGAAGGAACGGATGGCATCGCGATACTCGCGGTCGGCCTTGCCCTCCTCAAGTGCCTTTGAAATCAGTGTCTGGTCGTTGTAGTGATTGGCAAACTGCACCACCTCTGCTCGTACGAAGATGTCGCTCTGTCGCAGAGGAGCTTTCAGTGTGAGTCCTTCGAGCGAGGTGCATCGGGAGAGCGCTACATATGTTTGCCCACCAGCAAAAGCGCCTCCGCCAGCGAAGTCAATCGACACTTGTGAGAATGTGAGTCCCTGACTCTTGTGTACGGTGATGGCCCACGCTAGTCGAACGGGAAATTGGGTATAGGTACCCAAAAGTTCTTCTTCAATCTTCTGTTCCTTCTCGTTGAAGGTATAGCGCATGTTCTCCCACACCTCGCGCTCCACATCGTGTTCCACGCCTTGCTCGTCGATGATGCCGATTACACCCTCTTCCTCGGCAATATAACTCACAGTGCCCAGCGTACCGTTCACCCAACGCTTCTCCTTGTCGTTCTTTACGAATATAACCTGAGCACCAGGTTTCAGCTGAAGTTCCATGGGGGGAGGGAGCGAACTCTCGGGAAAGTCGCCCTTGATGGTACCGCGAAAAACCGATGGATTGCCCTTAATCTCTGCCAGACGCTGCTCATTAGTATAATCTACGGTGTCGCGACGGGCAGCGAGCGTGATGGTGAGGCTTCTGTTATTTACGGTTTGATTGGAAGCAGATACGCGGGTGTTGAGGGTTTCCAGATCTGCAGTTGTAGCCGTGTTGTTGCGAATACGGTCGAGGATGGAGATGAAACGATCATCTGTCTGGCGATACACCTTGCGGAGTTCAATCGATACGATGGGCATCGTCTGCCACACCTTGGCATTAAAGAAATAGGCCGAGGGGTAGAAGGGCTGAAGTAGTTGACGCTCCTCGTCCTTCAGCACTGGTTCCAGCTGGTAGATGTCACCCACTAGTAGGAGTTGTTTTCCACCAAAGGGTTCTGGATTGCGTGTGTATATGCGCAACACCTTGTCAATAAAGTCGATGATGTCGGCACGGACCATAGAAATCTCATCTATGATAATCAGCTCTACTTCACGAATCAGCTTGCGTTGGGCACCTGTATATTTCAGTGTCTCTTTCAGGTGGCGGTAGTTGTAGCGTGAATCATTGGGCAGCAAGGGGTGGAAAGGCAGACGGAAGAAGCTGTGAAGCGTGCTTCCTCCTGCATTGATGGCCGCAATACCCGTTGGGGCTAAAATGACGTGCTTCTTCTTGGTGTTTTTCGACACGTAGCGCAGGAACGTACTTTTACCCGTCCCCGCCTTTCCTGTGAGGAAAAGCGAACGACGGGTATAGTTCACGATCTGGAGCGCGTCCTGCCACTCCTTGTTTTCAAGATCTAGTTCCAACGATATCAGTAACTTATCGGGTTAGTCTTCGTCTTTCGTTCCCTCACCATTGGTCTGAGGTGCCGTCTGCTGCTTGGTATCGTCTGGCTCTGGATCCTTCTGAGGGCGCTGTAACGGATTGCCGTGCTCATCGAGGAATATAGCATCAGTGTCGTCTGCATCAAGTGAGAGCGAGTCTGTGCTCAGCGAGTCTGAGTCGGCTGGAGCCTGGAAGTAGCCACCGCAATCATACATGGCACTGGCAAGGTCGATATTACGAGGTGCGCTGAACTTTGCGCGATATTTCTTGAAAGCGGGGTCATTAAGCACAGAGCCGAGGAAGTAACCACAGATGGGCAGAGCTGTACGGTTGCCTTGTCCTAGCATGCCGGTACGGAAGTGGATGCTTCGGTATTCGCCGCCAACCCATGCGCCAACCACCAGCTTAGGTGTAGTACCTATGAACCAGGCGTCGGAGTGATTGTTGGATGTACCCGTTTTTCCGCCAAAGTCTGTATCAGCAGCCTTGTCATAGCCTACAAAACCCATCAGGCGTGAGCTCGTACCACTCATACCACCTTTCAGCAACTGCTGTACCAGGAAGGCAGAACGATAAGGGATAGCTTGCGTAGCCTCGGTAGGCGCTTCGTAAATCACCTTGCCGTCACGGTCTTCAATCTTTGCCACCAGCACAGGTTCCATGTGTCCGCCATCATTCACAGGTGTACAATAGGCATTGACCATCTCAAGCAAGTTCACATCGCTCGAACCCAGGGTGAGCGAGGGGGTCGCGTCGAGTTTAGACTTGATACCCATGTCGTGAGCAGTCTTCACGATGTTGTCGATGCCACACTCTTGACCCAAGCGAACGGCTACAGAGTTGATACTCATGGCAAAAGCCTGCTTCAGGGTGATGTCTGCGCCAGAGAAACGGCCGTCGGCATTTGTTGGTGCCCATGTTACTTCTTTGCCATGATCCATCACCTTCATAGAGAAGAACTCATCCTTGCGGGTGTCGCAAGGGGTGATGCCCTGATTCATGGCTTCTGTATATACGAAGAGTTTAAAGGTTGAACCAGGCTGGCGCATTGCTGTTACCTTGTCGTACTTCCATGACTTGAAGTCTATATCGCCCACCCATGCTTTTACATGACCCGTCTGGGGCTCCATAGCCACAAAACCGCAATGCATGAAGCGCACCATGTAGCGGATAGAGTCCATCGTTGAAAGTTCCTTCTCGATCTGTCCCTTCTCATAGTCGAACACCTTCACGGTGTGGGGCTTATTGAGGTAGTAGTTGATGGAATCCTCATTGCCATCGAATTTCTTTGAGAGATATTTGTACACAGGCTGTCGCTTGGCGATATCCTCAATAAAGTTTTTTATTTCTACGTGGTTCTCGTCTTGCCAGGGATTGGTGCTTCCCCAGTGAGCGTTGAACGTTTGCTGCACCTGTTTCATTTGCTTAAAGGCTGCCTCCTCGGCATACTTCTGCATACGCGAATCGAGGGTGGTGTATATCTTCAGTCCCTCAGTATACAGGGCATTACGATTGTCAAAATATTCCTCGCACCAACCCTTCAGATAGTCGGCAACCGCCTCACGGAAGTAGTTGGCATCGCCGTCATAGGCACTCTCAACGCTGTAGTCGAGTTTGATTTCTAACTTTTTCAGTGAATCACACTCTTCCTTGGTCAAGTCGCGATGCTGGCACATCAGGTCGAGTACGGTATTACGACGCTTGAGCGAGTTATCCGGATTGATCAGGGGATTATAATATGTGGTGGCCTTAAGCATACCTACCAAGATGGCTGCATTCTCAGTTGTCAAATCCTGAGGCTTACAGTTGAAGTAGGTTTTACAAGCCGTCTTGATACCAAACGCATTCGAACCAAAATCAACGGTATTGGCATACTGCGTCAGAATCTCATTTTTGGTGAAGAAGAACTCCAGTTTGTAGGCCGTAATCCATTCTTTGCTCTTCAGAATGAGCATTTTGATGCCAGGGATATATCCCAGCAATCCTGTTGAATATTCAGAACGGGTTCGGAACAGGTTCTTTGCCAACTGCTGGGTGATGGTGGAAGCGCCACGTGCGTCGTGGTGTAGGGCATAGTCTTTCAATGCTGCTGCAAAGGCCTGATAGTCGATGCCATGATGATGGAAGAAACGCTCGTCTTCTGTATCGATGAGGGCTTTCCAAAATACGGGGTTCACCTCCTCATAGGTTACAGGTGTACGGTTCTCACTGAAGAACTTACCAATCAGCTTGCCATCAGCACTGTAGATCATGGAGGCCTCTGCAGGTCGTTTGTTCTTGATGGTCGACATAGATGGTGACTTACCGAAAAGCCACAAGAAGTTCATGTCGACTGCACCCAGATAAAGGAAGAAAGCCACAATGAGCGAGGCAATTCCAAGACCAGTCTTGATATACCAAGGACGCCCTTGATAAAGACCTTTATACCATGGCCAGAAGCCTTTCACCTTCTGCATCGCTGTATTCAGCCAAGCCTTGTATTTGTTAATCGTTTCGTTGCTCATAGTCTTGAGATATATAACTGATTATTTTTTCTGTTTCATCAGGATGGAACCACTTGATACGTTCATCCTTCTTATACCAAGTTAATTGTTTGCGGGCGTATCGTCTGGTATTACCCTTGATGCGTTCTACTGCCTCTTCTAATGACCATCGTCCGTCAAGGTAATCGAACAGTTCTTTGTACCCCACAGTATTCAGCGCATTCAGATGACGCTTAGGATAGAGTCTTTTGACTTCCTCGAGCAGTCCGTCGGCCATCATCTGGTCAACACGCTGGTTGATGCGCTCATAGAGTTCCTCACGCGGTCGGTTAAGTGCGATTTTTATAATGTTGAAAGATCGCTCTTTCTTTTCTCGTTTGCGAAACGATGTGTAGGTCTTGCCTGTCATCGTGCAGATTTCGAGTGCATGTACCACCCGTCGTGGGTTCTGCTTGTCAACTATTTCGTAGTATTCCGGATCGAGCTTCTTCAGTTCCTGACAGAGAGTTTCGAGTCCTTCGTTTGCCAGTCTCTGTTTCATCAGCGTACGGGTGTCTTCGTCGATGGTGGGAATGTCGTCAATACCATCGCAAACGGCATCGATATACATCATGCTGCCACCAGAGAGTAAGGCGTAGTCCCGATGTTTGAATTGTTGTTCCAGTAACTCGAGTGTCTGTTGTTCAAAGAGCGATGCGCTATAATAGTCCTCCAGCCCCAAAGTGCCCACGAAATAATGCCTGACCTGTTTCATCTGCTCGTCAGTGGGACGTGCTGTACCAATGTTCAGTTCGCTGTATATCTGACGTGAATCGGCATTGATGATAGGTATGTCGAAATACTTGGCAATCTTCAGGCACAAGGCCGTCTTACCAACGGCCGTAGGGCCTGTGATGACTATCAGCGTCTTTTTCAATATTGTTTATCTGATGACTCCTCTCTTAGAGTTCTCGATGAATGAGCAAATGTATTCAACCTCTTTAGAGTCGGGATATTTGGCGCGAGCCTCAGCCACGCCCTCCTTCATGACTCCCTTAGAGTAGATGATACGATAGGCGTCATGGATAGCCTCGATGGTCTCGTTGGAAAAACCTCTACGACGCAGACCAATGAGATTCACACCTGCATAGCGAACAGGTTCCTTGCCTGCGATTACGTAAGGGGGAATGTCCTGACTCGTACGGCTACCACCTTGGAACATAATATAGCCTCCAACGTGCAGGAACTGGTGGAACAAGCAACATGCCGAGATAATGGCATTGTCGTCGACAATCACTTCACCGGCAAATTTCGTAGAGTTGCCAATGATACAGCCATTACCAATCTCGCAGTCATGGCCAATATGCATATTCTCCATCAGCAGATTGCCATTGCCTACTACGGTCTTACCCTTTGAAGCGGTACCACGACTGATGGTCACATTCTCGCGGATGGAGTTGTTGTCGCCAATTTCACATGTAGTCTCCTCGCCAACAAACTTCAGATCCTGAGGCTTTGTTGAGATGGATGCACCGGGAAAGAATTCGTTGTTGTTGCCAATGCGAGCTCCGAAATGGAGGGTCACACCATTGTAGAGCTTGTTATTGTTGCCCATGACTACGTTTTTGTCAATCACACAGAATGGGCCAATGATATTGTTGTCGCCCAGTTTTGCCTCTGGGTCAACAACTGCTAAAGGATGTATCTGATTTGCCATATAAATTTCTTATTTGTTTTTTACGATTTGTGCTGTAAATGATGCCTCAGCCACTACATGGTCGCCAACAAAGATGTAACCTTTCATTGAAGAGATACCATGGCGTACGGGAGCCATCAGTTCTACTTTGAAAATCAAGGTATCGCCAGGAACCACCTTCTGACGGAACTTCACATCGTCGATCTTCATGAAATAGGTGCTCCAGCGCTCAGGCTCTTCGAGAGTATTGAGTACCAGCAGACCACCACACTGAGCCATAGCCTCAATCTGAAGTACACCGGGCATCACGGGCTCTTGTGGGAAGTGCCCTTGGAAGAATGGTTCATTGGCCGTGATGTTCTTGATACCAACGATGGTCGTTGCTCCCAGTTCAACCACCTTATCAACCAACTGCATGGGGTAGCGGTGGGGCAGAAGTTCACGGATGCGGTTCACGTCCATGACTGGCTCTTCGTTTGGATCATAGATAGGCGCCTGAATCTCGTGCTTGCGAATTTCCTTTCGCATCTGACGGGCAAATTTATTGTTGATGGTATGTCCTGGACGAGTAGCTACGATGCGACCCTTGATAGGCTTACCAATCAGTGCCATATCGCCAATGATGTCGAGCAACTTGTGGCGTGTGCATTCATTGTCCCACTGCAGAGGCTTGTGCTGGATGTAGCCCAGATCTGTAGCGTCGCGATGCTCTACGTGCAGCATATCTGCCAACATGTCGAGACGTTCCTGAGTGGTCTGACGCTCGTAAATGACAATTGCGTTATCCAAGTCGCCACCCTTAATCAGGTTTGCCTGAAGCAGAGGCTCGATGTCGCGTACGAAAACAAACGTACGGGCACTGGCTATTTCTTTGGTATAGTTTTGCGGATTGTCAAGTGTCGCAAACTGTGAACTGATGAACTTTGATTCAAATGAGCACATCGCTGTGATTGAGAAAGAGTCATCAGGAAGAATCGTGATGCATGAACCTGTCTGTTCGTCCTTCACTTCAATTTTCTTGCGAATGATATAATAGTCTTTGGGCGCATTCTGCTCCTCAATGCCTACCTCGTTGATCTTGTCAACATACTGGATGGCAGAGCCATCGAGAATAGGAAACTCAGGACCATTTACCTGAATCATACAGTTGTCAATGCCTAAAGCGTAGAGAGCAGATAGACCATGCTCTACAGTAGAAACACGAGCATCGCCTTTACCAAGTACCGTACCACGCTGGGTGTCAACGACATTCTCTGCAATGGCATCAATCACAGGCTCGCCTTCAAGGTCAATACGCTGAATTTTATAGCCCGTGTTTTCCGGGGCTGGATTGAATGTTACTGTGAGGTTCAAACCCGTATGCAGTCCCTTACCAAACAGGGAGAAACTGCCTTTCAAAGTTTTCTGCTTCATATTTCTTAGAGTTTCTTTTTTAATTCTTCTATTTCACGTTGCAATTGAGCTATCTGACGGTACATGTCAGGAAGCTTAGCATCCAAAGCTCTCGCCTTGAAATACATCTTGGGATTAACGGCAGGTGAACCTATCAGTTGCTCACCGTCTCCCTTCGTGTTGCTGATGACACCAGACTGAGCACCGATGAATGTCTTGTCGGCAATCTGAATATGTCCGGCAAAACCGGCCTGACCACCAACCATACACCAAGCTCCAACTTTAGTTGAACCTGCCAAACCTACCTGAGCCGACATTACGGTGTTTTCTCCAACTTCACAATTATGAGCCACCTGAATCAGGTTGTCGAGTTTCACACCCTTGTGAATAACAGTCTGTCCCATTGTGGAACGGTCTACGCAGGTGTTGGCGCCAATCTCCACATTATCCTCGATGATGACGATGCCAATCTGCGGTATTTTATCATAACCCTCAGTATTGGGAGCAAAACCAAAACCATCGGCACCGATTACGCTGCCAGCATGGATTGTTACATTATTTCCGATTTTACATCCCTGATAAATAGTAACGTTGGGAAAGAACACACATTTTGAACCAGTCTGCACGCCATCTCCAATGACAGTATGGGGATAAACCATTGTGCCATCGCCAATCACGGCTCCATCGCCGATATAGGCGAATGCACCTATATAGACATCTTGTCCAATGGTGGCCTTAGGAGAAATGTATGCGAGTGAATCAATACCCTTCTTAACAGGTTTCATTGACTCATAGAACTGTAGTAACTTAGCTACACATTCATAAGCGTTCTTTACGCGGATAAGTGTGGTACTGACGGGTTTATCGAGTTTGACGTCTTCGTTGATTAGTACTACACTCGACTTGGTGTCGTAAATGTAATGAGTGTATTTGGGATTCGACAGGAACGAGATAGCGCCTGGCACACCTTCCTCAATCTTTGCGAAGGTGTTTATTGATGCATTTTCATCGCCTTCAACACGTCCTTGAATTAGTTCTGCAATTTGTTTGGCTGTAAATTCCATATTTTTTGCCTTAATTTATTATATAAAACCGTGCAAAGATAGCGAAAATTATTCAAATCGCTGATAACACAGATAATATTTTCTTATTTTTTTAGAAAGTAATTGAACATTTAGCAATTCTGAAGCCTCGGATATGTCCTTGATTTCTCCATTTTTGTAAAGTATTGCGATGCTATCATCGTCAACATTATACATGTCTTTTTGGATTGTGTTGAGACTCATCAGGTAGTGGGCATCGCTCTTGTCAATACCCAGTTCTCTTGCGATATTCTCCTGTAATTCGTCGATTCTCTCCTGTGATACAGGCTCTTCGTGAACCTCGACCTTGAAAATCTTTCTGTCAAGCATGTCGGTTGCCAGTGTAGAAAGAATCTTATCATCGTGATGTTTCCAAGCCTTCATGGCGCTCCAGATGTCTGAATCATCGAGTTCGCCATAATTCGTAAGAGTCTCGGGATGTGTGGCAAACCACTCTGCATCGATGTCATTGCTGAGGAAGTAGTGCAGGGCAGGTGAGGCGAACACATCCTGTCCCATACGTATAAGGTCTTTCGCACGTGTAAGCATGTTGACAAGTACCTTCTCATAGGCTACGCAAGTACGATGCAGGTATACCTGCCAGTACATCAGGCGGCGTGTGGTGAGATAGTTTTCCAGTGAGTAGATGCCTTTCTGCTCTACCACTAACGAGTCGTTGACAACATTTAGCATCTTGATGATTCGTGCAGAGCCGATGTTACCTTCTGTCACGCCTGTATAGAAGGAGTCTCTGCGTAAGTAGTCCAAACGGTCCATGTCAAGCTGACTCGAGATGAGCTGATGGAGAAAGTTCTTCGGATAATCTCCTTTGAAAATACTGATGGCAAGATTCAACTGTCCGTTCAGTGAACGATTGATCTCTTCCATCATCAGCAGTGAAATCTCTTCATGAGAAATACCATGAATCAGTGTGTTCTCTAATACGTGAGAGAATGGACCATGTCCGATGTCGTGCATCAGGATGGCAGCCTGAACAGCTTCAGCTTCTGATTCAAAGATGAAGATGCCTTTTTGCTGAAGATTCAATATGGCCTCACTCATCAGATGGAAAGCCCCAAGTGAATGCTGGAATCGGGTATGTCGTGCTCCAGGATAAACCACAGAAGCCAACCCAAGTTGATGGATACGGTTAAGGCGCTGGAACAGAGGATGTTCCACAATGCCATAAAGTATTCCTTTTGGGATTTTGATAAATCCGAAAACGGGGTCGTTTATGATCTTGACATCGTTCATGGGTGCAAAGGTACTAAAAAATATAGATAAAAGCCAAAGATATTTGTTTTTTCGCTTAAATTGCCTTATCTTTGCACAATAAAATACTAAAACAAAGAATATGATGAAGCGTTTTTCAACTTTGCTGCTTCTTGCAGCCACATCGTGCGTGAGTGTTTATGCCCAGAAAGGAAACCTGCAGAAAGGCGGTTATGGTTATCTATATTGCCACATGAACGACCACGGCCGTGCATGGACAGCTTACGCACTGAGTCGTGACGGCTTTCACTATGAAGACCTTTTTGGGGGAGACTCTATCTTCAGCGATGCCGAGCATGCCCGTATCGAAGGTGCCACACGTGATGCCTATATCTGTCGTAAGCATGACGGGAAGGGCTATCTGATGGTGTGTACGGATATGAATGTTGGCGCAAAAGAGCGTTTGGGAAAAAAAGAGACGTGGGATAACTATGGTATCGATCTCTTGACGAGCAACGATCTTATTCACTGGGAATCAGTTACTTTCGACTATCGAAAGGGCGTCTCAATCTTCTCAGATCCGGATGCAGAGAGCGTATATAAGAACTGGGCCACCATCAATCGTGTATGGGCACCCCAGATCGTATGGGATGAGGATTATGTATGGCCTGACGGAAAGAGAGGCGGTTATATGGTATATTACTCTATGTGGAATCGAGGTGAAGAGGCTTATGACCGTATGTATTATTCTTATGCCGATGAGAGTTTTACCACCCTTACACAGCCACGTCTGCTCTTCGATTGGGGGTATGCTACTATCGATGCCGATATCAATTGGGTGGAAACGGATCAGAATTGGCACATGATGATTAAGAAAGAAGGCGGGAAACCTGGCTTGTTTACTGCTACGGCCCCAACGCTTACTGGTCCTTGGAGCGAACCCGTAGAGGATGATTATGTTGACTTTGAGGGTAACAAGAAATGTGAAGGGGTCTCGGCATTTCAGCTTAGTGGCGAGAAAAGTTGGGTGATTGCCTATATTGAGTATTCTTCCCATCCACGCAACTACCGCCTCTGTCTGGCCGATGAGAATATGCGGAACTTCCATTCGCCTCGTAACATCGAGGGCGTGAAAGCCCCCCAGCATGGCTCTTTCCTCCGACTGACGAAGAAAGAATACAAACGTCTTGCGAAACTAAGAAGATAGACCTTAGATTTTAAAAACATCCAGAGGAGAGGGCCCCTCTCGGTAGAAATATCGTCAGGATAGTGTTTTCCAGTCTTTTCTCCGTTAGAAAACGTTGTTTCCCCTTAAGGAAAACACTGCTTTCTAATGGAGAAAACAGTGTTTTCTGACTGAGGAAACACCGTTGTCTATAGGAACTTTCTATTCTAAAGAAACATTTCGGATGACAAATGCGTGCTCGACGTCGCCCTCCTTGAAGTTGAAAGTCGTTGGGATGGTATCGAACGGCTCAAAGGTGAGCGTGAAGTCTGTGTAGCAGAGGTTGCTAAGAGACTCGTCTGTTGACTCTGTAGCTTTCACCTGAGAAAAGTTGTCCTCGTCAAGCTTGACACCATCGGCTGCTGTCAGCATGTATTTTTTGCCGTTTGCCTCAAGATAGGACTCTTTGACGATGCGGAACCAATAATCCTTATGGCCGTAATAGCGGAAACTAACAGTAGTGCTACTGGCATTGGCATCGACTTTCTGGATTAGCAGCGAGAAGTTGGCGCTGTTATCTTGTTTGTGCTTGACGCCGTTGAGGACATCAGCCATGCCCATAAACCATCCCGGGTTATAACCCATGCCCTTCCAAACGATGCGCTTGTCGGGTGAGATCAATATGTAATAGGGAATGGCACCCATATCGCAGTATTTTCTACTAATATCCTGCATGGCGTTGTTCCAGTTTGTCCAGACAATGCGCTTGCTGAATTCGTGCTCCTGCCACTCTGAGATCTTGTTCTGATTGATACCGACGATTTCCAGCTTATCCTTCATTTTCTCATAGGCCTCTTTCATCTCAGGCTCAGACATCATGCAAGGACCACAACCGATACCCCAGAAATCAAGTAATACATATTTGCCATTGGCAAAGGCTTCAAACAGATGATGCTTCTGCCCTTGCATATCAACGAGTTCTGCATCTTCGGCTTCTTCGCCAACCTGCAAGACTCGTGGCGGATAAACATAGCTGTGTATCTCGGCCAGTTGCCCCTCAAATCCTTTAGGTGCACGGTCTGCAACGAACTTCTCGATCTTCTTCAACTGCTCCATGTGGGGGAAGTCCTTGATGTTCTTTACAATTCTGGATGCATTCAATAGCTTACCGATGGTGGCGGCATCCATAGGCAGTGCGGGTAGGATGTCCATCTGCTTCTTCGCCAACTTTATTTCAACGGGTTCTAGCTCAGCCCAGGGCTTATTGGCCAGAACCTTCTGCATATATTCCGTCAGCACGTCACGGCAGTGCTCCGTGATGCGAGCTTCTGTCCGTTGCTCGGGGAGCGGGCTCTCCACCTTCCATAAGGGATAGAGACAGTCATTGCCTGTCACTTTCACTGCCAGGTCTGGTTTCAGGTAGATGGTTATCGACATATTAGGACAGCCTTCGCCCATTAAACAGAGAAAGCTTTCAGTGAGTTCTTCAACGGGTAGAGTGTAGGCGAAATGTCCGGCTTTGACAGTGTCTACAACACTTCCTATAGTACCTGTACCGGCAAGCACCAGCGTGCCGTCTTTCAGTGCGGGAGAGTAACCAGTGACTGTTGCAGTCTTTGTCTGTGCTAGTCCTGTTGATGTGAGAAGGGCAAGCAGAATAGTGATAATGTTTTTCTTGTTCATAATTAATGTTTTAATGATTTTATGGTATATGTCGGCGGCGAAGTTACAAAGAATATATGAACCGTACAAGTATTTTAAATATTTTAAAGAAAAATCGCCATAAAGGATGCTTGCTGCCAAAAGGGCGCAAGAAAAGGAAAGGAAAAAAGAAAAAGGGTTCTGAACAAACTTCAGAACCCTTTTTTCTTTAATTCTTCTGCCATCTCCTGTTGGAGTTTCTTTGCTGCTTCTCCAGCAGCTTCGGCATAATCATCACCGTTAGATGCATAGATGATACCTCGTGAAGAGTTGACTAGTAGCCCACAGTCTTTTGTCATGCCATACTGGCATACCTCCTGCAGACTTCCACCCTGAGCACCAACGCCTGGAACCAAGAGGAAATGATTGGGAGCCACTTTGCGGATGTCTTCAAACATCTTACCTTGTGTGGCACCAACGACATACATCATGTTTTCATCGTTTCCCCACTGCTGACTCTGTTTCAGCACCTTCTCAAACAGACGTTCGCCCTGTGCATCTTCAGTCAACTGGAAGTCGTGACTTCCCTTATTACTGGTCAATGCCAATAGAATAACCCACTTGCCCTCGTAACCAAGGAAAGGTGTTACGGAGTCTTCACCCATATAGGGTGCAACGGTCAGCGAGTCAACATCGTACTCTTCGAAGAAGGTACGTGCATACATGGCCGACGTATTACCGATGTCGCCACGCTTTGCATCGGCGATAATGAAGTGGTTGGGGTAGTTCTCTTTCAAGTACTTGATAGTTTTCTCGAATGATATCATGCCCTTGACGCCATAAGCTTCATAGAATGCGAGATTGGGCTTATATGCAACACAGTAGGGGGCTGTAGCATCGATAATTGCCTTGTTAAACTCAAAGAATGGGTCGTGAAGGTCGAATACGCACTGAGGCATCTTTTTTGCGTCTGTATCCAATCCTACACAGAGAAAACTCTGTTTCTCTTTTATTTGATTGATTAATTCTTTTCTATTCATAATCTTACAATTCGTTCTCTTTCATTCTTTCTGCGTTCTCGGCAACAGTCAGTGCATCGATCATGGCCTGAATGTCACCACCAAGGAATCCCTGCAGATCGTGTGTCGTATAGCCGATACGATGATCGGTCACACGTCCTTGTGGGAAGTTATACGTACGGATCTTAGCTGAGCGGTCACCTGTACTTACCAGACTCTTACGCCTTGAAGCGATGTCGTCCACATACTTCTGGTGCTCCTTGTCGTAGATAAAGGTGTACAGACGGCTCAGTGCGCGCTCCTTGTTCTTTGGCTGGTCGCGGGTCTCGGTACATTCAATAAGTATCTCTTCCGTCTCGCCAGTGTTGGGGTTCTTCCACATATAACGCAGACGTACACCCGATTCTACCTTATTTACGTTCTGGCCACCGGCACCTGAACTTCTGAAAGTATCCCACTTGATTTCGCCTTCGTTTACATGTACCTCGAACTTGTCTGCTTCAGGCAGCACGGCCACGGTGGCAGCACTCGTCTGCATACGTCCGTTCGACTCGGTCACAGGTACGCGCTGCACACGGTGAACACCCGATTCGTACTTCAGTGTACCATATACATCGGCCCCCGATACAGAGAAGTCGATCTCCTTGAATCCGCCCACGGCACCCTCAGATACGTAGGTGATAGACAGCTGCCAGCCCTTCGACTCGCAGTAGTTCTTGTACATCTTAAACAGGTCGCCGGCAAACAGACAAGCCTCGTCGCCACCTGTTCCTGCACGTATCTCCATCTCCACGTTTTTAGCGTCTTCAGGATCCTTTGGAATCAGTGCAATCTTTATTTCTTCCTCCAGCTGTGGCTGCAGTTCCTCGTTCATAGCCAGTTCCTCGCGGGCCATCTCCTTCATCTCGGGATCGGTCTCGTTGGCAAGGATGTCCTTTGCCTCCTTGATGCCGTTCAGACAGGCGATGTAACGCTTGCGGGCATCCATGATGTCACCCAGATCCTTGTATTCTTTCGTCAGTTTCACAAAACGGTTCTGATCGGCAATCACGTCGGGGTCAGTGATCAGAGTCGACACTTCCTCGAAGCGAGCCTCCAGACCGTCAAGCTTTTGTAATATACTGTTATTCTCCATAATAGAATTCTCCAAATTCAGATTTGATAGTGAGGCTCTTCTTGCCTTCTTCAATATGTCCGACTATCTGAGCATCGATGTTAAAGCTCTTCGAGATCTCGATAACCTTTTCGGCCACCTCAGGACGGACGTAGATTTCCATACGATGTCCCATGTTGAATACCTGATACATTTCCTTCCAGTCGGTACAAGAGCATTCGTGGATAGCCTTGAAGAGTGGGGGAACAGGGAACATGTTGTCCTTCACCACTTTGCAGTTATCGTTTACGAAATGCAGAACCTTTGTCTGGGCGCCACCAGTGCAGTGAACCATACCATGGATCTCTGGGCGCAACTCGTCGAGCAGCTTCTTGATAACAGGAGCATATGTGCGGGTGGGAGAGAGTACCAACTGCCCGGCATCTACAGGAGCGCCTTCCACCTTGTCAGTCAGTTTGTATTTACCACTGTATACCAACTCATCGGGCACAGCGTGATCATAGCTCTCAGGATAGTTTTCTGCCAGATACTTGGCAAATACATCATGACGAGCTGAGGTAAGTCCGTTAGAACCCATACCGCCGTTGTATCGCTTCTCATAGGTAGCCTGTCCTGTTGAAGACAGACCAACAATGACGTCGCCAGGACGGATGTTCGCATTGTTGATTACATCAGAGCGCTTCATGCGACATGTTACGGTAGAGTCTACAATAATGGTGCGTACTAAATCGCCTACGTCAGCAGTCTCGCCACCAGTAGGATAGATACCGATGCCCATTTCGCGGAGTTCTGCAAGCAATTCATCTGTGCCATTGATGATGGCTGATATTACTTCACCTGGTATCAGCATCTTGTTACGTCCGATGGTGCTCGATACAAGGATGTTGTCGACGGCACCTACACAAAGAAGGTCGTCTGTATTCATCACAATGGCATCTTGAGCAATTCCTTTCCATACGCTGAGATCTCCCGTCTCCTTCCAATACATATATGCCAGCGATGATTTTGTTCCTGCTCCGTCGGCATGCATGATGTTACAATACTCGGGATCGCCCCCCAATATATCGGGTATGATTTTGCAGAATGCCTGCGGGAAGATACCCTTGTCGATGTTCTTAATGGCTGCGTGTACGTCTTCCTTTGCGGCTGATACGCCACGCATCATATATCTGTTGTCTGTCATATCCTTATATAAACTATTTCTCTTTTCCATTCCAGAATTCCCAACTGGCGAAAGCTTGCAGTAACAGCATCTCCAGTCCGTTCTTCACTTCTGCACCATGTTCTGCTCCCTTACGCATGAAGAGTGTCTGATCAGGGTTGTAAATCAAATCGTAGAGTATGGTGTGATTATCCATCGCCTCATATGGCAACTTGGGGCACTCGTCTGTGTTGGGATACATACCAACGGGTGTACAATTCACAATGACATTGTATTCCTTGATGACTTCTGGCGTGATGCTCTCATATTGTATTGTGTCAGGACGTTCGTAGCGGCTCACGAATATCGGTTCGATACCTAGTGACTTCAAACCATAGTTGATTGCCTTCGATGCGCCTCCTGTACCCAGAATCAGGGCTTTCTTGTGCCACTTTTTGTCAATCATTGGCTCAATGCTTTGAGTGAATCCTATCACGTCGCTATTGAATCCTTTCAGTCGTGTATTGTTCTTCTCATGAGTCACACGGATCACGTTTACTGCCCCAATGGCTCTTGCCTCAGGCGATATGCTATCTAGGAAAGGTATTACTTTCTCCTTATATGGGATTGTAACATTCAGTCCTCTCAACTCTGGCGTCTTGTCGAGTATCTCCGTTAGTTCATCGATACTGGCAATCTCATAGTTCTCATACTTGGCATTGATACCCTCGTCAGCAAACTTCTGATTGAAGTAACTGATGGAGAACGAATGTCCCAAGGGATAACCTATAAGTCCGTACTTGTCCATAATAATTCAAAACTATTTTGTCGCAAAATACATCGTGCAGATGCCAAAGGTCAGTCGCTTGAACGAAGCCTCGGCATATCCTGCCTTTTTCAAGATGTCAACCATCAGTTCCCCCTGAGGGAATGCTTCGATAGTCTTTGTCAGATAGCTATAGGCGCTGGTGTCTTTAGAGATAAGGCGCCCATATACTGGTAACACCGTGTGAGAGTAGATATGAAAGAGTTGTCTCATGGGGAATCTTACCGGTGTAGTCAGTTCCACGATACTGAGACATCCACCTTTCTTCAGCACGCGATACATTTCTTTCAGTCCACGATCCAAATCGGCAAAGTTTCTGATACCAAAGGCGGCTGTTATGGCATCGAACGTCTCATTATCGTATGAGAGACTCATGCAATCCTCTTTTTCGAAACTAACGATGTCATCAAGCCCTTCAGCTTTTACCTTCTTTCTTCCTATCTCCATCATGCCTTCGCTGATATCGGCACCAATCAACTTCTCTGGCTTGAGCATTTTGGCCGCAAGTATGGCGAAGTCGCCTGTGCCTGTAGCAATATCGAGCACCTTTCTGGGCTTGTGAGGTAGGAGCTGCTTGATGGCTTTCCTTCGCCACCCCTTGTCGATGTCCCACGACAGGCGGTGATTCAACTTATCATATGTAGGGGCAATGTTGTCGAACATGTCCTCTACTTGATTTGTCTTACCAGCCTTCTGGTCGTAAGGCTTTATCACCTCCTGTTCGTAGCCCATCGTCGTTTTATTTGCTCTTGAAGGCGTTCAGCCAGCTGCTTACATTCTTTTCAATACGAGCGGCAATATCCTCATTATCGATTTCACGCTCAAAACGTTCGCCTACAATGTTCTCGTAGAGTTCAATGTAACGGTCTGATACGCTTTCGGCATACTCGTCGGTAATCTCAGGCATCACCTGTCCTGGTTCGTTCATGAAGTTGTGCTCAATGAGCCACTGACGTACGAACTCTTTAGAAAGCTGCTTCTGAGGCTCGCCCTTGGCCAGTTTTTCTTCATAGCCGTCTGCATAGAAGTAGCGACTGCTGTCAGGGGTGTGTATCTCGTCAATCAGGTACACCTTTCCATCGCGTTTACCAAACTCGTATTTTGTATCTACGAGAATCAGTCCGCGTTTAGCGGCGATTTCCTGTCCACGCTGGAAGATCTTGCGAGTATAGTCTTCCATGATGGCATAGTCTTCGGCAGAAACAATGCCTTGGGCAATGATTTCTTCTTTAGAAATATTCATATCGTGCCCCTCATCGGCCTTAGTTGTCGGAGTGATGATTGGTTCGGGGAAACGTTCATTCTCCTTCATGCCATCGGGCAGACGTACGCCACACAATTCGCGACATCCGTTCTTGTACTCTCTCCATGCACTACCTGTCAGGATAGAGCGGATAATCATTTCTACGCGAAAACCCTCACATTTCAGACCTATAGTTACCATGGGGTCTGGTGTCGCCAGTTTCCAGTTCGGACAGATGTCGGTGGTAGCGTCCAGGAACTTGGCTGCAATCTGGTTCAATACCTGTCCTTTGAAAGGAATACCTTTAGGCAGAACCACGTCAAAGGCCGAGATACGGTCTGTTGCCACCATCACCATCAAATCGTCATTGATGTTGTAAACGTCACGGACTTTACCGTGATAAACACTCTTTTGTCCCTCAAAATTGAAGTCCGTCTTTGTTAATGCTTTCATCACTAATCTATACTTAACTAATCATTAATCTTATTCTCTCATTTCTTTGTCGAACGCTTCATAAGCGTTGACAATACGTGTTACCAGCTTATGGCGTACAATGTCAGATCGATCAAGGTTTACAATGCCTATGCCCTCTACATTATTTAATATATGCAGGGCTTCAATCAGTCCGCTCTTCTGTGAGTGGGGCAGGTCTATCTGTGTCATGTCGCCGGTAATAATCATTTTCGTGTTCCAGCCCATTCGGGTCAAAAACATGCGTATCTGTGCGGGCGTTGTGTTCTGTGCCTCGTCGAGTATGACCACAGCATCACTCAGTGTGCGCCCTCGCATAAAAGCCAATGGCGCTATCTGTATGATATTCTTTTCCATCATGTCTTGCAACTTTACCTGAGGTAGCATATCTTCTAATGCGTCGTACAGTGGTTGCAGATAAGGGTCGATCTTTTCTCTCATGTCGCCAGGCAGAAAGCCTAACTTTTCGCCAGCCTCTACAGCTGGACGTGAGAGTATGATTTTCTTTGCAGTCTTTTCCTTCAGGGCTTTCACCGCCAATGCTATCGACAGGTAAGTCTTACCCGTACCGGCAGGACCTACGGCAAATACCATATCATTGTGTGTGTAAGCTTCAATCAGTTTCTGTTGGTTTGCGGTACGGGCTTTGATGGGACGGCCTGACATTGAGTATACCACCACGTCGTCGGGTAGTCGGTCGTTTGAGCGCCGCCCTTTTACGATATCAAGAATATCTTCCTCTTTCAGTGAATTGAACTGCATCACATGATTGCGTAATTTCTCTACACTCTCTTCAAACGCAGCCATCTGTTCTTCATCGCCCAATACGCGTACGACATTGTCTCGGGCCATGACGCGCAACTTTGGGAAAAGCGAGCGTATCATCTGTAAATGCCCGTTGCCAACCCCATAGAATATCACGGGGTCAATGTCTTCTAAAACAATATGTTTCTCTATCAAATGATATAAAAATTTAAATTTGGTTGCAAAGTTACGAAAAATATTTGTATCTTTGCAACGCAAAATAAATTTTTTAAATGAAACTATCAAAAAAAAGATATTTAGAGACTTTTATTGCTGTTGTTCTGCTTCTTGCTGTTGTCAGATGGCTCTTTCCTCAGGTCGCTGAAGCGCGTTCGGTTGATACAGAAATGCAGATTACAGATGGACAAACGCCTCTTAATAAAGAGATTACCTGTATTTATCAATATAACGTTGAGCACCCTCATCGTATTCTTTCTGTTCCTCATTACGCTGAGGCTTTCCCTGATACCAATGCTGTGCAACTTACGGCAGCTCGCAAATGGGGAGTGAGTCCTGTTAAGAACCGTGAGGATGCAGAGGCCCGAAAGCGTGAATTAGTCTATATAGGATCAAATCCTTATTATCACGTTGATCCGCTTTATTCCAGTATCCCATATTTGGTGCCCCATGCCGCCGTATTGCTGCAAGACATCGGTCAGGCTTTTTTTGACAGCCTTTATGTCAAAGGGGTTCCTTTCCATAAGCTCATTGTTACCAGTGTTTTGCGTTCACAGGAGGATGTGCTGAAACTTCGCCGTCGCAATGGTAATGCTACCGAGAATTCTTGTCATCTCTACGGCACCACGTTTGACATCTGTTATAACCGTTATAAAACAGTTGAGGATCCCGCTGGCCCTGCTCGTCGTCAAGTGCGCAACGATACGTTGAAATGGGTCCTTTCCGAGGTTCTTCGCGATATGCGAGAACAGGGAAGATGCTATATAAAATATGAGGTAAAACAGGGATGCTTTCATATGACTGTCAGGTAGTTAGGAATATATTGATTGACAATAACTTTAAAACTTTAAACATTATGAAATTAGACGGAAGAAGAGAAAGCTCAAACGTTGAGGATCGTCGCGGATTGAGTGGTGGTAAAGTAGCTGGTATCGGTGGTATCGGTGCAGTGATTATCGCAGCCTTGTTTGCATGGATGAGCGGAGGCGACCCTCTTTCGGCCGGTCTTCAGGCTGCCCAGCAGCAGATGACGGCTCAGACCGAGACCGTTGGTGAGGAGAATTTTACCGAGGAAGAACAGGCGCTTGCCTCTGACTGTAAGAAGATTCTTGCATCAACCGAGGATGTCTGGGGTAAGGTCTTCGAAGAGATGGGTGGTACTTATACGCCTCCTACGCTCGTACTTTTCTCTAATCAGGTTAATTCCGCTTGCGGCTCTGCAACAGCCGCTGTCGGTCCATTCTATTGCTCTGGTGATCAGAAGCTTTACATCGACCTCTCCTTCTTCACGCAGATGAAACGCCAGCTTGGGGTAGAGGGCAATACCTTTGCTTATGCCTATGTGATTGCTCATGAGATAGGTCATCATGTCGAGAACCTTACCGGTACTTTAGGTAAAGCTCATCAGGCGATGAGTCAGACAGACAAAGTGCAGGCCAATCAGATTAGTGTCCGTCTTGAACTTCTTGCTGATTATTATGCAGGTGTATGGGCACATTATGAAGACGCAATGAATCGTTCAATGGAGTATGGTGATCTTGAAAAAGGACTTGAGCTTGCCAAGGCCATCGGTGATGACTGGCTGCAGAAGAAAGCTCAGGGACGTGCTACACCTGAATCATTCACCCATGGTACTAGCGACCAGCGTAAACGTTGGCTGAAGCGTGGTTATCAGACGGGCGATATGCGTACTTCTACTTTTAGCATTCAGAACTATAACGACCTCTGATAGTTTCTTGTAGAAACTCGCATAATCATATTAACCATGAAGAAAAGACAATTATGGATTCTGGCCGCAATCTTTGTCGTATTTTGCGGTTGGATGGCTGTTACCTGTCGTTCGGGTGACGATAAAAAGGTGCTTTCTCCTACAGAGGATTCGAGTCAGTTCGTTACGTTGACTGATGCTGTGCCTGAGAGTCATCCTGACAAAAAACTATTAGCGGCGGCAGAGGGCTGCGTAGGGACATGTGCGACAGCTGTTAGCGTCGTTGGTTGGAGTGAAAGCGAGGTCTTGATTGAAGATCTCGCTTATTTTTTGCCCGAGAAGTTCGGTGTAGCGAGTTGCTACAGCCTTGATGTCGTGTACGGGCTCCTTGCCAATCTTCAGTGTGGGGTCGTAGCCGTCGGTACCTGCGTGTTGGATGAACAGCAGGCTGGGAGAGACGGGTTTGTCCTGTTCGTGCGACACAATATGACTATATAGAAAAGCTTGTAAGAAATAGTCGCTATGTTCTCGGATATAAGCTGGATCGAAGATGGCCTCAACATCGGGTAACCCCTTTGGCTCGTGTGAACCAGTCTTGTAGTCGATGACACGGATGCGCTCCTCGCCAGTATCTGGATCAGTGACCATGTCAAGACGGTCGATGTAACCGCCAATCTCTGTATCCCCCCATGGCATCTTGACTTGCTTCTCAAGTCCTAAAATAGTGAAAGGTGTAAGGCGGCGGTCGATCTCAACTAACTGACGTATGTATTTGATAATAACCTCCCGATTGATGAGTTGCAGACCGTCAAGGGGGGGCATGGGGTGCATAGGGTCTTTAATGAGGAAAAGCTCTTTTTTGATGGCCTGATCGACAGCACGCTCAATCTCTATGCCGCTCTTTAACAGGGCATCGAGGTCGGACGTTGTAATGCGCTGCTGGCCGAACTGCTCATATAGGGTCTGGGCAGCATGGTGGAAGATATTTCCGAAGATGCGATTATCAATCATATCCTCTTCGTTATCATCAGGTTCCTGAAGGTTGCTAACGTAACGATAGAAGAACCTGAGCTGACATCGTAGGTAATTGCTGATGGCCGTAGGACTGATGCCGCCCATCTCTTTCGAGAAACGCCTCGTGAGGGTTGTGATGACTTCGTGAGTCTTTTCAATGGATTGGGGTTGATGCAATTGTGGCTGTTGTCCGGCACGTAACGTCTGGAAGGTTATGGGAATATCAGTCTCGACCATTAACTGGAGCATGAATCGCGACATCTCACCTGTCTGACCATCGTTTGTTGAATTGTTGTAGACGATGGTGACATCACCTGTACGTTGCAGTAACCGGTGGAAATAGTGCTGATAGATGGCGACCTTATGATCGACGGTGGTGAGACCATAGGCTTTACGGATGGCATATGGAATGAAGGATGTGTCGTTGACGCCTCGGGGCATATTACCTTCGTTACACGAGAGCAACAGCACGTGGTCGAAGTCAAGGTTTCGTGTTTCGAGCACACCCATCACCTGAATACCCTCTGCAGGTTCTCCGTGGAAAGGAATGGATGCCTGCTGAATAAGTTGCTGTACAAGTCGTTGCAGGGTAATGGTATCGACACTGAGCACACCACTGTCTACCAGACCGCTGACACGATTCAGTAAGGTATAGATCCGAAATATACTCTCAGTGTCAAGGGATGAGAAGTCTGCTGTTGTAGCGATTGTACGTACTATGTTCAGAAGCCAGTGCAGCATATCGGCATTATCTGTGTAATGGACAGCGGCATAGTCGTTAGGTAGCAGACTGGCAAAAGGGTGACGACTGACTATGTCGAGCCAACGATGGCGGAATGCACCTGTTTTCTGCGAGAAACCGTTTACCTGAAGATTAATGAGTTGCGTGACGAGCGACGCTACTGATGTCTGAAGTAGGGGAAAGCCAGTTGTGACGTTCACCTTCTCAACACTGTCAGGCAGACAGTGAACAACTGCTTGTAAGAGTCCTTCATTACAGAGCACAATGGCGGTACGTCGCCCAGCGGCAATGCGCTCAGGAGTGAGCCACTGACTGACGTAACGCGCCTGAATATTCTCGGTTGATGCCGAGATATAAGTCAGTTGCCGTGGAGGCTGTTCCTCGGTATCCTGATAGAAAACGGCTTTGCCTTCGCGTTCCAGTCGGTGGAACAGCACTTGTTCTACTTGCTGCATGAGATTGAAGCCTACAAAGCAATAGGCATCATAGTCGAACTGCAGATCCTCGTCGGTAGCTACCTGGCGATATAGTGCACCTTCGTAAGCCAGTTGCTGACTGGCAAGGCTCTCATTGAACGTTCTGTAGATGTCGCCAATGTGACTCCATAAGCGCAGGAAGCGTTCCTTGAGTTCTGTATTATGGTCTTCGGAAAAGTTGCTGAAGAATCGCCGTATCATCTCACGCTGTTCATCAGTGAGATACGATACGTCGTCGAGTTCGTGGATATCACGCAAGTTTGCAAACACCTTATCAGCAGGTGCCATATTCTTATCGAGGTCATCGAAGTCGGAGAGCAGCAGTTGTCCCCAACCATAAAAATGATCAAGCGTCTCGTCAAGACCTGTACACTGTGTGAAGCACTTGTGCAGTTCACAGACCAACATGATGGGGTCTGCCACTTTGAGAGTGGAATGACTGCGGAACAAATCACTGATGGTGATGTAGGCAGGACTCCAGATGGGCTTACCTGCCAGATGTGCCAAGCAGTCGTTGAGAAATAGCGAGGCACGCTTATTAGGGAACACCACGGCTATGCGTGAGAGGTTTGTTCCATATCGGGAGAGTAGGTCGGCTGCTACATGTTCAAGAAAAGACTTCATACTTCTTCGATTTTGTTGCTATATACATACCAGAGATAACCCTTGATGTTCTGATGTCCCATAGATGCCAGAAGCTGCATGTACTCATGTACCTGCTCGTGATATTCAGGTTTTGGGGCTCCAAACTTGAAGTCAACGACAATCCATTCCTGACCATCGGTCATCACACGATCAGGGCGACGCTCTTTCATTTCTCCGTTTTCGATGGATAGAATCGTACACTCGTTGAAGAGTTCCCAATGTGGTGAGAACCAATTACGTACACGCTCGTCCTCCAAACGTTTCTTGAGCATCGTCGTGATGCGCTCTGCGGTGATGTTCTCGTCGTAGAGTACACCCTCAAATTGTAGGCGTTGCAATGCGTCGGGAATGTCGCTTGCAGTGCGGATAGTAGAGAATACTTCGTGTAGGATACTACCCGTCTGGATGTAGTTCCTTCGTTGCAGATTCTCTTCGTCATCGCCCTCTGCAAAAACCTTACTGCGATTACTCTGGCGGAAGTCTACCTTACGTCCGAAGGTCTCAACCTCGACGTTGACAGGGGCAGACGGCTGGAGGAAAGGATTGATAGACGGCTGACTGAAGAGGTCTTGCTGAGGAGCTTTGAAAGTAGAGGTACCGTAAATGAAATGAAGTTCCGTTTTCTCATCTTCGATTCCTTCGAGAGTGGAAGAGGACAGGTCGTTGCTGATAAGTGGCAGACACTGTTCGATGAGTGTTGAACGAGAGTTTTTCGTGCCACGCTTGCCGATGACATAAAGACTCCTACAGGCACGGGTGAACGCCACATAGAGCAAATTCAGATTATCCACGGTGTTCTGTAGATGTTCATGCAGATAGTCGGCCTCATAGATGGTACCCATCATCTGTTTCTGACTATAGTCTATTGGTGCTATCGGTAGATCACTGAATGGTACTTCAGAGGGTTGGCACCAGAGCACGTTACCCGTTTTCTCTAACTGCCAGTCGCAGAAAGGACAAATCACATGTTCAAACTCAAGTCCTTTCGATTTGTGGATGGAGATGAGGCGTATACCATTAGTCTCATCGCTCTGTATGGTCTTAGAGGAGATGTTCTCGTCCCACTCGGAGAGGAACGTGTTGATGTCCGTTGTGTTCTCGTTGACAAAGTCAGTAAGTTGATCGTAGAACGCACAGAGATAGGCGCCCTGTCCTTTGATGGTATTCAGACGGAAGATGCTATAAAGACGCTCAACCAGTTCGTAGAAAGGCAATGAGAGCAGTTCTGCGAAATGCCCAATAAACTCCTCGGGTAACAACACGTCGAGATTACGATTGGCTAAGAGAAGTTCGTTGTCGGTAGTGGAATTACGCAATATATCGTATTGCCATGTCTTGACGATAGCTGCTTTTGTGAGTTGATCGTCGGGATGGGTGAGTAGTCGCAGGGCGTTGATGAGCAAGCACACGGTGCTGGATGCATCGAGGCGGAAGGCCTCGTCGGAGACAATGCTCACCTCTGGCATTTGCTGTTGGAAATAGTTGGCAATAATGGGTATTAGTGCGTTCGTACGTACAAGGATGGCGATGTTATGTTGCTCGATTCCTTGTGATATCAGCTCCCCAATGATGTCAGCCATGTGACTAAGCACCTGCTCCTGATACTCTTCAGCGGGCAGCAAGGTGATGTCGACAAAACCTTCTTCTGTTTTATTCTCGGGTATTTGCTGTTCTACGTCTGCATAAGCCTTTCGCAGTTGGTCTGCTTCTGCGGGACTGAGTTCTGCTTGGGTCTGATATTCTAGTTGGGCCGCATGATGGAAAAATGCATTGTTGAACTCGATAATACGACGTTCAGAACGGCGGTTTACCGTCAGCGGATGCGTCTCTACTTGTTGGGGCGAGAACTGACTCTCAATATCGTTAAGCAAGCGCCAGTCACCTGAACGCCAACGATAGATACTCTGCTTCACGTCGCCAACTATCAGGTTTGAGGTGTTCTCATGACTCATCGCCTCTGCCAATAGCACACGGAAGTTCTGCCATTGTACGGTCGAGGTGTCCTGGAATTCGTCAATCATGACATGTTCCAACTGCGTTCCTATCTTCTCGAAGATAAACGGCGAGTCGCTCTCACCAATCAGTGAATGGAGCAGTTGTTGGGTGTCACTGAGCAAAAAGCGGTTCGCACTCTCGTTCAGATCATGTACTTTGCGCTCAATGTTACCCAATAGCCGCAGTTGATTCAGATGTCGTAATGTGAGGTCGGCACTCTTGTAGAGTTTCCACTGCTTTGGCCGCTCTTCAACCGCATAGCGTAGAATGTCACCAAGTATAGAGTCTGCCAGTGAGTGGATGAGTTCCCGTCGCGGGTGCGTCTTCTTATACCATTTTGTAGGATCCCCTATACTGTCGGTCACACGCTTACCGACGATACTTTCATCGAAGATACCCTGACGGAGTTTCTGGAAGAAACCGCACAATCCGGTCTTTCCGTAGGCGAGATCGTCAATCGTCAATCCTTCACTTTCAAGGGCATCGAAGAAACTCTCGCCAATCTCCTTCATTCGGTCTTCGGCTAGCTGGCGTATCTCGCGCAACCTACGGGTGTAGTCTTCAAAGAAACCTTTTTCTCCCATCTTCTTCTCCATCTCATCCCTTACAGCCTTATAGCTGTCGCTGAAGATAGTGCGCCCGAACGATTTTATTTGTGAGATGACGTTCCATGACTTATCGTCGGAAATATTCTCCATGATGTATTTTAGGATCCACTGAAGCAGTAAGTCGGTAGTGCTTAAATCGGCTATCAGCTGATCAACAGCCAGTTCCTCTACCTGATAGTCATTCAGTCCGATACGCAGATTGGTAGTGAGATCGAGTTCGCGTGCCATGTTACGCAGCACACTCTGGAAGAAAGTGTCGATGGTCTCAACGCGGAAATAGTTGTAGTTATGAAGCAGATTTGTCAGTGCCATACCTGCGCGTTCACTGATGAATCGGGCTTCGAAACCAGTCTTCTCTTGGATGGCTTTCAAATAATTTTCTGAGTCGGGCAGCTGATGTGCGATACCATAGAGTTGACTCAATATACGCATCTTCATCTCCTCTGTGGCCTTGTTGGTAAAGGTCACAGCCAGGATGTTGCGATAGCTTTGTGGGTCTTCCACAAGCAGGCGGATGTATTCGGTGGCAAGCGTAAAGGTCTTTCCACTGCCAGCACTTGCTTTATAGACTGAAAGGGGTTTTACCATCTTCTAAACAATTCTATTTCTACTTCGACACCTGCACGGTCGAAAGTGGTGTTTCGGAAACTGGCAAAGGCGCCCACCGAAATATAACGGTTAGTGAATCCATAGCCGAGTTCATAATAGGGACGAGAGTGTTCGAGTAATACATTACTCAAGTAGAAACGCTCCTTCTCGATATATTTGCCGAGATAAGGAATCCATGTCGCGAACATCATCGGTGTTTCATATGATACGTTACTGCGGATGTAATAGTCAGAGCGGTTGTACTCGCGACTTCGAAGTAACTGAACGTCACCGCTCCAGTTATCGTCCCAGCCTCCGGGCAGGTTTTCATCGCGGAAGTTCACGTAGTCGACAAAGTAATTGCCTGATTTTGTGAAAAAACCTCCTCCAGCCCTGAGGTTGAGTACTCGCAGCCCTGGAATTTTCTTCTTCCACTGAGCGTCGAACTCCCAACGTTCATATTCAAGGTCGCTGTTCATCACACCTTTGATGGCTCGTTCATAATCAATGGAGAGAGTTGGGCCATTGTTCAGCCAAGGTTGGAACTTCAGGCCTATCATGGGCGCAAAACTCTTATAGTGTATAGGCATTCCGTAAGTTAGCATCATCTGCTTGTCGAGGGCAGAGCGAACATGGTAGATGAGTCCAGCCTCAATATCGAACCAATTGAAGAGCATAATATTGTTGAACACCTTAAGGTAAGTGTCCTTGAACTTATGCATATTGGTATTGTCGAAATTGATAATGCTGTCGGGATACAGTTCTTTTATCTTCTCTGTCACACAGCTGTTGCTGATAGGATTGCCGTTACCCCATACAATCTCTGTGTATCCGTTGCGTTTTGGGTTATAGGTCATTCTGAGTGGTGCAGTGAAGTAGAACTGCCGCTGCTTGAAGTTATAACCGAAGGTTGGGTTCAACGTCAGATATCTGTGTGGTGAGAATGTGTAGCGTGTGCGCAGCTTCATCTTATAGCGCCAACCGCGGTTGCCGCTATAGCTCAGATATAAAGGATTGATGATGGGTGACAACTTGAAATAGGAGTCTTCTGATTCTGCCGAAATCGGTGTCACGAGGTTATCGCCTATCGTGTCCCAGATAATCTTTTTCAGCAGTTGCTTGTTTGTGGCAGTAGAGTCTTCCTGCTGCCTGTTGATGGAATCCTGCCGAATCCGTTTATTGTATTCATCATAAATCTCTTTGTCGGCTTCTGATAAGGGGATTGGACGGATAGAGTCCATCAGTTTGCGACTCGATACTTTGGTAATGCTGCCTGGTAGCGTTATGGGGCAGTTGTAACTGGCATCGAATAGTGCAGATATGTGATTGCCCATGAAGCGGAAAGAGCCCACCATAGAACATCTCTTCGGCATCAGCGAGCGAGCTCCTTCGTCGCCTTGTTCTATATGTGTGCGGAATGATATCATATCAAACTCTCCGTTTAGCATTGCCATGATAACACGGCCCGTAGATGTCTCAACTAGCGCATAGCCGTTGAGCAGTTGTGTATTATAGAACTTTGGTTTGAATTCCAACCATGTCGTAGAGTCGTTGAGCTGCTTTTGCGTGAAGCGGTAGAAGTGCCTGTTATGTCTGTTGAAAGGCGATAGCATGTGGCCTTCGTAGAGGGCAACATCATAGATGTTTGGTGTCATGAAATTGAGGAGGGGTGACAACACCCTGTGATCCTTAGGGATGGTGCTTGACAATACCTGACTGTTGATGTCGAAGTGATGTGAATCTTGGAATAGCACTTTTGCGTATGACTCGCGGATATACTTCCTTGGGTCTTTAGACAGAGAGTGCATCGTGGGGATGAACTTCAGTATAAAGTTACGTTTCTCTACGTTGAAGTGAATCTTAGCATAGATATTGTCCTGAAGTGAGTCGATCATCGGGTTGAGGGCCTTCTGATAAGCGTAAATCCGATTCAGTATCAGCCCTTCAGTCTTCTCTTTCGCAAAACCATGTACTGACACACTTAGCAGCATGCCCAACAATAGTAACGGCTTGATGAATAGTTGACTGCGTATCAATGTCTTATTCTAATTTCTCTTTCAGGTACTGACCTGTCAGACTCTCTTTACATTTCGCTACCGTTTCTGGTGTTCCAGCCACGACGAGCGCACCGCCCTTGTCGCCGCCATCAGGACCTAAATCTATCACGTGGTCGGCCGTTTTCACAATCTCCATGTTATGCTCAATGATCAGAATCGTGTGTCCTCGCTCAATGAGTGCGTTAAACGACTCCAGCAGTTTATGTATGTCGTGGAAATGGAGTCCTGTCGTTGGTTCGTCGAAGATGAAGAGCGTGGGCTCTTGCTTCTCCTGTCCGATGAAGTAGGCCAGTTTTACACGTTGGTTCTCACCGCCAGAGAGGGTCGATGAGTTCTGCCCCAGTTTGATGTATCCAAGCCCAACATCCTGCAGTGTCTTCAATCGTTTTACAATCGTGTCTTGTTTGTATTTCGAGAAGAACTCTACCGCCTCATTGATGGTCATGTTAAGCACATCGTCGATATTCTTACCCTCAAATCTCACGTCGAGAATGTCATGTTTGAAGCGGTGTCCGTGACAGGCTTCGCACTCCAGTACGATGTCGGCCATAAACTGCATCTCTACTGTTATCACGCCTGCACCTTTACACTCTTCGCAACGGCCGCCGTCAGTATTGAATGAGAAATACTGTGAGGTGAAGCCCATCTGCTGTGCCAGCGGCTGTTCTGCAAACAAGTCGCGGATAGCGTCATAAGCCTTCACGTAGGTGGCAGGGTTGGAACGTGTGCTCTTACCTATGGGATTCTGATCGACAAACTCCACATGTTTGATGGCATCGATATCACCTTCAAGTGCCAGGAACTCGCCAGGAGCATCACATACATCGCCCAGGCGGCGTTTCAGTGCCGGGTAGAGGATACCCTTTATCAGGCTAGACTTTCCTGAGCCGGAAACACCAGTAACTACCGTCATCACGTTGAGTGGTATCTGTACGTCAATTCCTCTGAGGTTGTTCATGCGTGCTCCCTTGATGTCGATATGGCGATTCCAAGGGCGACGGCTCTTAGGTACGGGAATATCTTCTTCGTGCAACAAGTATTTCACTGTGTAGCTCTTCGGATACTTCTTGAGCGAATCTTTTACGATATCTTTTGCGTCACCGTCGAATACCACTTCGCCGCCCAGACGTCCTGCGTCTGGCCCTATGTCTATCAGGTGGTCGGCGGCACGCATAATCTCTTCGTCGTGCTCTACCACAACCACCGTGTTACCCAGTGACTGCAGTTCTTTCAAAACATGAATCAATCTGTCCGTATCTCGTGAGTGCAGACCTATGCTGGGCTCGTCGAGAATATAGAGTGAACCTACTAGCGAACTGCCAAGACTTGTACAGAGGTTGATTCGCTGACTCTCACCGCCTGACAATGTGTTTGAAAGACGGTTCAGTGTAAGATATCCCAGTCCCACGTCGAGCAGGAACTGAAGTCGGCTTGTAATCTCAGTTAACAGGCGTTTGCCAATCTCAGCTTCCTGCGGCTCAAGTTCTAAGCGGTCGAACCACTCTTTTAGTCTGATGACAGGCATTTGTACCAGATCAGTAATGCTTCGTCCGCCTATCTTCACATATTCTGCTTCAGGTTTCAGGCGTGTTCCGTGACATACAGGGCACGTAGTCTTGCCTCTGTAGCGGGCCAGCATAACGCGATATTGTATCTTATACTGGTTCTCCTTTACCATATCGAAGAAACTGTCAATACAAGGCTTTTCTTTAGCGCCCTTGTCCGAGGGTAACCCATGCCACAGCCAGTCTTTCTGCTTCTGTGTCAGATTCATGTATGGCTCAAAGATGGGGAAGTCGTCGTTAGCCGCATGGCGGCAGAACCAGTCTTTCCACTCTTTCATCTTCTCGCCATGCCAGCATACCACACAACCGTCATATACGCTCAGTGTTGTGTTGGGGATGACCAGTTTCTCGTCGATACCCATAATCTTGCCAAAACCTTGGCACTCAGGACATGCTCCTGCGGGTGAGTTGAACGAGAACATCTGATCGGTTGGTTCCTCGAAAGTCATGCCATCGGCCTCGAACTTCATTGAGAAATCGTAGAAGATGGTTGGCGGGAAGAGCAGTCTCATCTCACCATGTCCCTCAAAGAAAGCTGTCTCGGCAGAATCGACTAGACGTGCTATCACATCCTTCGTGTCGTCAACGCTCATGCGGTCGATGACAAGGAAGATCTCTTCGTCATTACAGTCGCCGCTAGCCAAGTAGTCATCTATGCGCTGGAAATCGTTCTTTACGTAGATTCTGGCGTAGCCCTCTAACTGATAAGTCTTCAGCTGCTGTTCCATGGTGCGTCCTTCGTGCAGATGGATTGGTGCCATTACAACGAAGCGTGTACCCTTTGAATACTCCAGCATCTTCTTCACGATGTCTTCTGTAGAGTGTTTCTTCACTTCTTCGCCACTCACGGGTGAATACGTGCGGCCTATGCGCGCGTAAAGCAAACGGAGATATTCATAAATCTCCGTCGAAGTGCCCATCGTACTGCGAGGGTTCCTCGATATGACCTTTTGCTCAATGGCTATGGCTGGCGGTATACCGCGTATGAAATCACACTCGGGCTTGTTCATCCTGCCAAGGAACTGACGGGCATAGCTCGACAAACTCTCCACATAACGCCGTTGGCCTTCGGCATACAAAGTGTCGAAGGCCAATGATGATTTGCCGGAGCCGCTGACTCCGGCAATCACTACGAATTGGTTTCGGGGTATCTTGACGTCAATACTCTTTAGGTTATTAACTCTCGCCCCTTTTATTTCTATGCAATCGCTCATTAAAGAATACTCTTGACGGCTTCGAGCATGCCGACACTCTGGATGAGGTCGAGATCCTGCTTCACCATCGTGTTCAGACCAGGAATCTTGTTCAGATCCTCCTGCCAGATGAACTCTGCACCGAGCACGCCATCGGTTACCTTCTGTGTGTCGTCGGTAGCCCATAGTTCTTTCAGCAGATCCATGATTCGCTGGTCGTCGTTTGGAATGATTTCTGTGCCGTCCTCACGCTTACCACCCTTATAGTAGGTGATGATAGCTGCCAGACCGAACACCAAACCCTTAGGCAGTTCGCCTTTGCGCTCCAGGAATGTTTTTACGCCGGGAAGGTCGCGGGCCTGGAACTTCGGGAATGAGTTCAGCATGATACTTGTCACCTGATGGTCTACGTATGGGTTGTCGAAACGCTCTAATACGTCGCCGGCAAACTTCTCGAGTTCGTCCATTGGCAGATCGAGTGTCTGCATCAGCTCTTCAAACTGTACCTTATGGATATACTTTCCTATTACTTCATGATTGCAGGCGTCGCGCACAATGTTCACACCGCTCAGGAATGCTACTGGGCTCAATACGGTGTGGGGACCGTTCAGGAGCGTTACCTTACGCTTGTGGTAAGGCTCTTCAGAAGGAACGAACAGCACGTGCAGACCTGCCTTGTCGGCGGGGAACTCCTTGGCTACTTCTCTTGGGGCTTCGATTACCCAGAGATGGAAGTTTTCTGCCTGTACCACCATGTTGTCACGGTAGCTGATCTTCTCCTGAATCTCTGCAATCTCTTTGCGGGGGAAACCTGGAACGATACGGTCTACAAGTGTAGCATATACGCCACAAGCCTCCTCGAACCACTTTTTAAAGTCATTGCCGAGATTCCACAGGTCGATATATTTATAGATGCACTCTTTCAGCACGTGACCGTTCAGGAAGATGAGTTCACAGGGGAAGATAATGAGTCCCTTTGTCATGTCGCCGCCAAATGTCTGATAGCGACGATACAGCAACTGAACCAGCTTACCGGGATATGAGCTGGCGGGTGCATCCTCGAGCTTACATGTGGGATCGAATGCGATACCCGCTTCAGTGGTGTTTGAGATAACGAAACGAATCTCTGGCTGGTCAGCCAGTGCCATGAAGGCGGCGTTCTGTGTATAGGGGTTCAGCGCGCGGCTGATGACGTCGATACGCTCGAGTGTGTTGACAGGTTTGCCGTTCTCGCGGCCCTGCAGGTTTACATGATACAGACAGTCCTGAGCGTTGAGCCAGTCGACCATACCTTTCTCGATAGGTTGTACAACGACAACGGAGCCATTGAAATCGGTCTTCTGGTCCATGTTCCAGATAATCCAATCAACGAATGCACGGAGGAAGTTTCCTTCACCGAACTGAATCACCTTTTCAGGCATCACGCTCTTAGGAGCAAATTGTTTGTTTAGTGGTTTCATTTTCAAAAGTTGTTTTGTTGTTCTTTGTTTACGACTGCAAAGTTAGTGTTTTTCAGTGATACCACCAAATCTTTCGTGTCATATAACGTTAAAAATCTACGAAAACCTTTGCGTTCGGAAAGCGGCAACTTTTGAAATATAAATCCCTGCCGGTTAGGGCAGGGATTTCGTATGTTTATCAGGTTATCTTGCGCTGACATATTTGTGGAGCGTCTGTCGCACGGCACCAGGGCCGGCATAGAGCTCACGGACGTAGCCTTCGATCTGTTCGCCGAGGCCTGCTTCGTAAAGGTCAAGACCAAACACGTCCTTGCGGCTGTAAAGCTGACGCAGCGGACTCCAGTCTTGGTCGGGCTTACCTATCTCAAGCGGGGCGACGATGGCCTGCAATTCTGCCAGCATTGGGTCGGGCGACGGCTCGAACGGCGTGAGATCGTCCTTGAGTCCCTTCAAGTAGCGGGCATAGCCAGCAAGGGTGAGGGGAATCAAAACGAGGTTCTCCATGTCGAGGTTGCGGGCAATGTATTTCTTGATGGTCTCACCGAAGCGGATAGGGAGTTTCTGTGATGTGTCACAAGCGATGCGCTGGGGTGCGTCGGGCATGAACGGGTTGGGCAGACGGCGGTTGATGACGGCGCCGATGAACTCGTATGGATTCAGCACGCCAGGGTCTGTGACAACGGGCATCGCCTCTATGTAACCGATCTTCTGGATGAACGGACGCAGATCTTCGTCGGCCATCTCAGCAGAGATCAGCGTATAGTCCAGCATGCAGCCATAGATAGACATAGCTGTGTGGAGCGGGTTCAGACAGGTAGTCACCTTCATGGTCTCAACCTTGTCTACGGTTTCACGGGTGGTATAGAGAGCACCGCCCAGATCGAGTGGTGGACGACCGTTGGTGTAGTTGTCCTCGATGACAAGATACTGCACCTCTTCAGCGTTCACGAACGGAGCGGTGAAGGTGTGCTTCTCTGTCTCAATGTAGTTGTTGTCCTCGAAACTATCAGCAGCCAGCATTTCCTTTACCTTCTCGTGTGGGCGCGGTGTGATTTTGTCGATCATAGACCAGGGGAAGGTAATCTTCTTCTCATCCTTCAGGTAATCGAGGAAGGCTGTGGGAACAAGTCCATCGGCAACCCAACGCTCTGCATAAGCAAATACGCCAGCCTTTACCTTATCGCCGTTGTGCGAGCAGTTGTCCATGCTCTGAACGGTGAGAGGCAGCTGTCCGGCATTGAAACGCTCAAGCAGCAGGGCGCAGACCTTACCCATGGCAAAGACAGGCTTCAGGCCGCGGGCCAGGTCGGCATCGTTATAGCTGTAGCCTTTCTCGGTGATGGTGAACGAAATCATCTGCAGACTCGGGTTCTTAAATATCTCCACGAGTCGGTTCCAGTCCTCAAACTGAGGATCTGCCTTTAGGGCCTCAGTCACTGATGCGATCACCTTCTTTTCGATAGAACCATCTGAGCAGAGGTTCACGCAGAGCGAAAGGTTGTTATAGGGGGCATAAGCCTTATCAATGACCTCGAAGTCGAAGGTCTCAGCTACAATCACACCGCGATCGTACTTACCTGTGTTCAGCGCATCGTTGAGAATGGCTGCGGGGAAGGCGCGGAAGATATTACCGCCTCCGAAGTGAACCCATGTAGGTTCCTTGGCAGTTTTCTCACGTATAGCTTTGATATCAAACTTTGGGAGTTCATAGCCTTTTGCTTCCCACTCTGCGGCATCATAGTTACCGCTAAAAATATCATTTAACTTCATAACGTTGTGTTTTATTTGGCACGGATTAACACGGTTCTCTTTAAGAGATACACTGCTTTGTTGCGCAACTAGCCGTGTTTTTTATAAAAGCTGTGTTAATCCGTGCCTAATATAATTTAATCAAAAAAACCAGGTTGTTTATACTCGATACCGAGTTCACGGTCGACGGTGGCGAGGATACCCTGTACCTGTCCGAGGGCAAACATACGGCCCAGAAGCGTATAACCTGCATTATGGCCATGACTGCTCTCGTCGAAGATACCACCAGGCTCGTCGGTGAATGTCATTCCATGGTCAACGCGCATCGGCAGTTCGGGGTTTTCCTTCTCGAAGATACGGCAGAGTTCGATGAGGTCGGCACGACCGCCTAGGTGGCTGGCCTCGGTGAAATCGCCGTTTGGGAAAATGTGGCAAGAGCGCAGGTGTACGAAGTGTGTACGCGATGCAAACTTCTTGGCCAAATCTACCACATTGTTATATGCACCTGCTGAAAGCGAACCAGCACAGAAGGTCAGACCATTGTGCTTGTTGGGCACGGCGTCGAGGAACCACTGGATATCCTCCTCGGTGCGAACTATGCGTGGCAAGCCGAGCACTTCGATAGGGGGATCGTCGGGGTGAACGCACATGTTCATGCCATATTCCTCGCAGGTAGGCATGATAGCCTCGAGGAAGTATTTCATGTTGGCACGTAACTGTGCTTTGTCGATACCCTTATAGAGGTTGAGGAAGTCGCGGAATTTCTGGATAGGAGCTTCGTCGTTTTCACTGAAATTACCCGACACAAAGCCCTGTGTCTTGATGATGATGGTTTCAACCAGTTTGTGATCCTTTTCTGGAGTCATGGTCTTGGCGAGCTCGTCGCATTCGGCAAGTACGTTACGGCCTTCACCTACACCCTCAGGGAACTTGAACTTTGCCCACTCCTCGCGGGCTCCTTCGCGCTTCAAAATATAAATGTCGAAATAAGCGAACTCGGCATAGTTGAAGTATAGGTTGGTGGCACCGTTTGGATTGTCGTGCTCCAAATCGGTACGGGCCCAGTCGAGCACAGGCATGAAATTGTAGCAGATGCAGTGAATGCCCTCTGCCGAGAGGTTGCGCAGTGACTCTTTATAAACCTCAATCTGGTGATCGCGGTCAGGGCCTCCATACTTAATTGTTTCTACAACGGGGAGCGATTCAACAACGCTCCAGCGCATGCCATAACTCTCAATGTACTCACGCAGGTCGCGAATCTTCTCGCGGGTCCACACTTCGCCAAGGGGTACGTCGTGAAGGGCTGTAACAATGCCTTCGACACCAATTTGTTTCAGTTGGGCAAGGGTGATCTTATCTTTCTTACCGAACCATCTCCATGTTCTTTCCATATATTTTGTTTTATTTTGTAGATTTCTGCTGCAAAGGTAGCAATTTTAACTCATACCAGTTTGTCTTTTCTACTCAAAAGTTTGTCTATTTGTACTTTTTTAGCGAATGCCCCATAATGAGCTCGCGGAAATCAAGAGGCCTAGAGGGCTTACCTGCATGATGAGAACTGAAAGTGGGAGCACTCTCGTTGCCATAGCGGTCTGTTGCTGTGATGGCATAATGCAACAGGCGTCCCTTATGGGGGATGCTGATTGACTGGTTCATATAACGTGTGGCAATGAGGTTGCGCGCGTCGCTGATGTCGACGGGGAAACGCTCAGAAGCATACACATTATATATTAGATAGTTGGCGCCAGAATTGTCGCGTGCGCCGCTCCACGATAGGAAGTCGCTACTCATGCCGCGCTTTACTGTTAGCGCGCGAGCAGATGAAGGAGCTGTCTTGTTGAACCATTTCATGGGTGGCAAAAGTGCAGGATAGAGATTAAAGTCTTTCGTGAAGGTGTATATACCTTTTGTATTGTCAGTGAAGAACTTAGAGCGGAAGAAAGTATAGCCCATTCCCAACTCACGAAGTACATTCATTTCACGGGTAATGACGTCGAGCACCCAGTTCTTCTCACGTGGATGGAGCATGTAAACCGCCAATCCTGGAGCAACGATGCGGCCGTAGCTATGCTGCTTCCAATCGACGGCAAAGGGGTAGAAGTTGTTGCCTTGAAAATACATCATGGGGAAAAGGGCGTCCATCAGTCCACTACGCAACCATCCTTGAGCATCCTGACAAACCGTGGTATTGGCATTCCATCCGGAACTCTTATAACGGGCCAGGTCGTCATACTTGCCGATTGGTGAACACGACAGCATCACCCAAGGTTTGAGAGCCTTTACCGAATGATTAATTTTGCGGACAATATCCGTGATGTTCTGTCTGCCTTGCTGACGACTTACTTTTAATTTCCAGGTTTCAGGATAGCGGATATAATCGAGGTGGATGCCGTCGATGTCGTAGCGGCGTGTCACTTCAGCGCAGAACCGTGCCAGATAATCACCCGTTTGCGGTTTCTCTGGGTCCATATATCCCTCGTCACCGATTTTGCGAATCAGACTGGGGTATTTCTGACGTATCAGTTTACATCCGTTAGTGTTCCATTTCCCTACTGGTATCGTTACAATCCATGCATGAAGCTGCATGCCACGCTTGTGGCACTCGTCGATACAGAACTGCAACGGGTCGTAGCCCGGTGACTGACCTGGTATACCTGTGAGACAGACGTCCCAAGGTTCTTCAGCGCAGGGAAACACCGTAGAGGCCCTGACGCGGGTCTGGAAGAATACGGTGTTGATATTGGCTTGCTGTAACTGATCGAGAATGGCGGTTAACTCCTGTTTCTGTTGATATGCGGAGTGAGAGCGGGGCCAGTCTATTCCCCCGATAGTAGTAAGCCATACAGCTCTGACTTCGTGTTTTGGAATCTGTGCTGAAACGTTCAGCGTCAATGCTAATAAGAGTAAAATTCGTATAATTGTTTTCAAAATGATGCTATTTTATTAAAATTTGCTGCAAAGTTAGCTTATTTTTTTCATTATCTCAAATAAAAACACTACTTTTGCAACAAAATAATTAAAAAACTTAGATAAAGATGATTTCTTTTTTGCTGAGTCTTTTGGCTCTTGTATTGGGTTATCTGCTGTATGGGCGCTTTGTTGAGCATGTGTTTGGTCCTGACAATCGTGCTACACCTGCCTTGACAAAGGCCGACGGTGTAGACTTTATTGTGCTGCCTAATTGGAAGATCTTCATGATTCAATTCCTGAATATCGCGGGTACTGGCCCGATCTTCGGTGCTATCATGGGTGCCAAGTTCGGTCCTGTGGCCTATCTGTGGATCGTCTTTGGCTGCATCTTCGCAGGTGCTATGCACGACTATTTCTCAGGTATGTTGTCGATGCGTCATGGTGGCGCAGGCCTGCCCGAGATGATTGGCCAGTATCTGGGTAAGACCACGAAGAACCTGATGCTGGTGTTCACCGTACTGCTGCTTGTGATGGTTGGCACCGTGTTTGTCTATTCACCGGCAGAAATCCTGCATAGTATCGGTGGCGATACGATGATGTGGATTATCATTATATTCGGTTATTACATCATTGCAACGATGTTGCCCATCGATAAAATTATTGGCAAGGTCTATCCGCTTTTCGCCTTCTCCCTGCTGTTTATGGCTGGTGCGCTGATGGTATGGCTGTTCTTGCATTGGCCCACATTGCCTGAGCTCTGGAATAACTTCTATAATATGGGAGCGGTTACAGAGCCCGAGACATGGAAAGATAACATATTCCCAGCTCTCTTCATCACCATTGCCTGTGGTGCCATATCCGGTTTCCATGGCACGCAGAGTCCGCTGATGGCTCGTTGCGTGAAAAGTGAGAAAATGGGTCGGCCTATTTTCTATGGTGCGATGATTACTGAGGGCGTGGTAGCCCTTATCTGGGCTACGGTAGCTGCCTGGTTCTTCTATGGAGAGCCTGCTCCCGGCTACCAGCTGATAGAAAGCGCTACGGCAGGTTTCCATACATCTGCTCCTGCTGTGGTGAATCTGGTTTGCAACGACTGGCTGGGCGTGGCAGGTGCTGTGCTGGCCATGCTTGGTGTTGTAGCAGCGCCCATCACGTCGGGTGATACGGCTTTCCGTTCTGGTCGACTCATCGTGGCTGAGTGGTTGAAACTCGATCAGCGTCCCATCCCGAAGCGTCTGTATATCTGTGTGCCCATGTTCGCTGCCTCTATCGCCATGCTAATATGGCAGATTGAGAATCCTGACGGTTTCAATACCATCTGGCAATACTTCGGATGGAGCAACCAGACGCTCAGCGTATTCACGCTTTGGACCATTACCGTCTATCTGGTGCGCCACAAGAAACCCTACTGGATTACACTGATTCCCGCACTCTTCATGACCACCGTGTGCTCAACCTATCTTTTCATTTCGAAGCAGGCGTTTGGCTTGCCAGCCAATGTGGCTTATACGATAGGTGCCGCTTGTCTGGTGATTGCACTCGTGTGGTTTTGTCTGTGGTATAGAAAGGAAACAACTAATAATATTAACTAAGTAATATTAAATGTATATGAGAAAACTAATGATGGCGGCCGTCGGCCTCATGATGGCAATAAGTGCTAATGCACAGTATCTGAACGATAATAAGAATGTGTTCTCTCAGGACAAGTGGTATGTTGGTGCTTCTGTATCAGGCTTCGATCTCAGCTGGCACAAGTATACAGACTGGACGTTCGACTTGCAGGCAAAGGCCGGTTATCTGTTCATTGACGACTGGATGGTAACAGGTCAGCTGGGTTGGCAGGCTCAGACCGATGTGCCCAGTTTCTTCAAGATAGGAGCAGGCCTTCGTTATTATTTTGAGAGTTGTGGCATTTATGCTGGTGTTTCAGGTAACTATCTTCACTGGGACGACTGGAACGACTTCCGTCCTGAACTGAATGTGGGTTATGCTTATTTCCTTACAGGCAAACTGACGCTAGAACCTGAAGTGTATTATGAGTACAGTACAGATAATAGCGATAATTCAGGTTTCGGTATCCGCCTCGGATTTGGATTGTATTTTTAAAATATAAATAAGATATATGTTAAGTGTAGAAGAATTGGTAGACAGACTGATTGATCTGTCATTTGCTGAAGATATCGGTGATGGCGACCATACCACGCTCTGCTGTATTCCGGAAGACGCGATGGGCAAGAGTCACCTGCTCATCAAGGAGGATGGTATTCTGGCGGGCGTAGAAATTGCTAAGGAAGTGTTCCGTCGCTTTGACCCCGAGATGAAAGTTGAGGTATTGATGCAAGATGGCACACGTGTGAAGAAAGGCGACATCGCAATGATCGTGACAGGTAAGGTCCGCTCATTGCTCCAGACAGAGCGACTCATGCTCAACATCATGCAGCGCATGAGTGGCATCGCCACGATGACTGATAAATATGTGCAGCATCTGAAGGGCACTAAGACCCGTGTGCTCGACACCCGTAAGACAACGCCAGGCATGCGTATGCTTGAGAAGCAGGCTGTGAAGATCGGTGGTGGTTGTAATCACCGTATCGGACTCTTCGATATGATTCTGCTCAAAGATAACCATGTCGACTTCGCTGGGGGAATCGTCAATGCTATTGACCGCTGTCATCAGTATCTTAAGGAAAAAGGGCTCGATCTGAAGATTGAGATTGAGGTGCGTTCGTTCGACGAGCTGCAGCAGGTGCTCGATCATGGTGGCGTCGACCGTATCATGCTCGACAACTTCAGTGTACCTGATACGAAGAAAGCCGTCGATATCATCAATGGTCGTTATGAGACCGAGTCGAGTGGTGGTATTACCTTCGACACCATCCGCGATTATGCTGAGCAGGGTGTCGACTTTATCTCTGTTGGAGCCCTGACACACTCTGTGAAGGGTCTTGATATGTCATTTAAAGCTTGTTGAACATAAATATGAAGAAGATTTTACTGATGGCAGGCCTGGTGCTGGTGAGCGCCGGTGCAGCTGCTTGTACTAATTTTATCGTAGGTAAGAAAGCCAGTGTTGATGGTTCAGTGTTTGTAACCTATAATGCCGACTCCTATGGCGCTTTTATGCCACTTTATCACTATACTGCCGCCAAGCATCAGGCAGGTGACATGCGTAAGGTGTATGAGTGGGACACCAATAAATATTTGGGCGAGATAGCAGAAGCGCCTGAGACATGGAATGTGATAGGCAACTCCAACGAGTGGCAGGTAACGATTGGCGAGACCACTTTTGGCGGTCGTCATGAGATGGCCGACTCAACAGGTATCGTCGACTATGGATCACTCATCTATATTACCCTGCAGCGTGCTAAGACAGCTCGTGAGGCTCTTCAGATCATGACGTCGCTGGTAGAGCAGTACGGATATTACTCGGAGGGTGAGACCTTCTCTGTAGCCGATAAGGACGAGGCGTGGATGCTCGAGATGATGGGCTGCGGTCCTGACCGTGAGAAGTCAAAGGAACGTACCGTGTGGGTAGCTGTCCGTATTCCAGACGATGCTATCGCAGCTCATGCCAACCAGAGCCGTATCACGAGATTTCTCGATGGCCGTTACGTACAGGTCAAGATCAAGGATCTTCAGAAAAAATATCCTGTGAATGGTAAGAAGGCTGTGCCCAACCTGATGGTATGCTCTGATAATGTGGTAAGTTACGCCCGTACCATGGGCTGGTTCGATGGCAAGGATGCCGACTTCAGCTATAACGCAGCCTATGCCGAACCCGATTTCTCTGGCCGTCGTTACTGCGAGGCTCGCGTATGGAGTTTCTTCAATCGTTTCAGCGACGATTTCTCTGCCTACGTGCCTTATGCCGCCGGTATTGAGAAGGGTGCAAAAGAGATGCCCCTCTGGATCATCCCTAACAAGAAAGTTGGTATGCAGGATCTGCGCGATGCTATGCGCGACCACTATGAGGGCACTCCGTTTGCACTCGACACCAACATCGGTGGTGGTATCTATGAGATGCCTTACCGTCCGTCACCTCTTTCTTATAAGGTAGATGGCGTTGAGGTTTTCAACGAACGCCCCATCTCTACCCAGCAGACCGCCTGGTCGTTCATCTCTCAGATGCGTTCATGGTTGCCCCGTGAGATCGGTGGCTGCTTCTGGTTTGGCAACGACGATGGTAACATGGTAGCCTATACGCCAATGTATTCATGTATCACCACAGTGCCTAAATGTTTCTCTGGTGAAGGAGCCGACGATGTGACGTTCTCTATCGATAATGCTTTCTGGGTGTGCAACTGGGTTAGTAACATGGTCTATCCTCGTTACTCCATGATGTTCCCGTCGCTGAAAGAGGTTCGCGACTCGCTCGATGCCTCATACGACCGTCTTCAGCCCGAGATTGAAGCTAAGGCAAAGGCTCTCGCTACTGCCGACGAGCGTATCAAACTGCTCACAGACTATAGCTGTCAGAAAGGTGACGAGATGATCAGTCGTTGGCGCCAGTTGGCTTTCTTCCTGATTGTGAAGTACAACGACATGGCCGTGAAACCCACCGATAAGAACGGCACCTTCGAGCGTTCGCCCTATGGCAACGGTGCCCGTGTGAAGCGTCCTGGCTACCCAGAGTCCTATGCCAAGGAACTTCTCAAGCTGACAGGCGACAAATACAAAGTACCTGTAGAGGAAAAGAAATAAAAGAGACTATATGTCAGCAAAAGTTAAGCCGCTCTGTTGTTGCAGGGCGGCTTTTCTTGAACCTGAAAAGACCCTGAGTTTGTCGTAATGAAACCTTAAGTTTGTCGTAATGAAACCCTAAGTTTGTCGTAATGAAACTCTAGGTTTGTCGTAATGAAACCCATAGTTTCCTTACGATTGACGAACAATGGATGGGGATTTCTCCAACACGTTTAGGGAAATCCCCATCATTGTTTAGGATTTTTCACTTGCAGAATATTCGGGATAGCCTTACCTTTGCAGCAGAAATAATAAATAAAAAACAACATGAAGTTTAACTTAAAGATAGGAAAGGGTAAAGTTATGAAGAAGATGTACACAATGCTGATGATGGCGATGATGGGACTTATGACAATGTCGCTGACCTCTTGCGAAGAGGACGAGGCTATCGCTTACACCCTTGAGGGTACTTGGAAGGGAAATATGTATATCTCTTCAGAGTGGGATGGCAGATATTACGACGCTACCTATTCAGAGATTACATTTCTGAAGGATCCACGTACTTATTCTAGCGGTTCTGGCTATTGGGTTGACTACTATAGCAAAGCCCCTTGGGACTATGTGGCTAATCATATCGACTGGCGCGTTGACTTCGGGACCATCTATATTTACTTCGTAGAAGAGGGAACCTCAATGGAAATACGTGACTACCGTCTGAACGCAGACCGCTTCAGTGGTTATATCTACGATAACGGCACGAACGTAGACTTTGAGCTCTACAACGTAAGTCGTCCGTACTATGACAACTATCGCTGGGGTTACGACAGTTGGGATTATGATTACTACTGGAGCCGCACTCGCGGAGTAGGAGTTGACAGCACAACGACGGTTGAGAAGCCCAAGAGAATTATAAGAAATGCAAAATAAATTTGGTTTTTAGCTTGATTAATCGTAACTTTGCAGCGGATTTCGAAAGGAGTCCGCTGCTTTGGTATATATATTTTAAAGTAAATGAACGCGTTTAGTAAGAAAAGAAGATGGCATTGTCTGTCGGGACAGGAACCCACGGAGATGGACAAGACCATTATGTATTGGGAGAATAAAGGTAAGTTGGTGCCGACTCGCGACCTGATAAAGACTCCTGAACAGATAGAGGGCATCCGTAAGGCGGGTGTCATTAATACAGGGGTGCTCGATGAAGTGGCCAAGCAGATTCATGCTGGCATGTCGACACTGGAGATTGACCAGATATGCAGAACATACTGCGAAGAACACGGAGCAGTTCCCGCCTGTCTGAACTATGAAGGATTCCCGATGTCGGTATGCACTTCGATCAACGAGGTGGTGTGTCATGGTATCCCTAAGGAAGAAGATGTGCTTGAAGAGGGTGATATCATCAATGTTGACTTTACGACGATTCTCGACGGCTATTATGCTGATGCCAGCCGTATGTTTATTATCGGCAAGACGACACCAGAGAAGGAACAGCTGGTTCGTGTGGCAAAAGAGTGCCTGGAGATAGGTATGGAGGCCGCTAAGCCGTATGGGTTTGTAGGCGATATTGGTCATGCGATAGAGAAACACTGTAAGAAATACGGTTATGGTATTGTGAGAGATCTGGCTGGTCATGGGGTCGGACTGAAATTCCATGAGGAGCCCGATGTGAACCATTATGGTCATCGTGGTACGGGTATGCTGCTTGTGCCTGGTATGGTGTTTACCATTGAGCCGATGATCAATATGGGTACTTGGAGAGTGTTTATCGACGCTGACGATCCGTATGGATGGGAGGTTATCACTGAAGACGAGAAACCGAGCGCTCAATGGGAGCACACGCTGGTGATGACAGAACATGGCGTAGAGATATTGACGTATTAAAAAGGTGAAGAGGTAAAATGTCTGATATATATATATTAGGTATAGAGTCGAGTTGCGACGATACGTCGGCTGCTGTTCTGAAGAATGGTGTGCTGCTGTCGAACGTCACGGCTTCTCAGGCTGTGCATGAGGCCTATGGCGGCGTTGTACCCGAACTGGCATCGCGGGCGCACCAGCAGAATGTGGTGCCTGTGGTGGACCAGGCCATCAAGAAGGCTGGCATTACGAAAGAACAACTGACGGCTGTTGCTTTCACACGTGGTCCTGGACTAATGGGCTCACTGTTGGTGGGTGTTAGTTTCGCAAAGGGCTTTGCCAGATCGCTGGGAATTCCTCTGATTGACGTAAATCATCTGCAGGGGCACGTGATGGCGCACTTTATCAAGGAATCGGAAGACGACATGCATCAACCGCCGTTACCGTTCCTGTGTCTGTTGGTAAGCGGAGGTAATTCACAGATAGTGAAAGTGAATGCCTATAATGATATGGAGGTTTTGGGACAGACGATTGATGACGCAGCTGGCGAGGCTATCGATAAATGCTCGAAAGTGATGGGGCTGGGATATCCTGGAGGCCCGATTATCGACCGTCTGGCGCGTCAGGGTAATCCGAAAGCTTATCAGTTTGCTGAGCCTAATATTCCCAATCTCGACTATAGCTTTTCCGGATTGAAGACGTCATTTCTCTATTCTATGCAGAAATGGGTGAAAGATGATCCAGACTTTATCGAACATCACAAGGAGGATATTGCTGCCTCGTTGGAGTGGACGATAGTGGACATTCTGATGAAGAAACTGAAGAAAGCCGTCAAGCAGACGGGTATCAAGCATGTGGCTGTTGCTGGAGGTGTGAGTGCTAACAACGGACTTCGTAATGCTTTCTATGACGCAGAAAAGCGCTATGGATGGACCATTTATATTCCGAAGTTCAGCTATACCACTGATAATGCAGCTATGATTGGCATTGTGGGGCATTATAAGTATTTGGACGGGGAGTTCTGTGCTATTGACGCTCCGGCTTTTTCAAAGGTAACATTTAAATAACTAGATATGGATTTTGAAAGTAAGATAACGAGTAGGGAAATCAGTGAGATTCTTTGGGATACTGAAAAGACAGTCGGTACTGCAGAAAGTTGTACTGGCGGCCGTATTGCCGAGGCAATTATCTCCGTGCCTGGTGCCTCGAAGTATTTCAAGGGTGGTATCGTCTCGTATGTAGACGAAATCAAGGAGAGTTTGTTGGGTGTTGATCATCTGCTGTTGGAAGAGAAAACCGCTGTGTGTGAGGAAGTTGCGGTAGCTATGGTGAAAGGGGCATGCAAGGCTCTGAATACAAATTACGCCATTGCTGCAACGGGCTTTGCAGGTCCTACCGGTGGTACGAAAGATATCCCTGTTGGTACTATATGGCTGGCATGCGGTAGTCTGGATAGAGTGGTGACTCTGAAGGTGGAAGAAGATCATGGTCGCGACATCAATCTGGCCATTGCAACCAATACGGTTATGGACTTGTTTTTGAACTTCTTGAAGGAAGAAAATGAGCCCCGTCCCGTACGTGAAGGTTAAAAAATGCTAATTCTTAGTCTTTAGTTTTACGCAAATCATTGAATTTCAATTAAAATGCGTACCTTTGCACCCTGTTTGGAATAAGTAAGTGTAAATCACAAGTAAAAAGTAGATAGAAATGTCTAAGATTTGTCAAATTACAGGAAAGAAGGCACAGATAGGTTGCAATGTGTCTCACTCAAAGCACCATACAAAGAGAAGCTTTGACGTAAACCTCTTCAGCAAGAAGTTCTACTATGTAGAGGAAGGTTGCTGGATTCAGTTGAAGATTAGCGCTGCTGGTCTTCGCATGATTAACAAGGTAGGTCTGGACGCTGCCCTGAAGCAGGCTGTTGCCAAGGGTTATGTGGACTGGAAGGATATTAAAGTGATAGGAGATTAAGAGATGGCAAGCAAGAAAGCAAAAGGTAATCGCGTTCAGGTGATCCTGGAGTGCACTGAGCACAAGAACAGTGGCATGCCTGGCACAAGCCGTTACGTGACTACAAAGAACCGCAAGAATACGCCTGAGCGTATGGAACTGATGAAGTATAACCCCATCCTGAAGAAGATGACTCTTCACAAGGAAATTAAATAATACGACTGAAGTATGGCAAAGAAAACCGTCGCAACCCTCCATGAAGGCTCAAAGGATGGTCGCGCTTACACAAAGGTAATCAAGATGGTTAAGAGCCCTAAGACTGGTGCTTACATCTTTGATGAGCAGATGGTTCCCAACGAGGCCGTTAAGGACTTTTTTAAGAACTAATTCCTATTATTTAGATAAAAATAAGAGGTCGCAAGTTAATTTGCGGCCTCTTTTTTTGCGATTTCATCGTTTTTTTTGTATCTTTGCACTCGTAATATATTGCAATATGGGAATTTTTGGTCTTTTTAATAAGAATAAGAAAGAAACACTTGACAAAGGGCTGGAGAAGACAAAGACAAGTGTGTTTGATAAACTGACGCGTGCGGTGGCAGGAAAGTCGAAGGTAGACGATGACGTGCTTGACAATTTGGAAGAGGTCCTGATTACAAGTGATGTGGGTGTTGACACAACGCTGAAGATTATTGAACGTATTGAGGAACGCGTGGCAAGAGATAAGTATGTCAGTACGTCGGAATTGAACGCAATCCTTCGAGACGAAATAGCAGAGCTGTTAGCTGAAAACAATACTGAGGACAATGATAATTGGGACTTGCCCAGCGATCATAAGCCATACGTAATCCTCGTTGTTGGTGTGAATGGCGTAGGCAAGACTACAACCATAGGCAAGTTGGCCTGGCAGTTTAAACAGGCAGGTAAGAAAGTTTACCTTGGTGCCGCTGACACCTTCCGTGCTGCCGCTGTTGAACAACTCTGTATATGGGGCGAGAGGGTTGGTGTACCTGTGATAAAGCAGCAGATGGGTAGTGATCCTGCCAGTGTGGCGTTTGACACACTTTCAAGTGCGAAGGCTAATGGTGCTGATGTGGTTTTGATAGATACGGCAGGCAGATTACATAATAAGGTGGGCCTGATGAACGAGTTGAAGAAAATCAAAGAGGTGATGAAGAAGGTTCTGCCTGAAGCTCCTGATGAAGTGATGCTCGTACTCGACGGTTCTACTGGTCAGAATGCCTTTGAACAGGCCAAGCAGTTTGCTGCTGTCACTCAGATTACGAGTCTGGCTATTACCAAGCTTGATGGAACGGCAAAAGGTGGTGTGGTGATTGGTATCTCCGACCAGTTGAAGGTGCCTGTAAAGTACATTGGCCTTGGCGAGGGAATGGAAGATCTGCAATTGTTTAACAAACGACAGTTCGTAGATTCGCTTTTTCAAAGTGAATAGTGAGAAGTTACCGGAATGAAGAAAACGGTTGATATCATTACGATGGGGTGTTCGAAGAATCTGGTTGATTCGGAAACGCTGATGGGACTCTTTGAGGCCAACGGCTATCATTGTACGCACGATAGTGAAGACCCACAAGGTGAAATCGTTGTGGTGAACACTTGTGGCTTTATCAATGATGCAAAGGAAGAGAGTATCAATACGATATTAGAATTGGCAGAGGCTAAGAAAGAAGGACGCATCAAGAAACTCTTTGTAATGGGATGTCTGTCGGAACGTTATCTGGCAGAACTGGAGAAGGAACTGCCTGAGGTAGATAAATACTATGGAAAGTTCAACTATCGCCAACTGGTTGCTGATCTTCAGTCAGAGACTATGCCCGTATGTGAGGGACGGCGTCATGTGACGACCCCTCGACATTATGCTTATCTGAAAATCAGCGAGGGTTGTGATCGCCATTGTGCTTATTGTGCCATTCCACTGATAACAGGCCGTCATCAAAGCCGTCCTATGGAGGAAATACTTGAGGAAGTACGTCAGTTGGTTGCTGAGGGTACCAAGGAATTTCAGGTGATAGCACAGGAACTGACCTACTATGGTGTAGACATAGATGGAAAACAGCGCATTGCGGAACTTATCGAGAAGATAGCCGAGATCCCTGGCGTAGAGTGGATTCGTCTGCATTATGCTTATCCGGCTCACTTCCCTTGGGATTTGCTTAGGGTGATGCGTGAGAAGAAGAATGTATGTAAGTATCTCGATATTGCCCTCCAGCATGTCTCTGACCATATGCTCTCCCGTATGCAGCGCCATGTGACGAAGGCAGAGACTTATGAACTGATAGAACGTATGCGTAGGGAAGTGCCTGGTATCCATATCAGAACTACACTGATGGTTGGTTTCCCTGGTGAGACCGATGAAGACTTTGAAGAACTGAAGGAGTTTGTGAAGTGGGCTCGCTTTGAGCGTATGGGCGCCTTTGCTTATTCCGAAGAAGAGGGTACCTATTCAGAAAAGCATTTCGAAGATGATGTGCCAGAGGATATCAAGCAGGCTCGTCTCGACAAGATTATGCGGATACAGCAAAATATCAGTGCTGATTTAGAAGCAGAGAAAGTGGGCAAAGTGATGAAAGTCATAATTGATCGCAAAGAGGGAGACTATTATGTAGGGCGTACAGAGTTCTGTTCGCCTGAAGTTGATCCTGAAGTGCTGATACCTGTATTAGATCAGCAGTTGAAGATAGGTGAGTTTTATGATGTACGCATCACAGACTCAGAGGAATTTGATTTATACGGAACAACCATCAACATTAATATATGAATAATAAGGACTTTATCGCAGAACTGGCGCAACAGACGGGTTACTCAACAGAGGATACCCAGCGGTTTGTTAACAGTATTGTCGAGGCAATGGGGGATCATTTCCAGGAAGATGATACTGTGGTCATTCCCTCTTTCGGGACTTTTGAGGTGAAGAAGAAGCTGGAGCGTGTTATGGTGAACCCCTCAACAGGTCAACGCATGCTTGTTCCACCAAAACTGGTGTTGAACTTTAAGCCTAATGTTAGTTGGAAAGAACGTGTAAAGAATGGAGGAGGCGAGTGATGGGAAAGATTTCTATACTGGAACTGGCAGCAGTTTTGTCAAAGCGATATGGCTTGAATAAAAATGATGCGACATCTTTTGTTTCAAAGATGTTTGACGTGATTCAACGTTCTCTGGAGCAAGATAAAATCGTTAAGATAAAAGGCTTGGGTACGTTTAAGATTATTGATGTGGATGCGCGTGAGAGTGTCAATGTCAATACTGGCGAGCGTGTGTTGATAGAAGGTCATAATAAGATAACCTTCACGCCTGATGCATTGATGAAAGAGTTGGTAAATAAACCATTCTCTCAGTTTGAAACGGTCGTATTGAACGAAGGTGTCGATTTTGAAGATGTCCCAGAAAATGAGACCGTAGAACCTGATCCTGAGATTGGGAAGGTGGCAGAGCCTCAATCTGAACCAGAAATAGAATCTGAGCCGGAGGTTAAGCTAGAACCTGAGGTTGCCCACGTAGCAGAAGAATCTACTGCGATGCCATTGGTTGATTTTGTGGACGAGGAAGAGGAGGATATTCCTGAATGGGTGATTGAACCTGTTGTAGTTTCAGAGCCTCAACCAGAGCCTCAACCAGAGCCCGAGCCAGAACCCGAGCCTGAGGTTGAAGTTGAGCCCGAACCAGAGCCTGAACCAGAGCCCGAACCAGAGCCTGAGGTTGAAGTCGTTCCTGAACCTGAGCCTGAAGTTGAGCCTGAACAGGAAGTTATTGCTGAGCCTATTATTGAGCCAGAACCTGAATCTGTCGTTGAACCTGAACAAGTTGTTGAACCAGAGCAAGTTGTAAAATCAGAGTCGGAGGCAGATGTTCCTCTTGAAACTGAAAATTCTATTGAGGAAGAGGTTCCTGCAGAGGAAGAACTTCCTACAGAGGAAGAGCTTCCTACAGAGGAGGAAGAAGAGGAATTTGAATATGAAGAAGAGAAGTCTTCAAATGGAAAGAAATGGCTGATAGGAATATTGGCATTATTGCTTGGACTTGTTGGAGGTTATGTGATTGGCAATTACTTCCCATTTGCAGAACTTAAGAAGATTATTGATAAACAGGAAGTTATAAAACCAGAAGAGGCCGAGGTCGCTCTTGCGATAGAAACTGTTGATTCGGTAGAGATCGACTCAGTAGTAGCTGAGCCTGTTGTTGCAGAAGTTGCTCCAACTCAGCCTGCAGAAGAAGAAAAGTCTCAGCCTGCTCCTGTTGTAAAGCCTGTAGAACCCGCAGTCAAACCTGCAGAAACTGCAGCAAAACCTGCTTTGGACAAATATCAGCAAAAAGACGTCAGAGTTCGTACGGGCGCATGGCGCATTGCTGGTACTGCTCAGGTTGTGAAGGTGAAAGAGGGTGAGACGCTTGCCCAGATTTCTCGCCGCTATCTGGGACCGGATATGGATTGCTATGTTGAGGTTTATAATGATCTTACTGCATCTTCTCCATTGAAGGTCGGACAGGAAATCAAAATTCCCAAACTGGAGCATAAGAAGAAAAAATCAGCTCAAACGAGCAATTAAAAGGCTGAATAATGAAAAAGTTTCTTAAAACTTAGGTTTTGGGAAACTTTTTTAATATTATTTAGACAGGCAAATAGTGAGAAAATCCTATTATTTCACTACTTTTGCGCTCAGATTTAGAAAACAATAAAAAGAGAAAATATTATGGCAGAAGCTATTGACATCCGAGAGTTGAATATCCGGATTGAACAACAAAGCGCATTTGTTACAAATCTTGTGACCGGTATGGACCGCGTCATTGTGGGTCAGAAGCATCTTGTAGATTCACTTCTGATAGGTTTACTGAGTGACGGACATATTCTGCTTGAAGGTGTTCCTGGTTTGGCTAAGACCTTGGCCATCAAGACGCTTTCACAGCTGATAGATTCTGAGTATAGTCGTATTCAGTTTACTCCCGACCTTCTTCCTGCCGATGTGATAGGTACAATGATCTATTCTCAGAAAGATGAGAAGTTTCAGGTGAAGAAAGGTCCTGTATTTGCCAATTTCGTTTTGGCAGATGAAATAAACCGTGCTCCGGCTAAAGTTCAGAGCGCACTGCTTGAGGCGATGCAGGAAAAGCAGGTGACTATTGGCAGTCAGACATTCCAGCTGCCGAATCCTTTCTTGGTAATGGCTACTCAGAATCCTATTGAGCAGGAAGGTACATATCCACTGCCTGAAGCACAGGTTGACCGTTTTATGCTCAAGGTAGTTATTGACTACCCCTCATTGGAAGAGGAGAAGAAGATTATTCGTGAAAACATTGCTGGCGAGATGCCTAATGTTACTCCTGTAACTACTGCTGACGAGATTCTGAAGGCACGTTCTGTTGTTCGCGAAGTCTATATTGACGAGAAGATTGAGCAGTATATTGCCGACATCGTATTCGCTACCCGTTATCCTGAGCGTTATGGTTTGAAGGATTTGAAGGACATGATCTCGTTCGGAGGATCGCCTCGTGCAAGTATCAATTTGGCAAAGGCCGCTCGCGCTTACGCATTCATTAAGCGTCGTGGTTATGTGGTTCCTGAGGATGTCCGTGCTGTGGCTCATGATGTGCTGCGCCATCGTATAGGTCTTACTTATGAGGCAGAGGCAAGTAATATCACGAGTGAAGAGATTGTATCAAAGATAATCAATAAGGTTGAAGTACCTTGATGGAAACCAGTGAGATCATCAAGAAAGTCCGTAAGATTGAAATAAAGACCCGTGGTCTGAGTTCCAATATCTTTGCAGGCCAATACCATTCGGCTTTCAAAGGCAGGGGTATGGCCTTCAGCGAAGTGCGCGAATATCAGTTTGGCGATGATGTGCGTGATATTGATTGGAATGTCACAGCCCGTTTCCATCGTCCATACGTTAAGGTGTTTGAAGAAGAACGAGAGTTGACCGTGATGCTGCTCATTGATGTCAGCGGTTCGCTAGATTTCGGAACACAGAAGCAGATGAAACGCGACATGGTGACTGAGATTGCCGCAACAATCGCATTCAGTGCTATTCAGAATAATGATAAGATTGGCGTTATTTTCTTCTCTGATAAGATCGAGAAATATATACCGCCAAAGAAAGGTCGTAAGCATATTCTCTATATTATCCGTGAGATGCTCGACTTTCAGCCAGAGTCTAAGCGAACTGACGTGAAGCAGGCTGTTGAATTCCTGTCAAGTGTGCAGAAGCGTCGTACGACAGCTTTTATACTCAGTGACTTCTATGCCCGTAACGACTTTCAGCAGTCACTTCAGATCGCCAACCGTAAGCATGATGTTGTAGCCATTCAGGTTTATGACCAGAGAGCTAAGGAACTGCCTGATGTGGGATTGATGAAGGTGGTAGATGCTGAAACTGGTTTCGAACAGTATGTTGATACAGGGTCTAAACGGTTGCGTCAGGCATATCAACGTTATTGGCAAAACCGCCAGTCTGATTTGATAGAGACTTTCAATAAGAGTAATGTTGACAATGTCAGTATTGCTACAAACGAGGATTTTGTAAAGTCGTTAATGATGTTGTTTAAACAGAGAAGTTGATGAAGAAGTTTTTCTCTCTTATCATACTTATTACGAGTGCTTTGCGGTTGTCTGCACAAGTTTCAGTAGAGGCGTCGATTGACTCTATTCAGATATTTGTGGGGCAGCAGGCACACGTCACTCTTACGGCTGTTGTCAAGAATCAGTCGAAAGTAGAATTCCCTCAGTTCAAGCCCTTGCAGTATATCACTCCTGGTGTCGAGGTTCTTGATACCAAGGAAATGGAACAGCAAGAAGCAGACAATGGTTATGTATCGAAGTCGGTAATCTACACGTTGACCTCTTTCGATGATACCCTATATTACTTGCCGCCATTGACTGTCAAGATTGACGGCCAGTCATATAAGAGTAAAAGTCTGGCTTTAAAGGTGCTTACCTTTGAGGTTGATACAACGAATGTGGATCAGTTCTTTGGTCCTAAGGACGTACAGGATAATCCTTTCCAATGGAGTGATTGGAGTCTGTCTTTCTGGCTTAGTGTACTCATGCTGGTGCTTATGGCCCTTTGCTATTATTTGTATCTCCGCATGCGTGACAACAAACCGATTATCACACATATCCGTATCGTGAAACGCCTGTTGCCTCATCAGAAAGCTATGCAGGAAATTGAACAGATTAAAGCTGATAAGATGGTTGCATCAGAAAACTCCAAAGAGTATTATACTAAACTTACCGATACGCTGCGTAAGTATATACAGGAACGATATGGTTTCAATGCAATGGAGATGACCAGCAGCGAGATTATAGCCAAACTCACGGCAACACAAGACGATACAGCCCTGAGTGAACTCCGTCATCTGTTCCTGACAGCCGACTTGGTGAAGTTTGCTAAGTATTCTACACTTATCAATGAAAACGATATGAACCTCGTCAATGCCATTGACTTCATTAATCAGACAAAACTGGAGAATGAGCCTGTGGAAGAGACCGTAATGCCACAACTGTCAGAAGAAGACCAGCGTTCTCAGAAGGCGCGTCGCATTCTGAAATCAGTGATTGTTGCTATTTCTGTAGTATGTCTGTCGCTGTTTGCTTATGTGGTATATACGCTTTATCTGTTGTTGAACTAAAGGTAAAAAAGTAAGAATGGAATTTGCCAATAAAGAATATCTGTTGCTGCTTCTGCTTCTCATACCCTATATAATATGGTATGTGATGTATAGGAAGAAGACGGAGCCGACGATGCGTATGAGCGATACATTTGCCTTCCGATATGCTCCTAAGAGCTGGAAGGTGAGGCTTATGCCTCTTTCTCTGCTGCTTCGTCTGCTGGCATTTACTATGATAGTCTTCGTATTAGCCCGTCCTCAGACACAGAACTCGTGGAAGAGTCAGACGATTGAAGGTATTGATATCATGCTGGCAATGGATGTGTCTACCAGTATGCTGGCAGAAGACCTTCGCCCCAATCGTATAGAGGCGGCAAAGCAAGTCGCATCAGAGTTTGTCATTGGACGTCCGAACGATAATATAGGTCTTGTTATCTTCGCTGGCGAGTCGTTTACTCAGTGTCCTATGACTACTGATCATGCCTCATTGTTGAATCTGCTACAGAATGTACGTACTGATATTGCCGCCCGTGGTTTGATAGAAGATGGAACGGCTATTGGTATGGGATTGGCTAACGCTGTCAGTCGTTTGAAAGATTCCAAGGCTAAAAGCAAGGTCGTTATTCTGCTTACCGATGGTAGTAATAATCGTGGCGACATTTCGCCAATGACGGCCGCCGAAATCGCAAAGAGTATGGGTATCCGAGTCTATACTATTGGCGTAGGTACTAACAAGGTAGCACCATATCCTATGCCTGTTGCCGGTGGCGTGCAATATGTAAACATTCCCGTTGAGATTGATACAAAGACTTTAAGTCAGATAGCCAGTGCCACCGAGGGTGACTTCTACCGTGCCACAAATACGAAAGAGTTGCGTAATATATATAAGGAAATTGACCAACTGGAGAAAAGCAAACTTAATGTGAAGAAGTTCAGTAAGCGCTATGAGGCGTATCAGCCTTTTGCTGTAGTGGCTGTGCTGGCTCTTCTGCTTGAAATCCTTTTGCGTATAACTATATTTAGGAGGGTACCATAAAATGTTCAGATTCGAAGATCCCATATATCTCTATCTGTTGCTGCTGATTCCTGTGTTAGCAGCAGTCAGGTTTATATCCTTTAGAAATCAGAAGAAGCGACTGCGCAAGTTTGGCGAGCCGTCACTCTTAAAAGCTCTTATGCCTGATGTATCTCGCTTCCGCCCGTCTGTTAAATTCTGGATTCTTCAGGGGGCATTAGCATTACTTGTTGTAATGTTGGCACGTCCCCAAATGGGTACAAAGATCAGTCATGAGAAACGGGTTGGTATCGAAACGATTATCTGTATGGATATTAGTAACTCTATGCGTGCTGAAGATATCGTGCCCAGTCGTTTGGACCGCAGTAAGATGATGGTTGAGAATCTCGTAGACCATTTCTCCAATGACAAGATCGGACTTATCGTTTTTGCAGGTGATGCATTTGTCCAATTACCTATTACGAGCGACTATGTATCCGCAAAAATGTTCCTGTCGAGCATTGACCCTTCGATGATGGCTTCTCAAGGCACGGATATCGCTCGTGCCATTGATATGGCTACACATAGTTTTACGCAAGAAGAGGGTATTGGTAAGGCTATTATCGTGATTACCGATGGAGAAGATCATGAAGGCGGAGCTCTTGAAGCCGCAAAGGCAGCCAATGATAATGGTATGCGGGTATTCGTGCTTGGTGTGGGCTCTGTTAAGGGAGCGCCTATTCCCATTCCTGGCAGTAACGATTATATGACCGATAATACAGGTAATACTGTTATGTCTGCTCTTAACGAAGATATGTGTAAGCAGGTTGCTCAGGCTGGTGGCGGTGCATATATTCACGTAGAAAACAATAGTGCTGCTCAGGAACAACTTGACAACGAACTTGATAAACTTTCAAAGAAAGAAACTTCTACAACTGTGTATAGTGAGTTTGACGAACAGTTTCAGGCCTTTGCATTATTGGCCTTATTGTTGTTGATAGTTGAGATATGTATTTTTGATCGTCGGAATCCGTTGCTCAGAAACATATCGCTATTTGGGAAGAAAAAACGCGTAGCAGTCATGCTGTTAGTATTCATGACTACGCTGACAGCGAGTGCCCAGATGACGGATCGACAATATATCCGTCAAGGTAATAAGCAGTTCCATGCAGGCAATTATGCCGATGCAGAAGTATCTTATCGTAAAGCTGTAGAGAAGAATCCCAAGAACCCGCAGGCTGCCTTTAATCTTGGTAATGCGCTGATAGCTCAGAAAAAGGATTCTGCAGCTGTAGAGCAGTTCCAGAATGCCGCAGGACTTGAGACCAATCCTCTTCGCAAGGCCCAGTCTTATCACAATATGGGTGTTGTCTGTCAGACTCATAAAATGTATGACGAAGCCATTGAAGCATATAAGAATGCGCTTCGATTGAATCCGAACGATGATGAGACACGATATAACCTTGTGCTCTGCAAACACCAAAAGCAGAAGCAGGATAAGAATAAACAGAATCAGCAAGGTAACGATGACAAGAAACAAGATGATAAGAAGAAAGATCAGCCGAAACCTGATCAGAATAAAGATAAGCAAGACGACAAGAAGCAGCAGGAACAGCCCAAACCCCAGATGAGCAAGGAAAATGCTGAACAGTTGTTGAATGCCGCAATCCAGAATGAGAAACAGACGCAGGACAAGATGAAGAAAGCCCAACAACAGCCTCAGCGTCGTAGGAATCAGAAGAATTGGTAGATATGAAGCGAATAGCAGTTATAGTATATATGATGATGGTCGCTATAATGGCCATTGCTCAGAACCTTGTAGGTTCTGCGCCTTCTCATGTGGCAGTTGGCGAACAGTTCCGATTAACCTATAAGGTAAATACGCAGGATGTTAGCGAATTCCGGGCGGGTAACATTCCTAATGAACTCGAAGTGTTGATAGGTCCTAACCGTTCTATGCAGTCGAGTTATCAGATGATTAATGGACATACCAGTTCGACTTCTTCTATCACATATACTTATATTGTTGCTGCTACTAAGAATGGAACTTATACGATTCCGCCTGCACATGTTACTATTGGAGGAAAAACCATAGCCTCTAATGCTATCAAAATCCAAGTGTCGGGTTCTGCTCAGGGTAATAGCAGTTCTCGTCAGCGACAGAACGATGATGATGATGTTGAAATGAGAGATGCCGGTAGCCGTATCTCGGGTTCTGACCTTTTTATCAGAGTGAGTGCCAATAAGAAACGTGTTCATGAGCAGGAACCTATACTGCTAACATATAAGGTTTATACTTTAGTGTCGCTTACGCAGTTACGTGGCGACATGCCAGACCTGAAGAGCTTCTATACTCAAGAGGTTGACTTGCCTCAGCAAAAGAGTTTTTCTATCGAGCATGTCAACGGACGTCCATATAGAACATGCACATGGAGCCAATATGTCATGTTCCCTCAGATGACAGGAAAACTGCAGATACCAAGCATCACTTTTGAAGGCATTGTTGTACAGCAGAACCGTAATGTTGATCCGTTTGAGGCATTCTTTAATGGCGGCTCGGGCTATATAGAGGTTAAGAAGAAAATCGTGGCTCCAGGTATAGAGATTCAGGTTGATCCGTTGCCAGAGCGTCCGGCAAACTTCTCTGGTGGAGTGGGACAGTTTAATATCTCAGCTCAACTCAACAAGACAGAGACAAAAGCTAATGATCCAGTCTCTATGCGTATCATTGTTAGTGGCAGTGGTAATCTGAAGCTGATAAAGGAACCGGTTGTTCAGTTCCCTAAGGATTTCGATAAATACGAAGCTAAAATTACCGATAAGACAAAACTTACTGCTAATGGTCTTGAGGGGTCAAAGATCTACGATATTTTGTTTGTTCCTCGTCACCAGGGCAAATACGAGATACCGCCAGTTGAATTTACTTACTTTGATACAGCAACAAACTCATATAAGACCGCTCGTAGTGAGAACTTTGTGTTAGATGTAGAAAAAGGCTCAGAAATAGGTTCTGTAAGTGATTTCTCAGGACAGGAAGATCTCAAAGAGCTGAACAAGGATATTCGTTTTATCAAGACAGGCAAGGTTTCTCAGCAGGGTATTGATAGTTTCTTCTTCGGATCTACGACTTACTGGATATGTCTTATTGCTCTTGCTCTTCTCTTTATCTCGCTTTTCGTAGTATTCCGTCAGCGAGCCATCGATAATGCCAATGTTACTAAGATGCGTGGCAAGAAAGCTAATAAGGTGGCTACTAAGCGACTGAAGAAAGCTTCGCGCCTGATGGCAGACAATAAACCTGACCAATTCTATGATGAGGTTCTGCGTGCTCTTTGGGGATATGTTGGCGACAAGTTGAATATGCCTGTAGAACATCTTTCTCACGATAATATCAGTCAGCGTCTTACAGAGCGTCAGGTGGATGCTGATGTCGTAGCCCAATTTATGGAAGCTCTTGATGAATGTGAGTTTGAACGTTATGCGCCAGGCGATCCTAAAGGAAATATGAATAAAGTATATGAGAAGGCCATGACGGCTATCGAGAAAATTGAAGAGACGATGCGTAAGCGTCGCTCTACTAAGTCGGCTATTACTGTTGTCTTGCTTCTCTTCCTTTTACCGTTAAGTTCTCAGGCAGTTACTAAGACTGAGGCTGACAGTGCTTACGTAAGAGGACAATATCAGCAAGCTATCAGTGATTATGAAACCTTGCTTAAGAATGGTGCGTCAGCAGAATTGTATTATAATCTTGGCAACTCATATTATCGTACGGAGAACATCACTCGTGCGGTTCTTAATTATGAACGTGCTCTTCTGCTCTCTCCTGGTGACCGTGATATCCGCTTTAACTTGCAGCTTGCGCAAAGTAAGACTATAGATAAAATCGTGCCCGAGTCTGAGATGTTTTTTATCACATGGTATCATTCGTTGGTTAATCTTATGAGTGTCGACGGATGGGCTCGCACCGCACTTATTTCTTTATCTCTTGTCATTATTCTCTTGTTGGTTTATCTTTTCTCGGAACGTATCATGTTGCGTAAAATAGGATTCTTTGGCGGTTTTGTCCTGTTACTGCTTTTCTTGTTCAGCAATCTGTTTGCAAGTCAGCAGAAACAGAATCTTATATATCGCAAGGGAGCGATTGTGATTTCCCCTTCAGTGACAGTTAAGAGTACTCCGGCTAAGAATGGCACTGATTTGTTTATCCTCCATGAAGGAACCAAAGTCAATATCACTGATGGTTCTATGAAGGGCTGGAAGGAAATCCGTCTTGCCGATGGCAAGGAGGGATGGATTGAGAGTAGTAAGATTGAAATCATTTGATGCCTACCGCTCATGTTTATAGATATACTTCTCACAGCCGATGGACTCTTGTCAACTCTCGAACAGTTAGACAAACAGATGTTGTTGGCAGTAAATGGCAGCGAATCGCTATATCTGGATCGCCTTGTACTCACACTTACCCATGGGGCAACGTGGATTCCTCTATATATTAGCCTGTTTTATCTCGTATTGAGGAATAATAATAGTTTGAAGCGTGTTCTCAGTGTGCTTTTCGCCGCTGGTTTATGTTATCTGTTAGCAGGCGCTGTTGATGATGGTATTATAAAACCTCTTGTGGCCCGTTGGCGACCTACTCATGATCCGGAAATCGGTCTTATGGTTGATATCGTGGATGGCTATCGTGGTGGTAAATATGGTTTTTTCTCTGCCCATGCCTCTAATACGTTCAGTATTGCCATTCTTTTTTGTTGGATTGTGCGTAGTCGTCTGTTGACTACGGCTCTGATTATTTGGTCGTTTACCAATTGTTGGACTCGTTTGTATCTTGGCGTCCATTATCCAGGTGATATTCTTGTAGGACTTATCTGGGGGGGCGTATCTTCCTCTTTTGTATATTTTTTATACCATTTCACTCTTGATCGGAATCGTCCCAGACAGATTCGACTCAATCAGTATACACGTACAGGCTATGCCTATGAAGATTGCAACATTCCTGTTTTCGTTCTTGTTGTAACTTTGGCGTTTGCCCTTTTAAAAGCATGTTTTTTATGAATTCTAATCCCAGACACATTCGTATTGGCGACTATAATTATCCGCTTCCCGACGAGCGTATTGCCAAATTTCCTATTGCTCAGCGCGACCATTCTAAGTTGTTAGTTTATCGTAAGGGAGAGGTTGGAGAGGATGTATTCTATCATCTTCCCGATTATCTGCCTAAAGGTGCTCTTATGGTGTTCAATAATACCAAGGTCATTCAGGCTCGTATGCATTTTCGTAAAGATACAGGAGCCCTGATAGAGGTATTCCTGCTTGAACCTGCTGATCCTACGGATTATGAACTTATGTTCCAGTCCAATGATCGATGTGCATGGTATTGCCTTGTTGGTAATTTGAAAAAATGGAAAGAGGGTGCTCTTTCGCGTGAGATAGAAATAAAAGGTCAGAAAATCATCGTTAAAGCTACTCGTGGTGCTATTCATGGCACCTCCCACAGAATTGATTTTGAGTGGGATGCCCCTGTCTCTTTTGCAGAAATTATCGACGCCATGGGTGAACTTCCTATTCCGCCATATCTTAATCGTGAGAGTCAGGAAAGTGATAAAACGACCTACCAGACTGTCTATTCTAAAATCAAAGGCTCTGTAGCTGCTCCTACAGCAGGCCTTCATTTCACCCCAGAAGTGTTGGCTGATATTGATGCCCATGGAATAGAGCGTGAAGAACTTACCTTGCATGTAGGTGCTGGTACTTTCAAACCTGTAAAGAGTGAAGAGATAGAAGGACATGAGATGCATACTGAGTACATCAGTGTACGGCGCGATACCATCCGAAAACTGATTGCTCATGATGCCTCAGCTATTGCCGTTGGTACCACTAGTGTACGTACTCTTGAAAGCCTCTATTATATGGGACTTAAGGTGATGAATCAGCCCGACTTGTCAGAAAATCAGCTTCATGTTTGTCAGTGGGAACCATATGATACAAATTGCTCTGTTTCAGCGCTTACATCGTTGGAGAGCCTTGCAGCATGGATGGATGCTCATAGTCTTGATGTACTTCATTCGAGTACCCAGATTATCATTGCTCCAGGCTATGAGTATAAGATTGTAAAGATGCTGGTTACCAATTTCCATCAGCCTCAATCTACGCTTCTTCTGCTTGTGAGTGCCTTTGTAAAAGGCGATTGGCATAAGATATACGACTACGCCCTCGCTCATGAATTCCGTTTCCTGAGTTATGGTGATTCGTCATTATTGATTCCATAAAAAACAGGGGCGCACATCTCTGTGGGCTCCTGTTGAGATAAATCTATTAACCAATTAAAAACACAAATTATTCATAAAATAGTGCACATCTCTGTGGACTTAAATCTTAATCACTATTATTAGTATTTTAAAACTATGACTTATGTCTTGTTCTCCTTTCGTAATGCAAAGGTACATATTTTTGTTGAAACATCCAAGCGCAATAAGGTAACAATCGACGAACTGAGAAGTTTTGTCGATAATACGGATTTTTAATTTGGTACGTTAACAGTTATTTACAATTTATATATTGCGGTTTAGGTGATAAAATTTGCTTGTAACGATTATTATTCGTACCTTTGCAGGCGTATGACAAGCGAATATCAGATAAGAGTAGTGCCAGAAGTAGCGGCCCAAGAGGATAGGTTGAAAGCTTATCTGGCTGATGAACATGGTATAGACGTAAGGACTATCTATGGTGTTAGGATCTTGAAACGTAGTATAGATGCGCGACAGAGACAGATATATGTAAATCTGAAAGTAAGAACATATATTAATGAACAGCCACATGATGATGAATATACGCATACAGAATATGGTAATGTAGAGGGCAAGCCTCAGGTGATTGTGGTTGGTGCTGGTCCGGGTGGCTTGTTTGCTGCATTACGATTGATAGAATTGGGACTGAGGCCTATTGTATTGGAGAGAGGTAAAAATGTACATGAACGAAAAAAGGATCTTGCAAATATTACAAGGACTCAGAAGGTTGATGCTGAAAGCAACTATTGCTTTGGAGAAGGCGGCGCAGGTGCTTACTCTGATGGAAAACTGTATACGCGTTCGAAGAAAAGGGGGAATATTGATAAAATACTGAATGTGTTTTGCCAGCATGGTGCTTCTCCAGCGATATTGGCCGACGCACATCCGCATATAGGAACCGACAAACTTCCCAAAGTGATAGAAGCCATGCGAAACACCATCATCAATTCAGGTGGTGAAGTTCATTTCCAAACCAAGATGACTCAGTTGATATTGGAGGGAAATCAGGTTGTTGGAGTACAGGCGGTAGATAATTCTCAATCCTCAGATTCAAACATACAATTAGAATTCAGGGGACCTGTCATCTTGGCTACAGGGCACTCTGCAAGAGATGTATATAGATATCTTTCTGAAGCAAAGGTCGAAATTGAGGCAAAGGGGATTGCTGTGGGTGTCAGATTGGAACACCCAAGTCAGTTGATAGACCAGATACAGTATCATTCGAAATCGGGCAGGGGGCATTGGTTGCCTGCTGCAGAATATTCAATGGTGACACAGGTTGAAGGACGAGGTGTATATTCGTTCTGTATGTGTCCTGGTGGATTTGTTATCCCTGCCGCTACTGATAAAGAACAAATCGTCGTAAATGGTATGAGTCCCGCCAATCGCGGTACGGCATGGAGTAATAGCGGTATGGTGGTAGAGGTACGACCAGAAGACATCACAAACCAGAAAGAGGGTAGTGTGTTAAAGGTGATGGCTTTTCAGGAGGAGTTGGAACGACTTTGTTGGCAACAAGGCAATATGAAGCAGACGGCCCCTGCACAGAGAATGGCTGATTTTGTAAATAACCGTTTGAGCTATGACTTGCCTAAGTCGTCGTATGCACCAGGACTCGTATCAAGTCCGTTGCATTTCTGGCTTCCCAAAATGATATCGAAACGTTTGCAAGAAGGATTTAAAGCTTTTGGCAGAAATGCCCATGGATTCTTAACCAATGAGGCGACCTTGATTGCTGTTGAGACGAGAACATCTTCGCCAGTGCGTATTATAAGAGATCGCGATACCTTGCAACACATTCGTATTCAGGGACTTTTCCCATGTGGCGAAGGTGCGGGCTATGCTGGAGGAATCGTATCGGCTGGTGTGGATGGTGAGCGTTGTGCGGAGATGTGTGCGCAATATCTTGCACAATGAAAGATTAGAAAATGTAAAAATGTGGCAATTTAATTGAAAAAGATTTGGAACTTCCAAATCTTTTTCTTATCTTTGCCATATAAATAAAAGGAAAATGTTTAACTAATATACCAGGAATTATGAATAGGGAGGAACAATTCGTGATAACCATCAGCCGTCAATTTGGTACTGGCGGACACGAGATCGGAGCAGAGATGGCGCGCCGTTTAAACGTGAAGCTGCTCGACAAACAGATTCTTAATGAAGTTGCCAAGAGAAACCATGTAGTGGAAGAAGCGATGGAGAAGATAGAGTCCCGCAATCCTTTGTGGCGTGACGACTTTACCAATTTCTATCGTAATTACATGAGCAAGGCCGAATATGACGGAACGGAGCATGACCAGACGTCACGGGATTTGTTTAAAGCTCAGTGTGATGCTATCAAGCATATCGCTGCAGAGGAATCGTGTGTTATTGTTGGCCGATGCGGATTCCACATCTTTGAAAATCATCCTAATTGTCTCAAGATTTTCATTCACTCTTCAGAAGATTGCCGGAAGAAGAGAATTGCCGACAAGTTTGGACTCAGCCTGAGGGATGCTGCAGCCATGGTAGTAGATAATGATTACAGTCGAGAGCTTTATACCAAGACTTTCACAGGCAAGGATTGGACGGATGCTCGCAACTACGATATATCAATAGATGTGAGGAAATTCGGCATCAACGGGGCTGTTGACTTCTTAATGAAGTGCATTGAATAGAAAAACTTATGAAAAATTTGTGTATATACCGTTTTTTTAGTACCTTTGCACTCTGAAATTTCAAAGTTGGTAATTACTAAAAAAACGGTATAATGAATATTTCCTACAAATGGTTGAAGGAATACGTTGATTTCGACCTGACGGCTCAAGAGGTGTGTGATGCCTTGACGTCAACAGGTCTGGAAGTCGACGCATTGGAAGAAGTACAGAGTATCAAAGGTGGCTTGAAAGGGCTTTATGTTGGTAAGGTGCTGACATGTGAGGCCCATCCTAATTCAGACCACTTACACGTAACAACTGTAGACTTAGGCAAGGGCGAGCCTTCTCAGATAGTATGTGGCGCACCAAATGTGGCTGCTGGTCAGAAGGTAATCGTAGCTGATTTGGGCTGTGTGCTCTATGACGGCGATCAGGAATTCGTCATCAAGAAGTCTAAACTGCGTGGTGTTGAAAGTAATGGCATGATATGCGCTGAAGACGAGATTGGTATCGGCAATGATCACGCAGGTATCATCGTGTTGCCAGAGGATGCTGTGGTAGGTACGCCTGCTGCTGAATATTATCATTTGGAGAGCGATTGGCTCATCGAAGTGGACATTACAGCCAACCGTGCTGATGCATTAAGTCATTGGGGTGTTGCCCGCGACCTTTATGCATGGCTCAAGCAGAATGGCTATCAGACATCACTGCATCGCCCGGATTGCTCAGGTTTCAAGGTCGATAACAACGACCTTCCTGTCAGTGTGACCATCGAAAACATGGAGGCTTGCAAGCGCTATGCTTGTGTAAGTATCACAGATTGTGAGGTGAAAGAGTCTCCTGATTGGCTTAAGAACAAGTTGACTACTATTGGACTGCGTCCAATCAATAATATCGTCGACATTACCAATTACATCATGATGGCTTACGGACAGCCTCTGCACTGCTTTGATGCAGACATGGTGAAAGGCCACAAGATTGTGGTGAAGACAATGCCTGAGGGCACGCCGTTCCAGACTCTTGATGGTGAAGAGCATAAGCTCTCTGAGCGCGATCTGGCCATCTGCAACGCAGAGGATCCGATGTGTATCGCTGGTGTGTTTGGCGGTAAGGGTAGTGGTACCTATGAGACGACCAGAAACGTTGTGCTCGAGAGTGCCTATTTCCATCCTACATGGATTCGTAAGAGCGCTCGTCGTCATGGACTGAGCACAGATGCCAGCTTCCGTTTCGAGCGTGGTATCGATCCCAACGGAACTCTTTATGCACTTCAGCAGGCAGCTATCCTCTGTAAGGAGTTGGCTGGCGGTAAGGTCTCAATGGAAATCTGCGATGTATATCCAGAGCCAATGAAGAACCCCATAGTTGAGTTGAATTATGATTATGTTCACTCATTGGTTGGTAAGACCATCCCTGTTGAGACGATTAAGAGTATCTGTGAGACACTCGAGATGAAAGTTCTCAGTGAGACAGCCGAGGCGTTGACACTCGAGATTCCTGCCTATCGTGTAGATGTACAGCGTCCTTGTGATGTGGTAGAAGACATCCTGCGTATCTACGGATATAACAATGTTGAGATTCCTACTCAGCTGAAGGGCTCGCTTGTCATAAAAGGTGACGAGGACCAGAAGCACAAGTTGGCTAATCTGGTAAGTGAGCAGTTGGTTGGTGAGGGCTTCAACGAGATTCTGAACAACTCGCTGACCAAGGCTGCCTATTATGGTGAGAGCGACACGCTGGTTAGAATCATGAATCCTCTGTCGAGCGACTTGAATGTGATGCGCCAGTCTCTGCTCTATGGTGGACTGGAGAGTATCCAGCACAACGTGAACCGTAAGCGTCAGAACCTGCGTTTCTTCGAGTTTGGTAATGTTTATACGTTCGACCCGGCGAAGAAGAACGATGATGATCCGATGCAGGCCTACAAAGAGCAGTATCATGCAGGTCTTTGGGTTACAGGTAAGCGAGTTGAAGGTTCTTGGGCCCACCAGAATGAAGACTCTACTTTCTATGAGCTGAGTGCTTATGTTGAGAATATCCTGCGCCGCATAGGTGTGAAACCTGGTATGCTTGTTCGTAAGAAGTCAGACAACGACATCTTCTCTGCAGGTATTACCATCGAGAATCGTGGTGGCAAGAAACTCATCGAGATGGGTATCATCACTAAGAAACTTCTGAAGCAGTTCGGCTTGGATGCACCTGTTTACTATGCAGAATTGAATTGGACAGCCCTGATGAAGGTCATCAAGAAAAACGAGGTGCTCTATACGGAAATTTCTAAATTCCCTGCCGTTAGTCGTGACCTGGCTCTGTTGGTCGACAACAGCGTTGAGTTCGCTCAGATTGAGCAGATTGCCCGTCAGACAGAGAAGAAGCTGCTGAAGAAAGTGGAACTCTTCGACGTTTACGAGGGCGATAAGCTGCCTGCAGGTAAGAAATCGTATGCTGTGAACTTCATTCTTCAGGACGAGGAGAAGACCATGGGCGACAAGCAGATTGAAGCCATTATGAACAAGCTCATCGCCAATATCAAGAAGCAGCTGAATGCAGAATTAAGATAATAATAAAATAATAGAAAACAATGGGAAGAGCATTTGAATATCGTAAGGCTACGAAGCTGAAGCGATGGGGCCACATGGCCAAGACTTTTACAAAGATCGGTAAGCAGATCGCTATTGCCGTGAAGGCAGGCGGTCCCGAACCAGAGAATAACCCCGCACTCCGTGCTATCATCGCCAATGCCAAGCGTGAGAACATGCCGAAGGATAATATCGAGCGTGCCATCAAGAACGCAATGGGTAAAGATCAGAGCGATTATAAAGAGGTTACATACGAGGGATATGGCCCTCACGGAATTGCCATCTTCGTTGAGACTCTGACCGACAACACTACACGTACCGTAGGTGACGTTCGCTCAGTGTTCAACAAGTTCAATGGTAACTTGGGTACTCAGGGCTCTCTGAGCTTCCTGTTCGACCATAAGGCAGTGTTCACCTTCAAGAAGAAGGACGGACTGGATATGGACGAGATGATCCTCGATCTGATTGACTATGGAGTTGAGGATGAGTACGACGAGGACGAGGAGGAGAACAGCATCACCATCTATGGCGACCCCACAAGTTTTGGTGCCATCCAGAAGCATCTGGAGGAGAACGGCTTTGAGGTAACTGGTGCAGAGTTCACACGTATTCCTAACGACCTGAAAGAGGTAACTCCAGAGCAGCGTGAGACCATCGATAAGATGGTAGAGAAACTTGAGGACTTCGACGATGTCCAGACGGTTTACACAAACATGCAGCCTGAAGCATAAAAACAAAATCCCTCGCCAGTTGGCGGGGGATTTCTTATTTAATAGTCTTTATCTGTCAGAGTTACTTCCATCAGGATCTTCGAAGGGTCTTTCTCCGAACGATAGGTGTAAGTAAATCGATAATGATTATCTTTGTAGGTTTTCATCGCAGTACTGTTCTTAAGGTTTTCCTTCAGAATCTGCTCTCCGCCGATTTCTTCCATCACCCCCTCACGATCGGCTATGCCTGTCAGTGTATAATGATAATGTAGGGTGTGGGTCTCGCGCTCAAAAGTGAGACTGTCAATGTTAATATTCTTGTCAAGTTTCGCAGGACAATTCTTCTTGGTGTACTCTTTGGCCTCTCGGGCACAACGGTCTTCAAGGGATTCCTGACAAGAGGCGAAAATAAACGCAAATAAGCCAATAAGGCAGAACTTTTTCATAATGAATGCTATTTTTTGCCTGCAAAGATACAAAAAAAAGCAAAATTATTCTGTTTCTACTCCTTTTTTTGTAACTTTGCATTTCAAAGTCAGACAAATTTACATGAATCATATAAGAAATTTTTGCATCATAGCGCATATCGATCATGGCAAGTCGACACTTGCAGACCGTATGCTTGAGTTCACCAAGACCATTCAGGTTACGGAAGGACAGATGCTCGACGATATGGATTTGGAGCGTGAACGTGGTATCACTATCAAGAGTCACGCCATCCAGATGGAATACAAACATCAGGGCGAGAACTATATTCTGAACCTGATTGATACTCCGGGACATGTGGACTTCTCATACGAAGTAAGCCGTTCGATAGCAGCCTGTGAGGGTGCGCTGCTGGTAGTCGATGCTACCCAGGGTGTACAAGCACAGACCATTTCTAACCTCTATATGGCTATCGACCATAATCTGGAGATTATCCCTGTTATCAACAAAATCGATATGCCCAGTGCTATGCCCGACGAGGTTGAAGATGAGATCATCGATCTCATCGGTTGCGACCGCTCTGACATCATTCGTGCTTCGGGTAAGACTGGTGAAGGTGTGGAGCAGATCCTCGACGCTGTGGTGGAGCGTATTCCTCATCCCGTAGGCGACGAGAAAGCACCTTTGCAGGCATTGATTTTCGACTCAGTGTTCAACTCCTTCCGTGGTATCATCGCATATTTTAAGATTGTAAATGGTTCAATCAAGAGTGGTGACCATGTGAAGTTCTTCAACACTGGTATGGAATATGACGCCGATGAGATTGGTGTGCTGAAGATGGATATGATTCCCCGTAAGGAACTGAAGACTGGCGATGTCGGCTATATTATCAGTGGTATCAAAAACTCTAAGGAGGTGAAGGTCGGCGATACGATTACACATGTCGCTAATCCGTGTTCCGCAGCCATTGAAGGCTTCCAGGAGGTAAAGCCCATGGTGTTCGCTGGTGTTTATCCCATCGATCCTACAGATTATGAGAATCTGCGTGCCTCACTTGAGAAACTGCAGCTTAACGATGCCTCATTGACTTTTATGCCAGAATCGTCTATTGCTCTTGGATTTGGTTTCCGCTGTGGTTTCTTGGGACTACTTCACATGGAGATCGTACAGGAACGACTTGACAGAGAGTTCGATATGGATGTCATTACCACAGTACCCAACGTTAGCTATATGTGCTATACCAAACAGGGTGAGGTGAAGGAAGTACACAACCCTTCAGGACTTCCCGACCAGACGATGATTGAGCATATTGAAGAGCCCTATATCAGAGCTTCGATTATTACGGCAGCCGACTATATCGGCCCTATCATGACGCTCTGTCTCGACAAACGAGGAGAACTGATTGATCAGCAGTATGTTAGTGGTAATCGTGTCGAGCTTCACTTTATGCTTCCATTGGGCGAAATTGTGATTGACTTCTATGACAAGCTGAAGAGCATCTCAAAGGGCTATGCTTCATTCGACTATCATATCGATGGCTTCCGTCCCTCAAAACTTGCTAAGCTTGACATCCTGTTGAATGGTGAACCTGTTGATGCCTTGTCTACGCTGACCCATCAGGATAACGCCGTGACTTTCGGACGTCGTATGTGTGAGAAGTTAAAAGAGCTTATTCCACGTCAGCAGTTCGATATTGCCATCCAGGCAGCTATCGGTGCGAAGATCATTGCGAGAGAGACGGTGAAGCAGGTTCGTAAAGACGTGACAGCCAAGTGTTATGGTGGTGACGTGAGCCGTAAGCGTAAGTTGCTTGAAAAGCAGAAGCGTGGTAAGAAGCGCATGAAGCAAATCGGTAATGTGGAAGTGCCGCAGAAAGCTTTCCTTGCCGTGTTGAAGTTAGATTAGTTTAGAACAATAATAAAAGAATAATATAAGACCTATGCCTAACATTAGTATTACAACCAGAGATGTGGCCCGAGAGCTTGCTCGTCGTTATTCTACGATGACGCATGATGAGTTGGACCTTCTGGAGAGTATCCTTGTACCCATGAAGTTCGCCAAGAATGAGATGATTCTCAAAGAGGGCGATGTATGCACTAACATCTATTGGGTGGTGAAAGGACTGGTTCGCCAGTTCTATTATAAGAACGATAAAGAACTCACAGAATATATGGCGACAGAGAATTCTATCGTTATGTGTATTGAGAGCTTGTTTCACGAAGTGCCTACATATCTGCAAATCAAGGCGCTTGAGCCGACCATCCTCATCGCCATGCCTAAGGCCGACCTCGAGGCTGTGGCCATGAAGAGTGTGAACATCCAGATCCTGTATCGTAAGATTCTGGAAGAGTCGCTCATTCTGAGTCAGCATCATGCTGACATGTTACGTTTTGAGAGCGCTCAGGATCGCTATATGAAGTTGGTTAAGAATCAGCCACAGCTGGTACTGCGAGCACCGCTGGTCTACATCGCAAGTTATCTGCAGATGACACCAGAGACTCTCTCGCGCGTTAGAACAGCAGCGCTGATGGAAGGAAAATAAAAATAAAAGCTTCTCAGTAATGAGGAGCTTTTATTATTCAGTGACGCTCGAGAAACAGAGCGTGGTCTATACAACCGGGCAGCTCGTTCTGATAGTGCGTGACGTAGATAAGCGTCTTATTGCCGTCTTTGCAATAGTCGTCAACAATATGCTTTACCATTCTGCGGTTCTCATCGTCGAGACCGTGAAGTGGCTCGTCTAGAATCAGCAGGTCGGGCTCCTTTACAAACGCACGGGCCAACAACACCAGTCGCTGTTCGCCACTCGACATCTCCATGAACTTACGTTCCGCCAGATGGCCTGCACCAAACACCTCAAGCCATTTACGGCATCGGGCTTTTTCTTCCTCGTTAGCCCTCACATACAGACCAACCGTATCTTTCAGTCCGCTGGCCACAATCTGCAAGGCAGGGATGTTTTGCTTATAACTGCGATGCATCTCTGGCGACACATAGCCTATGTGGCGTTTTATATCCCAGATGCTTTCGCCACTACCGCGTTTATGACCAAAGAGCGATATGTCGCAGGCATAACTCTGGGGATTGTCGGCACATACCAGCGAGAGTAGGGTAGACTTACCTGAGCCGTTCTGACCAGAGAGCGACCAGTGTTCGCCTTGATGAACCGTCCAGTCCAGGTCTTTTAGTATTGTCCTTGCGCCATAGCGTATGCTTACCTTGTTAAACCTGATGACCTCTGGAGTCGCTGTCGACAAGCCTAATCGTGTCGGGTTCTGCTTTACCGCATCTTCTGTCTGCTTTGGTATGTGAGGCTTTTTGGGCATCACATGCATATCCCTAACCTCTACGATATGTGTAATGAAGTCAGGTATCTCATCGGTCTTGGCCAATACAAGAATGATTTGCAGCCCCTGCTCGCGTGAGAGCGTGTCGAGAAGATCTCTCAGTTGCTCACGTGTCTGAGCGTCGAGACCGATGAAGGGATTGTCCATAATGAGCACCTTGGGATGACTGAACAGCGACGAAGCCAGTTTGAACTTACGCAACTCACCACTCGACAGCAGGATGATATACTTGTCGAGCAGAGGCTCCAGATGAAACAGCTGATAGATGTGCTGTTGCAACGTCCTACGTTCAGGCGTGTCCTCACCAGCCAGTTGGAATGCTTCTTCAAGCTTGCTTCCTACAGTAGGTGTCTCCTCGTCAATCTCCATCTGATTCCAGCGCTGCTGTAAGAAGTACGTGCGGTCGTTATCGCCGCCGTAGGTATCTCGGAAGGATATGTGTCGTATGTTGTTATATGGCGCATCGAAGGCATATCTTACCATATCGGGAAACACAGGATGTCTCCCCGTTATCATGTCCACCAGCATCGACTTGCCCGCACCGTTACGTCCTGTGATAGCTATATGTTCCCCTTCGTCGAGACAGAAGTCTACAGGTTCCGCCATCGCCCAGTCGGGTTTCTTCGTCCTTCCGGCTATGATTTCAATCGTCTTCATCTTTTGTCTTACGCTTAGACACTTTGTCTTGGTTCTTATTCACAAAGTCCTTCCATCCCCGATACTTCACATCACTTACGGGACGCCCCATCTGCAGGTAGTGACAATAGGCTGCTCCCAGCGCATCGGTGGCATCCATAAACTTACCCATCTCGTCCTGAGGAATCTTCAGTAGTCGCTGTAACATACCTGCCACCTGTTCCTTCGATGCATTACCATTACCTGTAATGGCCATCTTGATCTTCATAGGGGCATATTCGTGGATGGGCACACCATGGCGTATGGCTGCTGCAATGGCTGTTCCCTGAGCTCTGCCGAGCTTCAGCATCGACTGCACGTTCTTGCCGAAGAAAGGCGCCTCGATGGCCATTTCGTCTGGCAGGTAACCGTCGATGATGCTGGTCACACGCTCGAAGATATGGCCCAGTTTCAGGTAGGCGTCAGGGAACTTACGCAGGTCGATGACACCCATCGTCATCATCTGTGCCTTTCCGTCCACCACCTTCAGCAGACCGTATCCCATGATCGTTGTACCGGGATCGATGCCTAATATCACTTTCTCCATCGCTTATATTGTCACCTTAAAGCGGTAGATCTTTCCTCTTTCAAGCGGATATTTTTCCGTCAGTTTTATGGCCTTGTCGCCCACTTCAAAGACATCTATTTGGTCCCTTCCACTTATCTCCTCTATGTAAGCGTTGCCTCCGAACTGGAACTTCAGCGTATAACCTTCTTCAAGATCTCCTTCGAAGAAGACGGGAGCATAGAAAGTCTGCGTGATCTCACCATCCGACATATTGAAATCACTATTGTGTCCACTATCGTTAAGATAATAGCTTAAAGAGCCGAATTCCGTCGCGAAGAAATTCCCGGTGTATTCTTTGGTCGTTACATGGAGCATGCCTCTCCTGGCAAATACCACATTATTATCTTCATCTTCTTCGTCGTCATTGGGCTTGGCAGAAATCTTGATTGTATTGATTTTTTCACTATTAGAAGTCCAACCCAGATTCTTGCAGGTAGCCTCTATCTCGAATATGCTGATCTGGTGCTTCAGGTTCACGGAGGCGAAATCTCCATGGATGGTCACCTCGCCAATCATCACGTCAGCGTCTTTAAGGGTGCTTGGATTCTCATGCTCCAGTGGCCCAAGAGGTGTAGTGAGTTCCCTCAGGACGATAAATGGGGAGCCGACATCCACATTGTCAAAGAGTGAAGTTCCTGCGTAACTATCGATGTTCGGATAGAGGCAGATGATCTGGTCGCCCTCATTTCCTGTCCACGTTCCGGAAAAGTCCGCCTTCTTACGGCCATCCTCTCCTGTGGAAAAAAACTTATCTACGGCCGTGATGCCGCTTTCATCGAAGGATATCACTGTGATGGCTTCTTCTTCGTTCCAGGAGATAGTCATGCCAGTAGATGTAAGGGCGTAAGCGGTTCTGGTGTTTTGCGGTGTATCTATAGATGCGTGAATGGTCAGTGGCTTACCTTTTTTCTCCTCAGGAATCTGCGAGTCCTGACAACTGTTCAGAAACACGACCGCAAAGGCTGCCATTGTGAGGATATTTATTATGCGTTTCATCTTTCAAGCGTTTTTAGTTAGAATTCCAGAGGATTACCATTCCAGTCATACGGCATGTCCGGAACTTCTCCGCTGCCAGTCAGGAGTGGCTGCTGTTGATTAAACTGATAGGCCTTCACCGAAGGTTTCTCATACTTTAGTTTTTTTTCATTCATAAAGAGCGTCTATGTTTTATTGATTTGTGTGCAAAGATACGAATTTAATCGGTGATAATAGAATTTATAAGGAAAAAGTTTACACTATTCCCTTTTTTACGCTTACACTGTCGGTTGTAAGGGGTTATGCCATCAGACTGCCTATCTGGTAGACCAGCGCAGAAGCAATCCAGGCGACAGCCGTTGTGTATAAGGCTGCGAAGAGTGCCCAGCGCCATGAGCTGGTTTCGTTCTTGATGGCTGCTATGGTGGCGATACAAGGGAAGTAGAGCAGAATGAATATCAGATAGGCGTATGCTGCCACAGGGGTGATACCCTCCTTGATCATCTGCTGGCGAAGTCGTGTATATTTCTCTGTATCGTCGCTGAAGCTGTCGTCGTCACCAAAAGAATCATCGCCTGAGTAAAGCACACCGATGGTAGATGCCACGATCTCTTTTGCGCCTACACCAGCCAACAGGCTCACATCGAGTTTCCAGTTAAAGCCCTGAGGCGTGAAGATAGGCTCGATGCTCTTACCCATGCGTCCTATGTAGCTCTGTTCCTGCTGCTGTTCGCTGGAGAGCTCGTCGTTGTGGGGGAAGTAGCCCAGTGCCCACACGATGATCGAAGCCACGAGTATGATACCACCCATCTTCTTCAGATACTCCTTACCTTTTTCCCAAGTGTGACGCCAGATGGCTTTAGCCGTAGGCCAGCGATAGGGAGGCAGTTCCATCACGAACGGCGTGTCCTCGCCCTTGATGACCAGGGTAGCCATCAGTTTGCTGACGATGACTGCCACGAGGATACCGATGGCATACAGCGACAGCAATACCCATGAACGGTATTGTAATGAGAAGAACGTGCCGGCTATCATGATGTAAATAGGCAGACGTGCCGAACAGCTCATAAAGGGTAGTATCATCATGGTAATGATTCGTGAGCGTCGGCTCTCGATGGTACGGGTGGCCATCACTGCCGGTACATTACATCCGAAGCCCATGATCAGGGGGATAAACGACTTACCGTGAAGTCCCATCTTGTGCATCAGCTTGTCCATGATAAAGGCGGCACGTGCCATATAGCCCGAGTCTTCCATCAGCGAGATGAAGAAGTAGAGGATAAGAATCTGAGGCAGGAACACGATCACTGAGCCCACACCACCGATGACACCATCTACAAGCATGGCCTTCAGTGGTCCGTCGGGCATCGTTTCCGTGAGTTTCTCGCCCAACCATGCCACACCTTCCTCAATCCAGTCCATGGGATACTGTCCCAAGGTGAATGTCGTCTCAAACATGATATAGAGCAGCAGGAAGAAGATCGGGAAACCCAGATACTTGTGCGACAAGACGCGATCAATCAGGTGGGTCGTCTTATAAGTGTCTTTCTTCGTGCCGGTCTTGAACTCAGCCTCTTTCAGCGCACCTTGTATAAAACCGTATTTGGCATCCATGATCGCTGTCTCTGAGTCGTCGCCTGTCTCTTCTTTCACACGTGCCGACGCCTTGTCACGCTCATTGGTCAGCGTTTGGAAGTCTTTCATGCGCTGTTCACTCGACATGTGTTTTCCCAGATAGTCGAGCACCTGACTGTCGTGTTCCAACAGTTTCAGCGCAAGATATCGGGTAGAGTAGTGCTGGGTGATATGCTCGTCGGCCTTCAGGTATTTCTGAATGCGGGTGATACCGTCTTCTATCTCATGCCCGTAGTTGATGTGCAGGTGTCGCGAGAACTTACTGGCTCCCTCGTAAACCTGAATCACTGCCTTGAACAGCTCTTTCACGCCCATTCCGTTCTTGAATGAAGTAGGAATCATAGGCATACCGAACAGTGTGCTGAGCGTATCGAGGTTCACATGGTCGCCACGACGTTCAAACTCGTCATACATGTTGAGGGCACACACCATGCGTATGTTCATGTCCACCAGCTGGGTAGTCAGGTACAGGTTACGCTCCAGGTTAGACGAGTCGATCACGTTAATCACCACGTCAGGCATCTTCTCCGTCAGGTGTTCTCTCACATAGAGCTCCTCGGGTGAATAGCATGACAACGAGTAAGTACCTGGCAGATCAGTCAGGTTGAACTCATAACCGAACATGGAGGCATGTGCTTCGGTGGCATCAACGGTCACACCGGAGTAGTTGCCCACGTGTCCGTGCGCTCCTGAGGCGAAATTGAAAAGTGAAGTCTTACCACAGTTAGGATTACCCACCAGTGCCACATTGATGATACGACGCTCCTTCATGGCCTCGTGGTGGATATAATCGTCTTCATGTCGATGGTCGTCGGGGTTGATACTGAAGGTGGTGGCTTCCATGGGTGTTTCTGCCGACACAACCTCGATATTGTCAGCTTCCTGATGTCGCAATGACACCTCATAACCCATCAGCTTATATTTGACAGGATCTTGCAATGGCGCGTTCAACAGCACTTCCACTTCCTTGCCCTTGACGAATCCCATCTCAATGATACGTTTGCGGAATCCGCCATGGCCCTGCACCTTTACTATAACACCTTTCTCACCAGTCTTCAGTTCCGACAGTTTCATATGATAATCTTACTTCTTAAATCCGCTGCAAAGGTACGAAAATAATCTTGCAACTCAGTTGCATCCGATTGCAAGTTAACTAAAATACCTACTTATGAGGATAGATGACCTCGGAAAGCATTTGTGAAAACTTCTCTGCTCCTGTATCTGTGAGATGACTCGAGTCGTTGAAGTCGTCGGCCACAAAGCCTTCTGCATAAATGAAATTGTAGAATTCGATATGCGGGTATTTCTTCTGAAGCTTTTCTATGAACTCCATCATGTCGCGATACATCGTCTCTGTAATACGGTCTTTATAGGTCTCGTAAACAGGGGTTGTCACCAAGAGGAAACGTACGCCTTTCTTCTGAGTCACCTGAGCGATGTCGTCATAGACCTGCCACATCTCCTGATAGGCCTCTTTGTCAATCTCCAGGTCAGGCGACAGTAAGGCTGGTCGTGCCTTCGTCTCCCATCCGCTGTTACGGTCCTTGATGTCGAGTCTCACATAGCCTAACGAGTCGCATTCCTGCAATACCTGCGTGTTGTTCCAGAAACGCGACATGAAGTTCAGTTTTGAGTTCAGTATCTCAGACCAGTACCAGATAGGGTCGATACGGGTACCCATGTATTTTGTATGCATGCATCGGCAGGTGCCTACCAGACTGACGGGCCCTTGACCGTTCTGATGCTCCTGAATCTCTCGGTTGAAGAAGAAGTTGGTATAGTCGACAGGCATCACCAGCACCTTCAGACTGTCCATCCGCGGAACATACATCTCTGCTAAGGCGGCATCGTATTCTTTCAAACGGGCAGAAATGGCCAGATTAAAAGTCCCCTCACCAATCATTTCCGGCTTTACCGCTTCCTCTATATGCGAACTGCCCAGAAGCAGCACCTTGATGTCGTTCAGATGCGCCTCCATGTACTGATGCTTATAAGCATAGATGTTGGGCCTGTAAAGAAGTGCCACCTCTATGATAGCAATCATGAGTACGAGCAATGTCGCGAAACAAGAGAGTGATATGATAAACTTTTTCATCTTTCTTTAGAATTGGAAATAAATGAAAGCCTGGCTCTGACCGGTAAAGGTGATGATGAGCAGAATCAGAAACAGATAGAGTCCCCAGCGTATGATTCTGTTGTTGAACAGCGGGGTGTCCGAGAACTGCAGCGCATGCTGTTTGTCACGCTGAATCCACTCAAGGGCCAACAGGATGATGGCGAACAGACAGAAGAGCTTGCTGTAACTGTCGATGATCGATGGCCCATCGAAACCGTTGGTTACGAGGCATGAGAAATACTCATAGGCTTGTCCGATAGAGGGCGCACGAAAGACGGTCAGACCGATGGTCACTAATCCGTAGGTGGCTACCATCTTCCAAAGGTCCTTGGCAAAAGGCAGACCGTGGCTGTTGGCCTTCAGTTTCTTTCTCTTGCCGAAAGCGCCTGAGAAGACCAGAGGGATGAACAGTAATCCGTGATAGAGACCGAAGAATCCGTATGTCCAGTTGGCGCCATGCCAGAATCCGATAACAAGCAGATTGATGATGGCTGCAAAGGCGATACCCCAGTTTCCTATCTCGCGGAAGGCGATGTTCAATGGCATAAACACATAGTCGGTAATCCAACTGGTGAGCGACATATGCCAGCGTCGCCAGAATTCAGCCATGTTACGTGCCAGGAAGGGATGATTGAAGTTCCTGGCAATGTCGAATCCTAACAGCTTACCTACACCAATGGCCATATTGGAATAACCGTCAAAGTCGGCATATAGCTGCAGGGGATAGATCAAGGCAGCTATCAGCAGTGTCACCGATGACAATGACGAGTAGCTGGCCCATGCCTGGTTGGTGATCATGGCCAGGTTGTCGGCAATGCACATCTTCGTAAACATACCCCACAGGATCTGTCGGCATCCGTCTGCTGCCAGCGCATAGTTGAGCGTATGAACCCGCTGCAACTGAGGCAGGAACTGGTTAGGACGGTCGATAGGTCCCGACAGGATCGTCGGGAAGAAGGATATGTAGTCGGCAAACTCTAACAAGCCACTCGGCTGAATATGTTCGCGATGTATCTCAATGATATAGCTGATGAGCTTGAACGTGAAGAAGCTGACGCCGATAGGCAATATGATGTTCAGCGTACTCCAGTTCACGTTGAACCCTATAGCCTGCAGCACGCTGGCGATAGAGTCGGCGAAGAAATTCAGATACTTGAAGTAGAACAGCACGGCAATGCCCAGGACGACGCTGAACGTCGTGATGTGCGAGGCTTTGCGTGTGTGTTCCTGGTCCATCTCATGACGCAGCCAAAGACCAAGGTAATAGAACACCAGAATAGCTCCCAGAAGCAGGGCCGTCATGCGCCAGTCTGTATAACCGTAGAAAAAGAAGCTGACCAGTAACAGCCAGACGTTCTGAAAACGCGGGTTACTCCGACAGACTGGCAGGTAGTATACGATGAATACTACGACGAAGAATATCAGGAAACTGAAGGAATTAACAACCATCGGTGTTATTTGATTTTCTCTTCCATTGTATTAACCATCTCTCCGACATTCTTCCACTTCATGATCTCAAGAGATGTGAACTTAATACCGAAAGCCTTCTCAATAGCCACGATCAGCTGAATATGACTCAGCGAGTCCCATTCTTCAATGTCATTGGCACTGGTCTCGTCTGTCAGTTCCACTTCGTCCAGATCGAGTACGTCAATAAAGATTTCGCTAAGCTTGTTAAAGATTTCTTTTCTTTCCATTGTATGATTCTTTTTACTTGTTTTCCTTTTTATTTTAAAACATGTGTTGAGCCGCGTTAATAGGTATCTCAACGCCATTCAGCTGCTGAGTGGTATTCAGCAACTGGCACACGACCTCTGCAACCTCCTGTGGCTTCAGGAGCTCTTTCAGCGGATGGGCATTCTTCATCTGTTCCAACTGGAAGTCCTCCACTTGTCCGAAGTCTGTCTGCATGTAGTCGGGAAGGATGCAGTTCGAAGTGATATTAAAACGCCCCAGTTCCTTGCTCATGCTCTTTGACAGCTGACGGATATAGGCCTTTGTCGCAGTATAGACGGAAAAGCCTGTTGGCGGCACGTCCATCACATAAGAGGTAATGATATTGATAATCTTACCGAACTTACGTTTTCTCATCCCTGCAATACAAGCTTGCGAGATCTTGATGAGCGGCATGACATTACATCTGAACGACTCTGAGAACGCCTCAGGGTCTGTCTTGAAGAAATGTGTGCCTTGGGGATTGCCTGCATAGGCATTATTGATAAGTACGTCAATGCTTTCTGCCTCGAGGTTCTCGACAAACTGATTGACACTGGCCTCGTCGCAGAAGTCCACCTGAACGGCTTTCACGTTCTTATAGCTGTCTGCAAGGGCTTGAGCGTCAGCCTCATGCCTGCAATATGTGAAGATAATGTTGTGACTGGCGTCAGCCGCACATCTCTCTACCAATGCTTTTCCTAATCCGGTGGAACCACCTGTAATCAATATGTTCATAGGCTTAATGAGCTAAGAGTCCTATTTGTACATGACCTTTCGCAACCAATTGCTTGCCTGCTTCGTCCATCTTATAGAACTTCAGTTTGTAATTGATGATATTCACAGCCTCAGATACGGTATCGATACTGGCCTGCAGCGTAATCTGATCGTTCAGGAATACCGGCTTGTGGAAACTGATATCCTGCGACTGGATCATGACGTGTGGAGTGGGGAGGCACATCCCGACAAAGTGCGAGATGAAGGCATTGAGGATATTCCCGTACATCACACATCCCTTGAAACCCTTTTCGCGGGCGAAAGTCTCATCAGTGTGCAGTGGGTTCATATCCCGACTGCAGCGCTGAAAGCTATCGTACACCTCTTGTGTCACCTGATAGACTTGCTCTATATGAGCCGTCTGTTCTGCGAGTTCTGTTATTGTCATCTCGAAGAAGTCTTTTTATGCTTTTTCCGTTTCAATATAGCATTCCCTCTCCACATACTGGTCTACATCCAGTACGTACTGAGTGGTAGGTGTCTCTTGAAGAAGCTTGAAACCAAGTTCCGGGTAATGGCGCTCTACCATCTTGTTCTTTAAGGTAGGCAGATATTCTCCGACAATCCTCTTGTACCCCTGCTCTTTGGCATATCTCACCATCGTGTTCAGGGTGAAGTTCTCCATGCCTCTCTTCAGCACGCGGCAGCTCATAAACCATGTGTCGACAAAAAGCGTCTCCACGTCTTGTTTCTTCATGATGATAACCGCAATAAGTCCGTTATCGCCAAACTTGTCTTCAAGCGTGAAGCTCAGGTCTATCACGTCAGGATCCTGTGCCAGTGCCTCGATGTCGGCTTCTGTGTAGCGGACGGTTCTCAGGTTAAACTGATTGCTCCGCTGCGAGAGCTGTGCCACACGTGGCGTGTTGAACTTGGTGAATCCGCTGACAGTCGATACCATGTTGAGCGATTTCAGGAAATCAGCTTCGTTGCTGAAAGTCTTCTGCAGCGACACGCGCTGGGCTTCCACCTGATACTGCTTGGTGCGGTCCTTGTCGGCCTGACTGTACGATGCCGTCTCAAAGAGGTTCAGCGAATACAGGTATTCCAGATATTCTCCCGGATCCTCGGGCAGCTCAGGCACTGTGATGCCTGGTATGTTCTCGCGGACCATGTTTCTTTCAAAGGGATTGTCATCGAGGAACACCATCGAGTCGAATCCGATGTTCAGAATGCTTTGTATGGTTCGTATATTGTCGACCTTGGTTTCCCAGTTTGCCTGGAATACGGCGATGTCGCTCAACTTCAACACCATGTCCGGATGCTTCTCAAACGGCTCTTTGGCGGTGTCTTCATTGTTCTTTGAAGCCACACAGATAATGATGCCTCGCTGCTTCAGTTTCTTAATCCACATCTGGAATTCGGTGAAAGCCTTACCGATGCCCAGTCCGTGTCCGAGCTGTATGCCTTCGATGCCGTCATCACCGATCACGCCTCCCCATACCGTATTGTCGAGATCCAGAATCAGACACTTCTTGAACTGTCCCTTGACAGCACAGATGATGTCCATCACGCGACTGGCCACATAAGGCAGTGCGTCGATACTCAGCACCATCTCTGTACTCACATATACATTGGGAGCAAACATGAAGTCTCTTCCGAACTTGTTCTGCAAACCGGCTATGTCACAGACATACAGGTTCGGGTATTGCTGTGAGAGATCCATCAGTGCCATGTTCAGACTGCGCACCTGATAGGTCAGCGACGATGTGACCTTGGTGGCATAGCTGCCGAACACGGTATCGTCGATCTCCGGATAGTTGAGACAGATGATTTTCTTGTTGGCAAAGGCAGGATTGCTGCAGACCGATGCGACGAAGTCGGTTCGCTCTTTAGCCAGGTTCTCCTGTTCTGCAACAGTCAGCAGGGCATGCTTCTCTCCGAGTTTATGGGTTGACTGGAATAAGACGATGAAGTCTGCATCAAACTGATACAGCTCGCTTGAAGGGTCGAGAAACTGACGCTCTACCTGATTATACTCAGCCTCGAAGAGGTTAATGTTGTATCCGCACTCAACGCCGACACCTCTGATGGCTGTGGCTAAGAACTGGGTAGCTGTGTCTCCTACAAGGGCAACCTTAAACGAGGGCAGTCCTTCTGGGATGTTTTTGGTCTTCTTCTTCAGTTCTTTGAATTGCAGCATACGCGGTATTACTTAGTTTCGAAATAGTTTTCCAGTTCAGCACGGGCCGATCCGTCGGTGTTGGGCATGTCGTTGATGATATGTCCCTTCTCAAGCAGTGTGATACGTGTTGAGATGTCAATCGTGTGCTGCAGGTTGTGACTGGAAATAAGGATGGTAGCACCCGTCTGACGGTTGTATTCCGTCAGCTCGTGCTTCAGGATGTTCTGCGACGAAGGATCCAGGAAGTTGAACGGCTCGTCGAGAATCACCAGTTTCGGACGATTGAACAGGGCTGAGATGATACCCACCTTCTGCTTGTTACCTGCAGAGAGGTTGCGAATCAGCTTCTTTTGTCCGAACACCTCACCGTTCGACAGTCGCTCGAAATCCTTCAACCGCTCGTCCACGGCCTCGGGTGTCATGTCGGTAATCTTGCCGATGAAGGCGAAATACTCCTCAGGTGTCAGGAAGTCAATCAGGAATCCCTCATCGATATACGAACCGGTGGTAGCTTTCCATTCCTCACCTTGTGCGGGGTTCATGCCGTCGATGAATACCTGTCCCTCGTCGGGCTTGAGCAGATCAAGCAGCATGCGGAAGAGCGTTGTCTTACCTGCACCGTTGTTACCTACAAGACCAAGGATATCCCCGTCGTTGATGGTCAACGCGGGAATATCACATGCTATATTCTGTCCGAAACTCTTTTTAAGGTTTTCAATCTTAATCATATCTTCATTGGTTTGGGGGATTAGACAATACCCTTTCCGTGACAGTTCTTGAACTTCTTACCAGAACCGCAGGGACATGGATCGTTACGTCCGGGCAGCTTATCCTTCACGATGGGAGCGTGCTGCTGGGCACGGGTGTCGTGCTGTGCGGCTGCTCTCTGATTAGGATCAGTCAACTGCTCTTCGCCTACCTGCTGTTTCGACTCTGTGTACTGCTGGCGCTGTGTGCGCTGTTCAGGAGCGGCCTCCTGTACCTGCTGCTGCAGCTCAGGAATCTGTCCGCGAGTCAGGATAGAGCAGATGCGGTTATACATCTCGTTGATCATATCGTCCCAAACCTTGGCGCTCTCGAGTTTGAAGATCAGAAGCGGATCCTTCTGCTCGTACGAGGCGTTCTGTACAGAGTGCTTCAGCTCGTCGAGCTGGCGCAGGTTCTCCTTCCATGAATCGTCGATGATATGCAGCAGGATTGCCTTCTCAAACTCCTTCACCACGCTCTTGGCCTCGCTCTCGTAGGCCTCCTTCAGGTTACAGGGGATGTTGTACATCTTACGGCCGTCGGTGATGGGCACCATGATGCGCTCATACATCTGGCCCTGGTTCTCATATACATTCTTGATAACGGGCAGAGCCACGTTCTGAATGCGCTCGGTCTTACGGTTGAAGTTGCCGATAGCTGCCTGGAAGGCATTCTCTGTCAGCACCTCACGCTGCTGGTTGATGAACTCCTCGCTTGTGAAAGGCACCTCCATCGACAGTACGTGCAGGAACTCTTCCTTGCAGCCCTCGTAGTCGTTGTTCTCGATGATGTTCACCACGCGGTCCCAGATGATGTTGGCGATATCCATACCGATACGCTCACCCATCAGGGCGTGACGGCGCTTCTCGTAGATCACGGTACGCTGCTTGTTCATCACATCGTCGTACTCGATCAGGCGCTTACGGATACCGAAGTTGTTCTCCTCAACCTTCTTCTGCGCACGCTCGATGCTTCTCGAGATCATGGGGCTCTCAATCATCTCACCCTCCTTGAAGCCCAGACGGTCCATCACAGAGGCGATACGCTCAGAGGCGAACAGACGCATCAGCTTATCTTCCAGAGATACATAGAACACTGAAGAACCCGGGTCACCCTGACGACCGGCACGACCACGCAGCTGACGGTCTACACGGCGGCTCTCATGACGCTCTGTACCGATGATGGCCAGACCGCCTGCAGCCTTTACCTCGGGCGACAGCTTGATATCGGTACCACGACCTGCCATGTTGGTAGCGATGGTCACGGCACCCAGTCCGTTGGTCGACTGACCTGCCAGAGCCACGATGTCGGCCTCCTTCTGGTGCAGCTTAGCGTTCAGCACCTGATGAGGAATCTTTCGCATCGACAGCATCTTCGACAGCAACTCAGAGATCTCGACCGACGTTGTACCGACGAGGGTAGGACGTCCTGCGTTACGCATCTTCTCGATCTCCTCGATCACGGCGTTGTATTTCTCACGTGCAGTCTTATAGACACGGTCATCCTGGTCGTTACGGATCACAGGACGGTTGGTAGGAATCTCCACCACGTCGAGCTTGTAGATATCCCAGAACTCACCAGCCTCGGTCGAAGCGGTACCGGTCATACCTGCCAGCTTGTGATACATACGGAAGTAGTTCTGCAGGGTGATGGTGGCGAATGTCTGTGTGGCAGCCTCTACCTTCACGTGCTCCTTGGCCTCTACAGCCTGGTGCAGTCCGTCGCTCCAGCGGCGACCTTCCATGATACGGCCGGTCTGCTCATCCACGATCTTCACCTCGCCGTCGATAACCACATACTCGTCGTCCTTGTTGAACATACAGTAAGCCTTCAGCAACTGCTGCAGGGTATGTACGCGCTCACTCTGTACGGCGTAGTGGTTCAGCAGCTCGTCTTTCTTGTCGAGACGCTCCTGGTCTGTCAGACCAGTCTCTGCCTCGAGTGCTGACATCTCCGATGTGATGTCGGGCAGCACGAACAGCTCGTTATCTTTCACCTCGTTAGCCAGCCATGCCGTACCCTTATCGGTCAGGTCGCAAGAGTTCAGTTTCTCGTCAACCACGAAGTAAAGGGGCTCCACGCACTCAGGCATACGACGGTTGTTGTTCTCCATGTAGATATTCTCTGTGTTCTGCATGCCTGCCTTGATACCCTCTTCAGAGAGGAACTTGATCAGCGGCTTGTTCTTCGGCATAGCCTTGTGAGAACGGTAGAGCGACAGGAAACCGGCGTCGAGCTTCTCCTGACCATCCTTCTTGTTGCCAGCCTCTACCAGCTTGTTACCCTCGGTGATCAGTGCCTTGGCATCGGCCAGATACTGGGTGGCCAACTGGCGCTGCACACCCACCAGCTTCTCTACCAGCGGCTGATACTCCTCGAACATCTGGTCGTCGCCCTTGGGGATAGGACCAGAGATAATCAGCGGTGTACGGGCATCGTCGATCAATACCGAGTCAACCTCGTCGACGATGGCGTAGTTATGTGCGCGCTGTACCAGGTCGGCAGGCGAGATGGCCATGTTGTCACGCAGGTAGTCGAAACCGAACTCATTGTTCGTACCGAAGGTGATATCAGCCTGATAGGCCTTACGACGCTCCTCAGAGTTAGGCTGGTGCTTGTCGATACAGTCAACGCTCAGTCCATGGAACATGTAGAGCGGTCCCATCCACTCAGAGTCACGCTTAGCCAGATAGTCGTTCACGGTTACCACGTGTACGCCGTTGCCGGTCAGTGCGTTCAGGAAGACGGGCAGGGTAGCCACGAGGGTCTTACCTTCACCCGTTGCCATCTCGGCAATCTTACCCTGATGCAGAACCACGCCACCGAACAGCTGTACGTCGTAGTGAATCATTTCCCACTTCAGGTCGTTGCCACCGGCAGTCCAGTGGTTGTGGTAGATGGCCTTGTCGCCATCGATGGTGATGAAGTCCTTACGTGGGTCAGCGGCCAGCTCGCGGTCGAAGTCGGTAGCGGTAACCACCGTCTCCTCGTTCTGTGCAAAGCGGCGTGCCGTCTCCTTGACGATGGCAAACACCTCAGGCATCACCTCGTTGAGGGCGTCCTCGTAGATCTCGAGCACTTCCTTCTCGATCTTGTCGATCTGGGCGAAGATGTCGGCACGCTCGTCAATCGGCGTGTTCTCGATCGTTGCCTTCAGTTCGGCGATACGTGCCTTCTGCTCGTTGGCAGAGTCCTGTACCTGCTTCTGTAATACCTTGGTACGCTCACGGAGCGCATCGTTGTCCAGACTCTCGATCTGTGGAGACACGGCCTTCACCTTCTCCACAAGGGGTTGAATGAGTTTCATGTCGCGGGTGGACTTATCACCGAACAGCGACTTCAGAATCTTGTTAAAATTCATATCTTAATATATTTTTTTCCTATTAATGTTTATAAAACGGGTGCAAAGATACAAATAATTGGCCGAAACACCAAATATTTGTCGGATATTGTTCAGAACAATGGCTCTGATTTGCACGCGTTGGGTGCCCTGATACGGATGGCCTTGGCAATAGAGGGGGCTATCCGTTCGATGGAAACGGGTGTTTTAATGGTTTCAGACATGATGCCCGAACCATATATGATAATGGGAAAATAAGCCAATTGGGTCTTCACGGGCGACTGCTCGTGGGTGTCTTCATTCTCAATCTGCCAACCGGGATTCAGCTCAATGACGAGGTCGCCCGTATGTGCTTCATAGAGGTGGTTCTCAACAGCTTTCACGCCCGACATCTGCAGCAGGAACTCCTTGGCTCGCTGCAATACTTCGTTTGTCGTAAGACGCTTATTATCTATCAGTTGCCTGTTGATATACAACTGATTCTTGAAGTGTGCTTCAACATACTTGCCCTGTCCCCACAGACCTCCGAAATACATGTTCAGCAGGTTGGCTGTGCGGTTGATGTAGAATGTACCTGCCGGTATGTTGAAGCGCTCCAGGTCGGCACGTTTCTCCTCGGTATATCCCGTACTGGTTATCAGGAATAGCGCCTGGTCTTTACCCACCTGTGCCTCTGTCTGCTGCAACAGACGTGCAATCTCCTGGTCCAGCTGTATGTAGGTCTGTCGGTCATTGCCGCTGGCGTCGTAGGTCAGCAGCAGCAGGTCGGCAATCGAGTCTTGTCCCAGCGCATGGTCTGCCATGCATCTCAGCGCCCGGTCGGTAATGTCGGCTGCCGTCCAGCCTTTCTTCGGCGTGTCGTTCCATACCGTTCCGTCGGCAGTATGCCCTGCCGCCAGCATCGCCACCTCCTTGGTAGGAGCCACGGCAAACACCTTTCCCTGTCCCTGGGTGGCGCGTTTCAGCTCGTCGCCGATGGTCGAAGCCGCCATGTCGCCTGGTGTCGGCGATACAGGGCGCAGCGACTGACGGTCTATCCACTGACTACCCGTAATGGTGTGATAGAACGGCGTGGTACCAGTGACTACTGACGAAATGGCAGAAGCCCTGTCAACATCTGCAAACGGATAGCGGGCATTCTCGAACACCAGTCCTTCGGCCAACAGCTTCTGCAGCCCCTCCCTCGACGAGAACGCAGGCGCGTAGAGGTCGAGCAGGTCGCTTCTCAGCTGGTCGACGGTGACATTCACGACAAGCCTTGGAACCTGTTTGGTTCCTGCCTGTCCCTGTGCCTCGGCATGCCATGCCAGAATCGACAGAAGTGTGATATAGAGATAACGATTCCTCACCGTTTGTCTTTTACTGTTTTACCTTTTTACTCTTTTATCTTCAGGTTTACTATCGCTCTTATCAGCAAACATAATGCCACAATTGAGATACCCTCGGCATAGCTCTGGAACACCCCTGCGATGGCAAACAGCATGAGCATCGTGAGCAGCACCCATCCCCACTTGCGTCGTTTCCCCTTGATGATAGCGGGGATAAACACCAGCGGCAGCGGGTTGAACAGCAGGATGTTCAGATTGACGGATGTCGTAGGATGCTGCGAGAAGATCATCACCGTCAGCACGATACCCGCCAGCGACTGTATGGTCATGAGCGTCACGTCCCACCATTTCATGGTCTTCTTGCGCTTCCACTCATAGAGGGCGATGCCTATCGACAGCAGCAAGAGCAGCAGCGCCACTTCCGTGGGCGACAAGATGAAGTCGGGCTCTATCCGCTGCACACCCGGTGCAACGATCAGGCGCTGCTCCTTCACCAGCGGACGGTATTCGCCATTGGCATATATCCTTGCCCTTGCAAAGTCGTGCATCAGGTTCATCGGCAGGAACTCCTGCTCCGTGCGACTGGTCTTGAAGTCGGCCTTCAGTCCCAGCAGCATGTCGTTGCCGCACTTCGACCACAGGTGGTTGCGGTTACACTCGCGCACCATATCCCTGAAGGTCGGATTGTAGTCTTCACGCGCCTCATACACCACCTGTCCCTTCACGCAACTCTCAATCACGTCTCGGGGCTTGGTAGAGCAGTTGTTGTAGAAGAAGTTATAGCGGTAGACACGGTTCCCGGGCTCCAGGTTCTTCGCCAGGGCCTCCTGTAACAGTCGCTTCTCGTCGGCCGTCAGGTTCAGCACCTGTTCGGTCACGCTGCTGCCCCATTGCTGATAGTAGGGCCAGAACACGTCGAAGGGGTAGGCCGCCAACTCATAGTCGGTCAGTCCGAACACGAACCTCAGGGCGAAGTAAGGCTTGCTGAAGCTGAACATACCCCAGTTGAACACCAGATCCTGGTCGCCGTCGTGCCAGCGGATGGCAGAGTGACCATACAGACTATATATCTCTTCGTGAGGCGAACAGGTAATCAGGCTCACCTCGACGGAGTCCATGTCTTGCGCAAAAGTAGGGCTTACGCTGCATGCTGTCAGCAGGAAAGATGCAGCTAAGAACCTCTTAAATTTCTTTTTTAAATGTTTCACGATGCAAAATTACTCTATATTTTTCAGTAAAAAGCGTTTTTCTCGATTTTTTTCGATAATTTTGCACGCTGAAATGTTTTTCTATAGAAATAAAGTACAAAATATGAATAAAATTCTCGCCGGCCTCGTTTTGGCAACCATCACGACAACGGCTATTGCTCAGAGTAACACGAATTCACCCTACAGCCAGTTCGGCTTGGGCGACTTGACCGATCAAAGCGTAGGTTTCAATAAAGGTATGAACGGCGTCGGCCTGGCCATGCGCAAGGGAAATGAGGTGAACCCCATGAACCCCGCATCGTATAGCGCCGTCGACTCGCTGACAATGATCTTCGATGCCGGTCTTTCCGGTCAGACCACGAATATGAAGGAGAACGGTGTCAGCCTCAATGCCAAGAGCGGTGGCTTCGACTATGCCGTCGGTATGTTCCGCCTCATGAAGAACGTGGGCGTGTCGTTCGGTGTCATGCCATATTCTAATATCGGTTATAAGTATTCTTCATCCACCACACTGACTGAGATGCAGACCCGTGTGGCGAGCAACTATGAAGGCTCCGGCGGTCTTCACCAGCTCTATATCGGTGCCGGCTGGAGAATCTTCAAGCCCCTGTCTGTCGGTTTCAACCTGTCGTATCTCTGGGGCGAGTACAACCGCAGCATCACCACCGCCAGCTCGTCGGCCATCAACACGCTGTCTAAGCAGTACACCGCCGACATCAGCAGCTACAAGCTCGACTTCGGTATGCAGTACCAGCAGAAGCTGGGCAAGAACGACTTCGTGACCGTAGGTCTCACATGGTCGCCAGGTCACAGCCTGAAGTCAGATCCCGAGTGCCTGCTCATCAACAGAAACACCACTATCGGCAAGTCGGATACCACCACCGTCAGCCTTACCGACGGTCTGACGCTGCCCGACGCCTATGGTATCGGTCTGGCCTACAGCCACGCCAACAACTTCCGTGCAGGCGCCGATTTAACCATGCAGAAGTGGGGTAGTGTAGACTTCCCTCATTACGACGGAACCAGCTACACCCTTCGTTCCGACATGCTGAAAGACAGTTACCGCATGAACCTCGGTGCCGAGTGGACGCCACGTCCTGCAAGCCGTCAGTTCCTCAGTCGCGTGCATTACCGTTTCGGTGTGGGCTATGCTACACCTTATTATTATATTAGCGGTCAGGAAGGCCCTAAGGAGTATAGTGCCAGCCTTGGTTTCGGTATCCCCATCTTCAACGGATACTATGCTAACCGTTCTGTCCACAGTGCCTCGGTGCTGAACATCGGCTTCCAGTGGGTTAACCGCTCTGCCGACAATCTGATCAAGGAGAATACCTTCCGCATCAATATCGGCTTCACATTCAACGAGAGATGGTTTGCAAAGTGGAAGGTAAACTAGTCGCGACAGTCGCTTTCGCTGCGATGTTATGGTCGTGCAACAAGGCAACGGAGCATACTGCCCCTGCCATCCACGACCGTGACTCCGTCTCCGTGATGACGTCTTATGGCGTCAACACGCTGATCAGCGATTCGGGCGTCATCAAATACAAGATCGTGACCGAACGCTGGGACGTGAACGACGTCAAGAACCCTTCTTGCTGGACCTTCGACAAAGGCGTGTTCTTCGAGCAGTTCGATGAGAAGCTGCACGTCGAGGCCTATATTCAGGCCGACTCTGCGTGGTATTACGACAAGAAGAAGCTCTGGCACCTGCGCGGCAGGGTTCGCATACGCAACAACAACGGCCTGCTCTACGAGAGCGAAGAACTCTTCTGGGATGGCATGCGCCATGAACTCTATTCCAACGTGTACTCTAAGGTCACCACACCCGAACGCTCGATGGAGGGCACCTACTTCCTGAGCAACGAGCAGATGACCCACTATACCGTCAGCAACTCGAAGGGTTCGTTCGAGCGGTCTGACATGACGGGCGAAGAGACCAAGGACGGCCAGAAGGCACCCGCCGACACCGCGAAGACGGAGCCCATATTGCGTCCTCAGACCACGAAACACGCCCGAACAGCCTACTAACCCTGTGAGATATGGATTATGAGATAATTATCTGGCTGCTGGTTTCAATGCTCTTCTCCGCCTTTTTCTCAGGCATGGAGATAGCCTTTGTGGCGAGCAACCGCCTGCGTGCTGAGATGGACCGCGAGAAGAACGGTCTCTCTCAGAAGGCTATCGCTAAGTTCTACCAGCATCCCAACAATTTCGTGTCTACCATGCTGGTAGGCAATAACATCTCGCTCGTCATCTACGGCATCCTGTTTGCCCGCATCTTTGATGCCACGCTCTTCGCGCCGTTCAGCGATGGCGTCCGAGTGACGGCCGACACGCTGCTGTCGACCCTCGTGGTACTCTTCACGGGCGAGTTCCTGCCGAAGACTATCTTCAAAAATAATCCTAACACTTTATTGACTTTCTTTGCCGTTCCGGCATGGATCTGCTATGTCGTGCTTTATCCCATCTCGCGTTTCGCCACATTCCTGTCGAAGGGCCTGCTGCGCCTGGTAGGCATCAGGATGAAGAAAGGCGCTGAGGAAAGGGAGTTCACGAAGGTCGACCTCGACTATCTGGTGCAGGCCAGCATCGACAATGCCGACAATGAAGACGATATCGGCGAGGAGGTGAGAATCTTCCAGAACGCGCTGGAGTTCTCGGAGACGAAAATACGTGACTGTATGGTGCCGCGTACTGAGATCGACGCCGTAGAAGATACGTCTACCATCGAACAGCTGATGCAGGTGTTCATCGAGAGCGGCCACAGTAAGATTCTGGTCTATCACGAAGACATCGACCACGTGATCGGCTACGTCCATTCGTCCGACATGTTCCGCATCCATAACTACCAGCTGACGATTGTCGAGTCACAGCTCATCAGAGAGATATCGTTTGTGCCCGAGACCATGCAGGCCTCGAAGCTCATGCAGCAGCTCATGCAGCAGAAGCGCTCGCTGGCCGTGGTCATCGACGAGTTCGGCGGTACCAGCGGCCTGGTGTCGCTCGAGGACATCATGGAAGAGATCACGGGCGAGATAGAAGACGAACACGATAACACCAACCTCGTGGCCAAGCAGCTGGGCGAGCATGAGTATATCCTGTCGGCCCGTCTTGAGATCGAGAAGGTGAACGAGATGTTCGACCTCGACCTGCCCGAGAGCGACGAATATATGACCGTCAGCGGACTGATACTGCATGAATATCAGTCGTTCCCCAAGCTCAACGAAATCGTCAGGGTAGGGTGTTATGAATTTAAAATTGTAAAGAATACAGCCACTAAGATCGAATTGGTGCATTTAAACGTTGTCGGATAGCGAAAATAATTCAAGGAAATTTTGGCTAATTCAAAGAAAAAGCTTAATTTTGCACCCGTTTTTATGAATAAACTTAAAATTAAAAAATAAAATGGCAGCATTAGGAAAAATCCGCAAAAGAGGGGTAGCCCTCGTTTGTATCATAGGCCTCGGCCTGTTCGCCTTCATTGCTGAAGAAGCTTTCCGTTCTTGCGAAGCAACCAAGAACCAGCAGCGTCAGCAGATTGGCGAAGTGTTAGGTAACAAAATCAATGTTCAGGAGTTCCAGGCTCTCGTCGACGAGTATCAGGACGTTCTGAAGATCACTCAGAACCGTGACAACTTCACGGAGGAAGAGCTCAACAGCATCAAGGATGAGGTATGGAGTTCTTACATCAACGAGCAGATCATCCAGAACGAGGCTGAGAAGCTCGGTCTGACCGTGACCGACCAGGAGCTTCAGAACATGCTCAAGGAGGGCACCAACCCCATGTTGTTGCAGACTCCTTTCGTGAACCAGCAGACCGGTCGCTTCGACGTGACCATGCTCACCAAGTTCCTCGACGACTACAAGAAGGCATCAACCAATCCTCAGGTAGCCGAGTCTTACCAGAGCATCTACAAGTACTGGCAGTTCATCGAGAAGCAGATCCGTCAGCAGACCCTGGCTCAGAAGTATCAGGCTCTGATGGCCAACTGTCTTATCTCTAACCCCATCTCAGCCAAGATGGCTTTCGAGGGTCAGAACCAGGAGAGCGACATTCAGCTGGCTTCTATTGCCTACAGCTCAATCAACGACAACGACGTGAAGATCGACGATAGCGACCTCAAGGCAAAGTACGACGAGAAGAAGGAGATGTTCAAGCAGGAGGTAGAGACCCGCGACATCAAGTACGTAGACTTCCAGGTAGTTGCTTCTGCAGCCGACCGCAAGGCTCTGGAGAAGACCATGAACGACGCCAGCAACAAGCTGCAGAGCGGTGCTACACCTTCTGAGGTTGTTCGCAAGGCTCAGTCACAGTTCCCCTACACTGGTATCGCAGCTACCAAGCGCGCTTATCCCTCTGATATCGCCGCTAAGCTCGACTCTATGGCCGTAGGTCAGACCACAGCTCCTTTCGAGACCAAGTTCGACAACACCCTCAACGTAGTGAAGCTCATCTCTAAGACTCAGATGCCCGACTCAATCGAGTATCGTCAGATCCAGGTTGGCGGCGCTACCGTAGAGGCTGCTAAGAAGACCGCTGATAGCATCTACAACGCGCTGAAGGCCGGTGCCGACTTCGAGGCTCTTGCCCAGAAGTACGGTCAGACCGCTCAGAAGCAGTGGCTCACCTCAGCTATGTATGAGAACTCTACCACCATGGACGAGGAGTCGAAGAACTACCTCAACGCCATCAACAGCCTCGGTGCCGGCGAGCTGAAGAACCTTGAGTTCGCTCAGGGCAACATCATCCTTCAGGTAACCGCTCGTAAGGCCATGGTCGACAAGTACGACGTAGCCGTTATCAAGCACACCATCGATTTCTCTAAGTCTACATATTCTGAGGCTTACAACAAGTTCAGCCAGTTCGTAAGCGAGAACAAGACCATCGAGGATATGGAGAAGAACGCCGCTAAGTTCGGTTTCACCGTTTCTCCCCGCAAGGACCTCTACAACTCAGAGCACAACGTGGCTGGCCTGCGCGCCACCCGCGAGACCATGAAGTGGATCTTCGCTGCCAAGGAGGGTGAGGTTAGTCCTCTCTACGAGTGCGGCAACAACGACCACCTGCTGGTAGTAGCCCTGACAAAGGTTAACCCCGTAGGCTACCGTTCACTCGACGGCGTGAAGGACATGCTGAAGAGCGAGGTTCTCCGCGACAAGAAGTTCGAGCAGATCAAGGCTAAGCTGGAAGGTGTGAAGGACATCGCCGCTGCTCAGGCCAAGGGTGCTAAGATCGACTCTGTCAACCAGATCACTTTCGGTGCTCCTGTATTCGTACAGTCTACAGGTGCCAGCGAGCCCGCTCTGGCAGGTGCTGTCTCAGCTGTTAAGGCTGGCGACTTCAGCAAGGCCGTTGTCAAGGGTAACGGTGGTGCATACCTGTTCAAGGTGCTGAAGAAGAGCAACCGTGAGGGTGTGAAGTTCGACGCTAAGCAGGTTGAAGCTCAGCTGCAGATGCAGGCTACTCAGGCTGCCCGCGTATTCATTCAGGAACTGTATCAGAAGGCAGGCGTGGTAGACAACCGCTATCTGTTCTTCTAATAATCAGAATAATCAAATAAAAAAGCCCCGCCGAATCGGTGGGGCTTTTTTTTGTTATCGGATGTACGTTGCTTCAAAGCCGTAACAGGTCACGCCTGGGGGCGCGTCGGTCACATCGCTGGTGATGTCGCCATAATTGAAACCGCCGAACGTTACCGTTTTCCCGTCGAACTTCTTCAGTTTATTACTGTTGTGGATTCCCCAGATATAGTAGCGTGCACTGTCAATCTCGATATAGTGGTCGCGGGCATCCTGAGCCGTCTGTACATAGGGAGACTGTGGTATGTAGTGCAGCGTACCAGTGAGACCTTCAACGTATGGTGTAACAGAATAGACGCAGGTCCAGTTTCTGACATTATAGAGTTCCCTTTCGGGTACCGTACTTCCGTCCTCATAATAGAATTCACAGTTCATGCATGAACTTAACATGTCATAGATGTAATAGACGGTCTTGTCATTCAGAGTGCCCTTGTAGACCTTATCCCAATCGTTTACAGGGCGGACTTCCAGTTTCTTATTGATGTGTTCGATCAACCAGGCGGGCAACTGATTTGTAGGTACCAGGTTCACAGCCACGTCCTCGTCAATGCCGTAAGCGTGGATATAACCGTTCTCTGCATTAGACCACTCAGGGTCGTCGTCGCTTGAACAACCAACGAAGAGCGTCAAACCAACAATCATCGGAAGTGCCTGCCATAAGCGTCGGCACGTTTTCAGGATCATCATAATTTTTCTCATATTCTGTTAAGTTTTAGGGGTTTACTACTATCTTTATAACCTCTCAGCCCTGCTGAATACTGCATGCCCTGAGTATGAATTATGATTCTTTAACAGTTGAGATATTCACCAACTACATTCTCGATACACGGACAGGCCTTGTGCGGGTTCAGGTCGTGATGACCCACGATGAGCGCCCGGGGGTAGCGCCCGCGCAGGTCTTTAAGCAACCTGCGCAGCGCTACTTTCTGCTCCTCCGTGCGGGTGTCGGCGGGTTGACCTCGGGCGTCGAGCCCGCCCTCGTAGCACACGCCGATGGAGTGGCTGTTGTGGTTCTGGCAGTGCGCGCCCACCATGTATTCCGGACGACCGGTCTCAATCTGTCCGTTACGACGGACCACGTAGTGGTAGCCGATGCCGAGGTGGAAACCCCGCTGGCGGTGCCATGTGTCGATCTGAGCGGCCGAAGAAGTCTGGTCGGGTCTCACTGCCGAACAGTGAATCACAATCAGAGTGATGGTTCTCATCATTTGATGCACGACTGTGCAAAGAAGGTTGTTATCACCAGGGCAATCATCGATCCGATGAACTTCAGGATCTTCCCGATCTGCGTTTTCTTCAATTTAATCATAAAGCTGAAATTCTTAAATTAAACATTCTTCTTTTTTGCAGGGTAGGTCCCTTGAAACACTACTCTCCGGAAGAGGTGGCTGACTGCTGCTGGAGAATCCAGTCAGCCAGCGGCGTTACCTTCTTACCATACTTCTTGTTCTTCGGATTCGTCTCACTGGGTGTGAGGTCGATCTTCTCCTCCACACCATAGGTCGCAAGGGCACACTTGCTCTTGAACACGCGTGACGTGATATTAGCCTCGCCAGTGCCCTCGGGGATAAATCGGATATGGACGCCCTTGATGTAAACCGAAGCGTTCCATTTGCCTGCCAACAGCTCCTCCCTGCTGATGCCGTTCTTTTCTGCCTCGATGGTAGGCATGAACGTGCCGAGCCCGTCAATCTTCACGGGGTTGCCCTGCGACAGGAGCTCGACGATGCATCCCGACATCTTCTTGAGCACGCCCTCGATCACGTCGGCACCGTAGATGCTGTTGTGCTCTGCCATGTGACGGGTCAGACCGTCGAGCGAGATGGTCTCCTTCTCCTGAGGTTTAGGATAGTACTTGCCGTAAGCGGCGTTCAGCGGGTTTTCGTTCTTTCTGAGGTTGATTCCGAACTGAGGATTCTTTACTGCCATGATTTTTGAATTTAGAATTAAAAAACTTAGAAACTTGAGTGCAGTGACTCAGAGATTGTCGTAATGAAACTATGGGATTGTCGTAATGAAACTACCACTTAGTCGTAATGAAACCCTCACTCAGTCGGCGCCTTACTGTCGGTCGGGTTGCGACTCTCTCCTTGTTTGCAACGGCAAAGTTACAACATTTCGGAGGGCGCTTCCGGCTTTAGGCCACGCAGGTCGAGATAAACCGCATAAGTCGAGATAACCCATGTTAATCGTCGATGTCGATACAGTATTTCTCAGCGAGAAACATCACAACGTTTGGTGGCAGCACACGGGCATTTGCTTTCAGTCCCATGGCCTCCAGCTGCTCTGCATGAGGCTTCAGCCACTCCCTCAGCGTGTCGACGCTCACGCCTGCCTTATAGGCCAGTTCACTTTTAGTCATTGCTTTCATAATCTGTTGTGTCATTTAGGTTTTTTGAAAAACTTTCCGCGCGTACGTACAGGAACTTTTCTGCTACTGACTGAGTTCACGTACGTACGCAGGAGAAAGTTTGGCTGTTTTTCAGAACGGCTCTGCAGAATCGGTATCCGTCTTTATCATGTGAGCCATCTGACGCCCCAGGGCGTTGATCTCCTCGGGCATGCGTCTGACAGCCAGATAGCCGTGCATGCCGTCGCACTCGACACTCTGGAATCCCAGTTCGAGAAAAGCCTGATCGAGCGCCTCGATGTGCAGCTTATGGGCGATGTTACCCGACATCTGCTGCAGGGCTGTGCCGGTATCGATAAACTCACCGGTGTCGCCGCCACTTGGCAGACGATAGTAGCGATATACCAGCTGCTTCTCGATGTTAGCCACCTTGAAGCGGTTGTTACGCTTGTCGATGGCCACGGTGTCGTTGTCGGAGAACCAGTACTGGAATCTGTTGCGGTACAGATAGTAAGCCTGTGCATAGATGCCCTCGTAGTTGAAGGGCTGACGTATAGGCGACTCGATGTGCTCGACCTTGAAGGCCAGCCAACGACGGGTGCCCGTAGGGTCGTTCAGGAACTTCTCGTTGTTGCCCGTGCCGCAGAACGATGCGATGTGCGGACGGTGCTCTACGTAACGGCCGTAGGCAGGGCGTGCGTCGATGTACGAGAGCGTGATGGCACGCTTCATCTCGTTCATCTCGCGCCTGCTCATGGTGTCGAGCTCCTCACAGCATATCAGACCATATTGCGACATGGCCAACAACGCATCCTTGTCGGTACGACCTATTCCCATCTGGGTGCTGAAGTAGCTGCGCAGTTCGGGAGGCAGCAGATGGTTCATCCAAGTGGTCTTGTAGATGCCCTGCTTACCGATAAACACCAGTATCATGTGGTTCACGACTTCGGGATTGAGCCACGACGCCACCATCGCGACGAGCCACTTACGGAAACACTCCACGAAGATGCGCCAGTCGTCGAAGTCGCCCTCAATGCTCACACCTGCAGCAGTGCTGAGGATATAGTCATCGCCGTCGTACGACGGCAGACTGTCGAAATAAGCCTGGAACGGGTTGAAGTCTTTCACGAAGTCAGAGCCCACCAGATGGTCTATCACGTCGCGCTTCACATTCTTCACCTTGCTGATGTGCCGATAGAGGGTGTTGAGCGTTTTGTCATCGAAGTTGAGCCACGCCCCGCTGCCTTCCACGGCGCCGTCCTCCAGCCAGCGGTATTCCCGCCGTCGTGTAATCAGGTTATGGCGCAGCTCTATATGGCGACTCAGCCATTCTTCAATCTCCTCAGAGCTCATATACATCTCCCTGTAGTTCTCCTTGCGTTCTCTCAGCCCCTCCCGGCTCTTGACCCGACTGGTCTGCCGCCTGCAGCCTTCCTTGATCTCCCAAACCAGGAAAGGGTCGGCCATAGGGTTGTAATAGGCGTCACCGTCGCGGGCCAGGGGAATACACCTGCTGGCATCCTTGCCCTTCTTTACCGACTGTGCGCCCAACAGCTGCTCATAGTAATCGTTGCCGTAGAGAAAGGCCTTCCTGTAGAACTGACACTGGAGCCGGAGTTCGTAACCCTGATCGAGTTCGTAAGGGTAGAGGATAACGAGACTGTCGGCTACCGTGAACAGCATCAGAGTGTGCGGGTCGTCACGCGCCTCTTCACGGAGCTTCGCCATACTGTCGTTGTCTAAATGACTGAACACGGCTGCTGAGAGCTGTGATAAACACGTGAGGTCTTTCTGATGGATGCCACCTTCATATACGCCCTGTACCATCAGTACAGGCTGGTAGCCCGGCGGCCATTCACCGTTTTTAATGTTCTCGGCCACTTGCTGAATGGTCATCCGTTGCGGGCAAGTGTCCTTACTGTGACTTAGTAGTGATAATTGATGATTAAACATAGTTATTGATGGTAAATATTTTTACGTCTATTGAGTGCGCGCTTGATCGTGTCCTTCCTCGTTTTGATGTTTTCGTTAGAAGCCAGATTGGTGTTTTCTGCCAGATAAGCAATCAGTTCAGGCTGACTGACGGATAGATATCCCTTGGCGATGACCCAAACAAAATGTTGGTACACTTTCCATTTCATTCCGGGCTTAAATTTAAACTCTAATTTAATTAAATCTCTAGGATTTGTGGACTTCGTAGCCTCGCTAACCTGATCACAATCCCTCACGATTCTCATTGCTTCGTTCCTGAATTCCGGCACGAAGAGTTTTAAAAAGGTGTTGGCCTTTTTTCTGTTATTCTCCATTTTTTTTCTTGTTGTTTTTGTTGGCTTAGATTTGTGCCGAAAGTCTAGTCAACACGTCCCCTTGCCTATGTTGTTTTTGTTTACATTGTGCCTACAAAATTAGTAATAAAGAACTATATGAGCAAACATTCTTTGCTTTTTTTCCCTAAAACACGGTCCAAACCCAAAAATTCATGTCCCGCCTTTCCCTCCATCCCCCCAAGAAACACCATAAAAAGATGCATGAGGCCGTAGAACTAACAAAACAGGTATGAAAATCGTCAAATTGGCAAGATTAATTGAATGCAAACACATTTTTTTTACTTGCAATTACAACTTTTTTAATTAACGAGCAATGATTTTGAGATTTTTTGTGTAAATTTGTAGCCAAATATAGTTATGGAATGGAACGCAAACGAATTAACCGCCTGAAGGTGGTACTTGCAGAGAAGGGAATGACCAACAAACAATTTATGATTCTGTTAAAAGACTATGTGATTCACTAATGAAAGATTATAGAGATAATAGCGTTGTATATAGACGTGTTTCTAATGGTATATTAACACAATTTGATTCTTTTTGTCCTGCAAAATCTAAAGATATATTGGACGAGATAGACAAACTCCTCGCCTCTCATTACGGTTTCACCGAAGAAGAATTAGACTTCATCATCAACTACGACATCAAATATCGAATGGGTGATGAATTAAATGAAGAATAACTAAAAATACAAGTGATATGGAAGCAGTAGAATGGATATTTAGTGGTATAGGAACATCATTGTTGAGTGCCATTATTGGCTTTATCTTTGGTGGTGTTACAGGTTATAAAATTGGAATACGCAGCAATATTAGACAAAAGCAAAAAGCTGGAGACAATTCAAATCAAAATCAAATTGGTCAAATTGTAAACAATGGAAATAAGTAAACAATCTCAAAATGCAGGGGATAATTCTACCCAAATGCAAGCAGGCACTATAAATAATTATTATACGACTGTTACTGGAATTGATGAGGCACGCGCCCGAATGATTTGTCAGGAAGAATATGCTATTGCTCGTCAAAACTGGACAAGCGAAGCCACCGCTATAGCCGACAATCGTGTGCATCAATTAGAAGACAAACTGATGCCCAAAATGATTGCATATGATAACACACTAAAAATCTTTGCAGATCCTGATTTCCAATTTACATTGCGGCAGGCTCAAATATCTGCAGCATCGTCAGAAAGAGAATCTGATTACGAGATGCTTTCAGAACTACTGCTTCATAGAGTGGAACAAGGAGATAATAGAGAACGAAGATTAGGTATACGCAAAGCAATAGAAGTTGTAAACCAAATAACGGACGAAGCATTAATAGGATTAACAATGGTATATGTCATTTCAAAATTCTCGCCAGTTTCACTAGATGTAAAAATAGGAATGTCTGTCTTAGATAATTTATATGGTAAAATATTGGATGGAAACAAGTTACCTGTAGGTGAAAATTGGATGGAGCATTTAGATCTTTTGTCTGCTGTTCGTTTAGGAACTAAAGGGATCAATACCTTTAAAAAACTTGAAGAATATATGCCATCTATGCTTTCCTATTATTTGGTTTCTGGCTTGGAGGATAATTCAGAGAAACTTACGGAAATCAAACATGACTTTATGCAATGCGGAATTCCACAAAATTGCATTGTTCCATATCCTCTAAAGCAAAATTATGTTTATCTTAATGTAACAAGTAAGTTAGAGGATATAACAATAACAAAGGAACTTGGCAATGGTATTATATTGAAAATGAAATTGAATGAGCAGCAAAAAGAAACTATGAGCAAGGCCATCTCCATTTTAAAGAAAGATGAATCAAACAATATATCTTTGAAGAACAAACTAATGGAAATATGGGATACATATCCAAACCTCAAATTAGTGAAAGAATGGTGGAATGAGTTACCGTGCCATTTCATTATCACCCCTGTAGGAGTTGCTCTCGCCAATGCATATGCACATGGTAAAGATTCTAGTGTTCCATGTTTATATTAATAAATCGAGGGGGACTGCTCATATAATCATTTCAAGTTACTGGTTAACTCTCACAAGTTAGTGGGTAACTATAATACACTTCTTGGACGAGCCAAGCGACAAAGTCGAGCGAGTGGGAAACTCGAAAAGAGGTGCTTATTATAAAATAAGAATTATGGCAGACGTTAATATATTTATAAATTCTACATGCTATGACTTGTCGCAAGTCAGGCAAGACTTGCATGACATTATATCTGGTTTAGGGCATAACCCGATGATGTCGGAGCAAAATATATAATCGTTCAATTGAAAATAAGTATATGATATCAAAAGAAGAAATACAGGCATTGCTGCACAGCACGGAGAATTTTCGGGTAGAGCGAACGGTATCCACGACGAACATGGACAAATTCTGTGAAGCCATTTGTGCCTTCTCCAATGATTTGCCAGACTCTCGGCAAAAGGGTTATCTGCTGATAGGTGCCCATGATGACGGACGGCTGTCGGGACTAAAGGTGGACGATGCTCTGCTGAAAAAGATTTCTGGCATCCGCTCGGATGGCAACATCCTGCCATTGCCTGTGATGACGGTAGAGCGGGTGGAGTTTCCTGATGGTGATTTGCTGGTAGCAGAGGTTTCCCCTTCGCTGCTGCCTCCTGTGCGGTATCGTGGAAGGGTGTTCGTGCGTATCGGTCCCAGACGTGACATAGCCAGTGAAGCGGAAGAGCGGATATTAACGGAACGACGTATGGCATATATGGCAACCTTTGATGCTACACCTTGTCTTGGGGCAACATTGGACGACTTGAATCTGGAGTATATTAAGAAGGAGTATCTGCCTTCTGTGGTAACCCCAGAAGTGTTGGCAGATGACAAACGGGACATCAAGGAGCAATTGGCTTCGGTCCGTCTGTATGACCGCATTCATGGTTGCCCTACATACGCAGCTCTCATCTTGTTTGGCAAAAATCCGCGGTATTATCTGCCAGGGGCTTACGTTCAGTTTGTACGCTTTGCAGGCAAGACCATTGGCGGGGAGGTGCTGAACGAGAAACGTTTTCAGGGTCCGCTTTTCCAGTTGCTACCCGCATTGGAATCCTTTGTCAGTGATGCTGTTATCACGCAAAGACCCGTCGCTGTGAGTCTGTTCCGTGAGAAGACCGTCATCAACTATCCCAATAATGCATTGCGTGAGTTGATGATGAATGCCTGTATGCATCGTGACTATCAATCGAATATGCCTATCCGGCTATATCAGTTTGACGACCATATTGAAATTATGAACGCCGGAGGGTTATATGGTGAGGCACGTCCTGAGAATTTTCCCAATGTAAATGACTATCGCAATCCTATTATAGCGGAAGCCATGAAGGAGATGAAGTATGTCAATATGTTCAACCAAGGTATAAGGCGTGTGCAGGATATGCTGCTTGAAAATGGCAACAAGGAGGCTGTTTTCGATGTGTCAAAGTTGACTGCATTTGAAGTGACTGTGCCTTCAACTGTGGATGTCACTCAAGGTGATACCCAAGGTGATACTCAAGGTGATACTCAAGATGATACTCAAGGTAATGCTCTTGATATGTGGATTGAAGAACAGATTAGAACAAATCCTAAAATTACTACTGAAGAATTAGCAAGAACAAGTAAAAAGGGACTTGCGACCATCAAACGCCATATTGCAAAACTCACTCATATTAAATATGTCGGCAGTGGTTATAGTGGTCACTGGGAAATTATTGAAGACGATGCAGAGATGTAATTGAGAGAGACAATGAAGATGGAGTATCTTGGCAATCGGGAACTTTTGAAGCTGAGGAAGACAGCATTCTTGGTATCGAGTACCATTTCTTCGGAAACAGTGCTGCAAGTGTATGACTGGGCAACAGAAATGCGCAATCGTGGGGCGTGTGTAATCAGCGGCTTCAGTAGCAAGTTGGAGCAAGACGTGCTTCACTTCCTGCTGAAGGGCAGTCAGCCCATTATCATTGTGCTTGCACGAAAGATGTATAAGGTTATTCCTGACGAATTAAAAGAGCCGTTGGCTCAGAACCAGCTGTTGATTATCTCTGTTAGTAATGCCATCCGCCAGTCAAAGATGACTGCAATGACTAGGAACAGATATGTATGTGAAATGGCAGACAGGATTCTGTTCGTTGGAGTGACCGAACAGAGTAGTTTGTATCCCTATAAAAATGAATATCGCAATAAACTTGAAAAAATATATGACACTATTTGGCAAAAAGGTGATCCTTCGTCCTACGATGGTGGAACACTTTCTGGCCTGAAAGTGACTGATGTAATGAAGGGTGGGGTGAGTGATAAGATTATTTTCATTTTTCCTCGAAAAATTTCTCTTTTGTCATTTCTTTTTTGTATCTTTGCATTCAATATCAAATCATAAAAACAAAGATTAATGATAAACATGAGAATACTTGAGGCAGAGTTGTGGGAATCTGCTGAAAACTGAACAGCGAAGCCAATACTTTGATGGAAGAGATTCAAAAAGCTTGGGAGGAACTGAAATGAGCAAGATGTCTTTCCGCTTCTATAAGGACCATGAGGTTAGAGCCATTTGGGATGAAGAAAAGTCCCAGTGGTGGTTTTCTATTGTGGATATTGTTGCAGCCATTACCGAAAGCCCCAATCCGCGAAAGTATTGGAGCGTGTTGAAAACCAGGCTGAAGAAAGCAGGAAACGAGTTGACTACACGCTGTAGTCAACTGAAAATGACTTCAGCCGATGGAAAACGCTACGCTACCGATTGCTTTGCACAAGAGGATATCATCAATCTGGTAAGGGTGATTCCAAGTCCCAAGACAGCCGATTTCCTCGATTGGTTCATTTATAGTGACAACACCATTGATGGACAAAGCAAGAAGAAAGCACTATAATGGCGTGGCATAAATGTAAAACTTTAGAAACCTAAACATTAAAAAAATATGAGAGCAAAGTTTACCGTTGTATTGCTACTGTTTGTATGCCTGAGTGTTTTTGGGGCACAAACAACGCCTGTTACCGTTAATCAACAAGAATCTGTTTCGCAGCTGCAAGCAGAAAACGAGGCGATGAAGAAGCAACTGGAGAATCTGGAGAAGGAGGTTGAACTGTATCGCGGGGAAGTGCTCGCTAAAGAATCTACAATTAATGATAATCTAGGGCATTGGTTGACTTTGCTGAGTATCGTAATTGGGGCGATTGTTTCTATTCTTGGTATTGGACTTGGTGTTATTATTCCTTTGGTTCTGAACGCAAGGAATGATAAACGTTTGAAGGAAAGTTATGAAAAAATGGTTGGAGAGTTGAAAATCCAAATTGATTCTGTAGGAAAGGATGCGAAATCAGCAAAGGATTCATTATCTGCAGTGACTGAACTTAAAAATGATATAGAAACAATTAAAAATGATATAGATAAGAGTAAGAAGAACGCTGAAAGAGCTGCCAAAAGAGCTATGGTGAGCAAACTGTTTGCTCAGGCTGTATCAGAAAAGAACTCCACGAAAGCAATAGAATTGTATTCTAAAATTCTAGAAATTAATCCCAATATCGCTGAAGTATATTATAATCGAGGGATATTGAGAGAGGAAATGAAAGATCAAGCAGGTGCTCTTCAGGATTATGATAAAGCAATAGAATTTAATCCGAATGATGGCGATGCCTATTATAATCGAGGAATATTAAGAGAGGAAATGAAAGATCAAGCAGGTGCTCTTCAGGATTACAATAAAGCAATAGAGCTTAATCCGAATGATGGCGATGCCTATTATAATCGAGGTAATTTAAGAAAGGAAATGAATGACCTGGCAGGCGCTCTTCAGGACTACGATAAAGCAATAGAGCTTGATCCGAATTATGTCGATGCTTATAATAATCGAGGCATATTGAAAAAGGAAATGAAAGACCAAGCAGGTGCTCTTCAGGATTACAATAAAGTAATAGAACTTGCTCCGAATGATGGCGATGCATATTTCAACCGAGGAGTATTAAGAAAGGAAATGAATGACCTGGAAGGTGCTCTTCAGGATTATAATAAAGCAATAGAGCTTAATCCTAATGATGGCGATGCCTATTATAATCGAGGGATATTAAGAAGGGGAATGAATGACCTGGAAGGTGCTCTTCAGGATTTCGATAAAGCAATCGAACTTGATCCGAATAATGTTGCTTTCTATAATAACCGTGGTAATATAAGAAAGGAAATGAATGACCTAGAAGGTGCACTTCAGGATTACAATAAAGCAATAGAACTTGATCCTAATAATGCTGGTTTATATAACAATCGAGGCATATTAAAAAAGGAGATGGATGACATAGAAGGCGCTCTTCTGGATTATAATAAAGCAATAGAACTTGATCCGAATAATGCTGACTCATATAACAATCGTGCAGATTTATATTTGCGATTAAAAGACTTGGATGAAGCATTAAAAGACGCTAACAAATCAATAGAATTAGGTGGTGAATTCTATTCTTATGTCACTAGAGGTGAGATCTTTATGGCAATGAATAATTATATAGATGCGATAAATGATTTTACTCAGGCGATATCATATAATCCTAATAGTATAGAAACGTTGGAATATCGGGCTAAATGTTATCGGAAGTTAGCAGAAACTGAGCAAGACCCTGCAAAGAAAGCGGATTTGATTGCTAAGGCTAAAGCTGATGAGAAGATAGTTAAATCATTGAAGAAAAAGAAAAAATCCGGGAATGGAGAAAAATGATGAGGGGAATGGAAAATAAAGCAGGTGACTACAGAACTGCACGATAAACTGCACGATAAAGTTCCTAATAAAATTCCTAATAAACTCAGAAACGGATTTCCTAATAAATATATAACCAGATGAATAATTTATTGTATCTATTACTTGCTATAGTCTTTGAGACGGGGGCTACTTCGCTATTGAAAATGGCGGAGGGATTTACACGGCCATTGCCAACGGCGGCTTCTTTGGTGTGTTACCTTGTGTCGTTGTATTGTCTCAGCGTGTGCTTGAAAACGATTCCTATAGGGGTGGCATATGCCATTTGGTCGGCATTGGGGATTGTCCTTGTTACCTTGATCGGGGTCATCGCTTTCAAGCAAATGCCTGACTGGGGGGCAATCATCGGTCTGAGCTTGATTATCGCGGGTGTCGTGGTGCTGAACCTGTTCTCAAAGATGACTGTACATTAATAATAGCAGCTCTAAAGGTGCTTTAGAGCTGCATAAAGTCTAGAGTCTAGAAATCGAGGCGATAGAAGAAGTTGGGCAGGGAGATGCCGCTCTTGTCGTAGCGCAACTGGCCGGTGTTGAGGTCGTAACGCTCGGCATAGGGCGTCTCGTTCTGCAGGATATTCAGTCCCTCGAAAGCAATGGTGTGACTCACCTTCTTGCCTGTTATCTTGTAGCTGACGGTGAGGTCGAGGATGTTGGTGGGGTCGAACTGAAGGGTCATGACCTCGTCATCCTTATAGATGGGCTCATCGTCGAGGATGCCTGCTGCTACCCGGGCTTTCATGGCTGCTAAGTCGATAGGGGTGTGGCGCAGACCGCCCTGAAGGGTGTACTTCATACTGATGTTGAACACGTTCTGCTTGCGTTTACCCATCATCCATTCTTTACCGCACAGCAGCTTGATCATATAACCGCGATCGTAGAGCTGATTGCGCCACTTCTTGTCGAGACCACGATATTCTGACTTGAAGAGTGAGGCGTTGACCTGTCCGTAGAAACCGCGGGTCATGTATTGCTCGAGTGTGACATCGGCGCCGTAGTTGCGGGTGTTTCCCTTGTTGACGAGTGGCTCGTCGATGAAGTTGAACAGGCGGTTGACGGTGCAAAAGGTGGAACCGTCGATGCCCACAGGGGTGTCGAAGCCATACTGATAGTAGGCGTTGAAGCGGAGATTGAGGTTGTCGGTGAACTTGTAGCTGTAGGTGGCCAGCACGTGATGGGCCTTTGAGAGACCAAGGTCTTTATTGACCAGACGGCCAGCGGCATCGCGTACGAAATAGGCATCGAGCTTCTCGATCATCGAATGCAGACCATAGCCGATGGAGAACGAGTTCTTGGCATCGGGCTCCCATTTCAGACTGACACGGGGCTCTACGCTGAAATCCTCGGACAGCAGGAAATAGGAGGCGGAAACACCGAGGTTGATGCTCAACCCCTCAGCTGGCTTCCACAGGTTGGACCAATAGAGACTGGCCAGACCGGTATCGCTCTTGGTGTCGTAGAGCGGCGTGGCGGGCACGGGTTCATAGACGTTCTCGGCCGTGCGATAGCTGAGGTTGAAGAAACGGTGTGAGTATTCGCCGCCTATTTGGGTGAGCCAGCGTGGCGTGACTTGTTTAGAAAGCTCGGTGTTGAAGACTAAACGGTCTTCGTTCTGCTTGAGATAGTAGAAAGGATACTCCTTGCCGTCGAAAGAGACTGGTTTGTTGTCGGCATCGAAAACAAGACCTACATAGTTCATATCGACCTTGTTATGCTGCATGTTATAGGCAACGGTGGTGCGCCAGACCCATTTGTTGTCGAAATGGATCTTGTGGGTGGCTCCTGCCACGATATTATACAGATGACCTGTCTGGCGTGAAGCATCGTAGATGGTATGTGTGTCCTCGATGTCCATATCCGTATCGTCCGATTTGTCGAAGAAACCCAAGGAGAAGACCGAGAAGGTGCCTGCGTGCTTAGTTGGGAAGTTGAGTTTCAGCGAAAAATCGCTGAAGTCGTAGTCGGTGTCCACGATGTCGATAAGACCCAACTTACTGGCCAGACTGGTGAAACCATAGCGGAAGTTGAAGATGTAGCTGGAGTTGCTTTTCTTGGACAGCGGACCTTCGGAGGTGATTTCTTCGGACACGGTACCTATCTGAATGAGATGCTCGTGTTTCGAACTGTTGCCGTTGCGCATCTTAACATCAAACACACCGCTGAGCGCATTGTTATAGTTGGCATTGAAGGTGGAAGTGAAGAAATCGGAATTGCCGATGACATTGGAGTTCAGTGCACTTACCATGCCGTAGCCTGCATCGTATAGGCCGGAAAAGTGGTTGGGCGTGAAGATCTCGATGCCCTCCAGACGGTACTGCATGAATTGGGGCGCGTTGCCATGGACGGAGATGCCGTTGCCATCGCCTTGGCCTGCCACACCAGCAAAGGCGGTCACCAGACGTGCGGGGTCATTATAGCCGCCTGCGTAACGGCTGGCCTCTTCCATAGACAGCATGACACCGCCAACGAGAGCCGTGGGGTTTACTGTGGCTGCCTTGTTGACACGGGGACGTACAATGACTTCGCCCAGCTCCTGGCTGTTCTCACGCAGGGCTATATCGATGACGACCTCCTTGGTTCCTGCCACGAGTACTTCTTTCATGATGCTGGGCTCGTAGCCAATATAGGTAGCCTCGACGGTATAACGACCTGAGGGACTGACATTACCAATGTGGTAGTTGCCGTCGATATCGGTGATGCCGGCTTTGTCGGTAAGTTCGGTAATCTTGACGGTAGCACCAATGAGGGGTTCGCCGCTGATAGCGTCGGTAACAGTGCCGCGCAGTGTCTGGGCATGGGAATAACTCACGCAAAACAGCAGGATAACTGCCTGCAGAACAAATAGGTTCTTTTTCATAATTGTTTTTAATTAAAAGTGTTAATAGATTGATGATGTCTTGATATCTTTTATTGGGGATGGTATTCGAAGTGCTGGTAGTCTTTCTTCGTGCGCCAGGAACCACCCCAGCTGAAGCCGTGCTTGAGGAAGAGGCGGTAGCAGAGGTCGCCTTTCTCTATCTTGTAGCGATAGCTCTTGCTGCGGTCGGCATAGGGTTTGCCTGTGGCGGGTTCTACTATCTGACGGCCTCGTTTGTCGTAACGGATGTAGGGGTTGTAGAGGGGATTGATGTCGATGGCGAGACCACGTGCGTGGTAGGACAGCTTCTGAGTGCCCGAGACGGTGCGATAACAGAAGCAGCTGGAGTTGTTGGCGCGCATCTGGCGCTCGTCGTCGGCATCGTAGTCGTCGGCCAGACGGATGCGCTGGATGGGGTAGTGGGCCTTGTAGAGCTCACGGAAGATGGACAGCAGCTTGGAGGCTATCAGACGGTTACAGATGAGTTCGCCCTGATGGGGCTGATTGTCGTAGTCCCAATGGAGCACCCGCAAGTAGCGCAGGTCGCTGCGCTGGATATAGGGATTGGCCACGTAGGTCTTTCCCTGCATCTTCTGCCATATGCTGTCGGGAATCGACTCAGCGGTGAAACCTTCCTGCGCATGGAGCGCAGGGAAAGGGATAAGGGTTAATAGATATAAAAGCAATAAACGGTACAACCTCATTTATTTTGCTACTTTTTTGTTTCCTTCGATATAGACACCATGACGAACCGGCTCCTGATCGAGACGGATGCCGTCGATGGTGTAGTATTTGGTGTTAATAGATTCATCTGCCCTCGTGGCACGTATGCCGGAAGAGAGGCCCTTGAACTCTTTGACGGCTTTGTCGACCTGCTCGAGGAACTCACGGCTGGAGTGAAGACGGGCATAGACGACACTGCCTACTAGGCGACCTGCCTCGACGTCGGTCTGCCAGTGATAGCCTGTGATGACACGACCCTGACCGAACTGGTAGGCGCGCTTGAGAAGGGCATCCTGACTGGTGCGGGTGATCTCGGAGATGACCAGGGCCATGAGCCAGCTTCCTGAGGCGTGACCTGATGGGTAAGAGCCTGTATCGTAAAGACTGGCCTCATCGTCGGGATATGATGTGCCTTCGTTCAGCTGTACATAGGGACGTTTGCGCATGTAATAGGCCTTGGCTTCCTGAGTGGCTGCATTGCCAGAGGGGTGAACACGGTTGATGAGTTCGTAGATCTCGGGGGTCGTAGAGGCTGAGATGTTGACTCCCAGTATCTGGGAATAAATCTCACAGAAATGCTGGGCATCGTATTCTACATCGTCGATGGCCGTCTGTCCCCGCTGATCGTTATAGCGTATGCTCTTACCGTCGTTATAGGCCATCATGTCGTAGGCAAAACGGATGCACTGCGAATCGGGTGGAACGGGGAGATAGGTAAGCGAACTGGGCAGGTCCTTGGTGTCGATATACGGACCATCGTCGGCACGGGTGGTGGCAGGGGTTCTGGTGCCTGTTATCTGTTCGTACTCTGACTTGGCGGCGGTAATCATCTTACTGAAGCCGTCGTGCGTGTGCAGGCGCGACAGAACAGCACTGGCTATGAGACAGCCTGCATAGGTGTCGCTGTCCCAGCTGTAGCCTGAGATGACGGCACTGGTGCCGAACTGAAGGCCACGGGCGAGCAACTGATCCTGGCGGTCGTTGCACACCTCGGTGAGAATGAGGGCGCAGAGCCATCCGGTGAGTGCCTGAGCCGAGGGATAGGAACTGACGGAGCTATACTGATTCTCACTGCCCGGGAGGAGCGAGGACTCGTTGAGACGTGTATACGGGCGACGACTGAAGAAGGCTGTCTGACCAGCCTGTGTGGCTAAGTCGCCATAGCGCATGCCGTACTCCAGAATGGAATAGATCTGAGGGGTCTTGGAATAGGACAGTTCTATACCCAGCACTTTTGAGAACATGGTCAGATAGCTCGGCAGGTCTAATGACATATCACTAATGGCCTGTTCGCCCCGACTGGTATTACGCACACTCTTGCCCCAGGTGTACTGCGCATAGTCGTTGACATACCACATGGACAGTTCGCTTGGCGGACCCGGCAGGAAATCGGGGGCATTGGGAACATCCTGTGCATGGAGGTTCATGCACAGGACGGTTGAGATGATGAATATTAGTTCTTTCTTTTTCATTTTACTATTTTATGAGAAGGCTACCGTGAGACCGGCCATGACAATGCTCACCATAGACATGAGCTTGATCAGAATGTTGAGCGACGGACCTGAGGTATCCTTGAAGGGATCGCCAACGGTATCGCCAACGATACAGGCCTTATGGGCAAACGAGCCCTTACCACCGAATGCGCCTTCTTCTATATTCTTCTTGGCATTGTCCCAGGCGCCTCCGGCATTGGCCATGAAGACTGCCAGCGTGAAGCCACCAGCCAGACCACCGACAAGTAGTCCAAGAACACCGGCGACACCAAGGATGATTCCTACGATGATAGGAATGATGATGGCGAGAACCGAGGGGATGATCATCTCGTGCTGAGCGGCACGGGTAGAGATCTCAACACAACGGCCATAGTCGGGCGTACCTGTGCCTTCAAGGATGCCGGCAATCTCGCGGAACTGACGGCGTACCTCCTGTACCATCTTCTCGGCTGCACGACCAACTGCCTCCATGGTCATTCCGCAGAACAGGAAGGCGGCCATGGCGCCGATGAAGGCACCTACGATGACGCGCGGGTTCATGAGGTTGATCTGGAAATAGTTCATGAAGTCGGGGATGGTGGCATTCGAGGCGTTGATCACGTCGCCTGCCACGTTGGTGAGCGTCTGTCCGGCACGGGTCATGGCAATCTTGATCTCTTCAATATATGATGCCAACAGGGCCAGAGCGGTGAGGGCGGCAGAACCGATGGCAAAGCCCTTACCTGTGGCGGCTGTGGTGTTGCCCAGTGCATCGAGGGCATCGGTACGATGACGAACCTCTTCGCCCAGAGAGCACATCTCTGCATTACCTCCGGCATTGTCGGCGATAGGGCCGTATGCGTCGGTGGCGAGGGTGATACCTAGCGTAGACAGCATACCTACGGCGGCGATACCGATGCCATAAAGACCATGTGAGAGCGACTCGGACGACATGGAGAGGTCGAAGCCATTAGCGCAGAGGTAGCTGAGCATGATGGCCACGCCGATGGTGATAACGGGGATGCAGGTGGATATCATACCTGTACCGATACCCTTGATGATAACGGTAGCAGCACCTGTCTGTCCGGCCTCGGAAATCTTCTGTGTGGGCTTGTAGGAATGGGAGGTATAATACTCGGTGGCTTGACCGATGATGACACCGGCTGCCAGACCTGAGATGACGGAGAAGGAAAGGCCGAGCCAGTTCTCGATACCCAGGAAGTAAAGGATAGCGAAGGTGGCAACGGCAATCAGGATGGCGCTGACATTGGTGCCGAGCGACAGAGAATGCAGCAGATCCTTCATGGTGGCGCCTTCCTTGGTGCGTACCAGGAAGATACCTAAGAGCGAGAGAAATACACCCACAGAGGCGATGAGCATGGGGGCGATGACGGCCTTGAGCTGAATCTCGAGACCTGCCACACCGAAGGCGGCAGCTCCGAGGGCTGCGGTAGAGAGTACAGAACCGCAATATGACTCATACAGGTCGGCACCCATACCTGCCACGTCGCCTACGTTATCGCCTACGTTATCGGCAATAGTAGCGGGGTTACGGGGATCGTCTTCGGGAATATCGGCCTCAACCTTACCCACGATGTCGGCACCTACGTCGGCTGCCTTGGTATAGATACCGCCGCCTACACGGGCAAAGAGGGCCTGCGTAGAAGCACCCATACCAAAGGTAAGCATGGTGGTGGTGATGGTGATGAGGGCCATCTCGTCGCCTGAATAGAAATGATTGAGCACGAGGAACCAGATGGCAATGTCGAGCAAACCTAAACCTACTACAGTCAATCCCATGACGGCACCTGAACGGAAGGCTATCTTAAGACCAGCATTAAGGCTCTCACGGGCTGCGTTAGCCGTGCGGGCTGAAGCATAGGTGGCTGTCTTCATGCCGAAGAAACCTGCAAGACCAGAGAAGAAACCACCAGTGAGAAAGGCAAACGGAACCCAGGGGTTCTGGACGTTCAAACCATAGGCCATAAAAGCAAACAGCGCACAAAGCACTACGAACACAATGGTTACGACTTTGTACTGCTGCTTGAGATAGGCCATAGCACCTTTACGAACATAAAGCGCAATCTCTTTCATGCGGGGCGTTCCTTCGTCGGCCTTCATCATCCGCGAGAAGAAATACCATGCCATGCTCAATGCCACAACCGATGCGATAGGCACGAGCCAAAATACTGTAGGAATATTCATAGATAGGTTTTTAAATTATTGGTAATTATGGTTTGTTTCTGTTTATTCGTCTACAAAGTCAATCAGGCCACTTGCTTCTTCATCGGAATCCTCACTTCCCAGATCCATCATCGTTGAATAGTTGTCTTCGGTTATATCCTCGTCGTTGGGATCTTCTACTTCATCGTCGATATCGTCGTGTGAACTGTAGTTGTCTTCTACTACTACATCCTCATCGTCGTTCTCGAGGTCATCGTCTGAAGTACCTCCAGACTTGGAGAACTGCATGCGGAGCTTCTCCTGTTCGGGCTTCAGCTTCGCAAAGATAGCTTCAACCCATCCGCCTTTAGGCACCTCAAGCACTTCAAAACCGTCTTCTACCTTCTTGTCGTACATGCCGCCCTTCTTGTGCAAACGGTCTTTGGGAAGGGTCGTGGTAGAGATGTCGAAACCACTGAGGATGATATCCTGAATAGACTGAGACAGGGAATCCCAGCCGCCTCCGAAATTGCGGTCGATCACTTCAAGCAACTTGGCTGCTGAGATGTGGCGGATATTCTCGTAGGTAAGATCGGTTACACGGACGATGGGGCGCTTCTTGACTGCCCAGTGAAATTTCAGGTTATCGTCGAACTTAATCGTTGTTACCTTATAACCACGATTCTCAAAACTCTTCTTCGCATTTGTGTCGTCTTCTTTCATATCTTCAATCAGGAAGGCACTCTTGAAGATGTCGAGATAGTGCTGGACGTTCTCCTTGACCTCGGCATCTTTGACAGCGGCTTCCCACATACGGAAGACATCATTCTCCTGGATGTCCCATACGCTGCTCTTGGTGATAGACTTGATTGATAAAGAGGGATTACTTTCGGGTTGTTGTTGTTTTGTTCTTGCCATATTTTCCTTAATTTTTCTGCAAATGTAACCACTTTATTTTTTATTCGCAAGTTTTTAGGCGATATTTTTTGTAATTTTCGCATTTTAGCGTAACTTTGCAGGCAAATATGGCACAACCATTAGCTGAAAGACTTCGTCCTCATACGCTTGATGACTATATCGGACAAGAACATCTGGTAGGTGAGGGAGCCGTCCTGCGAAAAATGATAGACGCAGGGCGCATTCCGTCTTTTATACTATGGGGACCGCCAGGAGTGGGAAAGACCACGTTGGCACAGATTATAGCCCACAAGCTGGAAACACCTTTCTATACGCTATCGGCAGTGACCAGTGGCGTAAAGGATGTGAGAGAGGTGATAGAGAAAGCCCAGAAGGGAAGATTCTTCAACGAGGCATCACCTATTTTATTTATCGACGAGATACACCGTTTCTCAAAGTCGCAGCAGGACTCGCTCTTGGGGGCTGTAGAGAAAGGCATTGTGACGCTGATTGGTGCTACCACGGAGAATCCGTCGTTTGAGGTAATCCGACCATTGCTGTCGCGCTGTCAGCTGTATGTGCTGAAGTCGCTGGAGAAGGATGATCTGCTGAAACTACTTGACAGAGCCATTCATAAAGACAGTGTTCTGAAAGAGAAAAATATACAGCTGAAGGAGACGGGCGCTCTGCTGAGATATAGTGGAGGTGATGCTCGTAAGCTGTTGAACATCTTGGAATTAGTTGTAGAAGCTGAAGTGTCGGATGAAGTTCTGATAACCGATGAGATCGTAGTGAACCGACTGCAGCAGAACCCGTTGGCTTATGATAAGGAAGGTGAGATGCATTATGACATTATCTCGGCCTTTATCAAAAGTATTCGCGGATCGGATCCCGACGCAGCCTTGTACTGGCTGGCCAGAATGATTGAGGGTGGGGAAGACCCGCAGTTCATTGCACGCAGACTGGTGATCAGTGCGGCAGAGGACATAGGACTGGCAAATCCGAATGCGCTTTTACTGGCTAATGCGGCTTTTGATGCCGTTATGAAGATCGGTTGGCCGGAAGGAAGAATTCCGCTGGCAGAGGCAACGGTCTATCTGGCTACATCGCCTAAGAGCAACAGTGCCTATCTGGGGGTAGATGCAGCCCTGCAACTGGTAAGACAAACAGGCAATCAGCCTGTGCCGCTGCCCATACGCAATGCGCCGACACAGCTGATGAAAGATCTGGGTTATCATGATGGTTATAAGTATCCGCACGACTATCCCGGACACTTCACACCTCAACAGTATATGCCTGACGCTTTGGTGAATGAGCGGATATGGCACGGACAGCACAACCCGACAGAAGAAAAGCTGTATCAGCGGATGGTGAACTACTGGGGAAAGAGATTCGAGGATTAGAATAATATTACAGATGGATCAGGAACTGATTATCAAAATCATAGAATTACTGGGAACCTTTGCCTTTGCAATTTCCGGTATCCGACATGCTGCTGCCAAGCAGTTTGACTGGTTTGGCGGTTATGTGTGCGGTGTGGCGGTGGCTATAGGCGGTGGTACAATACGTGACGTGATGCTGGGAACAACACCTTTCTGGATGACGACCCCGATCTATCTGATATGTACGGCCGTTGCACTGTTGACAGTGGCTTTCTTCGGTAAATGGATGGAGCCGCTGAAGAATGCATGGTTTGTTTTCGATACATTAGGACTGGCTCTGTTTACGATAGCGGGTATTCAGAAGAGCCTTGCCTTTGGACAGCCTTTCTGGGTGGCTATCATCATGGGATGTATAACAGGTTCGGCTGGTGGTGTGATTCGTGATGTGTTGCTGAACAACGAGCCCGTGATATTCCATAAGGAGATTTATGCAATGGCCTGCGTATTGGGCGGTCTGGTGTATTGGGGAATGGCTGCATTAGGACTATCGACGGAACTGAGTGCTATCAGCAGCTTTCTCGTAACCTGTATCATCAGATTCCTTGCCGTTCGCTACCATATATCACTCCCAGTTCTGAAAGAAACGAATAGTAAATTGTAATATAAGATATGCCTGAACAAGAAAAAAACAACCGACGAAGAGTTAGGAAACAGCAACCTGTGGATAATACCTACGGGCATTTACAGCCTCAGGCGTTAGAGGTGGAGAAAGCTGTTCTGGGTGCTCTGATGATTGACAAGGATGCGTATGCCATCGTCTGTGAGACCTTACGCCCTGAGAGCTTCTATGAGCCTCGTAACCAAATGGTATACGCAGCCATCCGAGACCTGAGCATGGCAGAAAAGCCCGTTGACGTGTTGACTGTAACGGAACAGCTGGCGAAATCGGGTACGCTCGAGGAGGTGGGTGGTCCTGGCTATGTAGCAGAGCTGAGCTCGCGTGTGGCATCTTCGGCTAACATAGAATATCATGCTAACATCATTGCGCAGAAGTCGCTGGCGCGTCAGTTGATCTCGTTTACGAGCGGCATTCAGACTAAGGCGTTTGACGAGACAATTGATGTAGAGGACCTGATGCAGGAAGCCGAAGGTGAACTGTTTGAGTTGTCGCAGCACAACATGAAAAAAGACTATACGGCTATCGACCCTGTGATTGACCTTGCCATTAAGGGCATACAGCAAGCTGCAAAGAATACAAACGGTTTGACGGGTGTATCGACGGGATATACGAAACTCGACGACATTACCAGTGGCTGGCAGCCTTCCGACCTGGTGATCATTGCAGGACGACCTGCCATGGGTAAGACGTCGTTCGCACTGTCGATGGCAAAGAATATTTCAGCAGACCTCAGAATACCGATGGCTTTCTTCTCGCTTGAAATGTCGAACGTGCAATTGGTGAACCGTCTGATATCTAATGCCTGTGAGATTCAAGGTTCGAAGATTCTGAACGGTCAGTTGCAACGTGATGAGTGGGAGCGACTGGACAGACGAATCAATAATCTGCTGGGAGCACCGCTGTATGTTGATGACACACCAGGCTTGTCTGTGTTTGAACTTCGTACAAAAGCACGCCGACTGGTACGTGAGCATGGCGTTAAACTGATCATGATTGACTATCTGCAGCTGATGAATGCCAACGGTATGCGTTTCTCGTCACGACAGGAAGAGGTGTCGACCATCTCTCGTTCGTTGAAAGGACTGGCAAAGGAACTTGATATACCTATTCTGGCACTGAGTCAGTTGAACCGTGGTGTTGAGAGTCGTGAAGGACTGGAGGGTAAGCGTCCGCAGTTGTCTGACTTGCGTGAGTCGGGAGCCATCGAGCAGGATGCCGATATGGTGTTGTTTGTGCATCGTCCGGAATATTATCATATCTATCAGGATGACAACGGACGTGACTTGCATGGCATGGCGCAGATTATCATTGCTAAGCACCGTAAGGGTGCGACAGGTGATGTGCTGTTGACATTCCGTGGTGAGTTCACACGTTTTGAGAATCCTGATGACAGAGGCAGTTTGAGTAGTGGTGGATCTTCGTCAGGAGGTGAGATTCTCGGCTCTAAAATCAACGGTTCGGGCAGTGCCGGAGATATGAGCCCATTTGGCGATGCACCGCTGCCACCTCCACCAGCAGACGGTCCGTTACCATTCTAAAAATAATAAATCCCCGCTGTTCTGGCGGGGATTTTTATTTCTATTGATATTTCTGTATTAGAGTGTCGGCCTGAAGATTTCCCATGTCTTTGGCTTTCTGCAGGTTGGCTATGCCATCCTTCTTATTTCCTTTCAGACACTGTGCCAGACCAAGGAACATATAGGCGTCGCTATCATTAGAATCGATACCTATCATCTCATTAGCTGTATCTATTGCGTCGTCGAGAAGACCGACACGTACCTGTAACGATGCTTTCTCGGCATAATAGAATGTCTCCTGTGGAGCCATCTGGATGGCACGGTTGATGTCGTTCAATGCCTGCTGATAGAGTCGGCCTTCGATTTCTACCTGATGACGCAGATAGTAGAAGTTATCATTGATTTCGGCTTGCATCAGTGCTTCGTAATCATTGAGATCATTCACGGCATCACGAGACTTTCCTGCTGCTCTACGAGCTTCTGCACGTGCCAGCAGATAAGGAGCCGCGTCTTTCAGATAGGGCTTGGAGAAGGTGTTCATGGTTGAATCCAACAGGGCAAGCATAGCGGTGGTATCCTTCAGCATTTCCTTGCATTTAGCAGCTGCATAGAACACCTCGGCGGTTTTCTGTCCGTTTTGTGCCAGTTCGTCGTAGATGGTATAGGCAGGATCAAATTTCTGCTGAGCATACAGGATGTTGGCTTCCAGCTGACGATATGAGGGCTGGGGGTTGAGGGCATTGGCAGACTGGATTTCCGTCAAGGCCTTGTCAAGACTCCAATTGGCATAGGGCTGAGCACTCTGGAATATCTCCTTGTTATATATCATACGGGCGTAGGCGTAATGTGCTTCGTCCTTCTTCTCTGCCAGTTTCAGAGCAGTCTCCATATCTTTCTCTGCATCGGCAAAGTTTCCGTCAACCACAGCCATCTGGGCGCGCTGCATAAAGCCATCGGGAGCCTTTGGGAACTTCTGAATGAAATCGTTAACCAGTGTGACATATTCGGCAGAATCCATCTGACTCGCTGAAAGGAACAGGGCTAACACGGCATCCTTCAGACTGCCAGGCAACTCTTTCTTGATTTTCGTAAGCTTCAATGTAGCCTCATTCATACCGAAAGCAGAGATCTTCAATGAATCAACAAAGCGGGCACTGATGGCATAGTTCAATGTGTCCTTATCGTTTGCCGGTTGCTGCATCATTCCAATCACCTCGCCCGCCTCGTTAATTAACGGACAGCTGATGGTATTGTGGGGCATACTCAAAGCAACGGTATAATAGGCATAGTCCTCTTGGAACGTCTCTGCTTTACGAATGGCTCCACTTGATATGTTCTTTGTCTCACGATAGGGCAACAGCCACGCCAGACTACCTACAGGGGCTACTGACGAACTGACAATAAGCGGCTGTGTCTTCCCGTCGACGCGAAACTTGACGACGTCATACATGTCATTGGCTCCAAGGATGCTGACGACATTCATCTCTTTGCCCTGCGAATCGATGACGACGGCACGCGAAGCTCCCTTAAATGGTGTGTAATTGCTGACAGCTTCACCATCAGAACCTACGAAATAGCCATTGCTGCTGGCTATCAACGATCCGTCGCCTGAGAAGGTTTTCAGTGTGAAGACGGACTTAGTGGCCTTCTTAACCCAACTTGGTTGGGCAAAGGCACTGCCTGCCATCATGAGCAGACAGAATATCATAATCATTTTCTTCATAATCTTAATAATTGTTTGGCATTTTGGATAGCAGCATCGCTCACTTCGCTTCCACTGAGCATCTGCGCTATTTCCTTTATTCGTTCATCAGTAGTCAGAAGTCTCATGCTACTCTTTGTACCAGAGGCGGTCTCTTCTTTCTCCACTTTATAATGGGAAGTGCCAAGTGCGGCAATCTGGGGCAGATGAGTAATGCTGATAACCTGACGCTCGTGTTGCCCCATCTCCTGCATAATCTGAGCCATCTGCTCTGCAATCTTACCACTGACACCTGTATCGATCTCGTCGAAGATGATGGTAGGCAACTTGACTGCACCGCTGATCATAGCCTTCAGGGATAGCATCACACGAGCAATCTCACCTCCAGAAGCAACCTGTGAGACTGGCTGGAGTGGGGTGGAGGTATTGGCACTGAACAGGAAAGCAACCTTATCCTGTCCGCTATGACCTAACTCTGTTTCTACAATCTCTGTACTGAATCTGACATTAGGCATTCCTAATGGAACGAGCTTTGCCTGCATCTCTTTCTCTATCTGTTTGGATGCCTTGACTCGCAGTTTCGTGAGGATGTCGGCTTCCTGTCTGGCTTGTTTCTCCAGTTTCTCCATTCGCAACTCCAAGTCAGTCAAGGCTTCGTCGCTATTCTCGATATTACTGAGCTGACGCTTGAGTTCGTCGCGCTTCTCAATCAGTTCATCAACAGTCTCAACATGATATTTTTTCTCAAGATCATATAAGCGATCAAGACGGTTGTTGATGATATCCAGTTCAGACGGATCGAAATCGATGTTCTCTAACTGGGTGTTGATGTCTTGCGCAAGGTCTTTCAACTCAATATAACTTTCCTCGATACGCTGTACATATTCACTGACATCAGGGAAAACATGTTCAACAGCCTTGAGTGACGACAAAGAATTACGCAACGACACCACAACGCCATTATCTTCTGCCGATAAGGCATTGTCGGCCGTATACAGAGCGCTCTTGATGTCCTCCGAGTGTGCCATCGTCTCGCTCTTTTGTTCCAGTTCTTCTTGCTCTCCAGACTGCAGGTTGGCTTCTGAGAGTTCGTTGCATTGGAACTGTAGGAAATCCAGATTCTGGCGATTACGCTCAATATCCGCCTTCATCATGTCGAGTTCTTTCTTGACAGTCTGATAAGCCTGATAGGTCTGCTGATACTTTGCCAGTTCCTTTGCATCATTGGCTATCACATCGACAACGCTCAACTGGAAGTCCTGCTTATTGAGCAGGAGATTCTGATGTTGTGAATGCACGTCGACCAATCGTTCCCCAAGCTCTTTAAGCATTGAGAGTTGAACAGGCGTATCATTGATAAAAGCACGGCTTTTGCCTGAGGCCGTCAGCTCACGACGTATAATGGTTTCTTCAGGATCGTATTCTATGTCGTTCTCGCTGAAGAAGTCTTCCATATCATATCGTGAGAGATTGAAGAGAGCTTCTATCACGCATTTCTCGCATCCTTGTTTGATGGACTTCGAGTCTGCCCGCTGGCCAAGGAGAAGACCGATGGCACCAAGAATGATGCTTTTACCGGCTCCCGTCTCACCTGTAATCACTGAGAAGCCTTGAAACAGGTCGATGTCGAGTTCATCGATCAGCGTAAAGTTCTTAATATATAAATGTTTAAGCATATCAGTTCTTTATTTGGTCCCAACTGTTGCTTTGCGAGGCATTGATACTCATGAGCAGTTCGTAAATCCGCTCTTTCTCTTTTTGCGTACCTTTGCCTTTGTAGATACTCACCAGCTCATCTTTCTTGTAATCGGTCCAGATCTGCGGAAGCAGACTGAGCGGTTTGTCACTATGAGCTTTCTGAAGATGTGTCTCTAAAGCCGTAGTTATCTCTATTCGTCCACGTTCAGGATTGTTGGCCATCTCGTCAAGTCCCTTGCGATAATAATCGTATTGCAACTGACGGAAAGGTGTCAATGCCTCGTCGAGATAATCATTGATGATTGCAAAACGGTTACGGCTGTCTTCAAAGGATTTCCAGCCAGGGAAACCCAGATTCTGAGCGTTATTGACAAGATACATACAACGCTGCAGAATATCGCTACCTCCCATTGGACTGAAACTGTCAAGGTCGAGACCTATCATCAGATAGGCATAATAGGCGAGTAGGGCAGTGAGTTGATTGTCTATATTCTCATCCGAGAAATTCAACTGATCGAACTGCTGGAATTCGAAATTAAAGCTGCCGTCTCTATTATTATATAAGGTGGAGGTATAGGCTGAATTGAACACTGGGCGATTGGCTTGGATAAGTGCAGTACATTCAAAGCGGTTTTCTTCTCTGACATATTTGGTAACAGTCAGATTCAGACTACACTGAATACGCTCGTTTCTCTGAAACTGAAGTTCTGTCCACTGGCGTTCATTCATGAACTGCTCTATTGTCTGCTGAAGATTCTCGAACACGCTTACATCCGTACCTTGTATCTGACTATGGTTCACATTAACCTTAACTTGCAGCTCCTGGGCTTTTAAACCAGAAACTGCAAGCATAAACAAAATTAATATGTTAGTCCTCAATACTCTCATTAGCCTCTCTGAGCCTCGCGCAGACGAATTCTCGTCAGTACTTGTTTCGTGTTGTACGTGAAGTCACCAGCCAAGATCCAACTATAGTAACCTGGATCAATGTGCAGAACATCTGCTACAGGCAATCCTCTGTGCTTACCAAAGTTGAAGACCTCCGTCATCTGAGGTTTCCCATCCTTGTCGAGTACAGGCTTCCCAGAACGGTCTTTTACCTCGCCCCATACAATACGGCCAGCAAAGTCCACATTATTATTCATCTTAGAGAACTCTGCCAGCTGGTCCATATTGTTTTCCAACACTTTCTCGGGATCCTCATTGGCGCCTGGAGCATATTTGTCCAGTTCTCCCATCAGCACCCTATAGGTCGCTTCTGTATCCTGATCGGCCCGGTGAGCCTCGAAGTCTTCTTCCATCTTACGGCCACAATAGAATTTGTAGGCTGCTGCCAGATTGCGACGTTCCATTCTGTGGAAGATGGTCTGGGCATCTATCAGACGGCATTTCGAGAAGTCGAAGTCAATACCAGCTCTTAGGAATTCCTCTGCCAGCAGAGGTATATCGAAATGGTTAGAGTTGAAGCCTGCAAAGTCGCATCCCGTGAACTTCTGTGCCAGTTGCTGACCAAGTTGCTTAAAGGTGGGCTTGTCCTTCACATCCTCATTCGAGATGCCTGTCAGGGCTGCCACATCCTCAGGAATCGGCTTTTCCGGATTCACCAGCTCATTGCCTCGTTCCTCAACGCCATTAGGATTGACTTTTATATATGAAATCTGTATGATACGATCCTTAACCAAGTCAAGACCTGTTGTCTCCAGGTCGAAGATGACAAGGGGTTTGGTAAGATTCAGCTTCATCTATATCAGTCTTTAATCGTTGATCAGCATTGGCATCATCAGCATCAGCACATCCTGATTCTCCGGCTGCTCTGAAGGAATTACAAGACCGGCACGGCTTGGGTCAGCGAGCTGAATGATGACCTCTGCGCAATCGAAGTTGTTGAGCACCTCGATAAATGATGCGCCCTTGAATCCGATAGACATCGGCTGACCGTTATACTCACAGGTCATACGTTCTGTAGCCGTCTTTGAGAAATCGTAATCCTCTGCATCAAGCTGGAGCGTGGTTCCTTCAACGTGGAAGCGAATCAGGTTGCTTGAATCGTTAGCGAAAGGCTGTACACGGCGAAGTGCAGCCAAGAGTGACAGACGATCTACACGCAACTCATTCGGATTAGCCTGTGGAATGACGCTGTTATAGTTGGGATAACGGCCTTCGATCAGACGACACTGAATGATTCCGTCGCCATAGCTGATCTCTGCATTGCGCTCATCGAAACGGATAACTACGTCGCCACCGTCTTTTCCAAGCAGATTCTTCAGCAGTCCAGCGGGCTTCTTCGGCAGGATGAATGCAGCAGGCTGCTCACCTTTAATCGTGAAGATCTTATTGCGAACCAGCTTATGGCCATCACTTGCAACAACAGCCAGGCAATCGGTGGTGAGATCGAAATAGATACCGTTCATTACAGGACGCAGCTCATCCTGAGCCGTAGCAAAAATTGAACGATTGATATTCTCAGCCAGAATAGCGTTCGGAATGGTTATCGTATTAGCGTAATCGCTGATAGGCTGGGGCATGGGGAACTCGTCAGCATTCTCGATGGGGAGAGAGAACATACCATTCTGATAGGATATCTTTACGGTGTTCTGCTCCTGATTCACGTCGAACGTGATGGGCTGCTCAGAGAAACCCTTTACTGCTTCAAGTAAATCGTGATTACCAATGGCGAAACGTCCGTTGCTGTCGCTTTCTGTCAATGGCATCTGTGTCTTCATCAGGTTTTCGCTGTCTGACGCAGTCAGATACAGTACGTTGTCGTTGATTTCAAACACGAAGTCACCCAGAATAGGCAGGGCGTTCTTACTGTTAATCACTTTTGAGAGGGCAGCGAGCTTAGTGCTCAGCGCTGTACTTGATAATGTAAATCGCATAGTTTTATAGTTATTTTGTTCTTAAATACATATTATATAATTGAGCACAAAATTACAAAAAAACGTTGTATTGAACAAAATTTTCGGCAGAAAATTGCGCTATTCAAACTATTTTTAGTAATTTCGCCACTTGAAAACGACAAATTCAACAAATAAAAACAAATTAAGTCATGGAATTAACAGGTAAAATCATTGCTGTTATGGCAGCACAAAGTGGAGTTTCTGCACGTACGGGAAACAGCTGGATGTCTCAGGATTATGTGATTGAGGTTCCTGGTCAGTATCCCCGCAAGTGTCTTTTCCGCATCTTTGGCGAGGATAGAATCAAACAGTTCAATATTCAGCAGGGCGAGGATCTCACAGTTCAGTTTGATATTGATGCCCACGAGTTTAATGGTCGTTGGTTTAACGATATTCGTGCTTATAATGTTATTCGTGGTCAGCAGCCCGTAGCTACACCAATGAGTGGTGCAGCAGCACCATTTCCTCCAGCAGGCGGCGCTAATGCAGCTTTTCCTCCTGCACAGGAGCCTGTAGCAGAAGGTTCTGCTGACGATCTGCCATTCTAAGCATAAGATGATCATTATAGAAGTTTGCCCTCTGGATCAAGAAATCCGGGGGGCAAATATTATTTTATAGGAGAGAACTCTTATTTATGTTATTTATCATAATACTGATTCTAGTATAAAGTGGTAAAATATAGGATAATGCCGTATAAACCCTGACTTTGCCCGGAGTAAAGCCTGGGTTTCATTACGACAAACCTATAGTTATATTACGACTAACTGCTAGTTTCATTACGAGAAACTTCATCTGATATCGCGATCGTCTAAAACCTGGAATTTCTGACGTTGATGGTTTAGTGCTTCTAGATTTAGCGAAAAAGAAACTGATGTTTGCTTGTCTGCCTGACAAGATGCGAGTGTTTTGCCTATGGGACTGATAATAGCACTCATACCTTTATAATGACAATATTTATCATCGCCAACACGATTACATCCAATCAGATAAGCCTGATTCTCAATAGCCCTGGCTCTGGTTAGAATCTGCCATGCATTCTGGCGACTTTCCGGCCAATTAGCCGCACAGATAATGGCATCATACTGAAGTGCGTCAGCATAACGGCTCCATACAGGGAAACGCAGGTCATAACAAGTCAGCAACAAGATGCGGAAACCGTTATACTCTACTATTGTATGATTATTTCCTGATTCGTAGTAACGGTCTTCATGTCCGTATCTGAACAAATGGTGTTTATCATAATATGATTCGATACCATTTCTCCCGTCTATAAAATAATGACGATTAAGATACTTGTGATCCTCAGTTATAATGGCAAGCGTACCAGATATTGCACATTGACGTTCTTTAGCTGTATCGCGCATCCATTTAAGGGCAACATTTGTAGTCTCCGACTCAGCAAGTCCATGAGGTTCTGTGGCAAAGCCCGTGCTCCACATTTCTGGCAACACATACAGATCACTATCAGGCTCCTGAGCCATCAGACTCTCTGCTCTGGAGATATTCTCAAGGGGACTTCCCCACTCTATGTCTAACTGTAGAATTGTAACCTTCATCTGATATAAAAATCTCTTGTAAGTTCTTGATACCAATCGCTCCTGACGTTGGGCGAAATCTCTATAATTCCTTCGTTCTTAACTAATTCATTTACAGAATGCTTACTGAATTCCATCAAGCATCGCTTAGGCGCTTTTCTGGGTGTCGTTTTTATCATGCAAATACGACTTGGAAAGAACCCCGCCAAATGGGCTTCTGCCTCCAATTGGGCACAACAGTCTACAGGAATTACAACAGAGAAAATGCCATGAGGCGCAAGCAGTCCGAAGGCCGTATGCATCAGCTGACGATAAGTGAGCGTCGAATTATGGCGTGCCATTGTTCGCTGATTGTCTGGACAAGTAAGCGAATCGACGAAATAAGGCGGGTTTGAGACAATCGCATCAAAGAGAGAACCCTCTGACGAAAGGAAATCACGAGCATCAGCCATGATCACTTTGACGTGCTGAGAAAAAGGCGATGCCAGCACATTCTCCTGAGCCTGAGACACAGCTTCTGCATCGATGTCGATCGCTGTGATTTGTGCTTTTGGAAAACGTTGGGCCATCATCAGGGCTATCAGTCCTGTGCCCGTTCCGATATCCAGGATAAAAGGGCTGTCTAAAGGAGTGCCGTCGGATGATTCTGAAGGAACCTGAGCCCAAGCCCCAAGCAGCGTTCCATCAGTGCCTACTTTCATCGCTGTACGCTCCTGATGTATAGTAAATTGTTTAAATTCAAAGTAACTATTTGACATTTCGGCTGCAAAGATAGCAATAATTGTTAATTATTGGCTGTATCGTGCCTGTTTCTTAATTATTATTAGTAACTTTGCAGCCAATTTTTAAGTATAGTTTGAATTTTATAGTGTATTAGTTATAATATGAGTAGTCAAAACAAGAATGCAGCCTTTCAGATGATAGCTGATATCGACGGTGATTTCAGCGCACTGTTAGGCAATCAGACCCCAGAGAATGCACCAATACTGCCTGTGCGCAACCTCGTGCTCTTCCCTGGTGTTGTAACCCCTATTCTCATTGGCCGTGAATCAAGTAAGGCCCTTGTTAAGAAAGCAGAGAAGAAAGGGACGGTCATCTGCGTTATTCCCCAGCGTGACCCCGATGTAGAAGTTCCCATGAAGGACGATCTTTATGAATATGGCGTGTATGCTAAAGTCATGAAGCTGCTGACGCTTCCGAATGGAAATATTACCACGATTGTCCAAGGTCTTGGCCGTGCCCGCTTGTGCGATATCATTAGCACCCAGCCTTATCTCGAAGGTGTGGTAGAGCCTGTAGAAGAGATTGAACCCGAGAAACGTGACCGTGAGTTCAAGACGGCCATGGATGACCTGCGTGACCTGGTAGACCAGTTTATCAATATCAGCGAGGATATTCCTGACGAGGCAACGTTCGCCATCAAGAATATCTCGAACGATATCATGGCACTTAACTTCGTATGTTCAAACATGCCTTTCTCGCTGAAAGAGAAGATGTTGCTTCTGACAACCGACACTGTCAAAGAGCGATTGTTTGGCGTGATGAAGATTCTGAATCGCGAGATTAACCTGCAGAATCTGAAAGCCGACATCCGCAATAAGACGCGTGAGGATATCGACGAGCAGCAGCGTAACTACTTCCTGCAGCAGCAGATTAAGAACATGCAGGCAGAGATGGGCAATGGCGAGACGATAGAGAAACAGGAACTTCTCCGAAAAGCCGAGACAAAGAAATGGCCTTACGAGATTGATAAGATCTTCCGTAAAGAAGCTGATAAACTGGACAACCTGAATCCACAGAGTCCGGAATACAATGTACAGCTTACTTATCTTCAGACACTGGTTGCTCTTCCTTGGAATGAATATACAACAGACGATCTCGACCTGAAGCGTGCACAGAAGATTCTCGACCACGACCACTATGGCATGGAGAAAGTCAAGGAGCGTATACTCGAGCACATGGCTGTGTTAGCTCTGCGTGGCGACCAGAAGAGTCCTATCATTTGTCTCTATGGCCCTCCAGGAGTTGGTAAGACCTCTCTGGGCAAGTCTATTGCGGCAGCTATGAAGCGCAAGTACGTTCGTATGTCGTTAGGCGGCCTGCACGACGAGGCAGAGATCCGTGGTCACCGTCGTACGTATATAGGCGCTATGCCGGGTCGTATTATCAAGTCTATCCAAAAGGCTGGTTCGTCTAATCCTGTGTTTATCCTTGACGAAATCGACAAGGTGACACAGATGACTCATAATGGCGATCCCGCATCGGCTCTGCTTGAGGTGCTTGACCCTGAGCAGAATAATGCCTTCCATGATAACTATCTCGATGTGGATTTCGACCTCTCACAGGTATTGTTCATCGCTACGGCTAACAACCTGAGTACCATTCCACGTCCCCTACTCGACCGTATGGAGATTATCGAGGTAAGTGGTTATATCACAGAAGAAAAGATTGAGATTGCGAAGCGTCACCTGATACCTCGTGAACTTGAGAATACCGGTCTGAACGTCAAGGAGCTGAAACCGACATTCAACAAGGCTGCCATCGAGATGATTATTGAACGTTATACCCGTGAGAGCGGTGTACGTCAGTTGGAGAAACAGGTGAACAAAGCCCTCAGAAAGATTGCTTTCAAGCGCCAGATTGAAGAAAGCACCAACTATAAGAAGATTACCCCTGCGGAGATTGAGGATCTGTTGGGCAAACCGCCATTCTATCGCGACATCTACCAGGGCAACGACTATGCTGGTGTCGTCACAGGTCTGGCTTGGACTAGTGTCGGTGGAGAGATTCTCTTTATCGAGACATCACTTTCAAAGGGAAAGGGCTCTAAGCTTACGCTGACAGGTAACCTGGGTGATGTGATGAAGGAGTCGGCCATTCTGGCTCTTGAGTATGTGAAGGCACATGCTTCAACCCTTGACATCGACTACCGAATCTTCGACAACTGGAACATCCATATCCATGTGCCCGAGGGTGCGACACCTAAGGATGGTCCTAGTGCCGGTATTACCATTGCCACCAGTATCGCCTCTGCCCTCACCCAGCGTAAGGTACGCAAGAATACGGCGATGACGGGCGAGATTACGCTTCGAGGAAAAGTTCTGCCCGTTGGTGGTATCAAGGAGAAGATTCTGGCTGCCAAGCGTGCAGGTATTACCGATATCGTGATGTGTCGTGAAAACGAGAAGGATATCCTTGAGATTCCCGATATGTATCTGAAAGGTGTGACCTTCCACTACGTTGAGAACGTACAGGATGTATGGGATTTTGCTCTTACAAAAGAAGTTGTTAAGAATCCGCTCGACTTCACCATTCCAGAAGAAAAAGAAAAGGATCAGAAATGACGTTTGAAGTACAACATACAGACCAGGCCAGCGATGCCCGTGCAGGACTGATTACCACCGATCACGGACAGATTCAGACCCCTATCTTCATGCCTGTAGGAACGGTGGGCAGTGTGAAAGGCGTGCATTTTGCAGAACTGCGTGAACAAGTGAAGGCCCAGATTATTCTGGGTAACACTTATCATCTCTACCTGCGACCAGGCCTGGATATTCTTCGCAAGGCTGGCGGTCTGCATAAGTTCAACACATGGGACCGGCCAATACTGACAGACTCGGGTGGTTTCCAGGTTTTCTCTCTGACAGGTATTCGTAAGCTTCGTGAGGAAGGTTGCGAGTTCCGTAGTCATATCGATGGCTCGAAGCATATTTTCACGCCCGAGAATGTGATGGACACCGAGCGTGTGATTGGTGCCGACATTATGATGGCGTTCGACGAATGCCCCCCGGGCCAGAGCGACTATAAGTATGCCGAGAACAGTCTGCGCCTTACCCAGCGATGGCTGGAGCGATGTGTGAAGCGATTCAATGAGACAGAACCGTTGTATGGCTACAAACAGACTCTGTTCCCCATTGTGCAAGGCTGTACCTATAAAGATCTCCGCAGAGATGCTGCAAAACATGTGGTCGATGTGCTGGGGCAACTCAATGATGGCGGTGGCGCATCTATTGGCGGACTGGCCGTTGGCGAGCCCACAGAGGTGATGTATGAGATGATTGAGGTCGTGAACGAGATTCTGCCAAAGGACCGTCCCCGATACCTGATGGGTGTCGGTACGCCTCAGAACATTCTTGAAGCCATCGAGCGCGGCGTTGACATGTTCGACTGTGTAATGCCTACCCGTAATGGTCGCAACGCTATGCTCTTTACTTATGAGGGAACAATGAACATGCGCAACAAGAAGTGGGAAGACGACTTTTCACCTATCGATCCTGACGGCTGTGATATCGACCGCATCCACTCGAAGGCCTATCTGCATCATCTCTTCAAGGCTCAGGAACTGCTGGCCATGCAGATTGCCTCTATTCATAATCTGGCTTTCTATCTGCGACTTGTCACCGATGCCCGACAGCATATCGTTGCAGGTGACTTCGTGCAATGGAAACGTTCAGTCATTGATCAATTAGGACGTAGAAGATGAAAGAAAAACTGAAGAACATAGCAGAACGGTTGAAGACCTGCGGTAGAAAACTAGAAGCCCTTTGGAGCAAAGTACGCGGTCCAATCGGTAAGTTGGTATCTCCTCTGCGCTACCTTAATCCCAAGCGCTATCTCAAGCGTCTTGACCGTTATATCATTGGCAAGTTCATAGGTACCTACATCTATTCTATCATCTTGATCATCTCGATTTCCATTGTCTTCGATGTCAATGAGAATCTGGCAAAGTTTTCTACTTATGGTGCCCCGCTGAAAGCCATCGTATTTGACTACTATGCCAACTTTGTTCCTTATTTCGCTAATCTGTTCTCACCGCTGTTTGTCTTCATTGCCGTCATCTTCTTCACCTCTAAGTTGGCTGGCAACTCTGAGGTCATCGCCATGCTTGCGGCTGGTGTCAGCTTTAAACGGTTGTTACGCCCATATATGGTTTCGGCGGCTTTGATAGCTTTAGTGAACTTCTACCTTGGCTCTTACGTTATTCCTCATGGCAACGTGGTGCGTCAGGATTTTGAGGTGAAATATAAGAATAAGAGCAAGAACCTGTCAGCGACCAACGTTCAGCTGATGGTCGCTCCTGGAACAATAGCCTACCTGCAGCAATACGACGACCGCGTGAAGACCGGTTATGGCTTTTCGCTCGATAAGTTCGAGAACAAGAAGCTCGTCAGCCACATGACGGCATCCGTCATCCGTTACGATTCTATCAGTGACACACGCTATCACTGGAAAGCTCAGAACTATAAGATACGTACGTTGAAAGGGTTGCGTGAAGAGATCCAGTCGGGCGAAGTCATCGATACACTCATACAGATGGAACCGATGGATCTGGTTTACTCTAAAGGACAGCAAGAGACGCTTACCTCTCCCGAATTGTTACGATATATCTCCAAACAAGAGGAAAGAGGCTCTGGCAACGTGGTACCCTATGAAGTGGAGTATCACAAGCGAATAGCCACTTCGTTCGCCTCGTTCATCCTGACTATCATCGGCGTTAGTCTTTCCAGCCGTAAACGAAAGGGCGGCATGGGACTCTATCTGGGTATCGGTCTGGCTTTGTCGTTCTCCTACATCCTGTTGCAGACGGTGAGTGCCACCTTTGCCATCAATGCCGATACACCTGCGTTGCTGGCCGCCTGGATTCCAAATATCCTTTATGCGGTTATTGCATACTTCTGTTATCGTCAGGCACCCAACTAGAAATAAAAAAGAAATAATGAAATTTGAAGAAACATATCTCAACGATAATATTCTCGATGCGCTCTATGACATGCGTTTCGAGGAGATGACCCCTATTCAGGAGCGTTGCATTCCTCAGATTCTCGATGGTCGCGATGTACTTGGCGTGGCGCAGACAGGAACAGGAAAGACCGCAGCCTATCTGTTGCCCATACTTTCACAGCTCGACGATGATGAATTCCCAAAAGATGCCATTAACTGCATTATCATGTCGCCTACACGCGAGTTGGCCCAGCAGATTGATCAGGCCATGCAGGGCTTTGGCTATTATCTCGACGACGTATCGTCGGTGGCTGTCTATGGAGGTAACGATGGCGGTCGCTACGAACAAGAGCTGCGTGGCATGCGCCTTGGTGCCGATGTGCTCATTGCCACACCAGGCCGACTGCTCAGCCATCTGAAGGTTGGTAATCTTGACCTCTCACACTGTTCGTTCTTTGTGCTCGACGAAGCCGATCGCATGCTTGATATGGGTTTCATCGACGACATTATGAAGATCGTGAAAGAGTTGCCTGACAGTTGTCAGCGCATCATGTTCTCAGCCACCATGCCACCCAAGATCCGTGAATTGGCAGTCAATCTGCTTCACGATCCTGTGGAAGTGAAGATTGCAGTCAGCAAGCCCGCAGAGAAGATTCAGCAGAGTGCCTACGTATGTTACGACCCGCAGAAACTGAAGATCATCAATCATATCTTCAAACAGGGCGACCTGAAGCGTGTCATCATCTTCTCTGGCAAGAAAGAACGTGTTAAGGACATTACACGCAGTCTGAAAAAGATGCATATCAACTGCGACCAGATGCACAGCGATCTCACCCAGCAGGAACGCGACGAAGTAATGTTCCGTTTCAAGGCAGGTATGACCGATGTACTTGTAGCCACCGACATTGTAGCTCGTGGTATAGATATTGACGATATCCGCACTGTCATCAACTACGATGTACCTCACGATGCAGAAGATTATGTGCACCGTATTGGTCGTACGGCTCGTGCTGATCGCGACGGCGTAGCCATCACGTTCGTTAACGAGGCCGACATGCTGCGTTTCCAGCAGATAGAGCATTTCCTTGGTAAGGAGGTCGAGAAAACCCCTCTTCCAGAAGGTATTGGCGAAGGTCCTGAATATGTAAAGCGTGAGAAGAAACGTTCCAACACCCGCCGCCATGGGCGCTGGCATTCACGTGGCAACGGTAAGAACTCGCAGGCTAAGAGTAAGAACTCACAAGCTAAGAGCAAAACCCCGCAAAGTAAGAGCAAAACTTCACAAGCTAAAAATACGAAGAAACAATGATTACAAAACCTATCTGTAAGATTAATCTCGGACTCAACGTCGTTGAGCGTCGTCCCGATGGTTATCACAATCTGCAGACCGTATTCTACCCCGTACCTATCATGGATGCTCTCGAGGTATATACGATGGACGAAGCGTTTCCTTCTCCCGTCGACTGTGACTTAAAAGTGACTAATATCCATATCGACGGTGATGAACAGAAGAATCTTGTGGTACGTGCATATAATCTGCTGAAACAGGACTTCCCTTCCCTGCCCCGTATTCATACCCACCTTTTCAAGGGTATTCCTACACAAGCTGGTATGGGTGGTGGTTCCAGCGACTGTGGTTTTATGATTACCTTACTTAATAAGATGTTTTGTCTTGGACTCTCTGAACAGCAGATGATTGACTATGCCGCACGTCTGGGAGCCGACTGCGCCTTCTTTATTATCAATCGTCCTTGCTATGCTGAAGGTATCGGTGAGAAGATGCAGGACATTAATCTCTCATTGGCAGGTTGGTATCTGGCTGTGGTACGTCCTGCGATACCCGTACCGACCAAGGAAGCTTTCTCGCTCATTAAACCACACTTTCCTGCAGAGAATTGTCGCGACATCGTGATGCAACCTGTTGAAACATGGCGTGGACGATTGACAAACGACTTCGAACAGAGCGTATTCGCCCTTCATCCTGAGATTGGTGCTATCAAGGATCGACTCTATGACATGGGAGCCACCTACGCCTCTATGTCTGGCTCCGGCTCCTCACTCTTCGGCTTGTTCCGCGAACCTGTCAGTCTTGATACATTCAACGACCCAGATACATTTAAAACAATAATCCCGCTCAAGTGAGCGGGATTATCTGTTAATTTACTGTATACCGTCTTTGCGAAGTTTCTCTTGCCACTTCCAAGCACTTTTCAGTACTTCATCCGTTGGTGTGTCGGCTTTCCAGCCAAGCACCTTGTTTGCTTTGTCAACGTTACCCCACACCTGCTCGATATCACCTTCGCGGCGTGGTGCATACTCCCAGTTCACCTTCACACCAGTAGCCTTCTCGAAACCCTCAACCACCTCGAGTGTCGACAATCCCTTACCGGTACCGATATTGAATATCTCGACAGCGTCGGTGTCTGGCTGATCGAGCACGCGCTCCATAGCCTTCACGTGAGCTTTAGCCAGATCCACCACATAGATGTAATCGCGGATACAAGTCTTATCAGGTGTATTATAATCGTGACCGAAAATCTTCAACTGCTTACGGATACCCATTGCTGTCTGAGTAACAAACGGAATCAGATTCATGGGCACACCATTAGGCAGCTCACCGATCAGTGCCGTTGGATGAGCACCGATGGGATTGAAGTATCTCAAGATGATGCTCTTGATGGGAGCACCAGAGTGAATATAGTCCTGAATAATCTCCTCGTTGATCTGCTTTGTATTACCATAAGGTGAAAGCGCCTTCTGAATGGGGGCATTCTCTGTTACAGGCAGATTCTCCTGAGAAGGCTGACCATAGACAGTGCAACTTGAAGAGAAGATGATGCCCTTCACATCGTACTTAGGCATCAGCTCCAGCAAGTTAATCAGACTGGTCAGATTGTTACGATAGTACAGCAGCGGCTTCTCCACACTCTCGCCTACAGCCTTTGAAGCAGCAAAATGGATGATACCCTCGATCTTCGGATACTTCTTGAATACGCCTTCAAGAGCTTCCATGTCGCAGCAGTCCACCTGCTCGAAAGCCGGACGCTTGCCTGTAATCTTCTCAATGCCGTCGACTACGTTGGCATTTGAATTCGAGAGGTTGTCGATAATCACCACTTCATAGCCTGCTTCCTGCAGTTCTACGGTTGTATGACTTCCGATGAAGCCTGTACCGCCAGTTACTAAAATCGTTTGTTTCATATTCAGTTGTAGTTTTACTATTTTCAATTTCCGACTGCAAAAGTACTAAAAAAGCTAGAGAATACGCAGGTTTCCTCAGAAAAACTTTATTAATCTGTGTTAATCTGCGCTGCAGACGTCATCCATGCTTCGTCCAGATAGTCTCTATGACATAAACACAAAACCAACGGATGCCAAAAACTGGACTATAAGGATGTAGAGGACAATCAGCGGTGCCCCTTTAGACAGACCGAAGGTGAGCGATTCAAAGATATCTGCCAATGTTTTTAAACGTCCCGACATGACACCGAAACTGACAGAAAACAGACAGATTCCGAAAGCCAACAGCGGCACAAAACTGCGACTGAAAGCCGACGGAAACAACTGTCCCGTGGCAGATAGCAGGATGGCGTGAGGCGTAAGGGTGAGCAAGCAGATGATAACTATATATATAATTAGAAATGCGAACGACACACGTAAGGCTATCCGGTCACGATAAGTAAGTGGATGGTTCTTAGCGAACAACACAGGCACCCCACTCTTTTCAATTGTGCCGACAGCTACGAGCAATAGCAACAGACACACGAGCAACGGGCTGGCTACTATATTATTGAAACCACCGATGAACCAGCGGATACCCTCACTTGAGAGCAAGGAGCGCACGCCCTCCTGTCTCATAGCAGAGAGCAGCCATGAGAGGATAATGAGGGCGAGTTGGGAAGCCACCACCCCCATTCCTATTCTGGCGAAGAGTTTATTCTTCATCGGGTTCGAGGTTATCGATATCGAGAATACGTAGTTCGAGGGCTCGAACTACGAGACGCGTAGCATTAATACCGCCCGTACCTTCAGGGAAGAGTTTCTGGATAAGTTCGTTCTGACGTTTCTCAAGACTCTTCACGCCAAATGGCATGCCACGCAGATTGGTAATCTGCTCCTTGGTATAGCCGAGGGCCAGATGGCGAAGGAAACGTTCATCATACTCGTCAATTTCATAATTAACCAGTGCCTCTTGCTTCACAAGCAGTCCACTCACGGCAGCCTTAAAGCGCTCTACAATCTTCTCAAGGATTGGCTCATTGAATACCAGTTGTTTGCCGTCCATCACGGCAGACACATCACGACGTGTCAGCAACTCGCCGGTCTTGAGAATTATTCCGTCGGCACCTGCGTCGAGTACATCAACCCAGAGTTTCTCATTAAGGATCTCACCAGTAAAAATAAGCACCTTAACATCGGGATGGAGCTCTTTAGTGTGGCGACATATCTCTACGCCAACAGTAGTAGAACCGCCAAGCCCAAGGTCGAGCAACACGAGGTCTGGTTTCTGCTGTTTAAGCAGCCGCCAGTAGGCAGGCTCAGCGTCGGCTGTTCCAATAACTTCCGCCTCAGGAATATCAGTGCGGATGATGCCGAGGGTGCCCTTCAGTTCAAGGGGGACATCCTCTACGATGATAACTTTGAAGTTCTCCATATACTTGGTAATGTTATAATCATGAATGTTATGTTGTCTCTAATTTCAGCACGAATACCACAACCACGACGATTAGTGGCTTCGCCATGATCGCGTACAATCTGGCGACAGAGCAGATATGGGATATGTTCACGGGAAGGCGTGAAAAGATCGGCAACCTGAGATTCTGTAAGACGGAGCAAAGGCATCGCTACACTGATCTCAACATATTGGGAATCTTTCTGCACGCAAGTCTTCTGAAGTGTTTTCTCCCCCGACTGCTTACGCAGAATCTCGAAAAGATAGCGTATGAGGTTTTCATCTCCAAGAATGCTCACCTCGCCCATCACAATCGGTTTCAAGTGAAGATGGCCGCGCTCAACCTGTCGGATGGCTTGCAATGAAAGCACGCCATAGAGTTCGCGATAGAAACTGGTGACTTCGGCGAGCGAGTCAGTATCACCCGCATCAAGTAACTGACTGATACGGGAAGGATAATACATCGTCTCATGTTTGAGAGTTGAGAGACAATTATCGAGTACGGCGTTCGATACATGTAAGTTGTTATCCTCCAGCTCTGCACGCCGATATTCGTCGTTTAGCATTTCAAGGTCGTTTTGACGCTGCTGCTCTTTAACAAAACGGTCGTAAAGACGGTGGCGATAATAGAGCAGATAGTAGGCAGGTACGATGGACAGGAGCAGAAGCACCAGAAGGATAACGGATATCGTCTGGTTGGTCTGCGTTTGTTGCATGGTACGACAATAATCGCCCAAGGTCTCGTCGGCCGACATTTCCTTGAACAGTTGGGTATAGATACGGTTATTGTAACTATAGAGCTGCCATTCATGGAGAGCTAAAGCAGCCACAGCACTTTCGTTACGAATATCGAGAATGATGTGGTAGTTTGTTTCCACCCCATCGTGGAACCACTTGATTTCTGGAGCCAATAGCGACGGATTGCCCATGGGACGCATGAGGTAGCGGCCGCGGGGCTGCAGACTATGATAATGCTTATTCAGATAATAGCGACATGAATCGGCAAACTGTAACGTGCGCTGGTATTTTCCTTCAATATTGCTAAAATAGGCAGAGTCAGCAAAGGCACTGGCTTTTGCTAACGGGGCCTGGCTCTTTGAAACAGGCTGCTGTGCAGCTACTAACAGAGAACCACATAGTGTAAACAATATTACCAGACTACGCATCACACCCAGTGGAAGACGGAACGCCAAACGCGAGCCTTTTCCTAATGTGCTTGTAGCAGTTATCTGGCAAATGGAGAATATCTGCGATATCTTTCGATACTTCTCTATGATTCCTTTACAGTTAAGCAGTCCGAAACCATGTTCCTCGACAATCTTATGATCGAAAATATGTTGTAGCTGTTCGTCGGTCATTCCATGTCCGGTATCTTCTACAGCTATTTCAACATAGTTGGCCTGCGTAGAGGCTGACACATGCACTTCGCCACCTGCTTCCGTAAACTTACGGGCATTATCGGCCAGTGTATTGAGCATAAAGAGTGTCAAAACCTTGTCGGCCTTGACCACTGCATTGGTCGATTCAACATTGAGATTAATCCCTTTCATCTGGAATGAAGTGCGACCTTTGGCCAACAGGTCGAAGAGTTCCTGCAAAGCAAAACTCTCGATATGCAGACTGAGTTCCCCCTGTCGCAGTTGAATCCAGTAGGTCAGCACATCGTTATAGGAATTGATCTGTTCGGTGAGCTCGCGGATATAAGTGGAGTCGCCCTCAGATGTTCCTTTCACTTCATGGAGAATGCGGTCGATGAAAGGTGTGATACTATTGACAAGCGACACCTTCGCACGCTGCTCCAGATTGTGACGCTCGGAATTTTCCACACGTAGTCGCATAGCTGCCAATTGTTCCGACATCTCGTCAAACCGGTCGTCATTATCCTCCGTCTTTTTCTGTTTCTTGTTCAGATAGTTGAAGAGCCACAACGAGAAAAGTAGCAGCACGATGGCAGCCACGACGGCAATGAGCATGATGTTGAGCCGGCTTATATTACGTTCATACTGGCTGGCGCGCGCCTCCAATTGTCGATCCTGTCGGGTTGTCTCCTGAAGGTCAAGATACAGATTTCGATTATAGTCGCTCTGCTCTTTATCATCGATAGCGGCATAAGCCACGCTGAGCTGTTCACGGATTGAAGCCACTAGGTCGGGCGCTTGATAGATGGCAGAATCAGACAAAGCCTGTTCCAGATTATAAAGAGCCGACTCATAGTCGCCTATTTGTCGGAAACAGGAAGCCAAAGTACGATAGGCACCTGATATCTGATAGACATCACCATAATCACGGAAGATATAAAGGGCATTCTCTGCCAGATAGCCAGCTAGCATTTCATCATCGACACCATCAGGGTTCAGAAACCGCAGAGCAGGCATGTTGTCGGCCAACAAGCGCTTGCGATATTCAGGTTCCATCAAGTGTTCAGAAAGCGCTTCGAGGGCATTTGCCGCAAAATATGGATAGTTGGCACGACGAGCCATCAGGAAGCAACGCATCAGATGGTCGAACTCCTGTTGGTTGATCTCTTGTTGAGTCCCCTCGGTAATGATGCCGCCCGCACCGATATTATAGAGATAGTTTAGCAGCTGAGCTGTATCGCGCTGTACTTCGTTAGGATCTATTGTGTAAAGTGCTTCGATAGACTGGCGCTCTAGACCTACATAATAATAATAGGTAGAATTGACAATGGCATATTCGCTTTCGGCATAGAGCAGGCTACGGAGGTCGCGATTCGAAAGAGTGCTGCGCTCTTCGTTGATTCGACGCATGGCTCGGTCGGCCAGTTCGCGATATTCATGGAACTCACGGTTACGTGAGCGGCGCTGACAAAGACGCATCTGCTGGACATAAGCAATAAACTGCTGTACCTGATTATCGGTAGTCTCGATGGCTTCATTGAGCAGTTGACTGGCATCGTCGTACTGCATGCGTACGATACGTACAAAGGCTAGATTGCAAAGGGCTTCGGCCCTACCCGCATCGTAACCTTCGGCTAATTCAACTGCACGACGGGCATAATATTCGGCAGAATCGATGTCGCGATAATGAAAAGCATAAGATGAATCATTCAGCTTGTCAACAGTAGATTTTTCTGGTCGTGAACAGGCTGAAAAGCAAATGATTGATAGTATGAATAGCCAGACTTTCATGTCAGTTAAAAAGAATCCCCCTCGCCCACAAACTATGACAGGAGCGAGAGGGATAATATTGTATTAAGCACGCGCCTTGGCGATGTAACCGAGTGCCTCGCGACACTTGTCGGTAACGTACTGCCAGTCGCCGGCCTTTACCTTATCGCTTGGGAAGAGCTTTGAGCCCATACCAACGCAGTAAACACCTGCCTTGAACCACTTAGTGAGGTTCTCCTCCTCAGGAGCAACACCACCAGTAACCATGATCTTCGACCAAGGCATAGGAGCCTTAAGACCCTTTACCATGTTTGGACCAACCACATCACCAGGGAATACCTTCGTGAGGTCGCAGCCCAACTCCTGAGCCTTACCAATCTCGCTAACGGTCATACAGCCAGGGCAGTATGGTACCAAACGACGGTTACATACAGGAGCGATGTCGGGATTCAACAACGGACCGACCACGAAGCAAGCGCCCAATTGAATATACATTGCTGCTGTGGGAGCATCTACGATAGAGCCAATACCAAGAGCCAACTCAGGGCATTCCTTGTCGGCCCACTTTACGAGTTCACCAAAAATCTCCTGAGCAAAATCACCGCGGTTGGTAAACTCAAAGGCGCGAACACCACCCTCGTAGCAAGCCTTTACAACATTCTTACAGGTCTCAAGATCCTTGTTATAGAAGACGGGTACCATTCCGGTATCACCAATCTTCTTCATTACTGCTATCTTATCAAATTTTGCCATATCTCACTTATATTATTGACCGTTTCGATTTAGCGCTGTACGCGACCGCTTGCATTACCACCTGCAAGACTCTCGACCTCGTCGACTGAAACCAAGTTAAAGTCACCATTAATAGTATGCTTCAGAGCAGAAGCAGCAACGGCAAACTCTAAAGCCTCACCCTGTGTTTTCTTTGTGAGCAGACCATGAATTAAACCGCCGGAGAATGAGTCGCCGCCGCCTACACGGTCGATAATCGGGTTGATCTCATATCGTTTTGACTGATAGAACTCCTTTCCGTCATAGATTAAAGCCTTCCAACCGTTGAATGTAGCACTATAGCTCTCACGGAGCGTAGAAACAACATACTTAAAGCCAAACTCAGACATCATTTGTTTGAAGATACCCTCATAGCCAGCAGCATCGGTCTTGCCTCCCTCAACGTCAGCATCGGGTTTGAAACCGAGACAGAGTTCTGCATCCTCCTCATTACCGATGCACACATCAACATACTTCATCAAAGGACGCATAATTGAGATAGCCTTCTCTGAAGTCCAGAGTTTCTTGCGGAAATTCAGGTCTACAGAAACAGTTACACCATGACGCTTGGCGGCTTCGCAGGCTAACTTTGTCAATTCGGCAGCTTTATCGCTGATGGCAGGAGTAATACCACTCCAATGGAACCAAGCTGCACCTTCCATAATCTTGTCGAAGTCGAAATCAGAAGGATCAGCTTCGGCAATTGAAGAATGAGCACGGTCGTATATAACTTTTGAGGGACGCATAGAAGCACCGGTTTCAGCATAGTAAAGACCTATACGGTTGCCACCACGAGCCACGAACTCGGTGTTTACACCATAACGCCGCAATGCGTTAACAGCAATCTGTCCTATTTCGTGCTTAGGGAGCTTACTAACGAAATAAGCCTCGTGGCCATAGTTGGCTACTGATATTGCTACGTTAGCCTCTCCTCCGCCTGGAATAATGCGGAATGATTCACTCTGAATAAAACGGTCGTTTCCTTGCGGAGATAGGCGAAGCATAATCTCGCCCAATGTTACGATTTTAGCCATTTTCCTTGTTTTAACTATAGATTAAACATATTTTTTTCGTTTGCGACGACAAAGTTAGACATATTTTTCGAGCTGACCAAATATTTAAGAGGATTTAAGGCAAAAAACTTACGGAAACGATTTCGGTTATATTATTTGATAAAGTTGTTGGCTTTTTCAGAATTTATTTGTACCTTTGCCGAAAAATAGGAATAAAATGGCTAAGGAGAACATTACTATTAAGGATATTGCTGCACATGCAGGCGTGTCCACAGGTACGGTAGACAGAGTTTTACACAACCGTCCAAATGTAAGTAAAACAGCGCTGGAAAAGGTGAATAAAGCGTTGGAGGAGCTAGACTATCGTCCAAACATGTATGCCTCTGCCCTCGCTTACAATAAGACTTACAATTTCTATTTGGTACTCCCCAAGCACGAGCAAGACGCTTATTGGGACGAGATTGAAGAAGGTGCGCTGGCCTGTACAGACTTCCGTCGTGACTTCGGCATCACGCTGAAGTTCATCTATTACGAACGTTTCAATGCTACAGGCTTCACAAAGATGGTTCGTGAACTGTTTTCTGCCAAGATAGATGGTGTAATCATTGTGCCTTCTACACTTGAGCAGACATCACGTTTCACTGAAAAACTGATTGAGAGACAGATTCCTTATGTGTTACTCGATTCCTATATGCCTGATCTGAAGCCTCTTTCGTTTTTCGGCCAAGACTCTTTTGCCAGCGGATACTTTGCAGCAAAGATGCTGATGCTGATTGCTAATAAAGAGAAAGAGATCGCATTGATGAAACAGACACGCGACGGTAAGGTGGGCTCAAAACAGCAAGCTAACCGTGAGACGGGTTTTCGTCATTATATGGTAGACCACTTCCCTGAGGTCAAGATTACAGAGGTAGATCTGCCCTTGGACGAGGAGAAAAAAGACTACGACGGCATTCTTGAAAAATTCTTCAGAGCACACTCACAAGTTCACCACTGCATTACATTCAACTCAAAAGCACACTTGGTTGGCGAGTTCCTTCAGAGAACCAACCGACGAAATGTGCAGATTATGGGCTATGATATGGTGCCCAAAAACGAAGAATGTGTGCGCCAAGGCAGCATTTCATTCCTCATTGCTCAGCACGCTTATCAGCAGGGCTATTCGAGTGTAGACGCATTATTCAACGCTATCGTGATGAAGCGTGAAGTAAATCCCGTGAATTACATGCCTATTGAAATCCTGACAAAAGAGAACGTAGACTTCTACCGCCGTAAGGCCATTTAAGACTAAAACAAATACAGAAAACAAAGAATGGAACAAACTACATTTTTAAAAATTAATCCTGCAGATAGTGTTGTCGTATGTCTGCAGGCAAAGAAGAAAGGCGACATTATTGAGGTCGACGGCCAAAAAATCGTCATTAATCAAGACACACCAGCAGGACATAAAGTGCTCATTAAGGATACTCTAAAAGGTGCGGACATTATTAAATATGGCTATCCTATAGGTCATGCTATACAGGATTTGAAAGCAGGTGACTGGGTGAATGAGAATAATCTGAAGACCAATTTATCTGGAACGCTTGAGTATTCGTATAATCCTGTAAACGAACAGCTTAATATTAAGAATGAGAATCGTTTCTTTAATGGCTATGTACGTAAGAATGGCGATGTGGGTATTCGCAATGAGATTTGGATTGTCCCCACTGTCGGTTGTGTGAATGGCATTGCCGAACGACTGGTAAAGGAATTAAAGAAAGAAACCAACGAACAGGGTATAGATGCTATCTATGCCTGGCATCATAACTATGGCTGTTCGCAACTCTCGGAAGATCATGAAAATACACGTAAGGTGCTGCGCGATATCTGTCTACACCCCAATGCCGGTGGTGTGCTGGTACTGAGTCTCGGATGTGAGAACAATCAGCCCGATGAATTTATGAAGATGTTGGGTGATTATGACAAAGACCGCATCAAATTGCTCGTCACACAAAAGGTTGAAGACGAAATGGAGGCTGGTATGGAAATCCTACGCAGTCTATACGATATAGCGAAAAAGGATAAGCGTGAGACAGTGCCCGTATCAAAACTACGTGTAGGTTTAAAATGTGGCGGTTCTGACGGTTTCTCGGGTATTACTGCCAATCCGTTAGTCGGTGAGTTCAGTGACTGGCTTGTTGCTCAAGGAGGAACATCTGTATTGACAGAGGTTCCTGAGATGTTTGGCGCAGAGACCATTCTTATGAACCGCTGCCGCACTGAAGAGCTGTTTAACCAGACAGTTTCGATGATCAACAATTTCAAGGACTACTTCCTCTCGCATGGGGAGCCTGTAGGCGAGAATCCGAGTCCTGGCAACAAAGCCGGGGGGATTTCTACCCTTGAAGATAAAGCACTTGGCTGTACACAGAAATGTGGCAAAGCACCCGTTAGCGGCGTGATGGAGTATGGCGACCGTCTGGAGCATGACGGACTAAACCTGCTCTCTGCTCCAGGCAATGATCTTGTGGCCTCTACTGCCCTCGCCTCTTGCGGTTGTCACCTGGTATTATTCACAACAGGTCGCGGTACGCCATTCGGAACCTTCGTGCCTACGATGAAGATTGCAACCAATTCTGATTTGGCTAACCGCAAGAAAAACTGGATAGATTTTTCAGCAGGGCAGTTACTTGAAGGACGTTCAATGAAAGAACTTGTACCTGAGTTTATAGACAAAGTCATAGCTGTGGCCAATGGCGAGAAAGCTCGTAACGAGGAAAACGGCTACCGTGAGATATCAATTTTCAAAAACGGCGTAACGTTGTAAAATGAAAAAAGGGCTTATTGCATTATCACCACTCATGGTGTTCATCGCATTCTATTTAGTCACCAGCATCATTGCTGGTGACTTCTACAAGATTCCCATCACTGTAGCATTTATGGTGTCGAGTATCTATGCGATCATCATCAGTAGCGGAAAGCCCTTAATCAAACGTATCAACACCTATAGCCGAGGAGCAGCCACAGAACAGATGATGCTCATGATCTGGATTTTTGTGTTGGCTGGTGCATTTGCTCATTCTGCCAAGATGATGGGCAGTATTGATGCTACGGTTAATCTTACTCTCTCGCTGTTACCTCCACAGATGATCTATGCAGGATTATTTCTGGCTGCTTGTTTTATATCCCTCTCTATTGGAACAAGTGTAGGAACCATTGCAGCACTGACTCCTATTGCAGCAGGAATAGCCTCAGAAACGGGCACTGATGTGGCGTTAATGACGGCAATCATTGTTGGCGGTTCTTTCTTTGGAGATAATCTGTCGTTTATCTCCGATACCACCATTATGGCCACACAGACACAAGGTTGCCGACTCAGTGATAAATTTCGCGTCAATGCTTTTATTGTAACGCCTGCAGCATTGATCATTCTGGTTATCTATATCTTCATGGGGCAGTCAATCCATGCTCCGCAGCATATCCCGTCTGTAGAATGGCTGAAAGTCATACCCTATCTGGTTGTACTCATTACCGCTATATTTGGCATGAATGTGATGGCTGTACTCACTTTGGGTATCCTGTTGACGGGGATTATCGGACTCATAACAGGATCGTTTGATATCTATGGATGGTTTGGCGCTATGGGTGATGGCATTCTTTCTATGGGAGAATTGATCATTGTTACCATGATGGCTGGCGGTATGCTTGAACTCATACGTCAGCAAGGAGGTATCGACTTCATCATCCGTCTGCTTACGCGTCGTGTAAACAGCAAGCGAGGTGCCGAACTGAGTATTGCAACACTGGTGTCATTAGTAGATCTATGTACTGCTAATAACACCATTGCCATTCTTACCGTAGGAGGCATAGCCAAACAGATTGGTGATCGATATGGTGTTGATAATAAAAAATGTGCCTCTATACTCGATACCTTTTCTTGTATGGTTCAAGGATTGATACCATATGGTGCTCAGATGCTGATAGCCGCAGGACTCACATCATTGAATCCGATAGCCATTCTCCCCTACCTGTATTATCCCTATGCGCTTGGTATTGTGGCATTACTATGTATTTTATTCCGTTTTCCACGTAGATACTCATGAACATTATTCAACGCAATTTCTTCAGGTTAATAAGAAGTGGTGCATTCAATACCACTGAACATATAGAGCCGATGTCGGTTTACAAATGGGAGCGACTAATGCAGCTGACTATCATGCATCAAGTAGTGCCTTACGTCTATGAGGGATTACAGCGATGCAAGAATCAGTTCTTCTTAAAACAGACAGACTATCAGTGGAGAGAATGGTTAAAACTGAAGCAGGATGCCGAAAGAATGATAAATGACGATGAAGGAGATGAGTTTTTGAGAGCCGACCATCTGACGAATCCGTTATTGAACCGTCAGTTGCAGAACATCCTCGACGACGAGCACTCGGACACTATCTCAAGAAAACTTCTGCTCCTCATACTTCGCATTGTACGTCATATATTGAATGAAGGAATGCCCGTAAGTCAGTTGGTTGAACTAGGGAGGTTCTTGCAAAACGAGGGAGACCATGTAGATAAAGACGTGTTTCGCAAATGGATTTCGAAACTTAAACTCTCGCAGATGTGTCAGCTTGAAGGAGAGTTCCTGGTGTTGTTATTCGGATTTAAGAAAGACGACGTATTCTTTCTTGAAGACAAGCAAAACAAACATATAGAAGAGATTGCGCAAGAACTCATCGATTTCACCAATACACGTTCACAAGACTGGTATTTTTCACAAGACAGTGACAGTATCTTTGTACATAACAGCAATACAACGGCAATGTTCAGTCATGTAAAGCGTTCCGCCCGTTATTTCCGCTATTATCCATCAGAAAGCCTGACCAACTTCTTCGCTTCGTTCGTACACTCATTGTCTCACATCGAGGAATAATCGCGGTGATTCGTATTGTTTTCCACTATTTGTATATGCTGGAAACGGATGTCTCTCAATCCGTGATTACCTATAAAACGACTCTTGTCAACAAAGCCATTAATACCCACAATACGTCCCTTACTTGTATACTGCCACATTGTAATATCTCGTTCATCGTCTAATACGGGTTCTTCTGGCGTATACATCGCGATCATCAGCTTGTAATCATTAATCTTTCCGATCAGATGGCGATTATAGAAATTTCGGAAGGTATATAGTAACGGAGCTTGGCGATACTCTTTCTCAACCATACCTAGAAACGTGATAAGTGAATCGCAGAAAACATCAGTAGGCAGTCCGCCCGTAGTCTCGATATCAATCATAGGTATCAAATCCTGCTCAGCTGGACGACACTGCATTCTGAAGTTAGCCAGTTGTTGTGCTAATGGCGTTTTCGGACGGAAAAAGTGATAAGAACCAACTTTCAGACCATAGCGATGAGCCAGTTGAATGTTTCGTTCATAACGGTCATCGATTCGATCACCGCCTTCAGTAGCCTTCAGATATACATATGCCATCTTTGTGTTTTCGCCGACTGTTTCCCAGAATACTTGTCCCTGATAATGCGACAGGTCGATTCCGTGTACATGACCGCATGTATCCTCACAAAGGATATTGGGATCATAGTCTGGATCGAGCAGTCTGGGATCAGGCTCCTGTGGAACAACTCTTACCGTACGCCTTTTGCTGCGACTATAATGCTTTTTCTTTGCAACTCTATGCGTACGATGACGCTGACGGCCTTTATAATGTCTTGAACGCTGAGCAAATCCATCGCCTGCGGCCAACATGGCAATCAGAAAAGCCAGCAGAAAATATAATCGTTTCATTTGTTTAATCTTATTTGAGGTGCAAAGATAATAAAAATTGTGAATTTAGGGGTTCGTATTCTCAATTATTTTGTATCTTTGCCGAAAATTAAGATTTATGAAGAAGTTTTTAATTGCTATATCACTTCTATTCACATTGTGCTCGTGTCATCATAATGATGATCCCGAGCCAGACACTCTGGCAAGCAGAACCGTATTGGTATATATGGCCGCTGAAAACAACCTGGCTTCTTTTGCCGAGGAAGACCTCGAAGAGATGAAGGCAGGATCAAAGTCTTTGAGAAACGATCAGAACTTGGTAATATATGTTGATCGCGCAGGTTCAAACAAAACACCATATCTGGCTCGTATCTATAATGGAGAACTGGTTGATACATTATATATGTCAAAAGGTATTGCCGCTGATCCTAAAGTCTTGCTGCATGCCTTAAAACAAACGAAGACCGTTTATCCAGCCCAATCATATGGACTTGTATTATGGGGACACGCTTCTGGTTGGCTTATCTCAGAGAATACCGTTATGTCCAGCAGAGCATACGGAGGTTCTACTGGTGACGGTTCGTCGACAAGCCCAGGCAGATATTGGATGAACATTCCTGAGATGGCCGGTGCCATTTCTTCAGCCATGGGCAACGACAAACTGAAATTCATCTTTGGAGACTGTTGTAATTTCGGGGCTATTGAAATTGCCTACGAACTAAGAAATATAACAGAATATGTTATTGGCTCGCCAGCCGAGATTCCTGATATGGGTGCCACATACGATTTATTGGTTCCCGATATGTTTATAGAGAACGACAATTTCCATCGCCAGATGATAGACCACTATTATAATTATTACATAGAGGTATACCAGACACAGCAGTCAAGATATTATAACCGTATCCCCGGCGACTTAAATGGCTTTAGTGTGCCCTTATCGGCCGTTAAGACCAGTGAACTTGAAAATCTGGCGTCTTCAACATCACGGATTCTCGGAACGATAGCTGACAAGGTAAGTTCTACAGGGAATCTGAATCTTGAAAACCAGACATATTACGGTATTTATTCCGGCTATAATCATTCTTATGATATGAATGCCGTTTTAAAGGCAAACGCATCAACTTCTGATTTTAACACATGGTTTGCGGCATATCAGAAGGCTGTACCTTATTGCCGTTACTCTGCTAAATGGATGAGCATCAGTTCACAGCTCATTAATAACATGGATGCTTTTATTTCAACAGAGGATGATTGTGGCTGCATCAGTATGTTCTTCCCTGGTCTCCGTTATACTCACACATCCCCCAATTGGAACAAGTCTATTCAGAAGTTCCAATGGAACGATGTGATTCATTGGGAGCAGTACGGTTGGTAAAAAGAGTCTAAAGAACATTGATTTCGTGAAGTGCTTCGTAGATTCGTTGCACGGGAAGCCCCATCACATTATAGTAACTGCCATTAAGTCCTGTAACGCCAGTGTATCCTATCCACTCCTGAATACCATAGGCACCAGCCTTATCGTAAGGATGGTAATGATCAATATAATAATGTATCTCTTCGTCGGAGAGCGTTTTGAAAGTCACGTCGGTAGTCACGCTGAAGCGTCTCTCCCACCCTTCGGCTACCAGGCATACGCCCGTAGTAACCTGATGTGTCCGACCGCTTATCTCGCGCAGCATACGGACAGCATCTGCTTCATCATGAGGTTTCCCAAGTATCTCATCCCCCACAATGACAATAGTGTCTGCCGTGATAATCAACTCGTCTGAAGACATATTAACACGATAAGCATCGGCTTTTTTCCCTGCAATATAAAGTGCAACATCCGATACAGGCAATGAAGAAGGAAAAGACTCATCAATGCCATTAAGTACACGTACCTCGAATGGTAGTCCTAAGCCAGCAAGAAGCTCTTTGCGCCGAGGCGAGTTACTGGCCAATATTATCTTATATGATTTATTATTCATATTACGTACTTACCAACCAAAAGCCTTCTTGTCCATCACCCATTTGCCTTGGGCTCTTAAGACCTGTTCGATCACATCACGTCCACAACCATGTCCGCCAATAAGATCACTGACATACAGACTGATGGATTTAATTTCGTTGCAAGCGTCTTTAGGGCAAACAGGACATCCCACACGGCGCATAATTTCCAAATCAGGAATATCATCACCCATATACATCACCTCATCGTCAGAAATGCCGTATTTATTAAGAAACTTGTCGTATGTTTCAATTTTTACCGCACAACCTGTATAGATATCTTCTACCCCAAGTCCTTCATAACGACGACGGATACTTGACACATTAGCACCAGTAAGAATAGCAATCTTCAATCCGTGCTTCACTGCCAACTGGATGGCATAACCGTCTTTGATGTTTACCGTTCGTAAGGGCTCACCTTCTGATGACAAGGTGATTGTTTCACTACTAAGCACACCATCGATATCGAAGATAATCGCCCGAATCTTATTTAAATCGTAATTAATCATATACGCTACAAAATCACCATTTGTTCAGATGAACATTCTCCCATTTCAGCTTATCTTCTGATTGCGGCTTACGTTCATCCGCAAAATGTCCCACAGCAAGTATACAAAGACAATTCATATTGTCAGGAATGTCAAGTATACCACGAATTACAGTATCAGCTGTTGTACCATCATCGAGCCCACGACCTCTCATCTGAATCCAGCACGAACCCAGTCCCAGTTCTTCAGCCTGATATTGCATAGAAATTGTTGCAATAGAACCGTCTTCTACCCAGCAATCGTTCTGCATAGGATCACCTAGAACCACAATAGCTACCGGGGCATCTTTCAGAAACTGCGATCCCATATTCTTAGCATCGGCCAATTTCTCTAAGTCTAGTTTATCGTCAACAACCACGAACTGCCAGGCTCGCTGACTTTTAGACGTAGGTGACATAAGGGCCGCCCGAAGTATTAACTTCAGATCTTCAGGGTCTATCTCTTCTTGCGTAAACTTACGATGGCTTCGACGCTTTTGTACTAATTCTTTGAATTCTGTCATATCTAAAGCTTTAATTTGGTTGCAAATTTAATAAAAAAAAGTGAGAAGCAACTAGATTTTCTATTTTTTTACTATCTTTGCAGCGTGAAAGGACTTAAAACTATACTATACACGAAGAGCAGCAAACTGCCAGTAGTGGATGAAGAAAACTTCTTCCACAGTCGTGAGTTGTTTGAAATTGCAGAACAGACACCGCGGCAAAGACCAGTTATGGCTATCACCACAGACGAAGAAGGACGTATAGTTTGTCATATGCTGGGTATTATCCGCCTTCGCACATTTCTGTTTCCACCTTTATTCTTTATACATTTTCGTGTACTTGGAGAAGGTATCTATTACAATGACAGTTATAGAAAAGAAGAGTTGTTCGACGAGATGCTTGCAAAAATGAAGGCAAGAATGAGTCACCGCACTCTCTTTATGGAAATGAGCAACATGAGCCAGAAAATGTTTGGCTATAAACAACTCCGACAACAAGGTTTCTTTCCCGTCAACTGGTCTAGTGTACACAACTCGCTTCATAGCCATGCCCCCGAGGAACGCATCTCTGCAAAAATGCAAAAACGCATTGACACCTCGCACAACAAAGGTGTAAAAACAGAGATCGTAACGACAGAAGAAGATTTTAAGGCCTTTTCCAAGCTGCTGAGAGAACACAATTTTTTGAAACCAAAACGATACATTCCCGACAACATATTCTTTCGTAAATTGATGGAAGGGCAACACGGACAACTGTTTATCACCAAGTATCATAATAAAGTTATCGCGTGTGCAGCATGTGTTTACAGTATGGGAAATGCATATCTTTGGTATACGGCATTCCGCAGAAAGACCTACCGTCACCTTCATCCTGACATCATCATTGTATGGGATGTCATGAAGGACGCTTATCAAAAGGGCTATGCACACATGTGTTTTATGGATGTAGGACTTCCTTTTTCGAAAAATCCTTTCCGTGAATTCATTCTTCGTTTTGGCGGAAAAGAGCAAAGTACTTATCGGTGGTTCCGTTTCTCCATCCGATGGGTCAATGCCCTATTATCCTGGCTCTATCGGGAATAACACATGTCTTATTCTCCCTTTCCCGCATATTCCCTCATAGCCTCATAATCGCTGGCACTCATATTTACAGGACGTTCTTGTGGAATGTCGGGTATAGCAACCAGACCGTCATCATCGGCCCAGCTTCCTCCTTTCTTTGCTTTGGCTATAGCTTCTCCATTGGCATCCAATGAATCGGCCTTCGGCATGATGTACTCAAAGGTAGTGTCTGACACATCCTCCATATATCGCGCATAGCGATCAGCCTGACTTCTGCGACATCCTGTCGTCAGAGCCAATAGGAGTATTACTCCTAAGATTGTTGTTAGGCGTTCCATATATATTGGTTTTTAGATATCTCATCATATTTTTCTTTTTATATTTTTTTCTTTTTACAATCGTTCTACCTGTTTTACCCCTTTTACCGTTCGTAGTTTCTTTATCAGGGTTTCTAATCGGGAGGTATCTTCGAGCATCACCACAAGATTACCACTGAACAGTCCGTCGTGCGAGTCTATATTGATAGCTCGTAGCACGAGTCGTTCATCTTTCGAGATAATGCTTGTCAGATTATTTACTATACCGATGTCATCATTGCCAATCACGCGCAAGGTAATAGAGTACTGAGATGACCCCTTACCACTCCATTTGGCTTTCACTACACGATAGCCGTAACGCCGACGGAGCTCTGGTGCATTAGGACAATCCTGACGATGAATCTTGATACCACCATTGATCGTGACAAAACCGAAAATTGGGTCGCCATAGATTGGATGGCAGCAACGGGCTAACTGATAGTCAAGCCCCTTTAAATTACGGTCAATCACAAGCGTATCATCAGAAAGGCCTGTGTTTACTGGCGAGAACTTCGACTGCTCAAGTTCGAACTCCGATGCAGAACGAGCCACATTATCGCCCGTAATGGTTTTCTCACCATCACGTACCTCTATATATTTATCTATAACACTATTTACATCTAATACGCCATCGGCAATCTGCTTATAAAAATCACTGACCTCCTTGAATCCGAGTTTTTTGATGACATGGAACATCACCGAATCTTCCTGCTCTATCTTGCGGTTCTTGAACTTTCGCTCAAGCATTTCTTTTGCAAAAAGGCCATCGCGCTGCTGAGTTTCCTTTAGCGCCAGACGAATCTTAGATTTAGCGCGCGAGGTTTTCACAATACTTAACCACTCCTGACGAGGTTTCTGATTCGAAGAGGTCAGGATTTCAACCTGATCACCACTTTTCAGAATCTGTCGTATCGAGACGACACGACCGTTGATTCGTCCACCCGTACACTGATTGCCAATTTTGGAGTGGATATGATATGCAAAGTCGAGTACAGTAGCCCCGACGGGAAATTTATACAGATCGCCACGAGGCGTAAACACAAAGACCTCGTCTTCGTAAAGATCCATCTTAAACTGATCCATGGCGTCGAGGCCGTCAGAGTGTTCCAGCATATTGCGGATTCCCGTCAACCATTCATCCAGTCCTGTTTCACCCTTTACACCCTTATATCGCCAATGGGCAGCCACACCGCGTTCTGCGATTTCATCCATACGCTCAGTACGGATCTGAACCTCTACCCATTTCTGCTCTGGCCCAAGTACCGTAATATGCAGGCTCTCGTAACCATTCGATTTAGGTACAGAGAGCCAATCGCGCAACCGTTTGGGATTGGGCTGATACATATCTGTTACAATTGAATATGCCTGCCAGCACTGCATTTTTTCTTTCTCCTCCGGACAATCTATAATGATGCGGATGGCAAACAAATCATATATACCTTCAAAACCACACTTCTGCTTCTTCATCTTCTCCCATATGGAGTGAATGCTTTTAGTGCGTCCTTTAATATGGCAGTTGATACCTGCAGCCTTCACTTTCTCCTCTACCGGCTTGATAAAAGCAGCTATGTAAGCATCACGCGATTTCTTTGTCTCGCTGAGTTTCTCTCTGATCATATAGTATGCGTCATGCTCCATATATTTCAGCGAAAGATCCTCGAGCTCGCTTTTCAGTTTATATAGGCCCAGCTTGTGTGCCAAAGGTGCATACAAATAAGCTGCTTCCTGCGACACTTCCATCTTGGCTTCGACATTCTTTGTGTCGCGTATCTGACGCATCAGATTCACGCGATTAGCGATCATAATCAGAATCACGCGCATATCTTCAGCAAACGAAAGTAGCAGATTGCGGAAGTTCTCACTCTCAATCACAGGATTCTTCTGATAAAGCTGTTGAATGCGATTAAGCCCCTGGAGGATGCGCAACACCTGATTGCCGTATTGCTCTTCAACCTGCTCCATCGTTATACAGCCTTCCTCTATTTCGGGAATGAGATAAACTGCCTGTATAGCATCACCCTTCAGTCCGATTTCCTCTTCTAGGATCTGAGCTGTCTGAGCTGCCATTTTTTTCTTCTCTTCGTATGTGAATGCAAACAATTCTGCCATCTATTCTGCTTTTTTCGCTACAAAGATACAAATTTTCCACTATTCACTATTATCTATTCACTATTTTTTTATAACTTTGCGGCATATTTTTAACTAATATACTACAAATATGTTATCACAACAGGATATAAAGCAGATTGCACAGAAGGGCATTACCCCTGAGCAAATCGAAAATCAGTTGAATGAATTCAAAACAGGCTTTCCTTTTCTGCGTCTTGAAGCTGCAGCAGGTATTGGCCACGGTATTATTGCCCCCAATGCCGATGAGCGCAAGAGCTTTGAAGCCGTATGGAACGCTTACAAAGCCGAAGGTAATCGTATCGTAAAATTCGTTCCGGCCTCTGGTGCTGCCAGTCGTATGTTTAAGAACATGTTCGCATTTGTCGATGCCGACTATGACACACCAGCCACAGACTTTGAGAAAAAATATTTCGACAATATCGAGAAGTTCGCCTTCTATGATGCACTCGATGCCGTGTGCCAGAAGAATGAAGGCAAGGGAATCAAGGCGCTTATGGCAGATGGTAATTATAAAGCTGTAGCCGCTAATATGTTAAAGGCAGAAGGTCTGAACTACGGACAGCTCCCAAAGGGACTGTTGCTTTTCCATAAATATAGTGAAGGTCCTCGTACCCCGATGGAGGAACATCTCGTAGAAGGAGCTCTCTATGCCGCATCCAATGGTGAGGCACATGTTCACTTCACTGTTTCTCACGAACACATGGAACTTTTCAAGGCTAAGGTCGCAGAAAAAGCCGATATGTTCGCTAAGAAATTTGGCATCAAATACGATATCACTTTCTCCGAACAGAAGCCTTCAACCGATACCGTTGCGGCTAATCCAGACAACACCCCTTTCCGCAACGACGATGGTTCACTACTCTTCCGCCCAGGAGGTCATGGAGCACTCATCGAGAATCTCAATGAAATTGACGCAGATATTATCTTCATCAAAAACATCGACAACGTAGTGCCCGATCGTCTGAAGCCTGAGACTGTAGAGTGGAAACAAGTTATCGCGGGTGTGTTGGTATCGCTTCAGAAACAGGCATTTGAATATCTCCGTCTGCTCGACGCTGGAGCAGACGATGCCCAAATGAAGGAGATTGCGAAATTTGTCAGCGAGAAACTCTGTACTGATGCTAAGGATAAGAAGATTGATGCCAGCTATCTGCGTTCTAAGTTGAACCGTCCCATGCGTGTGTGTGGTGTCGTAAAGAATGTCGGTGAGCCAGGTGGCGGTCCGTTCCTTACATATAATCAGGATGGCACCGTATCGCTTCAGATCCTTGAGAGTTCACAAATCGATACTAACAACGAGGCCTATATGAAGATGTTTACTCAGGGTACACACTTCAACCCCGTTGATCTGGTTTGTGCTGTAAAGGATTACAAAGGAAATGCCTTCAACCTGCCGGAGTTTGTAGACAAGACAACAGGTTTCATCTCTTCTAAATCAAAAGCCGGTAAAGAACTGAAAGCTTTAGAGTTACCGGGATTGTGGAACGGAGCTATGAGCGATTGGAGCACCATTTTCGTTGAAGTGCCGCTCGGTACATTCAATCCTGTGAAGACAGTCAACGACCTTCTCAGAGATCAGCATCAATAATATAGAAAGAATCCCAGTCGCAAAAGACTGGGATTCTTCTATTATAGCATCTTAGCAAGTGCTTTTACACCTTTTTCCGTACACATTCCCCTGAGTGATACAAAAACCAGATTATGGAATAATTCCTCAATGGTATACTGACGATAGAGTTGATTGTCAACCACATATTTCCCTATCGCATCAAAAAGACGCCCTACGATCTCATAGTTCACGTCGTCGCGGAAAAAACCTTCATTGATACCACGTTGTATGAACTTCTGCATCTTGACACGCATCTGCAGATTCTGCTCGTTCAAAAACTGAGCCACCTTCGGATATTTCACTAAGTCGGCATAGAACTGCGGATTCGTTTGACGGACCTCCTCCACCTTCATTCTGTACGCCTCTAAGATAATCTCTATTACATTCTTGCAGTGCTGTGCCTTTACTTCCATCACGGCAGTACGATTCTGATAGAAGAGCTTCACTCCTTCAAACAACAGATCTTCCTTACGGTCAAAAATCTCATAGAGTGTGCGTTTTGATATACTCAACTCTGCAGCTACGTCATCCATCTTCACGGAACGAATACCTTTTTCCGCAAATGATTTAATAGCCGCATCAATGATAACGTCTCTAAGTCCTTGTTTATAAGGAGAAATATCTTTTGTTTCCTGCATATTCATACAATTTCAGTTGCAAAGATACAAAAAAATCCAAAAAACAAAATGATTTTGAATTGTTTTTTGTATTTTTGCGGGCGATTTTCAGAATAAACAAGATTTAAATTACAATACACACTATGGTAAAGATCTCGAAAGAAGCCGCTCTTGAGTATCACGAGAGCGGACGTCCAGGAAAAATTGAAGTTAAGCCAACCAAGGCCTATCGTACACAAACCGACTTAAGTCTCGCCTACTCTCCCGGTGTCGCTTATCCCTGTCTTGAGATTCAGGAAAATCCTGATGCAGCGTATAAGTATACCGATAAGGGTAACCTCGTTGCCGTTATCTCTAACGGCACAGCCGTACTTGGCCTTGGTGATATCGGTGCCATGAGCGGTAAGCCCGTTATGGAGGGTAAAGGTCTGCTCTTTAAGATCTATGGCGGTATCGACGTGTTCGATATCGAGGTTGCAGAGAAAGACCCGGAGAAGTTCTGCGAGGCTGTTGAGCGCATAGCCCCCACTTTCGGTGGTATCAACCTCGAGGATATCAAGGCTCCTGAATGCTTCTACATCGAAGAGCGCCTCAAGAAGACCCTCGACATTCCTGTGATGCACGACGACCAGCATGGTACAGCCATCATCTCTGCTGCAGGTTTGAAGAATGCAATGGAGGTTATTGGTAAGGATATCAAAAAGGTAAAGATCGTAGTCAATGGCGCTGGTGCAGCTGCCATTTCCTGTACAAAGCTCTATATGGCCATCGGTGCCCAGAAAGAGAATATCGTGATGCTCGACTCTAAGGGTGTCATCTCTACTGAGCGTACAGACCTTAATGAACAGAAAAAGTTCTTTGCGACCAACCGCACCGACATCCATACACTTGCCGAGGCCGTAAAGGACGCAGATGTGTTCGTTGGACTCTCAAAGGGTAATGTACTTTCAAAGGATATGGTTAAGTCGATGGCTAAGGACCCTGTCATCTTCGCTCTTGCCAACCCTGTTCCCGAGATCTCTTACGAGGACGCGATGGACGCTCGCCCCGACGTTCTTATGTCAACAGGTCGTACCGACTATCCTAACCAGATTAACAACGTCATCGGTTTCCCCTATATTTTCCGCGGTGCGCTCGACGTTCACGCTTCAGCCATCAACGAAGAGATGAAACTTGCTGCCGTTCACGCCATTGCCGACCTGGCTAAGCAGCCTGTACCCGACGTAGTAAACGATGTGTATAAAGTGAACAACCTCACCTTTGGCCGCGATTACTTCATTCCGAAACCCGTTGACCCACGACTCATCACAGAGGTGTCTTCTGCTGTGGCCAAGGCCGCTATCGAGAGTGGTGTAGCTCGCAAGACCATCGAGGACTGGGATGCTTATAAGGATTCACTCAGTGTGCTGCTCGGACAAGAGACAAAACTTACCCAGAAGCTCTATTCTACTGCTGCTGCCCATCCACAGCGCGTGGTATTTGCCGAGGCCGTTCACCCCACCATGCTGAAAGCCGCTGTTCAGGCTAAGGCCGAAGGTATCTGTCAGCCCGTGTTGCTTGGTAACGACGAGGTCATCACCAAACTTGCTGCATCGCTTGACTTGAATCTTGACGGCATCGAGATTGTCAACTTGCGTCATCCCAACGAACGAGAGCGCCGTGAGCGTTATGCCCGCATCCTTACTGAGAAACGCCAGCGCGAGGGCTATACCTTCCAGGAGGCCAACGACAAGATGTTCGAGCGCAACTACTTTGGTATGATGATGGTTGAGACTGGCGAGGCCGATGCATTTATCACAGGTCTTTATACAAAGTATTCAAATACCATCAAGGTTGTTAATGAGGTGATTGGTATCCGTCCTGAGTTCAAGCATTTCGGCACAATGCACATCGTCAACTCACCTAAGGGAACCTTCTATCTCGCCGATACATTGGTCAATGAAAATCCCGATACAGATACGTTGGTCGATATTGCCAAGCTCGCTGCTACGGCAGTTCGCTTCTTCAACGAGAAACCTGTCATCGGTATGATGAGCCACTCTAATTTCGGCTCTTCCACCAGTTCCGGCGCCAAGAAGGTGAAGAGTGCCGTTGAACAGATGCAGGCCCTCTTCCCCGAATTGCCTATCGACGGTGAAATGCAGCTCGACTGCGCTCTCGATAATGAGTTGCGCGACGAACAGTATCCTTTCACACGTCTCAAGGGTAAGAAGGTCAACACGCTCGTATTCCCCAACCTCACCTCTGCCCGCTCTTCATACAAGATGCTGCAGATGCTGGGAAGCGACGCTGAGATTATCGGCCCGATCCAGATGGGTCTGAACAAGCCTATCCACTTCATCGACTTCGGTGCATCGGTTCGCGACGTTGTCAACATTGTAGCCGTGGCCACCATCGACGCTTACGTGGCAAAGATTCAGGCTCGAATATCAGCCTTTGGAAAGTAAGAACTGGCTCATTATACGCTTCATAATCCCCAGCCAGAATAAGGCTGGGGATTATTTTTATTATCAACCAAATCATTACAGAAGATGAAAGCATTTATCGTATATTGCCATCCGTCAGAAGAGTCTTTCACCAGTCATGTGCGCGACGCCTTCATCAAGGGCATTGTAGATTCTGGGAATGAATATGTTCTTTCCGATCTCTATCAGATGGACTTCAAGACAGACATGTCGGAGAAAGAATACCTCAGAGACTCTAATTACTCGACCGAGCCCTGTTTAGAGGCAGATGTGCTTGCTGAACAAGCGAAGATCAATGCTGCCGATGCCATTATATTCATTTACCCCGTATTCTGGACTGAAGCACCAGCAAAACTCATTGGCTGGTTCGACAGGGTATTTACCTATGGTTTTGCCTATGGCCCTAAAACCATGAAGGTGTTGGAGAAAGGGCTGATACTTTGCACGGCTGGCAACACGACAGATAAACTTGAGCAGTTCGGTCTACTGCCAAGTATGAAGAAAATCATGTTCGGTGATCGCCTGTTCAATCGCGTGAAACACACTGATTTCGTGGTCTTCGGTGGTATGACCAGAGCCTGTCCGTCAAGACGCGACAACTGGGACGAGAATCTTGCTACCGCCTACAACCGAGGACTGACCCTGTTTAGTTCTACAGAAGTTGAATTCTCTCTCGATGGGCGGCATTTTGTGGCTATAAACAATTCTGACTCTGGTGAAGTTTCAATCCAGACCGTGTTCTGTTATCATCAGAAAGACAAAACCGTTTGGGCCGAATATTCGGGTGGAGACATCATTAAAGGGTTTCTGGTTGGTAAGATTGATACAGACAACGAACTTCAGTTCACTTACCAGCACATCAACACCAGTGGGGAATTGAAGACCGGCTCATGCCATTCTGTACCAAGAACCGAAAACGGCAAACTGAGATTCTATGAATCATGGCAATGGACGTCTGGTCCAACGGGAACCTCTATTATAGAGGAAATCTGACACTGTTATTTCTTCAATGGGAAATAACGACCGTATGTCAGCATACGCCAAAGCCATTCTAACGGACCAAAACGGAAATAGCCAAGCCACCAACGGCAGAGTACTGTCTGCACACAGAACACAATGAAAGCAGTCAGTTCGATGGTTACGATTTTGCTCCCCAAAACTTTTATGACCTTAGAAACATGTATTTTGCTGCAGTTGTTGCAGTGTTGCAGTTCGAATCATGGAGTGAGAAAAGTGAAAAGTAAATTCTATATATTTATATATATATAATATATAATATATAGACCTTTTTTAGGAGGTGCGCTAAGCTCTCAAACAACTGCAACACTGCAACAACTGCAGCAGATTGACCGACTTTGCTCGGAGGGAAGTCTGGGTTTCTGCGGATAAAAGTCAACCTTTGCTTGGAGCAAACATATCACCTATATTAAATATATATGCAGAAACGGGAAACATGCGGATGACGGGCAATCAGAAACAGACCGCAACTTGTTATCGAACACATAATAAATGTATATAAATTACTTTTTGGCTTGACATATATCAATTATGTGACAAAAAGACAGATTTTCTAATAAATAATTGATAAAATGTTTGGTAATTCAGATTTTTGATGTAATTTTGCAGTCGAATTTGAAAACTGTAAAGACAGAATGCTCTGTAAAAGCAGTAGAGACTATAAAAATGAATATTTAATCATTATAACACTTAAAAAAACAATTAGATTATGAATGCAGCACAAGTTGTTGAGGATCTGAAAAAGAGATTCCCTAATGAGCCGGAGTACATCCAGGCAGTTTCTCAGGTACTTCCCACAATTGAGGAAGAGTACAACAAGCACCCCGAGTTTGAGAAGGCCAACCTCATTGAGCGCCTTTGCATCCCCGATCGCGTTTGTGAGTTCCGTATTACCTGGACTGACGACAAGGGTAACGTACAGACAAACATGGGTTACCGTATCCAGCACAACAATGCTATCGGCCCGTACAAAGGTGGTCTCCGCTATCACAAGAGTGTAAACCTGGGTATCCTGAAGTTCCTGGCTTTCGAGCAGACCTTCAAGAACTCTCTGACAACCCTGCCTATGGGTGGTGCTAAGGGTGGATCTGACTTCTCTCCTCGTGGCAAGAGCGACGCTGAGGTAATGCGTTTCTGCCAGGCATTCATGAATGAGCTTTATCGCGTAATCGGTCCTGATGAGGACGTTCCCGCTGGTGATATCGGTGTAGGTGGCCGTGAGGTTGGTTACCTGTTCGGACAGTACAAGAAGCTCACACACCAGTTCCAGGGTGTACTGACCGGTAAGGGTCTCTCATTCGGTGGTTCACTGATTCGTCCTGAGGCTACTGGTTACGGTACAGTTTACTTCCTGACTTCAATGCTGGCTACACGTGGTATCGAGCTGAAGGGTAAGAAGGTGCTGATTTCTGGTTCAGGTAACGTTGCTCAGTATGCTGCTGAGAAGTGCCTGCAGCTCGGTGCTATCCCCATGACTCTCTCTGACTCAGACGGTTACATCTACGATCCAGACGGAATCGACTTCGACAAGCTGGCTTATGTTAAGGAGCTGAAGAACGTTGAGCGCGGACGTATTAAGGAATATGCAGAGGAGTATCCTAACGCAGTATATCACGCTGGTGAGCGTCCTTGGCACGAGAAGGCCGATATCGCTCTGCCTTGCGCTACTCAGAACGAGATCAACGGTGAGCAGGCTCAGGCTCTCGTAGACAACGGTGTAATCGCTGTTGCTGAGGGTGCTAACATGCCTTCACTGCCTGAGGCAATCAAGATTTTCCAGGATAACAAGCTGTTGTATGCTCCTGGTAAGGCTTCTAACGCTGGTGGTGTATCAGTATCAGGTCTTGAGATGTCACAGAACTCAGAGCGTCTGAGCTGGACTTCTAAGGAGGTTGACGACTACCTGAAGCGCATCATGGCCGACATTCACGAGAACTGCGTGAAGTACGGTACTCAGGCTGACGGTTACATCAACTACGTGAAGGGTGCTAATGTTGCCGGCTTCATGAAGGTTGCCAATGCCATGATGGCTCAGGGCATTGTATAACATTGTATAATGACCTTAATGAAGTATAACTAAATAGTTATTAATATGATAGGAATGGAGGGCTGACTCGAAAGGGTCGGCTCTCTTTTTTGTTAATAATTCATAAATCATCCCTTACTTCTCCACCCTTACCACTTACTTTTCACGGAAAATGACTACCTTTGCAGCCGCTTTCTCCCCCGTAGGGGGAAATAGGAGCCGGAACAGGCGCTTGCTCCTATCGAATATTAACCCTTTAAAGATGGTCTGGTAAACGTCTGTTCAGACCCCGCCCCGACAAACAAACGAGGGGCACAAGAATTTTATATTATGTCAGAATTAACAAAGAACGTTAAGCCACTCGACGATTTCAATTGGGACGAGTTTGAAAATGGCACGACCGCTGGTGTCAGCAAGGAAGAGCTTGACAAAGCGTATGACGAAACCCTTAACAAGGTAGCCGATCACCAGGTAGTAGAAGGTACCGTGATCAGCGTTGACAAGAAGGAAGTTGTTGTCAACATCGGCTACAAGAGCGACGGTATCATCCCCGCTTCAGAGTTCCGCTACAATCCCGACCTGAAGGTTGGCGACAAGGTAGAGGTTTACGTTGAGAGCGCAGAGGACAAGAAGGGCCAGCTCCTTCTTTCTCACAAGAAGGCTCGCCTGAGCAAGTCTTGGGATGAGGTTAACGCAGCTCTCGAGGCTGATGCAATCATTCAGGGTTACATCAAGTGTCGCACTAAGGGCGGTATGATTGTCGACGTATTCGGCATCGAGGCCTTCCTGCCCGGCTCTCAGATCGACGTTCACCCCATACGCGACTACGATCAGTTCGTAGGCAAGACTATGGAGTTCAAGGTTGTTAAGATTAACCAGGAGTTCCGCAACGTTGTTGTATCTCACAAGGCTCTCATCGAGCAGGAGCTCGAGGCTCAGAAGAAGGAGATCATCGGCCGTCTTGAGAAGGGTCAGATTCTTGAGGGTACCGTTAAGAACATCACTTCTTACGGTGTATTCGTTGACCTCGGTGGTGTTGACGGACTCATCCACATCACAGACCTGTCTTGGGGCCGCGTAGACGATCCTCACAAGGTAGTTGAGCTCGACCAGAAGATCAATGTTGTAATCCTCGACTTCGACGACGAGAAGCGTCGCATCGCCCTCGGTCTGAAGCAGCTCACCCCACATCCCTGGGATGCTCTGGATGCTGACCTCAAGGTTGGTGACCACGTAAAGGGTAAGGTTGTTGTTATCGCCGACTACGGTGCATTCGTTGAGATTCAGCCTGGTGTTGAGGGTCTGATTCACGTATCAGAGATGTCATGGAGCCAGCACCTCCGTTCAGCTCAGGAGTTCCTGAAGGTTGGCGAAGAGGTAGAGGCTGTAATCCTGACTCTCGACCGTGACGAGCGCAAGATGTCACTTGGTATCAAGCAGCTCCGCGAGGATCCCTGGGAGGCTATCGAGACCAAATATCCTGTTGGCAGCAAGCACACTGCAAAGGTTCGCAACTTCACCAACTTTGGTGTATTTGTTGAGCTCGAAGAGGGTGTTGACGGCCTGATTCACATCAGCGACCTGTCATGGACCAAGAAGGTTAAGCATCCTTCAGAGTTCACTCAGGTAGGTGCTCAGATCGATGTAATCGTTCTGGATATCGACAAGGAGAACCGTCGTCTGTCTCTCGGACACAAGCAGCTTGAGGACAATCCTTGGGATGTATTCGAGGATAAGTACACCGTTGGTTCTATCCACGAGGGTAAGATCAGCGAGATGCTCGAGAAAGGCGCCGTTGTATCTCTCGAGGAGAACGTTGAGGGCTTCGCTACTCCTAAGCACCTCGTTAAGGAGGATGGTTCACAGGCCGTTCTCGGTGAGACTCTGCCCTTCAAGGTTATTGAGTTCAACAAGGACAGCAAGCGTATCATCTTGTCTCACAGCCGCACCTTCGAGGATCCCGCTCGTGAGGAGAAGAAGGCTGCAGCCAAGAAGGCTCGCGCTCCAAAGAACGACGCTCCAAAGATTGAGAATGTAGCTGCCAGCACAACCCTCGGCGACATCGACGCTCTGGCTCAGCTGAAGGCTCAGATGGAGAAGGGTGAGAAGAAGAAGTAATCACTCTCCTACTCTATAATTAGTAATCCCTCCGGAAATCCTCCGGAGGGATTTTTTTGGCACGATATTTGCAGAAACCTTGGCAGATTATAAATTTATATAGATATTATGCAAAAAGGTAACATCGGGGTTACAACCGAGAATATTTTCCCCGTCATCAAAAAGTTTCTCTATAGTGACCATGAGATTTTCCTGCGTGAGATGGTTTCCAATGCCGTCGACGCAACGCAGAAGATGAAGACACTCGCTGCCCAAGGCGATTTCAAGGGCGAACTGGGTGATTTGACCGTACGCGTGAACTTCGACGCCGACAAGGGAACAATCACCATCAGCGACCACGGTATCGGTATGACTGAGGAAGAGATTGAGAAGTATATCAATCAGATTGCCTTCTCAGGCGTAAGCGACTTCCTGGAGAAATATAAGGATAACGCAAACAGCATTATCGGTCACTTCGGACTGGGATTCTACTCTTCATTCATGGTTTCTAAGAAGGTGGAAATCATTACGAAGTCTTGGAAAGACGGTTCAAAGGCCGTAAAATGGAGCTGCGACGGTAGCCCTGCCTATGAGATTGACGATGCAGAGCGCGAGGATCGTGGTTCAGACATCATCCTCTATATCGACGACGACTGCAAGGAATTCCTCGATAAGGGTAAGCTGGAAGGACTTCTCAACAAGTACTGCAAGTTCATGGCCGTTCCCGTGGCCTTCGGCAAAAAGCAGGAATGGAGCAGCGAAGAGAAGAAGATGGTTGACAAGGATGAGGACAACATTATCAATAACGTAGAGCCACTGTGGACAAAGACTCCTTCAACACTGAAAGACGAGGACTACAAGAACTTCTACCGCACACTCTACCCCATGAGCGACGAGCCGATGTTCTGGATTCACCTGAACGTTGACTATCCTTTCAACCTGACTGGTATTCTTTATTTCCCCCGTATCAAGTCGAATATCGACCTGCAGAAGAATAAAATCCAGCTCTACTGCAACCAGGTGTTCGTAACTGACCAGGTAGAGGGCATCGTACCCGAGTTCCTGACTCTGTTGCACGGTGTCATCGACTCTCCAGACATTCCCCTGAACGTAAGCCGTAGCTATCTGCAGAGCGACCGTGAGGTGAAGAAAATTTCTACCTACATCACCAAGAAGGTGGCCGACCGCCTGAATTCTATTTTCAAGGAAGACCGCAAGCAGTACGAGGAGAAGTGGGACGACCTGAAACTGTTCATCAACTATGGTATCCTGTCTGAGGAAGGCTTCTACGACCGTGCCAAGGACTTTGCTCTGATGAAAGATACTGAAGGTAAGTTCTTTACATTCGATGAATACAAGACACTGATTGAAGCCAACCAAAAGGATAAGGACGACCAGCTTGTATATCTCTATGCTACCGACAAGGACGAGCAGTACTCATACATCAAGGCTGCTCAGGATAAGGGATATTCTGTGCTGCTGCTCGACGGTCAGTTGGATGTTCCAACCATCCAGACACTGGAGCAGAAGTTTGAGAAGAGCCGCTTCACTCGTGTGGATAGTGATATCATTGATCGTCTGATTGTGAAAGATGACCAGAAGAAGAGTGAACTCACCGACGAACAGAGTGACAATTTGTCAGCTGTGTTCCGCACACAGATGCCAAAGATTGACAAGGCAGAGTTCATGGTACAGGTAGACGCTCTTGGTGAAGAGGCTCGCCCCGTCATCATCACTCAGAACGAATATATGCGTCGTATGAAGGAGATGAGTCGCTTCCAGGCTGGTATGAACTTCTATGGCCAGATGCCTGACTCATTCAACATCGTGCTCAACGCCGACCATCCGCTGGTAAAGAAGGTGCTCGAGGACAGCGAGGCCGCTACAGCAGAGGCCCTGAAGCCTATCGTAGCAGAACTGAAGGGTCAGGAGGCTCGTCTGGCTGCCATACGAGCCGCTCAAGACAAGAAGAAGTACGACGAACTGACTCAGGAGGATAAGGACCAGAAGGCTGAAGCTGAGAAAGCCGTACAGGAGCAGAAGGACAAGAAGCAAGCTGTGATTGCCGACTATGCAAAAGATAACAGCATTGTTCATCAGCTCATCGACCTGGCACTGCTTCAGAATGGTATGCTTAAGGGCGAGGCCCTTGATAAGTTCCTGAAGCGTTCAGTGGATCTGATTAAGTAATGAGAGACTTCTCTCCGTTATATCAATAAAAAAGCTCCTCGATGTGAGGAGCTTTTTTTATCTGTGTAATTCGCGAAGACGGTTCTTATATGCTTTACGAAGTTTGCGAACAGCTTTGTCACGTATCTGGCGAATACGTTCACGCTTCAGTTCCATATCTTCAGCTATCTCGGCCATTGTTTCATGTTCCTGGTTAATGCCATAATAGGAATTGATGACCTGCGACTCACGCTTATCAAGCGTACCTAAGGCGAACTCTACAGCTTCCTCGATGGCCTCTGAATGTACACGCTCGTCGGCAAGCGGTGCATCTTTATTTACCAATACTGATAACAGATTCATATTAGCACGATGCCCCAAAGGAGCATCAACCGACAAAGGCATACTCTGCTGACGGGCAAACTCGTCTTTCACATCCTTAGGTACCTGATAAAGGCCTCCTTGCTGGTCTATGGCTTTTTCGATGGCCTGGCGAACATAAACAACGGCAAAGTTCACAAAACGAATGCCTCGCGAAGCATCAAACTTGCTTGCGGCCTTCATCAGACCGATATTTCCTTCGCTCACGAGATCTTCCATCGATACCCCTTTGCCCTTATATTGACGGGCAATAGTAACAACAAACCTCAGATTGGCTTCCACAAGCTTCGACAGCGCCCTAGAGTCACCACTCTGTATACGGTCTGATAGTTCTTTCTCTTCCTGGTCAGAAAGCAGCACTTCCTTACCTATCTCATCTAAATACCTATTTAATACAGAATCTTCCATATATCTTATCTTTTGGTGCAAAGATACAATATTATTTTGAATAGACAAAGAAAAAAGAGAAAAGAAAAAATCCCACTGAATGTAATCATTCAAGTGGGATTTTCATTGTTTTTGTGATTCCGGCGGGATTCAAACCCACAACCTTCTGATCCGTAGTCAGATGCTCTATTCAGTTGAGCTACGGAACCCCATTGTTCCTTATTTTTGCAACCGTTTTTGTGATTCCGGCGGGATTCAAACCCACAACCTTCTGATCCGTAGTCAGATGCTCTATTCAGTTGAGCTACGGAACCATTTCCGATTTGCGGGTGCAAAGGTACACACTTTTTTTGGAACAGCCAAATTTTTGGAGTCTTTTTTCGAAAAAAGTTCGTTTTTACACGATAATCCGTGTCTTATGGTAGTTTTCGCGGAATTCTGAAGGGCTACAACCCTTACGTTTTTTGAATATACGATTAAAATTACTCAGATTGTTAAAGCCACAACCGAAACCTATTTCGGCGATGGAATGTGTACTGTCAACCAACATACGGCTGGCATACCCTAATCTCTGATCAATAATATACTCACTCAGATTTCGCCCCGTGTGGAGTTTGAAGAATCTACTGAAGGCCGAAGGACTCATGCCTGCAATATCAGCCACCTTAGTAAGGCGGATCTCCTCTTTATAATGTTGGTCGATATAACTCTTGACTTTCTGCACCCTACGGCTATCGCTCGATACCTCAACCTTGGCAAAACTGCTTGAAGCAAGCGTGCGGGCCCCATCACACTTGGACAGTTCGTAGAGAATGGTAAGAAACTGCATAAAGGCATAAAAACCATCTTTCACAGAACTGAGTGTATCAAGTTGCTGATAAACGCGCATGATGGCATCCAAGGGGAAACTAAGTCCTTTCTGGGCCTCAAGCATCATCTTCTTCATAGAGTTGAAGGGATTACGTGCAAAAATGCCGCTATCACTGAAATCGATATCAAACTGGATAGTTATCTCACGAATATCATCACTCTGGCAGTCGCCTTGTTCCCATACATGTTCAAGATCCGGACTGGTGATAAGCACCAGATCATAATCGCCGATAATCTCGTTAGAATCACCAACAATACGACGCACACCTTTAGCATGCTCCACGAAGTTAAGTTCATAAACCTCATGGTTATGTATCGGATAGGTAAACTCTTTCTTGCGACGGTCTGCTATATAAAGCACATCCTTACCCATCAAAGGGGTAATCTCATGAATAACCTTTGAGTCCATCAGATTTTAAGCTCTTTCAAGATTTCAGACATACGATGCATATTGTTAATACGCATAGGTACAAGCGGCAAACGGAGCACGTTCTGGATAAATCCCATCTCAGACAGCATCGCTTTAACGCCCGCAGGGTTTCCATCAACGAAGAGCAAAGAAAAAAGATCTGTAAAACGATGATGTATAGTACGGGCAGGATCGTATTCACCACGCATCTGCAAACGAATCATTCTTGAGAACTCCTTAGGCAGAGCATTGCCGATAACAGAAATAACACCTACTGCGCCACAACTTACCATTGGGAAAGTGAGAGCATCATCGCCACTGATAACATCAAAGTCGTTAGGCTTGTTCTTTATGATTTCATTCACTTGTTCGAGATTACCACTTGCTTCTTTAATTGCAACAATATTCTTGCAATCACGAGCTAATCGAACCGTTGTTGCAGCCTGCAGATTCACGCCCGTGCGCCCGGGAACATTATATAATACTACAGGCAGAGAGGTGGCGGCTGCGATGGCTTTGAAGTGTTGGTAGAGACCTTCCTGAGAGGGCTTGTTATAGTAAGGACATACGCTGAGTACGCCGTCAATACCCTTGAAATCACCAGTCTTCAACTCCTCTACTACAGCTGCGGTATTATTACCACCACACCCCATCAGAATAGGCACTTTACCTTGTACCCTATCAACAATCATGTTCTTAATCTTGGATTTTTCCTCTGCAGTAAGTGTAGGTGTTTCACCCGTTGTAGCGAGAATACAGAGAAAATCTGCTCCATTGTTAAGCTGATACTCCACCAGGCGCATCAGCGATTCATAGTCTACCGAGCCATCTTCCTTGAAAGGGGTGATGAGCGCAATGCCCAAGCCCTTGAAAATATTGTGTACCATATAGTCTAATCTTTTCGGCTGCAAAGATACACATTAAAAATGAAAATCGCAGCAAATTGCTGCGATTTTTTCATTTTTTGTGTTATTCTGCTTTGAATAAGTCTTTTATACCTCCTATCGATCCAAGAAGGTTGGTTGCCTCATAGGGCAGATATACGGTTTTGGTCTTGTCACCTTCAGCCAGTTCCTGCATCATCTGAATATATTTCTGAGCCAGCAGATAGTTGGCGGGATTGGTACTCTTACCAACAGCCTGGGTAATCAGTTCAATGGCTTTTGCTTCAGCCTCCGCTTTACGGATACGAGCCTGAGCTTCACCTTCAGCCTCAAGAATCGCCTGTTCCTTAGCAGCCTGAGCCTTGTTAATAACCGCCGTCTTCTCACCTTCTGAGGCCAGAATCTCTGCAGCCTTCTGTCCTTCGGAAGTAAGAATCTGCGCACGTTTGTTACGTTCTGCCTGCATCTGCTTCTCCATGGCTGTAAGCACAGAATCAGGAGGCGTGATATCCTGCAATTCTACACGGTTCACCTTAACACCCCACTTATCCGTAGCATCGTCGAGCACGGCAGAGAGTTTCTTATTAATAGTATCGCGCGATGTCAATGTCTCGTCAAGTTCCAGTTCACCGATAATATTACGTAGAGTGGTCTGCGTAAGTTTCTCAATGGCATTGGGCAGATTGTTAATCTCGTATGTAGCCTTGAAAGGGTCTACAATCTGGAAATACAGCAATGCATTAATTTCCGTCTGCACATTATCCTTTGTGATCACATTCTGTTTGGGGAAGTCGTACACTTGCTCACGCAAATCAATAGTTGTAGAGTACATATATCGTCCGTGACTCAGAACAACGATAGATTTAGCGCGGTCGATAAACGGAATAATGATATTGATACCAGGCTGAAGCGTAGCATAGTAACGTCCCAAACGTTCAATAATCTTTGTCTCTGACTGCGGAATAATCACGAGTGCCATTTTGGCAAAGATAACCACCAGAATGATGACGGCTATCAGAATAGATGTCATAATATCCATAATTCGTATTAATGTTTTGGGTTTATAATATTTCTACAGTAATGATAGTTGATGCGCGATCGATAACGGTGACGTTGGAGCCTTCGGGAATATCGACCTCACCAAGGGTTACAGCTTTCCATATATCACCATCAATTTGCACTCGGCCATAACCTCCCGCTTTGACGGTTTCTACAACTTTACCTTGACGCCCCAACAAAGCATCGGCATTACTGACACGACTATCCTCACCTTTATGCAGATAGCGTTGAGCAAAGGGACGAACCCAGAAAAGACTGATGAGAGTGAAGACGGCAAAGGCGGATAACTGGAGCCAGATTCCACCATCAAAGGCAGATACTATAGCTGCGAAGACTGCACCAATAGCAAAGCAAATAATGAAGAAATCGCCAGCCATTAATTCAAGAATAAGGCAAACGACGGCTATCACCACCCATAATTGCCACACATGTTGCGAAATGTAATCTATCATAAAATTCTATTCGTATATTGGTTGATATTATTTCTTTTGGGGTCAAAGGTACGAAAAAACTATGATACGTCCAAATAAAATATGACTTTTTACGTTATTAAAGAGTATGGTAAGAAGAAATGTCAGACTCGCAATTATACTCATATGCCTGATGATGAGCATCATGGCCCATGCCGATGGTTTCACACTCAAAGGCAAGGTTGTTGATGAAGAGGAACACGCCTTGGAATTGGTAACTGTATCATGCTTAGCACAAGGTAAAATGACAATGACCAACTTAAAAGGCGAATTTTCTCTCGATTTACATTCGGCCGATTCTGTTGAAGTCAGATTCACGATGGTTGGCTATAGCGCTAGAAAACGTATATTCCGCCACCCCAAAGGCAAGATTAATGTACAGATTGTGATGCGACCGATGGAGGCTCTGCAGGAAATCGTTATCACTGAAAAGCGAAGACAGACATCACAGACACAACAGCTTAACATAAAAGACGTTCGACAAGGGCCTGCAACAACCGGCAATGCTGTAGAAGAAATGATACAGCAGCAAGCAGGCGTATCAACCCATAACGAGCTGTCATCGCAATATAATGTAAGAGGTGGCTCGTTTGATGAAAACTCTGTCTATATCAATGGCGTAGAGGTATATCGCCCATTACTCATCAGCAGCGGTCAACAAGAAGGACTCTCTGTCATTAATCCTGATATGGTAGAAAAGATTGGTTTCTCTACTGGCGGATTTGAGGCAAAATATGGCGACAAGATGTCATCGACTCTGGATATTACTTATTGTCAGCCTAAAGGCTTTAAGGCTTCTGCAACAGCATCGCTTCTTGACGCAAGTGGCTACCTGGGGTATGGGAACGGAAAATTCTCGATGAGTCATGGTATCAGATACAAGACTAACCGTTATCTGTTAGGGTCTCTAGAAACTACTGGAGAATACAAGCCTAATTTTCTTGATTATCAGACATATATAACATACAATCCGAATAAGAGATGGAATATCGACGTGATGGGATATGTCTCTGAGAATCATTATAACTTCATTCCAGAAGACAGAGAAACCAGTTTTGGCACCTTGGCCGATGTCAAGGCCTTTAAGGTATACTTCGACGGACAAGAAAAAGACTTGTTCCGCACTCTTTTCGGTACAATTGGCATTACCCGGCATTTTGGGGATTACACCAAACTTAAAATCCTTATGTCAGCATTCCACACAAAAGAAAGTGAGCAATATGACATCATGGGACAGTATTGGCTCGACAATACGCTGACTCAAGAGAATCTGGGGGTTGGAACGTACATGGAACATGCACGCAACTATCTTACCGCAGATGTCATCAATATAAAACTGACAGGAAATCATCGTGCTGGGCATCATGATATCGAAGCAGGTATCACCTATAAACAGGAGCACATCAAAGAGCAGTCAAAGGAGTACGAAATGCGCGATTCCACCGGATATTCCATCCCCCACTCCTCAGAAAGGCTTGACATGATCTATACACTTTCAGCGAAGAATAATGTGAAGAACTATCGAACGGAAGCCTACATACAAGACACCTACCGATTCTCAAAGGGCGACACATATTATACATTTAACTATGGTATCAGATTAGCCAATTGGTCGTTCAATAAAGAAACCATCATATCGCCAAGAGCCTCGTTAGCGATAATACCAGCCTTTAATCAAGATGTGACATTCCGTTTAGCTACTGGCATATACTATCAAGCGCCCTTCTACAAGGAGATCCGAGATACACTGATGCAAAACGGTATAACCACAGCAATTTTAAACGAAAAAATCAAGAGTCAGAAATCCATTCAATTCATTGGAGGAGTGGACTATAGATTTAAAATGCTCAATCGAAAGTTTAAGTTATCCGCTGAGGCATATTATAAAGCATTATCGAACCTGATACCATATAACATTCAGAATCTTAAGATTACATATTATGGCAATAATATCTGCAAGGGATATGCTGCAGGAATAGACTTAAAAATATATGGTGAATTCGTACCAGGCACAGACTCATGGTTAACTTTCTCACTGATGAGTACCCGACAGAAGTTTGGTAACAATTGGATTCCTATGCCAACAGATCAAAGATGGTCAGTAAACCTCCATTTCACCGACTATTTCCCCGGTACTGAGCGATGGAGAATGACACTTCGTATGGCATTTGCCGATGGTCTTCCTTTTGGAGCCCCACATAGAGGTTTGGAGCAACAGCAGTTCCGTGCACCAGCCTACAAGCGAGCAGACATTGGAATGAGTTACAGAGCTGTTAAAGATGAATATGGTATCAGAAATTTATGGATAGGCATAGACTGCCTGAATCTATTCGGTATATCCAATGTTAACAGTTATTATTGGGTAACCGACGTTACAAATCGCCAGTGGGCGGTACCTAACTATCTGACAGGTAGACAAATTAACGGAAGACTTACAGTTGAATTCTAATAAAGTATTAAAATGAGAGATTATCACCAGGATTTAGTAGCAATCTCTTTTTTTAATTAAAAAAAGCAAAATAAAGAAGGGAATGTCATATATCTTTTGTACCTTTGCACGTAATTTGATAAAATTATCAATTCTCTAACATTAAAAGATATGAAGATTTCCCACATTGAGCACCTGGGCATTGCCGTCCAGAGCATCGAGGAGAGCCTGCCGTATTTCACTGACGTGCTGGGCTTAGAGTGTTATGCAACAGAGGTCGTTGAAGACCAGAAAGTAAAGACCGCTTTCCTTCGCTGCGGCGAAGTTAAGTTGGAACTGCTGGAGCCCACATCACCCGAGAGTACAATCCAGAAGTGGCTCGATAAGGGTAATAAGGGCGTACACCATGTAGCCTTCTGCGTAGAAGACGGTGTCGCCAAGGGTCTTGCAGAAGTATCCGAGAAAGGCGTACGTCTGATTGACGAGAAACCACGCAAAGGTGCCGAAGGACTGAACATTGCTTTCCTGCACCCGAAGTCAACATGTGGAATTCTCACAGAACTATGTGAACACCCTGAATAAACAGAAATAACGAACATTCTCAAACACTTAAATAAAACAATGAGCAAACAATTAGAAAAAATCAAGCAACTCATCGAGAAGCGCGAACAGGCACGTCTCGGTGGTGGTGAAAAAGCTATTCAGAAACAGCACGACCGTGGTAAGTATACAGCCCGTGAGCGTATTGAAATGCTCCTCGACGAGGGTTCGTTCGAGGAGTATGACATGTTCAAAGAGCACCGCTGCCATAACTTCGGTATGGAGAAAAAGCAGTTCCTCGGCGATGGTGTTGTAGCAGGTAGTGGTACTATCGATGGCCGTCTGGTATTCGTATTCGCACAAGACTTTACTGTTCATGCAGGCTCTCTTTCAGAGACCATGAGTCAGAAGATCTGCAAAGTTATGGATATGGCCATGAAGATGGGAGCTCCCGTTATCGGCATTAACGACTCTGGTGGTGCTCGTATTCAGGAGGGTATCAACTCACTGGCAGGTTTTGCCGAGATTTTCGAGCGCAACATTCTTGCCTCAGGTGTTATTCCGCAGATTTCTGGAATTTTCGGTCCCTGCGCCGGTGGTTCTGTTTACAGCCCAGCACTCACCGACTTCACCTTGATGATGGAAGGTACTTCATATATGTTCCTTACTGGTCCGAAGGTTGTTAAGACTGTTACCGGTGAGGATATTGATCAGGAACATCTGGGTGGTGCCAGCGTTCACGCAACCAAGTCTGGTGTAACCCATTTCACCGCAGCAACTGAGGAGGAAGGTTTGCAGATGATTAAAACCCTGTTGAGCTATATTCCTTCAAACAATATGGAGACAGCTCCTTTCAAGGCAACAGAAGATCCCATCAACCGTATGGAGGATTCTCTGAATGAAATTATTCCAGAGAACCCCAACGAGGCATACGACATGTATAAGGTTATCGGTGCCGTAGTTGACGATGGTGAATTCTTCGAGGTTCAGCCAAAGTTTGCAAAGAATATCATTGTCGGTTTTGCCCGCTTCAACGGCCAGAGTGTAGGTATCGTTGCCAACCAGCCAAACTGCTATGCTGGTGTGCTCGACGTAAACGCTTCTCGTAAGGGTGCCCGTTTCGTTCGTTTCTGCGACGCCTTCAATATTCCTATCGTATCACTCGTTGACGTTCCCGGTTTCTTGCCTGGTACAGGTCAGGAGTACAATGCAGTTATTCTGCACGGAGCCCAGTTGCTCTATGCTTACGGTGAGGCAACAGTGCCCAAGATTACCGTTACTCTGCGTAAGTCATACGGCGGTTCACACATCGTAATGGGTTCTAAGCAACTCCACACCGACCTTAACTATGCATGGCCTTCAGCTGAGATTGCAGTAATGGGTGCTTCTGGTGCCGCTGCTGTGCTCTATGCTAAGGAAGCTAAGGCAAAGAAGGAAGCTGGTGAGGATGTTAAGGCCTTCATCGCTGAGAAGGAGGACGAGTACAACGAGCTCTTCGCTAATCCTTATCAGGCAGCCAAGTATGGCTACATCGATGATGTGATTGAACCACGCAACACTCGTTTCCGCATTTGCCGCGGTCTGGCTCAGCTTGCCACCAAGCGTGTTGCCCTGCCCGCCAAGAAGCATGGTAATATTCCAATGTAATTGATTTGTATATGAAGAATAACGAAGTATATGCAGCAATTGCCCTTGCGCTCCATGAGCACTTAGGCAACAACGTCCACGATGCAGAGCCAGGCATTATTACCATTAATGCCCATTCTACACAGTGGAACGGTTATGCACAGACATTCACACAACGTCCCTAATAAAACCAATCGATAATGAAAGAATATAAGTATACTATCAACGGTAATAAATATGAGGTAGTTGTCGGAGATATTACTGATAACATTGCCACCTTAACCGTCAACGGCGAGGAATATAAGGTAGAACTCGAGAAGCAGCCTGAACCTGAGAAGAAAAAGCCTGTTATCAAGGCCGCTACTCCTGCCGCCAACAACGACGCTCCCGTTGCAAACAAAGCAGCTGTCAACAAGGCCAATGCCGTTAAGGCTCCTCTGCCCGGTGTCATCACAGACATCTTAGTTGCTGAAGGCGATGAGGTAAAGGCTGGTGATACAGTCGTTGTACTTGAGGCCATGAAGATGGCAAACAACCTGACCGCTGAGAAAGACGGTAAGGTAACGGCTGTTTGTGTGAAGATTGGTGAGAGTGTGATGGAAGATGACGCTCTTATTGTTATTGAGTAAAACTATCACACGATGCGATAAAGAGAGAATGGACCCAATACCCATTCTCTCTTTTTTCAAACTACTAAGACAAAAATACTATAAACAAATGATAAAGAAAACAATCTTCACTGCAGTTTTAGCAACAATCACTCTGACAGCACTTGGTCAGCAGTGGCCTGAAGTAAGGCCCGAAGCCAAAGCTGGTGCCCGTTGGTGGTGGCTCGGTTCTGCCGTTGACAAGGAGAACCTGAAGTGGACCATGCAGGAATATGCCAATCATGGCATTGGCGCACTGGAGATCACTCCTATCTATGGTGTACAAGGCAACGACGCCAATAATATCCCCTACCTCTCTGATCGTTGGATGGAGATGCTACGCGAAGTGCAGAAAAACGGAAAGGAGCTGGGCATCGAGGTTGATATGGCAACAGGTACAGGATGGCCTTTTGGCGGTCCGTGGGTTCCATTGGAAGAGAGTGCCTGCAAGGCCGTTTTCATTGATACCACCTTTGTAGGTGATGCCGTCGACGGACTTGATTTATCCGTACTAGAGAAAGAGGCCAAGTATTGCAGGCTCAACAGAGCAATGGCCTATTGGCAAGGAGAGCCTTACGACGTAACTGAATACGTAAGAAACGGCAAACTCACCTGGAAACCGGCAGATCTGTTAAAAACCAAAATCAATTCTTCCACAAACAAAACACAGAAGAAAATCCTTAAGCAGAAACTCAAGGATATGAAGAGCGCCCATTGGCAGGTTATAGCCCTCTACTGCCGCTATGGCGTGATGAATGTGAAACGTGCCGCTCCTGGTGGAATGGGACTAGTAGTTGACCACTTCGATAAAAAGGCGGTAAGTAACTATCTGCAACATATTGAAGGTGCCTTTGAACACACTCATACACCCTATCCTCATACTTTCTTCAACGATTCATACGAAGTGGAAGCAGCCACTTGGACGCCCACGCTCTTTGAAGAGTTTGAGAAGCGCAGAGGCTATAAGTTGGAGCATTACCTACGCCAATTACTGAATGGTGACACGAAGATCCTGTCCGACTATCGCGAGACGCTTGGCGATCTTTTGTTGGAGAACTTCACACAGCAATGGACGACTTGGGCACACAAGCATGGAGCCATCACTCGTAATCAGGCTCACGGCTCCCCGGCTAATCTCATAGACTGTTATGCTGCTGTGGATATTCCCGAGATAGAAGGCTTCGGTCTGTCCGAGTTCGGCATCAAGGGACTACGAAAGGATTCTGGCAAGACACGTAAGAACGACTCCGACTTCTCCATGCTGAAATATGCGCCATCAGCCGCCCATATCTGTGGCAAGCCCTATACGTCGAGCGAAACATTTACATGGCTGACAGAACATTTCCGTACATCGCTATCACAACTGAAACCCGATATCGATCTGATGTTCTGTGCCGGCGTCAACCACATGTTCTTTCATGGAACCTGCTATTCCCCTAAAGACGATCCGTGGCCAGGGTGGAAGTTCTATGCCAGCATCGATATGTCGCCAACCAACAGCATCTGGCGCGATGCGCCCTACTTCATGCAGTATGTGGAGCGTTGCCAGAGTTTCTTACAGATGGGACAACCGGATAACGATTTCTTAGTCTATCTGCCCGTTCGCGACATGTGGCAGAAGAATCCTCAGAAACTGCTCATGCAGTTCTCTATTCACGCCATGGGCAAATTGGCTCCAGAGTTCATTCAGAGTATCCTTGACATAGACCATGCCGGTTTTGACTGCGATTACATCTCGGAAAGATATATCCTGACAACAAACTATAAGGATGGGATGTTAGAAACAGCAACAGGAACCCGCTATAAGGCTCTTATCATTCCTGGTAGCGGCAATATGCCTGGAAACGTCAAAGCACACATTGAGGAACTGAAGGCTCAGGGTGCGCATATTATATATGGTACACAAACAGCCGACCTGATGAAAGCGGCAAAACCTGAAGCCATTAAGGCTGATTGTGGTCTGAAAGCCATCCGCAGAAAGAACGACACCGGCTATCATTATTTCATAGCCAACCTATCGCCCAACGACATCCACGACTGTTTACCGTTGGCCATTAGCTTTAAAGACGCCGCGTGGTTTAACCCGCTTAATGGAGAAATAACACATGCGCGTATCTCAGGCGACAGCATTGATATCTCTCTCAAAAGCGGAGAATCGATGATTCTGCAAACGTACAACGAGGCAATGCCCTTGAATGACAAAAACAATAAGGCAACCGCAGGAAGTATCACTGACAGTATGGTTATAAAAGGTCCATGGACGCTAACCTTTACCGAAGAAGCACCTAAGGTGAAGAAGACCTTTTCCCTCACAAAGCCTCAGACCTGGGAGACTCTCGATGATGACAGCGTGAAGGTGACCATGGGAACGGGTGTTTATACAACCCGTTTCAAACTCACGAAAGCAGAGGCTAATAAACACTGGAAGATAGATCTGGGTGATGTCCGTGAATCGGCTCGCGTCTACATCAATGGCCATTTCATCGGTTGTGCATGGTCTGTACCATTCATCCTCGACTGTAAGAACACACTGAAAGTTGGCAACAACGAAGTACGGATAGAGGTAACAAATCTGCCAGCAAACCGTATTGCCGACTATGACCGCCGAGGCATTAAGTGGCGCAAAATGGAGGAAATAAACGTCGTAGACATCAATTACAAACGTACAACCTATGACTCATGGGAGCCAATGCCAAGTGGCTTGAACTCTGAAGTACGTCTATTAGAGTATTAATATAACCCTCGTCATAACAAAACAACTTGTTTTGTACTCGTTTAGACTATCTCTTACATCTGTTAAGATAGTTTCTTTGAGAACAAAACAAGTTGTTTTGTCTTAATGAAGATAGTCTTATGCTTTCCGAACCCTTATCCGGTACTTGTCTGCCAATACGATCTGCATCACACGAGCATATCCATCAGCAAACAGAGGGACGGAAAGCGCTACATGTCCCATCGTACGACGGAGGTTAATCTCTACACACGGGTGAAGCAGAAAACCATCCTTTTCATCGGTTGCCACAAGCATCATATCAACCCCAAAAGGCCCCTTATACCGGCCTTTATACATCTCACTTAGCGCGTTCTCTATTTCCAGTTTAACAGAACCTATCAAATCAATTGATATATAACGGCTTAAGATGTCTCTCTTTTCCGATTCGTCAGCTATAATATTCCCTGTATAAGCGCCGTTCTTAGTCTGGAAAAGCGACAGACCCAAATATTTGATATTGCCCATTCCATCGCTCTCAAACTCCATTCCAAAGTCTCTTACCTTATTATAATGGGGTTCTACCATAACGCATCCCTGTTTATCTATCACGTTACTGATCCAACGTTCCTGATAGTCATTCAGCGAGGCACCAACAAACCGCACGCCACGACCACTACTGCTCCAAGGGGCTTTCACAACCATACGCGGATAGTCTTTCATATATGAAAGAACATCTTCAACAGACTCAGCCAGATACGAAGTGCCTATAGTTCCTGGTATCGTCTGCAGTTTCAGAAGAAGCGACATCGCATGTCGGCGATGCGACAACTCCCTGATAGTTTCTATATTCTCTTCCGACGGAACCGCATTCACCCCATAACGCAACAGGGAGCTGCGGAGTGCCAGATCCCATCCCCAAGGTTCAACCTCACGGATATCGAGTTTAGAAAGCAGGTTCTTATCTACGAAATGACATTGCTTCCCGCCAACTCTAGCCCTCAGACGAGCATATGTCTTTTTGGCCTGTTCAATATTCTCTACAAGCACAACATCATCTTCGTCTGCCCAGAGTGCAGGCAGACAACCTAAATCAGCTCTCAGTTTACGCCCGGCATGAGGCGCAGTGAAGTTGCTAAGATTAGCAGCCAGAGCGAGATCGTGTTCCGGATTAAAAACATGTAACTTCATAAATCGGGCACAAAGTTACCTAAAAATTTGAGTTACAGGCAAGATTATTCGGTTAATTATGATATAAAAAAAGAAAAAATATACATTTTAGTAAGATTTTGCTATTTAGACTTTGCAAATTGCAAGAAATGTATTACCTTTGCAGCTGTTTTAAAACAAATCGCTAGGGATGGAAGCATTTTTCAGGACTTACAGATACCTCATAGAGCATACGAATGCACCCGTTCGTCGCACCCTTATGGATGAGATCGACTGGAGTGACCGCATGATTGGTATTAAAGGAACACGTGGTGTTGGAAAGACAACCTTCTTACTGCAATATGCTAAAGAACATTTCGATATAGAAGACAAACAGTGTCTCTATATCAACATGAACAACTTTTATTTTCAAGGACATGGCATTGCTGAGTTTGCAGACAGCTTCTACAAGCGTGGTGGCCGTGTACTACTTATCGACCAGGTATTCAAGCAGCCAAACTGGAGTTCTGAACTCCGCAAATGCTATGACAACTACCCCAACCTGAAGATTGTCTTTACCGGTAGTAGCGTGATGCGTCTGAAGGATGAGAATCCTGAACTTAACGGTATCGTGAAATCATACAACCTGCGTGGTTTCAGTTTCCGCGAGTTCATCAACCTGTTTACTCACAACAATTTCCAGCCCTATACGCTCGACGAGATTATTCACAATCACGAGCAGATTGCACGTCAGATTCTACCCAAAGTTTCCCCCAACCGCTATTTCCAGGATTATATTCATCATGGTTTCTACCCCTTCTTTCAAGAGCATCGCAACTATAGCGAGAATCTTCTGAAGACCATGAACATGATGACCGAGGTAGATATCCTGCTCATTAAACAGATTGAGCTGAAGTATCTGACGAAGATTAAGAAACTATTCTACCAGATTGCTGAAGATGGTGCCAGCAAGGCGCCCAACATCAGCAAGTTGGCTCAGGATGTTGAAACAAGTCGCGCCACGGTGATGAACTATATTAAATATCTTGCCGACGCGCGCTTGCTGAACATCATATACCCCATTGGTCAGGAATTCCCTAAGAAGCCTGCGAAGATTATGCTTCACAACTCCAACCTCATGTATGCCATCTATCCCATACAGGTTGACAAGCAGGAAGCAATGGAGACCTTTTTCGTTAACTCAATGTGGAAAGACCATAAAGTGAACACTGGCGCTCGCGATTGCAGTTTCGTGGTCGACGAGAAGTTGAAGTTCCGCATTCTGGATGCCAAATTCCAAGGAAAGCTGCGCATTTCACCCGACGTCTATTACGTCCGTTACAACTCGGAAATCGGAAAGGGCAAGCAGATACCACTATGGTTGTTAGGCTTCCTATATTAATAATAATGTCTATTAAGTTATAATTAAACAAATAAAAAGTTAGTAATTCATTTTATCTTATCAGTTACAAAATGGCTAAAGAAAAGAAATTTATCACTTGTGATGGTAATGAGGCTGCTGCTCATGTGAGCTACATGTTCTCTGAGGTAGCTGCTATCTACCCCATCACCCCGTCTTCGCCTATGGCGGAGCACGTAGACGAGTGGGCTGCCCGTGGTCGTAAGAACCTCTGGGGCCAGAACGTCTCTGTACAGGAAATGCAGTCTGAGGCTGGTGCTGCCGGTGCCGTTCACGGTTCTCTGCAGGCTGGTGCTCTTACCACCACCTTCACTGCTTCACAGGGTCTTCTCCTGATGATTCCTAACATGTATAAGATTGCCGGTGAGCTGATTCCTTGCGTATTCGACGTATCTGCCCGTACGCTGGCTTCTCACTCACTCTGTATCTTTGGTGACCATCAGGACGTGATGGCATGCCGCCAGACAGGTTTCGCAATGTTCTGCTCTGGTTCTGTACAGGAGGTGATGGACCTTACAGCAGTTCCTCATCTTGCCACTCTCGAGACTATGGTTCCATTCGTTAACTTCTTCGATGGTTTCCGTACCTCTCACGAGTATCACAAGATCGAGCTGATGGATCAGGAGGATATCCGTCCTTTGGTTAAGGAGGAGTTCGTAAAGCGTTTCCGCGATCGTGCTATGAGCCCTGAGCGTCCTATCACTCGTGGTACTGCCGAGAACCCTGAGACATTCTTCACACACCGTGAGGCTTGTAACCCATACTACGATTCAGTACCCGAAGTAGTTGAAAAGTACCTCGGCGAGATCTCTAAGATCACAGGCCGCGAGTATCACCTGTTCTCATACTACGGAGCCGAGGATGCTGACCGCATGATCATCCTCATGGGTTCTGCTACCGACGCAGCTCGCGAGGCTATCGACTACCTGAACGCTAACGGTCAGAAGGTTGGTATGATCTCAGTTCACCTGTATCGTCCATTCTCAGTTAAGCACCTGTTGGCTGCTGTTCCTAAGACTGTTAAGAAGATTGCCGTTCTGGACCGCACTAAGGAGCCAGGCGCTAACGGCGAGCCTCTGTACCTCGACGTTAAGGATGCATTCTTCGATGTAGAGAACCGTCCTGTTATCGTTGGCGGTCGCTACGGTCTTGGTAGCCGCGACACCACACCGGCTCAGATCATCAGCGTATTCAACAACCTCGCTATGCCCGAGCCAAAGAACCACTTCACTGTTGGTATCGTAGACGATGTTACCTTCACCTCTCTGCCTGAGGTTGAGGAGATTGCTCTCGGTGGCGCTGGCATGTTCCAGGCTAAGTTCTACGGTCTGGGTGCTGATGGTACCGTTGGTGCTAACAAGAACTCAGTTAAGATCATTGGTGACAACACCGACAAGTACTGCCAGGCTTACTTCTCTTATGACTCAAAGAAGTCAGGAGGTTTCACCTGCTCTCACCTGCGTTTCGGTGATACGCCTATCCGCTCTACCTACCTGGTAACTACACCTAACTTCGTAGCTTGCCACGTTCAGGCTTACCTGCACATGTACGACGTTACACGTGGTCTGCAGAAGAACGGTCAGTTCCTGCTGAACACTATCTTCGATGCCGACGAGCTCGAGAAGTTCATGCCTAACAAGGTAAAGCGTTTCTTCGCACAGAACAACATTACTGTTTATACTATCAACGCTACTAAGATTGCACAGGAGATTGGTCTGGGTAACCGTACCAACACTATCCTGCAGAGTGCATTCTTCCGTATCACCGGCGTTATCCCCGTTGAGCTCGCTGTTGAGAAGATGAAGGCTGCTGCCCTGAAGTCTTACGGCGCTAAGGGTCAGGACGTTGTTGATAAGAACTATGCCGCTATCGATCGTGGTGGTGAGTACGTTCAGCTGACCGTTAAGCCTGAGTGGGCTAACCTGGCTGACGATGCTGAGAAGGTAGACGATGCACCTGCATTCGTTAAGGAGCTGGTTCGTCCTATCAACGCTCAGGCCGGCGACCTGCTGAAGGTTTCTGACTTCGTTAAGCACAACACCGTTGACGGTTCTTGGGAGGTTGGTACAGCCGCTTACGAGAAGCGCGGTGTAGAGGCTTTCGTTCCTGTATGGAACAAGGATAACTGTATCCAGTGTAACCAGTGTGCTTACATCTGTCCTCACGCTGCTATCCGTCCATTCGTTCTCGACGACGAGGAGATCAAGGGCTTCGCAGCAGCTGCTGACACTCTCGAGATGAAGGCTCCTGCCGCTATGAAGGGCATGCACTTCCGTATCGAGACTTCAGTACTCGACTGTCTGGGTTGCGGTAACTGTGCTGATATCTGCCCAGGCAATCCTAAGACTGGTAAGGCTCTTACCATGGCTCCATTCAATCCTGATGCTGCCGATATGGTTCAGGAGGCTAAGAACTGGGAGTACCTGGTTAAGAACGTTAAGTCTAAGCAGAACCTCGTTGACATCAAGAGCAATGTTAAGAACTCACAGTTCGCTCAGCCTCTGTTCGAGTTCTCAGGCGCTTGCTCTGGTTGCGGTGAGACTCCATACGTTAAGCTGATTTCTCAGCTGTTCGGTGATCGTCAGATGATTGCCAACGCTACTGGTTGTTCTTCAATCTACTCAGCTTCTATTCCTTCTACACCTTATACTAAGAACGAGAAGGGTCAGGGTCCTGTATTCAACAACTCTCTGTTCGAGGACTTCTGCGAGTTCGGTCTGGGTATGGCACTTGGTAACAAGAAGATGAAGGAGCGCGTAGCTAAGTTGCTCGGCGAGATGATCGAGAGCGACAAGACTAGCGCTGAGTATAAGGAACTGGCTCAGGAGTGGATTGCCAACAAGGACGATGCTGAGAAGACTAAGGAGATTGCTCCTAAGCTTCGCGAGCAGATCGCTGCTGGTGCTGCCGCTGGTTGCCCAGTTTGCACTGAGTTGAAGACTTTGGATCACTACCTGGTTAAGCGTTCACAGTGGATCATCGGTGGTGACGGTGCTTCTTACGACATCGGTTACGGCGGTCTCGACCATGTGATTGCTTCTGGTGAGGACGTTAATATCCTCGTGCTCGATACTGAGGTTTACTCTAACACCGGTGGTCAGGCTTCTAAGGCTACTCCTCTTGGTGCTATCGCTCAGTTCGCTGCTCAGGGTAAGCGCATCCGCAAGAAGGATCTGGGTATGATTGCTACCACTTACGGTTATGTATACGTAGCTCAGATTGCTATGGGCGCCGACCACGCACAGACCCTCAAGGCTATCCGCGAGGCTGAGGCTTGGCACGGACCTTCTATCATCATCGCTTACGCTCCATGTATCAACCACGGTCTGAAGGCCAAGGGCGGTATGGGTAAGAGCCAGGCCGAGGAGAAGAAGGCTGTTGAGTGCGGTTACTGGCACCTGTGGCGCTACAACCCTGCTCTGGCTGAGGAAGGCAAGAACCCATTCTCACTCGACTCTAAGGAGCCTAACTGGGAGAACTTCCACGACTTCCTGCTCGGTGAGGTTCGTTACCTGTCAGTTAAGAAGGCATATCCTAACGAGGCCGAGGAGCTGTTCGCTGAAGCACAGAAGATGGCTCAGCTGCGTTACAAAACCTACATTCGTAAGTCAAAAGAGGATTGGGCAGAATAATCTCCTATTCCACTCTATAGTAAAGAGGCGAAACATGATGTTTCGCCTCTTTTTTTCTTTGTTTTGCACATGATATTAAAAAACTTTTAGTAATTTTGCAGCATCGTAAGAAAATAACTAATGAATTAATCAACTTTAAATTACAATGAAGAAACTATTAATGTGTATGCTTGTAGCCAGCCTTTCGGCTTCGACTATGGCACAAGAGAAATTTGAGACAGGAAAACCCGGCGACGACAATTATCGTTACTTGGATCAGTACCAGGCACTTAAAGATTACATCGACTATTCAAAATACCCCAATTTCAAACTCGGAGCAGGCACAACCGTCAACGACTATCTTAACAACTCCACGTTTAAAAACCTAATCAATAAGAACTTCAGCGAGACTGTTGCTGGTAACGCCATGAAAATGGCCAGTTGTGTGGATGGCAATGGCAACATGAATTTCGAAACCGTGAAGAAATATGTCCAGGCTGCCACCGAGGCGGGACTCAGCGTCTATGGTCACACCCTCGCTTGGCATTCACAGCAGCCCAAAGCTTGGTTACTCAAGTTGATTGGCGACAAGCCGGACCCAACATCCGAAGAGACTTATACCGTTGTAGCCAGCAAGGACTTTACTAAAAACCAGAGTGTCGGCTGGACATCGGATAAGACAGATTTTGGTTTCTCTACCAACTTCGACTCCACTAACGGTCTAATCGTGAAGTGCACTAAACAGAACACCAACGCGTGGGATGTTCAGTTCCAAGCTATGACCGATATTCCCCTCACTGCTGGTAAGACCTACAAGATGACCATCACCGTTAAAGGTTCAAAGGCAGGAAAGATGACTGGTCACTTAGGCGACTGGAACACCAACAACGACAGCGATCCCGCCACAGGATTTAATATCAGCTACGATTTCACAACCGATTGGCAGGATATCGCTATTGACGTAAAGCCCACCATCGACGGAAACTTCTTGCTTTTGCAGGTTAACACCGTCGACTTCACCGGTGACGTTTATATCAAGAACATCAAGTTCGAAGGTAATCAGGGTAAGATGATTCCTCAGACCAAGCAAGAGATGTACGATGCACTCGTAGGTGCAATGGATCAATGGATCAAAGGTATGATGGAAGCCTGCAATGGAAAGGTGAAGGCTTGGGATCTCGTCAACGAGGCCGTCTCTGGCGGCGGCGACGATGGCGAAGGTAACTACCTGTTGCAGCACTCTACTGCTTACAGCCCCAATGGTAATCCCGATGCCACATGGGATGTAGGCGGCGACGCTTTCTTCTGGCAAGACTATCTGGGCGACCTCGACTACATTCGTCAGGCTTGCCGACTGGCCCGCAAGTATGGTCCCGAGGACATCAAGCTCTTCATCAACGACTATAACCTCGAGTCAGACTGGGACGACAATAAAAAGTTGAAGTCGCTCATCAACTGGATCAAGAAATGGGAGGCAGATGGTGTGACCAAGATCGACGGTATCGGTACTCAGATGCACATTTCCTACCACGAAGATAGTGGTATACTAAATAGCAGAAAACAGCACATCACCAAGATGTTCGAGCTATTGGCTAATTCGGGCAAGCTGGTCCGCGTCAGCGAGATGGATATGGGCTATGTTATAAGTGGTACTTACCCTAACGAGAATAAAGTCTACACAAATACGATTACCGAGGCACAGCATAAGAAAATGGCTGAGTTCTATGAGTGGATTGTCAAGGAGTATTTCCGTATTATCCCGCCCGCCCAGCAGTGGGGTATCTGTCAGTGGTGTCCTACCGATGCACCCGCCAACAGCGGCTGGCGCGCTAGCGAGCCTGTTGGTATCTGGGATCTCGATTTCTACCGCAAGCATGTCTATGCCGGATTCGTACGCGGACTTGCTGGAGGAGAGCCAACTGCTATCAACGGTATCAATGCCGACAAAACTATCGACACCTCGAAGGGCATCTACAAAATCAATGGTGTACGAATGTCAGAGAAATCACTCAGCGATCTACCTTCCGGTCTCTACATCGTTAACGGGAAAAAGGTAGTTAAATAATATCAAAAGGAGCACCCATTTGGATGCTCCTTTTTTATATATCCGAACAAGGTTTATACCTCTGCTGTCTTCTTTTCTTTCGGAAGCACCAGGTTAAGCACCACAGCCAGCAAGAATACCACGGCCACGCAGTTCTCAGCAAACACTGTCTGAATCATCTGTGGGAAAATTGCAAAGATATCCTTCACCTGTGTAAAGCCTAATCCTACGCTCAGCGACAGAGCAACAATAATCATATTACGATCAGAGAAACCACATTTTGCCATCATACGGATACCGGCAAACATGATCGAGCCAAACATCATGATAGTACAACCACCCAGCACTGCCTGAGGGATAGTAGTTAATATTGTACCCACAGCAGGGAAAATACCACCAAGAATCATAATACACGCACCCATGGCGATGGCGAAACGGTTTACCACACCCGACATTGCGGCCAAACCAACATTCTGACTGAACGATGTAATAGGTGTACAACCAAAACATCCGGCGACACTACTTACAAAGCCATCGCACGAGATACTTGCCCCCAACTCCTTATCCTTTGGTGCACGATGCAGTGCACCTTCGCAGAGCGCACTCGTATCACCAATCGTCTCTGTAGCCGACACAAGAAATATGGCCAACACCGAGAGCACCGCACCCAGATTGAATTCAGGTTTAAACGGCAATATTGCAGGCAATGCGACAACACCAACATCCTGTAAAGCGGCAAAATTCACCATTCCCATGCAAACAGAAAGGATGTAGCCTGCAATCAAACCTATCAGCACTGAAAGTGAGCGCAGGAATCCCTTCGCAAATACTTGAAATGCCAGACATACAAGCAAGGTAAAAGAACCTACAATCCAGTTATGGGTTGCACCGAAGTCAGCAGCCCCCTGGCCTCCTGCAAACGAGTTTGCACCAATAGGCAGTAAAGAAAAACCGATGGCAGTCACCACTGTTGCAGCAACAACAGGCGAGATGATGCCAATCCAATAACGGGCAAAGAGTCCCAACAGTCCTTCGATGATACCACCGATAATCACAGCACCAATCAATGTACCCATGCCAAAGGTAGAACCCACGAAGATGGCTACAGAGAGAAAAGTGAAACTAATACCCATCACGATAGGCAGCCGCGATCCTATACGCCATACGGGATAAAGTTGAATCAAAGTACCGATGCCCGCAATCACCATACAGTTCTGTATCAGCGCCGCACTGATTGTCGAGTCGATGCCAACCACGTTGGCCAGAATAATAATAGGCGTAATGTTACTTACAAACATTGCCAACACATGCTGCAAGCCAAAAGGTATGGCTGTCAGTACGGGCACACGCCCGTCAAGTTGATAAAGATTAGCTTTGTCAGTCATTAGTTTTAATATTATTGTTTAAGTTTCAATTGTGTCTGTTCTATCTCGCGTAAGGGTTGTTCTCTGAAGCGTATGGTCTGCGTCTCCCAGTCCATTTCCTCTATAATAGCTATCGACTCCAGATGATAGCCCTCATCACGCAGGGTGCTACCCCCCATTTGTTGACCTTTCTCCACGGCAATGCCTATACCCATCACCTCACCGCCGGCCTGATGCACTAAATCTATCAACGCGTGCACAGCCTGTCCATCGGCCAGAAAATCATCAACAATCAACACTTTGTCGGTAGCGTGCAGATATGGGCGGGATACAAACACCTGATTCATCTTCTTATGGGTAAACGAATAGGCGTTCGACACATACTTGTCATCGGTACTGTTAGCCGTCTCACTTTTCTTAGCAAACACCACAGGCACATCATACAGATCGCCCAGCATCGTGGCAATGGCTATACCACTGGCCTCTATCGTAAGAACTTTATTGACCTCAACGCCTCTGAACCTGCGCTTCAGTTCGTAGGCCATCTGTCGCATGATGTCAATGTCAATCTGATGGTTTAGGAAGTTATCTATCTTCAGGATATTACCTTGTTTGATAACACCGTCACAAAGTATTTTCTCTTCTAGGAAATTCATTGTTCAAAAGGGGATTTTTAGAAACGAGAGGCGTTCCAGGACGGAGCGCCTCTCTACATGTGTTAACCGAAAACTTACTTTTTATCCTCAGTCTTCTTAGCCGCCTCTGCATTTTTTTGAGCAGGCTTGTATCTCTTGTTCAGTCCGTTGATCACGTCCTGAGTAATATCGAGTCTCTGAGCGCCCAGCAGAATATTGTCGCCAGCTTTCGAGAGAATCAGGTCAAACTTCTTGTCGGCATTATAATCCTTCAGGAAATGCTGAAGTGAGTCGCGCAGGGCCTCGTTAAACTTAGCAGTCTCAGAAGCCAACTCATTCTCCAGTCGTGCCTGCAGCTCCTGCAGGTCATTCTGCTGGCGCTGAATAGCAGCCTGTACACTAGCAGCCTGCTCACGGCTCTGGAAACCATTATTGTTCAATTTCTGCTGGAAGTTGTTCATTGCAGCCTGCAGTGCAGTACCCTTCGAGTTCAGGGTTGTACGGGCGTTGTTCGACTTCTTCTGAAGTGTTACACTGTAGTCCTTGGCAAAATCATACTGAGTCATCAGTGAATCAACCTCTACATAAGCAATCTTCATACCCTCGCCAGAAGCGGCCACGGGCTGTTCGTCCATCTTAGGACTTGCATTGTTACACGAAGCCATCATAGCTGCAATGGCCAGTGCTGAGAAAATGTACTTTTTCATTTCTAATATTTAATGTTTTAACGTTTATTGTCTCAATGTTAATGTTTACTCTTTCACGGCAAACTTGCTTTTGGTTCTAAGTTCGCGGTCTTGGTCCATCACGCAGTGAATACCCCGCTCATTCATCGCTTCAGAGTCGTGAATATGCTGCGACTTAAACTCTCCCTGTTTCACCAACAATACTCTCACGAGGAAAAATACCATCGCGATAGCAATTATTAACGTCGATATGAGCAGAGTCTCAATCATTTTTTATATCTTTGCGGCTGCAAAGTTAATAATAAAATAACGAAACATTACAGATTAAACATTAAAAATGAATAAAAACGAATTAAAACCCGCTATTGTCTTCGAAGAATTTGCGAAGATTAACAAAATTCCCCGCCCTTCAAAGCGCGAGGAGAAGATGATTGACTACCTGAAGAACTGGGGAGAGCGCCATGGTCTCGACACCAAGGTTGACGAAACTGGCAATGTCATTATCCGTAAACCTGCCACTCCCGGTATGGAGAATCGTCAGACCGTCATCCTCCAGAGTCATATGGATATGGTATGCGACAAACTCGTTGACGTAGAGTTTGATTTCGACAACGACCCAATCCGCACTTATGTAGATGGCGAATGGCTCACAGCCGAGGGAACAACCCTTGGAGCTGATGACGGTATCGGATGTGCCATCGAGCTAGCTATCCTTGCCTCAGATAATGTGAAGCATGGTCCGTTGGAGTGTGTCTTCACCCGTGATGAAGAGACCGGTCTTACAGGCGCAGAAGGTATGAAAGCAGGTTTCATGACGGGCGACTATCTCATCAATCTCGACTCAGAGGACGAGGGTGAGATTTTCGTATCATGCGCAGGCGGTCGCAACACTACAGCCAAGTTCACCTTTACACGTCAGGAAGCCCCCACAGGCAGTTTCTTCATCAAAGGCTCACTCAAAGGTCTTGTAGGCGGCCACTCTGGCGACGATATCAACAAGAAGCGTGCCAACGCCATCAAGTTGCTGGCCCGTTTCATCTTCCAGACTATGAATCGCTATGATGGTGTCCTTCTGGCACAGTTCCATTCAGGCAAGCTCCATAACGCCATTCCCCGCGACGGCTACTTCGTGATTGCCGTACCAAACGATATCAAGGAGAATGTACGTGCCGACTGGAATGTCTTTGCTGCTGACGTAGAAGACGAATTCCACGTTACTGATACCACTATGCAATTCTCAATGGAAAGTACTGATGCCGAATCCGTAATAGATTCCGCTGTTGCCAAGAAGTTCGTGTGGGCCGTTCAGGCTGTCGACAACGGAATCTACGCCATCTGTCAGGACGAAGCTCTAGGCGGCATGGTCGAGACTTCAAGCAACATCGCCAGCGTTCACAGCTCTGACACCACTATCGACATACTGTCGTCACAACGCTCTAACGTTATGTCAAACCTCGACAATATGTGTGCCACCATTCAGGCAGCCTTCGAACTTGCTGGCGCCGAAGTATTATCAAGCGATGGTTATCCAGCTTGGAAGATGAAGGCCGACTCAAAACTTCAGGAGATTGTTGTCAACTCCTACGTCAAGCTCTTTGGCCACAAGCCCGTAGTCCGTGGCATCCATGCCGGTCTTGAGTGCGGTCTGTTCTCCGAGCGCTATCCCAATCTCGACATGGTCAGCTTCGGTCCCACCCTCCGTTTTGTCCACACGCCCGATGAACGTCTTCACATTCCAACCGTCCAGATGGTATGGGATCACCTGCTCGATGTACTTCAAAACATTCCTCAGAAATGAAAATCTCGCGCGTACCTATTATAATTAGTATATCTGCATGCCTGCTGCTGTTCGCCTCGTGCGGACAGCAGTACAAGGCAGAGCAACGTGTGAAAGCTTTTATCGAAGAAAACATGGAGAATTCTGCCGAAATCAGCAGCCGCGACTTTGCTGATATTGGCACCACACGCCACATAAACGACTCTTTAATTCAATTAATGCGTCATCGCGGTGCTCCAGGCTTCAAAAAAGAGATTTCCTATGCACAGGTTCCCTCTGGAGACCTTTATTACCTGAGGATGAAGTACATACATCAAGGAGACACCCTTCAGAACACCTTCTACCTCGATAGTGAGCTGAATCAAGTTGTAGCGTTTAAATAACTTTTTTCGAAAAAAGTTGGCTAAATATTTGGTGGGTTCAAAAAATAGTCGTACCTTTGCACCCGCAATCAAGGAGATAACCCCACGGTTTCTGACTCCGAGGTCCTTTGGAAGGATGGGTGAGTGGCTGAAACCAGCAGTTTGCTAAACTGCCGTACGGGTTCCCGTACCGGGGGTTCGAATCCCCCTCCTTCCGCAACCGAGGGGATTTCTCTGCGAGCGCATCTTTGAAATGTTGGTCGATTCATCTAATGGTTAGGATACAAGATTCTCAATCTTGGCATAGGGGTTCGATTCCCCTATCGACTACAAAAATTAAAGCGCTGAATGATCAGCGCTTTTTCGTTTTATAGAGCTTAGTCGTATTAGACCCACATTACAAGTCTTGTAACAGGAGCTACAACATAACGCCCTGTTATTGTTATCACTCTATTATATTAGAACTTTACCCGAAGTAAACTCCGACTCTACCCGAAGCAAGCTCCGACTTTCCGCCATGTAAACGTCACCTATATCTCGTATGCTATCTGAAAGAACCATTAATAACGTCGTAACTATCAGTCAATCAGTTAAATATACTTAATTATCACACAGATAAAGCCCAAAATATTAAAAATAATAGTATATTTGCAAAATAAAATTATAAAACAATTAAAAACTAACCCAACGCAATAATGAAAAAGTTGTTCCCTATCGCGATTTGCGGCTTGTTATTATTTATGGGCTGCTCTAAAAGTAAAGATTTGTTTGACACCCCTGTGGATCCACCCTCACCTCCTGGGCCAGTAACGCCAGATTCCAATGATGAGATTAGCGCCAATGTACAGAAAGTGTTTGGCACAACGTTTGACCCAAACCAAGATTGGTGTACAACAACTTCTGGTGAAGTTAAAATCACAGCTAACGCATCCATCCAAACAGTACAGTTGCTGGTTTATGTCAGCGAACCAGGTCTTCAAGACGAACCCGTCACATCAATGAGAGTACTTAACGAGGCAACCCTCAATGGACAAACCACAGTAACACTCTATTATGATGCGCCCATTGACAATCAAGGTCTCTTCGTGGCCTTCATCTCCGACAGCCAATACGTGTTGAAGAAAGTGGTGAATGGCGAAGCAAATATCAATGATGCAGCCAAAACCCGCGCCCTGCCAGCAGGACTTACCTTGCCTACGGGCGAATACAGTATCGGAGTGATAGAAGACTCGTATGCCAAACAGCGCGGATGGACCAATGAGTTGCTATATGAACTGAGCGACTATAGCGCACAGCGAATGAACGCCACACCTTATTCTGACGAACTCACTGCCGCATTCAGAGCAATGGTATTCTCATATTTCAAAAACGGCCGTTCATATAACAACCTGCCATTGGTGAAAAGTAGCGGCTTCTACAACGAGAACGCCTATCCGATAACCACAGGCGAGGACCCAATCATTGTATCGCCCGTATACAAGTGCGACCGAGGCGAAGAATATGGCAATGAGGTATGGAATTCTGACCTCTACTATTATTACTTTAAGGAGGACGACATGAATAGTGCCTCCGACCCTGTTGCATATCTGCAGAGTCTGCCAAAATACAAAGCCATCCCCTTCAAAGATTGTTTCGGAGAGCATGAAGATGATGTGATTAATCGCCGCTATTCATACGCTCTGATGTACTTCGGCGACGGAACACCTTCGCTGGGCACAAAAGGTTCATACTATTTCCCTGTTGGCTATAAGATTGGTTTCATGGTAAGGGCTAAGACATCATCGGAGGCTCCCAAGAAACAAGGAGAACTATATGGCGACGGACGTCTTAATAATAAGATTAACAGTTGGCCAAACTTCAGTAGTTCTCACCTCGGCACTGACGGTCCACGTCTGGCTTGGCTTACTTTTAACGGCAAGAAGATCATGTGCTTCGAATCGGGTACCGATGCAGACTTTAACGATGTGATACTTGAAGTAGAAGGTGGTATTGAGATACCTTTCATCCCCATAGAGCCTGAATACAACAAATACACATTCTGTTTCGAGGATACACCTCTTGGCGACTATGACATGAACGATATCGTGATAAAAGCCGTAAGAAAGAACGAGACAACCGTGGAATATTCCATCATAGCCTGTGGCGCTTATGACGAGATTTGCATCAAGAACATAAATTGTGGAGTGATTACCAACGATGCCGAAGTTCACGCTCTGTTTGGAAAGACCGCCAATACATTCATTAACACACAAGGTGGCAGTGAGGTATGTCCACCTGTTACCGCGACAAAGACCGTGCCCAAAACATTCAGCTTCCTCGTGGCCGACAATTGTCCGTATATCTACGACATGACCACAAATATAGAAGTAAGATTGTCGAAAAAAGGTGAGGATCCGCATGGTATTATGATACCAAACGATTTCAAATATCCATTGGAGCGTGTGTGCATCAAGGATGCCTACTTGGAATTCAACAACTGGGGCGAGAAGACCATTACTTTTACCGACTGGTATACCAAGCCCGTAGCAGGAAAAGTATATTAGTTGCTAAGAGTAGATGCAATCTTGTCGACATTTAATGAGCGAGCTGAAGCATCGAAAATATCTTTATAGGTACCCCCTTGACGATACACCTCGTCGGGGGTACCATTTTGTACTACCCTGCCCTGCTGAAGCACATATATCTGGTCGGCATCGATTATCTGACCAATATTGTGTGAGATAATAATAACCGTGCGTCCCTGTTTGATGGCATCGATACTGGCTTTTATCTGCTCAGTAGCGATAGCATCAAGGCTGGCGGTGGGCTCGTCTAAGAAGATGATGGGCGGGTTCTTGATAAACATGCGGGCGATGGCCACACGCTGCTGCTGACCACCACTAAGTTGGAGCGCAGACGTTTCGAAACCCTGCGGCAGAGCTGCCACCTGGTCGTAGAGGTAAGCTTGCTTTGCGGCACGGATAACATCATCGTGCGTGGCTGAAGGACAGCCGTAACGGATATTCTCCTCGATGGAGCCATCGAAGATGTGATTCTTCTGGAGCACAAGTCCTACGTTCTCGCGCAGCCACTCGGTATCCCACTCGCCCAGACTCACGCCATCGAGAGTGATGGAGCCCTGCTGCGGCTCATAGAATTTGTCGAGCAGATTCACGATGGTGCTCTTGCCAGCCCCACTCAATCCCACAAGGGCTGTAATCTTACCGCTGGGGATGCGCATGGACACATCGAAGAGCGCCTGTGTGCCGTTGCTGTAGGTAAAGTCCACGTGGCTGAGTTCAAAGTCACCATGCACCTCTTGCGGATGATGAGTACCTGTAGCCTCAATCTCATGGTCAGCTTGAAGGATACCAAAGAAGCCCTCAGCATAGATCAAGGCATCATTCATATCGTCGTAGATACGATGAAGCTGGCGGATGGGCGCACTGACATTGGCGAAAAGCATGACATGATACATAATCTTACCTATCGACATACCAGGATAGTCGATAAGCACGAGGTAGGCCGTAAGTATAATGATTAGCACGGTGCCTATCTGCTCAAGAAAACTCTTCAGACCATTGAAAATATAAGCCTTCTTACGGGTAGAGAGCTGCAAGTCGGTCATTGCACGCTGAATGGCGGCCTGGCGGTCGGCCTCTATCTGTTCACGATTAAACGACTTGATGACGGTGATACTTTCGAGGATGTTCAGGATGCCCTGCGACACAGCCTGAAAGCCGCCAAAGATGCCACGACGACCACCCTTCATTTTAGCCGCCTGGATATAGGTGACCCAGAAATAGAGGGGCACGATACAGAGGGCGACAAGACCCACGTAAAAATTTGCTGCAAACATAAGGCCCAAAGCCAGTACTGCGCTGGTAAAAAGAGGAAGAATCTCAATGAAGAAATTATTTACCGTATTAGAGAGGCTCATAATACCCCTATCGATACGCGACTGAAGTTTTCCTGTTTCATTGCCTTCACTGGTAAAAAAAGCCATACGGAAAGAAAGCATACGTTCCACGACCCGTAAAGAGAGGTCACGACTCACAAGAATACGCATGCGTTCGCCATAATATCGTTGGAAGAAAGTGACTAAAGCACCTAAAACCTCCTTACCCAATAATATAATGGTTATGACTGTGAGTATACGCACAGCTGCACTCCACTGGAAGCCCTCCGGTTGCTGTATCAAAGCATTGATGGCGTCGACAGCACGATCAAGCACTACGGCATTGACTTGAGCCATGAACGACCCTACAAGGGTTAGCACCAGCGTGATGGCAATAAGCCATTTATAAGGCAGGACAAAGGGCAAGAGATTACCCAACAGGCGTTTGATTGACATAGGAGCAAAATGTGATAAAATATACAAAAACTATGTGCAAAGTTAGGAAAAAGAATCGGAAAGGCAAAGATTTTACACTTTTTTTATGGCATTTCGGGAAAAAGTAGTATTTTTGCAGCGCCGTTGGAGAAGTCCCCCATTGTGAAGGGGTACCGGCGGTAAGATAAATTGCATAGAAATATGAAAGTAATGAAATTCGGCGGAACGTCCGTAGGTTCCGTAAAAAGCATTCTTAGCTTGAAGAAAATTGTGGAGACAGAGGCTCGGACGCAACCTGTCATTGTAGTAGTTAGTGCACTTGACGGCATTACAGACAAACTGATTGCAACGTCAAAGATGGCAAAACAAGGCGACGAGCACTATCGCGAGGAATTCGACGCGATGGTAAAGCGTCATCACCAGATGATAGACACCATCATCACAGATGACAAAAAGCGCGTAGACTTATTCAATAACGTTGATCAGCTCTTCGACCAGTTGAAGAGTATCTTCTATGGTGTATACCTGATTCACGACCTATCGAAGAAGACGGAAGACACCATCGTTTCATATGGTGAGCGACTGAGTTCACACATCGTTGCCGCCATGGTGAAGAACGGTGTACGCATGAACTCACGCGACTTTATCCGCACAGAGAAAAAACAGGGTAAACACGTGATAGACGCCGACCTCACAACTCAGCTGGTGAAGGAGGCTTTCAAGGATATGAACGACAAAGCCATCTACGTAGTACCTGGCTTTATCGCTCGCGATCGTGACACTCATGAGACCACCAATCTGGGTCGTGGCGGATCTGACTATACAGCTTCGATTCTGGCTGCAGTGCTCAATGCAGAGGTGTTGGAGATCTGGACCGATGTAGATGGATTCATGACAGCCGACCCCAAGGTGATTAAGAGTGCCTATACCATCAATGAACTTTCATACGTAGAAGCGATGGAGCTTTGTAACTTTGGCGCGAAGGTAATCTATCCGCCAACCATCTATCCTGTCTGCGTAAAGAATATACCTATCAAGGTAAAGAATACCTTCAACCCGGAGCACCCGGGAACCCTGATCAAAGCAAAGATTGAGGACGACAACAAGCCCATTAAGGGTATCTCTAGCATTAAAGGAACCTCACTCATCACGGTGACAGGCCTGTCGATGGTGGGTGTGATTGGTGTAAATCGTCGTATCTTTACCACGCTCGCCAATAAGGGTATCTCAGTATTCATGGTATCTCAGGCATCATCAGAGAACTCAACCTCTATCGGTGTGCGCGATGAGGATGCAGAGGCTGCAGCAGAGGTATTGAACGCTGAGTTTGCCAAGGAGATTGAGACGGGCGCCATGTTCCCCATGCAGGTAGAGAGTGGCTTAGCAACTATCGCCATCGTGGGCGAGAACATGAAGCAGACTCCAGGTATCGCAGGTAAGCTGTTTGGTACACTAGGCCGCTCTGGTATCTCAGTCATCGCCTGTGCTCAAGGTGCATCCGAGACAAACATATCGTTTGTAGTTGACGGAAAATTCTTGCGAAAGTCACTCAACGTGCTGCACGACTCATTCTTCTTGTCGGAATACAAGGTACTCAACATCTTTATCTGTGGTATCGGAACCGTAGGCGGCATGCTTCTCGAACAGATTCGCACCCAACAGCAGTTCCTGATGCAGTCGAGACGCCTTAAGTTGAACGTGGTTGGAATTAGCGATGTTGATAACTTTGTACTTGATCGTGACGGTATCGACCTCGACAACTACGAGAAAATTCTGCGTGCAGGATTCCCTGCCAACACTGAGCACATGAAGGAGGAGATTGTCAAGATGAACATCTTCAACTCTGTGTTTGTAGACTGTACAGCCAGTCGACAGATTGCTCAACTTTATCAGACATTCTTAGAACATAATATCTCAGTAGTAGCTGCTAACAAGATTGCTGCTTCAAGCGATTATGACAGTTACATGAAACTGAAACAAACGGCTCGTGACCGCGGCGTATGGTTCCGCTATGAGACCAACGTAGGTGCTGGTCTGCCTATCATCGGCACCATCAACGACCTGTGCAACTCAGGCGATAAGATTCTGAAGATTGAGGCTATCCTGAGTGGTACGCTGAACTTCATCTTCAACGAGATCGCTGCCGACGTGCCCTTCTCAGAGACCGTTCGCCGTGCCAAGGAGCAGCGCTACTCAGAACCCGACCCACGTATCGACCTGAGCGGTACCGACGTAATCCGTAAGCTGGTGATCCTGACCCGTGAGGCTGGTTACAAGGTAGAGCAGGACGATGTAGAGAAGCATCTCTTCGTGCCCGATAGCTACTTCGAGGGCTCGATCGATGACTTCTGGAAGCGTCTGCCTGAACTAGATGCCGACTTCGAGGCACGTCGTAAGGTGCTCGAGGCAGAGAACAAGCGCTGGCGCTTTGTGGCTACGATGGAGGCCGATGAGGAGAACCCATCGTCGTTCAAGACCAGCGTGGCACTGAAGGAGGTTCCCTATGGACATCCGTTCTATGGACTGGAGGGCTCGAACAATATCGTGCTGCTCACCACGGAGCGCTATAAGGAGTACCCGATGCTTATTCAGGGCTACGGCGCCGGTGCCGCAGTAACTGCAGCAGGTGTCTTCGCAAACATCATGAGTATTGCGAATATTTAAGGCACGGATTACACGGATTAACACTGATTTTATGAAGCACATCATAATATTAGGTGATGGCATGGCAGATCTTCCTGTTGAACGACTCAACGGGAAGACCTTGCTGCAATATGCCCATAAACCCATGATGGACCAGCTAGCCAAGGAAGGCCGCTGCGGACGACTGGTGACTGTGCCTGAGGGATTTCCTCCAGGCTCTGAGGTGGCTAACACAGCTATTCTGGGTTATGATCTGAATAAGGTCTATGAAGGTCGCGGCCCCTTGGAGGCTGCTTCTATCGGCTATGAGATGGCTGACAACGACTTCGCCATCCGTTGCAATATCATCACGCTCAAAGATGGTAAGATTATCACCCACAATGGTGGCAACCTTGAGACAGAGGACGCTCGCGTGCTGATTGACTATCTGAACGAGACGCTGGCCAAACCTATCAACGAACGTGAGGGTTGCGAGCGTGTGAAGTTCATTACTGGTATTCAGTATCGTCATCTCTTAGTTATTAAAGGTGGTTCAAAACACATCGTGTGCGCCCCACCCCACGATCATCCCAATGAAGAATGGCGAGGATTGTTGGTGAAGCCTGAGGAGAATGCGCCTGTTGAAGCAGGACGACTCTCAGCACAGCAAACGGCTGACCTCATCAACGAGATGATTCTGAAATCTCAGGACCTTCTAACTCAGCACCCTTTCAACCAAGAGCGTGCTAAGCGTGGTGAGCGCCAGGCTAACAGCATCTGGCCTTGGAGTGGCGGCTATCGTCCGTCGATGGAGACACTGATGCAGCAATATCCTCAGGTAAAGAGTGGTACTGTGATTTCTGCTGTTGACCTGATTCGTGGCATAGGCCACTATGCTGGATTGAAGATTGTAGAGGTGGAAGGTGCCACAGGATTGGCCAATACCAACTACGAAGGCAAGGCTCAGGCTGCCATCAAGGCGCTGGAGAAGGATGACTTCGTGTTTGTGCATGTGGAGGCCAGCGACGAGGCTGGACATGATGGTGACTTGGAGCTGAAGCTGAAGACTATCGAGTATCTGGACCAGCGACTTATCGCCCCTATTTATAAAGAGCTAGAGAAATGGCAGGAGCCCGTATGCATCGCCGTATTGCCCGACCACCTGACGCCAGTAGAGATGCGCATCCATGTAGGTCAGCCAGTTCCGTTCCTGATTTGGCATCGTGGCATTGAGCCCGACGAGGTGCAGCAGTACGATGAAGTCAGCTGCGTATCAGGCGTCTATGGCCTTCTCAAACTCGATGAGTTTATGAAGGCTCTGATGGCCATCTCTTAATTCAAAATTCTAAAATCCAAATTAATATGAAATATTATAGTACCAACGGGAATGCTCCCATAGCCGATCTTCACAAGGCCGTTGTAAAAGGACTGGCAGAAGACAGAGGCCTATATATGCCTGAGAGAATCCAGAAGTTGCCAAAGGAATTCTTCGATAATATTCAGGACATGACGTTTCAGGAGATAGCCTACAACGTGGCAAGTGCCTTCTTTGGCGAGGATGTAGATCTCGACGCTCTGAAGGACATCGTCTACGACACGCTGTCGTTCGATTGTCCTGTAGAGAAAGTGAAGGAAAACATATACACGTTGGAACTCTTTCATGGTCCTACCCTCGCCTTCAAGGATGTGGGCGCAAGGTTTATGGCACGACTGCTCCAATACTTCATCAAACAGGAGGGCAAGGGCGAACAGGTAAACGTGCTGGTGGCAACCTCTGGCGATACAGGGTCAGCAGTAGCCAACGGTTTCTTGGGCGTTGACGGCATCCATGTATATGTACTCTATCCCAAGGGTAAGGTGAGTCCTATTCAAGAGTGCCAGTTTACCACATTGGGCAAGAACATCACAGCCATCGAAGTAGATGGTGTGTTCGACGATTGTCAGGCGCTGGTGAAGAACGCCTTCATGGACGCAGAACTGAACCAGCACATGAAACTGACATCGGCCAATAGCATCAACGTGGCCCGCTTCCTGCCCCAGGCATTCTACTATTTCAATGCGTATGCGAGAATGAAGGCTCAGGGCAAGGCCGACAATCTGGTTATGTGCGTTCCAAGCGGAAACTTTGGTAATATCTGCGCTGCCCTCTTTGGCCATGAGATGGGGCTGCCCATCAAGCGCTTCATCGCTGCCAACAATGCCAACGATATTTTCTATAAGTATCTGCAGACTGGCAAATATGAGCCCAAGCCCTCGAAGCAGACACTGGCCAACGCAATGGACGTGGGCGATCCCTCGAACTTCGCACGTATCTACGATCTCTACGGCAAGAGTCACGAAAAAATAACATCGCTCATTAGCGGTGCCACATATAGCGATGAAGACATCTGTGAAACGATGAAGCAATGCTACGAAGAAACAAAGTATGTGCTTGATCCTCACGGTGCTTGTGGCTATCAGGCGCTCGTAGATGGACTGAAGGATGGCGAGGTTGGTGTGTTCTGCGAGACAGCTCACCCTGCTAAGTTCAAGGAGAAGGTGGACGACATCTTAGGTATCGACGTTGAGATACCTGACCGCTTGGCAGCCTTCATGAAGGGCGAGAAACAAAGCGTTCCCATGACGAAGGATTTCGCCGACTTCAAGAAATACTTAATGAAACAATAACAAAAAGAAGAATCCCTGCTACTGCGGCAGGGATTCTTTATTTAGAGATTGTCAATGTTGCCAGCATAGAACTCGGCATCGTTCCGCTCTTCATCCGTCATCTCAACATGAGGATGGATATCAATAGGTTCCAGATTAATACCAAAGGTCTTGAGGTTCTGATTGGTATAGGTAAGCTGCGCACCAAAAAGACAGATAGTCCACGAGATCTGTACCCAAAGCATGAACAGAGGCAGAGCGGCAAAAGAGCCATAGATCGCATTATAGCCTGTCACCCATATCTGAGAGTGGATATATACAATCTGAAGTACTTGCATTGCAATACCTGCCAGGATACCAGGAACGATAGCACTTGAGAAACTCACCTCGGTATTGGGCATATAGACGTAAAGTACGATGAAAAGCAGGGATAGTAAAATATAGGGCGAAAGGTCGAGCAAATGATGAATGGCTGGTCCCAAAAGTACAAAACCATCCATTGTACTTGCCATTGTCTCCATAAAAATAGACAGACCCATCGAAACCACAATAATGATAGGAAAGAGGAAGAACATGGCAAGATAGTTTGTAAACGAACGAATAATGGGGCGCGAATTACTCACTTGCCATATCTGATTGAAAGTCTCTTCAATATTATTAACCAGCATCAGTACCGTATAGAGCATGAATATCAAGCCTACCCCCAAAAAGATACCACTCTTTGTATGAATAAGATAGCTGTTGACAAACCCTACAATGGCATCAGCAGCCTGAGGCTGGGTTGACAGGGCTTGGCGAAACCATATCTCAATATACTTATTGTAACCAAAGCCACGAGCAATGGCAAACACAACAGCAAGAATGGGGACAATTGCTAATAAAGTGGAGTAAGTCAAGGCTGCAGCTTGTGTCATTACCCGCTTAGTTGTAAAGAAGCGGACGGTAAGATATAGTTTACGGTAAATCTGTCCCAAAAATCCTTTCATTATAATGACATTTGAAATTTCATTTTTAAAAAAAGCACTGTCGCTATAAGCCGGGTTCTGTATCCACAACAAGTGTGGCTGTCTGTCATTTATCTAGTCCACAAGTCACCCCATGGCTCAAGCGTTCTACCCTCCGTCGTATAACTCGAGCGGGCTACCCTCAGACGACGGTATACATGAACTTGCAGCCTCCAGTCGACACAGCCCGATGATCACCCATCGGCTGGTGGTCTCTTACACCACCTTCTCACCCTTACCCTCACCGAAGCGAAGGCGGTCATTCTCTTCTGCCGTCACCTACTGTCACCAATAGCTTCTACTTTCGGAAGTGGAGCGCCCTATGCTGCCCGGACTTTCCTCTCGTGCCAAAATGACACCAGCGACAAACCGCGACAGTGCTTTCTGACTGCAAAGGTACAGAGAAAAATCTAAATAGAGGAATAAATTAAAGAAAAATAATCACCAAGTTAAATATATGAAACTAAAAAAGCAGAGATTTCTTAATTTTGTCAGTTATTTAAGATTTAAAGTATTAATCGCAAATGCTCGTTAAGGGCTTTATTAGAATTGTTAAAATGGGACAAATATTGACGACATTTTGTCAGTATATGGAAAAATGCACTTATTTTTGCACCCGAATACTTCGAGAGTGTTAACGCAACAAATTCGGAGTTGCATAAGTTGAATTTTAATACATAACAAAATGACTGAAAATATGAAAAAGATCGTAAACGTAGCAACACCAGCAATATGCGTTGTTGCTTTGGCTCTTTCAGTAGCAGCCTTCACAAAAACCAATGCTGCTACTACCTCCTCTGCTCCAATTGTAGCTTCGGCTCCAGCAGGACAACCTGTAGACCTAACCTACGCTGCCGAAAAGGCTCTGCCATCGGTGGTCTACATCAAATCGGTACAAAACTCAAAACTTCAGACTGTAGAGTATAGCGACCCGTTTGAGGAGTTCTTCAGTGATCCCTTCGGTGGATTCTTCGGACGTGGACAAGGCAATAACGGCAAACGTCAGCGTCAAGTGCAGACTCCAAAGCGTGCTGCTGCAGGTTCTGGCGTCATCATCTCTGCTGACGGATATATCGTGACTAATAACCACGTAGTTGATGGAGCTGACGAGTTGACAGTGACTCTCAACGAAAACTCTAAGGAATATTCAGCTCGCGTGATTGGTGCCGACAAAACCACAGACCTGGCCCTGATCAAGATAGACGCCAAGAATTTGCCTGCCATCGTAATTGCCAATAGCGACGATGTTCGTGTGGGTGAATGGGTGCTCGCAGTAGGTAATCCTCTTGGACTGAACAACACTGTTACGGCAGGTATCGTCAGCGCCAAAGCCCGTTCTATGGGCTCGGGTGTCAGTTCTATGATTCAGACCGATGCCGCTATCAATCAGGGAAACTCTGGTGGTGCGCTGGTGAACACCCGTGGTGAACTCATAGGCATCAACGCTATGCTTGCTTCACCAACTGGTTCAAACATCGGCTATGGTTTTGCCATTCCTACCAGCATTGTCAGCAAGGCTATCGACGACTTCAAGAAGTACGGCACCTACCAACGCGCCATGATTGGCATTCAAGGCGGCAGTTTGAAGGATTATGTTGACGCCATGAAGGATCAGGATAAGGATGTGAAGGATTACGGTACGATGGAAGGTGTGCGCATAGATAAAGTTGTAGAAGAAGGTGCTGCAGCTGATGCAGGCCTCAAATCCGAAGACATCATTACCGAGGTCGATGGCAAGAAGGTGGCCACGATGGGCGACCTACAAGGTATCATTGCCCAGAAGCGTCCTGGCGATAAGGTTACCGTGAAGTATCTGCGCGACAAAAAGGCAAAGACGGTAACGCTCACGCTGAAGAACGAACAGGGTAACACCAAGGTTGTGAAGAATGCCGACCTCGACGTGCTGGGTGGAAGCTTCAAGGCTCTGACAGATGGCCAGAAGGAGCAGCTCAACATCGGCTACGGTCTGGAGGTAATCAAAATAAGCGGTGGCAAACTGAAGGATGCCGGTGTTCCTAAGGGATTCATCATCCAGCGTGTGAACGATCAGACCATTAAGAGCATCGATGATCTGCAGAATGCAGTGAAAGAGGCCTCGACAAGCAAGGAGCCTGTACTCTACATTCAGGGTATCTATCCAACAGGAAAGAAAGGCTATTTCGCTGTTCCTCTTGAGAACGAATAAGGTAAAAAACATAAAAAAAGGCCGCGATTGTAAAAAATTGCGGCTTTTTTTTGGTCATTTCAGGAAAAACCCATACTTTTGCAAATGGCTTAAAACATAGACCACAAGATGAGACAACTAAAGATCACTAAATCTATAACCAACCGAGAGAGTGCCGCCTTAGAGAAATATCTGCAAGAGATAGGAAAGGAGGACATGATTTCGGCAGAAGAAGAAGTGGAACTTGCGCAGCGTATCAAACACGGCGACAAGAAAGCTCTGGAAAGACTGACAAGGGCTAATCTCAGATTTGTGGTCAGCGTAGCCAAGCAATACCAGAATCAAGGACTTTCCCTCCCCGACCTCATCAACGAGGGTAATCTGGGATTACTTAAAGCTGCCGAGCGCTTTGATGAGACAAGAGGCTTCAAGTTCATATCTTACGCCGTATGGTGGATCAGACAGAGCATATTGCAAGCTATATCTGAGCAAAGCCGTATTGTTAGGCTACCCTTGAATCAAGTAGGTAGTGTCAACAAGATTGCTCGTGAGATAAACCGCTTTGAGCAGATAAATGAGCGCAGACCATCAGCAGATGAGATTGCAGACAAGATAGACCTCCCTCAGGAGAAAATCGATGAAGCCATGAGTATCAACGGTCACCACATATCGGTTGACGCTCCTTTTGTGGAAGGCGAAGACAATAGTCTGCTCGATGTGATGGCTAACGACAACTCCCCAATGGCCGACAACGAGTTGGTGGAAGAATCGTTAAGATCTGAAATACAGGAAGCTCTGGCAGTACTGAATGAGCGTGAGCGCAATGTGATTGAAGCATCCTACGGCATTAACCGTCCAGAACTGACGCTTGAGGAAATAGGCAGCAAATTCGGACTCACACGCGAACGAGTAAGACAGATAAAGGAAAAAGCTATACGTAAACTCAGAAATTGTAGTAAGAACAAAATATTAAAGACATTTTTAGGATAATGAGACTTCTCAGAAACATCTCACTCGCCATCCTGCTGATGGCCGCCGGAAGCCAAACGCTGAAAGCGCAGAACATAAAAGAACCCAAAGGATACCTGTTTGGTTTCGTAGCTTCATTCAATGACTCAACAGTATACTTTACTGATATTCAGGAAATGGACAGTATCTGGGTGACCAAGAAGAAAAAGATGATTGCGGGCAAGAGCAACTACTCATATCAGTTGCGCAACTATTTCGCTCAGGAGCGCAACTTACCCAATAGGACTGTTGTGATAGTTGGCTCACTGAATCGCAAGAAAATAGAGAAGAAATACGCAAAGATGAAGAACCAGTACATCTATAAGAACAAAGACAAGTATGATGTACGCTATATCCCGCAAAGCGATTTCAAATTTAAAATGGTAAATCTGGAAGAGTAAGCGATATATTCTCCCCTTATATTTTACTCCGAGTAAACCTCTACTTAGTCGTAATGAAACTATAGGTTTGTCGTAATGAAACTATGAGTTTCATTACGACTAAGTAGGAGTTGTATTACGACCAACGCACACGTATCCTCAAGAAAATAATTATTTGCAGGGATTGTTTATCTCGAATATCTTCATGCGCTCTTCGAGGAGAGCATACTGATGATCTTCGATAAACGAGGTACAAACACGAAGCCCTTCTTGCTCTGAGCCACAGGTTATGAGGCAAATGGCCGATACACCATAGTACATCAGCTCATGGGCCAATTCCCCACTCGTCATACCAGGATAACCTATCGTGAAGTAGAAACCATCGGCAATGGGCTCGTCGAGGTCTTTATCATATACCACATAGAAATTATGGCGACAGAAAATCTCCTTCAACTTCCTGGCACGTTCACCATACACGCTGATCTCCTTTCTGAAATCATACCTCCCTTCGTATGCGGCCTTCAGCATGGCTGCCATCGCATACTGGGCACTGTGACTAGTACCGGAAGACAAGGCATAGAGCATACGGGTAGAGAACACAGGGCCAAAAGGCAGTCCCTGATAGCGCTCTGAGAGGTCATCGAAATGGCGATGGAACAATGCGTCGGAGATACAAGTGACACCAATGCGCTCGCCAGCATAGCTGAATGCCTTGGAGCCGCTGATAAGCAACATATAGTTGTCTGTATAGCGAGCTACCGTGGCCTGATATGGCGGCTGGAAAGGCGTAGAGAGGTCTTTACGGAAGTCCATGGCGAAATAGGCAAGGTCTTCCATCACAATGACATCGTACTTGGTGGCCAGTTCGCCGATAGTCTTTAGCTCTTCCTCACGCAGGCAAATCCACGAGGGGTTGTTAGGATTTGAATAGACAATGGCACAGATATTCCCCTTTGAAAGATAGCTCTCCAACTTACTACCGAGTTTATCACCACGGTAGTCGTACACGTCGAAGGTCTCATACTTCACCCCCATAACCTGCAGCTGCATCTTCTGAACAGGGAATCCCGGATCGATAAAAAGCACGGTGTCCTTTGTCTTATCTCGCTGTGAGCATGTAAGGAACGAAGCAAAGGTGCCTTGCATAGAGCCACTCACAGGAATACATCCTTCAGGTTTTATATCTACGCCAATGAATGCCTTGACAAACTGAGAAGCAGCTTCTTTCAATACGGGGGCACCTTGAATATCAGGATAAGAATGGGCAATGCCGTCTTGTAGGGCCTTAATCTGGGCATCGACACCCACCTGAGCAGCAGGCAGTCCAGGGATGCCCATCTCCATCTTAATAAACTCTACGCCACTGGTCTTCTCTGCTTTGGCGGCTACTTGTTTTACCTCACGGATGGTTGCCTTGGCAAAATCCTCGATTCCCAACTCAGCCACCAGCGAGTCTACTATTTCTCTTTTAATCGGAGTTTCCATAATGATATTTATTTGGCGCGGATTAACGCGGCTCTCTTTTTAGAGAAACACTGCTATTTTGGGGCTTAGCAGCCGTGTCTTTATTTTAAAGCCGTGTTAATCCGTGCCGAAAATTACTACTTTTGAGCGGCTCGGCCTATGGCGAGGGCTTTGATGTTGGCATCTACGATGGCATCGCCTTTGCGTGCGAATACACGACGGATGGCATCCTCTAACTTATCGTACTCGATACCCAGTGCCTTCTGGGCAGCACCCAAAAGAATCACATTGGCTGAGCGAGGAACACCATTATCCTTAGCAGCCTGCTCAATGTCGAGCACGATTACATTCTTTATCTTATTCAGATCGCTCTTAATCGTCTCTATATCAGGGTAATTTGGAATATTAACAAAAGGAGTGCTTGAGGTGATAATCCATCCGTCTTTTGAGAGGAACGGCAGATAACGCAGCGCCTCCATTGGCTCCATAGATATAATTACATCAGCGCCACCTAAAGGAATTAAATCGCTACTAATAGGATTGCTTGAGATACGCAAATTTGACTGTACATCGCCTCCACGCTGAGACATGCCATGCACTTCGGCCTGCTTGATATAGAGGTTCTCCTTCATGGCAGCCTCACCGATAATAGTGGCAATAGAAAGGATACCCTGCCCTCCTACACCGCATAAGATAATATCTGTTTTCATTTCTTTGCCTCCTTTGCTTTCTTTTGTTTCAAATGACGTTGTAATGTCTGCATACATTCACGACGAGGAATAATCACACTCACGCCATGATAGTTAATCTCATCGCGAATAGCTGCTGTAATCTCTGGCATGTTCTTGGGGATGGGGTTAACAACCTTGAGGTGATCCTCCGAAAGGCCTAAGCCCTTACAGATAGCCTCGAACTTATTGGTTCCAGCAGAGTCCTGTCCTCCAGTCATAGCCGTAGTCAGATTGTCTGATATAATCACCGTTATGTCAGCATTCTCATTGATGGCATCGAGTAAGCCAGTCATACCTGAATGGGTAAAGGTAGAATCACCAATGATGGCTACAGCTGGCCATTGTCCTGCATCTGATGCGCCCTTAGCCATCGTAATTGAAGCACCCATGTCAACACAAGAATGGATGGCTTTGTAAGGAGGCAGGAAACCAAGGGTATAACAACCAATATCGCCAAACACACGAGCATTGGGATATTCCTTCAACACCTCATTCAATGCAGTATATACATCACGATGGCCACAGCCCTGACAGAGTGCAGGCGGACGTGGTGTAACGTCTTCACATGGCGCATAGCTTTCTGAGCTCTCAATACCGAGGGCCTTCTTCAGAAAATCGGGATTGAGCTCACCTGTACGAGGGAGTTCTCCCGTAAGGCGACCTTTGATAACAGCATTGCCAGGCATCACGCCTCGCACTTGGTCCTCAATAAACGGTTGACCCTCTTCGGCAATCAGCACGAATTCACAGTCGTCAGTCATGCGACGAATGAGTTTCTTAGGAATAGGATACTGAGAGATTTTCAGTACGGGGAAAGGACAACCATTGGGATAACATTCCATAAGATAGTTGTACGCAATACCGCTGGCTATGATACCCAACTTATGATCTGGAGCATCGATATACTTATTATATTTTGAATCTACCGCCATCTGCTCGAGAACGGGCTGCTGACCTGTTACGACAACATTACGCTTACGGGCAAATGCAGGCAAGAGAACCCAGTTGCTTGCCTGGGCATCGTAGTTGAGTTCGTTCTGAGGACGTGCCTCTTCTTTCACCTCTACAACGGCACGGCTATGTGCCATACGAGTTGTAACACGCATCAGAATTGGAAGATGAAGCTGCTCTGAGAGTTCGAAAGCCTCTCCCATCATATCATAAGCTTCCTGCTGAGAGCTAGGCTCAAGTGTAGGAATCATGGCAAACTTTGCATAGAAACGCGAGTCTTGTTCGTCCTGCGAAGAGTGCATTGAGGGATCGTCGGCCACCAGCACAATAAGTCCGCCATTGGTTCCTGTCATAGCAGAGTTTACAAAAGGGTCGGCACATACGTTCAGACCTACATGTTTCATACACACCAGTGCTCGTTTGCCCATATACGACATACCGAGTGCTGCTTCCATCGCAGTCTTCTCATTCGTAGACCAGCGACGATGGATGTTTCTCTCTTTGGCAATGGGGGACTCTTGGATATACTCGGTGATTTCCGTAGAAGGAGTACCCGGATAGGCATACACACCACTCAAGCCTGCGTCGATAGCGCCCTGAGCAATCGCCTCGTCTCCCAATAAAAGCTTTTTCATTGATAATATTACTTTAGATGATTTACGTTTTATAGTGCGCAAAGGTACTACTTTTCAATCGAATAAACAAATAAATGCGGCCTTATTTTCTAAAGCCGCATTTATATTCAATCGCTATTCAGATTTAAAAATCCTAGAAGGTATAACCAAGCGTTAGCAACAACTGATGGCGCTTATTACTGACATCAGAAACGCCCTGTGTGCCTTCATAAGACTGGAAGGGATGGAACTCACCATTCGTAGCACTATACTGATATGCCAAATCAATATTAAAATTATTGGTTCTATAGCCCATACCTACCGTCAGGCGATGGGTGTCCTTCCAATTAGTATAGTCGGTGGTTGACGAATACATCACACCAGGAGAGTCGAGCGTCATATCACGAACACCTGCTTTATCATAAGCAGCAGAAACGTAGTTATATCCAAAACGGATGGCTAATGACGGATCGGGCTTATACTCAAGGCCTGCCTTCAGGGTATGAACACCCTTTAATGAACGTTCTGTATTACGCTTCATAACTTCATCGGTAGAACTGTCAGCATTGTCGTAATAATCATATCCATCGATGATACGGTTCTGGCTAGCGCCATAGTCGCTATACTCATAGCTAAGTCCAAGAGCCAAGTCAGAACCAACCGTATGTCCAAGACTGGCTCCGAATTTCCAAGGAGTATAGAAATGGAAATCATAACTCTCATCACTTGAGCCATTATCCCAAGAACCATATGAGGCTGTATTATTTATCATATATGTGCTATTGCTTGAAGTAAGTTCATACCACGTCGGTGTAGCAATAGAAAGTCCGAAGCGGAAAGGTGATTCCTCAACAGGACGAACAATGATACCAGCCTTGATGTCGATACCTGTTCCATCTATCTTACGCTGATCACCATAAGCCACTGAGCCACAAACGCCCTTAGAATCTAAAAGTTGTTCTGCATATTCAGAATATCCTTTATAGTTGACGTCCTTAACCCCGATAGTAAGGCCCCAGTAAAAGCGGTCATTATGATTACCACTGATATTGAAATCATAGTCAGCTATCCAACCGCGATGAGCTCTGTCAAAGGAGTATGAATTGGCATCATTATAATAGAAGTTATTATCTTTAGGATCAAGCAAGAGCACATTGGCATTCAGATAGTCTGCCTGCGAGAAGTTCTGGGCACGATAATCGGTGCCATTCTCCCATCCCATCACTTCATCATCCTTATTAAAATCAAATTCATAAAAGTGTTCTTTTGCCTTATAATAAGTAAGGCCGTTTTGTGAACAACCCCTCAAAGAATTAGCCGCCGACAGAATCTGGTCGAAGTTACGGCTCTTATGATAGTTGAAGGCGAAGTTAATGAACGTGGACTGACTTGGACGAGCAGAATAGACAATACCAACCTGATCAAAACTCATGTTTGTCTTATTCAGTCCATCAAACTTAACAGCATCCTGTTGAGACACTAAGCCCAAACTGATACTGGCTGTTGAATGACGGAAGAGACCAATACCTGCAGGGTTGGTAGAAATGGTTGAGATGTCAGCACCCAAAGCTTCCATTGCACCACCCATACCTACATAGCGTGCTGTACCATTAAGATCATTGCCCAACAGACGAGCACTTTCATATGTATCCTGTGCAATTGCAGGCAGGAATACTGCCATAGCGATGGCTGTGAAAACAATTTTCTTCATAATCTGATAGAATTTATGTCATTGACTACATTTTCATTACTTTATCTGCGTCCGCCAAGGCTACCGCCGCCACTTCGGCCGCCACCAGAGCTACCGCCGCCACTATTGCGTGAGCCACCGCCGCCGCCAAAGCTGCCACTACTGCTGCTGCGAGTGTTGCTGTTTCCACTATAGCTGCCATAGTTGCTTCGAGAGCTGTTAGTAGAATTACTATAGCCACTATCACCGCCGCGACGCCCGCTAAAATTACCGCTACGACTACGCTCTGAGTTGCCACTGGTATAGACGCGTCCACCACCCATCGATGCCGCACGATCTCTCAGACTTCCCATCCTCTGGCTGTTACCCGCAACCGGACCTCTTCCACTATAGTACGAACCATGACTAGAACCACGACGATCTATAGTACCAGAGTTACCGGTATGGCCATAATAGTGACCGCTGCCGCCTCCACCATAATAGTAATAGGGATATCCCCAGCCATAATAACCATAGTAGTATGGATACCCCCAGCCATACCAAGAGTAATACCAAGGATCATACCAACCATAAGGGCTCATATACCAAGGATCATACCAGGCAGAATACCACGACGGTCCGTAATACCACGACGGTCCGAAATACCAAGGATCATACCAGCTATAACCATAACGGTTATAATACCATGGTGAATGCCACGCCCAAGTGCTCGCGCCTGCCCGATAACCAGCCCAGAAAGCTTCATTATCGCTCAGATCATAATCATCGAAGCGTGTCATTCTTTTTGTATACTTATAATCTTCAGATAGAACAGAATCCGGATAGACACCTTTTGTCTCACTGAAATCGATGATATCCATCTTCGTAGAGTCACCAACGATGTCCTCATATGAACTCTGAACTTTATCGTCCGTCACTACCTCTATCTTCGTAACCTTTTTGTCTTTCTTCTTAGGAACGAAGTAGAGATCATCATCCTGAGCCATCATAGCCAACGGCATGGCTCCGATAAGCATGGAAATTAGTAACAGTTTCTTCATTTTCTTCCTTTATTTATTGGTTTACGATGCAAAAATACAATGATTTTTAGTGCAAATTTAGGGAAAAACCCTAACTTATAGTAGGATTTTCCCTATTTTTTGTAATTTTGCATTAAAAATTAACACACTTATGAAGTATTTCGAAGCAACATTCACCATTTCGCCCTACTCTGCTGATGCCTCTGATATCCTCGCAGCTATCGCAGGAGAAGTGGGTTTTGAGACTTTTGAAGAAACAGTTACCGGGCTTAAAGGATATATCCAGCAACAACTATTCAACGAAGCCTCTCTTAATGAGGCTCTCAAAGACTTTCCTTTTGAAGAGACCACTATTACCTATGAAATAAAAGAAGCAGAAGACCGTGACTGGAACGAACAATGGGAACAAGAAGGATTCGAACCTATCGTTGTTTCAGAAAACCTCATTATTCACGACGGGCGTCATCTGCCAAGTTCTGTCTCATCCGAATGTACCCAGATAGAGATAGATGCACATCTGGCTTTCGGCACTGGCACTCATGAAACAACACGTATGATTTGCAATACCATTCAATCACTTCCGCTCAAAGGCACGAAAGTGTTGGATTGTGGTACAGGAACAGGTATTCTGTCTATCTGCGCTTTGAAATTCGGAGCTAGCGAGGCTGTTGGCTATGATATTGACGAGTGGTCTGTTGATAACGCACGCCATAATGCCATCATCAATCAGGTAGACGACCGCTTTACATCATTACTTGGCGACGCTTCTGTTTTAGATAAAATAGATGGCACGTTCGGACTTATTACGGCAAATATCAACCGTAATATTCTTATGGCTGACTTACCCCAGTTCCGCAAAAAGATGACTAAAGGCTCAACACTGATTCTGAGTGGTTTCTATACAAACGATTGTGAACAACTGATTGAGAAAGCGAAATCATTGGGGCTCACTCTGAAACAACAAAAAGCAGACCACGACTGGGCCTGCCTGATGTTTATTTGCTAAATTTTCAGATTCTACTTTTCGTGAATGACGACCTTGATTTTTGATATTCGATGGCCATCAAGTTCAGTAACTTCAAACGTGAAGTTCTGATAATCTATACGCTCGTGAAGTTCAGGGAAATCGCCTTTTATCTCAAGCAATAATCCCGCCAAAGAGTCCGCATCACCCTCCACTTCCTCAAAGGTTTCATCATCGAGATCAAGAATCTTAAAAAAGTCAGAGAGCAATGTCTTTCCCTCAAAGACATATGTATTGGCATTGATTCGTGTATACGTTTTCTCTTCCTCATCATATTCATCATTAATCTCACCGACAATCTCTTCCAAGATGTCTTCAAGCGTAATGATACCACTGGTACCACCATATTCATCCACCACGATGGCAATATGAACTTTGTTTTCCTGGAAGTCGCGTAACAAATCATCAATCTTCTTTGTCTCAGGAACAAAATAAGGAGGACGAATCAGTGACTGCCAACGGAAATTAGCAGGTTTAGAAAGATGAGGCAGTAAATCCTTAATATAAAGAATACCACGGATATTATCTATCGTGTTCTGGTAAACAGGAATACGCGAATAGTTATTTTCAACAATACACTTCAACACTTCTGGAAATGGAAGACTGAAATCAAGGTCTACAACATCCTGACGCGATGTCATTACCTCCTTAGCAGTCTCATCACCAAAACGAACAATGCCCTCAAGCATATTCTTCTCTTCTTTGAGTTCATCTTCATCCGTCAGTTCCAGAGCCTGTTCCAAATCATCCACACTAAGCACACGATTTTCTTTCTGCACCACCTTCTCTGCAAGCATTCCAGAACGAATCAATACCGAACTAAGCGGATAGAACAATTTACTAAGTACTTGAATACCGCCTGCTGACATACGGCAAAACGCAAGCGCATGTTGACCAGCATATACTTTCGGCATTATCTCTCCGAAAAGAAGAAGCAGGAATGTAAGTAATATGGTAACAACAATAAACTGCAACCAATAAGCCATACCGAAATCCACGACATGGGCAAAGAAATAATTGCAGAGCATGATAATTGTCACGTTCACCAGATTATTGGTAATCAATATCGTAGCCAACGTGCGTTCTGAATCCTCTCTTAGATTCTGGATTTTACTGTCAGCCTCATTCTTTTCCTCCTCTAATTCATTCAAATCATGAGGAGATAACGAGAAGAAAGCAATTTCAGAGCCAGATGCATAACCAGAGAAGATCAATAACAAACAAGCGAGCACACCTGCCACAATAGCACCTGTTGTCGGTACTAACAGTTGTACTTCGCTAAAGAGTTGTTGAAGATAATCCATAGATTAGAAGGGAAGATCCTCGTCAGTCTTTGAATCAACCTGTGGCTGCTCAGCAACGGGCTCAGGGGCCACCTGTGCATTCGTAGAAGACTTCGGCGTAAGCAGTTCCATATTGTCAGCCCATATTTCCGTCATATAGCGTCGCTGTCCCTGCTTATCATCGTATGATGTATAGCGAATACGTCCTTCAATATAGAGTTTATCACCTTTATGGACATATTTCTCAACAATCTCAGCAAGCCTACGCCAAAGAATCACATTATGCCAGTCTGTATGATCAGGTACCTGCGTACCATTCTGCAATGTATAGCCACGCTCTGTTGTGGCCAAACGAACACGTGCTACAGCCACTCCCTGGTCAACATAACGAATCTCAGGATCCTGGCCGACATTACCAATGAGCATTACCTTATTCATAGTCGTTACTGTTTAACTTTACCTAAATAACGGAATTTGAAGTTCTTTCCTTTAGCAGAAGGGAACTGACTGCGATCATCAACACGTTCTCTTAAATAATCAACAATCCGCTGATAGCAGTCCATACCCGAAATAGCCTTTACACGAGCAGAGAACTGAGTGTCACGATACTGGAATTTCCCAGTTCCGGGAACCAGAAGTACACGTTTAAATTCAAGCATACCTTCATACCATCCATAACACTCTTCAGTAAGACGGACAAGTGCCGGAGCAACAGGCTTGGCTTTGTTTTCTTCAGCAGGATGCAAAGCTTTCTTCTCCTTAAAATCCTGCATAGTAGCAGCGTCGGTCTTAATGATTATGAAATATACTCTTGGATGTATCTTATAACGTTTTGGATAGAAAATATCACTGGCTACATATGCACGGATATCTTCCTCCAAAAGCGGGTTCATCTCGATTTCCTCAATTGAGCTAAGAAACTCAATAGCATCATCAACTGTAGAAACTAACGTTTCACGGTCAAAATATCTTAAATATAAATTCATTTGAAAAAGATTGTTGTTTTCCTAATAAAAGAGCGGAAAACGGGACTCGGACCCGCGACCCCAACCTTGGCAAGGTTGTGCTCTACCAACTGAGCTATTTCCGCATTATTCCAAAAAGTGAAGAGGAGGAGACTCGAACTCCCACGTCGCAATTGACACTACCCCCTCAAAGTAGCGCGTCTACCAATTCCGCCACCTCTCCAACAAAACGCTGAATAAAAAAGAGTGCCCAGAACAGGACTCGAACCTGCACGCCTCGCGGCACACGCACCTGAAACGTGCGCGTCTACCAATTCCGCCACCTGGGCATTTTTAATCATTAAGGCCAATCCTTAATGTCTCTTTTTTGTTCAACAAGTGAGCGGAAAACGGGACTCGGACCCGCGACCCCAACCTTGGCAAGGTTGTGCTCTACCAACTGAGCTATTTCCGCGTTTTTTCATCCTTGTGGAAGGCATTTCTCTAAATGCGAGTGCAAAGGTAATGCTTTTTTCGGAACTGGCAAATTTTTTAGAGACTTTTTTTCGAAAAAAGTGCCATTTTATCGAAAAAAGGCCGTTTTCGAGGCCTAATCCATACGATTACGGTAGTCTTCATAGCAAAAACGTCTCAAAATCTCCAATGTTCCGTCTTCACGAAGCATACCGATTGCGGGATGTGAAATTCCGTTAAAAGTGTTCGTTTTAACAGTTGTATAGTGAATCATATCCTCAAAAATCACTTCTTCACCAATTTCCAATTCGTGATCAAACTGCCAACTGCTCATAAAATCACCACTCAGGCAACTGTTACCACCAAGTCGGTAAACATGCTCACCCGATTCAGAATCTATATGGTTGGCAAAACGCACTTCCGGATAATATGGCATTTCCAGGCAATCCGGCATATGGCATGTGAAACTTACATCTAATATGGCGGTACGGATACCTTTATCTTCTACTACATCAACAACGTGAGAAACCAGCGGTCCCGTTTGCCACGCAAAAGCACTCCCTGGTTCAAGAATAATCTTCAGCCAAGGATAACGCTCATGAAACTGCTTCATCATCTGAATCAGCAAATCGACATCATAATCTTTACGGGTCATCAGATGTCCGCCTCCGAAATTAATCCACTTCAGCTGAGGGAACCACCGCGAGAACTTCTCTTCGATATGCGCCAAAGAGCGCTGGAACACATCCGCCCCACTCTCACAATGACAATGACAATGGAATCCTTCGATAGCATCAGGAAGTATTTCCGGCAACTTATCCGCAGACACGCCAAAACGGGTTCCTGGCGCACAAGGATTATATAATAATGTCTCCACCTCAGAATATTCGGGATTTATACGCAATCCCAGCGAGCAATTCTTAGCACGATCGTGAAAACGCTCATACTGCGACAGTGAGTTAAACGTCAGATGCGACGAACAGCGCACTATCTCATCAAACTCATCATCCGTATAAGCTGGAGAATAAGTATGTGCCAGAGCACCAAACTCCTCAAAAGCCAGACGGGCTTCGGAGAGCGAGCTTGCCGTCGTGCTGTTGATGTACTCTCTGAAAATGGGAAACGTCTTCCATAAGGCGAAAGCCTTGAAAGCAAGTATAATCTCTATATCGGCTTTCGCCGCAACATCAGCAATGAGTGTGAGGTTGCGGCGAAGTTTCTTCTCTTCTATAATATAAATAGGTGTAGACATCATTTCTTTAATGGAATGGTAAAACTGAATGTACTGCCCTCTCCTTCGACAGACTCCACATAGCAGTCGCCGCCGTTTTTGCGGGCAAAATCCTGACATAGCTGAAGACCGAGTCCTGACCCTTCTTCACCGCCAGTACCATAAGTAGTCTCTCCCTTATGGAAGATAGAGCCGATACGGTCTGCAGCAATTCCGACGCCATGATCGCAAACGCTCACTTTCGCGAAATCGCCCTCAGAGTTTGCGGCAATCTCTATTGAAGAATCTTCTGGCGAGAACTTGATGGCATTTGAGAGGAAGTTTCGGAGTACCGTTTTTACCATATCGTTGTCAGCAACAACCATGATGGGAGATGAAGGCATCTTTAACTCAAGTTTGATACGCTTTGTAGCAGCAATCATCTCATACACATCTACGACACCAGGAATAATATCGTTCAGATCCAGGTCTTGCACAACGACGCTCAAACGTCCCGTCTGACTCTTAGTCCATTTCAACAGGTTATCAAGCAGATCGTGAACCTCCTCCGACTCTTTGTTTGCCTTATCAAGCAGTTCGAAGAGTTCCGGGCCAACCTGTTCTGGTGTTGTAGAGGCAACTACCAGATTAAGCACCATACGGATGCTGGCCATTGGCGAACGGAGATCATGAGCAATTACCGAATACATCTTATCACGATTGCTCAGTGTCGTACGGAGCTCGTTGTTCTGCTGTTCAATAATACGTTTTGCGGCAACCAGTGATATCTGTTGCATCACACGCATCACCAGTTCCTCCTTGTTGAACGGCTTTGTCAAGAAGTCGCTTGCGCCCACCTTAAAACCGTGAACCAGATCCTGCGGTGTATTCAGAGCTGTCAGGAAAATAATAGGAATATCTTTTGTTTCAGGGTCCTTCTTCAGCACCACGGCAACATCGAAACCGCTCATATCCGGCATCATTACATCGAGCAGTATCAGATCAGGACGTTCCTTACGAGCCTGCTCAATAGCCGTATTACCATTATTAGCCGTACAAACTTGGAACTTTTCATTTGTCAACAGAATCTTCAGCAACAACACATTGCTGACGACATCGTCGACAATCAATATCTTATACTCACTACGATTTATTTTTGATTCAAGCGTTTCTTCTGTTTCCATTCCGGTCAGTAATAGTGCATTAACGGATGCAAAAATAGTGCAATTAATTTGAACCACCAAATTATCGCACTATTTTTTAACGGATTTTTTATTCTACAGTCACCGATTTTGCTAGATTTCTGGGCTGATCCACGTTCTTTCCTTTACATACAGCCACATGATAAGCCAACAGCTGTAGCGGAATCGTGGCCACCAAAGGCTCCAGACACTCCAGCACATCAGGCAACTCTATCACTTCATCAACAATCTTCGAGATCGTGTCGTCGCCTTTCGATACCAAAGCAATCACCCTACCCTGACGGGCCTTGATTTCCTGAATGTTCGAGAGAACTTTTTCGTACATCGCATTATGAGTAGCAATCACGACTACAGGCATATCCGAATCAATCAGCGCAATCGGACCATGCTTCATCTCAGCAGCGGGATAGCCTTCAGCATGAATATACGAGATTTCTTTCAGCTTCAAGGCTCCCTCAAGTGCCACAGGATAAGAATAGCCTCGTCCGAGATACAGGAAGTTGTGAGCATAGGTGAAGGTACGCGCCAGATCAGCCACTTTCTCGTTAGTCTTCAGAACCTCACGGATCTTATCGGGAATTTCACTCAGTTCCTTGACAATCTTCAGATACTCATCTCTGTGGATAGTACCCTTAGCTTCACCCATCGCCAACGCGATCATCGTCAACACAGTCACCTGACCAGTAAACGCTTTTGTCGAAGCCACACCGATCTCAGGTCCTACGTGAATATAAGTACCCGTATCTGTTGCTCTTGGGATACTGCTACCGATTGCATTACAGATACCATAGATAAATGCACCCTTCGATTTAGCCAGCTGAACGGCAGCCAGCGTATCTGCGGTTTCACCACTCTGGGAGATGGCAATCACGATATCATCTTTTGTTACAACCGGGTTTCTATATCTGAACTCGCTGGCATACTCCACTTCCACAGGAATACGACAGAGACTCTCTATAATCTGCTTACCTATCAGACCAGCATGCCAAGAGGTACCACAAGCCACGATAACGACGCGCTTAGCATTCAGAAGTTGTCTGCGATAATCGATTAATGCAGAAAGCGTTACGTGATTAGCTTCAACATTCACGCGACCACGCATACAGTTGGTCAGGCACTCGGGCTGCTCAAAGATTTCCTTCAGCATGAAGTGCGGATAACCGCCTTTCTCAATCTGTCCCAGATCGAGGTCTACGGTCTTCACCGTCAGCTCCTGCTCTTCACCAAGAATACTTACAACCTTCAGTTCCTCACCGCGACGGATGACAGCGATGTTACCATCCTCCAGATACACCACTTTATCGGTATATTCCACGATAGGACTGGCGTCGGAACCCAGGAAGAACTCATCCTCACCGATACCAACCACCAGCGGACTCTGCTTACGGGCTGCAATAATCTGATCGGGATCGCGCTTATCAAGCACAGCAATAGCGTAGGCACCGATTACCTGATAGAGAGCCACCTGGACAGCAGTCAACAAGTCGAGCTGCTTGTGCTCCTTGATATATTCTATCAGCTGCACCAATACCTCCGTATCAGTATCTGAGACGAATTTCACGCCCTTAGCCTGTAAGTTAGCCTTCAGGTCGGCATAGTTCTCAATGATACCGTTATGGATAATGGCCAGATTGTGGGATTCAGAATAATGCGGATGGGCATTCACAGAAGAAGGTTCACCATGAGTAGCCCAACGTGTATGAGCGATACCCACCGTACCGCTGACGTTTTTATCGCTGCAGTACTCGACCAGGTTGTCCACCTTTCCTTTGGTCTTATATACATTCAGAGCCGCATCGCTGTTAATCAACGCCACGCCAGCACTGTCATAGCCGCGATACTCCAATCTGCGAAGACCTTTAATAAGAATCGGGAATGCTTCCTTCTTTCCAATATAACCTACAATTCCACACATAATGGCAATTTACTTTTTGTCGTTTATAATTGTATTTTGGGTGCAAAATTACTAAAAAGCCATTTATTCACCAAGCATTTTGCATAAAAATTTAAGAAAAAGGTGACATAAAAACAAAAGACCCATCAGAATCTCTCTGACGGGCCTTCCGCGGTGCGTACGAGATTCGAACTCGTGACCTCCTGCGTGACAGGCAGGCATTCTAACCTACTGAACTAACGCACCAAACCTATGGAACGAATGAAAAAAAACTGCGGTGCGTACGAGATTCGAACTCGTGACCTCCTGCGTGACAGGCAGGCATTCTAACCTACTGAACTAACGCACCAGAAAGCACTCTTCCTTATTAGCGGGTGCAAAGGTAATGCTTTTTTCGGAACTGGCAAAACATTTTCGGGATTTTTTTGAATGAAACCCTCATTTTTTTCAAAATACCAGTTGCATAAGGGCTGCATCACGATATTCGCGGCCATCATAGAGCCAATCTTTGATCTTTACTGCTGCCACGTAGCCCATCTTCCCGAACAGACTCATCGACCCTTCGTTGCGCATATCCACGAACGCGAACAGCTGATGGAGATGGAGCACATTCAGCGCATAGTCGGCTATTTGTTGCAAAGTGCTGCTACCATAGCCTCTTCTCCGATACGCGTCGAGAATGATGAGTCCCACCTCAGCGCGACAGTTCCCCGGATCGAAGTTCACCACATCCACGATGCCCACGATCTCGCCTTCCTCGTTCTCCACCATCATCCTTACCTGGCGGTCCACATAGATATCGTCAGCAGCGTTGGCAATATAGTCGTGAAGCGTATAGCGCGAATAAGGCACGTTGCTGGCGCCCACGTTCCACAACTTCATGTCGTTCTCAATCCTGTAGAGCAGATCCAGATCCTCTGGCTCGATGGCTCTCAGCCTTACTTTGGCTTTATTATTGTTCATAAATGCAGTTTTTTACGTAAGATATCCATCAGCGCGATACCAGCCCTGAAATAGATGGCCGTCTTGATGGGGATGGTATAGAACACGCTCAGATGACTATAATGCTTTCTGAAGAAGATGAGCATGGCCTGATAGAAGATGTGTACATATCTGTAATCCGTCTTCTGTGTCGAGCGCCCTTTATAGTGCGTGATGGGATAAGGCAGATACCAGTTTTCCCAACCGCCTTTCATCAGTCGATACGACAAGTCGATATCCTCGCCATACATAAAGAAGTCCTCGTCGAGCAGGCCCACCTCGTCGAGCGCCTTTCTGCGCAGCAGACAGAACGCCCCGCTGATGACCTCTATTCTCCCAGGCTCGTCCCACGAGAGGTGACTCATATAGTAACGCCTGGTGCAGCCCATCATTTTCAGAAACGACACCCAGGGTGTGGGCAAAGCCCTTCTCGATTCCGGGGCACGGGTCCCGTCTTCATTATGCATCATCACGCCAGCCCCACCCGCTTTCGTGTGGACGTCCATAAAGTCTGTCGCCTTTCGCAGCGTATCCTCACCCACCACCGTGTCAGGATTCAGCAGCAGCACATACTCGCCCGAGGCCTGCCTGATGGCGATATTGTTGGCTCTGGCGAAGCCCACGTTCTTCTTGTTCTCGATCAGTCTCACCCAGGGGAAAGACCTCTTCACCATCGACACGCTATCGTCAGTCGAACAGTTGTCGACCACGAACACTTCCGCCTCGATTCCCTCGAGCGCCTTCTCCACACTCTGCAGACACTGCTTCAGATATGTGCTGACGTTATAGCTGACGACGACGATGCTCAGTTTCATTTCTCCTCCTCAGTAGTCTCGGCGATACAGCGGTTCATACTCGGATACACAAACGGCATACAGAGCAGCAGCATGATGCCCAGATAGCCGAAAGTAGTGTTCATATATATATAATATAATAATGTATCCGCGAGCATAGGCACTTCGATGATCAGCAGACGAATCAGTCCCCACTTCATCATGGCCGCCTCCTTGCGCGTCACCAGGTCGTCGTGAACCGTCTTAAACTTAAACAGCCTGAGCCCCAGGAAGGCAGCGCCCAGCGACACCAGTTCCATCACAAACGTCAGCAGAAACTCCGACTGCTTGTCTTCAGCCATCACGCCGCTCTCGAGCACCTCAGTCTCGAAGAGCACAATGAGCAGCAGCACCAAAGCCGCGATGCCCGCATAAACCAAAGTCAGACGCTTACTTACATTCTTCATATCCCTTTTGTTTTTGTTTTTACTTTATCTTTCTTCAAACAGCGTGCGGTTCATGATCGAGCGCCCCAGCGTCACCTCGTCGGTATACTCCAGCTCGTTGCCCACAGACACGCCTCTGGCAATCACGCTCACCTTGACGCCGAAAGCCGCCAGCTTACGATAGATGTAGAAGTTGGTCGTGTCGCCCTCCATCGTAGGACTGAGCGCCAGAATCACCTCCTTCACCTCACCCTCAGCCACACGCCTGATCAGCGAGTCGATCTCGATATCTCCGGGCCCGATGCCATCCATAGGCGAGATCACGCCCCCCAGCACATGATAGAGTCCATGAAACTGTTGTGTGTTCTCTACCGCCATCACGTCCTGGATGTTCTCTACCACACACACCGTAGCCTTGTCCCTTCTGTGATCAGCGCAAATAGGACAAACGTCAGCATCGCTGATATTGTGGCACACGCTGCAGTACTTCACCTCGTGCTTCAGCTTGCTGATAGCTTCGGAAAACTGCTCCACGTCAGAATCCTCCTGACGCAGCATCCACAGAACCAGTCTCAGCGCCGTCTTGCGCCCGATGCCTGGCAACTTGGAGAATTCGGCTACCGCCTTCTCCAGTAATTGTGACGGATATTGTTGTTGAATCATATCTCACTCAGTTCCAGCCAACGCATTGATTTCTCGTCGAGCTCATCGTTCAACAGAGGCAGGCGTTTGCTCATTCTTGTAATCTCCTCCACCGAAGTCGTTCCTCCGCAGAGTTGTTCCTCAATCTGTTTCTTTTCAGCCTCCAGGGCTTCTATGTCTTTCTCCAGCTGCTCCAGTTCGCGCTTCTCCTTAAAGCTGAGCTTACGCTTCTGTGGCTGAGCGCCCGTGGTCTGCTTGGGCTGTTTCTCAGTCTTCTCAGCCTTTGGTTCCTTAGGCTCTCTGGGCTGCAGCTGACTCCATTGTCGATACTGCGTATAGTTGCCCGGGAAGTCCTTGATGTCGCCGTTCCCGTTGAACACCAGCAGATGGTCAACCACCTTATCCATGAAGTAGCGGTCGTGGCTCACCACGATCACACACCCCGGGAAGTCCTGCAAGTATTCCTCCAGAATCTGCAGCGTCACGATGTCGAGGTCGTTCGTAGGCTCGTCGAGCACCAGGAAGTTCGGATTCCTCATCAGCACCGTACAAAGGTAGAGTTTCCTCCGTTCGCCGCCGCTCAGCTTGTACACATAGTTGTGCTGCTGCTCAGGCGTGAAGAGGAAGTGCTGCAGGAACTGCGAGGCCGAGAGATGTTTTCCGCCTCCCATGTCAATATACTCGGCAAAGTCCTTCACCACGTCAATCACCTTCTGCTGTTCGTCGAACTGCAGTCCCTCCTGCGAGAAGTAGCCGAACCTCACCGTGTCTCCGATATCGAACTTTCCGCTGTCAGGCGGCACTTGTCCGAGCAGCATCTTGATAAACGTCGACTTTCCCGTACCGTTGTTGCCCACGATACCCATCTTCTCGAATCGCGAGAAGTTATAGTAGAAGTCCTTGAGAATCGTGAGCGGCTCAGCCCCCGGGCGCTCAAACGCCTTGTTCACATACTGACACTCGAAGATCTTCGACCCGATATATACGTTTCTCGATTTCAGTCTTATCTGTCGCTCCTCGATGCGCTGCTTGGCCACCTTCTCCAGTTCGTAGAAAGCCTCCTCGCGATACCTGGCCTTATGTCCACGCGCCTGAGGCATCCTTCTCATCCACTCGAGCTCCGTGCGATACAGGTTGTTGGCCCTTGCTATCTCAGCCCTGCGGTTGTCGATACGCTCCTGACGCTTCTCCAGATAATAGCTGTAGTTGCCGCGATAGGTATAGATGGTCTGGTCGTCGAGTTCCAGAATCACCGAGCACACACGGTCGAGGAAGAAACGGTCGTGGGTCACCATCAGCAACGTCTTGTTGCCCCTGTTCAGGAAACCCTCCAGCCACTCGATCATCTCCAGATCCAGGTGGTTCGTAGGCTCGTCGAGAATCAGCAGGTCGGGGTCCGTAATCAGCACGTTGGCCAGCGCCACACGCTTCTGCTGTCCTCCGCTCAGCTGTCCCATAGGCTGGTCCAGGTCGCGAATCTTCAGCTGTGTCAGAATCTGCTTTGCCTTCAGCACCTTCTCAGGGTCGCCCTCATGATGGAAACAAGCGTCGAGCACGCTCTCGTTGGGGTCGAAGGCCGGACTCTGCTCAAGCATGCCCACCTTCAGGTCTCTTCTGAAGATGATATCCCCCGAATCATAGCCCTCCTTGCCCGAGAGCACAGACAGCAGCGTCGACTTACCCGTACCGTTCTTGGCTATCAGTCCCACTTTCTGTCCCTCGGCAATCGAGAAACAGATATCGCGAAACAGCACCAGCGAGCCGAACGACTTCGTCAGATGCTGCACGTCTAAATATGGATTTTCCTTCGCCATTTCTTTTTTATGGCACGGATTACACGGCTTTTTATAAAAAAGACACGGCTTATTTTTTTCAGAGAAAAGCTGTGTTTCTCTTAAAGAGAGCCGTGTAACCTGTGCCTGATATTACTTTTTCAGTTCTTTATTAATTTGTTCTATGTAATCCAGCACCTCGTCGCGCCCCTGCTTCTTCTCAGCCGAGGTTACGAACATCGGAGGCATCTCCTCCCACGTCTCGCTCAGCACCTTCTTATACGCCTCTACGTTCTGCATGGCCTTCGTCGCGCTCAGCTTGTCGGCCTTCGTAAACACGATGGCGAAGGGCACGCTGCTGGCTCCCAGCCACTGGATGAAGTCGAGGTCTATCTTCTGCGCCTCCAGACGTATGTCGATCAGCAGGAACACGTTCACCAGCTGCTGTCGCTGCAGGATATAGCCGTTTATCATCTGCTCCAGCTTCTGAACCTCCTTCTTCGAGCGCTTGGCGAATCCGTAGCCCGGAAGGTCCACGAGATACCATTCGTTGTTGATGATGAAGTGGTTGATGAGCAGCGTCTTACCAGGCGTGGCCGAGGTCTTGGCCAGCTTCTTGTTGTTGGTCAGCATATTGATGAGGCTCGACTTGCCCACGTTCGACCTTCCGATAAAGGCATATTCGGGCTTGTTGTCCTGAGGGCACATCGACTCCCTGGGGGCGCTCAGCGTGAATTCAGCTTTCTTAATTTCCATATCTTCCTTGTTTTGGGTGCAAAGTTAATAAAAAAAAGCGAATTTATTTGGTAGTTACCAAAATAATCCTTACCTTTGCATCGTTTTTCAAAACAGCGCTTCCGTTCGAGAAGCGTTTCCAATCAATTTTTTGGGTTTCAAATCAGAAATTATACACTCATTTTATGTATACAAAAGAAGAATTAGAATCTATGGATATACCCCAGTTGGTGGGTATAGCAGACCAGTTGGGCATCAAAGTGTCGCAGGATGACCAGATGGAAGACGTAGTCTACGCCATCCTCGACAAGGCTGCAGAAGTAAGCGCAGCAGAAGGCGATGCTCCCAAACGCAAGCGTACACGTATCGCAAAAAAAGATACCAGTAAGGTTTATACAGTCAAGGGCAACAACGGTGCCAACCTCGACGCCAATCCTCCACGCAGAAAGAAGGACGAGGCTCCCTCGCTCTTCAGCGACGCTCCCGCAGCAGCTCCCGTAGCTGAGGAAGAGAAGGCTCCCGCAGAAGAAGCCGCTCCCGCTCCAAAGCGCCGTGGTCGCCGCACCAAGGCCGAGATCGAAGCCGAGAAGGCAGCCCTCGCAGCAGCTGAGGCACAGAAGAAGGCCGAGGAGGAGGCAGCAGCAGCTCAGGCAGCAGCCCCCGAGGCTCCTGCAGAAGTTCCCGAGGCAGCAGCCCCCGACTTCTCAGACATCATCCCCGAGGCAGCCGACTTCGAGTCAGCAGAGACCGACGAAGAGGCCAGCAACGCTATCGCACAGCTCCGCGAGAAGATGTCGAACCGCAACAAAGAGCAGGAGGTCAAGCCCTCAGCAGATACCGACGAAGTCGATGAGAACGGCGTATGGCTGGGCGACCCAGGCGACGGCACCGATTTCATCACCATGATCGATATCCCCATCGAGGACCAGTCGGCCCTGCCCACCCTCGACATTTTCGATCGCCCCATGGCACAGCCCACACTGCCCATGGAAGACAAGTACGTCCGTCCTGGCGAGGCTCCCAAGTACGACTTTGGCGACCTCATCACAGGCAACGGTGTACTCGAGTGCCTCACAGACGGCTACGGCTTCCTGCGCAGCTCAGACTACAACTATCTGTCGTCGCCCGACGATATCTACGTATCACCGCAGCAGATAAAGAAATACGGTCTGAAGACTGGCGACGTCGTAGAGTGCACCGTCCGTCCTCCCCACGAGAACGAGAAGTACTTCGCCCTCTCTACAGTCAAGTCTATCAACGGCCGCAACCCTTCGGAAGTGCGCGACCGCGTATCCTTCGAGCACCTGACGCCCCTCTTCCCCGACGAGAAGTTCAACCTCTGTGGCGACCGTGCCACCTCGAACCCCTCAGTTCGCGTGGTCGACCTCTTCTCGCCAATCGGTAAGGGTCAGCGTGCGCTCATCGTGGCACAGCCCAAGACGGGTAAGACCATCCTGATGAAGGATATCGCCAACGCCATCGCTGCCAACCACCCCGAGGCTTATATCATGATGCTGCTCATCGACGAGCGCCCTGAGGAAGTAACGGATATGGCCCGCACCGTCGACGCCGAGGTCATCGCCTCTACCTTCGACGAGCCCGCCGACCGCCACGTGAAGATTGCAGGCATCGTGCTCGAGAAAGCCAAGCGCATGGTAGAGTGCGGCCACGATGTAGTCATCTTCCTCGACTCCATCACCCGTCTGGCCCGTGCCTATAACACCGTAGCCCCCGCATCAGGTAAGGTGCTCACTGGTGGTGTCGACGCCAACGCCCTTCAGAAGCCCAAGCGCTTCTTCGGTGCAGCCCGTAACATCGAGGGAGGCGGTTCGCTCACCATCATCGCCACCGCTCTGGTCGACACAGGTTCTAAGATGGACGAGGTGATCTTCGAGGAGTTCAAGGGTACTGGTAACTCAGAAATCCAGCTCAACCGTTCGCTCTCCAACAAGCGCATCTTCCCAGCTATCGACCTGGTTCAGTCGTCTACTCGTCGCGACGATCTGCTGCACGACGACACCACGCTCAACCGCATGTGGATCATCCGCAAGTTCATCGCCGAGATGAATCCTATCGAGGCCATGAACACCATCCGCGACCGCTTGGTAAACACGCGCACCAACGAAGAATTCCTGTTGTCCATGAACGGATAACCCCCGATGATAACAAAAAAAAGAGGGAGACTCAAGTTCGAGCCTCCCTTTTTTTATTCATCATATTTCTTCGAGTCCACCACGAAGTGGAACATCTCCCCGTCCACAGGAATGTCGAGAATCAGATACGTCGTCTTCACAGGTTTTATGGCGATAAAGCCCTGATGCTCCGAGCCGTCGAATATCGTGTTCGCCTTCCAGTAGCCCTCGTCGATACGCTTCAGCGCCTCGTCGTGCGCCTTCTCGAACTCGTTGGTACGATCCCGTCTGTACAGCGCGTTCTCCATCATCGTCACATCGTCCTGAGGCCCCAGCTGCTCAACGCCCGCTACGACCACCTCCGTCAGCACCATCGCCCACCAGTTTGTCCTGCTCTGCTTCTTGCGATACTGCTTTGGTGTATAGATCTTCAGCGAGTCCGTCTCCAGACGCGAGGCGTCGCCCCCGTGGTCCAGATAAGTCCCCACACGATAGCGCGTACTCTTCACCGTGTTCCCGGGAATCGCATACGCATAAGCCCTGATGTCCTTGGGCTCAAACATAATCTCGTGTCCGCTTTTGTTGATAATCGAGATGCGAGGCTCAAACAGCCCGCCCTCCGTAGGATCCACGACCACGCTCACGCCCTCGTGCGTACAGTAGAACACCTTATAGTTGTTCTTCACGTAAGTCTTGTACTCCTTGGCGTCCGTTTCAGCCATGAGGTTCAGATGGCCCATTGTCGCCATCAGGAATAGTGATAGTAAAAATCTCATAATTGGTATAAAGTTTATAATTCTGCTGCAAAGATAAGCCAAACAGCCCGCAGCAGAAAAGGATTTTCCCTAAAAGCCCGGAGGAAAATCCCTACAAACCCTTACCAGCCCAGAGGCAGCACGATGTTCTCCACCTTGTGAGCCTCGGCAAAGAGCGGAGCTATCTCCTCGTCGAGGAAGCCCGCGATGCCGCATCCCACGCGCGTCACCAGGAACGTCAGCTCAGGATGCTGTCGAGCGAAGTCGATAAACTCGTCCACATAAGGCCTGATCGTCTCCACGCTGCCCTGCATCGTAGGTATGCCGTAACTCTGTCCCTGCAGTCCAACGCCCTGTCCCCAGACAGCGCCGAACTTCCTATAAGCCATGAGCGCCGCACCACCGCCGTGCGCCCCCTCCAAGTTACTACCAAACACAAAAATCTCATTTTTCTCCAGATGCGTAATCCCCTCTGGCGTCACCCTCTGCTGTTCCATAATGATATTTTTATTTCTGCAAAAGTTTCTGATAATTAATTGTATAATCCGAGCTTGTGGGGGTACTTGTGGGGGTCTCCCCCAAGTTCGGCTGTTTGCTCCATTCATCCTTTCCCATATCACTCTATACATTTCTGCTGCAAAGATACAAAAAGATTTCAATTTAAAGAAAAAACGTCAGAATTATCCCGTCATTTATTCCGTCATTTATTCCGTCATTTATTCCGTCATTTATTCCGTCATTTATTCCGTCATTTATTCCGTCATTTATTTCGGTTACTTTTTCAGTTATTATTTCAGTTATTAGATTTTTGAATCTCCTTTACTACGACCCAGTCAGCAGGCAACCAGTCCACACTTTCCAGCAAGTCTTTGCTCAGCCACCGTGCCGCCTCATGCTCCTTCAGCGTCAGACATCCGCTCTCCACGCTGCACCAGAAGCAATGCATCGTCAGGTGAAACTTCGGGTAGTCCCACTCCACCGTTTTCACGAGTCGTTCCACCACTATTCTCGTTTCCAGTTCCTCCCATATTTCCCGTTTCAGCGCCTCCTCAGCGCTCTCCCCGGGCTCCATCTTCCCCCCGGGAAACTCCCAGCCATCCTTCATGTCGCCATATCCCCGCTGTGTGGCGAAGACCCGTCCCTCGTCATCATGTATGATGGCCGCTACTACCTCTATCCGTTTCATCTATTTATCATCCATCGAAGCTATAAAGTCGTCATAAGCGTCCCGTTCCTCTCGTGCCGCCCTGTTAGCATCGTCGTCATGCTCCCCCTTCTGTTTCTCCGTATATCTGCCACGAAATATAGCGTCCCCTTTGTATATCAGCAGAAACACGACCGCCACTATATGCATCAGAAGCACATCCCACCATGGAGTAATGCACAGCAGTATACCCACGATAAAGACATACATAATCAGATAAACCAGACAACCTACCATATCCTCTTTCAGTTTAATCGTTTCTATTCCTTTCCTCGGCGGCTTTCAGGCTCCCGCGCTCCTCTTCTGTCACGGGATACCGCTTTTCTGCGGTAGTATGATCCTGGAGCCATATCCTGTTCAAAGTAAACGCCAGCGACTCGAGCGTAGCCTCCCGTTGCGACGGTTTCAGCTCACACTCCCATACGCTGATCGAGTGCCAGCCCATCTCCGCCAGTCTGCGCTGCTGTTCCCTATCCCTTTGTTTGTTCCTTCTGATTTTCTCCACCCAGAACTCACGGTTCGACTTCGGAATCTTACAGCACTCCGAACTCTCCATCACCTCCGTGTCCACATGATGTCCGTGCCAGAAGCAGCCGTTCACGAATATGCACGTTCTGTATTTCCTCAGCACCAGGTCCGGATGTCCTGGCAGTCCTTTGTGGTTCAGCCTGTAGCGGAATCCCCTCTTCCACAGCCCCCGCCTCACAATCCATTCAGGCTTCGTGTCCTTCGCACGAATCGCCGCCATGTTCTTATGCCGTTGTTGCGGGGTTAGTTTGTCCATAGGAATACTTAAATAATAATCACTTCAAGTCCCAATTTCATCATAACATCAATAATGCACAGCATCTTGTATTTGTCCTTCGTCTGACCTGGAACTGTAAGCCAATAATTCCGTCCCACTTGAATCTGATTATTATATTTCTTGGATAGTGTTATTATGGGCTTACCCTTAAACATAAGTTCCTTGCGCAACACATTTTCTGGTCCTATTTGCCAGATAGCATCAATGAGAGTGTCAATAGGATTCTCGCCTGCTGCATATTCGCCATTTGGGAATTTCACAAGAAGCTTATCGCAGTTCTTCTTGGACTTTTGAACTGCTTTCTCATCACTAGTTATGAAATCCGATCCTAATTCCACTTCCATATTAATCCCCAATTGCGCTTTGATAGAGGTTAATTGCATAAATTTCTGACCAGTGTCACTTTGAGTATTAACATACCATCCATCGCAAACAGGTTTCATACAGTCTTTAAAACGAGGATATCTTTCTTTGCTTAATAAAGGCAAATGACAATTTTCTGTTGTTATCTTGTCAAAATACTCTGAGCCTATAGCTTTTAGTGTATCAATAAAAGTCATTGTTGCACTCTGATGACAAATTACGCTTCCGTCAGGTAGTGTAACTCTTAGCAGTTTTTTCTTGGCTCTTTGTCTTAGGTTTTCGTCCATTATTATATTTCTCCTTTATACATTTTTAGAGTATATTCGTATGATATCAACTCACCAGGCTGCATCTTGGCTTTGTAAATATCCACCATATTAGCCCCTATTGGTATGTAACGCTTAAGTCGTAACCTGAGAGCTGGCTTTCCGTCTACAGAAGTTGTCCCCACACGATCAACCTCGTAATACCCGTCTATTGATCCAGCTACCATAGGAAGGAAATAACGAATATTCATCAGGTTGATGTTTGGTATCTTTTCCATTATGTAGGAGGTAGCATTGTGATCCATGTATTTCTTGTAGTAAAAATCTGTTCTTCTAACAAATCCTGTAAGAATATTCTTCTCCTCAGGCTTCTCCTTGATGAGTCTTGGTGCATCACTGATAGCCTTAGATATTACTTTATGCGGATTATCGCCAAGCGAACATTCTACCACATAGAAATGCTTACGCAGCTCTTCCAGAAGCTGTTCATTATTAGCCACATCCGTCTTATCAAGAGCCAAAGAGTAATAGTTTGTATTCTCAAACGGCGTATACATCTTTCCAAGAATATCTTGGAAGTGAGTTCTTATATATTTCAATCCATCCTCATTTGGACGAGCAGTCATAGCATAGAACTGATAGCGCTCTTGCAGCATCTTTTGAATCTCTTCGCGGAATATCCCCCTTACTTTCTTCTTCCATGTTTCCTTCTTACTACGATTATTCAAAGCATAAAGCGAAACCACATAAAGAAAATTCACATCATAATGACATACCAAAAGCGTATCCCTGTCAAACAGACGATTACTGAACTGATCAGATGTGAAATACTTATTTTTCTTTTCTGTTAACCTGATTGTATCACGATAGCTCAAATCTTCTTCCATCGTGGCACTAATAAAGAAATTCGGAATGACATTATAACCTTCTGTCACATCATCACGCAACTTTGGCACTTCTTTAAAATGATTCCAATCGCTTTTCCAATCCTCATCATTCTCGTCGCCTTTCATAAAGAGGTTCAAGTTCCATTGAATCACATTTCTGGCATAAGTGAATTGTTTAGCTACTGACTCTTTTCCTATAGGATGATTACGTTTATAATACTTTGAATCGCCAATATAATATATAGGGATATCATCATGGGTGGCCAAGCCTTTATAGGTATAGATATGGTCAACCATTTTTCCATCTTCCTGCTTCTTCAAACCAGCAGGAACTTCACCTGTTTCACCAATCAGTTCATCTATAATAGCCTCGAAAACAATATTGAAGTTCTTAACAAGCAAATAATCCTTCTGTCCTAAATCAATCGTAACGTTTTTGGCCCTATCAAAGAAAGCATAGCAAAGATGCCACAATTGCAGAGCTTTATCAGAAAAATATTTATACTTTATTTGTTGAAGCCTTATTTTTCCATACCCGTTTACATAGTTTAAGAACTTACGTCCCCTAATCAACTCATAGTTACAATTGATGTTGACAGGGAATCCATAGCGTTCATTAATATAATTCAGAATTGAGAAGAATATTACAAGCAGCTCTTCGTCAAAGTTTATCTGACGCTTCTTGTTTACAGGATTCACATATATGGCACTATTATCCTGCACCACGGCGTTTGTTCGAACAATCGTGCGAGTCCAATTAATCTTATTGAAGCCAGCATGCATATTCTTGATTATATACATAAAGAATTGCTGGTTGTCTTCATTAAACTGGATCATAGACAGCAGGATATCAAGGAAGGTATTGTTACGCTGTTTTCGTCCCTTGTTTACCTGAGCCATTTTCCTATGATACACGATGCTAGAGTCGTTTCGCTTATCGTTATAGAACACCACCACTGCGCGATAAATCCACACAGAGAAATCATAGATAAAGTTCTTCTGTTCCTCTGTCAGCGGCGAATCCTCGTTTATGCAGATAATGTCCTCGGGACGATATTGCCCAAATACCAACTCACGTCCGTCTTTAACTTCGAGTAGCACTTTAGGAAGAATAAAAACACAATCATAAACGTCAGGATGGTTATTGAAATAATAACCAACGTAATTGACGCTTACTTCACCCTCAATGTTTTCCAGTGCATCAATGCCATGGATTGTATCCCTCACATCTTGGGCTTGATATCTATATTCCTCTATCAGTATACGCATAGGTTAGCTTTTTCTGTCCCAAACATCAAACTTCTCAACAGTCCATCCTTGAGTTTTGGCAAAATTTATGATATTCCCAATATTAATAACTGTCCATTGCTTATAAATTCTGAACGAAACTCCGTCAGATGATGTATATAAGTCTGGTGTGTAATAACGCTCATAACTATCTAATGCTTTATCGGCTTCTACAATCAATCCTCTGCTACCTATGTTTCCCAACATACTATCAGGGAAAGTATTCTTTATCTCCTGGAAAGTAAAATTCTGATGTTCCTTTAGATACTTTGAAACTATAGTTAAACCCAATTCTGACTTCCCTTTTGGGTCAGAACCATTAAACGAATATCTGTCATAATTGTTTCCGTCTCCTTCGGCTTCGTCCTCTACACCTTCAAAAGTAGAATCAATCGCCAAAGGGGGGACACCAAGGTTCTTCAAAAAGACTTCAACCTTATCCTCCTTGATTACAGCTTTACCTAAAGCATCTGTATCATAGAATTTGCTGAAAGTCAGTTCCTCATCACCATCACTAAACACGCTGGCCACATCCTGATCCTTAAACACATCATTCCAAAGATAGAACACCACCTTCGAAACAAATGTCTCAGCGTCTATCACGCCATCGTGAGCCTTACAGAAGAAGTAACCTAACTTCTTATCCTCAGACTTTGTCTGCTCATCAATTTCGTGATTTATTTTCTCCAAGAAGGTCCACCAATCATATTCTTTTCCTACTACCTTCAACTTGTAACCAAGTTTTTCACCATTTTCGTTTACGCCTTCGCAAATTGGTACATATTTCCAATCCCAGCGACGCTTGAATGCGGAGTCAATCGGGAACAGGCTCTGGTCGCTTGTATTCATTGTTGCCCATATATAGAGGTTATTAGGCAGCAACAAGATATCACCACTAATGACACCATTTACAACATCCCTGTCGTAGATGCCATTGATACTCTCCGCATCAGAAACAATTATACCATTAAAGGCTTTAGCCAATTGCTTCTTCATATCCTTGTCAGCAGTGATAGGATAATCAGAGAATCCGAATCTATTTCTATCCAGCAACTGGAACAGATCACCGAATATCTGCGCACAATTGCCACGATTAATCTCTTCAATTACCAGGAATTGCTCAGTAGGTTCGCCAGACTCTGCCGCTGCGTATGCTTTCCAAGCCTTAATATATGCTTGTAAGAAAGCCTGTTCTACAAACTCATATACTATTCTGTTTTCTGTAACCTGCTTACCATTCTCTATGATAACCTTACCAGTTACATCTCTTACAGGAACTTCTACCGATGTTGGTTTATAAGCTCCAACAAAAGTAGAATAATCACTATCTGGATGGAACGTTGTACGAATAACCTCCTTATTCTTAGTTAACCGATTAATCTCGAATGACTTACCAGTTCCTGGAGCACCGTAGAAAATCTGCTGTAGAGGCTTTTGTATTCCTTGAATTGGTAACTTTTCATTATTAAAGTTATCAAAGAATGCCTTTCTGTCACTTCTGTCCATATTCTTAAACACTATATTAGGATTTACGTTTGTAACATTTAAAGTACCATCTTTTGCAAAAGATAAAACACGAGAATAATTATTAATATAATTTCGAATTATATCATCATTATTTTTAGCAGACTCATGAAAACAATATTCATAAGCATCTTTATAAGTACATGCCGGGTTTTTCAGTGTATACTCATACAGTTCTTTAAGGAAATATGTAGGGCAGTTTAAATCCTTAAAGCCATCTTTTCTAGTATAAGGATTGGGGATATAGTATCTCGGAAGCCAAAAGAACAAATACTCTTCGGCTTCTCTTTCATTAATATCATGATCAAAACGTGGATAATATAAGCCATCTTCAGATTCACAATACAACCCGAGTTGACATGCGAGTTGATATGGAGTTCTAAAAAAGTCTCCGCCCCACTTTTTTGCCATATAACTGCGAAACCTATCTATTGGCATCTTAATGTGAGGAAGTGAATTAGCCAATTCCACCACTGTTTGAGGAGTTCCATTTCTCCATCTACATATTGCATCAGCCATACATTTACTATTTTAAAACATATTTACGATGATACTCCAAATATGATTGCCGCTTAGGCGTCAAATGCAAGTCTTCAACTTTATACGAGAAATCAATTCTTTTCCTATTCGCAGTTGATAGCCAATCCGAAACTATCAACATACCGTTATTATCAAACGAGATCAATCCTCTATCAAACAACTTATCATATAAAGGAGACAATAGTAGTCCATTATTCGAATCAATTTTTTCTTTCGGTTCAGATATTGACCAAGGCTTAATATGGCTAGCAATTAACAATTTTGCATCATCAATTTGAGTAAAGGGGCAATGTCCAAATAAGGCATAAAGATCTTGACGATACTTTGTTTGACCGTCTCTTTTTGTGCCTTTAATTTTAGATTTTATTTTTTTACCATAATTTTTTGCCGCATATTGCTGCTCTGCCATTTGAGTAAAATCAGTAAAAAGTTTCCAATAAAATAGATATTCCTCCTTTTCCTCATCCAATAGCTTCATTACAGAAATATATGACACAAATGGCAATGAAATATTTCTTATTATCCCATATCCACCCTTCAATGCACTAGACGTTGTTTTTACATATCCCCTATTACCTTCAATTTGATCTTGGTCTTTTACAACGAATTTCAAAACTGACGGCAATTTATTTATCATATCCAACCTACTTCTCCACAATGGAAACATATTACCTTTTTTACAAATGCCCCGATATTTTATTGAAGGATGCGTATATTCATGTTTAATTGTCTCCATATACTTCAACAGATCATCCTTCATAATGACGCACTCAACTTCAAAGCCTGCTTTTTCACTAGCACCCGTAAAAAACTCTCTCATATGATCTTTCGATCCCATATATAGTTTCGCTTCGCCGTTTCCACGACATGTTTTATTAGCAGGCACGACATAAGAATCAGGGACCGTTACTGACAAATCGTAGACATCAACAACTTTATAAGTTCTACCATCAATAATCATGACATTACACCATATTTAGTTATATCCATTTTTTTTAGAATTGCCATTAAAACATCGACAATAATACTATTGCCTGCCTGTTTATAGGTTTCAGTATCAGAGACTACAATTTTGAAAGAATCGTCAAAGCCCATCATCCTCAGACATTCCCTCGGTGTGAACTTTCTAAATCTTCCGTAGTTAACATCAATATCACTTAATGACATTTTTTCCATACATGCCTCATTTTTAGTGAGGCTCTTTAAAGCATACAATTCAGGTCTATGCATTATATAATAATTCTCTTCGTAATCTGCTACTCTATACAAGTGTTCATCCTGTTCAGGAGTCAATGTATCTGACTTCAATTTTGGATGAAAAACAAAATCACCATGCCAGTTAAACTGTTGATTTCTCTTTTGGCAAAGCATAATATCACCATTCACCTGTGTATAACTTTTTTGGTGGTTTACGCTACGCGTAATGAAATTAACCCCTTTTTGCTTCAACAGATATTTTGGATCAAATGATTTCTGCAGGAAGTCATATACTGATTTTTTCAATGCAATAGGTGCTGGATATTTAAAATCAGTTTCTTCTCTAAACCCTATACAATAAAGCCTCTCACGACTCTGTGGTATACCATAATCCTTTCCATTTAAAACTTGGAAATATACATCATAGCCACAATACTCTTCAAAAGTATTCTTAATTACCTGCCATGTTCTACCCTTATCGTGGCTAAGCATACCTTTCACGTTCTCGAAGATAAAAACTTTGGGTTGACACTCTTTAACAATCCTAGCAAACTCTCTAAACAGCGTACCACGAGTATCTTCAAAGCCACCATGTTTCCCACGAAGTGAGAATGCCTGACATGGCGCGCCGCCAACAAACAAATCAATTTCACCTTTGTACTTTTTAGCATCAAAGTCGTGAACATCTGTATGCCATCTATCTTCCGTAATAGGATAATTTGCGAAGTAAGCCTCCTTACAATTCGCATCAATATCTCCAGCAAATTTTATTTGGCAATTTAAGCCCAAACGACAGAAAGATTGTTCAATTGCACCAATTCCGCTAAATGAAGTGCCAAGCCTTATGGTTCTCTCTGGATGAGAGAATTTCATTGTTCGCCAATCATTAGCAACGTCAATATTGGCCTTTGTGTTTTGTATATCTGAATATTTATTTACCATTTATATGCCATACTTTGTAACGTCCATCTGCTTTAACAAAGCAATTAGAACGTCGACTACAATACTATTACCCGCCTCCATATATGCAGCGGTATTACTTACCACCTGTTTGAAATCATCTTTAAATCCCATTAAACGGAAACACTCTCTAGGAGTTAATTTACGCAAGCCATCAATACCTTTAGCCTTATTATAGGTGACATAATTGTCGACACCGGCTCTGTGCATCTTATGCATTGAATGCAACAGTGGTCTAGCAATTTCCAGGTCTGTCTTAATAGGAGTTTTGAACGTTTTGGTTCCTGGGCACAAAACGTACTTTGCAACCTTCTCTGAAAGATAATACTTATCCTCAACTTCACGGACTGGGAATACAAAATCATTAAAGCGTTCCTTCTCTGGATGTATCCGCAATTCTTTAAGGTGTTTTTTATCACCACTCAGATATTTTGCATTCTTATCTGAATCATAATAATCTGAGTCAGTATAGTCTTCAAGGAAATCGTACATCTTATATTTCAGAGGTATTGGGGCTGGATATTTAAACTCCGTCTCTTCACGGAAACCCATACAATATAGTCTCTCTCTCGTTTGGGGTATTCCATAATCTCTTGCATTAAGCAATTGAAAGTGAACGTCATAGCCACAATAATCTTTAAATGTATTGTAAACTACTTCCCAGGTCCTGCCTTGGTCATGCTTAAACAAGCCTTGTACATTTTCAAAAATAAACACTTTGGGCTGGCATTCTTTAACTATACGAGCAAACTCTCTAAAAAGAGTACCACGCGTATCTTCGAAACCACGTTGTTCACCTACAATAGAAAACGCCTGACAAGGCGCACCACCTACAAACAAATCAACTTTACCTTTATATTGGGTTGCATCTAATTCGTGAATATCCGTATGCCATTGGTTCTCCCTAATAGTATAATTTGCAAAATAGGACTTTTTACAATTAGCATCTATATCTCCAGCAAAAACAATCTTCGTATTTATTCCTAACCTTTTTAGTGCATACTCAATTGCTCCTATGCCACTAAATGAAGTAGCCAAGCGTATTGTAGCATCAGGTCGAGAGAATTCACGATCAACCCATGAAATTCCTTCTTTATCAATATTCTCTTCTGTATTCTGTATATTTAAATCTGTCATTATTCTATTATTCAAATCCTAATTCTTTAGCCTTCTCCACAATTTTCAATGCAGTTTGAGCTTGTTTCAATGATGTGATGCCACGATTACGCGACTTCATTGTACCAAAATTAAATGCAGCTTTACGTTCTATAGGTGTAAGCTGATTGTTTTTCTTCGCCCAATTAGCCAATTCAAACCAATAATTGGGTTCTATAGCTTCGGCTTCCTTTATACGACTCTGCTGGGTTTCGTTCAAATAAGATCCGTCATCATTGGTATCAGGCTGCATCAGATCATCATCAAACTTGTCAATCTCACCCAACTTGACTTTTAGCTTGCTCCAGCAATCTGCTTTCTTAGTCCATTCACCCACATTTGACGACTGGTTACCGCCAGTTGCTCCTCCTGTAATATGCTCCCATACCATTGGAATTAATGATTCAACTTTTGAAAGCACCTCGTTCTGTATCTTCTGATTCTCCCAAATATAAGTTAAATCAAGATTACCTTTCGATAGAAAAGAGATTGCAGACATAAGATAAGCATTCATATTAGCCTTATAACCACCAAGGTTCTGAGCCTTTACAATACTATCAATGGCATTAAAAAGAATACCTTTCGCAATTATTTTTTTGTAATAAACTGCAGAGATTGTTGGCTTCTCGCGCTTTATCTCTGCCACGAATGACTTGTAATTCTTTTCAGCTCCCCAACAAACTTCATAAGGTCTTTGCTTCCATGCTACTTCGTATTTAGCAATATCAGTTTTAGTTATCTTCTGCTTCTTGGGATATTCTATCTTAAAGCTCTTCTCATCAAAGCCATTAAGCTGAGCCAGTTGGTCAAGATACTGACCACGGGTACGCTCAAAATACCACTTGCAGAATGGTTTGTTATTACCATTAGGAACCCACTCTGAGCGACTGAATCTCTCAAGGTCAACCAAATACGGATCGTTTGCGGAGAAATCAGAGTTTTTAATTGCAGTCTGACTATTAGCCGAAATAGAGATTGATTTTATAAGTTCTGAATCATGCTCTGAATCGCGAATAACACTGATTTTCATAGGAACAAAAACCTTGCTAAGATCCACTTCCTTATCATTTAAGGATGCAGCTATTGAGGCTGTTGTCTGTCCCCCGTTTACTATCTGCCAGTCAAAAAGACGGGTTATATATAACATACCGTCTCTTTCTTTTGTCTCTATATCACTAGCTGTGGTAGAAATACCATTGTTATACGAGAAGAACATATCTGGTTTTTCACGTAATGTTTTACGTATCTCCTTATTAACCTTACCCTTAAACTGAAGGAAGGTTCGCACATTCTTTTCAAGTAAAACCTGCTGATATTGCTTGTATATCTTAGCCAAAGTAATACCAGGGATAATGGCAAGGTAGGCATCAACAAACAAATTCTGCTCGCTCATCTTTAAGCATTGTAACTCTGTGTTGTATGTAGTTGGGAAATCAATCTCAACTTTCTCCTTACCAGCGCGAATATTGTGCTGCTGGTAAACACGCTGCATATCCCAAACATTATACTCAATCACATAATCCAGGTCGTCACTCTCTACGGCTGCAGGCACAGCAGAAGGGTCAGTAAGTCCATCTGTAATTACGTAAATACGCAATTGATTAATCTGACCTTTTGTACTTTGAACCAGTTTTGCGACTTCTACTATTTCGTCACTTGGAGCAACATCATCGTTCTTAAACAACTGTCCGTTCATCGCTTCGCGATAAAATGACATCAGATAGTTAAAGCCTTTATGTATCTCGTTATTATTTACTTTGCCTAACAAGGTATTGGCTTTTATAAGATAAAACAAATCGAGCGATTCAGCCTCATCATTATAATCGTAAGCAGTGATTCTACTACGGGTTTTCTGGAATGAACAAATCTCTGGGGCATTCACCTCACCATTGTCTTCCATATATTCCAAGATACTTGTTGCTAGCTCTTGGTCGTAATCACTGCCAGTCATCTCCACTGACATGTTTACATTATCGATTAGCTCTTGCGCAAACTCTTTTATATCCATATCATTAGTTCTTAATTATTGCTCAGAGAAAAAACACCCTCCCAAGATTTCTCTTAGAAGGGCGTGAAAAGATAGATTGATGAGAAGCAGGGCCTACCACAGCCGCAACAGACAACAACCATTCAGTCCACGCCCATTATGGAGAGCGCGAACACCCGTTGCCTTGTCTGACTGATGCTATTTGCTGAGGTGGTAGTTCTGCTTCTTCAGCCTAGTCAAGGATGCTCAAGACTCGATTTTTCTAATTCCTCATATTTGTTTTTTCTTAATTTAATTATTGATGCTTGCAAAGGTAGCGATTATTATTGAAACCGCCAAATATTTGGGCATTGGATTTGAAAAATGTAAAAAGAGGGTGTTTTCACACCTTCTGGGTTACTTATGATGGTTCTCGATACCTGTAATCATTTTATGGCATCATCGGTGTTACATTTCTTCCTTCTCCTCGGCTTGATCTTTCTTGGCGCGGACTTCCTTTATGCCTTTAAGAACGGTTTTGAGTAAATCTACAAACTCACTACGAGATAGTTCGCTTACCTTCTTGTTCATAATACTATTCCATTTCTCGCCGTACTTATTAGACAATTCTTCTGTCAGCTCGTCGATATTGCGACGGTCGATTGAATTTTTCTTTTCCATTTTATTTTTAATTTAATTATTGATGCTTGCAAAGGTAGTGATTATTATTGAAACCGTCAAATATTTGGGCATTAGATTTGAAAAAATTAAAAAAGAGGGTGCTTTCACACCCTCTGGGGTTAGGTCTGCACGAAGGCGGTTTTGTGGCGGTTGGCGGTGGGACGGACGGCGAGGTGGAGCCAGTAGGTGCCGCGGGAACTGCGCTCGATGAAGAGTTCGTCGAAGTCGGGCTCGAGGGTGCCCTCGGAAGCCTGAGCGCCTTTAAACTCACGCCCTCGTGTGTCGGCGAGGTCGAGGAGGATGGCGGCGTAGCGGATGGCTTGTTCGAGGCCGAGGCAGCGGATGTCGACGGCGCAGCCTGTGGTGTGGTTGCTCGTGGGCGAGCCGCCTGCCTTGCGGTTCACTTCGGGCGAGCGGTAGCCTGAGCTGATGATCAGGGGCTCGTCGGGGTCGCCGTAGCGGGTGTTATAGCTGTGGCGCAGGGGCTCGAGCCAGTTGTCGCAGAGGTTCTTCAGGTTATTGATCGCCGCGGGTGGCGGGGTGTTGCCCGTGGCCGTGGTGTGGCTGGTCTTGCACAGTTCGGCGAGGGTGAAATGTTCCGACAGTCGGATGAGATTTGTCTTGTTCATTGTGGTTTGTGGGTTTTAACTTTGTATTCGGATGTCTTGCAATAGGTGCGGCTCACGTCGTCGAAGACGATATAGCCTCGGCTGGCCCAACAGCGCAGGGTCGACTCGCCGCTGCCGCTGCGGCCCTGGCTCTGGCGCATCTGGAGATACTGTTCGGTGGTGAACTCGTCGGGCAGCAGGTCGAGGAGGTTCTGAGGGCCCGACTGCCGTTCGATCTCTTCTTCGCTGAGCAGTTCGCGCTCGAGCTGTTTGCCGAAATAGAGCATCTTGTTCCAGAGGTTGTACTGCTGCGACCAGCGCACGAACTCGGCAATCTCTTTCGACCATTTGTAGCCGTGGGCCACGTAGAGCACCATGCCTTTCAGCCAGGCGATGACGTTGGCGCGGTAGGAGAACACCCTGTAGGCTTCGCTCTCGTAGAGACGGGCGGTGTCGCTGTTCTCGCGCCGCATCTCCAGCGACAGCCGTTTCGCCGCCTGACAGGTTATCAGTCCGCTCGCCGCGTCGAGGCGGTCGATGTAGGGTTTCAGCTCTTCGGCAAAGCTGTGGTCGTAGATGCCCAGTATGGGTGCCTCGTCGTCTTCGTCGTCGCTGCGCATGATGGTGGCGATGTCGAGGCGGCTCACCGTGCCGTCGTTCACCATCTTATAGAAGAACTTGCGGGCGTTGGGCGGCGTGGTCGAGGCGTTGAAGTTCCACCTCAGCGGGGCGATGCCCGACACGGAGTCGGCTCCCACGCGCTCCTGACCAGCGAGCGAGTTGTCGAAGGCCTTGCGGATGAGCAGTCCCACCTCGTCGGCCGACCCTCTCGACGTCACTTTCTTCAGGGCTTCTATCTCGTCGACGATGGTGTAGATATAGCGCTGGCCGTTGTTGTGGGCATCGACGATGCGCTGGTTGAACACCGCGTCGGTGAGGTTGTCGATGAGCATCTGGATGCAGATGTCCTGCGGGCGGGCGTCTTTCTTCTGTCGGGCACCGGGGTTTCTCTGTTTCCAGTCGCTCTCTCGCTGACGGTTGGGCAGGTCGCGCAGACGGATGTCCTCCATGATATAGTCGATGGGTTTCTTGATAGAGCCCTTGCCTATCGACTGGCGGCCGATGAGGATGCTCATAAACGTGGCCTCGTGGTCGACGTTGTCCCAGTAGCGGAACTTCACGCCGTGCAGATGGGCGCCCAGGGCGGGGAACACGCAGCTGGCCACGGCGGGCTTGTAGATGTCGGGCACGTTGCGCGTGAGCAGCTTGACGAGCGGCGGCAGTTTCTTCGGCAGCGGTGGCGGCGACGTGAGGGTGCCTCCGCAGGCCTTGACCACCGACTGTGCCTGAAGGGCCTGCAGCACTTGTTTCAGCCGTTGCGACAGCCCGCGCCTGGGCTCTTTCAGGGCGTTCTCGAGGGTCTTGCGCCACTCTTCCCTATCCTGCTGCGAACAGCTGCCGTCGGGGGCTGCCCAGTAGTTGGGCACTATGGTCATCAGGGCCTCAAGCGAGTAGCCGCACACCGCGCGCAGCGTGGCGGCGAGTTCGAAGGTCAGCGCGTTGCGGTCGCCCTCCACGGGTTTGTGGCCGTTGTTATACATCTCCCAGTATTTCGCGATGATGTCGGTGAAGAGGATGCCGTTGTAGCTGGCCTCGGGGTCGTAGACGGCCTGGTCTGACGGAGCGGACTGCATAGGGTCTTCCGAACTGCAACACTGCAACACTGCAGCAGAATTGTCGAACAGCGCGTCGTCGAGCATCAGCAGCTCACTGGCGTCGGCGGTTGTCGAGAAGAACACACGGGTGATGTCTTTCGCCCCTTTGTCGTACTCCACCTCCAGCAGCTCACTGGCCCAGCGCAGGTTGTCTTCCTGCGACAGGTCTTCGCGGCGGCGGAAGGCCAGGTGGTAGCCCTCGCCACGGGCGCTGCGCTCGAGCATCAGCAGTCCCAGCTGCTCCCTGCGGTCGAGGATGCGGCGCTTCACGGCCTCGAGCTGGCCGGCGGCGATGTGGTCGATGTCCATGCCTACCGACCGCGAGGGTGTCTTCGCGCCTCTCAGCGTCCCGTCGTCGTTGGGCACGCACGAGTAGTTCATCTGTATCAGCCGGTTCTTCTGACTGGCGTCGCCCGCGCGGACGGCTTTCAGCACGGCCCGTTGCGTGTCGCTGTCGCGCAGACTCAGATACTCTTCCCGGCTAAGGACGGGGCGCATCATCTTGGCCCCATCCTTCATATAGATCATGTGTACGCTCATAGCCACTTAGTTTCTTTTCACGAGTTCACGAATCATCTTCCTGGCTATCAGACCTGCCTGGCTCATCAGGCGCTCGGGCAGTTCGCCTACACGCTGCTCGTCGAGCGAGAACACGAAGTAGTACTTGCCGTTCTGTCCCAGCGACAGCGAGCTGTTGTCCTCGCGGAAGAGGGCCTTGTTGCGTGGGCGGCGGGGCTGTTCTGTCAGGTAGATATTGCCGTCGCGCATCGTCTGCACCTTAAACGTGCCCGAAAAGGGTTTCATCACCACGTCCTCGCAGCACTCGAAGTCGAGTATGCGCAGTCCGTTTTCCAACTTGCCGAAGGCCATCATGCCGTCGACCATCACTTGTTTGCCGAATAGTTTACTTGTTCTTGTTTCCATTTTTTCTTCTTTTTTTTAAAATGTTCAGAGTGTCTCACGGATCCTTAAGACGCTGCAAAGATAGGGAGATCATCTGGTTTGGAGAAGAAAAAAATCTGGTCATTCCTGAACGATCAGAAACGACCAGACATGACCATGAAAGACCATGAAAGCGCCCCGAATTCCGGGGAAAGGAGCGTGTTAGAGAATCAGGTTGCGGAACTCTTTCACCATCTCGTCGAACGCGCTGCCCTGATAGGGCGCGATGTCGGGCTGGGTGTAGTTGCTCAGCGACGACTTGCACCGCAGCCTGTCGCGCCCGAACTCGCTGCAGAACTCGGGCCAGGTGGGTCGGCGCAGGGCTCCGGCGTCCATCGCCGCCCTGACGGGCATCAGCACGTCCTTGGGTCGCGTCTTGCCTTCCATCAGCTCGTGGAGCCGTCGGGTGACGAGGGCAGCCTTCTCGGGCTTGCAGACAAGCAGGCCGAAGTCGGCTACTGCCGTCGGCTCGCTGCGGGACTCGCGCTTGGGTTCTTGGCGCAACTCGGCCGCCGCCATCTGCCTCATGTCCTGATGGATCAGCGACAGCAGGATGTCGAACTCGAACAGGCTCACCAGGTCGTACAGGCTCAGACGGGTCAGGTTGTGGCACATAAACCGCCCATAGTCGTTGTAGTTGATCACGAGGATGTCGCCGTCCCACGAGATGTAGCGTCGGAACTTGGCGCACTGATGACTGAAATCCTCGGGCAGCTCATAGTCGGCGGGCAGCAGCTCCTCTACCTTGTCGAGCCTCACCTGCAGCAGCTCGCGCTTCGTCGGCGCTCGGTCCGCTCGCAGCAGGTCTTTCTTCAGGAAGTCGGCCACTACCATGGTCTGCAGCTCTTTCAGATTCTCGAAAGTCACATGGCCGTACCACTGTTTCATCCGCTCGTAGTCGGCCTTTACGGCTGTCATGTTAAACACGTCTTTGTGTGCCTGGTAGAACCGGTCGTAGTTCTCGGGCGCCTCGCCTGCTATGATTTTCTTCATCATGTTCAGCAGCGCGTCGGCCTCTGTCACACACATTCTTCTCTGATTACGGGAGTCTTTGCCGTTCGCTGCAGAGGCTCCCTTACATTGGAGCCAGTCGGTTCCAATCGTTGTTAAATTCTTCATAATCTTAAGTTTCCGTTTTTGGTTATTTCTAGTTTGATTTTTATGCGTGCAAAGATACAAACTATTTATTTCAATCTGACATTTTCTTTTTGATTTTTCTTCCCAAACTTTTTCAAGACCTCAGAACGTGCATTTTTGCTGCAGTGTTGCAGTGTTGCAGTTCGAATCAGGGAGTGAGAAAAGTGAAAAGTAAATTCTATATATTTATATATATATATAATATATATAATATATAGACCTTTTTTTAGGGGTGCGCTAAGCTCTCAAACAACTGCAACACTGCAACAACTGCAACAAATCAAAGGGTTTCAGGGTTAAAGAGCAGAATAGCGCAGAATAACACGTCAGAGAGGGCTCCGAGCAAAGTGAGGATCTCATTTATCGAAACCCCCACTTTCCCCTGAGCGGGCTCAGGGGCGGCCCAGGCGGCTGTAGATGGCCGCTACCTCGGAGGGGAGAAAGGTGCGGCGCTTCTGCTGGGCGAGGTGGGCCAGCTCGGGGTCGTCGAGCAGCAGGGAGCGCAGCTTCTGGTAGGCGTTGCACGGCTGGATGTAGGGAAAATACTGCTGGGCGAGTTCTGTGCGGCCGAATGTGGCCTGGGTTCTGGGTTGTGTCTGATTCATAACGGTTACGTTTTTCGTTGTTCTTGTTTGATGGTACAAAGATACGGAAAATCGGCGAGATATGCAAGAAAAAAGCGCAAAATGTTTGGTGTAACATCGAAGAATGTCGGATAACATCGCATAACGTTGCATAACGTTGTTTCGGTGTATGGAAAAGCTTGCAGGTTCTAAATTTATTTCGTAACTTTGCCATCGCAAACGAGGAACGGCGCCACCGAGTGAGCAAAACGTGAGAACAAGAACAAGACAGTATTAACAAAACAAAAACAAAACAAGATTATGGCAACAGAAGTTATTGCATTTCCAGTGAACCTGCGTAAGAACACCAACCAGCTGAACGCTGCCTACGGCAAGTACTACCCCGAGGCCGACACACGCGAGCCGCTGAGCCTGAAGGGTTTCGCCAAGCACCTCTCAGAACACGGCAAACTGGTGGACTACCCCATGGCGGTGCTCGTGCTGCAGAACATCGTGGCGTGTCTGAAGGAGATGGCCGTACAGGGCCAGCCCGTGAAGCTCGACGGATTCGGCACCTTCACGCCAAGCATCGAGAGCGACGGCAAGAAGGCGCAGCCCTCGGTAGAGAAGGCGCTCGAGGTGGGCATCGACAACATGATCGAGGGCGTGCACCTCAGATTCATCCCCGAGAACACGAAGGGCGAGCAGCTGACGAGTCGGGCACTGAAGAAAGAGTGTACCTTCAAGGCGGCCTATGTGGTGGCATCGCGCGAGAAGACGGTCAACGGCAAGAAGGTGAAGTATCAGGAGAAGATTCCCATCAGCTCGTATGCCGTGGCATCGCACGAGGGGGAGTAGAAAAGGGAGTAAATGATCACGCCGCGGCGCTTTCTTTTACAAGGGCGTAGCGACCAAAAAAAAGGAAAGAATTATGAGCAAGAAAGAGACCATCAAGTTCATCGCACAGATGATTGCGACCGTATTCACGGCCATTGTGACTGCCCTCGGCACGACCTCGTGCGCAGGTGCGTAGAACGAAAGAAGAATCCCCGGCGTTTCCCCGACGCTGGGGATGATTTTTTTCTGTGGACGGAAACTGACAAATTTCTTGCGTGAAAATTTGGCAATTCGCTCATTTTTAATTATCTTTGCACTCTGAAACTAAAAACAAACCGAACAAAATGAAATTATCAATCAAGAAACTTTCCTGTATGGCGTTGCTGGTGGCAATGACCATGATGCAAACATCGTGCGACGAACTGTTGGGCGAAACGGATAATCCGGTAAAAAAAGCTTTAACCCTCGACAAGACAACGCTCGAGATGGGCTATGCTGGCAAGGCCGTGACGCTCGAAGCTACAATAAGTCACGCAGACGCTGAATACTATAACATCACATGGTCGTCGTCTGACGAGAGTGTCGCCACGGTAGACGATGAGGGTGTGGTTCACGCCGTGGGCACAGGAACGGCCGTCATCACTGCTGAAGCTGGCGACAAGAAGGCCACATGCGACGTCAGCGTGGTGGTCAACCTGGAGACGCCGCTCACCTTCGAGGCCGCTGCGGCTGGGGCAACCGTCAAGTTTAATAAATATGGTAGCGATGTCGTTGCTACCAACGTGGAGTACTCGCTCGATGGCGGCATCACATGGAAGGATGATCTGACACTCGACGGCATTACGCTGGCTGCCGCGGGCGACAAGATATCGTTCCGAGGCACGAACGAGGCGTACGGAAGTGATGATTATTATGAATGTTATCAATTCAAACTCTCAAACGAGACTTATGTTTATGGCAACGTGATGAGTCTGATAAACAAAGACAACTACCCCACCAACAAGACGTTGACAGCCGACTATGCCTTCAGGTGGATGTTCACTGAACAAACGAATCTGAAGAATAAGGATGTTGATCATCAGATTTTCCTGCCCGCCACGACGCTGACAGAATACTGTTATAATTCTATGTTCACGGCCTGCATAGGCCTGACCACGGCGCCCGAACTGCCAGCCACGACAATGAAGAAAGGGTGCTATGATAACATGTTCTTTGACTGCGAAGGCCTGACCACAGCGCCAAAACTGCCCGCCACAACGCTGGCAGAAAAGTGCTATAGTAATATGTTCACGGCCTGCATAGGCCTGACCACGGCGCCAAAACTGCCCGCCAAAAAGATGAAGAAAGAGTGCTATAATTCTATGTTCTATAACTGCGAAAACCTGACCACAGCGCCAAAACTGCCCGCCACAACGCTAGCAGAAAACTGCTATAGTAGTATGTTCTTTGGCTGCGAGAACCTGACCACAGCGCCAAAACTGCCCGCCGAGACGCTGGAAAAAGCTTGCTATTCTTATATGTTCTATTGCTGCAAAAACCTGACCACAGCGCCAAAACTGCCCGCCACGACGTTGAAGCAAGAGTGCTATAGTTGCATGTTCTCGAACTGCGAGAACCTGACCACAGCGCCAGAGCTGCCCGCTACAACGCTGGCAGAAGGCTGCTATTATTGGATGTTCTGGGGCTGTAAGAAACTGTCCAGCGTTACCTGTAAGGCTACAGATCACAGTGCTGGCTGGTGCCTTGATGTCTGGCTCAATGCTGCTGGCACGGATGAATCTGTAACGACAAAGACGATTTATATCAACAGCGCTTATTCTGATTATATAGCAGCTATGAATAACGATTTGGAGGGAACAGCTGATAAAGCACAGATCAATGCGAATGTGCCCTGGGTAAAAGGCATTAACGGCATCCCCGCTGGCTGGACCATCGCCGCAGCAGCAGCAGAATAACCCAACAGCGCAACAAAAAACAGCAATCCCCTGCGTCGAGAATGCGCTGGGGGAAAACTAAAAACAATAAACAAAATGAAACTGACAATCAAGAAACTTTCCTGTATGGCGTTGCTGGTGGCAATGACCATGATGCAAACATCGTGCGACGAACTGTTGGGCGAAACGGATAATCCGGCGCCAAATGACGACCCCGCAAAAATAGCCGTAACGGCTGTGACGCTCGACGAGTCGACGCTCGAGATGGCTTATGGCAACGGTAAAGACGTGACGCTCGAAGCTACGGTAAGTCCCAGCGATGCTGAATACGACGATATCACATGGTCATCGTCTGACGAGAGTGTCGCCATGGTAGACGATGAGGGGGTGGTTCACGCCGTGGGCGCAGGAACGGCTGTCATCACTGCCAAAGCGGGCGACAAGAAGGCCACATGCGACGTCAGCGTGGTGGTCAACCTGGAGACGCCGCTCACCTTCGAGGCCGCTGCGGATGGGGCGAACGTTAAGTTTAATAAATATAATAGCGATGTCGTTGCTACCAACGTGGAATATTCGCTCGATGGCGGCATCACATGGAAGGACGACCTGACAGCGGCTGGCGTTACGCTGGCTGCTGCGGGCGACAAGATCTCGTTCCGAGGTACGAACGAGACGTACGGAGGCCTTTTTTTTGACGATTGTTATCGCTTCGAGCTCTCTGCCGAGACATTTGTTTACGGCAACGTGATGAGCCTGATAAACAAGGACAACTACCCCACCAATAAGACGTTAACAGCCGACTATGCCTTCGAGAGGATGTTCTATATGCAAGAGAATCTGAAGAACAAGGACGCTGATCACCAGATATTCCTGCCCGCCACAACTCTGGCAGAATACTGCTATTATGTCATGTTCTCGGGCTGCAAAAGCCTGACCACAGCGCCCAAGCTGCCCGCCGAGACGCTGGCAGAAGGGTGCTATAGTTGTATGTTCGAAGGCTGCGAAAGCCTGACCACAGCGCCCGAGCTGCCCGCCAAGACGCTGAAAAAAGGGTGCTATCATTATATGTTCTATAACTGCACAAGCCTGACCACAGCGCCAGAGCTGCCCGTCACAACTCTGGCAGAACACTGCTATCATGGCATGTTCAGTGGCTGCGAAAGCCTGACCACAGCGCCAAAACTACCCGCCACAGAGATGAAGAAAGAGTGCTATTCTAACATGTTCTTGAACTGCGAAAACCTGACCACAGCGCCAGAGCTGCCCGCCACGACGCTGGCAGAAGGGTGCTATACATATATGTTCGCTTGCTGTAAGAAATTGTCCAGCGTCACCTGTAAGGCTACGGATCTCAGTGCAGACTATTGCCTTGACAACTGGCTCTGGGATGCTGGCATAGATGAATCCGTAACGTCGAAGACGATTTATATCAGCAGCGCTTATTCGGCTTATATAGCAGATATGAATGGCAATCTGGCAGGAACAGCTGATGATGCACAGATCAATACGAATGTGCCCTGGGTAAAAGGCATTAACGGCATCCCCACAGGATGGACAATCGCAGCAGCAGCAGAATAACCCCGCCACGCAATAAAAACAGCAATCCCCTGCGTCGAGAATGCGCTGGGGGAAAACTAAAAACAATAAACAAGATGAAACTGACAATCAAGAAACTTTCCTATATGGCGTTGCTGGTGGCAATGACCATGATGCAAACATCGTGCGACGAACTGTTGGGCGAAACGGATAATCCGGCGCCTCCCGTATCGGACGTCACGCTCGACGAGACGACACTTGAGATGGTTTACGGCATCGGTAAAGAGGTGACGCTCGAAGCCACGGTAAGTCCCGCTGACACTGAAGACTTTGATGTCACATGGTCGTCGTCTGACGAGAGTGTCGCCACGGTAGACGATGAGGGTGTGGTTCATGCCGTGGGCGCAGGAACGGCCGTCATCACCGCCAAGGCGGGCAGCAAGAAGGCCACATGCGACGTCAGCGTGGTGATCAACCTGGAGACACCGCTCACCTTCGAGGCCGCCAAAGCTGGCGTGACCGTCAAGTTTAATAAATATAATAGCGATGTCGTTGCTACCAACGTGGAGTACTCGCTCGATGGCGGCATCACATGGAAGAACGACCTGACAGCGGATGGTGTTACGCTGGCTGCCGCGGGCGACAAGATCTCGTTCCGAGGCACAAACGAGGCGTACGGGGCTGATAATTATATCGATTGTTATCGCTTCGAGCTCTCAGCCGAGACCTTTGCTTACGGCAACGTGATGAGCCTGATAAACAAGGACAACTACCCCACCAATAAGACATTGACAGCCGACTATGCCTTCAAGTGGATGTTCATTAATCAAACGAATCTGAAGAATAAGGATGCCGATCACCAGATTTTCCTACCCGCCACGACGCTGACAGAATACTGCTATGATGGCATGTTCTGGAGCTGCAAAAGCCTGACCACAGCGCCCGAACTACCCGCCAAGACAATGAAGAAAGGGTGCTATGGTTACATGTTCGATTGGTGCGAAAGCCTGACCACAGCGCCAGAGTTGCCCGCCACAACGCTGGCAGAAGAATGCTATTATTGCATGTTTGAAAGCTGCAAAAAACTGACCACAGCGCCCAAACTGCCCGCCGAGACGCTGGCAAAAGGGTGCTATAGTAGTATGTTCTATGACTGCGAAAGCCTGACCACAGCGCCAGA
>NZ_FOIV01000001.1:354681-856653 GCF_900109055.1 Prevotella sp. khp7
AGACGCTGGCAGAAGACTGCTATAATAATATGTTCGCGGGCTGCGAAAGCCTGACCACAGCGCCCAAACTGCCCGCCGAGACGCTGGCTAATGGGTGCTATTATGGCATGTTCCAAGACTGCATAAACCTGACCGCGGCACCCAAACTTCCCGCCACAACGTTGGCAGAAGAGTGCTATAGTGGCATGTTCTGGGGCTGCAAAAACCTGACCACAGCGCCAGAGCTGCCCGCCAAGACGCTGGCAGAATCGTGCTATTATTGGATGTTCTATGGCTGTAAGAAATTATCCAGCGTCACTTGCAAGGCTACGAATCTCAGTGCTGGCTGGTGCCTTAATGGCTGGCTCGAGGATGCGGGCACGGATGAATCCGTAACGACAAAGACGATTTATATCAATAGCGCTTATTCTGATTATATAGCAGCTATGAATAGCAATCTGGAAGGTACAGCTGATGATGACCAGATCAATACGAATGTGCCCTGGAAAAAAGGCATTAACGGCATTCCTGCTGGCTGGACCATCGCCGCCGCAGCAGCAGAATAACCCCGCCACGCAATAAAAACAGCAATCCCCCCAGCGTCGAGAAAGCGCTGGGGGAAAACTAAAAACAATAAACAAGATGAAACTGACAATCAAGAAACTTTCCTGTATGGCGTTGCTGGTGGCAATGACCATGATGCAGACATCGTGCGACGAACTGTTGGGCGAAACGGATAATCCGGCGCATGATGACGACCCCGCAAAAATAGCCGTAACGGCTGTGACGCTCGACGAGACGACACTTGAGATGGCTTATGGCAATGGTAAAGAGGTGACGCTCGAAGCGACGGTAAGTCCCGCTGACATTGAAGACTTTGATGTCACATGGTCGTCGTCTGACGAGAGTGTCGCCACGGTAGACGACGCGGGTGTGGTTCATGCCGTGGGCACAGGAACGGCTGTCATCACTGCCAAGGCGGGCAGCAAGAAGGCCACATGCGACGTCAGCGTGGTGGTCAACCTGGAGACACCGCTCACCTTCGAGGCTGCTGTGGATGGGGCGACCGTTAAGCTTAAAGAAGTCTTTTCCGATGTCGTTCCTAACGTAGAGTACTCGCTCGATGGCGGCATCACATGGAAGGACGACCTGACAGCGGCTGGCGTTACGCTGGCTGCTGCGGGCGACAAGATCTCGTTCCGAGGCACAAATGAGGCGTACGGAAGTGAATTTCTACACGATTGTCGTCAGTTCTTTCTCTCAGCCGAGACTTACGTTTATGGCAACGTGATGAGTCTGATAAACAAGGACAACTACCCCACCAACAAGACGTTGACAGCCGGCTATGCCTTCATGGGATTGTTCAATGGTCAAAATATGCTGAAGAACAAGGACGCTGATCACCATATATTCCTGCCCGCCACGACGCTGACAGAAGACTGCTATTATTGTATGTTCTCGAACTGCAATAACCTGACCGCAGCGCCAGAACTGCCCGCCACGGTGATGAAGAAAGAGTGCTATTATGGCATGTTCACGGCCTGCAAAAACCTGACCACAGCGCCAGAAGAACTGCCTGCCGAGACGCTGGCTGAACACTGCTATGATTCGATGTTCGAAGGCTGCGAAAACCTGACCACAGCGCCCAAACTGCCCGCCACGACAATGAAGAAAGCGTGCTATAGTAGTATGTTCAATGGCTGCAAAAACCTGACCACAGCACCAGAACTGCCCGCCACAATACTGGCTGAACACTGCTATGATTCGATGTTCGAAGACTGCGAAAGCCTGACCACGGCGCCAGAGCTGCCCGCCGAGACGCTGGCAGAACGCTGCTATTCTAGTATGTTCCAAGGCTGTAAGAAATTGTCCAGCGTTACTTGTAAGGCTACGGATCTCAGTGCTGGCTGGTGCCTTGCTCACTGGCTCGTTGATGCTGGCACAGATGAATCCGTAACGACAAAGACGATTTATATCAATAGCGCTTATTCTGATTATATAGCAGCTATGAATAGCAGTCTGGAGGGAACAGCTAATAATGCACAGATCAATGCGAATGTGCCCTGGATAAAAGGCAATAAAGGCATCCCCGCTGGCTGGACCATCGCCGCAGCAGCAGAATAACCCAACAGCGCAATAAAAAATCGATTCGATATTTTGCGAATTTCAATTCTTTTGTTTATCTTTGCAGCCGAAAATATATTCATCATGGTTGTAACATTCAATGAAGACTATCTGGAGAATCTCTATAGAAAAGGGGTTACAGGACTGAAGAAATACAGGTTTCAGCCCCAAATAGTCAGAGGATACCAGAAGGCTGTCAAGTACTTGATTCAGGCACAACGCAAAGAGGACTTGTATCCATTCAAATCGCTCCATTTCGAGGCACTTCACGGCGACAAGGAAGGGAGGTTCTCTGTTAGAGTCAACGATCAGTATCGTGTGGAATTCACCATCACGGAAACGGAAGATGAACCTGTGGTGACTATATGCAACATTATGGAATTGTCGAATCATTATAAATAGTAAGGTTATGGTTGAGATGCGTAATATTAAAAAGGGTAGAACTGCCAACGAAATGACGTCTTCAGAACTGATTCATCCAGGGGAGATGATTAAGGATGAGATCATGGCACGGGGACTTACTCAGAAGGAGTTGGCTCAGCAGATGGGAGTGTCGTATACAGTGTTTAACGAAATACTTAACGGCAAGCGTCCCGTAACCACGGAATACGCTTTAATGCTTGAGGCTGCTCTCGGCACTAATGCCAACATCTGGCTAGGACTGCAAGCAGACTATAACATGCAGAAGATTAAGCAAGACAAGTCGTTTATGAAGAAACTGGAGAAGATTCGCAAAATCGCAGCAGTGTTCTAAAGGACGCAATAAAAACAGCAATCCCCGCTCTGAACGCTCAGGACGGGGATTATTATTTTGTTAAGATTTCTCGCTTAAAGTAATACTTAAGGTACGGGTGGTCTCGGGGGTGACTCGATAGCGATGGTCGGGCCTGTGGCCTACGAGCCAGAGGATGTCGCCATTGGCGTTGACGACGACAAGCGTTCGACGCTTCTCGAGAAGCGACAGCTTACGATCAGTGAGGTAGTCGCTCACCAGCTTGCGCCCTTCCATGCCCAAGGGACAAAAAGCGTCGCCTTCCTGTACCAGACGGATGGTCAGCGGATACTGAACGTTTGCTGCATCGAGCGTTGCGCAATCAGCTGATTTTAAAATTGATACCTCTTCGGATTCCTTGAAAGAGAACAGTTTTTCGCCATTGAAGCGGTAGTTGCCTGATTCTGGCACCCTGAGAGGCTTCACAGGCTCGGAAACGGGCTCTAAGACGAGCGTACGGCGATCGATGAGCAGGACGTGACTGGGCGACAGGAACTCCCTACCCGGCTCGCCCATCAGCGCAGCCAGTATGCGCTCTATCTGTGAGGCATTGAAGCCATGGGGCGACAGCCACTCGAAGAGGAAAGACTCGGGCGACGGTTGTCGGAGAATTTCATCCGCAGAAATGGTCTGAGAGGCTGAAGAGGCGGTGCTGACGGCATTCTGCATGAATGCATCGTAGACTTTCTCGGCCTCACGGAGATAAGAGGCGGTTTTATCGATGTTTTCGACCGCTTTCGGGTTAAGCTGCTGTAAGAGCGGGATAACCTGCAAGCGTAGCTTGTTGCGCAGCACGATGGATTCGAGGTTTGTAGAGTCCGTGACATAATCCTGGGCGATGGAATCGAGGTATTCGAGCACTTCCTGACGGCTCACGCCCAGCAGCGGGCGCACCACGATGCCGTTCCGGGGACGGATGCCCGTGAGTCCGTGGATGCCCGAGCCCCGGAGCAGGTTCATCAGAAAGGTCTCGACGGCATCGTCGCGATGATGGGCCACGCACACCGTAGAGGCTCCGATATCCTGACAAAGACGCTCGAAATAGCCATAACGCAGCTCGCGAGCCGCCATCTCGATGCTTACTTGATGAACACGGGCGTATTCGTCTGTGTCAAAATGAATTAAGTGAAGCGGAACATTGAACGATTCGCAGAGATGCTTCACAAAAGCCTCGTCGCGGTCGCTCTCAGCGCCTCGTAAATGAAAATTACAGTGAGCAGCCTCGACACGATAGCCCAGAGCGATGAGAACGCGCAAGAGCGCCACGCTGTCGGCTCCCCCGCTCAGCGCCACGAGATGGAGCCCTGAGGGGTCGAGAAGCCTGTGCTTCGCGATGAAACCTGCTACTTTTCTCTTCATTTCCAAAAATTATTCTACATAGAGCACCAGGCCCTTGAGGTATTCGCCCTCGGGGTGGTAGATGTTGATGGGATGGTCAGCTGGCTGGTGAAGCTGGTGCAGGATGCGGACCTTGCGACCAGCCTGGGCCGCTGCCGTGAAGACGGCATTGCGGAAATGGTCCTTCGTGACAACCTGAGAACAGCTGAACGTGAAGAGGATGCCGCCTGGCTGAATCTTCTGGAAAGCCTTGTTGTTAAGGCGGGTATAGCCCTTCAGGGCGTTATGAAGCGCGCCGCGATGCTTGGCAAAGGCGGGCGGGTCGAGGATGATCAGGTCGTACTGGTCGCCAGCCTGCTCGAGATACTTGAACGCATCCTCGCAATAGGCCTGGTGGCGCTCGTCGCCCGGGAAGTTGAGCTCGACGTTGCGATTGGTGAGCTCGATGGCCTTGGCGCTGCTGTCGACGGAATGGACGAGGCGGGCGCCGCCACGCATGGCGTAGAACGAGAAGCCGCCCGTGTAGCAGAACATGTTGAGCACGCTCTTACCCTTGGCGAAACGCTCGAGCAAGGCACGGTTCTCGCGCTGATCGACGAAGAAGCCCGTCTTCTGCCCGCGCAGCCAGTCGACGTAGAACTTCAGGCCGTTCTCGAGGGCCACGTTGTCGTCGCTGCCACCATAGATGAAGCCGTTCTGCATCTCTTCCATGAAGGGCAGCGTGGTCTCGCTCTTATAATAGACGTTCTCGAGGCGCGAACCCATCACGCCGACCAGCTGCTCGGCAATCTGCTTGCGACAGAGATGCATGCCGATGCTGTGAGCCTGCATGACGGCCGTCTTGCCATAGACGTCGATGATGAGTCCGGGCAGGTTGTCGCCCTCGCCGTGAACCAGGCGATAGGTGTTGTTCTGAGGGTTGTCGGCGATGCCGATGGCCTGGCGCATCCTGAGCGCTGACGAGAGGCGCGAAGCCCAGAACCGGGCGTCGATGTCTACGTCGCTGAACGTCAGAACGCGGACAGCGATAGAGCCCTGCTGATAATGGCCCACAGCGATGAAATCGCCGTTAGCGGTTACTACACGCACGATGTCGCCCTCGGCGATGCCTTCGTCGGCATGCTGAATGGCGCCAGAGAACACCCAGGGATGGAATCTCAGCAGACTCTCCTCCTTACCTCGTTTCAGATATATCTGTTTCATCATTCTGTTTTGTTTCTTCTGCTACTACAACAAGTTCGTAATCGCCCGTCTGCTTCAGTCGCAGCATCTCGCGGTAAAGATTCACGCAAGCCCACGCGTCGAGGGCGGCATAGTGCTTCTGAGAGTCCTTCAGCACGTCGCGCTCCCAGTTGGACAGGCGCTCGGCCTTACTGATGCGGCCATTGAAGATATTGGCGTAGAGCTTCACCAGACTCTGGTCTTCGATGCCCAGCTCGCGGGCCATATCCTGAAGGTCGACAAACGTTCCGGGCTCGAACTCGCCCAGCTCGCGGAGCGACATCAGATCGTTGTTCCAGGCCAGGCCAACCTTGGTGACCGTCTTGTCGGAGAGCAGACGAACGATGGCTGGAGAGAGTCCGATGTGATTGAGACGGAACAGAAAGCAGCAGTCGTCGCTCGCAACCTGAAGGAGCGAACACTTGTAATGGACGCCCTTGCGGAAAGACGGACGTGTTTCGGTATCAAATCCAAGAACAGGTTGCGACAGCAGGTAATCGACGCTGCGCTCGGCTTCCTCAGCTGAAAGAACGACTACGGTCTTGCCCGTATACAGCACCCTTCGCAGGCTCGCAATCTTGCTCTTTTCGAACTTATTATATATTAACTTTTTCATTTCTGAGTGCAAAATTACAAAAAAAACTGCGATTTATGATGAAATCTGAGTTTTTTCAACTACTTTTGCAACAAAATATGCAAAAGAACAAGGAAATGGCCAAGAAAAAGAAAACCAGAAACGACAAAAACAGCTCCAGCCTGAGCGGTGTGCTGGGCTTTAAAGATATTTTCCTGAACGAAAGACTGAAATTCGTGTTTGGCGTGCTGCTGCTGGCAGTAGCCATCTACATGATGTTCGCCTTCATCTCGTATTTCACCACGGGAGAGGCTGACCAGAGCGTGATCGAAGACCCCAAGGAGGGCGAGCTGCTGAACCAGAATCACGAGTTCGCCAACACATGCGGCAGCATGGGAGCCTACGTCTCGTGGTACTTCATCAAGCGATGCTTCGGACTGTCGGCCTTCCTGGTGCCCGTGTTCATCTTCCTGCTGAGCATTCATCTCATCAAGGCCTATCGCGTAAACCTGCTGAAATGGTTCCTCTCGCTGATGGTGCTGATGGTGTGGAGCTCGGTGACGTTCGCTAAATTCCTCTCGCCGCTCTTCGTCGACGCAAGCTATAACCCCGGGGGCGACCACGGTATGTTTATCAGCCAATATATCGAGAATCTCATAGGTACGCCAGGACTTTCGGCGCTGCTGGCTCTGGTGGCCATCGCCTTCCTGACCTATCTGAGCGCTGAGACCATCTTCGTGATACGCAAGATTCTGAACCCGTCGAAGTTTATCGACAAGGTGAAGTTCAAGGTAACGAACAACGACCCCGACGAGCCCGTGGAGTCGTATGAGGCTCAGATGAACGAGGAGGAAGAGCTGGTTTACGACGACCCCGCCACGCAGACCGTGGAGTTCAAGAGCAACGGCGACGCTGTGGTGATAGACGAGGGCTATCAGAACGAAGACAACAACGTCATCAGAACCAAAAAGCCCGAAAGGCACAGAGTGGCTGACAGCGAGGAGATGATGATGGAGGTTGAGGTGGCCAAGGGCGACGAGGAAGAGGCCGACGCCAACACGCTCGTCGACGCAGACAGCATGGAGCCCTACGACCCCAAGCGCGACCTGGAGAACTACAGGTATCCGACGCTCGACCTGCTGAAGAAGTACGACAACGACGGAAAACCCTATATCGACATGGCGGAGCAGACGGCCAACAAGAACCGCATCGTCGAGGTGTTGCGCACCTTCGGCGTCGAGATTGCCAGCATCAAGGCTACCGTGGGTCCTACGATCACGCTCTACGAGATTACGCTGGCCCCTGGCGTGAGAATCTCGAAGGTACGCTCGCTCGAAGACGATATCGCGCTGAGCCTCTCGGCACTGGGCATCCGTATCATCGCGCCTATCCCTGGCAAGGGTACTATCGGTATCGAGGTGCCTAACGCCAAACCGTCGATCGTGTCGATGGAGTCGATCCTGAACTCGAAGAAGTTCCAGGAGAGCCAGATGGAACTGCCTTGTGCGGTGGGTAAGACGATTACCAACGAGGTATTCATGTTCGACCTGGCCAAAGCGCCCCACTTGCTTGTGGCTGGTGCCACAGGACAGGGTAAGTCTGTGGGACTGAACGCCATCGTGACCTCTTTATTATATAAGAAGCATCCGAGCGAGCTGAAGATCGTGCTCGTCGACCCCAAGAAGGTGGAGTTCTCGATATACAACCCGCTGATTAACCACTTCCTGGCAAAGGTGCCCGACGAGGATGCCGACCCCATCATCACTGACGTGACGAAGGTGGTGCGCACGCTCAACTCGCTATGTAAGCTGATGGATACACGATACGACCTGCTCAAGGAGGTTGGCGCGAGAAACATCAAGGAATACAACAAGAAGTTTATCGAGCGCAGGATTCCGCCTCGCAACGGACACGGATACATGCCGTATATCGTGGTCATCATCGATGAGTTCGGCGACCTGATTATGACGGCAGGAAAGGAGATCGAGCTGCCTATAGCCCGTATCGCACAGCTGGCGCGCGCGGTTGGTATCCACATGGTGATAGCCACTCAGCGACCTACGACGACCATCATCACTGGTAACATCAAGGCTAACTTCCCGGCCCGTATCGCCTTTAAGGTCTCTGCGGGCATCGACTCGAAGACCATCCTCGACCGTACGGGTGCCCAGCAGCTGATAGGTAAGGGCGATATGCTCTACCTGGGCGGCGCAGAGCCTATCCGTGTGCAGTGTGCCTTCGTGGATACGCCAGAGGTGGAGCGCATCAATGAGTTCATCGCCTCGCAGCAGAGCTTCAACATGCCGTTTGAGCTGCCAGAGCCTGATATGCCAGAGGCCGATATGGGCGGCATGGGCGAAAGGGATGTGGACATGCAGCACCTCGATCCGCTGTTTGAGGAAGCTGCCCACCTGATTGTGGTGAACCAGAGCGGAAGCACTTCGCTGATTCAGCGTAAGTTCGCTATCGGATACAACCGCGCAGGACGACTGATGGATCAGCTGGAGAAGGCTGGCGTCGTGGGCGCAGCGATGGGCTCGAAACCGCGTGAGGTGATGATTCAGGACGAGAACAGTCTGAACAACCTGCTCAACGCACTGAGGTGAAAAGTAAAAAGGTAAAAAGGTGAAAGGTAAAAAGGTAAAAAAGTAAAAAGAATAAGGATAATGAAAACAAACATGATCAAGATGGCAGTGATGGCGCTATTCACCATTCACTGTTCACTATTCACTGCAACGGCTCAGACAGCTAAGAGCGTGCTCGACAAGGCTGCCGCAAGCATCACGGTAAAAGAAGGCGTAAAGGCAAACTTCAGAATGTCGGGCACGCACGGAATGACAAACGGCTCGATCGCTATCAAAGGAAAGAAGTTCTACGCCACAACGCCACAGGCCACCATATGGTTTGACGGAAAGACCCAGTGGACCTATATGAAGAATAACGACGAGGTGAACATCAGCACGCCAACAGAGGCACAGCTGCAGGCTATCAACCCCTACAACTTCATCAACCTCTATAAGAAGGGCTACAACTATACCTTGAACAAGTCGGGAAAGGACTATGTGGTGCATCTTACTGCGGCGACTGCTGACAAGAAAATCAAAGAACTGTTTATCAGCGTCAGCAAAACGACGTATCAGCCTACTCAAGTAAAAATGCTACAGGGAAAGAAGTGGACCATCTTCGACATCACAAACCTGAAGAAGCAGGCTATCAGCGACAGCCAGTTCCGCTTCAACTCGAAAGATTTCCCACAGGCAGAAGTTATTGATCTCAGATAATACCCCTCTTCGACAATATGAACAGATTCCAACTATACAAGTTACTCCGTAAGAACACAACCCTGAGTTATAAGCGCAGTCCGGCATTCGAACAGAACAAGTGGGCCAAGGCCATTATCTATGTGGGCGGCGCCTTTTTCGCCATCTATCTCATTATGTACGGAACGCTGATCGGTATGACCGCAGAAGGCGATGTTGGCACGATGATAGCAGCCATGACCCTTGTGATGCCTATCGACTTCATGCTGAGATTCATCGTTCAGACCACTCCGGGCATGATGGTGAAACCGTATATCCTGCAGCCTATCTCGCGCTATACGGCCATCGAGTGCTTCCTCATATCTGAGCATGTGAGTGCCTACAACCTGTTGTGGTTGGCGATGTTCATCCCCTACTCTGTCATCATCCTGGTGGGCGGAGCTGGCTTCGGACCTATGCTGCTCGAACTGCTGACTGTAGAGCTGCTGATTATCTTCAACAGTCAGATCTATCTCTTCTTCCGCACGCTCATCAATCGCAACGTGCTGTGGTTCATCCCTGCTGCCGCATTCTATGCGCTGCCCTTCAGTCCTGCGCTGATCACGATGAACAAGAAGGTGATCAACAAAATGATCGATACCTATATTGAGGTTGGCACAAGCTGGTACTTCATCCTTATCGTTCTGGCGCTGATTGTCGCGCTGTTCTTCATCAACCGCTGGTTCCAGTTCAAATATGTCTACGAGGAGATTTCGAAGAAGGAGGAGCGCAAACTGAAGCACGTATCGCAGTTCAGTTTCCTGAACCGTTTCGGCATCGTGGGAGAATACCTGAAGATCGAACTGAAGTCGAACATGCGCAACAAGACCATGCGCTCGCGTTGTATCATCAGTCTGACGGTGGTGATCTTCTTCTCGCTGATCATTGCCTATACAGAAATCTATAACGGGGAACTGGCGCTGAACTTCTGGGGTATGTACTGCTTTGCTATCTACGGCATCACGGTCTTGGTGAAGATCATGGGTCAGGAGGGCAACTATATCGACTTGCTGATGACACATCGCGAAAACATCATCGCCGTGCTCGAGGCTAAGTACTGGTTCTATACCGCCGTACTCGTCATCCCATTCTTCATCATGCTGCCTGCCGTGTTTACTGGCAAATACAGCGTGCTGATGCTGCTGGCATATATGCTGATGACTGCAGGACTGCTGCACTTCATCATCTTCCAGTTGGCTGTCTACAACAAACAGACGCTGCCGCTTCAGCAGAAGATGACGGCCAAAGGAAACTTTGAGAACGGCAGACAGCTGGCTATCGAACTGACGGCTCTCATCGGACCTATCGTGTTGACGAGCATAGGACTCTATACCATCGGGATGACGAACACTTATCTCGTCATGATTGGCATCGGAGGCGCCTTCGTCGCAACACATAAATTATGGATCAGAAACATCTATAAGCGCATGATGGAGCGCAGATATGAGAACTTAGAAGGTTTCCACGGCACAAGACAATAACTTTTTTGAAGAAAATCGCCAAAAAGTTTGGTGGAATCAAAAAAAGTGCGTACCTTTGCACCCGCAAAACAAAAATGATGCACCCGTAGCTCAGTTGGTAGAGCACCTGACTCTTAATCAGGGTGTCCAGAGTTCGAGCCTCTGCGGGTGTACAAAAGGGAGGAAAGAAACCTCCTTTCATCATGAAAAGGGATGCACCCGTAGCTCAGTTGGTAGAGCACCTGACTCTTAATCAGGGTGTCCAGAGTTCGAGCCTCTGCGGGTGTACAAAGAGTTAGAGAGAGATGAGTTTTAAAAAGACTTGTCTCTCTATTTTTTTACTAAATTATCAAAACCGTATGATTAACAAGAAACTGAAGGCTGCCGCAATTCTTATGATTATTCACGGCGCTATGATTGAAGCGATTCCTTCGCTGCTGATGATGCCCTCTATCGCCTCAGGCCTTGGCGGGACAGAAATGCCCCCTATCTTTGCCATCGACTTCTTTAAGGACAATCTGATGCTGATGATGCCTATGGCCGTTATGTTTGGTATCACAAGGGTTATTGGCGCGATGGGCGTACTGAAAAACAGAATGTGGGGATTCTACCTCTCTGTGATAAACTGTGTGATAACCATGAACCTGATGCTGTTCATGATTCCTGCAGGAATAGCAGACGGCATCCTGGCATGCTCGGCACTGATACTGTTGCTGACAGGATACTTCGGAAAGCAGACCATCAGATAATACAAAAAAACAGAGGCATCCCCAAAAGGAATGCCTCTATTTCAATAACAACAATAACCTTATTATATTGTGATTCTTACTTGTTGAGACCACGATTGTTGATGGTGGCGTTCAGCAGACGAAGGTAAGTGTGCATCTGATCCTCATCGAGTACACGACGCATGCTCTTAACATCGTTCTTGATAGCCTTCTCAACCATTGAGTCGCGATCGCTGTTACCATAGTGAGCAGCAAACATCAGCTCTGAAGCGAAAGTCTTGTGAATGTTCTCTACAGCGTCCTTCTGGAAACCGTCCAGCTTCAGGGTCTGAGCGAGCTTGTCGCAATTAATGTTCAACTCGTAAGCCTCTGCGTTCTTAACCTCGGCTACTTTCTCGTCCTCAGCAAATGCGGTTGTCATACTCAGCATTGCTACCATTGTCAAAATCATCTTTTTCATCTTTTTACCTTTCTTTCTTTACTCGGAACGGTGTGTCGAGCCGCCCTACTTTAATAATTAATTTGTTATCCTTATGTCTTTTGACGGTGCAAAGGTACAACGATTTTTGATACTGAACAAACAATTTGTGAGTTTGTGTGCGAACACAGCCTTTTTATTGATACAAATCAAATATCCTATATCATTAGAATTTTTTAATCAAATTCAAATAAACCTTTGGTAATTACAAATAAAAGTGTTACCTTTGCACGGTTTTAAATAACAACTTATAATCAACCAACATAGAATAACTTTATTATTTATGAAAAAAATCATTACCTGCCTATTATTGGCTAGTACAGTTGCCGCCTCGGCACAAATCGCCCGTTTCTCGGGCAAGTCAGCTTTGGAAGAAATTACGGAAGACAAGTTCTTGGCTGCTGGTAACATGGTCGACTACGACCGTCTGCCCAAAGGCAAGCTGACACCTACCCCTAAAGGTTACGAACCTTATTATTTCTCACACTACGGTCGTCATGGAGCACGCTATCTGCTCGAAGAGAACGATTATGCCATGCCCGTACAGACGCTGCGCAAAGCAAAGTTCGCAGGCAAGCTGACACCTCTGGGTGACAAGGTGCTGGCAAAACTAGACTCAATGCAGAAGACTACAAAGGATCGTCTGGGCGACCTGACGGCTGTTGGTCAGCGTCAGCATCACGGCATCGCCAAGCGTATGACTCAGAACTTCCCAGAGATTTTCAAGAGTCCCAACCTGCCCATACATTCTGTATCTACAACCTCTATCCGCGCTATCATCTCAATGATGGCAGAGTGTGAGGAGTTTCAGGCTGCCAACCCTTCGGCTCGTATCTACAACGATGCCAGCAAGGCTGATATGTTCTATATGAACTATTCGCCCTCACGTCAAGGTGGCGGCGGTGGCGGTATGCCTCAGATGAACGTCATGAGGGCTATGCAGAAGCAGCAGGCCATGAGCGACAGCCTGAAGCATCCAGAACGCCTGATGGAGCAGCTCTTCAACGATCAGCACTGGGTATATCTGAATGTACAGACGGGATCGCTGATGAGTAAGATCGCTGATGTTGCACTCAACATGCAAAGCCATGATGGCGACGACTCGCTGCTGGAACTGTTTACTCCTGAAGAGTTGCGCGACTTGTGGCGCAGCAACAACCTCTATTGGTATATCCTCTACAGCAACGCGCCTCAGACGGGACACAAGATGCCCTGGAACCAGAAGAACTTGCTGAAGAACATTATCGAGACTGCTGACACCGTAACCCAGGTTCAGGCTTCGCTCAGATTCGGACATGATACCGTCGTGCTGCCTCTGGCTTGTATGCTCGACCTCGACGGAAGCGCTGTATCAGTGGACAATCTCGACGAACTCGAGAATTCGTTCCGAAACTATTATCTGATTCCTACAGGCAGCAACGTACAGTTTATCTTCTATCGCCCCAAGAAAGATAAGGATGGCGAAAAGCTGGTGAAGGTATTGCTGAACGAGCGCGAAGCAAAGCTACCACTCGAGACCGACAACTGGCCCTACTACAAATGGTCGGACGTTCGCGAATATTATCTGGCACTATTAAACAAGTAAGGTATAGCCCTTCGATAAAAGAAAGAGAGCAGCCCTCGTCGGGACTGCTCTCTTTTCTGTTTAACAAATAGGGGAACTCCTATCGACATATAGGGAATACCCCTAGGCTGTGTTATGAAGAACCAATACCTTTGCAGTAGTAATAAAACAAACAGTGAAAGTATGAAACAGCTATTTGCAACTCTACTCATGATGCTCTTCGCATCAACCGTCTCAGCCAGTCAGGTTGGCGTCTACTGCATGATGGCCGCCGAGGGAACGGAAGTCTATTCCGACAATAATATCCGACTGAAGATTGTACTGACAACAGACGGCACAGCCCTCCTCGAAATCTCGAACCTTACCAGCAAGATCATCTACGTAGACCGAGGCCGTTCGTTCTCATGGGTCAACGGCATGTCGAGACCTCTGGATATTTCGCCCTTCTACGAGAACCGTCTACAGGCCATAGCTCCTCACGGCACCACACCAATCTATGTATGGGAACATCTGCCACTATTGCTTAATCCTGATATGATATATATAGGTAAACCCAGCGAATGGTTCTCAAAGCGCTGTAAGGGTAAGTTTCTGGATACAGGGAGGAAGTTCACCAAGGGGAGCAAACGTCGCTACACTCGTAACAGGACACCATTATTGCTGGGGGCCGACATACAATATAGTTTCAAGGAACTTGGCGAGCCTGAGACCAGAGCTACGGTGTCTGACTATGTAGAGACCATCAGAATCGACTCACGCAACTATGTGAGCAAATATGGCCGACTGCAACAGACCAATATGTTCTCAAAGCCCTGCTTTGCCTTTCGCAGCGGCAAGTCCACGGGTACGATTCTTGGCGAATGCTTAAGCGTTGCCGCAGTAGCGGGAGTGGTTCTTATCTGTACCGCAGCAACACCAGATGAGCCTGATTTTGATTGGTAAACGATAAAAGAAAGAGATTTCAACGAAAAAAAGAGGTCTAAAATTTGCATGTACCAAATAAAATGAGTACTTTTGCACCCGCTAAAGGTGATTGCCGATATGGCTCAGTTGGTAGAGCAACGCATTCGTAATGCGTGGGTCCCCGGTTCGAGTCCGGGTATCGGCTCATAAGGAATAATCAGAAACTTTATTTATTGCGGAATTAGCACATCGGTAGTGCACGGGCTTCCCAAGCCTGGGAGGCGGGTTCGATTCCCGTATTCCGCTCTTCCGAGGGTGGCTCGATTCAACCACAATGTAAAGAAAGCATGCTTAAAAAAGCGCCTCTCTGTCTGCTCAATCTAGAGAAACAGAGAGGCGTTTTTATGGTGTTTGGGAGTTTCCTTACGACTAACTAGCAGTTTCCTTACGACTAACTGGGAGTTTCCTTACGACTAACTAGGAGTTTCCTTACGACTAACTGGGAGTTTAGACGTCACAAACCTGGTGTTTGGATAGGACTTTCTAGTCGTCTGTTTACAAAGACGGCATTATTCCGAGTCGCATTGTGGCAATGTTTTACCACGAGTGGGCACCACCCACTTTGGCAGATTGCCATCGTTATCTCAGTCGGAGGCCTTCGCCAACAAATATCTGATGGTCGGGCTCCAAATGGTTCAGCTTATAAAGGCTCTTCAGGCGGATGCCATACTTCTGGGAGATAGAGTACATAGACTCGCCAGGCTGAACATAATGCAGACGCCCCTTATAATCCTTAGGCGCTTTCTTCTGCTTCTTCTTCAGCCAGATAATCTCACCCTCTTCAAGCTGGTCCTTTCTGTTTCGCTCGTTGTATCTGGCAATCTTACGATAGCTGATGCCTATTTCCTGACCTATAGTCTTAAAAGTGTCACCACGACGAGCTACAAGATAGTAGTTCTTGTTGAAGATACGGATGATATGCAGACTGGCACCATTAATCTGCTGATCCTTAGTGCGCTGCGACATAAACTTATCGTAGCCCTTGGCATTATCGTACTGGTCGAGCTTATAAAACTGGATTATCTCTATCAGTTTATTGGCATACTGAGGATTGGTAGCATAGCCTGCGGCTTTCAAACCTCGCGCCCACCCTTTATAATCGGTAACGCCCAGCTGGAACAGCTGACTATAGCGGCGACTGCCTGCAAGGAAACGGGAATGATCCTCGTAAGACTCATAGGCTGAGCTATAGGCTCGAAAACACTCACCACGAGCATCGTCGTCATGATAGCTGGTTGGCCCCGTCCAATCATTATGGCACTTAATTCCAAAGTGGTTGTTAGCCTTACGGGTAAGTTCACTACGCCCCGCCCCACTCTCAAGAAGACCTTGAGCCAGCGTAATAGAAGCAGGAATCTTATATCGCTGCATCTGCTCGATGGCGATATCCTTATATTGGTCGATATATTGCTGATAAGCCTGATTCCATCGCACCTGGGCAGAAGCACCCAAGGCCAAGAATAAAGCAGTAGTTATAAAAAATTTCCTCATAGACCTGATATTTCTCTGCAAAAGTAGTGATTTCTCTTGAATTATTCGTAAATTTGCCGAAAAATAACGATTTTTATGAAGGAACTCGAACTGAAATCAGTCATCAAAGTCTGCCAGATGGAGGAATTGACTCAAGAAGAGCAGCATTTGATTGAGCTGGCCATTGAAGGCACAAACCGCAGCTATGCCCCCTACTCAAAGTTTCACGTTGGCGCTGGTGTCAGACTTGACAACGGTGTGGAGATTATAGGATGTAATCAGGAAAATGCTGCTTATCCCTCGGGACTTTGTGCTGAGCGTACGGCGTTGTTTGCCGCAGGCGCCCAATATCCAGACGTTCCTGTAAGAATGCTGGCGATTGCCGCTCGAGGAACAAATGGGAAGTTAGTAGAAGAGCCTGTTGGTCCTTGTGGAAGTTGTCGCCAGGTGATTATCGAGTCGGAAACGCGTGCAGGAGGCCCTATCCGCATCTTACTCTACGGGCAGAAGCACATCTATGTGATTGATGGAATCAGAAAACTGATGCCGCTCACATTCTCTGAGTTCTAATAGCATCCTAATCCTACAGCTGGCGATTGAGGCAAGAGATGGAAATCGTAATACAGATTATCTTCGTCGATTGTCACAAAATGTTTCGTACCTTGTATAGAGTCGCTGGATGATTCCCAGATAATCTGCTCGTAATGCTCCGCGTCTTCTACCTTTGGCGTACGAAGCAGACTATTACTGAAATGATAGACAAACGGCGTATCATCGTTTTTCTGAGAGCCCAGCACCACATCATCTTCATAACCTGTGATGATACTCGCTTCACAAGCGAAACGACGTAAAGGCGAATCTTGATTTGAAAGGAAAAGTGCTGCACCTCGATTGGCAGAGAAAGGATAGAACTGACCAATAGTACAGTTTTTAATATCTACCTCACCACCCGATATCGACAAACAAGGCCCTAAGGTGTTTGTGAGCTGACATCTCTCCAGAAGTGCACGAGTATGTTTCAACTCTACTCCCGAGCCCTTACAATTATGGACCACACACTGCATCATTATAAGATGGGCGGTGTCATCTACAACTTCAGAATCACAGACGATACCGTTTTCAGGATTACGGATTTCGGTATTAATCAGTATATTGTCTGTGGAAGAGGCATAAAAGCGAACTCCCTTCCACTGACCGCTAACACGATCGTAAGGCAGATAAGAGAACATACGGTCGAGGCGATCACCTCGCATCAGACAATTCTCTGTGTTCAGGCTGCCATAGACCTCTAAACCCGAACCATCGTGAAAATAAAGTGTAGTATTTCGAATGGTAAGTTTGACGCCTTCCATCACTTTCATATCGCCGTATATAATATAAGGTACGCGAGAATCAATTACAGAATCTCTCGTAATGACTGGCGAATAGAGCTTCACGGCATCCCATGTCCAAGCCCTTAAAGCCACTTTCTGCTCTACACCACTCTCCAAGTCAAACAACAAATCGTCTTCTACCAAAGTCGGCTCCTCGCGAAAAGCCTCTGGTGCCGTCAGTTCCACGAAAACAAGGATACTGTCATTCTTACGAATCTCAACATCGCTGGTCTGCGAACCATTGGCATTATCAAGATAGACGCCATCAACATTCACACGATAGCCAGACTGATTGCCTCGCTTCAAACGTACAGCCTGCAAACGGAGCCCATCATTATTGCGATTATACACCCAGAAAGAGTATGTTGAAGAAGGGGTACGGCTGAAAACGGTGTCGAGTTTCAGGGTATCAACCGAGAAAGACAACTTGAGTGATGAGCTTGTAGAAAACGAGTCTTCGTCTGCACAAGCCACAAGCAGTAGGATAATCAGAAAATAAAAAATCCGTCTCATCGTATAGATAAAACGGATTCGCTATAGAATTATTGTATGACTACTTACCGAAATAGCGCTTCAGCAGGCCAGCAAAGCCAGCACCATGACGGGCTTCATCCTTAGCCATCTCATGAACGGTATCGTGAATGGCATCAAAGCCAGCAGCCTTAGCGTTCTTGGCAATACGAAACTTGTCCTCACAAGCACCAGCTTCAGCAGCAGCACGCTTCTCGAGATTAGTCTTAGTATCCCATACACATTCGCCCAGCAACTCTGCAAAACGAGATGCATGGTCAGCCTCCTCAAACGCATAACGCTTGAAAGCCTCGGCAATCTCAGGATAGCCCTCACGGTCAGCCTGACGAGCCATAGCCAGATACATACCAACCTCGCCGCACTCGCCATTGAAATGGTTGCGAAGATCGTCTATCATCTCCTGTGACACACCCTCAGGCTTACCATCACCAATACGATGAACGGTAGCATATGTGGTTTCACCATCTTCCTTCAGTTCTGAAAACTTTGAAGCAGGAGCTTTACAAATTGGGCACTTCTCGGGAGCAGCATCGCCTTCATAGATATATCCACAAACGGCGCAAATAAACTTTTTCTTCATAATCGTATTTGTTTAGTTAATAAATAAAACCTCATAAATTCTGTTTGCAAATATACAATAAAAAAATGAATTCCACAAGTATTTTGTAGAATTCATTCTTATTTATACGATGTCTAAACTTACTTCTTACGATATCTGTTTAACAGAGGTACTTCTTCACAGAGAGCGTCAGCCAGAAGATTGGCAACAACCTTTGCACCATATTTATTATAGTGCGTGTTGTCCTGTTTGCCTTGCGGTTCTGAAGGTTCTTCACCTGGGCGGAACCACATGTGAAGTTTCTTTGACGCTTCAGTACCCAGTCCTTGCTCAAGATCATGGGTTATCTGATTTGCATCGATGAAATGGCAATTCATACGTTGAGCTACAATCTTCGGAGCAATACGATAAAGTCCATGAGTATCAATAAGCGAATCGCCCTCAATCATCTTAGTACCATCCAGAAAAGTTGAAGTGCGAAGTATCTCGTCATCATCATTTTCTGGAGCCTTTACGAAAAAGTTACGGCGAACCACACTATTCATGAGAACTGGAATACCACCCTTTTCACGCGTTTCTCTCACATACCTGGCCAGATTGTCGTCGAAGGTAGAACCAGGATCCGTATGACGATCAGCTTTCGGCTTCTCATCGTTGTGACCAAATTGGATGATGACATAGTCACCAGGTTTGATGCGTTCGAGCACTTTATCCCATCGTCCTTCTTCAAGGAAACTCTTTGAAGAGCGACCATTCACAGCATGGTTATCTACAACGATATAATCGGAATCGAAACAATCTTGAAGCATCATCGCCCAACCCCGTTCCACTTTTCCACCCGTAGTATCCTTATTAGCTGCGGTGGAATCGCCTATCACGAAGATGGTTGTGCTCTTGTCTTTAGTTGCCGCTGTCAAGCCACATACAATACAAGTCAATATGATGACGCTCTTAAGAGACCTCACTGCTTTACAATATCGATAAGCTGTTCTGCATCAACAAGTTGCTGATCGCCAGTCAACATATTCTTCAATGTAAGTTTTCCATCCTTCATCTCGTTCTCACCAGCCAGTGCAACAAAAGGTATCTGCTTGGCATTAGCATACGACATCTGCTTCTTCATCTTCGATGAATCGGGGAAAATCTCCGTACGGATACCTGCAGCACGAGCCTTAGCCACAGCGGGGAGGCAATAAGCCGTTTCCTTCTCACCAAAATTGATAAACAGGAGCTGCGTACCATTAACGGCATCCTTAGGATATGCATCGAGCGCATTAAGTACATCGAAGATACGGTCAATACCGAACGAGATACCAACACCAGAGATGCCAGGCATTCCGAAGATACCAGTCAGGTTATCATAGCGGCCACCGCCAAGGATAGAGCCCATGGGAACATCAAGCGCCTTAACCTCGAAAATGGCGCCCGTATAGTAATTCAAACCACGGGCCAATGTGAGGTCAAGCTGAATTTCATTGTTCAAGCCCAATGTCTTCAGCGTATCAAGGATATAGCGAAGCTCATCTACCCCCTTCAGACCGACCTCGCTAGAGACAAGCACCTCAGCAATAGTGTTCAGTTTCTCATCGTTACTTCCTTCAAGGGTGATGATTGGCTGAAGCTTAGCAATCTGATCATCGGAAAGGCCATCCTCACGAAGCTCAGCATTCACATTATCGAGTCCGATTTTATCGAGTTTATCGATAGCTACGGTAATATCCACAATCTTCTCTGCAGCACCGATGACTTCGGCTATTCCTGTAAGAATCTTACGGTTGTTGATCTTTATCTGAACACGAACACCAAAACGGGTGAATACGGTATCTACAATCTGCATGAGCTCTACCTCATTCAAGAGAGAGTCTGAGCCAACAATATCACCATCAAACTGCCAGAACTCGCGATATCGTCCCTTCTGAGGACGGTCTGCGCGCCACACAGGCTGCATCTGATAACGTTTGAATGGAAGTTGCAATTCTTCGCGGTGCATCACCACATAACGTGCGAAAGGAACGGTAAGGTCATAACGAAGTCCCTTTTCACAAAGTTTAGCCGCCAAGTGAAGAGCATGACGTTCCTTCAGTTCCTCATCGGACACCTTAGAAAGATAATCACCACTGTTAAGTACTTTGAAAAGCAACTTATCCCCTTCCTCGCCATACTTACCCATCAGCGTACCGAGAGTTTCCATTGCGGGGGTCTCTATCTGCTGAAAGCCATAGAGCTGATAGGCCTGCTTGATGGTGTCAAAAATATAATTGCGCTTAGCCATCTCCATTGGAGAGAAGTCGCGCGTTCCTTTAGGAATACTTGGTTTCTGTGCCATTTACTACTTTCTTACAATTGTCTGGTCGCGGTCAGGACCGATAGAGATAATCTTAATAGGAGTCTCGAGCTCTTTCTCAAGGAAAGCAATGTAATCGCTGAACTCTTTCGGGAACTGATCCTCTGAAGTGAACTTTGTCATGTCGGTCTTCCATCCTGGCAGTTCCTTATAGACAGGTTCGATACCCTCCTCGATGTTATAAGGGAAATAATCGATTTCAACGCCGTTCTGCTTATAGGCTACGCAGGCCTTAATGGTATCAAAGCCATCAAGTACGTCGCTTTTCATCATAATAAGCTGGGTAACGCCATTCACCATAATAGAATATTTCAGTGCAACAAGATCAATCCATCCGCAACGGCGCTCACGACCTGTAACAGCACCATACTCATGACCGAGATCACGAATCTTCTTTCCTGTTTCATCAAACAGCTCTGTGGGGAAAGGACCAGCACCAACACGTGTGCAGTAAGCTTTCATAATACCAAACACATCCCCAATTTTGTTGGGACCAATACCCAGACCTGTGCATGCTCCAGCACAAATGGTGTTTGAAGAAGTTACGAAAGGATAGCTACCGAAGTCGACATCGAGCATAGTACCCTGAGCTCCTTCGCAAAGTACGCTCTTACCACTCTTCAGGATGTTGTTAATTTCATGCTCTGAGTCAACAATGGGGAACTGGCGGAGATACTCAACACCCTCAAGCCATTTTTTCTCGACTTCAGTGATATCATATTCAAAATTAAGCGACTTCAGAATAGCCTCATGACGCGCCTTTGCCTTAGCATATTTTTCTTCGAAGTTGTCGAGAATATCACCAACACGCAGACCGTTACGACTTATCTTATCAGTATAGGTAGGACCAATGCCTTTACCAGTAGTACCAACCTTATCCTTACCCTTCTGAGCCTCATAAGCAGCATCGAGTACACGATGGGTAGGCATGATAAGATGTGCCTTTTTAGAAATATGCAGACGTGAATGCAAATCGTGACCACTTGCCTCCAGTGCCTTAGCCTCATCCATAAAGAGGTCTGGGGCCAAAACGACGCCATTACCGATAATGTTCACCTTTCCTCCTTGGAAAATACCAGAAGGAATAGAGCGCAGCACATATTTCTGCCCCTCAAACTCCAGCGTATGACCAGCATTAGGACCACCCTGGAAACGGGCAACCACATCGTACTTCGGGGTCAGAACATCGACCACCTTACCTTTTCCTTCGTCGCCCCACTGCAATCCGAGCAGGACATCTACCTTACCTTTGTTCATAACTATTTTTTGTTCTGTTTTAAATGTTCCTGTTTTTCTAACTTCTCTAACTTGGCGCGCTTCTTCATCTTCGACTGACAAGAGCTGCAAACACCATATACATATAATGTAAAGCCATCCTTGCGGAATCGCTTGAGATGCATACTATCTACCGCACGAATGATCTCCTGAGACTTAACCTCAGTTACATTTCCGCACATCGTACATATCTGATGGCAATGACTGCTATTATCATAGCAGGCTTCATACTTGGTTGTTCCCTGAAAACGGTGTCTTGTGACCAAGCGCAACTCAAGAAACAGATTAAGCGTATTATATAACGTAGCACGACTGACAGGAAAATTAGATTCCTGCAGATAATCATTCAGTTCCTCTATTGTGAAATGCCCGTTAATACCATAGATGGTTCTCAGAATCTTGTAGCGCTCAGATGTCTTGCGATGATGATTCATCTCAAGATAATTGTCAAGAATACGCTCTACAGCGGCAATTACATTATCTCTGTTTCCCTTAATAGCCATCTGATTTCCTTGAAAACCGCACAAAGGTACTCATTTTCAGTCAGAAGAAAGAGAGTTTATTTATAAAAAATCTAAATTAGCTCGTTTTATTGCACTTTTTGCAATTCTTTCGTATACTAATCCAAGTTCTGCGAATCTCTGAACGGCAGACAGCGCTGCTTTCTTAACAGGAATGCTACTACCCTGAAGAGCCGCCAATGCCTGATCGATGAATTCATTTATGCCACGTTCATTGGGCTCTTGGCCATTCATAAAAAGTCGAGAAAGGATATGGAAACCACACAACTGATACAGTTCTTTCTCTGAAGCCATCCACGTATATGCCTTAGCTGGAGCATAAGGCAAATACTGATAGAGGTTGAAAGCCGCCTGTTCGGCAATCTCCTGGGTCGGAGTCTGTTCCATCCAAATATCAACGACCTCCGACAACATACGATCTGCTGGCATAATCATGGTGGCCAATATCTTACATTCGCGTACATTTTCTTTCCACAGAGCAATAGCCAAATCGTAATTCTTACCGATTTCATCAGCTTTTTCCCGAAGTCGTGGCAGGGTTGCTCCCCAATTGAGTTTATAGTCAAGGCCTTTATCACGCATTGACTTTGCAACCGCTCCATCCATCATCAGACGAAACGATTGTTTGATTTCCTTTATTGTTGTATTAATATCCATCTGACATTGTTTATATTAAGGTACCATACTCTGTGCTATAACGAAGCATCTGATGGGCATAGCTCTCACCGTAGTCCAACTGAATATCACAGATATTCCCGTTTTCATCGTATACAGGCAACATCTGAGGATTAATGAAACCTTTATACGGCGCCAGCCCCAGTTTCTTATAGCGTTCCAAAACCTCCTGATGCAGTTCGGGATCAACCTTCACGGCATAATGCTCCACCAACTGACGAGCGGCTTCAAAGTCACCTTCGCTCTTGATACGCTGAATTTCAGCCAACAAACGAGCAAAGAGACGACGGAGTTCTTCAAAATCAACGATTTCAACATAGGTCTTTCCGTCGCGTTTCTTCAGACGTACAACATCGCTGTTCTCATAACACCAATGAGCGATCAAGGCACGATTACGCATGTGAGCCTCTTCTATCTGATTACCGGGAGTGATACGAATCAGCTGTGTCATCAAGCCATTCATCATATAAGTATAATATTGCGACTTATACGCCTCCTCATCGGGCGTCAGACCAAGCTCCACCAGTTTCTTGTCTGCAATATAGTACAAGCCGAAAAGGTCTGCTCTCGCCTCTTCTATCGTGTTGCCATAGGCCTTCAACGCATCAGGATCAACGCCAGGAAGCAATTGTCCGCTCCCGTGTCCTAAACATTCATGCAAATCGGTATGCAGGTCATCGCAAACGTCACCATATTTATCTATTAGGCTAAGCATCTCAGCATCGATGACAAACTCTTCTTTAAAGCCATTACCATGAGCGGCTTTATTATAAGCATCAGTGATATTGCTGATGGTAATACTCTTACTGCCGTATTCAGCCCGTATCCAGTCAGCATTAGGCAGATTGATGCCGATAGCCGTTGACGGATATTCATCACCACCGAGCATAGCAGCGCAAATAACATTGGCCGACACACCCTTTACAACAGGTTTGCGGAAACGGGCATCGACAGGTGAATGATCCTCAAACCACTGGGCATTATTACTGATGGTTCTGGTGCGATGAGTCGCCTCTTCGTCGATATATTCAACAAGACCTTCCCATGAGCCCTTTAATCCCAGCGGATCACCATACACTTCGATGAAACCATTGATAAAATCAATCGTGGAATCATGGTCTTTCAACCATTCAATGCAATATTCATTAAAAGTTTGTAAATCGCCTGTCTTATAATAGCTTATAAGTATAGAAATAACCTTCCTCTGTTGTTCGTTCTCCGCTACAGATAGTGCTTTTTCAAGCCAATATACAATATGGCGAATAGCATTAGCATATCTGCCATTAGCCGACCACACCAACTCCTTTATTTCACCATTCTCCTTAACCAATGTTGAATTCAAACCATAAGAAGAAGGTGTCTTTGAATCAGCCTGTTCCTGTTTCATCCGCTCATAGAAAGCCTCAGCCTCCTGTTGCGTAACACCACCATCATAAAAATGACAGGCCGAAGTCAATATCAAATCTTCACCATCAGTTTTATTGACCCGTTTAGGAAGCACCGTTTCATCAAAGATGACAGGGAATAACTCTTCACACATCTCATCAATACTCTCCCCTTCTTTCAAAGGGAGTTTACGGGCATCTACACACCGTATAGCGTTATGAAGATACGCTGCGCTGAATCCTGGTCTGAACTTCTCGCACCCATAATGATGATAGATGCCGCTTGAAAACCAAACACGCTTCAGATATATCTCTAAAGCGCGGAACTCATCGGTATCATGTGGAATGGTAAGATCACAATAAACCACTTCAAGCAACTTCCTTATGCGGAGATTATACTTACCAAACTGATCGAAAGTGATATCTCTTCCATACAAAGTTGCCTGAGATAAATAATAAACTAAGACTTTCTGCTGAACAGAAAGTCTTTCAAAGCCGTTCAAACGGTATCTGAGCAACTGCAAATCAGCAAATCGCTCATCCTGATAATTAAAACCCACGCGACAATGCCTCCTTAACCCTTACGGACATTCTTAACCTTCATAGCGGGATGTTGTCTCAAGTGCTGCAGACGATACTCACGAGGTGTAGTGCCCACAATACGATAGAACGAAGCATAGAACGACTGGCGGTTTGCAAAGCCAACCATATCGCTGACCTCCTCCATACGAAGATCCTGATAACGCTTGTCTACCAATATACTCATGGCTTCGTCAATGCGGTATTTATTGACAAATGAAGTATAGTTCATATGAAAACGCACATTGACAACAGCCGAGATGTACCTTGTGTTGGTGCCAAGATCTTCTGCCAGTTTCTTTGCAGAGTATTCCTTGTCACGATACTTCTTCTGCATGACGATGATGTTCATAATCTTTTCTTGCATCTCGTCCATCATGTGAGGACTAACCAGACTTCTGTAGGCAGCCTCTTTTTCTTTCTTTTCTGTAATGTTGTACTTAGCCATCTGTGATCGCTTTTAAATTTATTTATGTGCAAATTTACAAAAAATACCAATAGGTGCAAAGGATTTTCAAAAAAAATAACTAACTTTGTACAAAAATTAAAGAATATGGACATTTTTGAAGCACTTAGGTGCTATTTCGGATATAATTCATTCAGGCAAAATCAGGAGGAAATAATCAGACATGTCACAAATGGCTGCGACGCTCTGGTTCTCATGCCTACTGGAGGGGGCAAAAGTATCTGCTATCAGATTCCCGCATTGACCATGAAAGGTACAGCCATTATCATCTCACCACTTATCAGTCTCATGAAGGATCAGGTTGAAACCTTACGGGCCAATGGAATTGAGGCTGAAGCACTTAACAGTGGGAACGACCCGGCAATAGACCTTGTAATACGAAGAAAATGCCTGGCCGGGAGTCTAAAGCTTCTTTACATTTCGCCAGAAAAGCTCTTAGCAGAATTAGACTACCTGATAAGCCATATAGAAGTATCATTATTTGCTATTGACGAGGCTCATTGTATCAGTCAGTGGGGACACGATTTCCGACCAGAATATACGCAGTTGGGCATTCTCAGAGAGAAGTTCCCCAACACACCCATCATGGCTCTTACGGCTACAGCCGACAAGATCACAAGGCATGACATCATTGAGCAGCTCAAATTAAAGAATGCCCGTGAATTCATATCAAGTTTTGACCGCCCAAACCTGAGTCTTTGCGTCAAACGAGGCTATAAAGCCGCCGACAAGATGCATTTCATTCTAAACTTCATCAAGGCGCGTCCTTTTGATGCAGGTATCATCTATTGTCTGAGCAGAAAGACTACAGAGAAAGTGGCAGCCGATTTAAGGAAGAAAGGCATCAACGCCGCTCCTTATCACGCAGGACTTTCTCCACTTGAGCGCAGTCAGACTCAGGAACAGTTCAAGAACGACCAGTTACTGGTGGTATGCGCCACCATCGCTTTTGGCATGGGAATCGACAAGAGTAACGTGCGCTGGGTGATACATTACAACATGCCGAAAAGCATTGAGAGTTTCTATCAGGAAATAGGGCGTGCAGGCAGAGATGGTGCTCCAGCAGAAACCATTCTGTTCTACTCATTGGCAGACATTGTACAACTCACCGAATTTGCCAAGCAAAGCGGGCAACAGGACGTCAATATGGACAAATTGAAGCGCATGCAGGAATATGCAGAATCAAATGTGTGCCGACGCCGCATTTTATTAAACTATTTCAGCGAGCAGACCGATCACGACTGCGGCAACTGCGATGTTTGCGAGAATCCGCCCCAGCGATTCGACGGCACACGCTATGTACAAATGGCTCTCAGCGCTGCTAAGCGCTCTGACGAAAAGATACGCATAGCCACCATCATAGAGATCCTGAAAGGCATGCGTTCGCCAACTGTCGAGCGCAACGGATATGACAAACTAAAGACTTTCGGTGTAGGGAAAGACGTCTCATTGAACGACTGGCAGGATTATCTGTTACAGATGCTGCAGATGGGATTCATCGAGATTGCTTACAACGACGGCAACAAGGTAAAGATAACAGATATCGGCAACGATGTGCTCTATGGACGGAAAGAGGCCTCACTATGCGTGGTCGACCACAGTACTAAGGAAGAACCGAAGAAGCGAAAGCTGAAACTGGAGATTCCCACAATCACCATTCCTGGTCTTCCACCAACCACTGGCGTCGAAGACCCTAAGCTTTTCGAAGCCCTGCGTGTTTTACGTGCAACATGCGCTAATGAAGAAGGATTTCCACCCTACATCATTTTCAACGACAAAGTGCTCCATTCGCTAGCCACCATCAAGCCCACCACCCTTGAACAATTCGGTCATATTTCAGGCATAGGAGAACACAAGAAGCAGAAGTATGGAAACCGTTTCGTTGCACTCATACAGAAATACGTCTAACGTGCTTTTTTACACCTTGTTTTATGGAAAAAGGGGAAAATAAACTAAAAAATCAGCCTAAAAGTGTCACTTTTTGCTAAAAACTGATGATTTATAGCGGTTTTGTGAAGAGAATTTTGTAAATTTGCAGGGCAAAATTACCAAAGATGGCAAAGAAAAAGATATTATTCATTAATCAGGAGATCTCTCCTTATGTACCTGACAGCTCATTGTCGCTGATGGGTAAGGGTGTTCCACAGGCTATGCAAGAGCAGAGTCATGAAATCCGTACGTTCATGCCCAAATGGGGAATCATCAATGAGCGTCGCGGACAGTTGCATGAAGTTATCCGACTGTCAGGTATGAACCTTATCATTAATGATACTGATCACCCACTGATTATTAAGGTGGCATCGATTCAGTCAGCCAGAATTCAGGTTTATTTCATTGATAACGACGATTATTTCGGCAAACGTCTGATGGCAAAAGACGAGAATGGCGAAGATTATCTTGACAATGGTGAGCGCGCTATATTCTTTGCACGTGGCGTATTGGAGACAGTCAAGAAACTGCGTTGGGTGCCCGATATCATTCACTGTCAGGGATGGATGAGCGCCGTTGTGCCTCTCTATGTCAAGACCGCTTATCACGATGAGCCTTCGTTTGCAGAAGCAAAGGTTGTAACATCGCTCTTTGAGAAGAACATCGACAAGGACCTTGGCGAGAATTTCAAAGAATGCCTTGAGTTCCGTGAGGCCAAAGCAGAGTTACTGAAGGACTATAAGAACGAATTCGATTTCAACGAGTTGAGCAAGCTGGCCATCGATTACAGCGACGGCGTGATACAAGCCGATCAGAAAGTCGATCAGAAGTTGCTGAAATATGCAGCTGGCAAGAACATCCCCGTACTTGACTATCAAGAGGACTTTGCCGACTCATATGAGAATTTCTACAACCAGCTGTTTCCTGAAGAGCAGCCAGAAGTAGAAGAAGATTAAAAATATAGAATACCTCGACACATGAAATGTAAATGGATAACAGCGATTGCTTTTACTGCAATGGCAATACTCTCTTGTAGTGAAGATACAGAAGGCATCGGACAGTCACTGACCGATGAGACGGATAAATTAGAGGTAACGACGGGCGTTTTCAGCGCTACCAGCCGCTCTATACAAGTCGACTCTGTCTATTCAAAGCACTTTGACTGCTACTTCGGCAGGGTGAAAGACCCTGAAACAGGTGCCTATGTGAAGAGTGAGTTCATGACCCAGTTCAACATACTGGAGGATATGGTTATGCCTGACCGCAGTAAAATACTCGGCTCATACGATGGTGATATCGCAGCCGACTCTTGTGAGATATGGCTGATATTCGACCGTTCAAAGTGCTATGGCGACTCACTCACTCCGATGAAGATCAATATCAAGGAGCTGAGTAAACCCATGAGCGACGCGAAGACATACTACAGCAACTTCGATCCCATCAGCGAGGGTTACATCAGAGAAGACGGACTGAAGAAAAGCATGGCATTCTCGTTGGCAAATCTTACCGTCAAAGACAGTCTGCGCAATACCAATGGCTATACCGACTATTCCATTGTCGGATTGAACGATCCTTATACCGACAAGAGCGGCAAGACATACAACAACTACGGCACTTATGTGCTTCGCAGTTACTACGATCACCCTGAGTATTTCAAGAACGTATACACATTCGTCAACAACGTGTGTCCAGGCTTCTATTTCGAGGTGAACGACGGTCTTGGAGTAATGGCAAAGATTTCGGAAATAGATATTAATATGTATTTCCACTATCAGGCTGACACCACCGTATATTACGGTTCTCTCTTCCTCTCGTCGACTCCCGAGGTGCTTCGAACCACAAGGGTGGTTAACGACAATGCAGCCTTGCAGCGACTGGTTAACGATAAGAGCTGTACTTACCTGAAAGCGCCCGCAGGCATTTTCACAGAGGTTACATTGCCAGTTGACGAGATCAGTCAGGCACATACAAAAGACTCACTGCTCTCCGTAAGCATTAACTTCAACAGACAAAACAGCAACATCAGCACACAATACCCGCTGAACACTCCTGACTATATTCTGATGGTGCAGAAAGACAGTCTGAACACATTCTTTGAGACCCAGACTATATACAACTACACCAGTTCCTATATGGCTGGTTTGTCGGCAAACGCCTATTCATTCAGCAACATCGGCAATCTCATCACCCTGATGGCTAAGAACAAGGCAGAGGGATTGAAGAGCGATCCGAACTGGGTGGCAAAGCATCCTGATTGGAACAAGGCCGTACTCGTCCCCCTTGCTGCAACTATCACATACGACAAAAACAGAAGTCCTACGGTTACAGCAATAGCTAACCAGATGGGACTTTCGAGTACGAAGTTGGTAGGAGGTGACGGTAATCCTATCGAAATGAAAGTGATTTACGCCCGATTTAAGGAGAAATAAGATATGGCTGACGGATTCTTAGAGAAACATCATGAGGAGTACGAGGCACGCAAAGAAGCCTGGCTCCGAAAGAAGAAACATCTGCCAAAGATAAATAAGAAATTAGAGCGCCCCGTTGATGAGGCGCTCTAATTTCTTATCCGATAACCTTGAACTTGGCAAACTTCAGCAACAACTGCTTGGTGCCCGCATTACGGAATTGTACGGTCGCCTTGGTATTCTCGCCCGTACCTTCTATTCTTATCACCTCTCCAATACCAAAGCGTTGATGCTCAATCCTACATCCTTCATGCAAATCACTGACACTCGGGGCTGTTGCCAATGGTCTCGGTGCCACAGCCTGATGCAGACGTTTGAAGTTGGGGCCAAAGGGGTCAACAGGCTTCTCAGGACGCCTGGGAGCAACGGCTCTCGGCTTGGGATCGGCCTTGAACTGGGTAGCCACAGGCCTCGGATTCTGCATCCACTCAGGAGCCTCGCTCTCATAGCCTCGTGTATTCCTGCTATATCCGCCAGTATTACCTGTACCATAGGCACCGCCATCATATCGGTTATAAGCCTTACGACTAGCCGAGCCGAATATACTTTCACCCCCACCCGCTTCAGAATGCACTTCCAGCAAGTCAGAGTCAATATCACGGATGAAGCGTGAAGGCGTGTCATACTCCATGCGGCCATAGCGGAAACGGTTCTGCGCGCATGTCAGTATACAATGCTTCTCTGCTCGCGTGATGGCTACATAGAGCAGTCGGCGCTCTTCCTCGAGCTCGCGCATCGAGTTGGTGCACATAGGACTGGGGAAGATGTTTTCCTCTAGTCCGACCACAAACACCGTCGGGAATTCCAAGCCCTTAGCCGAATGGACGGTCATCAGCGTCACCTTATCATTTGAATCGCCGTCATCACTGTCAAGGTCGGTCAACAAAGCCACTTCCTGCAGGAAGTCAGTCAGATAAACCTGCTCACCCATATCCTCCTCGCGGCGACTCTCCACGAAATCCTGCATGCCCGAGAGGAACTCTTCAAGGTTCTCCTGGCGCGAGATGTCCTCAGGATTACGACCGCTATAGATATCCTTACTAATGCCCGAGTTCATGATGATGTCGTGACCGAGAGCGTAAGCATCCTCCGTCTGCAGTCTGCCTATCCAGCCCTCTATCAGTTCGCGGAAAGCCTGAATCTTGGTCATCGTCCCCTTGTTCACATCCATCGGGAAGAGTACAGGTTCCTTTATTACCTGCCACAGACTGACGCCATAGGTCTGCGCCGTCTGAATGATTTTCCCTACCGTTGTATCACCGATGCCACGTGCCGGATAGTTGACAATACGCTTAAAAGCCTCTTCGTCGTTAGGATTGGCAATAAGACGGAAATAGGCAATCACGTCCTTGATTTCCTTGCGCTGATAGAAACTCAGTCCGCCATAGATACGATATGGGATGTTATCCTTACGCATCTGCTCCTCGAAGCTACGGCTCTGCGAGTTGGTGCGATACAGGATGGCAAAGTCGCTCCAGTTACACCCGTCCTGACGCCGGATGCGCTTAATGTCCTGCGTCACGATCAGCGCTTCTTCCCTATCCGAATAGGCAGGTTTCAGTTGCAAGCGCTCACCATGCTCGTTTTTCGAGAACACGTTCTTCGGAATCTGCCGTTCGTTACGGCGAATCAGCGAGTTGGCGGCCTGAACAATCAACTGCGTTGAGCGATAGTTCTGCTCAAGCTTGAATAGTTTTGCATCGGTATACTGACTCTGAAAGTTCAGGATATTGTCGATATTGGCACCTCTGAACGAGTAGATGCTCTGGGCATCGTCGCCTACCACGCACACACGCTGGCGCTCTTTTGTCAACTGATAGACAATGGCCTGCTGCGCAAAGTTAGTATCCTGATACTCATCTACGAGCACAAAATGGAACTTCTCGACATATTTCTGGCGGATTTCCTCATGTTTTTCAAACAGAACCCACGTCTGAACCAACAAATCATCGAAATCCATCGCATTAGCCTGACGGCATCTCTCCGCGTACCTTATATATATGTGTGACACCTGAGGGCGCTTCTGAGCAGCGTCATCGCTGGCCCATGAGCTCTGCTGATACTGCTGAGGCAGCAGTAAGTGGTTCTTTGCCATGGAGATACGGTCGGCCACCGATGAAGGCTTATAGACTTTATCGTCGAGTCCCATCTCCTTGATGATTGTTTTCACCAGTGAACGGGCGTCGCTCTGGTCGTAGATGGTAAAGTTGGAATTATAACCCAAATGCTCGGCTTCAGCCCTCAAAATGCGTGCGAAAACGCTGTGAAAAGTACCCATTTGCAGATATCTGGCTTGCTCGCTGCCCACCAAACGGCCTATACGCTCCTTCATTTCACGCGCCGCCTTGTTGGTAAACGTCAATGCTAATATCTGCCAGGGGTTCATTCCCTGCTCTAACAGCCACGCGATTTTATACGTCAGGACACGGGTTTTACCCGACCCTGCACCAGCAATAACAAGACTCGCTCCGTCGCAGTATTCAACCGCAACACGTTGGCTATCATTCAGTTGTTGTAATATATCTGTGTTCACGATGCAAAGTTACGAAAATAATTCGAAACCACCAAATGACTCAAGAAGGCTTTCATCCGATGAAAGTATCACTTTCTGGCGTGGAAACTCCTGCTTTCATCCGTATTCTTATAATAATCACACAGTTATCACTTTATTACATCTATACAGAAATGGCGTTTGCTGCAGTTGTTGCAGTGTTGCAGTTCGAATCATGAAGTGGAAAAGTGAAAAATTAATTCTATATATTTATATATATATAATATATATAATATATAGACATTACTTTTGGGGATGCGCCACTCTTACAAACAACTGCAACACTGCAACAACTGCAGCAATTACGCCCGATTTATGAGAATGACACGAAATTTAACTTTTTTGAGCGATTAAAATTTGGTAGTCTCATTTTTTTGCTGTACCTTTGTAGCCAGTTATTATCAACTAAATAATTAATAAACCAAAAAGTAGAATCGAAATGAAAAAGATTATGATGATTGTTGCTGCACTGGCTATGACAGTAGCTATGCAGGCACAAACGAAATTCCACGATGTTGAGGCTAATGAGGCCAAAGGTCCAGTAAAGACAATGACGCTGAGCATGATGGGCAACGAGCGCACCATCAACTTCTCGCAGGATGGTAAGATGCAGTCAAGTGACATGTCAGACGCTGTATACGATGCGGAAGGCTACCTCCAGTCAGCCAAGATGAACGTACAGGGACAGAGCGTTGACATGAAGTTCGAATGGGAGAACGGCCGTCTGAAGAGCCAGACCATCAACATGATGGGTCAGGACATCAAGACAACGCTCAACTACGACGAGAATGGTGTCATCAAATCACAGAGCATTGACATGGGTGGCCAGGTAATGGAATCCCCCTACTCTGACTACAAGTTCGACGATCATGGCAACTGGATCAGCCGTAAGGCATCGATGATGGGTCAGGAGATGACAGCCACACGTTCGTTCACCTATTACGAGTAAATATATTAATAAGGTGTAACCCACTTTGCCACAAAGCGGATCAGAATGTACCTTCTGGTCCGCTTTTAATTTGCATAAACATACCAATTTGCCTACATATATGACACAAATTAAAAAAGTCCGCCTATTTTAACACATTCAGTGGGATAGAATTTTGGTGGTTTCGCAAAATCTTCGTAACTTTGCACGCGATTTAAGAACAAGGATATCAAAATCAGCCCAAAAATGAAAAAAGAACTGAAAAAGGTGTTGGTACTCGGATCGGGTGCCTTGAAAATCGGACAAGCCGGAGAGTTTGATTACTCAGGTTCACAAGCTTTAAAAGCTCTTCGCCAAGAAGGCATTAAGAGCGTTCTCGTTAACCCTAACATCGCAACTATCCAAACCAGTGAAGGTATTGCTGACAAGGTGTATTTTCAGCCAGTGAATACTCACTTCGTAACAGAGATCATTAAGAAGGAGCGCCCCGACGGCATTCTGTTGGCATTCGGAGGTCAGACCGCATTGAACTGCGGAACGGAGCTTTATCTGAATGGAACGCTTAAGGAGTACGGAGTTGAAGTTTTAGGAACAAGTGTCGAGGCCATCATGAATACTGAGGACCGCGACCTTTTTGTTAAAAAGCTGGCAGAGGTCAATCTGAAAGTACCCGTATCGCATGCCGTAGAGTCGATGGAAGATGCGTTGAAGGCAGCCCACGAAATCGGATTCCCTATCATGATTCGTTCGGCTTATGCACTTGGAGGTCTGGGGTCAGGTATCTGTCCCGATGAGAAGAAGTTCAAGGAGCTGGCAGAGTCAGCCTTCACCTTCGCCCCACAGATTCTCGTTGAGGAGTCGCTGAAGGGATGGAAGGAGATTGAGTTTGAGTGCATCCGCGATGCCAATGACCGCTGCTTCACCGTAGCCTCTATGGAGAACTTCGATCCCCTGGGCATTCACACCGGTGAGTCAATCGTTGTAGCGCCTACCTGCTCACTCCGTGACGACCAGGTTAAGATGCTGCAGGACATCACCATCAAGTGTGTGAAGCACCTCGGCATCGTTGGTGAGTGCAACATTCAGTTCGCTTTCAATGCTGAGACCAACGACTACCGCATCATCGAGATTAATGCCCGTCTGTCTCGTTCTTCAGCCCTTGCCTCTAAGGCAACCGGTTATCCCCTCGCCTTCGTAGCAGCCAAGATTGCTCTTGGATACACACTCGACCAGATTGGCGAGATGGGCACCACAAGCTCAGCATACGTTGCTCCACAGCTCGACTATATGATCTGTAAGATTCCCCGCTGGGACCTCACCAAGTTCGCAGGCGTAAGCCGTCAGATTGGTTCTTCAATGAAGTCTGTTGGTGAGATTATGTCTATCGGACGCTCTTTCGAGGAGATGATTCAAAAGGGTCTCCGCATGATCGGTCAGGGCATGCACGGTTTCGTTGGCAACGACCACACCAAGTTCGAAAACCTTGAAGAGGAGTTGGCTAATCCTACCGATCTCCGTATATTTGCCATCGCACAGGCTTTGGAAGAGGGCTACACCATCGAGCGCATTGAAAAGCTCACGAAGATCGACGTCTGGTTCCTGGAGCGCCTGAAGCACATCGTTGACCTGAAGCATGAGCTGCAGAAGTACAACAAGCTTGAGGAACTGCCCGACGAGTTACTGCTTGAGGTGAAGCGCTGCGGATTCAGTGACTTCCAGATTGCACGCTTCGTGCTGAAGCCCCAGGGCGGCAACATGGAGAATGAGAACCTGGCCGTTCGTAAGTATCGTAAGCAGCGCGGCGTGATGCCTTCAGTAAAGCGCATTCCAACCGTTGCTTCTGAGAATCCCGAGCTGACCAACTATCTCTACTTCACCTACACCCACACGCCAGCCTTCGGCAATCCTGAGGGTGAGAAGTACACAGCTGCACACGATATCAATTACTATAACAACGAGAAGTCGGTTGTAGTTCTCGGTTCTGGTGCCTACCGCATCGGTTCTTCTGTAGAATTCGACTGGTGTTCGGTTAACGCCATCAACACCGCCCGTAAGCTGGGTTACAAGTCTATCATGATCAACTACAACCCTGAGACGGTATCAACCGACTACGACATGTGCGACCGCCTCTACTTCGATGAACTCTCACTGGAGCGTGTGCTCGACGTTATCGACCTCGAGTCTCCTCGCGGCGTGATTGTATCAGTAGGTGGTCAGATTCCTAACAACCTCGCCATGAAGCTCTATCGTCAGGGTGTTCCCGTACTGGGCACCAGCCCTGTCAACATTGACCGTGCAGAGAACCGCGATAAATTCTCGGCCATGCTCGACAAGTTGGGCATCGACCAGCCGGCATGGAGAGCGCTGACCAGCTTCGAGGACGTTAAGGACTTCGTCGACAAGGTGGGCTATCCCGTCCTCGTCCGTCCGTCATACGTACTCTCTGGTGCAGCCATGAACGTCTGCTACGACGAAGAGGAGCTGCATCGCTTCCTCAACATGGCTACAGAGGTAAGTAAGGAGTTCCCCGTAGTCGTTTCTAAGTTCATGACCGAGACAAAGGAGATTGAGTTCGACGCCGTAGCCGACAAGGGTGAGGTTATCGAGTATGCCATCTCCGAACACGTAGAGTATGCTGGTGTACACTCAGGCGACGCCACGATGGTATTCCCCGCACAGCACATCTACTTCTCTACCATCCGTCAGATAAAGAAGATTGCACATAAGATTGCAGCCGAGCTGAACATCTCGGGTCCGTTCAACATCCAGTTCCTGGCAAAGAATCGTGAGGTAAAGGTTATTGAGTGTAACCTCCGCGCTTCTCGCTCATTCCCATTCGTGTCAAAGATCCTGAAGCGCAACTTCATCGAGACTGCCACGAAGATCATGCTCGACGCTCCTTACCAGAAGCCTGAGAAGAGCGAGTTCGACATCGATCGCATCGGTGTGAAAGCCTCTCAGTTCTCTTTCGCCCGCTTGCAGAATGCCGACCCCGTACTCGGTGTAGACATGAGCTCTACCGGTGAGGTTGGATGCTTGGGTGATGACTTGAATGAGGCTCTGCTCAATTCACTCATTGCCACAGGCTACTCTATTCCTAAGGATGCCGTTCTCATCAGTTCTGGCGGTGCCAAAGGAAAGGTTAGTCTGCTTGAGCCCGCCCAGCAGCTGGCTAAGAAAGGCTACACCATCTACGCTACATCAGGTACAGCCAAGTTCTTCAACGACAACGGCGTAAAGGCTCAAGCTGTAGCATGGCCTGATGAGGATGGTGACAACAACGTGATGGATCTCATCAGCCAGCACAAGGTTGGATTGGTTATCAACGTACCGAAGAACCACACCAGCCGCGAGCTGACCAACGGCTATCGTATCCGTCGTGGAGCAATCGATCACAATATTCCTCTGATGACAAACGTTCGTCTGGCTAAGGCATTCATCGAAGCCTTCACAGCAATGAGCCTCGACGATGTGAAGATTAAGTCTTGGCAGGAATATAACAACTAATGATTGTCGACGAATACAAGACGATAAAGACCGAAGGCGAGGGCTACTACACGGAGAAGCGTAGCAAGTTCCTCGCCTTCGTTCATCATGTAACGTCAGTAGACGAAATCAAGGAACTGCTGGCCAGTTACCGGAAAAAGTACTACGATGCCCGCCACGTGTGCTATGCCTATATGTTGGGGCCTGAGCGTACAGACTTCCGTGCTAACGACGACGGCGAGCCCTCATCAACAGCAGGCAAGCCCATTCTCGGGCAGATTAATTCCAACGAGCTTACCGATATCCTCATCGTTGTGGTACGTTACTATGGCGGTGTAAACCTTGGTACCAGCGGACTCATCGTGGCTTATCGTGAGGCAGCTGCCGATGCCATCGCTCACTCTGAAATAGAAACACGTCAGGTTGAGGAGATTATCACCTACTCTTTTGCTTACCCCATGATGAACGACGTGATGCGTATCGTCAAGGACATGCAGCCACGCATCATCTCACAGACTTACGACAATACTTGCGAAATCAAATTGGGTATCAGGAAGAGTGAAGCCGAGCAGTTGAGAAACCGCCTACAAAAACTTACTTTCGAATAATTATTCGTAAGTTTCCAACATTTCTTTTGGTGATTTCATTTTTTTGCACTAACTTTGCATCCGCATTTGGAGAAATGCGATAATACATTTGGAAGGTTGGCAGAGTGAACGATCGCGCTGGACTCGAAATCCGGTATACCCTTTTCGGGTATCGGGGGTTTGAATCCCTCACCTTCCGCTAAAGCCCCTGAAAAGGGGCTATTTAAATTGGAACAAGTTTACAAAACCTGTTGTCTGAAACACATCCAGGACCCTCTCCTGCAATCCCTTAATGTAAAGTTCACAATGATTGGCACGACAGCGCTGATTAATAATCATCAATAATCGCAATCCACTTGAGGATATGTAATCCAACTGGCTGCAGTCTATCACGATTTCACAGTCACTATAGTCGAAAAGTGGTTCCACTTCCTTTGCTATATGTGATGCCACAGAGGCATCAAGGCGCCCGTCAAGTATCAGGGTTACGCGTTTATCGTCTTCTTTTTTGATTATTGCATTCATACTCTCTCTTCGGTTTAATGGTTTTCTAAAGATTCTTTGTCATCGTCAGCACATTCTGTCCATCAATGCGTTGATAGCTGATGCTGTCCATATAGTGGCGAATCAAGTAAATGCCCAGTCCTCCAACACTACTTTTCTCAATAGGCTGGGCTACATCTTTGTTTTTAACAGATGTAGGGTCGAATGGCATACCGTCATCACAGAGCTTAAAGGTAATCTTCTCTTCGTCGGCCATTACCTCTAAAAGGATATTGGCCCGACTGCCCTTCGGATAGGCATAGTTTATCACGTTGACCACTGCCTCCTCAATAGCGATATTCACACCAGCGGTGGTCAGTTCGTTAAAGTGCATGTCCTCACAGACGCTCCTCATAAAGACAGCTAGCGCCGACACTTCCTGCACTTCATTCACAAGCGAGAAACCTCGGTGATAATGTTTCATATCAGTTTTCCCTTTATAATTGATGGCAAGGAGTGATATATCATCCCCCTGTGGAGTATCTCCTACAAAGGTCTGCTCTGCCTGCTGAATGGCCTTAATGAAGGAGCGAGAATCAAGCCGCCTGTGAGCCAGCCTGCTGGCTTCCTGGCGCATTCTGTTTCTACCATACTGCTCATTGGAAACAGTTTCTGCCTCGGTGTGACCATCAGTGTAGAGCAACAGAGTCGTACCTCTGTCAATAAACGCCTTCTGCTCAGTATATTCCCAGTCTGATTTCAAGCCAAGAGGAATATTGTTGTCTACGTACAGGAAGCGGGTATAACCTTCTCTTACCAGCACAGGAGGTTCATGGCCTGCATTGGTATACAACAGGCGACCATTAGCCAAATCAAGCACACCGATAAAGAACGTAACGAACATACATGAGTCATTGCCGTCGCATACAGAGCGGTTGATATATTCAATAATGAGTTTAGGCGATGCATATGCCATGGATGCACTACGGAACATAGAATGCGCCATAGCCATCACCAGTGCAGCAGGAGCTCCCTTACCAGCCACGTCGCCAATACAAAAGTAAAGTCTCTCGTTACGTATAAAGAAATCGAACAGATCGCCTCCCACCATCTTGGCAGTTACCACCTCACCATAGATGTCTATATCGGTACGCTCTGGGAATGGAGGATAAACCTTAGGTAGCATCTGCTGCTGAATATCACTAGCAATCTTCAATTCCTGCTCCATTGCCGCCTTCGAGGCTGTCGCTTTCTCATAATCTATCAGCGAGATCTGCATATCCTTGAAAGCACTACGTAATGCATCTATCTCGCGACTCTTTACCTCAGGCAACTGTACATCGAATTGTCCCTTAGCCACTCGTCCCGCAGCAACTACGAAGCGTCTCAACGGCCTCATACTTTTCTTTATGAAATGATGACACAACATATAGACAATCGCCAAGCCGATGAATAGGACTGCCAATATAATAGCCGCCAACATGTTACCGTTATGATAGATAATAGCTTCAGGCACAACTATCACGACAGTCCACTCTGCATATTTCACAAACGAATAGAATATCCATGAGTCGATGCCGTCGTTTTGCAACCTACAGGAGCCACTCTCGCCCTGAAGCATCTTCCGGGCTACCACATCGTCAAGCGTATCGGGACTCTGTGCAGTAATCTCCTGAAATTTCTTTTTCAATACACGGCTCTCGTCCGGATGAATCAGGTAGGAACCGTCATTATCGATGATGAAACTGTACGACTGCTCCTTGAAACCTTTTTCAAAACGCTCGTGGTTTTCTGCATCCACACGCTGATGCCTCTGTCGCAGCCATTCCAGCGATACGTCAGCACCCAGCATACCCACTTTTCGACCACTACGATCGTGGATGTGCGTCGCATACGTCGTCGTCAGCTGACGAGACGCCTCTCTGTCGAAATAAGGAGGCGTCCAGTCCCCCTCAGAACTCTTGAAAGCATCCTTATACCACGAATGAATCTGAAAGTCGGGATGGTTCTCGTTCATCTGTCTGCCTCTCACCATCTCTCCAGAGTCACGCCAGGCACAGATTTCAAACTCATGTCCCTTCTCAGGATAGACGTCTGGCTCGAATATCAATCGGCAGCTCGACATATACATGTTCTGGCTCACCATTCGCTCCAAATGCGCCTGCAACTTATCGGGATCATCGATATCACGCTCAATAATATTCACGTTGTTGATGGCCGCCACATACACATCCGACAGCACACCACGTATTTTTTCATTAGCATGAAGTATAATACCCTCGTAGCGTGACTCCGCTTCACGGGCCATAGAATCTTTAGTTATCACATAGACTGTAATCATAATGACTGCCGACAAAGCGATTAACACAGCCATAATTCTAAGACTCAATCTATTTGCAATAGATTTCTTCTTCATCGTTACTTATTGGTTAGATATAGACTTTGACTGCAAATATAAGCACTATTTCCGAAATATGCAAGTTTTTATACTAAAAAATACATGTTAAACAAAAAAGCCGTTCTACAGGAGAACGGCTATATAAATACAACAATAAAAAATTAGCTGAGTTTGTGGATCACCAAGCCTGAACGGAGTTTCGGCTCGAACCATGTAGCCTTGGGAGGCATAATCTTACCACTGTCGGCAATATCCATAATCTGTTGCATAGATACGGGATAAAGCGCCAAAGCAGCACGCATCTCGCCAGAGTCTACACGACGCTTCAACTCACCGAGTCCGCGAAGTCCACCAACGAAGTCAATACGCTGAGATGAACGCAAATCGCCGATATTCAGAATCTCATCGAGAATCAGACGACTCGAGATATCAACATCAAGCACACCAATAGGATCGTTGTTATCGTAAGTACCCTGTTTAGCCTTAAGACTATACCAGTGCTCATCAAGATAGAGTGAGAATTCATGCAACTGCTGTGGCTTATAAATCTCAGTTCCTTTATCCTCAACCTCAAAGTTCACCTGAAGGGCAGCCAAGAACTCCTCAGACGACATCCCATTGAGGTCTTTAACAACACGGTTGTAATCAAGAATCGTAAGCTGTGAAGCCTGGAAACAAACAGCCATGAAGTAGTTATATTCCTCGGTGCCATTGTGGTTGGGGTTCTGCTTCTGCTTTTCTGCTCCGACAAGAGCAGCAGCAGCCGAACGATGATGACCATCGGCAATATAGAGTGACGGCATCTTAGCAAACTCATCGGTGATGGTCTGCATATCTTTATCATCACTGATAACCCAGAACTGATGGCGGAAACCGTCAATAGGGGCTATGAAATCATACTCGGGCTCAGTAGCGGCATAACGCATGATGAGCTGATCGAGGGTTGCATTGTCGGGATAGGCAAAGAATACAGGCTCGATGTTGGCATTATTCACACGAACATGCTTCATACGGTCTTCCTCCTTATCACGGCGGGTAAGCTCGTGCTTCTTGATATTGCCCTTCATGTAATCGTCTACATAGGCACCAACCACCAGTCCGTACTGAGTCTTACCGTTCATAGTCTGCGCATAAATATAATAATGATCGCGCGTATCCTGAACCAGCCAGCCCTTGTCTTGGAACTTCTGGAAGTTCTCTGCTGCCTTCTCATAGACTCTGGGATCATACTCCGAGGTTCCTACTGGAAAATCAATCTCGGGTTTGATGATGTGATATAAACTAAGTTCATTATCACCAGCCTCTGCCCTCGCTTCTTCTGAATCAAGCACATCATAAGGACGGCTTTCTACCTTCTCCACCAAGTCCTTTGGCGGACGAATACCTTTAAATGGTTTAATTGTTGCCATATTGATTATAAGTAATGTATAATTTCAGTGGTGCAAAATTACGCAAAATCTTCGGATTTTCAAAATCTTTCTGTAGATATTTATCTTTAAACTTGGCTACCTCAGAAAATAGCAGTAAATTTGCCGGCAGAATTATAAACCAAAACAACATGAAGAAAATATTTACTCCTATCCTAGGGCTGCTCCTGACGTTCTGCACACAGATTCAGGCAGCCGAGTTTGAAACTGCAAAAAACGCCGTCAAGAATATGGGCGTGGGTTGGAATCTGGGTAATACTCTTGATGCCCACGACATGTCGAAGACATGGAGCAGCACAAGTCAGCACGAGACTTGCTGGGGACAACCCGTAACGAAACCTGAGTTGATGAAAATGATGAAAGAGGCAGGCTTCGGCGCCATCCGTGTCCCCGTGACCTGGTATCAGGAAATGGACAGCAACGGGAAAGTGAACGAAGCATGGATGAACCGCGTGAAGGAAGTGGTTGACTACGTGATAGACAACGGCATGTACTGTATACTGAACGTACATCACGATACCGGCGCCGATAGTAACACCTCCAAGTCGTGGCTGAAAGCTTCGAATAACAGCTACACCGCCAACAAGGAGAAATACGAATATCTATGGAAACAGATTGCCGAGACATTCAAGGATTACGACCAGAAATTGCTTTTTGAGGCTTACAACGAAATGCTTGATGAGAAAAGCAATTGGAACGAGCCTGCTGACAAGACGGATGGCTATAAGGCTATCAATGATTATGCCAAGAGTTTCGTAACCACTGTTCGTAATACAGGAGGCAATAATAAGGATCGTAACTTGGTGGTTAACACCTACTCTGCCAGCAGCACCGCCGACGCTATGAAGAATCTGGAGTTGCCCGAAAAAACAGGGCATATCATCTTCCAGCTGCACAGCTATCCTAACTGGAAGAGTGAAAGTAACGCAAAGAGTGAAATCGACAACCTGATTAGTAATATCAAATCGAATCTACTGAACAGAGCTCCTGTAATCATCGGAGAATATGCCACCTTTACCACATGGCCTGCGGACATCGATTATTATGCTACTGATCGTAAAGTAGCCCTCTATGCAATGGATTATATGGTCAAGAAAGCTAAGGAAGAAGGTATTGGCACTTTCTACTGGATGGGGCTCTCGGATGGTTTGAACCGTAATTTACCTGCCTTCAATCAGGCTGACCTTGCACAGACTCTTATCAAGGCATACTATGGTAGTACAGACGGTTATAAATATCCCACAGCCAACGACTTTCAGACCGTATATACGGTAAACTACAATAGTCAGTGGGGAGAATTGTTTCTCTATGGCGACTGGAACAGTACATCCACACTCAAATTAACCGAATATAAAGGAGTTCGCATAGAGATGGATAATGACTATTCCGGAAAGCTGCAAATCAAGGTTTACGGTGACAAAGATGGAAAGAATACCGATGGCAGTGATAAGTTCAAGGAGCAATACATCCCTCTAACTGCAGGCTCTAATACTTCGACACTCGACTTTGATGCCTCTGTACTAGGATCAACTGTACTGCGTATCACACTCCAGGCACTTGAAGGAACAGCACTGACAGCCAAGATGAATGACGCTAAGCTGATTAAGACCGATGGTACTGAGGTTTCCGGGGCTGTCTCTGTTGGTTGGGGATGTAGCGTTACCTCCGAGTCAACACCAAAAACTTCAGCTATCCAAAGCATTCACTTCAACGAATCCTATACTGATGGTGCCATCTATAATCTACAGGGCCAGCGCATTACCAAGCCTCAAAAAGGTATCTATATACAAAACGGCAAAAAGTTTATAGTTAAATAAAAAAGAATCCCTCTCCAAATCGGAGAGGGATTCTTTTTTCTATCTGATTTCAGAATTTATTTGTTCACCTGGAACTTGGTGTCGCCATCCTTGAAGAAAGCGTTGATCTGCTTGGCAGCAGCGATACCAGCGTTGATGTTGGCCTCGGCTGTCTGAGCACCCATCTTCTTAGGAGTTGAGAAGTAACGACCCTCGAACTTGGCGAACTCGTCGTTGGCATCAGGCATGATGTCGGTCACGAACTTCAGGTCCTCACGCTCAGCCATCAGCTTAATCAGCTCAGGCTCGTTGATAACCTCCTTACGGGCTGTGTTAACCAGCACACCACCCTTCTTCATCTTGCCAACCAGTGCAGCGTTGATGCTCTGCTTAGTCTCAGGAGTAGCAGGAATGTGGAGCGATACAACATCACAGGTCTCGAACAGAGCCTCCTGATTAGCTACAGCATGCACACCAGCAGCCTCGATAACCTCTGCTGGGCAGAAAGCATCGTATGCATAGACGTCCATACCGAAGCCCTTGGCGATGCGAGCTACGTTACGACCTACATTACCGAAAGCCAGGATACCCAGCTTCTTACCCAGCAGCTCGCTACCGCTCTTACCGTTGTAGAAACCACGAACGGCCATTACGAGCAGACCGAATACCAACTCGGCTACAGCGTTTGAGTTCTGACCAGGAGTGTTCTCGGCTACTACGTTGTGAGCTGTGGCAGCGGCGAGATCGATGTTGTCGTAACCAGCACCGGCACGAACCACGATCTTCAACTGCTTAGCAGCGTCGAGCACCTCAGCGTCAACCTTATCGCTACGGATAATCAGTGCGTCGGCATCAGCAACGGCTGCCAGGAACTGAGCCTTTTCTGTATATTTCTCGAGCAATACCAGCTCATTGCCGGCTGCCTCAATTTCTGCCTTAATACCATTAACAGCAGCAGCTGCAAATGGCTTCTCTGTTGCAACTAATACTTTCATAGTTATTTTTATTTTAATTTTGGCACGGATTACACGGATTCACACTGTTTTTTATTAATCCGTGTTAATCCGCGTAATCCGTGCCTAATTCTTAATTAATGATTAGCTTCGAACTCCTTCATGCAAGCTACGAGGGCGTTAACACCTTCGATAGTCTGGGCGTTGTAGCAAGATGCACGGAAACCACCAACTGAGCGGTGACCCTTAACACCTACCATACCCTTTGATACTGCGAAGTCGAGGAAGTCCTTCTCAAGTTCCTTGTACTCGTCGGCCATTACGAAGCAGATATTCATCAGCGAACGATCCTCGGCCTGAGCTGTACCCTTGAACATCTTGTTGCGGTCGATCTCACCGTAAACAATCTCGGCACGCTGCTGAGCCAACTTGTCCATAGCCTCTACACCACCCTGGGCCTTAATCCAGCGCAGATTCTCAAGAGCGCTGTAAATAGGAACTACAGGAGGAGTATTGAACATAGAACCCTTATCTACGTGTGTACGATAGTCGAGCATTGTTGGGATCTCACGTGGAGCCTTACCCAGTGCGTCGTCCTTAACAATCACGATAGTAACACCAGCCATAGCCAGGTTCTTCTGAGCACCAGCGTAGATAGCATCGTACTTAGCAACGTCGATAGGACGGCTGAAGATATCAGATGACATATCGGCAATCAGACGAACGGGAACGTCAAGGTCCTTACGAATCTCAGTACCATAGATAGTATTATTAGTTGTGATGTGCAGATAGTCAGCATCAGCGGGAACAGTCCAATCCTTAGGGATGAAGGTATAGTTGGCATCAGCTGAAGAAGCCACCTCTACTACCTCACCGAAAAGCTTTGCTTCCTTCATAGCTTTCTTAGCCCAAACACCAGTGTTCAGGTAAGCAGCCTTCTTAATCAGGAAGTTATAAGGAATCATACAGAACTCCAGACTGGCACCACCACCAAGGAAAATCACGGAGTAACCCTCGGGAACGTTAAGGAGTTCCTTTACGAGAGCTACAGCCTCGTCAACTACAGGCTGAAAGTCCTTTGCACGATGGCTGATCTCCATCAGTGAGAGACCTGAACCGTTGAAATCAAGACACTGTTGAGCGGTCTTCTCAATCACCTCGCGAGGAAGCATCGAGGGACCGGCGTTAAAGTTGTACTTCTTCATTTTGATTGTTATTTTAATAATGGTTTATATCCTTGCTTTTGAAAAACGCTGCGAAATTACACTTTTTATTTTAATCTACCAAATATTTGAGCAGAAATTCACGAAAATATTCTTTTTTCTTTCATATTGTCAAGTCTGCATATCAGATTTCTTCTTTTTCTGATTGCATAACCACCTATATATATTATAAAGACAGCGGCAAAGTTACTAAGATTTCCTCATATTTATGACTTTTTCCTTTATTGTTTTCTTGCTTTTTACTTTTTTTCGTAATTTTGCATTCGTTATGAATCAAAAAGAGCATCAAGTCATCATCAGTCTGGCCTCAAACTATAACCAAGAAGCCAACATGGTTGCAGCCAGAGAGCAGCTTAAACAGTTGCTTAAAGAGGTATGTTTTACCTCCTCCATCTGGACGGAGCCTATTCATTCTATCCGACAGGAACAATATCTCAATCAGCTCTGTAAAGCTAAAACTTCATTCAGTTTCAATCTATTAGAAGAGGTATTGAAAGAGGTTGAGAAACGATTAGGCAGAACACATAATGAGGATGGTATAGTGGCAATCGACCTTGATTTGTTAGCATATGACGATGAACGATATCACTTAAGAGATTGGGACAGAAATTATGTAAAGGATTTATTAAATGAATTATGAAAAAAATACTTATATTCAGCATATTACTATTACTATGCATTAGTACGAGAGCTCAGAAGTTTGATGATTGTTTTGAAGATCGCACATTGCGTTTGGATTACATTTTTGCGGGTGATGTAAATCAACAACAGATATACATAGACGAACTTGTGAGTCTACCCCATTGGCATGGACGCAGAGAAAGACTTTCCGAAGTGCCTCTCATTGGCAATGGCCAGATTATCGTCAAAGCAAAAGACAGCGGAAACGTAATCTATCGTCACTCTTTCTCTAGTCTGTTTCAGGAGTGGCTGGCTACCGATGAAGCCAAACACGTCCAGAAATCATTTGAAAACGTGTTTCTTATTCCCTACCCTAAGACTCCTGTAGAGATCACCATTGAAATATACGACTACCATGGGAAGATAATCAGCAGCATGCACCACACTGTAGATCCAAATGACATCCTCATACGCAAGGCAGGAGAGAAACCTGAAGCGGTGACACCATTTGAAACGCTGCAGCAGGCAGCTGACACCAATCACTGCATACATATTGCTTATGTAGCTGAAGGCTATACTGCTGATGAAATGGAGCATTTCCTAAACGATTGTAAGAAAGCATCAGAATCGCTATTCCGTCACGAGCCGTTCAAGGCTATGCAAGACCGCTTTAACATCGTGGCCGTAAAGTCGGTATCAGAAGAGAGCGGCACCAGCGAACCTTCTAAAGGTATATGGAAAAATACGGCACTGGCTTCTCACTTCAACACTTTCTATAGTGATCGCTATCTCACAACGCTGCACCTAAAACGTCTGCACGATATATTGGCAGGAACTCCCTACGAGCATATTATCATACTCGTAAATACAGATCATTATGGGGGCGGCGGTATATACAATTCATATAACCTCTGCTATACAGGCGGCAAGCACTTCCTGCCAGTTGTGGTACACGAGTTTGGTCATTCTTTTGGAGGACTAGGCGACGAATACGCCTATGGCAACGACGACCCGATGTATTTTGCAGACACAGAGCCCTGGGAGCCCAATCTGACGACGAAGGCACATTTCGTAGGTAAATGGGAAAACTTGGTAAAAGAAGGAAAAGCAGATCTTATAGAAGGTGGCGGCTATCTGACCAATGGCGTATGGCGTGGCTTCGAGAACTGCCGCATGCGTACTAATGAGGAACCGGAGTTCTGTCTTGTTTGTCAACAAGCCCTCACTCGTCTTATTAAGTTTTATACCGAATGATTTACGAAATTTCATCGATACACGACGAACGTCTCAAGTTGTTCACCTCGATGACTGAGGCGCAATTACGTAATCGCCTGAACCAGCAACAAGGTATCTTTATTGCAGAGAGTCCCAAAGTAATACGTGTAGCTTTGCAAGCCGGCTATCAGCCTATAGCATTACTTTGCGAGCGTCGTCATATTGATGGCGATGCAAAGGATATCATAGAGGACCACCCCGATATGCCTATCTACACAGGAAGCCGCGAGATGCTTTCTGAACTGACAGGCTATACACTGACTCGTGGCGTATTGTGCGCCATGAAACGCAAGCCAGAACTTGCGCTTGAAGAAATATTACGAGATACCCAACGTGTATGTGTCATTGATGCCGTCTGCGACACCACAAACATAGGAGCGATTTTCCGTTCCGCAGCAGCATTAGGCATCGATGCCGTGTTACTAACACGAAGTTCATGCGACCCTCTGAACCGCAGAGCAATACGTGTATCAATGGGAACGATATTCCTCGTTCCATGGACATGGCTTGATGATTATTCACAACTTCATGCTCTTGGATTCAAGACTGCTGCCATGGCACTTACTGATAACTCCATATCACTCGCCGATCCCATTCTGAAGCAACAGTCAAAATTAGCCATCATTATGGGAACCGAGGGCGACGGACTTCCATCCGAAACCATCAGAAATGCCAATTATACCGTCCGCATACCAATGTACCACCATGTCGACTCCCTCAACGTAGCCGCTGCCGCAGCCGTAGCTTTCTGGGAACTGGCTGGTGTACATAAATAATTACGAGCAATCCGTCTGTACTAGTGGGAAGATGGCGTCTGAAGGACTCGAAACAATAGCCTTCACAAAGCCACATAGGATATTTATCCTGGTTATTTGGGAAGTTCTGACACATAACGCATCTCCCTCAGAATACGAGCCTGGCGCTTGAGCATATAGGAAGAAGGAGACTTACTGGAGAACTTACGGGGATTGGGAAGAGTGGCTGCAATCAGGGCACACTGGGCCTTAGACAGGTTAAGAGCATCTGTATGGAAATGTTCCTCAGCCACAGCGTCAGCACCATAAATACCATCACCCGTCTCGATAGAATTCAAATAAACTTCCATGATACGTTGCTTAGACCAGAAGAGCTCAATCATAAACGTGAAATACACTTCGAAGCCTTTACGCACCCAAGAACGTCCAGGCCATAGAAAAACATTCTTAGCTGTTTGCTGTGAGATGGTTGAAGCACCCAACCTACGTTTTTCAGGATGTTCACGATTACGCTTGGCCGCGTGTTCAATGGCTTTATAGTCGAAACCGTGATGTGACAGGAAGTTTGCGTCTTCACTAGCCATGACTGCACGAGGAAGATTGGGAGAAATTTTCTCAAGGGGAACCCAATGATGAGATAGTTTCAACTCCTTGCCCTCCTTTACTTGTTCATAACAACGAATAAACATCAAAGGAGTGAAATAGACAGGGAGAAAACGAAGTGCCACCACCGCAAGGATTGTGGAAGCCAAAAAAGCTACCACAATCCAGCGTATGACGGCCCCAATTTTCTTTAGGATAATATGCATTGTTACTGAGCCTGCTGCTGAGCATCCTGAATCATCTGCTGAGAGGCATACATATAAACCTCTACACGACGATTCTGAGCCTGACCTTCCTTAGTAGAATTGTCGGCAACAGGATTCTGCTGCCCAAAGCCCTGTACACTCTTAATCTGAGTGGCGGGAACGCTCAAAGCCTGAAGGTATGAAGACACAGAAGTGGCACGGTCCAAAGACAGAGCCTGATTCTTCACTGCACTCTGCTCAGCGGTAGAGCCTTTCCAACCCTGATTGTCTGTATAGCCCTGGATGGCTACATCGCATTCACTGTTATTCTTCAGAACGGTAGCCAGCTGCTGAAGTGAAGCCTTTGAAGCAGAAGTCAAATCGCTCTTACCTGTAGCAAAGAGAATACCAGAATCGAAAGTCATCTTAACAGCCTCAAGTCCGTTGGCATCAGTAACCTCCTCTACCTGAGCATTCTGGATTGCCTCAGCCTCCTTCTTGGCCTTATCCATCTTCTTACCAATGATAGCACCAGCACCAGCACCTACGGCAGTACCGACAGCAGCACCAATGGCCGTGTTACCGGCAATAGCACCGACGATAGCGCCTAACGCAGCACCGCCACCAGCACCGATGGCCGTACCCTTAGCCGTATTACTCATGTTACACCCTGCTAGAACCAAAGTAGCACACAGTGCCACGCAAATTGACTTTAAACTTTTCATTTTTCTTTCAGTTTTTAATCGTTAAACGTTTATTTTGTTTGCAAAGATAGTAATTAATTTATTATAATGTATGCGAGTTTCATATTTTTTATGTAATTTTGCACACAAATTTGATAAATAGAAAAAAACAATGGCAAAAGAATTAAAAGAACTAACAAAAAGAGCTGATAATTACAGTCAGTGGTTTAACGACCTTGTAGTGAAAGCCGACCTTGCAGAGCAGAGTGCTGTTCGCGGCTGCATGGTAATTAAGCCCTATGGTTACGCCATCTGGGAGAAGATGCAGCAGCAGCTGGATAAGATGTTCAAGGAGACAGGTGCTCAGAACGCATACTTCCCTCTGCTCATTCCCAAATCGTTCTTGAGCCGTGAGGCTGAGCACGTAGAAGGCTTCGCCAAAGAGTGTGCTGTAGTAACCCACTATCGTCTTCGTGCCAAAGAGGACAAGAGCGGCGTTGAGGTTGATCCAACAGCTAAACTCGAAGAAGAGTTGATCGTACGTCCGACGTCAGAGACTATCATCTGGAATACGTATAAAAACTGGATCCACTCTTGGCGCGACCTGCCTTTGATGTGTAATCAGTGGTGTAACGTCATGCGTTGGGAGATGCGTACTCGTCCGTTCCTGCGCACCTCAGAATTCCTGTGGCAGGAAGGCCATACAGCTCACGCAACTCGCGAAGAGGCTGAGGCAGAAGCACAGAAAATGCTGAAGGTATATGCCAAGTTTGCAGAAGAGTGGATGGCTGTACCTGTGGTTCAAGGTGTGAAGAGTGAGACAGAGCGTTTCGCGGGTGCACTTGACACCTATACCATCGAGGCTATGATGCAAGACGGTAAGGCTCTTCAGAGTGGTACCTCTCATTTCTTGGGTCAGAACTTCGCAAAGGCTTTCGAGGTAACATACCTTAATAAGGATAATAAGCCAGAGTACGTATGGGCAACCTCTTGGGGAGTATCTACCCGACTGATTGGCGCCCTCATCATGACTCACTCTGATGACAACGGACTTGTTCTGCCTCCGAAGCTCGCTCCAATTCAGGTTGTTATCGTTCCTATCTCAAAGGGCGACGATCTCGTACATATCACAGAACGCCTGACTCCGGTTATCGAGGAACTTCGTAAGGCTGGTATCACCGTGAAGTATGATGATGCAGACAACAAACGTCCAGGCTTCAAGTTTGCCGACTACGAGTTAAAGGGCGTTCCCGTTCGTCTGGTTATGGGTGCTCGCGATTTGGAGAATGGCACTATTGAGGTTATGCGTCGTGACACTCTCGAAAAAGAAACCCGTCCAGTTGACGGTATCGTAGAATATGTAGAGCAGCTTTTGGAGGACATCCAGAAGAACATCTTCGAGAAGGCTAAGGCTTATCGTGATGCTCATATCTACGAGTGTGACAACTACGAGGAGTTCAAGGAGAAGGTAAAGGATGGTGGATTCTTCCTCTGCCATTGGGACGGTACTGCAGAGACCGAGGCAAAGATTAAGGAAGAGACTCAGGCCACTATCCGTTGTGTACCTTTTGGCGTAGAACAGACAGAGGGTATCGATATGGTAAGCGGAAAGCCTTCAAAGGCTCGTGTCATCATAGCAAGAAGTTATTAAGGAATGTTCGTATAATAACAAGTAAAAGGGGAACCTTCTCAGGTTCCCCTTTTTTTAACCATAAAATTCTACAAGTAATCACCTGTAACATTTTAATGGAGGTCGAACCGATACTTACCTCTCGATAAATATGATTCTTAAATTAACCTTAATAATCTAATACCATGAAAAACACAGTTGCAAAGATACGAATAATTCTTAACGTATGTACCAAAAAGATTACAAAAGTACCGATATTTTAACGTTTGTTCAGTACTTCGTCGTCTCTTTTTAGAATATTTTGCAAAGTGTGTTCATTAATTCTCTTCCCTTGTTCTTCACTTAACATTGGCTGATGCTGAAGCGGTAACCACTGAGGCGAATAATAGCGAATCTGGCTTTCGCCATAGATAGAATCAACCACAAAAGTCTCTATCATGACTACAACCTGCGTCATGCTGTCAACAGGCTGCTGCAAAGGCAAGAGCAACAGATCAAGCTTTGATGTCTCACTCATACGTATAGACAAACTGTCATCCGCCAACGAGGTCATCTCACTAGTGCCACCAAGTAAATTCTTGACTTCGGCCTTCATATTGGAATCAAGAAAGTCAATGAAGTCAAGTCGGTTGTTATGTGTAAGATAAGGCATCAGAGAATCAGGCATCTGCCTGAAGACATCACGCATTTTCATGTCTTGGGCAGATGCACTGCTAAGGGCCAGAAGCCAAAAGCTAAAAGCCATCAGAAACTTCTTCATCCTCTACTGGGTCTTAAGTCTTTTACGCGGACAGCCTTACCCTCACTCTGAGGCAGCGAGCCCTTCTTAACGAGTTTCACCTGAGGCGTCAACAGGATCTCATCTTTCAAAGCACGCTGGATATCCTTCATCATCTTCTGCATTTCTGGATAGATATCAGTCTCCAATCCATCGAGTTCAACCTCTACTGTCATCACGTCATTATCGTCAATGGTTTCAAGGGTAATCAGATAATTACTGCCCAGACCGGGATACTGAACGAGAATCTTCTCTACCTGCATGGGGAATACGTTCACACCCTTAATAATAAACATATCGTCAGTACGTCCCTTGATACGGTCGATACGACGGTGTGTGCGTCCGCACTTACAAGGCTCGGCAATGATACGGGTCAGGTCACGAGTACGATAGCGCAGGATAGGCATCATATTACGGTCGAGTGTGGTAAGTACCATCTCGCCCATCTGGCCATCGGGCACAGGCTCGAGAGTATCGGGGTCGACAATCTCTACGATATAGTTATCCTCCCACAGATGCATACCTTCCTGATACTTACATTCAAAGGCTACACCAGGACCATTCATCTCGGTCATACCAAACGAGTTGTAGGCTTTTACGCCCAACATACGCTCGATGCGGCGGCGCTGCTCCTCGGTATGGGGCTCGGCACCAATACAAAGGGTGCGCAGCTTGGTGGTTGAGGGGTCGACACCCTCTTCTTTGAACACCTCAGCCAAACGGATGGCGTAAGATGGAATGGCGTGAAGACAAGTTGTACCAAAGTCCTTAATAAACTTTATCTGACGTTTAGAGTTACCCGCAGCAGCAGGAACAGTCATTGCCCCAAGCCATTCTGCCCCATACTGGAAGCCCAAGCCACCAGTAAACATGCCATAGCCTGATGAATTCTGGAACACATCGCTCTTACGGCATCCCACCATATAGAGGTTACGCGCAATCATGTTAGCCCATGAACAGATGTCATGTTCAGAATAAATAACGACACAAGGATTACCTGTGGTACCACTTGTTGAGTGAATACGTACGGCATCATCCATATCTCCGCCTACCAATCCGAAAGGATAGTTATCACGAAGGTCTTGTTTTGTGGTGAAGGGGATCTTACGCAGATCGTCCAACGAATTGATAGAGTCTGCCGTAATCCCTAACTCGCCCAAACGTTTCTTATAAAAAGGCGACTTTAAAGCGACATTAATAGACTCCTTGAGTTTCTTCACCTGCAGCTGTTGCAGCTGCTCTCTTGGCATGGTCTCAATTTCCGGTTGCCAGTACTCACCATCCGGTTTGATGGTTGACATGATTTTCTCGTCAGTCATATTTTAAGTTTTCTAATCGTTATTGATTCATTCTTTTGCAAGCTGCATCATCATGACAGCAGTAAGGCCCGCCGTTTCAGTACGCAAGCGGCTCTTTCCCAAGTGTACCGACTTCCATCCTGCTTCTACGGCTTTCTTAACCTCATCGATAGAGAAGTCGCCTTCAGGTCCAATCAACACTGTAGCATCCTCTATATTTGATGAATTCCTCAACTCATCAAAAAGATAAGATCGGGGCACTTCCTCGTAGCAATGGGCAATATACTTACGTCCCTCAATAGGTTGGGCAATGAAGGATTTGAAAGACGCCATCTCGTTTAGCATAGGCTTCCACGCCTTATGGCTTTGTTTGACAGCAGAGACTGCTATTTTGTCGAGTCTGGTTGTCTTCATGAGGCGACGCTCAGAGAACTGACAGTTCAAGAACGACACTTCATCAACACCTACCTCTGTAGCTTTCTCAATCATCCATTCTATACGGTCGAGCATTTTCGTTGGTGCAATAGCCAGGTGTACCTTTCCCTGCCATTGACGCTCCTGAGGCAGTTGCTCCAGAATTTCATAATAGCAGTTGCGCGTTGCAGCTATAGTGACCTGTGCCCGATAAAAATTCCCTACTCCATCCATGAGGAAAATCTCATCACCGCCTTTCAATCGAAGCACACGCAAGGCATGCATAGCTTCCTCGGCAGGCAGTTCCGTTTGGTTGGCCGCATCAGGAACATAGAAATATCTGGCTTCCTTCATGATCCTACTTCATTTCTTTTTTGGGATGGAAGATGAGGGCGAAGAGAACGCCTACGATCAATGCGTATACTGAGAATGCAGACCAAGTAGCGCCCCAATTACCGATGGTATAAATAGCGCCATTCATCGTCTCTTGATGAGTAAACACGTTTACCACCTGCTGGGCAGCTACCGAACCGACGGTTGCGCCGATACCGTTTGTCATCAGGATAAACAATCCTTGTGCACTGGAACGCATTGTAGGATCAGTAGCCTTGTCAACATACAATGAGCCAGAGATATTGAAGAAATCAAATGCCATACCATAAATAATCATCGAGAGGATGAAGAGCCAGATGCCAGCGCCTGGATTTCCTAAGCCGAGGAATCCAAAACGAAGCACCCATGCAAACATGGCAATCAGCATCACCTGCTTAATACCATAACGTTTCATGAAAAATGGTATGAGCAATATGCAGAACGTCTCACTGATCTGCGAGATAGAATAAAGAATCGTTGCATGTTCTACACCAAACGAACCAGCATATTCAGCCATAGTCTCGAAGTGCTGGATGTATGGAGTTGCAAAACCGTTAGTAATCTGCAGACTGGCGCCAAGCAGGGCTGAGAAGATAAAGAAAATAGCCATTTCCTTACGCTTGAAGAGTGAGAAAGCCTGCAAGCCAAGAGCATCACTAAACGACTTCTTACCTTCAGACTTATTCACCTCACACTTTGGCAGCGTAAATGAATAGAGGAAAAGCACCAGACTCACCACTCCTGAAGTAACAAACTGATACTCTGTCTGGTTGAATCCCGTCAGGTCAACGAACCACATTGTACAAATGAAACCGATAGTACCAAAGATACGAATTGGCGGGAAGGCCTTCACCGTATCCATGCCAGCCTTCGTCAGAGCATTATAAGCCACCGAGTTGGTAAGGGCCAGTGTAGGCATATAGAATGCCACACTCACGCTATAGAGCGAGAAAAGTACGAAATATTTAGATTCAGTACCATTTACGTGACCATACCACGCAGATGCCAGCATGAAGATACCGGCCAGCAGATGGCAAAGTCCAAGCAGGCGCTGAGCAGGTATCCATCTGTCGGCGACAATACCCATCAGGGCGGGCATAAAGATTGAAACTATACCCTGCATGGCAAAGTAGCCACCGATATGGGCACCCATGCCGAGATTACCAAGATAAACTCCCATACAAGTCAGGTAAGCTCCCCAGGCTGCAAACTCCAGGAAGTTCATGACTGCTAGACGAACTTTCAAATTCATATTCTTATCGAGTTATTGGTTTATTTAATTGCAATTTAGGTCTGTTAGGTTCTGCCTTCATAGTCGGCTGCGGGCGGTCACCTAAGCGACGTCGCACAGGCAGTTTGGCCGAATCAGCCTTTACGGATTCGGGCTTTGCCGTATTCACACTATCTGTTGTTGATACTGCAACCGGCTCGTCAACCATCTTATTATGGAACCTGATCAACTGAATGCGATCAAGGAAGAGCAGATACATGTTATCGGTTGTTTGTCCCTCTTTACGCTGCCCTACCAGTATGAAGCCCTTGATATTCTTCACCCGCTCCTTACATGGTGAGACTCTCAGCGTAGTGCTGCCATACGACGACACTACCGTATTCAGCGCCACCGTACTGTCGTTATCGTATGTCACAGCCAGATACAACGTTGCCGTTTTGTTACCACTCTGCGTGAGATAAGAAGAGCCAAAGGTCATCAGGAAACTGTCTCCTGCATGATAGGAAGTATCAGCTTTTTGGGAGAACTGCATCACATTGTAGGGTCTGTGTGGCATCAGCATTGCGAAGCGAGCACCTTCCCATACATCAGTCGTATCACCGGAAAGAGACTGCGTATTATACCGATTCACCTCACTGACTGATGCGCCCAGCACAACAGCATCGTCACTCAAACGTTTCTGTACTCGCTGATAGATTTCTGATAAGCGATCGGCTCTGGTATAATAATATACCAACGAAGAGTCAAACTCTGCCTGCGTCACCCCGTACTTCTTCAGTACAGCCTCGAAATACAACCTGCGGGTGTAGTCACTATTACCGCTTTCCCTCTGAGCCATACTCTGCGACAGATGATAGTCATAGAGCATATCTTCCATATCGTCTGGCTGGATAACATTCTTCGGTACACCGGGTTTACATGCTGAGAATAAGATCATTCCCAGTACCAGTAACATCAGATGTCTTCCTCCGCGTTTCATTTCGTCTTCTCTTCTTTTGCAGACCCTATTTCTGAAAACGATATCTTACTGATTTCCTCACGATAGAAAAGAATCAGCAATACCACGCTCACACTGATACTGGCATCAGCAAAGTTGAATACCGGACTGAAGAAAACAAAATGTTCTCCCCCAACGAAAGGCATCCACATAGGCCACTCCGTCTCTATCAGCGGGAAATAGAACATATCAACCACTTTACCCAGCAGGAAAGGGGCATAGCCCGATCCAAAGGGTACAAAATAAGAAACGTAGTAAGGCGACGACTCGTTAAACATCAGTCCATAGAACATACAGTCAATCAGATTACCTGCAGCTCCGGCCAGCACCATAGCGAGGCATACAATATACCCCGTACGGGCATTCTTCTTAACCTGACACCAGATGAAGTAACCCAGAGCAGCGATGGCGATAACCCGGAATACCGACAGTATAATCTTACTGCCCAACTGCATACCGAAGGCCATACCGTTGTTCTCTATGAAGGAGATGTAGAACCAGTCGAACACATGAATACTCTCATGGAGCGACATCGATGTCTTGACCCAGATCTTAATAGTCTGGTCTATAAGGAGAATGGCGACTACTATCAGTGTCGCCAGCCATCCTTTAGTGATAAAGGGACGTTTCAAGGTCACTTCTTCTGATTCAGTTTTGACTCTACACTCAGCGTAGCGTGGGGCACAGCACGAAGACGCTCCTTGGGAATAAGTTTTCCTGTGATACGGTCGATGCCGTAGGTCTTGTTCTCTATACGCACCAGAGCAGCCTTCAGTCCCTGGATAAACTTCTGCTGACGTGCAGCCATTGATATCAGTTCTTCTTTCGACTGGGTGACACTACCCTCCTCCAATGCCTTGTAGGTAGGTGATGTGTCGTCCACGTCATTAGAGTCCTGGTTAGTCAGTACTCGCATCATCTGGTCATAGTCGCGCTTGGCCAAAGCAAGTTTGTCATTGATAATCTGACGGAACTCCTCGAGTTCTTCATCATTGTAGCGTGTCTTCTCTGCCATAATTATCGGAATGTTAGCTATTGTTATTGATATTAATTATTGTTTTGTCACCTTGATATTCAGCTTGAACTCATCGAACTCAACCTCCTGACCGTCATTGGCTTCCACCTTGATAGTATCGGCCAGCACCTGAGTCTTTATATAGTCTGCAAAGCCGTTTACGGCTTTCTCTACATCCTCTTGCGGAGCCAGCACTACGCTGATGCGGTCGGTAATCTCCAGACCACTCTCCTTACGGATGTTCTGAATGCGGTTGATCAGCTCGCGAGCCATACCCTCGTTCTTCAGTTCGTCGGTCAGTTCTACTTCAAGAGCTACGGTCAAGTTGCCCTCGTTGGCTACCAGCCAGCCAGGAATATCCTCGCTGATGATATCAACGTCTACAGCTTCAACGGTCAGCTGCTGCCCCTCTACCTCGATGCTGATGGTGCCCTGCTGTTCCAGCTGTGCAATCTGCTCCTGTGAGAGCTGATCCATAGCCGCAGCCACACCCTTCATCAGCTTACCGAACTTCTTACCCATAGTACGGAAGTTACACTTCACCTTCTTCACCAGCACGCCGGCTCCTTCTACGAAGCGAAGTTCCTTCACGTTCACCTCGTTCATGATCAGATCCTTCACGGCTTCGATGTGGTTCTTCTGTTCCTCGTCGACGGCAGGAATCATGATAGCCTGCAGTGGCTGGCGCACCTTGATGTTCACCTTACGACGAAGCGCCAGTACCATCGAGGTAATCTTCTGGGCCATCTGCATACGGGCCTCCAGATCCTTATCAATCTGAGCCTCATTGGCTACAGGGAACTTATCCAGATGTACTGAGTCGAGTTCACCACCCAGATCCTTATACAGCTGGTCGGCATAGAACGGCGCAAACGGAGCCAACAGTTTGGCTACTGTCATAAGACAGGTATAGAGAGTCTGATAAGCCGAGAGCTTATCCTCGCTCATCTCCTTACCCCAGAAGCGCTTACGGTTCAGACGAACGAACCAGTTGCTCAGATCGTCGTTCACGAAAGTGTCGATCAGTCGGCCTGCGCGTGTGGGATCATAGCCGTCGAGCTCTTTCTGAACACCCTTGATAAGTGTGTTCAGACAAGAGAGAATCCAACGGTCAATCTCAGGACGCTTATCAAAGTCTACCTGAGCAGCCTCAGGATCGAAGCCGTCTACGTTGGCATACAGCGCAAAGAAGCTATATGTATTATATAAGGTGCCGAAGAACTTACGGCGCACCTCGTCAACGCCCTCTGGGTCGAACTTCAGGTTGTCCCAAGGCTCTGAGTTGGTCATCATATACAGACGTACGGCATCACTTCCGTACTTACCAATCATATCGAATGGGTTTACTACGTTACCCACGTGCTTCGACATCTTATTACCCTTGGCATCGAGCACCAGACCTGAAGAAATAACATTCTTGAAGGCTACCGAGTCGAAGATCATGGTAGCGATGGCGTGCAGCGTGAAGAACCAGCCACGGGTCTGGTCAACACCCTCGTTGATGAAGTCGCAAGGGAAGGCAATGCCCTTGTCAATCAAATCCTTATTCTCGAATGGATAGTGGATCTGTGCGTAAGGCATAGAACCTGAGTCGAACCATACGTCAATCAGGTCGGTCTCGCGCTTCATAGGCTTACCGCTCTCTGATACCAGCACGATGTTATCTACATACGGACGGTGCAGGTCGATCTTATCATAGTTCTCCTTGCTCATGTCGCCGGGAACGAAACCATTATCCTTCAATGGGTTGCTCTGCATGAAGCCTGCTTTAACTGCCTTCTCGATCTCGTTGTAGAGCTCCTCTACACTGCCGATGCAGATTTCCTTACCATCCTCATCGCGCCAGATGGGAAGCGGAGTTCCCCAGAAGCGTGAACGAGAGAGGTTCCAGTCGTTCAGATTCTCCAACCAGTTGCCGAAGCGGCCTGTACCTGTTGACTCTGGCTGCCAGTTGATAGTCTTGTTCAGCTCGAACATACGATCCTTCTTAGCAGTAGAGCGGATGAACCATGAATCAAGTGGATAATAGAGCACAGGCTTATCAGTACGCCAGCAGTGAGGATAGTTGTGCACGTGCTTCTCAATCTTGAGTGCAGTGCCCTCCTGCTTCATCTCCATACAGATCACGATGTTCAGATCCTCTGCCTTAGCTGCAGCCTGCTCGTCGTACTTGCCATCCTTATTGAACTCGGGTGCATAGGCGTTCTTCACGAAGTCGCCTGCGTGATGAGCATAAGCCTTTGTGTCCAAGCACTTTGCTACAAACTGGTCATCCAGTTCTGCAATCTCGTAGTACTTACCCTGCAGGTCAACCATCGGACGGGTCTCACCTTTCTTATTTATAAGGAAGAGGCTTGGGATGTGAGCATCCTTAGCCACCTTGGCGTCGTCGGCACCGAAGGTAGGCGCGATATGTACGATACCAGCACCGTCTTCTGTTGTCACATAGTCACCAGGGATAACGCGGAAAGCCTCGCTCTCCATCTCAACAAACTGGTCCTTACCGTTCTCGCCGGTAAATACCTTCTCGGGATGGGCTGCAGCATATGCCTTCACGTAGTCGGCCGCATTCTGGTCGAGTTTAGCCGAAGGCTTCACCCATGGCATCAGCTGCTGATACTTCAGTCCTACCAGCTCCTCACCAGTATAGTGACCAATGATACGATAAGGCACGAACTTCTCGCCCTTGTTGTATTCAGGCATTTCCTCGCCGTCAGTCATATTGCCCTCGGGAGCCAGATATGCATTCAGTCGGCTCTCGGCCAGGATGATTGTGATCTTCTCACCATTATAGGCATTATAGGTCTCCACGGCCACATAGTCGATCTTCGGACCTACGCAGAGGGCAGTGTTAGAAGGCAGCGTCCAGGGCGTTGTGGTCCAGGCCACGAAGTAAGGCGTACCCCACTTGGTCCACTCCTCTTTAGGATTGAGGGCCTTGAAGAGGGCGGTAACGGTGGTATCCTTCACGTCGCGATAGCAGCCGGGCTGGTTCAGCTCATGCGAGCTCAGACCCGTACCTGCAGCGGGTGAATACGGCTGGATGGTATAGCCTTTGTAGAGCAGTCCCTTCTTGTAGAACTGCTGCAGCAGCCACCACAGCGTCTCGATATACTTGTTGTCGTAAGTGATATACGGATTGTCGAGGTCAACGAAGTAACCCATCTTCTCCGTCAGGTCGCGCCACTCCTGTGTGAACATCATCACGTTCTCGCGGCACTTCTTATTATAGTCTTCAGTAGAGATGTACTTCTCTGAAGCCTTATTGTCGATATCGGCCTTGGTGATACCAAGTTCCTTCTCCACGCCAAGCTCTACAGGCAGTCCGTGGGTATCCCAACCAGCCTTACGCTTCACCTGGAAGCCCTTCATCGTCTTATAGCGGTTGAAGGTGTCTTTGATGGTACGAGCCAGCACGTGGTGGATGCCAGGGTGTCCGTTGGCCGAGGGAGGACCCTCGAAGAATACAAACTGCGGACAGCCCTCACGCTCGTCTACAGAGCGCCAGAACACGTTCTTCTCTCTCCACATCTCGAGGATGTCGTTGTTTACCTGAGTCAGATTCAGGCCGTTATGCTCAGCAAATCGTTTAGCCATCTATTTTATCTGTTACTTTTTTACCTTTATTCTATTTGGGGCGCAAAGGTACTAAAAATATTCGATATGGCAAAAGGAAATAGTTTTTTTTAATAATTCTAGTAAAAAAGTATTGTTTTTCAATTTATTTGTTTATTTTTGCAGACAGAATTCTATTAATAACTTAAAAACTTAGAACTTTTTTATTATGGTTACATTCACTATGATTCTGCAGCTCTGTATCGTACTCGGAGCGCTGTGGGTAGGCTCGCGTTATGGCAGTCTGGCCCTGGGAGCAATCTCTGGTATCGGCTTGGCCATCCTTGTTTTCGGATTCGGCCTCAAGCCCGGCACTCCCCCTACCGACGTAATCTATATCATCATCGCAGCCGTCACCTGTGCTGGCATCATGCAGGCCTCGGGCGGTATGGACTGGCTCATCCAGATGGCTGAGCGCCTTTTGCGTAAGCATCCCGACCGCATCACATTCCTGGCTCCGCTCACCACTTTCTTCCTCACGGTACTTGTGGGTACGGGGCACGTGGTATATACTCTGATGCCTATTATCTGCGACATTGCCCTGAAAAAGGGCATCCGCCCTGAGCGCCCGTGCGCCGTGGCTTCCGTTGCCTCTCAGGTGGGTATCACATGTTCGCCCATCGCAGCTGCCGTAGTGGCTTTCGTCAGCATCTCCAACGCTAACGGCTTCGACATCACCATACCTCGTGTACTGATGATTTCCATCCCTGCCTGTATCTGTGGACTGATGGCAGCCGCTACCGCTTCCTATCACCGCGGCCTCGACCTCGACAAAGACCCCAGATTCCAGGCAAAGATCAAGGATCCCGAGCAGTATAAGTACATCTACGGCTCTAACGCCACGACACTCGACAAGCAGATTCCGCAGTCGGCCAAGAATGCCGTGTTCATCTTCCTGGGCGCTCTCGCTGTCATCGTTTTCTTCGCTATCTTCCAGAACGCCCTGCCTTCATACGACACACTTCGGGCCGTAAAGGGCTCCGAACCCCTCACACTCGACACGAGCGCCACGCTGACGGCCGACATGCTGGTGAAGGCGAAAGTCCACGTCAACGGCATGACGGAATGGTTCGACAAGCCGCTGGCTATGAACATCGTCATCCAGATTGTCATGATCTCGGCAGCCGCCCTGATGATTATCTTCTGCAAGGCCGCGCCGAAGAAGGCCGTTTCAGGACCAGTATGGCAGTCGGGTATGGTAGCCGTCGTAGCCATCTACGGCATCGCCTGGCTGGCCGACACCTATTTCTCAAACTACCTGCCTGAGATGAAGCTGATGCTGGCCGACATCGTGAAGTCCTATCCGTGGTCTATCGCCCTGGTGTTCTTCCTCGTCTCGGTACTCATCAACTCTCAGGGCGCCGTGGTTGTAGCCATGCTGCCTCTGGCCTACTCGCTGGGCATCGAGGGTCCTGTGCTGCTGGGTGTTCTCCCTTCAGTCTACGGTTACTTCTTCATCCCCAACTACCCCAGTGATATCGCCACCGTCAACTTCGACCGTTCTGGCACCACGGTGATTGGCAAATACCTGCTCAACCACTCGTTCATGATGCCGGGCCTTATCTCTGTGACAGTCTCGACCATCGTGGCCTACACACTTTGCATGATAATCTATTAAACCAACTACAATAGCGACTATAGCTTTCAAGAGAGGTCTTCCCTGCAATCGCAAAGGGAAGGCCTCTTTATCTTATACGGAAATATTGCAACAAAGCGACTTGTAAGAATCGCATCTTTACGAGCAAGCCGCCCTTCAGCCGCAAATACGCGAGTTTTGAGCCATTTCCGTAAGTCGCTGAGAACGTGAGCGTTACAGAAAAGTCTCATTTCCACCCCTCGTTCAGACGTCATCTTTCGGTACAAAACAACTTGTTTTGTACCCGAAGAGACTATCTCCATCCCCCGTGGAGACTACTTTAGCGCGCATAAAACAACTTGTTTTACTCAAAAAGAGGTAGACTTTACGCCGAGTAAACCCTAAGTTTACTACCGACAAACCCCAAGTTTCATTACGACAAACCCCAAGTTAGTCGTAATGAAACCCCAAAAGCGCCTCCCGCCGCCCTAGAATGAGCCATCTGAGAAGTGCTTTTTTATGCATGTTTTCTTGACAATTCCAAGAATACTTCTACTCATTCGAAGCATCGGAGATTAGTGACCTCGTACATCAGAATGCAATCATTAAATATGTGAATCAAAAAGAAAAAACGTAAAAGAAAGTTAATCAACGGGTTCTTTACCATATTTTATGCCACTTATTCGTATCTTTGCAACCGCAATACTACTTGTAGTGTTGCCCGTGATGGTTCGCTTAGCCGCGATTAATTGGGAATGTGAGTGTGAATCTCCAACTGTCCCGCAGCAGTGAACTCCATTATGGCTCTCAGGCAACAAACAGCCATTGAGCATTTGCTCGAGAAGGCGCTTGGGAGTGGAGCAAAGTCTGAAGACCAGCCATTTAACGGTTAAAATGCCGACCGCCCTCGATGTAAGGGTGTCTTGGCGCTAGTGAAGAAATCTTTCGAGAAGACTAACCGCACTGCCGTAAAAGGCTGCGGGGTGTATAAGTGTATTACGTGTATTATTATATAGGTAGTAAGGAGACCCTGTCGAGAGATAGCGTCTCCTTCATTTGCATATTCAAGTACCAATTTGAGACACAAAAAGAGCCCCGCCTATTAGCAGGGCTCTTACTTTTATCATAGAAGCACAGGGAGTTTAGAGATTCAGGCTCTTCTTCAGGGCCTCTATCTTCTCCTCGGCTGCCTTGGTGCAGCGCTCATAACAGCCGGCACACTTGAAGCTTGGATCCTTCACCTCGGTATAGAACTTAATCTTGGGCTCTGTGCCTGAAGGACGGACACTAACCTTGGTGCCGTCTTCGCAGAACCACTGCAGAACGTTCGAGGTGTCTGGCATGTTTAGCTTCTCTACCGTGCCGTCGGCCTTCTTGGCCTCCAGCGTCTGATAGTCTTTCCACAGACATACCTTCGAGCCGCCCAACTCCTTGGGAGGGTTCTCACGGAAGTTAGTCATCATCTGCTTAATCTCGTCGGCACCTGTCTTACCAGGACGAACCACGTTGATGGTCACTTCCTTTGAGAAGCCATACTCGGCGTAGATATTCATCAGCAGATCGTAGAGGGTCATGCCGTTGTCCTTAGCCCATGCGGCAATCTCACAAATCAGACAGATAGATGCTGGGGAGTCCTTATCGCGAACCTTATCGAACGGCAGGAAGCCAAAGCTCTCCTCGCCACCGCCGATATATTTCTGCTTGCCCTCAGAGACGCGAATCTCGTTGGCAATCCATTTGAAGCCCGTATAGCAATCACGAAGCTCTACGCCGTTCTTCTTGGCGATCTCAGCAATCACCTCTGTAGTAACGATGGTCTTTACGAGGAACTCGTTGCCTTTCAACTGGCCTAGCTTCTTCTTGTTGGCAATGATATACCAGCAGAACATCATACAAGTCTGGTTTCCGTTCAGTATCTCCCACTCGCCCTTGGCATTGCGGCATACGATGGCCAGACGGTCGGCATCGGGGTCGGAAGCGATTACGAGGTCGGCATTCAGACGTGTACCAAGTTTCATGCCCAGCGTCATAGCCTCGGCATTCTCAGGGTTAGGCGAAACAACCGTTGGGAAGTTTCCGTCGATGACCATCTGCTCGGGTACCACGTGGATGTTCTGGAAGCCCCAAGAGCGCAAGGCCATAGGAATGATGACACGACCCGTGCCGTGCATCGGTGAGTAAACGATATTGAGGTCCTTCTGGCGAAGAATAACGTCCTGGTCGACCATAGCCTCTTTCACTGCCTGCAGGTAATCCCAGTCCATCTCACCACCGATGATGTCGATGAGCTCCTTGTTACCCTCGAACTTAACGTCCTCAATCTTTACCTTATTAACTTCGTCGATGATACCCTTGTCGTGTGGAGCAAGTACCTGAGCGCCGTCGTCCCAGTATGCCTTGTAGCCGTTATACTCACGAGGGTTGTGGCTTGCCGTCACGTTCACACCAGCCTGACAGCCCAGCTGACGGATGGCAAACGAGATCTCAGGCGTAGGACGAAGGCTCTCAAAGAGATACACCTTGATGCCGTTGGCCGAGAAGATGTCGGCTACTGTCTCAGCAAACATACGTCCGTTATTACGACAGTCGTGACCTACGACTACCGAGCTCTGCTTGCCAGGGAAAGCTTTCAGAATATAGTTGGCAAAGCCCTGAGTGGCCATACCCACGATATACTTATTCATGCGGTTGGTTCCTGCGCCCATGATACCGCGCAGACCACCAGTACCGAATTCCAGATTCTGATAGAAGGCATCGATCAGCGCCGTCTTGTCAGCATTGTCGAGCATAGCCTGTACTTCTTTTCTTGTCTCCTCGTCGAAGGCCGGAGCAAGCCATTCCTTTGCTTTTGCCTCACACTGGGCAATGAGTTGTGCATTATCTGCCATAATCTTCACTACGTTTAGATTGTTTGAATTATATTCTATATCACAAAGTTAGGCATTATTCTGGAATCTCCCACTACAATGCCATAACTTTTTCATTTCTTTAAGATTTTATCTATCTCGTCGAACTGCTTACCCATATTCAGGTTGAAGTAGATACGATAGAGGGCGGGGCCCCATTTGTCTTTCCCGTTTGGTTCAAGCCTTCTGTAGGCCTCCATATAGGGCAGCGCCCGCTGATACATCTTCTTCGCCTGTTTCTTGTTCTTACGCTGGTCAATGCTCTGAGCTATGTTCACACAGGCGATACCGGCATTGTAATAAGCATCGGCACTCTGCGGATTTACGTCTATCAGTCGTTCTGAATAGCGCAGACAGTCGGCATAGCGCTGCAGATTCAGCATCACCGTCGACTTAGCAAAGAGGAACAGCTCATTCAGACTGTCGACTTTCAGCGCCTGATCCACTACCCTGTTGGCATCTTTATAATTGCCCTTCACCGTGTAGCTGTCCATCAGTCTTGGGAAGAAGTAGGCAGACTTCACGTTCAGGCAGAAGCCTTCCCAAAGCACCTTCCTGTAGAGCGAGTCGTCGCCCAGCTTGCGCCACGCCTCAGCCATATGCTGCAGCGTATTCTCAAGTTTGGCTGTGTCGCGACGCGCTAACTCGGCATAACGTAATGTCAGCACGGGGTCTGCACAACGAAAACCGCAATAGGTAGCCCAATAGGCCGCCTCACCCATACGGGGATCTTTGTCTGCTAAGTCGTATCCGTCAAACAACGGCTGTCGGTCGCAGTCAATATATGTCTCAAACAGGTCGAAAGCCTTAGCAAAGTTCTGCTTTCTCACGTAATAAGCACCACCGAAGAACAGGTTCGGCCTATAATTCGTCAGTCGCTGAGCATTGTCTTTCCGGTATTCCAGGCTTACCTTACCTTTCTTGTCTGGCATCATGTCTATCGAGTCGAGACGCTCTCCAACGGTAAACAGGCGTTTTGTCAAGTCGAACAGCTTCACCGTGTCCACCTTCTGTTTCAGATACATCTGTTCGTTCAGCTGGGCATACTGTTTCTCGACAGCTTGTAGCCAGATGTCGTATATGCGCTTATTGTACAGATTTGATGAATCCTTCAGCAGGTCGGTCATCATCTTCTCTGCCTTAGCATAGTCCTTGCCACGCAGCAAGATGGTCTTTGCCTCGCCTATCTGTTTACGCTGTGCTGCAACTGGCAGCAGTGCAAACAGTATCAGCATGATGGTGAATGCTCTCCTGATTCTAATCATTTAGTTATATTTAAGACATATAAGCAGGTGCAAAGGTAATTATTTCCCTTTGCACCTGCAAACTATTTTTCTCTTTTTAACAGATTCTGTTACTTGCTGTCTGCCTCGGCCTGCTGTGTCTCAGGGGCGTCAGGACCGTAGTAGTTGTAATAGGCACTCCAACGGTTATATCCCCAGTTGCTCTGCAGACGGTCAGGATCGAGTTCCTTTGCCTTGTCAAAGAAGGTGACTGCCTCTTTATAGAGAGCCTTCTGCTTGGCTGGATCCTCGGTATTCTGAGCCTCCAAGCTATAAGCGGTACCGGCATAGGTGGCGATAACTGCGTTGTCGGGCTTTACCTCGTAGGCCTTCTTCAGGTACTCGATAGCCTCAGCAGCCTTCTGAGCCTGCAACAGAGCGAGGCCCTTGTCGGCCAGAGCTACGAAGTTGTTAGGATTCTCTGCGAGTGCATCGTCAAGGATCTTAACGGCAGCAGCCTCGTCGCCCAAACCCTGCATAACATTGTAAAGCTTCTCCATCACACCGTCAACCTTATGCTCTGCATAGATATCCTTCAACTGATTGCAATATTTTACAGAGTCTTCCTTGGTCTTGAGTTCTGAGCCCAGAATCTCAAGCTTCAGGTTGAGGGCATTTTCATACTCCTGAGGATCCTTCATTGCGATGTCAGAGAGCTGGAGAGCCTTCTCCATATCCTTGTCCTGATAAGCAAAGACTGCAGCAAAGCGGGCAACCTGACCGAAGTAAGGCTTCTGCTGTTCACGGTCGCAGTTCTTAAACAGAGGGAATGCGTCGCTCTCAGCGAACATCTGCCAGAACTTGCGCGCTGTGGCATTATCTTTGTTAGTAAGAGCTTCCTGACCTGCGTTAACGAGGGAGTTACGAGGAGCCACCCAAAGGCGCTGAGCATTCTTCTCAGCAAAAAGTGGCTTTACCTTACCCTTCTCATTGGGCTTCTGGTCGTAGCTGTCACACTCCTGAGCAGCCAGCAGTGCATTGTATGCCATCTCTGCCATAAGCTTCTCATCAACGGGCTTTTCTTCCCTGCCCATCTGCTTGGCGAGCTGATTTTCGGTCTGAATAGTGCTCTGAGCCAGGAACTGGTCCATGGCCAGATCAACGAGCTTGTTATAAGCCTTAGCCTTTTCGGCATCGTTAGCAAGAGAAGCAAGGCTGCTCTTTACAAGCGCATCAGCCTCTGCATAGGTCTTTGCCTTGAGGATAGCCTTCAAAGCGTCGCTGTCACCGGCAAAAGCGGTAGCACTGGCTACCAGCATCATTGCCATCATCATCATTTTTTTCATAAGCCTTTAAATTTGGTTGAAATGTTATATAATTGATTTATTGTTTTGACGTGATTCTGCCACGAAGGTTTAATCAGCCTCCTCATTCACAACCTCTGCCTCTTCGATATCCTCGTCCTCAGCCTGTGAGTGCATTACCTTACATACTGAGGCTATGACGTCATTCTTCTTAGCAAGATTGATGAGACGAACACCTTGAGTAGCACGACCCATAACGCGAACGTCAGCCACCTTCAAGCGGATAAGTACTCCCGACTTATTGATGATCATGAGATCGTTCTCGTCGGTGACTACCTTGATAGCAACCAGACGGCCTGTTTTCTCGGTGATTGCAAGGGTCTTCACACCCTTGGCACCACGGGCGGTCTTACGATAGTCCTCAACCTCAGAGCGCTTACCATAGCCATTCTCACTGACAACCATGATGGTCTCCTCGTTAGGATCGTTGACGCAAACCATGCCTACAACCTCGTCATCACCACCGTCGAGACGCATACCAATCACACCGGTAGAAACACGACCCATGGTACGGACATCGTTCTCGTCGAAACGAACGGCACGACCGTTGCGGTTAGCCAGCAGCAGCTCGTTGTGACCGTTGGTAAGGCGTACGCCTACTACCTGGTCGCCCTCGTTGATGTTGATGGCAATCACACCGTTGGCACGTGGACGTGAGTAAGCCTCGAGACAAGTTTTCTTGATGATACCCTGCTTGGTAGCAAATACCACGAAGTGTGACTTGAGGAACTCCTCGTCGTTGAAGTTCTTGATGCGCAGAACTGCATTTATAGCGTCGTCGGGCTCGATGTTGAGCATGTTCTGGATGGCACGACCCTTAGAGTTCTTGTCGCCCTCAGGAATCTCGTAACACTTCTGCCAGTAGCAGCGGCCCTTCTGGGTGAAGAACAGCAGCGTGTTGTGCATGGTGGCAGGATAGATATACTCGGTGAAGTCGTTGTCGCGATGACGGGCTGCCTTAGAACCCATACCGCCACGGCTCTGCTCGTGGAAGTCGCTAAGTGGTGTGCGCTTGATGTAACCCATGTGAGAGATGGTGATGACAACAGGATCATCGGGATAGAAGTCTTCGGCATTGAACTCATGGTCGAAGGGGATAATCTCGGTGCGGCGCTCGTCGCCATACTTCTCCTTCACCTCCTGCAGGTCGTCTTTCATCACCTGCTTGCAACGCTCAGGATTGTCAAGAATCTCCTGCAAGTCTGCAATGAGCTTCTGCAAGTCTTCAAACTCCTGATGGAGCTGATCGACACGCAGACCTGTAAGCTGACTGAGGCGCATGTCTACAATAGCCTTCGACTGGATCTCATCGAGTTCGAAACGCTTTTCAAGGTTGCGCTGTGCGTCGGAAGGCGTCTCACTATTGCGGATGATACGAACAACCTCGTCGATATTGTTCACAGCAATGATCAAACCTTCAAGAATATGAGCACGCTCCTGAGCCTTACGCAGATCGTACTTGGTGCGACGGATAGTAACGTCGTGACGGTGCTCAACGAAGTACTTCACACACTCCTTGAGTGTAAGCAAACGTGGGCGACCCTTTACCAAGGCAATGTTATTAACTGAGAATGAGCTCTGAAGCGCTGTCATCTTAAACAGCTTGTTAAGCAGTACATTGGCATTTGCATCGCGCTTACAATCTACAACGATACGCATACCCTGTCGGCCTGACTCATCGTTCACATTAGCTACGCCCTCAATCTTATGCTGGTTGGCCAAATCGGCGATATATGCCACAAGGTCGGCCTTGTTCACGCCATAAGGAATCTCGGTCACAACAATTTTATCGTGAGTTTCACCGCTCTCAATCTCAGCCTTGGCACGCATTACGATGCGACCGCGACCAGTTTCGTAAGCATCCTTAACGCCCTGCAGGCCATAGATGTAAGCACCTGTTGGGAAGTCAGGACCTGGGATATACTGCATCAGTCCTTCGGTATCGATATCAGGATTGTCGATATAGGCACAGCAGCCGTCGATGACCTCAGCGAGGTTGTGGGTAGGCATATTGGTAGCCATACCTACGGCGATACCGTTACCACCGTTAACCAGCAGGTTAGGAATCTTGGTAGGCATAACGGTTGGCTCCTCGAGCGAGTCGTCGAAGTTTGGTGCCATATCAACTGTTTCCTTCTCCAGGTCGTCCATAATGTGCTCACCCATCTTAGAGAGGCGACACTCTGTGTAACGCATGGCTGCGGGCGAGTCACCGTCGACTGAGCCAAAGTTACCCTGACCGTCGACCAACGTATAGCGCATGTTCCAATCCTGAGCCATACGAACAAGAGCTCCATAAACAGAGCTATCGCCATGGGGGTGATACTTACCAAGCACCTCACCTACTACGCGCGCACATTTCTTATAAGGTTGTGTTGAAACGTTGTTGATGTTCATCATACCGTAGAGAATACGGCGGTGAACAGGTTTGAATCCATCGCGAACATCAGGAAGAGCACGAGCCACAATAACCGACATAGAATAGTCGATGTAGCTAGACTTCATTTCCTCCTCGATGTTGATCTTAATGATTCTGTCGTTGTCAAATGTCTGATCCATCAAAAAAACTTTTTTATTTATTTTACTTTCTTACTTGCTGTTTTAGAAGCGAAATCGCGTTTAAGGCACTTTTAAAGCCCGCTGACGCGTTTTTAACTGTGCAAAAGTACTCATTTTTTTCCAACCTGCCAAACCTTTTAAGCTATTTTAGCTGAATATTTTTTTGATTAAATGGCACGGTTTTTGCTTTTTCTTTGTATATTTGCAATGTGAAATAAAAGAATAGTTTGAATATGACGAGTCAATTTTCGCCAAAAGTATCAGAAATATTGGCTTTCTCGCGTGAGGAAGCTGCACGACTGGCCAGCCGGAGTGTTGGACCGGAACATCTGCTATTGGGTATGCTCAGAAGCAAGGACGGACCGGTGATAGACCTCTTCAACAGGCTGAACCTAAACATGCAAAACGTGAAGACTGAACTGGAACAGCGCGTAAGAGAGGACGAGATAGATAGCCCAATACATACAACCGATCTTGTGCTGAACGAGAAAGCAAGTAACATTCTGAAACTCGCCGTACTGGAGGCGCGTATCCAGAGAGCCAACAGAGTAGACGAACAGCACCTGTTGTTAGCAATACTGCATGATGCAGTGAGCAATGGGGCAAAACAAGTATTGGAGTTGAACAATTTAAACTACGAAGATGCGATGGCGATGCTTTTCGCTCCGCAGAATAAAGGAATAACCAATGGTATCGGACTTCCCGACGAAGACGAGGAGGAATTCGAGGATACCGATGCTTCGAGCAAGTCGGGATTGACAGGTAAATCGACCACTACCGCTCAAAAGAAAGAGAACTCGAAGACACCTGTACTCGACACCTTCGGCACTGATTTAACACAGGGTGCCATCGACGGCAAACTAGATCCGTGTGTAGGTCGAGAGAAAGAGATACAGCGTATCATAGAGATTCTGGGACGAAGAAAGAAGAACAATCCGATACTGATTGGTGAGCCTGGCGTAGGTAAAAGTGCCATCGTAGAAGGATTGGCACAGCTGATAGCCAACCACCATACGAGTCCGATGCTTTTCGGTAAACGTATCTATACACTTGACATGACGGGCGTTGTGGCTGGCACAAAGTATCGCGGACAATTCGAGGAGCGCCTGAAAGCCCTGATGAAGGAGTTGGAGGCTAATCCCGACATCATTGTGTTTATCGACGAGATCCACACCATCATCGGTGCAGGCTCAACACCGGGATCAATGGATGCAGCTAACATCATGAAACCCGCTTTGGCCCGAGGCACCATCCAGTGCATCGGCGCCACGACACTCGATGAGTATCGCAACTCGATAGAAAAAGACGGTGCGCTTGAACGCCGTTTCCAGAAAGTACAGGTAGAACCAACCACTAACGAGGAGACGCTACAGATTTTGCATAACATCAAAGACCGTTACGAGCAGCATCACCACGTGATATATACCGACGAGGCCTTGATGGCATGTGTCAAATTGTCAGACCGTTATGTGACAGACCGTTTCATGCCCGACAAAGCTATCGACGCACTTGACGAGACAGGATCGCGTGTACATCTGAGTAATACACAGATTCCCCCAGAAATAGCTGAGATAGAAAAAGAGATTACTCACGTGAAAGAGAAAAAGCAACAGGCTGTAAAGAATCAGAATTTTGAACTGGCAGCTGGTTACCGCGATCGTCAGACACAACTAGAGACCAATCTGAAGGAGCTGAACGAGCGTTGGAGTAAAGGCGAAAACGAGGAACGTCAGGTAGTCGACGCCGACCAAGTAGCAGAAGTCATCTCTATGATGACGGGCGTACCTGCCCAGCGTATGGCAGAACAGGAAGGTATCCGTCTGAAAGGTATGGCACAGGAGCTGAAGGGGGCTGTGATTGCGCAGGATGCTGCTATCGACAAGATGGTGAAAGCAATTCAACGCAATCGTGTGGGATTGAAAGATCCAAACCACCCTATTGGAGTCTTCATGTTCTTAGGTCCTACAGGTGTCGGTAAGACATATCTGGCCAAGAAATTGGCAGAATTTATGTTTGGAAGCCCCGACGCATTAATCCGTATTGACATGAGCGAATATACTGAGAGTTTCAATTCCTCACGATTGATTGGAGCCCCTCCAGGCTATGTGGGCTACGAGGAGGGCGGACAGCTGACAGAACGTGTACGCCGTCACCCCTACTCTATTGTGTTGCTCGACGAGATCGAAAAGGCTCATGGCAACGTGTTCAACCTGCTACTGCAAGTACTTGACGAAGGTCGAATGACCGATGGTAATGGCCGGTTCATTGATTTCCGCAATACTGTAATCATCATGACCTCGAACGCCGGTACACGGCAGTTGAAGGATTTCGGTCGTGGTGTTGGCTTCAGTGCTTCGACAAATACAGGACTAGCCCTGGACGAGAAGGACAAGGCCAATGCACGTAATATCGTTCAGAAAGCACTTTCGAAACAGTTCTCGCCAGAATTCCTTAACCGCTTGGACGAGATTATAACTTTCGACCAACTGGATCTTGAGGCTATCAAAAAGATTATCGACATTGAACTGAAGAACCTCTACAAGCGCGTTGAGCAGATAGGTTACCACATTGACCTGGCCGACGATGCCAAGGAGTTTGTAGCCACCAAGGGATATGACGTGCAGTTTGGCGCCCGCCCATTGAAGCGAGCCATCCAGAACTACATTGAGGACGGCATCAGTGACCTGATAGTGAATGGCGACCTAAAACCGGGAGCTACAATACATATCACACTCAATGAAAACAAAAATGAGTTAGCATTCAGCTAACTCATTTTTGTTATTATAACTCTTCACATTCTTTCATCCAAAGGGAACTCGAGGCATCGCTTGGCATACGCCAATCGCCACGGGGCGACAGACTCACGCTACCAACCTTAGGACCATCAGGCAGACAAGAACGTTTGAACTGCTGGTTGAAAAAGCGGCGACAGAATGTCGTAAGCCACTTTTTGATAGTTTCTTCGTCGTAAATGTCGGCAAATGCTCGCTGAGCCAAAAGGAAAATCTTCTTTGGACTAAAGCCGTAGCGCAGGAAATAATAGATAAAGAAGTCGTGAAGTTCGTAAGGTCCTACAAGGTCTTCGGTCTTCTGTTTGATATTCCCCTGTTCATCTGCTGGAATCAGCTCAGGCGAGATCGGTGTGTCAATAATATCGAGCAACGTCTCGGTAGCCATCTCACCAGCGACATAACTAACAAGGAAACGAATGAGCGTCTTGGGAATACCCGCATTGACACCGTACATCGACATATGGTCGCCATTATAGGTGGCCCAGCCAAGAGCGAGTTCTGAGAGATCGCCCGTACCAACGACAATCGCATTTTCCTTATTGGCTACGTCCATCAATATCTGCGTACGTTCACGGGCCTGAGAATTCTCATAAGTCACATCGTGAACCTTAGCACTCTGACCGATATCCTCAAAATGTTGGGTAACAGCTTTGGCTATATTAATCTCACGGATAGTGACTCCCAGAGTCTCCATCAACTTCATCGCATTGTTATGAGTACGGTCGGTAGTACCAAACCCCGGCATCGTGATACCGATAATTCCCCGACGGTCGAGAGCTAACTTATCGAAAGCCTTAACAGTAACCAGAAGAGCCAGAGTGGAGTCAAGACCGCCACTGATGCCAATAACAGCCTTAGTACCATTAATATGATAAAGGCGTTTGGCAAGACCTGCCACCTGGATATTCAATATTTCCTCGCAAGAACTCTGCATATCCTCTTCTTTGGGAATAAATGGATGTGAATCTATCTGACGCAGCAATTCAAAGTCGCGAGGTGTGATGAGGCGGCACTGGATCTCACGCGCCACTGCACCACGCTGGGCATTGATGAAGGTTGTGTTCTGACGACGCTCAACACGCAGTTTCTCTATATCAATCTGACACATCTGTATCTGGGGCTGAATAGAGAAACGACTACCCTCTACGAGTAATTTACCATTCTCATATATCAAGGCATTGCCACCATATACCACATCCTGAGTAGATTCTCCAAAGCCACAGCTGGCATAGACATAACCGCTAACGGTGCGAGCACTCTGCTGAGCCAGAAGCGACTTAAGATAAGCATGCTTTCCAATAAGTTCATCACTAGCAGAAAGGTTGAAAATGATATCGGCACCAGCTAAGGCAAGATTGTTACTTGGCGGAATTGGAGCCCACACATCCTCACATATCTCAACACCGAACTTCATGCCGTCGCTGGTCACAAACACCTGAGGTTCGACACTCACACGAACAGAGTTTCCCGCAAAATACAGATCGATTGGGTTAAGATCTTGCGCCGAAGCAAACCAACGCTTCTCGTAAAACTCAGCATAATTGGGCAGATAAGTTTTGGGCACAATTCCCAAAATATTACCACCTTGAATGACAACAGCACAATTATAAAGCAGACCATTAATAACCACAGGTGCACCAACAATAGATATCACATCGAGCTTACGAGTAAAGTCGAGTAACATAATAATACCTTGCTCTGCACGGTCGAGTAAAAGCTGCTCTTTGAAGAGATCCTGACACGTGTAGCCTGTGATACAGAGTTCAGGAAACACGATAACCTCAATTCCCCGGCCCTCAGCCTGGGCAATCAGGCTCTCCACCTGCTGTACGTTGTAATCAACGTCGGCCACCTTAACCGTGGGAACGGCAGCAGCCACATTCACAAATCCGTATTTCATAACTTCACTTTTTGAACGTCATTCTCGATGATTGTATAAATAAGCGCAGGCTGTTCGAAGAACATGTTTTCACGAAAGGCATGGAGCTTATAGAACTTAACGGTATCAATACGTACCTGAGCATTGACCGTCGGCTTGAGTAAGAAGTGCTTGTCGCGCTTGTAAGCTATAAGCTGAATACAGCAATGTTCTAGGGTATTCAGGTCTTCTCGTCCGAACTCTTCGATATACTCTTTGGTATTGGGTTCTATCTCACCCTCGGCTCTAACCGACCATGCTGCACCCTCAGCAATCAGGTAGACATAACGCAGGTAGTAGTTGGAATCGTTGATGAGATAACTTTCAAAACGAGTTTGTGACAACTCCTTCATATCCATAGGAACAAAAGCGAGGTAGGCACTGAGCTTATCGCCTCCAGCCCTCTCTTCTGGCTTGGCTTTGAACGTTATTGGTTTGTCGGCAGGTTCGTTTTCCAACTCTTCTTCATCAGAACCTTTCATTGCAGCCTTTGCCGACTGTGCCTTGGCTTCTACAACATGTTTTGTATCATAATCTTCTTCACCAACAACCACGACCTCTGTCTTCAGCATTGGCATCTGGAAGCCGTCTTCGTCTTCCACAAGTACAATATTCTTCCCCTGAAATCCTGCCACACGTCCGCCGCCGATTTCACTAAGGAATCTTACCTGATCTCCTATTTTCATCGCATTTATTCTCTTTTTGGGGACAAAGGTACAAATAAGCAAGTGAAAAACCAAATTAATTTGTATTTTTCCGAGCATGAATATCTTCGGGCAGAGCCTTAAAGTAAGTCCAAAAGACAAAAGTCACACACTTTTTACACCCGAGTTGGAACTATTCAGGTGTAAGAAGTGTGTGAAGTGAGGGATAACTTAGTTATTGACAGAACCACCAACAATATCGAGCAACTCATTGGTGATGGCCTGCTGACGACTCTTGTTGTATTGCAGGTTAAGCTGACGCAACAATTCGTCGGCATTATCCGTGGCAGTCTGCATGGCAACCATACGGGCGGCATGCTCTGAGGCGTTACTATCAAGCAATGCGGTATAGAGCATCAGGTGAGCCAGTTTGGGAATGAGAAGCGAGAGCACACAATCCATATCGGGCTCTACGATAAAGTTATCGTTGAGCGGTTTCACCTGCTCCCTCTTCTGTTCCTGTTGACGCTCACCACGCTTCTTCAGATAATCCTGCGACTCCTTCGTAGCGATGACACTCGTCAAATCGCGCTCATGATCGGCCTGCAACTCTGACTCAATATCGATAGGCAGGAAAGTCTTACGAGTAAGCACCTGTGAGCCTGCGCTCTTGAAGTGGTGATAGATGAGTTCCACCTTGTCTATTTCACCATCAGCGAACTTCTTGCCTAACTCCATTGCAATCTCAATACACTGCTGCACGTTGGGTTTGTCGGCCAATGCAGAATATTCACCCTGCACATTTAGTCCCATCTTCTGAGCCTTCTCATAGACTTTGCGACCAATGGGATAAATCTCCACATTCTCACGACCGATGGTATCGGCATACTCTTCAACGGCATGGGTCATCAGTTTGATGATGTTGCCGTTGAATCCGCCACAAAGCGAAGAGTTCGACGAGAACACTACAAGAGCAGCACGCTTTACAGGACGCTCCTGGTCATAGATGGTCTGCGACTCAGCCTCGGCTGCAAGAAACGACTTGAGAATATGCTCCAGCATCTCCTCATAAGGCAGCATGTTCTGTATCGCCACCTGTGCATGATGGAGTTTACTGGAGGCCACCATCTTCATAGCCGACGTAATCTTTCGCGTAGAGTTGACTGAGGCTATGCGGCCTTTTATTTCTTTCAGGCTGGGCATAGGCTATCAGGCTTTATAGGTTCCTGCGATGTCGGCCATCACTGACTCGATTTTCTGGGTAGTCTCGTCGTCGATCTTACCGCTTGCCAGCGTTTCAATCACCTCGGGATGAGCCGAACGCAACTTATCGAGGAAAGAGGTCTGGCACTCGCGTACCTTGTCGATAGGCACCTCACGCATCAGTCCGTGTACACCGCAATAGAGGATGGCAATCTGCTCGCCAACAGGCATTGGGCTGTATTGAGGCTGAATCAACAACTGATTATTCTTACGACCACGGTCAAGTGTCATAGCCGTCACAGCATCCATATCGCTCGAGAACTTAGAGAAGGCCTCGAGCTCACGATACTGAGCCTGGTCGATCTTCAAGGTACCAGCCACCTTCTTCATACTCTTGATCTGAGCCGAACCACCCACACGAGATACCGAGATACCTACGTTGATGGCAGGACGGAAGCCTTGGTTAAAGAGGTCGCTCTCAAGGAATATCTGACCGTCTGTAATCGAAATTACGTTAGTTGGAATGTAAGCCGATACGTCGCCAGCCTGAGTCTCGATGATAGGCAGAGCGGTGAGCGAACCACCACCCTTTACGTGCCCCTTCATGCACTCTGGCAGATCGTTCATCTGCTCGGCCACCTCCTGCTGCTCGTTCATCTTGGCTGCACGCTCAAGCAGACGAGAGTGGAGATAGAACACATCACCAGGATAAGCCTCACGACCTGAAGGACGACGCAGAATCAATGATACCTCACGATAGGCCACAGCCTGCTTCGACAGGTCATCGTAGACTACGAGTGCGGGCAGACCGCGATCGCGGAAGTACTCACCGATAGCAGCTCCGGCAAATGGAGCATAGTACTGCATAGCAGCTGGATCGGCAGCGGTAGCGGCTACCACGATGGTGTAAGGCATAGCACCGTGCTCCTTCAGTGTAGAAACAAGGGCTGCGACGGTAGAAGCCTTCTGACCAATGGCGACATAGATACAATAGACAGGTTTGCCTGCCTCATAGAAACTCTTCTGATTGATAATGGTATCAACGGCGATGGCGGTCTTACCCGTCTGACGGTCGCCGATGATAAGCTCACGCTGACCACGACCGATAGGAATCATCGAGTCAATGGCCTTCAAGCCTGTCTGCAGCGGCTCCTTCACGGGCTGACGGTAAATCACACCAGGAGCCTTGCGGTCGAGAGGCATCTCGAAAGCCTCGCTCAGGTCGATATCACCCTTACCGTCGATTGCTTGTCCCAGCGGATTAATGACTCGACCTAACATATTGTCATTGACACGGATAGAGGCGATACGCTTGGTGCGCTTCACCACCATGCCCTCTTTAATGCCCGAGGTAGTACCCAGAAGCACACAACCTACGTTGTCTTCCTCAAGGTTCATCACGATAGCCATCGTGCCATTCTCGAACTCCAAAAGTTCATTGGCCTCAGCATTACGCAATCCATAGATGCGAGCCACACCATCGCTGACGGTCAGCACGGTACCTACTTCGTCGAACTGTTCAGCATTCTGAATGCCTCTCAGTTGGTCGAGCAGCACCTGACTGACTTCGCTTGGTTTAATTTTATCTGACATTGTTTTACCTTTTTCATTTAGTCGCTGCGCTTCGTAAAAGCGCTAAAGCGTGTTCTTTTTTACCTTTTTACTTTTTCAAGGTGTTGAGAATACTGTTGAGTTTTGACCTGACACTCGCATCCATGCGATAGGTGTCATATTCGAGGATAAAACCACCGATGATATCGGGATTCACCTCTGTCTCAAACTCTACAGTACCTTGAGTCTGGCTTTCTACCATCTGTCGCATCTTCTGCTCAGTATCGGCAGAAACGCAAGCAGCGGTAGTCAGCTTGCCCCGGATGATGTTCTTCTGCTTACGGTAAAGCGTGACGTACGAGTTGGCCATAAACTGAACCACACTCTCACGATCCTCCTTCAGCACCAATGCGATAAACGACTTGGTGAGCTGACAGGGATTCTCGCCCGAGGCAGTCTCAAGCAGGGTCTGCTTCTTGTCCTTGGGGAGCATGGGGTTGTCGATGGTATGACGCAACTGAGGCACCTCAATGAAGTTCTTGGCCAATACCAGCATCTCATGATACACCTGGCCGTCTAACTTCGCTTCAATGGCACTCTTAAGCAGCGCTCTCGCATATCGGGTTGAAATGACTCCAATATCCATACGCGTAAACCTTATTTAGCAGAAATATCATCCAGCATACGGTCGATCAAATCCATCTGCGACTTATCGTCACGGAGGTTCTGACGAAGCACCTTCTCGGCAATCTCGACACTAAGGGCTGCAACCTGCTGACGAATGTCGGCAATGGCGGCTTTCTTCTCCTGCTCGATGGCTGTCTTAGCCTCCTCAAGCAAACGGACGCCTTCTGTGCGGGCCTTTTGCTGAGCCTGCTCAATGATAGCGTCGCGCGACTCGGCGGCTTCCTTCAGTATCTGAGTCTGACGGTCACGTGCTTCCTGGAGAATTGCCTCGCCTTCCTGCTTGATATTCTCAAGTCGTTCAGAAGCCTCATGAGCTTTCTGCAGGCTCTCGTCAATGTACTTTTTCCGCTCCTCTACCATATTGGTAATAGCAGGGAAACCGAACTTCGCAAGTACAAAGAAGACAACGGCAAACGCCAGAAGCATCCAGAACAGAAGTCCCAGATCAGGAGTGAGGATTGCTGGCAGTTTACTGAAATCCATTCGCTGTAATTTTTAGTCTTACTTAATGTGAATGAATCGTTACTTATTAGATCAGGAATGCGCAAGCTGCAATAGCAAAGAGAGCACAACCCTCAACGAAAGCAGATGTCAGAATCATGTTCGTCTGAATCTTACCAGTAGCCTCGGGCTGACGAGCAATAGCGTCCATAGCGCTACCACCGATCTTACCAATACCCAAACCTGCACCAATTGTTGCAATACCTGCACCGATACCGCAGCCCAGCTGAGCCAGACCTTCTGCGGCCAATAATAAAGCTGAAATCATATTTTTTAATTTTAAGTTATTAAATTAATTATTTATTCTTTTTGAACAATTACTCAGCATGATGTTCCTTATGAGCAAGCCCTATAAACACCGCGCTCAGCATCGTGAAAACATATGCCTGAACAAAAGCAACCAGCAACTCCAACAAGTTCATGAAAAGAAGCATCAGGATACTGAAAGCATTCAGACCAAGACCAAATCCAACACCCATAGACCAACCGAGGAATATCACACACGTGAAGCTAAGCATCACGGCATGGCCTGCCATCATGTTGGCAAAGAGACGGATCATCAGAGCGAAAGGCTTCGTAAATACACCGAAGAGCTCAATAAGCGGCATCACCGGCGCAGGATAAGCCTTCAGGAACAATGGCACCTCAGGCCAGAAGATTTCCTTCCAGTACTCCTTGTTGGCAAAGATGTTGATGGCAAGCATCGTACATAATGCCAGGAAGAAGGTGATATTAATATTTCCTGTAACGTTAGCGCCACCAGGGAATACAGGTATCAAGCCTATGAGGTTACACGTCAGAATAAAGAAGAACACCGTGAGCAGATAAGGTGCGTAGGGTTTGTAATGTTTTTCACCTATCGACGATTTTATCAGATCGTCGTGGATCATCATTACAATCATCTCCATGGCTCCGACGAAACCTCCGGGTGCGGCTTCCTTCGCATCGTGTTTCTTATACCAGCGAGCACAACTGAGGAAGACGATGATGAGTACAGCCACCACAATCCAAATCTGCATTACGCTTTTAGTAATACTCAGATCTATAGGACGTACTTCTTCGTCACCAACCTTTTCATAAATCTTCCCATGATGCTCCTCGCTGAAAAAGAAGCCATCAGGCAGACTATGAGCCGTACAGAAGTGCCACTCTCCGGTATTCTCACTACGGATGATGATAGGCAATGAAATGCTCAGATGCTTACCTTGGTATGTAGCAATGTGCCACTCATAAGAGTCAGCCAGATGTTCAAGAACGATCTCTGGGATATTGATCTTCTCGCCATCACCACCTTCTTCTGCCAAAGCGGACATCGGCAGCAAAGCTACCATCATCAGGAGGATTATCGTTTTAAAATGTTTCATTTATTGTATTAGTAAACTATTACGTTCTTATTAAGAGCGGTTCGACACTCTGGCGAAGAAGATGGAATGGTGTATGAGCGAAGCAAAATAAAACGCCATAAACACCAAGAAGAAACGAAGCATAGAATTCTGGCTATCAACCAGATAATAGACAAACATGACAGCTAATGCCAGCAATAGGCGGAAACCAGAAACTGCCGTAAAAAAAGTAGGCAAACTATCTGGTGAATGCTTAGCCACACGACGCCATATCAGGCCTATGGCCCAACATACAACGAGAGTAAAAGCGGCACTGACTATAACTGCAGCTAACAAGTCAAGAAACCACACACGCATCACCAAAAGAGTCAGCAAAGCCAGAGCAACAGTCAGACATAGTCCCTGCTTCATGTAGTTTTTACTCAACTTATCAATATTATCTATCATATTTATTAAACTTCATTTCCATTTATGTGAATAAGCCTAAGCCATTTCAACACAAATACTTACCACATTCTTCTGTACCTCAACGAAACCTCCTTGTATCTCCAACTGAACTCTTCCGTCCGCAACGGTATATTCCACCGTTCCTTTCTGAAGCGTAGAAATAATTGGAGCATGATCATTGAGAATCTCGAATTGTCCCATTGTGCCAGGCACGAAAACGCTCTCAACAGCGCCATCGAACTCAATCTTTTCAGGAGATACTATCTTAAGTTGCAACATAAGCCTTATCCTTTAGCTGCTTCCAGAAGTTTCTTAGCTTTCTCCTTAGCATCTTCGATGGTACCCACATTGAGGAACGCCTGCTCAGGCAGGTCGTCGACTTCACCATCCAGAATAGCATTGAATCCCTTGATAGTTTCTTCGATGGGAACCATTACGCCAGGCAGACCAGTAAACTGAGAAGCCACAGCAAACGGCTGAGAGAGGAAACGCTGCACACGACGTGCACGGTTCACTGTCAGTTTGTCCTCATCTGAAAGTTCATCCATACCCAAAATAGCAATGATATCCTGAAGTTCCTTATAGCGCTGCAGAATCTCTTTCACCCTTTGAGCACAATCGTAGTGAGCCTTACCCACGATAAGCGGATCGAGAATACGTGAAGTAGAGCCTAACGGGTCTACAGCAGGATAGATACCTAACTCTGCAATCTTACGATCAAGCACTGTTGTAGCATCAAGGTGTGTGAACGTCGTGGCAGGAGCAGGGTCGGTCAAGTCGTCGGCAGGCACATATACAGCCTGTACAGAAGTGATAGAACCAGTTTTTGTAGAAGTAATACGCTCCTGCATCGATCCCATCTCCGATGCCAGTGTGGGCTGATAACCTACGGCTGACGGCATACGACCCAATAGAGCCGACACCTCTGATCCAGCCTGAGTGAAACGGAAGATATTGTCGATAAAGAACAGAATATCGGCTGCACCGCCGTCTTTACCGCCACCATCGCGGAATCCCTCGGCTACAGTCAGACCTGACAAGGCCACTGAGGCACGTGCCCCAGGAGGCTCATTCATCTGGCCATACACCAATGTGGCTTGACTCTTCTTCAGTTCTTCTGGATCAACGAGACTCAAATCCCACTTTCCCTGATCCATTGCCTCACGGAATTTCTCACCATAACGGATAACACCAGACTCGATCATTTCGCGAATCAAATCATTACCTTCACGAGTACGCTCACCAACACCGGCAAATACAGAGAATCCATTATGTCCCTTGGCGATGTTGTTGATTAACTCCATAATAAGCACCGTTTTACCTACACCAGCGCCACCGAAGAGTCCGATCTTACCACCCTTCATGTAAGGTTCCAGTAGGTCGATTACCTTGATACCCGTTGCCAGAATTTCCTTCTTTGTTGAAAGTTCTTCAAACGAAGGAGCCTCGCGATGGATAGGGTAAGCCCCCTCCATGTCGAGTTGTTTCATACCGTCGATTGGCTGTCCGATAACGTTCAGCATTCGACCCTTAATCTGATCTCCGGCAGGCATCACGATAGGTGATCCCAACGGAATTGCCTCCAATCCACGATGCAGTCCGTCGGTATTGTCCATAGCCACACAGCGTACCGTATCTTCGCCGATATGCTGCTGCACCTCGACAATCAGGTCACGCCCGTCACCACGGTCAATCTTCAGGGCATCATAAATCTTAGGCAACACTTTCTCTGCATCTTGTCCTTCGGTATCGAAATAGACATCGATAACAGGACCGATGATCTGAGAAATGTGTCCAACAATTTGTGACATAAGCTGTGAATATTTAAGTTATTTTTCTTGTTATTGTTCAACTTAATTAGAGCCGATTGCAAAAATACTCATTTTCTTGTGAATGAAAGAAGAAATTTAGATTTATTATACAAAAAAGCCCCTATTATTTCCGTAACGCAATATTATAGTTAAGATATTGACTATTGCCTGTTACATCTTCCAAAACCTTGATGAATGGCGGGAAATTCACTTCCTCTTGTTCGCTCAGACCTTTCATCTCCATCATGATAAGGTTATCAACAGGCGATTGAAAAGAATCTATCTCAAAGAACTGACCTTTCCATATAAAACTCTGACGTTTTTTTTTGATGGTCGCACGATAAGGGTCGGCCTGTTGGAGCATCTGCTCATACAGGTTATTATCCACCTGACGCTCTGTCTCGATAATCTCCTTATCAGAAATACGCTTCTTAGACCGATGCACATTCACGACCTTACCCCCACTCCATTCTCTACGACGAAGTCTTATCTCACAACCAGGCTCAGCCACAAGATAAGTCTGAGTAATCTCACTCACCGAGCACTCTGGAATTTCACCAATTACCTCTACACGGAAGATGCGTTCATCGTGTACAGGCTGAGGCAGTCCTACGACAGTAGAGATCTCCTTCAGTACCCGATTCAACTTGGTATCAAAATCGTCATGATTATTTATCACACGCAGATGAGGATGTCCCGTCCAAGCCCTAATCACTTTCTTATCAAGTTCGCGAGCTATGCGCAATCCCTCTTCATTGGCCTGTTCGTATCGAGTAGCATTGGTTGCAGTGGTATAATACTGTTCAGCACCATCAGCAGCCGACACCAGATGGAGCACAGCATCATAACGTTCCCGGAGCTCACTGGGACTAGTCCCGGCCATACCAGTTATAGTATCCCATTCTTCAGGCTTCATATAGGCAGAAATGTCCATCGTACCACGATCGCAGACGATAAGGACAGGTTTCGTACAGACCTCGGCCAATTTGGCAAACTGATCCTCGAGAGCAAGCTGGGTAGTAAGAATAGCACGCTCTCCTTCGAAATACAGATTACGGTTAGGCGTTAGATAGTTCCAGCCTGCAGTACTATAGATCGTTGGGACCTCGGGGACATTAAAGACCTTATAACCAAACCCTGAGAAGTACTCTGTAATCTTCACCAACGCCGTCGTCTTACCAGCACAAGGACCACCAGTTAAGACGATCTTCTTTATCTCTGCCATCTATCCTTAAATACTTAACTCGTCAAGCACCTTAATCAGTCGTTTATCAAAGCGCTTATCCGTACGGATACATTCACTGAAGGGAACATATACCACCTCGTTATTACGAATACCTACCATCACATTACGCTGTCCCTGCTTGATTGCCTCGATAGCGCCGACACCTGTTGTAGCCGCAAGAATACGATCACGGGCAGAAGGCGTTCCACCACGCTGCAAATGGCCAAGAATCGATACACGTACATCGAATTCGGGGAATTCTTTCTTCACGCGATCGGCATAAAACAGCGCACCACACTTCGGACTCTCCGACACAATCACAATACACGATTTCTTAGACTTACGGATACCACGCCCCATGAACTGGGCCAACTGGTCTACATCAGTAGCCTCCTCAGGAACAATAGCGGCTTCTGCACCACAAGCGATAGCAGAGTTCTGAGCCAGGAAGCCCGCGTCACGTCCCATTACCTCAACAAAGAAAATGCGTTCATGAGAGTTTGCCGTATCACGGATACGATCCACACACTCCATGATAGTGTTCATTGTTGTGTCATATCCAATTGTGGAGTCAGTACCGTAAAGGTCGTTGTCGATTGTTCCAGGCAGACCAATCACAGGGAAGTCGAACTCCATACCAAAGTCGCGTGCTCCTGTAAGAGAGCCATTACCGCCAATAACGACCAATGCGTCAATCTTTTCCTTTATACAAGTCTCGTAAGCTTTCTGCTTGCCTTCAGGGGTCATGAATTCCTTCGAACGTGCAGTTTTCAGAATTGTACCACCTCTGGTAACGATACCGGATACATTCTCTGTTGTAAACGTCTTAACCTCATCATGTATCAGTCCGTCATAGCCGCGATAGATTCCTTTGATGTTGAATCCGTTATAAATGCCTGCACGCGTCACAGCTCTGATAGCAGCATTCATGCCGGGAGCATCGCCTCCTGAGGTCAAAATACCAATAGTCCTAATCTTAGTCATATTACCCTTATATTAATAGTTTACATAAAATTCAACTCCATCCAAAGCACCAATAGTCCTATCAGTCCGCCTGCCAAGACCTTCGGCGTCAGATTCTTCAGATACCAGCCAAGTCTAATATGTTCCATCTTCATCAATGCCAATCCGCTTACAGAACCGACACTCAACATACAACCGCCAATCGTCGTTGTATATGCAATAATCTTCCAATAATCTCCATTAGTAACAAATTGAGCAATATACTCACTCTCTGCGCCACTTTCCGCCACAGGATAGAGAGAAAGATTACTGATTGCTATTGTAAACGTATCCACCAGTCCGCTGAGCAGACCTGACACGATACCCAATATCCATACACTGTGGATATTCTCATCTATCCAGACTGCCACGTCGGCAAACACGCCCGTTTCCGTTACAACCCCCATACCAAGCATGATACCCATCACAAAGAGTATCTGCTGAATATATCCATACTGCAATGCACGAGGGAAGAAACGATGTTCAGACATCTGATCTGCAGACATCAGTTTTCTGTTAAACAATTCATTAACAACCCACAGAATACTTAGCACACACAGTGCACCAAGAAAAGGCGACAGTTTTGTAATAATATGGAAAGTCGGGATAAACCACAACCCACCGAGACCTACGATGAACATCACAAAACGCTGCCAGTAGTTCAAGTTGGTATCATCGCCACGATATGGCATAGGCGACCATTGTGTGTCAAGTCTTTCCGGCAGTTCTCTATTAATCAATATCGTAGGTATAACCCAAGCCAGCAGAGCGGGTAATGCCATGTATGATGTGAAATTTGTAGCCGTTACAGCCCCATCGCCCCACATGATGAGACCTATAGGGTCACCTATCACAGTAAAACAGCCCCCACAGTTAGCAGCCAAGACGATAGCAGAACCTATTAACATACGCTGACGGCGATTCTGCACGATGGAATGCATAATCACCAGCATCATAGTTGCTGTAGTCAGGTTGTCAAGATTGGCAGACAGGATAAATGTAGCAATGGTGATAGTCCAAAGCAGTCGCTTCGAGTTACGGGTACGAATCCACTTCGTTATAAAGTCAAAACATCCATTGTTATTCAGTATCTCCACGATGCCCATTGTGGCCAAGAGAAACATCACGATACTTGCGGCTCTACCAACCCAATATAAGAACACATTATTATATATGTAATATTTCACCGCTTCACTTGAATGATTACCATCTCCAAGATAGCTCAGGTAATCTTCTGCGTGACGCGCCATGACGAAGTCTGTTCCATAGCAGACATATACCACCCAACCGACTGTTCCGATGAAGATAGCGATAGCTGCCTTGTTTACACCAGTCATGTGCCCTGTGGCGATAACCACATAGCCCAACAGCAACAATATTACAATAATCAGTGTCATTTCAACCCGTTTTTCTTAAATGATTTGAGTTGGAGCCCAATACTGCAGTAACGCAATATAGAGTAATCTCGCTCACATTTAGTTTGACGCCTATTTGGCCACAAAGATAAGAATTATTCCCGAACTACGCAAACTTTTTACCAAAAATAACAATACAAGAAGTTCAGTTATTGTGTTTATGAAAAATCCCTGCTCTTAAAGGAGAAAGAGCAGGGACCTGATTTATCTTTACAGAGTATATTATCCTCCGAAGTTATCATACATGATAGATTCCGGATCAACGCCAAGCGAGTCGAGCATCGATACGACTGCTGCCGACATCGGACCAGGACCACACATGTAGTATTCCACATCCTCTGGGGCTTCGTGATCCTTCAGGTATGTGTTGAGCATCACCTGATGAACGAAACCTGGAGTATATTTCACGCCAGCTGCGTCTGCTGCCGGGTCTGGACGGTCAAGTGCCAGATGGAAGTGGAAGTTAGGATACTCCTTCTCCAGACCGAGGAAATCCTCGAGATAGAATACCTCGTTCAAGGCACGCGCACCATAGAAGTAGTGCATCTCGCGATCGGTAGTATGCAGTGTCTTCGTCATGTGCATAATCTGTGCACGCAGAGGAGCCATACCAGCACCACCGCCAACCCAGATCATTTCCTTCTTTGAGTCGAAGTGGGGATGGAAATCACCGAACGGACCACTCATAATCACCTTGTCGCCTGGTTTCAGCGAGAAGATGTATGACGAAGCGATACCAGGATTTACATCCATGAAGCCGCTACGATCAGGTTTGAACGGAGGCGTTGCAATACGGACTGTAAGCATGAACACATCACCCTCGGCAGGATAGTTGGCCATAGAGTAAGCACGGATTGTCGGCTCTGGGTTCTTACACTTCAGCGGGAAGAGTCCGAACTTCTCCCATGCGGACAGATACTCGTCACCAATCAAACTCTTATCGAAGTCCTTGTCGTAATCGATGCAGTCGAAAGCAGGAATCTTAATCTGTGCATACGATCCAGGCAGGAAGTCCATGTGAGCGCCAGCAGGCAGCTGTACCTTAAACTCCTTGATGAACGTAGCAACATTCTTATTTGAGATAACGGTACACTCATATTCCTTTACACCAAGGATACTTTCATCTACATGAATCTTCAGATCACCTTTCACCTTACACTGACAGCCCAGACGCCAACCAGCCTTGATTTCCTTACGGCTGAAGTGAGGCTTCTCAGAGTCGAGAATCTCTCCACCGCCTTCGAGCACTTGAACTTTACACTGTCCGCACGAAGCCTTTCCACCGCATGCGCTAGGCAGGAATACGCCATTCTCATTCAATGTAGCCATCAGCGAGTTACCCTGAGCCACAGAAATGGTACGATCACCGTTAATTTCAATATTCACGTTTCCTGAAGGCGAAAGATACTTCTTAGCAACCAACAGGATAATCACGAGCAAGAGTATTACGATGAGGAATACCCCGATACTATATGCTATAAACTGTGCCATACCAAATTAAATATTTAAGCCAGAGAAACACATCATCGCCATAGCCATGAGGCCTACGGTGATAAACACTATGCCAAGACCCTGCAAGGGCTTGGGTACATCTGAATACTGCATCTTTTCACGGATGGCACCCATAGCCACAATAGCGAGCGTCCAACCGAGACCAGAACCGAAGCCATAGACCACCGCATCCCATACTGAGGTGATAGCCTGAGAGTTGCTTGGGTCGAGCAGGATACGCTGCTGCATGAAGAGCGAAGCACCCATGATGGCGCAGTTTACAGCAATCAGCGGCAAGAAGATACCCAGCGCAGCATAGAGCGAGGGGCTATATTTCTCTACCGTCATCTCAACCAACTGCACCATACCTGCAATCACAGCGATGAACAGAATAAACGAGAGGTAACTCAGGTCTACTCCCTCAACGAGGCAGTCGGGGCCCAGCACCTTGGTCTGCAACAGATAGTTCACAGGAACAGTCACGGTGAGCACAAAGGTCACAGCGAGTCCCAGACCCATTGACGTCTTCACAGTCTTCGATACGGCAAGGTAGGAACACATGCCGAGGAAGAAGGCAAAGATCATATTGTCGACAAAAATCGATCTAAATAGTAATGATATTGCGTGTTCCATATCTTATTTCTCCTTATAAAAGTAAGCACGATGAACCCAAATCACGCAACCCACGAGGATCAGCGCCATAGCGGGCATCGTCATCATACCGTTGTTAACGTAACCGAAGTCGTAGCAGGCATCAGGGATGAGCTGGAAGCCGAGCAGCGAACCGCGTCCCAGCAACTCACGAACGGCACCAACGATGACCAGAATCATAGCGTAGCCCAGACCGTTACCTACACCATCGAGGAAAGAGGGCCAAGGTTTGTTCTGCATGGCGAACGCCTCGAGGCGACCCATCAGGATACAGTTTGTGATAATCAGACCTACATACACACTCAGCTGAACGCTCACATCATAGGCGAAAGCCTTCAGAATCTGCGACACGATGGTTACGAGCGCAGCCACAACCACCAGCTGGACCACAATACGGATACGGTTAGGAATCGTGTTGCGGATGATTGAGATGATAACGTTTGAGAATGCGGTAATCACAGTAACGGCGAGTCCCATCACGATGGCAGGCTTGAGCTGTGAAGTTACAGCCAGCGCCGAGCAAATACCCAGCACCTGACCAAGAATAGGATGGTCAACGTTCAACGGGTTTGTAAAAACCTCCTTATTTTGTTTACTGAATAATGCCATAGTTTACTCCTCCTCTGCTTTAGGTTCAACGGCTGTAGAATCAGCAGGAGCGGTGCACATCATCTTAAAGAAGAGCTCAACGGCATTCTTACCTGCGTCCTTCAGACCAGCCTTAATCATATCGTTCACGCCATTAGAGGTCAGCGTGGCACCCGTCACACAGTCTACCTGCGTTGTGGGATCTTCCACCTTCTTGACAACAGAGAGTGCCACATCATGGGTATCAGAGCCGTCAACAAACACTTTCTTGCCAATGAACTTCTCCTGCCAGGCCTGAGAGTCCTTAATCTCTGCACCCAGACCTGCGGTCTCACTCTCATGATTGAAGTAAGCACCATAGACGGTAGGCGTCTCATCACCATGGATAGAGATATAACCGCTGATGCCGCCCCAGAGACCCATACCCTTCAGGGCAACCACGATGATATCCTCACCGTCGATCTCACACATATAATACTTCTGACCGTCCTTCTCAGCTTCTTCCTTCACCACCTCGGCATACTTGGCTTCCGCTTCAGCGCCGTCGAGGTCGCGGATGTTGAGCGAGTAGAGAATCTGTTTCTTCACATCGAGTGCCACGTTAGCATCCTGCATAGGCTTCAGAGCCTGATAGACGAAAGCCAGCAGGAAGGCCACGATAACTACGAGAATCGCACTATATATAATAATGTACGAATTGCTATTAGTATTCAATTTCATTTGGTACCTCCTCTCTTTAAGCGTTTCGAGATATTGCGCTCCACGATGAAGTGGTCAATCGTAGGAGCAAACATATTACCAAAGAATATGGCGAGCATCATACCCTCGGGATAGCCGGCATTCAGCACACGGATGATGATGGCCATCGCACCGATCAGGAAGCCGTAGATATACTGTCCTGTAGTTGTACGACAAGAGGTGACGGGGTCGGTAGCCATAAACACAGCACCGAAAGCGAAACCACCCATCACGAAGTGATGCCACCAAGTCATGCCCTGACCAGTCTGCTCGAACAGTACAGCCAGCACGATACCGCCAACGAACACGCTGAGCATGGTACGCCAAGAGGCGATACCCGTCCACAGCAGGATAGCAGCACCGATGGCGATAGCTATCAGGCTGGTCTCACCGATAGAACCAGGGATGAATCCGAGGGCCATATCGAGGATCGACGAATCGGGAGTGATGTTCTGTGCCAGCTGACCGAGCGGTGTGGCAGCGGTGAATCCGTCGGGAAGGTCGTTACCCAGACCGAAGATAGAGTTCTGAGCCACCCAGACGGTATCGCCAGTCATCTTCGAAGGATAAGCGAAGAACAGGAACATACGTGCAGCCACAGCGGGGTTGAAGATGTTCATACCTGTACCACCGAAGATCTCCTTACAGAAGATTACCGAGAAGGCACAGGCCAGAGCCAGCATCCACAGCGGGCAGCCGATAGGAATGATCAGCGGGATGATGATACCCGAAACGAGGTAACCCTCCTGAATCTCCTCACCCTTCCATTGTGCCCAGGCAAACTCGATGCCCAGACCAACGATGTAGCTAACCAGGATCTTTGGCAGGACAGCCAGGAAGCCGTAGGCAAAGATCTCGCAGAACGAAGCGCTTGCGAGCGTACCGGCGGCAGCATAGTTCTGGTAGCCGATATTATACATACCAAACAGCATGGCGGGCATCAGGGCGATCACCACCATACTCATAATGCGCTTCGAGTCGATGGAATCGTGAATATTCACGCCACCAGCCTTCGCTGTGTCGTTAGGCACATAGAGGAAGGTCTCAAAGCCGTCGAACACCGAGCGGAAGGCATGAAGCTTGCCACCCTCCTCGAAATTCGGCTTGATCTTATTGAGATAATTTCTTAAAAAGCTCATATGTATTTGACTATTTGACTATTTCGTTTACGCATTCTCTTTACGGAGGATATTCAGTCCTTCACGCACGATGCGCTGCAATTCAAGCTTCGAGCTGTCTACGAACTCAGCGAGGGCAAAGTCCTCAGGAGCCACCTCATAGATACCAAGAGCCTCCTGACGGTCTATATCGCCAGCGATGATGGCCTTGATCAGATACTCGCCATAAATATCCATCGGCAATACCTTATCATACTCACCGCTCATAATCATGTGGCGCTCACCACCCTTCACACGAGCATCGGGCGCATAAGCCTTCTTCTTACCCAGGAGCCATGAGAAATAGCTGCGGTTAACAGAGAACTGCTTGAAACGAGGCAGAATCCATCCCAGCATCTCGTCGGCGTCGTTACCCTCAGGGATAACGGTGATCTCGCTGGTGTGGGCTCCCAGGAAACCTTCCTTCGTGGTAGGTATGCCTGTCAGCACGTTACCGTTGATAATTCTTACGCTGCGGTCGGCCTCATAGCTGTTTGAAAGCAGCGTTGAGAGTTCCTCGCCTACAAGCATATCCACATAGGCAGGATTCTTAACCTCACTACCGCAGAGTGAAACGGTACGTGTCAGGTCTACCTGACCTTTATTAAACAGACGTCCGATAAAGAGAACGACCGTAGGATCGCCGATAGTCCATACCACCTCACCCTTGTTCACTGGGTCGATATGGTTCACCTGTACGCCGACATTTCCTGCGGGACAAGGACCGTCGAACACGTTTACCTCGACATGCTCCATTCCTTCGAGCGACGAGCCTACGCCAACGCCCAGATAGGTTCTCGCAATCTTCGAGAGGGCTGTGAGTCCTGTCTGGAAGTCCTCCTCCTGACCCTTCACCTCAAATTCGAAGTCAGCAGCCAGGGGCTTGTCACGAAGAGCCGACACGAAGATAGCCTTCGGCATTACCGAAGGATTCGTTGAGACAGCATAAGGTAACTGATTGATATAACCGAATATACCAGCTTCGAGAAGGGCATCAACAACGGCTTTACCATCAAGTTTACTAACCTCTTTCTTGCCGAAATCCACATAACTCTGCTGGGCATCGGCATCCACCTTTACACAGAGTACTTTTCTACGTTCACCACGCACAACGGCACTGACGGTACCGCTTACTGGCGAGGCAAACTTTACTTCGGGATACTGCTTGTTAACAAACAAGGCATCACCAGCCTTGACCTTGTCACCCTCGCGGACCACGACTTTCGGAGTCACACCCTCGAAATCATCAGGCACCAATGCATACTTGCCATTTGACTTCAGCTGGATTTTCTTCTCCTCAGCCTGCCCTTTTAGGTTCATGTCCAAGCCTTTGCGTAACTTAATTACATTTGCCATTTATATAAAGTTTGATTGAATAGTTTGCCAAGAGCGACGGCAAAATTACTAAAAAAAAGGCAGATAAAAAACAAAAATACAAAAAAAATGCCGAAATACCGATAATTTGTCGTATTTTTGCCTCGTGAAATTACTTAAAAGGTTCGTCAGCTGGACGATTTGGGGCATCATAGGTCTGAATCTGATGCTCATGGGCGTGTCCCACTTACCTGCTGCTCAACGCCGTATCGGCTCCATCGTGGCCCATGCGGTAGAGGAGAAGTTGGGTACCCGTGTCTCATTGGGGCGCGTCGATCTGGGTTTCCTCAATCGTGTCATCATCGACGACTTACTTATCTACGACCAGCAGAAGAAAGAGATGGTTCGTGTAGCCCGTCTTTCTGCCAAGATCGACATCGCGCCGCTGATAGAAGGGAAAATATCCATTTCATCGGCCCAGCTTTTCGGTGCCCGTTTCTCATTATACCGTCAGCATGCCGAGACGAAGCCCAACTTCCAGTTCGTGCTCGACTCTCTGGCGTCTAAGGACACCACAAGTCACACACCACTCTATCTGCGCATCAACTCGCTCATCATCCGCCACACGTATGTAAGCTACGACGAGAACGACCAGCCGAAGACCGATGGAATCTTCAATTTATCCCATCTCCGTGTGAGCGATTTCAACGCGAACATCAATCTGCGTACGCTTACCGACGACTCATTGAACATCAACGTCAAGCGTTTGGCATTCAGCGAGCAGTCGGGCCTCACACTCTCACGCCTCGCCTTTAAGCTGGAGGCCGGTCGCCGACAGGCCTGTCTGGCCAATTTCCAGCTACAGATGCCCAGCAGCACGCTGCATATCGACACTCTACAAGCCAGCTATCAGCTCGACGAGAAGGGCCTTAAACCTGGCACGCTGAACTTCAAGGGAAAGATTAACGAAACTAGCATAAGTCCATCAGATTTAAGATGTTTCGAACAGCGATTCAAGAACTTCCAACGTCCTATCGCCCTTGAAACAGCCTTCTCCGGGACAGACAGCCGTATCAATATACCCGACCTGCTCGTCTCAACCCAGGAGAAGGATATCGACATCCGATTAAACGGGTGGTTGAGCGACTGGGACAAACAGCCTGCCTGGCACGTTCAGATTGACAGACTCAGTCTGGCTGAGACCAGTCTCGACTTCCTCACCAAGACCTTCACGCAGTTGCCCCCCGAGCTCACCCGTCTGGGCAGTCTGCAAGTCAACGGTTTCTGCGACCGCAATCCTCACAGCATGTCGGCCCTCAAAGCGCTGATCCGCTCTGGTGCCGGCGACATCGATATGCGGTTCGACATGAATGCCGCTCAGGAATTCAGCGGTAACATCACGACCGAGGGCATCAGTCTGCACCAACTGCTGGCCGACAGCAAGTTTGGCAGTCTTGCCACCAAGATAGCCGTCAGCGGACAGCTGCACGACGGTCAGAAGCCCGACATCACCGTCAACGGAACCATTCCGCAGTTTGGCTTCAACGACTATGAATACAGCAACATAGCCGTTAACGGCAGCTACATCAGAGGTGCCATCTCGGGAACATTTTCCATCGACGACCCTAACGTCAGCGCCCATCTGGAAGGCGAACTGACTGATGAAATCCTCGATTCCAACGCTCACAAGCCCTACACCGTGAAGCTACAGGGCAGCATCGGCCACATAGCCCCAGGCGTGCTCAAGCTGACCGACCAGTTCGGCGACGCCGTGATGACAGCCGACATCGACGCCGACTTCACCGCCCGCACGCTGAACGATGCACAAGGCAGTCTGCGACTCAGTCAGTTCTCTGTCAGCGCCACCGAGCAGCAGCCCGCCTACCGCCTCGACAACCTCATCATCTCGTCAGGCTATGACGAGGGCACACATTTCCTCACGCTGAAGAGCGACTTTGCCGACGCAGAGCTGAAAGGCCGCTTCGACTACAGCACGCTGGCGCAGAGCGTGGCCAACGCCATCGGGCACCGACTGCCTACCCTGCCCGGACTGCCCAAGCTGAACCGTCAGACCGACAACAACTTCAGTCTGCGACTTCTTCTGAGCAAGACCGACTGGCTGCGCCGCTTCCTCAACGTCGACCTCACGCTGCGACAGCCCGTCGCCTTACAGGCCCGCGTCAACGACCTCACCCGTGAGCTCTATCTCGACGGCGACCTGCCCGGCTTCGTGCTCAACGGCGCCAGCTACTCCGACGGCTCTATCCGCATCACCTCGCCAGCCGACACCATGAGGTGTGCCGTACAACTCAACAAACTGATGGACAACGGTCATCGTCTGAGCGTCAAGTTAAACGCGGGAGCCTGTCAGAACAACCTCAACACCTCGCTCTCGTGGGACAACAACGACTCTGAGAAGCGCATGAGCGGACAGCTGAACACCATCATGCAGCTTTACCGCAACCTCGACAACCAGGCAGAGGCCCATATCCGCGTACAGCCCTCACACATTATTCTTAATAACAGCAGCTGGAACATGGAGCCCTCGAGCATTCTCTATCACGAGAACTACCTGCTGGTTGACCATTTCAACATACACCGCGGGCAGCAGCACATCATCATCGACGGAACAGCCTCGAAACATGCCTCCGACTCGCTCGTGGCCGACCTGAACGAAGTCGAAGTAGGCTATATCCTCGACCTTGTCAACTTCCACAGCGTGGAGTTCAGCGGAAAGGCTTCGGGCCGTGCCTGTGCCTCGTCGCTCTTCTCGCGTTTCGCCGCCAATGCCGACCTCACCGTCGAGGACTTCAAGTTCGAGCAGGGCCGCATGGGTCTGCTGCACGCTAAGGCAGAATGGAACCAGGAGCTCCAGCAGATTGACATCCACGCCGTGGCCGACGACGGTCCCGAGGCCAAGACGCACATCAACGGCTTCGTGTCGCCCGTACACAACACCATCGACTTGGCCATCGGCGCCGAGAACACGTCGATAGAGTTCATGCACAACTTCACCAGCTCGTTCCTCAGCAGCATCACGGGACAGGCCAACGGCGAGGCCCGTGTGGCAGGAACGCTCGACAACATCAACCTCACAGGACAGCTCGTTGTCGACGGTGAGGCCACCGTTACCCCGCTCAACACCACCTATCAGCTGCGCAACGATACCGTCATCATGATTCCCGACGAGATTATGCTGCACAACATGACCGTCACCGACCGCGACGGCCACCAGGGCATCCTCACGGGCGGCGTACACCACAAGCATCTCACTGATATGACGTACGATATCTTCGTCGACGCCGACAACCTGCTGGGCTATGATTTCACCGACTTCGGCGAATCGACGTTCTACGGCACCGTCTATGCCACGGGCCATGTGGCCATCCACGGGCGGAACGACGTGACCATCGACTGCAACGTCACCCCACAGCCAGGCTCCGTCTTCGTCTACAACGCCGCCAGTCCCGACGCTATCTCCAAGCAGGAGTTCATTGAGTGGGAAGAGCCTGCAGGCACGACTGCCACCAAGTCGCACACACAGTATTCCCGCGTGTCGGATACCGATATCTACATCAATTTCCTCATCAACTGTACGCCCGACGCTACGCTGCGCCTTCTGATGGACGAGAGTACGAAAGACTATATCACGCTCAACGGCGAAGGGGCCATCCGCGCCTCGTTCCACAACAAGGGACCGTTCAACATGTTCGGCACCTATACCGTCGACCACGGCACTTACGGCGTCACCATCCAGAACATCATCAAGAAGAACTTCACGTTCAACCGTGGCGGCACTATCGTCTTCGGTGGCGACCCCTATAATGCCGCCCTCAACCTGCAGGCCGTCTATACCGTCAACGGCGTGAGCCTCTCCGACCTCAACATCGGCAACTCGTTTAGCAACAACAGCATCCGTGTGAACTGTCTCATGAACATCGGCGGACAGCCTAACGCCCCGCAGGTTGACTTCGACATCGAGATGCCTACCGTGAATGCCGACGAGCAGCAGATGGTGCGCTCGGTCATCAACGGACAGCAGGAGATGAACCAGCAGGTGGTCTATCTGCTCGGCATCGGACGATTCTATAACCAGGGTGCCAACAACAACGCGACGGGCAGCGAACGCCCCGACCAGACGTCGCTCGCCATGCAGAGTTTCCTCTCGGGCACGCTCTCCACACAGATCAACTCGCTGCTCAACCAGTTTATCAAGAACGACAACTGGAACTTCGGCGCCAACATCTCAACGGGTAACGAGGGCTGGCACAACGCCGAGTACGAAGGTATCATCAACGGCCGCATGCTGAACAACCGTCTGCTCTTCAACGGACAGTTCGGCTATCGCGACAACGCGACTCAGGCCAACCCGTCGTTCATCGGCGACTTCGACGTGCAATATCTGCTCTACCCCAACGGCAACCTGGCACTCAAGGTGTACAACCAGACCAACGACCGTTATTTCACCAAGTCGAGTCTGAACACTCAGGGCATCGGTATCATCATGAAAAAGGATTTCAACGGCCTTCGCGACCTCTTCACGACCAAGAAGAAGCGCAAGCACAAAGACAAGAAATAGTCGCGGATAATTTTTAGGCACGGATTACACGGCTTTTTAAAAAAAAGACGCGGCCTTAGTTGCAATGCTAAAAGCCGTGTCTTAATTATATTAAGCCGTGTAATCCGTGCCTATAAAATTATTCGTGAAATTCGTGCCTAAAAAAAATAATCCGTGTTAATCCGTGTAATCCGTGCCTTTAAAAAAAGTTATCCGTGTTCGCTCGGCTTTGCCGCTTGGCTCGTCCAAGAATCCGTGTAATCCGTGCCTAGAAAATTATCTGTGCCTAGAAGATTGTGGATCATTACGGCTCATATATCAGCATGTCAGTCTTGAGATAGGACTCGCCACCGTTCTTGAATTCGTATCTGGTGGGGTCACTGTCTCTCCACGGTGTAGGTGTAGATTTCCTGGCCGTAGGTGGAATCATAGGCTTTAGTGGGCGCGCTGCGGGTGACGGTGAAGCCGGGAGCGGCCAGCAGGTCGGTGACGTCCGTCTCCGATTCGTCCGTATTGCGGTTGTATGCGGGATTGTCGTAATCGACATCGTTTCTATAATTGGAGCACGACAATCCACAAATGTTATCCGCGGTAGTCGTGATCGTGATCGTAGCCGATGCTCCGATACAGCTCATCTTGAGGCCGCCGTAAAGCAGAATGCCCCAGTAATCGTTGGCGTAAATGGAGTTGTCTCCTTTCAGGACCAGAGAGACGTCTCCCTGCGGATCCGGATAGATGTGCTTCTGATTGATGAATATGTAGCCGTAAGCCGTCAAATTGTCAAGGGTAAAGGTGCCGCCCTGACCATTTTCCAATCTGAATTCATACTCTTCGCTGTAGCCGCTGATGGTGATGTTGACAGGATTCTCTGTGAGCTCGTAATTTCCATAGATGGGCTTGACAGTGGTGCCGGTGACGGTAGGCGCCTTACATTTCTGCCAGGTCAGCTCTAACTTGCCATAGTAATATTTGCCGTTCTCGAAGCCTCCGGCGGGTGCGGCCTTGGAGGCCGTATATACATTGCCATCCTCATCTTCAGCCGTTATGTACAGCGTCTCGTTCTTGATGTCATCGACGAACATCATGGCGAAGTAGATGTTTCCATCATCCGACAGGTCATGGGGGTCCAAGGCAACGGGGCCTCTGATGTAGCGATTCTCCTCGGTGGAGGCGAGCGGATAATACATATAAATGGTATTGTTCTCCGCCGTCGTGACGACGAATTGGGTAAGCGTGGGCGTCACGGTATCGCCATTCTTGTCCTTAAAAGTCAGTTCCTGACGGAACAGGGAGTCGACGTTCTGGAAGGTGACGTCGCTCTTGTCCGGGTCGTCAAACTGGACAAGGGACATCGTGTATCCCTCGCTATCATCACCGTCCAACGCCGCAATCTTCATCTTGGCCTCTCCATAATCGTGGTAGGTAGCGCCATAGTGATAATCCCAGTAAGAAGCGACTTTCTGATCCTTGCTGCCGGTCTGGTAGAGATAGTTGAAATTCAGATATGCCGGATTCAGATCAGGAAGGCGCATGTTATAGAACAGATACACGGCGTCACCCTCGGCCGGCGTTAAAGCGATAGGGTTTCTGTCTCCATCGTCATAGTAGAACTTCAGCGCACCGCTGAGCGTGGCTTCCGAGGGATTGGAACCTGGCGTAACAGTCATGGAGACGCATTTTCTCTCGGCGGGATCATAGGCGATGGCATAGACGCCGTCATGCTCGATCACCATATATACTTCGTCCGTTTCTGCGAACGTGGTCCTGGCTTTTTTTTCGCCGATGGTCACGGCGCGAGTCTGTGCACCATTATCGAAGGATGCAGGAAGGGTGATACGGCAGACGGGAGCCTCTTTCACGATCGTTTTCTGACCCAGGATATCATCGACAGAGCAGGCTGTGAGGCTGCCCAGTGCAAGGGCTGCAGTTATGAATGAGCAACCAGGCTATTGATAAGATTTCTTTTCATTGTGCTCCTGTTTTAGGTTCATAACTTTGGTTTACCACTCCACGGGTTCGTCGTCTGGTTTACTGCCCGCCAGCAACTGTGGTGTCTGTCTCATTTCGTACTCCTGCATTGCAGGCTTCATGTACTTAGGCTTCTCTTCTCTTGTTTTCATTGTTTAAGTTTATGTTGAATTTGGCCACAAAGATAAACAAAAAAATCGAACTTACCAAACATTAGCGCGGATATTTTTTTAGGCACGGATTAACACGGCTTTTTAAAAAAAGACGCGGCTTCTTATTTTGGCACGGATTACACGGATTACACGGATTTTAAGGCGGCACGGCCTTAGTTGCAATGCTAAAAGCCGTGTCTTAATTATATTAAGCCGTGTAATCCGTGCCTAAAATAAAATAATCCGTGTTAATCCGTGCCTTTAAAAAAAGTTATCGGCTGCCGATGTAGAGGAACACCATTCCGAGGAGTACCAGCGCGAGATCGACCGCCTTGGCCTTCAGGTTGCGCTCATGGAAGAACCAGGCGCCAAACAAGAAGCTCACGATCACACTGCCGCGACGAATCATCGACACGATGGAAATCATGGCCTCAGGCAACGACAGCGAGTAGAAATACATGAAATCGGCCGTCGACAGGAACACGCTCACGCCCAGAATAGACCACGACCAGTGGAACGGCGTCGTATCCTTGTGCTTAGGCCACCACAGCAGCATCAGCATAACACCCATCATGGCACACTGGTAGATGTTATACCACGACTGCACCATCATACGGTCGAGACCCACGCCGCCGTTCTCCACAGGCGCCATCAGGAACTTGTCGTAGAGACCGCTCACGGCGCCCAGCATCGCTGCACCCACAATCATGTATATCCAGTGGTCGTGCTTGAAGTCTATCCCCTCTTTCTTACCGCTGCGGCTCAGCATCAGAAACGATATCACCGCCAGCATCACACCGACCCACTGCCACAGGTTCAGTCGCTCACCGAAGAAGAGTAGTGCGCCCACGAGCACCATCACCGGCCGCGTGGCGTTGATAGGTCCCACGATGGTGAGCGGAAGGTGCTTCATGCCGAAGTAACCCAGTATCCAGCTCGACAGCACGATGAGTGCCTTCAGCACGATATACTTGTGCATCTCCCATCCCCCGCTGGCCGTGTGGAAAAGGGTATCGTCGAGCACCGTCGTCGTACCGCTCAGCACGATAAACGGCAGGAAAATCAAACTCGAGAAGAGGGTGTTCAGAAACAGTACGGGAATCACCGCGTTGTCTCTCAATGCATGTTTCTTAAACGAATCGTAGCAGCCCAGCATAGCTGCCGACATAAATGCTAATATCAGCCACATATCCTAATAAACAATCTTTTCCAAAAACAGCGCGTTGCCAGGCATGCTCTCACCGGCATCCGAACGCTTCTTGCCCTCGATCACCTTCCTGAAGTCGCTGAGCGAGAGCTTACCGCGACCCACATCGACCAGCGTGCCCACCACGGCGCGCACCATGTTGCGCAGGAAGCGGTTGGCCGTGATCTCGAAATACCACGTCGTGGGCGATGTCTGTATCCACTCGGCCTTCGTCACGTTGCAGAGCGTGGTCTTCACGTCGGCCCCGGCCTTACAGAAGGCTCCGAAGTCCTCATATTCCGTCAGAATCCTGCCCGCCTCGTTCATCCTGTCGAAGTCGAGCTCATAGTGCATCTCGCAGCTGTAGGCTCGCTCAAACGGGCTCTTCCGTGTGTGGATGTAATAGTGATACGTCCGCCACTTAGCCGAGAACCTGGCGTGCATCTCGTCGCTCACGGGCTCTGCCTTCTCTACGGCGATGTCCTGTGGTAGCAGACGGTTCAGCTTATACACCAGCTGTTCGCAGTTGATGCCCTCCTCGGCCTCGAACCTCGCCTCGGTGTCGAAGTGTGCCACCATCATGCGGGCGTGCACTCCCGCATCGGTGCGCCCTGCTCCCGTCACGCCGATCTCCTCGCGGAGAAGCGTAGAGAGCGCCCATTGCAGCTTTTCCTGCACCGACACCCCGTTGGGCTGTATCTGCCAACCGTGGTAGTTGGTTCCGTCATAAGTGAAAGTGATGAAGTATCTCATAGACTGTGCAAAGGTACGAAAAAAAATCGAGACCACCAAATTTTTAGCCAGCTAAAATCTTAAAATTCCGCACTTTTCAGAAATTTCTTTTTTACGTGTTGCAGTGTTGCAGTGTTGCAGTTGTTCTGAAGGCTCCCGCGCCTTTAAAAAAAGGTCTATATATTTATATATATATATAATATATATAATATATAGAATTCTCTTTCCACTTTTTACGCTACTCAATCCTAACTGCAACACTGCAACAACTGCAACAAATCAACAGGTTTCAGGTTTAGAGATAGTCAGCATAAGACTGATTAATAGCGACTTAAGCTTTATACGGAGCGGAGTGAGGTTTTCGATAAAAGAAAGTCCCCCTCCGCCTGAGGGGGACCGAAAGCGTCCGCAGACGCCCGAAAAATGCTTCGAATTGTTCTATAATACGTATTCGGCTGTGACACCGAACTTCATCATATTGCCTTTACCTGAAGATTCCAGCGACTTAAACAGGTCGGCATGCAGTCGGGCCGCATGCTTGCCCAGTGCCATCTCTACGCCGCCGCCGATATACGCACCGAAGTGGTTCGTCTGTTCCCAGTCCTTGTCGACGATCATTTTCGACATATAATAGCGCTCCTCCTTATTGCCGAGATGCAGCACATAAAAGCCTCCGACACGGATGAGAGGAACGATCTTGCCCTTGCCGTAGCGCTTAAGCAGACCTATCGAGCCCATGCAGCGGGCCTTCTTATATATCGTGTACGACGACTCATGTCCGCCGCGCACCATCGTGTGATGCTTGAAGCTGGCCTGGGGCGAGTAGACGACACACAGTTCCAGGGCACCGCCCTTCGTCACGCGCTCCAGCTCGGTCTCGAAGCCCAGACCCGCCTCGAAAGTGCTGCCCGAGTAGTTCTCGTCCTCCAGCGTCTGGTAGGCGGTACGCTCGTGCGTATAGTACGAATAGCCCACAATCGCCTTGAAATGGTTCTTCGGTCCATCCGACTTCTCGTTATACTCATACACCATACACGAACTGCCATCGGTACATACGTCCTTGTGGTAGTCGCGCACGGCGTTCACGAGCTGTTTCCTCGACACATCGCCGCCCTTTATCTCCTCGGCAGCCTTCCACGAGTCCTTCAGCAGCAGCTTGACCTTTCCGTACTGTTCACGCTGCTCCTCCACCCTGCTGCTCTGCTCATGGATCGACGCCGAGGTGAAGAACGCACGCTTGGTGAGCTGCGCCATCTCGCCGTCCTCTCTCTCAAAGAAGAAGTACTCGTCCTGATTATAGGCGACGCAATACAGGTTCATCATGCCCTGAACCATGAACTCGGCGAAGTAGAGCTCGGGCGTACCCGTCACATTCAGTCGACGGGTCACGAAGTACTTTCCCCCGTTGTCGAACCTGAATCCCTCGATGTCGCCGGGCTTGTAGGTCTCGCCCTTCGTCTCCCCGGCAGCCCAGAAGTCGCACTGCTTCGCCAGTCGCTCGTTTGTACGGAAATCGATGACGCCCCTGATGGTATCGCCATTGTTCGTGATAACAAAACCCGGTTTCGGGTTCACCTGTGCACACAACTGCATGGACATCAGCGTCCACGACAGCAAGAATACAATCTTTTTCTTCATCGTATTACACTACTAATTTTTTGATTAATGATAATAAGTTTACTATGGCCGATTAATTCAGCAAAAAAAATTCTGGGCGCAAAGGTATGAAATATTCCGCAGACAACCAAGAAAAGGGAGCGAAAAAAGTTTTTCAGAAAAAAAATAATTTTCTTTGAAAATTATCTTCATTTTTTCTTGCATATCTCAAATATTTTTCGTACCTTTGCACACGTAGACAAACAACCATCAGAATCAAAGAAAGTGAAGAAGATTATCATGACAATCATGGCAGCCGTAGCGACTATGGCATGCATGGCACAGACTGGCACATGGTCGGGAGACCTGAGTGTGCAGGGTATGAAACTACAGCTGGTGTTCCGCATCGGTGAAAGCGAAGGAACCATCGACTCGCCCGCACAAGGGGCACGAGGCATCAAGCTCACCGTGGAGCGCCCGACAGGAGACAGTATCGTGATGAAGATTCCGACCATCAACGGTCAGTACCAGGGACGGCTCGCAGGCGACGAGATCACGGGCACCTTCACCCAGCACGGCACGACGTTTCCCCTCACGCTGAAGCCCGGCGAGAAGATAGCCAACCGTCCGCAGACGCCCAAGCCGCCCTACCCGTACGCCACGGAGGAGGTAGAGTTCAAGAACGGCGACGCCATACTGAGAGGTACGCTCACGCTGCCTGAGGGCTGCAACAGGAAGACGCCCGTGCTGCTCATGGTGACGGGCAGCGGATTCCAGAACCGCGACGAGGAGATACTCGAGCACAAGCCCTTTGCGGTGATAGCCGACGCACTGGCCCGACAGGGCATTGCCACCCTGCGCTATGACGACCGCGGATTCGGGGAGTCGAAGGGTAACACGGCGACCTGTACGACGGAGGACCTGAAGAACGACGCTGCCGCAGGCATCGACCTGCTGCGCGAACGGTTCGAGAGCGTAGGCGTGATAGGCCACAGCGAGGGCGGCACCATCGGACTGATGCTGGCCTCGGAGGGAAAGACCGACTTCGTGGTGAGTCTGGCAGGAATGGTGATCTCGGGCAAGGAGACACTGGTGTGGCAGAACCGCACGATGCTGCCCTACGAAGGCTTCTCAGAGGCTGAGGTCGAGGCATATTGCGAGATACTGAATGAAGCGTTCGACGCCCGCGTCGCAGGACAGAACGTGCCGTCGATAGACAACCGCGACCTGCCCGCAATGCTGAAACAGGACTACAAGAGTACGATGCTGCAACTGATGTATCCCTATCTGAGATATTTCATGACGCTCGACGCGAGGAAGTTCATCGGTAATATCACGTGTCCCGCGCTGGCACTGAACGGCACCAAGGACATGCAGGTGGAGTACAAGGCCAACCTCGAGGCACTGCGCAGCGGACTGCCTTCGGCCAAGACCGTGGCGGTAGAGGGCTTGAACCACATGTTCCAGCACTGTCAGACGGGACTGACCAAAGAGTATCAGCAGATCGAAGAGACCATCGCCCCCGAGGTGCTCGAAACCATCATTAACTGGATCAGAAACGAACGATGATTTTCTATTTCTCAGGCACAGGCAACACGAGATGGGCGGCAACGCAGATTGCGGAGGCCGTGGGCGACGAACTGCTGTTCATCCCGGAACTGATCAGTAAAGGCAGCTACGAGTTCTCCCTACAGCCAGGCGAGCGGATAGGATTCTGCTTCCCGACGCACGGATGGCAAGTGCCGGGAATCGTGAGAGGCTTTATCCGCAAGCTCAGGATAAACGGTCTGGAGCCAGACACCTTCTGCTGGTCGCTGACCACCTGCGGCGACAACGTGGGCGAGACGATGACGATACTGAATAAGGACCTGGCGGCCAACGACCATCTGAAGACCAACGGAAAACCGCTACAGGCCACGGCCGTCTTCTCGGTGGTGATGCCAGAGACGTATGTCTGTCTGCCGTTCATGTACACAGACACCGAGGAGAGGGAGCAGGAGAAAATCTCCGCCGCCAAAGCCCAGTTGCCGCATATCGCAGACTGCATCCGCGAGAAGCGCACGGGTGTGGAGGAACTGGTGAAAGGCTCTACCCCCCGACTCTACTCATACGTGATTGGCGGCTACTTCAACAAGCGGATGATTCACGACAGGAAGTTCACGGTCGACCGCGAGAAGTGTATCGAGTGCGGCAAATGCGCCAAGGTGTGCCCTGTGGAGAATATAAAAGGAACACCGCCCGAGTGGATTCACAACGAGCGGTGTACTTGCTGTATGGCGTGTTATCACTACTGTCCCACGCATGCCATCAACTACGGTAAGACAACCAGGAAGCGCGGACAGTACTTCTTTAATAGACGCGGGGACCAAAGATAGTGGTACCGATGCGGACCATCGTAGAGCGGGTCTGAAGGGCTACGAGATAGTCGTCGCTCATACCCCAGGAGCGTTCGCAGAAAGCGTCGTCAGTTTCAAAATATTTCGCCTTCACCTCATCAAAGAAGTCGGCTGCGGTCTGCATCTCGCGGCGTACCTGTTCCTTGTCATCGACAAACGAGGCCATCATCATCAGGCCACAGATACGTACATGCTTCATCTCGCGCCACTCGCCAGCCTCAAGGAGTTCGCGGCAGGCGTCAAGCGTCAGGCCGTACTTGGTCGACTCCTCAGCGATATGGAGCTCAAGGAGCACTTTCACAACGCGCCCGCACTTCTCGGCCTGCTTATTAATCTCTTTCAGGAGCTTTAGCGAGTCAACAGCCTCAATCATAGATACATAAGGCGCGATATATTTCACCTTATTGGTCTGAAGATGACCAATGAAATGCCACTCGATATCCTTTGGCAGCTGCTCGTGCTTGAGGCGCAGTTCCTGCTCGTGGCTCTCGCCAAACACACGCTGGCCCTCATCATAGGCAGCCATGATGTATTCGGCAGGATGGTACTTTGAAATTGCCACAAGGCGCGTACCCTGTGGCAATGTATCAAGAACCTGATGAAGATTTCCCTTAACGTCGTACATTACTGTTCGTATTCAGGTTTGTCGTCTTTTTTTGTCTTAGCATACTCATAGACGTCCATGATCGTGGTCTCGTTGACAGCAGCGATGACATAGTCGATCATGGTGCCGCCCATCACCTCGTCGATGTTCTTCACAGCGCCGTTGAAGGTGCCTGCCTGAACAAGATAGGTGACAGAGCTGCGCTTCTCTTTCTCGGTCTTCTCGTCGATGGTGATGAACTGGAGCTTTGCCTTATACCAGCGGTCGGCCATCTCGTCGTCAGAGAAGAATATTTCCTTATAGGGAGCCTTCTTGATATCGGCCACGTCGAACTCGCCGCTGATATAAGACGACATCTCCTCGATGATGCGCTCCTCGGCCTCGCTGAAGCTGAGGGCATCGACTACATAAGATTCTGTAACTTTCTTCTGCAAGCCGTCTTCCATCACTTTCTCATAACGGATCTTGCATTCAAACCAAATTGCTGTTCTACTTCTCATTTCTTATTTTTAACTGTTGTATTAATTGTTTTATCGTCGTCGGAGGGCTTCTTGTGAATGCCCATATAGTCGGGATCGAGCTCCTTCATCTTCTTGGAAGTGAGCTGGTCGATGATCTCAGAGGCGATGCGCTGAGAACGGTCGTTGCCCAGGTTGGCCTCCTTGGCGAGCTCGGCCTCCTTCTTGGCCAGCTCTTCGGTCATAGCCCTGCTGCGCGCCAGGAAGTCCTTCTCGGTGAGGTTCATCTTCTCGTTGTTATAGATCTTCGAGAGTATCTGATCAGCGGCACGGGTGAACTGCTTGCGGAAAATCTGCTCGGCCTTGGCCTGATATTCGCGCATCTTGCGCTCATCCACACTCAGCGAGTCGTTGAGATAGGCCTGCTGCTGAACGGCAGCGGCAATCGTAGCCGAGTCGGCATCGGCACCGATATCAAGCAACAGCGACTCATCGTCGACCATGTCGTCGGGAATAGGTTCGTCGACGGGCTTCACATACTCTATCACTTCGGGAGTGGGCAGCAGATAGAAATAGCAGCCAACAGCCAGCAGGGCAATCAGCAGGGCTGCAACGCCCACGAGTCCCGTGCGACGCATGCTCTGGCGGGCCAGCAGGGCCTGATGGAAGTCCTTGACAGAAGCATAGCGGTCGTCGGGCGACTGAGCCGTAGCCTTGGCCAGAACACCCTTGAGCTCGAAGGGAATGCCGCCCGACTGGTAGAGCCAGGCCACGAACTTGCCCAGCGAATAGACATCGGTGCGGGCATCGACGGTACCTTCGGCAAACACCTCGGGAGCCACGAAATCCTCTACGCCGTCGTAGAGCACGTCCTGTTCAAGCTTCATATAATAGGAACCGTGACACAGCAGACGGACGTTGGCGCCACTCTTGCGCACTAAGACATTAGAGGGCGCGAAGCATACGTGGAAAATGTTCTTGTCATTGAGTTGCGTGGTGAGATCAACCAGGTCGCTGATCGTTGAGCTGATGAAATTCTTACGGGCCACGATAGCTGGATTCTCATTGAGCAGCTGCTCGAAAGTGAGGTAATGCCCCACCTCGACGGCTATGGCGTAGACGCCGTCGCCCCCTTCGTTGGGCGTGAACTTGAGCTGGCGGCGGTCGTCGAGCTTCGACATCTCCTCGGCCTCGCGGCGCACACAACTGCTGAAGGCAACATGATCGGCCACCTCATCGTGAAACTCCACAAAGTTTGAATATTTCCCGTCTATCAGACGCTTGTAGAAATAACCGTAAGGCAGACGAACCTTCGTGGTTTTACGGGCGTCGCGGGTTTCCAACAATTCCTCGAAATTCATCACGTATCTCAATTTGTTGGGCAAAAGTACTCATTATTTCTAAAAAAAAGCCACAGATTACACAGATTAACAAAAAAAAACAGTACCTTTGCAGCGATTTTTGTAAAAAGTAAAAAGGTAAAAGACAAAAAAGATGCCGGAAATATCAGTTCGTGGCCACGAGATGCCCGAGTCGCCTATCCGAAAACTCGCACCTCTGGCCGCCGCAGCTAAGAAGAGAGGTACGAAGGTGTACCATCTGAACATCGGTCAGCCCGACCTGCCTACCCCACAGGTGGGCCTTGACGCTTTGAAACAGATAGACCGCCAGATCCTGGAGTATTCTCCGTCGCAGGGCTATCTGAGTTATCGTGAGAAGCTCGTTGACTATTACGCGAAATACAACATCAACGTAACAGCCGACGATATCATCATCACCAGCGGAGGTAGCGAGGCGGTGCTCTTTGCATTCCTGAGCTGTCTGAACCCCGGCGACGAGATTATCGTGCCCGAGCCTGCTTATGCCAACTATATGGCGTTTGCCATCTCGGCTGGCGCTAAGATCCGCACGATAGCGACAACCATCGAGGAGGGTTTCTCGCTCCCTAAGGTCGAGAAGTTCGAGGAGCTGATCAATGAGCGCACACGAGCCATCATGATCTGCAACCCCAACAACCCTACCGGCTATCTTTATACCCGCCGCGAGATGAACCAGATACGCGACCTGGTGAAGAAGTACGACCTGTATCTCTTCTCCGACGAAGTGTATCGCGAATATATCTACACAGGGTCGCCCTATATCTCAGCCTGCCACCTGGAGGGTATTGAGCAGAACGTGATCCTGATCGACTCGGTGTCGAAGCGCTACAGCGAGTGCGGTATCCGTATCGGTGCGCTGATCACCAAGAACGCTGAGGTAAGAAAGGCCGTGATGAAGTTCTGTCAGGCCCGCCTCTCACCACCACTCATCGGACAGATCGTGGCCGAGGCTTCGCTCGATGCCCCCGAGGAGTATTATCGTGACGTGTACGACGAATATGTGGAGCGCCGTAAGTGTCTGATCGACGGACTGAACCGCATCCCCGGCGTCTACTCGCCTATCCCTATGGGTGCCTTCTACACGGTAGCAAAACTGCCTGTCGACGATGCCGAGGAGTTCTGCCGTTGGTGCCTGTCGGAGTTTGAGTATGAGGGCGAGACCGTGATGATGGCTCCTGCCGCTGGTTTCTATACAACCCCTGGTGCCGGTATCAATCAGGTCCGTATCGCCTACGTTCTGAAAAAGGCAGATCTGGAGCGTGCGCTCGTCGTATTGCGCAAAGCACTTGAGGCTTATCCGGGAAGAGTTGACGAATGAACCTACCGTTATTCATAGCGAAGAAAATCTATAGTGACAAGGGCGACAAACGGAAAGTGAGTCGCCCTGCCATTCGTATAGCCACCGTTGGCGTGGCTATCGGACTGGCCGTGATGATCGTAACGGTGAGCGTGGTATTAGGATTCAAGCACACCATCCGCGACAAGGTGGTAGGATTCGGAAGCCATATCCAGGTTCACAACGTACTGACGTATAACGGCAGCGACCAATATCCAGTCTGCATAGACGACAGCATGATGCAGATGATAGGCAGCGTCGACGGCGTGAGCCACGTAGAGCGATTCGCTATGACACAAGGCATCCTGAAGACCGACGAGGACTTTCTGGGCGTGGCCTTCAAGGGCGTGGGACCAGAATACGACATGACGTTTCTGAAGAGCCATCTCGTAGAAGGAGAGATGCCCGAGTTCAGCGACTCTACCAGCAAGCAGAAACTGCTGATGTCGAAGATGATAGCCGACAAGCTGAGACTGAAGGCTGGCGACAAGGTGTTTGCCTACTTCATCGACGGACAGGATGTGAGAACCCGTCGCTATACCGTCAGCGGCATCTATCAGACCAATATGACACGCTTCGACGAGAACCTGTGTTTCATCGACCTCTATGCCGCCAGCAGACTGAACGGCTGGCTGAATGGCGAAGTGACGGGCGTCGAGGTAAAGGTGAAAGACTTTGAACAGCTACAACTGACGGAAGACAGGTTCGTTGAGAAGATAAACCGCAGCATCGATCCGCAAGGCAACGTCTTGACGACAGAAACCATCTATGAGCTCTACCCGCAGGTATTCTCCTGGCTCGAACTGCTCGACATCAACGTATGGATTATCCTCGCCTTGATGGTTTGCGTGGCAGGATTCACCATGATCAGCGGACTGCTCATCATCATACTGGAACGCACGCAGATGATCGGTATCCTGAAAGCTGTCGGAGCCAGAAACAAAACCATACGCCACACATTCCTGTGGTTCTCGGTATTCATTATCGGACAAGGATTGTTCTGGGGCAACGTGATAGGCTTAGGCATCGTGCTGCTCCAGCAATATACAGGCTTCGTGACACTCGACCCGCAGACCTATTATGTGAGCGAGGCACCTATGGAACTGAACCTGCCGCTGGTTGCTGCCATCAATGTGGCAACACTGCTGATATGCGTTTTCGTGCTGATAGCACCCAGCTACCTGATTTCGCATATTCACCCCGCAAAATCGATGAGATACGAATAATTATTGTTCGATATCTCCCCGAATATGTTATTTTTTATAAGTAAACATAAAATATTGCACATTTTTTTTTGAAATGTGCAGGAAATAATATACCTTTGCACAAAATTTTAAAGATTGTGCAATTTTAATGGAAAATTTCAGCAGTTTTAATGCTTACATCCAAAAGGCCATAGTGAACAACTGGAACCAGGATGCGCTTACCGATTATCAGGGTATCACACTCCAGTTTCACGACGTAGCAAGAAAGATTGAGAAGGTTCATATATTGTTTGAAAATAGTGGCGTAGAGAAAGGAGACAAGATTGCCATCTGTGGACGCAATTCAGCCCATTGGGCTGTTGCCTTCCTGGCTACCCTCTCCTATGGAGCCGTTGCCGTGCCTATCCTGCATGAGTTCAACGGCGAACAGATACAGAACATCGTGAACCACTCAGGCTCGAAGCTGCTCTTCATTGGCGACTATGCCGTGAAGACCATCGATCCGGAAGCTATGCCTGGTCTTGAAGCGATTATCAACATACCCGATTTCTCGTTGCTGATATCTCGTTCAGAAAAGGTAACCTACGCACGCGAACATCTCAATATGATATTTGGCAGCAAGTATCCCAGAGCCTTCCGCGCTGAGCACGTAGACTATCACAAAGACGAGGCAGAAGAGCTGGCGCTGATCAACTATACCAGCGGTACGACAGGATTCTCGAAAGGCGTGATGCTACCCTATCGCGCATTATGGGGAAACATTGAGTTCATCATGGGTGAGCTGGGAAAACACGTAAAGCCCGGCGACAACATGCTGAGCATTCTACCCATGGCCCACATGTATGGTATGGCGATAGAATTCCTGTTCGGATTCTGTAACGGATGCCATCTGTTCTTCCTCACCCGTCTGCCGAGTCCTGCCATCATCGCAGAGGCTTTCGCTGAGGTGAAGCCGGCGGTCGTCATCACGGTACCGCTGATTATCGAGAAGATCATCCGCAAGAAGGTATTCCCCGTAATACAGAACAACCGTATGCGTTTGCTGCTGTCTATGCCCATTGTGAGCAAGAAGGTAAAGGAACGTATATGTAAAGAGGTATACAACGCATTCGGCGGCAACCTGTATGAGGTGATCGTGGGTGGCGCAGCACTCTCGAAAGAGGTTGAGGAGTTCCTGATTTCTATCGGATTCCCCATCACGGTGGGCTACGGCACCACAGAGTGCGCACCGCTGATATCGTATTGCAACCATAAGAAGTTCATCGGCGGTTCGTGCGGCACCCCTGTAGCACGCATGGAGGTGAAGGTCCTGAGTGCCGACCCGGAAAACATTGCGGGCGAGATTGTAACCCGAGGCACCAACCTGATGCTGGGCTACTATCTGAACGAAGAGGCCACCAAAGAGGCTATCGACGAAGAAGGCTGGTATCACACAGGCGACCTGGCAACAATGGCGCCCTCTGGCCACATCTTCATTCGCGGACGTCTGAAGAATATGCTTCTGGGCGCTAACGGACAGAACGTATATCCTGAAGAAATAGAAGACAAACTCAACACGATGCCGATGGTATCGGAGAGTCTCGTCATACAGCGTGGCGACAAACTCGTGGCTCTGGTTCATCCCGACAAAGACGAGGTGGTAAGCTTCAGCCAGGAAGAGCTTGTTGACATTATGGAGCAGAACCGTAAGGACTTGAACGAGCAACTGCCCGTATATAGCCGCATCTCAGCAATCGAGCTTCAGGACGAAGAGTTTGCCAAGACACCAAAGAAGAGTATTAAACGCTACTTATATAAGAATATCTAATCGATGCATATGGGACAAATAGGAAGTTTTAACGCTCTCATTCAGAAGAGTATTATCGACAATTGGGACCGTGATGCGCTGACCGACTTCAAGGGACAGACGCTGCAGTTCCACGATGTTGCCAGAAAAATCGAAAAATTACACATTCTTTTTGAAAACAGCGGTATACAGAAGGGAGACAAGATTGCCCTTTGCGGCCGCAATTCCTCTCAATGGGCCGTAGCCTTCCTCGCTACGCTTACCTATGGTGCTATTGCTGTACCTATTCTACATGAGTTCAATGCGGAACAGATACACAACATCGTGAATCATTCAGAGGCTCGTCTGCTCTTCGTAGGCGACCATGTGGCAACGATCATCGACCCGCAGGCTATGCCTACGCTGGAGGGTATTATCAATAACCCCGACTATTCGCTGATGATCTCCCGCACAGACAAGCTGACCTATGCTCGCGAACATCTGAATGAACTCTATGGTAAGAAGTTCCCGAAATACTTCCGCAAACAACATGTGAACTACTATCTTGAAGAGAATCCCGACGAGCTGGCTGTCATCAATTACACCAGCGGTACAACTGGTTTCTCAAAAGGTGTCATGCTGCCCTATCGTGCACTCCGGTCAAACTACGACTTTGCCGTGAGTGTTCTGGGTAAGCAGCTCAAGGCGGGCGACCCTATCATCTCGATGCTCCCGATGGCTCACATGTACGGTATGGCTTTCGAGTTTATCTTCGAATTCCTGTACGGCTGTCATGTGTACTACCTGAACCGCATTCCTTCGCCAGCTATCATCGCTCAGGCCTTGCAGGAGGTTCGCCCCGTCATCGTGATTGCCGTACCGCTGATTATCGAGAAGATTATCCGCAAGAAGGTATTCCCGAAGATTCAGAACAACCGCATGCGCTTGTTGCTTCAGATGCCCGTTATCAACAAGAAGGTACGCGAGATGATATGTAAGGAAGTGCTGAAAGCCTTCGGCGGCCGTATGTACGAGGTTATTATCGGCGGTGCCGCCCTGAATCATGAGGTAGAGCATTTCCTCAAGAAGATCGACTTCCCCTACACTGTAGGCTATGGTGCTACTGAGTGTGCCCCCATTATCTGTTATCGTGACTGGCACACGTTTGCACAAGGCTCTTGCGGACGCGCAGCCCTAAACCAGAAGGTTGAGATTGACTCACCCGACCCACGACGTATCCCCGGAGAGATTCTGACCAAGGGACCTAACGTGATGCTGGGCTACTATAAGAATCCAGAAGCCACAGCTGAGACCATCGACAGCGAAGGATGGTATCACACAGGCGACTTGGGCACGATGGACCAGGATGGCAACGTTTACATCAACGGACGCTCAAAGAATATGCTTCTCGGTCCTAACGGACAGAACATCTATCCCGAGGAGATTGAAGACAAACTCAACTCTATGGCGATGGTGATGGAGAGCATCGTTGTACAGAGAGACACGAAGCTCGTAGCTCTGGTTCACCCCGATATGGAAGAGGCAAAGAACATGGGATTCTCGATCGACGACCTGAAGAGCATCATGGATCAGAACCTCAGCGGACTGAACGAGCTGATTCCCGCCTACGAGAAGATCAGTGAGATTGTGATTCATGAGGAGGAGTTTGAAAAGACACCAAAGAAATCAATCAAACGATATCTTTACACATAACCATAAAGAGGGCCACCCTGTCAGGATGGCCTTCTTTATTTCTCATATTTATAATAGTACCAATAAGTTCCGCGATACTGTTCTTCTACCTTCACCCGGCGCTCGCTTTTGTCGGGATACTGTTTCTCCAACTGCATCAGGTTATCATAGTCTTCATCCATCACAGCATGATGATAGACTACCAGCGGACGGGAACGCATATGGGTGTAAAGCGTCAAGGCCTCACGATAATGCTTGGGCAAGCTGTCGTCGATATGGTAATACTTACCCAGCTCCTTTACAAAATCGTCTATCTGCCGGTCTATCAGATAGCCACAGAGCAGATAGTCGGCCACAGTCTTATTAGGCAGACTATCGCGCTGCTGAACAAGTTCCAGATAACGCATAGGCGACATTCTGGAAGCAGGACGGGCACCAATAAACTTATACAAGCTGTCTTGCGGATAGAACATCATACACGAAAGGCTGTCTGTGGGAAGCATCTGACTGCTGTTACCCGTTATCGGATATTCAAAAAGATGTTCGCCCAAAGCATTCTCACGGGCCAACGCATACATACGCAGCATCAGCAGATGTTCATCACCCTCCAGCGATTTTCTCCCCACCATAAGCGCTCCTTTCATATCTCCGTCTGTCAGGCATTGCTCAGCCCGCATACGGTAATGAAACACAGCATTGGTGTTACCTATCCATACGGTGCATATCATCAGCAGTGACATGATGAGCATATTAAGCCATACAGGACGCGAGAACAGACGAACCTCAGTAGGACGGAACACGCCTTGCAGTTGTCGGACCACCCACACGGCTCCAATCCACAAAGCAATCACGAGAACAATTCCCAACCAATGGCAGTCGAAATAAATGCCACCGTCAGCATTTTCCGTCACGGCAGTAAGTAGTCCCAATACCAACATCGACGGGAAATAGCTTAAGGCATAGGCGCTACTTCTGAGACGGGAAGACTTTGCGACAAAGAACTGAAGCAGGATCAGTATCAGTGTGATACACACACACCCTATGACAGGGTTATAATGCGTCAGTCCTTTACTCAATACATGCTGCGACATCGTCATGATGTCGGGCTGAAAGCTATACAGCCAGCCAACAGAGAATATCACAAAAACAATAGCACACATCAGGCGTATACCCATGGTGCTATTATTCTTTTTCATATCATTATATGTCAACATCATATTTTCTTCAACACGACTGCTGAACGTGCGGGGATATAGAGTTTCAGCCACTCTTTCCTTTCCTTGACGTAAAGCGGATCGTAGTTAGTAAAATGCGTAACGGTATCATCGGCAAAGCCATTACCGCCGAAGTCCTTCGAGTCGGTGTTCAGCACAACCTGATAACTGCCAGTAGGCACCAGGAAGCCATAGTCGGTATAACTACGTGTCGGCGAGAAGTTGAACACAAAGACGAGGTCGCCCCTCATAAAGCAGAGTACCTGGTCGCCATCGTCGTGCCAGATTTCTGTCACAGGTGTGTTCTGGAAGTTGCGCACACTCTTGATAGTCTTCAGCATCTCGCGGTCGAAGTCGCCCAACCAATGATAGCAGAGATCCTTGTTGTCCACGAGGTTCCACTGTCGACGGGCATACTTATAACTCCAGCCATTACCCTCACGCGGGAAGTCGATCCACTCAGGATGTCCGAACTCGTTACCCATGAAGTTCAGATAGCCACCGTTAATAGCAGCTACCGTCACCAGACGGATCATCTTATGCAGGGCGATACCACGCTGGGCAATATCGTTCACGTCTTTCTTTGCGAAGTGCCAATACATATCGGCATCTATAAGTCGGAAGATGATGGTCTTGTCGCCGACCAGCGCCTGATCGTGACTCTCACAATATGAGATAGTCTTCTCGTCGGGACGACGGTTCTTAACCTCCCAGAAGATGGAGCACACGTTGATGTCCTCATCGCGCACCTCTTTTATGGTTTTAATCCAGTAGTCGGGAATATTCATCGCCATGCGGTAGTCGAAGCCATAGCCGCCATCCTCGAACTTAGCTGCGAGTCCGGGCATACCCGATACCTCTTCGGCAATAGTGATGGCGTTAGGATTCACCTCGTGTATCAGCTTATTAGCCAGCGTAAGATAGCAGATGGCGTTATCGTCCTCGTGTCCGTTGAAGTAGTCACCATAACCTCCGAAAGCCTCGCCCAATCCATGCGAGTAATACAACATCGAAGTCACGCCATCGAAACGGAAGCCGTCGAAATGGAACTCTTCGAGCCAGTATTTGCAGTTTGAGAGCAGGAAGTGAAGCACTTCGTCCTTACCATAGTCAAAGCAGAGCGAATCCCACGCGGGATGCTCATGACGGTCGCCAGGATAGAAGAACTGGTTCGGATCGCCAGCCAGATTGCCCAAGCCCTCAATCTCATTCTTCACGGCGTGGGAATGTACGATATCCATAATCACGGCTACACCGTTCTTGTGGGCGGTATCGATAAGTTCCTTCAGCTCCTCAGGCGTGCCGAAACGGCTTGAAGGCGCAAAGAACGATGATACATGATAGCCGAACGAGCCATAATAAGGATGCTCTTGAATAGCCATCACCTGAATGCAGTTATAACCATCCTTGATAACACGTGGCAACACGTTATCCTTAAACTCCTTATAGGTACCCACCTTCTCGGCATCCTGTCCCATACCTACATGGCACTCATAAATGAGCAACGGATTCTTCTTTGGTTTAAAGGACTTCTTCTGGAACTCATAACTGTTCTCCGGGTTCCACACCTGAGCAGAGAATATTTTGGTATTCTCATCCTGCACCACACGGCGGCACCAAGCGGGAATACGTTCTCCCTCTCCTCCATTCCACTTTACCTTCATTTTGTAAAGCTGACCATGCTTCAGGGCTTTTTCGCTCAGTTTCAGTTCCCAGTTACCCGTACCCTCGATGCGCTTGCAACGGTACTTCTCGTTTTCCTGCCAATTGTTAAAGTCGCCAACCAGATAAATATCGGTAGCGTTAGGCGCCCACTCGCGGAACACCCAGCCTTTAGCCAACTTATGCAGACCGAAGTAGAGATGACCAGAAGCAAACTGGCTGAGGGTTTTCCTGCCATTCTGTGTCAGCTGGTTCATCTTCCAGATGGCATGGTCATGCCGCCCACGGATAGCCCCTTCGAAAGGTTCCAGCCACGAGTCGTTACGTACCAAGCCGATATGTTCGGGTTCTTTCTGAGCTGCCGCCTTTTTCACTGCGGCCTTTTTCTTTGTGTCTTTTTTTGTTGTCATAGTTTTAATGTTTTTAGCCCCTTATGCTTTATGCCTTCACCTTAAAGATGGCCTTCCTGATTTCAGGTTCATCCGTAATACAGGGAGCATGCCCATCCTGTGGGAAGAATATGGCAAACTGTCCGGGATTAACGGTGACATAAGTCTGAGGCTTCGTGTCGCCGTACTTCGTAATATCCTTCTCTGTGTTATATTCAAAGTCTGGCAAATCACACAAAGGCGTATAACCGAATGTCTCCGCACAGGAAATAGGTATCTGAATATCAATCATCTCGATATGAGTCTCTAAGAAAGCAGCCTCTTTACTGCGACCCGCAGCTACTTGAAGATTCATAAACAGATCCTTATCCTTGATAGGATATTTGCCTGCCTCCAAAGTCTGGATATCATGACTGTTCAGAAATTCTATCACATCGGTGAACAATGGGTTCAGAGCCGCATATTTGTTTAAATTGTCAAGTGTATCAATGATCATAACGATTAATATTTTTAAGTTGCTGTTTTTAACTTTTATCTCACCTGTCTGTGTCCTCGGGTATAGTTGCCCTGTGCCTTGATGTTGCCATTACGGTCTTTTTCTACGAAACGTCCGTCGCGAACATCATCTACATAGGTACCTTCAAAGCGGTTGCCGTCTTTATCTTCCTCAATGGCAGCACCGTTTCGTTTACCGTTTTTATATTCGCCCTTATATTTGGCGCCGTCGGCATAACGCACGATACATTCGCCGTGAGGCTGCCCGCCCTTGAACATCCCCTCTACGGTGTCACCGTTCTTCTTAGTCAGCTTGCCGCGGCCATCCTGCTTGTCGGCCTTCCACTGTCCCACATAGCTGTCGCCGCTTTTCCATACAAAGGTGCCCTGTCCGTGCTTATCGCCGTTCTGAAACTGCCCTGTATACTTGTCGCCGTTAGCATATCGGAAGATGCCTGAGCCGGTTCGCTCTCCACGAACATAATCGCCCTCATACACATCACCATTCTGGAACTTATAGATACCGCGGCCATTCATCTCGTCGTCGAGCCACTGACCGATATATACGTCGCCGTTAGCATACTTGAAGGTGCCCCTTCCTGAGCACATGTTCTCCTTCCAGTCGCCGTCATACGTCGAGCCGTCGCCCCAGTCAAAGAAACCTTTGCCGTTCTTCTTGTCGTTCACCCATTCACCACGGTAGAAGGCACCGCTTGCAAAGGTATATACCCCCTTGCCCGAGCGTTTGTCCTGCTTCCACTCGCCGTCATACTTATCGCCGTTGAAGTAGTACATGATACCATGTCCGTGCTGATAGTCACGAAACCACAAGCCCTCATAGCGGTTGTTGTTTGAGAAGTAGTAGGTTCCACGCCCATGCTGCTGATCCTGGAACCATTCTCCCTCGTATTTCTCTCCGTCGAAGAATGTATATGTGCCAAAGCCCTGTCGCTTGCCTTTCACATACTCACCCTCATACATATTACCATTCTTATAGCTGGCCTTACCCTTACCGTGAGGCTTGCCCATCATCATCTCCCCTTGGTACTGCCCGCCGTCCTTTGTAGCTACCGATCCGAGGGTGATTTTCTGTGCGCCCGCCATAACAGGCATCAGCGCAAATAATAAAGTAGTGGTATATAATCTTATTCGCATTGTTGTCTCTCTTGTTTTTAATTATTTTGCAAAAATAGGCATTTTTCCCGAAGTCAGCAAATAATCTAAAACTATTTTATATGTTTTTACGTTTTCATCGTAAAATTTGGTTTTCTTCTCACTTATTCGTATCTTTGCAGCCGTTATGAAGTTTATGGCTATTATCCCTGCCCGCTACGCTTCTACGCGCTTTCCGGGCAAACCGCTGGCAGTTCTCGGCGGAAAGACTGTCATTCAGAGAGTATATGAGCAGGTGAGCAGTCTGCTCGACGAAGTATATGTGGCTACCGACGACGAGCGTATCTTCGAGTGTGTGGAGTCGTTTGGCGGACGAGCCGTCATGACCCGCGCCGACCACAAGAGCGGCACCGACCGTATAGAGGAAGCGGCCGAGAAAATCGGCTCTGATGCCGATGTCATCATCAACGTACAGGGCGACGAGCCATTCATCCAGGCGTCGCAGATCACCACGCTCATGCAGCTCTTCGATGCCCCCGAGACTCAGATCGGCACCCTCGGCAAGCCTTTCGACTCGATAGAGGCGGTAGAGAATCCCAACTCGCCCAAGATTGTCACCGACAATCGTGGTTTCGCTCTCTACTTCAGCCGCAGCGTCATACCATATATAAGAGGTATAGAGCCTGCCGACTGGTTTGGCCAGTATCCCTTCCTAAAACACCTGGGCGTTTATGCCTATCGGCGTGAGGTACTGAAAGAGGTGACCCAACTGCCACAGAGCAGCCTTGAGAAAGCCGAGAGTCTGGAACAGCTGCGCTGGTTGCAGAACGGCTATCGCATCCGTGTAGGTCTCACCGACATTGAGACCGTAGGCATCGACACCCCCGAGGACCTCGCCCGTGCCGAGGCTTTCCTCGCCAAGCAATAAACAAAAATGAAGGGAACGTCTTAACTCGTTCCCTTCATTTGTCTTAGCAGTTCTTTCTGCTGTTCTGTCAGGTTGGTAGGCAATTTCACCTGATAGGTTATAATCAGGTCGCCGAAAGTACCATCCCCCCGATCATAGCCTTTGCCTCTCAGTCGCACCTTCGTGCCTGGCTGTGTCTCAGGCTTGATTTTCATCTTCACTTTCTGGCCATTCGACAGGGTGAGCATCACTTCACCACCCAGCAGCGCTGTATACAGGTCGATGCTCACGTTGGCATTCATCTCGCCCGAATACGTACGTGGCTGTCTGCCAAAACCAGAACCGCCCGACGAGAAACCTTGGAACCCGCCGAAGCCGCCGCCCTGATGCCCCTTACGCCCAAAGAGATTCTCAAAGAAATCGCTAAAGCCACCACCACCCGAGAAACTCGAGAAGTCGAAACCGCCAAACGGATTGCCGCCCGCCTGACCGCCGCCATAGCCGCCAGCACCGAAGGCATCGGCCTGACGCCACTGTTCGCCATACTGGTCGTACTTGGCACGCTTCTCAGGATCGCCAATCACATCATAGGCCTCCTGCAAAGCCTGGAACTTAGCCTGAGCCTTGGGGTCGTCGGGATGCAAGTCGGGGTGAAACTGTTTGGCTCGTTTCAAGTATGCCTTCTTCACATCCTTATGTGCTATCGTCTTATCTACGCCTAAAATCTTGTAATAGTCTATAAATGCCATAATCTTATCCTCCTTACTTCTAATCTATTTGCATTAAAAATACAGCAAAAACCATGCCGATATTTGCTCATCACAGTTTTTTTTCGTAATTTTGCCCCCCATAATAATATAATAGGAATCATGAGACAATACATTTTCATATTTTTCGCTATGCTAGCAACCACGCTTCCTGTCTCGGCAAAAGGCACGAAGACTGTCAAGATGAAAGTCATCGAGACCAGCGACGTTCACGGCCACTTCTTCCCATGGGACTTTATGGAGGGCCGTCCCATCAAGGGTACGCTAACCCGTGCAAACACCTATGTCAAGAAGCAGCGCGAGCTCTACGGAAAGAACAACCTGCTGCTCATCGACAATGGCGACATCCTGCAGGGGCAGCCCTGTGTCTATTGGACAAACTACGTGATGCCCGAAGACGAGAATCTGGCCGCCCAGGTGATCAACTATATGCAGTACGACGCCGAGACCGTGGGCAACCACGACGTTGAGCCCGGCCATAAGGTCTACGACAAATGGATTCGCGAGGTGCGCTGCCCGCTGCTGGGAGCCAACATCGTGAAGGAAGACCGCAAGAACGCCGAGGCCAACCCCAAGAACATCTATACGGGGCTTCAGCCCTACTCCGTCCACTATGTCGACGGGGCGAAGATTGTCATCATCGGCATGCTCACCCCTGCTATTCCCAACTGGCTCAACAAGTCCATCTGGAAAGGCATTGAGTTTGAAGAGATGGTAAGCTGTGCCCGTAAATGGGTGAAGTATGTCAAGGAGAACGAGCAGCCCGACCTGATATTCGGCCTCTTCCACTCGGGATTCAACGGCGGCATCAAGACCGACGAGTACGAGGAAGACGCCACCGAGTCTGTGGCCCGCGAAGTACCGGGATTCGATATCATCTTCTTCGGCCACGACCATCTGGTACATAACAAATGGGTCACCAACACCGAGGGCCGGCAGGTGCTCTGCATCGACCCCAGCTGCTACGTTAAGAACGTGGCCGAAGCAGAGATCACACTTCAGTTCAAGAAGGGCAAGCTTGTGAGCAAGGATATCAAAGGTACCATCGTAAACGTAGAAGACGAGGCCATCGACGACCAGATGCTCCAGCACTTCCAACCCGCCATCGACCAGGTGAAGACCTACGTGAACCGTAAGATAGGCCGCTTCGAACACCCCATCTATACCCGTGAGAGTTTTTTCGGCAACTCTGCCTTCACCGACCTCATCCACAACCTGCAGCTGAAGATCTCAGGTGCCGACATATCCTTCAATGCCCCGCTGGCTTTCAACACAGTGATCAATGCCGGTAACGTCACTCAGGCCGACATGTTCAAGCTCTATCGTTTCGAAAACCTGATGTTCGTGCTCCGCATGACGGGCGAGGAAATCCGTAAGCATTTGGAATTCTCATACGGCATATGGGCCAACACGATGACATCGCCCGACGACCACGCCCTGCTGCTCAACGACGAGTCAACCGACGACCAGCAGCGCTTCGGATTCAAGTACTACACCTTCAACTTCGACTCCGCCGCTGGCATCGACTATGAGGTCGACCTCACCAAGCCTAGTGGGCAGAAGGTCAGAATCCTGCGCATGTCGAACGGCGACCCCTTCGACGAACACAAGTGGTACAAGGTGGTGATGAACAGCTATCGTGCCAACGGCGGCGGCGAGCTGCTCACACGCGGTGCTGGCATCCCTCAGGACTCGCTCGAGAGCCGTGTCATCTGGCATACCGACCTCGACCAGCGCCACTACCTGACAGAGGAAATCAAGAAACAGGGTAGCATCGACCCGCAACCCAACCATAACTGGCGTTTCGTGCCCGAGGAGTGGGCAAAGCCCGCACTTGAGCGCGACCGCATACAACTGTTTGGAAAATGAAAACCTATTATTTCGTATTCTGTAAAGAAGACCTGCTGCTGGAGCGCCTCGCCGACGGCAGCTACACCATTCCCCTCGGAGAGGAACCGCCTACCGAGGTAAAACCCTGGACCCACCAGATGGACATCACACCCATGGCCGACGGCACACCCGTCATCACCTACCGCATCGACAATCCCATCGTGGGCGATGAGCGCTTCGAGATGTGCCCCCTGCGCCAGAGCTACTATAAACTGCCCCGCCCGCTATATCTCAAGGGCGGTAAGTGTCAGGAACTGCTCTACTGGGACCAGAACACCAAGTACTGCGGCGTCTGCGGCGCTCCCATGCGCATGGACACCGACATCTCCAAGAAATGCACCCAGTGCGGCAAGGAGATATGGCCACAGCTGGCCACAGCCGTCATCGTGCTCATCCATAAGGGCGACGAGGTGCTGCTGGTGCGTGCCAAGAACTTCAAGCGCGACTTCTTCGGCCTTGTAGCTGGTTTCGTAGAGACTGGCGAGACCCTTGAAGAGGCAGTAGCGCGCGAAGCCCTTGAAGAGACAGGCGTCACCATCGGTAACATCCGCTACTTCGCCTCGCAGCCCTGGCCCTACCCCTGCGGCTTGATGGTAGGCTTCAACGCCGACTATATCAGCGGCGACATCCACCTCCAGGCCAGTGAGATTGCCAAGGGTGGCTGGTTCTGCAAGGATAATCTCCCCGACATCCCCGAGAAACTATCCATCGCACGCATGTTGCTCGACGCGTGGATAGAGGAGAAATAAAACAAACAAATACTTTAGATCAGTGTCAATGACAGGTGCTTCGTCCGACAGACGTAGGCATCTGTCATGGCATTCATTATCTCCTTGATTGCAATTTAAGTTATATTACAAAGCAATTTAGACTAAATTGGTCAGCAAAATAGATTAAATTGGTCAGCAATTTAGTCTAAATTGCAATTAAAGAGATAGTATCTGTCAATAAGCGAGCCGTTCCATGCCAGGCAAAGCGCTATGATATGACAATGTCACAAACCACCTCATCAGTGCATGATACAACGTAGAAACGCCAAAGTGAATTAATCAACGGGCGCTTTATATTGATTCGGGTCATATAAGGGAAAAGAAATCCCCGCTCGGTTGAGCGGGGATAAACTGCTATTTAATATTCAACAAGCTTCATCGTCATCTTGCCGTGATAGTCTATAAGCGACTCTACAAGGTAGCAGCTGGCACCGTCGGGAATGCAGAGGGTGGCATTGAAGTGCAATCCCGCAGCATCGATATGGCTGAACTCCATATTGCCAAGAACAGCTTCTTTCAGGAAGTCGGCAGGTACATAGCTGGCATATTGCTGCTTACGGAAGTCACTTGAATAAAGCTCACGAGAGCCCTGATATACAGCGACATGCATAATGTTATCATAGTAAACGTTCTCGACCTCCATACCGTCTTCGTTGTAGGTATGGTTAACAACCTTGTACTTGGTAGGATTGATGGCAATATACCAGTGATAACGCTCTGCACCGAAGTTGACCACGGAGTCGGTCTTCACCTGATGGGTGTAGCTAAGTACCCGCGGCGTATCGTGTACGAATGCTTCCTCGGCTATAGGATCGTCATTCTTCTCAAGCTTCACCACGTCGCCGTTCTGATTACTGAACCAGAAAAGATGGGGCGACTGCTTGACAATGCCGTAAGACGCGCCAGAGCCAAGCACCAGCGAATCGCCGATGACACGGAAATAGGCAGGCTGGCTGGTAGAGTCGGCATAATAGATGGTATCGCCCTTGACACGGAACGATACGTCGCCGCTCTCTGCGTCGACCCAGATACCCTGTAGCAGGGTCTTGGCCTCCTTGTTCTCAGCAACAGGCTTGCCTTCCCGGCCACTGCAGGCCATCAAAGCAACAACCGATAATACTATGATGAAAAACCTGTTCATTTACTTTCCGATACAATGATACTCAAAGCCATTCTCATCAAGCTCCTCGGTATCGAAGATGTTTCGACCATCGATGACAAGCGGGCGCTTCATGGCTTTCCTGACGACGCCCCAGCCTGGCAAGCGGAACTCCTTCCATTCGGTGAGCAGCAGCAGGGCATCGGCATCGAGTACAGCATCGTACATGTCGCGGCAATATACCACCGAGTCGCCAATACGGCGCTTACATTCATTCATGGCAACCGGATCGTAGACACGCACCTTGCAGCCTGCTTCGAGCAGTTTCTGAATCATGACAAGGGCCGTTGACTCACGCATATCGTCGGTCTCGGGCTTAAACGAGAGTCCCCACATGGCGATAGTCTTACCCTTCAGAGCCTCCTTGCTGCCGAAAGCCTTGACAAGCTTCTCGAAGAGAACGCCCTTCTGATGCTCATTGACACGCTCTACAGCCTTGAGCACTTCCATGGAATAGCCATTCTGGTCGGCCGTCTTGATAAGAGCCTTGACATCCTTAGGGAAACACGAGCCACCATAGCCGCAGCCAGCATAGAGGAACTTACGACCGATACGAGTGTCGGAGCCGATACCCGCGCGTACCATATTAACATCTGCTCCCACACGCTCACACAGGTTGGCAATGTCATTCATAAACGAGATACGTGTAGCAAGCATTGAGTTGGCGGCATATTTAGTCATCTCAGCCGACGGGATATCCATAAAGATGACACGGAAATTATTGATAAGGAAGGGCTTGTAGAGCTTGGTGAGCACCTTCTTGGCATGCTCGCTCTCGACGCCCACCACAACACGGTCGGGACTCATGAAGTCCTTGATGGCATTGCCCTCCTTAAGGAACTCAGGGTTAGAGGCCACATCGAACTCGATATCAACTCCGCGCTTGGCCAGTTCGTCTTCAATAGCCTTGCGTACCTTCTTGGCGGTACCTACAGGTACAGTAGACTTCGTGACGACAACCACATAATTCTTCAGGTTCTCACCGATGGTCTTAGCCACCTGAAGAACGTACTTCAAGTCGGCAGAGCCGTCCTCGTCGGGAGGTGTTCCAACGGCAGAAAAAACTATCTCAACATCGTCGAGCACAGAAGCCAGATCGGTAGTGAACTTCAGTCGGCCCGCGGCTACATTCTTTTTCACGAGTTCGTCGAGCCCAGGCTCGTAGATGGGTATTTCGCCATTCTTCAGACGTTCTATCTTCTGGGCATCTACATCGACACACGTCACATTGGCACCAGTATCAGCAAAACACGTTCCTGACACTAGTCCAACATATCCTGTTCCAACAATTGCTATATTCATATCTACTATTTTTCTTCTTTAACCATTTTATTCAAACACCTCTGCGTCTTTCAAAAAAGGCTGGTTCAAATCCTTCTCGCTGGTCAGGACTTTCGCAGGGTCGATGGGCCACTCAATGCCCAAATCGGGATCGTTCCAACGAATGCCGCCATCGGTGGAAGGCGAATAGGGATTATCTACCTTATATGTAAAGATGGCCTCCTCGCTCAGCACCAGGAAGCCATGAGCAAAGCCGCGGGGAATGAAAAACTGGCGTTTATTCTCCTCGCTCAATTCTACCATCACGTGTTTACCAAAAGTAGGGCTCGACTTGCGAAGATCTACCGCTACATCCAACACCTTACCTTTAATAACCCTCACCAGCTTGGCCTGCGACGTTTCACCTTTCTGGTAATGAAGCCCACGCAGAACACCGAAAGACGACTTTGACTCATTGTCCTGGATAAAGTCGACCTTACCTATATGCTGGTTGAACTCTTCTTGTTTCCAAGCCTCCATGAAATAACCACGAGCGTCATTGAACACCTTCGGCTCAATGATAAAGACTCCGTCGATTTCAGTCTCGATATAATTCATGTTTTATATTTTTTGTGCAAAGATACGGCAAAAAAATCACATAATCAACATTTTTAGGTTTCTTTTATTTGTTTATCTCAAAAAAATGCCGTAATTTTGCAGTCGTGATTGAATTAGAGAGACATATTGAGATCCTTTTGCTCAACAACGACTGCGTGATAGTGCCTGATTTAGGAGGCTTTATGACGCATCATGTTGATGCGAGCTATGATGAGGAAGATAACTCGTTTCTTCCTCCTCTGCGTACATTAGGATTCAACCCACAACTCAAGATTAACGACTCGCTGCTGGCTCAGTCGTATGTCGAGGCCTATGACATCAGCTATCCAGAGGCTTTACAGCGTATTGAAGACGAGGTAAACGAACTGAAGATGCGGCTGCAGAACAAAGGCTCGTACGAACTGAACGACATCGGAACACTGGCACTGAACGAGGATGGCAACTACATCTTCACCCCTTGTGAGGCTGGCATACTGACACCGACCCTCTACGGACTGGGGGCCTATGAGATGAGACGTCTGGAGGAACAGAAGCGAGAAGCAGTGAAAGCGCAGCAAGAGGAACAGGCTGATATCAACACGGCTAAAATCATAGGCATGGAACCTATTGAAGACGAGGATGAGGATGATGTGGTAAGAATCAAATTCTCGTGGATACGCAACACTGTAGCTATTGCCGCAGTGCTGCTGGCTATCGTCTTGCTGGCCCTGCCTACAGGCAAGACCGAGATGATGACGCGTACCATCAGCAACCTGAATAATACGATTCTGTTTGGCATGATGTCGAAGGACACTAATACAAGTCCGATAGACTATAAAAAACAAGACATCCAGAAGACGATGACAAAAGTGGACACCATTCTGAAGAAAGACAGCGTAAAGGTGGCCACAACGGTCAGAAAAGACTCTGCCAGACAAGGCTATTGCATCGTACTGGCCAGTATGGTAACTAAGAAAAACGCCCATGCCTTTGTCGAAGAACTTCAGAAGAAGGGATATGAGCAGTCTGAGGTATATGTCCACAAAGACATAACCCGCGTGATATATGGAAATTTCAAAACACAAGGCGACGCTTACAACGCTCTGAAGAAGATACACAGGGAGAAGGGACTAGAAGAGGCCTGGGTTTATAAATTCAGTGAAAAGATATGAAACGGGTACGTTGTCCTAAATGCGATCAATACATCACATTCGATGAAACAAAATATACCGCAGGACAGTCGTTGGTATTCAAATGTCCTGACTGCGGCAAGGAGTTTGGCATCCGCATAGGTGTGAGCAAACTTCGTGAGCGTCAGAAAGACGAGAACCCCGACGAACAGGCCAACGAGCAGGGGTGCGGCTCTATCGTGGTGATTGAGAACGTATTTCACTACAAGCAAGTGATACCCTTGCAGATGGGCGACAACGTGATTGGCAGATACCAGAAAGGCAATCCTGCGAATGCGACTTTTGAGACCGTAGACCCTAGCGTAGATTTGAATCATTGCACGATTACCGTTTCACGCGACAAGAAAGGACGCTTGCGCTACACACTCAAAGACAACAACAGCAACACTGGCACTTTTGTTGACAATGTGGAGCTTTCGCCCAAAGAGCGCCGTCTGATTAACGACGGCACACTCTTCACTTTAGGCGCCACTAGCATAATTTTGCGCTCTGCCGAGGCTAAAGACGAATAATTATGCATAATTTCTAAAGAAATTAATCTCATATTAACGATTTCTTCCATTTTAGGCTCGTTTTACCATTTATTTTTGTACCTTTGCGCCTTGATAATTCAAAGGAAATAATAAAAATCAATGGAAACAACAGCGATTCTGCTACTCCACTGCCCAGATCAGCAGGGCATCATTTCGGAAGTAACCAAGTTTATCACCGATAATAAGGGTAACATTGTGTACCTTGACCAGTATGTAGACAAGGTTGAAGGTATGTTTTTCATGCGCATAGAATGGGAACTTGAAGGATTTCAGATTCCACGTGACAAGATTTACGACTATATCACTACGCTCTATGCACAGCGCTACCAGATGAAGTTCAGCCTCTATTACAGCGACAAACGACCAAGAATGGCCATCTTCGTATCAAAGATGAGCCATTGTCTATATGACCTATTGGCCCGTTGGAAGGCTGGAGAGTTTAATTGCGAAATTCCCTGTATCGTATCCAATCACGAAGATCTGCGCTATGTGGCTGATCAGTTTGGCATTCCATATTACGTATGGAGCATTAAGAAAGACCACAGCAACAAAGAAGAAGTAGAAGCCGCAGAAATGGAACTGTTGAAGAAAGAGGATATCTCGTTTATCGTGCTGGCCCGTTATATGCAGATCATCAGCGACGAGATGATTGCAGAGTATCCACACCACATCATTAACATCCACCACTCATTCCTACCCGCTTTCATCGGCGCAAAGCCATACCATCAGGCCTATGAGCGCGGCGTGAAGATTATCGGTGCCACCAGTCACTATGTAACAGCAGAACTCGACGCTGGGCCTATCATTGAGCAGGATGTGACCCGCATCACACATAAGGACACCCCCGAGAGTCTGGTGCTGAAAGGCAAGGATCTTGAGAAGATTGTGCTCTCACATGCCGTATCAAAGCACATTCAGCGTAAAATCCTCACTTATAAGAACAAAACAATTATCTTCTCGTAATGCAAGTAGCTATCGTGAAATATAACGCAGGGAATATTTATTCTGTGGTAAATGCCCTGAAACGACTGGGCATCGAACCCCTGCTGACAGACGACGCAGAGCAACTGGTAAAGGCTGACAAAGTGCTGTTTCCCGGCCAAGGGCATGCTGGCGAAGCTATGGATTATTTGAAAGCCCGTAAACTCGACGAGGTAATCCGCTCATTAAAGCAGCCCGTATTCGGTATCTGTGTGGGGCAGCAACTACTCTGCAAGCATTCCGAAGAGGGCAACACAGATTGCATTGGGATTTTTGATGCGGAGGTGAAGCGTTTTCTGCCAGAGAAGCATGAGGACAAAGTGCCTTGCATGGGTTGGAATCAGCTCTATGATCTGAAGAGCCCGCTCTACAAGGGACTCAACGATGGCGACTACGTGTACTTCGTCCATAGTTTCTACGTACCGACTTGTAAGGACACAATAGCCACCGCCGACTACATACAGCCCTACTCGGCCTCGATGCATAAAGACAATTTCTATGCTTGCCAGTTCCACCCGGAAAAGAGTGGTAAGGTGGGTGAACGAATTCTTAAAAACTTCCTTGAATTATGATAGAACTTATACCCGCTATCGACATCATCAACGGCCAATGCGTCAGACTGACCAAAGGTGATTACGGCCAGAAGACCATATATCGCGACTCTCCCGCCGAAGTGGCTAAGGAGTTCGAGGAGATTGGCTTCACCCGTCTGCATGTGGTTGATCTCGATGGCGCAAAATCAAAACATATCGTCAACGACAACGTACTCCGCCGTATTACGACAGAAACCTGTCTAACCGTTGATTTCGGAGGTGGCATCAAGACCGACGAGGATATCGAGAAGGCTTTTGCCTCAGGTGCATCGATGGTAACAATCGGTTCAATAGCCGTCACTCAGCCAGACCTATTTATGGGATGGCTCAAGAAATACGGCGCAGAGCGTATCATTCTTGGTGCTGACGTACGACACGGGAAAATCAGTATCAATGGCTGGAAAGAAGATTCGGCTGAGGATTTATTGCCTTTCCTGCAAAAATATGTTGATGCCGGAGTGAAGAATGTACTGTGCACAGAGATCTCAAAAGACGGCACATTGGCAGGTCCTGCTATCGATTTATACAAAGAAGTCATGGCGGCCTATCCAGAAATGCACTTAATCGCCAGCGGAGGCGTATCATCACTCGACGATATCAAGGCGCTGGATGCTGCAGGCATTCCTGCCGTGGTGTTCGGTAAAGCCATTTATGAAGGGAAAATCAATCTTAATGAATTATGGGACTGGCAAAACGCATAATACCCTGTCTGGATGTGAAAGACGGTGAAACCGTCAAAGGAACCAACTTCGTAAATTTGCGAAGTGCAGGTGATCCTGTTGAACTTGGCAAAGCCTACAGCGAGCAGGGAGCCGACGAGTTGTGTTTCCTTGATATTACTGCTTCATATGAAGGCCGCAAGACTTTCACCGAGATGGTGAGCCGTGTAGCAAAAGAAATCAATATTCCCTTCACTGTTGGCGGTGGCATTAATGAGCTAGCCGACGTAGAACGTCTGCTATATGCGGGAGCCGACAAGGTGAGTGTGAACAGTGCCGCCATCCGTCGCCCAGAACTGATTGACGAGATTACGAACCGCTTCGGATCACAGGTATGTGTATGCGCCATCGACGCTCGCATGGATGAAGACGGATGGCACTGCTACCTGAAAGGTGGACGCGAACGCACAGAACGGGGACTCTTTGAGTGGGCTCATGAGGCACAAGAACGTGGTGCAGGCGAGATTTTATTTACCTCAATGAATCACGATGGCGTAAAAGAGGGGTATGCGAACGAGGCGTTGAGAGAGTTGGCCGACAACCTGTCAATTCCCATCATAGCCAGCGGTGGCGCGGGGAAGAAAGAGCATTTCCGTGATACTTTCATCGAAGGGCATTCTGATGCAGCGCTTGCTGCCAGCGTATTCCACTTCGGCGAGATACCCCTTCCCGAACTCAAACAATATTTAAAATCAGAAGGAATAAACGTACGTATATGAAAATAGATTTTGAAAAGTGCGGTGGCTTGGTCCCCGCCATCATACAGGATGCGACAACCAAGAATGTGCTAATGCTTGGTTACATGAATCAGGAGGCTTTCGACAAAACTATCGCGACAAAAAAAGTCACCTTCTGGAGTCGTTCACGCAATTGCCTTTGGACTAAAGGCGAGACATCAGGAAACTTCCTCCATCTGGTAGACGTCATGGTGGATTGTGACAACGACACCCTGCTTGTAAAGGCTATTCCAGACGGGCCGACTTGCCACACAGGTTCCGATACCTGCTGGGGAGAAGACAACGAGCAGAATCCCCTGCTTTTCCTCACGGAACTGCAGGACTTCATCAACCAGCGCCATGAGGAGATGCCCGAAGGCAGCTACACCACCAAACTTTTCAAGGACGGCATTAACAAAATTGCTCAAAAGGTTGGCGAAGAAGCGCTTGAAACTGTTATCGAGGCCACTAACGGCACCGCTGATCACCTGATTTACGAAGCAAGTGATCTGCTGTATCATCTCGTGGTGATGCTCACTAGTAAAGGTATGCGTATCGAACAGGTGGCCGACGAATTACACAAGCGTCACGATCCCAACTGGGACAAGAAGCGCCGCGAGGCTAAGGCTAAAGGTATCATGAAGTAATCTAAAGAGAATCATTATATGCTGATCAGTTATAAGAATGTAAACATCTACCAGCAGCCCGACACCAAGATTCTAGAGGGTGTGGATTTCCAAGTTGAAGAAGGCGAATTCGTCTACATCATCGGACGAGTTGGTTCTGGCAAGAGTTCGTTACTAAAGACACTCTATTGTGATTTGGATGTAGACGAAGCTGAGGAGGCTAATGTGCTCGGACATGACCTGCTGACTATCCGTCGCAAAGAGATTCCTGCATTGCGTAAGGAGGTTGGTATCGTGTTTCAGGACTTTCAACTGCTAACAGACCGGACCGTTTACAAGAACCTCTGTTTCGTATTGAAGGCTACAGGTTGGAAAGACAAACAGTTAATTAATGAACGTATTCATGAGGTTTTGTCTCAAATAGGACTAGAGGATAAACTCGACAAAATGCCTAATGAACTGTCGGGAGGTGAACAGCAGCGCATAGCTATTGCCCGAGCAATATTGAACCACCCGAAACTGATTATCGCTGATGAGCCTACTGGTAATCTCGACAAGGAGACTGCCGACAATATCATGCAACTGTTGTGTAGCATTGCCGAAAATGGTACTGCCGTTGTAATGACAACTCATAACATTGGTTTGCTCAACAAGTATCCAGGCAAGGCCTATCAGTGTCAGGAAGGTAAGATGGGACAAGTAACAGTGAGAAAAGCATAGAAGATATAACATAAAAATATAATCGATATGAAAGTAATGAAATTCGGCGGAACATCCGTCGGCAGTCCTCAGAGAATGAAAGAGGTGACCGCTCTGGTTACCAAGTCAGGCGACCCTGTATTCGTGGTGCTTTCAGCCATGTCAGGAACCACCAACTCTCTTGTCGAGATTTCTGATTACCTTTACAAGAAGAATCCTGATGGTGCCAACGAGGTTATCAATCGTTTGGAGCAGAAGTATGACAAGCATGTAGAAGATCTTTACGCCAAAGAGGAGACAAAGGCCGCTACCCGCGAGTTCCTCCGCAGTGAGTTCGACTATCTGCGTTCTTTCACTAAAGAATTATTCACCAGTTTCGAGGAAAAAAGCATCGTGGCTCAGGGTGAGATTATCTCTACGAACATGGTTGTGAACTACATGAAGGAGCAGGGCATCAAGGCTGTTCTACTGAATGCACTCGACTTTATGCGTACAGACAAAAATTCCGAACCAGATCCCGTATATATCAAAGAAAAACTCCGTGCCAGCCTTGAAGAAAACGAAGGTGCACAGGTATATATCACCCAAGGATTTATCTGTCGCAATGCTTATGGTGAAATCGACAATCTGCAGCGTGGTGGTTCCGACTACACCGCTTCACTCATAGGTGCAGCCATCAATGCTGAGGAAATTCAGATTTGGACCGATATTGACGGCATGCACAATAACGATCCACGTGTAGTCGACAAGACAGAGCCTGTCCATCAGCTTCACTTCGAAGAGGCTGCCGAGCTAGCTTACTTCGGTGCTAAGATTCTCCACCCCACATGCGTTCAGCCAGCCAAGTATGCCGGTATTCCCGTGCGTTTGCTGAACACGATGGATCCCGATGCTGAGGGAACAACCATTAGCAATGCCACCGAATACGGTAAAATCAAGGCTATCGCCGCTAAGGACAACATCACCGCTATCAAAATCAAATCATCTCGCATGTTACTGGCCACAGGTTTCCTGCGCAAGGTATTCGAGATATTCGAGAGCTATCAGACACCTATCGACATGGTATGTACCTCTGAGGTTGGCGTTTCAATGAGCATCGATAATTCCGCCCATTTAGGTGAGATTGTTGATGAATTAAAGAAATACGGCACCGTGACTGTTGACACCAACATGTGTATCATCTGCGTTGTAGGTGACCTCGACTGGTCAAACATCGGTTTCGAAACTTTAGCCCTCGACGCGCTGAAGGACATTCCCGTACGTATGGTAAGCTATGGTGGTTCAAACTACAACATCTCTTTCCTCATCCGCGAGGAAGACAAGAAGCGTGCGCTTCAGAATCTGAGTAATACGATTTTCAATAAATAAATGGCAAAAGGAATATTCCCCGTAGATAGGTTTCAGTCTATACAGACTCCCTTCTACTACTACGACACAGAACTACTGCGCCAGACGTTGCGCACTATCAACGAGGAGGCTAGTCACCACGAAGGATTTGTGGTACACTATGCCATCAAGGCAAATGCAAACTCCCGTCTGCTCCGTATCATTCGCGAGGCAGGTCTTGGTGCCGACTGCGTCAGCGGCGGCGAAATCGAAGCATCCGTCAAGGCAGGATTCCCTGCATCAAAGATCGTGTATGCTGGTGTAGGCAAAAGCGATTGGGAGATTAATCTTGGACTTGACAACGATATTTTTTGCTTTAACGTAGAAAGTCTCCCCGAACTTGAGGTTATCAATGAACTGGCAGCCCAGAAAGGCAAGGTGGCACGCGTTGCCTTCCGTCTGAACCCCAATGTGGGCGCACATACACACGCAAACATCACCACTGGTCTTGCTGAAAATAAATTCGGCATAGCCATGCGTGATATGTTAACCGTTATTGCTGAGGCAGAGAAACTTCCTAACGTGAAGTTTGTGGGGCTGCATTTTCACATCGGCTCACAGATTCTCGATATGGGTGATTTTGAAGCCCTCTGCAATCGTGTCAATGAGTTGCAGAACGAATTGGAGAGCCACCGCATTCGTGTAGAGCACATCAATGTAGGCGGTGGACTCGGTATAGACTACGAGCACCCCAATCGTCTGCCTGTTCCCGACTTCAAGGCCTACTTCGACACCTATGCAAAGAAGCTGAAATTACGTCCTGGTCAAACTCTCCACTTCGAATTGGGACGAGCTGTTGTGGCACAATGCGGAAGCCTAATCACACGAACCTTATATATAAAGGAAGGTGCCACTAAGAAGTTTGCCATTGTCGACGCTGGATTCCCCGACCTCATCCGCCCCGCACTGTATCAAGCTTATCACAAAATTGAGAACATTACAAGTGAAGAGCCGACAGAAGCATACGATGTGGTAGGACCTATCTGCGAATCTACTGATGTCTTTGCCAAACAAATCGATCTCAATCGCACCAAGCGTGGCGACTTGCTCGCTATACGGTCTGCGGGAGCTTATGGCGAGATCATGGCATCTCAATACAACTGCCGTAAACTACCACTTGCTTATATGAGCGACGAAATCTAAAAGGCAAAGGGATGTAAGTTTTAATAGAAAAAGGTAAATAAATGAGCACAAACAATCGCGGCATCTCTATCATCATGACAGTCTACGATCAGGCTCGTGAGCTTGAATCAAACCTGCCTCTATTCCTTTCACAGGAATATGAGGCAGATTATGAGGTCATCGTTGTCGACGAGACATCAACAGACAATACTGAGGATGTATTAAAACTGCTGAAAAAAGACTATCCACACCTTTATACAACATTTCTCCCAAAGCCCAACAGGCACGTCACCAGGAAGAAGCTTGCCTTTAGCATCGGAACAAAAGCCGCTAAGAACGAACTGATTATGTTTTCAAGAATCGACAGACCGATTACAGCTCCAGACATACTCAAAGCCATCAGTGAAGTACTTGATGAAAACGCGGAGTTAACTCTTGGATATATCGGAAGGAAAGGCATTCGCCTGCAATCATTTGCTTTTGTCGACAGTGCAGCAAGTCACATCAGAAAGGCTGAACGTCGACTCAAAAAGGTTGTTGATCGTGACACACGCATGAGTTATGCTTGGGGAAGATATGACTTTATCATCATCCACAAAAAGAACGTTCTGGATCTGTTGAACCTTTTCGAACAGCACATTTCCCCGACCGCGCTTCTCGGCATACGATTGAGCATTCTATGGCAGAGCCTCATTAAACGATCGTCCACCACACTACTTGTAACGGAGTGAGATATCAAAGCCTATGAAAGTCCTGCATGTATATCCCAAATCCGATGCCCTCATTCTGCATCATGTTCAGATGCTGAATGAGGGCTTACGACAGAGCGTTGACACATATACCGCAGACAGCTACAGTGCCTTCCGACAAGCAATGAAAGGACACAAGCCCGACATTGTCCATGTGCACGGCTGTACCCATTTCTTTCTCACCAGAGTCCTTCGTTCTGCTCGCAGAGCTGGTATACGTACGGTTTTGTCTCTTCATGGTCAGTTAGAACCATGGACTATCAATCAGCAGAGTACACAAGAGAAAGCAAACAGACTTTTACTATTAAAAGAGGCGATTATACACACATACGCCATTATTACCTTTGGACGTCTAGAACGCAGCAACTTCGAAGATTTAGGTTGGAATCGCCGTATCGAAGAGATACATAATGCGGTGATTACCAACACCATCAACCCTATTGAGATGTGTGCCCAAACCTTCACTGTCTATCAGCGAATACTCGACTCCAACACACTCGGTCTGATGGACAATCTGACCCATCAATATTTGAAAGCAATCATCAAAGCAGGCATCTTGGGTGATCAGCGATGGGTCGACGAAGTACCAACTACAAGTCCTGATTGGCGTCATATATTAGTATATGCCGAACACGAAAACATACGCAACTACGTGGATTATGGCATTAACATTCTAGGGCTATCAACACCTATGCTTGACACCTCCAGAATCAGTGCCTATTTTCCTGATAAATACGTAATGCCCCACCCAATCAAAGAAATTGCCGGTGACTATCAGGGGGACGAAAACGAATATGTTTTCCGAATGATTAAACAGATCAGTAAGCGTCCCTTACTTCTTCACCTCATCGAGCTCACCCGTGAACTCTATCGCGACAGCATCGACGATGAACGCCTTTCTGAGCTATTAGAGAGCAAAGGACTGAAGGAATTCGCGGGTCGGCTCATGCAGGTACTCGGCGAAGAGACCGGACTCAACGAAGGCTACATGCCTATACTCCCTATTAACGACAAAAAGACAGAACATTTACGCAGAATTATTGCAAACCACTTAAAAATATGACAAGCCATCATCACTACACACAAGCAGACATGCACTACCTGCAGTTGCTTTCACAATCATTTCCTACTATCGCTGCGGCCTCAACGGAGATAATCAATCTCGAGGCTATCATGGCACTCCCCAAAGGAACAGAGCACTTTTTGGCCGATATTCACGGTGAGAGTGAGGCCTTCCGCCATATCCTAAAGAATGCCTCAGGCAATATTAAGCGAAAAGTCAACGAACTCTTCGGCAACAGCATACGTGAGTCGGAGAAAAAAGAGCTATGCACACTAATCTATTACCCAGAACAAAAACTCGAACTCATTAAGGCTAGAGAGGCCGATCTCGGCGATTGGTATCGCATCACCATCCATCAGCTGGTAAAGGTGTGCCGCGATGTATCATCGAAATACACCCGTTCAAAAGTACACAAGTCACTGCCCGAGGAATTCTCATATATCATTCAGGAACTGCTCCACGAGAGCCTTTCCGACATCGACAAGGCGGCCTATGTCAGTGTGATTGTTGACACCATCATTTCTACAGGCCGTGCCGATGATTTCATCTGCGCCATCTGTAATGTAATCCAACGGCTGGCCATCGACCAACTGCATATTCTCGGTGACATCTACGACCGAGGTCCAGGTGCCCATATCATTATGGACACCTTACGCCAATACCACTCTTGGGACATCCAGTGGGGCAACCACGATATACTATGGATGGGAGCATCAGCAGGCAATGATGCCTGTATCTGTAACGTGCTGCGTCTGTGTCTGCGCTATGCAAACCTGACTACCATCGAAGAGTATGGAATCAACCTGGTACCTTTGGCCACCTTTGCCCTTGAGACTTATGGCGATGACCCCTGCGAGGAATTCCTGCCCAAATTGCTGCCTGGGAATTCGATGGATGACAAGGAACGTCAACTCACCGCTAAGATGCATAAGGCTATTGCTGTCATCCAATTCAAGGAGGAAGCAGCGATATTTGAACGTCATCCAGAATGGGGCATGCTCGGACGCTGTCTGTTTAACCACATCGACTATACGCAAGGCATTTGTACCATCGACGGCAAAGCGTATGAGATGAAGAGCTGTCACTTCCCAACTATTGACCCAAAGAAGCCCAATAAGATGACATCCGCCGAGGCTGACCTCATGATGAAACTCCACCACTCGTTCCGCATCTGCGAGAAACTTAAGAAACACATCCGAACACTACTCTCACATGGCTGCATGTACACCGTAAGCAATTCCAACCTACTGTTTCATGCTAGCTGTCCACTCAACGACGACGGTTCGCTGAAAGAGGTAGAGATTTACCCTGGCATCAGCTATTGTGGTAAGGACCTCATGCACAATATAGGCATGATGATCCGCGCGGCATTCACCTCCAACAATTCTGCCGAATCATCTACAGAAGAATATCCTCACGACTATGCCCGTGATTATTTTCTCTACCTGTGGTGCGGCAAAGATTCCCCACTCTTCGATAAATCGAAGATGGCCACTTTCGAACGCTATTTTCTGAAAGATAAAGAAACATACAAGGAAGAAAAAGGCAACTACTTCAAGCTACGCGACTCTGAGGATGTGTGCGATCGTATACTCGATGCCTTTGAGGTTAAAGGGAATAATCGTCATATCATCAATGGCCACGTACCCGTTCACGCTTCTAAAGGCGAAAACCCTATAAAGGCTGGCGGCAAACTGATGGTGATTGATGGTGGTTTCTCTGAGGCATACCATAGTGAGACTGGTATTGCAGGCTATACGCTTGTCTATCACTCACGCGGTTTCCAACTAGTTCAGCACGAACCTTTCACCTCACAACAAGACGCTGTCGTGCGTGAGATTGACATTAAATCAACAACACAGATCATCGAGATGTCAGCCCACCGCATGCTAGTAGCCGATACCGATAAAGGAACTGAGCTCAAGTCTCAAGTAGTTGACTTGAAAGAACTGCTCTACGCCTATCGTCATGGCATCATCAAAGAAAAAAGAATATGAAGAAGCCCTTTCTCACCCTCTTATTTCTTCTGCTTTATCCTATTGCAGTTTCTGATTTTGCCGGAGAGATTGTGGCAGAGAGCCATATCTATAGCCAACACATTAAGACCCTTCAGGCTATCGCCAACAATAACTGGCTATCATCACCAGCCGTTCTACGCTTGAGGAGTGACGATGTACTCTATGTCAGTTTCGACGAACTTTCACATACTTATCATCGCTACACCTACCACATTGAACGATGTGAAGCAGACTGGACAACAGCCTCAGAGGTGTTTGAGAGCGACTGGATTGAAGGCTTCAACAATTGCCTAATCGAAAACTACAGCCTCTCTGTAAATACCATCGTCCCATACACGCACTATCAGTTTCAAATCCCCAACGACAGGTGTCGCCTGAAGATGAGCGGTAATTACCGTCTCCATATCACCGATGACGACAGCAATGAAGAAGTGGCTAGCATAGACTTTCTAGTAACGGAGCAAACAATGTCGCTGGCACTCGAAGCCACTACAGATACCGATATCGACACTAACCAGAGCCATCAGCAGCTCAGTCTCAGGCTCAATTATCTGGGCAACAGGGTGACCTACCCTGACGAACAGATTATGCTTGTAGTGATGCAAAACGGGCGCGAAGACAACATGCGACGTGGCGTGTCCCCCACCTATTCAAATGCTGATGGACTTGAATGGCATCATTGTCGCGAACTTATTTTCGAGGGCGGCAATGAGTATCGCAAGTTCGAAATACTCGATCCCAGCCACCCTACAATGGGCATTGACAACATCACATGGGACGGCAGTAACTATCAAGTCTATCCCTTCCTTGATGAACCTCGTCCCAACTACATCTACGACAAAGATGCCAACGGAGCCTTCTACATCCGCAACAGCGACAACCGTGAAAACGACACGTCGAGCGAATATGTATTGGTAAACTATCGCCTCAAGGCGCCCTATATGCCTCAAGGACATATCATTATCAATGGTCATTGGACAACCGAGACCTCTAATAGCTACATAATGACCTATGATAAAGAAAACAGTACCTACACCGCTCAGATACTCCAGAAACAAGGATACTATTCATATCAATACCTATGGAAACCGAACAATGGTCGACCTCGATTACTACCAAGCGAAGGGAACTTCTACCAGACAGAAAATCGTTATCTGGCATTTATTTATTATAAAGGTATTGGCGAACGTACTTGGCGACTTACCGCGCTTCGCGAAATTCTTTTGGGGTCATCTGATGCACACGATAAAACGTGGAGATGAAATAGTTTGGCGAGACAAAGCCACACTCGTCAGCAATTTCGCTAACAGACTTGCTACTCATCTTCAGCAATTTCGTTGCACGATCCAGCATCATCTTCCTATACAATAGTCTCGGACTCTTAAACACATTATCTGAAACTACCCTGTAGAAGTCTTGCACATTGAGTCCAGACTCCGAACTCAGCACCCTCATCGAGAGTTGATTTTTGTCGGCCTTGTTCACAAACGATACCAACCTTTCCATCACTTTCACAAACTGCGGATCGATATCCTCCTGAATAGCATACTCGCCGGTTCTCATCTCCTCCGATGTTGGTTCCAGCACAATCTCCCCTCGTGTCGACAAACGACGAGCAATAGTACAGATACGCCTGATAATGGTCTGCTCACCACGATTTCTCTGGGCCCTCAGTTTATAGTTACGATGGAAAAGATAGGTATTAATAACAGTCAACACAAGCAGCAGCAGGCCCAGAATCGAAAACAGGCCTGTGGTTCGCCACCAAGGTTCATTAATCTTTACCACCCACTGAAGAGGTTCCGTATCCCATCTGTCGGGCACCATCGAAGCTTGTAGTTCGATAGTGTATGTACCAGGGCTGAGCGACATCAGCGGAAGGTGGAACATACCTCTGGCATCAATCAGTCCAGCCGAATTAGCTCGTGTATACACATGCCAATCGTCCATCAGTCCCTTTACACGCACCCGATAACAGGTCTGCTGCGGCCGAAAGTAATTTAATGCCGAGAAAACTAGCGTTGTAGAGTTTTGGGTATAGTTTAGATTGATTTCCTCTGTCCACGACAAAGCCTTATCCAGAATCACGTCACCCTCATACTCTTGGCCAGTATCTATCTCGTTGCCGTTCACCTGTAGACGAATCAGCTTAGGATACAATTTAAATGGAAACTCACCGCTCACAGTTTTCATCCCTTTAGGGTTAAATACAAGTATATGGTCAAGCGACTGCATCACCAGTTCACCGTTTGACAGACACATCGCCTTACCGTTTACAAACGACTCTCTGGGTAAGTTCTCGTTGTGGTTGTAGCCGATGATATACCTGATTTTATCGCCTTTGAACGTCAGGCACGATATGCCATAACTCGTAGCCACCCAGATATTGTGCTGTTTGTCTTCCACTACAGAGTGAATTACGTTGTTCAATAAGCCATCTTTCTTCGTGATTACCTGTGGCAGCATATCGGTTAGTTTCCTATAAAGCTGTAAACCCTGAGATGTACCGACCCACGTCCATCCGCGTGAGTCTTTATATACTGTGTTCACGAACTTATGTCTGAACATGATGGGTTTGTCCATTCCATCCATCATCGCCCCCAATTCAGCTGCTCGTTTCTGACTCCAGTCGTAAATCGTAAACGGTGGTGTATAAGGCATAGAATAAAGCAATCCACGTCTCTCGGTACCTGCCCATAATCCTCCTTGATTATCGAACGCCATTACGTTAATGTCGGTATTCAGCGTCTGTCCGTTGACAAGCCTCAAGTTGTCCGCATGTGTCAGTTTATCTGTCACCACATCATAGGTCCAATAGCCATACTCTGATGGAATGTAAAGCACACTATCGCGATCTGTCATATTATTCAGATGGTAGGGCGTACGCAGCACCTCTTTCCATTGGCGCTTCTCCACGTCAAACTGGTTCAATATGGCATCCTTGAAACCATTTCTTATCTGATAGATTTTGTTACCATCCACCTTCAGTACCGATGAGAAGCGGAATCTGTCCATATCTTGCGGACCATAGGCATAACTCTCGTGAATCTTCTTGGCTGTTGGCATCTCATACATCTCAACCAACCCATTCTCATAAAACAGCAGCAGAGTGTTGCCCTTATATATCTCAAGATCCTGCAAATTCAGGTCTTTCCTAATCTTCAGTGTCTTCTTTGTCTTCGAGTTAAATAGTCCGCCATCTGTCAACAACCACACAATGCCATCCTGATCAACAAACATATCAGTCACATTCTGCTTTATGCCGAATCCTTTGAATACGCTCTCTACCGAGTTCACAAACCTCTCTGTCACCAAGTCAACGCAGGTCACTGATAATTTGTTTTTCAGCCAAATATGATCATAACGGTCAAAATACAGATGGTAATTGCCATGATAGTTTTTCAGCGGGAAAATGTTCTCGTCGGTAGGGTCGATATATTCAAAACGCTGACCATCGTAGAAATTTATCTGCCCCATCGTGGCTATCACAAGTCGTCCACATGGCATGCAACTGATAACCTGTGCACTGTTGTCAGCTAGTCCGTCAGCAGCACTGTAGTTCCTGAACAAACGGGTCGACAACTCTGCCCTCACCCATACTGGCGACAGCATCATACAGATTAGTAAAAAGGTTAATACTGTCTTCTTACTCATATCGCTATGATTTTAAATACTTTCTATTCTCTCTATGCGCAACTTCAGCAGACCTGCCGGCACACGCACCTCCACCACATCGCCCACCTTCTTATTCATCAGCGCCTGAGCTATAGGCGACTTGATTGAAATTTTTCCTTCGCGCAGGTTAGCCTCATGCGGACTTGCTATCGTATAGGTCATGCGATTGTTGTTGGCTAGATTAGTCATTTCCACCTTACTAAGCAACTGGATACAATCGTTACTCAGCCTTGAGGTGTCTATCACACGGGCGTTTTCAAGCACACGCTGCTTGAAGCGTATTCTGCCTAGCAACCGCGACTGTTCGCGCTTGGCCGCATGATATTCAAAATTTTCGCTCAGGTCGCCCTTATCACGCGCCTCAGCAATAGCATCCCTCACCTGAGGCAGTTCCACACGCTCCATGTGCTGGAGTTCGGCCACGAGTTTATCGTAGCCTTCTTTTGACATATATTCAAAACTCATAAATTTACTCTCCCATTTCGGCCACAAATTTAGCCATAATTCCTCAAACATCCCTAAAACAATACTTTAAAAATCGTTAATTATACAGGTATCGACAAAGGAATCTGATTGAAATGAGTATTTTTGCAAAACAAAAAACATATTATCGTATGACAGACCAAACAACTAACACTGGAATGGTAAGAAAAGCCAGTAAAAACGATATCACACGCATCATTGAACTGTTACATCAGGTAGATATGGTACACCATGTGATACGTCCAGACTTATTTAAGCCTAATACAACCAAGTATAACGAAAAACAACTCGAAGCTTTGCTCAGTGAAGACAACAAACCCGTATTCGTTTATGACGATGGTGAGATATGGGGACACGCTTTCTGTCTGATTACTGAAGTCAAGAACGACAAACTGCTACAAGACATCAAGACTATGTATATTGACGATATATGCGTGGACGAAACGGCTCGCGGCAAACACATCGGGAAAGCGCTCTATGAGCACGTGAACTCCTACGCTCGTTCTATTGGCTGCCAGAGCATCACCTTAAATGTGTGGGAGGGTAATACCCCTGCCCTGAGTTTCTACAGAAACATGGGTATGCATGTGCAGAAGACCACCATGGAAACGTTTTTGTAAACCGGATATCACCCATTAGAAAAATATGCTGGCGATGATGTTGCGAAATCATCGAACCGACGGCAGTGTTAGCACGCTTGCTAACAACTGCCCATGAGAGAGATTCTAATGTCGGTTCTAATCACCATTACAAACAATATTAATTTCAATTCAACAGAATATCCTCCGTAATAATAGTCAGACCTATTAGCAACTTACCAAGTTTCCCTATAGTAAAACGGCAGAATATCTATTTTTATCTGAGACAGCATATCGAGCATCCCATAGGTATCAGTATCAAGAACAGCAAATCTAACATCATTTTAATAAAAATGTGCCCCGAGAATAACACATAAACCTCTCGGGACACACACATTTGTGTTACTTAATCGATATAATCAGCCAAATCCATTATCAGTTGCGAGTTCCATTTCGCACTTTTAGAAATACCATTGCATTCAACAGTATCAAGTTGTATGATATTCGAGCCCAGACTCTCTGAATCGGCACATCTAAATACGAACTTGCATTTTAGCATTAAAACCCTTTCGTCAATATTCAATTTGACCATAGATTCACCTTTTCCATTGGACTTGTCTTCATTAAAGACCATATCATTAATGTCAGGCAAATCCACATTAAACGACAGGTAGTTACGTGATATTTCATTAACTGCAATATTTTCTATTTCAAAAGGAATATTTTTTTCTGAAGGCTCTCCATAAACAGAAATCGTAGCAGCGACACTCTCAGAAGCAAGAAGATCATTCCCCGCCGCATCTGTATAAGAAAGTAACACTCCATTATGTATGGCAGAAGCATGAAAAGGACTATATGAATCATCCTTATTACACGACGCCACGCACAATACAAGGGCAACTACACCCATAAATCCTTTAATACCATACATAAGTACTCAGATTAATAAACATCATAGGATTCGCTTTAAATCTGACATCAGGGTTACCTTCGAAAGACGACCAAACATTATCAGTTGCCAAGTACCAGCCATTACCTTTATTTGGTCCCCATCCCCAGTTCATATACAATCTGTCATCATATTCAGTCCATGACTTGATTTTAATGCCAAGGAACTTCTTTGTAACAGTATACGACTGCTCATAATAACCATCACAGAACCAAATATGTCCAGCCCAAGGAGCATCATGATGCCACGCACCAAGAAGGACTCCTCGGTTGAAGGTTGACTCTTCACCAAAATAGTTGATGCCTTTGAAACTCAAATTATTATATACCGTTTCAAAATTGTAACTGGCAAGTTTTGCATTCTTATAGCCAAGTTTTTTAAGGCCTATTATAATGTTAGCTGGCGTAGCACCGCTTTCTTCATCTTTTTTCTTCCCCCAGTCATATTCAGGAATACTATCAGCGATCTGTCGAAGTTTTCTTGCAGTTTCTGTAACTGTAGTCACATCTTTTATGTTTCTCATATCAGTATAATCAAAACTCGGATATGTGGGAGTAACGTTACCTAGCATTCTTTGTGATGTATCATACATCAGCATTCCTGTAGCGATAGCAGGACATCCAATGCAAGCACGATTAGGCGCACACATATTATAGCCACCTTCCTGACACCAATAATCCAAGTCCTTTCCTGTGTATGGATATATAGACTTCTTCCCTGAGCTATTTTCACGTCCTCGTGTCTGAGGCTGCGGCTCGTTGTTATTGACAACAATCTCATACTCATATCCATCACGCCCCAAATCTTTCCAGTTATTAAAATAATCGGTTGAGGTAGATGACTGATTATTAATATTGCCTATAACCCTATTCTTTAAAGCAGAAATATACATAGCCATCGGACTATCGTCAGAGATATTAGAGAATTCAAGATTTCCCATGTTCGAATGTGCCAAAATAGGGAATGAACTGTTATCACCTGCAATAAGCACATATCCTCCATTATTTATATAGTTAATGGCATACAAAAGAGTGTCACCATCTTCAATATAGAAATCCACATCAGACACGACCTTAGAAATAGGATCTATGGTCCTTGTGACAGATTCTGGCGTATCATTTTTTTCGAGTCCAGCATTAAACATTGAGGCATATGCCAGAGCTTGCTTCATATTAAGTTTAGAGTTTTCGAAGGACACCTCATCTACGAGGTTTTCATTGGGCGCAATGTCCGTCTGGTTCTCAGAACATGAAAACAGAAGAAACGAGCTTGCAACTAAATAAAATATTTTCTTCATAAATGCATAATTGATAATTTCACTTACTCATAAAGCTTTTCAGTTTCCGCTCCTTTTTCCCAGTCTGGTCTGTCTCAATTCTTCCGGAATATATTGATGATTATTTCAACTATTATGACTTATTCTAGCATAAATACTCCTTCATAGGAACTGCTGCCAAGTGATATTATGATAGCATATTCTCCGCCTGGAAGAAAGCTCATATCAATAGTATAAACTTCAAATGTGCTAAAATCCATGATTCCTTCTAATACAACTGCATCATTTTCATCATATATACAATAGATGAATGTATCACTTGACGAGTACAAGTCAAGACTATGACTGCTTTCATTCAAAAAAGCAGTTATAGGTATTACAGGGCGTCGGGCAGGAGCCTTTTTGGGCTTAAATATACCGCCCCCTGTTTGCGATGTATCCATCTTATGAAGTTCAACATAAGTTCCTTGAGTGTTTTGAGCACATATAAAGGAACTTTGAGTGATGAACGCAAACATAATCGACATAAATTTAAGTCTCAACATATTTTATAATTTTATTGGTTTATGATTGTGGGGGCAAAAATAGCGAAATTGAATAGAACAACCAAAAAAAATTTGTTTCATCTTGTTTCACATACTGCAAATGAAACAAGATGAAACAAAAAAAGCTCCAAAAAACGCTGTTTTTTATATTTTTTCGTATCTTTGCATTCAAATAATAACCAGTTTATATCAATATGAGCCATTACTTTAACCGATACATATTATTCGCAATGCTATTGCTGGCTTCATGTTCTAAAGACAATTCTTTAGAGAAAATGGAGCAAATCAAGATGATTGGAAATAAAGATCCCAATAAAGCACTTGGCATGCTTGACTCTCTTGATACTGAGATCAAGGGAGAAAGTGATTATGCCATTCATAAATATGAATTGTTGCGCGTCAGACTTAATGACAAGGCAGACAACATACCCAGTTCTGATAGTTTGATAAAAAAACAGATTGAATATTTTGATAAAAACGGGTCTGCAGTTGAAAAGCAAGAGGCGTATTACTATGCAGGAAGTGTGTATCGTGACCTACAAGACACACCAAGGGCATTAGAACATTTCTTTAAATCGTTAGATTATGCCCTAGGCAACAAAGAATGTGATTCAATTCTGTTGGAAAATACATATTCTAATCTTTCCTACTTATACTTTCAGGTTCAGGATTATAACAATGCACTAGAAGCTGCACAAAAAGAATTCAAAGTTAATAAAGACAATAATAATGACAAGATAATTGCTTTCATGCATCTCGGAGCTACTTATCTGGCAGTAGACAGTTCTCGGCAAGCAAAAGCGGCATTTGATTCGGCTTATTCGCACGCCATACATTCTAATGATATTACCAATCTTCAAGATGTTCTCATACATTTGTTGAATAAGTACTCGGAAATGAAAGATATGGAGAGAGCCAAAAGATGTAAGGCGTTAATATACATAAATCCTCTGAAAGATTTTTCGTCTATATCGTGTATGGCTTTTGCGCAATACTATGAATCAATAGGCAAACAAGATTCAGCTGTTATCTATTGCAAACGTGTACTTGAAGAGAAATCATATATTAACAGTATGTATGACGCGGCAAAGATGCTGTTTCGGATTTATAGCAGAGCAGGAGAGACTTATCTTACCAACTATTATGCAGGTATATATATGCAGTTAAGCGACTCTATGGACTTTGGAAAGCGACAGGAACTAGCCGCTACGGTGAATAATGAATATAAATATCATCTGGACCAAAGGAAGGAACAAGAACTGAAAGATGAAAAAGAGAAATATAAGAATAGATTCACAATTGTTTCACTGTCTGCTTTACTATTGGCATGTATCGGTTATGCTTTCTATTATAGAAGAAAAAACAAGCATTTACAACAAGTGCTTGAGCTATCTTCACAACTAACAGAAAAGATTGACCAGAACAAGAGAATTATCACCATGCTCCACCAATCTGAACTGGAAGGAAAGGCGGAAGACGTGATCAAAGCCATCAAACAATCAAGTAAAGGAAAGATGGAAATAACATCTGTAGAATGGAAGCAACTCTACCAAGCTGTAGATGAACTATACCCAAGTTTTAAGGATAGACTTCTGAAAGAACTTGGCACTTTTACAGAACATCAGATGCAGGTTTGCTACCTGATGCGTATCGGACTTTCTACTTCACAGATTTATAATATGGTAGATTTATCACGTACCACCATTTGGCGATGGGTGAAGAAATATAAATGGTTAACGAATTCCGACTATAACGCATGATTATATTTATATAAAGATACTTTTTCATATTAAACGCTACTTATTTGGGAATAAGAAATGCTTTTGGCTAAAAAAGCCGTGTTATTATATTCATTATATCATTAGAATAGCCTTCCGCGCATAAATAGTTATAATACAAACTTTTCATTCCACACTTCCCACACCTAATGGGTGATTATTTAGGTGTGAGAAGTGTGAGATATTATTAAGGTATCACAACTAAACGCAAAAGACCGCTGGACTCTAATAAATCCAGCGGTCTTTACAAAGAAGTCGAGGTGACAGGACTCGAACCTGCGACAGCCTGGTCCCAAACCAGGAACGCTACCAACTGCGCTACACCTCGTTTTTGCGGGTGCAAAGGTACACATTTTCTGTGACCCTTGCAAATTTTTCCGCAAATTTTTATCGAATTATTTAATTATTCCCTGTTCTACGAAGATTTTCTTCAAAGCAACAACCGAACGATCAACCTGTTCCTTGGTATGTGTAGCCATCAGCGCATAGCGAACTAACGTGTCTGTAGGCGCACATGCGGGAGGAATAACAGGATTGATGAACACGCCTGCCTTGAAAGCGAGAGCAGTAACAAGGAATGTCTTGTTTACATCGCGAACATAGAGTGGAATAATGGGGCTCTCAGTCTCACCAATCTCGAAACCTTCTTCACGGAAACGCTTCAGAGCATAGTTGGTTACATCCCAAAGGGCCTGAATACGCTCGGGTTCCTGCTGGATAATGTGAAGGGCCTCCATGGCCGCAGCTGTGGCTGCGGGCGTATTAGAAGCCGAGAAGATATAAGTACGGCAGGTATGACGCAGGAAATTGATGGTATCGGAATCAGAAGCTATGAAACCACCAATAGAAGCCAACGACTTTGAGAAGGTGCCCATAATGAGATCAACCTCGTGGGTGAGTCCGAAGTGATCGCACACGCCCCTACCCTGACGACCAAAGACACCAATACCGTGAGCCTCGTCTACCATGATAGAGCAATTGTACTTGTGCTTCAGCTCAACTATCTCTGGTAATTTGGCAAGGTCGCCCTCCATAGAGAACACGCCATCGACAACAATCAACTTAATGGCATCGTGAGGCAACTTCTGAAGTACACGCTCAAGATCTTCCATATCGTTGTGTTTGTAGTGGAGCTGCTTGGCAAATGAAAGACGACGACCGTCCACAATACTTGCATGATCACGATCGTCGCAGATGATGTAGTCGTCTTTACCAACTACCATTGCCAATACACCTTGGTTTACTGAAAAACCTGTAGAGAAGCAAAGACAGTCGTCTTTGCCAATAAACTCTGAGATTTCTTTCTCCAGCTGAACATGCAAATCAAGCGTTCCATTGAGGAAACGGCTACCAGCACAGCCAGAACCGTACTTTTCGAGTGCGTTCTTAGCTGCATCGATGATGCGCTGATCGCCTGTAAGGCCTGTATAAGCATTTGAACCGAACATCAGCACTTTGTGACCACCCATTTCCACTTCCGTTCCCTGCTTTCCTTCAATAGCACGGAAATAAGGGTAAACGTCAGCCTCCATGAATTTCTGTGGCTCACGATAATGCTTGTATTTCTCTTGTAACTGTCCCATTAATATTAGGTAATTCTACATTATTTATTTTTTTCAGGCTGCAAAGTTACACAATTTTTGGCAATTCGTGCAAGTTTTTTATAAAAATGTCACTTTTTGGCATTTTTATTATATCAATATGCGTTTTTTCAGGCTTTTTTCGTATTTTTGCACTCAGAATATGACAGAAAAGAAGAAAATCACATTTATACTAAACCCTATATCGGGCACTCACTCGAAGGATGAGATACCTGCCATGATTGAACAGATGCTCAACAAAGAATTGTATGAGCCCAGCATACGATTTACCGAATATGCCGGACATGCGGCTGAAATAGCTAAGAAATGTGCCGACGAGGGGGATGATGTGGTGGTGGCAGTAGGTGGCGACGGTACTGTGAACGAAGTGGCTCGCTCACTGATTCACACCGACACAGCTTTAGCCATCATACCTTGCGGGTCTGGCAACGGTTTGGCACGACATCTGTGTTTGCCGCTCGACGTAAAAAAATCGATTGGCATTATTAACCAATATAAAGTAGAAGCTTTCGACTATGGCGTTATCAACGAGCTACCCTTCTTCTGTACCTGCGGCATGGGCTTCGACGCATTTATCTCGCTAAAGTTTGCGGAAGCAGGTAAACGTGGTCCTATCACCTACGTGGAAAATGTCTTGAAGGAAGGACTAAAGTACCAGCCTGCTACTTACGAAGTGGAAGACGAGACAGGGGCAAAGAAATATAAGGCTTTTCTCATAGCATGTGCCAACGCATCGCAATATGGCAACAATGCTTATATCGCGCCTGGCGCAACAATGAAGGACGGAGAGATGGATGTGATTATCATGGAGCCTTTCGACGTGCTTGATGCGCCACAGATAGCAGCTGACCTGTTTATGAAAACGCTGGCTAACAACTCGAAAATAAAAACTTTCCGCACAAAGCAACTGCACATACATCGCAAGGAACCAGGCGCCATTCATTTTGACGGCGACCCCATCATGACGGGCACAGATATCGATGTAAGGATTGAGTCTGGCGGTATCAAGATTGTAACAAATCCTGAGGCTACGGAAGACGACGGGCAACCTAACCCTGTATTAAACGCTTTCAGCGATTTCTTTAATAATATAAATAATGTACGTGAGGACATAGAGAAGCGTGGTAAACGAATTCAAAGAGTTAACAAGGTGATGCTACGCAGACTTACGAAACTTTAAGCCCATCTATGTTTCAGCTATATATTGTAATTATCATCCTAACTGCAGCGATGAGTTATGCAGGATACAGGATATATAAGGTTCTAACCGATGTAAGCGAAGCTTGCAGAGGCTGCGCATTAGCAGAAAAATGCTCAAAGAAGCAGAAAAAGAGCACTACATGGCGAAAAAATCGGGAAAACATTTGGCAGTGTCGAAAATAATAGCTACCTTTGCACCCGCAAATCGCAATTGGTGCCTTGGATGAGTGGCTTAGTCAACGGTCTGCAAAACCGTCTACGGCGGTTCGAATCCGCCAGGCACCTCGCAAGAAATCCTCACTTTCGTGAGGATTTCTTCTTTTATATACAATTATCCCCGCCAATTGCTGACGGGGATATTCTTAATCTTCTGCATCGAAGAGATTCTGCACTTCAATAATCTCGTCGTCGTCGAACCACTTAGAGAGCTTTTTACGGGCTTGTTCCACAATCTCAGGATCAATGCCCGTCCAAACCTTCTTCAAAACATAGAGAAGAACGGCCAAATCGTCAGTAAGTCCTGCAATGGGGATGGCATCTGGAATGACATCAAGCGGACTAATCATGTAGCCTAAGGCACCAATAATGATTGCCTTATCGCTTTTGCTCACCTTATCACTCTGTAGTGTGTAGTAGAGAATAAGTGCAGCATAAACCAACTTGGCTCCAGCTCGCTTAGCGATGCGGGAGATTTTCTCTGCAAATTCTGGCTTTGAGAACTTGCTGGCATAACTCATAAAATCGGGTAATTCCATCTTTTTTGTTTTGGTTAAGTTTCTATTTGTTTATTCTGATTATTCGTATTCCTGTATGAGAAGGATGCTTCTGCAAATAGCGATAGAGGGTCATGGGTTCTTCAACAACCTTTTTATGCAGTTGAGAAGCGTTTAGCAAGTGTAACCCGTCGTTCTTCCATACCGCAAAACCGAGATGTGCAATATCGAGTCCGGGTTTCTTGCATGTAATAGCAATGATGTCACCATCCTTAATAGCTTGACGCAGTAGTTTACTATTGCCAACAACAGATTTTGGGATATAGCGGAACTGCCGACCTGAGATTTTTTGTTCTATAGCGCGAATGTCGCGTATAAAGTCGGGATGTTGACGAAGAGCCTCATAACCCTGCGGATGCTGGCTCATATAGCTGACACTAACACGTTGTAGGGCGGAAAATGGCGGATTAGGCGACTGAATCTCACGAATAATTCCAGCACGGCTATTCTCGGTAATCCAATCAGTGAAATAATGGATACGGCTTGTATAATCCTTGATAATGCCTCCACGATAGCGCATATCAATGAGAGCATGTTTAAAAGAAAAATAGCTAAAGTCGCGACGCTGTACACAGAGCGTAAGGGCCACCACGTTCTCAACTAACGTAGTACAGTCGAGTTGACGAGTATTGACTACCAGACATTCAGGATCATTCCCTTCAAGGGTTGCTGCCACATATGGGCGACCTATAAACTTACGGGCAAAGAAAAGCGGCAAATTTGTCGAGGCTGGCAGATGTCGAGCCTCTCGCAATAATTGGCACACGGTGACGCTATCAACTGCAAGTTGTTTAGTCTGAGCCTTAGTAGGCAGAGCCAATACAAAGACGAGAATCACGTAAATTACAAATCGAAGCATCATACTTTCCTCTTCCTATATTTCTTTTTTAACATAAAGTTATAGCCTATGTAGGCATTAAACGAGCCAAACACATTCTCAGCAGTGAAACGCGAAGTATGGTAATTGTTAGTCCGCACAATCGCACTCCAGCCCGCATACCAACGGGTATTATTATAGACCATACCAAAACGGCCTATGGCATCGACATTCACCTTTTCAAAATCAAATCCATGCTTCTCGTCGGCAACCTTCCCATAACTAGTCTTATATGCCAAAGCGAGTTGGGCACTGACAGCCAATAACCAATTCTTGGCAAACACCCAGTTGTATGCATATCCGCCAGAAAGCATGAAGTCATTGTATTTGATGTCGCGAAACATCATGCCACTATCAAGTTTCACTTCCTGCCCTTTCGGCATGCGGCTATTAAGCGCTTTTTCGAGTTCGTCGTGATCCAAATCGAGTGTATTGTGAGTGTAGCCTGCTCCTGCCAACCATGAACCACAACTGATTTTCTGACAAGTAGACTGACTAAAGGCGGCTGGATAGGAGAACCTGCCATGATTGAAAATATAATATGCACTGACACCCGTAATCCCCACATTAACCCCTGCGAAGGGCATATCCTCGAAAAGTTGTCCATTGATACCATAGCCAAGTTTCACATCGCGTATCTTATAATCGTTGCCCGTTCGACGATAAAACAAATCGACTCCCACCTGCGAGGTATAGATACTGAAATCGAACTCCTTTCGCAGACCGTTCTGACTAAACCCAATATTCTTGATATCAAACGTATAGCCAAAGAAGAACCAGCGCCAACCAAAATAAGGTCCAACTTTTGTTTGTCCATCAGGAGCCAGCAGAATAGACTGCCCATTGCTACCCAAAATAAAGCTCTCGTAAGTACGAGTGACTTGAGCCATCACAGTAAACTCGTAATGCTGAGGCTCAATATAATCCTTTTGTAGGCGATCGAGACCTCGGATAGTACTGCGGAGGACGCTCAGCTCATGAGACCTCATTGAAGAATCGGAGTTCAGAATGTCAGCGCGCTGCATCTCCGCATGCAGAACGTCGGCACGCAACGAATCTTGAGCAGCGACAGAAGCGCAAACTAACATCAAGACCAAACCCAGCATCAATCTACTCATCCCTTTAGTATCAGAATTTGCCTAATATACGATCCATTACCCAATTAACTGGTGTAGCCGATATGCTGGTACAAGTGCAAACTGCCAATCCCTGCAGATGTTCAATGACATTTTTGATAAGCGGATACTGAACATAAGGCGGATTAGGCACCGTGATATTCTCATCTCCCTCGCTGGTTTGTAAGCGAATGGGCAAATAATCGAAAACAGAAAAGCTGACTTGTCCCTCTGTACCTATAATTTCGATGCAGTCTTCACGAGCACTTTCATGAGCTACATAACACCAGGATCCACTACCTGGAAGGCCATTTTCAAAGCGGAAACAAGCACTCACCGAATCCTCTGCTCCATAGAATCCGCCACGATTGGCGCAAATACCACGCGCCTCGAGAATGACTCCAAACATATCCTGAAGCAAATCGAGCTGATGAGGAGCCATATCGTAGAAATAACCACCACCAGCAATCTCTGGCTGCAAACGCCAAGGCAGAGGTGTGCCATTTTTGATAGCTTCGGCATCAGCATCACGGAGTGGCTCTGTATAACGTATCTGTACATTCAGGATTTTGCCGATACGGCCACTACTAACTATATCCTTCACTTTCTGGAAATATGGCAGGTAGCGACGATAATAAGCAACGAAGCAAGGTACACCAGTTTGTTCGGAAATACGATTGACGCGAGCACAATCCTCATAGCTAGCAGCCAAAGGTTTTTCAACATAGACAGGTTTGCCTGCCTTCATGGCCATGATGGCATATGTAGCATGACTTGATGGAGGCGTGGCCACATAAACAGCATTCACATCAGGATCGTCAATAAGTTCCTGAGCATCGGTATACCACTTATTGATACCATGTTCGACTGCATAGGTACGAGCACGATGTTCTGTGCGACTCATCACAGCCACGACACTTGAACCTTCAACAGAACTGAAAGCCGGCCCGCTTTTTTTCTCAGTCACTTCACCACAACCGATGAATCCCCACTTCAACACTCTCATATCTTATATATTTGGCTGCAAAGATACTAAAAAATATCAATTATCAATTGTCAATTCTCAATTATTTTGTAACTTTGCAGCGAAAATAAAAAACGAACAATGGAAATAGAAGAAAAAAACCTCATAAAGAAGATACGCAGTAGTCAGGCTTGTATCAAGGACGGCTATCAACTCTACACGGCCAACTTCAGACGTATCTTCCGCCACACATGGGCACTTGCTATCATTTTTGCACTCATTACCGCTACCGCTTCCGCCCTACCCGTTCTGGTCTCACCGACATTAGTGCTTCCAGCCTTTTTACTTGAAGTGCTTAGTGTGATACTTTTTTTGTGGACGGCAAACAGACTCTTACGCAAACGACAATTCCTGCAGCCAATAGAGGAGGCTGGTATAAATGGCTGGATACGCCATTTGGGCATGGTTATACTTGTTGGAATAGTCTGTCTGCTCATCGTCTCGGTGCTGACACTTTTTACAGCATTGCCCACCATCATTATGATGGCTGCTAACTGGGAGTCGCAGATAGGCGTGATAGGCGGCGATCCAGTAGGCATGCCTGGTTATGTAACATGGCTTTCAATAGGTGCATTCCTCATTGCAGGATTCCTACAAGCATACGTATGGCTAACAGTTATATGTCCTTTTCACCTGGTACACGCATCGATAGCCTGCCAAGAAAAAGACAGAAAAGAATTCAATAAGAAAAATTATGAAAAAAAGAATCTTATTCATTGATCGTGACGGAACACTGATTGAGGAACCTGCCGACGAGCAAATTGACAGCTTTGAAAAACTGAAATTCATAAAGGGCATGATTCGCAATCTCGCTTTCATTCGCGAGAAACTGGACTTCGAGTTTGTCATGGTAAGCAATCAGGACGGACTCGGAACCGACGCTTTCCCGGAAGAGACCTTCTGGCCTGTTCACAATTTCATATTGCAGACCTTGGAAGGCGAAGGCATCACTTTCGACGACATATTAATTGACCCCCACTTTCCAGAAGACAACGCCCCAACCCGCAAGCCCAATACAGGTCTGGTCGAGAAGTACATGCAAAACCCAGACTACGACATTGCAAACTCGTATGTTATCGGAGACAGAGAGACTGACCGAACCTTTGCCAAAAACATCGGATGCAAATCTCTGATTATCAATGACGAAGGAATGTCATGGGACAAGATTGCGGAAATATTGTTTGCTGGCGAACGTACGGCTAAAGTAAGTCGGAAGACGAAGGAAACCGATATTTTAGTCCGAGTAAACCTTGACGGCACTGGCAAGTGTGATATTTCGACAGGACTTGGCTTTTTTGACCACATGCTGGAACAAATTGGCAAACATGGAATGATAGACCTGACCATCCACACAAAAGGCGATCTTGAGGTAGACGAGCACCATACGATAGAAGATACAGCGATTGCCTTGGGAGAGTGCCTACTGACAGCCCTCGGAGACAAGAGAGGAATTGAACGTTATGGATATTGTTTGCCCATGGACGATTGTCTTTGCAGTGTTGCACTGGATTTCGGAGGCCGCCCTTGGTTGGTTTGGGACGCAGAATTCAGACGAGAGAAGATTGGCGAAATGCCAACCGAAATGTTCTTACATTTCTTCAAAAGTCTCAGTGATGCCGCAAAGATGAATCTGAGCATCAAAGCCGAGGGGCAAAACGAGCACCACAAAATAGAGGGAATATTCAAGGCGCTAGCCCGTTCACTGAAAATGGCCATACGACGAGACATCTACCACTACGAGCTGCCATCAACGAAAGGCCTGCTATAGATTTCGGATGAAAATTTGGCAGTCTCAGAATTTATTTGTACCTTTGCACCCCAATTATTATAAATAAGGTATTAGAAAGAAATGATAACAGTTACAAATCTGCAGATTCAGTTTGGAAAGAAGGTCCTCTACAAGGACGTAAACCTGAAGTTCACAAGTGGCAACATTTATGGTATCATCGGTGCTAACGGCGCTGGCAAATCTACTCTGCTGCGTGCCATCAGTGGCGATCTGGAACCTAACAAGGGTACCATTGAGATGCAGCCAGGCGAACGCCTGAGCGTTCTGGAACAGGACCACTTCAAATATGATGAGTACTCCGTGATGGATACTGTGCTGATGGGACATCAGCCCCTTTGGGCCAACATGAAAGAGCGTGAAGCCCTTTATGCCAAGCCAGAAATGAGCGAGGAAGATGGCGTTAGAGCCGCTGACCTCGAGATGGCATTTGCCGAAATGAACGGATGGGAGGCTGAGAGCGAAGCCGCACAGCTGTTGCAGAACCTCGGTGTACAGGACAGTCAGCACTACAAGCAGATGGCTGAGATCTCAAACAATGAAAAAGTACGTGTAATGCTAGCCAAGGCATTGTTCGGGCATCCCGACAATCTGCTACTTGACGAGCCTACCAACGACCTCGACCTCGACACCGTACAGTGGTTAGAGGAATACCTGTCAAACCTTGAGCAGTGTGTACTCGTTGTTTCTCACGACCGTCACTTCCTTGACGCAGTATCAACCCAAACGGTTGACATCGACTTCGGCAAGGTTACGCTATTCTCAGGTAACTACTCTTTCTGGTACGAGAGTTCGCAGTTGGCATTGCGCCAGGCTCAGAACCAGAAGATGAAGGCTGAGGAAAAGAAGAAACAGCTTGAGGAGTTCATCCGCCGATTCTCTGCCAACGTGGCGAAATCGAAACAGACCACATCACGTAAAAAGATGCTGGAAAAGTTGAATGTAGAGGAAATCACACCATCAACACGTAAATACCCTGGCATCATCTTCTCTATGGAGCGTGAACCAGGAACCCAGATTCTTGAGGTTGAAGGACTGAAAGCTGTAGATACCGACGGAACAGTACTCTTCGACAATGTAAACTTCACCATTGAGAAGGGACAGAAGACCGTATTCCTCTCACACAATCCAAAGGCAATGACTGCCTTGTTCGAGATTATCAACGGCAACCGTCAAGCTGATGCAGGTACCTATAAGTGGGGTGTTACCATCACTACCGCCTACCTGCCATTGGATAACACCGAGTTCTTCCAGAGCGAGATGAATCTGGTCGACTGGCTGAGCCAGTGGGGACCAGGTAACGAGGTTACCATGAAGTCGTTCCTGGGTCGTATGCTGTTCAAGGAAGAGGATGTGCTGAAGCATGTAAACGTGCTTTCGGGAGGTGAGAAGATGCGTTGTATGATTGCCCGTATGCAGCTTAAGAACGCAAACTGTCTGATTCTCGACACACCCACAAACCACCTCGACCTTGAGTCCATTCAGGCATTCAACAACAACCTTATTCAGTTTAAAGGCAATATTCTGTTTGCTTCACATGACCATGAGTTTATCAACACTGTAGCCGACCGTATCATCGAATTAACACCGAAAGGCACCATCGATAAGCTGACGACTTACGATGACTACATCTACGATGAGCAGATAAAAGAACAGAAGGCTAAGATGTATGTTTAATGGCACGGAATTTGCATAAGGTTTGTCAAAGACAATAAAACATAGCAATTATGACAGAAAAAGATATCAACATCGAAGACGAGGAGACTTTGAATGAGGCTCCTGTTGAAGAAACTGACAAAGAGACAGAAGAAGCTACTGAGGAAACACAAGAAGAATCGGAAGAGAAGGATCCTTTAGAAAAAGCCAAAGAGGAAATTGCTGATTTGAAAGATAAGTGGCTTCGTTCTGTAGCAGAGTTTGAAAACTATCGCAAACGCACCCTGAAAGAACGCGCAGAGCTAATTCTTAATGGTGGCGAGAAGGTTATCTCTGCCATTCTGCCCATCATCGATGATATGGAGCGTGCTATTGAGAATGGAGCAAAGACAGACGATCCTGAAGTTCTGCGTGAAGGCATGACTCTGATTCATCAGAAGTTCATGAAAACACTGGAAGCGCAGGGAGTCAGCAAAATCGAGACGAAAGACGCCGACTTTGATACCGATGTGCATGAGGCTGTAGCTATGGTACCAGGCATGGGCGACGATAAGAAAGGTAAAGTAATCGACTGTCTGCAAGAGGGATATAAGCTGAATGACAAAGTAATCCGCCACGCGAAAGTGGCCGTAGGACAATAAGCAATGGCACAGAAGAGAGATTACTACGAGGTACTGGGCGTACAGAAAAACGCCACAGAAGACGAAATTAAGAAAGCCTATCGAAAGATAGCCATCAAGTATCACCCCGATCGCAATCCTGGTGACAAAGAAGCCGAGGAAAAGTTTAAGGAGGCTGCAGAGGCTTATAACATACTACACGATCCGAAGACTCGCCAGCAATATGACCAATTTGGCTTTGATGGTCCCAATATGGGTGGCGGATTCGGAGGCTTTGGCGGATTTAGCGGCACATCAATGAACATGGACGATATCTTCTCTATGTTCGGTGACATCTTTGGAGGACACGGTTTTGGAGGCTTCGGAGGTGGGCAACGCCGACCACAACAGCACAGAGGTAGCGATCTTCGTCTGAAAGTAAAACTCACATTAGAGGAGATCAATACAGGCGTCGTCAAGAAATTCAAGGTACGCAAAGACATCCACTGCCCACACTGTAACGGTTCTGGAGCAGAGAAAGGTAGCGGTAAAGAAACTTGCCAGACCTGCCATGGTACGGGCGTCATCACCCACACCACTCAGAGCATCTTCGGTATGATGCAGCAGCAGAGCGTATGTCCTGTATGCGGCGGAGAAGGTCAGGTAATCAAGAACAAATGCCAGCACTGTGGTGGAACTGGCGTCGAGAAAGGCGAGGAAGTTGTTGAGATCAACATCCCCGCTGGCGTAGCTGAAGGTATGGTCGTTAATGTTCCCGGAAAAGGAAATGCCGGAAAACATAATGGTATCAACGGCGACATTCAAGTGTTTATCGAGGAAGCTCCACATGACACATTTGTCCGTGATGGTAACGACCTGATTTACAACCTACTGCTCGACTTCCCTACAGCAGCTCTTGGGGGAGAAATTGAGATTCCAACCATCGAGGGCACCAAGTTGAAGGTGAAGTTGGAAAATGGAACACAACCAGGAAAGACACTCCGTCTGAGAGGTAAAGGCCTGCCCGCTGTTCAAGGCTATGGTAGCGGAAAGGGCGATCTTGTTGTTAATATCAGTGTGTATGTTCCAAAAACTCTCACCCGCGAAGAGAAACAAGCTATCGAACAATTTAAAAACAGCGACAATTTCAAGGGCGATAAACAGACGCGCGACTCTATTTTCCAGAAATTCAAAAATTACTTCAATTAATAATTAAGGTATGACATATCAGGAAACGTGTGAATATCTCTATAACCAAATGCCCATGTTTGAACGACAGGGCGCCAGCGGGTATAAAGAAGGGTTAGAAAATTCTCATACTCTTGATCAGCATTTTGGACATCCTCACCGCAAGTACCGCACCATCCACGTGGCAGGTACTAATGGCAAGGGCTCATGTGCACACACGTTATCCGCCATACTTCAGTCATGTGGCTACAAAGTAGGATTATACACTTCACCTCACCTTGTTGACTTCAGTGAGCGTATCCGTGTAAACGGACTGCCAATTTCAGAAGAATATGTTGTAGACTTTGTTGAAAAAGAAAAAACATTCTTTGCCCCTTTAAATCCTTCATTTTTTGAGGTTGTTACAGCGATGGCCTTCAAATACTTTGCCGACAAGAAAGTTGATATTGCTGTTATTGAAGTTGGCATGGGAGGGCGCCTTGACTGCACAAACATTATCACGCCAATATTATCAGTCATCACTAATATCGGCATGGACCACACCCAATTCCTCGGCAATTCTCTTGAACTGATTGCCGTAGAGAAAGCTGGTATTATCAAACAGGGCATTCCTGTGGTTATTGGTGAAACAAAACCAGAAACACGTCCTGTTTTTGAAGCAATGGCTTCATCACTCAAGGCTCCCATCATCTATGCAGAAGACCAGCAGGAGATTGGCTCCATAAGCAGTACGCACAAGAAGATCGAATACCACACAAAGAATTTTGGAATCTTGACAGGAGAACTGACAGGTAGCTATCAGGAGAAAAACACCAACACCATTCTCTGCGCTGTAAAGCAGCTAGAAAAAATGGGGTATATGCAGGCTGTTAGTTGCCCCGAAAATAAAATCTGTGCAAACAGAGAGGTCAGAGAAGGGTTCAAAAACGTTTGTTTCCTGACAGGTTTGAAAGGACGCTGGCAGACTGTAAAAGATACACCTCTGACCATTTGTGACACAGGGCACAATGTGGCAGGATGGGAATTCCTGAGCAAACAGATTAGCGAGGTACCCTGTCGAAAAAAACACATTGTATTCGGAATGGTAGAGGACAAAGATGTCGAAGGCGTTCTGGCACTTTTGCCAAAAGATGCGACCTACTATTTTACAAAGTCAGATAACAAACGAGCACTCTCTGAAAATGTTCTTAAACTATATGCCCAAGAAAAAGGACTCGAAGGAGAGAGCTATCCTGACGTGGAAACAGCATACCAGACAGCCAAGAAACAAGCCGAAAATAACGACTTTGTGTTTATCGGAGGTAGCAGTTATGTAGTCGCAGACTTCCTAAAAAACTGCATTTAGGCTTTTTTAATATATCAAAAACATTTTTTTCGTTGAATCATTTGCCCGTTTGATATATTTTTAGTTACTTTGCAGACAGTAATAATTTTAGTAACTAAAAACATATATTCAATATGGTAAACTCAACAGAAACAGCGAATCTGTGTGGTCTGAAGAGAGAAAACTTCCAGGCCACAATCAATGGTAAGAAAACAGACCTGTACATCCTCAGGAATCGTAAGGGTTATGAAGTGGCAATCTCCAACTACGGCGGTGCCATTTGTGCTATTATGGTACCAGACAAAGAAGGTAAGGTGGGTAACGTGATTCAAGGACACGACAGCATCAAGCAACTCACCAGCGGCAAGGAGCCTTTCCTTTCTACACTCATTGGTCGCTGGGGTAATCGTATCTGCAAGGGTCAGTTTACACTGAATGGTAAAGAATACCAATTGGCACTTAACGATGGACCTAATCACCTGCATGGTGGTCCTACAGGTTTCCATGCCAAGGTATGGGATGCTCGTCAGATGGGACCTCGGTCGTTAGCTTTACACCGCGTATCTTCATATGGTGAAGAAGGTTTTACTGGCGAACTTGACGTAACTGTTGAATTCACTTTCACAGATTTGAACGAGCTGATCATCGAGTACCTTGCTACCACCAATAAAAAGACCATCGTGAACCTGACTCATCATGCTTTCTTCAGTCTGGCAGGTACAGCAGATCCCACTCCTACGATTGAAAACCAGATTTGCGAAATCAATGCAGATTTCTATCTGCCCACCGACGAGACCGCAATTCCTACAGGTGAGATTCTCAAAGTTGAAGGTACCCCATTTGACTTCCGCAAGCCAAAAGCTTTTGGTAAAGATATTGATGCAGACCATGAGCAGATCAAGTTTGGTAAAGGCTTTGATCATAACTATGTACTGAACAAACAGGAAGAAGGCGAACTCTCGTATGCCGCAAAGGTTATTGAGCCAAAGAGTGGACGTACGATGGAAGTATTTACAACCGAGCCTGGCATTCAACTTTACACAGCCAACTATGCAAATGGCTATAAGGGTGCCAATGGTGCGACATTCCCACGCCGCTCTGCTGTATGTTTTGAGGCTCAGCACTTCCCTGACACCCCCAATCGCCCTTATTTCCCATCTGTAGTGCTTCGTCCTGGCCAGCAGTATAAACAAAAAACAATTTATCGTTTTGGAGTAGTAGAATAATAAGAAACCAAACATTAAAATTTTAACACAATATGACTGAAACAAAAAACAATGGCAAGTTGATTGCCATAATAACGATGTGCTTCATCTTCGCGATGATTAGCTTCGTAACAAACATGGGTGCTCCATTTGGCAACATCTGGGGCTTTGAATATCCTTTTGCTAAGGCATGGGGTAATCTCATGAACTTTGCCGCTTATCTTTTCATGGGTATTCCGGCTGGAAAAATGCTAACTAAGTATGGGTACAAGAAGACTGCGCTAATCGCACTTATTGTAGGTATTGTTGGATTAATGTTCCAATATCTTTCAAGTCTGGTTGGCGCAGGCACATACGTATTTACATACGACAGCATCCCAGTAGCTCTCAATCTGATCATCTATCTTTTGGGTGCTTTCATCTGTGGATTCTGTGTCTGCATGCTGAATACTGTAGTTAACCCAATGCTAAACCTGCTTGGTGGCGGTGGTAACAAGGGTAACCAACTCATTCAGGTAGGCGGTACACTGAACTCACTGACAGGTACACTTACCCCACTATTAGCAGGTATTCTCGTTGGTACAGTGACCAAGGATACCAGCATGAGCGATGTTGCTCCCCTGTTGTTCATTGGTATGGCTGTATTTGCCATTTCATTCATCATCATCAGTCGTGTATCAATTCCCGAGCCTACTCTCGGAAAAGTTGAGCCCAAGTATGAGCATAGTCCATTGGCCTTCCGCCACTGCCTACTTGGCGTCATCGCTATTTTCTTCTATGTAGGTATCGAAATCGGTATTCCTATGGAGTTGAACTTCTATGTGACAGATCTTCCTTTCGAAGGTGCTGCTGCAGTAGGCGGTACATTAGCTGCTGCCTATTGGTTGCTGATGATGATAGGTCGTGCATGCTCAAGTGCTATTTCTGGCAAGGTTTCTACCAAACTGCAACTTTCAACAGTTAGTGCTGTCGCCATCTTACTCCTGCTGATTGCCATTTTCATGCCAGAGAGTGTTACCATCGGCTTCAGCGGACATGACGTACCTGCTAAGGCTTTCCTTATTCCCGCTTGTGGTCTCTGCACCTCAATCATGTGGGGCGGTATCTTCAACCTTTCCGTTGAAGGACTTGGCAAATACACAGAAGCAGCATCTGGCATCTTTATGACAATGGTTGTTGGTGGTGGCATCATGCCATTAATTCAAGAAGCTATTGCCAAGTCGACTGGCCCAATCTTCAGTTACTGGCTTGTTATTGCTATGTTGGCCTATATTCTGTTCTATGCCCTTATCGGCTGTAAGAACGTAAACAAGGATATCAAAGTTGATTAATTTTTAACTTCTAAAACTCTTAAGATTATGGACATTGAATTTGTAAGAAGTCGTTTCATCAAGCATTTTGACGGAAAGACTGGTAGCGTATATGCATCTCCCGGACGTATCAACCTCATAGGTGAGCACACTGATTATAATGGAGGTTTTGTATTCCCCGGTGCTGTAGATAAAGGTGTTATGGCGGAAATGCGTGCCAATGGTACAGAAGATACCGTAATGGCTTATGCTATCGACCTGAAGGATCGCGTTGATTTCAAACTTTCAGACCCTGCAGGCCCAAAAGCCTCTTGGGCACGTTATATATACGGTATTGCCCTGGAGATGAAAAAATTGGGTGTCCCTGTTAAAGGTTTTAATATCGCTTTCTCAGGTGATGTTCCTCTTGGTGCAGGCATGTCATCTTCTGCAGCGATGGAGAGTTGTTTTGCCTACGGTCTGAACGACATCTTTGGTGAGAATAAAGTATCACAGTGGGATATGGTATTAGCAGGTCAGGCAACTGAGCACAACTACTGCGGTGTTAACTGTGGTATCATGGATCAGTTTGCCTCTGTCTTTGGAAAGGCAGGATGTCTGATGCGTCTCGATTGTCGTAGCCGCGAGTTTGAGTACTTCCCATTTAAGCCAGACGGATATCGCCTTGTCCTGCTAGACTCCGTAGTAAAACATCAGTTAGCAGGTTCTCCATACAACGATCGCCGCAACTCTTGTGAGAACGTAGTTAAGCATATTCAAGCAAAACACCCAGAGGGCAAGTTTGAGACACTGCGTGATTGCACGTGGGAGCAACTGGACGAAGTTCGTGCCGAGGTTGGTGAGGAAGACTACAAACGTGCCAAGTTCGTACTTGGAGAGAAAGACCGTGTATTGGCTGTTTGTGACGCACTCAACGAAGGTGACTATGAAAAAGTCGGTGAACTGATGTACAAGACTCACGAAGGTCTTTCAAAGGACTATGAGGTTAGTTGCGAAGAGCTGGACTATCTGAACGACATCGCCAAAGAAAATGGCGTTACTGGTAGCCGCATCATGGGTGGTGGCTTCGGTGGCTGTACTATCAATCTTGTACGCAACGATCTCTATAAAAAGTTTGTTGAAGATGCAAAGAAAAAGTTTGCCGCTAAATACGGACATGAGCCCAAAGTATATGATGTAGTTATTGGCGACGGATCACGTAAGATTTGCTAAGTCCGAGATGACATAAACACCATATCTAGTGTTTATAAAGGTTAAATAAGAGTGGTAGGGTGTAAATATTACACTTTACCACTCATTTTTATTATATTTTTACTTGTTAGTTCAGAAAATAGTTGTAATTTTACGCCCAAAATACAATCAAACATAAATAACAACTAAAAACAAGTAAAGATGAAATCACTAAAAAAGACAATGATGGGTGTCGGCGTAGCTACGCTGATACTTTCTGCTTGTGCTGGTAACCAGCAGGCTGCACAGTTGACAGCTTCAGGTCTCAACCCTGCCAAGTTTGACACAACTATCCAGTCAAAGCCAGTTAAACTCTACACGCTGAAGAATGCGAATGGAATGGAAGTATGTATCACCAACTATGGTGGACGTATCGTATCACTCTGCGTGCCAGATAAGGACGGGAACTTGACAGATGTTGTACTTGGTTTCGATAACATCGCACAATATGCAGACACCATTAATACCCCTAGTGACTATGGATCAAGCGTTGGTCGATACGCGAACCGTATTCAAGGAGGCAAGTTTACAATCGGAGATACAGAATATCAGTTAAAAAAGAACGATGGACCCAATAGTCTGCATGGCGGCGGTAACTCTGGCTGGATGCATCAAGTTTTTGATGCAGAACAGATTGGTGACTCTATCCTGAAACTGACAATTGTTGCACCTGATGGTGAGAACGGATTCCCTGGTAAAGTACTAGCCGTTACCACCTATAAAGTTACAGCCGACAACACGCTCGACATGACATGGGAGGCAGAGACAGACAAGCCAACCATTATCAATCAGACCAACCATAATTATTATAACCTAAGCGGTGATTTCACCCAGCCTGGTTATGATATGGTACTCTATGTAAACGCTGATAATTTCACACCAAGTGACAAGCTCTATATCCCCACAGGTGAGATCAAGTCTGTTGAGGGTACTCCAATGGATTTCCGCACTCCACATGCTATCGGCGACAGCATCCTGTCACAGTTTGACCAGATTCAGAACGCTACAGGCTATGACCACAACTTCTGTCTGAACACTTATAAGGATGGCAAGGGCGATGATACTCAGGTATGCGCAAGTCTTTATTCACCCAAAACGGGTATCTTCATGGAAATGTTTACCAACGAGCCTGGTGTACAGGTATATAGTGGAAATTTCCAAGGTGTGGGTGCTGATAAGGACATTGCCCGCAAGCATGGTATCACCTACCCAAAACATGTCAGCGTATGTCTTGAGAGCCAGAAGTATCCCGACTCACCCAATAAGAAAAACTGGGTACAGCCGACCTTAAATCCTGGTGAAAAGTACTACAGTCACGCTGCATACAGATTCTCTGTGAAATAAAATGTATAACTCAAAATAAATAAAATTCTAAACTAACATGGCATTATTAGACTGGATTGTCATTGGCGTCTTTTGCTGTGCGCTAATCGGCATTGTATTATGGGTTGTTTCACAGAAGAACGACAACTCTGCAGACTATTTCTTAGGTGGTAAAGACGCAACATGGATTGCTATCGGTGCATCAATCTTTGCGTCAAATATAGGTTCTGAGCATCTCATCGGACTTGCAGGTGCAGGTGCCTCTTCAGGAATGGCTATGGCCCATTGGGAAATTCAGGGGTGGATGATTCTAATCTTAGGATGGGTATTTGTACCCTTCTATTCTCGTTCAATGGTGTACACCATGCCTGAGTTCCTGGAACGTCGATACAATACACAGAGTCGTACCATTCTCTCTGTAATCTCTCTCATCAGTTATGTGCTGACAAAGGTTGCTGTGACAGTATATGCAGGTGGTCTGGTATTCCAGCAGGTATTCGGAATCGAAGAACTCTGGGGAATTGACTTTTTCTGGATTGCAGCCATCGGACTGGTAGTTATTACGGCTATCTACACCATTTTCGGAGGTATGAAGTCCGTACTCTATACATCAGTCCTCCAGACACCCATTCTTTTACTTGGTTCACTCATCATCCTTGTATTAGGCATGAAGGCCTTAGGCAGTTGGGATCAGATGCTGCAGCTCTGTGATGTAAAGCCTAGTTATGAAGGAGCCACAGGTACGATGATCCATCTGATGCGTTCTAACAGCGACCCACAATATCCCTGGCTCGGTGCACTGATTGGTTCTGCCGTTATCGGTTTCTGGTACTGGTGTACCGACCAATATATCGTACAGCGTGTTCTTTCTGGTAAGGATGAGAAGGAAGCTCGTCGTGGTACTATCTTCGGTGCATACTTAAAGTTGCTTCCTGTATTTCTTTTCCTGATTCCCGGTATGATAGCATTTGCCCTGCATCAGAAATACATCGGCGATGGTGGTTTCCTTCCATTGCTTGCTGACGGTACACCAAATGCCGATGCCGCCTTCCCCACCCTCGTTGCAAAGATTCTTCCTGCAGGTGTGAAAGGTCTTGTTGTCTGTGGTATTCTCGCAGCCCTGATGTCATCACTGGCATCTCTGTTTAATTCTTCAGCCATGCTGTTCACCATAGACTTCTGGAAACGCCTGAAGCCGGAGACATCGGAGAAGAGTCTTGTACGCATTGGACAGACTGCAACTGTTGTTATTGTGATTCTCGGTATTCTGTGGATTCCCATCATGCGTTCCGTAGGTAACGTGCTTTATAACTATCTGCAAGATGTGCAGTCTGTACTTGCTCCTGGTATCGCAGCAGCTTTCCTTCTTGGTATTTGTTGGAAGCGTGCCTCAGCCAAGGGTGGTATGTGGGGACTGCTTTCTGGTATTATCATTGGTCTGACCCGTCTGGGCGCCAAGGTTTACTACAGCAACGCGACAGATGCAGCCGACAACTGGTTCAAGGCCGTGTTCTACGACTTCAACTGGTTGTTCTTCTGCGGAGTCATGTTGATTGTCTGCTGTCTCATCGTAATCATTGTATCACTGATTACCGAGGCTCCTGACAATCAGAAGATCCAAGGTCTGGTATTTGGTACTTCCACACCTGAGCAGCGTGCAGCTACACGTGCCAGTTGGAATCACTGGGATGTTATTCATACGGTAATTATCCTGACTATCACAGTAGCTTTCTATATTTATTTCTGGTAATCAAAAAACAAGGAAATGACAAATTTCTATGGCGATCATTCCAAGGTCTGGTTATCGGTAGACTGCATTATCTTCGGTTTTGACGAAGGTAAGTTGAAAATACTGATAGGCAAACGTAAGATGGATCCCGGCCGTGGCGAATGGAGCCTCTACGGAGGCTTCGTTAACGCCCAAGAAAGCGTTGACGATGCTGCCAGTCGTACACTTTACGAACTAACCGGACTTCGGAACCTATACATGCGCCAAGTCGGTGCTTTTGGTAACGTCGACCGTGACCCTGGTGAGCGAGTGGTATCTATTGCATATTACGCTCTTATCAATGTCAGCGATTATGACGATACGCTTCGCGAGGCACACGGTGTCGAGTGGATGGACGTCAATGAAGTTCCCAAGCTATACTCTGATCATAACGAGATGGTTAGGAAGGCAAGGAAGATGATGCAACAGAAACTCTCGCAAGAGCCAGTAGGCTTTCGTCTGCTTCCAAAACTGTTCACCCTAACTCAATTGCAGAGGCTCTATGAGGCTGTGAACGGCGAAGAACTTGACAAGCGAAATTTCCGCAAACGTATTAAAGATATGGACTTCATTGAAAAGACAGAGCTCATTGACAAGAAAGGCTCTAAACGCGGAGCATACCTCTACCGATTCAACAAGCGAGCTTATAACGAAGACCCGAATTTTAAATTATAAGACATATGTTAGAAGAACTGAAAGAAAAAGTATTCAAGGCAAACCTTGACCTCGTGAAACAAGACCTTGTCATCTTCACGTGGGGAAATGTGTCAGGTATTGACCGCGAACACGGATTGGTTGTCATCAAGCCCTCTGGCGTTGATTATGATGTAATGAAAGCATCAGATATGGTAGTGGTTGATCTCAAGACTGGCGAAGTTGTCGATGGAGAGTTAAATCCCTCATCCGACACCCCGACCCATCTGGTTTTATACCGTTCATTTCCCAATATCCAAGGTGTAGTACACACACACTCCACTTATGCCACGGCCTTTGCTCAAGCTGGCCGAGATATTCCCAACATTGGTACAACTCACGCCGACTACTTCTATCAGGATATCCCCTGTACACGTGATATGACGGAAGAAGAAGTCAAGGGCAACTATGAGCTGGAGACAGGAAACGTGATTGTCGACGAGATATTAAACATCCGCAAGATCAATCCCGATCACACTCCCGCCGTTTTAGTCAAAAACCATGGTCCGTTCTCATGGGGAACATCTCCCGACAACGCCGTTTATAATGCTAAGGTTATGGAGCAGTGCGCCAAGATGGCATTTATAGCATTCTCGGTAAACCCAAAGTTGACGATGAATCCGTTGTTAGTTGAGAAGCATTATATGCGCAAACACGGACCTAATGCCTATTACGGACAGAAGGGACAAAAGCATTAATTACATATTTAAGAAAACAATTATACTATAAATGAAAGCATTTGATAATTATGAGATTTGGTGGGTAACTGGTGCACAGCTTCTATACGGAGGTGATGCAGTGGTTGCAGTTGATGGACACTCTAAGGAGATGGTTGACGGTCTGAACAAGAGCGGCAACATCCCCGTGAAGATTGTATATAAGGGCACAGCCAATAGCTCTAAGGAAGTAGAGCAGGTGATGCTGGCAGCTAATAACGACGAGAAGTGTGTAGGTATCATCACTTGGATGCATACTTTCTCACCCGCCAAGATGTGGATCAAGGGTCTGCAGCAGTTGCAGAAGCCCCTCCTCCACTTCCACACCCAATATAATGCCGAGATTCCCTGGAGTGAGATTGACATGGACTTCATGAACCTCAACCAAAGTGCTCACGGTGACATCGAGTTCGGACACATCTGTACTCGTATGCGTGTGGCCCGTAAGGTGGTTTGCGGCTACTGGAAGGACGAGAAGGCTCAGAAGCAGATTGCCGTTTGGGCTCGTGTGGCAGCTGGTGTAGCCGATGCTCACAACGTACGTTGCTTGATGTTCGGTATGAACATGAACAATGTAGCCGTTACCGATGGCGACCGCGTAGAGTTCGAACAGCGTTTGGGTTATCACGTAGACTACTACCCTGTTTCTTCTCTGATGGAGTACTTCAAGAAGGTAACCGACGCCGAGGCCGACGCCCTGGTTGAGGAGTACAAGAACCTCTACACCATCAAGATTGACGAGAGCGGTGAGCAGGTTTATTGGGAGAAGGTGAAGAATGCAGCCAAGGCCGAGATCGCTCTTCGCCGTGTTCTGAAGGATGAAGGTGCTACTGCTTTCACCACCAATTTCGACGACCTGGGCGATGCCGATATCGACGCACCAGACTTCTGCGGTTTCGACCAGATTCCCGGTCTGGCTTCGCAGCGCCTCATGGAAGAGGGTTATGGTTTCGGTGCCGAGGGTGACTGGAAGACTGCTTGTCTCTATCGCACTCTGTGGGTCATCCAGCAGGGCATGCCTACTGGTTGCTCATTCCTCGAGGACTACACCCTCAACTTCGCTGGCGACAAGAGTTCTTGTCTGCAGAGCCACATGCTCGAGATTTGTCCGCTGATTGCTACCGACAAGCCCAAACTCGAAGTTCACTTCCTCGGTATCGGTATCCGTAAGCAACAGACAGCCCGTCTGGTATTTACATCTAAGACCGGTGCTGGTATCAAGGCTACCGTTGTCGACCTGGGCAACCGTTTCCGTCTGATCTCTCAGGAGGTAGAGTGCATCGAGCCACAGCCCATGCCAAAGCTCCCTGTAGCTTCTGCTCTGTGGGTTCCACAGCCTACTTTTGAGATTGGTGCCGCTGCATGGATCCTTGCCGGTGGTACACACCACAGTGCCTTCTCTTACGATATCAACGAGGAGTATTGGGAGGACTTTGCTGAGATGACTGGCATTGAATATGTCCGCATCAACAAGCAGACCAACATTGCCGACTTCAAGCAGACCCTCCGCAACAACGAGGTTTACTACATGCTTAACAAGGCGCTGAGATAAAAATAATATGGCACGGATTAACACGGTCTCATGAATAAGGACACGGCTTTATTGCCACATTTATAAAAGCAGTGTTTTTTATAGAAAGCCGCGTTAATCCGTGCAAAAAATAATTGATTATGACAGCAAAAGAAACGATACAAGCTGGAAAAGCTATCCTAGGAATCGAATTCGGTTCTACAAGAATCAAGGCCGTCCTCATCGACGAGGACAATAAGCCCATAGCCCAAGGCTCACACGAGTGGGAGAACCAGTTAGTAGATGGTCTCTGGACCTACTCTACTGAGGCTGTATGGTATGGCTTGCAGGACTGTTATGCAGAACTCCGCAAGGATGTTATGGCACAATATGACTGCGAAATCGAAGCCCTTGCCGCCATTGGCTTCTCTGCTATGATGCATGGTTATATGGCTTTCAATGAGAAGCAGGAGATTCTGGTTCCTTTCCGTACCTGGCGTAATACCAACACAGGTAAGGCTGCTGCAGAACTTTCAAAGCTCTTCAACTACAACATCCCCCTGCGCTGGAGCATCTCACACCTCTACGAGGCTATTCTCGACAACGAGGAGCATGTCAGCGACATCAAATACCTCACCACCCTCGCTGGTTATGTGCATTGGCAGGTAACCGGTCAGTTTGTTCTGGGCGTAGGCGATGCATCAGGTATGATTCCCGTTGATCCGAAGACCAAGACTTACGACGCCACCATGGTAAAGAAGTTTGACGAGCTCATTGCTCCGAAAGGCTTCTCCTGGAAGCTGCTCGACATTCTGCCAAAGTCACTCAACGCGGGTGAGAGCGCAGGTTTCCTGACACCTGAAGGTGCCAAGAAGCTCGATGTTTCTGGTCACCTCAAGGCAGGCATCCCCGTATGTCCCCCAGAAGGTGACGCTGGCACCGGTATGGTAGCTACCAACGCTGTAAAACAGCGCACAGGTAATGTATCTGCAGGAACCTCCAGTTTCTCAATGATCGTATTGGAAAAAGAACTGAGCAAGCCATACGAGATGATTGACATGGTAACTACACCTGACGGCAGCCTCGTAGCAATGGTTCACTGTAACAACTGTACCAGTGATATTAACGCCTGGGTGGGATTGTTTAAGGAATACCAGCAACTTCTTGGCGTTAAGGTAGATATGAACGAAATTTACGGTAAGCTCTTCAACAAGGCTCTCGAAGGTGATACCGACTGCGGCGGACTGATGGCCTACAATTATGTTAGCGGTGAGCCCGTTACAGGTCTTAGCGAAGGTCGTCCCATGTTCGTACGTTCTGCCAACGATAAGTTCAACCTCGCTAACTTCATGCGTGCCCACCTATACGGTGCCATCGGCGTGCTGAAGATAGGTAACGACATTCTGTTCAAGGAAGAGAAGATCAAGGTAGACCGCATCACGGGTCATGGAGGTTACTTCAAGACAGCAGGCGTAGGTCAGCGCATGCTCGCTGCAGCCCTGAACAGCCCAATATCAGTGATGGAGACTGCTGGTGAAGGTGGAGCATGGGGTATTGCCCTGCTGGCTGGCTATGCCGTAAATAATCCCAACAAGCTCAGCCTTGCCGATTATCTCGAGAGCGTTGTCTTCTCTGGCAACACAGGAATCTCTATCGCCCCCACTGCTGAGGATGTAGCAGGTTTCGAGAAGTACATTGAGAACTACAAGCGCTGTCTCCCCATCGAACAGGCAGCTGTAGACAACAAGTAAGTGATTGTGCAAAAAAGAACCGCCCCTTTACTATGAAGAGGCGGTTCTTAAATGTCATGGAAAGAAATAAAGAAATCTATAAGGTAACGCTGGTTGGAGGAGCAGTCAATGTCATACTGCTGCTGTTTAAGTTCGTGGCCGGTATCCTAGGCCATAGTGCCGCTATGGTGGCAGATGCTGTTCACTCACTATCCGATTTTGTCACCGATATCATCGTACTGGTGTTTGTGCACATCAGTGGCAAGCCAAAGGATAAGTCGCACGACTACGGACACGGAAAGTACGAGACACTTGCCATGACCATGATAGGCGTCGCCCTTCTGGCTGTAGCCATAGGCATTCTCTACCACGGCACGATGAAGATCATTGCATGGACCAACGGTTCAAAACTTGAAGCTCCAGGCATTTTAGCCCTCTGGGCTGCTCTCATATCAATCGTATTAAAAGAAGCCGTTTACCATTACTCCATGATTAAGGCCCGCAAACTTAACTCACCAGCCGTAGAAGCTAATGCATGGCATCATCGCAGCGATGCATTATCATCTGTCGGCACCTCTGTTGGCATTGGTGGTGCTATCTTCTTAGGGCAACAATGGACAGTACTCGACCCAGTAGCTTCAGTCATCGTAGGCGTCTTTATCATAAAGGTGGCCGCCGACCTGCTACGCAATGGCATTGGCGACCTGATGGAACAGTCGCTACCCGATTGTGTGGAAGACGAGATTCTGCAATTGGCAGCATCAATACCTGGTGTGGCTGATCCTCATGATCTGCGAACCCGTAGGATAGGCAATCATTACGCCATCGAGCTGCACATCCTGATGGATGGAGATATTACCCTGAACGAAGCTCACGACAAGGCCTCAGAGGTTGAAGACGTACTGAGAGAACGTTACGGCGAGGATACACATGTCGCCGTACACGTAGAACCAAAATAGGAACTACAAGCAAATAAATCTTTAATATAATATATAATTTAATCACCAACAAATAAGTATGAAAAGAATACTATTTACCGCGACTATCGCGCTGGCCGTTGCCACAGGAGCAATGGCCGCAAACCGCTCGGCGACGTCAGGAGACGCTTCGCAAGCGAAGAACGTGAAGGCAACGGTTCACGCCGATCAGGCAGGAGCCAAGATAAACCGTGAGATCTATGGTCAGTTCTCCGAGCACCTGGGCAGCTGCATCTACGGCGGCCTCTGGGTGGGCGAAGGCTCACAGATTCCTAACATCAACGGTTACCGCAAAGATGTGTTCGAGGCTCTGAAAGCCCTAAAGATTCCCGTACTCCGCTGGCCTGGCGGCTGTTTCGCCGACGATTATCACTGGATGGACGGTATCGGTCCTAAGGATCAGCGTCCTTCGCTGCGCAACAACAACTGGGGCGGAACCATCGAAGACAACTCTTTCGGTACCCATGAGTTCCTGAACCTCTGTGAGATGCTCGACTGTGAGCCCTACATCAGCGGCAACGTAGGTTCTGGTACCGTAAAGGAGATGGCTCAGTGGGTGGAGTATATGACCAGCGACGGTGACACCCCAATGGCACGCCTGCGCCGTCAGAACGGCCGTGACAAGGCTTGGCATGTGAAATACTTCGGTATAGGCAACGAAGCATGGGGCTGTGGCGGTAACATGCGCCCTGAGTATTACTCTAACGAGTATCGCAAGTTCAACACATACCTCCGCGACCAGGGCAAGAACCGCCTCTATCGCATTGCCTCCGGTGCCAGCGACTACGACTACAACTGGACTACCGTGCTGATGGATAACATCGGCCACCAGATGCAGGGTATCTCCTTACATTATTATACTTGCACAGGTTGGAACGGCCCCAAGGGCTCTGCCACCAACTTCGACACCGACCAGTACTACTGGGCTTTGGGCAAGTGTCTGGAGATTGAGGAGGTCATCAAGAAGCACAAGGCCATCATGGACGAGAAAGACCCGAAGAACACCATCGGTCTGCTCGTTGATGAGTGGGGCACCTGGTGGGACGAGGAGCCCGGCACCATCCCCGGTCACCTGTATCAGCAGAACGCACTCCGCGATGCCTTCGTAGCCTCTCTGAGCCTCAACGTGTTCCACAAATACACCGACCGCGTAAAGATGGCCAATATCGCTCAGGTGGTGAACGTGCTCCAATCGATGATTCTCACCGACCAGGAAGGCACAGGCCACATGGTGCTTACCCCGACCTACCACGTGTTCGAGATGTACACACCATTCCAGGAGGCTACCTATCTGCCCGTCGACCTTGAGAGCGAGACCATCCAGTGCAGCAAGGAATACTTCAAGGAAAAGGCCAAGACAGCCGACAACACTACCCGCCCCTGCCCCGTGCTCTCCGCTTCGGCAGCCAAGACGAAGGACGGCTCTGTAGTACTGGCCATTACCAACGTGAGCCTCGACAAGGATCAGACCATCGACTTCAACTTTGCCGGCTTCAATGCTAAGACAGTCTCTGGCCGTATCCTAACCTCAAAGAACGTGGCTGATTACAACGACTTCCAGCATCCCGACGTTGTATCTCCCAAGGAGTACAAGGATGCTAAACTGAAGAAGGGCACTCTCACAGTCAAAGTGCCCGCCAAGTCGCTCGTTGTATTGAACATTAAGTAAGCCCTTTACAACTTACCAATATCCATCAATCCCGCCAGACTATCTGGCGGGATTCTTTTTTCAGTCTATATTCACGACGAAGCCCTCCCGAGTCTTGACGTTCAGGTCGTCGCAGCTCCAGTGAATGGTGAACTGCTTGATGCCCCACGAGCGGGCATAGCTCTGCAGGATGTCAAGGCGGTTGCCCATCACACTCTTCGTGTAGTTCACAACAGCGGTGATGCCCGTCAGGCTGGTCGGCGTCTTGTCGGCCACCTTGAAAACATTGGCATAAAGGTCGGGGAAGGCATTGCGAATATTCGATTCCAGATCGCCTAGCGCTCCGACGACTGGCGTGCCATCCCACTGGTCGATGGTGATGTTCATGCGCCACGTCTGCATAGCACGACTGGGCTCCAGGAGCGTGTGGGTGTAGGTAGCTGTCTCGGCCGTGCAGTATTCATACATGTGCGGCGCATTCTTGTAGCCATCCTTTTTTTTATATTCGTAGAGCAAGGAGGCTGTTTGCGGCACCGAGGTGATTTCGGCTGTGTACTGTCCCGAGGGGTTGCTGACAGACCAACATATCTCGTTGGCTACGTCGGCGTCGTTGACCAGAATGTTGGCCGCCGTCTGGTGACAATAGTAGATGGTAGAGCCCACGTTCTCATAGTACTGTGGCAGCGCCCCCTTATAGGTCCACGTCACCTTCGAGCCCGAGGTATTCTTCTTCACGCCCAGTTCCTTGTTGGTCTGTGACATGCCCATCGAGAAGGATGTGCCCTGCGTAGTTCCAACGCTGTAACTGCCACCGACGGATGCCATCGGGCCCGACATGTTGGCGCCTGCACTCCACGAGAGGCCCACGGTCTCAGACCTCGAGGAGGACGAGCCGACTGTTACGCTGGTAGATGACGAGTTGTTGTCGGTGTTGGGCGCCGCTGCCTCCAGATGGATAGTGCCGCTACCCGTGAGGTTCATCGACGTCTCGTACTGCGAGAGGAATGAGCCGTACCAGCGGTTATAGTTGCCATAATTGGTGGCCTTGTACCAGCTATTCTCACTGCTTGTCGGGTAGAATATCTTCCAGCCGTTATCATTACCCATCCTCAGTGTCACGTTCTGCTTAAGGTAGTAATAGTCCTTGTTGGCCTCGATGTTGTGGACGCCCCACGAACTGACACGTATGTTCACTCGGTTCGAGTAGTTGTGCACTGTCGTGTCGTCGTCCTTCCAACAGATGCTGCCATTGTAGGTAAACGTCTCGCTGGCGTCTATCAGATCGTTGATAGGTCCACTGCCCGCGCGTGTCATACTGAGGCGACGGGTGTCAGCAATAACGTACAGCTTCTCCTCGTTCTCCTTCTCCACTGTGTTGAGCCAATCGGCGGCAGCATCGGCCAGAGTGCCGCTGACGGCCTGTGTGCGTTTCGGCGTCGAGGTGACGGTCTGGGCGGTTGTCGTGTTGCCCTCGCTATCTTCAGAGTACATATAGGTGGTCAGCTTGTCGAGTGGTTCCTGCATGAAGTAGTCGTCGGGGCCCATGATCACCATTTCGGCAAACAGGTCGTCGAGGCCGTCACCGCCGTCAGCACGAGTAGCATAGCGGCGCATGTTCTCCATTCGGGCCTTCATGCGGTCAATGCGGGGCGAAGCGGCTGCTGCGGCTCGTGCCTCCTCGTGGGTCAGACTATACAATTCCTCGTAGGTGAGTTCTTCCATTTCTATGAGCTCGGCCAACATAATGATCACAAAGTTCGCTATCTGCATATTGGTAGGCCGCTCGATGGCGAGATAGCCGCCATTGAAGAAAGTGCGGAACACGGCCGCCATGGTTTCCGGGCCGATATTGATTCCGTTGGCGTCGAACACGCTACCTGGCAGCAGTACCATCTTCGTGTCGGGCTCGATGGCGGCTGTCACTCTCGGCAGTCGTTTCACGAGGGCTGCGCCTGTACTGCTCTCTTCGAAGGTCACAGGCACGGCGGTCGACAGGTTGGCGGTCACTGTGACGCTCATCTGGTCCTCAGCAGGTTCCGTGAGGTTCAGCGTCTCTTCTACTCCGTCATTGCCAAGGACTGAATTGTTGTCATCATCCTTGCACGATACCAGGCCCAGCGCTATTGGCAGGGCCATCATCATCATAAATGTTGTAGCTTTTTTCATTGTTAATTGGTTCTTTAGATTGTATATATCGATGCTTAATAGTTTTATCTCGATGGCAAATATACGAAAAGTTTTCGAATTATACGTGTTTTTTCGGGAAAAAAGTGTTTTCGGGGGTAAAGTTTTTACTGACGGATATAGGCTATAACTATGACATAGTTATTACGATTGACTGTAACACATAACATCCTGCCAACCAATTTAGACTAAATTGCAGAGCAAAATAAACTAAATTGGTCTGCAATTTAGTCTAAATTGCAATTAAAGGAATAGTCTCTGTCAATAAAGCGGCCGTTCTTTGACAAACAAGACGACGTTATGATACACAAAAACAAATATTCTCCGACATGGGACGGGCAGGATTATAATGATAAAAAACTTGCAGATTTATTCATTTATTACAGAATTATTTGTATCTTTGCAGCCGTATTTTCAACATAAACTACTATCCATTATGCGATTTATTACTCTAACAATTATGAGTTTAACGGCAGGCATATGGTTTGCAACGCCTGCTAAGTCACAAACTTCAAAGGCAGAACTGATGGCACACATGGAGTTGGCAAGTGGCAATTATTGCAACTATCCACTGCCAACGAAACAGATTACGCCTGCCCCCGATGGTTATGAACCGTTCTACGTGAGCCATTACGGTCGTCACGGCGCACGTTACATGACGGGATCGAAACATTTCAAGTATGTCATTGGGAAGATGGATTCTGCCCAGACAAAAGGATGGCTGACCGAGAAAGGCGAGGAGATTCTGGCCCGTGTGAAGGTGGCTGCCGCTGACGCCTGGCATCGAGACGGTGACCTGACACGACTCGGTGCACGCCAGCATCAGGGCATCGCCCGCCGACTGAGTCAGAACTATCCCGAACTGCTGATGCAACCCATCACGGTGAAGGCAAACTCATCGACCGTCCGCCGCTGTATGCTCTCAATGGCCAACTTCTGTCAGGAACTGAAAGCCCTTAATCCACAGCTCAACGTCACGATGGATGCCAGCGAGCACGACATGTATTATCTCATTCCCAACGACAGCATCTTCATCCCGGGAAAGGGCTGCGACAACGCGCTCTATGAGAAACTCGACAGTTTCCGCCATGAGAAACTGAACGGTCGCCGCCAGATAGCCCTGCTGTTCAAGGACCCGAAGGCCGTAGAAGGCTGGATCGACGGCTATAAGTTCTGCGACGCCCTGTGGAACATTGTATCAGATATGGAATGTCTGCCAGAACTCGGGCTGAAGTTCAACGATCTCTTTACGGACGACGAACTCATAGACGGCTTCTTCGTCTACAACGCCAGCTGGTGCCTGTGGGAGGGACTTATGCCAGGCTCGCGCCCCAACTACTATGCCATCTATCCGCTGCTGAAGAATTTCCTCGACGAGGCCGACTTGATAATCGCCTCGGGCGAGAAGCAGGTACGCCTGCGCTTCGGTCACGACAGCGTTGTGCTGCCCTTCTCATTCATCCTTGGCGTCAACGAGGCCATCCACGGCACTCAGAACATGGACAATCTGCACAATACGTTCTCCATCATCCGTCTGATTCCGATGGCAGGCAACGTACAGATCATCTTTTTCCGTAAGCAGGGGTCAGACGATATTCTCGTGAAGTTCCTCATGAATGAGAACGAGACCTCCATCCCCATCAAGACCGACTGCTACCCCTTCTATCACTGGAAGGACGTGAGTGCTTATTACCGTAACATACTGAAAGAAGCTAACATGAGATATAAAACCCAAGATGAATATGAAGACGAGGAAGATAGCGATTGATTTAGGAGGAACCAACATGCGTGTTGGTCTCACCGACGGGGCAACGGTTGTCAATACCGTGATAGAGCCCTGTCCCGCCAAGGAGGCAGAAGACGTGGTGCTCAGTCAACTAAAGCGCCAGATAGCACAACTCATGACACCAGAAGTGACAGGCATCGGCGTGGGTGTGCCATCGGTGGTTGACTGCCAACAGGGTATCGTATACAACGTAGCAAACATACCCGCTTGGAAAGAGGTACATCTGAAGGAAATCCTTGAGAAAGAATTTGGCGTACCTGTAGCCGTGAACAACGATGCCAACTGTTTTGCCCTGGGCGCATGGCGCTATGGCGAAGGCCAAGGCACCAACGACATGGTCGGACTGACAATAGGCACAGGTATCGGCTCGGGTATCATCATCGGCGGAAAACTGTATAACGGCGTAAATACCGGTGCTGGCGAAATCGGCTCACTTCCATTCAGAGACGCCGACTATGAGTTTTACTGCAGCAGCCGGTTCTTCAGCCAGCTACATGGCGACACGGGAGCCAACTTCGGCAAGCGTGCTCAGGCTGGCGATCCGCAAGCCATCGCCGTGTGGGAGGAGTTTGGAGCGAATATTGGCGAACTGATCAAAGCCGTTCTTTTCACCTACGCCCCCGAAGCCATTATCATCGGTGGCGGTATAGCCAACGCATTTTCTCTCTACGAGAAGGCCATGCGTCAGCTGCTGAGCACATTCCCCTATCCAGAGAACGTGGCAGCCACACGCATAGAGCCATCAACCTTAGCGAACGCAGCAATGCTAGGAGCGTCGCTGTTACTTTAAACATTAAAGATTAACATTAAACATTAAAATGATGAAAACATATCATCACCAATACTTTTCGATTCTCACATGCCTCTTTTCACTCCTACTGATGGCATGTACCGAACATAAGACACTGGATATGAACTGGGAGGTAGAAACACCCGACGGATGGATACCCGCCAAAGTGCCTGGCACCCTGATGGGTACACTGACAGCCAACGGCATAGAGCCCGAAGCGCTGACTGCCAACGACTATGCTAGAATTAACAAGACACAGTTTGAGAAAAGCTGGAAGTATCGCACCACGTTCCAGTTGCCCTCACTGAACGAGGGTGAACATGCGGTGCTCAACTTTGATGGCATCAGTTACCGAGCCAACGTATGGCTTAACGGCAATCAGATAGCCAACAAAGAACAGATGTACGGCGCATTCCGCCAGTTTGAGTTTGATGTAACACAACAGATTGCAACAGATAACAAACTGGAGGTAGAGGTGTTTCGTGCACAGCCAGGCGAGCCTAACATAGGATTTGCCGACTGGAATCCGCGTCCGGCTGATGAGAACATGGGCATCTACCGCGAGGTGCGGGTAAAAACCTGCGGCAACGTGGCCCTGTCACATTCGGCTGTGCGATCGCGCATAAACACCAAGACGCTTAACGAGGCCTGGCTGACCATCGCTACCGAACTGCGTAACTTATCAGACAAGCCTATCGAAGGCTGCGTGCAAGGCACCGCCGACGGGCAGTCGTTCAGCTACCCTGTAAAACTGGCTCCTGGCGAGAAGAAACGCTTTACGAGCCCTGCCGAAATACATATCAGCAACCCTAAACTGTGGTGGTGCCACAACATGGGCAAGCCCGAACTGTGCGATCTGCACATTGAGTTTGCAGAAGACCACAAAATTTCGGATTTCGAAGATGTGCGATTTGGTATTCGCGAAATAAAAAGCTACTTGACCGATGAGGGCTATCGGGGATTCATACTGAACGGGAAAAAGATTCTCATTCGCGGTGCCGGTTGGACCGACGACATCTATCTGCGAGACACGCCTGAGAGCAACCGTCTGCAACTGGAATACGTTCGCGACATGAACATGAACACCGTCCGATTAGAGGGCTTCTGGGGTACCTCTCAGAACCTCTACGACCTCTGCGACGAAATGGGACTTCTGATTCTCGTAGGATGGAGCTGCCATTGGGAATGGGCCGACTACCTTGGCTCGCCATGCGATGAACTATATGGCGGTATTCTCAGCAAAGAGAACATCGATCTTATTGCTAAATCGTTTGAGGATCAGGTCATGTGGCTACGCTATCATCCGTCAATTATCGGTTGGTTTGTCGGAAGTGACATGTTGCCCAAACCCGAACTTGAAAAATGCTATCAGCAATTCCTCAGTCAGGAAGATGACCGCGACTATCTGATATCGGCCAAGGATCAGACCAGTGAGATATCAGGACCTTCGGGTACAAAGATGGCGGGTCCCTATGAGTATGTAGACCCCAAATACTGGTATCTGCCAGAAGCACCAGGTGGCGCGTTCGGTTTTAACACCGAGACAGGCATTGGCGCTCAGCTTCCTGTAAAGGAGTCGCTACAGAAAATGCTGGGCCAACAGCTATTCCCTATCGACGACCGCTGGAACATATTCTGTACCGCTTCAGGAGCTGACATGAATTCGCTCAGGCAACTGAATGAGGTTATCCACTACCGTTTTGGTGATGCGAAGGATATTGATGAATATCTGCGCCGTGCCGACATGCTGAATTATGAGAGTACCAAAGCCATGTTTGAGGGATTCCGCGCCCGCTGGCCTCATACCACAGGTATCATCCAATGGATGCTCAACGGTTCCCGTCCCGGCATCTACTGGCAATTGTACGACTACTACAAACAGCCCAATGCAGCCTACTACGGCGTAAAGAAAGCCAACGCCCCTGTTCAGTTGATCTACGATTACTATACCAAGACGGTATATGCCGTAAACGAGACACTGGAGATGGCTAAGGCAAAGGCCCAGATGAAACTGCTGAAGGGAGGTCAGACTACCGAGGACAGCAAAGAGATAGAGGTAGCCCCAGGTACAGTAGTCAAGGCTTTCGATATCGATACCACTGATGCAGCTGCCGCTTTCCTGTTCCTGAAGCTGACAGATAACAACGGAGACGAGATTGCTACCAATGAGTATTTCATAGTAACCGAAAACGACACCTACAACTGGGAGAAGACTTCTTGGGTGAACACTCCCATCACGAAGTACGCCTCTTATGCCATGCTCGACGAAATGTGTTCTAAGTCATGCAAACTTTCTATTAAGAAGGATGGAGCTAAGTACGAAGTAACAGTCAGCAATCCAACAGACAAAGTGGCATTTATGATTCGGCTGACAGCCAAGGACGAGAAAGGCGAGCTCGTATGCCCCACCTACTGGTCGGACAATTATCTGACACTGGCTCCTGGTGAGAGTCGCACCGTTAGTTGCAAACTGCCTGCAACACCAGAGGATACTGCAGTAAGCATACAGATATCCGAATAACGGATTGACCAATCTTCCTTTATTTAGGACAGAAAGAAAGAAATATTCCGAAACAGTCGATTGTTTCGGAATATTTTTGTAACTTTGCGCCATTATTTCGCAAAATAGCATTTTAAACAATAAATAAACAGCTTATTATGAACGACAACAAAGTAATGAACATGGCAGCCGACAATATCCGTATTCTCGCTGCTTCAATGGTTGAGAAAGCGAAGTCTGGTCACCCCGGTGGTGCCATGGGTGGCGCAGATTTCATTAACACCCTGTACAGTGAGTTCCTGGTTTACGATCCCGAGCATCCCGAGTGGGAAGGTCGCGATCGTTTCTTCCTCGACCCTGGTCACATGGCTCCAATGCTCTACAGCCAGCTCGCTCTTATCGGCAAGTTCACCCTCGAGGACCTGAAGAATCTTCGCCAGTGGGGTTCTGTAACTCCTGGTCACCCCGAGCGTGAGATTGCACGTGGCATTGAGAACACCTCTGGTCCTCTTGGTCAGGGTCACTGTTTCGCAGTAGGTGCTGCCATCGCCGCTAAATTCCTGAAGGCTCGTCTGGGCAACGTGATGAACCAGACTATCTACGCCTACATCTCTGACGGTGGTGTACAGGAGGAGATTTCACAGGGTGCTGGCCGTATTGCTGGTAACCTGGGACTCGACAACCTGATCATGTTCTACGATGCTAACGATATTCAGCTCTCTACCAAGACCGAGGTGGTTACCTGCGAGGATACCGCCAAGAAGTACGAAGCATGGGGCTGGTTTGTTCAGAAGATTAACGGTAACGATGTTGACCAGATTCGCGAGGCCATCAAGAAGGCTCAGGCCGAGAAGGATCGCCCATCACTCATCATCGGTCACTGCGTTATGGGTAAGGGTGCTCGTAAGGCTGACAACAGCTCATACGAGAGCAACTGCGCTACTCACGGTGCTCCTCTTGGTGGCGATGCTTACATCAACACCATGAAGAACCTGGGTGCCGATCCCGAGAACCCATTCCAAATCTTCCCCGAGGTTCAGGAGATGTACGCTAAGCGTGCCGAGGAGCTGAAGAAGATTGTAGCTGAGCGCTATGCCGAGAAGGCTGAGTGGGCTAAGGGTCACCCCGAGCAGGCCAAGCAGCTGGAGGAGTGGTTCAGCGGTAAGGCTCCTGTTATCGACTGGAGCAAGGTTGAGCAGAAGGCTGGTGCCGCTACACGTGGTGCAAGTGCGACTGTACTCTCTGCCCTCGCCGAGCAGGTTCCCAACATGATTTGTGCTTCTGCCGACCTGAGCAACTCAGATAAGACCGACGGCTTCCTGAAGAAGACCAAGGACATGGTTCGTGGCGACTTCAGCGGCGCCTTCTTCGAGGCTGGTGTAGCCGAGCTCACTATGGCTTGCTGCTGTATCGGTATGGCTCTGCACGGTGGTGTTATCCCCGCTTGCGGTACCTTCTTCGTATTCTCTGACTACATGAAGCCTGCCGTACGTATGGCTGCCCTGATGGAACTGCCTGTTAAGTTCATCTGGACTCACGATGCCTTCCGTGTAGGTGAGGATGGTCCTACCCACGAGCCTGTTGAGCAGGAGGCGCAGATCCGTCTGATGGAGAAGCTGAAGAACCACCACGGCAAGAACTCTGTATTGGTAGTTCGTCCTGCCGATGCCGAGGAGACCACCGTTTGCTGGCGCATGGCTATGGAGAATGTTGATACCCCAACAGCGCTGATCTTCTCTCGTCAGAATATCGACATGCTGCCCGAGGGCAACGACTACAACCAAGCTACCAAGGGTGCTTACGTTGTAGCTGGATCAGACGAGAACTTCGACGTGATTCTGCTGGCTTCAGGTTCTGAGGTTTCTACCCTCGAGGCTGGTGCTAAGCTGCTCCGCGAGGATGGCGTTAAGGTTCGCGTGGTTAGCGTTCCTTCTGAGGGATTGTTCCGCAGCCAGAGCAAGGAGTATCAGCAGAGCGTACTGCCCGCTGGTGTTAAGAAGTTCGGTCTCACCGCTGGTCTGCCCGTTAACCTCGAGGGTCTGGTAGGTGCCGACGGTACTGTATGGGGTCTCGAGAGCTTCGGTTTCTCTGCTCCTTACAAGGTGCTCGACGAGAAGCTCGGCTTCACCGGAGAGAATGTTTACAAGCAGGTTAAAGCCCTGTTAGCATAATAATCAAGGCACGGATTAAGGTCCGTGCCTTTTAAAATTTTACTACTATGGAAGTTAAAACAGTTGGAGTAGCTTGCGATCACGCAGGCTTCGCTTTAAAGCAATTTGTACTCCAGTACCTGGAGGAGAAGGGTTACCCCGTTAAGGACTATGGTACATGGAGCGACGCCAGTGTTGACTATCCTGACTTCGGTCATGCTTTGGCCGAGGGCATTGAGAGTGGTGAGGTTTATCCTGGTATTGCCATCTGTGGCAGTGGCGAGGGAATCTCGATCACACTGAATAAGCACCAGCAAGTACGCGCTGGTTTGTGCTGGATTCCAGAGATTGCACACCTCATCCGCCAGCATAACGATGCTAACGTGCTTGTCATGCCTGGTCGTTTTATTGACAATAACATGGCTCGCAAAATTATGGACGAATTCTTCACCGCAAGTTTTGAAGGTGGTCGCCATCAGAAGCGCGTGGATAAAATCCCCGTACAGAAGTAATTATCTTAGGCACGGATTAACACAGCCTTATTATTATAAGGACACGGCTCTTTACGAAAAGAAAGCCGTGTCTTTAATCTTTTTAAGCCGTGTTGATCCGTGCCTAATTCAATCCTTTATATCGTATTTGCTTTTTCGCCGCTCGGCTTTGCGGGGTTTGCCAACACCATGGAAACCCAAGTGAGGAGTTTTCACACCCTGATAGCCTGCATGGCGCTGACGTATGCGCTGAACATAGTCAACAGTTTCTGATCCGCGCATATATCCATACTTAACAATAGGATCGTTGTAGTACTGCGGTATTGCCAATTTCAATACATATGGCGACACATCGCTCCAGCGGTGTGGATTCTTACCGTCACGCTTGGCTAAGTTCATAGCATCGCGTATGTGGTGCGCTCCACCATTATAACTGGCAAGCACGAAATTGGTACGCTCGTAATGGTCGTGAATATCGGCAAATGTATTTTGTAACTGCTTAATGTATTTAGCCGCTGCGGCAATATTAGCCTCAGGCTCGTATAGCTTGCTACGAGGAACTCCCAGATGGTCGGCCGTACCAGGCATAATCTGCATTAATCCTTTTGCCCCCACAAACGATACAGCCTTGGGGTCGAATGTCGATTCCTGATAACATTGTGCCGCCATCAAGCGCCAATCCCAACGTATATCGCGACTATAGGTCATGAAATACTGATCATAATGCGAGATGATACCTCCTTTGGCGTCAAGCATCGGTGAGAATATGCGGCGACGTACCTTCTTAACAGTCAACAGTGCTGCCTCCTCCTTCTTTACCATATCTATCAGTTCTGGGCGATACCACGCTTGTAACTCAGCCACCAAATCAGGTTTTTCCCTGTCGGCCACAATGTTTCCAGGTGTAGGCCACGCCACGAGATCGACCTCACTAGAGTCAAGTTTTTGAACCAGCTCCAAACTATCTCGACACACATCCACCCTAAGATGTACCCCCAACGAGTCAGCAAAACGCTGACACAACAGATACTGAGTGCCGAGTTGACGCCCATGATAATCATAGTAAGTCTCTGGTCCACTGACGGTAGCCATAATCAGTTCACCACTAGTCTGAATATCGTGCAGATCGAAGTCATCATCTACAGCCGTAGTATCCGTCACGGCTCCCCATGGCGCAATAATCGGCTCTTGCTTTTTCTCAAAACACGAGACAAGTAATAGCAAAGCCACTACAAATACTGAATATTTATACCAATCTTGGCTCAATTTCTTGATATCTAAATCAAAATCGAGTGCAAAGATACGAATTTAAGCCCACAGATTGCGCTGATTAGAGATTTTTTTGTAATTTTGCACCCGAATTATAGACTTTAACGTGAGTATATGTTAAGAATTGCAGTACAATCTAAAGGACGTCTTTTCGATGACACGATGAATCTGTTAGCCGAGGCTGATATCAAGGTCAGTGCATCGAAGCGTACCCTGTTGGTCCAGTCGTCCAATTTCCCGCTGGAGGTTCTTTACCTTCGCGATGATGATATCCCCCAGAGTGTAGCCAGCGGCGTGGCTGACATCGGTGTGGTTGGTGAGAACGAGTTCGTAGAGCGCGGTGAAGATGCCGATATCATCTCCCGTCTCGGTTTCTCTAAGTGCCGTTTGTCTTTGGCCATTCCCAAGGAGATTGACTACAAGGGTGTCGAGTGGTTTAATGGTAAGAAGATTGCCACCTCCTATCCTGGCATTCTAAAGAAGTTCCTTGATGAGAAAGGTATTAAAGCCGAGATTCATGTCATCACAGGTTCTGTAGAGATCAGCCCTGGTATAGGCTTGGCCGATGGTATCTTCGATATCGTCAGCAGCGGCTCTACCCTCGTCAGCAATAACCTCCGCGAGGTTGAGGTGGTGATGTGGAGTGAGGCACTGCTCATCGGCAACAAACAGCTCTCAGAGGAGAAACGTCTCATTCTTGAACAGATGCTTTTCCGCTTCAAGGCAGTAAAAGATGCTGAAGATAAGAAATATGTGCGTATGAATGCTCCCAAGGCTCGCCTGCAGGAGATCATCGACGTGCTACCTGGTTTGAAGAGTCCAACCATTATTCCTCTGGCTGACGAAGAGTGGTGCTCTGTTCACACCGTGCTCAACCAGAAGCAATTCTGGGACATTATCGGAAAGCTCAAGGAGATGGGAGCTCAAGGCATCCTCGTTACACCAATCGAGAAAATGATCCTTTAATATAAATAAGGTATAAGATGAATATTATCCGGTATCCTGAAAGAAGTGAGTGGAGCACACTTGTGGAGCGTCCCCATCTGGACGTTTCACAACTCAACGAGACTGTGGCCTCAGTACTGGCCGATGTCAAAAAGCGTGGTGACGATGCAGTAAAAGGCTATGAGCTGAAATTCGACCACGTAGATCTTGCATCGCTTGAGGTAACACCCGAAGAGATGGACGAGGCTGAGAAGCTGGTAGGTGCCGAACTGAAAGCCGCTATCCAGGTAGCTCACTACAACATCCACGCTTTCCACGAGTCACAACAGTTCAAAGGCAAGAAGGTTGAGACTCAGCCTGGCGTCACTTGTTGGCAGAAGAGCATCGCCATCGAAAAGGTAGGTCTCTACATCCCAGGAGGTACTGCTCCTCTCTTCTCTACCGTGCTAATGCTTGCTACCCCTGCCAAAATTGCAGGTTGTCAGGAGATTGTGCTGTGCACTCCGCCAGGACGCGATGGTAGGGTCAATCCTGCTATTCTTGTAGCTGCTCGTATCGCTGGCGTCAGCAAGATATTCAAAGCAGGTGGTGTTCAGGCTATCGGCGCCATGGCCTATGGTACAGAGAGTGTACCTAAGGTTTATAAAATCTTCGGTCCAGGCAACCAATATGTCATGGCTGCCAAGCAGCAGGTGAGCCTCCACGATGTGGCTATCGACATGCCCGCAGGTCCTTCCGAAGTCTGTGTCATTGCCGACGAGCATGCTAACATCGAATTCATAGCTGCTGATCTGCTGTCACAAGCTGAGCATGGTATTGACTCACAGGTTTTCCTGATTACGACTTCAGAACAGGTCATCCTTGATGTTCAGGCCGAGGTGAATCGCCAACTCGATTTACTGCCTCGCAAGGAGATTGCTCAGAAAGCTCTTGAGAACAGTCGCTTGGTGCTTGTTCACAATAAACAAGAGGCCATCGACCTTTCTAATGCCTATGCACCTGAGCACCTTATCATTCAGACTAAGGATTACGACAAGTTGGCGCGCAAGGTCATCAATGCCGGTAGCGTATTTCTCGGTGAATACGCCTGCGAAAGCGCAGGTGACTATGCTAGTGGCACTAATCACACATTGCCGACTCATGGTTATGCAACGACCTATAGTGGTGTCAATCTCGACAGCTACTGCCGAAAAGTAACATTTCAGCATCTTACTGCTGATGGCATACACAGCATCGGCCACGCTGTAGAATTGATGGCGGAAGCCGAACAACTCGATGCCCACAAGAATGCCATGACAGTTAGAATAAACAGTTTAAAATGAAACCGTTAGAAGAACTTACTCGAAAGAACATATGGTCTTTGGCTCCATATAGCTCTGCTCGCAACGAGTACGCAGGCCGCGAGGCACGTGTGTTTCTTGATGCAAATGAGAATCCATATAATCAGCCATTCAACCGTTACCCCGACCCGTTGCAGCTTGAACTAAAAGCTGCGCTCTCTAAGGTTAAGGGTGTTCCTGCTGAGAACATCTTTCTCGGCAATGGTAGCGACGAGGCTATCGACCTACCCTACCGCTGTTTCTGTCAGCCTGGGATAGACAACGTTGTAGCTATCGAGCCCACCTATGGTATGTATAAGGTCTGTGCCGACATCAACGACACAGAATATCGTACTGTAATGCTCGATGAACATTACCAGACCACAGCCAATGCCTTACTGGCTGCTACCGATGCGAACACTAAAATTATCTGGCTCTGCACACCCAACAACCCCACAGGTAATTGTTTGAATCGCGATGAGGTTATCAAGGTCATTGAAGGTTTCGAAGGCATTGTCATCGTTGACGAGGCCTACAGCGATTTCTCTACCCAAAAGCCCTTACGTTCTGAGTTAGGCAAATATCCCAACCTCATCGTGCTCAACACCATGTCGAAAGCATGGGGATGTGCTGCAATCCGTTTGGGAATGGCGTTCGCATCTAAAGAGATCATCTCTATATTTAATAAGGTAAAGTACCCTTATAACGTCAATCAGCTTACTCAGCAGCAGGCTCTCGAAGCACTGAAAGATCCCTACGAGGTCGATAACTGGGTAAAGATCTTGCTGCAAGAACGCACCCGCATGATGGATGCTTTTGCGCTGCTACCCATCTGCGAAAAAGTATATCCCACCGAAGCCAATTTCTTCTTAGCTAGGATGACTGATGCGACAAAGATATACAACTATCTGGTAGACAAGGGTATCATTGTTCGCAATCGCCATCGTGTGCAACTCTGTCAGAACTGCCTCCGTGTCACTATCGGAACAAAGACCGAAAACAGCGAACTTATAGCCGCTCTCCGTCAATATTAATACAACTCTTCGTGATCGTATCTTGATGGGATGTGTCGAATCAGTTTGTGGGCTGCGACCTGTGCCATAGCCTCATAAGCACGTTCGCTAGGATGTAGATGATCACCACTATCAAAGCCATCGGCAAAGGCCTTTGGATTGGTTGTGCAGCGAACGGCAGCATCAAAATCAATACAGCCGTCGAAGATTGGAGACGTTCGTAGCCACTCATTGAAAGCGTGTCGCATAGCGTCACGCTTTTCATTATATGTACGCCATCCATAGATAGGCAGTAAGGTACCACTCCATACCTTCAGTCCCATCGCTTTTGCGGGTTTTACATAGATATCTTCTACACCACGTTCCATCTCCTCAACTGTTGGCAGGTCACTCCACGGACGGAAAGGGTTTACATCTTCGCCCACAGGGTGAATAATATCGTTAATGCCATGCTGGATAATGACATCGGTTGCTCCTGCCACATTCATTTCAATTGGGAAACGCGTGGCCCCCTTCAATCCATAGGCCTGATAGGTAATACAGTCGTACTGCCGGAGGATACGTGTTCCACTAACGGCACGGCGGATAATTGAGACATTGGAACCAAATGCAAGCTGTGCCATGTAGTCGGGCCACGACTGAGCCGTGATAGAATCGCCATAGCAAACTACAGCATGATTCTCTGCCGATGTCAGCACATCAATAGTATTCAAGAAGTAGAACCAATTAGTATGACGTGTCAGGTCGAGGGGCAACTCATCAGCTTCAGCATAATCACCATAAGCATAGAAGCCCTTGGATAACGGACCAGTAACAAGCGTTCCACTGTTCATCTGTGCATAATCATCAAGATAGAAACTTACGTCTATCGTATCACCACGGTTAACTGCATAGTCGATGGCATCGCTCTCTGTTTCCTTACCAGGCAAAAGAGTCACGCGAGTCTCGCCACCAAAAGTAATTGGAGTATGACCAATAAACACCTTAGCCAATGTTACAGATTCGGTACCTGTAAGATTAGAGAAACGGAAACGCAATGCGCTGCCACTAAAACACATCCTAATGGGATAACGCAATGTTATATTCTTAGCATATACAGCCTCTTGGCGGTTTGTTATTGAAGTGGCATTTCCCCAACAGGCCACCCATTTTAAATTATTATCTGTACTACTCATTTTATGATTACCTAGCCAAGTTTTGAAATAAAACGATCTCTATCTACAATAAATCTCAAGTGACTCCCCTCTCCTATCAAGACGTCACCAGAATACGCTGACACTTTATACTCAATCTTCTTACCGTCAACCTTCACAACTTCAGCTGTAGCCGTAACTCTATCACCTACCTTCGAGGGTTTCAGATGCGACGATGCGATATATCCACCAACAGTAGTACAACCCTCAGGCAAATCATTGGCCACAGCTAGCATTGCTGCATTTTCCATCAATGCCGCCATAGCAGGAGTAGCCAGTACAGGCATATCGCCTGACCCCATATGAATAGCGGTAACAGCATCTGTTACCATCAGTTCACTTGTATGTTTCAATCCAACTTCTATCATTTTCCAAAACTATTGTTAATCTATGGTGCAAAAATAGTAAAATTAGATTAGAATCATGTATCTTTGCAGTCCATTTTAATAAGATTTAAAGAACAAATAAAAATACGTACCTTTGCAAATAAAATTGTGATAATGAGCATAAAACTGATAATATTCGACTTTGACGGGACGCTGGGTGATACACGTCGGAATATCACAACGACCATGCGCATGACCATCAAGGAGATTGGATTGCCAGGACGTAGTGAGGCTGAATGTGCATCTACCATAGGATTACCATTGGCAGAATGCATCAGAACCTTATTCCCCGATATTCAAGAAGAACTCGTCCCTCGTTTTGAAGAGACTTATAGGCGGATTTTCAATGACAATCTGAAACGAATCAAGCCTACGGCCTTCCCAAGTGTAGTTGAAACCTTATCAACCCTACATCATAAGGGATATACGCTCACAATAGCATCATCACGTTCGCACAATTCTCTTACAGAACTCACTCGTGACATGGGTATTGCTGACTACATCTCTTATCTAATTGGCGCAGATGATGTGAAAGAAGCAAAACCAAAACCTGAGCCCGTACTAAAAACGTTAGCAGACTTGCATTTTGACACCATTGAGGCAATTGTTGTGGGTGACATGGCAGTAGACATTCTGATGGGAGCCAATGCCGGCACCAAGACCTGTGGCGTAACATGGGGCAATGGTAGCAGAAAAGAACTTCAAGAGGCTGGAGCCGACTATATCATTGATAGTATAGAAGAATTAAATCAAGTAATAGATAACGTATGAAAAAACTCATTAACCCTTGGCGCAATCATCCTGAATATGACTGTTTTGGCTGTTGCCCAGAGAACCCAATAGGACTGCACATGGAGTTCTACGAGGATGGCGATTATATCATAAGCACCTGGCATCCCAGTACCCACTATCAGGGCTGGGTGAATACAATGCACGGCGGCATACTGAGTACGCTGATTGATGAAGTGTGTGGCTGGGTGGTTACCCGCAAGCTACAGACCAGTGGCTATACCGTTCAACTGAACGTGAAGTTCCGCAAGGCTGTTCCTACAACGGAGCCAGAGCTGACAATCAGAGCCAAAGTCACGAAACTAGTACGGAACCTTGCCCATATCAGTGCGGAGATAACCAATTCGAAGGGTGAACTCTGCAACGAGGGCGAAGCCATTTACTTCCTAATGAACGAAGAAAAGGCTAAGGAAATGGGATTCCTGCATTGCGAGGTGGAAGAATGAATATTTAGATATAAAGTGAGGTATGAGAATCGAGCACATAGCGTTATTCTGTAAAAATCTTGAACAGATGCGACAATTCTTCCTCGACTACTTCAAAGCAGTGAGTAACGAGCAGTATCATAATCCTCGCACTGGACTACGGACGTACATTCTCACGTTTCCTAATGGTGGTGCACGACTGGAACTGATGCAGCAACCAAACACTATCAATGCAGACCCATCGAAGCCCAACATCGGATTCATCCATATCTCGTTTGCTTTAGGCAATAAGGAAACTGTAGATGCAAAGACCATCGAGCTACGCGACGCTGGTTATCAGGTAATAAGCGGTCCACGTACCACTGGGGACGGTTATTACGAGAGTTGTATCCTTGGACCAGAGGGAATCCAAATAGAAATAACAATATGAGATGGACTGTATTATCAGATAATAGAAGTAATGATAACTCTCTCTTTACAGAGCATGGGTTATCCATCTTTCTTCAAACGGAGCAACATAATATCCTGCTTGATACTGGAGCAAGCAACGTGTTTATCCGAAACACAGAGCTGTTGGGCGTAGATCTTAACGATGTGGACTATGTTTTCATTTCTCACGGACATTGTGACCATGCAGGAGGTTTACGATATTTGCTTGAATGTAATCGACAGGCTAAGGTTATTGTCTCACCTGATGCAATGAATGGTAAGTTCTTATCTAAACGAGGGAACTTTCATAATATTACGACGGAATGGCCTGAGATTGATGATAAAAGACTTATCTCAATAGAGCATACCTGTGAGGTAGAAGCTGGCATCTGCGTGATTGCCCATATTCCTCAAATTCATCCGATGCCCAAAGGAAATCAGAATCTCTATGTGCAGGATACCGACGGAAATTATATCCACGACGATTTCCGTCATGAGTTAGTTCTGTATATCGATGGTCTGCTATTTACTGGCTGTGCTCATAGTGGATTGGAGAACATTCTGGCTGCTTGCCCTTGGCCAGTAAGTACCGTTGTCGGTGGTTTCCACTTGCTTGACGGACAAGAGACGGAGGAAGAAATAAAAGCTTTGGGTCAAAAGCTAAAAGTCAATTACCCTAATACACTATTCTACACCAGCCATTGCACTGGTGACATAGTATTTGAGATGATGAAAAACGTAATGAATGAACAACTACAGTCTTTCAGATGTGGAACCACAATAATAAGTTAATTATGAGAAAAGCAAGCAGAGAGATGGATGCGGCCTTCGCGTTGGAGGTTTTGGATAAGGCTCCATATGTGACAATCAGCATGACTAGAGCAGACGGGACTCCATACGGGTTACCCCTATCATTGGCACGTACTGATGAGAGAACGTTCTATTTCCATTGTGCTTCGGAGGGGGATAAATTGGATTGCATAGCACATCATCCAATGGTATTCCTGTCGGCTGTTACCAAATGTATGCCTACAGTTGGCCCTAAAGATGGGAGTTTTACGTTACAATATAAATCAGCAACAGCCGTTGGAAAGGCAGAGATTGTGACAGACCGCAAAGAAAAGATTGCTGGTATGCGAGCCATCTGCCAGCGTTTTCTTCCTCACCATATGGATGCTTTCAATGATGCCATTGCCCGCAGTCTTGACCGGACTACCGTAGTACGCATCACCTTGATAGAGCCTCCTGTCGGCAAGCGTAAGCAGTATGACAAACAAGGTGAGGAGATGACTGGACAGAGCAGCGAGAGCCATCATGCTTGCATGAATGGCCGAGTCGTAAAGGACGAAGACGAAGTCAAATGGGGAACGAACAATAACTAATGGCTTGGAAACTGAAATATCGCTGTAAGCAATGTGGCTACGAAGCCGATGTGTACGAGGGGCGTGGTCTCTTTCGTCAGGAAATTACAGCCGTGTTGTGCCCAGACTGTCAAACTATCCAGAATATTGTGGTGGGTGGAATCATTGCCGACGTGGCACCTTCCTACAGAAGCGAGGTAGGCCGTCTGTGTTTGCAATGTGGCAGTGATAATATCAAGATATGGGATAAACACACCTGCCCAAAATGTCAAGGCAAGATGGAACAGACAGGCGAGAAAGAGTTTTGGACATAAGGTCAACAAAAAGAATAAGTTCACGTAAAGTCATATTACTCTCCCATAATTGTTACAACCAACTCTCTGGAACCTCCAAAGTTTCTGTACTCACATAAGTATATGCCTTGCCATATGCCAAGATTCAGCCGGCTATCGGTGATAGGGATAGTAATACTTACACCGCTCAGCGTTGATTTGGCGTGAGCGGGCATATCATCGGCACCCTCTAGAGTATGCTCGTACTCAGGACGATTTTCAGGGACCAAGCGATTGAATATTGTTTCCATATCTACACGAACATCAGGATCACAATTCTCGTTAATGCTTAGTCCGCAACTTGTATGCTTTGTGAAAATGTTCACAATGCCTGTCTTCGGCAGCTTCGGTAACTGGCTCACTATCTCGCTCGTAACCAAATGAAATCCACGACGCTTAGGATTCAGAGTTATTTCAATTTGCTGTACCATTTTTACATATAGTGTTTTATTGCTGTTTTTATCAACTTGTGGTCGGCCAAAAAGGAATTGTAGGCTGTTTTAACCAAATCGCAGTTTTTAGTAAGAATAGCAACAACTATGCACTTCTTAATTGTCGGCCAGAAAGCATTTCGGTTGGTTCGCATATAGTCGCGGATTATCTCTTTGTCGCTTACACCATACGACTTCAACAAAGCCATACTTACGAGACCAGTTCTGTCCTTACCAGCCGTACAATGAAACAACGTACATTTCCCATCTGCTGCATTCTTTCTAAGATGTTCCACCACCAAGTCAAGTTGCCTACGGCTGAACTCGTCAGTAACAATCTGCTCATATAGAGATGTAAAATCTGGCACCATCTGCTTCAGCTTCTCAGGCTGTTTACGCAGACTTCGGATGATGGCCATAGGATCCGAACCTATCTCATGAGTGATTCCAATGGATGGATCTTTCAGCAGGGAAATCAGTTCGTATTCAACAGTGTCAGGCAGCGGATCAGGGAATTCCTGGGCCTCAATAGGTGTACGAAGGTCAATGACATATTCGATGTGATACTTCTGACACAGAACTTCACATTCTTTTGGAGTAAGCACACTTAACTTGCCGCAACGTATATACAAGCCATGAGGAGTTTTGCCCTTACCATCTTGTAAAGGTATTCCACCAAGATCTCGCAGGTTCAACTCGAAATGCTTCATTTTTCTTAAAGTATTCTAATCTTGGGTACAAAAATACAAATAAACATGGAGATTTGTGTATCTTTGCGATGAAATAAATAAGTTTTGTGATATAAGATGAAGTATTATGCCTTTACATTCATATTCATAGCCTTGTTTTTATGTTCATGCAATAGTAACAAGGTGAATGACACACAGTCCTCCGACGTACGAACAGAAGATACGCTAAGAACCATTACAGAAAAAATGGCTTACGAGGGCGTAAACAACTATTGTCATAAAGAATATGACTGGAGTGTAGCAAAAGACAACCCCGATATCATGTATGTACAAATGGGCGAAGAGACGGACTCTACATATCAAGTTGTATTCCGCAGCTATACTGGTTCCTTTGTGCATTTCTATGTCAATAAGACAAGTGGCACAATAAGAATGGTGGAGAAAGTACCAAACCTCAATGTCGAGGAGGATGCAGGAACCTTTGAACTATTAGATTACTTAGAGAAACGTTATATGTAGTTGGAAATATGGCGTATGCCACAGAGATATGGTTGGCAATCTTCATGGCTTTCTCCATCCATCTCATCATACATATCATCCAGTCTATCGTTGTGAAAAACTATATCCCAAAACTCGTAACTTCCTTCCTACTATTGCCCTTCTCCTACAAATCCCCCCGCTAAGATTTCTCTTTTCACTGAAGATAAAACTATTTAATCCCTTCTCATTTCATTTTCCTTTCAACTGGAAGTCACGAGTTGCATGGATCATGAACCAGTGAACTGTAGGATTCAAGTTTCACGGTCTGACGCTAACAAAGAGCATCCAACTGCCATGATGGCGGCTGGTGCCTTTTACATTCGAACTTTAAATTAACGAGAACCTTGATCTTCTTTACATTCAAGACCAATTGTATCGCGCGCGACTTACTGTTAAATAAGCTTAAAGATAAACATAAATCGCTTGCGATATAAAACAAAAGTCGTACCTTTGCATCGCAAACGATATAAATAATATAATTTAATAAAAGGTAAGGTATGGCAAAGATTTATGATTATAAGGCTCAGACGAGCAAAGGTAAGGAACTGGATTTTGCACAGTTCGAGGGTAAGGTGCTACTGATTGTGAACACAGCCAGCAAGTGCGGTTTTACCCCCCAGTTCGCAGGACTGGAGGAGTTGAACCAGAAATATAAGGATAAAGGTCTGGTGATTATCGGCTTCCCCTGCAACCAATTCAAAGAGCAGGATCCAGGCAACGATGAACAGATTGAAGAATTCTGCCAATTGAACTACGGTGTAACGTTCCAAATCATGAAGAAAGGTGACGTGAATGGTCCTGCAGCAGAACCCATTTTCGAGTATCTGAAGGCTCAGGCTCCTACAGAAGAGTATAATGGTTTGAAGGCCAAGGCTACACATACTTTGCTCAAACAACTTAGCAAGAGTGTGGAGAAGGATAGCGATATCCTTTGGAATTTCACAAAGTTCCTTATCTCTCGTGATGGTGAGACCATCAACCGCTATGCTCCTACTACCGATCCAAAGGACTTTGAGAAGGACGTAGAGGCCATGCTGGCTTAGTTGAGAGTTAAAAGTTTAAAGTTATGCACGCAGAATTACAACTTGACAATCAGATTTGCTTCCGTCTCTATACGGCAGCGCGACTGATTACGCAGGCCTACACACCAATGCTGATGGAACTGGGTATCACCTATCCGCAGTATCTAGTGCTGATGGTGCTTTGGGAGAAGGATAATCAACCTGTAAACGACATCGCCCATCGGCTGTTGTTAGAAACGAATACTGTCACTCCGTTGCTTCAGCGTATGGAGAAACAGGGAATCGTCAGCCGCAAGAAAGGGGAACAGGACAAGCGCCAGCAGATTGTCAGCCTGACAAAGAAAGGCAAAGAGATGGAAGAACAGGCTTATGCGAAGATTCCAGCCGGCATGGGTGAACAACTCTCTGCCTGTCCGCTGAAACTCGATGACTATCAAAACCTGGCTCTGCAACTCGACTCGATTATTAACACATTAAAGAAATAAAACCAACACGAAATGAAGTATATAAAATTATGTTTCCGCTTGCTATTAGGTCTCTTTATGACCTATGCAGGTTTCAGCCATTTGACCATCGCGCGTCAGGAGTTTGTAGCTCAGGTACCCACATGGCTACAGTTCAGCGATGGGTTCACCGATTTCGTTGTACTCGCATCAGGCGTAGTAGAGATATGCCTCGGACTGGGTATGTTATTCCTCTGGAAAAAGAAAGCACTCGTCGGTGCGCTGCTCGCACTCTTCTATGTGCTCATCTTCCCTGGCAACATCAACCAGTATGTGAATCACATCGATGCCTTCGGACTCGACACCGATCAGGCTCGTTTCATCCGACTCTTCTTCCAGCCCGTACTAATATTCCTCGCCCTGTGGTCGACAGGTGGCTGGAAATACTGCAAGAAATGTATAACGATTGTAAAAAATAAATAACTATGACAATACAAGAAGCTATCGAAGCCCGTCACAGTGTAAGGGCTTACAAGGAACAGCCACTAACAGAAGGAGTAGTCAAAGTGCTGAGAGAGAAGATTGCAGAACTCAACAAACTGGGCAACTTGCATATACAGCTAATCCTGAACGAACCCAAGGCATTCCAAGGGAAACTGGCTAAATATGGTAAGTTTAGCGGAGTGTGCAATTACTTTGTTATGGCAGGAAAAAAGTCGAACGACTTGAACGAACGTGTAGGTTACTACGGCGAGCAACTGGTGCTGCTGGCCCAGACATTAGGATTGAACACCTGCTGGGTAGGACTCAGCTACTCAAAAGTGCCTGGAACCTACGTACTCGAAGATGGAGAAAAGATTGCCTGCTATATCGCGCTCGGCTATGGAGAGACGCAGGGTGAAGGCCATAAGGTGAAGACCGTTGAGCAAGTGAGCAACGCCAGCGATGTGACTCCATCATGGTTCAAGAAGGGCATAGAAGCCGCCCTGCTCGCGCCAACTGCTGTGAACCAGCAGAAATTCTCCTTTGAATTAGCAGGAAGAAAGAACGGTCGCCCTCAGGTGATTGCCAAGAAAGGATTCTCAATGATAGGCTATGCTCAGCTGGATCTGGGTATCGTAAAGTATCATTTCGAAGTGGGCGCAGGTAAAGAGAATTTCGAGTGGGCATGAAGAGAATAAAACAGTGGCTGCAATCCCTTTCGTTCAAGACAGGCGTCATCGTCCTATTGTGCTGCATCCCCTTCTATATCCTGTCCTTCGCCCAGATGCTGCTTCCTATCAGTGCTGCAGCAAAAGGCATCCTTTGGACAGTTCTTTTTGGAATGGCGAAGACATGCCAATATGGGGGACTAACCATTCTTGGAGTCGAAGGATATAATCGGGTGAGAAATTGGATGAAATTCAAAAGGGAAGACACAAATCATTAGAATGGAACAAGTAAAAATTGACTTGGCGACCTACATGAACGGCAGCATCAGCCGCATCATGGCAAAGGCCTATAAGAACGTTTTGTCGAATCCGCGCGAGGCAAAGTTTGCATTCCGCATGCAACAGTTGTTTGCCAAATCGGAAAAAAGACGCAAGAAAGTACAGGAAAAGGAGGGCATAGATGTCCCCCCTTTCCTCATTAGCAGTATCTCAACAACCTGCAATCTGCATTGCAAAGGCTGTTATGCCCGCAGTAATGGTATAGCTAACGACCAAGAGACCGAACGCAAGGCAACAATGACACCCCAACAATGGCAGCAAATTTTCACCGAAGCTGCCGATATGGGCATCAACTTCTCGCTATTGGCGGGTGGTGAACCTATGATGCGTAAGGATATTCTGGAGGCTGTGGCCAAGGTGAAGGATATGATCTTCCCTATTTTCACCAATGGCACCCTCATAGGCCCCTCATATATTGAATTCCTTAGCAAGCATCTGAACATGGTGCCCATCATCAGTATTGAGGGAACAGCTATGGGAACCGACGAACGACGCGGACAGGGTGTGTTTAAACGTGCCATGCAGTCGATGGAACAGCTGAAACAGGAAGATCTGTTCTTTGGCACAAGCATCACGGTAACCACAGAGAACTATAAGATGGTAACCTCGTCCGAGTTTATCGACCAGCTACGCTCATACGGCTGCAAGATCGTGTTCTACATTGAATACGTACCAACCGAAGCTGGAACTGAGCATCTGGCATTCAGCGATGAACATGTGGCTGAGATGGAACAGGTGCTTGAAGCCCGCCGTGAGGAGTACGAAGACATCATCTTCCTATCGTTCCCTGGCGACGAAAAAGCTCTTGGAGGCTGTCTGGCCTCAGGTCGCGGTTTCTTCCATATCGGGCCAGATGGTAGCGCAGAGCCATGTCCGTTCTCTCCTTTCAGTGATAGTAATGTGGCCGAGATGGGCGTACGACAAGCCCTACAATCGCCACTCTTCCGGAAGATTCGTGCAGCACGTGCACTCGGATGGGAGCATACAGGCGGCTGCACACTTTTCGAACATCGCGATGAGATAGAGGAAATGATCTCTCCTCGTCTCTCGTGATGGAGTCATCACATAAAACCTGAGATCCGACACATTCTGCGCGTTTTTACTCAATTAATCCTCATCTACATACAATTCATCAACAGAATATAAAACAGCATTGCCTGCAAGAAATATCTTGTTGCCTTCTTTCCTGCAATAAAGTATTCCACCACGTTTTGATGCCTGGAAGGCCACCAACTCCTCTTTTCCTAACGTGTCTACCCAATAGGGGATGATGTGGCAGTGGCCGGAACCGCAAACAGGGTCTTCAGGAATGTTAAGCTTCGGACCAAAACTACGTGAAACGCAATCTTCTTTCTCTCCTTTGGCCGTAACATGAACCAATAGCCCATCTATCTGTTTAACTTTCTCCAAATCAGGATTCAGACTCAAAACAGCCTGCTCATCATCCAGTACACATAGCAAGTCACGGGCAATATAAGCCTCTCTGACAGAAACTCCCAAAGCATCCTCCATGGCAGTCGTTACGGTTGTCGGCCTCAATTCATAGGCAGGAAACTCCATCTCATATAAGTTACCCTTGCGTGTCACGATTAATTCGCCGCTTAAAGTGGTAAATACAACCTGATCTGCATCCTTTTCATAATAATTGAGCAAGACGAAAGCTGTTCCCAATGTGGCATGTCCACAAAGATCAATCTCACCCCCAGGTGTGAACCAACGCAAATGCCACTTTTCACCCTCTTTGACCGTAAATGCGGTCTCAGAGAAATTGTTCTCACGAGTGATGTTCATCATCATTTCCTCGCTTGGCCACTTCTCCATAACACAAACGGCTGCTTGATTGCCGTGAAACACAGAGTCTGTGAAAGCATCTACAACATACTGTCTCATTTAATATTCCTTTCTTTTATAAATTACGATTTATCTGTTTATTATGCTATTATCTATATGCTCGTATAGGCATAAAAATAAAAAAGGGACCTGCCAAGCGAAAACAGGTCCCTTTGCAGTTATATATGAGTATTCTACTCCTCAACAGCTGCCTGTGCGGCGGCAAGGCGGGCGATGGGCACACGGAATGGAGAGCAGCTAGCGTAGTTCATGCCAATCTTAGCGCAGAACTTAACTGAGCTGGGCTCACCACCATGCTCACCACAGATACCGCAACGAAGCTCAGGACGAACCTCACGCCCCTCCTTAACGGCGAACTTGATGAGACGACCTACACCCTTCTGGTCGAGTACCTGGAATGGGTCAACCTTCAGGATCTTCTTGTCGAGGTAAACAGGCAGGAACGAAGCGATATCGTCGCGGCTGTAACCGAAGGTCATCTGAGTAAGGTCGTTAGTACCGAATGAGAAGTACTGAGCCTCAGAAGCAATCAGGTCGGCAGTCAGGGCAGCACGTGGAATCTCGATCATTGTACCAATCTCGAACTCAACCTCGATACCATACTCAGCGAATACCTCCTTAGCGGCATACTGGATAACCTCCTTCTGCTGCTTGAGCTCGTTGATAGTACCAATCAGAGGAACCATGATCTCTGGCATTGGGTTCTTACCCTCCTTCTTCAACTCGCAAGCTGCAGAAAGGATAGCCTTGGTCTGCATAGCGGTAATCTCAGGGAATGTGATACCCAGACGGCAACCACGGTGACCCAGCATTGGGTTGTTCTCAGCGAGTGAGTCAACACGGCGCTGGATTTCCTCCAAGCTTACGCCCATCTCCTTAGCCATGGTCTGCTGACCAGCCAGATCGTGGGGAACGAACTCGTGGAGAGGAGGATCGAGCAGACGGATATTAACGGGCAGACCATCCATAGCCTCGAGGATACCCTTGAAGTCAGCCTTCTGGTAAGGCAGCAGCTTGGCAAGTGCCTTCTCACGTCCGGCAACGCTATCAGCCAGAATCATCTCACGCATAGCAACAATCTTCTGATCCTCGAAGAACATGTGCTCGGTACGTGTAAGACCGATACCCTTGGCACCGAAAGCGCGAGCTACCTGTGCATCGTGTGGAGTATCAGCATTGGTACGAACCTGCAGCTTGGTGTACTTGTCGCAGAGGTCCATCAGCTCCTTGAAGTCGCCTGAAAGCTCAGCAGCCTTTGTTGGAACCTCGCCAGCATATACCTGACCAGTTGTACCATTCAGAGAGATGAAGTCACCCTCCTTATATGTTACGCCGTCGATCTCAACGGTCTTGTCCTTATAGCTAACATTCAGAGCACCTACACCTGATACGCAGCACTTACCCATACCACGAGCCACAACGGCAGCGTGTGAGGTCATACCACCACGAGCGGTGAGGATACCCTCGGCAGCAGCCATACCAGCGAGGTCCTCAGGTGAGGTCTCGATACGTACGAGTACTACCTTATGTCCATTCTCATGCCACTCCTTAGCGTCGTCAGCGTGGAATACAATCTGACCGCAAGCAGCACCTGGAGATGCAGGCAGACCCTGTGCAATAACCTTAGCAGCAGAGAGAGCCTTCTTATCGAATACTGGGTGGAGCAACTCGTCGAGCTTCTGAGGCTCGCAGCGCTGGATGGCAGTCTTCTCGTCGATCATACCCTCGTGGAGCAGGTCGATAGCAATCTTAACCATAGCAGCACCAGTACGCTTACCGTTACGTGTCTGGAGGAACCAGAGCTTGCCCTCCTGTACGGTGAACTCCATATCCTGCATATCGTGATAGTGGTGCTCCAGCTTGTCCTGGATACCATTCAATTCGGCATAAATCTCAGGCATGGCCTCCTCCATCGAAGGATACTTGGCTACGCGCTCCTCCTCAGAGATACCAGCACGCTCAGCCCAGCGCTGAGAACCGATCTTTGTAATCTGCTGTGGTGTGCGAATACCAGCAACAACGTCCTCACCCTGAGCGTTAACCAGATACTCACCGTTAAACAGGTTTTCACCGTTAGCAGCATCGCGGCTGAAGCATACACCAGTAGCTGATGTATCGCCCATGTTACCGAATACCATTGCCATTACTGATACAGCTGTACCCCACTCGTCGGGGATTCCCTCCATCTTACGATACAGGATAGCGCGCTCGTTCATCCAAGAACGGAACACAGCGCAGATAGCACCCCAGAGCTGCTCGATAGGATCGTTGGGGAAGTCCTTACCTGTGCGCTCCTTGATGGCAGCCTTGAACAGCTTAACCAGCTTCTTCAAGTCCTCAACTGAGAGGTCCTTATCCAGAACAACACCGCTCTCCTTCTTAACCTTCTCGATAATCTCCTCGAATGGGTCGATATCAGTTTTATTTACGGGTTTCATCTCGAGTACAACATCGCCGTACATCTGTACGAAACGACGATAAGAGTCGTACACGAAGTGAGGATTATTTGTCTTCTTGGCCATACCCTCTGCAACCTCGTCGTTCAAACCAAGGTTCAGGATGGTGTCCATCATACCAGGCATTGAGGCACGGGCACCAGAACGAACAGATACCAACAGAGGATTCTGGGCATCGCCAAACTTGCAGTTCATCAAGTTCTCTATATGCTTCACGGCAGCCATTACGTCATCGTTCAGCAGTTCCATAATCTTCTGCTGACCAACCTGATAATATTCGTTACAGCAATCTGTAGTAATTGTGAAACCAGGAGGAACAGGAACGCCGATGTGGTTCATCTCAGCAAGGTTAGCGCCTTTACCGCCAAGTTCCTCACGCATTTTTGCATTACCTTCGGCCTTACCATTACCGAAGAGGTAAACTCTTTTTGTACTCATAAGTCAGTTAAACTATTAATTGATAAATTGTTTTTTTGCTTTTAATTCCGCAAAGATACCACAATTTGATGTATTATCCAAAAAAAACAATGAAAAATTGTAATGTCGACCTTACATTTTCACTTTTTTAGCCACAGATTACGTAGATTTAGAAGAATTTTAGGGATAATTTTGTACCTTTGCAGCCAAATTAGAGAAAAAGATGGCAAGAAACAAGAAACCTTTACCACTCTTAGAGAGTGTAACAATAGAGGCTGTTGCAGCAGAAGGAAAGTGCCTGTTCCACTGGAACGACATGGTGGTTTTTGTACCTTTCTGTGTGCCTGGTGATGTATGCGACGTGCAGATTCGCCGTAAGAAACACTCATTTGCTGAAGGTGAAGTTGTACGCTTTATTAAATATAGTAATGTACGCGCGATTCCTTTCTGTCAGCACTTTGGTGTATGCGGTGGCTGTAAATGGCAGAACCTTCCCTACGAAGAACAGATAAAGTTCAAACAGCAACAGGTGAAAGACCAATTAACACGCATCGGCAAGGTCGATTTACCAGAATTCCGTCCTATTCTAGGGAGTGTAAAGACACAAGAGTACCGCAATAAGCTGGACTATGGTTGTGCCAACAAACGTTATCTAACAAAACAGGAGATTGCAACCCTACCTAATGACGAGAGTCAAAGCCTAAAAGACATACCCGCCATAGGATTTCACATCACAGGTGCATTCGACAAAATTCTACCCGTAGAGAAATGTTGGTTGATGGATGATCTGCATAATAAAATTCGCAACGAAATTCGCGACTATGCCATAGAGAACAGCATCACGTTCTTCGACCTCCGCCAGCAAAAAGGTCTGCTACGCGACGTTATCATTCGAAATTCCAACACAGGTGAATGGATGGTAATAATTCAGTTCCATTATGACGAGACAGGAGGTAAAGATGAGGCTCTTGGATTACTGAAACATATATCCGACAAATTCCCAGAGATCAGCTCGTTACTATATCTTGACAATCAGAAGTGCAACGATACTATCGGTGATCAGGACATATTGGTATTCAAAGGTAATGACCACATATTTGAGACCATGGAAGATCTGAAGTTCAAGGTGGGGCCAAAGAGTTTCTACCAGACCAACACCGAGCAGGCATACCATCTATACAGTGTTGCTCGCGAATTGGCCGATTTGAAAGGTGAAGAGCTGGTATACGACCTCTATACCGGCACAGGAACCATAGCCAACTTTGTAGCTAAAAAGGCTCGCAAGGTAATTGGAATAGAATATGTGCCCGAGGCCATTGAAGATGCAAAAATTAATTCGGAAATAAATCATATCGACAACACGCTCTTCTATGCTGGCGACATGAAGGACATTCTAACCGATGATTTCATTGCCAAACACGGACGTCCTGATGTGATTATCACCGACCCGCCACGTGCAGGAATGCACCCCGACGTAGTAAAGACCATCCTCCGTGCTGCACCCAAGCGCATCGTTTACGTAAGTTGTAACCCTGCCACTCAGGCCCGTGACCTACAAGACTTCGACGAGGCATATAAAGTGGTTGCCGTACAACCTGTAGATATGTTTCCCCACACACCACATGTGGAGAACGTGGTATTATTAGAACAACGTTAAAAATAGTATAATCAGGAAATATGGGGGATTATATTTGGAATATTGAACTTTTTTCCCTATCTTTGCCCCCATATAACCTAAAACAAAAAAAATCATGTTAAAGAAAACATTTTTACTCATCGTGCTGATGACAGGTTTCGTTGGCACCATGAATGCAGAAGAACCAGAGGTACTTAATGCAGAAGTACAAAATGCTCAGGAAGTACAACAGGAAAAGAAAACTGTTGTAGAGGTTCCGCAGTGGGTTAAGAACATTAAGTTTAGTGGTTATGGCATGCTCCAATATCAGGGCGAAGATAAAGAAGGTGCACATACCAACACTTTCAACCTGCGTCTGGCCCGTTTCATCCTCGACGGTAAAATCGGCGACTTCGATTGGCGTGCACAGATTCAGGGTACCAACGTAAAAGGACCAGGCGAACCTACCGTACAGTTGGTAGACCTCTATGCCGAATGGCGTAAATACCCAGAGTTTAAGATCCGTGCAGGTCAGTTCAAGCGTGCGTTCACATTTGAGAACCCCACCCACCCCATCACTCAGGGTTGGTATTCGTACGCCATGGTTATCAATAATCTCTCTGGTTTCGGCGATCGCACTGGCGAAAAGTCATCAGGCGGTCGTGATATTGGTCTTCAGTTCTCGGGAGACCTGTTCCCCAACGCTAACGGTCGTCGTACATTCCACTACCAGATAGGTGTATACAATGGTGAGGGTATTAACCAGAAGGATAAAGACAACAAGAAAGATATCATCGGAGGTTTCTGGGTAATGCCTATTCAGGGACTTCGCATCGGTGCCTTCGGATGGACTGGTACTCGTGGTGAGATGGCTGCGACCTATACAGGTTATGTATACAGCCAAGATGGAGCATATGTCCCATATCCAACTACCATGAACACAACAATCAAGAGCGCTCGCAAGAACCGCTACGCCCTTTCCGCCGAGTACGACAAGAATGAGTACACCTTCCGTGCTGAGTATCTGCATAGCCAAGGTTATGGTGCAAATCTTGAGCTAGGCGACAAGGCCGATGGTTGGTATGCTTTCGGCATCGTGCCTGTAGTAAAGAGCAAGCTCCACGCTAAGGCCCGTTACCAGACCTATCGCGACAACAAGGAATGGAATCGTGCTAAGACCATGTACGAGATCGGTCTGAACTACTTCTTTACGAAGAACTTGCAGCTCAATGCAGAGTATGCACTTGTAAACGAGCGCGCTGCTCACAAGAATCACAACTTCGTAGATATAGAATTAGACTTCCGCTTTTAACGCAGGAAGCGCTTGGTGAGTGCTTGCCACAGATGAGTTTTACTACGCAGAACTTGGAGCGACAAACCCATACTAAGCAATATGACTAAAGCACTTGCCGCCCAATAAAGAACGCCTTCGGCGGTGAGTGTCAGCATATAAGCCAAAAGACCAAGTGCGATCTGAACGACAGCATATCTATATACGGTTACCGAACTACGGTAACCGTATTTTTTATATGCATAGGCATTGACTAACAGATACTCAAAAAGATGAGCCAAAGTAACGGCAATTCCCGTACCGAGAAGCCCCCACTGACGATAACCGAAAATAACAAGGAGAACAAATACTACATAATAGGAGGTCTCAAGAAACAGATAGGAAAGCGAATAACCTCTGGCAAGAGTGATATATGCCACAGGAAGAGTCAGTACCTTCATATACATGGCCAAGGCAGCAACCTGAGCCATTCCCACCACAGGCAGGAACTGCTGACTGAATAATAATGGCACAAGGATTGGCAGAAAAACTACTAATCCCGCCAACATAGGCGATATCAGCAGCAATGAGACCTCCATTTGACGGTTAACGGTATCGTTCGTAGTTGCAATATCATGCTGAACCCCTGACAAACGAGGATAATAGTCGGCTTCCATAGCGGAAAAGACCATACCCGCATAGGTAATAGTTAGCATATAGCCTGCATTATAGAGTCCGAGTACATCAAGGTCGCCTGTCACGTTCAGATAGGAACGAATAAACATCTCAGATGCAGTACCCACGATAGCCGCCAACGTATAAGCTACGCCAAGACGCACCATATCCATTCCCTCGCCCAAGATGCCACGAGCACCACAAAGCATCAGCGGCATCAGGCGGAAGGATTGACGCACCGTGAGCAACATGGTTGCTAAAGCCATCAGCACGATGACAGGTACGATGCCAGACTCACCGAAGACATAATAGATAGGAACAGAGATGACAAGAGCAGCAACAACCGTCAACACCTGAATCACGGCCAATGATCCAAGGCTGCGCATGCCTTTAAGTATAGCTGTCTCGCCACCGGTAATAGCCAGCATACCGACAGCAGGCGAAAGTAACATGAAGTGAAGGCTGTGATTACCCCAGGCAAAGGTAGTCTGACTCAGCAACGGCCCTATAGCCACACATACCAGCATACCTATCAAAGCCGTAAGCAGGCACCATCCTCTGATTACTTTCACAAAATGTTCCAACTCTTCTTTCTGGCCTCCATCATACAGGGCTGAAATATGTCGCACTGCACTGAAAGAGATGCCAAGATTAGTAGCCTGAGAAACAAAACCTACTGTGGTATTAAACAATGAGGCCAGGCCCATGCCCGATGGACCGAGTATTAATGCAACAAGTTTTGTACGTACAAGTCCTAAAACAATACTCAGCCCTTGCACGCCACCGAAAATACCCGTATATTTCAGTATATGCCGATAACTTTCGTTAGATTCTTTAGCCATATAATAAACCAAACGCAAAAGTACGCAAATTATTTCAAATGAAAAGAAAAAAACATTTTTCTTTTGCATTTTGCTCACTTATTCGTAACTTTGCCCCGTGAAACTAAGTATAATCATCCCTGTCTATAACGTAGAGGCCACACTCAATAAATGTATAGAGAGTGTTGTCAATCAGGATTTCAGTAACTATGAACTGATTCTTGTCGACGACGGATCACCAGACCGTTGTCCCCAGATATGCGACAGATGGGCACTTAAGAGCGAAAAGATTTCCGTAATACATAAGAAAAACGGTGGTTTGAGTGACGCCCGCAACGCAGGTATTGACGTAGCCAGAGGTAAATACATAACCTTCATCGATTCCGACGACTATATCGGCGAACACACATTTGCACCTGTAATGGATTATATAGCCAGAAATCCAGAAGTAGACATCTTAGAATATCCCGCACAACTGTTCTACGGCTCGCCGAACCATCATGAGCTGGCTTTTCCTGAAGAAACGGTATATAACAATATGGAGGCATACTGGTTTCAAGGACGTGCTTACCAGCATACCTATGCTTGGAACAAGATATACAAGAAGGAACTCTTTGACGAGGTCAGGTTCCCTACGGGTGTTGTTTTCGAAGACATCTATACACTATATTGTCTTCTCAAGAAAGCCAGCATCGTGGCAACTATCAACTCGGGATGTTACTACTATTGCTATAATCCCAAAGGCATTACGGCTACTGCCGACAATTCGGCCATGCGCATGCTACTCCATCATCATGTGAGTATCATCATGGATACACAACGACGTGACAAGGACTTTCAAGCCTATTACATGCAAGTAATCAACATACAGATAGATGTTTTTGAAATGACTGGCGAAGTACCAATACTACCCGATATACATATGAATCCCAAATATTTCAACGGTATTCAAAAGCTCAAATCTATCGCATTAAACATATTGGGTATCAAATCATTATGTAAACTCACCAGACTCTTTCATAACGTATGGAGAAACCACTAATCAGCTTTATCATTGCCTACTATGAACTACCTGCCAGGATGCTTTGCGAGTGTATCGACAGTATACTTGCCCTATCGCTTCGTGCATTCGAGAGAGAGATCATCGTAATAGACGACGGTTCGGCAAATGCTCCAATGGGCGAGCTCACGAAATATGGTGAGGACATCATCTACATCAGACAGGCTCATAAAGGACTAAGTGTAGCAAGAAACACAGGCATACAGATGGCTACAGGCACCTATCTGCAATTTGTAGACAGTGACGATAAGCTGATACGACCTGCCTATGAACACTGTATCGATTTGATTCGCTTCAACGCACCAGAGATGGTGATGTTCGACTTTACCCACAAGCCATCGGACAACCCAAACTACACAGACAGCGAACCGCAGAAAGGCAGCAGGCTCATGCGCCATCAGAACATTCGCGGAACGGCATGCGGTTATCTCTTTGCCCGTTCCATTTTGGGCAATCTGAGATTCACCCCTGGTATCTGTCACGAGGACGAAGAATTTACCCCCTTGCTATTATTACGGGCAGAGAAAGTTATCTGGACCGATGCCCAGGCTTATCTGTATCAGCAGCGCCAAGGCTCTATCAGCACAGGAAATCATATACGTCAGCGGCTGGGACGCTTGGAAGACGTGAAGAGCATCATTATGCGTCTTAGTGTTCAAGCCGACAGACTTCCAATAGACGATCGGTCAGCTCTGCAACGCCGTGTGGCCCAACTCACGATGGACTATCTCTACCAGATTATCCGGCTGAAAAGTCCGAGCCATTATATCGAGCGCAAAATCGAGGAGCTACGACAGGCAGGGCTCTACCCTCTTCCTAATCAGGACTATACGTCGAAGTACGTATGGTTCCGCAGATTGATTAATACTCAGGCAGGACGTTCTGTCCTAACACATCTCATACCACTGCTCAGCAAAGAACGATGAAAGTATTACTTGTTGGCGAATATAGCAATGTACACGCCACGCTTGCCGAAGGGCTCCGCTCATTAGGACACGAGGTGACCGTTGTATCCAACGGTGATTTCTGGAAGAACTACCCCAGAGATATCGATGTGGCTCGAAAGCCAGGCAAATGGGGAGGTATCTGCCTGATGGCAAAGCTATACGGACTATTGCCGAAACTAAGAGGTTACGATATCGTGCAACTCATCAACCCAATGTTCTTTGAACTGAAAGCCGAGCGTTTGTTCTGGTTTTATAATTATCTGCGCCGCCATAACAAGAAGGTGTTTCTTGGCGGCTTCGGTATGGATTGGTATTGGGTTTATACCTGTACGTACAAGAAGCTTTTACGTTACAGCGATTTCAACATCGGTGAGGAACTACGTACTGACAATGAGGCTATAAAATACCAGCAGGAGTGGCTCGGCACAACCAAGGAGCGTCTGAACCGTCATATTGCAGAGGACTGCGACGGCATTATTACAGGACTATATGAATACGATGTGTGCTACCGCTTCCACTTCCCCCAAAAGACGACATATATTCCTTTCCCCATCAGGCAGCAGAGCGGCGTCACGGTAAATAGTGACACAAGCGATAGAATCAGGGCTTTCATTGGCATCAATCGTGAACGTTCGGCATATAAAGGTACCGACATCATGTTGCAGGCCGCCCTTGACATCAGCCACAATTATCCTGAGCGGTTCGAACTCATTAAAGCAGAGTCAGTCCCCTTCGCCCAGTATCAGAAAATGATGGACGAGGCCGACATCCTGCTCGACCAACTCTACAGCTATACCCCCTCTATGAATTCTCTGCTGGCCATGTCGAAGGGAATCATCTGCATAGGCGGAGGCGAGAGTGAAAGCTACGACATTCTCGGCGAGACTGAGCTGCGCCCCGTTATCAATGTGCAGCCCAATTATGAGAGCGTATATCACGAAATAGAGAAACTTATACTGCATCCCGAGCGCATTCCCGACCTGAAACGCCAAAGTCTGGAATACGTCTGCCGTCATCACGATTTCAAGAGAGTAGCGCAGCAGTATATTGACACTTGGAGCAAAAAATAAAGGCTGCACTTTTACATGCAGCCTTCATCTTAATTCTTAGTTGTTGTTCTTTCAACGTCAGCTTATGCCTCAGCAGGAGCAGCCTCTTCAGCAGCAGCCTCAGCGGGAGCCTCAGCAGCAGCGGCCTCAGCAGCCTTTGCAGCCTCTTCCTCAGCCTTAGCAGCAGCCTCGGCAGCCTTCTTGTCAGCTACCTTCTTGGCAATAGCCTCGTTAACGGCCTTCTCTGCCTTCAGTGCGTTGGCAGCAGCTTCCTTCTTAGCCTTCAGCTCATCCTCACGAACCTTGTCGAGACCCTTCTGCTTGTCAGCCTTCCAGGCATCGAACTTCTTCTGTGCGGCAGCCTCGTCGAAAGCGCCCTTCTTCACGCCACCACGCAGGTGCTTCATCAGGTAAACGCCCTCACGGCTCAGAATGTTACGTACTGTGTCTGTGGGCTGGGCACCAGTCTCAACCCAATAAAGCGCACGGTCGAAATTCAAGTCTACTGTGGCAGGATTGGTGTTAGGATTGTAAGTACCAATCTTCTCAGTAAATCTACCATCTCGTGGTGCACGAGCGTCGGCGATAACGATGCTGTAGAAAGCATAACCTTTGCGACCACCGCGCTGCAATCTGATCTTTGTTGCCATAAATGCTTAATTTTTTAATTGTTAAATTTGAATTTCATGCTCTTAACTCGTAAAAGCGGGTGCAAAGGTACGAATAAAATAACAAATAAACAAGTAATTATGAAAATATTTAGTATCTTTGCCAGCGAAATGAGCAAAATCACAGAATTATCAATACTGATTCCGAACTACAACACGGTTTGTCTGCCGTTAGTACAGCAGTTGCAGGCTCTTCTGCAGGCGACTTTCATTCCCTACGAGATCCTTGTAGGCGACGACGGCTCCGACAACAAAGAGACAATTGCCTCTAACCTCCCCATCTCCTCGCTCAGCAACTGCCAATACATCCTGCGTGAGCAGAACGTCGGGCGTGCGGCCATCCGCAACTTCCTGGCCCAGAAAGCCCAATATAGCTTCCTATTGTTTATCGATAGCGACATGACGGTGCTCAACAACCAGTTCATCACACGCTACCTGAAATGTCCCTGCCTGGGCGTTATCTGCGGGGGCGTGAGCATTCACGGCGACGAAGAATGCCTGAAGGACCGTTCGGTTTCCAGCCGTTTGCAAGGCAAGAACCTGCGCTACCTCTACGAGAAGGCCGAAGAGAACAAGCACATCGCGAGCCAGCGACAGGCTTCTCCTTATCAGCATCTGCACACAGCCAACCTGCTCATTCGCCGCGAAGTGATGCTTCAGCATCCTTTCGATGAGCGGTTCCGCCATTATGGCTACGAGGACGTGCTGCTTGGAAAGGCTCTCCGACAGCATCGTATACCAATCACTCATATAGATAATCCGTTGGGATTTTGCACATTCGAGACCAATGCCGACTTCGTGAGCAAGACGGAAGAAGGCCTTCGCACCCTATACACCTTCCAGTCTGAGCTGAAAGGCTACTCGCGACTGCTGACACTGGTCTCTGGCATCCATATCCCCCTCATCCTGTCAATCATCCGATTGGGACATCGTCTCTTTCACAGAATAGAAAGGCGAAACCTCTGTGGCCCCCACCCGTCTCTGCTTATCTTCAAACTCTATCGCCTTGGTTACTTTCTGTCGCTCCGCTGAGTCCTTGCGTTCCAAGCCTTTTCAAGAGCCCATGATTATTATTGACAAAGCGCCTCGTGAGAATCGCGTCTTTGTCACCAAGCCATCCACAGACCGCAAATACGCGAGTTTTGGAGCGTTTTTATAAGTCGCTGATAACGTGCCTGTTACGGAAAAAGGCAATTTCCAATTCCCGTTAAGATAGTTTCTTTCACAACAAAACAAGTTGTTTTGTACTCGAAAAGACTATCTCTTTCACCTTTGGAGGCTATCTCTACAAAAGTAAAACAAATTGTTTTACCTGAAAAGACCCTAAGTTTGCCATAAGGAAACCCATAGTTTGCCGTAATGAAACCCTAAGTTTGCTTACGACAAACCCGTTTCTTGTCGGTAATAAACATTAAAAGCGCCTCCCGCTGCTCTAGATTGAGCAAATCAGAAGGCGCTTTTTTATGTATCTATTCTTTACAATCCTGCAAAGGAGTCTTCCCTTTATCCCTGGTCAACTACTGTGCCAAATCGAAAGGAATGACCGAGAATGTAAGCTTCTCGTAACCCTCGAAGTCGTCGAACTGAACCTGGAAATTCTCATACTGATAGTAGTTACCACCAGTATTGTGAGTATCCTTAATAGAGTTACTCTTGGCCAATGTGTTGAGAATCTGGTTGTATACAACCTTATCGTTCTTCTCGTCCTCAATCTGAATAGCCATAGAAGTAACATAGCCGTTCTCGATCTTGTATGTATATTCACCAGCAGCATAAAGCTGGAAAGCGTCAGTCTCGAGAATAGTCTCTAGCTCACCCACCTCATTCTCAAGGTCCTCTTTTGACCAATTCACATAGTTAATAGGCTCGAGATTCTCGTCGAGCTTAATATAGGTGGTGTCACAATCGTTGGTGACATTCGTCTCCTCTGCATAAGTCATAGTAGCACCCGCCAGTAAAGCGAGCATCAAAATCGTAATCTGCTTTTTCATTTTCATTTCAAATCATCTCTTTTTCCGCTGCAAAGGTACTAATTTATAAGGTATACACCAACTCTTTTTGGCAAAAAATTCATAAAATATCCACTTATGGCCGACTTTTTGACAAAAGTCAAGCCATAAGTGGTATCATTTTGCTCACAGAATGAGCTATTCAGAGTGCAAATTAATTGATAGGCTTGATAACGAAGGTGAAATCGTAAGCCTTGCAGGGCACCATATACTCCTTTCGAGGCCATGCTCCCCATGAGTTAACACAACCGAGTCCCATCTGTCGCTGCTGGATGTGAACCTGCGTGAGAGGGCGCTCTACGAGGTCGCCAGAGTGATGTCCCCAGACCTTATCTTTCACAGGTCCGTCGTCAAGGTCTTCAATCAGGTAGTTCAATGCACTGGCCTCCATCGGTGCATTTGAATAGAACTCAAGTCCCTTGCCCTGTTCATTGAGTACACGGAACCAGCGTATATCTGTATGATTTCCAGACTCCTGTGGACGGACATACGAGAAATATTCATCAGCCACCTTATTGCCATATACGCCAATGAACTCTGATGAGTTGCGATCGATATAGTTCTCAACAGGGCCACGACCATAGTACTTGACAGTATTATACTGCTTCGGCATCTGAAGCGTCATACCATAACGGAACATAGGAACGATGTCAGAAGACGATGGTTCAAACTGCTCGCGAACAATCACTTCACCTTCAGCTGACAACGTATAAGTCATCGTCAGTTTAGCCTTCACGTCAGGCATCTCGAAAACAGCTACCACAGAATTGCCTTTTACCTGACAATCAGCGAGTTTCATCTGAGGATTCTTCCAAACGCCTAGTCTGTTCTGAAGTTGTGCGCCATAGTCATTATCAGTTGGAGCACGCCAGAACTCAGGCACGATAGAGCAGCGATCGAGCAACATCGGTTCACCATCTACATCAAGATAGTCAATCCATCCGCTCCATTTACCGATGGTCAAAGAAGTACCAGCCACATCAAACTTCACATAGCTTTCTGTCTCCTCTTTCGCTACCGTAGCTGTCTCTGCCTTGATCTCAGGGAACTTGTAGGGCTGGACAATGAACTGCTGACGAGCCAGTACCTGACCTTTCTCTATGAGCGGCTGAGCTTCACGGCTACGGAACTCGAAGTTAACAAGTATCTCCTCATCTGCATGGTGAGCAAGCACCTTCGTCAGCATCTTTGCCAATCCTTCGTCGACAATGGTCTTACGCTGTTGTGGAGCAATACCGCTGACGTCGATAGTACCACTGTGCTTCTTAACCTTCCACACTAGTTCTAAATCATCGATTGACTTGAAGAAGTTTTCGTTATACACCTCTAACTTACCATCCTTCAGTCCCTTATCGGTAATCCATACATTCTGATAGTAATAGCCCACCTCATGAGCATGGGGATTCAGACGGCGATCGGGAGCAATGATACCATTGCAGTTGAAGTTATAGTCAGAAGCAGGATAGCGTCCGTAGTCACCGCCATAGGTAAAGATCTCCTTTCCTGTGACAGGGCTCTTGTCGCGCAATCCCTGGTCAACAAAATCCCAGATATAGCCACCCTGATACTTTGGATACTTACGGATGAGGTCCCAATACTCCTTAAAACCACCCATTGAGTTACCCATGGCATGAGCATACTCGCACTGGATGAGCGGACGGGGATTATCACCCTTGGCATACTTCTCACAGTCTTCATAGCCCAGATACATCGGACAGAAGATATCTGTCTTTCCGTCTTGACGAGCCTGTTCGAACTGGCAGGGACGTGAATTGTCGTAGGCTTTCACCCAATCGTAGGCTTTCTCGAAGTTAGGACCGTAACCAGCCTCATTACCAAGAGACCAGACGATGATTGACGGATGGTTCTTATAAGTCATGACATTACCCTCCTGACGCTCAATATGCGCCTTGGCAAACGCCTCGTTCTTGGCGAGCGTCTGCTCGCGATAACCCATACCGTGACTTTCGAGATTCGACTCTGCCGTAAGATAGATTCCGTATTCGTCGCAGAGGTCATACCAACGGGGATCATCAGGATAGTGACAAGTACGTACAGCATTGATATTCAGCTGTTTCATAATCTTAATATCCTGAATCATACGCTCAACAGAGACGATATAGCCACCATCAGGATCAAGCTCATGACGGTCTGCTCCCTTAATCAGGATAGGCTGTCCGTTAACCAGCAACTGCCCTCCTTTTATCTCGATATGACGGAAGCCTATCTTCTGTTTGATAACTTCCTGGACATCCTGACCTTTCTTTAATGATATATATAAGGTATAGAGGTTAGGCGTCTCGGCTGTCCAGGCTTTAGCATCAGCAACAGTCGTATTCAGACCTTCGGCCACCAACTTTCCATCAGCGTCAAAGAGTTGTGCTTCAACGTCGGCTTTGCCACCAGCAAGCTTCACGTCAACATCAAGGAGTCCTTTTCCGTCAACATAATCCTGCTTCACGAAGATATCCTGAACATGAACCTTTGGGGTTGCATAGAGATACACTTCACGGGCGATACCTGTGAAGCGCCAGAAATCCTGATCTTCGAGATAAGAGCCATCACACCAACGCATCACTTGCATGGCAATCAGATTCTTGCCAGGCTTCAGATACTTCGTGATATTAAACTCTGCAGCAACCTTGGAGTCTTCAGAGTAGCCCACATATTTTCCATTTACCCATACAGAAAGGTTACTCGTGGCAGATCCTACATGGAAGAACACCTCCTGACCTTTCCAGCTGACAGGCAGTTCGAACGTACGGCGATAGGAACCCGTATAGTTATTGGTCTCACCAATATAAGGCGGGTTACTCTTGAAAGTCGTACTCCACGCATAGCCCATGTTTCTGTAGGTCTTGTCGCCATAGCCATTCAATTCAAAGAGGCCAGGCACTGGGAAATCTACCCACTTGGCATCATCGTACTTCACACTAAAGAAGTTCTTCGGCGCATCCTGATGGTTCTTAACGAAATGGAATTTCCATGTTCCCTCCATAGAGAGAAAACGGTTAGACTGCGCTTTGTCACCTTTAGCCTTGTCAATGCTCTCATAAGCAAAGAAATGAGCATGACGCATTTCACGATTCTGCTGATTTGCATTAGGATCCTGCCATACGGGTAACTTCTGGGCATTTACAGCCAAAGCAGCCAGACAGGCCATTGATAGAAATAGTTTTTTCATTTTTCTTTTTGTTTTAATTATTATTCGTAGTCGTCGATTACGGCATTCATAAAATCCATCATTGGCTTGGCAACACGAAAGATATGTTCCATCTCGTCGAGCCAGCCATCGCCCTCGAAGAAATCTTCAGGCACAGCATGCCAGGCACAATAGTTCTTTAAACGCAGATATTTCACATATTCCCAGTCTTTGGGGAAACCTGATGGGCACGTCTTCAGCTTTTCCAAACCAAAACCTTGTGGCTGGTCCCAGTAAGCAATGGAATTATCCTGTCCCTCATCATTGAAATACCTTTTAAACTCTTCGTTTTCCACACACTTCAGCCAAGCCTCGGTATTACCCATAATTTCATTCCTACACGAAGTGAGAATATTAGTAGGCAACCAATAGTTCCCTACTGCCAACACACAGTGATCGGGTTCCAGATGGATATAGTAACCGCCTCGCAATGCCTTCTTGCCCTTTGCATCAATATAGGCACCTAAGTGATTCTTATAGGGTGATTTATCAGCAGAGAAACGAGTATCACGATAGAATCTGTATGTACAATCTTTCACCGTAAGGTGCGCAATCTCAGGGTCAAAAGTCACTATACGTTCTATCGCTTGACTAATACCCCGTTCAAACTCTGCCCTGACCGATTCATACTCTGCTTTATGCTCCTGAAACCAAGGTCGGTTATTATTCGCCATCAGCTGACGAAGAAAACTAATGATTCTTTTACTATCCATAGCGCTGGTTTTGGATGCAAAAGTACAAAAAATATTTGGGAATCTGCAATTATTTACGTACTTTTGCAATAAGATGAGAAAAGAAGAAAGATACGATAGGATATTGGCATACTTCCGTGAACAAATGCCAAACGTGAATACCGAACTGGAGTTTGGTAGTATTTTCCAGTTGTTAGTAGCAGTTGTACTGAGTGCGCAATGTACAGACAAGCGCATTAATCAAGTCACACCCGAGTTATTCAGACATTATCCCGATGCCAGAAGCATGGCTATGGCTGAGCCCGAAGACATCTTAGATTATATCCGCAGCGTGTCCTATCCTAACGCAAAAGCAAGTCATTTGGTGGAAATGGCCAGGACTCTTGTAGAGAAACACAATGGCGAAGTTCCTTCTGACATGAATGCTTTACTCGACCTGCCTGGCGTAGGCAGAAAGACCGCTAACGTGATTCAGAGCGTGGCGTTCGGAAAGTCGGCACTCGCTGTCGACACACATGTCTATCGTGTAGCCCATCGTTTAGGGTTGGTCGATAAATACGACAATACCCCTTATAAGGTTGAACAGAAACTTATCAAGTACATTCCTGAGAAGGATATCCCCGATGCCCATCACTGGCTATTGCTCCATGGGCGATATGTATGTACATCAAGAAAGCCACACTGTGAAAAGTGTGGCCTTGAAGATATCTGTCCTAAACTCATTGAGGGCTCTAAATTAGGATAATCAATTTCTCTGATAGATGTCCTGTGACTCATCATTAAGAGGACGGAAGGGCGACATGTCGTATTGTTTCGTGAACTTCGAGAATCGGGTGATAATATAATAATCACAATCTACCTCTCCAGGCATCACAACCTTCGATGGGTCGTCATCATCTATTTGTAATACAAAACGATTGGGATAGCCGTCTTTCTGTGCCTCATTCCTTAATGCACCATATTCATACAGGTAACGGAAGTCTGGATTCATCCAATAATCCACGAACAACTTATCGTAAGAACTGTTCTGTTTCAATTCGGTAAATTCCAGAAAAGTCTTCGTGTCAATATTGGTCGAACCAAGTTCTGACAACGGCGTCGTGCGGCAAACCTGCATCAAACAGAACAGCACAAACACTTTAATATACGAATGGACTGGAATAATTAGGAAGAAACGCTCTACGAGAGCGATAGTCAGCACCACCGTCAATGCCATAGAACCGCGAACGTCCAAAGGGAATATCCTCAGCAGAGAAAGAAGACAATATACCAAAAATACCACTAAAAAGAGTGATTGACTGGGAAGCACCACCACACCTTTCTTATAATCATATATCACCAATAAGGCATTCAGTGCTCCAAATAAGAACAATGGTGTTAACCATGCATGAGCACTTGACCCTAAGTAGAGATAAGATTCAGCAGAACCTGCAGGGTTCTGATGCATCAACATCACAACCAGCACAACCAGTAAGACTACTATCAAAGGAACCGCATAATATGCCAATCTGGCTACCAGCTTACCAAACGATAATCTCTCATGCAACAAGCCCAAAAAGATCCACAAAGATACGCCAATGACAAAAACAACGAAATCGTAACGTGAGAGACTGAATACTGACAACCAAATCCCCAAAACTAGCAGGAAACGCTTTGTCAAGAGAACCGAATGAAACCTTATCAGATAGACGGCTCCCACAACGCCACACATCTCCATAGTATAACCACGTACCTCGCCCATCTCATTAGCTGTTACTTCCCATAAAAACAAGAGTGTTGTCAGGAAAGCTGCTTCCAAAATGTTCTTACTCGACTTATAGGTATAGAGAAACACAACACTCGCAAAACCAAGGAAAAACAGATAAGGAAGCAAACGTAGGAAAAGCGTACTGCTATCATTAATCAGTAACCAAAAATACAGAAGTACAGAAAAGCCTCCTGGATCGAGATTGTAATGACGATTATTCTCTATCACATCGCTCAAACCTCCAGATGCAGCATATACCTCTGAATAATGATTCAGTCCTTTCGATATCCAGAACTGTCCCGACTCGTCGAACCACAGCCAGGGATTACGAAGAGCATTATATGAAAACACAGCAATGACAGCCACACAGACTATCAAGGTCATCATCGTTAGGATTCTCTTAGTCAACATGTCTCAGATTCTTATTGATTGTATAGAAGTCGTTCAGCGCCTTGCGACCAATCTTTACGATGCGCTTCATATTGATAGAGTTCACCCCTCCCTGACGAGGTTTGAAAGTAATAGGATACCACTTGCATCGCTCATGCCATTTCACCGCAATAGCAGAGATGGCCACATTACAAAGGAAGTAGTCCTCTGGTATCACAGCCATGATACGTTTCAGACGCTCAACGTTCATCAGGCGGAAAGGCGTATTAGCATCGGTTACCCACACATGGAACATCAGCCATACAACCATCTTCAGCACTTTAGTCACAAACACACGTGACATTCCATCCTGACGATTATTACGATTTCCAATTTGGAAATCATAATCCTCCGCATGTTCAATCATTTGCCATATCTCATTGGGATTGGTCTGTCCGTCACTATCGGTTTGAAAAACGAAATCGGCTCCCTGTTCAATAGCATAACGATATAGATAAAGCACGGTGGCACCATGTCCAGAGTTTGGTTTATCCAAGGGTATCAGCATAGGATACAACTCCCGTAGGCCCAACATCTTATGATATGTATTGTCTTTGCTACCATCATTCGCAATGACAAGATGGCATTTGCAGTCATTACTATTCAAACGCTCTACCACAGGATACCATTCCTTAATAGTCGTTTCAATGTTCTCCGCCTCATTATACGCAGGCATCACAATATACAAATTATTAATCATGCCGAAGTAGGTCTAAAAGTTATATACTTATTAATAACAAATTGTGCGATAACCACCAATCCTATTGACAGCAGCTTAGAAACAATCTTATTCATCTCCAAACAATCAATACAGACATACAGAATCAGATTACTCATCAACATACCACACAAACCCACTGTGAAGAATATCAGCATTCGTTTAATAGTCTGATCTTTCACCTTGAAATTGTATGTCCGGTTTAAAGTAAAACTGGTAGTGATACCTGCAAGCACACTTACACAATTTGAAAACAGATAATGCCAATTAAATACATTGACGAACAATGTATAAAGAAGGAAGTCCAGTCCAGAAGAACAACTTCCAATAATCCCATAAAGAATGAGATTACGATATTTTCGATATAAGTTCTTAATCAGATAACGTAACATGGATTGACCTTTGAGTTGCAAAGGTAGTCATTATTATCCAAAAACTTCTTGTTTTTTACTGATTTTTTTCACAAAAAGATTATTTCTTGGGCTGAGCCCTGTCTTTCTGTCCCCAGTTCCTGATGGCAAAGCGGTGGAAACGATTCTCCGCGATAATTACATCATAGACCTTCGAGGCAGGAATAACTTTAAAGAACTTATTATGGTAAGTCTGTAGGATTACCTTCTGTTCCAACTCCAGTTCGTCACGCTTCTGTACAGCTAACTTACATGCTGCTTCTTCTGCGGGTTTGTTTCTACCCAAATCCTTCATTTTCTGCCATACCACCCGTTGTTTGTGCTGCATCTCTCTGTACAAGGGGAAGAACTTAGCTGCCTCTTCAGGAGTCAGAGAAGCCTCCTTGGTGATAAACTGTTCCAAATCGGCTTGGAACTTCTCAGGTGAGAACTTCTGAGGATCATGCGCAAAAGCTGCCACTATTGACAGCAACACTACGACGACACTTAAAAAAAATCTTCTCATTTCATTCTAGCGTTTAGTTCTCTGATAAGTAGGCATAAATATCATGATTATCAAGCATCATGTAGTCAGCAGCTTCATCAATATAGGTATCTGCCTCATCCTGCTGCAAGACCTTCTGCGCCTGAACCTGAGTAGTAGCAGACTGCTCCGATGGCATGGCAAACCAAATCGTAGCACTGATAACAATTGCGCACACACTGGCTGCCGCATAGAATATTGGGCGTAACCAGATAGACTTTGCGCGAGGCTTCAACTCCTTCATTGCAGCAACAGGCTTTTCTGGAAGCTGCTGCATCATCTGAGCTGTAAAGTTGTCAAAATAACCATCAGGAACGCGAAACGCATTTCGCTTCCCAACCATGTCTTCTATGTACTTTTCTTCTTTCATCGTATATATGACGTATCTATATTCAAAAGGTTTAATCACGCGCCTTAAAAAAATCTGAGATTTTCTTGACGGCTATGTGATACGAAGCTTTTAAGGCCCCCTCAGAGGTATTAAGCCTTAGACTCATCTCACTATATTTCATATCCTCGAAGTAGCGCAACTGAAAAACCGTACGCTGCACATCAGGCAAAGATGCGATTGCTTCCTGAAGCAGGGCTTCAGCCTCAGAGCCATCGAAATAAGAATCGGCCATAAGCATATTCGCTACCGAAAGATCCTCATCAGCACCTGAGACCATATGTTTATTACGACGCAACTGATCCAGACTCTCGTTGATAGCGATACGTGATAGCCAAGTAACTATTTTTGCATCGCCCTGAAAGTTTTCCAAGCCGTTCCAAGCTTTCAGAAAGGTATTCTGAAGCACATCGTTCGCATCGTCATGGGTCAAGACGATACGACGTATCTGCCAATAAAGCTGTTCGCTGTATTTTCTGACCAGCAATTCAAAGCCCCTACGCTGAGTAGAGGCATCAGAAAGCAACTGAAAAATCTGCTGATCTTCAATCATCGTACATCAGTGTAAAGAAACCTTACGCACGACCTTGCCTACCTTAATAACATAACAGCCCTTATTCAAATCCAACTCAATACGCTGGGCAGGACTATTTATCTGATATTCGGCAACCTTGCGGCCCGTCAGGGATATCACCTCAAGTTTTTGCCCCTCGGCGCCGCTCACGATAATAGTACGTCCCTCTGCGGCAATTGTCACCTCGCCATCCATCTGATCCACAGCCATCAATTCCATCATCACAGGAACCGACAGAACTGGCATCGACAGCATGGTAAAAAACAATAGCGAGAGTACACTTTTCCTCATAAGCAATTCTATTATCGTCCGTGCAAAGATAGAACAATCTTTTGAAATAGCAAAATTTTTATGCAAAAAAGGCGGGTTTATAAACGTTCAGACATTAAAAACAGCCATTTCGTTCGTTAAAAAGGTGTTTTCAAACACACTTTTTGCTTCTTCAAGCAGCACTGTCTCATCCTCATATCGCGAACTGTAATGACCCAGCAACAGTTTATCCACCCCGGCGTCACGTGCCACCAAAGCGGCCTGGCGGGCTGTTGAGTGATGGTATTTCTCTGCATTCTGCATATTATCCTCACCATACGTACTCTCATGATAGAGTGTTGTCACCCCTCTCAGTTGTTCATGCAACTGGGGCATATAACGGGTGTCTGAGATATAAGCATAGCAACGGGCAGGATCAGCAGGTTTCACGAGTCTGGCATTAGGAATAACCTCACCATCTGCCGTTATCCAATCTGCGCCATTCTTAATATTACCAACCTGACTGGCAGGAATCTGGTAACAGTCCATCATGTCTCTACGAATATGGGGCAACGACTGTTTCTCCCTGATCAGATAGCCACAGGTAGGCACACGGTGCTCCAACGGGATGCTCTCCACCGTAATACTGCGATCCTCGTAGACCACTTGTCGTTGTGTAGTATCCACAGGATAGAACACGACTTCAAACCCCAAGTCATGGGTGAAGAACTTTATCTGACGTTCGAGCTCTGCCCCCAAAGCCTTCGGACCATGGACATGAAGTTTAGCCGTTCGCCCTAGAAGTCCAAAGGTTGATATCATACCTATCAGGCCGAAACAATGGTCGCCATGAAGATGAGTGATAAACACATGACTCAGTTTAGTAAAACGTACCCTACACTTGCGAAGTTGCATCTGGGTGCCTTCCGAGCAGTCGAGCATCAACACTTTCTCACGCACCTCAACAACCTGTGAAGAGGCATGGTGACGAAGGGTTGGAAGCGCACTGCCACACCCCAATATATGTACTTTAAACGGTTCTGCCATCAAATCTTATTAAACTCGTCTTGTGTATCTTCTAGCTGAAGACCACGCAGGTCAGTCTTTTTATTATCCTTATAACGGGTATATTCAAATGTCTCCTCCTCATCGCTCGCCTTGTCAATCGTCTTATACGACAAGGTGTCGGGTCCCAGCGTCAGGATCTCATACAGATTAAGCTCTTCCTGATCACCGCCCCCTTCACGTACGGAGAGTATCTCTAGCTTTCCATTCACGATTTTCCATGTACGATAGAGGATATTTGTCATTTCAATACTTTCTGCGATTCCGCCCTCTTTAATGCGGATACCCACCTCGGCACTACCGTCAATCGGATCGGGCATCACCCAGTCGCCCAACAGCGTGTTAAGGTTTATCACCTCTGTAGCTTCCGTTTTCTTCGAATCAGTCATCACTGCCAGTCTGTCACCCGCCTGCAGGCCGCCAAGCACACGTTCATTCTCCTGGGCATTCACTAGCGACAGGTTCAGCGTATCACCATTGTCTGTTATCAGTTCCAAGGTATTCATAGCTGTTCCTGAGCCACACAAGCCATAGATTGTGCGGTCAACAGGAAGTATGTTCTCAACAGAAGCCGAATCCTCTTCCATCATCGTCTGCTGCTGTGAGTTTCCGCCTCCACAATAACCCAGCATAAACACCACAGCTATTATTAATACGAAAAAGATTATTTTCTTCATATGGTTTTGGGGTTTAGTTGTTCTCTTTTTCCATTCGCTTCGCTTCTTCCCAAAGGGCATCCATTTCAGACAATGTCATGTCCTTCAAAGGCTTACCGATCTTGATGCTATGCGCCTCAATATAGTTAAAGCGGTTTATAAACTTACGGTTGGTCATCTCCAACGCATTGTCAGGATTCAGTTTGTATAGACGGGCTGCGTTGATGACCGAAAAGAGGAAGTCACCCAATTCTTTCGTTGAGTTCTCCTTATCTTCCTTCCGCAGTTCCACTTCCAGTTCGTCAAGTTCCTCACGCACTTTCTTCCATACATCCTGTTTGTCTTCCCAGTCAAAACCCACATTGCGGGCCTTGTCCTGAATACGATAGGACTTAATCAGACTTGGCAGAGCATCGGGCACACCCGAGAGCACCGACTTATTACCATCTTTCTCCTTCAGTTTAATCTGTTCCCAATTCTCAAGCACCTGTGTCACAGTCGACACCTTAGGAGCATCCGCAGAAGAGTCGTCAGGCACATATGGCAGAGGCTTAGGGTCCTCAGCGTCAACCTGCGACGGGTGGTAAACATGCGGATGACGGGTAATCATCTTCCTTGTCAATGCGTTGCACACGTCAGCCATGTCAAACTGGCTTTTCTCTTCTGCAATCTTGGCATAGAAACAGATATGCAGTAACACATCCCCCAATTCCTTACAGATATCTGGGATATCATTCTTGATCAGAGCGTCGCAGAGTTCGTAAGTTTCTTCTATTGTATTGGGTCTCAGGCTCTCATTCGTCTGCTTCTTATCCCATGGACAATTTGCTCTCAACGCATCCAATACGTCAAGAAAACGGCCAAAAGCCTGCATTTTTTCCTCTTTTGTATGCATAAAACTCAAATTATTGGGGCAAAGATACGACTTTTCGATGGAATTTTACTAATTTTGCAGCGATTTTTGGAAATTATTAAACATATATATGGAATTAGCAAGTAAATACGACCCAAAAGAGGTCGAATCGAAGTGGTATCAATACTGGCTTGACCACAAGCTGTTTGCCAGTAAACCCGACGGACGCGAACCCTACACTATCGTGATTCCGCCCCCCAACGTAACAGGTGTGCTCCACATGGGCCACATGCTCAACAACACCATTCAGGATATTCTTGTACGCCGTGCCCGTATGGAGGGCAAAAATGCATGTTGGGTGCCAGGCACCGATCATGCCTCTATCGCTACCGAGGCCAAGGTGGTGAAGAAACTGGCTGGCGAGGGTATCAAGAAGCACGACCTCACTCGCGAGCAGTTCCTCGAGCATGCTTGGGATTGGACCCACGAGCATGGTGGCATCATTCTGAAGCAGCTCCGCCGACTAGGTGCCAGCTGCGACTGGGACCGCACAGCCTTCACTATGGACGAGAAGCGTTCTGAGAGTGTCATCAAAGTGTTCGTCGACCTCTACAACAAAGGCCTCATCTATCGTGGCCTGCGCATGGTAAACTGGGACCCCAAGGCTCTCACCGCTCTGTCTACCGAGGAAGTCATCTATAAAGAGGAGCAGAGCCATCTGTTCCACCTTAAATATTATGTAGACGGTTTGAAGGCCCTCGACAAAGAGGAAGCCCTGAAGGCCGAAGGCAACATCATCCACAAAGACGAGAAAGGTTACTACGCAGTCGTAGCCACCACACGTCCTGAGACCATCATGGGCGACACCGCTATGTGTATCAACCCCAAGGATCCGAAGAACCAGTGGCTGAAGGGCCGCAAGGTTATTGTTCCTCTGGTAAACCGTGTCATCCCCGTCATCGAAGACCGTTATGTAGACATCGAGTTCGGTACAGGTTGCTTGAAGGTAACACCTGCCCACGACACCAACGACTATATGTTGGGTAAGAGCCACAAGCTGGAGACCATCGATATCTTTAATGCCGATGGTACCATCTCAGACCAGAGCCCCATCTACGTGGGCATGGATCGCTTCGACTGTCGTAAGCAGATCAGCAAGGACCTTCAGGAAGCTGGCCTGATGGAGCGCATCGAAGACTATACTAATAAGGTGGGCTATTCAGAGCGCAATCCTGATACCGCCATCGAGCCACGTCTCTCTATGCAGTGGTTCCTTTCTATGCAGCACTTCGCCGACATCGCTCTGCCACCAGTAATGAACGATCAGTTGAAGTTCTATCCTGCCAAATACAAGAACACCTATAAGAACTGGCTCGAGAACATCCAAGATTGGTGTATCTCACGTCAGCTCTGGTGGGGGCACCGTATTCCCGCTTATTATTATAACGGTCAAGACGACTATGTAGTGGCCGAAACTCGTGAGGAGGCTCTGAAGCTGGCACAGCAGAAAGATCCGAAGGTGACCGATACCGACCTGCGTCAGGACGAGGACGCCCTCGACACTTGGTTCTCTTCATGGCTTTGGCCTATCTCGCTCTTCGACGGTATAAACAATCCCGGCAACGAGGAGATTAAGTACTACTACCCCACCTCAGATCTCGTAACAGGTCCGGATATCATTTTCTTCTGGGTTGCCCGTATGATTATGGCTGGATATGAGTATATCGGTGATATGCCATTCAAGAATGTATACTTCACTGGTATCGTTCGTGACAAGCTTGGTCGTAAGATGTCAAAGTCACTTGGCAACTCGCCCGATCCTATCGAGCTTATCGAGAAGTTCGGTGCCGACGGTGTGCGTATGGGTATGATGCTCTCAGCCCCCGCAGGCAACGATATTCTTTTCGACGAGGCCCTCTGCGAACAGGGACGTAACTTCAACAATAAGATTTGGAACGCCTTCCGTTTGGTTAAGGGTTGGAAGGTGGCCGACATCGAGCAGCCCGAGGCTGGCAAGGTGGCAACCAAATGGTTTGAGGCCAAGCTCCGTCAGACCAACGACGAGGTGAACGACCTCTTCAAGAAATACCGTATCTCTGAAGCCCTGATGGCTGTCTACAAGCTCTTCTGGGACGAGTTCTCAAGCTGGTACCTTGAGATGGTGAAGCCCGCTTATATCAATGGTGAACCACAGCCCATCGACAAGCAGACCTACGACAAGACCCTCGAGTTCTTCGAGATTCTGCTCAAAATGCTCCACCCGTTCATGCCATTCATCACCGAGGAGCTGTGGCAGTACCTCTACGATCGCAACGAAGGCGAGAGCATTATGCGAGTAAGCCTGAAGCTCGACACGCCCACCAAGGCCGACGACGAGCTGACCGCCCAGATTGAGAATGTAAAGCAGATTGTATCTGGTGTTCGTATGGTTCGTAACCAGAAGAACATTGCTCCTAAGGAGCAGCTCGATCTGCAGGTTGTTGGCAAGAACGATTATGAGGCCTTCAACGCCGTCATCATCAAGATGGCCAACCTGAACGCCATCAACGTGGTAACCGAAAAGGACGCCACTGCTTCTGCCTTCATGGTAGGCACCGACGAGTTCGCTGTTCCTGTTGGTGATATGATTGATGTTGAGGCAGAGATTGCCAAGATGGAGGCTCAGCTCCAGCACCTCGAAGGTTTCCTGGCTGGGGTGAAGAAGAAACTCAGCAATGAGCGTTTCGTAGCCAACGCCCCAGAACAAGTGGTAGCTCTCGAACGAAAAAAGCAGAGCGACTCTGAAGAAAAGATTGCTGCTCTGAAAGAAAGCATCGCAGCACTCAGAAATAAATAAATCAATTAACTCCCCGTCAAATTAGCGGGGAGTTATTTTTTCCCCACACTTCTTTTTCATCCAACCTATCCTGCGCTGAATAAACATTTCCAGTTTTTGTTCCAATGTCTGGTACTCCGGGTACCACCTATGTATACTCCGAATGCCAACGTTTGAACCTCGGAGTGCAAACGATCTGCACTACTGGTGCCAACGACCAGGACCAGTTAAAAAGACACCCCCGCCCACATTAGCTGTGGGTGGGGGTGTTGAATTGCTTGGATATTATATGATCCTATCTGATGCGATCCATTGAGCGGACGAGCTTCTCATCGGCCTTGATGGCGCGATGAGCCATCATGTAGAGGATGAGAGCAATGGCTGGGAGAACAGCCGGCCATGTGGGACGGAAAGACACCATACCCCACGACTTATCCCCAACAGTCTGACCAACCACGAAATAGCAGACATACCATCCAGCGATAAGTAAGGCATTGAACAAGCAGAACACAGCCTGTATCTTGCGATTACGATAGAGGAAGATGGCATAGGTTCCCAATACTGCCGTTGGCAACAGGACAGCCAAGAGAGGCCACGTATCGAAATGATACTTGCCAAAGGGATCGGTGAACCACAGATTATATACACGAGCCACCTCAAGACCTGCGGCCTTGAAAGAGCCAATCTGCATACAAAGACAAATGACGGTCATCACAATGGCCGCCAAGAGATATAGGGTTTGCTTACGCTGAATCATAACGGTTTAGTTCTCCTGATTCTCACGGGCAGGATCACGCCAGTAGACCTTGTCCTCTACAAATTCCTGAGTAGCGAGGAGTGTTGGCTTTGGCAACTTCTCGTAGTAACGTGAGATCTCTATCTGCTCACGGTTCTCAAATACCTCCTCAAGAGAATCGCTATATGAAGCAAACTCTGCCAACTTCTTAGACAGATCTTCCTTAATCTGTAAACTAATCTGGTTAGCGCGCTTCGAAATAATGGCTACGCTCTCATAGATATTGTCTGTATCGTCACAGAGATCCATGATGTTACGTGTAACGGTGTTTACCGGTGCTTTTGACTTCTTGTAATCCATATTCTAATCTTTAATAACTTTCTTGCATTTAACGATATATTTCTCGGCTGTCTCTACATTCTTCGACTCAGGGAACTCATTGATGAATCCATAGCACTCATCTTCAGCGTCGCGATAACGATCCAGACGCTTCTCCTCTGAGCTGTTCTCGGCCAATTGGAACTTACTCTTCATAATGAGTAGCATAAACTGCTCGCGCTCAGTGCAATAGGGATAGTTCTTAAGGGCATTCTGAGCTGTAACAATACAAGCGGTATAGTTGCTTTCCTCGTTGGAATTGATATTACCGAAGTAACCACCGAGATTATAATAGAGCTCTGCAGAGAGTAATTCTTTCTGAATGAGTTTGTCGTGCAGTTCATAAAGTCTATCCTGAGCCTGCGGCCTGAGCTTCGAGTCGGGATACAGGTCGATAAACTGCTGATAGGCCGTGATAGCGCCATTGGTGGGCGACTGGTCGAGACGTGGCTCTGGGGCACTCTGATAGAGTGACTGGCCAACATAGAAAGCAGCAGGCTCAGCATAGACCCCACGCGGATAGCTTGAACAGGATTTCTTAAACGTTTCCGATGCAGCCTCGTAGTCAAAGTTGCAATACTGAGCCATAGCAAGCATATAGAGACACTCTTGAGCTTCGTCGCTTCCCTTCTTGATGGTGACGAGTTCCTCCAACAGAGTAACAGCCTGCTGATACTTGCCGCGGGCGAAACACTCTTTGGCGAATTCGTACTTAACATCAGTGTCGCCATACTTATATACAGCATTGAATTCTGATGCGCAACCGCTCATCAGGAAAACGACACACGAGAGTATAATGATACCTTTCTTCATATCGGGGTGCAAAGTTACGACATTTCGGCAAAATAACAAAGTATTTTATAAAAATTATGAATTGCGCGCAGGTAATTTTGAAATATTTATGTATCTTTGCGCCCTGATATGGGTAAATTCATACTTTCATCTGACTATAAGCCAACAGGCGATCAGCCTGAGGCTATCCGACAACTGACTGAAGGATTGGAACGTGGAGACCGGGCACAGGTGCTGTTAGGTGTTACGGGGTCTGGTAAGACGTTTACGATGGCTAACGTCATTGCCAACCGCAACCGTCCTACACTGATTCTAAGTCACAACAAGACGCTTGCCGCCCAGCTTTACGAAGAGATGAAAGGCTTCTTCCCGGAAAACGCCGTCGAGTATTATGTCAGCTATTATGACTATTACCAACCAGAGGCTTATCTTCCTACGACAGACACCTATATCGAGAAAGACCTGGCCATCAACGACGAGATAGACCGTTTGCGCCTCTCGGCCGTATCAAACCTGCTTTCTGGAAGAAACGATGTCATCGTCGTATCATCTGTCTCATGTATCTATGGTATGGGAAGTCCAGTTGCCTTACAGGAGAACGTGATAGAACTTCACGTAGGGCAGAAGATAGACCGCAACGTGTTGTTAAGAAAATTAGTTCAGTCTCTCTATATCAGAAACGACCTTGACCTGCAACGAGGAAACTTCCGTGTGAAGGGCGACACGATAGATATTGCAATGGCCTACAGCGAGGTGGTTCTCCGCGTTACCTTCTGGGACGACGAGATTGACGCCCTCGAAGAGATGGATGCCGTGACCTTCGATCGTCTGGCCAGCTTCGAGGAATACAAACTATATCCCGCCAACCTGTTCATGACATCCAAGGAGCAGACAGACATTGCCATCCGCCAGATTCAGGACGATCTAGTGAAACAGGTGGCATTCTTTGAGGAGATGGGTGATGGCATCAAGGCGCAACGCATCAAAGAGCGTGTGGAGTATGATATGGAGATGATCAAGGAACTAGGGCATTGCTCTGGCATTGAAAACTACAGCCGTTATTTCGATGGGCGTCAGGCTGGTGAACGTCCTTATTGCCTACTCGATTTCTTCCCTAACGATTATCTGCTATTCATCGATGAGAGCCACGTATCTGTGCCTCAGATTAATGCCATGTATGGTGGCGACAGAAGTCGCAAGCAGAACTTGGTGGAATATGGTTTCCGCCTGCCCGCGGCTTTCGACAATCGTCCCTTGAAGTTTGAGGAGTTTCAGGCGGAAGTGAATCAGGTAATCTACGTGAGCGCAACCCCTGCCGACTACGAGTTGGATGAGGCAGAAGGCATTGTGGTCGAGCAGGTTATCCGTCCTACAGGATTACTTGACCCCGAGATAGAAGTACGCCCCAGCGAACACCAGATAGACGATTTACTCGACGAGATTGTAACCCGTAGAAATAGAGGCGAACGCGTATTAGTTACGACCTTGACCAAACGCATGGCTGAGGAAATGAGCGAATTCTTATTGAATCATGGCGTCAACACCGCCTATATTCATAGCGACGTGGCTACATTGGATCGCGTGAAAATACTAAGCGACCTCCGCCAAGGAGTTTACGACGTACTTGTCGGTGTCAACCTTTTGCGTGAAGGACTCGACTTGCCAGAGGTATCGTTGGTGGCTATCCTTGATGCTGACAAGGAAGGTTTCCTGCGTAGCCATCGCAGTCTGACCCAGACTGCAGGACGGGCCGCCCGTAATGTGAATGGTAAAGTAATCATGTATGCTGATACCATAACAACATCAATGCAACTCACAATAGATGAGACCCGTCGCAGACGTGAGAAGCAGATGCATTATAACGAGGTGAACCACATCACTCCGAAACAGATTGTGAAGAACCTGACATTCAACGCCCTGCAGAAAGATGACCGTGCAGATGTAAAGGAATTGAAACGCGCTTCTAGTATGGCGGCTGATAGTGCAATTACTGGTATGATGGCAGCAGACCCGATTGTGGAGCGCATGACGCGCCAGCAATTGGAGAAGAGTATTGCCGAGACAACTCGTCTGATGAAAGAGGCCGCCAAGAACCTCGAGTTCCTGCAGGCCGCCCAATATCGCGATGAAATCATCCGTTTACAGAAAGAACTGGAGATGAAGTAAAAGGTTCAAAAGGTAAAAAAGTAAAAAAGTAAAGGCCTTTCCTTTATTATATCATTCTTTTTATGTATTTTTGCACCCATCTATTGTAAATTAAGTAAAGATGAAAAAGGTTTTGATAGCCCTCATGATGCTGATGCCCATGCTGGCAACGGCTCAGGACAATACTTGGGAGAGAATAGAACAGGAACCTGTTGAAAAGGAAAATCCTGACGCTAAGTATTTGGTAAAGAACGCTGTACCAGAAGTTGACGGTGTTGTATGCTTCACAACTACCATTCAAGCTCCAGGAAAGAACGCCAACCAGATTTATCAGACTCTGCTCAAACAGATGGAGAAGATGACCAAGGAGCCCAATCAGATTGCCAACAGTATTGTAGCAGTTAAGAACGAAGAGAAGCATGAGCTTGGAGCTGCCTACCACGAGTGGCTGGTATTCAAGAACACCGCCTTGTCTATAGATCAGACCCAGTTTAACTTCCAGATTCTCGTTAATTGTAGCGACGGTCAGGCAGACGTAAAGATAACCCGTATCTCTTACGACTATGATACAGACCGTAAACCTATTCACTACAAGGCCGAGGAATGGATTACCGACCAATATGCAGTGAACAAGAAGCACACAAAGCTCTACCCTATCTCTGGTAAGTTCCGTCGCAAGACTATCGATCGCAAAGATTTCATTTTTAAGAAGTTTGAAACACTCCTGAACGAAAAATAATCAATGAACAAGGATAAGATTCGTAACCTGCTCAACATCATCTTCATGATTGGAGCAATTGTTGGTGTGATATACTATCTCACCAAAGACAGGACTATTGGCACCTATATCATTCTCATCTCAATGTGTTTCAAAATAGCCGAGTCCTCACTACGCATGATCAAGTAATATATGAGGAAAACATTATCTACGCTACTATTGCTGATGCTGGTATTGACAGAGGTCAGTGCGCAAAATACTCGTACTTATAATCAGATAGACGAGAACGGCACCATCACCCAGCGCAGCGAGAATAACAATTTCAACAAGCACAACAACGACACGACCAAGCAGCACAAGGAGATTCCTAAGGGATTCTATGTGTGGAACATCGATCGTCGACTTGGCGACATTATCCCCGCTGAGCCAGACACCCTGCCACACTTATTTCCTAACGCCACGCTGAATACAGGTTTCTATGGCGACTACAACACCATAGGTAATAATTATTCTGCTCGCGAGAGTCGTATCTTCGTTGACAGACCCGAGTTTAACAATTTCTTCTTCACCCAGCCCTATAGTTTCGTGGCTAAGGAGCCTGAAGCCTTCCTGTTTTTCAACACATTGTCGCCATACACTAGTGTGCTTTACGACAATTGTGGAAACAAACAGAATGGTGAAGACCATATCGATGCAAAATTCTCTGTCAATGCAAACAAACGTCTGAATTTTGGTTTCGATCTCGACTATGCCTACGCACGTGGTTATTACAGCAATCAGAGCGTTTCCCACTTCAATGGCACACTATTTTCCTCTTATAAAGGTGATCGTTACCAAATGCATTTCTTCTTCAATGCCGCCCATCAAAAAACGGCAGAGAATGGCGGTATCGCCAATGACGAATATGTCACCCATCCTGAGTCGTTCCAAGACAACTATGCAGAAAACGAAATTCCTACCGTGCTCTCATCCAACTGGAACCGTAATAACCATCAGCACCTCTATCTGAGTCATCGCTACAACGTTGGCTTCTATCGCATGGTAAAGATGACAGACGAGGAAATCAAGGCTCGTAAATTTGCTGAGGAGTCGAGAAAACAGCATGAAGAAGATGAACTAAACAAACAAGACGGCAACAGCACGCCCCCTAGTCGTGATAGTAAGCGAAAGGAAATCAAAGCGCCTACTGGTCGCCCCGACGGTGCCATCGTCATGGGCAAGGAGCCCCAGAAAGACTCACTCAATATGGCCGCCACCGATAGTACCCGCATTCAGGTAAACGGTCAGGCTGCAATTGACAGCCTGAATCGTTTGCAAGCCATTCAAGACTCCATCAATGCCACGATGAAGCGTGAATACGTGCCTGTAACTAGCTTTATCCACACCTTTGAGTTGAACAAACACGATCATATATACCAGTCGTATTACACTCCAGAGGACTACTATCTGAGGCGTTACTACGACCAAGGCACAAAGTATGGCAACGATACCATATACGACCAGACAAAATTCACGCAAATCAAAAATACCTTTGGCATTGCTCTGCTTGAAGGCTTCAACAAATACGTAAAGGCAGGACTGAAAGGTTTTATCAGCTACGACATGTGCACTTACCAGATGCCAGACCTTGTAGAGGGAACCAAGATATCTAGGATAAGAAAATGGACGGAAAACGATCTCAGCGTGGGTGGTGTATTCAGCAAAACCCAAGGCAAGATTCTACATTTCAGCGCTGAAGCAGAAGCTTGGGTTGGAGGTCCTAATAGCGGTGACTTGAAACTCGACTTCAATGCCGACCTCAACTTCCCTTTATTTGGAGATTCCGTTCAACTGGCAGCTAAAGCTTATATGCATAAAGTGGGGCCAGCTTTCTTTGTGTCGAAATATCATTCCAAACACTTCTGGTGGGATTTAGAGGATGATATGAAACGGGAGACGCGCACCCGCATTGAGGGAATTTTCTCTTATTCCAAGACTAGCACCCAGATCCGTGTGGCAATGGACAACATCAAGAACTATACCTATTTTGGTATGAGCTACGATGCAACCACCAGCGGACGCACACACATGACAGCCAGCACCTATCAGGAATCAAGCAACATCAACGTCTTGATAGCTCAGTTGCACCAGAACTTCCGCTTGGGACCTCTGAATTGGGAAAACGTGATTACCTATCAGAACAGCAGTAAGTCAGAGGTGCTTCCTCTGCCCACTTGGAACTTCTTCTCTAACCTCTACTTAAAATTCCGCATAGCTAAGGTATTGGGTGTTGAGTTAGGAACTGACGTAACATATTTCACCAAGTATAACGCCCCCGATTTCTGTCCAGGACTCAATCAGTTTGCCATTCAGCAGAACGAAGACAGTCGCGTGGAAATGGGTGGTTATCCATTCATGGATGTCTATGCCAACATGTCATTGAAGGGTGTACGTTTCTTTCTTGTAATGACCAACGTACTCAATGGAGCTGGTAACCACATGAAATTCCTCACCCCACACTATCCCGTGAATGGTTCAGTACTCCACTTTGGCGTATCTTGGCCGTTCTTCAACTAAGCAACAAACCTGCGCTCACACAGAGCCCATAGATGAAGATATTACGCGCTGTTTCTCCTAAACAGAGATTCAGCGCTTTTCCTTGATAGATGCGCTTGATCTTCAAAAACGTGAAGATGTGAAGCACGAAATAGATGAATGGCAGGATAAAAGCCAGCAGATGGCCATTCAACAAAAATGTACCTCCTAGTATCAATGCGCCAACACCTACAGCCAAATAGAGCTGAAGACCAGCCTGAGCTCCGAGTTTAACAATGATGGTGTTCTTGCCAGCCAGGGAATCGTTGTCCCTATCGCGGAAGTTGTTCACTATCAGCAAAGCATCGATTACAAGTCCACATGCCAATGAAGCCAGGAATACCTGCCACGTAATGGTGTGAAGTTGCACATAATAGCTGCAGCAAACGGGCACGATGCCAAAGAACAAAAGCACCAGCAGGTCGCCCAAACCCTGATATGAGAAGAAAGTGGTATAAAGGAAGGCAAACACCACACAGAGCGCCCCCACCAGAATCATCTCCATTCCACCAAACCAAGCCAGAGGCAGACCTATCATACAACCTGTACAAGTGGTCAGGGCTATGGCTTTTTTCATAGAATCGAGTCTCACCCATCCCTGAGCACAAGCTCTGCGAGGTCCCAGGCGCGTCTCAACATCGTCAGTACCGTTTACGAAATCGAAGAAATCATTGATAAAATTTGCATCAATCTGCATGGAAAATGAGAATAACAGGCAAAGCAAAGCAGCCACCCAGTTGAATGCCTCACCATCATACAGCTTGGCATCAACCCAAGCTAAAGCCACCCCTATCATTACAGGAACAGCGGCACCCGTAAGGGTTTTCGGACGTGCTGCCAAAAGCCACGCCTTAACAGAATCTGTCTTAATAATTCTTTCTTCAGACATCATTTTTTCTATTTTTATTTGCAAAAGTACATAGTTTTTCGTAAATTTGCAAACAAAAATAAAGACTTTTTATGATTAACAATACCCCAAACTTAGAATTAGTTGAGTTTATCGAGACGCAGATACTTCCGCAATACGCTGCTTTTGACCGTGCCCACAACATGGAACATGTTACTCGTGTCATCCGAAGTTCGCTTGAACTAGTGAAGATTACCGGAGCCGACATCGATATGGCCTACACTATTGCAGCCTATCACGACCTAGGTATGAGCGGTCATCGAGCCAGCCATCATATCATAGGAGGAAAGATTCTTGAGCGTGACGCCCGCCTAAAAAAATGGTTCTCACCCGAACAGATAAAGATTATGAAAGAGGCCGTAGAGGATCATCGCGCTTCTGCCAGTCGGGCTCCTCGTAGCATTTATGGTAAGATTGTAGCCGAGGCCGATCGTGACATTGATCCTCAGATAGTTATCCGTCGCACCATTCAGTTTGGCATGGCTAACTATCCAGAACTCGACAAGGAAGGACATTGGAAGCGCTTCATGGACCACATGAACGAGAAATACTCGAAAGATGGCTATATGAAGCTATGGATTCCGAACTCGCCCAACGCAAAAAAGCTTGCAGAGTTGCAGAACATGATTGAACAACCCAAGAAACTCCGCGAAATGTTCGACCAGATATTTGCTGAAGAAATCTCTATTTCATAAAGTAGAGCCAGTAAATGGTGGCCAAAGCCACTACCAGCACTATCAGAACAGCAGACTTGATAAGACACGATGCGACTTTCTTCACCACAAGGAAAGCCACAATCAGTGCCACAAGCACAAAGATATAATATCCTATATTATCCATTATTTGAATAGTTTCTTAAAATCCGTAGGAACTGGAGTTTCAAATTCCATGGGCTCACCTGTTACAGGATGATGGAAACAGAGCAACCAAGCGTGCAGGCAAAGACGATGGATTGGATCGTCGCCATTGCCGTATTTTGGGTCGCCACACACAGGATGCCCCATGTCAGCAGAGTGAACACGTATTTGGTTCTTACGCCCCGTTTCGAGTTTGAACTCGACCAACGAATGCTCAGTAGTACGATCTAATACATGGAAATGCGTGATAGCCAACTTACCACCATTATCTACAGGCGAAGAATAGGTGATGTAGGCTTTATTGTCTTTCAACCAGTTTTCAATAGTTCCCTCATCCTTCTCCATTTCACCAGAGCAGACAGCCACATAACGACGATCATAGACGATATCGTGCCAGTTGTGCTCCAATATCTGTTCCGTCTCCATATCCTTGGCATAAACCATAAGTCCGCTGGTATCGCGATCCAGACGGTGCACTACATGGGCCGTACACTTTTGACGCGACTTCTTGAAATAATCGTCGAGCACCGACTTCACGTTGAGCGAAGAGTGACCAGCAGCCATCGAGAGAATTCCGACAGCCTTCTCAACCACAATCAGCCACTTGTCTTCGTAGACTATCTTGACATAGCGGCTCTTGAATCCTTGCTGATTGCGCTTGGTCTTGCTCACAGCAACCTTCATTCCAGGCTCCAACTGAAAGTCGAACTGGCTCACAGTCTTACCATTCACCTTGATTCCCCTACCCTGCAACGTGGCCTTGATTTTGGTCTTCGTCTGTGGTACGTTCTTCAACAGCCACTCCAATAGCGGCATCGGCTCCGACACAGTATAGTGTTCGTAGTCGCCCTCACGATTATATCCTGCGTTATATCTCATATTGGGTGCAAAATTAATAAAAAAACCGCAGATTCAAAGAAATCTGCGGTTATTTTTATTAGTAGAACTTGAACTTTGCTCGAGTTCTTACACGCTCGGCAGAATTCGTGCAAGCATGATTCTGCTCTTGCTTAATAGAACTTGAAGTAACGTCTTGCGTTGTTGTACGAGATATCCTCTACCATACGACTCAAAATATCCATATCACAAGGCAACAGACCTCTCTCCACATCATTACCAAGCATATTACAGAGTATACGACGGAAGTATTCATGACGTGGATAGCTTAGGAACGAGCGACTGTCGGTGAGCATACCAACGAAGCGGCTCAGCAATCCCAATACGGAGAGGGCGTTCATCTGACGAACCATACCATCCATCTGGTCGTTGAACCACCAGCCTGAACCAAACTGGATCTTACCAGGCTCACCACCCTGGAAGTTACCCAGCATGGTAGCAATCACCTCGTTGGCACAAGGATTCAACGTATATAATATGGTACGCGTAAGCTTACCCTTCGAGTTCAGTCTATTCAGGAAGTTCGACATAGCCTTGGCGGTATTGAACTCTCCGATAGAGTCAAAGCCCGTGTCAGGACCAAGTTGGTTGAACATCGCAGTATTGTTGTCGCGAATGGCTCCATAGTGGAACTGTTGTGTCCATCCTGCGTCCGCGTCCATTTCAGCCATCACCGTAAGGAAGCAGTTCTTGAACTGACGAATCTCAAGTTGTGAGAGCTGTAAGCCACGCATGGCCTTCTCGAAGATGGTTTCAATCTGCGAATCGGTGTACTCTTCGTCATAGAACTCCTCGATACCGTGATCAGACAACTTAGATCCCTGCTCTTCGAAGAAGTCATGACGTTTCTGAAGAGCGTCTATCATATCAGTAAACTTGGTGATGGTCACACCCGAAACCTCACTCAGCTGCTCAATATATTTCGAGAACTCAGGCTTCTCGATGTTCATGGCTTTGTCGGGACGCCATGCAGGCAGCATAACAGGATCGTCGGCAGCCTTCTGCTTTGCATACTCTATATGACTATGCAAATCGTCGATAGGATCGTCAGTGGTGCAGACACACTCCACGTTGTAGTGCTTCATCAGTCCGCGGGCAGAGAATTCTGGCTTCTGAAGTTTCTCGTTACACTCGTCGAAAATCTCGCGAGCAGTCTTCGGAGAGAGCTGTTTGGTAATGCCGAAAGCGGTTTTCAGTTCCAGATGTGTCCAGTGATACAGTGGATTGCGGAAAGTGTAAGGCACCGTCTCAGCCCATTTCTCGAACTTCTCCCAATCGGTAGTATCCTTGCCCGTGCAATATTTCTCTTCTATACCGTTGGTACGCATAGCACGCCACTTATAATGGTCACCACCAAGCCACAACTCAGTGATACTCTTAAACTTATGATCCTTGGCCACCATTTCCGGAATCAGATGGCAATGGTAGTCGATAATGGGCATCTTAGCCGCATGGTTGTGATACAAGTCCTGAGCCACCTGGGTCTCAAGAACAAAGTTATCGTCGTTGAATTGCTTCATAATTTGATAGTTTGTTTTATCGGTTCTTTAAAAATTTGTGCAAAGATACTAAATTATTCGCAGAAAAACACTAACTTTGCACAAAAAACAAAACGTAAACGTTTTCTATGCGCAGCAGAATACTACTCATTTACACTGGAGGTACTATCGGTATGAACCGAAATCCGCAGACCGGTGCCCTTGAGCCTTTCGACTTTGAGCATCTATTACTAAATGTACCAGAGCTAAAACAGTTTGATATACAGATAGATACATACCAGTTCAATCCCCCCATCGACTCGAGTGACATGTCGCCAGCCATGTGGACCGACCTGAGTCACTGCATTGCTGACCACTACGATTTGTATGATGGCTTTGTGGTGCTTCACGGTACAGACACGATGGCCTACACCGCGTCGGCCCTCTCTTACATGCTGGAAAATCTGACAAAACCCGTTGTCATCACAGGTTCGCAACTACCCATTGACCAACTTCGTACCGATGGCAAGGAAAATCTCATCACAGCTGTAGAGATAGCAGCAGCCAAGGATGAAAAGGGTCATGCTATGGTGCCCGAGGTGGGTATCTATTTCGGCGGTCATCTGCTTCGAGGTAATCGTACCACCAAGCAGAGCGCTGAAGAGTTTAACGCTTTCGAGTCGTTCAACTACCCCCATCTTGTAGAGGCTGGTGTCAATATTACTTACCATCGCGACCGTATCCTGAAACCCGACTTCTCGAAGCCAATGGTGCCCCATTTCCGCTTAGATAACAACGTGATAATCTTTTCGCTTTTCCCAGGTATCCGCGAAGATCTGATACGCCATATCATCCATACGCCCAACCTAAAGGCCATCGTGATGCGTACATTTGGTTCAGGAAACGCGCCTCAGAAGACATGGTTGCTCAAGGCCCTGAGAGAAGGCACACGCAACGGCAAGGTGATTGTAAACATCAGTCAGTGCATGCAGGGAGCCGTAGAGATGAGTCGTTACGATTGTGGATGGCATCTTCAGGAGGCAGGCGTTATCAGCGGGCGCGACTCTACAGTAGAGGGCGCAGTCACTAAACTCATGTTCCTACAAAGCCACTATCCCGACGATCCAGAAACAGTTCGCAAATTCATGAGTCAGAGTCTCAGAGGAGAAATCTCCGTATAAAAAAATCCCCTCATACTTTTTAAGAGGGGATTTTTATTTTAATAATATTACTCTTATTTCTTAATAAACTCCACACGACGGTTCTTGGCACGGCCTTCGTCAGTCTTGTTGTCAGCTACAGGCTCATGACTACCCTTACCTACAGCACGCAGGTTGAAGCCATCGCAACCTAATCCCTCTAACGCCTTAACCACAGCTTCTGCACGCTGTTGCGAGAGCGGATCGTTAATTTTGTCGCTACCTTGATTGTCCGTATGGCCCTGCACCTCAAAACGAGCCGTAGGGTTCTTCTTCATATAGTCAGCAACTTTCTGAATCTCTTCCATCGACTCTGGCTTCAGCGTAGCTTTGCCCGTCTCGAAGAGGATGTTGTTCGTCACAAACTTTCCAGTCTCTGCTATAGCCTTCTCAACGGCACTGAGATCTGTGGTCTGACGCTGATAGAGCTCTACAGCGCCCTTAGCGAGAATCACATGGCCCACGCCACGATACGGGTATCCATCTTGGACATGGAATTCGAAACGACTGGGAGCAGCCACATTAGGCAGATTGATGACACGTTGTCCATTGATATAGTATTTGAAAGCACGCTTGTTGAACGAGATAGCGAAATGGTTCCACTGTCCAAACTTAACACATTCTTCCATATCTTCCCATTTCAAATCACCAGTCACATTGCCTGAAGCGCCGCCACCCTTCTTAAACGAATAGTTTCCATAAACATCCGGACTACCTGGACGGAACATCTTATAGATATTGCCAAGCTCGTCGTCACCCTGATAGAAATAGATATGCCATGCCATCTGGTCTATATCACCGGGTTTGCACATAAACTCTTCCCACTCGAGGGTAAAGACATCAGGCAGATAAGACCTCATGTTCTCCATCAGAGGAGAGAATATAGTACCTCCTGAAGCATTGCTATGCGCATACTTCTTGCCGTTGACAGACGCCACCTCCAGACTACCGTCGCTGATATCCCACTTGGATGGGAACTCACCCATCTGCTCGTTTGCGAAGTCATCCTCGAAAAGAATCACGCTACCACGGACGAAGTCACTCTTTTGGTTCTGACCTACGGCATTAGGAGTGTCATCAACCTCTTCATCACTATCATTGTCAGACTTTGAGCTCTTCCCTTTCTTGCCTTGCTTCTTACCGTTAAGCACCTTGTCAGAAGCATTATCAGCCTCCTTATCGGCCTTTCTCTCTACATTACGCTCCACAGCGTTCTTCGCTGCATCCACAGCCTTGTCCTTGAGCTTACCCAACCATCCCTGGGCATCGGAGTTTACCGAGAAAGCTATCGCCATCATCAGCATCAAAATCAGTCTTTTCATACGCTCTTTTGTTCTAGGTTCATAAATTGTATATATTAATTGCAAATTTACGAAAAATATCCGAAATCACCAAACGAAATCACAACTTTTTTTTCGTCTTACTCCTCAAAAATCCGTTGCAGCGTTGCAACACTGCAACGGATAAAAAGATTCTGTCTGGAGGAAAGCATGGGTTTCGCCAAATGAAAGCAGGACTTTACTCCGAGGAAAGTCCCTTTGTGCTTCCATTATTGTTTTTTAAGAATTTACTTGGCTGAATTATTTGGCAGAGTGGAGGATTTTGCTTATCTTTGCAACGTGACAATGCAATTTTGCGCAAAACTAAAACAAAGTACATTTATGAAAGATTTGAAAGGAACAAAGACAGAGAAGAACCTGCTGGAAGCATTTGCAGGCGAGAGCATGGCACGTAACAAGTATACCTACTGGGCATCAAAGGCAAAGAAGGACGGTTTCGTACAGATAGCAGCCATCTTTGAGGAGACTGCCAACAACGAAAAGGAGCACGCAAAGCTGTGGTTCAAATACTTGGAGGGCGGTGGCATTAAGGGCACAGAGGAGAATCTGGAGGCAGCTGCCGCTGGTGAGAACTACGAATGGACCGACATGTACGACCGCATGGCCAAGGAGGCTCACGAGGAAGGTTTTGAAGAGATTGCCATCAAGTTTGAGGGCGTGGCAAAGATTGAGAAGGAGCATGAGGCTCGCTATCGCAAGCTGCTCGACAACGTGAAGAAGGAACGCGTATTCTCAAAAGACGGCGACGTTATCTGGCAGTGTTCTAACTGCGGACACATAGTAATTGGCAAGAAGGCACCCGAGATGTGCCCCGTTTGCAACCATCCGCAGGCCTACTTCCAGGTCAAGGCCGAGAATTATTAAAACAAGCTCCCCTCCTGAGTCAGGAGGGGAGTTTTTATGATAGAAGGATTTGAAGAATGCGGTCGGCAGTACGCCCGTCCCAACGTTCTGGTAGCGCAGAGTGCTTCCATTCGCCACGCACCATCTGAGCGACAGACGCGGAAAGTTTTACAGGGTCTTCGCCCACGAGAACGTTAGAGCCCACAGAAACAGTCTCTTGATGCTCAGTATAGTCATTGAGAGTAATACAAGGTATACTGTTAAACGTTGCCTCTTCAGCCACGTTGCCCGAGTCGGTAATGATACCTTTAGCATGAGCAGTGAGCCATCCGAACTCAAGATAGCTCAAAGGCGGAATAATTAGAATATCAGGATTCAGTTCGCATACCTTATCACGGGCCAACCCACGCAAAGGCGCAATGACGGGGATATCTCCAGCAGCCTCAACCATCGCCTGTAGCATCTTCTGCAGATTGTCTGTATCAGCCAAGAGAGCCTTGCGATTAAGGGTGAAAACCAAATAGTCACCCTCCTGTACCGAGGCGGGCAGCGAGGCAGGTCGTTTCAGACGATCGTAGTTAAATCGGAGCGTATCCATCAGGATGTTGCCTACCATATAAGTTTGTGAAGCGTCGCTCTGCTCACGAGTGGCAACACCCGTACTCTTCACTCCAGCGGTAAAGAGGTAGTCGCTCAGTGCATCAATCACCAGACGATTAATCTCTTTAGGCATATTAATATTAAAGGAACGCGTGCCAGCAACGAGGTGAGCCAGACGGATGGCACGTTTTTTAGTGACGATAGCGGCAGCCATCGTAGAAGCCAGATCGTCGACGACTATGACCACATCGACAGGATGCTCGTCAAGAAACTTATCGAAAGCGGCCATCACCTGACTGGTTATCTCGTTAAGACTTGTAGACGAAACACCTAGGAAAAACTGAGGGCGTTCTATCTGAAGATCGTCAAAGAGCGAGGGTTCCAACGTAGGATCGTCCTCACATCCCGCATATACCAGCAAACACTTAGCATCACTACGACGGCCAATGGCACGCACCAAAGGCGAAACTTTTACAAAATTCGGTCTTGCTCCTGCAAGAATACATATCGTCTTATCCATAGCTATATTTTTTATGGTGCAAAGATAGAAAAAAAATCCGCAAGATATTAGGTTATTCGGATTTTTTTAGTAACTTTGCACTCAGAATACGGGTCGTGCCGCATAGATCGGGATACTCTACATTAATTAAATCATCGGGACCGTTTCCCTTGCCAATGGCGGGCCACAATGATCCTCCACGAGGAGAGCAGCAATGCCGGTGGATTACAACAGCAGGGAGCACCCACATCGTGTGAAACAGGAGTTTTCACCAAATCATCGGCACGAACCCGCTTTTTTGTTTATCATTGAAAATTAGGTATTATGTTTTCTGGAATTATCGAAGAGTTTGCTACTGTTATAGCAATCAATAAGGATCGCGAGAATATAGATTTCACTCTGAAATGTTCGTTTGTCGACGAACTGAAAATCGACCAGAGTGTGGCACATAACGGCGTGTGCCTCACAGTCGTGAAAATTGAGAACGGCACATATGTGGTGACAGCCATGAAGGAGACGCTCGACAGAACGAATCTGGGATTGCTGAAAATAGGCGACAAGGTGAACGTGGAGCGTTCGATGCTCATGAACGGACGATTGGACGGTCACATCGTACAAGGTCACGTAGACCAGACGGCCAAGTGTATCGCCACAGACGATGCTGACGGAAGCATATACTTCACTTTCGAATATCCAGAGAACCGCGAAATGGCGAAAAAGGGTTACTTTACCGTGGATAAGGGCTCAGTCACAGTGAATGGCGTATCGCTCACGGTTTGCAATCCTACTTCAAACACATTCCAGGTAGCGATTATCCCCTACACCTTTGAACACACCAACTTCTGCGACATTAAGGTTGGCTCCGTTGTCAACCTCGAGTTCGACATCTTAGGGAAATATATTGCAAGGCTGCAGAGCCTATAGGCCCTCAACTATAACAATTCTGACGGAGCGGAGATGAAAGTCTTCGCTCCGTGTCGTATCAGGAATTCTTTGTCACGGAAGCCCCAAAGCACACTGATACAAGGCAAGCCGCTATTCTTTGCCGTCTCAACATCCACATCGCTATCCCCCACATACACAGCGTTTTTCTGTCCCACGTTTAGCATCCTCAAAGCAGCATACACAGTGTCTGGCGCAGGTTTCTTGCGGATGCCAGCAGCCTCGTTTTCACCTATTGCCACTTCGATAGTATCAGGAAAGAAATGCTGACAGAGCTCCTGAGTGGCAGCCATCATCTTATTACTCACCACAGCCAAGCGACAGCCCTGAGCCCTGAGTGCTTTCAAGGCGTCAGGAATACCCTCGTATGGACGGGTGGTATCGAGCGAATGTTCCATATAATGCTGTCGGAAGGTAGCAAATGTAGCCTCGAAATCAGGATTCTGTTCCCCATCAGGGATAGCACGCTCCATGAGAAGGCGCACCCCATTACCAACAAAATGACGCACATCGTCGATTGTATGTTCAGGCATGCCATGCATGCGGAGCGCATAATTCACAGACGCAGCCAAATCGCCAAGCGTATCGAGCAGCGTCCCGTCTAAATCAAATATATATGTAGAATACATTTCCTATCTTTTTTACCTTTTACTTCTTGTTATCATGGTATGTACCTTATTATTATACTTATCAGCCTTCATCAGATCGTCAATAGTGAGGTGCATGCGATATCTCCAACGATGAAAGGCATCACTAGGCACATTGATACGCTCTTCGCGCGGATTCTTCGAACGGAGCTCCGTATCCATCGCAAGCCAGTCCTGCAAAGATAGCACACAGAGCATTGACGGACAATAGAGATGGCGCGCAATGATTTCCTCTGCCATGTGGGCTGGCAGATGCTCAGGCGCTCGCCCTTGTTTCTGAAGCATGGTAACATAATAACGCTGGGTGCGCTCAGGGCTCTCCTCCCACCAGAGGCGCAAAGGCGACATGTCGTGGGTTGAGAAAGTTGCCACACTTGGATAAGTATTTGCATCGAGATGAGCGAACTCAAATCCACTCTCCTTGGGCATCGACTGAATCTCGAGCGACAGGATACGAAGGCTGTCGAGCACAGGCGCCACACAATCGGGCAACATACCCAGATCCTCTGCACAACAGAGCATACGAGTGTCGCCAAACACCTGAGTAAGGTGTTTCATAGCCTGATTACCCCAGAAAAAATTATGGCGCTGATAGAAGTAATTATTATAGAGACGCATGAAGGCATCTTTCTCTTCTGCTGTCAGAGCATCGAATACTGGTTCGTGTAACGCTCCTATACGAGGGTGATACATCTCTGGCTGCTCTGGATCTTCGAGGAAGAGCACTCCGCTGATAAGGCGATAAAGGCCATCACGAATCCAAAGACTGTTTTCATCGCATTTTCCCTCAAAAGCTTCCTGCACTTTCTTTTGGTTGTTATAGTCGGCCTTCAAATCATAGAATCCATAACTACGACTCACCAAAAAAGTCTCCTTAACATAAGGAGCATGCATACCAAAAAGGCGATTCAACACACGATCGTTAATAAACGGACGGGTATAGAGTTCCTTATGGAACGGAAGGCCGAAATACTCGATTTCGCTCACAGTCATTGGCAATGCTGGAGAAAAATGTCCCAAAAGACCATAGACAGCATCACCGGGAATCTCCCAAACGCGGAAGAAGCTCAATACATGGTCTATTCGGATGGCATCGAAATACTGTTCCATCCAACGTATGCGCTTGCGGAACCAACTGACTAACGAACTTTCGCTCCAATTATAAGTAGGGAAGCCCCAGTTCTGCCCGTTCTGCGAAAAGGCATCAGGAGGCGCCCCCGTCTGCGTATTCATGTGGAATAACTCAGGATGAGTAGCTGTTTCCACACTTTCGCGATTTACCCCAATAGGCACATCACCTTTGATGAAAATGCCTTTCTCTCTGGCATAGTCTGAGGCTGCCTTCAGTTGAATGTGAAGGTGATACTGAAGATAGTAAATTATATTAACATCATCAGACGTCCACTTAGCATAGGGTTCAAGCCAGTCTTTATTATCAATAAACCATACCTTAAAGTCTTTTGAGTCGAGGGTCTGTTGGCCTCGTTCAGCGAAGATTTCCTTAACATAAGCCATCTTTACGCAATCTACAGCCTCATAATCACTATAGCTCAGGTTGTTAAGTTCCTGACGTTGGCGATGGAAGGCTATCATTTTGCTCTTGTTTTTCAAGGTTCCAAGAGCCTCTAAGTCAATATAATGCGGATGGAGCGCAAAGGCTGAGACTATGTTGTATGGGCAGGAATCGTTCCATCCATGCGACACAGTGGAATCGTTGACTGGCAACAACTGTATAACCTTCATGCCCGTCTTCACAACCCAATCGACAAAATGACGCAAATCACCAAAGTCTCCAACGCCATATGAACGACTACTACGAAGCGAAAATACAGGAATCACAACCCCAGCAACTCGCCATGTATGCTCTTTGACCCTCAAGATCTGACCATAAACTACCAGAACAACACCATCAGGAACGGCGTTCTGCTCAGAAGGCATCAACCCATCTGTAGTACGGTTATCACCCTCCTCCCACGTCATCAAAGTATGGGTGGCATCATCAATAATTACATATTTGTATTCGATAGGCAGCAATACTGCGTCGACGTTTACAGATAATAGCCATTCACAGCGCCCTACATACTCCATTTTCAGGTAGCGTGCAGGATTCCAGTCGCCCAAAGCGGGATGATTGCCAATGATAGCCAACGACTGCCCTTCTTGAAGCTGAGGAGCCGAGACACGGAAGATAATTGTTTTGCGATAAAGGGGCACCCGAAGCGCCTTTACCTCCTCGTCAAGAGACAGATGGGTGGTAGTCTGATAGGCCTTGCTATAGAGATAATACTGGAGGGGCACCTCACGCCACAAATCAGCCAGCACATAGTTTTTTGTTGAATCAAAATAATAAGTTCGCGGGATTGCGGTCCACTCCCTACGAAGAACGTTGCCATCAGCATCCTCTACTTGATAATAATAAGAGAAAGAGGTTATGGGGTGTTGGCGAGACTCAAGGGCTGACGTCTCAAGTTCCCACTGCCACCCATCGGTAGTGAGCATCATCAGACGATCGTCCCTTTCTGTTCCATCCTGACTTCTGTACGTGATGCACACATAGAGGTTTTCGCCCCACTTGGTGCCATACTGAATGGCAAACTTTAGTTTCATAAACTATGATTTTCATGCAAAGGTACAAAATTATTAATATTAATCGTGAAGAATTAAGAGAATTTTGTAACTTTGCACCAATTTTAGAAGAAATGATGAAAATGAAGAAGATTCAAAGAAAGTATTATCTGATACCAATTGCCTTGTGCCTGCTTGGTATCGTTTGGTTGGGCTACTACTTCTTTATGAGCAGTCTGTCACTATCAGACAAGATTGAGTACATCTACATTGACGATAACGACAACATCGACTCCGTAAGTGCCAAATTGAACGACATCGCATCCGAGCATACCATCATGGCCTTTACAACGATGGCACGCCACAGCAGTTATGCAGAAAACATTCGGAGCGGACGATATGCCATAGCGCCAGGTGAGAGCGCCATCACTGTGTTCCGCCATCTAAAGAACGGACACCAGGAGCCCGTAAAACTTACAATTCCTGAGAGTCGTACAACGGATCGTTTGGCGGGAGCATTATCGAAAAAGCTTATGATAGACAGTACTGCTCTGGCTATTTGCTTAAAAGACACAGCTTTCTGCAAGCGTTGGGGATATGATACTGCTACAATAGTCTGCTTGTTTGTGCCCAACACCTATGAAGTATATTGGAACACCAGCATAGACCACCTGATGGAACGTATGCAGAAAGAGCACAAGCACTTCTGGAACAAAGAGCGACTAACAAAGGCTCAGGCACTTGGACTTACACCCAACGAAATCTGTACTGTAGCCAGCATCATTGACGAGGAAACGGCAAACAATGCAGAAAAGCCAATGATTGCGGGTATGTATCTGAATCGTTTAAAAGTAGGTATGCCACTTCAGGCAGACCCGACGATCAAGTTTGCCCTACAGGATTTCGCCCTGCGCCGTATATATCACGATATGTTGTTTTATAATAGTCCCTACAACACTTATAAGAACACAGGTTTGCCTCCCGGCCCCATCAAGGTTGCATCTATTGCAGGAATCGATGCCGTACTGAACAGAGTAGATCACGACTACCTATATATGTGTGCAAAAGAAGACTTTTCGGGTACCCATAACTTTGCAAAGACATATTCGGAACACCTGAGAAATGCTGCAAAATATAGTAAGGCACTGAACGAGAGGGGTATAAAATAGTTAATAGTAGGGCTTTTTTGCAGGATTTTCAGGATAAATTTGTAATTTTGCAGCCACAAATAAAAAGACAATGATAAAAATGGAAGAAAGAATAGTAAACGAAAGCGAGGAGAAAAAGTCTGTCAGCTTCATTGAACAGAAGGTGATTAACGACTTGGCAGAAGGCAAGAACGGAGGCAGAATGCAGACCCGTTTCCCACCTGAACCAAATGGCTATCTGCACATCGGACACGCCAAAGCCATCGCTATCGACTTTGGATTGGCCAAGAAATACGGTGGTCAGTGTAACCTCCGTTTCGACGACACCAACCCCATCAAGGAAGATACAGAATACATCGAAAGCATTGAGCATGATATTAAGTGGTTAGGCTTCCAGTGGGCAAACATATACTATGCCAGCGACTATTTTCAGGAGTTGTGGGACTTTGCCGTATGGCTCATCAAGCAGGGTCGTGCCTATGTGGATGAACAGAGTGCCGAGGTGATTGCCCAGCAGAAGGGTACCACCACGAGCCCAGGTACTAACAGTCCATTCCGCGATCGCCCTGTAGAGGAGAACCTGAAACTGTTTGAGTATATGAACAGTGGCAAGTGTGAGCCTGGAACACTGGTTCTTCGTGCGAAGATTGACATGGCTCATCCAAACATGCTATTCCGCGATCCGCTAATCTATCGCGTTCTGAACATTCCACACATCCGTACAGGCAACAAGTGGAACGCATACCCTATGTATGACTTCACACATGGCCAAAGCGACTACTTAGAAGGGGTTACACATTCTTGGTGTACACTGGAGTTCGTAGAACACCGTCCCTTGTACGATTTATTCGTGACCTGGATGAAAGAATGGAAGGGTGAGACAGATAATATTGAAGACAACCGCCCTCGTCAGACAGAGTTCAACAAACTGAACCTGAGCTACACACTGATGTCGAAGCGCAATCTGCTAGCATTGGTGAATGAGGGTTTGGTTGATGGTTGGGACGATCCTCGTATGCCTACCATCTGTGGGTTCCGTCGTCGTGGCTACAGCCCCGAAAGTATCATCAAGTTCATTGATAAGATTGGATATACCACCTACGATGCTCTCAACGAGATGGCGTTGTTGGAAAGTGCAGTTCGCGATGATCTGAATAGCCGTGCTATCCGCGTGAGTGCTGTTCTCGACCCTGTGAAGGTAGTTATTACCAACTATCCTGAGGGACAGATTGAGCAACTGACAGCTATCAACAATCCTGAGAACGAGGCCGACGGAACGCACACCGTTGAGTTCAGTCGTGAACTATGGATTGAGCGCGATGACTTCATGAAGGAAGCCGAGAAGAAGTTCATGCGTCTGGCTCCTGGCAAAGAGGTACGTCTGAAAAACGCCTATATCATCAAGTGCGACGAGGAGCACCCTTGCGATGAGGATGAGAACGGCCGTATCACCACCATCTATTGCACATACGACCCAGAGTCGCGCAGTGGCCTTCCTGGCTCAAACCGTAAGATTAAGGGAAAAACTCTGCACTGGGTTAGTTGCCAGCATGCCGTCAAGGCAGAGGTACGTCTTTATGAGCGTCTTTGGAAAGTAGAGAATCCACGTGACGAGATGGCCGATATCCGCGAAAGACAAGGCTGCGATGCTGTTACAGCCATGAAGCAAATGATTAATCCCGACTCCCTGAACGTGTTGAAGGAATGCTATATCGAACCATTTGCCGCTCAGATGAAGCCACTCACATACCTGCAGTTCCAGCGTATCGGATATTTCACACCTGATTCAGATTCTACCCCCGAGAAGCCTATCTTCAACAAGACCGTAGGACTGAAAAGCTAAATAATGGCAGATAATCTCGAATATTTCAACACTAAGGAGTTCAAGAAAATCCTAAGTAAATACGAAGAGTCGGCCAAGTCAGGGCATCCAGCTTATATGGATGCCGATGACTTGGCTGATATCGCTGATTATTATCAGTACAACGGGCATATGGAAGAAGCGGAACAAGCCATCGATCTGGCTCTGAGTTATAATCCGCAAGCCGTAGGGCCTCTGCTTTACAAAGCCAGAGAAGCCATGTCGCTCAAAGACTTTGATACAGCTAGAGAATACGCCAAACGGATAGAAGCAACTGACGCAGTCGAAGCTCTCTATCTGCAAGGCGAGATTCTTATCAGCGAAGGCAAGGAAGAAGCAGCAGACAACTTGTATAGAGAACACATGAAGGAGGTGATGCCCGATGAGCTGATGGATTATGTTTTCGATGTTGCAAGCATCTATTCTGACTACAACATTTATGACAAAGCCTTTGAATGGGCTGCCAGATCGCAGGGTGACAACTCTGACGACTTTAAGGAGTTGATGGCCAGAACACTCTTCGGGTTAGGGAAATTCCAGGACAGCGAACGTATATTCAACGAACTAATAGACCATAATCCCTATTCCGTCCGTTACTGGAATGCATTGGCCAGTACGCAATTCATGCAGGAAGACTACAGCTCAGCTATCACCAGCAGCGAATATGCCATTGCCATCGACCCGAATGATGCAGAAAGTATTCTGTCAAAGGCAAATAGTCTTTTTAATCTCGAAAACTACGAGATGGCTCTCACCTACTACAAGAAATATTCTGAGAAGATGCCAGACGACGAGTTCGGCTTAATGCATCAGGGAACCTGCTTAATGAACTTAGGGCGCCTTGAAGAGGCCATCTCTATGCTGGAGAAGGCAGAGGAAGTTGCCGACAAGAACTCTCCACATCTGCCTGACATTTATCAGGAGATGGCTTTCGCCTATTGCGATTTAGAAAAGCCAGAGACAGCCATCTACTATCTCGACAAGACAGACAATTTAGAGTGCGATCATATCAATATCAAGATTATTAAAGGTCACATTTATCTGGCCAACAAGATGGTATCAGAGGCGGAATCTGCTTTTGCAGAAGCACTCAGTCTATCGGGAAGTTCACCAAAGGTCATGCTCCGCATCATCGTTTCATTCTACGACAACCACTTGGTTCTGGCCTCATACCAGTTACTAAAGAACTTTCTGAAGCACGTTGATGAAGATTGGAAAGACGGCTATTCCTACATGGCACTATGCTGCAAGGATTTGAAAAAGGATGACGAATTCATGGAATACCTTAAACTGGCATGCGAGAAGAATCCCAAAGAAGCTAGACGGGTCTTAGGAAGTTTATTCCCAAAAGACATCAAGTCGAAAGACTATTATGAGTATATGATTAACGAAAAGAAGAAGAAATCATGAATCTGATTACAAATATCCTGAACAGCCTTGGCTGGTATCCAACAATCTTCGTTCTGATGCTATTGGAAAGTACTGTTGTACCCGTACCTTCAGAATTCGTCGTCACTCCAGCCGCCTATCATGCAGCCACAGGTTCACTGAATGTCTTTCTGGTTATTCTGTTTGCCACACTTGGTGCAGACATCGGTGCCAGCATCAACTATTTTGTGGCGCTTTATGTAGGACGCCCCGTGGTTTACCGCTTTGCCAATAGCAAATGGGGTAAGATGTGTCTGTTGAATCAGGAGAAAGTTGAGAAAAGCGAGAAATATTTTGACGACCACGGCATAGCAGCCACACTCACTGGCAGATTTGTCCCTGTGATTCGTCACCTTATTTCCATCCCTGCGGGTCTCGCTCGGATGCATTACGGGAAGTTCCTGCTTTTCACGACTATCGGTGCTGGTGGCTGGCATAGTGTGTTGGCTGCTATGGGCTGGTATCTCCACGCCATCGTACCAGAAGATCAGCTGAATGAGAAAATAAGCGAATATGCAGAATACATCAAGATTGCCATTCTCGTACTTCTGATTGTGGCCGTAGTTTACTTCGTTATAAAGAATAAAGCTAAGAAAAAGCAAGATAATCGGGCGTAAAAGGGATTTTTTATCATTTTATTTGCTCTTTTCCTTTTTTTTATCTAACTTTGCCGATTATTATCAGCATTTAGTTAGTTATGGCAAGGACAAACAATCATCTGGTTATCATGGCAGGCGGTGTAGGCAGCCGCTTCTGGCCTATGAGCACATCAGAGAATCCCAAACAGTTCATCGATGTTCTGGGTGTAGGGAAGACCCTACTCCAGCTCACCGTAGAAAGGTTTGGCAATTTGGTTAAACCCGAGAACATATGGGTAGTAACCAATCAGAAATATGCAGACATCGTGAAGACACAGTTACCCAGTATGCCTGAGGGCAATATTCTTTGTGAGCCATGCCGTCGCAACACCGCTCCATGTATTGCCTACGTCAGCTGGCGCATTAAATCGAAAGATCCGAAAGCCAACATCGTAGTGACCCCCAGCGATCATATTGTGACAAATACAACCGAGTTTCAGCGTGTCATCAAGGAATGCATGCAATTCACAAGCGAAACCGACGCAATCGTCACATTAGGCATGAAGCCTAACCGCCCAGAGACAGGCTACGGTTATATTCAGGCAGACCTCAGTACCAGTTCCTTGCGAAACAAAGAAATATATCGTGTTGATGCCTTCAAAGAGAAGCCTAACCTCGAAACCGCACAAGAATATATCAAGAAAAACTATTTCTTCTGGAATGCAGGCATATTCATCTGGAACGTAAACACCATCGTGAACGCATTCCGCATCTACCAGCCCTCAATGTCGAAGATATTCGAGTCGATGCTGCCCATCTATGGCACCGACAAGGAGCAGGAAGAAATCAACAAGCGTTTTCCTGAATGCGAGAACATCTCCGTAGACTATGCCATCATGGAGAAGGCGGAGGAGATCTTCGTTTGTCCAGCCGACTTTGGATGGAGTGACCTTGGCACATGGGGTTCTCTACATGAGCAAAGCAAAAAAGACCTATATGGCAACGTCAGCATCGGGCAGGACATCAGTCTGGTTGAGAGTCACAACTGCATTGTACACACCACTCAGGAGAAGAAGGTAGTTGTACAAGGACTTGACGGATATATCATTGCCGAGAAGGACAACACGCTATTGATATGCAAGCTATCAGAAGAACAGCGAATCAAACAATTCTCTGGAAATAATTAAGAAACAAAATATGGATAAAAAAGTTGCTCTTATTACAGGTATTACCGGACAGGACGGCTCCTATCTGGCAGAATTTCTTATTGAGAAAGGCTATGAAGTTCACGGACTGATGCGTCGTTCGTCTTCTTTCAATACCGCTCGCATCGAACATCTTTATCTCGACGAGTGGGTACGTGATATGAAGAAAGCACGCCTTGTGAACCTTCATTGGGCCGATATGACAGATTCTTCTTCGCTGATTCGTGTCATCTCAAAGATTCGTCCTACCGAGATTTATAACCTCGCCGCCCAAAGCCATGTAAAGGTTTCGTTCGACGTACCTGAATATACCGCAGATACTGATGCCAACGGTGTACTCCGTTTGTTGGAGGCCGTGCGCATTTGCGGTCTGGCAGACACATGTCGCATCTACCAGGCTTCCACTTCTGAGCTCTATGGTAAAGTTCAGGAAGTTCCTCAGTCAGAAACCACCCCATTCTACCCCCGTTCTCCATATGCTGTAGCAAAGCTCTATGGCTTCTGGATTATGAAGAACTATCGTGAGTCGTATGGAATGTACTGCTGCAACGGTATTCTCTTTAACCACGAGAGCGAACGCCGCGGTGAGACCTTCGTTACCCGCAAGATCACGTTGGCAGCAGCCCGCATTGCTCAGGGATATCAGGACAAGCTCTATCTCGGTAACCTGAACTCACTTCGCGACTGGGGCTATGCCAAAGATTATATCGAGTGTATGTGGCTCATCCTACAGCAGCCAGAGCCCGATGACTTCGTGATTGCCACAGGTGAGTATCACACCGTACGCGAGTTTGCTACCCTCGCTTTCAAGGAGGTAGGCATCGAGCTCGAATGGCGTGGCGACGGCGTTGACGAGAAGGGTTACGACAAGGCCACAGGCAAGGCGCTTGTCGAGGTTGATCCTAAGTACTTCCGCCCTGCTGAGGTTGACCAGCTGCTGGGTAATCCTGCCAAGGCCAAGGCCAAGTTGGGATGGAATCCCCAGAAGACCTCTTTCCAGGATTTGGTGAAGATTATGGTTCAGCACGACATGAAGTTTGTGAAGAAGCTTTTCATTAAAGCCCACATGGACGATGCTCAGTAAGGATAGTAAGATATATGTAGCCGGGCATCACGGACTTGTGGGTTCTGCTATTTGGAACAATCTCCTTCATAGAGGATATACCAATCTTGTAGGTCGTAGTCACCAAGAACTTGACCTTACAGATCAGGTTGCTGTCAAGAAGTTCTTCGATGAAGAGCGTCCTGATGCCGTGGTACTCGCTGCAGCCTTTGTAGGCGGTATTATGGCAAACTCGCTCTATCGTGCCGACTTCATCATGATGAACATGAAAATTCAGTGCAACGTCATCTCCGAGGCCTATGCCCACGGTGTACAGAAACTGCTCTTCTTAGGCTCTACCTGCATCTATCCCAAGAACGCGCCTCAACCCATGAAGGAAGACTGCCTCTTGACATCACCACTCGAATATACCAACGAGGAGTATGCCATCGCCAAGATTGCCGGCCTGAAGATGTGCGAGAGCTATAACCTCCAGTATGGCACAAACTATATAGCAGTGATGCCAACCAATCTCTATGGGCCGAACGACAACTTCCATCTGGAAAACTCTCATGTCATGCCAGCCATGATGCGTAAGGTATACCTGGCTAAACTCATCCACGACGGTGATTGGGACAAGATTGCCATCGACCTGAACAAACGCCCCGTTGAGGGCGTAACTGGCGATGCCAGCCATGACAAGATTCTCGAGATTCTTGCCAAGTACGGCATCTTCGACAATAAGGTAGTACTCTGGGGAACGGGCACACCCTTGCGCGAGTTCCTCTGGAGCGAGGACATGGCAGACGCCAGCGTACATGTGCTTCTGAATGTAAACTTCTCTGATATCATCGGCATCGAGAAATACTCAAGTGTTCATTATGGTGCCTCAACCGATGGTGCCGTAGACCGTAACCACTCAACTGGTCGCGGTGGAGCCATCCCCAAGTTAGGAGAGATCCGCAACTGCCACATCAACGTTGGAACAGGCAAGGAGCTCACTATCCGCGAACTTTCAGAGTTAGTGGTCAAGGCCGTTGGCTTCGAAGGAACAGTAGAGTTTGACACATCCAAGCCCGATGGAACCATGCGCAAGCTCATCGACGTATCAAAGCTCCACTCCCTCGGTTGGACGCACAAGGTAGAAATCGAGGACGGCGTCAAGAAACTATTTGAATGGTACAAGTCAAGTCTGCAATGCCAATGAGAGACTAGTCATACTCCATGACATGTGCTAGACAATTTATTGACAAACGGTCTCATGAGAATCGCGCCGTAGTCAGCAAACGGTCCAAAGGTCGCAAATACGCGAGTTTTGGACCGTTTTTATAAACAGCTGAAAACGTGACTGTTACACAGAAAGATAATTCTTAGCACTCGTTGAGATAGCTTCTTTCACAACAAAACAACTTGTTTTGTCCTCGAAAAGACTATCTCTTCCACCTTTGGAGACAATCTCCACAAAAGTAAAACAACTTGTTTTACCTGAAAAGGCCCTAAGTTTGCCGTAAGGAAACCCTAAGTTTGTCGTAATATAACCCATAGTTTGCTTACGACAAACCCGTTTCCTGTCGGTAATAAACCTTAAAAGCGCCTCCCGTTGCTCTAGAATGAGCAAAACTGAGAGACGTTTTTTCGGGAATATATTTTTACGTATAAAGGATTGCATACAAATAGCCCTCGCTAAATTATAGCGAGGGCCGTTCTCGGATATATATCACGTTGCTTTGTTGTCTTATTTGGTATAGAGAGCAACGATGGTCTCATACTTCTCCTGCTTTCCAGAAGTCTGCTTGGGCTCTTCTACCTTCTTACCGTATTCGTAAACCTGTTCGAGGGTCAGTTTGCCATCCTCGAAGTCCTTACCAATACCACTGTCGAAGCTAGCATAGCGAGCTTTCTTCATGGCAGGGATCTCGCTCTCCTGAAGAATAGCGGCAGCATTCTCCAGTGCACGGGCCATAGCATCCATACCACTGATGTGAGCGATGAAGAGATCCTCAAGGTCGGTAGAGTTACGACGGATCTTCGCGTCGAAGTTTGTACCGCCATTGCCAAGACCGCCGTTGCGGATAATCTCCATCATAGCCTGAGTCAGTTCAAAGTTATCGATGGGGAACTGGTCGGTGTCCCAACCATTCTGAGCGTCGCCACGGTTAGCGTCGATAGAGCCCAGCATACCAGCATCAACAGCACAAGCCAGCTCGTGCTCGAAGGTGTGGCCAGCCAAAGTAGCGTGGTTCACCTCAATATTCACCTTGAAGTCCTTATCCAGACCATGTGCCTTCAAGAAACCGATAACGGTCTCAGTGTCGACATCATACTGGTGCTTAGAAGGTTCCATGGGCTTCGGCTCAATGAGGAACGTGCCCTTGAAGCCCTTAGCGCGAGCATAGTCACGAGCCAGAGTCAGCATAGTAGCCATGTGCTCCTTCTCACGCTTCTGATCAGTGTTCAGAAGACTCATATAACCTTCACGGCCGCCCCAGAACACATAATTGGTTCCACCCAACTTGATGGTAGCGTCGATAGCGTTCTTAATCTGAACGATAGCGCGAGCCACTACGTCGAAATCAGGGTTGGTGCTGGCACCATTAGCATAACGCTTATTACCGAATACGTTGGCTGTACCCCAGAGCAACTTGATGTTGGGGAACTGCTTCATCTTCTCCTGAGCATAGTCAGTGATTGCCTTCATGCGAGCCTCATACTCTGCGATAGTGTCACCTTCTTCAACGAGATCGACATCGTGGAAGCAGAAGTACTCGATACCCAGCTTGTCCATAATCTCGAAGCCGGCATCCATCTTATCCTTAGCACGCTGTACGGCATCCCCTGCCTTATCCCACTCATAAGAACGGGTCTGTCCACCGAACTGGTCAGCAGATGCGCCACCAAGTGTGTGCCACCAAGCCATAGCGAACTTCAGCCAATCCTTCATCTTCTTACCCATAACGACCTTCTCGGGATCATAGTAGTGGAAGGCCATTACATTCTTACTGTCCTTTCCTTCGAAAGGAATCTTACCAGTAAATGGAAAATACTCTTTTGCCATAATCTTTTTAAATGTTTAAGTGTTTATGATTAAATGTTCTTTTTAAGTGTTTCTTTCCAAGCGGCATATGCGGCAAGGTATTCAGCACGATGCTTCTCGTCGGGCTCGATTACCTGCAGTTTGTCGAGTGTAGCAAAAGCCTCATCAGCGTTGGCATAGATGCCAGCACCGATACCTGCGCCCTTAGCAGCACCTACAGAGCCGTCAGTATCATAGAGCTCGATGGTTGCACCGCTTACGCCAGCCAATGTATCTCGGAACAGGGGGCTAAGGAACATGTTAGCCTTACCGGCGTGGATCTTCTGAATATCCATACCCATCTGCTGCATGATTTCCATACCATAGCAGAATGAGAAGACGATACCCTCCTGAGCAGCACGAACCAGATGAGCCTTATTGTGCTTGTTGAAGTTCAAGCCATTGATAGAACAACCAATCTCCTTGTTCTCCAGTACACGTTCAGCGCCATTACCGAAAGGAATGATGGTTACACCTTCACTACCAATGGGCACAGTAGCAGCCAGATCATTCATCTCGGCATAGCCCACCTCAGGAGTAATGTTGCGATGTGTCCATGCATTCAGGATACCCGTTCCATTAATGCAGAGAAGCACACCCAGACGAGTCTGATCAGCGGCATGGTTCACATGGGCAAAAGTATTTACACGGCTCTGCTTGTCATAGTTCACCTCACCGAGCACACCATAGACCACACCTGACGTACCTGCCGTAGCAGCGATTTCACCAGGATTCAGCACATTCAGAGAGAGCGCATTGTTTGGCTGATCACCACCACGATATGTAATCGGAGTGCCAGCCTTCAGACCCAACTCGGCTGCTGCCTCAGCGCTTACCACGCTCTGCTCAGCAAAAGTTGGAACGATATCGGCGATCAGGCTCTGATCGAATCCGTAATACTTCATCAGGAAGTCGGCCACCTGATTGTTCTTGAAATCCCAGAACATACCCTCACTCAGTCCACTTACGGTTGTATTCACCGTTCCACTGAGTCGCATGGCGATATAATCACCAGGCAGCATTACCTTATATATTTTATTATAAAGATCAGGTTCATTCTCCTTTACCCATGCCAGTTTTGCGGCCGTAAAGTTACCAGGAGAGTTCAGCAGATGACCGAGACACTGCTCTGCACCAAGATCCTTAAAAGCCTTCTCGCCATAAGGAACGGCACGAGAGTCACACCAGATGATAGAAGGGCGAAGCGCCTTCAGATTCTTGTCCACGCAAACGAGACCATGCATCTGATATGAGATACCGATGGCTTTAATCTCCTCTGCAGTAGCGCCAGAATCGGCCATGATCTTCTTCAAACTTAACTTAGCATTCTCCCACCACATCTGAGGATCTTGCTCTGCCCAACCTGCCTTTACGGCGAGAATCGGAGCCTCCTTTTCAGGGTAGAATGCTGTTGCTACACACTTGCCACTATCGGCATTAACAAGCGATGCCTTCACTGACGAGCTACCGACATCAAAACCTAATAGATACCTATTTGCCATATAATTATTTAATTAGCGTCTATTTATAATACGTTTATACTGCAAAATTCCCCCTTTTTTTTCATTCTAACAACTTTTTTTTAAAGAAAAAGTGATTTTTTTACGTTATTTTGGGCACAATTAAAATAATTTGTTTACCTTTGCACTTTAGAATAACGTAATTACCCAGACTAATTAAATTCATATATGAAGAAAAAAATACTAATACTTGACGACAAGGAGACCATTGCAAAGGTCCTCTCTATTTACCTGATGAGCGACTACGATGTTCAGTGGCTGCCAGACGGGCTGCAGGGAGTCAAATGGCTTCAAGCAGGCAACACTCCCGACCTAATCATCTCCGACATACGCATGCCAGGCATGAGAGGCGATGACTTTCTGGAGTGGATTAAGCAGAACGAACTGTTCCAACACATTCCCGTCATCATGCTATCCAGCGAAGACTCCACCAGTGAGCGTATCCGTCTGCTGGAGATTGGCGCAGAGGACTACATTGTAAAGCCCTTCAACCCGATGGAGCTAAAAATCCGAGTCAAGAAAATTATCCCATAAGCACTTATATATAATATGTTAGGTGTAGTATATCTTGGTAGTAACCCGAAGACTGAGGAGCGACTGAAATATATCCCTGGCCGTCTGGTTCAATACACAAAGAATTACAAAGAAGCCGCAGCAGCTTGTTCTACTCATGTTCGCAATGAGCATTTCATTGTGTTCTTCGAGCAGAGCGTACAAGCCGAGGACATCACGGCCATCACCTATCTGAAAAAACACAATAAGAGCATCTATATCATTTTGCTCACCCATCAGCTGACGATGGACGATCGCAAGATGTATCAGAAGTGCGGCATTAACGACACCCTTGATGCAGGTGCTTCCATCACAGAACTCAATAAGAAAATCACATTTATTGCCGATCGTGAGGCACAACTTTTCGACGACGCAGCCCCACGCTACCGGATGCTGAAGTTCAAGATTCCAGTTTGGAAGCGTCTCTTCGACATTGTATTCTCAGCATTAGCCATTATCCTGCTGTCACCCGTATTTATTCTGACAGCCATCGCCATTCGCTTGGAAAGCAAAGGTCCCGTCATCTTCAAGTCGAAGCGTGTCGGAACCAACTACACCATCTTCGATTTTCTTAAATTCCGCTCTATGTACTGCGATGCAGAAGAGCGTCTGAAGGAGGTGACAAAAGAAGCCGGCAACCAGTATATGGAGAATAAGCAAGAAGAAAAGTCACAAGAAGACGAACATACCATAACAGCGCCGCTCGGCACTGAGGCTGAAATGATGATGATGAATATGGGCATGGAGTCTGACATGATGATTAGCGACGACGAGGTGATGCTCGTTGGCGATGATTATGTCGTAGCAGAAAGCGACTATGCCAAAGAAAAGAAGGAAGAGATTGAAAGCGCTTTTGTGAAGATTGAAAACGACCCCCGTGTTACCAAAGTGGGGAAGTTCATTCGCAAATACAGCATCGACGAGCTTCCACAACTTTTCAACATTCTCAAGGGTGACATGTCGATTGTCGGCAATCGTCCCCTTCCCCTCTACGAAGCAGAAAAGCTTACAGCAGACAAGAGCATCGACCGCTTCATGGCTCCTGCAGGACTTACAGGTCTCTGGCAGGTCGAGGAGCGTGGCAAAGGTGGCATGATGTCTGCTGAGGAGCGCAAGCAGTTGGACATCGAGTACGGTCGTAACTACAGTTTCAAGTTGGACATGCAGATTATCTTCCGTACACTAACGGCTTTTGTTCAGAAAGACAACGTATAAGAACATAAAAGATAAGGTATTAACCTAAACCCATAGCAATGAACAAGATAAAACGACTCGTACTGGTTGTAGCCATTGCAGGAGCAGGCACCAACGCCTTTGCTCAATTCGACGAGAGTGGTATCGCTGCAGGTTTCTTCGATTCCAGCAAAGAGAAGGACATTAACTTCTCGGAATTCCACCTGCCTCCGTTATCTGTGTTACTGGAGAATGCAAAAACAACGCCCCAGATTCTTTCACTTGAGAAAGCCAGAGAGATAGCCCAGGCAGAAGTTGCTAAACAAAAGCGTCATATTTTCTCATATTTGACAGCACATGCGAGCTATAGTTGGGGAAAAGGTGACATGTGGGGAAGCTCCAGTAACGCTTACTCCCCTATGCTTATGCAATACCAAGGGACAGAAACGAATTATTGGAACATTGGTGTTAACTTATCACTTCCTGTAGAAGACATCTTAGACTTGACTGCAGCAGTAAAGCGCAAAAGACTGGAAGTTGACCAGGCTGTCATTGCAAAAGACATCGCTTATGACCAGTTGAAACAACATATTGCCTCTTTATATGTTAAGATTACCAACAACCTAGTCGCTTTGAAGACATCAGGAGAGGCTGCCGCAGCATATCAAGGAGCAGGTGCCTTGAATCGTGAAGATTTTGAAAACGGTAATATGGATATTAGCGGATATGCATATGACAAATTACACGAGATTAGTGTGGTTCAAGGCTATCAATCGCTTCAGACAGAAATCACTACAGACATCATCACATTAGAAATACTAACACATACGCCTATCATCACAAACTCAACGACAGAGATTACATTAGATGAAAAGACGCATAAATCGAATAAAGAGATCGCAAAAGAAAACAAATCTGTAGAAAAGCGAATAAAGAAAGCCGTAAAGGAAGAAGACAAAAAAGAAAAGAAATTGGAAAAAGCTGAAGCAAAAGCAGAGAAAGCCGCAGCCAAAGCTGCCAAAAAACAAAATAACAACTAAATTCTGAATATTATGGATTTATTTAGATATATTGTCAGGTTCTTATATAAGATACGTTGGTATTTAATCATCCTACCATTAATTGCATTAATAGTAGCGTGGTTCTTAACTCGCAATATGGAGCGCGTATATGATACTAATACTACAATCTATACGGGTATGATTACCGGCTATAATATTGAAGGAGGAGTCGGGACTGCCGGTGGACAATCACAGACGAACATGACGAACCTGATACTATTGATTACAACCGACGCAACGATTCACGAAGTATCTCTAAGGCTGTTTGCGCGTTGTATGATGTATGGTAATCCCAACAAAGACAATAATTACATCTCTGCTGAACACTTCAGACAGCTGAATAACAGTGTACCAGCTGAAGTCAAAGCGCTTATTAATCACAATAGTGAGAATGCGACATATGCAAATCTTAAGGCTTACGAAAAGCCTACTGCGGAGAATTATCTTTTTGGATTAACGAATTATCACCCATGGTTTGGAATTAACAGCATTACAGCTCGCCTGAAGGTATTACAACTTCAGAAGAGTGATATCATAGATATTGGCTATTCAGCCAATGATGCAGGAATTGCCTATAACACATTGGATATCCTAAATGAAGTATTTGCACGCCAATACGCATTGTTGCGTTATGGTGAAACCAATAATGTTATCAAGTTCTTTGAACGTGAGGTCGCTCGTCTGTATCGTATTCTGACTAATGCTGAAGATGACCTGATCCGATATAATGTTGAAAAGAGAATCATAAACTATGGTGAACAAACCAAACAGCTATCAGCGCTGGATGCGAACCAGAAAGTATCAGATAACTCGCTGCTCATTGATAAGACAACGACTCGTGCATTGATGGACTATTTGGAACGTCAATTAGGTGACCGTGCAAAAATCATCAAAGCAAATAAGGAGTTTACAAACCAAATCACAGACATATCTCGTATCCAATCCCGAATTTCTAATCTTCGACTAATGAGTAGTGAAGGTAGTGGAAGTGGTGTGGAGTCCCAACTTGAATTAGCAAAGGCCGAACGCATGTTGCAAGATGCAACAGCCAATGTTAGAGGACTTGTTAAGGATATCGAGGCTGGTACTTATAGCACAGAGACAGGCGTAAAAGCTAACGACATGATTGGCAAATGGCTTGAGCAGGTTCTACTTTTGGAGAAAACAAAAGCTCACGAGAGTGCCCAAGATATTATGCGCCAGAAATTGGATAAAGAAATTCTATACTATGCCCCCATTGGTGCTACAATTAATCGAAAAGACAGGCATATCGGTTTTATTGAAGGTAATTACATGGAGATGTTAAAGGCACTTAACTCAGCCCGCCTCCGTCAAAAGAATCTGCAAATGACCACAGCGACACTCCGTGTACTGAACCCGCCAATGTTCCCGATGAATGCCCAGCCCACTAATCGTATGATGATTCTATTAGGAGCTTTCCTGTTGACATTCATGTTAACAGCTATGTACTTCTTCATCATCGAACTTCTGGATCGAACACTTCGTGACCGTATGCGTTCTGAAAAGATCACGAAGATACCTGTCATGGGCTGCTTCCCCAAAGAAAGCACTTTGCGCTATCGCCGTTTTAACAAGACTATCGCCGACATGGCCTTGCGCCAACTAAGTAAGGTTCTGCTGCCACACTTTAAGGAAGGTCAGCAAAATGTTCTGAATCTGCTTTCTACAGATGCGGCAAACGGAAAGAGTTACATTGCCCAGGAACTGGAGAACTATTGGATTTCCATTGGTCTACAAGTTCGTCGTTTGACCTACGATGAGGATTTCCTGGCAGAAGACAGTCGATTCATCATGGCTAATGATATCAAGGACATATGTCCTGACATTCTGCCAAATGAGATCGCGATTGTTGAATATCCCAATCTGGACGATAATTCCATTCCATCAGGGCTACTCAATATGGGAACTATCAACTTGATAGTCACACGAGCTAATCGTACATGGAAAGATGTGGATCAGAAGTCGTTGAAAGAACTACAATCACAACTGAAGGATCAGAACACACTCTATATGTACTTGACAGAATGTCAACGCTATGCAGTAGAGGAATTCGTTGGTCAATTACCACCATATACCAAGTTTAACAACTTCGTATATCGTATTTCTCAGATGGGATTGACAGCCGTTGAAAACAGTCATGCTAAATAATGCAGAATAGTTTAGCAACATATTCCAAAGAAAATGGAGGAAGAGTATTATTACTTTTCCTTCTATTTTTGCTGGCAATCTATGAATTCTATTCATCAGGCTACACTTCATTCGCAATTGTATGCCTAATACCTTTATTCGTTGTCGTTACTATTATTTCATTCAAGTACAGAATGTTCTTGTTTTGGTTATTGTTTTTCTTGAACTACTTTAATCAAATGCAAGACTTTCCTTCTCTGCCTGGACCAAGATCGCTTCCCAATGAGATTCTGGAGATTCTACTTCTGGCCATAGCACTCATTGATATTAAAGATAGTAACTTCAAAAGAACGGGCAATATAATGCTATTTGCCCTTTTAATATGGTGTGGCTTCTGTACATTAGAGATGTTAAATGACACCTGCGGACTGGGATTTAATATAGGGGCATGGTATACGGGAGCACGTATGCTTGCATTTCAAATGCTATACATCTTCCTTGTTTTCTGCATATACATTTCAAATCCGAAAATATTAGTCCAATATTTGTTTTTCTGGGGAGCCTTGGCTTTATTTGCCGTATTTTGGGCATGGAAACAACAAAACATAGGTTTAACAACATATGAATACGGTTGGTTATATTTTGGCCCAGGAGGTAACACTCACCTACTACAAGCAGGAACTCTTATAAGATACTGGTCTATTTACAGTGATGCTGCTAATTATGGCATTGCGATGGCATCAACTGGTGTTGCTTTTATAATTTTCGGTATTACTTCAAAAATAAAGAAGTTCAAATATATCTTCTTATTCATCGGAATCTTATGCATATGGGGCATGTTCCCATCTGGAACCCGTACAGCAATAGCTTGTGTTGGAGCTGGTTTCATTTTATACATTTTCTTATCAAAATCTTTCAAGATCGCAATCCCATTCACAATACTGTTCGCTTTGGGAGCTTTCATTCTTGTCTTTACAAATATTGGTAATGGCAACCAGCAGATTCGACGTATGAGAAGTGCATTTGACAAGACAGATGCTTCCGCAAATGTTAGAAGCATCAACCAAGAAACCATGAAGAAGTATATGAGAGACGCTCCATGGGGGATTGGAGTTGGTATGGGAATGGATAATGTGCCAGCCAATAATAAATATAGAAGAATGGCAACTATTGCGCCCGACTCTGAATATGTATTTATATGGTTACATACTGGAGTAATTGGAATTACGATCTTTATAATAACCACAATAATGATCCTTTTAGGGGCATGTCGCATTGTATTCTTTAAACTTAAGAGTCCCTCACTACGAGGTATCGGGGCAGGAATGTGCTGTGCTTTCGTATCCCAGCAATTGGGAGCATACGGAAACCAAGTACTCATGCAGTTCCCTAACGGATTGGTCTTCTATGGAGCCATCAGTGTTGTATACATCCTACCATATATTGAGAATGAATGGATTGAATATGAAGCAAAACTGTTGGCTAAACAAGAAGAAAGGAAACGTATAAAGTTAGAAAAGAAACTTGCATCAAGAGTATAAATTATCTATTATCACAGTCAATTACAACGGTCTTCAAGATACCTGTGAACTAATTGATAGTATCACCTTCACAGACGATACAGAGGTGATTGTAGTAGATAATGCATCAAAAAGAAACGAAGCAAGCGTTATTCAAGAACGTTATCCACAGATTAAGGTTATTAAAAGTGAGCAAAACCTGGGTTTTGCTGGTGGAAATAACATTGGTATTAAACAAGCAAAAGGCAAATATCTTTTTCTTGTTAATAATGACGCTGTCTTTAAAGATTACAACATTCAGGTATTAATAGACCGTATAGAGTCATCGTCATCTATTGGCATAGTATGTCCCAAGATTCGTTTTGACTGGGGCAACCATCCAATTCAGTTTGCAGGATATACACCGCTATCCAAGATAACGATCCGCAATCAAGCTATAGGTTTCGGAGAAGAAGATAATGGGCAGTATGAAACAGCCCACCCTACTCCATACGCTCATGGAGCAGCTATGCTTATCAAACGTGAAGCCATTGAGAAAGTCGGCTTGATGCCAGAATGCTTTTTCCTCTATTATGAGGAATTAGACTGGTCGATGATGTTTACTAATGCTGGCTATGAGATATGGTATGAGCCTGCTTGTACTATATATCACAAGGAAAGCCAGAGTACAGGACGGAATAGCAAATTACGTGCTTACTACCTCACTCGCAATCGTCTCCTTTTTATTAAACGTAACCGACAGGGAGTCACTAGATATCTTTCCTATATATATATAATAGGTATAGTTATACCCCGCGACATCACCAAGTATTTATTACAAAGGAAATTCAGTCTGACAATTCCGATATTGAGAGGGTTGAAGGATTTCATCATTAAACTATAAACTATAATCAGAATATGAATTTAGATTTTTGGCTCATATTATATATTATCGATTGGACACTCTATGCGTTTGTTGCTTGCACTGTCTTGTATTTAGGTGTGTATGCCATTGCTTCCCTATTTGGAAAGAATACGGTTATCAATAAGGCAAAGACTCAGAAACGTTTTGCGATTCTGATTCCTTCACACAAACAAGATGAGGTAATTGAGCATACTGTTGTTTCTATTTTGGGACAGGCATATCCTCAACGTTTGTTTGATGTTGTTGTCATTTCAGACCATCAGAGTGAGATGACAAACATGAAGTTGGCCCAATATCCTATTACACTCCTTACACCTGACTTTGAAGAAAGCACAAAGGCAAAGTCACTCCAGTATGCAATCTTAAACTTACCTGAATTTAAGATTTACGACATTGCCCTTATCTTGGATGCTGACAATATTGTAGATCAAGATTTTCTGACCAATGTCAATGATGCTTTCGAGACTGCGGCCACGAAAGCTATTCAGTTACATCGCATATCACGAAACCGTGACACTGCAGCTGCACGCATGGGATCTATCTTTGAAGAAATCAACAACGCTATTTTCCGTCGTGGTCATATCAATCTTGGCGTATCATCCGCATTAGCCGGTTCTGGTACAGCCTATGATTTTAACTGGTTTAAGACCAATGTCATGAAAGCTAAAACTGCTGGTGAAGATAAAGAAATGGAAGCACTTCTGCTGCGTCAGGGATATTTCATTGACTACTTTGATAACATCCTGGTATATGGTGAGAAGATGCGTACAACAGTTAAAATGAATGAGCAACACGAACGGTGGGCTTATCAGCAACTACAGAATCTCATTAGGAACATCAAATTCCTACCAGGAGCAATATTCCAAAAACAGTACGACTTGGCAGACAAAATCATACAATGGATGTTAATGCCGCGCACCTCAATGGTCGGAATCATTATGTTAATGAGTATCATACTACCATTTATTTACTTAACTATAGCTATAAAATGGTGGATTATTGGTTTCGTTGCATTATTCATCTTTGCTTTAGCCACACCAGATTATCTAGTCGATGAAATGTGGGATAAGACCTTTCTAAGATCTCCATTTGTTACGCTATGGGGGATCATCAGTACAAAATTATTGAGTTTGGGATTAAGCTTTAAGAAAAAAGGTATACGATGATGTGGCAGATATTACATATCATAGACATTACGCTATGGGTGATTATCCTTGGCTCTGTAGCATATGTAGCATTCTTTACCTTTATATCTCTCTTTTATGAAAAAGAAGACAGAATTGCCATCCATGCTGCTGCCCTCCACAATAGAATGGCAAAATTTCTCATTCTATACCCAGCCTATAATGAGGATCGCGTAATTATAAATGCCGTAGAGCGTTTTCTTGAACAAGATTATCCCAAAGACCATTATACAGTTGTCGTCATATCTGATCACATGCAATCAGAAACGAATGAACATCTTCGCAAATTACCTATTACCCTTCTTACACCGACTTTTGAGAAGAGTTCAAAGGCTAAAGCTATGCAATATGCCATCAACGAAGTACAAGGTGATTTCGACAATGTCGTCATCTTAGATGCTGATAACGTTGTACGACCAGAGTTCCTATCGCAACTGAATGTTTTCTGCAGTGTTTACGATGCCATTCAATGCCACCGCTGCGCCAAGAACGCAGATAACAGCGTCGCTGTTCTTGATGGCGCTAGTGAAGAAATCAACAACACCATTTTCCGCAAAGCTCATAACAGATTAGGTTTGGCATCAGCATTAATCGGTTCTGGTATGTGTTTCAACTACGAACTATTTAAAAAGAATGTATTCCAATTAAAAACCGCAGGAGAAGATCGCGAATTAGAAGCGCTCTTACTCCATCAAGAGATATTTATCAAATATGCTCCGGATATTCACGTATTTGATGAGAAAGTTAATAGTCAAGAGAGTTTCCAACGTCAGCGCATGCGTTGGATGACGGCTCAGATACAGAGTCTGTTTAGTAATCTCCCCAAAATCCCTGAAGCCCTCATCCATGGCAAAATTAATTTCATCGATAAGACGATTCAGCAGGCTTTGATTCCCCGTTCAATCCTTATTGTCTTATTGACAGGTATATCCATCCTGATGACGATTATCGTTCCTCAATGGAGTGAAAAGTGGTGGATTCTTCTGGCAGTCCTTTCTTTCTCTCTCTTTATCGCCATCCCAAGGCAATTACGAATACGCTCATTCAGCAAAGCACTAGCAATTCCTGGACTTGTATTACGCATGTTCAGAAATATTCTCCACATGGATCGCAAGAACACGGATTTCATTCATACTCAACATGGTTAACATGAATACCTCTCAAGCAGTTGCTTCCATTGAAGCATAACACTATCACTTTTATAACGTTTGGCAGAACTTACAGCATTAGTTCCCATATACAGACGAAGCGAATCATCTTCTATCAATTGGCATATTCGTTCTGCAAACAGTTCTTTACTATATTTTCCAATAAGGAATCCATCATGTCCATCTGAGATAATCGCACCAGGGCCATATGGGCAATCAAAAGCAATAACGGGCAAGCCACAACTCATTGCCTCTGGCAATACCAAGCCAAACGGTTCATAGCGTGATGTCATGATCAATAATGAGCATTCTAAATATCTATCCAAAATCTCATCTGTAGGCGGAAATACCTCAATATTTAAATCCTCATCCTTTATCACTTCTAAAAAGTTGTTCTTTAAGGCACCCTCACCATACACGTTGAGTTTCCATTCAGGATGACGATGGTGTACTAATTGCCATATACTCAACAAACTCCATACATCTTTTTGCTCTGAGAATCTTCCAACGAATATAACATTCTTCGACTGCAATCCACTATGCTTTCCTAAAGGATTAAAATTCAACAGATTAGGTATAACATAAACATTATCATTATATCTTCGCCAGTCATCAGCATCTCCGTTTGTCAACGACACAACACAATCAGCCCTGTTTACACTTCTCCTATCAAAATATTGGCGAATTCTTCTCAACAAGGATAGCTTTTCATATAAATAACTATTACACATGGAATGCGACTCATAAACTAAAGGTATTCTTTTATCAGCTTTACGGATTAAACCAACAAATTCCATGCGAATACATATCATCAGATCCGGCTCTATCTCGTTTATAGCAGCTTTAAGGCGTTTAAGAAACAACCGATTCAGTTTCGTATAAACAAGAATACGTTTCAATCCACAATACCTATATTGATGATGAAACTGAATATTCAAATCACGCGCATGTATTCGACTGTCTAGTGGATAAGGGGCAACATGTTTCCCTTGATTAGTTGTGATTACATACACATCATAACCAAAGTGTTCAACAAGATAATTCATCTTATTGCTAAGGACGCGTTCAATACCGCCCCAAACAGCTAATGCATCTGTGATATACAGAATTCTCATCTTGATTCACTTTTTACTTTACTCGTACACCCTGACATAGTCGATATAGTATCGCAGGGGGAACTGAGAGATATCAGGTTCGCCCCCATTGGCACCTATAGCGAGATTGAGGAGAATGTAGTGTTTGAAACCAGGGACGTTGTTTGAGAACGGATTCTCAGTATTGCCGTTATAGCCTCCGTTGAAAGTCTGCTTGAGATCGATTTCGTTCAGAAGTTCATCATCCAGATAGAGACGGATGAAGTCTTTGTCCCAGTCCATACGCCAGATATGGAACTTATTTGCCCAGTCAGGATCTTTCTCTGTATAGTGAATAAAAGGCGTAACAACAGAATCCCATATAGCATGCCATCGCTCTGATGCCCCCCAACAAGCATTGGCAAGAATTGAAGGCCGACCGTCTTTAATATAATACTCCAGCATATCAATCTCACCATTCAGAGGCCATTCCCATTTATTGCCCAAAAGCCAAATGGCAGGCCATGAGCCTGAAGCTACAGGGATTTTAGCACGCACTTCAAAACGGCCATAAAGGAATTGCCGGCTCAGACGAGTAGTCAAACTGCTGGATGTGAATTCTATATATTCACGATTCCTACGCCAATCACCATTACCTGTTTCGTAATCCGGATTAGGGCGATGTTCCTGACGACCTTCGATTACCAGACATCCATCCTTTACGAAAGCATTCTGCGGCTGATACCACTGAAGTTCCTGATTCCGAACAAATCCACGTTCAAAGGTCCAATCCTTCGAAGGCCGTCCATCCACATCAAACTCATCGCTCCATACCAGGCGATATTCCTTTTGTCCTTGTGCAATGACTGATAATAACAAGAACAATATAGTTCCTATATTCTTTCTAATATCCATAAAACTCTGCAAATATAGCAATTTTCAAAGATATGACCTAATATTATCCAAACAAAAATAATAGAAAAGACCTATTATAAATAGTTCCTTGTTATAGTAACGATAAAGGGAACTGATAGTTTACACGTTGGGAACAGGTTGTTTCCTCGGAGGAAACTATCAGTTCCCTTTAGCGAAACATATGGAAACAAACATCTGGACACTTGATGGTATACCATACCACGGAAATGAAAATAAATCCCTAATTGTTTTGCATTTCACTCGATTTGTACTACCTTTGCACCCAATGATACATTATATCAGGTTGCTCCGCCCACTACAGTGGCTCAAAAACGGATTCGTGTTTGCGCCCATTTTCTTCAGCAATAACCTGTTGAAGTGGGATTTGCTGTGGCCTACGCTTGTGGTGTTTGCGTCGTTCTGTTTAATCTCAAGCTCTATCTATTGCTTCAACGATTTGCGAGATGTAGAAGCCGACCGCCAGCATCCCAAGAAATGCAAGCGTCCGATAGCCTCTGGAAAAGTCTCCGTTAAGGGTGGATATGCTATGATGGTACTTTCAATGGTAGGAGCCTATATGTTGCTACCTTTCTCAAACAGTGTAAACATACCTTATTTATATATCATTCTAGCCGCATATTGGCTGATGAACATAGCATATTGCATCAAACTGAAGCAATATGCCATCCTTGATGTGGCGATTATAGCCGTTGGATTCGTAATTCGAGTGCTTATCGGAGGCGTTGCCTCAAACATCTGGATATCACATTGGTTGGTGATGATGACATTCCTTATCGCACTGTTCCTAGCCTTTACAAAACGTAATGACGACTATCGCATCTATGAACAGACAGGCATAAAACCACGCGTTTCCATTACTGGTTACAATAAGACTTTTATTAATGAGGCTACGGCGATAATCGCCTCCGTCACACTCGTTTGCTACATCATGTATACGATGTCGGAAGAAGTGATTGCCCGTATGGGAACCCGCTACGTCTACCTGACAAGCGGCTGGGTGCTGGCAGGAATGCTTCGTTATCTGCAAAATATGATTGTTTATGGCCTCAGTGGCTCCCCAACGAAGTCGCTCGTCAAGGATCATTTTATCCAGTTCTGTATCCTTGGATGGCTTGCCTCTTTCTTTGTGATAATCTATTTGTAGCGTTCATACTTCACGCCAAAGAGATAATGTCCAAGAAATGGGCTGAGACGAATAAGATAACTTGCTAATAAAGTAATGGCCAATACGACGAGAGCGATAGCGAGAATGACGAAGAACTCAACAATCCGACTATCGTAAGCTCTCAGCTGATCTGCATAAGGCATCAGAAAACGGGGCAAGAAAAAGAAGTGTAACAGGTATATATCCAACGTACGTGTTCCTACATACTGCAAAGGACGAGACAGATGTAGCTTCTTAAGCCAAGAGCCAAAAAGGCGAAAACATGTAAAAACAAGCCACATTCCCATTATTCCACCTACATAGAATCTGAGTATCTCATACCACAAGAGGTCAAGATGAGGTGAAGATGCAATAGCCAAAAACAAGAAGGCAATAACAAGAACAACTATAGGTTTATTGGTCCAGCGAATGAATGTATCAAAGTTTCTCCGCATCCAAGTGCCAATATAGAAAAATAAGAAGAAGCGCCACAACGTGACACTCAGGAAGCCAAGCCCACTGACTATCATAGATTGAAAACCCACTGCAGATGATTGGATGCAATCATAATACCGCGCATAAACAAATGACGAGAAAGTTATCAAGAATGCCATCCAAGGAGCCCACTTCCTGCCCAGACGGACAATCAACATGTAAAGAATAAAGAACTCAAACAATACAAACGTGAACCAATAGCCTCCCTTCACAGCTCCTAACTGATGGAAGAACTCTGGTGGAGGAGCTAAAAGCAGCAGGAAAATGAAAGTCGGAAGCAACTGAACCATCGCTTTATGACGTGCCACGATTTTAAACGGATGTTGGGCTATTGGCTCGAACAACCAACCGCTGATCATAAAGAAGCAAGGCAGGCGAAAGAGGAAAAACACAGCATTATATCCCATCTTAGGATCGTCCATGCAAAAATAGCACACATGCGCAAAGAGCACGAGAATCATCGTAAATCCTCGCATCGCATCAATGTATTCTATTCGCCGACTTGCCATTTCATTGGCAAAGATACGAATAAGTGCGTAAAATGCCAAATTAATTTGCGTTTTTGAGTAGTAATTGCTATCTTTGCAGCATGAAGGAACGGATTAACTGGATTGACTGGGGAAAAGCACTCGCCGTTTGTTGCGTGGTGTTCTGCCATATGCCTCAATCGCAAGAGTGGTTCTATTACCGATTTCTACAAACTACAATTATCACTATATTCTTTTTCTTCTCAGGCTACCTGAAGAAAGACAGAGGAAGCACTCATGAGAATTGGCGAAAGTATTGGCATGCGCTTATTATACCTTATTTAATTTATAACGTCATCGCCTATCCCTATTGGCTGATAAAATACTTTATGCTTAACGGAGAAGCGCCAGACTGTTTTTCTGCTTTGAGACCAGTTTTGGGGGCTCTGTTTTTTGAACATGAGAATATATTCTGCGAGTCACTCAATGGTCCTCTCTGGTATCTGCCAGCCATCCTGGCAATGCACGTTCTTATTGATTTGTGCAGAAAAACGCGCTACCAACACCACATCATGGTAACACTTTGCGCGGCATCCTATTTTGTATATGCAGCCAATAAGCAATATGCTTTTCTACCTAATCTTACCTTCATCGGCATCATCAGCCGTTTGCCTTTCTATTATATCGGGTATGTCATGGGGGTAAATAAATCTTTCCTCAGCCTCAACAAGAAGCAAAGTGCTGTTCTCTGTATCTTATTCATAACAATAAGCATCCTGTTCTTCCAATGGCATATGCAAACTTTCTATTCAGGAGAACACATGTTACATATAGCTCTCTTCTACCCCGTCAACATATTATTTCTTTTTGGAATACTATATGGATGCAAAGTTCTCAATGGCGTCAAATCCCCTATCATCACAAATCTCAGCATTGGCACCTTGGTCGTTATCGGCCTTCACGCCCCAACTATTAGTGTGATAAATTATGTAATAAGTCATCTTTTCATAACCAATGCCACTCCCAACTACCATTGGTATACAGCCCTTCTTTGCACTCTTTTCATCTGTACTCTCCTCTACCCAATCATTCTTTGGGCAAAAAAGCGGGCACTTTGTTTAATAGGGAAGACTACTACGATATAATCAGAATTATAGTTTATTTATATTTTGAGTATATTGCTGATACAGATTCTGCAACCCGATTGGCATTAAAACGTTCTGAGACAAACATACGAGCGTTTGTTCTACACTTTTCCATTAAAGAATAATCGTCATGCAATCGAAGAATCGCATCCGTTAAGGCTGATATATCATTTACAGGTATAAGCAAACCGTTTTCCTCATTTCGAAGCACCTCTTTAGTTCCATCTGTTGGGGTCGCAATAATGGCCTTGCTCATAGCCATAGCTTCCAACAATGCAATAGAAAGACCTTCCCACAGACTTGGAAGGCAATAGACGTCTATACAATTTAATATATCTGGCACGTCAATACGGAAAGGAGAGCGAAAGACATAATCCTGCATCTGATGTAATGCAATATATTCATCTACTTGGGAATCCATATCTCCTTCCCCAACAAAGAGACCTTTTATTTCGGGATACACCTTATGCGCTAACTGAAGCGACTCCAAGAAGAGAAGCGGATTCTTCTGAATCGTACAACGTGCGATAAACCCCACAACAAAGTCATCCTTGTCAAATCCAAATACAGGTCGGAGGTCCTTTAGACTATTCTGGGGATTAAACCTATCTAGATTAACCCCATTATCGATTACGTGAGCCATTTTCAATCCAAACAATTCACGCCCAGTATCCGCATTGCTTTGAGAGACACAAATCACCTCATCTGCATAATGGCAAATCAGTTTTTCACTCCAAGCACGAAGTTTCTTTACCAGGAAAGACTGGTCATCATGGAAACTCCATCCATGAACAGTATACACAAAAGGTATATGTAATTTGCGAACAGGATACAACATATTCGAAGCTGCTCTACTGCCATGAGCATGAACAAGTTGAATATCATTGTCACGTATCAGTTCTATAATTTGTTTCTGAATTCGCAGATCAAAAGGTCTTTGCGTTTCAAGCACATAGCAAATAATACCCATCTCATTCAGACGATTTATCATCTCACCTCCAGAAAATGAAAGGCACACAGGTTCAATCTTCTTTTTATCAAGAAAAGAGACCAAATCTATCAGATGAGACTCACCTCCCCCTATCTGACCTTGACGTATAACTTCTAATACTTTCATTTTCCAATCTTAGACAAATCGTTAAACAGATTCTCCCACAATATCATTATCTGATTATTGTCATATTTTGCGACATACTCTCTAGCTCTTTTCCCCATCTCAACTCTAAGTCTTTCATTACCCATAAGCACGCAGATTTTATCTGCAAGCATTTCTACGTTAAGATAATCAACTAGAAAGCCATTCTGTCCATCTTGAATCATATCTCTCGCGCCATTGGGGCAATCAAAAGAGACACAAGGAAGTCCACAAGACATAGCTTCTAATAAGACCATCGGGAACCCCTCAAATCTCGAACTCATAATATAAATACTACTTTCCAAATACTTGTCTTCGATTTGAGAAACCGGTTCGTTCAAAATAAAGGTATTAGTAATTCCATTCTTATCTATCAAAACTTGAAGTTGCTCTCTAATCTCGCCTTCCCCATAAACATTAAGCACCCAGTCAGGGAAACGTCTGCTCACAATTGTCCATGCAGCAATCAGATACTCATAGCCTTTCTGCTCATTTAATCGACCAACGCAGATTGCCTTATGGCTTTCGCACGATGAACAACTTTTTGGATAAAATGGAGTAGGATTGGGAATCACATATGTTTTCGTAACTCCCTTCCAACTTTCTGCATCAGCTTGCGTTAGCAAAACCAAGGCATCCAGCTTTCTCACATCTCTTTCTTGCTTCTTCCGCCAAAACCTAGCCAGCAACTTGTGGAGACCTCCCTTTTGCTCCATCAAATGGAAATTCCGGGAATACTGTCTGGCTATATGAGATTCACCAATCTTGACACTTCCATCATTAATTCGAGTCAGAAAATCCAAATCTCTCCCTAATGTTGTAATCACAACATCAGAATGACGGTTCAGCAAAACTGATGTCAATTCTTTCCTATACTTACGCATCAACCAGAAATACCACCATGCTCTGATTAATAAGGAATGACCATACTCCAAACTGAAATCAATTGCAAGATCATGCAAGACAACTTTCTCTGACAGAGGGAAAATCGGCTTTCGTCCCAACTGCGTATCCGTTACAATCATAACATCATACCCATGATCTGCCAGCCAATTTGCCTTGTTGGTTATTACACGATCAGCTCCACCTTTTGTAACAAGAGCCGTATAGATATAAGTTATCTTCATTCCTTACTTTTTTATGCAAAAATACACATTCTTTGCAAATTAAAGAACAAAAACAAGAATAAATTTGCCTTATTCGGTTTTTATTTATACTTTTGTGGCAAATATAATATACTAATGACTAAAGACATCATATTCAGTGTTACAATACCGGCCTATAAAGACAGGTATTTAAAAGAAGCGATTGATAGTGTCTTAGCTCAGACCTACCACAATTTTGAAGTAATCATTGTTAACGATGCATCTCCATACGATCTTGATAGTATTGTTTACAAATACGATGACCAGCGAATTCACTATTTCAAAAATAAGAAAAACTGCGGAGCCAAGGATGTTGTAGACAACTGGAACATATGTCTTAGCTATGCAACAGGAGATTATCTGATTTGTATGGGTGATGATGATAAATTAACACCAAGATGTCTCCATGATTTTGCAGAACTAATCATGAAATATCCTAATCTAGACCTATATCATGCAAGAAGTGAAATTATTGACGATCATTCAAATCTTGTCTGCGTATTAGAAGAACGACCTGAATGGGAATCCGTATACTCTCTAATGTATAATCCCAGGAATTCGCATTTGGGGGATTTTCTTTTTAAAACAGAAACGCTCAGAAAAAATGGAGGCTTCTATAAGCTCCCTTATGGATGGCAAAGCGATGATATTACCGCTTTTATCGCTGCAGCCTCACACGGAATGGCTAACACTCAAGAAGTAGGATTTCAATATCGCGGCAACGGCCAATCGATCAGTCACGATCTAAGCTGTATTGAGGATAAGATCGAAGCCGTCAGAACATCCGTGACATGGCGAAAAAACTTCATTGCCAGCCAGCACGCTGACAATCCGGAAGACAGTCGTCTTGCAGAACTTATAAAACAAGATGTTGCGAAATATGAGCAAAGAGAAGTAGATGACATGGTAGAATTTGACATCCGTAAGAAATTCTTCTCGAGAAGTTGTTTTTGGTTTTATGCCAGAAAGAAACATAACATTTCTTTTTCTCGTTATATCCGATGCACACTAAAAGCTATAAAGAATCGATTCATATAATATGAGATACCTTATCTATAAAAGTACAGATTTGCTTGACAATATATTATTAGGTGAAACTAACGACTGTCATTTCGTTAGGATAACAGATCAACACCTGAAATCTCGTCTATTTAACCTTCTTATGAAATTCGCACGTGATAAGAATCTGTTTTTTCCTTTTCTATTCAAATTGATGCCAGGATTTTCTGCTCTGCGTCTGACATCAAAGAACGACACCATCATTGTCTTTGACATCGCGGATATTACACTTATAAAATACATAAAGAGAAGCATATGCAAGGATTGCAAGTTCCATACTTTCTTTTGGAATCCAGTCTCTAAGTTATTTACTAATGAAAAACAAAGAATTCAAGAGTTGAAAGATCTGGGATGTAACATATCAACATTCGACAGAGATGACGCGATAAAATATGAGATAACATACAAAGATCAATTTATTAGAAAGAAAGACATACCTCATACATCTATAGCATCCTACGACTACTATTTTTTAGGCTTCCCCAAAGGAAGAATTGACACACTACGTTTAATTACAAACAAGCTATCCAACATAGGGAAAGTGGGGAAATGTATTGTTCCTGAGTCTAAAGAGCAACAAATTACATATGAAGAGAATATAAAATATGTCTGCCAAAGCCATTGTATCGTTGAAATATTGCAAGATGGACAAACAGGAATTACTCTACGAGCCCTAGAGGCATTAATCTATCATAAGAAGTTAATAACCAATAGCAAAGACATTGTCAATTACGAATTTTACAATCCAAAGAATATCTTCATCTGGGATAATCAAGATGAAGAACTCATTAGAAATTTCTTAAATGAAGAGATGGCGTCTATCAGTTCCGACATTATAGAGAAGTTCTCTTTCTGTTCATGGATAAAGACTTTCAAGTAAATCTCACTTCCTTAATGTTAAGGATCTAATAACGCTTCCCAATCTATCGAAATGGCTTCTAAACCAGGAGAAACGAAGAATATTATTAAAAGGCGGAAAAGCAGTCAGAAAAAACATTGCCAAAAAGATGCGTCCGCTCAACAACGTCTCACGGAAAATACGGTTTCTCACAAGATTCAACGAAAGACTAACCTCAGGAGTAACACATGCATGCATACGAGTATCTATAGCCTTCATTAAGATATTAAAGACATATAGATGATGGTCAACAAACATACCCTTGTATGGCTGGTCTAACATCTCGTTACAGAAAAAGACAAAGCTCCGAACTGTAGCCGTAGATTTTTCCTTTGTCGAGTTCATTGCTGATGTTGGATTATTCTCATAAACATAAGTAATATCAGGTATTAGCAAAACTGCATTAACCTTATCAAATAGGTGATATGACCAAATTACGTCTTCAAAGATTGTTCCTTCCTGAAAATATAATTGGTTATCCACAATTAACTTCCTTCGCAGTAGCCGGTTCCAAGGAAAGCAATCCAATATTACCCTAAGAAAATTTCTATGAATCTCTTCTTTATTATCATATAAGACAGGGCTCGATAAATAATCATATGATGGCTTCTGCTCTCTAACACTATAGAACTGACCAATAATAACATCCGCCTGAGGATAATCTTTTGAAGCCCCAAGCAGACTTTTGACACATCCAGGCTTCAGGTAATCATCAGAATCTATAAACATGATATATTCTCCGTTTGCCATTTTAGCTCCAGTATTTCTTCCTGCAGCTACTCCACGATTTCTTTCATGAACTACGACTTTAAAATCTATAGTACCATGATAATTACTAATAACATCGTGTACAATATCCATACTATTATCGGGTCCCTTATCATCAATCACTATACACTCCATCTCAACTCCACTATCTTCCTGAGCAATAACAGACTCCAGACAACGACGAATATAGTTTTCAACTTTATAGACTGGAATAATAATCGATAAAGAAATCATGTCAATATATTATTAATTGTTCCTGTGAAATATACTATCTAAGAAATTAGCCCTATGTCGTATAAATGATTCCAACATATAATAATGTGAACGAAACCAACGACAACTAAAAAGAGAATAAAGAGGCTGGTATGTAATCAGGAAAAACAAGCCTAATAGAAGCCTACCTTCCGACAAAGTGGAACGCACAAGTCTAAAACGGACATCATTTAGTTTTTTACTGACTTCACCTCGAACTTTATAGTCTCGTCGAGTATCCAGTGCCCTCATTAAAAAAGTCAACACATACAACTGATGATCTACATATACATCTTTATAAGGCTTTTTAAGCATCTCATCACAGTTATAAGCATAACTTCTTACAGAGCGTATAGCTTTCTCTTTTGTTGTGTTTGTTATAGAATTCGGATTATTTTCATAATAATAGACCACATCAGGCAAGACAACTGCTGATTCTACCAATGCAAACAATCGATGACACCACAGAATGTCTTCATATAACAATCCTGGAGTAAAAAACAAATTATTATTTATTATCAGTTCTCTTGGTATTAATCTCCAGCATGCATTACAGGTTACCTGATAATTCATTAACATTTTTCTAAGCCGCTTACCATCAACCAATGTCTGTTTATCTATACCATTATCAAAGGGACATGAGTCTTTAACACTATAATAGGTAGCAACTATCAGTTCTGCATGCTGATATGTCAGATGAGCATTCCATAGTTTCGAAACTGCGTCATCAGTAATATAGTCATCTGAATCGACAAACATCAAATAACGTCCTGTAGATGCTTTTATTCCCGTATTTCTTGCAGCAGACAAACCAGAGTTTTTCTCATGACGCAAGATTATAAATTTCACATCTCCCTTATAATCAGATAATACTCCATTTACAATATCAATACTTGCATCTGGAGTACAGTCATCAATAATAATACATTCAATTTGGATATTCTCACACGACTGATTCATTATGGATTGAATACAACGTGTAATGTATTTCTCAACCTTATATACTGGAATAATTATTGAGACATCCATCTTTGGCCTAGATATTTAAAAACATAACTTATGGTGCAAATGTACGAATAAAAAACGAATTCAACAAGAAAGTCACATTAAAATGCTTGTCTTTAAGTTAAATTCAGAGCATTCATCGTATTTCTTCATTTTTTTTTGTACTTTTGCACAAAGATAATGTTCACTTTATGAAAGTTGCAATTATTACATCTGGAATATTGCCAATTCCTGCAGTCTTAGGTGGAGCTGTAGAGAATCTTATCGATTATTATCTAAAATACAATCATCAACATCACCTTCACGACATAACAATATATAGTGTTAGCCACCCTCAGATTAAGAAGCACAAAGCACTCCAGTCGAAAGAAAATCATTACGAATACATCGATACAAAGTCCCTCTGGGCTCGTTTTGGAGCAAGAATATATGCGCAATTCCACAAGAACGAATGCTATTCGTACAAACTCGAGTATTTCTTTGAGAAAGTCTATAAAAGATTAAAAAGAAAGAATTTCGATTTGATAATTCTTGAAAATCGGCCAGGCTTTGCTTTAAAACTAAAAAAAAGACTAAACACACCCATTGTCTCACACCTACATACCAATATGATATGTGCATCTGATGAAAAGACGAAAAGTATTATAAGAGCAACAGACAAGTTTATTGTTGTATCTGATTTCCTTAAAAGACAAATAGAATCCGTAGGAATTCCAAGCCGAATTGCTGTTGTATATAATGGGTTATGCACGGAAAACTTCACAAGCCCCAACAAACCTAACAACATTCGTGAGGCATTGGGCATTGAGAAGAATGATTTTGTTGCCATATATACTGGACGCCTAATTCCTGACAAAGGAATTAAAGAGCTTTTAGAGGCATTTATATTGCTAAAAGATCACCCCGATATAAAACTGATTGTAGTTGGAGGGGAAAATTTTGCTGACAGCAAGAATCAAAATCCATTTATAGAAAGTCTTTATAATTTGGGGAAGAACGCCAACGCACATTTTACTGGTTTTGTTCCATACAACAAACTATCAAGTTACTTATCCGCAGCAGATGTCGCCATTATTCCTTCTCACATTAACGAGGCACTCGGAATGACTTGCATAGAAGCTACAGCTATGGGGCTTCCTGTAATTGCGACAAACGATGGAGGTATACCTGAAACATTAGTTGGGCAAAAACATATTCTTCTGGATAAAAATGACAACCTTGTAAGTGAGCTGGCCCAAGCCATACTTAAGATCAAGAAGAACTATAACAGCTACATTGGCAACAAGTTAGATCCCAGATTCAATATAGAATCATATTCATCACATTTTTTTGAGAATATTGTTATTGATTAAATATGGCAGAAAGAGTACACAAGAGTCTATTGAATGCAAAAGTAGGAATCATATTCTACTTTACGTCTATCATTATGACATTCTTCTCACGCCGTATTTTTCTGGACAACCTGGGCGCTGACTTTATCGGACTCACTGGTACTATCTCAAGTATTCTCGGTTTTCTTAATATTACGGAAGTGGGTATTGCCACAAGTATCGGATATTTCTTATACAAGCCTCTTGCAAATAGAGATCAGGATACTATAAACGAAATCGTCTCACTCTTTGGGTGGTTATACCGTATTGTTGGAACTATCATTCTATGTGGAGGTATTATAATCAGCCTGTTTTTTCCCTTTGTTTTCTCAAATTCGGGGATGCCTCTAGGAATCATCTTTTTCATGACATATTCATTTCTTGGTTCCGATGTGATAGGCTATTACTTCAATTACCGTCATATCCTATTGGACAGCGATCAGAAGACATACAAATACACGATATGGATACAGACAGGGGGAATAGTTAAGACTATTGTTCAGATATTATTAGCATACTACTATAAGAATTACTATATATTTGTAGGAGTCGAGTTCGTCTTCTGCCTGTTTATCTGCTGGGCTGTTAACTATGTAATTGATAAAGAGTATCCTTGGCTTCAAAGTGACAAAAGCAAAGGTAAACTCATCTTAAAACGATATCCAGAGATACTCAAAAAAACAAAACAAGTCTTTATTCATCGTATGAAGAATTTCTTCCTTTCTAAAAGCGATGAAATTCTTGTTTTCGCATTCGAATCACTACGCATGGTTACATGTTTTGGTAACTACATGATGATTGTCGGCAGACTAACTGGCTTATTCAATACAGTTTTTACAGGAATGAATGCCAGTATTGGTAATCTTGTTGCAGAAGGAAATCAAAGGAACATCAGAAAGGTCTTTTGGGAATTCGCAACTTTTAGGTACTGGATTACTGGTATTTTTATCATAGTCTTAACATTTATAATTAATCCATTTATTGGGTGGTGGCTTGGCCCACAATATATCTTAAAAGACCATATTGTTTTCTTGGTTCTTCTCAACATGTACATCATGCTCACGCGTCCTTCCGTTGACTTATTTATTAATGCATACGGACTATATGATGATGTATGGGCTGCCTATACAGAAGGAGCAATAAACCTAATAATCACACTCGTTATAGGATACTTTTACGGACTTATCGGTATTTTATTAGGTAAAACTATTAGTATGATATTACTTGTAGTAATCTGGAAACCATATTTTCTATACAGACATGGTTTCAAACAACATGTCGCAAAATACTGGCGCCATATTATTATTCACTATTTGATACTTCTCTTATGCCTTGCAGGCAATTACTTCCTTGCATTGGCGCTCTCACAAAAAGCAGAATTCACACTCATCAGTATTCTTCTATATGCAATCTGCATCTCCCTTCCCATCATCGTTTTATACACAGTATTTGTGTATCTATTTACCCCAGGCATGAAAGACCTTGGCAATAGAGTCCCTGTTATTTCCAAGATTCAAAATAAACTACTCAGATGAAAATAGTATATTTATTAAAATCATTTGCTGCTAAAGGCGGAGAAGAAAGAGTGATGGCAGACAAGATGAATTATCTTGCCGAACATGGACATGAAGTAACATTGATAACATCAGAACAGGGGCAACATGAGCTAGTATATCCTTTGCATCATTCCATCAACCACGTTGACCTAGATACCCGTTTCTTTACTATTACCAATCTGCCGCTATTGAAGAAGGTTCATTCCTTACATCTCATGCGGAAGATATATATTAGGCGTTTGACCGCTATTTTGAACGAACTACGTCCTGACATCATAACGTCTACAATTATGCCACTTAAGAACATACGCCTAACAACTCGTGCATGCAAAGCTACGGGTATTCCTCTTATATTAGAATCACATTTGGCATTCAAGGCAACTATTAAACAAAATGATTTTGCTAAAAAGTCTGCGAGATGGTACCTTGCAAAGTTATATGATATATGGAATCTTCGTCCATTACATCATTGCAGCCAACTTGTGGCACTGACCAAGGGAGATGCAGACAATTGGAGAAAATATTGCAAGAATGTTATAGTAATACCGAATCCAGTGACCCATATACCTGATCAAATTGATGACGTTGAAAAGATTCCTAATCGTATTATAGCCGTAGGCAGGCTTCATGCTCAGAAAGGATTTGACTTGCTTATAGAAGCATTCAGCCTCATTGCGTCCAAGATACCCAATTGGTATATTGATATCTACGGACAGGGAATTGATAGGGATCTGCTTAGAGACCTGATTGATAAGAAGGGCCTTATCGGACGTGTTAACTTGAAGGGAGTTTCCAATTCTATCTATGATGAATACAAAAAGAGTCAATTCCTTGTACTTAGCTCCCGTTACGAAGGTTTCGGTTTGGTTTTAATTGAAGCTATGTCTTGTGGAATTCCGTGTGCAGCATTTCGATGTGAATATGGTCCTGAAGACATCATCTCTGACGGCTCAGATGGTTTGCTAATAAAGGATGGTGACATCAAAGAGCTGGCAAGGAAGATATTATGGTTGGCAACTCACTCTCAAGATTGTGCGAAAATGGGAAGTGAAGCAAGAAAAAAGGCTCTTTTATTCAATATGGATGCAATCATGAAAAGATGGATTGAGTTGTTCAATGCACAATATTATCATCATTATCCTCATAATGATTAGCTCTATAGAACAAACGTGTTATTCCTTTCATTTGCACCTTAATATGTTTCAAGAAACTTTGCCATAGAGGCTCCTGTCCCATAGTACCATAGCCCGTTATAGCCCGACACCGTCTATCGCGAACAAATACAATTCTACCATATTTCTTAAGATTAAAAGCCATTGAGCCATCTTCTCCACGAATAATATCAACACGATATGGCTCCTGGCGTCCATAGTCGGCATTATACGCAAAGACTAAGCCTCTAACACTTAATTCCGGTCTTTTAAAATGTTGAATCCATAGAAACAGATCACGAGTTAACTCATATATCTTCAAACCTAGCTTAGAATGATTTGAATCAGGGAAATAACTCCATGTAGCTGAAACACAAGCGACTCCAGGTTTCAATAGCTGCTCAAGCATTACCTCATAATAGTATGGAGGATAGATAGTATCACTATCGACATCAAAATAAAAGCGTCCTTTTGAATGTTGGAGGCCACAGCGACGAGCATACCCACAAGAGTGCTGATACTCTCTATAATAGGGGATTCCCGATTTTTCAAAAATTTCTGCCGTTCGATCCTTAGAATTATTATCTACTCCTATAATCTCCAGCGGATACTTGCATTTAATCTCACTAATAGCCCACAGGCACGCTTGAAGATGAGTTTCTTCATTATATCCGATCACGACTACAGATGCTAATGGTTGGTCGCTCTGTAAAGCAGCTAAACGCTCACGAGTTCCATCAATAATGTCCTGGGGAACTTCACTAAACGGCTTGCCATAAATGGACAAATACTTATCATACCATGCCATATCTATATCGTTTTAAAGTGATTCAAACAATTCTATCCAACGATGCATAACTTGATCTCTTGAGAACATGCCAGCTCTAGCAATCGCAGCCTGCCCCATTGATTCACGAACATCTCTATTCTCTATAAGATAACAGATTTTCTCTGCCATTTTCCGAACATCACCAGCCTCAACCAGATAACCACTCACACCATCTTCAATAATATCCCGAGGGCCACAAGGACATGCAAATGAAACAACTGGCAAACCTGTTCCCATAGCCTCAACTAACACTAAGCCAAAGCCTTCATATCGTGAACTTAAAACATAGATACTGCTTTCTGAATATTTCTCATAGACATGACCCACTGACTTATGACAGGTCACTGATGATGATAAACATAATTCATCTGCCAATTTCTGATATGAAATATTGTCTCCACTACCATATATATCCAAGTGCCAATCAGGGTGACGAGCACTCACAATTTTCCATGCATCTATCAACATATCAAAGCCTTTCTGCCAAGAATATCTACCAACTGCGACAACCCTTTTAGACGACAAATCCGACTTTAGAGAAGTATTAGAAAACACGAAATTAGGAATCACAACCAGATTAGTCAGCTCTGGCCAATTCTTGGAATCTTCTTTCGTCAAAACAACAAAACGGTCAAGGCGCTTAAGCTGCTTTATCAAACTACCTACCCATAAATTACTAATCCACTCATTTATTAATTTAGGAAAGAAGGGCTTTTCAAATCTTCTATAAAAAGGACGTGCGAAATGTATCTCTGCGACTTTCTTACTTCCGTCTTTAATATTATTAATAAAATTGATTTCACGACGACAAATTGAAACTGTAATATCCGGACGGACTTTCATCAGATAGTCTGTAAACATCTGCCTGAACTTACGCTGTTTCAACCAATAAAACAAGACTTTCTTATATATAGGCATAACATCCAACTCATCGAAGTTGATGTCAAAGTTGACCCATTTAACCTTAGGATTGATATCATAAAACCATGGAGCACCAGCCTTCTCCGTCAAAATCATATAAAGATCATAGTTCGTATGCTCTGCCAGATAATTGATCTTCTGGCTAAGGATTGCTCCCATTCCGTTGGGAGATAAAAGGCCTCCCACAAAGTACACTATTTTTTTCATATGTCTCCGTTTATATGACTTTCTTTATTTTCCCTGCTATACGAACAAAAGGCACGAACAAAGAGTTTGGTATATGAGATAATGTCCAAAGCGCCATATTACCCATCAACCTTCCACGACGGCATATAATGTCGGAAAACTTTAATGGCATCTGCATTAACTGTCTTAGTTCCGAATTTGAGATCATTGGGTGTATTATTGACTGATGCTTCAGGACATAACATACTACATAGAAACTATTCATTCCCAAATTATAATTCATGTAAGGGACATAAGAATGACCTCGTAGAACTTCCAACTTATCTTTAAGATAATTGACTACAGATGCGTTCTTAAGTATTTCTTCCTTGTGCAATGTTTTACGCTCTTGGAAATGAGAAAGTGAATCTGGACGACATATATAATAATAGGTAATTTCGGGCAATAGAATGGCACGACGAACTTTAGTAACCATCTCATATGTAAAAGCCATATCTTCCCAGAAAATTGCATCAACAAAATGCAAATGGGTATCACGAAGAGTTGATATTTTCATCAAGCAATTACATACAGAGATTCTAAATGTTGAATAGTTTTTAAAGGCATACATTGCAAGTCCATCAGGTTCTGTAAACAGCATATAAGGATAAACAGATTGAACTGACGGGCTCTTATCAATGACATCTATTCTTTCCCAAGACCCATATACAATTTCTGCATCAATCTTTTGGGCATGATCAAACAACAACTGAATAGTATCAGACATTATTATATCATCAGAATCAAGGAAAAAGAGATAATTACCTCTTGCTTCATCAAGTATTCTGTTTCTTGCGACTCCTATTCCGTAATTCTTTTCATGACGAAGAATACGGATATCCTTACCGCGAGGATGTTCCTTCTGCAATCGTTCAATCACATCCATTGAGCCATCTCCTCCACAATCATCCAAAACCAAGAACTCAATGCTTGGGAATGTCTGCGAAAGAGCTGATTCCATTGTCTTTTCAATGTATCCAGCAGCCCGATAAACCGGAATTCCTATAGTTACTTCGTATTGCATCCTCGTTTCTATTCTTCAGATACTGCTTTCTCAAATAATCTTCTCCACCGTTCAGCAATTTCATCCATCTGGAACCGATGTACATCAACCAATGCGCATGATGACATGTTATGTCGCATAATCTCATCAGACATCAGCATTCTCATCGATTCTGCCAATTTCTCAATACTACCAGATGGGACCAATATACCATTTTCCATGTGTCGGACAATATCCTTAGGGCCGCATGGGCAATCGAAAGAGATGACAGGAAGGCCACAAGCCATTGCTTCGATAAGAACCATACCAAAGCCCTCAAAGCGAGAACTAAATACAAACAAAGAACTATTCAAGTACTCATGCTTAATATCATCGACTGGACCACATAAATGGCATCTGTTACTATCTATCCTGAGATCTTCCATCAATTTCTCATAAGCAGAACGATCACCCATGCCATAAATTGCCAATGACCAATCCGGCATTTGTTTCTCAACCTTTGACCATGCTTGCAACAACAGGTCAAATCCCTTTTGATAGACATAACGACCAACCGCGATAATACGCTTATTGGTTAATGGGCTCACCTCATCTATATCAAAAGCTAAAGGATTTGGAATTGAAACTACATTATTCAGTTCCGACCATGCAGACTTATCTTCTTCAGTCAGAACGACAAAACAGTCTAGATGCTTAAGATGAGACACAAGACTTTTCATCCAGAACTTTGCGAAGATATTCTTGAAAACATTAGAATTCTCTACCTCAAAATTGCGATAGTTATTACGATTGACATGGAGTTCACCAATCTTCTTACTGCCATCACGAATACTGGTCAGAAAATTAATCTCACGTCGCAAAAGACTAATGGTTATATCAGGGCGGATACGCATCAGTTCAGCAGTCAGTCTTTTCCTGTATATTCTCTGCTTCTTCAAATAGACATATATCTTCCTTGCGAATGAGCAGTTCCACAGTTCTTCAAAGTTGATATCAAGATTAATAACCTTGATTTTATCAGACAAGGGATAGAATAATGCTTTATCTTTACCTTCCGTCAGAATAATAGTGATATCATACCCATCATGCTCTGCAAAATAGTTGGCTTTGAGTGTTAATACACGTTCAACCCCTCCAGCCATATACAAGGCTGGTGTACAATACACTATTCTCAGAGGCTTGTCATCCATAATGTCTCATATTTTATGCAAATATACTGAGATTATTTGGAAAAATCAAATTTAATCCTTATTTTTGCACCAAGAATGAAGAAAAATGATAAAAGTCAGCGTCATACTCCCAATATATAATGTTGCACCTTATCTGGACGATGCATTCCAATCTCTTATCAATCAATCGTTAAAAGAGATTGAAATCATCGCCGTTAATGATGGTTCTACCGATGATAGCGAAGAAATCATAAAAAAATATGCAGGACAGGACGCTCGTATCAGTTTCTATAGTCAGACAAATCAAGGTCAGTCCGTTGCCCGCAATCTTGCTTTACAACATGCCAGTGGAAGATATATCTATATGATGGACTCCGACGATATTTTAGCAGATAGAGAAGCGTTAAGGATCTGTTACGATTATGCAGAGGACAACCATGCTGACTTTATCTTCTTTGATGGCAATATCATACAAGAAGAAGGAGCAGCCCCCCTTACATGGAACTATCAAAGGACACAAGAATGGGAAGAAAACAAAGCCATTATAGGGGAGAATTTATTAAATAGAATGTTAGACATTAGCAAACACAACTGTGTAGTATGGCTTCTTCTAATTAAACATGACTATCTCAAACGGATTGGTCTCAGCTTTTATCCAGGAATTATCCATGAAGACGAGCTCTTCACTACGAAGTTAACTTTACAAAGCAATAATATATATTGTCTAAAAAAGAGTTTCGTCAATCATCGTGTCAGGTCTGTTTCTACTATGGGGAAGCATTATTCAAAAAGAAATATAAACTGTTATCTGACCGTCATTGATGAACTCTTAAGATGGCAAAAGAGTCCAATAATCCACAAATTTGCAAAATATACCTTGAGCAAGGTTTTCTATACTGGGCACATCATACCTTTCAAAGATAAATTCAGTGTATTTGGAAGGGCATTAAGATCTGGCTATATAAAATATATCGGAATCAAATCTTGTATGGTTTTTTGGCTAAAGCGATAAAAAATCAGGCCTCTTCAACAACACGTTTCATCTGAATCTTCCAACTCAAATTTTCTACAGTCTTACGTATCTCCTGGGGAGCGAATTTGTTATGATCAATAAAATCAAGAATCTCCTGGATGTTGATAGGGCTCTCGTCTGGAGAGGCTTTTATAATATAAGGTTTATCATCAAAATCACTATCAGTCTCAGAATAAATAAATGGAATTCCACGGGTGGCATACTCGCGATTCTTTAATGTCTTGATTATCTTAATACCTGAACGATGACGGGCCAGACTACCTACAGCAAAGCAACATTGATTGAAGACACGATTAAGTTCTTCACCAAACAACTGACCATGGAAAAACACTTTATCTCGAATACCGTAACGATCCATTAACTCAACAAAACCTGGAGCGTGCATCGAGTCGTACATTTCACTTTTCCATACTCCGCCAACAATATGGAAGAAAATTGATCTTGGTTTGGAGGTATTCCTATAGTATTCTCCCATTCCTGCTATCAGACGGTCAAAGCCATGCCAATAATGAACTTCTGCGACTCCAATCAAATGAATTGCTCCGTCACTTAAAGGATGGTAATCATGCAAAGGTATACTATCGAAATCAACACCATTGCTAATTCGGATAGTACGCTGTCCAAATATCTGTTCTGCATCAGAAAATGTCACTATAGCATCCATCTGCTTAGAAAGACGATTTCTGAACAGTTGGTCAATTTTCAAATTCACACGTGTTATAAATGGAAAGCCAACGAACTCTGCATCATAAGGATAGGTAGGAATCTCGGTCACAGTTTTGATGCCCAATTTCCTTAGCCTTTTAAACAGCCTTATCAACCATGGATTGGCATTTTGGAAACAGCGAGCATATACAAGGTGAACGCCATTGAGTTTACAATACTCATAAATACACTCATAATCAATACGCTGACGAAGTCCGGCAAAAAGACCTTTTCCATAATCTTCAATAACCTCGTCGTCAATATATCGACATTTATGACCATTCTCGGCATAGCCATAGTAGCAGAGGTGGACTTCATAACCATTCTCACGAAGTCCCTTCACTTGGTGGTGAATTTTCTTACTAATACCGCTGACTTCTGAAAAGCCATGATAAACGAGGAAAAGAATCTTCATTTACAACCTATCTATTCAAACAGCCCCATCACTTTTTCAACAATAGGAGCCATGTCGTAATATTTATACTCTGCAAGGCGCCCACCAAGAATCAGGTTGGGTTCTTGTTCTGCCAAATCACGATATTGCTGATAGAGCGACATGTTACGTTCGTCGTTGACACTGTAATAGGGTTCCATACCCTCTTTCCACTCCGTAGAGTATTCACGGGAGATAATAGTCTTGGGGCATTTATATACATCGTCACCAAACATCTCGAAATGCTTGTGTTCGATGATACGGGTGTAGGGGATTTCGGCATCGGTGAAGTTCATGACAGCATTACCCTGATAGTTGGGCAAATCAAGGATTTCTTCCTCAAAACGAACAGTACGGAACTCTAACTTACCAAAGCGATAGTCATAAAACTCATCGAGTTTACCAGTATAAAGAATCTTGTCAGCGATAGACTCCCAATGCTGGCGATCACCGAAGAAGTCAGAGTTCAACCTGGTCTCTACCCCTTCAAGCAAACCATCAATAAGTTTATTATATCCCCCCATAGGAATACCCTGGAAGCGATCATTAAAATAGTTATTGTCATAGATGAAGCGAACGGGCAGACGCTTGATAATAAAAGCGGGAAGTTCGCTGCACTTACGTCCCCATTGCTTTTCTGTATATCCTTTTATAAGGATCTCATAAATATCCTTTCCTATCAACACCTGGGCCTGTTCCTCAAGGTTACGAGGTTCCGTAGCGCCATCGGCCCGCATCCTCGCAAGCGCCTCCTGACGCTGTTCCTCTATCTTTGCCTGAGCTTCTGCTGGTGTAAGAACTCCCCACATCTGATAGAAGGTATTCATGTTGAAAGGCAGGTTGTACTGTTTGCCTTTATAATTGGCGATGGGCGAGTTGGTATAGCGATTAAACTCAACTATAGAATTCACGAAATCCCACACCTTTTTGTTTGATGTATGAAAAATATGAGCACCATATTTATGAACATTGATGCCTTCGATATTCTCGCAATAGATGTTTCCTCCAAGATGGTTGCGTTTATCAATGACCAGACAACGCTTGCCCTGACGATGAGCCATATAAGCAAACGTAGCGCCATAAATACCTGCTCCAACAATAAGATAATCGTAATGTTTGTCCATCATTCACAGATTTTTCTGCAAAATTAGAGAAAAATTTGCTAATATACAAAATAATTCGTACTTTTGTAGTCATAAATAACAAAAGCGATGAATAACGAAGCCATCAGAGAAATGTTTAAGAAGAATCCGAAATGGAAGAATTTCATTGATTGGATTATCATGAATCAGGTGGAGACAAGGCCACGTTGGTTTATCAGGATATTATCACCTCTCTACCAGCATCGGGGCAAACATTCCGTGATTCATAGTTCTGTCAGGATGGACACCCCACCTTATAGAAAGTTCTCGCTTGGCGACTATTCAGTAATTGAATCATTTGCTTGTATTAACAATGCTGTTGGAGATGTAATCATTGGCAATTACACGAGGATCGGATTACACAATACCATTATCGGCCCTGTGACCATTGGTCATCATGTAAATTTAGCGCAGGGCATCACAGTAACTGCCCTTAATCATAAATTTGAGAATCCAGACATAAGAATTGACGAACAGGGTGTATCGACAAAACCCGTTGTCATAGGAAATGACATCTGGGTTGGAGCTAATGCCGTTATTCTTCCTGGCATAACTATAGGAGACCACTCTGTCATAGCTGCAGGGGCGATTGTCACCAAAGATGTCCCTCCCCACTCTCTCGTAGCAGGAGTCCCCGCCAAGGTCATAAAACAAATCTAAGAATCAAATAAATTCAAGGAGAGGTCAACAGCAGGCTTCTCCTCTTTGTTCTCCTGTTGACGGGATTCGCTAAACTCTATCATAAGTTGGCGGGCATCGGAATTATTCTGAGTATTCAATCGATAACAGCCACGTTTGCCAGTTGCCTCAACCAGAGAGAGAGAAGACTTGGAGTTTTTCAGAAGGTATTGCTGAACATAGGCACGGATTTCATCCAAATCAGGAGTAAAAAACAGGCTTGAGTTACAATTATAGATATGCTTGGCCAACAACTGCACGCTGATGCCCTTATCACCGACCTCCATAAGAATGTCTAATATCTGCCTGTCGTATATCATTCTATTAAAAAAGGCCGGTAAAAGCGATTACCGACCTTCTTCTATTGTACGTTAATTGTCTTATGCCAATGTAACTTTCTCTCCGTCGTTAGCAAGCTTGCCCTCCTTAAAGAGCCATCCAAGTCCGAGAAGAGTCTCTTCCTCAGAAATCTTTGCAGCTTTAGCAATCTCCTTTACGGTGAGAGCCTTACCTGCTGCAGCCAGTGCCTGATAAACATCTCCTGCCTTGAAACCTATATTCTCAGCATTCACTGCGAGAACAGACTTTGCTGCGGCCTTCTTAGGAGCTGCGGCTTTCTTCACGGTTGCGGTTTTCTTAGCTGCGGCTGCCTTTGTATCAGTAGCCTTCTTAGCTGTTGTTTTCTTTTCTGCCATAGTTCTTAATAATTTATTCTTTATTGAGTTATTTATCTCTCTCATCTTTTCGAGTGCAAAAATAGCACTATTAATTCAGACAAGTTATTGATATTTAAGTTTTTTTGGCAGAACACAGCTTATTCTTGACGAATATCAAGCGGCGAACGAAGCAAGTACAGTGAAATTCATTCACTGTCTTGCGAGGAGGAGCTAGAACGAAGTTCAATCGAAAGGTTCAGCTCTTCTAACTGCTTAGGATCAAGTTCTCCAGGAGCGTCAAGCATCACGTCGCGACCACTGTTATTCTTCGGGAAGGCAATGCAGTCACGAATGCTATCGAGACCAGCCATGAGACTTACGAAACGATCGAGACCGAAGGCCAAACCTGCGTGAGGAGGTGCTCCATACTTAAAGGCATTAATCAGGAAGCCGAACTGTGCCATCGCACGCTCGGGGGTGAAGCCCAGAATCTGGAACATCTTTTCCTGCAGCTTTCCATCGTGGATACGCAGTGAACCTCCACCAACTTCGACACCATTGCAAACAAAGTCGTAAGCTACGGCACGGACCTTAGCAGGATCAGTATCCAACAGAGGAATATCATCAGGATTAGGCATCGTAAACGGATGGTGAGTAGCCATCAGGCGCTGTTCCTCATCGCTCCACTCAAAGAGTGGAAAGTCGACAATCCAGAGACATACGAACTTATCCTTATCGCGAAGACCAAGACGATCACCCATCTCCAGACGGAGTGTACAAAGCTGAACACGGGTCTTATTAGCATTGTCGCCACTAAGAATCAGCACGAGATCACCATCCTTGGCACCACATGCCTCCTTAACCTTAGCCCAAACCTCAGGTGTATAGAACTTATCGATAGATGACTTAACAGTACCGTCCTCGTTGAACTTGACATAAACCAAGCCCTTAGCACCTACCTGAGGACGCTTTACAAACTCGGTAAGTTCATCGAGCTGCTTACGAGAATAGTTAGCGCAACCAGGCACGCAGATACCTCCGATATAGGTAGCCTCATTGAAAACAGGGAAAGTGCCTGTGCCCTTGAGCTGGTCCATCAGCTCAACAAACTCCATGCCGAAACGCAAATCGGGCTTATCACTACCGAAGCGACGCATAGCCTCATGCCATGTCATACGCTGGAGTGCAGGCAGTTCGACACCACGAACCTCCTTGAACAGATGACGAGCGAGATCCTCGAAAATCTGGAGTACATCCTCCTGATCAACAAACGACATCTCACAATCAATCTGTGTGAACTCAGGCTGACGGTCGGCACGTAGGTCCTCATCACGGAAGCACTTGGCAATCTGGAAGTAGCGGTCGAAACCACTAACCATCAGCAACTGCTTCAGGGTCTGAGGTGACTGTGGCAATGCATAGAACTGACCAGGATTCATACGAGAGGGGACTACAAAGTCACGAGCTCCCTCTGGAGTAGAACCAATCAATATAGGAGTCTCAACCTCAATAAACTCCTTAGAGTCCAAGAAGTTACGAATCAGGATGGTCATACGATGACGCAGTTCAAGGTTTTTGCGAACAGCATTACGACGCAAGTCGAGATAACGATACTTCATACGGATGTCATCGCCTCCGTCAGTGTTATCCTCAATAGTAAACGGCGGTGTAAGGCTTTCACTCAGCACATTCAGTTCCTTGACCAGTATCTCGATATCACCTGTAGGCATCTTAGGATTCTTACTCTGACGCTCGCTAACCTCACCCTTTACCTGAATACAGAATTCACGACCAAGCTTGTTGGCTCGCTCACACAAAGCCGCATCATCTGCCTCGTTGAAAACCAACTGAGTCAATCCGTAACGGTCACGCAGGTCGACGAATGTCATGCCACCCATCTTACGACTACGCTGAACCCAACCTGCAAGTGTTACAACACTACCTGCATCGGAGAGACGGAGCTCTCCACAAGTCTTACTTCTATACATATTTATTATTCTTTTATTCCTTTTGAGGTGCAAAGGTACGAATAAGCGAGTAAAAAACCAAAAAAAGATGAAAAAAAAGTGTCCTTAGTGTCCTTAGTTAATTAAAATGCTTATCTTTGCATCAGAAATTAACAAAGAACACTTGAATATGAAAAAGATTGCATTGATGACTTTACTGCTGATGTGCGGCCTGACGGTTGCCTTGGCACAGAAACCCGCCGAGATTAAGTTCGACAAACTGACCCACGACTTCGGAACTTTTTCCGAAAGCAGTCCTGTTGTGACCTATACATTCACCTATACCAATGTAGGCGAGTCGCCTTTGATTATCAATCAGGCTGTAGCCAGCTGTGGATGCACCGTTCCAGAGTACACCAAGACACCCATCAAGCCAGGTGAGAAGGGGCAGATCAAAGTAACCTATAATGGTACAGGTAAATTCCCTGGGCATTTCAAGAAATCTATCACCGTTCGCACCAACGGCGTCGTTGAGATGACCCGTCTCTATATTGAAGGAGAAATGACTGAAGCAAAATAACCACTCAGGCCTCATACGTATATGAGGCGCGCAGATGGTTTTGTCTATAGTAAAACAACTTGTTTTACTTTCTAAAGTATCGTCTTTTACATAGAAAAAGATAGTCTTTTCAAAGGTAAAACAAGTTGTTTTACTTTTTTGCATGACGTCTATTAAGCGTATAATCCTTATTCTCAAACATTTAAAGGCCTACTTTCAAGGCGTGAAGGTAAGTGACAGATAACAAGAAACCATCACCCGCCTTAGACATCAGTATATCAGGCTGTTACAACAAGAAGTGACGGATTCGCAAAAAAAAACCGAATAAAAAAGAAAAAAATTATATCTATAGAAAAAGTTAGTCGTAAGGAAACTATGAGTTATATTACGACAAACCCATAGTTTCCTTACGACTAACTAGTAGTTACCTATATAACAAAACAAGAATTAGAAGTTATAGGTAAATCCCACCGATGAATACTCCTTGAACTGGAGATAGCCAAGATCGTCATCCTTAACTCCGGCATCGTCGAAACGTGGGAAGAGGAACAAGTTGGCAGAGATATATTTCGAAACACGCAGTTCAAAGGTGTTTTCCCACTCAATCTCAGCACGCTTATAAGAAGTGAAGGCATAGAAGCGCGACTTCCACGTTACAACATCATTCATCTTCCAGACAAGATCGGCCGTCACTTGCGAACCGAAATCAAGAAGCGAGTGCTTGCCCTCTTTCAAACCATAACTTGGTCCAAGAGCAAGACGCCCCACATAACGATAGTTCACTGCAAGGGGCGACAGGTTGACCGTTCCTGTCAGTTTCTTATTTTTCGACTCTACCTTGTAGTCCATACCAAGACCGATATTCAGATTAAAAGGCGACATAAAATCAGAATAGGTTTTGGCATCATTTGATTTCAAACCTCGAGTGAACTGTGTATAAGTGAGCAATTGGAGAGTATAATACCAATTTTTGGTAGCTTCAAGTCCCACCTTACTTGTAAAACGCAAGAGGTCTTCATTTGACTTGAACTTGTGAAGAGAGTCCGTACGAGAACGCAGGAAACCGAGTTTCATCTCCAGCTTATTATCCCACTTCCATTTATTCTTATTGTCATAGTTGGCTTCTAGCGTCAAAGAGCCGACCGCAGAGTAGTTCGACTCACCACCCTTATACCAGTTGCCAGAAACATAGTTCTGCATGAACTGCAGGAAGCCATCGCCTTTTTTTGTCCAGAAATTAGGTTTCTGCACCATTACGTCGGTAGGCACATCCTCTGGCATATCGAATATCGGTTCTTCAACCTTCTCAACCAATTCCACCTTATTCTCTATAGGAGCATCTACATCCTTACGGATTTCTCCAGACTTCTGAAGCTCTGTTTCTGTGGCGCTAACCAGATCCGGGCGATTCAGATAAATATTCAACAACGCAGCGTCAACAGCATCAGCCACAGCATCCTTACCTGTATCATTAGAGGCTATGTCCAATGTTTTATCAGCTACATTGTGGTAGAACGTCATCGGTGCAAACAGGCGATAATATCGTCCGTCGACACTGTCGTTTGGCTGGGCGGCCTTTACGCTGAGCGCAAAAATTGCCGCGATGAATAATATGTTTTTTCTCATAACTGGTGGCAAAGATACAAAATTTATAATAGATTTCGCAGAATTAGCAGATTTTTTTGTACCTTTGCACCTTGATTTATTGTGAACTTTAATTAATAAAGCAAATATAAAAAATAAAAATAAACAGAAATGAACAAAGACACTATCATCGGCTTTGTGCTTATTGCGCTGGTTCTCATCGGCTTCAGCTGGTATAATCAGCCATCGGCAGAGGAAATTGAAGCCGCACGCAAACAAGACAGTATTGCAACAGCCATCAAGGATAACGCTGCCAAAAAGCAGCAAGCTGAAGAGGCTGCACAAAAAGCTCAGGCTGAGACAGACGCAAAAGGAGACTCAACGGCACTCTTCTACTCAGCGCTCAACGGCACCGCCCAGCCTGTCGTGCTGAAAAACGACAAGGTAGAACTGACCTTCAACACCAAAGGCGGAACTATCAGCAAAGCCGTCATCAAGGGCTTTGAGGATCGTGACAACAAGATGGATGTGACACTTTTCGACGAGAAGACACAGAAGATGAACTTCATGCTCGCAGGAAAGTCTGAGAATATCATCACCCAGGATTTGTATTTCACACCATCTAACGTAACCGACTCTACCGTGACGATGACCGCTCAGGCTGGCAATGGTGGCAGCATCATATTCAACTATATACTAGGACAGGACTATATGCTCCACTTCACTTTGCAGGTTAATGGTCTGAATGGCATGTTCGCTCCTAACTATAAGGAGATAGACGTTGAATGGACAGACTTGATTCGTCAGCAGGAGAAAGGCTTTACTTTTGAGAACCGCTACTCTACCCTGACCTATAAGGAGAAGAAGGGCAGCACAGACTATCTGAGTGAGACTTCTGAGAAAATCGACGAGAAGATTGATGAGCAACTCGACTGGGTGGCCTTCAAAAACCAGTTCTTCTCTGCTGCCTTGATTGCCAAAGACGAGTTCGCAGCTAATTCTCTGATGACCAGCATCCCTCAGCAGAAGGGCTCAGGCTATCTGAAGCAGTTTAATGCTAAGATGAAAACCGCATTCGACCCCTCAGGCATGCGCCCGTCAGAATTTGAAATGTATATTGGTCCTAACGATTTCCGACTGATTAAGGATGTTGAGGAACAGAGTACTTTTGGAAAGGATCTCGATCTGGAGCAGTTGGTATATCTCGGATGGCCTTTGTTCCGTTATATCAACCGTTTCTTCACGATCTACGTGTTTGACTGGCTCACGTCATGGGGCTTCTCAATGGGTATCGTACTGATTCTGATTACCCTGTTGCTGAAGGCTATTACCTTCCCAATGGTGAAGAAAAGCTACATGTCATCTGCCAAGATGCGTGTGCTGAAACCGAAACTCGACGAGGCCACCAAACAGTATGACAAGCCAGAGGATCAGATGAAAAAGCAGCAGGCCATGATGCAGATGTATTCTCAGTATGGCGTATCACCCCTGAGCGGCTGTCTGCCTATGCTGATTCAGATGCCAATCTGGATTGCGATGTTCAACTTCGTACCAAACGCTATCCAGTTGCGCCGTCAGTCTTTCCTTTGGATCGATGACCTTTCAACCTACGATCCTATCGTGGAATGGAGCACCCATATCTGGGGTATTGGCGACCATCTGTCGTTGACCTGTATTCTCTTCTGTGTGGCCAACGTGCTCTACAGCTACATGACCATGCGCCAGCAGCGCGACCAGATGGTGGGTCAGCAAGCCGAGCAGATGAAGATGATGCAGTGGATGATGTACCTCATGCCCCTCTTCATGTTCTACCTGCTTAACGACTACTCTTCTGGTCTGAACTTCTACTACTTCATCTCGCTGTTCCTCTCGGCAGCCATCATGTGGGTGCTCCGCAAGACCACAAACGACGAGAAACTGCTTGCCATCCTCGAGGCAAAGTATCAGGAGAACAAGAGCAACCCCAACAAGAAAACAAGCGGACTCGCTGCGCGCCTTGAAGCCATGCAGAAGCAGGCAGAGGAAATGCAGCGTCAGCGTATGAATCAAAAGCGATAACGGTATGAAGAAGCTAACAACCATTGTTGCCTTAGTAGCTCTGATGCTGCCAGGTAGCGTAAATGCAGATAACGACGTGAAAATCGGAAAGCAGAATATCAAACTCGAGAGCGACCTGATGACCCCAGAGGCACTATGGGCCATGGGACGAATCGGAGCTGCCGAGGCAAATGCCGACGGTAGCAAGATTGTCTATCAGGTAGGTTATTATAGCGTAAAGGCCAACAAGAGCCAACAGAAGATTGCCATCATCAATGCTGATGGCACTGGAAACACAACGCTGACTACAGGCTCTAAAAGCGAGACCGATCCCACTTGGTTCCAAGGCAAGATAGCCTTCCTCTCTGGAGGCCAGATTTGGACAATGAACGCTGATGGTTCTGACCGCAAGCAGATTTCCAAGACAAGCAAAGATATCGAGGGCTTTAAGTTCTCACCAGATGGCAGCAAAGTCATTCTGCTTCACAGCCTCGACTTCAATGAGATTATCAAGAAGAATCCTGAGGATCTTCCAAAGGCATCAGGCCGTCTGGTGACAGACCTGATGTATCGCCATTGGGATCACTATGTGGAGAGCATTCAGCACCCATTCGTGGCAGAAGTGACAGAGGACGGTATCAAGGACGGCATAGACATGCTGGAAGGCGAACCTTTCGAATGCCCGATGGAGCCGTTTGGCGGTATTGAGCAGTTAGCCTGGAGCCCAGACTCTAAGTCAATTGCCTATACCTGTAGAAAGAAGACTGGCAGAGCATATGCCATTTCTACCGATTCAGACATCTACCTATATAATATAGGTACGCGTGAGACAAAGAATCTCTGCAAGCCCGCTGACTATGTGGAGCCAGAACTGGATCCTACAAAGACCATGAAGTATCAGAAGGTTAATGCAGAAGAAAATCTCGTTAACAATGTCGGTTACGACCAGAATCCTCAGTTCTCACCCGATGGCAAGTATGTGGCTTGGACCTCGATGAAGCGAGATGGTTACGAGGCCGACCGCAACCGCCTGTGTATGTACAACTTAGCTACTGGCGAGAAGAAATACATGACAGAGAGCTTTGACTCTAACGTCGATGCTTTCGTATGGGCTAAGCCAAAAGACAAAGACGCTCAGTTCTATTTCATCGGCGTATGGCACGGTTGCGTGAATATGTATGCTGTTGATAAAAAAGGAAGTATCAAACAACTGACAGAAGACTGGGCTGACTGGGTAAGCATCGCTCACGCCAACAACGGCAATAAGTTGCTCGCCATCCGTCAGAGCATCTCTGCGCCTAACGACATCTACATTGTCACACCTGGCAAGAAGCAGACTGACGTTCAGCAGATCACTTTCGAGAACAAGCATATCACAGACCAACTTTCTTTTGGTAAGGTACAACAGCGCTGGGTGAAGACAAGCGACGGCAAGGACATGCTGACATGGATTATCCTGCCTTCAAACTTCGACCCCAACAAGAAATACCCCACTCTGCTCTTCTGTGAAGGAGGTCCTCAGAGTCCTGTGTCTCAGTTCTGGAGCTATCGCTGGAACTTCCAGATCATGGCTGCCAACGGCTATGTTGTAGTAGCCCCCAACCGTCGTGGTCTGCCAGGTTTCGGACAGGAGTGGCTTGAAGAAATCAGCGGCGACTGGACAGGTCAGTGCATGAAGGATTATCTTGCAGCCATCGACGATGCGGCAAAGAATCTGCCTTATGTCGACAAGGATAAGCTGGGTGCTGTGGGCGCCTCATTCGGTGGGTTCAGTGTCTACTATCTGGCTGGTCATCACGACAAGCGTTTCAAAGCTTTCATCTCTCACGATGGCGCCTTCAATCTCGAGTCGATGTATACAGACACAGAAGAGGTATTCTTCTCTAACTGGGAATATGATGATGCCTTCTGGAACAAGGATCAGACAGCTAATGCCACTCGCACCTACAACTATTCTCCACATAAGTTCGTAGACAAGTGGGACACACCTATCCTCTGTATCCATGGCGAGAAAGACTATCGCATCGTCTACAATCAGGGTATGGGCGCATTTAACGCCGCCCGTCTGCGTGGAATCCCAGCTGAACTGCTGATATTCCCCGACGAGAACCACTGGGTACTGAAACCCCAGAATGGTGTACTCTGGCAGCGCACATTCTTCAACTGGCTCGACCGTTGGTTGAAATAAAACGGAGGTATACTCCGAGTAAACCCATACTTTACCCGGAGTAAAATGAGACTTTAGTCGGAGTAAACATATAGAAGCAAAATACAAAGAAATTAGAATAATGACTCAAGCAATTCAAAAAACATTACGCGACTCCGCTGGAATGAGGTGGACCGCTTTGCTGCTGCTCGCTATGGCGATGTTCTGCAGCTACATCTTCATGGATATCCTCTCACCTATCAAGGACCTGATGCAGGAGACTCGCGGATGGGACTCTACGGCATTCGGAACCATGCAGGGTTCAGAGGTATTCCTCAACGTGTTCGTGTTCTTCCTCATTTTCGCAGGTATCATTCTCGACAAGATGGGTGTACGTTTCACTGCTGTGCTTTCTGCTGCTGTGATGGTAGTCGGAGCCTGCGTAAAATGGTATGCCGTGAGCGAGAGTTTCATGGGTACAGGACTCGAGACTTGGTTTAACAACAATCTGAACTATATCCCCGTCTTCGACGAATTAGGCGTATCGCCTTTCTATGAGGGTATGCCAGCATCAGCCAAGTTTGCTGCCTGTGGATTCATGATCTTCGGTTGCGGCTGCGAGATGGCTGGTATCACCGTTTCAAGAGGAATCGTGAAGTGGTTCAAGGGGCGCGAGATGGCTCTGGCCATGGGATCGGAGATGGCTCTGGCCCGTCTGGGTGTTGCCACATGTATGATTTTCTCGCCGTTCTTCGCCCGTTTGGGTGGCGAGGTGAGCGTTAGTCGTAGCGTTGCCTTTGGCGTCGTGTTGATGTGTATCGCCCTGATCATGACCATCGTCTACTTCTTCATGGATCAGAAGCTCGACAGCCAGACTGGCGAGGCAGAAGAGAAGGACGACCCGTTCAAAATCTCAGACCTTGGAAAGATTCTGACCGATACAGGATTCTGGATTGTAGCTTTACTCTGTGTACTCTACTATTCTGCCATCTTCCCATTCCAGAAATACGCCGTGAACATGCTTCAGTGCAATCTGACACTAACAACTCCCGACGCCGATTCATTCTGGGCTTCGTCGAGTGTGACCATCATACAGTACATCATCATGCTGATTGTTGCCGCCGCTGGTTTCGCCAGCAATTTCCAGAAAAAGGCTAATCTGAAATATGGTCTTCTCGGTCTTTCAATCGTGGCACTCATTACTTACTGTTATATGGGTTACATGCGTCAGTCGGCTGAGAGTATCTTTGCTGTCTTCCCACTGCTCGCAGTACTGATTACTCCAATCCTTGGCAGCTATCTCGACCATCACGGTAAGGCGGCTTCGATGCTTGTCTTGGGTAGCATTCTGCTGATTGCCTGTCACCTGACATTCGCTTTCGTACTTCCTTTGTTCAAGGGCAATGCTGTTGGCGGCATCATCATTGCCTATACCACCATCCTTGTGCTGGGTGCTTCATTCTCATTGGTTCCTGCCTCATTGTGGCCATCAGTACCCAAGTTGGTTGATGCCAAGGTGATTGGCTCTGCCTATGCCCTGATTTTCTGGATCCAAAACATTGGTCTTTGGCTGTTCCCTCTGCTCATCGGCAAAGTGCTCGACAAGACGAACCCTGGTGTTACTGATCCCACACACTTCAACTATACCGCACCACTTGTAATGCTCGCATCGCTGGGTGTAGCCGCTTTGATTCTCGGCTTCGTACTGAAAGTTGTGGATCGCAAGAAAGGAATTGGACTGGAATTACCCAACATAACCGAATAAGACAACAATGAAGAAGATAGGTTTCGATAACGATAAATACCTCAAGATACAATCTGAGCATATCAAAGAACGTATTGCCCAGTTTGACGGTAAACTGTATATGGAGTTAGGTGGCAAGCTCTTCGACGATCACCATGCTTCACGTGTGTTGCCAGGCTTCAAGCCTGATTCAAAGCTCCGTATGTTGGCCCAGCTGCGCGACAGCATCGAGATTCTCATCGTGATTAGCGCTGAGGACATCGAAAAAAATAAAATACGTGCCGACCTGGGAATCACCTACGACGAAGACGTACTCCGTCTGCGCGATGAGTTCATGAGTCGCAACTTCATGGTAGGTAGCGTCGTCATCACCCACTATAACGGACAGCATGCCGCCGATCAGTTCCGTCACCGTCTGGAGCGCGAGGGTATCAAATCTTATATCCACTACCCCATTGACGGATATCCACATAACGTGGAGCTCATTGCTTCCGATGAGGGCTTTGGAAAAAACGACTATGTGGAGACCACTCGTCCACTCGTTATAGTAACTGCGCCAGGTCCTGGTAGCGGCAAGATGGCAACCTGTCTCTCACAACTATACAATGAGAACAAGCGCGGCATCCGTGCAGGTTATGCGAAATTCGAGACCTTCCCAGTATGGAGTCTGCCATTGAAGCATCCTGTCAACATTGCCTACGAGGCTGCGACTGCCGACCTCAACGATGTGAACATGATTGACCCCTTCCATCTTGAAGCCTATGGCAAGACTGCCGTTAACTATAATCGCGACATTGAAATCTTCCCTGTACTGAATGCGCTCTTTGAGGGCATCTATGGCGAGAATCCCTACAAGTCGCCTACGGATATGGGTGTTAACATGATTGGTTTCTGCATCAGCGACGACGAAGTATGTTGTAAGGCTTCAAAAGATGAAATCATCCGCCGTTTCTACGATGCAACCAACAAGATGGCTGATGGAGCAGACAACGAAAGTGAGGTGAACAAAATCCGTATGCTCTTCAACCAGGCAAAGATCACTACTGCTTTCCGTCCTGTTACAACAGCTGCCTACGAAAAGAAACTGGAAACAGGACTTCAGGCAGCAGCCATCGAACTTGAAGATGGCACCATCATTACAGCCAAGTCAACACCACTTCTGGGTTGTAGCGCTGCCCTTCTGCTTAATGCGACCAAATATCTGGCAGAAATCGACCATGAGGCGAAGCTTATTCCACAGAGTCTTATCGAACCCGTTCAGAAGACAAAGATTGAGTATCTGGGCGGAAAGAATCCTCGCTTGCATACCGATGAGGTTCTTGTAGCCCTGAGTGTACTTTCAACCCATGACGAGAACTGTCGCAAGGCATTAGCTCAGCTTCCGAAGCTACGTGATTGTCAAGTACACACTACAGTAATGCTCTCAGAAGTAGACCGTAAGATCTTCAAGAAACTTGGCTGCAACCTAACCTGCGATCCCATTAAAAAGAAATAGTAAGAATCGTGACTGAGGCTATCCGACAACGACTCAACGACTCGCCCGTTGCACGATGGACCGTACTACTCATTGTAGCAACAGCTATGATGATGGGCTACTTCGTAAACGATGTAATGTCTCCGTTAGAGACGTTGTTGGAAATGCCCAAGGAGGCGGGCGGCCTTGGATGGACACCTAGCGATTACGGATTCTTTTCCGGATCCAGTGGACTGATTAATGTTTTTCTGTTGATGCTGTTCTTCTCGGGACTGATTCTCGATAAGATGGGCATCCGATTCACAGGTATTCTGGCATGTAGTCTGATGGTTCTCGGAACCCTGCTGAAGCTTTATGGTGTTACGGTCGACTTCGGCTCAGATATGGTATCATTCTTCGGCTTCGAGCTACCCATGTCTGTAGCTGTGGCTTCGCTTGGCTTTGCTATCTTTGGCGTTGGCTATGAGATGACTGGCATTACCGTTTCTAAGGCAATGGTACGTTGGTTTACAGGCCATGAGTTGGCATTAGCTATGGGCATTCAGTTGGCAATGGCTCGCTTAGGTACAGCTGCTGCACTGAGCATCTCTGCGCCAATAGCAAGGCACTTCACACTTTCCATGCCACTACTCGTTTCTCTGGCATTCCTCATCATCGGCCTGCTGGCATTCCTTGTATTCTGTGTCATGGATCGCAAACTGGACTCATCGGCTTCGTCACAAACAACTAATAGTGAAGAATTCCATTGGAGCGATATCAGAGTAACCTTGCGCAATCCTGGTTTCTGGCTGATCACACTTTTCTGTGTACTCTTCTACTCTGCTGTGTCTCCTTTCCTGAAATTCTCTACGAAACTGATGGTGATAAAGTATGGCGTTGACACAGATATCGCAGGCTTCTTCTCATCGATAGCACCCTTCGGTACTATCATGATGACACCAGTCTTCGGACTGATAAATGACCGTTATGGCAAAGGCGTGACTCTTGTTATCACGGGAGCTCTCATGCTGACATGCGTACATTTCGGTTTCTCATTGCCTCTGCACAACAGCACCATAGCCATTGCCCTAATGGTGATTCTCAGTATAGGCTATTCTCTGGCGCCAGCCGCCCTATGGCCCTGCGTGCCCAAAATCATTCCATTGAAATGTCTTGGCACAGCCTACTCTATGATTTTCTTCATCCAGAACTTCGGACGTGCCATCATTCCCATGTTTGTAGGAAAGGCCAATGAGACTGATTCTTCCTACACCACTTCCATGCTTATCTTCGGCTTTACAGCCCTTGGCGCAGCCCTCATTGCTGTTGCCATGTTCTACGTCAACCGTCAGAAAGGCTACGGCCTACAACTGCCTAATATTAAATCGTAAGTTATGAAACAGATACTTAAACCAATCCTAGACAATATCACACTATTCATCATCTCCATCTTGTTGCTTGGCGGGTTTGATGTATTCTACCACCAGTACAATTTCCATGAGAACGACACCATGGGCATGTTATCGGCTTATGGAGAAATGATTCTGGAAGCCTATCTGATTTGTCTCTGCTCATACTGGCTGAGAAAGATTCATCTGAAAGTGGCTTTCTATATTATTCTATTCACCATCTACGCTGTCAACTGTTACCTGCGCTATGCATATAGTACAGACATATCGCCAAAGATTCTTTTGCTACTTTTCGAGACCAACAATAAAGAGATTACTGGTTTCTTTAAAACCTATTTTATGACTCCGGCCATGTATAAAACCATAGCCATCGTCAGTTTTATGCTCTTATTAACCGTCATTGGCGAATTATACCGTGAGAAAATCACCAGACTCATCAGAAGGCCAATCACCGTATGGCTATTAATACCCATCCTTCTGCTTGGCGCAGTTGGTGGCGCGGGAGCCATTGGCAGATATGTCAGACTTGCTATGTGCAAGAACACTTTCGAGGCAGAACGATGGCTTATGGAAATACCCTATCGTAAAGGAATGCCAATGCCTAACCTCTGCTACTCGGTGGATGCGATTCACATGTCTGGGCAAGACCTCTATTATATGATTAACGCTACAGAAGCTGCAATCAGTGATGTGAGATGTGAGCAAAACGACTCTCTGAACATCGTACTTGTCATTGGTGAATCGTATAATAAGCACCACGCTTCTCTTTACGGATATCCACTCAACACAACACCTTATCAGTGTCAAGAGCGCGAACGAGGTAACCTCTATGCCTTCAATCATGTAAAAGCTCCACACAACATGACCAGTATCGTCCTAAAGAACGTACTCTGCTGCAACAACATCCATGAGGGAGAACGGTGGCATGATTTCCCGTTCTTTCCAGCCATCTTCAAGAAGGCAGGCTACGACGTATGGTTCTGGGACAATCAATACAAATGGGATCCTGATGCAGCATGGGCATTTACGCTTAATTCGGTCCTTTTCAATGAGAGAATACAGGAACTATCGTATACAGCCATCAACGAGACAGGCTCTACATACGACGGAGGGCTCATCGCCGACTTCGAGAAAAACAAGAAAGAGCAACTCGGTAAGCATAACCTGATGATTTTCCATCTAGCAGGTCAGCATTTCCCTGCCAGCATGCAATACCCACAAGAGAAAAGCTATCAAATATTCTCTGCCAACGACATCAAAGACAAAGCTCCATATCTGAATAACGAAAGCCGTCAGCGTATTGCTGAATACGCAAATGCCACGCGCTATAATGATGAGGTCATCTGGCAGATTATGAATCTCTTCAAGCATACGAACACACTGTTGATTTACTTCCCCGACCATGGTGAAGAGGTATATGACTATCGTGATTTCTATGGGCGACAGATTCTCGGAGAAGATAAAATCACACCAGAGCTGATTAAATACCAATTGGAAATCCCATTCGTCGTATGGTGCTCTGACAAATGGAAACACACGCACGAAACAGAATGGAAAGCAATTGGAAAAGCAACAGATCGTGAGTTCTCTACCGACAACGTGTGCCATCTTCTCTTCCGTCTTGCAGGCATCAAGACTAAAGAATATAAGCCAGCGCGCGATTTGTTCAGTCCTGAGTTTGAACCGCAGACGAAAGAATATGATATTCTTTCACTCTAAGTATTACCACGATAAACGGACAACTAACGGAAGATGGTCGCTATAACCAGGTTGATAGCGCATACCATTGTATGTCCGACGAGGTTTGAATCCTCCATATAGCCGTTCTTCCTCCAGAAGAAAGTATGGTGCATGGATGAAGGCCTTTTCAACCTTATTATATATATAAGGGGAACCCAGTATATGATCGATTTGTTCCCAATGGCCTTTATAACGATATGTGCCTCGAACATCTTTGGGAGCTGAAGACTGCCACGTAAGACTCTTGATGCGATGTCTGAAAATCTCTTGCATCACAGGACTATCAATATCATCATTGAAATCGCCAGCTATCAGGATTCCTGGTTGCGATGATACAGCACAGATAGAATCTATGCTCTCACAAAGGCGCTCTGCCGCTGCTTGACGGAAAGGACGACTATAATGTTCTCCACCATATCGGCTCGGCATATGGACAACAAACACATGCAGCGTATCACCAGAAACAACATGTCCACAGGCATAGAGGATATCACGCGTAGGACGCATACCCTCAACAGGTTTAACACGGATACTATAGCTGGATATTGGTGCAAAGGAAAACGGAGAATATAACAAAGCAACATCAACACCACGAAGATCCGGCGATGAAGTCATCATATATTCATATCCCGCATTCCTTAGCAATGAGCGCTTCGTAAGGTCATGCATCGTTGAATCGTTCTCGACCTCACAAAGCGCAATCATGTCAGGGATACCATCATCAGAACAGGAAAGCAATTCCTGAGCAATGTTGTTCAACTTGCGCCAGTAACGTTTCTTTGTCCAATGGCGCGTTGCCTCCGGCAAATATTCCGTATCGTCTTTCCCCTCGTCATGAGAATAATCAAACAGATTCTCACAATTGAGTTCGACGAGAGTGAACTGCCGCTGCGCAGCAGCCGAAAGGAAGTAAAAGGAAGGCAGAAGAAGAAAAAAGAAGATAAAAAACATATGTCTTATACCTCCTTCTATCTTCCTATATCTTCTTCTATCTACTTTCATTCCGTTTGATTTTCCAGCCAATGGCAGCAACGACGATACTTGTTACCGGCGATAAGAAATTGAAAAAGCAATAAGGCAGATAAGTAAGTGTAGCCACCCCAAGTACTGTGCTTTGCGTGAGTCCACAGGTGTTCCAAGGCACCAATACCGAGGTCACCGTTGCACCATCCTCACAACTGCGGCTCAACAAGCGGGATTCGCACCCCATCTTCTTATAAGTATCCTTGAACATAGAACTTGAGAGCATTATCGACAGATACTGGTCGGCAGTGGCGATATTACAGAAAATCGCAATTCCTACAGTCGAGGCAACCAGTGATGCAGTACTCTTCACAAAATGCAAGACCTTACGCATCAGTTCCTGCAACTGTCCCGTAGCCGTCAGTGCACCACCAAAGGTCTGAGCACAGATAATCAGCCAGATGGTTGGCATCATACCAGCCATACCACTTGTATGTACCAATTCATTCAACATAGGAACTCCCGTCTCAATGTTCGTGCTACCATAGCAGACCTGCATCATTCCTTTGTATGAGGCCAGCAAGCCCCCGTCCACATCACCAGAGATGGTATGAACCAGCGGTATCTGAACTATTAAAGCCACAATAACAGCCAACAAGATCGCTAAAAACAGAACAACCATTGAAGGCCAACGACGTGCTATCATCACTCCCGTCAGCACAGGAACGACCAGTAACCATGGAGAAATGACAAACGTTCGCTGAAGACCATCCATGAATTCTACCACATTGCCATGTCCTTGCACATCCATTGTAAAACCTGCAATAAAGAAGATGGTCAGAGAGATGCAGAACGTGGGCACGGTAGTATAAAGCATATACCGGATATGAGTAAAGAGTGGTGTTCCCGACACACTTGAGGCTAACACTGTTGTATCAGAAAGTGGCGACAACTTATCACCAAAATAAGCGCCAGTGATAATAGAGCCGGCTATCCAACCATCGTCGAAACCATGGGCCTTACCGATACCCATCAGCGCTACACCGATAGTAGCTACCGTAGTCCACGAGGAACCTATCATCAAACTAACCAATGCACATAGCACACTGCTGCTGACAAGGAACACCTCGGGACGGATAATCTGCATGCCATAGTAAATCATCGTCGGCACGATACCCGACACCATCCATGTACCACCGATGGCGCCAATCAATAATAGGATAATAATTGCCGGTGTACAACTGGCTATCTTATCCGTTATCTCTTTCTCAAGATTCTCCCATTCCAGACGTTTCGTGAAATGACCAATAAGTACACTCACGGCAGATGCTGCCAACAGGGACACCTGCGATGCACCATCCAGTGTTGCGCTGCCGAAAGCAGCAACGCAACACGTGATGAGCAATATTAAAACTAAAAATGGGATATATACCATTTAGCAGACTTTCTCGAGTCGTTTCATCATAGCGAACATGAAGATGGCGGCCACGAGGCAGACACCAAGAAAGACGCTCCAGCATATCCAAAGGGGAACAGCGCCCCAGAGCAGACCGCCTACCACTACGAGCTGGTTACCGATAGCCGTAGCCACAAACCAGCCACCCATCATCATACCCTTATACTTGGGAGGAGCCACCTTAGAAACAAACGAGATTCCCATGGGCGAGAGCAGCAGCTCACCGAAAGTCAGCACCAGATATACCATTATCAGCAGGTTCGGAGTGACGTCAGCCACATGAACAGCCACAGGATTGCCATCGGGACCGATCTCCGTCTGAGGCATAGGCAAGCCGAATGAAGAGAAAGCCATCAGTGCGTATGCTACGGCAGCCACAATCATACCATAGGCAATCTTACGAGGTGCCGATGGTTCCTTTCCTTTAGCAGCCAGTGCTCCAAAGATTGCCATCGAAACAGGGGTCAGTGCCACTACATAGAAGGGGTTGAACTGCTGGAAGATTGGAGCAGAAACAGTGATACTACCATCAGCATCATATTGCAGGCAAAGGAAAGCCAAAGCCATACAGATGACAATGGCAGAAATGGCCTTACCCTTACCAGTCTTTGACTGGAACAGTGAGAACAATGCATAGACTATGAAGATGACAGCCACAAGATTCCACACATTGAAGCACATCGCCTGCAAGCCTTCAGCCGACTGTGCGGTGAACTCGTCAGCAAAATAGGTCAGCGACAATCCATTCTGATGGAATGCCATCCAGAAGAAGATGACCACAGCGAATACGAGACACAGAGCCACAATGCGCTGCTTGGTCTCTTCCTTCGACAGCTCTGGCTCTGCTGTTGTCGTGTCATCCTTAACAGCAGCCTTCTTCGCGCCACCCTCCGTATGACGGAAAGTTGAACGGAACACATAATAGATGGCTATCGATAAAATCAGTGAGGCACAAGCCACAGCGAACGAGAAGTGATAAGCATCGTTGCTTGAATAGCCTAAGACTGTTTCGGCATACTCCTTGATTCTGATGGCTGCGGTCGGAGCAAACAGAGCACCGATGTTGATAGCCATATAGAAGATAGAGAAGCCCGAGTCGCGCTTGTCCTTATACTTCGGATCGTTGTAGAGGTCGCCCACCATCACCTGAAGGTTACCTTTGAACAAACCCGTACCAAAGCCAATGAGCAGCAGGGCTGCCAGCATCACGACCAGAGCCGTGGTGTCACCACCAAGGGGAACAGACAGCAACAGGTAACCAGCGAACATAATCATGATACCCGTCGTTACCATCTTGCCGAATCCGAACTTGTCGGCCATGATACCACCAATCAGCGGGAAGAAATACACTAACATGAGGAACGCACTGTAGATAGTACCGGCTAAAGCAGGCGACAATCCATAGTTAGCTCTCAAAAACAAAGCAAAAACGGCAAGCATCGTGTAATAGCCGAATCGCTCACCAGTGTTGGCTAAAGCCAACGCGAATAATCCTTTCGGTTGTCCTTCGAACATAAGTTATTTTATTTTAGAATTTTTGGTTTTAATGATATCAAACAGGTAGGTACACTTAATGACGATATTGCCGAAATTAGAACGGCCAAAATAGTCACGCTTTGTTGAACCGTAGATGTTACCCAGACCGTAATAGTAACGGCCTTCAATCACGAAATGTCCCAAATGAGGGTTACTATACTCCACTCCAGCACCGACGGCAATACCATAGTCGAACTTATTCTCCACAGCCATTGTATCCTGAGCCACCACATGGTTGGCACGAACATTGGCATACTGATACTCCGGTCCGAAATAGCCCTGCTCTGATATATTAGGGTTGAAGGCAGGATCACGCACATCGAAATTACTCTCCGTCTTATCGTTGAGATAGAAACCTATCTGCGGACCCAGATGGATGAAACCCTGAAAGCCGTTACGTTCACGTCCCCATCCCAAGCGAGCCAGCAAAGGCACCTGTACGTAGGTCATCTTCCTTGAAAAACTGAGATTCTGTGAGGGATCAGTATGCAGCGGCACTGGCTGATCATTCATCGTGAGAATATTCTCCTTCCAACCTATCTGCGCATAGTTAACCTCGGCCGTTACGGCGCATATACTACTGAAATACTTCTCACAAGTGTAACGTGCCGATATACCACCTGTGACACCACCAAACATAGACTGGGGAACCTTTGGTACAAAAGCTACGTTACTCAACACATAACCACCGTTCACACCTATAGCGAAATCAGTACGATACTCACCTACCTGAGCCGATGTATTTAAGGGTAAAAGGGTAAGAAAGTATAAAGGTACGGCCTTTACCACACAGCATAGGAACCCTTTCATCACATTTCTCATCTACTTATTTTCTTTTTACTTTTCAAAACTTGATAGTTTCTATCTTATGGCTGGGGGCATAGTGAACCAACACAATAGACCTGTTGCGAAGCCCGCCATTGCCATAACGCTCAAACTTCAATGGTGTCTGCACCGGCTCATAGCCCAGCATACCTGCAGCGCCATTGAATGTCTTACCATACTTATGGAGTCCACGCAGGAAGAAATATGCCTGATCAAAACCCGTAATACCTAATCGTGGCAAACGGTTCTGCATATCCGAATGGAAGTTCTTGCGATAATTCTGTTCTATTCGTTGAGTTGATGGAGTCAACGGGTTATAGTTGAACGTTGATGGTATATAAGTATTATACTTATAGAAATTCTCCAAGTACGAACGATTGTACATCAACCACTCTGTATAGCCGAACATCGTGATATTTAGTTCTGGACTAACCACTTTCAGTCCGTCAATCTTCGAGAAGGCGACGCCCAACTCCTGAGAGCGAGCGGTATTGAGTATCACCACATTCGACTTCTTACGGCTAAACGCTTTTGAGAAATCATCTTCTCCCGACTTCAGACTAGTCACAGAATACTCCAGCCCGCGCTGTTCCAGCTGGCGGCGCACACCTGCGGTAAAAGGTCCCTTCTTACTAGTAGAGTCGTTACAGTCGATGATTACCGTATGGAAACCTTTGAACTGGTCGACAAACAGATTTACCGAAGCCTCGTTAATCTCGGCCTGTGTCTGATAAATCTGGAAGATATGACGGTTGTCATTCAGTTGGGGCGCATTGATTGAGAAAGGAATCACCAGCTTTATGTCATGCTTTGCAACAAAGGCCGACAGTGCATCCATCTGTTTGGAATATAGCGGACCGATAATCAAGTCGCACTTGGCGGCAGCCTCGTCGAGCAAAGTCTGACGGATATCCCAGTCCTCTGGGGTATTCCAGGCATGAACATCCACAGAGATACCCAGTTTCTTCACACTGTCACATGCCATCAACACACCACGATAATATTCTATCATCCGCTTGCCATCACCATTGATGTCGTGCAGCGGCAGCATCACACCCAGACGGATGGCGCGATTACGCACATCGTCGGCAGAAGCCTTGACCTCGGCTATTGGTTTTGCGGGCTTTGCCTGACCTGCCGCATAAGGAATCCTGAGCACTACTCCTTTCTTCAGTTCATAGCCAGGAGCCTTCATATCCGGGTTTGCCTCTATCAACTCATCTATGGTGATGTCGTACATCCGGGAGATACCGAAGATGGTTTCCTTCTTCTTAACCTTATGCAAGCCACGGATAGAATCAGTAACCTGGGCAGAAGCAATGCCTACAGCCAAGAAGAGTGCTATTACAAGCAATGAAGATCTTAATAGTCGTGTCATAAACTTCGAAATTAGCAATTTTCGCCTACAAAAGTACATAATAATTGTGATATATACAAATTATTTCGTATCTTTGCACGATAATGCAGATAAAAATGAGAATAAAACACATTCTTTCAGTCGCCTTGATGGCGTTTCTACCGCTTCTCGTTCAAGCACAGGATGACATACCTAATGCCAGTGAGAGCAAGCTGACATTCCCCAATGCCTTCTCGCCAAACGGCGACGGAATCAATGATATCTACAAGGCCAAAGAGCAACAGGGACTGGCAGAGTTCCATGCATACATCTTTAATAGAGGGGGACAGAAGCTCTATGAGTGGACCGACCCTGCTGAGGGCTGGGACGGCACCTACAACGGCAAGAATGTGAAAGAGGGTGTATACTTCGTACTCGCCAAGGCGAAAGGTGTAGACGGCAAGACGTACAACATCCGTAAAGATGTGAATCTGCTAAGAGGCTTTATCAATAGTGAGAAGTAAGAAATGAAGAGAGAAGACGATAAGATAAACGTATACGGAGCTCGTGTACACAACCTGAAGAATATCGATGTGGAGATTCCGCGCAATTCGCTGGCCGTGATTACCGGTCTCAGTGGCAGCGGCAAGTCTTCACTGGCTTTCGACACTATCTTTGCCGAGGGTCAACGACGCTATATCGAGACTTTCTCGGCCTATGCCCGAAATTTTCTCGGTGGCATGGAACGCCCCGATGTGGATAAGATAACCGGTCTGTCGCCTGTTATCAGCATCGAGCAGAAGACCACCAACAAGAATCCGCGCTCTACAGTAGGTACGACCACTGAGATCTACGACTACATGCGACTGCTCTATGCCCGAGCCGGAAAAGCCTATAGCTATGCCACTGGCGAGGAGATGGTGAAATATACCGAGGAGAAAGTGCTCGACATGATACTGAACGACTATGCGGGTAAGAAGATCTTCATCCTCGCCCCCCTAGTTCGCAGCCGTAAGGGACACTATCGTGAACTCTTTGAGGCCATGCGCCGCAAGGGCTATCTGAATATCCGTGTTGATGGTGAAATCATGGAGATTACCCGTGGCATGAAGGTGGATCGATATAAGAACCACGACATTGAGGTGGTCATCGACAAGCTGGCCGTATCGCCCAAGGATGAGGAGCGACTCAAGAAATCTGTACAGATAGCCATGAAGCAGGGCGAAGGTCTGATACTCATTCTCGATAAGGAAACGGGAGCCATTAAGCATTTCTCCAAACGCCTGATGTGCCCCACTACCGGTATCAGCTATAGCGATCCCGCACCCAACAACTTCTCGTTCAATTCTCCCCAAGGTGCATGTCCTTATTGCAAGGGCCTTGGTACAATCAACCAGATCGACCTTGAGAAAGTGATGCCCGACAAGAAGATGAACATCCACGACGGTGGCATCGTTCCCCTAGGGAAATACAAGAACCAGATGATCTTCTGGCAGGTGGAATCCATCCTCAAGAAGTATGAGTGCAACCTCAAGACCCCTATTCAGGACATCCCCGACGACGCCATGCAGGAAGTGCTCTATGGCTCACTCGAGAATGTACGTATTGACAAGGAACTGGTTCACACCTCGAGCGACTACTTCATCTCTTTCGATGGTATCATCAAATATCTGCGCAATGTCATGGAGAACGATGATTCCGCTGCCGGACAGAAATGGGCCGACCAGTTTCTGGCAGAGTGCGAGTGTCCTGAATGTCACGGGCAGCGACTCAACCGCGAGGCGCTTTCATATAAGGTATGGGACAAGAACATCAGCCAGCTGGCCTCGATGGATATCAACGAACTGCGCGAATGGTTAGACGAGGTAGAAAGCCACCTTGACCATCATCAGCAGCAGATAGCCCACGAGATTCTGAAAGAGATACGCACCCGACTCGACTTCCTGCTTGAGGTGGGACTCGACTATCTGGCCCTGAACCGTCAGTCGGCCTCGCTCTCGGGTGGTGAGAGTCAGCGCATACGCCTGGCCACGCAGATTGGCTCACAGCTCGTCAACGTGCTCTATATTCTCGACGAGCCCAGCATCGGACTGCATCAGCGCGACAATGAACGGCTCATTAAGTCGCTCAAGGAGTTGCGCGATCTGGGCAACACAGTGATTGTAGTAGAGCACGACGAAGACATGATGCTCAATGCCGACTATATCGTAGACATCGGTCCACGCGCCGGAAGAAAAGGCGGCGAGGTGGTGTTCCAGGGCACACCCAAAGAGATGTTGCAGACCAACACCATTACAGCACAGTATCTGAACGGCCAGCAAAAGATCGCCATTCCGGAAGAGCGGCGCAAGGGCAACGGACACAGTCTCGTCCTGCGCGGCTGCACGGGCAACAACCTGAAGCACGTAGACGTTGAGTTTCCTTTGGGCAAACTCATCCTCGTAACAGGTGTCAGCGGTAGCGGTAAGTCGACGCTCATCAACGAGACCCTCCAGCCCATCCTGTCAAAGCACTTCTATCGTTCGCTGAAAGCACCGATGCCCTACGAGAGTATCGAAGGACTGGAATATATAGACAAGGTGGTCGATGTCGACCAGTCGCCTATCGGACGAACACCCCGTTCAAATCCCGCCACTTATACTGGTGTGTTCTCTGATATCCGTTCACTTTTCGTCAACCTGCCCGAGGCCAAGATCAGAGGCTACAAGCCGGGCCGCTTCTCGTTCAACGTGAAAGGCGGACGCTGTGAGACGTGCGGCGGTAATGGTTACAAGACCATCGAGATGAACTTCCTGCCCGACATCCAAGTGCCCTGCGAGGAATGTCACGGCAAGCGCTACAACCGCGAGACCTTAGAGGTGCGCTACAAGGGAAAGTCTATTGCCGACGTACTCGACATGACCATCAACCAGGCTGTAGAGTTCTTTGAGAACGTACCCGATATCCTGCGTAAGATCAAGACCATTCAGGATGTAGGTCTGGGTTACATCAAGCTGGGACAGTCGTCCACCACCCTATCCGGTGGCGAGAGCCAGCGTGTGAAACTGGCAACCGAACTCTCCAAGAAAGATACGGGTAAGACGCTCTACATACTCGACGAACCGACTACAGGCCTGCACTTCGAGGATATCCGCATCCTGATGGATGTGCTCAATAAGCTCGTAGACCGTGGAAACACCGTCGTCATCATTGAGCATAACCTCGACGTCATCAAGTTGGCCGACTGGATTATCGACATCGGTCCTGAGGGCGGCCGCAAGGGAGGTCAGATTCTCAGCACTGGCACTCCAGAACAAGTGGCCAAGAGCAAGAAGGGTTACACCCCCAAGTTCCTTAAGAACGTGTTGAAATAAGCTATTCAGAAAGGGTTGCAAATATTGTTTACAAACGGTCTCGTGAGAATCGCGCCGTAGTCAGCAAACGGTCCAATGGTCGCAAATATGCGAGTTTTGGACCGTTTTCGTAAGTCTCTGATAACGTGCCCTTTACGGAAAAAGACAATTTCCCTCCTTCGTTAAGACGTCATCTTCGGGTACAAAACAAGTTGTTTTGTACCCGAAGAGACAATCTGCAATACCTTTAGAGACTATCTGAACCAAGATAAAACAACTTGTTTTATCTGAAAAGGTCCTGGGTTTGTCGTAATGAAACCCTAAGTTTGTCGTAATACAACCCATAGTTTCATTACGAGAAACCCGTTTCCTATCGGTTTTAACCAACAAAAGCGCCTCCCGCAGCTCTAGATTGAGCAAAGCGGGAGGCGCTTTTTAAGCATTATTTCTTTACATGCCAGCGGCAGCGATCCACTCGTAGATGCAGCTTACAACGCCGAAGAGGGCGATGCCTGCAGTACAGATGGCGAGGGCCATCTTCGTGTTAACGTCGCTCTGGAACGTTGGCAGCGGAGTGTCGGTCTTCGTGATGTACATAGCCTTCACAATCAGCAGGTAGTAGTAGAGTGACACTACTGTGTTGACCAAGGCGATGAATACTACGAAGTAAGCCAAGGGCTCACCGTTCTGGACACCAGCCATAAACACGAAGAACTTCGAGAACATACCTGCGAACGGAGGAATACCTGCCAGAGAGAACAGCGCCAAGGTCATGAGGAACGAGAGCTTGGGGTTTGTCTGGTAGAATCCGTTATAGGCAGCCATATCGGTGCGACCTTCGTTGTTGCGCTCCACTACGTTGATAACGGTGAAGACTGCCATGTTGGCTACGATGTAAACAAGTACATAGTAAGTAAGTGCAGCGATGCCCAACTGATTGTTACCAACCACGGCAAGCATGATATAACCGGCCTGCGAGATAGAGCTGAACGCCATGAAGCGCTTGAGTTCGCTCTGACGGATGGCAAACAGGTTGGCCACGGTAATAGAGAGAACGATGACTACATAGAGCATGTAATCCCAATACTCTACCATGGGCTGGAACACTTTCATAAGGATGGTGCACAGTGTGATGGCAGCAGCACCCTTGGAGATAACACTCAGATAACCGGTAACAGGGGTTGGAGCACCCTGATAGGTATCGGCCGTCCAGAAGTGGAAAGGCACGAGTGAGATCTTGAAGCCAAGACCACTGAAGAAGAATGCCAGACCCATGATGGTGAGAGGCTTGGCAGTAATCACTGCTGCGACATCATCGAAGTAGAGCGTACCTGTAGCGGCATAGATGAACGAGATACCAAACAGCATCACACCACTTGAGAAAGTAGCCACAAGGATGTACTTGGCAGCTCCTTCGGCTGAATTCTTACGATCCTTATCGAAGGCCACCATACATGCCAGAGGCACAGAGGCAGTCTCAAGACCAAGGAAGAACAGCAGGAAGTTGCCACTCGACATCATGACATACATACCGAGCAGGGTGGCGAGAATCAACATGTAGAACTCACCAGCCAAGTGCTTACGGGTCTCAACCCACGACTGGGCCATCATCACAACGATAAACGTACCAAAGGCCAGGATGGTCTTCATAACATTCACGGCTGCCGACGACACATAGAGTCCGCCGAAGGCCTCAGAGGGCTGGATGCCGAACATCAGGATGGTCTGACACAGCAACAGGGTAGCTGTCAGCTTACCAAGCACACTGACCTTACGCTCGCTCTTCATCAGACTGAAGTCGGCCACAAACACTATCAAAAGCCAGAGAACGAGTAATGCCTCAGGCATCATATTTAAGAATTGTCCGTAATTCATATCTTAAGTCCTCCTAACTTTTACATGACACCAATTGAATGAAGTATGCTGCCTGCCGCAGGCGAAATCATATCGCTGAAGAAGAACGGCATACAACCGAGACCAGCCACACAGAAGATAAGGCAGATCACTGCGACGCGCTCATCCCATGTAGCATCGGTGAGCTCGAGGAAGTGCTTGTTCTCTACCTCGCCATACAGAATCTTACCGACAACACGCAGGATGTAGACTGCCGTTACGACAATCGACGTACAAGCGATGATGGTAGCCACCATGCGGAACGATGTGTTGGGATCGCCATCCATCGGATGGGCAGTGAATGCGCCAACGAAGATGCTCATCTCAGCAATGAAGCCAGAGAAACCGGGAAGACCGAGGTTGGCCAGACCGGCAATCACATAACCAACAGCGAGGAAAGGCATAATCTTCATGAGACCAGCCAGCTCACGGATGTCACGAGTGTGGGTACGACCGTAGATCATACCGATGAGGGCGAAGAAGAGAGCCGTCATCAGACCGTGAGACAGCATCTGGAGCACAGCACCGGTTACAGCCGTCTGACTCATCATCAGCAGGGCGAAGAGCACCAGACCACAGTGTGACACTGAAGAGTAAGCATTGATATACTTCAAGTCGGTCTGAACGCAAGCACTCAAGGCACCATAGACTACAGAGATTGTAGTCAGGATGAGGAAGATCCAAGAGAGATCCTGAGCAGCATCAGGCAACAGGTACATAGCTACACGGAAGCAACCATAGCCTCCGAGCTTCATCAACACACCGGCATGGAGCATAGACACGGCGGTAGGCGCTGAGGCATGACCGTCGGGGCTCCATGTGTGGAATGGGAACAGGGCGCCCAGCACACCGAAACCAATGAAGATGAAGGGGAAGAACACGTTCTGGATGTCGCTCGGAATCTTATGGGCAGCGGCAATCTTGGTGAGCTCAAAGGTGTATTCGCCACTGTAGAGACCGTTGAAATAATAGATACCCAGCAGTCCGAGAATCAACAGGGCTGAACCTCCCATCAGCATCAGCGTAAGCTTCATGGCCGAATACTCCTTACGACCACTACCCCATACGCCAATCAGCAGATACATGGGAATCAGAGCCACCTCATAGAACATGAACATGGTGAAGAGGTCTGTTGAAATGAAGAAACCATATACACCCGTTGAAAGGAGTGTGAACCAAAGGAAATACTCCTTTGTCATGGGCTTCAGCTGCCATGAAGCAAATGTGCCAGTGAACACAATGATACTCGACAACAGCAGCATGACAACAGAAATGCCATCGACACCTACAGAATAGGCAATATTAAGAGGCTTGAACCAGGGCACACTATAAGTAAGCAGCATCTCAGCCGTATTACCTGCAGCACGCTCCTGAACGAAATAGATCGTCAGCCAGATAGAGAGGGCCAACAGGCAGCTGGCACCCGTCACCATCACGCCACGCACCTGATTGAGGTTCTTTGCCAACCAGAGGCAAAGCAACATCAGAGCGGGGATTACTACGAATAATGTTAATATACTCATATCTTTAGATGCATAAAAGGATTAATGTTAATGCAACCGTACCAGTAAGGAACCATACGGCATACTGACGGACATCGCCACTCTGCCAAGGACGGATACTCTCACCAGCCTCGTTGGCACCCCATGCCAGGAAGTTGAATGTACCATCAACGACATGACGGTCGAACCAAGCGATAGGCGTGCTGACGCAACGGAAGATAATTCGATGTGTTACATACTGCCATATCTCGTCCTGATAGAAACGCTTGTAGGCTGCACGATGCAACTTGGGGAACGTCTTATACAGTCGATCGGCAATTGGCTGGGTTTCACCTTTATAGATATAGGTGGCCAGACAAATGCTCAAGATGGCAATAATCGTAGATGTAGCTGCGATCTGTGGATCGAAGTGAATGGTGTACTCCTCACCGCTTGCAGTAACGAAACTGCCGAAAGAGCCGCCCCATCCGAGGAAACCACCAAGCGTGGTGTAAACACCAACACCAACAGTAATCACACAAAGCACAATCAGAGGAATGGTCATTGTGAGCGGAGCCTCATGAGGAGTATGATGCTCATGGGCCTCCTTATTCTCTGTTCCCCAGAAGATGCCGTAGTACAGACGGAACATATAGAAAGCAGTCATTGCTGCAATGCCTGTCATGATCCATCCTACAACAGGACTGTAGTGCATGCAGGCAGTGATAATCTCATCCTTTGAACTGAAACCAGAGAAGAATGGAATACCGGCGATGGCCAGACAAGAGATGAGGAACGTGATATGCGTAATCGGCATGTACTTGCGGAGACCACCCATGAAAGCCATCTCATTTGAGTGAACGGCATGGATGATACAACCAGCACCAAGGAACAAGCAAGCCTTGAACATGGCGTGAGTAAACAAATGAAACATACCAGCCATGAAACCAAGCTGTGCGTGATTGTCCCACATACGCTCGTGACCTACAAGACATACACCGAGTGCCACCATCATGAAAGCAATCTGAGAGATTGTCGAGAAGGCCAGCACACGCTTGATATCGCTCTGGGCACAAGCCACAGCAGCAGCATAGAAAGCGGTGAACACACCCACCCATACCACGATGCTCAGAGCCTCGGGGGCGTACTGAAGCCAGAGAGGGAACATACGGGCAATCTGGAACACACCAGCTACCACCATCGTAGCAGCATGGATGAGCGCAGAAACAGGTGTAGGACCTTCCATGGCATCTGGCAACCAGATGTGCAACGGGAACATGGCACTCTTACCGGCACCACCAATGAACATCAGCGTGAGAGCTGTAGGGATGATAAGTCCACCGGCAGTAACAGCCTTCAGCATGTTACCAGGGATGAACGGAGTTGAACCAGCGCCCATTACGATATCGGTACCCTGATCGGCAAACCAGAAGCTGAATGAATCGGTAAAATAACCAAAGGTCAGAATACCAATGAGGAAGAACATATCGGCAAAACGCGTCACGATGAATGCCTTCTTAGAAGCAGCAATAGCGGGCTTCAGAGGGTAGTAGAAACCGATGAGCAGGTATGAGCTTACACCTACCAACTCCCAGAACATATACATCTGGAAGATGTTGGTAGCTAATACCAAGCCCAACATAGACATCGTGAAGAGAGAGAGGAAAGCGTAATAACGCTGAAATCCCTTCTCACCATGCATGTAGCCGAATGAGTAGATATGAACCATCAGTGAAACCGTAGAGATAACAATCAGCATCATTACGCTGATAGGATCCAACAGAATACCGAGGTCGAAGTGCAGATTGCCCAGAGGCAACCAAGTGAAGTTATAGGGGACAATTGTCTGATAGACACCCTCCACACGATCAGCAGTGAAGTACTGGAACGCTGTGAGGTAAGACAGAATTGTCACTATAGCCAGTGAACAAGTGCCGATAAGTCCGGCAACTTTATGTTGCATCTTCATGCCAGCCAGTCCAAGAACGATGAACGACAGCAACGGCAGAAGCATGATAAATAATGTGTATTCGAACATATTCTTTACCTTTTTACTTTTTTACTTTACTATCGTTTCATATTCTGAATAGCATCAACACTATCGCTCTTGAAGTTGCGATACACATTGATGATGATGGCAATAGCCACAGCCGACTCTGCGGCTGCAACACCAATCACAAAGAGCGTCATGAACATACCCTCCATTCCATTGGGATAGAGAAGGCGGTTGATGGCGGCAAAATTGATATCAACGGCATTAAGTACCAACTCGACAGAAATGAGCATGGCAATCAGGTTACGACGAGTGACGAAACCATAGACACCGATAAAGAACAACAGAGCACTAAGTGCGAAATAACATTCAACAGGTATCATTGCTTATCCTCCTTTCTTGCTACAACCAAACCTCCGATGATACATGCCAGCAGGAATACTGAGATGAACTCGAAAGGCAGTACATACTGATACTTCTCTGAACCAACGAGTGCCATACCGATTTCCTTCATCGGCACCTCTACATTGGCAATCTCCTGAGTATAGAAGCCAGTCTTCAGCAAAATCAGGCTAACCACTACCAAGCCTGCAAAGGCTGCCAGTGCTCCACCTATCATCTTGCCAGACTTAACTCTCTCCTCAAGTCCCTGAAGAGTACGCTTGCTCACCAACTGGATAGCGAACACATAGATCATCGTAACGCCACCGGCATAGACAGAGATCTGAGCGGCCCCCAGGAATGTATAGTCAAGCAGAAAATAGATACCTGCCACACCAAAGAGCACGAACAACATATAGGTTGCGGCTCGCATAATCTTAGTAGTTGTCACGCAAAGCAGCGCTGAAGCCACAATGACAACCGCAAGAATGCAAAACATTACTATATTTCCCATACGGCGTTACTTAGTTTTAGTATTAAACTTACCAACCTCGAGAGGAGCGCCACCATCAATCAGGTTAGGCAGTGAACCACCCTTGTAAACCTCCTTGTTCAGGTGAAGTACCAGCTTACTGCGATCAAACACAGCGTTCTCGAAATCGTTTGTAAACTCAATTGCGTCGAAGTTGCAGGCATTAGTACAGAGCTGACAGAACATACAGTCGCCCAGATCGTACAGATAATCATCGAGCACCTTCTTTTTCTTGCCTGTCTCAGGATCTTCCTCCATGTGAGCGGTAATCTTGATGGTTCCATTAGGACAGGCCTTCTCACACAATGTGCAAGCCGTACACTTGTAGCTGCCGTCCTCGTTGCGCTTGAAAGTCAAGCGACCACGATGACGCTTTGCCACATGAAGTGTGGTCTTGCGGTTCTCGGGATACTGCTCAGTTGACTTGTTGGTGAAGAAATCCTTGAAATATTCCTTCCAAGTAATCTTCATGCCAGTAGCCAAAGTCTTGACAGCATGTCCGATTTCTCCGAAATATGATTTATTATCTTCCATTGCTATACCTTATTTAATATATAAGCCAAGAGCTACTACTACAGTCATAATCACAAGATTGAGCAGAGCCAGCGGCATGAGATACTTCCACTCAAGTTTCAGAATCTGGTCGATACGCAGACGAGGGAACGTCCACTTAATCCACATCAGAATCCAAACCAGGAAGAAGGCCTTACCCAAGAACCAGACAATACCTGGGATATAGTTCATCACCTCGTCGAAGGCATCTATACCGATGTTAACGGGAGCCCAGCCACCAAGGAATACGGTAGCGGCAATACCAGCGATGATAAAGAGGTTGAGGAACTCTGCGAGATAGAAGAAGCCAAAGCCCATACCAGAGTACTCTGTATGATGACCGGCGGTCAACTCACTCTCAGCCTCCGCCATATCGAACGGACCACGGTTAGCCTCAGCATTACCTGCTACGAGGAAAACGAGGAAGGCAATGATGGCAGGAATATGTCCTTGGAAGATTAACCAGCGCCAAGGACCAGTCTGTGCCTCAACGATACCACTCATCTGCATTGTACCTGTCAGAATCACAGCAGTAATCAGACAGAGGCAGAGCGACATCTCGTAAGAAATCATCTGCACAGCACCACGCATAGCCGAAACAACAGAATACTTGTTATTTGAGCCCCATCCTGCAAGGAAGATACCTACTACGCCAATCGAAGAGATGGCTGTGAGCAGGAACACACCCACATTGAAATCGAGCACCGTAGCACCATTATTCCAAGGCAGGAAAGAGAAAGCGCCAACAGAACCGAAAATCACAAGGATAGGAGCAACGATATAAAGCAGCTTATCAGCACGGTCGACGATGAAGATCTCCTTAATGAGCATCTTAAATACGTCGGCAAACACCTGAAGCAAGCCCCAGTAACCTACTCGCATCGGGCCAAGACGGCACTGGAAGTAGGCACACACTTTACGCTCCATGAATATCAATGCGATTGCAAGCAGGGCATATCCGGCCAGAATGCCAGCACCCACCAGCACGCACTCAATCAATATCGACAGAAAATCTCCTAATCCAAACGTATCTCTCAGGAGAGCGTCGAACCATTGTGTAACAATACTAAAATCAAACATAATCCTTCGCTTTTATCTGTCAATATCAGGAATTACAAAGTCAATAGCAGCACCTGTAGCTACAAGGTCGGCAATCTTCTGACCACGCAGCATCGGATCGAGCGCACCAGTCAGTGAGAGACCCATGGGTCGCATCTTCAGACGATACGGGCTCTTATCGCCACGAGAATCAAGATATACACCGAATTCACCGCTTGCACCCTCAACAGCGAAATACCACTGTCCCTCAGGTACCTTGATAATAGGCTTCTGCTTCACGTAGAAATCACCCTCAGGAATGTTGTCGATGAGCTGCTCAATGATACGCAAGCTCTGGTACATCTCCTGAATATGACAAGTGTAACGATCCATCGTATCACAACCTGTCATTGTTATCTGATCCCACTCAACCTTGTCATACATATCGTAAGGATGATTCTTACGCACGTCGTTCTTCCAACCAGAAGCACGTCCGGCAGGACCTGTAACAGCGTAAGAGATACAGTCTTCCATTGACATAGGACCAACCTTCTCGAAACGGTTGTGTGTGATAATATTATCACCAAACACATCAACATACTCCTGAATGATGGGCTTCATATATTTGATAAGGTCCTTCACGTTCTTCACGAAGTTCGGATCGATATCATCCTGCAAGCCACCAATGCGGTAATAGTTCTGAATCAGGCGACCACCTGTGGTCTCCTCCATCGCGTTGAGCACGTGCTCACGGTCACGCATTGAATAGAGGAATGCTGTCAGAGCACCCATATCCTGAGCACAGCAGCCAACATACAGTAAGTGACTGTCAAGACGCTGCAACTCGTCCATGATAGTACGGATATACTTGATGCGATCGGTAAGTTCTACACCCATACCTTCCTCGATGACGCCCACCAAAGCATGACGATGCATCATAGCAGAAAGGTAGTTCAAGCGATCGGTCAGAGCCAGAGTCTGAGGATAAGTCATCGACTCACACATCTTCTCGATACCACGATGGATATAGCCGAGATGTGGATAAACACGCTTCACCGTCTCACCCTCAAGCACAGTCTGCAGACGAAGCACACCGTGGGTAGAAGGATGCTGAGGACCTATGTTCACAACATAGGCATCAGGACCGAAGAGCTTATTCTGCTTAGACTGGAGAACACCATCCTTGTCAAGATAATACTCCAGACCGTAATCAGGCTCGTTATCGTCATCAAGCGTATAAGAATCATCGAATTTCCAATCCTTACGGAAGGGATATCCTTTGAAGTCGCTACGAAGGAACAGACGACGCATGTCTGGATGACCGAGGAACACGATACCGAAGAAGTCGTAAACCTCACGCTCCAGCAAGTCAGCCACATGCCAGATATTAGAAACCGTAGGAATATATGGAGTTTCTTTCTGAGTCTTAGCCAGCATCTTAACACTACAACGTTCATGGGTTGTAGTATTCTCTAAGATATAGATACAGCCAAGGCCTTCCTCGCCAAAATCTTCACCAACAATGGTAATCAGATAGTCAAAATGCTTCTTCTCCTTCAAGTTCTGCATCTCTGAGGCGAACTTGTCAAAATCGAATGATAAGAATTCTAATTTCATGCCTTGCCCTCCTCTACTTTAGTTTCCGTCTGTGCAGACTTGATCTCTTCAACAAACTCCTGGGGTACATCCGTTATAACCATCGGCTCACGGCGATGATCGCCTAACTTATTGCGGAATGTAAGTTCCTCGTTAGAAACACCGAGTTCACGCTCTTCCTTGGTCTGTTTGTGATTGGCGCCTCCAAAGAATTTCTCAATCTTCACCTTACGCTGCAGCTGCATCATGCCGTACATGATAGCCTCTGGACGCGGAGGACAACCTGGGATAAACACGTCAACGGGCACAATTTCCTCGATACCCTTTACTACATGATAGCTCGACTTGAATGGGCCACCGCTGATAGCACAGCCACCTACGGCAATCACATACTTGGGCTCTGCCATCTCATCGTACAGGCGCTTCAGCAGCGGAGCCATCTTGTGTGTAATCGTTCCTGCGCACATAATCAGGTCGGCCTGACGGGGAGAGTTACGCGTAACCTCGAAACCGAAGCGGGCGAAGTCATAACGGGCGCATCCGCAGGCCATGAACTCAATACCACAACAAGAGGTTGCAAAGGTAAGCGACCATAGTGAGTTACTACGTCCCCAGTTTATCAGCTGATCGAGCGAACCCGTCAGGACATTGACACCACCCTCATGGAGCTGGTCGATAATCTTCTCTAACGAAGCATTGTCATTCCACTCCTCGTAGGGGATGCTTTTGATGTGAGGCTTTCTTACTTCCATTCCAAGTCTCCTTTCCGCCAGGCATATGCCAAGCCTAAAACCAGAACTACTAAGAAGAAACCAATGCTCAGCAATGCCATAGCACCGAACTCCTTCACAACCACAGCCCACGGGTACAGGAATACTGTCTCCACGTCAAACATCAGGAACAGGATGGCGAACAGGTAGAATCCCACACTAATAGGCAACCAGCTGGACCCTCGTGTGGGAATACCACACTCATAAGGTTCACCCTTTACCTTTGCATAAGATCGCGGACCAATCAACTTAGCGACAACGTAAGCCCCCGCCACCAATGTCAAAGCCGTCAATAAAACGGTAATTAACAAAGTAAAGTTCATAAATAATTTATAATGTTATAACAATATCGTTCTCGTTCTTAAGCAGTTAGGGCAAAAATGAAAGTACCTTCACGGCTTTTCAGCTGCAAAGGTACTAATTATAGTTGTAAAACTAACGAATATTTATAAAAAAATCGTTAATTATTGTATATTCAGTCGTCGATTACTTCGGTGATTGCTTCTCCGACACAAGCATTTGGTTGCTGAATATGGAGCTTCTGACATATCGTTGGAGCGATGTCGGTGATATGCACCTCACGACTGGTAGCGCCATGCTTCACGTTCCATCCATAGAACAACAGGGGGATATGGGCATCATAGGGGTTCCATTCACCATGAGTTGTTCCCACTGGCGACGACCATCTGCTGAACTCATACCATCCTGGCTCAGGAACAACAAAGATATCACCAGAGCGACGAGGATGATAGCCCATCAATGCACGATAACGAATCAGATCAGGGATGGCGGCATTCTGAACATGTTCGAAGTCGGCCACAAACTGCACATGGGGAGCAGTCTTCAGGAAGTCAACAATCGTCTTGCGGACCTTAGCCTCGTCAAGACCCTGTTCAGCAATATACTTCTTATTGAGATAGATGCGATATGCCAACACTGAAGAAATAACCTTCAGGTCAGTATTCAGTTTCTCTTTCAGTTCTTTTTCCAACTGAGGAGCTATCTCATCCGACCACTTCCATGCGCCGCCTCCAAGCTTATGGTCAATCATAAACTGGAAATTATGAGCTGCGCCATGATCAGCAGAAAGGAAAAGCAGATAGTTTCCCTCGCCCACTTGGTCGTCCAATGCCTTCAGTAATCGTGCGATATCTTTGTCGAGTTCAATATAGGCCTCGTCCGTATGTTCGCCTCGAGTACTCCACTCATGTCCGATAACATCGGTCTGCGAGAAGCTGACACAAAGCATATCAGTGGCCTCGCCCTTACCAAGAGATTCACCCTTCAAAGCCGCGATAGCCATATCAGTGGTGATATGTCCGCATAGAGGATATAAGCCTACCTGTTTGCCCACCTTCTGGAGTTCCTTGTTTTTCTTCAGTTCAAGATTATAGCTCTTTGCCCAATCAGGAAGTTCCGTACGATAATAGGTACTTGTGATGAACTGTCCGTTTTCCGTGTCAAGCCAATAAGCACCGTTGGCACTTCTACCGGCAGGGAGAATAGCTGCACGGTCTTTATATGACACGCCTATCACCTTCGACTTAAAGTCTGTATGCAACCTGATCTGATCGCCAATCGTCGATGCCAACAGGTTCTTGGGCGACATACATCCTTTCTTGCGATTGTCAGAACCTACAGGATCTACAGACTTATCATCGGTACAATAAACGGGCACTCCATCAATCTGGAAGTCATTACCACAGATGCCATGGAAAGCTGGCGTTGTGCCTGTATAGGCTGAGGTATGACCGATGGCTGTTATGGTAGGGATGTAGTTAATCAGACAGTTGTCACAGCTATATCCCTTATTAATCAGACGCTTCAGTCCGTCATCACCAAACTGATCATAATACCTGCCCAGATAGTCCCAACGCATCTGGTCTACCATAATTCCCACTACGAGCTTCGGACGCTCGTTAAATTTTGTCTGCGCCTGTAGCTGAGCCGACAGACACATTGTCATTGTAATAAATAGTAATAGTTTTTTCATATTTCCTTTAAACGTTCTATAATTTCCAAACACATACGGCTGTTATGGTAAGGGCACTTCCAGAAACCGGCCTTATCATCAACGGTATTCAACGTACCATCGGAATGACGGCTCCAGTGCCACTCCCCATTGTCCCAGTCAATCAGTTGAGTCTTGATATACTCCCAACAGCGTACGGCACGCTCTAAGGCCTGCTCATCGCCAAAATACTGATAGAGGTTAAACCAACCCACCACGTTTTCGGCCTGCACCCACCAATGCAGATCATCGTCAACATGGCCTGTATCCAGATTGGCCTCATGAATCATCGAGCCATCTGGCCGCAAGCCCTTTTCTGAAGCTTTCGCCACTTCACGCACCACCTGCTCCACTTTCTGCAGCACTTTCTGGTCGCCCAATACCAGCGCAGCCTCATGCAGCAGCCACGAACATTCAATGTCATGTCCATAGCTCTCCAGATGACCAGCGCCTCGCGTCCAATCCATCTCAAAGAACAAATCGAGATGATGGGTCTCAGGGTTCAGGATATTATCAGTAAAGATATTAATCAGGTTGCGCAGCGAGGCTTCTACACCGACAATGGTTTCCTGAGGAACACTAATCCCCACAGGAAGTACCGATCCGATGACTGGTACATAGTCGCACGATTCCTGAGCACGCATTTCTTTAAGACACCTCAGCAGATTTGTATAGGGCTCGATAATGTGCAGATGGGTGTTCTGCGACTTAGGATAGTTGGCGTCGAGCTCTGAGAGTCGCATATCTGCAATTTCTTCCCACTCTCGCGTACAAGCTTCAATATAGCCGTTATGCTCGCGATCCAAGGCGTGTTCTTCTATGCAGTCATAGAGTTGGAGTGCATAGTCCAGCGTCTCCCTATCACCCGTAGCCCTTGTATACTCCGTTAGCGCATAGATGACAAAACCGATAGCATAGAACTGCTTCTTGGTATCAAGGGGATTACCCTTATAGTCGAGGCTCCAGTAAACGCCACCATACTCCTTATCGATAAAGTGGTCGATGATATAGTCCTTTGCACGAGTGGCAGCCTCCAGATACTCCGGATTGGCCAGCACGCGATAAGCAGCAGAAAACGACCATAGAATACGGGCGTTGAGGATGGCGCCTTTCTCTGCCTTAGGATGGAGCACCCCACTGCCGTCGATACGTCCATAGAAGCCTCCATTCTCATGGTCGACCATTTTATCGAGCCAAAAGCGCAGGATGTTCTTTTCCAAAACATCCTGCATCTCTTGCTTCATTGTTTCTACGTGCCCGCTCATTTTTTAATAGGATAGATCCAGGTAAGAACAACAATCAGTCCAGCGATGATGGCTGGGAACAGCGAGAAGAGCGACCACACCATGGCAAGCACCGACTCTGTGATTGAAGCAGGGTCAACCATCGTATTACCCATGTCATCTGTAATCATACTTGCACCAGCCAATCCCAAGAAGAGGGCCACCAGCGAGCCAGAAATGGCGGTACCAAATTTCTGCGCCATCGTACCTGACGAGAATATCAGTCCTGTCGATGATGTTCCATTCTTCTCTGTAGCATAATCGGCCACATCGGCATACATACTCCACAACAGAGGCGAATAGAGTCCGATGCCTATTGACGTAAGTATCACCAATGCCACCATCACCCAGATATAACTTGGGTCCATCGGCACAAAGAAGAATGCTACCGAAAAGATTACACAAATGAGGGCCGCCGCCATAAAAGCCTTACGCTTTGAACCGATGATCTGTGTGAACTTTGGCGACACACCGCCGAAAATCATACAAGTCAGTTCACCAAAGGTCATAAACACTGTGTAATTGATAATCAGTCCGCTTACCGTCACATCACCATGCAGACAATACTCCAACAGATAACCGGCTACGGCATAGCGGAATCCATTGAAGAAGTTGGTACAGATGCCTATCAACGTCAATATAATCCAAGGCTTATTCTTAAAAAGATCGCCAAACTGCTTGAACGAGAATTTCTCTGCGCGTATGGGCTTCAGCCGTTCCTTTGTCAGGAATCCGCAAGCCAACGTACCAGCGGCGGCGATAAAGCCGAAGAAAGCGCCCAGAACGGCATACTGATGCTGCTCTGTGCCACCCACCAACCGCTGTAGATACGGGAACGACAGTAGGGTAATGAATCCCATAGCATAGGCACCCACCATACGGAAACTCGAGAACTGGTTCTTCTCATTGTCATCGTCGGTCATTACACCCAACAGCGATCCGTAAGGCACGTTCACAGCCGTATACATAGCCATCATCAGCAGATACAGGCTGTAAGCCCAGATGCGTTTACCCGTCAGTCCAAATTCAGGGGTATAAAGCAAGAGTGCAAACACCAGTCCGAATGGGATGGCACCGAATATCAGCCATGGACGATAAGTGCCCCAACGACTCTGCGTACGGTCGGCAAGCGAGCCCATCAACGGGTCTGTCACCACATCGAACATACGTGCTATCAGCATCAGTGTAGCAGCGTCAGCAAACGTCAATCCGAACACATTTGTAAAAAACAGTGGAAAGGCTATCGACATAATTTTCCATGTGATACCTCCAGCAGCAGCATCGCCCAAGGCGTAACCGATCTTTTCTTTTAGTGTAGCCATATTATTTTAAGTTTTTATTTTTTGCTATCAAGCGTTTGATGGTCTCAACACTGGCTGCTGTGGTAAGGCCGTCTTCTGGCGTATTCATGCAGTAGTCGATGAGCTTATCGATGGTCGACGTAGCCACATGCATACGGGTGTCGGCCGATGCGTAATAAATGAACACCTTGCCGTCTTCATCGGCTATCCAACCATTGGCAAAGGCTACGTTCATCACATCGCCCAGATACTCATCACCCTCAGGCACGAGGAAATAGCCGCCAGGCTGAGCTATTACCTTTGTGGGGTCTTCGAGCGCAGTCATATACATATAGAGCACATAGCGCAGGCCATCGGCCGTAGCACGCACGCCATGAGCCAGATGGAGCCAGCCCTTGGGTGTCTTAATGGGGTGCGGACCTTCGCCGTTTTTCACCTCAGTGATGGTATGATAGTGACGGGCATTGATAATCTTCTCGTCTTTCACCTCTGCATTAGTGATGTCGTCTACCAGTGCCCACCCTATACCGCCACCACTACCAGTGTCGATAAATCCGTCCTGAGGACGTGTGTAGAAAGCATACTTTCCGTCTACGAACTCAGGGTGAAGCACCACGTTGCGCTGCTGACTTTTGGTTTTCAGGTCTGGCAGACGATACCAGGTCTTCAAGTCCTTGGTGCGAGCGATACCTGCCGTAGCAGTGGCAGCACTGAGATTACCAGGCTGCGAGTCGTCATGACGCTCTGCACAGAACACACCATAAATCCAGCCATCCTCATGTTGTGTGATACGCATATCATAGATGTTGGTGGCAGGAATCACGTCGTCAGGCATTGTGATAGGCTCTTCCCAGAAACGGAAATTGTCAATGCCATTAGGACTCTCAGCCACAGCGAAGTAGCTCTTTCGGTCGGCACCCTCAACACGAACGATGAGCAGATACTTACCATTCCATTTAATGGCGCCAGAGTTCAGTGTTGCGTTACACATGATGCGCTGCATCAGATAGGGGTTATCTTTCTCGTTGAAGTCGTACTTCCACTCCAAGGGTATATGGGCAGCAGTCACTACGGGATACTTATACTTGTCATATATGCCGTTGCCCCACTCCAAGGGTTCGTTTCTACGACTCAACAGCTCCTCATGATGCTTACGGAGAGCAGCAACTTTATCATTGAAATTCTGCATTATCTTTTCTGTTTATTTAATATCGTTTAGGAATAATGATTTCTCATTGTTGTGAAAGTCGACGAAATACTGGGCATCGGGCTTACCGGGCGAAGGACCGAACCACTCGTGAGGCGCATTGCGCCACACCAGCAGGTAGCTGATGAGATGTTTCTCAACCACAGGCTGCAAGGTGGAAGTCCACCATGTCGGATCGCTCAGATTCTTCAGTCCGCATTCTGTCAGCGCAGCCACCTTGCCATGATCTTCGGCAAACTTGCAGAGCATCGTCAGATTCATATCCAACAGACGCTGAAAATCAATCTTACCATCTGGCGCCCACTGATAGCCGTCAAAACCTACCACTCCTACACGGTCGTCACCAGGGTAGCGTTCCATGTACTTTTCTGCCGTCAGGTCAGGAGCCATTCCTGGTGAATATGCCCAGAGCAGATTGTCAAGGCCGTCGGCAGTGAGCTTATCCTGCAACATATTCCACAGAGCCTTGTATTCCTCTGCCGTACAGAGTCTCTCGCCCCACCAGAACCAAGAGCCTGTATTCTCGTGCCAAGGACGGAAGATAACAGGAACTTTTTCTCCATCTGGCGTCTTCAAGGTAGCGAGGAAGTCAGAGAGGCGCTGCATCCATGTCTGGAAAAGTTCATGTTTCAAACCACCTTCGAGGACGCTCTTCACCACAGTTGTGTCGCTGATATCCCAGGCTGTACCTTCAGGGTACTGCTGTCCTGCATTTCCGCCGCCTTCGATGGTAGTGAGGGGATTGCGCGGATGCCAACTGATGGTTATGATACCTCCACGCTGATGGTGGGCGATGATTTCTTCAGATATTCTGGTAAAGGGCACGCTGTCGAGACTCTTCTCGTCGCCCATCTCGATACCACCGAGCTCGAAACCCATCACGGCGGGATAGTCGCCACACACGTTCTTCACGTCGCTCGAGTCTTTCTGATACTCCCAAGTTAGTCCATAGAACGAATCGTCCTGATGACCGAACATATAGCCTTTCTGGCGAAGTGTGTCGAGGCGCTCCATCAGCTGCTCCGCCTTGGTTTTCTCATTCTCGCTATGCTTTGCCGTAGAACATGCTGCCACAGCAAACGCTATTATCGTCATAAAAACAAGCTTCTTCATAATTCCTCTAATTTTTTATATTCATTTGTTTAAGCAGCCACGCTTCCCACTCGTCCCATTGTTCCTGGAACCAGAAATGCCAGGTGGCCTGATAGGGGGAAATCTCTTTCGGTCCCTTCACTGTGTTATAGGTAGCCCAGGCCGTTGTCGGAGGCACAACATCGTCGTTATAGCCAAACGAGAACCAGCCTTTCTGCTGGTCAGTAATCAGACGGGCGAAGTTAACGCCGTCGTAGTAGCGACTCACTTCTATCTGCTTCTCCCGTCCTTTGATCTCGCCTTGCGAGCGTCCTTCGGCCGATTGCCAATAGAAATAGTGTGGCCAACCGCAGGCTGCGCCCTTAAGCGAATTAGTATGATCGCAGAGGGCAGCGTGAACAGGAGCATAGAAGGTGACGCGTTTGTCGAGACCAGCTGTGGCCAGCGACAGAAAGCCGCCCTGACTCGAACCTGTCACACCCAGTTCCTTTCCGTTCCAGGGCGTAAACTGCTCGATATAGTCAAGCGCACGGATACAACCCAATATCACGCGCATATAATAATGTTTCTCGCGCGAATCCATATTATACTCCCAATAGCCAGAGAGCGCACCATTGTATATATCGTCATAGACCTTCTGTTCCATCGTCACAGGTATGCCGTGAATACCGATTTCGAGGGTGATTGCGCCCTGAGAGGCTGTCCAGATATCGCCGCCATAAGGACGTACGCCAGCACCTGGCACACGCAGAAGGGCTGGATAGCAGCCCTCTTTTACTGGTACTGAGAGGATGCCATACGTACGATAGCCAGCCTGCATATTCTGGAATGAGACCTCATACACGTTGACATCCTTCGTGCATCGCTCAGGAAGCAGGCGCTTCGTTGGGTTCAGCTCCGTCTTGCGGGCTTGGGCGATGGCATGTTGCCAGAAATCGCAGAAGTCACTAGGCATCACCGTCGACGGCTGTAGCCGCTCTGGCGAGAAAGCTGCGCCACAAGCGCCCCTATAATCCTTGCCGTCTACATGGGCCGTCACGTCGACACGATAAAAACCAGGCTGGCTCATAGTACCCGTCAATTTATAGGTACCATCCTTGAGCGTCATGCTTTTCTTGACATCCTGATACATCTCCGGACCAGCCGCTAAATCAATGCTTACGTTGTCGAGCAGCGTGCCCGACTTGAGCACCTGAACCACGAAACCGGCTTTCTCGCCCGCCTTGTACGTCCAGTCCTGATGATCAGGCTGCACCACAACCTGAATACTGCTGCCGCGAATCTGTGCAGACAGCGTCGAGAACGCCATCATACAGAAAATAATTGATAGTAGTCTTTTCATTGCTTTTGCTTTAAGATGATTACAAAATTGCGGTGCAAAGATACGACTTATTACGCGAACGTCAGTACTTTTATTTGCTCATTACTTACACTATTTTGCCAAAGTGCCGATTCTGTCTATTTGGGCCTTGATAACTGCCAGCGTCGACTTGTCGCCAGCAAACACGGAGTTTAATCCCTGAGCCTCCTGAGCGGGGTCACCCGTATAGTCGTCGCCTATGAGCCATTGCTCGTGTTTCGGCTGGGCCAGTCCGCCCCATCCCCAGAAGTTACAGCCAGCAAAGTATCCCCCTTGCTCCATATTGTCGCCCACAAGGGAGAACACATATTCATAGAAACCGTCGCGACCCTGTGTAGGAGTGCCGAGAGCGAAATTGAAGCCATCGCGAGGATAGCCGAATTCCTCCATCACCAGCGGTTTTCTGATCTTCTCGCATATCTGCAAGTGACGGTCTATATACTCCTTCGTATTGGCTTTGGCACGCGGCAGGTTCTCTATCAGTGAGTCTTGCTTTGCCCACCCCCAGTTATAGGGCCAAAGATGGATGTTGGCATAGTCAATATTCTTGTCGGCCGTAATACGCTCCCAGCAGCCAAAGTCGCCCTCACAGCCCCACGCGCCCTCTGAGCCTATCGAGATCAGATGGTTAGGGTCAAGTTCGCGGATAAGTGCCGAGGCCTCACCGAGCCATTTCTCAAAGGCAGGCAGCGCCTCTGTAGAGAAGGCACGAGGCTCGTTGCCTATCTGCCACGACATGATGGCAGGATCGTCTTTATACGCCAGACCGGTATAGCGATTGGTGCGACCGATGATGAAACGAATATAGTCATAGAACAACTTGTGCGCCTTTTCGTTAGTGGCATATTTGCTCATCGCCTGCATGAAAGCAGGATAGCCTACATCGTCTGGTCTCGGCTGTTTCCCTTCGCCAGCCTGCTCCAGATAGTAGCCGTAGCCGCCACTCCACTCCCACGAGTTGTTCAGGTAAAGCACAGCCACCATCTCACGCTTACCCATCTCCTGCAACAGGTAGTCGAGACCTGCGAGGATTGTGTCGTTATACACGCCCGGAGCTACCTGCAGCGTTGGTTCCACCTTGGTTTTGAAACCACGCTCACCGTCGGAACCCACAAGAATACGCAGGTTGTCAATTCCCATCTGCTTCATCAGGTCGAGTTCCTTACAAAGGCGCTCACGATTACCGCCCTGTCCCTCTGAGCCGAGAATAGCACCATACCAGAAGTTCGTACCCACATAATAATATGGCTGGCCATTTTTCACAAAGTGTCCGTCCTCCACCTTTACGAATGGAGACTGCACTGAACCCTGCTTCGAAGCGCAGGATGAAAGGACAGCTGCTATCAGAATGGTGGTAATAAGTTTCAATTTCATATCGTATATTTATAGTTTCACAAACGGATGCAAAGGTACAATAAAAATATGACACATGCAAGAGTTCCGGGAAGAAAAATTCAATATTTTTTGGTAAGCACCAATTCCCCCTCACACAGTTACATTTTGAAACAGTGAAACTGCGTGCCCCTACCACAATGCGTATATGCGTGTACAATGTGGGGGCATAACGAGAAAAGGGCGTTTGTCGTAAATACCGAAGGGGTTGGTTTACGAGAAGCCCCTACTCCATCCCTCTGGTATGAAAGCGGATAAGTGCCGCAAGCGGACTGCCATAGACGGTTCCGATAGTATACCCCAGCCGCTCGGCAGCCTCCCTGAGCTGTTCCTGGTAGTGAAAAGCCACACTTCCGATGAACGAGACAGGCAGATCTTTGCGCTGGTAAGGGGCTATATGGTAGTCCAGGAAGTCGATGAAGTTATCAACCACCACCTTGTGCACGCCTGCGTCGCCTATATGGTCCTGAATAAACACAGACAGAGAAGCCAGGAAACGGTTGGCCAGCGGCTGGCGATATACACGGTTAATGATTTCAGGCAGTGACAGTTTCGTCTCCGCCTCGAAAGCAGTTTTGATTTCTTCTGACAAAACACCACCATACAAATCATGCACAAAACGCTTCCCAAGCGCAGCACCACTACCCTCGTCGCCAATGATATAACCAAGGGCTGGCGTATGCTGAATAATCTTTTCGCCGTCATACAGGCACGAATTGGCACCGGTACCCAATATACTGGCTATTCCGCAATTACGTCCACATAGAGCTCGTGCAGCTCCCAGCAGATCGCTATGCGCCTCAATAACATCGGCCTGAGGAAATGTCTCACGCAAAAGCGAAGTCATCAGCGACTCCATCTCAGGGCGTACGCCGCTACCATAAAAATATACAGCATAAGGAAACTGAGGGGTCAGGATATTAGAACTTTTCAAACGTCTCACATCAGGATCTTCAGTCATCTTTGTTCCAAACTCTTCACGCAGGATACGGACTATCTCCTCACGCGATTGATGAACAGGGTTGATGCCTTGGGTATTAATGACTACAGGTTCTTGACCGCTGGTGACGATGGCCCAATCAGTCTTAGTGCTTCCGCTATCGGCTATTAGAATCATATTATTTATGTTTAAGTGGTTTCTGACTGCAAAAGTAATCAAAAAAGATATAAAACTGCAAGATTATGGCGGAAAACTTTCTTTTAGTCATATTTTTTTTGTACCTTTGCAGTGCTAAATTCACATCAAGATAAACGAACAATATGAAACGCTTTCTACTGACATTCGCCATCCTGCTGGGCTGTGCCGTCGAGGCTAGTGCCGTGCTGAAAGAGAAGGATTTGGAACAGACACTCATGATTCTTCAGGCTGAATTGGAACAATATAACAACGAGCTTATTATGCGCTCCACCGTACGGAAGGCACGCACGAAGCAGATGATCACCCAGCTGTTTCTCACCATGAAGCAGGCCGACCAGAATGCTCTGATGCTATATTCACAGGATCAGGATAACGTGTTCAACATGACCTACGCCTGTCAGGAAGCCACGAAACAGTACAGAAGTTTTCACAAACGTCAGATACCGTTTACGGCATTTCTGGAAAGGAGTGAGCGCGACCGTGCACGCTACGACAGTCTGGTAAGAAGACTGGAGGCGCTGCCTGAGATCATGACCACGAAATACGGCGCGCAACGACGCGACTCATGTCTGAAACTGGCCAAGAGCATACGCTCGACGCTGATTGAGAACGAGAGCCAGCTGAAGCGCAACATACGCTACTACAATCAGACGGAACAGCGATTAAGCGAACTCAACGACTATGCACAGAAGCGATACAGCGACATTCAGCGCAGCATCTTCATCAACGGTGGCGACAGCTACCCCACCCTGCTAAGCAATATCGGACGGCGCTGGAACTCGATGGTCGAGACGGTAAAGAAGAAGTACACCATCAATGACAACGACAACTCGCAGTGGAGCTCGCGATGGATTTTCGGTCTGTTCGTAGCCATCGCCTTCTACATCATCATCGCCGTGGTACTCAACCTGCTGTTCTTCCGTTTTATATTGCCCAAGCGGTTCAAGACCGAAGAGTTCAAGGAGAAGCAGGGCGCCATCACAATGGCCACCACCACGATCACGTTTGCCATCATACAAGGGGTATTGATGAACAACGCCAGCCAGAACTTCCTCATCATGGCCTCAAACCTGTTGGTGGAATATGCCTGGCTGCTGGGCGTCATTCTTATCTCACTGCTCCTGCGCGTAAAAGGGGACCAACTGGGTAGTGCATTCCGTATCTATGCACCACTGATAGCCGTAGGCTTCATCGTGATAGGATGTAGAATCATCCTGATTCCTAACGAGTTGGTGAACATAGCCCTCCCGCCAATTCTGCTCGCCTGCACCATCTGGCAATGGCTCGTTATCAGAAAGCATAACCAGAACATCCCCAAGTCAGACATCTTCTACACTTATATCTCACTCACGGTATCCATCGCCTCGGTCGTCTGCTCATGGGTGGGCTACACGCTACTTGCCGTACAACTCATCACCTGGTGGATCATGCAGCTGACATGCATTCTCACCATCACTTGTGTGAGCAAGTATCTGGCTATCTATGCAAAACGTAAGGGCTACGACAAAAAACCAATCACACAGACCTGGGCCTATCTGTTTATAGAGAAGGTGGTGATGCCTGTGCTGAGCGTTTACTCTGTCATGTTCTCCGTCTACTGGGCAGCCAAAGTGTTCAACCTCAGCGAACTGTGCTGGCGGATATTCAAATACAACTTCATCAACATGGAGAACCTGCTAGTGAGCATTCTGAAGCTTGCGATGGTCATCACCCTGTGGTATGTGTTCCGTTATATCGTAAAAACCGTGCTAGCGCTGCTGAAGCTACACTACGAAGATAGCGACCCCACCACAGCAGCCTCGAAAGAGGTAATGGGCAAGAACGTGATTCAGGTATTCGTATGGGGTATTTGGCTTATGATATCGCTCTCACTGCTCCACATCAGCGTAGGCTGGCTGCTCGCCATCTCTGGCGGTCTGTCGACAGGTATCGGTTTCGCTTCGAAAGATATCATCGAGAACATCTACTACGGTGCCACGTTGATGACAGGACGCATAAAAGTGGGCGACTGGATTGAGGTCGACGGACGCATGGGAAAAGTTGCCAGCATCAGTTACACTTCAACGGTGGTAGAGTCGATTTACGGCGAGGTTATCACATTCCAGAACGCACAGCTCTTCGCTAAGAACTACAAGAACCTGACACGAAACCACAACTACGTGCTCACCATCGTGCCCTTCGGTGTAGCCTATGGTTCAAACCTAAAGCAGGTAACCGAACTCGTGGAGACGGCTGCCAACCAGCTGGATATAGAATGGATGGACAAGAAGAAACCAGTGAAGTGCGTTGTCTCTGAGATGGGTGACTCGAGCGTAAACTTCAAACTTACCGTTTGGGCTGAGGCTCCGAAGAAATCCTACGTGACAAGCGAAGTGCTGAAATGTGTCTACGACACTCTGTATCAGAACAACATAGAGATACCGTTCCCACAGCACGATGTACATATCATCAGCGAAAAGTGAGCCATCAACAGACATGAGCGAACTTTTTTTGCCAAAAATTTGGTAGAATTGATTAAAATAAGTATTTTTGCAGCAATAAAATGAATAGAAAAACAACAATCATAGCTGGTCCCTGCGTCATAGAGTCGGCCGAGCTGCTTGACACCGTGGCACGTAAACTGGTGGAAATCAACACCAAGTTGGGCACTGACATTATCTTTAAGGCTTCGTTCGACAAGGCAAACCGCACCTCAATCCACTCTTTTCGCGGCCCAGGATTGGAGCGTGGACTCCAGATGCTGGCCGACGTAAAGGAGAAGTACGGACTGAGGATTCTGACCGACATTCACGAGCACCATCAGGCCGGTCCTGCTGGCGAAGTGTGCGACGTGCTGCAGATTCCCGCTTTCCTCTGCCGACAGACCGATCTGCTAGTAGCAGCCGCTAAGACGGGATGTATCGTAAACATCAAGAAAGCACAGTTTCTGAGTGGAAAAGACATGAAATATCCAGTAGAAAAGGTACGCGAGTCAGGAGCTAAAGACGTATGGCTTACAGAACGAGGCAACATGATGGGCTACAACAACTTGGTAGTAGACTTCCGTAATATCTCTGATATGCTTGAGATAGTACCTACGGTCATCATGGACTGTACACACAGCGTACAGCGCCCAGGCGGCAGCGACGGAAAGACTGGCGGCGACCGCCGTTTCGTGCCTCAGATGGCACTTGCAGCCAAGGCTTTTGGAGCCACAGGCTATTTCTTTGAAGTACACCCTGACCCAGACAAGGGTCTGAGCGACGCAGCCAACATGCTGGAGCTGGAAAAGCTGGAGTCGCTGGTAGAGAAACTAATATCAGAATAAAACCATGACATCAAGAGAATACGCAATACAATGTTTCAAGGACGAGGCTGAAGCCGTAGTCGGATTAATCTCACAACTCGACGAGAATTTCGACGAAGCTATACGTCTGATATTCGAGTGCAAAGGAAAAGTCATCGTAACAGGTGTAGGCAAGAGCGGGCACATCGGCGCTAAGATCGCCGCAACACTCTCATCTACAGGAACCCCCTCGTTCTTCATCAACCCACTCGACGTGTTTCATGGCGACTTAGGAGTGATGACCTCCGACGATGTGGTGCTTGCCATCTCAAACTCAGGACAGACTGACGAACTGCTACGTTTCATCCCCATGGTACTTCATATGCATATTCCCATTATCGGCATGAGTGGCAATCCAGGGTCACTGCTGGCCAAATATTCTACCTACCATCTGAACGTAAGCGTTGAGAAAGAGGCTTGTCCAATGAATCTGGCTCCAACAAGTTCTACGATGGCCCAGCTGGCCATGGGCGATGCTATCGCCATCGCACTGATGGAGAAGCGTAACTTCCAGCCACGCGACTTCGCACAGTTCCACCCAGGAGGTGAACTCGGCAAACGACTGCTTACAACAGCACAGGACGTAATGTTCAAGGACGACCTGCCCACTCTGCCGCCTGAGATGCATCTGGGCGAAGCCATTATCCTCGTGAGCAAAGGTAAACTGGGACTTGGCATCGCAGAGGTAGAAGGGAAAATCGTTGGATTGATTACCGATGGCGACATCCGTCGCGCAATGGAAAAGTGGAGGGCAGAGTTCTTCGACAGAACGGTGAGCGATATCATGACCCGTACACCGAAGACTGTAAGACCTGAGACTAAGATTACTGAGATACAACGAATCATGAACCAGTATAAAGTACACTCCGTTCTGGTGACTGACGATGACCATCATCTGCTGGGCGTTGTCGACCACTACTCGTGTATGATTTAATTTAGGAAACCGAAGCCTTATGAAAACTATAAAGAAACTTCTGATTGTGTTGTTGCTGACCCTGCCAATGGCGGTGGTAGCCGACTATCTGTTCAAGACCCTGGATGCCCGCGACGGACTGACATCCAGCCAGGTGAACTGCATTCTGAAAGACTCACGTGGCTATGTATGGTTTGGTACGCCAGCAGGATTATACCGTTTCGACGGCTATACCTTCCGCAATTTCCAAAGCGACTCGCAAGACGGTTCGTCGCTGAACGACAGTTACATCAACTCCATTCAGGAGATGCTCGACGGAAACCTGCTGATCTCGACCTCCTCGGGTTATTGCATCTACCACCCGCAGACAGAGAGTTTCGAGCGCGACATGAAGCAGACCTTTGCACGCATGGGTATCGAAACCATCCCATCGATAGTTTTCATAGACCATCATAAGAATCTCTGGGGCGCCATTCCCAACAAAGGTGTGGTATGTTACAATCAACAGCAGCAGTTGCTTTATGAATTTGGCTATACCGACGATGCTCACGGCGTTCCGCAGGGTACGGTCTGCTCTATTGGCGAGTGTCGCGACGGCGCCATCATCGTCTACGACGACGGCCGACTGGTATGTTGCGACGTGATGCATCAACAGCATACGGTATGGGCAACAGAAAGTTTCCCCTCCCTGAAGCGTAAGCGCACTAAGTCGCTGAAGGTCTATGCTGATCAGCAAGACAACATCTGGCTCTACGGACAAGGTACACTGATGATGTACAATAAAAACACTGCTACTTGGGACACCAGTGTTGGCGAACGTCTGGGATTAACAGGCATCGGTGTGGATCGTAACATCAACGGTATGACAGGCGATAAGAACGGAAACATCTGGATTGGCTCCGATCAGCTGGGACTTATCAAGATGGACCAGAACACGCACACAACAGAAAATGTTCAGCCACGTAACATCAACGACAACCAGTGGATCAAGGAAATCATCAGCATCCAAAGCGTCTATGTTGATGATACCGACCTTCTGTGGGTTGGTACGGAGAAATCTGGCGTAGCCTATTGCGGACATTTCATCTACCGCTTCGGCTCTAACCTCATGGGCGACATCACTGCCATGACACAAGATGCAAACGGCACCGTCTGGTATGGAACAAGCGACAAGGGTATCATCGGCTATGATGGTCCACTCGCCAGTTTAAAGGTTTCTTGTATGGAGACAACGCCTGACGGCAGCTTGTGGATAGGATCTAAGCGAAATGGTCTGACTCGCATCAAGAACGGTGTGTCGACCGTGTACTCGTTGGCCCGCGACAGTACGGCAACCCTTATCGATGATCACATCAACGACCTGTGTAAGGATAAGATCGGCAACCTATGGATTGCAACCAATGGCGGTCTGCAGGTGTATAATCCTAGGATGAACTCATTCTCTTCTTATACACGCGAAAACGGCAAACTGACCACCAATAACATCACCAGTCTTTTCTACAACGCCAGCGGCACGACTAACAACCTGCTGATTGGTACAGCCGAGGGACTTATCATCCTGAATCTGTCAACCACGGAGAAGAAACTCGTGACAGGCAATTCGAACAATATCAAGCCGTTCACCAACAACTATATCACCCAGATATTACAGGACTCACGAGGCCTCATCTGGGTGGGAACACGCGAAGGTCTGAACATTCTGAACCTCGAGACCGATGACCTCGAGTACCTCACAGAGAAACAGGGACTCTGCAACAATAACATCTGTGGCATCGCAGAAGACAAGAACCACAACATCTGGGTGACTACCAGTCGTGGCGTAAGCCGTATCGTCGTACAGCGCAATCACGAAGACGGTACAAACAACTACGGTATGTATAACTACACTACCGCTGACGGTTTGCAGAGCAACGAATTCAACATAGGATCCATTCTCACCAAAGATGATGGCAACGTGCTTTTGGGCGGTCTCTACGGTGTCAACTGGGTATTGCAGAAAGCCGTTGAAGATAATAATGCCCTGCCACGCGTTATGCTGACTCAGCTGTACATTGGCGAGGAAGAAGTGCTGGTTGGACATGAGTATAACGGCAGAGTCATTCTGACACAGGCCATGAACGAGACAAATAAGATTAACCTGGCTCATGACCAGAACACCTTCACCATCAAGTTTGCCGCAGGTAACTACAACCAGAGTGAGCGCCTGCAGTTCATGTACTGGATGGAGGGCAAGGATGAAGACTGGCGCAATGGTAATGCCCTGACCCATGGTGTGACTTTCAAGGATCTTGGAAGCGGACGTTATACACTCCACGTTAAAGCGATTAGTGCCGAGGGCGCTGTCAGCAATCAGGAGCGTACACTCGACATAACCGTTGAGCATCACTGGCTGCTGTCATGGTGGATGATTATAGCATATCTCATCGTGCTGCTCGTCATTATCTACTTCTGGCGCATCGGAATAAAACAAATGAGAGCCATCAAGGCCAGAAAGGATGCCGTAATCACGGAACTGAAACTTCAGCGCGAGGAAATCAAGGCTGCCAGCGATGACCTTCGCCAGCCGATGGCCCGTATGACCTCTATCATCGGTAACCTCTCAGAGAAAGAAAAGTCGCTCGAAGAAAAGGAACAGCTCAATGCCCTCCACTCACAGATGTTGCAGATCATCACCCGTGTGACTGATATGCAGATGAACCTCGAGCACCCAGAAGTGAGAGCCAAGAACGTGGTACAGGATCGTATGGAACTGAATAACAAGGGCGAAATCGAACTACCAGAGATAGCCAGCGAGGCTCTGACATCAGAAGCTACTCGTTCGCATTCAACCATCGACTCGCCTACATCTAAGTTCATCGTTGTCATGATCGACGATAACGAAGACTTCCTGAAGTTTGCCTCAGCACGTCTGAAGTACGTATACGACTTCCACATCTATAATGACATCATGAAGGCTGCCGACGACCTCGACGAGATGAAGTGCGACATCGTAGTCTGCAAGCAGGAGATGCCAGGTATGACGGGTAGTGAGTTGTGCAACCAGCTTAAGACCAACTTCGCTACGCAGAACATCAAGTTCGTACTTATGACCGACGGTGTGCTTACACCGCAGGATATGCATACCAAGAATATCACGGTTTCTGCTGACGATTATCTGGCCAAGCCCTTCAATATGCAGGAAGCTACCATGCGCTTCAATCAGGTGCTCGGATTAGGTCCCATTAAGATGAACAGCAACCTTATCGAGGGAGCAGAGACGCGCATGCTTGAAGAGCATAACACCAGTATGACCACCGCTACCGAGAACATCGGTATGGAGGACATCGCTATCGATACTGATACGGAAATCTCTGCCGACGACCCGATGAACAAGGTTGATACGACAATTGTAAGAAAGACGTCGCTGACAAAGATGAACAATCTGCCTGAAGGCATTCTCCCAGAAAACGAGTTGGGCGAAGAAGTCTCTTCAGATTACTCGATGCTCGACGCCATGGATCAGCAACTCATCAAGAACATCGAGCAATATGTGATGCAGAACATGAGTCGCGGACAGATCAGTCTTGAAGAGATGTCGAGCGCTATGGGAATGGGACGCGTGCCGTTCTTCCACCGCATTCGCAACCTGACGGGCAAGACTCCAGCCGAGCTCGTTCGTGACATGCGACTCAAGCACGCCTGCATTCTGCTGAAGCGTACAAATATAAATATGAGTGAGCTGGCCGTCAACGTAGGTTTTATGACTGCGGAGAATTTCATCAACATCTTCCGCGAGAAGTTCGGCATGACGCCACTTGAATATAGATTGAAACACCGAAAATGATAAATGAATACCATCGGATAGCAGGAATAGTCGGCACAGCACTATTCCTGCTACTCTCTCTAACAGGACACGCGCAAACCAGCGATTCCCTTATCGTCGGCGATATGCGGAATCAAGGCATCGATTTCTACAAAAACAACCAGGTGAAGGTCATCACCTCTGGTGTCGAGAAGTTCGAACTGATGTTCGACGATATCCGACGAGCCAAAAGCAGTATACATCTGGAATACTTCAACTTCCGCAATGACTCTATAGCCTCGCTACTGTTCGACATTCTCAGAGAGAAGAGAAAGGAAGGCGTAGAAGTCAGAGCCGTTTTCGACGGGTTCGGCAATGACTCTAACAATCAGCCGCTGAAGAAAAAACACCTGCGGAAACTTCGTGCAGACAGTATCGACATCTATGAGTTCGACCCCATCCGTTTTCCTTGGGTGAATCATATCTGGCCAAGAGACCATCGTAAGATTGTAGTCATCGACGGCCGAATCGCCTATACAGGTGGTATGAACGTAGCCGACTACTATCTGGTGGGAACAGAGCAGGTGGGCGAATGGCGCGATATGCATTGCCGTATCGAAGGTCCTGCGGTCAATGAATTGCAAAGAATCTTCGTACGTTTTTGGAAACTCGTAGCAAAAGAAGAGCTCACCAACCAGAAATATTTTCAGGGCGTGCCCAGCGGCTCAAAGATGATCGGCATCGCCAACCGTGAGCCTCACACCTCCAACGAGATCATGCGCCGCTTCTACGTCAGTATGCTCGACAATGCCAAAGATTCCGTCAAGATTATCAATCCTTACTTTGTCCCCACTAACAAAGTTATCAAAGCGCTGAAGCGTTGCGCTGAGCGAGGTGTGAAGATGGACATCCTCATATCTTCGAAGTATGACGAGCCACTGACCCCCGACGTCGTGATGTACAACATGAAGAAGCTCATCAAGCGAGGTGCCAACGTATGGCGCTACCGCCCAGGCTTCCATCACTCAAAGATTATGATGGTCGATGGAAAAGTCTGCACTATTGGCAGCACCAATCTCGACTCACGCAGCCTTCGTTATGACTACGAGGCAAATGCCATCATCGCAGACGAAGCCACCACCCGCGAACTCGATAATCTGTTTATAGAAGACACGAGGAAAAGCGACCTCCTGACTCTTGAAGAATGGAAGAAGAGCCGCACCACCTGGCAGCGGTTCAGAGGTTGGCTGGGTCATTTACTAACATTTGTACTATAGCCACATGAAACGCGACACCGTCATATCCATCGCTAAAGGTATTGCTATCATCTTGATGGTGATAGCCCACGCAGAAGCTCCAGGCTGGTTGTGTAAGTTCATCTTTGAATTCCACATGCCGCTGTTTTTCATTACGGCTGGCTATTTCTTTTCACTGAAATACCTCAACGACGAAGCGACCTTCGTCAAGAAAAGGGTGAAAGGGCTTTACTGGCCCTTCGTCAAATGGTCTGTGTTTTTCCTCGTCATCCACAACTGGATGTTCGACCTTGGCGTACTCAACGAACGCTTTGGCAACGATGCCGGAGGCGTTACTCATCCCTACACGTGGCATCAGATACAACAGAACCTCTGGACCATCCTTACCGCTATGGGGGGCTACGACCAGTTTCTCTGCGGAGCCTTCTGGTTCTTCCGCGGACTTTTCGTGGCCAGCATTCTGTACCTTATTATATATAAACTCACGATCCGTATCCTTCCCACCAAGATTCACCATGCCGCGCCTTATGTCATCTGTCTCCTCATGTTATTGATATGTGCCTGGAAAACATACGAGGGGCTGAAAATCATTACCCTTGTGCAAGGTGGCTATCGCGACCTGATGGGATGCTTTTTCTTTGGCTGCGGCTTTATCTTCAAACAGTATGTTGAGCAATACCGTTCGTTTATATCCAAATATGGCCTCGCCTTCTGGACGACTATAGTCTTCGGACTTATCGTATTTCTTTTTTCCAAGTATCTGACGGCCAACATGAACTGGCGCTCTACTTATAAGCAGTTTCTCTCTTTGCCCGTCCCTGCCCTTTTGGGTTTCCTCATGACATACAACATAAGTCTATGGCTCGACAGGCACGATGGGTGGCTTAAGCGTTTCCTCGTCTACACTGGCGACAATACGCTAAACATCTTCATTTTCCACATTGTGGCCTACAAGGTGGTCAGTCTCATAAAGATATGGTATTACGGTCTCGACATCCGACAGGTAGGATGCCACATGGTGATTCACGAATACTCTCAGCAAGACTGCTTCTGGGTACTCTACACCATCGCAGGCGTAGGCCTGCCATTGACGTTTACCTGGCTGAGTCAGAAAATCAGGAAGAGGTATCAGAGTATATAGAGCATCATCAAGGTCTCAGCCTCTGAGATGCCTTTTTCGCTCAACAGTCTTGCCTCGTTATCTATGATATAACCCTTTTCCTCACCCGTTTCTTTCAGGTAACGGCGGAAGCAGTTGGCTGCCTCGTCGATCTTTCCGCTAAACCACAGGCAGTAGCCAAAGTTCAACAGATCTTCGTTTTCTACCTTCTCTTTCGCAAGTAACTGTGAGTAGAGCCTCTCGGCCTGCTCATATTTTCCATTACACGTCAGCACCCATGCCAGCGAACGAGCCACATTCACATCGTCAGGCTCCTCGTAGTTCAGCTTAAACAGCATTTTCTCTGCCTCTTCATACTGATGCAATTCTATCTGGCAGACTGCCTTATAGAGTAAGTACGACTTTTTCTCTGGCTGTATCTTCAATAGTTTCTCATACACCTCCAGCGATTTTTCATACTCCTCATTTGAGTAGAGCGCTCTGGCATAACCCGCCAACGCCCGCTCGTTCTCAGACTCCAGCTCCACAGCTTTCATGAAATAATCCAGATTATATGGATTCAGATAACCTTGCATCATGTAGTACTGGAAATCGCGCTTATCAACATCCACATACTTCATCACGCGTTTTGCATCTTTGCGTCGCTTCTTCTTAAGCAAGAAAGCTGTTATCTCGTTATAATAGCGCTGTAACGGTGTATCCGAGAACATGTCGTTAGCAAACAACAGATAATCACGTTCCTCCGGATTGAACACATTCTTAAACGCTTCATGCTGTGCGTTCAGTCTGAAGAATCTGTAGAGGTCCTGCAAATATATTCTTCTGAGATAGGTAGGCTTATCAAAGTCCTTATTCACGAACTGGTCGAGGGGGAAGAGTTTATTATCACGACGATCCAATAGCTTTCTTACGCTTTTGGGAATTGAGGCCATTACTTGCTCAAATGCCAGCATAAACGAATACTTGTCGCTATTGCAGAATGGTCCTGTACCCAACATAGACTTCAAGAGCATATTGTGCTTGTACTTATCGTATATCTCGCTCATTTCAGGATGCTCAAAGTAGAATGGTACAAACCAGTTCACGAGTTCGTTGAAGAACGGATAGCGTTTCATCTGCGCAAAACCCGAGAAGTAGATGTCTGAGCCCTGCTTCTGCATATTTATCATCCGCATAAAACTGCTTTCCATCTTCTCCAGTTTCTCTTCCGCCTCGTTGGGGTGCAGAATATCATCCAGCTGACTCTCCAAATCCTCCTCATCTATCAGCTTGATGGTAATGGGCGAATCAGAGTTTTTACTTGTCGTCGGCGACAAGTTTGGTATAATCTCGCGCTGAATCGTCATATTGTCCTGCTCTGCGGTGACGCAATAGATTAGCTGACGCTGTAACTCTGCCAGTTCTTCACAACAGTGTTCATCCTCCAACAACTGCTTTACAAGCTCCTCTTCTTCAGGATATATGCTATGTGCAATGTCTGCATTCAGCGAGAGCGCCCAGCCGACCAGTGCCCTCTGTTGCACCCGATCGTCTGTAGCTCGCTGATACACATGTACCAGCGTTCTGAACTTCGCGATATCAAAGAAGGTCATTGTCGAGAGCATCACGCTACTCAGGATCTGCTGCTGGTCTACCGTGTCGATGGTTGGCGAGAGCAATATATCTTCTATACCTGCAGCAAACGTGTCGCTCCACAGGTCTGAAGTCAGAATATAATAAAACAGATCCGCCATCTGCTGCTGATGCTTAGCATATAGTTCCTTCTGTTTCGACTCTGCTGTATGAGACGGCTCCAGTTCTAACATTGCCACATCCGACACAAACGATTCAAGTTCCTCCTTTATAGCCAGAGGAGACCAGTCTCTCAGTGATGCATGGACCTTGAAGAGCATCGACGACAGATAAGGTGTATGCCTGATATTATAGTTACTGGCTATGTTAGCATAAAGCATGTACATGCGCCTCAACAGGTTGTTGTAAAGGCTGTCCAGCTGCGGGTCCTTAAACCCGTGTTGCCAGTAGTCGGTCATCAGCTGCAGGTCTGTTCTGATGGCATGCAGCCGGTCCGAGTTTATCTGATGCGGATGAACGGCCAAGAAAGCTTCCAACGCAATAATGGCTTCACCGAGATTGCGGTGAAGCAGATGATCATATACGACTGTTAAAGCATCATTTTTAATCATAGCATCGTTATCCTATTTTCTTGCGAGCCATTGCCGAGCCTTCTCTACATCTTTCTGGCGTGGAGCCACAGCATGCTCGAATTTCAGTGAATCTGGCAGTTGTTTCAACGTCTGTTCCGACAATTTATAATTCTTCTTGATGACATCACTATAATGGCGAACCCCATAATGATTGATTGAGTCACACGCCTCGTTATAGCCTTTCAGGAATGCGTCCATCTGACGCATGCGGTTCTTATCGTTCATTTCTTTTTCACGAAAAGCCAACACCCCCATCTGCATATCCATCTGACGGGTGTCGAGCAGCACCTTATGCTTGCCAAGCAGAGCCTGAGTGACTTGCGGCTCTGTCATCAGAAGAGCGTCCATCTCGTTGTTTTCAAGCATCTTCAGGCGGATGTTCACGTCGTTCACCTGTATGCGGAACACTTGTTCTGGTTTTAGTTTGGCACTGTCGACAGCGATATCGCCCAGCATATCCGTCACTGAGTATCGCGTCATAGCCAGCATGCGGTCGTTCAAGTGTTTCAGGTTCGACATTCTCAACTGGCGATTACTGATCAGCAGCCAGTAGGCATTCGTGGCAGCCACATATCTCAGGGGTATGCCCTGCTTGATGATACGCTCTGTTCTCACCAAGTCACTGACAGTCCCTTCCACCCTTCCACGTATCAGAGCTGTATCACAGTCCATCTGGGCATTGAAATGCTTCAGGCGGATATCCACCGCAGTGTCAAACATCTGGTGATCCTTGGCTATGAATATAGGCAGACAATCGAGCGTGGGCATCACGGCAATCTTCAGTGCAGCCGAGTCCTCACGCCACAACTTCAGGCGCTGAGCCCTTGTGAGTCGCTTTGTTTCCTCATACGACTGTCCGCAGCCTATAATCAGCAGCGCAGTCACGATAAAAATCATCAGTTTCTTCATAAACACTGCAAAGGTAGCAATTTTTTGGCACAGACGTCATAGATTATCACAGATTTATGTTTTTTTTCCTTTTGAATCAGCGAAATCTGTAGCATTTTTATTACTTTTGCACCAATTATGGCAAAAGACAAGATAGCATACGTTTGTTCCAACTGCGGCCAGGAGTCGCCGAAGTGGATAGGCAAATGCCCTGCATGTGGGCAGTGGAATACGTTTAAGGAGATACGGGTGGCTGCCGACACCAAGCAGCAGGCTGCCACTACGGCTGCCGCCTCAGCTGGCCATGCCCTGCGCAAGAACAAGGCCTTGAAGCTGAGCGATATCTCCAACCACGACGACCCTCGCATCGATATGCACGACGACGAGCTTAACCGCGTACTGGGCGGTGGCCTCGTTCCTGGCAGCATCGTTCTTCTGGGTGGCGAGCCTGGCATTGGCAAGTCCACTCTCTCGCTTCAGACGATGCTCCGCATGCCAGAGAAGCGCATTCTATACGTCAGCGGCGAAGAGAGCGCCCACCAGCTTAAAATGCGAGCCAACCGTATTCCCCATGAGGAGAGCGACCACTTCCTTATCCTCTGCGAGAATTCGCTTGAGCATATCTACGACCATATTAAAGAGGTGCAGCCCGAACTGGTTGTCATCGACTCCATTCAGACCATCATGACCGAGGATGTCGAGTCTTCAGCAGGCTCTATCGCTCAAGTACGAGAGTGCGCCTCTTCGCTACTACGTTTTGCCAAGACCAGCGGTGTGCCCGTGATCCTCATTGGGCACATCACCAAAGAAGGCACTCTGGCAGGTCCCAAGATCCTTGAACACATTGTCGACACCGTCATCCAGTTCGAGGGCGACCAGCACTACATGTACCGCATTCTCCGCTCTATCAAGAACCGTTTCGGCTCTACCGCCGAACTGGGCATCTACGAGATGCAACAGAGCGGTCTGCGCCAAGTGAGCAATCCTTCTGAACTGCTGCTTTCACAAGACCATGACGGTCTCTCCGGCATTGCTATCTCGTCGGCCATCGAGGGTGTCCGTCCCTTCCTCGTCGAGACACAGGCCCTTGTCTCTACCGCAGCCTACGGCACCCCTCAGCGCTCTGCTACGGGCTTCGACCAGCGCCGCCTCAACATGCTGCTGGCCGTGCTCGAGAAACGTGTGGGATTCAAGCTCATGCAGAAGGATGTGTTTATCAATATCGCCGGCGGTCTTCGTGTCACTGATCTCGCCATGGATCTCAGTATCATCGCTGCCGTACTGTCCTCGAATGTCGACACACCCATCGAGTCGGGCTGGTGCATGTGTGGTGAGGTGGGACTCTCGGGCGAGGTACGCCCTGTGAACCGCATAGAGCAGCGCATCGCCGAGGCCGAGAAGCTGGGCTTCACCGATATGATTATCCCCAAGCACAACCTTCAGGGTTTCGATCAGAAGAAGTTCCATATCCGCCTCCACCCTGTGCGTAAAGTCGAAGAAGCCCTCCGTGAGCTTTTCGGATAAAGCTCTTTTGCAATGCGTACCTTACAATATACAGACCGTTACGTAAAAAAAGTATAAATTCTCAATTCCCGATTCTCATTTTTCATTTCATTTTTGTAACTTTGCAGGCGTTTCAAAAATGAAGTTTTATACATATTAAAATATTAAGATCATGACAATCAACGAATTCAACTTTGCCGGTAAGAAGGCAATCGTACGTGTAGACTTCAACGTACCCCTCGATGAGAATGGTAAAATCACTGACGACACCCGTATCCGTGGTGCCCTTCCCACTCTTAAGAAGATTCTGGCCGACGGTGGTGCTACCATCATCATGAGCCACATGGGTAAGCCCAAAGGTAAGGTAGATGCAAAGAAGTCACTCGGTCAGATCCGCGAGGCTGTTGAGAAGGCTCTGGGCGTTCCCGTTGCTTTCGCTCCCGACTGCGCTAAGGCTGCTGATGCTGCTAAGGCTCTGAAGATGGGTGAGGCTCTGCTGCTTGAGAACCTGCGTTTCTATCCTGAGGAAGAGGGTAAGCCTGTAGGTATCGACAAGGCTGATCCTGCATACGACGAGGCTAAGAAGGCAATGAAGGCCAGCCAGAAGGAGTTTGCTAAGACTCTCGCTTCTTACGCTGACTGCTACGTAATGGATGCCTTCGGTACAGCTCACCGCAAGCACGCTTCTACTGCTGTTATCGCTGATTACTTCGACGCTGACAACAAGATGCTGGGTCTGCTGATGGAGAAGGAGGTTCAGGCTGTTGACGCCGTTCTCTCTAACATCAAGCGTCCTTTCGTTGCCATCATGGGTGGTTCTAAGGTATCTTCTAAGATCGGTATCATCGAGAACCTGCTCGGTAAGGTTGATAAGCTCATCCTCTGCGGTGGTATGACCTATACCTTCGCAAAGGCTCACAACGGTGAGATTGGTGATTCTATCGTTGAGCTCGACAAGCTGGATGTAGCTCTGGGTGTTGAGGAGCTGGCTAAGAAGAACGGCGTAGAGCTCGTTCTCGGTTCTGACTGCACCGCTACCAACGGTCTCGACTTCGGCACCATGAGTGTGAAGGAAGGTGCTCAGATCATCAACTGCCCTGCAAACAACGTACCTGCTGGTTTCGAGGGTGTTGACGCTGGTCCTGAGAGCCAGAAGGCATTCGCCGAGGCTATCAAGGGTGCAAAGACCATCCTGTGGAACGGTCCTGCCGGTGTATTCGAGTGCGACGCTTTCACCGCTGGTTCACGCGCCATTGGCAACGCTATCGCTGAGGCTACCAAGAATGGTGCATTCTCTCTGATTGGTGGTGGTGACTCTGTTGCTTGCGTCAACAAGTTCGGTCTGGCTGATCAGGTTAGTTACATCTCTACTGGTGGTGGTGCTCTGCTCGAGGCCATCGAGGGTAAGGTTCTCCCTGGCGTAGCTGCTATCAAAGGAAACGATTAAGCGAGTACAGTAAGAGTTTGCTCTTATTGTCGAGCGTGAGTTTTCTAGAGGCGAAGCCTCAAGGGTGAGTTAAATCTGATTAAACTCCGATTTTAAATAACCAATCAATGACCGTTCTGCATTCCGCAGGCGGTCATTGTGCTTTAAAATTCAAACTAAATTCATCAAGCATGAAGAAACTTCTTGTATCCTTAACAATGGCAGCATGCTGTTTATTGCCGACCGTAGTATTGAATAGTTGCGCCAACGAAGACAATCCCGTACAAACCCAGGAGCTGATAAAATCGAAGCTTGTAGGCAAGTGGACCATCTATTACGTAGAAGAAGGTTACGACCAGGACATGGTCGGTACCGAATGGTGGTATGATGCTGATGGCAGTTTCACCAACGTACAGGGCGAGCACTATACAGGCACAGGCACATACGAGTGGGACGGCGACCTGTTGGTAATGATTATCAACAACATGCCTTGGTCGGCCCAAGTCAAGGAAATCACCGACACCGAAATGATCTGGTACGGCCCCCTCACCGGCAAGACCATCAAACTTAAAAGACAAATCCCAGTAAATTAATACTGGGATTTTCTTGTTTTATGCACGGAAGGTCTCGCGTTTCATCTTAGCATCGAAAAGCCATTTGATGACTTTAGGATAACGCATACCCCATCGGATGAGTCGCCAGCCGATAGGACTGAAGAAGAATTTAAAGACCTTAACCTGATGCTCCATCTTACGGAATTCCTCCGCATTAGCTTCACGGAATGGTATTCCCTCTACTATGGCACGCTTGGCATTGGCAGCAGTCTTGAAAGCATCGTAAAGACCCTCGCCCGTGAGTTTATTGGCAAATCCGCCTGCATCACCGATGAGAATAACATTATCTGCTGTAGGAGGAACGGTGTTCAATGGAATATATGCACCACGAATCTGTCCTAAGGGCACGCCGAACTTAGTGAGAGTCTCACAGAACTTCGCTTTATGACGAGGGAAATCCTCGTTCGACTCTAAAGAAGCAAAACCATACATGTCACGACCTAAGCTGGAGAACTTATAAAACACTCCAGGCTTATAGTTGCTCGAGAAATGAACAAACACGTCGTTATCGGTCTCACCCTCATTGTACTGTTCAAGGAACAATGCATGCAACTTAGGAGCACCATGTATCTGACGACGGATGAGACTGCCAGCACCATCAGCGGCTATCAGATAGCGGCATGAAATCTGCTCACCAGACTTCAGAGTAACAAGGACACGACCATCTGCCTGCTGCTCAAAACGCTCGAAAGATCCCTTCATCAGTTCACCACCATGAGCCTGATAATACTGCAACAAGGCGTAATCAAAGTCCTTACGACGCGTCATGCGAATGGCATACTCCGCCTGGAACTCACATACGGGGTCGTTCTCGAACTGGCAACGCATGCGGGCGATAGGACGATATTCGTACTTGATACCAGGCAACAGCATGTCGAGCAAACGCCATGCCTTTACCGTCAGTCCGCCACCACACACCTTGTCGCGTGGAAACGACGCACGATCTACTATTAAGCAATCAACACCAGCCTGCTTCAACAGACTTCCACAAACAGAACCAGCCGGGCCGGCTCCGATAATCAGTACATCTACATGTTTCATTTATTCTTTGTCCAATAATATCTTCATCATCTCAACGGCGGCCTTAGCCACAGAAGTTCCTGGACCGAAGATGGCAGCCACACCAGCCTTGTAGAGGAAGTCATAGTCCTGAGCAGGAATCACACCGCCGGCGATGACCATGATATCCTCACGACCCAGCTTCTTCAACTCTTCGATGAGCTGAGGAATGAGGGTCTTGTGACCGGCAGCAAGCGATGAAGCGCCCACCACGTGGACATCATTCTCGACAGCCTCACGGGCAGCCTCCTCTGGAGTCTGGAACAGCGGTCCCATATCCACATCGAAGCCACAGTCGGCATAACCGGTAGCTACCACTTTTGCACCACGGTCGTGACCATCCTGACCCATCTTGGCGATGAAGATACGAGGACGACGACCTTCCTTCTCTGCGAACTCATCGGTCAGCTTGCAAGCCAACTCGAAGTCGCTATCGTTCTTTGATTCTGAGCTATACACGCCTGAAATTGTTCTGATTACTGCTTTATAACGACCTACGATCTCCTCGCAGGCATCACTGATCTCACCCAGAGTACAACGCAAGCCAGCAGCCTTTACTGCCAAGTCGAGCAGGTTGTTCTTCGACTTCTTACCTTCATTGAACTCACGAACACACTCCGTAATCTCCTTCAGGGCAGCCTGACAGGCAGCCTCGTCGCGATGAGCACGGAGCTCCTTCAGGTTCTCTACCTGCTGAGTACGTACGGCTGTATTGTCGACCTCGAGGATATCGATAGGATCCTCGTGCTCGAGGCGGTACTTATTGGTACCCACGATGGTCTGAACGCCACTGTCGATACGAGCCTGAGTACGGGCTGCTGCCTCCTCGATACGCATCTTGGGCAAGCCCGTCTCGATGGCCTTAGCCATACCGCCGAGTTTCTCAATCTCCTGAATATGCTCCCAAGCCTTGTGAACGAGCTCGTTGGTCAGGGTCTCTACATAATACGAACCAGCCCAAGGGTCGATCTGCTTGCAGACCTTCGTCTCGTTCTGGATGTATATCTGGGTGTTACGAGCGATACGAGCCGAGAAGTCGGTAGGCAGGGCGATGGCCTCATCGAGGGCGTTGGTGTGCAGCGACTGGGTATGACCCAGTACGGCAGCCATAGCCTCGATACAGGTACGACCTACATTGTTGAAAGGGTCCTGCTCGGTGAGCGACCAACCAGATGTCTGTGAGTGGGTACGGAGAGCGAGTGACTTCGGATTCTTGGCGCCGAAACTCTTCACGATCTTAGCCCACAGCAGACGACCGGCACGCATCTTGGCAATCTCCATGAAGTGGTTCATACCGATAGCCCAGAAGAATGAGAGTCGAGGAGCGAAAGCATCCACATCGATACCGGCATTGACACCAGTACGCAGGTAATCCATACCGTCGGCCAAGGTATAAGCCAACTCGATGTCAGCCGTAGCACCTGCCTCCTGCATATGATAACCTGAGATAGAGATGCTATTGAACTTAGGCATCTTCTGCGAGGTGTACTCGAAGATATCAGCGATAATCTTCATTGAGAATGCGGGCGGATAGATATAGGTGTTACGAACCATGAACTCCTTCAGGATATCGTTCTGAATCGTACCAGCCATCTCTTCCAGTTTTGCGCCTTGTTCCAGACCTGCGTTGATGTAGAAGGCCAATACCGGTAACACGCCACCATTCATGGTCATAGAGACCGACATCTTGTTGAGGGGGATACCATTGAAGAGAACCTTCATATTCTCAAGTGAGCAGATAGACACACCAGCCTTACCTACATCGCCCACCACACGGGCGTTGTCGGGGTCATAACCACGGTGCGTCGGCAGGTCGAAGGCTACAGAAAGACCCTTCTGACCAGCTGCCAGGTTACGACGATAGAATGCATTCGACTCCTCAGCCGTTGAGAATCCGGCATACTGACGGATGGTCCACGGGCGGAACGGATACATCATCGAATACGGACCACGCAGATAGGGAGGAATACCAGCAGTGAAGTCAAGGTGTTCCATACCTTCAAGGTCTTCTTTCGTATAAACGGGGCGCACCTCAATATGCTCTGGGGTCTTCCAGTTTTCTACGATTCCATTGTCTTTAATCCACTTGGCACCATCCTGAGCCTTGATGCCTGCATAGATATCTATATCTTTAAATTGTTTGCGCATAATTCAAGTCTCCTATTCTTTAGATACCAAGTTTCTGATTATATTCTTTCAAAGTCTCAAGTACGTTGCACTTGACGTGAACGAAGTTCTCGATGCCAGCGGCCTTCAAATCCTCCATGCAAGCGGGCGCACCAGCTACGACGAACATCGCACGACCATTCAAGTACTTGAAAGCAGGGATAGCATACTCGGCATACTCATCGTCACTCGAGCAGATAACCACAATATCGGCCTTAGCCTCGAGAGCGGCATCAACACCTTCCTCAACGGTCTTAAAGCCGAGGTTATCGATCACCTTATAACCAGCACATGCCAGGAAGTTACATGAGAACTGCGCACGAGCCTGACGCATGGCAAGGTTACCGATGGTGAGCATAAACGCAGTTGGCACCTTTGTCTCCTCGGTATGGATGCGCAGATTTTCGAAGTCGGCAGCCAGACGGGTAGTCTCGATAGCCTTGAACGCAACGTTCTCTTCGCCCTGATGGTGCACACCACCACAACCGCAATGGTGCTTGTAGGCGCGCTTGTTCTCGCTCTTCTCAGTAAAGTTCGGGAACTGGTTGGTACCCAGCAGGAACTCCTTACGCTTGGCAGCATCACCATGACGCTTCACGTTGGTAGCGTTGATATCGTCCTGAATGGTTCCAGCCTTGATGGCAGCCAGGAAACCGCCCTCCTCTTCTACCTTCAGGAATATCTTCCAAGCCTCGGTAGCCAGTGCATCGGTGAGGTGCTCGATATAATACGAACCTGCAGATGGGTCGACGATACGGTCGAAATGGCTCTCCTCCTTAATCAGCAACTGCTGGTTGCGAGCGATACGCTCAGAGAAATCGGTTGCCTCCTCGTAAGGTGCATCGAATGGTGTTACCACCATCGAGTGAACACTACCCAGAGCAGCACTCATAGCCTCGGTCTGCGAACGCAGCAGATTCACATAGCTATCAAACAGCGTCTGGTTATAAGTAGAGGTGGTGGCGTTGATAATCATCTTGCAAGCACAGTCGCATTTTGGCTCGTACTGCTTGACAATCTGAGCCCACAGCAGACGGGCAGCGCGGAACTTGGCAATCTCCATAAAATAGTTCTCGCTAACGCCCATATTAAACTTGATGCTCTTAGCGGCCAGATCAACATCTACCCCAGCATCGGTTAACTGCTGCAGATACTCGTTACCCCAAGCCAATGCATAGCCTAACTCCTGAACGATATAAGCGCCAGCATTGTTAAGTGCATCGCTATGAACGATGATACTGCGGAAGTTGGGATACTCCTTGAGCGACTCAGCCAGTTTGGGACCGAATGCGAGAACAGGTGTTACATCCTTACCCGTCATCACAATCTTCTTCATGGGATCCCACTCGATAGAGCCTACTATCTTTTCTTTATCATAGCCCTTCTTCTGCCAATAGGTCTTCAGGATTTCGGCGAGTTCGAGCGAATGACGCTGACAGGTAGAGAAGTTAACCTCTACACACTCGCAGTAAATGCCATCGAGCAGCGTCTCGATAGTATCCATCGAAACCATTTTACCAGGGATGTGGAAACCCAACGAGTCGATACCCTTATTCAGGATGTCGAGCGCCTTGGCATTGGCCGCCTTAGCAATCTCTTTAGATGTTGCGTTACCCGCGCCATCTAAAGAAATGTTCTGACGAACATACCATGTGTTAGAGTCCTTCTTGTTACCACGTACAAACGGGAACTCTCCTGGGAGAGCATCGGGTGTTTTCAAGTTCGCCAGGTCTTCACGGCGATAGAAGGGCTGTACATTAAAACCTTCATTAGTTCTCCATACCAAGCGCTTCTGGAAATCGGCACCTTTCAGGTCGACCTCAATCTTGTCGAGCCACTCCTGTGTGCTCGGAGCTGTAAACTCGGTAAAGAGCTTTTCTTTGTTTGCCATAGATACGTAAAATTATTATATAAGTTGTTTTAAGCTGCAATTTATTTAGGCGACAAAGATACAAACTTTTTAGACAAATCAATCAATTGAATTGTGAAAGAAATAAAAAAACGGTTTTTATTCAAAATTAAGCACACAAAATTGCATAAGTTGCGCATTTTTTAGTACCTTTGCACTCGAAATTTGAGAATAAAAAAAGTTAGTAGTATTTATGGAATCTTTTCAATGGTTGAAAGACCTGTTTACAACCACTGACACCGTGGCTCACATCACCTTGCTCTATGCTATCGTGATCGCCATTGGTGTATATATGGGAAAAATCAAGGTCTTTGGAATCTCTCTTGGTGTTACTTTCGTTTTATTTGCCGGTATTCTGGCAGGCCACATTGGATTCACAGCCCCCGCCCCGATTCTGACTTTCGTACAAGACTTCGGACTGATTCTTTTTGTCTTTATGATTGGTATGCAGGTCGGACCAGGTTTCTTCGAGAGCTTTGGTACTCAGGGCGTTAAGCTCAACGGACTGGCAGCGAGTGCTATTCTGCTGAACATCCTCGTCATGTTTGCCTGCTATTACATTTTCTTTGATACCAACGAAGTAACCAACCTGCCGATGATGGTAGGTACGCTCTATGGTGCCGTGACAAACACTCCTGGACTTGGTGCTGCCAATGAAGCACTGAACACAGTATTCCCCAATGGTGCTCCCCAGATTGCATCGGCTTATGCCTGTGCCTATCCGCTCGGCGTACTGGGTATTATCGGCGCAACTATATTAATAAGGTATATCTGCAATGTAAAGCTTGAAAAAGAAGAGGAAGAGCTGATTGCAATGGAGGAAACCAACACCAACAAGAAGCCTTACAAGATGCACTTGGAGGTAACCAACAAATACTTGGAGGGTAAGACTCTGCTGCAGGTACACGACTTCCTGAACCGCGACTTTGTGGTGTCACGCCTGGTGCACGAAGGCGAACTGTTTATCCCTAACCGTGATACCATCTTCCACATGGGCGACCAGATGCTGATTGTTTGTGCAGAAGCCGATCAGGAGGCTATCACTGCCTTTATCGGTCCCAAGCTCGACATCGACTTCGAGCAGCAGGATCAGCCTATGGTTTCAAAGCGCATTGTGATTACTAACCCGAAGGTGAATGGCAAGACACTGGCATCGCTCCACTTCTCGAGCGTTCATGGTGTTAACGTAACCCGTGTAACCCGTCACGGCATGGACATCTTCGCCTCTCCGACCCTGCCCTTGCAGGTAGGCGACCGCATCATGGTCGTAGGTCCTGAGGATGCTGTCGACAATGTGGCTGGCAAGATGGGAAACAGCCTGCGCCGTTTGGATGCGCCAAACATCGCCACCATCTTCGTTGGAATCTTCTTGGGATTGATTTTCGGTTCACTGCCTATTGCTATCCCTGGCATGCCCGTTCCTGTGAAACTGGGTCTGGCAGGTGGTCCGCTGATCATCGCTATCCTGATTGGCCGATATGGCTATAAGATTCATCTGGTAACCTATACCACCACTTCGGCAAACATGATGTTGCGAGAAATAGGACTGGTGCTCTTCCTGGCCTCTGTAGGTATCAAGGCTGGAGCCAACTTCTTCGAGACAGTAGTACAGGGCGATGGTTTGCTCTATGTACTGACAGGTTTCCTGATTACCATCATACCTATCTTGATAGTCGGTCCTATCGCACGCATGAGGTTCAAGTTCAACTACTTTACCATCGCTGGTATGGTGGCTGGTACCTATACCGATCCCCCCGCACTGGCTTACGCGAACAGCATCTGTTCAAAGGAGGCTCCTGCATTGGGATATTCGACGGTCTACCCGCTCGCAATGTTCCTGCGCATCTTCACGGCACAGATCGTCGTGCTGTTCTTCTGCGGATAGGAATTAGGTATATAACTAGACATAAACATAAATATAATAATACACCTAAACAACAACATGAACAAGTACAGACTTCTGCTCTGCAGTATGATGTTGATAAGCGCCTCGGCGAGTATGGCTCAGGGAGCCAGGAATATTCGAATCAGCGAGGTGCTTACCAACAATACTGCCAGCATTCAGGATGAGTTCGGTGAACGTGAGGCGTGGATTGAGTTGGAAAACATCTCGTTTACTACCTACAATATCCGCGGCATGTATCTTACCACCGACCGGCATGTCCTTGACAAAGAGATGAGCGTCCCCGAACGTATCAAGCGCATGAGTGTAATCCCTAACGGTGACCCTCGTACGCAGATCGGCGGTAGACAGCATCTGGTATTCTTTGCAAACTCTACCCCTACCAAGGGTAAGTTGCACCTCTCACTTCCCGTTCCTATCTCGGAACCTGTATGGATTGGCTTCTACAATGGTAATGCTGTGGAACTGATCGACTCTGTTACGGTACCCGCACTGGCTGCCGACCAGAGCTATGCACGCCATGGTAACAACTGGAGCATCAAGAAAGCTGAAAACGTCACGCCCGGTATTGAGAACTTTATCAAGACCGACGAGACGAAAGACGCCAAACTGAAGCGCGAAGACCCCCACGGATTCGGCATCACTCTGCTGGCCATGGGTATCGTATTCTTCTGTCTGGCCGTCCTGTTCATCTTCTTCTGGTTCTTCGGATTGATTATGGCGCACCTTGACACTGCAAAGAAGGTTGTCAACACACAGCCTATTAAGACAGTGACCAAGACGGTAGAAGTAACTCACGACATCGCCCATGCTACAGGCAACCTCCTGCAAGACGGTCTTAAGACCAAGGGCATCGACAAGGAGCTTTACATAGCCGTCATCTCCATGGCACTCAAGCAGTATCAGGAAGACGTACACGACGTAGAAAGTGGTATCATCACCATCAAGGCAAGACAGTCTGGATGGAATATTATTAAATAACTTACAGATTAAGAGATATGAACAAGTATCAATATAAAGTACAAGGCGTCGATTACGACGTAGAAATAGAAGAAGTAGAGGGTAACGTAGCCAAGGTGAACGTAAACGGCATCCGTTTCGACGTAGAACTGAAGCAGCCCATCAATCCTACCAGTTCGCTGAAGAAGGTGCGTATAGAGGCACCCAAGCCCGTGGCTCGCCCCGCAGTGGCTCCTGCCGCTGCTGCCCCCGCCGCAGCTCCTGCTCCATCTGCAGCTGCCGGTTCTTCTGTAAAAGCACCACTGCCAGGCACCATCATCGATGTGAAGGTCAACGTAGGCGACAAGGTGAACGTTGGTGATACCGTACTCGTACTCGAAGCTATGAAGATGCAGAATAACATAGAGTCAGAATATGCAGGAACCGTTACCTCCATTGCTGTCAAGCAAGGCGAGAGCGTCATGGAAGGTTCAGTTCTTTTAACCATCGGATAAGCTATGGATTTAGGACAGTTTATCATACAGAACTTTCATGAGTTTCTGACTTACACGGCTTTTGCAAATGCCACAGTCGGAAACCTGATCATGATTGCGGTGGGGGCCTTCTTCATCTGGCTGGCCATCAAGAAAGACTTCGAGCCTCTGTTGCTCATTCCTATCGGACTTGGTATCATTCTCGGCAATATTCCTTTCCGAGCAGATGCCGGTCTGGAGATCGGACTCTATGAAGACAATTCCGTGCTGAACATATTCTATCAAGGTGTACGCCAAGGCTGGTATCCACCTCTGATATTCCTGGGCATCGGAGCCATGACCGACTTCACGGCGCTATTGGCTAATCCAAAGCTCATGCTCATTGGCGCTTCAGCCCAGTTTGGTATTTTCGGAGCATACATGGTGGCCCTTGCCATGGGCTTTGAACCTTCACAGGCTGCCGGTATCGCTATCATTGGTGGTGCCGATGGTCCTACAGCTATTTTCCTCAGTTCTAAACTCTCACCCAACCTGATGGGTGCCATTGCCGTATGTGCTTACTCTTATATGGCTCTTGTACCCGTGATTCAGCCATTCATCATGCGTCTGCTTACCACCAAGAACGAGCGCGTCATCAAGATGAAGCCTGGGCGTAACGTGTCACAGACTGAGCGTATTCTCTTCCCGATCATCGGACTGTTGCTGACCACGTTCATCGTGCCATCAGGTCTGCCTCTGCTGGGTATGCTCTTCTTCGGCAACCTGCTGAAAGAAAGTGGCAAGACCACCCGCCTGGCAAAGACCGCTGGAGCAGCCCTCAATGATATCGTAGTCATGCTGTTGGGTCTCACCGTAGGTTGCTCGACTCAGGCTTCTGAGTTCCTGACCTTCAACACCATCAAGATATTTGCACTTGGCGCAATGGCCTTCATGATTGCTACCGCATCAGGCGTATGCTTCGTCAAACTGATGAACCTCTTCTTGCCTGAGGGTAAGAAACTGAACCCGCTGATTGGTAATGCCGGTGTCAGTGCCGTACCTATGGCTGCACGTATCAGTAACAACCTCGGTCTGGAGTACGACCGCCACAACTTCCTGCTCATGCACGCCATGGGTCCGAATGTTGCAGGTGTCATCGGCTCTGCTGTTGCCGCAGGTGCTTTATTAGGATTCTTATCATGATGCAAGGAAGACCGAAGGTTGCTATCATCGATCCCAACACGCTCTCATCGCTGGGATTAAAACAGATGTTACAGACTGTCATGCCCATCATGACAGTCGACACCTACGGTTCTTTTCTTGAGCTAGAGGCCAACCACCCGGAGAAGTACTTCCACTTCTTTGTCGCTATGAGCATTGTTCTGGAGCATAAGGAGTTTTTCATGGCGCATCGTCGCAAGACCATCGTACTGACGCTCAGCCTCGACACCATGTCACAGCTCTCCGAGTTCCACTGTCTGTGTATCAATGTTCCCGAACAAGAACTGGTACGCTCACTGCTGATGCTCGAGCAGCATGCTCATGGGAAGGGTGAGAACCTGCCACCGATGCCAAAGGTGCTAAGTCAGAAGATTCTTACCGACCGTGAGATCGAAGTGATGAGTCTTATTGTTCAGGGCTATATCAACAAGGAGATAGCCGACAAACTCAATATTGGTCTGGCAACAGTCATCACCCATCGTAAAAACATCATGGAGAAACTGGGCATGAAGAGTGTTTCGGCACTAACCATCTATGCCGTCATGCATGGCTATGTCGACATCAACGCCATATAAAACAAAAAATCCCCGCCGCAATGGTGGGGATTTTTTTTATAGTTTCACACTACTTATATCAACAAGTCCGTTTACGATGGCATAAATCGTCAAGCCTGCAGGAGAATGTATCTGGAGCTTGCGGGCTATGTTCCTTCTGTGCGTAATCACTGTGTTGATAGAGATACACAGGTGGTCGGCAATCTCCTTATTCGCCATCCCCTGTACCAATGCGACAATCACATCCTTCTCACGGTCAGAGAGGGCATCCTGATTCTGCGCAACGCCATTCTTGAACACCATGTCTGAGATATTCTTCGACACATCATTCTGCTTGGTCATCTGCTCCAGACGACGAATGGCAGGCACGAAGATATGATCCTCCACCTGTGCATGCTGACGCAGCCAGGCCTCGTTGTCGTAGATATCATGCAGGGTTGCCGTAAGCTGGTTATTATGCAAGCCGTCCTGAGGCAGATACTTGATAATAAGCAGTTTCAACTCACGCAACTTCTTGTCGGCAGCACCATGATGCTTCGAGAATGTCTCTACATTATAATCATTGGCCGGCCGTCCTTCCAGCAATGTCTGCACATAAGGGAACAGTGTTTTCTGCTCGTACTGCATATGACGACGTATCTCATGGGCGTATTCGTCGTAGAATCGCAGTATCAGTCTGGCCAACGAGTCATCTTCGTTCAGCGACTCAGAAAGTTCTCGGCGTATAAAGGGCAACTGGAAGTCAAGGAAATAGGCGTGACTGGCTTCCAGATAATGCATCAGCGTAGGAACACTGATCTGCTCATCGGCATCAAACTCACCATAACCGTTGATGGTATAGTTGACCACAGCCAGGAAAGTATAGGTATCTACATTATTATCCTCACATGTCTCTTTCACGGTCTTATCACCGAAGCCAAGACTGATGCCGAAACTGCCAAGCGACTGCAGCAGGTCATAATTATCGCGGATCAAAGAGATCATCTTATCGTCCGCTTCATACATCTTTTGATTCTTCATCTTTTGTATGTACCTAATAATGATTACGGCTGCAAAATTATACATTATTTTTGGAATACGCAATAATCATTATTAGGTATTTTTATCCTCCTAACTCTATTATATAGGTCTATTTAACCCATTTTCATAATTTTTAGGTATTGTATAATCACTTGGAAAGGTCTACCTTTGCAGCCGATTTTAGTAATGGTTCTAGGTTTATACAAAATGAAGAATAAGACTATTTTTACAATGTGTGCCATGGTTGGTCTTTTTACCACCACGTTACAGGCACAAGAGGTGGCTGGCGACAGCGTGATGCAACATGCCACTGGCAAGAAGTTTTCTGTAGGAGGTTATGGCGAAATTGCTTACAGCCGTAATTATTTTAGCGACCACGTAAGCCGGTACAGTCAGCCGGAACAGCATAAGAACGACCCCAGCCACGGACGTTTCGATATTCCCCACATGGTAGTATATATGGGTTACGACTTCGGAAAGGGTTGGACCTTCGGTACTGAGATCGAGTTTGAACATGGCGGTACCGGTATCGCTTATGAGAAAGAAGATGAGGAAGGTGGCGAATGGGAGCAGGAGACAGAGAAAGGCGGTGAGGTAGAACTTGAGCAGTTCTGGATCCAGAAGACCTTCTCGAATGCAGCCCATCTGAAATTCGGTCATATCGTTGTACCCGTAGGACTCACCAATGCCTATCATGAACCGCTGAACTTCTTCACGGTCTATCGCCCAGAAGGCGAGAACACCATCATGCCCTCTACATGGCATCAGACCGGTGTCAGTTTCTGGGGACGTGCCGGTAAGTTCCGCTATGAGGCACAGTTCCTTGCTGGATTGAATGCCGACAATTTCACCAATGTAGGATGGGTTCGTAAAGGCCATAAGTCACCTCTGGAGTTTGACGTTGCCAACAAATATGGTGTAGCGCTCCGTATCGACAACTATTCTGTTCCCGGTCTGCGCCTTGGTCTGAGCGGCTACTATGGCCAGAGCATCGGCAACAGCTATCCCCGCAACGCCAATGGTGTCGACGCCGAATACAAAGGAGATGTTCTGATTGGTGCTTTCGACTTCACCTACAAAGGACACAACTGGATTGTTCGCGGACAGGCAGACTATGGATATCTGGGTGATGCCGACCAGTTGAAGTACGTATACAATCGCCTCAACTCCAAGTCGCCTTACAAGCACTCCGCCTTTGTCAGCAAAAATGCCTATGCCATTGGCATCGAAGCAGGCTACGACATCTTCTCACAGATACAGCAGCTGCGTGATGACAATAAGAAACTTTTCGTTTTCGGACGTTATGAGCAATACAACCCCTATGCCAGTAACACAAAAGGCACCGCCTACGATTATACAGAAGTAAAACGCATGGCTGTCGGTGTGAACTACCATCCCGTACCTCAGATAGCCATTAAGGCAGAATACTCAAAACGTTTTCTGAAGAGCCTCTACAACAACGAGCCTTCCGTAAACATCGGTGTTGCATACGAGGGCTTTTTCTTGTAAAGCATAATCATAAAAGTAAAAAGTTAACATAATAATTATCAACAATGAAAAAGTATTTTATTCTTTCAGCTGCACTCCTGATGGGTGCTATGACTTTTACATCATGTAGCGATGATGACAAAAACGAGAACGAAGAGACCTCTTTCGATCTTGTTAAGACAACACCAATTGTAGACGAGGACAATTACGACCTGAATACAGTTGCTGCTAACTATTCTGTTAAGAGTTTTGGCGAGGCAGCCATCGACAATTGCGGTGACCTGGTCGACCAGCTGACTTCAGCTAATGCCGCTATTCAGCAGGCAAAGCTGTCTGAGGCTCAGGAGACTTATCTCCGCGAGGTGCTGAAGAATCTGGTTAGCAATGTCATCATCCCCACCTATACCCAGCTGGCCGATGAGACTGAGAAACTGGAAAAGACCCTCAACGGACTGACTGTAAGCACCATCACACAGGCACAGATCAACTCAGCTTGTGAGGACTTCAAGGAAGCACGTAAGTATTGGGAGCGTAGTGAAGCGTTCCTGATGGGTGCCGCTTCCGACTTCGACGTTGACCCGACTATCGACTCATGGCCTCTGAACCGCTCGCTGCTGCTGAGCTATTTCAATAACGGTATGAACGACGAGATGCTGGAGGATGCCACCATCCTTGGTTTCCACGCCTTGGAGTTCATCCTGTTCCGCGACGGTCAGCCACGTAAGGTTGCTGAGCTGCAGGCCAACGACACCTATAAGAATTTCGAGAATATTTCCGGTGCTAAGGAGCTGGCTTATGCCCAGACCATCTGTACGCTGCTGAAGCAGCGCACCTTCCAGTTGCAGGTTGCATGGGAAGGCGAGAAGAACAGCAGTCGTGTAGCTGTTGTCAAGGCCGCTGGTCTCGACTACACCACTGAGGCAGGCCTCTCTTATGGCGACAACCTCATCAACGCCGGTATTGACGGCAGCAAGAGCACCTTCCCAACTCTGAAGGCCGCCATCTCACAGATCCTTTCCGACGATGAGGGTAGCTGCGTAGGTATCGCCAACGAGGTTGGTACAGCCAAGATTGCCAATCCGTTTGCCTCAGGCGACATCTCTTATGTAGAGTCACCTTATAGCTACAACTCTATTGCCGACTTCCGCGACAACATCCGCTCTATCCGTAACATCTGGTTGGGTTCTACAGATAAGAAAGCCAACGATTACAGCTTCCACACATTCTTTGCCAGTGTAAAGAGCGAGGGTGTCAACACCGCCGTCGAGAATGGCTATTTAAAGGCCATCGAGGCCATCAGTAATATGCCATCAGCATTCGTAAAGTACTGCAGCACCATCTGGGGCATTGCTTTCGAAGATGATGAAGACTGGGAAGTAGAAGAGTAGGAATATCTCTATACGTTATACAACAGCGCCTCACCTGAAACATGGTGGGACGCTTTATCGCTTAAAATATACAAAACAATTCTTTATGACAAATTTTAAAAGCATCTCAAAGTTCACGCTTATCAGTCTGTTAGCCTTTCAGGGCCTTACAAGTTGCTCTGACGACAATAGCAGTGAACTTGGTCCGTTGGTCCCCGAGGAACAAGCCTTCGGCAAGGCCAACGATGTCTTCAGCGCTGAAGAGTGGTTTCCCGGTGGAGAATTAGGAACTACCGAGAAAGCCAGTTACTCTGCCCCTACTCCTGCTGTCGTGAAAATTGCAGGTATGGAGGACCATTTCAATACAGGTGAGGATTTCTTCGAGCATCTTTACACCTTCGACGTAGCACCTCGTAAAGGTCTGGGCCCGGCATGGGTTCGTAACAGCTGCATAGCCTGTCACCCAAGTTACGGCCATGGTAAGCGCCAGACGGAATACCGTGCCAACACCATCGGCAACGGCTATCTGCTGGTCATCTACCACCCCGACAACAACGCCTACATCTCAGAGGTGACTGGTATGCCGCAGACGGCAGCCATGGCTCCGTTTAAAGCACCAATCGACGAGAACCAGATACAGATTGACTGGAAGACCGTGACTGCCATGGAGAGCGGACTGGCTATGACATTCCCTGATGGTGAGAAGTACGAGCTGATTTATCCGGAGGTTCGTATTCCTCAGTCGGCTTTCAACACCAATCCTAAGCCAACCAACTACGATGTACGTTTAGAGTCGACCATCGGTGTCTATGGTACGGGATTGCTCGACGCCATCGACGACGAGGAGATTGAGAAACAGTGGGCTGCCGAGGCTAAGCATGCCGAGCTGAATCCTGCCATGTGGGACAAAGAGGCCAACACCTTCAAGGCCAGTGCCTACTACAGCGCTCCCTATAACGACACAGGTGTTCATCACGGTTCTCATGGACCTCTGAAGCGTTTCACTTACGCCATGACCCGTGGCTCTCTGCAGGACGGTGCCGGTGCCAATGCCATCTGGAACATCACCAACGTGACACGTAGCGACCGCCACTGGCTCTACACCACCACAGCCTGGGCTAAGGCTCAGAGCGAGGATCCTGAGGTCATCAGCTATATCAAAGAGCACGGTTCCTCATTTGCCAGCATTCTGCATCCCTACTATGCCGACGGTACCGACGAAGGCATTGCCGCACGTGTCTATGAAGTGCTGAACACACCATCCATCGCTTACAAGGACACTTTCGAGAAATACCTGCTTAACGATGAGTACTATGGTGGTGAGGAAGAGATGAACGACAAGCAGTACTACCAGTTCATGGTATGGCACCGCGGTCTTGCCGTTCCTGCCGCCCGTAATCTGAACGACGATGCCGTAAAGCGCGGCAAGACCCTCTTCACCGAGATCGGTTGCGCTAACTGTCATCGCCCGTCATGGAAGACCGGTGCCGACAATCTGTGGATCGACGCCAGCATCAAGGCCTACGCCAAGAGCATCGGCAAGGATGCCAAGAGCATCATGCCCCGTTATGCCAACCAGACCATCTGGCCTTATACCGACTTGGTTCAGCACCGTCTGTTCATGATGAACGACATTCGTACCGGTTGGTGCCGCACCACGCCACTTTGGGGTCGTGGTCTCTCACGCCAGCTGACAGGTGCCGACGACCGTCTGCACGATTGCCGTGCCCGAACCGTTATCGAGGCTATCATGTGGCATGGCTATAGCAAGAAGTCCGACGCCTACCGTCCGACAGAGAAGTTCTATAATCTGCCCAAGGCCGACCGTGATGCCATTGTCAAATTCATAGAGTCCATCTAAATGCAGAATCGTAACAGACGCTATACAACACTCATACTGGCCCTGCTGTTTATGGCAGGGTCAGTATTTGCTATGCCTGCACCGCTCATCATGCCGAAAGCTCAGGCAGCACATTTCTGCAGGTTACTCATCAACGACGGAGAGAGCATCGCCCCGCTCAGTTCGCATGCCCATCGGCTCATGGCGGCCAACGACAGTCTGACCTCTGAGCAGATATTCGCATCCTACATCTTCAGACAGTCCAACTGGATCACGCTGCGCATTTTCCCCCATACCGAGACCGACGGCACTGTTGCCTGGTATTCAGCATCCGACCTCCTTCCCGCTTCGGTCAGCACTGAACACCAGAAGTATATCCACGAGGTCTTCCCCCACCTCCAGGCAGAGATAGAGGCAGGCCATTGGACCACCGTCGATGCCTATATCGACAAGATGATTGAATACCAATGCAAGTTCGCTAACAACGATCAGGCAGTCTCTACACCGTCTTACCTGATCTATGTTGTTGCACTTTTCTTTGCGGTTTTGCTTATTTCTCGAATAATATTCGTAAATTTGCACCCTAAAAGAACAAAACAATGAAACCAAAACTCATAAACCTGGATTTTAAGGACACACGCGCCGAAGTCTTTTGCTTCGATTGCGGCACCGATGTCTGCGAATATCATGCGATGCTTCATGTCAGCGACCAGCGTTTGCCGTATGCCAAGCAGCTGGAAGCCATTATGAACGCATACCAGACACTACTCGACAAGCTGCCAGGCACTCAAGCCGTATTTAAGCGCTACTTCCTGAGCGACGCAGCCAATCAGGCCGACGATGTCATTGTGGCCGATGTCACCGACTGTGCGAAGAGTATCATCCAACAGGCCCCGCTCGACGGCACGAAGATTGCCCTGTGGGTCTATCTCATGACCAACGTTCAGACGGGCATGACCAACAGCGGCCTCTATGAGGTCAGTCATGGCGAGTTCCGCCATCTCTATAATGCCTCAGCCCATAACCTTGCAGCCAACTCAGAATACCAGATGCGTCTGCTCTTCAACGAGTATATCATGCAACTGGCAGAGGAGGGCTGTAAACTCTCCGAGAACTGCATCCGCACATGGCTCTTCGTCAACGATATCGACTTAAACTACGGCGGTGTGGTTCGTGCCCGTAACCAGGTATTCTTTACCCAGGGCCTTACCGTCCATACCCACTTCATTGCCTCTACAGGCATCGGTGGCCGCCAGCAGGATCCTAATGTGCTCTCTCAGATGGACAACTATGCCATCGCCGGCATCCGCCAGGAGCAGATTCACTATCTGTATGCCCCCACCCATCTCAATCGTACCAGCGACTACGGTGTAAGTTTCGAGCGCGGCACCTATGTCGACTATGCCGACCGACGCCATGTCTTTATCTCGGGAACAGCCTCTATCAACAACAAGGGAGAGATTATGTTCCCTAAGGACATTGAGAAACAGACCCTTCGCATGTGGGAGAATGTCGAGGCTTTGCTGAAGGAAGCCGAATGCACCTACGACGACGTGGCAGAGATGATTGTCTATCTGCGCGACGTGGCCGACTACGACCTGGTTCGCTCTCTCTTCGAGGAGCGTTTCCCCGGTAAGCCCTGCGTCATTGTCCACGCCCCCGTCTGTCGCCCGGGCTGGCTGATAGAGATGGAGTGCATGGCCATTAAAGCAGTCAACCTACCGGCCCTGCCTCAGTTCTGATTTCCCTTATTACCCAAACAAAATAAATGCGGACAGGCTTCACAGTCTATCCGCATTCTTATTATCAATGATTTATACAAAAAAAGTTGTTTATTTAACTCTATATTACTTCAGTCGCTGATAACCATAAGCAGCCTGCTCGCCAAGCTCCTCCTCGATACGGATAAGCTGGTTGTACTTAGCCATACGATCAGTGCGGCTCAGCGAACCTGTCTTAATCTGACCGCTGTTGGTAGCCACGGCGATATCGGCAATCGTGGTATCCTCGGTCTCACCAGAGCGGTGTGAGGTCACAGTGGTGTAACCATGACGGTGAGCCATCTCGATAGCCTCAAGGGTCTCAGTGAGCGAACCAATCTGATTTACCTTAATCAGGATTGAGTTGGCAGCTCCCATCTTGATGCCCTTCTCCAGGAACTTGGTGTTGGTCACAAACAAGTCGTCGCCCACCAACTGACAACGGTCACCGATCTTCTCAGTCAGCTTCACCCAGTTGTCCCAGTCGTTCTCATCAAGACCATCCTCGATACTGTCGATAGGATACTTGGTAATCAACTGCTCCAGATAAGCAATCTGCTCATCGGCAGAGAGCTTCTTGCCGTTAGGATCCTTCTTGGCACCGTTCTTCAGCTGACGATAGTCATAGAACCACTTACCGTCCTCACAGGTAGCAAACTCAGAGGCGGCACAGTCCATGGCGATCTTCACATCCTTACCAGGCTCGTAACCAGCCTTCTTGATAGCCTCGACAATCGTGTCGAGCGCATCCTCGATACCATCGAAGTCAGGCGCATAACCACCCTCGTCACCTACGGCTGTTGAAAGACCACGGGCCTTCAGCAACTTAGCCAGGTTGTGGAACACCTCAGCACCCATACGGATAGCCTCTTTCTCGTTGCTGGCACCTACCGGACGGATCATGAATTCCTGGAAGGCAATAGGAGCGGCAGAGTGAGCACCACCATTCACGATGTTCATCATAGGAACAGGCAGCGTATAGGCGTTGGCACCACCGATATACCTATAAAGGGGGATGTTCAGAGCCTTGGCAGCAGCCTGGGCACATGCCAGCGACACACCGAGGATGGCATTGGCACCGAGTTTTGACTTCGTTGGTGTACCGTCGAGTGCCAGCATCTTATAGTCAATGGCACGCTGCTCCAGCACACAGTCGCCCTTCAATGCAGGTGCGATCACCTTATTTACATTCTCAACGGCCTTCAGCACACCTTTACCGAGATAGCGACCCTTGTCGCCATCACGAAGTTCCAGAGCCTCGTTCTCGCCTGTAGAAGCACCAGAGGGAACGGCTGCGCGTCCCATGACACCATTCTCAAGCGTTACTTCAACTTCAACTGTAGGATTACCTCTTGAATCGAGGATTTCTCTTGCATGAATCTTTTCAATCTTCATAATTACTCTTTTATTCAAATAACAAAACCATTATTTCCGTGTGCAAAATTACAAATAAATAATCACCCGGACAATACTTAGAAATTATGATTTTCTTTGTCCAGAGCAACAATTTGCGTATCGGCTCTTGCACAAGAAATAAATAATCCGTAACTTTGCACCCCGAAATATTTAATAAGAAGACATGAGAAAGATTAGTTTTAGGATTATTGGCGGCTGCGCACTGATGGCAGCCGTATTCGCAGTACAGAGTTTCATGGTTGGCGACAACACCATCACAAAAGAGAATGATGTCTATGTCATCAATACCACTACGATTGGCAAGAACATCGAGGGCTATAACGGTCCCACCCCACTGAAGGTCTATATTAAAAAGAATAAGGTAGAGAAGGTTGAGTTCCTCAAGTCGCAGGAATCTCCCAAATACTATGCTAAGGTCAAGAAGGCCCTGGCCGAGAAATGGAACGGCCTGAAGGTGAAGGATGCCAAGACCCGACAGGTCGATGCCGTTACAGGCGCCACCTACTCGTCCAAGTCCGTCATCCAGAACGTCCAGCTGGCACTCGATTACTACCAGAAGAACAAATAAAAAAGGCTCGCAGTTGCGAGCCCTTTTTTATTGTATGCAATCTGTTTATTTTGCGTAAGCTACAGAACGTGTCTCTCGGATGACGGTAATCTTCACCTGTCCGGGATAGGTCATCTCGTTCTGGATCTTCGTGGCGATATCGCTGCTCAGAGCCTCGCTCTCGGCATCGTTCATCTTGTCGGCACCGACAATCACACGGAGCTCACGACCAGCCTGGATGGCGTAGGTCTTGGTAACACCGGGATAGCTCATGGCGATGGCCTCAAGATCGTTCAGACGCTTGATGTAAGCCTCCACGATCTCACGACGGGCACCAGGACGGGCACCAGAGATAGCGTCGCACACCTGAACGATCGGAGCCAGCAGCGTCTGCATCTCCATCTCGTCGTGGTGGGCACCGATGGCATTGCAGATATCGGGTTTCTCCTTATACATCTCTGCAATCTTGGCTCCATAGAGTGCGTGTGGCATCTCGCTCTCCTCATCGGGCACCTTACCTATATCGTGCAACAAGCCTGCGCGCTTAGCCTTCTTCGGGTTCAGTCCCAGCTCAGCAGCCATCACAGCACAGAGGTTAGCTGTCTCACGGGCATGCTGTAACAGGTTCTGACCGTATGAAGAACGGTATTTCATCTTACCGATGATACGGATCAGCTCAGGATGCAGACCATGGATACCCAGGTCGATGGCCGTACGCTTACCAGTTTCGATAATCTCGTTGTCGAGCTGCTTCTTCACCTTGGCAACCACCTCCTCGATACGGGCAGGATGGATACGACCGTCGCTCACCAGCTGATGCAGGGCCAGGCGACAAGTCTCACGACGCACAGGATCGAAACCGCTGATAACGATAGCCTCAGGCGTATCGTCGACCACGATCTCAACACCGCAGGCAGCCTCCAGTGCACGGATGTTACGTCCCTCACGACCGATCACACGACCCTTCACGTCGTCGTTGTCGATATGGAACACGCTCACCGAGTTCTCAACAGCCGTCTCAGTAGCCACGCGCTGAATAGTCTGAATCACAATCTTCTTAGCCTGCTGGTTAGCGTTGAGCTTAGCCTCGTCCATAATCTCGTTGATATAGCTGGCAGCAGCAGTCTTAGCCTCGTCCTTCATCGACTCCACCAGTCGGTTCTTGGCTTCCTCAGCGCTCAGACCGGAAACTTCCTCCAGCTTCTCGCGCTCCTTCAGCTGCATCTTCTCCAGTTCTTCAGCCTTCACGCTCAGCAACTTCTTCTCGTTGTCGATGCGGTTCTGCTGGTTGTCGAGTTCATTCTTCTTTCGTCCCAACTCCTCCTGACGCTGGTTCAGCGAGATCTCGCGCTGCTTCAGGCGGTTCTCGTTCTGCTGGATGTGCTGGTTGCGCTGCTGCACCTCCTTCTCCAGCTCGCTCTTCTTGTTCAGGAACTTCTCCTTCACCTCGAGCAGTTTTTTCTCTTTGATCACCTCAGCCTCCTTCGTAGCAGAGTCGATCATTTCCTTGTATTTCCCTTTCAACACATAGCGGAAAACAAGATATCCGCCAACGCCTCCTAATACGAGGGCACCGGCAGCAATCAGTAATACAAAAATTAAATCCATATATAATCTATGTTGTTAAATTGATACTCTCTCCGAATCATCCAGTGCTTCCTCAATCTCAGAAGTCAACTTAGAGAGAATATCCTTGAAGGGAGCCGTGTCGTTCTTGCCACGCTCCCGCTCATACATCAAGGCCACATCAATCAGCGTCATAAGCGCGATGGTGTGCTCGCCTTTCCTGCCCTTATAAGCCTGTGCATAGGCATTATAACGGTCAGTGATGAGCTTGGCTGCCCTACGGTAATACTCCTCGTCGGAGCGATTGACCGTCACCTCGACTTCCTCGTCGTAGACGTGCAGCCTGATATGTAGTTTCTCGTCATTCACTTCTGGCATTGTATAGCACCTTTATTTATTCTTCGTCGCTGAGAATGGCGATGCATTTATTCACGTCGCGTATCATCTTGGACAGCCGCCCCTTGGCGCTCTCCAGATCACCGTCGGTGATTTCAATCATCTTGGCCATCTTCAGCGATTGATAGTCGTTTTCCGCCTGAGTCAGCTTGGCCTGCAGGTCTTTAATGTCCTGGCCGTTTTTCTCAATCTGCGCACGCAGGCTCTCCGTCTCCTTTTTCATATCCTGAAATCGGAGAATCATCTGCCGCACACGCGTTTCGAAAGTCGCTAATGCCTTCTCGTTTGGATTCATCACATAACTATTTGGTGTACAAAGTTAAAGCAAAATAATCAGAATGTCTGCTTCAAAGCTGACATTTTAATATTTTTTAATCTTCGTTCCTTTTAGGTTCCTTCTTGGCGAGCATCACGACCTTGTATACAAAGTCGGTCACCCATTTCTGCGAGAAGCCCAGTCGGCGATTATATTCACGTACAGCCACAACAGTCTTCATCACCGATGCGTCGCTGAAGTCGTTCTTATTGAAGATGTCACCCACTGTTTTCTCGGTCATGCCGTAGAGGGCTTTCTTCATGAAGCCCGGCAGACGTAGCTTGAACTTCATCAGATTACCTGTGAGCATCATGATGTCCTGTGTGAAGCCCTGAAACTGGAGCATATAGGTCTGAGCGTCCTGCACCTTCTTACAACGCTTGCGCAGGCTCTGGTCTATCTCCTTGAAGAAATCGTCCTCCATGCCATACATCTCTTTCAGCATTTTCTTACAGCGACTACGTTCGCCCACTCCCAACTTATTATTAACCGTTGGCACCTTGAGGGTTGCCTTGAACACGCGCAGATCGGGCAGTGCAGCCAGGTTGGTGATACCGAGGTCCGATGCCATCGCAGCCTGGAAGTATACGCGTATCAGCGTCATGAAGTCCTCCATGCCACCTACTTTCTGCTCATCGTTCTTACCGAAAATATGATTCCAAAAACCCATGTTTTATACTTTTTATACAATTTTGGCTGCAAAGTTACGAAAAATAATTGTAACTTTGCAGCGAATATTAAAATAATTATGAATTATCGTGCAAGCCGAATGCCATAAAAACTCGTTTTTAATGGCTGAGGCGCCGCCGATGATGCATATTTGAACAAAGTGAAAATATGAAAGGTATCGTATTAGCCGGTGGTTCTGGCACACGCCTCTACCCTATCACAAAAGGTATCAGCAAGCAGCTGATTCCCATTTTCGACAAACCGATGATTTATTACCCTATCTCAACCCTGATGCTGGCAGGCATCCGCGAGATACTCATCATATCAACCCCTTACGACCTGCCAGGTTTCAAGCGTCTGTTGGGCGACGGGTCAGATATAGGTGTACGTTTTGAATATGCCGAGCAGCCATCGCCCGACGGGCTGGCACAGGCCTTCATCATCGGCGAGAAGTTCATAGGCGACGACTGTGCCTGTCTTGTGCTTGGCGACAACATCTTCTATGGCAGTGGTTTCACAGGTATGTTGAAGCAGGCAGTCGCCAATGCCGAGCAGAACAATCGCGCCACGGTGTTCGGCTACTACGTCAACGACCCAGAGCGCTACGGTGTGGCAGAGTTCGACGCCGACGGCAACTGTCTCAGTATTGAGGAGAAGCCCGCGCACCCCAAGTCGAACTATGCGGTGGTAGGCCTTTACTTCTACCCCAACAGCGTGGTCGAGATAGCCAAGAACATCAAGCCATCAGCCCGTGGCGAGTTGGAGATCACCACCGTCAACCAGCAGTATCTCGCCAAGAAAGAGCTGTTGGTCCAGACACTTCAGCGCGGCTTCGCCTGGCTCGACACAGGCACCCACGACTCGCTCTCTGAGGCATCCACCTTCATCGAGGTGATTGAGAAGCGCCAGGGACTCAAGGTGGCCTGTCTTGAAGAGATAGCCTACAAGCGAGGCTGGATCAGCAAGGAGCAAGTACGCAGGCTCGCAGAGCCCATGATCAAGAACGAGTACGGCCGATACCTCATAAACATCACGAAATAGGTAAAGAAAAGAATCCCCGGTGTCATCACGACAGCGGGGATTCAGCTCTAATAAAGTATTAAATTATACACCAAAGATGTAAAGCATTCATGCTTTTATGGTAAAGACCATCGACGTGCCTTTCTTCCGATGCGGATCCTGATAGATGGTGCCGCCCAGCAGATGTACCAGCGCACGACAAAGGCGCAGACGCACCACGACTATCTTGATAGACACATCAGTGTTCCGTATCCGTTCGAAGGCACTCTCTTTTGCTTCCTCAGGAATACCAAGTCCTGTATCACTGACGGCAAACGACAATTCGTTCTGCTGATGGCATCGTTTCACCACGAGCACGATCTCGCCCTCGTGGGTAAACTGCATCGAGCATTTCAGCAGGTTGACCAGCACCTTCTGCAGACACTTCATGTTTGTCGTCACGGTCTCATCGTCGTCCAGACAAGTCTCCAGGCGCATATCCACGTTGCCGTCCCGGTAGGTCAGGCAACTATCGAACACATCCTGACAGAAGCTGTTCACAGGTATCTGGTCGTTCCGTTCTATCTCGGTCATGTCCTCATAGTCCATCAGTTCCAGTGTGCCGTTCACCATCTCGGCCATCTGATCCGTCCGTTTCTTCAGTTCGTTGCGCACCATGTTCCACTCCCCTTGGCCAGGCTGCAAGTCCGTCGAGGTGATCAGTTTCGTGTAGCTGGCCATACACTCCTGTAACGTCTGCACTTCGAGGAGCACTTTGTGATAGAAATCCAGTTTGCTATTCATCACATGAGCCTGTCTGTCCATGGCCACCCGATCCCTCATGCGGTCCATATGTACGGCTTCCATCTGCTGTCCTAACCGATTCTGCAGGTTCACTTCACTGTCAGACTTGAGCTGCTCGTATTGGGCATTGGCAAGCATACTGTTCTTCTTCACCACCTTACGCCAGTAGAGCGCTGTCAAGCCAATCGCCAAGGCCATCAGCACCAAGGGTATCAGCGTATGTAAAAAGACATGCATCGTTGTCATAATTATAATATTTCTATATGTTGTACATTTTCTCTATATAAAGAGCGCTTCTATATGTTGTTAATAGGCAAAGACAGCAAAAACCCAATAACCATCAGGATACCTTTTTAATGGGCTATATGTGCCGCCACGATTATAGAAAGTAAAGCCCCAAGCGTTGGTGGTACTATATTCCGAACTCGACCAATAACCGTTTGCCCTAAATCCAGTTCCACCTGCTGCTGTAACTATAGCATTCAAATTAGAGGCACCATAGTTTGTGAGGTTAGCCGTCCTTGATGCCAAACCTTCTGCAATCAACTGCCATTGACCTACACTCGCAAGGAACCACTGACTGGCGCCTGCAGGTCTGGCTGTGCTGTAGTTTCTTGCCCAAGTCGCAGCAGCATGGGTATGACCTACACAATTTGAAGTAACACCCGTACCATTACTATTAGCCAAGGTATTGGTACAGTCTATACCATTCAAATACGTAAAAGCTGTAGCTTCATTTGATGTCTGAGTAACGCATGTACCACCATTGGAGGTGTACCAAAATTGGGCCCCACTTTCTGTCAGAGATCTCACAAGAGAATTGTAAGACGGATTGGTAACATCTACATTGGCACCCACATAGGCTATTATTCCTGAAGCTGTAGTACCAGCAGAAGTAGCAGCACTCGCACTACTATAGACCTTACCATTGGCACCCAGAACCTTACCGATATCATCAGGAGTCAAATGAGTAGTACGGGCTTCGGCGAGACCTTCATTGCGGAATAGGCGGATGGGATAGCCCCACTTCTTGCCGTAGTTGTAGACGAACAGGTAATCAGTGTTGAAGTTCAGGAGAAAAGCATTGTCAAACGAAGTCTCCGTGGCCGACCAGTAGCGGCCGGTCGTACCGAGATTGCCATCGGCAGTACCAGTTCCTCCATTACTGCTGTTATTCCTATAGCCGACGGCATAGAACTGGCGCTTCATGGCGCCCTCTTCTTCATTGAGCGTTGTCCAGAAAGAGGCATCGTTCATATAGGACGTAAGCCTAGTGCCCAACGATGCATCGTTTTTATCCAAATAATCGATTAGTTTGGCAGTTACGGTCAGTACACTGCCGCTTAACGCATACTTCCATGCACTACAATAAGGCGTACCAAGGTATCGGAGGGCATAGCGGACATTGGACGACGCGGTGTAAGTGCTCCAATACGACCAGTCGTCAACACCCGTCTTCGTCTCATCATTGTATCCAAAGATGCAGGTTTGGGCAGAGGACACAAGACCTCCAGACGGCATGAAATCGGTAGTAAATACATTAGATTCAGAAGGCAGCATACTAAACCACTCCTTCCGACAAGGCAGATGATACTTAAACCCAGTGGTACCGTCTGTAATATCGCCACCCCAGTAAGTATCATAAGGTGCACCTTGATATGCAAAATAGCCCATCGCGTCAGACCATTTATAACAATAACTGGATCCCGTCGCAGCTGGGTTCGTCTCTAATGTCACCACCTTCGTGCTGGAGTTGTAACTCTTTACATTGTTCTCAGCTACATAATAGAGCGGATTCATATATTTATTTCTATACACATCCACAGCTGCACTGTTTGTGGTGGTGGAGGACCAGGGGGAGACGGTATAGGTAACGACAATCTGCTCCTCGTGGAGGTCGACGTTGAAGATGTACTGCAGGCCGCTCTGGAACGTGATGGCGTTAGGCAGCTTGTAGGTCAGCGGCGTGCTGCTGTGTAAGGCGGAGGTCACCTCGATGAGGGTGGCATCGGCCGCCTTGCTCTGTGGCGGAATGAGCGCCACGCAGTTTATGTTCGCCGTCTGTCCCGAATGACTGTACATGGTGATGTCGGTGGCGCTGCCACTTGCTGTGCCGAGTGTTCCGTCAGAGGCGTTAAACGGCACTGTTGGCAGTATGCCCTTTAGCTTAATCGTCTTAATGCTCGACACACGCGTGGTGGTGGTTACTTTTATCTTCGCCATCTTGTGGGCAAAGGTAAGCGCACCCGTCGATGCGGGGAAGACCTTCGTGATATTAGCAGAGGCGAACATCAGGTCGCTGGCACGATAGGCATCGTCGCCACTCTGGTTGGCCTCAACCGTAAACGAGGTGGTCTCCTCAGTGACCGACGACGGGTAATAGGCCCTGACGCCGGTGCTGGTCTCAGAGAGTTTGAAGTAAGGCTGACTGGCAGGCGTGGTGCCACCTGCCCCATCGGCCGTAAAGGTGGTGCTCCGCGGCACCACGTCGGTACTGGTGAAGTAGGCATAGAACGTCTGTCCGCTGGCCAACTGGACCGACTGGATGTCGGTGGTGGCGGTACGGGTAGAAACAGCCTTGGGGCTTATCGTGAGGTTGATAGGCACCATCCCCTCTCCCGTTGCCGACTTGTCCATGCTGTCTTCTATGCAACTGGCGGGCAGTAGCACCATCGCTGCCATCATCGGTATTATGTTCTTTATCTTCATCATATTTATCTATCAATCTATCGCGCGACACATACAAACGCAAAAGCGCCCTGACTTTATTCAAGTCAGGACGCCGCAGGGGGGAATATCAGAAACCTTATATACTAAGGTTTAAATTCATTGAACATTTTTTATAAGAGACCAAATGTTGATACGCGTAATGTCAAGGGCAGTTATCATTTCACTGCTATATCATAATAATGTGAATCAGCAGCGATTTTCCTCAGCCGCTCCTCTTCAGCGAATATCTCGTTTGCCTTTCTTTGGAAAGCATCCTTGCGGTCTCTGGCTCTTTGAAGCCAAGCCAAAACCTCTTCGCGTGTTCGTTTCTTATAATTTGTCTTTGCTTCCATAATACTTTAATTCCGTTTCTGGGCGCAAATTTACGACAATAATTCGAATGTACCAAGAAAAAGGCAAGAAATCTTTCATCCTGCGGCGGTTGTGTGTCAGTAAGTTAAAGAGCGCTTTCTTAATATTTTGTACATCAGAATGCAATCATCGGACGTACACGTGCCGTAGCGGAATTGGTCGAGGTCATATAGCTGCTATAAGCGAACTGACCTCCTTCATAGACGAACCATGGGAAGTTGGAAGTTGCTATATCGTTACACCAGTATGTAAGGGTTCCCATTGCACGACCGCCAGCAGCAGTGATATAACTATTAAATGTTGTATAGTTATTATTAAATGCCGCAGCGTATTGCGGATATGTGCCAACCACCCAAGAGCGCCCTGATACCGCAGTAACACTACTCATTCCACTTGTTCGATTTGCATATGTATAAAGTGTACCATCACTCGAAGCCGAGCCACCAACATTAAATAGCGACACAGCATATCCGGAAGTACCACTCTTATAGACCACGACTCCAGCAACCTTAACTCCACTTGCTAAGTGACTCTTATAATTCAAGTCATAAGCCTTACCATCACTGCAAACGAGAAAACCTGGAGAAGAATTAGCCAAGGTTACACCTAAACCAAGACGAGTCACACCAACTCCTTCATTGCGGAATAGGCGGACAGTATGACCCCATTTTTTATCGGTGTAGTCGACAGCCATACCTAGATTTGTAAAGTAAATACGGCTACTATAGCCATTGCCTGTCGCAGTCTCTGTAGAACAAGACCAATAGCGACCCGCTTCATTAATATTCACATCGGCAACACCAGTGCCTCCATTTTGACTATTATAACGATATCCAGCCTCATATAATTTACGTTGTATAGCTCCCTCACCTTCATCATTGGTGTTCCACCAAGAATCGCTTTGGCTCATATAACTATTAAGTTTGCTAGATAGCGATGTATCATCTTCAGCAATATAGTCGATAAGCTTGGCCGTTATTGTCAACACGTATCCACTTAACTGATACTTCCATACTGAGCAATATCGAGTTCCAAGGAAACGGATGGCATATCGCGTAAGAGGTCTGTTTGTAGCGTCGTAATTGCTCCAATATGACTTATACTGACGACCTGCCTGAGTTTCTGCATTATAACCGAATATGCAAGAATTCTCTGTGTAGAGGCCCGACGTGACAAAAGGATCATTATCACTTGTAGCAAATATATTCTCAATATCTGAAGGGATTACAAGTGCAGGTATTATACTCAACCACTCCTTCCGACAAGGTAAATGATACTTAAACCCAGTGGAGCCATCGGTGATGTCGCCTATCCAGTAAGTATCATACGAAGCACCTTGATTAGCAAAATAGGCCATGGCATCGTACCATTTATAACAATAACTGGAGCCTGCGGCGGCGGGGTTGGTCTCTAAGGTGACCACCTTCGTACTGCTATTATAGCTTTTCACGTTGTTCTCTGCCACATACCAGAGGGGATTCAGGTGCTTGTCCTTATTAGTGCACTTCACGTTATACACGTACTTGGAATTCGAGGCGAAGGTAGCCACGGCATTGGGGATGGTGGCTGTGACGTCGCCGATGGTGACGGTGAGCATGCCACTGGAGGCAGTCTGCGGCGGGATGACGGCCTCGAACGTACCATTGCCCGTATGACGGGCGGTGATGGTGACGGCCGTACCACTGGCCGAGCCGAGGTCACCCGTCTGGGCGTTGATGCTGACGGTGGGCTTCACACCGCGTATCTGCACCGTAGCATCTGTCATATCGCTGGGAATCAGCCCGATGCCAGGGGTGAGGTTCACCTCGATCTTCGAGAGCTTATGGATGAAGTTGACGGTGCCGGCCGACTCCCAACTGCCGGTTCCCTCGCCATACATCAAGTCGGACTTCTCGTAGTTACCCGTGGCGCTCTGGTCGGCCAGCACGGTATGCGTCAGCGTGCCGATGGCCGTACCCTCCGTAGGAGTAGTAGAGAAATTGCCATGAACGGCACGGAAGGTGAGACCGTCGCCGTCGCTGGGGTAATACTTCGTAGATCCCGTCAGGCCGCCACTGCCGTTGGAGGTGAGGTTCCAGGCCTGCAGGAAGGCATAGGTGCCAGCGGTGCCCTTGTCGGCCCAGAGGTATACTTTCTGACCGTTGATCAGTGTGGTTTCCTGTATGCCACGGGTCAAGGCGCGACTCTGGTAAGCATCCCAGGCATCGCGGGTCCAAGCCGAGGGATCGCCCATAGCGAGGGTTTCCGACGCCACATTGGCAGTAAGCTGTATGGTCACAGCTTCACCTACCTGCGCCTTCTGCTGTTCGTCAGCCTCGGCACAAGCCCCCAGCAGCCCCATCGCTGCCATCATCAGTATTATGTTCTTTATCTTCATCATATCTATACAATGTATGCGTGCATACAAGCTCTTTCGAGCGTAGCGTTTCTCGAGGCGGAGCCTCAGAGAGCGCTTCTATATGTTGTTAATAGGCAAAGACAGGAAATACGGGATACTGAGAATTACTGTTTTTAGCAAGATGGTACGCACCACCAACATTATAGGCCGTCCAACCCCAAGCTTCAGCTGTACTGTACTCCGTACACGTCCAATAGCCATTTTGCCAGAATGTTTCTCCACCGGTTGGGCTAATCACGGTATTAATGTTTGAAGCTCCATAATTAGCAGGACTAGCTGTCTTTGATGCCAATCCCTCAGCTATCAATTTCCATTGACCAACACTTGCAAGGAACCACTGACTGGCACCGCTAGGACGTGCTGTGGAAAAATTCTTAGCCCGCTGTGCTGGAGTATGTGTATGTCCAACACAATTACTTGTCACACCCGTACCATTACTGTTGGCCAAGGTGTTGGTACAGTCTATACCATTCAAATATGTTAAAGCTTGATCTTCATTTGACACCTGGGTAACACACGTACCACTTGCATAGGCGTACCATGTACTTACGGCCTGATTATTGACAGTAGTCATAGCTCGTACAAGAGAATTGTAGGACGGATTGGTAACATCTACATTGGCACCCACATAGGCTATTATTCCTGAAGCCGTAGTACCGGCAGAAGTAGCAGCACTCGCACTACTATAGACCTTACCATTGGCACCCAGCACCTTACCGATATCATCAGGAGTCAAATGAGTTGCACGGGCTTCGGCGAGACCTTCATTGCGGAATAGGCGGATGGAGCAGCCCCACTTTTTGTCCATGATATGGACGTGTAGGCCGCCACTGTGGAAGTATAGTTGACGAGCACTCTCAAACGAAGTCTCCGTAGCCGTCCAGTAGTGGCCGTACGTACCGATATCGTAGTCGGCAGTACCAGTTCCTCCATTACTGCTGTTATTCCTATAGCCGACGGCATAGAACTGGCGCTTCATGGCGCCCTCATCTTCATTGAGCGTTGTCCAGAAAGAGGCATCGTTCATATAGGCCGCAAGCTTAGTGCCCAACGATGCATCGTTCTTGTCCAAATAATCGATTAGCTTGGCAGTCACGGTCAGTACACTTCCGCTGAGTTCATACTTCCATGCACTACAATAAGGCGTACCAAGGTATCGGAGGGCATAGCGGACTTTGGACGACGCGGTGTAAGTGCTCCAATACGACCAGTCGTCAACACCCGTCTTCGTCTCATCATTGTATCCAAAGATACAGGTCTGAGCTGAAGATACAAGGCCGCCACTTGGCTGATAGGAACTAGAGGTATTATTAAACACGTTGGCGTTGGAGGGCAACACACTGAACCACTCTTTCTGTACGGGGAAATGATACTTAAACCCAGTGGTACCGTCTGTAATATCGCCACCCCAGTAAGTATCATAAGGTGCACCTTGATATGCAAAATAGCCCATCGCGTCAGACCATTTATAACAATAACTGGATCCCGTCGCAGCTGGGTTCGTCTCTAATGTCACCACCTTCGTGCTGGAGTTGTAACTCTTTACATTGTTCTCAGCTACATAATAGAGCGGATTCATATATTTATTTCTATACACATCCACAGCTGCACTGTTTGTGGTGGTGGAGGACCAAGGGGAGACGGTGTAGGTGACGACGAGCTGCTCCTCGTGGAGGTCGACGTTGAAGATGTACTGCAGGCCGCTCTGGAACGTGATGGCGTTAGGCAGCTTGTAGGTCAGCGGCGTGCTGCTGTGTAAGGCGGAGGTCACCTCGATGAGGGTGGCATCGGCTGCCTTGCTCTGCGGCGGGATGAGCGCCACGCAGTTTATGTTCGCCGTCTGTCCCGAATGACTGTACATGGTGATGTCGGTGGCAGATCCCGTGGCTGTCCCAAGAGCTCCGGTAGAAGCCGTAAACGGCACTGTGGGCAGTATGCCCTTCAGCTTAATCGTCTTAATGCTCGACACACGCGTGGTGGTGGTTACTTTTATCTTCGCCATCTTATGGGCAAAGGTAAGCGCACCCGTCGATGCGGGGAAGACCTTCGTGATATTAGCAGAGGCGAACATCAGATCGCTGGCGCGATAGGCATCGTCGCCGCTTTGGTTGGCCTCAACCGTAAACGAGGTGGTCTCCTCTGTGACCGACGACGGGTAATAGGCCCTGACGCCGGTGCTGGTCTCAGAGAGTTTGAAGTAAGGCTGACTGGCAGGCGTGGTGCCACCTGCCCCGTCGGCCGTAAAGGTGCTGCTCTGCGGCACCACGTCGGCACTGGTGAAGTAGGCATAGAACGTCTGTCCACTGGCCAGCTGGGCCGACTGGATGTCGGTGGTGGCGGTACGGGTTGAAACAGCCTTGGGGCTTATCGTGAGGTTGATAGGCACCATCCCCTCCCCCGTTGCCGACTTGTCCATGCTGTCTTCTATGCAACTGACGGGCAGTAGCATGACGACGCCTAGCATGAGCGAGCGCGATAGCGTGCTAAGAGTTGTATTGAGCTGTTTCATACCGTTCTTCGTGTTTACTTAATTAAGCGCTTCAGTACCGTCGTTCACCAGTGTCTCCGTACCGCCATTGTCCCAGTTGGTGATGGCAGTCGTGATGCCGATAGACGCTGCACTGATCGTGATGTTAAATGTGTAGGAGCTACCGCTGGCGAACGTCTTATTATCGAGACTGTATGTAGCCGTACCCATATTGGTGACCACCTGTAGGAATGCTCCCGTAATGGTCTCTGGCACTACTAGGGCCGCACGTTCTGCCGTGGCCGACGTACCGCCTGTATAGACGGATATATAGTCGCTTGTCGTATTAGCATCGGTGAGCGTGGTGCCGAGGGTACAAGTCTGTGGCGTGGCGATGTCGATGGTGCGGTGACCACCCACGATACGTATGTCGGTGATGGTGCTCACACCCTTGCTGGTATTGGCCGTAGCCGATACGATGATCTTCGCCATGCGGTGGTAGAAGGTAAGCGTGCCGGAGCCTTGGGCATCCCCCGGGTTGCGGGTGGCCTCGCCGTAGGCATACATCAGGTCGCTGGCCTTGTAATTGGCATCAGCGGTCTGATCGGCCGCCACAGAGAACGACGACGTGGTGTTTGTAACCGCCGAGGGGTAATAGGCATGCACAGGAACGTTTGTGACGGCCGCCGGGAAATACAGCTGCTGCGCAGTCGTGGGGGTCGTGGAACCATCGGTGGAGAACGTGATATGGTCGCCATCCGTGGTTCCTATGCGTACGCCATTAGGGAAGTAGGCGTAGAAATGTTCGCCCGAATCGAACTGCGTAGACTGTATTGCTGTGCCGGCACGGGTAAACCCTGCCTCTGGGTTCTCCTGCACAAACCCAAGCATGTCGCCCTGCATGGCCACAGACGTAGCCAGCCAGATTCGTGCCAAGGCAGGTTTTGGCTGCGGACCTTCCTCGACACCGCCGTCATTCGACGGTGTTGTCGGCAGGTCGTCGTTGATGCAGCCAGTAGCCAGCAATAGCAGCCCCACTAACGCGGAGTATATAAACTTTTTCTTACGCATAGCCGTAATGTTGTTTACACGTCGGATTAGAGATTGATCGTTCCGGGCGTCGTACTTCCAGCGGTCCAGTCATTAATTGTCACTGATTCAAGTGTCAGTCCTGCCAGATTAAGCGTGAAATTGTAGGTATACTTGCTACCGGCTGCAAATGTCTGGTCTGCAGGAAGGTCAAAGGTATAGTCATGGCTGTTGTAGGTGATGGTGAATAGCGTGGTTCCAGTCGCCACCATCTGCGGCACGATGATACCTACATTGCTCAGATAGGCGCTACCAGAATCCAGCGTACCAAGTATGGCGATATCGCCGACCGTACCACTTGCCGTGGCAGTAACCTCTCCTGTTGGGACACCGCCACCGTCAGCGCCGAAAGTAAGATTTGCCGTAGGAATGGTGTTGTTGATAGTCACGGCAGTCACGTTGGTAGAAATATCCGATGCTGTAATACCGTTGCCAGGCTGAAGCGTCACGATGATCTGCGACATGGCGTGGTTGAATGTCAGCCCGTGGGTACTGCCTTTTGCCTTATTGGTGAGCTTCGTGGCATACATCAGGTCGCTGCTGCGATAGTTGGCCACATTGGTCGTTGTCTGGTCGGCATTCACCGTAAACGTCGCTGTAGGAGTAGGTGTACTTACGACTGTTGAGGGATAAAAGGCACAGATGTCGATGTTCTGCGTAGGATGGTAGTACATCGTACCGCTAAGCTGGATACTTCCTGCCGTTGTTCCTGCCGTACTTGTGGTAGTGTAGGTGGCAGTAGTGTAGGTGGTTGTACCACCTGTAGGATAAGCCTCAACCTCGATGCCAAGGCCGCTGATGAACTGGGTGTTCTGCAGATCGTCTGTTTCAGAAGCACGGGTAGCAGCCCTGTTGGTGAGGTCACTACCGAGACCTTCTACTGAGAGGTGAACAAGCATAGGGTCATACTCATCGTTGATGCACGAAGATACAGAGATAGTTGCCGTAGCCAAGGCGGCTATCAGATAAAAATACTGCTTTTTCATAATTGTAATGTTTTATAGATTGTTACTTAATATTACCTAATCACTTATTATTATTTGTTTTTAATTGGTTCTTTTTCCTTCAATTTGTGTTATTTGTCAGAATTCCAAATCAATGTTGTCGTTAGTTCCTGTAGTCCAGTCGATGATGCTGACGGAAACCTCGATAGGCAGCAAGGTGTCACTGATCACCAGATCGCCGCCCTGTCTACCCGGGCCTCCAGGCGTGGTGTCGACATCTGCATCGCTGGGGTCTTGAGGGTTCACTGGGTTCGGGTCAATCTTACCTGCACCACCGCCGTTGGTAAAGAACGCCACGTTATAGATGTACTTATGTCCCGACTGCCAGACCTGATCGACAGGCAGGGCGGCAAAGCCATACTTAGTGGGGTCGGTGGGATAGATGCAGTTGCTCAGCTCGTCCTTGATACGACAGAGCACAGAGAGATAGGCGCCGTCGGCCGCAGAGCCACCCGTCCACGCCAGAAGCTCCTGGGGGATGAGCAGGAAATTATGATCGCCGAACATGATGCTCTGCTGTGTGGACGTCAGCGTGATGGGCGTAGTGCCCTTGATGATATAGTCCTCAGGTCCTGAGGCTGTACTCCACACAGGATCGGCATTCGCATCCGTCTGGAACGTCATGTCGGCCGTAGAGGGTATGCGGCTGATCTTCACACCCAGCACCTCGACGGTGTACTTGGTCGGATCGCCGTTCTTAGCCACCACCTCAATCTGCGACAGCGCATGACGGAAGCCCAGCACGGCTGCTCCTTTGGCACTGTTCTGGTTGGCACGCACATAAGCCGTCACGATATCGGCCTGATTGATGGCGTTCGACGCAGGCTGATAGCCCGTGAGCTTCTGCTGGGAGTTATCCACAGTCACCTGCTCTTTCAGACTCGCCGGGGCATAGCCGAAGAACCTCAGAGGATAAGGAGGCCAGTACTTCGTAGAGGCCGTCTCCCAATCGCCACCCGACTGCTTCGTCACCTTCAGGTTCTGGAAGTAAGGGTTAGCATCACCCAAGGACGTCACCAGAAACTCGGTGAACGTGGCACCAGTGTAAGAGGCACGCGTAGATGGTTCACACACGTCGGTACTGAAGCGTATCTCCTTAGGGGCAGCGGTGTCGCCATCACTACCGTCAAAGATACATCCCGACATTAATAAGGGGATGGCTGCAAGCAGCCACGAAAAGCGTTTAGTCTTAGTCTTTACTCTTTTCTTTTTCTCAACTCTTTTAATCATTATTATTCCAATTATAGGTCTCAGCTTTCAGTGCGCGCAGGGCCGTAGTGGCCTCCTGTACACCCTGGGCTTCCGCCAGACGGAGATGTACCTCGGCACGGGTGGCATCACCCTTGAGGAGGAACATAACGCCCAGGTGAAGATCGGCACGACTGTCCTGCCGCCATGGATGGAGGTAGGCAGCCGCACGTTCTACATCTCCCCTGAGAAGCGCCACACCGGCCGCATTGATGGCGGCCTCGGCATTGTCAGGGAACAATCGGGCGGCAAGGTCTATGATATCGGAATATTCAGTTGATCCTGGTTTGTGGTTGGCAGCGGTAGCATAGAGCCCCTGAAGCGACACCTGCGAACCGTCGGCAGCGACGGGGCGCGAGGCTATCAGTACATCGTAGTCGATGCGCTGCACCTGCGGGAACACTTCCTGCTGCAACTGACGGTAGGTCTCGCCTCCGGCCAGCATCTTGAGCTGCTGCTCGCGGCCCTTCTGCACGTCTATATGCTCCATGATGTCGAGAGCAGCGGCCTGCAGGGGCAGGTTCTGCAGCTGGCGGGTCAGACGGATGATGCCCTCCCAGTCTTCCGGGATCCAGGCCACCGTCACTTTTCCTGCTGCGAGTCGGTTGGTGAGTACACTCTTCAGCTCTTGCATCTTCAGACTACCACGCATCTCACTGCGACGGGCATTGCCAGAAGGCGCACCATAGCAGATGAGCTCTACGCTCGAAAGCATCTTATCGGGAGACAGCGTACCAATATGCTGACGAATCTCGTCGGCCAGGGCCTCGCCCAAGCGCTGCTTACTGAGATTGCCAAGCTTACGGCTGTCGGCCAGAGGCAATGAACCGCTAACGGTCTGAGAACTGGCCTGTGCCGATGGCGGCACGATACGAATCCACGATGCATCGGCACGGTCGAAACGACTAGCCGACTGAGCTGCTGCTCCCAGCGATACTAATAGTCCAAAGAGAAGAAAGAATCTTTTCATCTTAAGTTTTTATTTATTCGGTCATTTATGTTTCTTGTTTAATAGATCACATACACCAGACTGATGCCTGTGCCTATGGGCAGTACAATGCCCCTTTCGAAATGTCCCTCGTACTCGCCGACATTAAAGCGGTCGTAGCTGGTCAGCAGCACGTCTGCACCCAGCGAGAACTCAAGGTTCCAGTGCGTAGAGAGCATCTTGTGATAGCCCACGGAGAGACCTGTTCCCATCATATAGCCTTGACGGTGCTTGTCGCCAAGCCCTCCTATCCGGACGTTATTTATGTTGAAGCCTCCACCGATGACGTTGATACCCATGAACCATCCCATGAAGGGAGCCTCTCGCCACAGGCGCAACTCAGGTTGTACGCTCCAGTTCTTCCATTTCTTGTCACCAGAGTTGAAACGGTTGTAGGTCCCCATCAGCGAAATACTGTGTCGATCGCTAAGAGCGTACTCTGCACCCAGTGAGGGAATTAACATGGCATCATATGCCAGATTGGTACGTATCGTCCAACTCTGTCCTAATACTTTCTGGTTAGCCCCTGCTAACAGCATCAAAAGGAAAACGAATACAAACTTCTTGATATTCATCTTAAATTGTTTTTAGGTTCCTCCGTTAATAGAGTCTCGTATATTTCTTATCGCAAAGGTAGATTTTATTCTCATATATGCAAAATAAAATTAACACGATTAACAATTATTTATCAAAATACTATCATATTTAACACAAATTATACAAACGCCGAAACAAAACGCACGTAGAAAATATCACGTCCCCATGATAAGAGCTACCCCCCCTCTATACATGCCCTCCCCTCTGTAAAGAGGGAGGGCTATAGTATGAGGGGGTGCTCTGTACGGGGGGACGTCATAACGGAAAAGGAATACCTCCTAAGGTCTACGGAGACAGTCTCCACGGAGCACGGAGATAATCTCCACGGGTGACGGAGATAATCCCCATGGGGGTATAGATGACGTCTCCATAGGGGTACAGATGACGTTTCCATGGGGCGTAGAGACTATCTGAACAACTCACAGGAGATATCCCGACGACCCACAGATGACGTTTCTTTGGCTGGAAGGGGTGTTATTTGCCGAAAGACTCGACGGCAGTAACGAGAGCGGCAGGATTGCCCATGTCGTACATACGGCCCTTGAGACAGACACCGACCATGCCGCTGCGCTGACGGACGGCTTCAAGGGCTGAGGTAAGCTCAATCTCTGAGACATGGTCGCCGTCGATCTCACGCTGAATGATGTCTTCATGCAACTGCGAGAACACCTCTGGCGTGAGGATGTACTGACCAAAGACACTGTAATACTCTTTCTCACCATTCTGATTGCGCACAGCCAGGAAATCCTCGGCATAGCTGGCCTTGGGTTTCTCCATGATGGTGTCGACATGAAGCACACGGTGATCCTTGTCTTCCCACACGCCATGAAGGATGCCATAGCGGCTGACCTCGGCCAGAGGGATGGGATGGATGCTGACCATGAGCGAGTTGTGGCGCTCGTACTCCTCAACCATCTGCAGGGCACAGGGCTTGTGGCTGTCGCTGCGGTAGAGGGTGTCGCCAAGGAGCAGCATGACGGGCTCGTTGCCGGCGAACTGGGCCGCCTGATAGACGGCATGGCCGAAGCCGCGCTTCTCGCGCTGATAGACGTAATGCAGGCGCTTGCCGATGTCGAGGATGTGGTTCTCATAGTCCTGTGCCTCAGGAGGGAGCTTGCGCAGATGTTCCTCGGAGAGAGGGCGCTCGAAGAAGTCGGCATACTGCTGGCGTTCCTCTTCAGAGCCGAGCACCAGACAGATATCCTCGATGCCGCTCTGGATGAGTTCCTCGAGCAGGATGAGGATGACGGGGCGCACCATACCGTCGGGACAGGGTATGGGGAAGAAGTCTTTCTTGAGGGCACGGGTGGCAGGATAGAGACGGGTGCCGAAGCCTGCCACGGGGATAATGGCCTTACGGACGGTATGGACGGGCTTGAGGGTGAGCGTATAGGCTTTCAAGCCCTGACCGTTAAGGTAGTCGACCAGCTGCTGCTGAGCCTCCTCGCTCCTGGCCAGGAACTGCACGGAGCCGTCGCCATGGGAGCCGACACCTTTGCCGCCCCACACCATGGGCTGGATGACGGGATCGTTCAGAACAGCATGAAGCTTGGGTGAATACAAGGCGGGCGACATGGGGGCCACCTGAGCATCGAAAAGGGCTTCAGCCTCGGTCATCAGCTTACCGAGAGCCTCGGCATCGCCCTCTGCCATATAACGGATGGCGCGGTCGACAATGTCAAGGTTTTTCTGACCTAACGCTTCATGTTCAAGCCGCTCGGCTTCGTTTGTAGGGAACGGATAGGCCTTGTTCAGGTCGGAGAGTATCTTGATGGTATTCTTCTCTGCACAGAGGTCGGCAAAGACCCAATACAGATGCTTTTTCACATTCAGCGAACGCACCTCGATCTCATCACCGTCGAAAGTCATCAGGTTGGGCTTCACACCAAAGGCACAGGCCTGGTCGAGACGGCCGCAACGGCTACTGGTGCGCAGCTCGCCGAGATAGGCGATGTTCATCTCGCCTAAGGTGTTGAGATTCAGATTATAGAGCGAGTTGAACGCACGGGCCACGAGCACACAGATGGCTGCCGACGACGACAAACCGCTCTTCATGGGGAGCGTCATCGACGTGATGCGGATACGCACGCCACCCACCTTGTACCACTCTAACATATAGGAGGCCACACCGGCACAGTAGCAGAAGAAATCGCCCGACTTGGCGATACGCTTCAGCTCGGTCTCGTCCATACGGCACGAGAAATCCTTCCATACGTCGCTAATCTCCTCGGCGTCGCTATACAGTTCAAATTTTCCTGATTTTTCGACCTCGGCATAGATTCCCTGCTCGATTCCGGTCACGATGGCAGCGCCGGGTTTGATGTCGGCGTTCATCGTACGATAGTGTCCAGCCCAGTCTGTATGTTCTCCAAATAGGCACAAGCGCCCTGGCACGAATAATTTCATCTCTCTCGTTGTTTTAGATTGCTATTTTTGATGCAAAGGTAAGAAAAAAGCCACAGATGATGCAGATTTTTGAAGATTTTTTTGGATGTTACGACAAAAATAGCTACTTTTGCCCCAGATTAATAACCCTTTAAACAGATTATCGCCTATCGAAACAGACTTTACCCCATTCAAATTTTGAGGAGTATGAGTACATTAGAAAGTATGTCCGACGAACAGTTGGCATTAGCTTACATCGATGGCAATAATCGTGCATTTGACGAGTTACTTTCAAGAAACCAGGAGAAGATCTTCACCTATATCATGTATGTGGTAAAGGATGAGGACCTGGCCAACGACTTGTTTCAGGAGACGTTCCTGAAGGTCATCACCAAACTGCAGAACCACCAGTATTCGGATACGGGTAAGTTTGTGTGGTGGATCACACGCATAGCCCACAACGTGATTATCGACCACTACCGCGCCCAGAAGAGCAGCAAGATTGTGGAGGCACCGAAGGAGAACGACCTGAGCAACCTGCGCAGCGCGTCGGTGATGGGCGACAACCGCGAGAACCAGATGAACAACGAGGAGGTGCTGAACGACGTGAAACGACTGATGGAGGCACTGCCCGAGGTGCAGCGCGACGTGGTGTATATGCGATACTTCCAGGAGCTGTCGTTCAAGGAGATTGCCAAACTGACGAACGTGAGCATCAACACGTCACTGGGGCGCATGCGCTACGCCCTGATTAACCTGCGCAAGCTGACCCAGCAGCACAACGTCAACCTCGTCCTGGAATAGTTTACAGGCTGCGGAGGGAATGGATGACCTGCTCGGGATCGGGAGCACTGAAGACATAGGAACCGCTGACAAGGACGTCGACACCTGCTGCCACCAGACGGGGAGCCGTCTCTCCCTGTACGCCGCCGTCGACTTCAATCAGAGTCTTACAGCCCTTCGTCTCAATCAGCTGGCGCAGACGCTTCACCTTGTCGATGGTGTTCTCGATGAACTTCTGTCCGCCGAAACCGGGATTGACACTCATCAGCAGCACCATATCCACATCGCCAATAATATCTTCGAGCACGCTTACCGGTGTTGACGGGTTGAGCGTGACACCTGCCTTCATACCTGCATTGTGGATCTCCTGAATGGTGCGATGCAGATGTACGCAAGCCTCATAGTGCACGTTCATCATCATGGCACCCAGCTTAGCCGTCTGCTGGATATAACGCTCAGGGCGCTCAATCATATAATGAACGTCGAGCGGTTTCTTACAGGCCTTGGCTACAGCCTCGAGCACAGGGAAGCCAAACGAGATGTTGGGAACGAACGAGCCGTCCATCACGTCGAGATGAAGCCAATCGGCCTCACTACGATTAATCATGTCGATGTCGCGGTCGAGATGCAGAAAGTCGGCAGCGAGTAAAGAAGGTGATACTAATGCCATAAACTTTTTTCTTAGTTCAGGCTCGAGGCCTGGTTGATGTTTGTACGATAGGTGTAGGCTATCTGACGAATGATGTCTAGCGTCTGCGCTCTCGGCTTGAACTTCTCTGGAGTAGAATACTTCATAGGCAATCACTTTTAGAATGAGTTCTTACCTAAGAAACGCAGCCACACCTTATTTTATTTTATAGTTCTCGAAATTTTTTATACCGTTGAGGAAGTCACGCCCGCTCATGCGCTTCTTTCCTGACAACTGGAGCTCCTCTATCATCAGCAGCTCGTCGGCGCAACGGATGCAGGGTTTCCTGTCTGCCACGGCCGTCATACGGAGCTCACCCTGACGGAGACTCGTGCGGGATGTCTTGAAGATTTTCAGAACGGTCTCCTTGCCGTCGGGCGATACGAGGGTCGTCCATGCACCAGGGTAAGGACTGAGTCCCCGAACGAAGTCGTAGACCCGCTTGGCAGGCTGGTCCCAGTTAATCTGACAGGTCTCCTTGAAGATCTTCGGTGCAGCATGCAGTTCGTTGCCTACGGCAATCATGTCTTCCTGTGGAATGCTCTCAGGATGTCCGTCGGCAGCAATGATGCGGTCGAGCGTCTCCAGACAGATGTCGGCGCCCAGATGCATCAGTCCGTCGTACACGTATTCCACATCGGCGGTATCGGGGATGTCGAAGGGCTTCTGCATGATGATGCGGCCAGTGTCGATGTCCTTGTCGAGGAAGAACGTGGTGACACCTGTCCGGGTCTCGCCATTGATGACTGCCCAGTTGATGGGGGCTGCACCACGATACTGAGGCAACAGGGCGGCATGCACGTTAAAGGTGCCGTACTGCGGCATGTCCCACACCACCTCGGGGAGCATGCGGAAGGCCACGACCACCTGCAGGTTTGCCTGATACGAGCGCAGCTGCTCTACAAACTCGGGGTCTTTCATCTTCACGGGTTGCAGCACGGGCAGGTTGTGCTCCAAGGCATACTTCTTCACCTCCGAGGGTTGAAGCTCGGTCTGGTGACGGCCCACGGCCTTGTCAGGCTGGGTCACCACAGCCACCACATTATAATCGTTCTCGACCAGAGTCTTCAGTGTCTCCACCGCAAACTCCGGCGTTCCCATAAACACAATCCTTAAATCCTCTTTTTTCATCTTCTATTTATTTATAGGCACGGATTACACGGATTAACACAGATTTCTTTCTGTTTCCGTCTTTTCCTGTGCCATTCTTTGACTCTTTTCCTTTTGGCACGGATTACACGGATTAACACAGATTTTTTTTCTGTTTCCGTTCTATCCATTACCTTCTTCTATATTCGTTATTATTGAATTACAAATAATCCGTGTAAATCCGTGAAATCCGTGCCTAATATTAATCTTCCGACATGTCTGCTACCATCTTTCTATACATTGTATATATTCGCTGGCGGGAGATGTAGCCCTTGAGGCGACACTCTACGTCGAGCACCGGCAGCCAGTTGGCACCCGTACGATCGAACGCACGCATCACATCGGCCATGGGCATCGTGTCACTCAGCAGCGCCTTCGGGTCGGTCATCAGCTGTGAGGCTTTGAAATGGTGATAGAGCTCGATGCGGAACACCACATTACGGATTTTCATGATGTCGATCTCGCCCAACAGCATGCCACCGGCATTCAACACAGGGATAACCGTAGAATGGCTGCGGCTGATCTTATGGACAATCTGTCCCAGTTCCATGTCGGGCGGCGCACTCAGATAGTCTTTCTCGATGACTGAGTCGAGGTTCATCAGGGTGAGCACGGCATGGTCGGTATGATGGGTGAGCAGACGGCCCTGCTTGGCCAGGCGAGAGCCATAGATGCTGTGAGGCTCAAAGATGATGATGGTGAGATAGGCACACACGCTGACAATCATCAGAGGCATGAACATGCTGTAGCCACCCGTCAGTTCTGCAATGAGGAAGATGCCGGTCAACGGCGCATGCATGACGCCCGACATGACACCAGCCATACCCAGCAGGGCGAAGTTCTTCTCGGGTACATAGACGCCCAGACCGTTGATGTTCCACAGGCGAGAGAACAGGAAACCCGTAAAGCAGCCTATGAACAACGAGGGAGCAAACGTACCACCACAACCGCCGCCGCCATTGGTGGCAGAGGTGGCCACGACCTTCGTAAACAATACCAGGGCGATATAAGGCAGCAGCATGGCACCCTGACCCGAGAACAGTGAGTTGTTGAGGATGCGGTTCCAGTCGGCTTCGGTCTGACCGTTCAGCAACAGGTTGATGCTGCTATAGCCCTCACCATAGAGAGCGGGGAACAGGAAGATAAGCAGACTGAGCGCCGTGCCACCGATGGCCAGTTTGATATGAGGATGCTCCTTGAACTTGGCAAACACATCCTCGCAGGCACCCATCATACGGATGAAATAGAGGGATACCAAGCCACAGAAGATGCCCAGCAGTACGCAGGCGGGGATACGCTGCACAGACCACTCGCTGTCGAGATGGAAGGTGAACAGGGCGGCGTCGCCACTGAAGATATAGGTGAAGACGGTGGCCGTGACACACGACACTAGGATAGGCAACAACGCCGACATGGTCATATCGATCATCAGCACCTCAAGGGTGAACACCAGTCCTGCTATCGGCGCCTTGAAGATGCCGGCAATGGCACCGGCAGCACCACAGCCGACCAGCGTCATGAGCATCTTACGGTCGAGGTGGAATATCTGACCGAGGTTCGAACCGATGGCAGAGCCGGTGAGTACAATCGGCGCCTCGGCTCCCACTGATCCGCCGAAGCCGATGGTGATGGCAGAGGCGATGACACTCGACCAGCAGTTATGTGACTTAAGACGCGACTTGTTGCTGGAGATGGCGTAAAGGATACGGGTGATACCGTGGGAGATGTTGTCCTTGACGACATAGCGCACAAAGAGCGACGTGAGATAGATGCCCACGACAGGATAGACCAGATAGAGCCAGTTGGCATGCGACTGTTCGAAAGAACTGGTAAGCACTGTGACAATCTGGTTGATGATCCAGTGAAGCACAAAGGCAGCCACGGCTGAGAAAAAGCCCACAAGCAGTGCGAGGATGATCATAAACGCCCTCTCGCTGACATGCTCCACGCGCCACTCATGCAGCCGCCTCAGCCACTCCGGTCTTCTATCTACAACTGTCGTCTCCATTTTTTCTTTCTTGGCACGGATTACACGGATTAACACAGATTTCTTTCTGTTTCCGTCTTTTCCTGTGCCATTCTTTATCTTCTTTTCCTTTTGGCACGGATTACACGGATTAACACAGATTTTTATCTGTTTCCGTTCTATCCATTACCTTCTTCTATATTCGTTATTAATGAATTACAAATAATCCGTGTAAATCCGTGAAATCCGTGCCTTTTTATTTACGAATCACGGTAACTTCGCCGTTTTCTTTCAGTTTGATGATGCTGGAGGGCGTGTGGGGCTTGTGCTCCTGACGACGAGACCAGCATACATAGTCGACTGCCTCGAGAATACGAGGGTCGATATCACCATAGTTCTGAGCGGCAGGCTCACCACTGATATTGGCAGAGGTCGACACGATAGCCTTCTGGAAACGGAAACAGAGTTCCTTGGAGAAGGGCTCGTTGGTGATGCGGATACCCAGACTGCCATCGTCGGCAATGAGGTTCTCTGCCAGATTGATGGCACCGTCGAGGATGAGTGTCGTGGGCTTGGCATCCTCGGCACCCTTCAGACTGTCAATCAACTGCCATGCCACATCGGGCACGTTTCTGAAATAGCGCTGCATGCGGGCATCGCTGTCGACCAGACAGATCAGTGCTTTCGAGTCGTCGCGCTGTTTGATCTCGTAGATGCGCTTCACTGCCTCGGCATTGGTTGCATCGCAACCGATGCCCCACACGGTGTCGGTAGGATAGAGAATCACCCCACCCTTGCGCATCGTCTCAACAGCATTTCTTATATCGTCTTCTTGCTTCATACTTTTTTCTTTTTAGGCACGGATTACACGGATTAACACAGATTTCTTTCTGTTTCCGTTCTATCCATTACCTTCTTCTATATTCGTTATTATTGAATTACAAATAATCCGTGTAAATCCGTGAAATCCGTGCCTAATATTAAAACTCGCTAGTAAAGTGGAACTTGATGTTCTTGAAGTCTTCCTGCGCCATGCTCAGCACGTAGCCACTGTCGGCGAGGAAGACATCACGGCCCTCCTTGTCCTTAGCCATATACTGACACTTGCGCTTCTTGAAGTTCTCGAGTTCAGCAGGATCGTCGCTCTCAATCCAACAGGCCTTATAGAGATGAACAGGCTCCCAACGGCATTTGGCGTTGTACTCGTTCTCCAGACGGTACTGGATCACCTCGAACTGCAGCTGACCGACGGTGCCGATAATCTTGCGGTTGTTAAACTGGTTGACGAACAACTGGGCCACACCCTCGTCCATGAGCTGGTCGATACCCTTTTGGAGCTGCTTGGCCTTCATGGGGTCGTCGTTCTCGATATACTTAAAGAGCTCTGGCGAGAACGAGGGCAGTCCGCGGAAATGGAGCTGCTCGCCCTCGGTGAGCGTGTCGCCAATCTTAAAGATACCATTGTCGGGCAGACCGACGATGTCGCCTGGCCATGCCTCGTCGATGGTGCTCTTGCGCTGCGCCATGAACTGTGTGGGCGACGAGAAACGCAGCGTCTTACCCTGACGCACATGCAGATAGGGCTGGTTGCGCTGGAACTTTCCGCTGCACACCTTACAGAAGGCAATACAAGAACGGTGGTTGGGGTCGATATTGGCGGTAATCTTGAAGATGAAGCCAGTGAACTTCTTCTCTTCGGGGTTCACGTCGCGCTCCTCGGCCTTTGTTGGGCGTGGCGACGGGGCAATCTCAACAAAGCAGTTGAGCAGTTCCTGTACACCGAAGTTGTTAAGGGCTGAACCGAAGAACACGGGTGCCACCTCTGCCTCACGATAGGTCTCCACGTCGAACTCGGGGTACACACCGTCGACCAGCTCCAGGTCCTCGCGCAGCTTAGCGGCATTCTCCTCGCCTACACGACGGTCGAGTTCCTCGCTGTCGATATCAACCTCCACCTTATCGGTTACACGCTGCTTGTCGGGTGTAAAGAGGTCGAGCTTCTGTTCGTAGATGTTATATACACCCTTGAACTTAGCGCCCTGGTTGATGGGCCAAGACAGTGGACGGACCTTGATTTCGAGTTCCTGTTCCAGTTCGTCGAGGAGGTCGAAGGGGTCGCGACCCTCACGGTCCATCTTATTGATAAAGATGATCACGGGTGTCTTACGCATACGACAGACGGTCATCAGCTTACGGGTCTGGGTCTCCACACCCTTGGCACCGTCGACCACGATGATGGCTGAGTCGACAGCCGTCAGTGTACGGAAGGTGTCCTCGGCGAAGTCCTGGTGACCCGGGGTGTCGAGGATGTTCACCTTATATTCTATATCTGAGCCTTCCGGCGTATAGTCGAATTCCATCACAGAGGTAGATACAGAGATACCACGCTGTTTCTCTATATCCATCCAGTCGCTGGTGGCGGTCTTCTTGATCTTATTGTTCTTTACGGCGCCCGCCACTTGTATCTGTCCACCGAAGAGAAGGAACTTCTCCGTCAGTGTAGTCTTACCCGCATCCGGGTGCGATATAATCGCAAATGTTCTTCTACGTTCTATTTCCTGATTCATACTTCTTTTACTTTTAGGCACGGATTACACGGCTTTTTATAAAAGACGCGGCTTTTTTTTTCGTCCGGTGGCCATTCTTTCGTTACTTCCTTTTTACTTTTAGGCACGGATTACACGGATTAACACGGATTTTTTGTTTTTTCTGTTCCGTTGTATCGCTTGTTCTCCGTGAATATCTTTCTCTTTACCTGTACTGAATGACCAAAGTTTATCAGTAAGCCTACTTTCTTATTGCATGCCGTAAGATAGTTTACCAACTGCCATTCGTGCTCAGGTCTTAAATCTACAACTGCTTTTAATTCTACTATAACTTCATCTTCTACTAGCATATCGGGGATATAATGTCCCACGACTTCACCTTTATAAAATACATCTATCTGTTTCTGACACTCACACTTCATTCCACGACCAGTTAATTCTTTGTAGAGAGCATTTCCGTAAACAGATTCAAGAAATCCGAATCCCAGTTCCCTGTGTACTTCCTGTGCAGCTCCAATAATCTTTCTCGTTATTTCTTCGTTATATAACATAAAAATAAATCCGTGTTAATCCGTGTCGCTCGGCTTTGCCGCTTGGCTCGTCCAAGAATCCGTGCCTAAAGATTTCGTGCCTAAAAATGCCAGCCTAAAAATCTAGCTTCTCGATGCACTGCTTGAGGCTCTCTTCCCAGTAGGGGATTTCGAGGGCGTAGGTGGATTTGATTTTCGTCTTGTCGAGCACGGAGTAGTGCGGACGGGCGGCGGGCGTAGGATACTCTGCGGTGTGCAGGGGGCGCACCTTGCAGTCCTTAATGCCTGCAATACGGTGGATGGCCTTCGCAAAGTCGTACCACGAGATGACACCCTCGTTTGAGAAATGATAGATACCCGGCACCACCCCCTGATTGATGGCGGCGAAGATGGCCACGGCCAGGTCGCGCGCATAGGTGGGTGAACCGACCTGATCGAAGATAACGCCCAACTCACGTTTCTCGTTACCTAAGCGGATCATCGTCTTCACGAAGTTGTTGCCAAAGGTAGAATAGAGCCATGCCGTACGAACAATCATGGTCTTGGAGCATGCCTGCAGAGCTGCCTTCTCACCATCGAGTTTCGTAGCGCCATAGACACTGTTCGGACAGGTGGGCTCATCCTCGGTATATGGGATATGATTGGTGCCGTCGAACACGTAATCGGTTGAGATCTGAATCATCCATCCCCCACGCTTCTCGATGGCCTTGGCCAGCAATCCCGGAGCGGTGGCGTTCAGCTTATGGCACAGTTCCTGGTTCTCCTCTGCCTTATCCACGGCTGTGTAGGCAGCGCAGTTCACAATGCCGTCGATCTGGTTGTCGGTGACAAAGCGGTTGATGGCTGCCTCATCGGTAATATCCAGTTCTTGCTGAGGCAAGCGACCTTGAAGGTCGAGCGCTGCCACATCGGTATTAAAATACACGTGCTGGGGATTATTCTTCTCCAGCAGCTGTATCTCGTTTCCAAGCTGTCCGTTACATCCTGTTATTAATATCCTCATATGCTTCTTTCTTCTTTAGGCACGGATTACACGGATTTACACAGATTTTTCCGTATCCGTCTTTTCCTGTGCCACTTCTTTATTCTCTTTTATTCAGCCTTATAATATTAATCCGTGTTAATCCGTGTAATCCGTGCCTTAAAAACACTACTCGAATTTCAGACCTTCTTCTTTATCTTTTTTGTAATAATCAGAGAGCATGCCGATGAAGGTGGTGATTTCCTTGACGGCATGTTGCGTGTCGGGCGAGATGTCCTTATGCTGCAAGCGCAACAGCATCACGCCATAGAGGGAATTGAAACAGGTCTCTATCTCATTCTCTTCCTTATTAGCGCCACGGTTGCGCAGCTCCACGATAAACGGGAGCACCTTGTAGTACTCTGTGTTGTAGAAAGGGAACTTGGTAGACTGAAGCAACTGACTGTGAAGCTCGATGAGCATCTGCATCGTCACCCGATTAATCTGCAGATGACCCTTCTCACGGCAACCTTCCTGGTTCATCATCCGAATCAGGTTGCCATACCAGTCGATTGCCTCTTCTTTCTGTTCGTCGCTATAGTCGAAGCGTTCTATCCACTCGCGCTTGATACGCGTCAGCGAGCAGTCGAAAGCCCTGATAGTATCCTCGACCTGCCACATATACAGCAGATATTCGGCAATATTCTTTTTTCTTAAATCCTGTGCAATAAACATATATCCTAAAAAAATCTATACATAAAAAAGCATCACTTAGAAGAAACGCACCAGATTGGTGGTTGTTCCCAAGAGCATAATCACCGAACCGATAATCACGGCAACGCCGATAGCCTGATTGATAATCTTGATGCCGTTGTTATCGAACTTCGTACGAATCTTATCGACCAGCCATGTGAGGCCCCACCACCAGAGCAGCGCACCGCCCACAATGCTCGCAAAGCCCACCAGCATCTCGAAAGGATGGTTGGGCAGCACAAACGCGAACTGGGCATACATGGCCAGAAACAGGAATACGATAAGCGGATTAGAGAAGGTTACGAGAAAGGCCGTCCACGCGTTATACCAAAGCGAACCCTTCTGCAGGCCTGACTGGTGCATCTTTCTCGTCGGGTCGGAACGGTAAGTGTAAAGACCGAAACAGAGCAGCATGATACTACCTGCGATCTGAAGATAGAAGCGATTCTGGTCATTGGTAATGAAGTCCATCACGAACGACATACCGAAACCTGCGAATGCTGCATATATAATATCGCTAAAGGCTGCGCCAAACCCTGTGGCAAGACCAAACCACCGGCCTTTGTTCAGCGTGCGCTGAACACACAGGATACCTACCGGCCCCATTGGGGCACTGGCAATTACCCCGATCATCATCCCCTTGAAGATGAAATCTAATATATTTATTGGTACATGAAACGGCATAACGGGTGCAAAGGTACAAAAAAAGGCTGAAACGGGAAAGAAAACAAAGGTTTTTCACAAAAGGGAATCGTTAATTTCCGTAAAAATGAGAGATATCCGCAAGTTTTTCTTTACCTTTGTGGCTTGTAAGCGAAAAATCAAAATAAAAATAAAACTATAACAATCATGAATGAACAAAATGCATTGCTAAAGCCGTATGTTATCGGCTTAGACTTAGGAGGAACAAACTCTGTATTCGGCATCGTAGATTCCCGAGGCGACATCAAGGCCACCACAGCCATCAAAACCGGTGGTTATGAGAAGGTTGAGGACTATGTTGATGCTTGTGTAGATGCCCTGCAGGTCATTATCGACCAGGTTGGCGGCATTGAGAAGATCAAAGCCATGGGTATCGGTGCTCCTAACGGAAACTTCTATAACGGAACCATTGAGTTCGCTCCGAACCTGCCATGGGCTCACGATGGCGTAGTGCCCCTCGCCAAGATGTTCAGCGACAAGCTGAATGGCATTCCCGTTGCCCTTACCAACGATGCCAATGCCGCTGCTATCGGTGAGATGGTCTATGGTGTGGCCCGCGGTATGAAGAACTTCATCGTCATCACCCTTGGAACGGGTGTAGGCTCTGGTATCGTGGTAAACGGCCAGCTGCTCTACGGACACGACGGTTTTGCCGGTGAGTTGGGACACGTGACAATGGTTCGCGGTGAAGAAGGCCGTCTCTGCGGTTGCGGTCGTACTGGTTGCCTGGAGTGCTATTGCTCAGCAACAGGTGTAGCACGCACTGCCCGTGAGATGCTGGCAAAGACCACCCGTCCGAGTCTGCTTCGCGAGATGAATCCCGATGATATCACCTCACTCGACGTATCCATCGCTGCAGGCAAGGGTGACGAACTGGCCAAGGAGATTTATGAGTTCACAGGTAAGATGCTGGGTGAGGCCTGCGCCGACTTCGCAGCCTTCTCATCGCCTGAGGCATTCATCTTCTTCGGCGGTATGGTTAAGGCCGGCGAACTGATTATGAAGCCCATACGCGAAGCCTACAACGAGCACGTGCTGAAGATATTCAAGAACAAGGCACAGTTCCTGGTTAGCGGACTTGACGGCGCTTCTGCAGCTGTACTCGGTGCTTCAGCTATCGGCTGGGAGGTTTAACAAGAAGAAACAAGGAAAGACTAAACAATGAAAAAACTACTATCTACTACTCTGCTGCTCATGGTCTCAGGACTATGGGCAGCAGCCCAAGAGGTGCCACAGATTGCCAATGTCATGGCCAGACAGACTACGTCGCTGAATGGTGAATGGAACTACATCGTGGATGTTCAGGAAGAAGGCTATTACGACTACCGCATGAACCCGATGCGCTCGGGATTCTTCGTCAACGCAAAGCCACAGCGCCCTGAGGATCTGATTGAGTATGACTTCGACAAGAACCCCACCCTGAAGGTCCCTGGCGACTGGAACACACAAGACGACAGACTGTTCTTCTATGAGGGAACGGTTTGGTACAAGAAGAGTTTTGAATACCACCCGCAGGCGGGCAAGCGCACACTGCTCTACTTTGGAGCGGTGAACTATGATGCGCACGTCTACGTGAACGGTCAGAAGGCCGGTCACCATCAGGGCGGCTTCACACCGTTCAACTACGATGTGACCGACTTCATGAAAGACGGAGAGAACGTGGTCATCGTGAAGGTTGACAACAAGCGCCATGCCGAGGATGTACCCACACAGATATTCGACTGGTGGAACTATGGCGGCATCACGCGCGACGTCTGTCTCGTCACCGTTGAACCGACCTACGTTGAGAACTACAAACTGCAGTTGAAAAGCTTAGAAGGCAGATTAGTGAACTTCAGCGTGAAGCTGAATCGTGAAGAGGCAGGGATACTTGTGACGCTAAGCATTCCTGAGCTGAAGATCAAGAAGACACTCACCACGGCTGCCGACGGCACAGCCAGCATCAGCATGAAAGCCAAGCCTCAGCTATGGTCGCCCGAGAACCCTAAATTATATAAGGTGGAAATCAAGCTGGGCGAAGAAACCATCTGCGACGAGATAGGTTTCCGCACCATTGAGACAAAAGGCAAGCAGATTCTGCTGAACGGTCAGCCCATCTTCCTGAAGGGGATCAGCATTCATGAGGAAAAGCCCAACGGCGGTGGACGCGCCAACTCTACGGAAGATGCGCATACGCTCCTGTCATGGGCCAAGGAACTGGGCTGTAACTTCGTACGTCTGGCTCACTATCCCCATAATGAGTATGCTGTTCGTGAAGCAGAGCGCATGGGTATGCTCGTATGGTCGGAGATTCCATGCTACTGGACGATTGCCTGGACAAACCCCGACACCTATGCCAATGCAGAGCGCCAGCTGACCAATATGATACTTCGCGACCAGAACCGTGCTAACGTCATCATCTGGAGCGTGGCCAATGAGACCCCGCACTCTGAAGCACGCGACGCTTTCCTCAGCAAGCTGGCCAAACGTGCCAGAGCTTTGGACGACAGCCGTCTGATCTCCATGGCTATGGAGGTGATCTCGGCATCGAACTATCACAACAAGTTGCAGGACAACATGCACGAATATGTTGATGTGGTCAGCTTCAACCAGTATATCGGCTGGTATCGCGATGTGAACGACGCACCGAAGATGACATGGGAGATTCCATACGAGAAGCCTGTCATTATCAGTGAGTTTGGAGGAGGCGCCAGATACGGTCTGCATGGCGAGAAGAACCAGCGATGGACTGAGGAATTCCAGGAGAATCTGTATCAGGAGAACACGGCTATGCTCGACAAGATCGATGGTCTGGCAGGTACCACCCCATGGATCCTGAAGGACTTCCGCTCACCACGTCGCGTGCTCACAGGCATTCAGGACTTCTACAACAGGAAAGGCCTCTTCAGCGATAATGGCGAGAAGAAGAAAGCCTTCTTTGTGCTGAAAGACTGGTATAGCAAGAAATAATCATCAACATAGACCAATATGGCAGATATCTTAGAAGAAATCGTTGCAAACAAAAGAAAAGAGGTAGAGGTATTCAAGCAAGAGCTTCCTTTTGCTCTGTTGGAAGAGAGAGTGAACAACATCAGAGGCGGTCTCTCAATATCCATGTCAGCCAACCTAAGGAGCTCTGGTTCCGGCATCATAGCCGAGTTCAAGCGCAAGTCACCGTCGAAAGGATGGTTCAGCAAAGAGGCATCGATCAAGGTGATTGGTAAGAGCTATGAGGAAAACGGTGCCACGGCGATGAGCGTGCTGACCGACACCAAATACTTCGGTGGAAGTCATCAGGATCTGACAGACGCCCGTATGGCAGACATCAAGCTGCCCATACTGTATAAGAACTTCATCATCGACGAATACCAGCTGTATCAGGCCAGACTGTATCAGGCCAACACGGTTCTTCTGATTGCTGCCTGTCTGTCGAAAGACGAATGCAGACAACTGATAGCAAAGGCTCACGGACTGGGTCTGGAGGTGCTATTGGAGATGCATACGGAGGCAGAGACCGAATATGCGGCACTAGAGCCCGACATGTGTGGCATCAACAACCGCAACCTCGGTACCTTCGTGACCGATGTCAACAACTCCATCCGCCTGGCAGGGCTTCTGCCCGACAACATCGTCAAGGTGAGCGAGAGCGGCCTGTCGAACCCAGAGACCGTGAAGATGCTAAGAGGACTCGGTTTCAGAGGCTTCCTGATGGGAGAACACTTCATGACGCAACCTGACCCGGGAGCTGCCCTGAGTCAGTTTATAGCAAAACTGCAATAACACAAGAGGGGAACGATAACGTTTACGTTATTTTTCCCCTTTTTTAGTTCATGGTCTCACACTTTATTCGTATCTTTGCACAGCAAACTACTAGAAATAAATAATGTACTGTATGAAGAAGTATTTTCAATTACTGGCACTTTGTCTGCTGTTCCCCATGGCCCTGTCGGCTCAAGGCTGGAACAACGCAGAATACAAACAGATAGAGCAAAGCATCCGTGTACCGCAGTTCGCAAACAAGACGTATCTGATTACGAAGTACGGGGCAAAGGATACGAATGCCGCCGCACAGAACCAGAAAGCCATCCAGAAAGCCATCGACCTCTGTTCAAGGAAAGGCGGCGGTAAGGTCGTTGTACCTGCCGGGCATAAGTTTCTGACCGGAGCTATCACACTGAAGGACGGTGTAAACCTGGAAGTGCAGGAGGGAGCCGTACTTGAGTTTGTTTTCCAACCCGAGTTATACCCGATCGTTGAGACATCATGGGAAGGGCTGGAGTGCTTTAACCTCTCCCCATGCGTATATGCCTTTAAAGCCAAGGATATTGCCATCACCGGTAAGGGCATCATCGATGGTGGCGGCAGCAACGACACCTGGTGGCCCTGGAACGGCAGTCCGCGCTTCGGATGGAAAGAGGGCATGATCAGTCAGCGCGGTGGCTCACGTGCCCGTCTGCTGAAGAACGGTGAGGACGGTATCCCCATGTATAATGAGAAAGGCGAGCGTTCACCAGAACGTGTGTTCGGTGCGAAAGACGGACTGCGCCCACAGCTGGTGAGCTTCAATAAGTGTGAAGGCATCCTGCTGGAGGATATCACCCTGCTACGCTCTCCTTTCTGGGTGATTCACCCCCTCCACTCTACCGACATCACCGTACGACGTGTAAAGATGATCAACGATGGTCCTAATGGCGACGGTTGCGACCCGGAGTGCTGTGACCGCGTACTGATAGAAGACTGCTTCTTTAATACCGGCGACGACTGTATTGCCATCAAGAGCGGGCGCAACCGCGACGGCCGAGAGCGTAACATGCCCTCGAAGAATATCATCATCCGCAACTGTGAGATGAGAAACGGACATGGCGGTGTCGTTGTCGGTTCTGAGATCTCTGGCGGTTGTCAGAATGTCTATGCCCACGACTGTGTGATGGACTCTCCAGAGCTGGAGCGTGTGCTGCGCATCAAAACCAACAGCTGCCGCGGCGGTATCATCGAGAACATCAACATGAAGAACATCAAGGTGGGTGTCTGCAAAGAGAGTGTGCTGAAGATCAACCTCGACTATGAGCACAACGAGATCTGCTGCCGTGGTAACTACCCTACCGTGCGTAATGTCTATATGGAGAATGTCACCAGCGAGAAGTCACAGTACGGTGTACAGATTATCGGACTCGAAGAAGACACCTACGTCTATGACATCAACGTCAAGGACTGTCATTTCAACGGTGTGAAAGACGGAAACCTCATGAGCGGCAAGACGCGTAACATCAACTTCGACAACCTTTTCATCAATGGCAGTCTGGCTTTGCTCAAAGCCCCTTACGAGCATTACTCCGAGTGGCTCACCTATTCTGAGATGAAAAGAACACCGAAGTCCTACCTCCTCGACTTTGCCAAAAAGCCCCGATGGAGCTATGTGATGGGTATCGAACTGGAATCGATGCTCGACACCTACCTGAGATACGGTGGTGAGGACATCCGCAAGTACTGTCAGGAATATACCGACACCATGATCAATGCCCGAGGCGACATCCGTACTTACAAGATTGAGGACTATAACCTCGATCAGATTCGTACCGGTCACTTTGTGGCTCGCATGTATCAGCTCTATCCGGAGAAGAAGAACCTGCTGGCCATACAGACCCTGATGAAGCAACTCAGGAACCAGCCCCGCACCATTCAGGACAAGGTATTCTGGCACAAAGCCATCTACAGCTATCAGGTATGGCTTGACGGCATCTTCATGGGTCTGCCCTTCTATACCATGACAGCACGCGACCTGCTGAAAGCCAAGGACGCCAAGAGAATCTATGACGACGCCGTCGATCAGATTACCGTGACCTATCAGCGCACTTACGATCCAAAGACAGGATTGAACCGTCATGCCTGGGATGAGACCAAGGAGATGTTCTGGGCTGACAAGGCGACCGGACAGACCCAGCACTGCTGGGGAAGAGCGCAGGGTTGGTTCTCGATGGCACTCATCGAACTGCTTGATGCCCTTCCCGAGAGCTACGCGCGTCGTGCTGAGGTCATCGACCTGCTACAAAAGGACCTTGACGCCATCATCAAGTGGCAGGATAAGGACAGCGGCGTCTGGTATCAGGTGATGGATGAACCCGGACGCGAGGGCAACTATCTCGAAGCCACCTGTTCCTCCATGTTTGCCTATGTGCTGTTGAAAGCCTACAACAAAGGCTATCTCGGAACCAAGTACCGCGATGCAGGCATCAAAGCCTATCAGGGTATTATCAAGAACTTCATTCGTGTGAATGCCGACAAGACCATTTCCCTGACAAAATGCTGCGAGGTGGCAGGCCTGGGACCCGGTGTCAGTGCAAAAGTGCTGAAGGCGGCTCCCAACGTCAAAGAGAACAAACGGCGCGACGGCTCGTTTGAGTACTATATCAGCGAACCTGTACGCGACAACGATGCCAAGGGCGTAGGTCCGTTTATCTGGGCATCACTTGAGATAGAGAAGTTAGGATATAATGTAAACAACGTGACGGCCTCCATAGACCGTCACGCTGTTGTTAATCGTAATAACCCCGTCATCACCGAGGCTGACAGGCTGTCGTCTCTCTCAGTGGGCAACGGCCACTTTGCCGCAACGGTCGACGTGACAGGTCTGCAGAGCTACCCTTTTGAGTATGAGACAGGTGTGCCCCTGAACACGATGTCGGACTGGGGATGGCATGAGTTTGAGAACACCAAGGGACTGACACCACAGGAGAGTGAGAAAGCCTTCGACTTCGGACACGGCCATCAGGAAGTCTACGCCGTGGAATACAAGAAGGATGAAGACGGGCGCCACAAGGAGGCTACGGAATATTTCCGTATCAATCCCCACCGCCTGAACCTTGGTACGATTGGCCTCAGCCTCAAAGACAAGCAGGGACAACCGCTGTCCCTGGCATCGCTCAAGGCTATCCGTCAGGAACAGAAACTATGGGACGGGGAAATAGAATCGACCTTCAGAGCCGATGGCGAACAGGTGGAGGTAAGCACGGGCGTTCACCCAGACAAAGACGCCCTCTATGCCAGGATCAAGAGTAACCTGCTGAGAGACCAGCGGGCAACCGTCACACTGCGTTTCTCCTATCCGACAGGAAAACATGCCGACGACGCCAACGACTGGACGAAACCAGAAAAGCACCAGTCGGTCGTCATCAGTCAGGACAACCACTCTGCTCTCATCAGGCGGACGCTCGACAAGACCGTCTATTACGTACGTCTTCTGTGGGAAGGTCACGCAACGCTGCAAGTCTGCGACAATCATGTGTTTGAGCTGACGACAACCGACGACGTTCTGACTTTTGCCGCAGAGTATCTGAACGAGGCTCCTGCAAAGGCCATTGCCTATGAGTACGATCAATATCACAAGGCCACCCTGCGCCATTGGAACCACTGGTGGAAGGCAGGTGCCATCGTTGACTTCTCCCAATGCACAGCCCCGCAGGCCAAGGAATTGGAGCGAAGGGTGGTTCTCTCACAATACCTCACCCAGATCAACTGCGCCAACAACATGCCGCCACAGGAGACCGGACTGACGTATAACTCATGGTTCGGACGCCCCCATCTGGAGATGACCTGGTGGCACGTGACAGACTTTGCCTTATGGAACCGTCCTGAAACCGTTGCGCATATTCTGAGATGGTATAACGATACCGCATACCCTGTCGCACGCCAGATTGCTGAGCGTCAGGGGTTCAAAGGCGTGCGTTGGATGAAGATGACCGACCCATGGGCCGGTGAGGCCCCGTCAAACACAGGCTCGTTTCTCATCTGGCAGCAACCCCATTACATCTATCTGGCCGAAGAGATGTACCGGGCCAGGCCATCGGCAGAGACCCTGAAGACCTACGGCGAACAGGTAGAAGCCACTGCCGAGTTTATGGCCGATTTCGTGACCTTCGATAAAAAGACCGGGCGCTATCAGCTCAGGGGAGCCACTGCCATGCAGGAATCCATCACCAAAGACATTGCCTATAACCAGCCCTTCGAACTCGCCTACTGGCAGTATGGTCTGGCAGTAGCACAACAATGGCGTGAACGCCAGGGTAAGCAGCGCATCGCACTTTGGGATGATATCATCAACAAGCTCTCGCCCCTCCCCGAAGCTGGCGGCATCTATACTGCCGGAACACCCCTTGGCGGCACCATTATCTCAGAAGCCTTCGATCCCTTCGACGCCACAGGCAAACCCGTACAGACCTTCGCCGACAAATGTCGCAACGACCACCCTGCCGTTCTGGGTGCCTGCGGTATGCTGCCCAGCGAGAACACCCCTTATACCTTATTATATGATAAAGAGCGAATGAAGCAGACACTCAACCGGGTGATGCAGAACTGGAACTGGCAGACCACATGGGGATGGGACTACGGTATGATAGCCATGACTGCCGCCCGACTTGGTGATCCAGAGACAGCCCTCAAGGCCCTGCTCATCGACAGTCAGAAAAACACCTATCTACCCAATGGCCATAATTTCCAGACCCCAGATCGCCTGCGCATCTATCTCCCAGGCAATGGTGGCCTGCTCACCGCCATCGCCATGATGTGTGTCGGTTGGGACGGCTGCACCGAGCCCCTCAACCCGGGCTTCCCCCACGACGGCACCTGGAACGTCCGCTGGGAGGGATTGCAGAGAATGCAGTAAACAGATATCTAACGTAAACGTTTGCAGGAGAAAATCGATATGTTTTAGTATTATTTCATATAATAATCCGTAACTTTGTAGCCAATATATGAAATCTAGAATTATAAACTTAAAATATCTCTTTTAATAATTTATTTATCTATAACTAAAACTAACGTGTATGAATCATCAAATCAAAAGAGCCTCTATGGCTTTGCTTTTGTCTGTGTTCTGCTTCGTAGCTTACGCTCAGAAGTCAGTCACGGGTACAGTGAAGGATGCTACAGGTGAGCCCATGATTGGTGTAAGTATTCTCGTAGACGGCACTACCATCGGCGCAGTGACCGACTTCGACGGTAACTTCACTATCAAGGACGTTCCTGAGAAGAGTGTCCTGAAGATCTCTTACATCGGTTACAAGGATCAGAAGATCGACGTGGCTGGTAAGAGCAGTATCAATGTAACCATGCAGGAAGACGCTGCAGCCCTCGATGAGATCGTGGTTGTGGGTTACGGTACGATGAAGAAGAAGGACCTGACGGGTTCGGTTTCAAGTGTGAAGACCGAAGACCTGGCTAAGGTTGCCGGTGCCAATGCCCTGGCTGCCATGCAAGCTAAGGTTCCTGGCGTAGACCTTCAGCAGAGTAACGGCGGTCAGGCCGGTGAAGGCGTGAGCATGACGCTCCGTGGTAACCGTTCACTGCTGGCAGGTAACGGGCCATTGGTTATCGTCGACGGTGTGGAGTACGGCTCTACTCTTGACATCCCCGCCAGCGACATCGAGTCGATGGACATCCTGAAGGATGCCGCCTCTACCGCTATCTACGGTACCAAGGGTGCCAACGGTGTTATCCTGATTACCACCAAGCGCGGTTCTGCTGGCCGCACCAAGGTCAGCTTTAACGGCTATCTGTCGTTCAACAGTGCTACCGGTATCGTGAAGCCCATGTATGGCGACAAGGAGGTGCAGCGTCTCATCGACAAAAAGAACTACGAGGATGCTGCAGCTAACGGCTGGAACTTCACCAACTCGGCTACTGCTGCCGACGTGCTGACCTTCAACCTCGAAGACGGTACACCGACACTTGACATCTACAACAACAAGAGCTATACCGACTGGCTCGACATGGTGCTCGACAGCAGTGTTTCGCAGAACTACGAGGTATCGGTTCAGGGTGGTAACGAGAAGACGAACTTCAACATCTCTCTGGCTGCCATGGACGACAAAGGTCTGCTGAAGGGCGATGAGTACAACCGCTACACAGGTCGTGTGAACATCGACCACCAGATAAATAAGATCGTAAAGGTAGGTGCCAGCCTCTCTTATGCTTACAAGAGCAACGACAAGATGGCCGGCGGCGTATTCAACCAGGCACAGAAGATGACCACCATCACCCACGCCTACCTCAACGACGGCAGCATCAACGCGACACCTAACCCCTGGTATGCCGCCCACTGTTCGCCGCTGCTCAACGACGATGGCGCCTACCAGCGTAACATCGAGAGCAGCCGCTTCTTCGGCAGCGCTTATCTGCAGCTGAACCCCATCAAGGGCATGACGCTGAAGTCGCAGTTCACCGCCGACCGCAGCACCTCTCGCGACGGTCAGTATCAGGACTATCACAGCCAGGTTCGTTATCAGAGCCCTACAACGACCTATATCAGCAATGACCGCAGCACCGGAACGAAATATGTATGGCAGAACACCGCCAACTACAACAAGGAGATTGGCAAGCACGACTTCACCGTTCTGCTCGGTCATGAGATGTCGCAGTATGTTTCGGAGACCAGCAGCATCAGCGGTGACGCTGGTTCTGAGAGCTATAAGAAGAGTGCTTTCTACGATGTGAGCAAAATTGGCACTCCTACTGTTTCTACCAGCTACGTAAAGAGCTCTATGCTGTCATTCTTCGGACGTGTGAACTACTCGTTCGACGGTAAGTACCTGCTGCAGGCATCAGTACGTGCCGATGGTAGCTCAGTACTCGCCGAGGGTCACAAATGGGGTTACTTCCCCTCTGTATCTGCCGGCTGGCGCCTCTCAGAGGAGAGCTTCATGGCAGGCACCAAGTCTTGGCTCGACAACCTGAAGTTCCGCGTATCATGGGGTCTCTCTGGTAACTCCGCCATCTCGGCCTATCAGACACTGGCAACCATCTCTTCTATCGTTCCCAACTCTACCGACAAGGCACCCATGACCATGGCTAACCCCGATCTGACATGGGAAAAGACCGCCGCTCTGGACTTCGGTCTCGACTTCGCCATCCTGAACGGTCGCGTTTATGGTAGCATCGACTACTACAACAGCAATACCTACGACCTGCTGTACTACAAGACCGCACCTCCCTCATCGGTATTCACCAGCACCATCTCTAACGTCGGTAAGACCAAGGGCAGCGGTATCGAGATTTCTCTAGGTGCCGTACCCGTTAAGACCAAGGACTTCACCTGGGACCTGACAGCATCAGCAACATTTGCCAAGGACGAGGTAAAGGAACTGGCCGACGGTATCGAGCAGTTTGTCGATGGTATCAACATCCTGAAGGTTGGCGAACCTGTATCAGCATACTATGCATACGACATGGACGGCTGCTGGGGTATCGGCGAGTTCGACCAGTATCTGGCTGCTCACCCCGGTTTCGAGAAGCCACAGGCTGACTACGGCGATCCCGGTACACCGAAGGTTGTCGACACCAACGGCGACAACAAGATCGACGACGCCGACAAGATTGTCTACAACCGCTCACCGAAGGCTATTCTCGGTCTGGGAACCACCCTTACCTATAAGGATTTCTCACTGAGCATTCAGACCATGGCCCGTCTGGGTGGCTACCTGAGCTACAGCGGCTACGGTCTCTACCTCTACGACAACGCAAACTGGGGCGACCTGAGCTATTGGACTCCCGACAATCAGGGTGCCGACATACCTTCTCCTGGATGCGCAGGTGCTACACCAACCTTCTACAAGAGCGCCATCCAGATTCAGAAGGGCGACTACTTCAAGATCAAGGACATCACCCTGAGCTACAATCTGCCGAAGAATATCGTGAAGAAGGCATTCATCAGTAATGCACGTATCTACTGTTCTCTGAAGAACTACTTCACCTTCAGTCACTTCGACAACTACGACCCTGAGCGTGGCGGTGCTGTAAACTTCCCGCTGATGAAGCAGGCTGTAGTAGGTCTTAACGTAACTTTCTAATCTTATAATGAATATCGATATGAAAAAGATATTAAGCATGTTATTTGCTGCCACAGCCATTGGCTTCGGCGCAACCTCCTGCTCAGACTTCCTGGAGGAGGACAACAAGACTGGTGAGACTGCCGACCTGGCGTACAACACCATATCGGGTATCGACGGACTGATTCAGTCAGCTTACACCTACACACACGGCTGGTGGGGTAAGGAACCGTCACTCGGACTGTCTGAGATGGGCAGCGACCTGTTCTATTTCGGTTACGACAACAAGCAGAAGTCCATGCTGAAGTATGACATCTCTGCAGAGGCACTTGGCAGCAACGTGGCCGACAACCCCTGTCTCGACGAATACTGGGAGATGTTCTATGCCGGTGTCGACGTATGTAACAACGCCCTGAAGTATGTGCCCGAGTGCAGCGTGATTGACGACAACAAGAAGGCAGCCTACCTGGCTGATGCCTACTTCCTCCGTGCGCTCTACTACTCACAGATGGTAGCTCTGTGGGGTCCGATTCCCTATAACTCAGAGCCAGTGAACAGCATCAACAACACACCTGTACGTGTGCCGGAGGCTGAGGTATATGCCAATATCCTCGCCGACCTGAAGCTCTCGATGGAGAACTATAAGAAGGCCAACGTCATGACTGCCAAGGCAGCCACCGGTACCGGTCGCGCCTACTACTATTCTGCCGAGGCGCTCTATGCCCGTGTAGCACTCTACGCTGCTTCATGGCTGGGACAGAGCCAGTACTACAACGAGGCCCTGACTGCCGCTACCGATGTTATCAACAACTCGGGTGCCAAGTTCTACAGCCGCTACAGCGACACCTGGAACATGAATAACGAGGAGGCTACCGTTAACACAGAGAACCTCTTTGCCGTTCACTATTCAAACGACCTCTCAGCAGGTCGCGACAACTGCGTGCCCTATCGCTACTCTGGCGGTGGTACAGGTCAGTACAACTCGCTCATCACCCGTACAGGCTATGGCCGTCAGGGTGGTAGCGCCACTCACCTGATGTTCCCTTCACTGTGGAACAACGGATGTGACGACATCGGTCCTAACGGACAGACAGACAAGTCGATCTTTTTCCGTATGGCTGCCGGTAAGACCACCATCAAGAGTAAGATGACAGGCGAGAACATTGAGTGCGGCAAATACTACTCTCCCTACGGACGCGGATTCACCCGTTACCTGCCCTCACTCTACTTCTGGCAGCTGCTGGAGAGCGTGAAGGAGACCGACCAGCGCTACAACGGTACACTGCTTACCAGCTACCGCATTCCTTACGAGCTGTCGCAGAACGCTGCAAACTACCCAAAGATGGGTGAACAGGAGTTCAAGGACTACGAAGAGGCTTACAAGGAAGACGGCAACTATTTCAACGGTGGTGGTATCGCCATCCTCTACAGCATCCTCGACGGTGACTCTGAGGAAGGTAAGGCCCTCCAGGCAGAGGCTAAGGACAAGTACCGTCTGCAGTTTGCATTCGGTGGCGACATCCCCGTCTATACCACTGGCGATCCTAAGACCGCTCTGCCCACCGAGGGTGGCAAGGCTGTTTCGGATGTATATGGCGACGCCCGCTACAAGAGTGAGAAGATCGAAGGCCGCCGTTCATACCCCTGCATCAAGAAGTACCTCGACGACCAGTACAATGCCAACTATCCCACTCACGACCTGAGCTATCGCGACATCATGGTGCTCCGTCTGGCAGAGATGTACCTCATCAAGGCTGAGGCCGAGCTCGCTACCGGCGGCAACGCTCTGGCTACGATCAACGAGCTGCGCAAGGCCCGTGCCATCAGTGGCAAGGACAACACCATCAGCGGCACCGTCGACATCGAGACTATCCTGAAGGAGCGCGCCCTCGAGCTCTGCGGTGAGTACCAGCGCTGGTTCGACCTGAAGCGTACCCACACGCTCATCAGCCACGTGAAGGCTTACAACGCACAGGCTTCTGGCAACATCGACGTGAAGCACTACTACCGTCCTATTCCTCTCAACGAGCTGGAGGCTGTAACCAACCGTGCTTCAGTATCTGTTGCTCAGGATGCAAACGGCGTACTGCAATACACTTCTACAGCAGAAGGTATGTGGCAGAACCCAGGCTATTAATCCTACAGATTAAGATAAGCTGAATAAAAAAGGTGCGTTCCATTTCAGGGACGCACCTTTCTTTTCCATGCCCTACTTCGGGCAATGATATTTTTCCTCAGACACTCACTGTAAAGCTACGGTTCACAGCTGTGGATGTCGCCTACATTCAAGAAGTCCTTGTAGGCAGGATATTCAGAACCGCTATAACCGCTGACCACCAGCACATGATATTCAGGTCTTTCAGCAGTTTATTGATTCTGCTATGACGTTATTGTTATCGTCAGCACCAAGTTGATTACCTGATGCTGACAACAATCTTCTTCTGGTCTCTGTCGTCGCTGGAGTTGCCAACCATGAGCTCATACTTACCAGGAACGACCCGCATGGTGTTGGTCTTGACATCCCAACCCTCGAAGCAACTACGGGGCAGATCGATGGTGACATTCTTCGACTCTCCAGGCTTAAGAGACACCTGCTGATAGGCACGGAGCGTCTTCAGCGGACCTTCCTTGTCGGACAGATTGCGGATATAAACCTGAACAGTCTCAAGCCCCTCCTTGTCTCCCGTATTTCTCACGTTCACGCGCAGCTTCTGACTGTTATACGAGGGCTTACCTATCTCAAACCGCGTGTAGCTCAGTCCGAAGCCAAAGGGGAAGAGGGCCTCACCCTGATAATAGCGGTAAGTGCGGTTCTTCATCGTATAATCGAGGAAATCGGGCAGTTCGTCGGTATTCTTATAAAAGGTCACAGGCAGTTTGCCGCTGGGGTTATAGTCGCCATAGAGCACTTCTGCCAAAGCCGTTCCACCTTGTTCGCCGCCATACCATGCCTGGATAATGGCATCGCACGATTCGAGTTCGGGTGTGAGCGCCATTGCCGAGCCAGAGCAATTGACGAAGACAACCTTTTTCCCTGCCTGATGAAGCATGGCCAACGTCTCGCGCTGAGCCTTAGGCAGTTCGATACTGGTGCGGTCGCCTCCCTTGAAGCCTTCTTCGTTGACACGCATCTCCTCGCCTTCGAGTTTGGGCGAGATACCGCCAACAAAGACAACCGTCTCTGTGTCGCCAATCTGTGCCAGCAGTTCCTGATGGGTAGGTGCCACCTTATGCTGGATATCGAAGCCGAGGAACGCAAAACCGCCCTCCTGCACATAGTCTATCTGTACGCGGTAGTGCTGTCCTGCCTTTACCGCCATCTCCTTCTGAGCACCCTGGATGCGCTGACGCACCTGCCAGATGTTCACAAGTGTATCGCCATTCACGATGAGGCGCACCTTGTCGTCGCCATTGATGCTGAAGATGACCGTCTCGTCTCTTGTGGGTATGAAGGTGGCATCCAGACGGGCAGAGAAATTCTCAAGGTTCACACCAGGCGCAAACACAGTGTTACCGCCATTGCTCAGCATGATGGGCGACGTGAAGTTAGCCGTGGCAGCTGGTGCTCCCTGCATCTCTGTATTATTATAATAGGTGGCCTGCATGCCTTTACCACCAAGGGGTGATTTCAATTCGCCAAACCTGCTCTCAAAGACCTCATTACGAGTCAGTCCGCATCCACTGATGAACTCGGCCTGTGGTGCCAGAGCCTGAATGCCTTCGAGGGCAGTAACGGTGCGAGTGGCGAAACCGGAGTAGTTGCCCCACTGCATCACACTGTCGACGGCATTAGCACCGAGCACAACAACCTTTGCGCTTTTCCGGAGAGGCAGCACGTTGTTTCTGTTCTGTAACAATACGATGCTCTTACGGGCCATATCGAGCGCCAGTTGCTTATGGGCATCACAAGCCACGACACTCTCAGGAATCTTCGTCCACGGGTTCAAGTCATCACTGTCGAGATCACCCAGTTCGATACGGGCAATCAGCAGGCGGCGCAGACTTCTGTCGAGATCGGCCTCCTTGATATCACCACGGCGCACGGCCTCGGGCAGATTCTTATATTCCGAACCGCACTCCACATCAGTTCCAGCCAAGACGGCCTGAGCAGAGGCTTCTGCCTGATCCTTGGCCGTGTTATGCCATTTAGGCAGGAAATCCCGAATGGCACCACAGTCGCTCGTGATCAGTCCGTCGAAGCCCCATTCGTCGCGCAGGATCTGCTGTTCATAACGGGTCTGCGAACAGCAGGGCTGTCCGTCTATACGCTGATAGGCACACATCACCTCAGCCACCTTACCCTCCTGCACCAACGCCTTAAAGGCAGGAAGATAGGTCTCCCAGAGATCGCGCTCGGGCAGATTCTCCACATTGAACTCATGGCGGTTCCACTCCGGACCACTATGTACGGCGAAATGCTTGGCACAGGCCAGCAGTTTGCGATACTTGCTGATACCGAGGTCCTCACCGTTATAGCCTACCCCTTGCAGACCGCGCACCACAGCCAGTCCCATCTTCGATGTCAGATAAGGGTCTTCACCATAGGTCTCCTGTCCACGTCCCCAACGGGGATCACGGAAGATATTGATATTCGGTGTCCAGAACGACAGGCTCTGATAGCGTTGGATGTCGCCGCTACGCTTAGCCTGTTGGGCTTTTACACGGGCCTCGTCGCTCACAGCCGTAAACACTTGGTGAAGCAGGGCGTCATCCCACGAAGCAGCCATACCCATTGTGATGGGGAAAACGGTGGCGAAGCCATTGCGGCCGATGCCATGGAGCGCCTCGTTCCACCATTGGAACTGCGGGATGCCCAGTCGTTCGATGGCGGGAGATGTGTCCATCATCAGACTGACTTTTTCGTCAAGGGTCAGTCTGCCTAACAGATCGTCGGCACGCTGGGAAGCAGTAAGACTTACATTCTGATAAGGAAGCATCTGGGCATGAAGGCCTGCCGCCAAACCAAGGCAGCACAGCAAGGAGAGTAGTTTGTTCATATTCGACTTTGTTTTGATAATCTTGAAATTCTTGTTTTTGTTATTTCTGCGACAAAGTTACGAAAAGTCGAGAGCAAAACAAAGGAACTCGTTCCTTTTTTTGCCGAGACGGAGTAATTTCGCCATCTTTGATGGCAAAGTTACGAAAAAAAAAGAAGAAACATACCATATTCTATTTTTTTTCATATCTTTGTGGTCAGAAACATCTAAGGACCAATGAAACAAAAAAGACAATGGATACTGGCTGCCATCCTGACTTTATGGTGCAGCAGCGCAACAGAGACTTGGGCTCAGTTGCAAAGAACAGAGGATTTTCATAGTCGCTACACGCTGACAGAAGCGGTGGTACTGAGTCGTCACAACATACGATCTCCACTGTCGGGGCCCGAATCGGCACTTGGCAGAATCACACCCCACGAATGGTTCGACTGGTCATCGGCACCAAGCGAACTGTCGCTACGAGGCGGCGTGCTGGAGACGATGATGGGACAGTACTTCCGCAAATGGCTCGTGGACGAGGGATTGATGAAAGAGAACGAGACACCAGCCGAAGGGACCATACGTTTCTATGCCAACTCCATGCAGCGCACCATCGCCACAGCACAGTACTTCTCGTCGGGCATGCTGCCCGTGGCCAACATCGCCATCGAGCACCATTACGATGTGGGGACGATGGACCCTGTTTTTACACCACAATTGACTACCGTGAGCGATGACTATCGTGAGCGAGCACTACAACAGATTGCCGAGCTTTTCGGCAATGGCGAGATGGCAGGTATTGGACAGAAGATGAGTGCCAGCTACGCGCTACTGGAGCAGGTGCTCGACATCAGTCGGAGTATGGCCTGCCAGCAGGGTGACACCTGCAACTTCAAGACCGACGACACGGTAGTGAAACTGGAACTGAACAAAGAGCCTGGCATGACGGGCGGACTGAAGCTGGCGTGCTCGGCTGCCGACGCTTTAGTATTGCAATACTATGAAGAGCCCGACAAACAGAAGGCAGCCTTCGGAGAAAACCTGAATGAAGAAGACTGGAAGAAGCTGGCCTCTATTCTGAGCAGGTATGGCGAGGTATTGTTTACCGCTCCCCTGATAGCCGTCAACGCGGCTCATCCGCTCTTACAGGAGATGCTGACCGAGCTGCAGACTGAGGGGCGCCACTTTACGTTTCTCTGCGGTCACGACTCCAACATCGCCAGTGTGCTGGCTGCCTTAGGCGTGAGTGACTATGAGCTGAAAGGGGCCATAGAACAGAAGACACCCATAGGATGTAAACTCGTTGTGGAGAAATGGCTCGGAACCGACGGCAAGGAATATGCAGCCCTGAACCTCTGCTATCAGAGTGTAGACCAACTGCGGCAGCTTCAGTTGCTGACACTAGAGAACCCACCTGCTGTGTACAGTCTGCGACTGGAGGGACTAACCGCCAATGACGACGGACTCTATCTGCTGTCTGACCTGAAGAAACGACTTCAGGAGCGGATAGACGAATACGACTCGCTGACAACGGGCATAACCACTACACGCCAAGAAGTGGCATCGCCGATTAAAACCTGAGACTGCCGTCGTAATTGAAGATAGACTTATCGGTATCTACCTCCTGATCGTAGAAATGAACGGCACTGTCGTTCATCTTAGGATGCTGGGTCTGAATCAACTTGATGATCTCGGCTCCAGCCCAGAGGGTCGGACCATAACCATGAGCAGCCATCACGTGAACAGGACGATAGGCGTAGAAGGCTGCATCGAAAGCCATGCCTGTACCTACACATACATTCTCTACCTGTCCATTCTCATTGACAGAAGCATTCACCGCCTGCCAGCCAAGAAGCGCTACTGGTCCGAAGGCCTTGGCATCGAGCCAGCCTTGATTAACAGCATGAGCCAAGCAATAGGTATAGATGGCTGTAGCAGAGGCTTCAAGATAGGTATCACTGCGGTTGAGCAACTGATGCCAATAGCCGTCATGATGCTGGAGTGCTGCCAGAGAGGTGGCGTGAGCCTTGAGCAGTCTCAGGATGTCAGCACGCTGGGGATGGTTCTGCGGCAACACGTCGAGCACCTCACACATCGTCAGGATGGCCCAACCGTTGGCACGTCCCCAGAAAAAGGCGGGATGAGGATCCATCGACTCCACCCAACCATGACGGAACAGTCCCTTCTCGGGAACCCACATACGACTGGCAAACTGAAGCACCTGACGGGCAGCCTCATCGTAATACCCACCGTCGCCAGTGAGACGCCCCATATAAGCCACGGTAGGAATACCCATAAACATATCGTCGAGCCACACGGTATTCTTCTGTGGACGGAGGCGGGCAAAGGTGCCATCGCTCAAACGATACTCTTTGTTCATGATATAGTCGGCATAATTGTCGATGAGTGGGCGCAGAGGCTGTTTGGCATCCCTGAGCAACGACTTGATCATGGAACAGCATACGGCTCCTGCGTCGTCGAGGGCATGCGGATCGATGACCCTGCGGATATTCACATCAATGGTCTTATGCTTGGCATACACCTCCTGGGCTACAGGAAAAAGAGATGCCAACAGCTGGTGGCGACGGGTGACATAAGCGAGATAAGTCTCGTCGCCCGTAGCGTCGTAAGCTGCCAGCACACCAGAGTAGGTGACGCCCCACTCATAGCTGGTAAGGCGGAAGCCGCCCTGCTTCAGTTGGGTATCAGCATCGAAATCCTTCAGACTCACCTCTCTGCCCGTTGACTTATCTACCAGCAGAGCCGGGGTCTCTGCATCGATATAGCGGAGTACACGGTCCATGGTCTGTTTCACGCTCTCGGCCGTCGGAATACCATAGCCCAACTTGTAAGCGGGCTTCATGAGATGGAGCGGTGTGTTGTTATCGTTGATCTGCGCTCTTCCAGACAAGGTGAAAAGAGTAAAAAGACAAAAGAGCGAAGGGAATATGATTCTTGTTCTCATAACGTTTTTATTTCAGGAATGGATTAACGGTATTGTCAGGCCCCAGATAGAAACCGGGTTCTGAGGGTTGGTTATACCCTACGTTCTGAGCTGCCACTGAGAGACGATAGGGAATGTCCTGCATCAGGCAGTTGATGCGGTAGTCGGTAGGGATGGGCGATACAAAGATACGCAGTTCACTGCTGTCAGGCGTGCGTGCTATCACCTCCTCACGCCAGTCGCCCAGGATATCAGCCGACAGGCATGGATTCGACTTGGTGCCGTTGTTGAACACCACACCAGGGAATCTCACTACATCGATGATAGCATGATTGGTCCAGTCGTACTTCGAAACGGTTTCGCGGTCGAGCAGTTCACGCAACAAGTCACCATCCCACCAGATGCCAAAGTTGACCGAGAGGTGGCGCCCGTTGAGTATGAGATGCTGCTGGTGCTGGGGATCGTCGGGGTCTTGTGCTGAATAGATGACTTCGCCCTTGATATTACGGATGCCATGACTGTCACTGCTCCACATCTCAAGTCCAGGATTAGCAGGATCGATATCAGCTGCCATACAACGGCCTACATCGCTCTTCGAAGGTACCTGGAAAATCACCTTACCTGTGGCGGCATCGCGGAGATCTGAGCCGTCGCGACGGTTCTCATGACAATCCCACACCTGAAGGCGTGTGCTCCGGGGGTCAAAGGCCATCAGATGGATGGCATCACCATGCCCCATGCCTGTGTTATAGAGTCCACGGCCATCATGATCGACAGCCATCGAGCCGTAGGTAATCTCGTCACAGCCATCACCATCGACATCGGCCACACGCAGGTTATGATTTCCTTGTCCTGCATAGCTGGCCCACTCAGGATTGTCGGTATCGAACACCCAGTGCTGACGAAGTTCATGTCCATCCCAATCCCAAGCCGCAATCACAGTACGGGTGTAGTAGCCTCGGCAGAAGATGGCAGAGGCATGTCTGCCATCGAGGTAGCCCACGCCAGCCAGCATACGGTCGGAGCGGTTGGCATAGCTGTCGCCCCAGTCCATCAGATTGCCACGCTCAGGGATATAGGGTTTGGAGTCCATCACCTCGCCAGTGAGTCCGTTGAACACACTAATGAATTCCGGACCTGCAAGGATGCGGCCTGTCATGGGTCGTTCCTGACGATTATACTTACCCCACTCCTTCTCGGGTGTGGGATTCTGAGCATCGGGCTGCGGACGATAGCGATAGTCGGCAAGGCTATCACCTATGACACGGCCCTTTGAGTCGCGGGTGCCGTCAGCAGTACGGACAATAAACTCTGCGCACCCGTCGCCATCAAGGTCATATATAATAAAAGGTACGTAGTGGGCACCACTACGAATGTTGATTCCCATATCGATACGCCAAAGCAGTGTGCCGTCAAGACGATAGCAATCGAAAAGCGTAGGACCAGTAAAGCCATCGTGAGCATTGTCGTGAGCGTTGGTGGGGTCCCACTTCAGGATAATCTCATATGCTCCGTCGCCATCGACATCAGCCACCGAGGCATCGTTGGCAGTATAACTATAAGAACGCCCGTCAGGGGTTACGCCGTCAGCAGGTTTCTGAAGTTTCACAGGAAGATAGTCTTCGGGGGCATCGGCTGCTAGGACGTACTTTCCTTTTCTGCCACCTCCTCGCACCTCATAGACGGCACCACCACTCAAAGGCTGCTCATCGATGAAGAAGGTACCACCCTTCGTCAATGGACTCTTGTTGAGTTTCTGACCGTTACGGTATACGTCGTATGGCTCTCCTACCCTATCCGACATCAGCGTTCGCCAACTGAGAATGACCTTTCCCTTTTGGGGAATGGCAACGACACCACGATCGAGATGTTCGATATTCATCTTCGTTAAGTTGTAATGGGGGCCTTCACTTCCACAAGGCATCTCATTCTTGCTGGCACAACCGGAAATCATCCCCGATAGCATTGCGCCCAGCACAATCTGCTGTATCTTCATATCTAATTCAGTAGTTTATGCGTGCAAAGTTAGTCATTCCCGACTAATAATAACCATATTATTTGATATTCCAACCCTATTTTCTGATAAAACAAAAGCCAGTCCACATTCTGTTAAGCGGACTGGCTTGCTTATAGTCTGTATAGGAATGACTACTTCTTTTCCCCAGCCTTCTTGGTAGCAGTCTTCTTGGCTAAAGCCTTCTTGACTGCCGGCTTCTTCTCGGCTGGTTTCTTCTCGGCCTTAGCAGGCTTTGAACTCTCAAGTTTCTCTAAACGAGCCTTGAGACGAGTAATCTCCTTGTCCTTCATCTCAATCTCATCACCCTGGTTCTTGATGGTGGTGAGCAGACTCTCGAGCTCATCATTATCAATATCGAGCGGATAAAGTGCATTCACCCTGTTGATGAAGTCGCCCAGGATATTCATATAGTTGGTGAAAGCATCGAACGGGCCGCTATAGATACCACGGTCAAGACCAACGTTAGAAGGCTTGGTGGTCATGAAGCGGAAATTGTTGCTTGCCTGCAGGTAATCCCAGTCCTGATTGATACGGGGGTCATCGGCAATACGCAGGCGATCGGCTACGCTATAAAGTTTATTAAATGCCTCGTGCTGCATAGCGTTACCAAGCCAGGAACTGACATCGCGCTCTTCATCGACCCACGACAGCGTATCGGGCACATCAAGCTGACTGACGCTCTTGCAGGCCTTGCAAATCTCAGTAGGCGTCATGAAGTTGATACCTTTTGCCTTGGCGCAGGCAGGCAGTGCACGGATAAAGTCGAGAATGTTGGAACTAAGCGGCTGGGCAATACCCAGGGCAGACAGTTCCATGAAGATATTAATGATCTGCTCTTCTTCAGGCATTCTGGCAATACGATCGATATAAGCGTCAGCAAAGAGAGGATAGCCATCCCACTCTGAGTTGTTAAAGCGCAGAGAGATATCATCACTCAACTCAATATCACGCAGCAACAACTTGAGGTTGGGAGCCTGATTGCAGTGATACAGATAATGAGGCGACTTCCAGCCCAACACATGTTTGGCACCTTCGGTGAGCATGCCCTTAAAGCCCAAGGCTGCAATCTGAGCACCGATATCATCGCTGTAGATGAGCGAAGAGTTGCGAGCTACGGTTGGCTTCCTGCCAAAGAGTTCTTCAATCTTGGCAGCCTGCTTCTTCACATCGAGCGCAAAAGTCTCGGGGTTGGCCAGTGAAGACAGACCATGGCTGTAAGGCTCGGCCAGGAACTCCACACAACCCGTATCGTTCATCTCCTGCAGTTTCTCAATCACCTGCGGGGCATGCAGTTCCAACTGTTCGATGCCAGTACCCGACAGAGAGAATGCCACCTTGAAGAACTTACCATTCTCCTTGATCATGTCATGGAGGGTATTGAGGGCTGGCATATAGCTACGCTCGGCAATGTCGGTGATGCTACGCTCGTTCTCGTAATCGTCGTAGTAATAATGATCGGTACCGATATCGAAGAAACGGTAGCGCTTCAGATGAATAATCTGATGTATCTCGAAATATAAACAAATCGTTTTCATATCTTTTACTTTTTTACCTTTTTACTTTTTTACCTTTTATTCTTCCCATCCCAAAGTCCTTCTATAGAGCGTGCGTATCCAGCGCCCCACCTTCTCCCACGTTATCTGATCGACCTCGTTCTTACCCTCCTCCTTGAGATACTGGAAGAGCGACTCGTTGTGGCAGATAGAATAAATGGCATCGGCAAGCGCGTGGATGTCCCAGTAGTCAACCTTGATACAGTTGTCGAGAATTTCAGCACAGCCCGACTGCTTTGAAATGATAGTAGGCGTTCCGCACTGCATAGCCTCCAATGGCGAGATACCAAACGGTTCGCTTACAGAAGGCATAACATATACATCAGAGTCTTTCAGGCACTCGTAAACCTGTCGGCCACGCATGAAGCCCGGGAAATGGAAGCGATCGGCAATGCCACGCTCAGCGGCAAGCTGTATCATGGCATCCATCATATCGCCAGAGCCCGCCATACAGAAACGCACGTTACGGGTACGGTGAAGCACCATCGTGGCAGCCTCAACAAAGTACTCGGGTCCTTTCTGCATGGTAATACGGCCTAAGAAGGTAACCACCTTTTCCTTACCAGTATGGTCAGGACGGGGAATATCCTGGTATTCCTGCGGCAGCGGGTATACGGCATTATGAACCGTATAGCACTTACGAGGATCCTGATGATACTGGTTGATAACCGTCTGACGTGTCAGCTCCGACACACACATGATACAGTCGGCCCAGTCCATGCCGTTCTTCTCTATCGAGTAAACTGTGGGGTTAACTTTACCACGGCTGCGATCGAAATCAGTAGCATGAACATGAATGCAGAGCGGCTTTCCGCTCACCTGCTTGGCATGGATACCGGCAGGGAAGGTGAGCCAGTCGTGAGCATGGATGATATCGAACTCCTCAGCGCGAGCCACCTGACCAGCGATAATAGAGTAGTTATTGATCTCCTCGTGCAAATTGCCAGGATAGCCCCCGGCAAACTCCATAGCACCGAGGTCGTTCACATTCATATAATTGAAATCGGCATAGATATGTTCACGAAGTTTGAAATAGTAATCAGGATCCATAATGTTACCTACACGCTGCTTCACATAGTCGTAACTGACATCGCGATAAGCTATGGGCACAGCATTCATGGCTACGATACGACAGGCATGCTGACTTTCATCGCCGAAGGGATGAGGCAGACACAGCACCGTCTCTATATCGCCCTGAGCTTTCAGTCCTTCGGAAATACCGTAATTAGCTGTGGCGAGTCCACCGAACACATGAGGAGGATACTCCCATCCAAACATTAATACTTTCATAGTCTATCCTCCTTATTTTTGATATGAATACTTATCCATGAGCTGTAATGTACGGAGAATCTCTGCAACGTTCATAGCAAACGACATGGCACCGCGCCCGTTGAATGGCGGGTTACCATCGAACAGCTCAGAAATAGTTCCAATAGCATGATAATCCATCTCGTCCTCATAACCCACCAGCTGACGCTCGATGAAGCTGAGACGACTGCGCTTGTAAAGCTTCAGACAGGCTTCCATATAAAAGCCTCCCAGCCAAGGCCAGGCAGTGCCCTGATGGTAAGCGTAGTCACGCTGCGTCTGCGGCCCAACATAAATGGGGTTATAGCCACCGCTTTTCGGTGAGAGCGAGCGCAGTCCCTTTGGTGTCAGCAGTTCACGTGTACATATATCCACCACACTCTTCATCTGCTGCTGGTTCAGCGGCGAATAGTCGAGCGCTACGGCAAAGATCATGTTCGGACGTACACTCCAGTCCATCATATTTCCATCTACATAGTCGAGCAGATATCCATATTCGTTAACGAACGTATCAACAAACGAAGCCTTCACCTTGGCAGCAATGGCCTCAACTTTCTCAGCACCTTTGACATCGCCTTTCTCCGCTGCCATTGAAGCGCAGAACTTCAGCGTGTTATACCAAAGGGCATTGAACTCTACGATATAGCCAGAACGGGGAACAACAGGCCTCCCGTTAGCTGTTGAGTTCATCCAAGTGACAGCCTTATCACGACCATTAGAGTAAAGCAGGCCATTCTCGTCAAGGCGAAGGTTAGGATGCTTACCATCCAGAATGAAACGTACAATGTCCTGAAGCAGTTTGCCATACATCTCAAAACACTTGTCGCGACCTACCTCCTTAGCATACTGCTGCATGGCCCAGACAGCCCAAAGGGGCACATCGGGCTGCTCCACCTCATACAACTTTCCTGTAACGGGTTTCTCGTCCATAAACTCACGAAGCGCCTTCTCTGCGGTCTTCATAACCTTCTCGAAATAATCGACCTCACCAATAGAGAGCGTCAATCCCGGAAGAGCAATGAATGTATCGCGAGCACGCGACTTGAACCAAGGATAGCCAGCCAACAAGTAACGGTCGTTGTTCTTCTCACGCTTATGGAACTGATGAGCGGCAGTAACCAGACAATGATAGAAGTTATCACGAGGCACACGCTCGCCAACCTCTTCATCAAACAGAGCCTTCAGGCTCGAAGTCTTTATCTGCGAAGTCGATCCGGAGAAAATGATACTCTCGCCTTTCTCGATTGGCATTTCAAAGTAGCCCGGTACGTAGAGGTCCTCATTAGAAGCATAACCACGTTCCTGCTCCTTGGGATATTCCACGCCACGATACCAGTCGGGCTGGAATATGAACTCGTTTTTCTTTGAGAACTGCATGTAAAGGTCAGGGTATCCGGCATACATACAAGTCTTGATGCCATTGTCGACCTGACTGAACTCACGGCTGGCCGTGTTGTTTTCATGAGTAAACTGGCGAACGGAACGGAACGCCAAGAAAGGACGGAACCTCAAGGTTGTGGCAGAATGAGCCTCTACCAATGTATAACGGATGAGAATACGGTCTTCATAATGCTGGAAAATCACTTCCTTCTTCAGCACTACGCCACCGACACGATAGGTTGTCGTAGGTACAGTCGTGGCATCAAACTCACGAATGTACTTGTGTCCATTAGGACTGAAGTTATTGCCTTGATACTTATGCAGCCCCAGGTTGAATGCTGCTCCATGCTGGATGACCGTACAGTCGAGCGAGGACAAGAGCACATGGTTATCATCGTCGAGTTCCGGTACAGGTACAACCAGCAGACCATGATACTTACGCGTATTACAGTCAACCAGCGTTGAACTGCTATAAGCGCCAGATCGGTTGGTCCTAAGGAACTCACGACGAAGACTCTCCTGCAGGTTTGTCATCACGGCTTTTTCTAATCGTAAATAACTCATAGTTCCTGTAAAGGTATTTTAATAATAGTAATACATTAGTCTTTAATTCCCCAAAGGTAGGTATTTTCAAGCAAGTGGCAAAGGAATTCCCGATATTTAACAAATATTTAAGCAAAAGCTGGCAAGTTTCAGTAACTTGCCAGCTTTTTTATGCGGGAATCAGGAAATTAATCACTTCCAATTCAACATTGACACTGAAGGCTCCTACAGGTGTTTTCATCAGTCGTCCATCAACGCCAACCATGGCATGTTTAGCCGACTCCACCAATACTTCTTTCGTGCGGTAGGGGTGCACACTGCGGTGATTCAGGAACCTGCCAGTCACCAAGAGCCATAGTCCTTCAATAAGCTGAACCACCTCTGGGTGATAGACCACCGAGACATCAAGCATGCCATTATAAGGTACGGCATTAGGTGTCTGACCATACCCAAGACCACTACCAATACAAACGGTCATCACCTTACGGTCGATTACATCGCTATTGATCTTCAGTTTCATCTTATACTCCATACGATGGAAGAGCATGACAAACAGTGACGAAACAAAAGACAAGGTACGCGAACCAAACAGGCGACGGGTCTGACGGCGCAGATTCATGATATCAGCCGTCATACCGATATTGACGCAGTTAAGGAAATAGCGATGACACCGCTCTCCACGGGCATTAGAGTAACGGATACAGCCCAGATCGACCTTGCGCACTCTGTGCTGGACAAGCCAATCAACGGTCTGTTCAACCTTATACTCATCGAATTCCCAGAAACGTGCAAAGTCATTCATCACGCCATTGGGAATAACACCTAGAGCAATACTGTCTCTAACAGCCTTTTCTTCCATCATCAGACAGTTTACGGCATCGTTCAGCGCAGAGTCGCCTCCAACAATGACAATGGTTTTGTAGCCATTAGATATCATCATCTTCATCAGACGTTCCACACTATTACTCGTCTCGCTCTGCACAAAGTCATAATTAACCCCGCGCTCATCGAGCACTTTCTGGATTTTCTCCCAACGTTTACGTTTGTTGGTGGCACCTGCCTTTGGACAATACAAGATGCCCCACTTTCCTGTTTCTACTGCCATAATTGCCTAATACTATTTATCTTTTCCTCCATCGGGAGGGTCGCGTCTATCCAATGAATCACAAAGCCCCGTCGCTCCATTCCCCTGAACCACGTCATCTGACGTTTGGCAAACTGGTGGATAGCAATCTCCAGACGGGTAAACATCTCATCATAAGTGGACTGCCCTGTCAGATACTCCGTCACAAACTTATATTCCAGTCCGTAATAAATCAAGTTTTCTGCAGGAATACCCTCATTGAGCAAGGCCTTGACTTCATCAACCATACCGTTCTCCAAACGAGACTTCAGGCGACGGGTGATCTTCTCACGCCGCAGTTCACGATCGATATCAATACCGATAATCAGCGAATCCACTGACGGTAATTCACGCCGAGGCGTAGGATGCTCCAGATTGTAAGTCTCTATCTCAATGGCACGAATGGCACGCTGACACGAGTCCACATCGGTCTTGTTATGCATATTAGAACCGCTCTGCGCCTTCAGACCTACAAGCATCTCAGTAAGTTCGCCCAGCGACTTGCCTTCCAACCTATCGCGAAGTTCCTGGTTCTGAGGAACAGGCGACAGCTTATAACCTTTCAGTACGGCTTCGATATAAAGTCCTGTACCTCCACAGAGAATAGGCACTGTACCTCGGTGCCGTATTGCTTCATAGACATCGAAGAAATCCTGCTGATATTCAAAAAGATTATATTTCGTACCCGGCTCACGGATATCTATCAGATGGTAAGGAATCGGCTGACCGTCAACGACATAGTCTTCCAAGTCCTTTCCTGTTCCGATATCCATCCGACGATATACCTGACGAGAGTCGGCCGAGATAACCTCGCCACCAATCTCTGCTGCCAAGTGAGCTGCGACAGGCGTCTTTCCTGAAGCAGTGGGTCCAAGTATCGTTATCATCTTCTGCATATCGTTTGCAAAGATACATAAAAAAAGCCGTCCGACAAAATCAGACAGCCAGTTTTTTGATATTATATCCTTATTTACTTCCTGCTATGAATTCATTACCATTCCATGTCATACGCTTCTCAATCTTTCCAGCAGGTACGTAGAAGGTGTAGGCAATGGTCTTTCCCCGACGAGGCAGACTATGCGTCGTAGCAAATGTGCCAGGAGGAGCATCGAACTCCAGACCTAAATCCACAGCAGAAGCCACTCTCATCTTACGGGTGGTATTGTCGTATTTATAAAATGTAACACCAGTATACTGTCCGGCAATGGCTTGTCCGTTCTGGTAATAGTCATTAGAAACAGCCACCAGCTTGTGCTTTCTATCGGCATAATTCCAATAGCAGCACTCAATGACCATTCTGTTTTCCCCCATCTCAGATTCTTCGAAACCCACATAACCATTCTGCGTATCAACAATCAGCAGGATGTTTCTTTTCATACACCTTAAATTATATAATATTAATTTTGTCCTATGCGTGACCTGACAGAGAAGCCACCCTTCAGATCCTCGACAGTCAGTTCCACCAGCTGTTTCTTGCTAAGGTTCGATTCGCCTGCCAAGCGGTTAGCCTGCTGCTGAATGCTCTTTTCAAACACATTACGGGCAAAACGGGCATTACCGAAATTTCGGTCTTTATGAGCCACGACATCATTGAACTGTTCCTTAAGAAAAGCTTCGGCACCATCGGCCAGGACATACTGATTCTTCTTCATATACATCTTGAAGATTTCAGTCAGTTCTCCACCAGAATAGTCAGGGAAATCGATATAGCGATTGAAGCGCGACTGAAGTCCGGGATTAGAGTCGATAAAACGCTTCATCTCATCCTTATAGCCGGCAATAATCACCACCAGTCGGTCACGATAGTCTTCCATACGTTTCAACAGCGTTGAAATAGCCTCCTGACCATAGTCGTTGCTGTTGCCTCCTTCAGGAACAAGTGAATATGCCTCATCGATAAAGAGTACTCCATCAAGAGCCTGACGAATGACCGTATCCGTCTTAAGTGCCGTCTGTCCCATATACTTAGCCACCAATCCGCCACGGTCGGTCTCTACCGTATGTCCCTTCTTTAACACACCAAGATCTTTGTAGATACGTCCCACGATACGGGCCACAGTGGTCTTACCAGTACCTGGCGATCCATAAAACACGAGATGATAAGACACCTTGGCAGTTTTCAGTCCCTGTGCCTCACGCTGTTTCTGCAGTTTCACGAAGTTGGCCAGTGAGCGCACTTCTTTCTTCACATCACCCAAGCCAATGAGTTCGTCGAGTTCGGCATAAGGATCACCTTCCAACGGTTCATTTACGACGACGGAGTCATTCTTCTCCACCTGTTCTGTCTGTTGCACGGATTCATTAGCTGTATCTTTCTGCTCTTCGTCATCAACAAAGATACCGACAACGATCAACAGCACAACGAAACCTATACTCAGACAGCCACAGCCCTTGAGCGTTTTACCCATCATCTCCTTAAAGTCATTTATATCCATGCCAAAAGAATATCTTTATTTTCTACCTTACGTTATTCTGGAATTATCTGGGGCCGACATCTCGGGGCTTAATACTCGTGTCGAGCGGATTATCCACAAATTTAGTTTTCCCCTGCAATTGCTCAGATATGTCGATGCTGCCAAGATTCTGTATGGGGTGATATATCTCACATCTCATCAGATAGAAGGTATTATCGAGATCAAAAAGAGGTGCATCGCCCCAATTTGCGAAGAAGCGGCAGTCAGAGAACGACAGTCCCTCGTTGCCCCATCCTTCGACGAGTGCAAACTCACGGTTGTTAAAGAAGTCACAATCGGAAAACCTGACAGCCATGCAACTGCGCAGCTGCATGATACCATAGGTACAATCATGGACGTTAGAGTTAAGCATTGCGAAATCAGTGGTTTCCATGAGGTCGAGTCCGTATGTCCCACAGCCATACAAGTCGCAATCCTTCACCACGTTCTGTCGTCCGCCATTCACGCCGATAACACCTCCGGAGCAATAGCCGCCTTCTGTATGGCCGATGGTGAGGTTCTGCACCTCACAGTGGTCACAGTTTATGAAATAAAGACAATAAGAATAGCGGGGGTCTACCTCTATACTTGAATTCTTTCCACCTCTGATAATAAGATTACTCATATTGACAAGAGCCAGCTGCTGTCCGTCAAACACACTCTCACTCACTACCAGAGGGCTCTTACTGACAATCGCTGAGGCATCAGCAGTCCAGCGCCTTCCAACGCGACCATTAAACTCTTCTTCGTTCTCAAGAATACGAGAGAGGTTCAGGTGCACATTGTCAGCAATCTGCACGATATGGTTCGATCGCAGATTAGCAATAAAACCGGCTTCATTGTAGACCACACTGACCTCCTCACCATCGAGCTCGTCAGGACCACGCCCATCATCGGCAAGTCCGCCAGGAAAGTCCTCTGGCTTGGGGAAATAGCCACGCTCTTCATCAGGTACCCGCTCCTCGCTCTTGATAAGCTGAATGTTCAATTGTTCAATGATATTAAGCCGAATGTCTTTATTGTTACTACCTGGCTTATACCAAGGCTGGGCACCAAAATGCTCCTGAAGGTCCTTCGACTGGAACTTCCAGCCATGACGGGCAAGAATCTCGTTGCGCATCAACCGTAACTCTTCCTTAGAGAATCGGGCCAGATAAGTTGTGTTCAGCAGACAATTGGCAAGCTGCTCACTCACTGGTTGCTGCTCCATATATCGTTCAAAAGCGAGACTATTCTCCAGATTATCAGGCGTCAACGTCATCTCCCACACTGCGTCGCCCTTGAGATTACGCACGACGAGAAAGTACATACCCTCCTGACGGATATACTGCACCCTCCAGCCAACCTTAGCACGAAGAGCCTCAGCCTCCTCATCAGTACCAGTGAGAATATACTCACCAGACTTGTCGGCAACCTTTGTCAGATGGAATACGAATCCACCCTCATGATTACTTACGCCATTCATCGTGACACTGTTACCCACCACTTTTGCGGTAAAGAGTACAGCACCGTCAAACCACTTGCTGTTATTCAGAATGGTCTGTGCCTGAGCGCCACAGAGGACGCACAGACACAATACCATTGATAATACTATCTTCTTCATAAACGTTATTCTGATTTACACTTCTGTCACAGAAGCTGTTGCCGAACCTTTCTGTTTAGCCTTAGCGGCCAGCTCCTTCAGTTTATCCTTGCCTTTAAAGGCAAATACCCAGATGAGGAAACCTGCCAGAGCCAGGAGAGTGATGCCAAGCAGAGGACGATAGAACAGCCATGCGATGGCAATGATAATAAGACTCCATGCGATACCAATAACCGTGCATACAATACCAATGCCCCAACCAAAGATATTCGCGATAAAAGGAACCACCTTGAGAATCGTCGAGAGGAAGCCAAAGATGCCCTTCAATCCGCCAATCACCATCAGGATGCCAACCAAACGGAATATCCAGAGCAGGGCATTGTTCGACTCTTTAGCTGCGTCGATAATCTCATCACCGCTCTTTTTTCCCATCACCAGTGTTTGGAAACGCTTACCGTTCTTGGCTTTGAACGGCTTGAAGCTGTCGCCATCTACCACAGCCATCACAGTCACCTTGGCAGGTACCACCTTCTCGAATGTCACGCGAACGTCACCAACCTCAGGAGAACCTGGCACACGACCATAGTAAAGCACATTTCCTGCCTGATGGATATACGCCAGATCTTTTTTGTTTTCGGCATTAGCCATCAGACTGTCTGTAACAGCCTTGATAGAGTCGTTATATGCCTGAATAGAATCAATCACCGCCTTGGCTGAATCAGAGAGCAAAGCCCTGACGGAATCGGGGATAAGCAACTGCTGAACAGGCTGTTGCTGTTGAACAGGTTGCTGTTTCTTGACGACGCCATAGAAGCGCTCATAGGCTGTCTGAGCAGCCTTATCAAACTGCTTCAGCAGATCCTCGCTGATGGCCAGTTCCATACCTTCGTCCGAAGATATCTGGTGAATCAGGCTCTCACTCAGCTTATAGGCGCCAAACGATACATTCTCGGCATACTGTTCAGCATCCTCAACAGTAGTGAGCACCATATTCTTCTTCTGATAGGCAGGATCCTTGAACTGACTCGAGTCAATAGGACGCCTCACCCACTCCTTTGAATATGTATAGGTTGTTGTGGTTACTTCCTTACCACCCAGTTTGTCTTCACTCTTCTCCTGGGCATGCTCTACCCACTGGTAGTATTCCACTGTACGATGCATGGCTATCGCCTTGGCACCAATGCCAAACTGAGCATCGATAAGCGAGTCTTCCGTAGTAGCCATCGCCGTACCACAGATCAATTCCCCTTCCAGCGATGCGTCTTTCTTGTTAGGATTCTCCATTTCCACGTAGGCATTCCCTGCCTCGTTAAGCATCTTCTCTGTTTTCACGGCACGTCCTTCGTTCCACCACAATAATGCCGTTCCAAGTACGAATAACAGCAGGCCACTGCCAATAGCCCTGAACGAATTGCCCACACGAGTACCATACCCAGTAGTAGATGTTTCTGTATAAGCCATAATTTTAATGTATTAAGTTAATATGATCAAATGTCAATGAATACAGCTATAGTTTGAAGAATCCGAAGAAATACATCACGGCCACGCGACGCTTATTGGTCATCTGCTCTACCTTACCGATAATAGAACCATTCTTTCGGATATCGCCGTTATTCTCAACCTTTCCGACAATGGAACCACCAAGACGGATATCACCATTCGACTCTACTCTACCGATGATAGAGCCGCGCTTGCGGATGTCGCCATTGTTCTCAATCCTGCCTTCGATGGAGCCGCCAACACGGATATCACCATTTGACTCGAACCGGCCCACGATGGAACCATTAAGGCGCACGTCACCATTCGACTCAATCTTACCTACCACACTGCCACCCTTGCGAAGCGTGTCGCCCATCACGTTGACATTCACTGCTATTAGTAAAGCAACGGCCATAGCCAGTCTCAAAAAGTTACTTTGTTTTTTCATCTCTCTCTTAAGTTTTTAATTTTGTTATTAATATGGTTTGATTTATTTATTATGCTTTTTCAACTGTTGACGGATTCGCTCGTCGACGAGGGCTTCTAACTCAGGTTGCAGTTCTGCCACCCGTTCATCAACCACCCGTCTGACGAGTCTTTCTTGGTCCATCAGAAAACCTAGATAGTCTGTTGCCAGTTGTCTGGCTTGCTTTTGTCGATCCGTCTTCTTTTGCATTTAGCTATTTATATCTATGGCTAAAGATTATATCGCTGCAAAGATACAAAGAAACTTTTTACATCATGTGAACATTTTCTTCCAAAACACCCTGCAAAATCTTCCAAACTGCCATATTACCCCCTAAAACGAATAAAAAACAGGTCTTTCGAGTACAATGGAAGAGAAATAATTGTATATTTGCAGAAAATATTCAATTAACTAAAACCAGCATCATTATGAAAGTAGGAATTCCAAAAGAGATTAAGAACAACGAAAATCGCGTGGGCATGACCCCTGCGGGAGTAGCAGAATTATCACGTCGCGGTCATGAAGTGAGTGTGCAGCACACAGCAGGCGAAGGCAGTGGCTTCTCCGACGACGACTATATCAAGGCCGGTGCCCGCATACTGCCCACCATCGAGGCAGTGTATCGTGAGTGCGACATGATTGTGAAGGTGAAAGAGCCCATCGAACCAGAATACGAGCTCGTTCGCCCTGGTCAATTGCTGTTCACCTATTTCCACTTTGCCTGTGAGCGCGAACTGACTGAGGCCATGCTCAAGAGTAAGGCTGTCTGTCTGGCCTACGAAACCGTCCAATTGCCCAACGGTTCACTTCCCTTGTTACAGCCCATGAGCGAGGTGGCCGGTCGCATGGCGACACTCAATGGTGCATACTACCTGCAGAAGACCAAAGGTGGCAAGGGTAAACTGATTAGCGGTGTACCAGGTGTGAGTCCTGCCAAGGTGCTTGTCTTAGGCGGTGGCGTGGTTGGCGAAGCAGCCGCAATGATGGCGGCTGGCCTGGGAGCTGATGTGACCATCGCCGATATATCCCTGCCCCGTCTGCGCCAGCTTGACATCGAGACGCCTGCCAATGTTCATACTATCTACTCCTCTGAGCATAACATCCGACAGATGCTTCCTACAGTGGATATCATCGTGGGCAGCGTACTCGTACCAGGCGACAAGACTCCCCACCTCATCACCCGCGAGATGCTGAAACTCATGGAACCGGGCACAGTACTCGTCGACGTTGCCATCGATCAAGGCGGATGCTTCGAAAGTTCACGACCTACCACCCATAGCGACCCTGTGTATATTGAAGAAGGCATCGTACACTACTGCGTGGCAAACATCCCCGGCGCTGTACCCAACACCTCTACCCTTGCCCTGACCAATGCGACCCTGCGTTATGCCATTGCTCTGGCCGACAAGGGCTGGCAACAGGCATGCAAAGACGATTCCGCCTTGGCCAAAGGACTTAACATTGTAGAGGGGAAAGTGGTTTACAAAGCCGTAGCCGACGTCTTCAATCTTCCTTGCGGAAATATCTGATACAGACTTTCCGCAAGACAGAAAATATTACTGTCCTCGATATTGTGAGGGAGTCACGCCATAGGCACGCTTGAAAGAGCGGCCAAAGGAATTTGTCTCGTCGTAGCCACAAAGGGTGGCTACACGGGCGATAGACATATCAGGATTGTCGGTCAGGAGCTTGGCGGCACGCTCCATCTGGATGGCTGAGATGAAGGCTTTGGGCGACTCGCCTGTAACACTCATCAGACGACGGCGGAAAGTCTGCACACTCATATTCATCTCCGAGGCAACAGCCTCGACACCATACTGACCTGTAGAGAGACCATCGTTGACCACCTGAACAAGACGCATGACAAAGAGACGATCTTCAGTGGCTACGTCCTCCTGAGAATTCTGCTCAGTCTCCTCTTTTATTTGTGGTTCAACCTCGCCCACCTCAGCAATACGCATATTCTCTATCTGGCGGATGAGTTCCTGCATGCGCAGACGATCACGACGACTGCGCCACAGACCAAACCCAAGGAGAGCCAGCAGCATGATGACCCCAACGATGAGATAGATACGACGCATCTGAAGCAGGCTGATGTTCTCGGCCTGAAGTTGGTCGTAACCATACTCAACGGCATACTTGGTCAGCAGTTCACCAGTATCCTTATCATAAATCGAGTCACGAAGCGCCATATACCGGTCGTTATGCTCCATGGCCTTATCCGGATCGGTGTGGCGAAGCGATTCGTAAAGTCCCTGACGACTCATAGCCTCATTGTAGAGGTCATGCTGGGCAAGGAAAATGTTCAAGGCCTCATTGAAATAAGTAACAGCCTCAGCGTCGTTGCCTTCGTTATGCAGCATCAGTCCCATCTGATTACAGGCGATACCTAATGAGTGTATGTTACCACTGGCACGTAGCCCGGGGATGGCCTCATCGAGCGCCTTACGTGCCTCATCATGACGTTTCAGGGCAATCAAGGCACTGGCACGTTCAGCCTGTCGGACTGCCATCTTATCCTTACGGCCCAGCTTTTGCTCCATCTCATAAGCCATGGTGGCATACTGCAAAGAGCGCTCATCCTGCTTCAGGTAGTGGTACACCTCAGAAGCCATGCCATGCAGTATGGCCAGACGCTGTGGATTGTCGGCTTTCTTAGAATACTCTATTCCCTTGAGAACATATTTTTCAGCTTCCTTAGGCTGGCGCATTGACATATAGATAGCTGCCAACGTATTGAGGCTTGACGACATAGCATCAGGATCGCCCGACTTCTCATCGAGCACATAACACTGCTTTGCATACTTAGCTGCCTCATTGAAATCACCAAGACGGATATTGATAATTGCCAACAGGTTCAGGCAATCGGCCTCGCCCTCGGCATTACGCTCACTACGCATGGCATTAAGCGCCTGAGTAGCCACCCTCTGAGCCTCTGCATACTGCTGAAGACTGTACAGGCTATCGGCCTCATTCGCTAGTAGTTCGCCCTTACTGCCATCAGCGGCCAGAGCCTCCAAAGGCAGCAACAGGGTCAAAAGGATATACCAGAAAAACGTCTTTAGTCTCATTTCGGCGACAAAGATAATAATAAGTGAGCGAATAACCAAAAAAAAGCACAAAAAAAAGCCACCCGATATAAAATCGAGTGGCTCATGGTTTACCTATATGGGCTAATATTATTTCAGCTCAGCGAGGTACTTAATGGTGCGAACCATCTGAGAAGTGTAAGAGTTCTCATTGTCGTACCAAGAAACAACCTGTACGAGTGAGTTACCGTCCTCCATCTTGCTTACCATGGTCTGGTTAGCGTCGAAGAGTGAACCGAACTTCATACCGATGATGTCGCTAGAAACGAGCTTCTCCTCGGTGTAACCGAATGACTCGTTCTGAGCAGCCTTCATGGCAGCGTTGATGCTCTCAACAGTTACATCACCCTTAACAACAGCGTGCAGGATAGTTGTAGAACCAGTTGGAGTTGGAACGCGCTGAGCAGCACCGATCAGCTTACCGTTCAGCTCGGGGATAACGAGACCGATAGCCTTAGCAGCACCAGTTGAGTTAGGAACGATGTTCTGAGCACCAGCACGAGCGCGCTGAACATCACCCTTGCGCTGAGGACCGTCGAGGATCATCTGGTCGCCAGTGTAAGCGTGTACAGTTGTCATGATACCGCTCTGGATTGGAGCCAGGTCGTTCAGAGCCTTGGTCATAGGAGCCAAGCAGTTGGTTGTACAAGAAGCAGCTGAGATAACAGTGTCAGCAGGAGTCAGAGTCTTGTGGTTTACATTGTAAACGATAGTAGGCAGATCGTTACCAGCAGGAGCTGAGATAACAACCTTCTTAGCACCAGCAGTCAGGTGAGCAGAAGCCTTCTCCTTAGATGTGTAGAAACCTGTGCACTCCAGAACAACGTCTACGTCCAGCTTACCCCAAGGCAGCTCAGCAGCGTTAGGAATAGCATAGATAGTGATTTTCTTACCATCAACTACGATGAAGTCCTCACCAGCCTCTACAGTGTGCTTGTTCTCACCGAACTTACCGCAGAAACCACCCTGTGCTGTGTCATACTTCAGCAGGTGAGCGAGCATCTTGGGGCTTGTCAAGTCGTTGATAGCTACTACTTCATAACCTTCAGCCTCGAACATCTGACGGAATGCGAGGCGACCGATACGGCCAAAACCGTTAATTGCTACTTTTGTCATTTTTACTTAAATATTTAAAGGGTTTATACCTAATTTACTAACTATTTTGCGCAAAAAATGCACTTTTTTCTTTTTTCGTGTGCAAAGTTACAAAAAAAAACCTATATTTGCATCAGATTTCTGTCTTAAATAAGATTAAACAGAACAAATTAGTCAACATTGGCACTTCGGAGAGAAGTATACTTTTGAGATTGCAAAATGCAGATTACAATTCTATAAACAATAAATATTAATCATTAACTATTAAACATTAAAAGTTATGGGATTTATTAAGGAATTCAAAGAGTTTGCCGTTAAGGGCAATGTAATGGACATGGCAGTCGGTGTTATCATCGGCGGCGCGTTTGGTAAGATTGTTACAAGTCTGGTAAACGACATCCTGATGCCTATCCTCGGTATCTTGACTGGCGGTATCGACTTTACAGGTTTGAAGGCCACCATCGGCGATGCCAATATCACTTACGGACAGTTTGTTCAGAGTGTCATCGATTTCGTTATCATCGCATTCTGTATCTTCCTGATGATCAAGGGTATGAACAAACTCAACAAGAAGAATGAAGAGCCCGCTCCCGAGGCACCCGCAGGTCCTACACAGGAAGAGCTGCTGGCAGAGATCCGCGACTTGCTGAAGAACAAGTAAGCCCTTATACCTTATTTATATAATAATAGCCCCACCGACTGGTGAGGCTATTATTTTTTCAATACTCTACCTTATCCGTTTTCTCACTCCACAGACGAAACGTTTCCAGCGCCTCATCACGAAGCATGGGGATGATAGGAACACTGCGGTTCTCCAGCGGTTTATCCATTTCGTCGTAGATAAAATCGTCGGCAAAGTCGATCTCACGGGCATCCTTACGGTTGTTACCATAGTAGATACGCTCGATGTGTGCCCAGTAGATGGCACCAAGACACATGGGACATGGTTCGCATGAGGTATAGATCGTGCAGCCAGTGAGGTCGAACGTGCCCAGTTTCCTGCACGCCTTGCGAATGGCGTTCACCTCGGCATGAGCCGTAGGGTCATTGTCGACGGTAACACTATTGGCACTACCAGCCACAATCTCACCATCCTTCACGACCACAGCCCCGAAGGGGCCGCCGCCGTTCTTCACGCTCTCATTGGCCAGACGGATAGCCTCGCGCATCATCTCCTTGTCTTTCTCTGAGATATAAAACACTTTGTCCATAAGCATCAGGATAAAGGGGTTCTACTTATTCCCACTCGATTGTTGCGGGTGGTTTTGAAGAGATATCGTAGCAAACGCGGTTCACACCACGCACCTTATTAATAATCTCGTTAGATACCTTAGCCATGAAGTCATAAGGCAGATGAGCCCAGTCGGCAGTCATCGCATCGGTAGAGGTTACGGCACGCAGAGCCACGGGGTGCTCATAAGTTCGCTCATCACCCATCACACCTACCGAGCGGACAGTGCTCAGAAGGATAGCGCCAGCCTGCCAGATCTGATCATAGAGCGACACCTCGATCTCACCATCCTGCATCTCTGCAGGCACCCCGGCAGCCAGCACCTTACGTGCTTCCTCGCCAGAGAGGCGTACCTTATACTCACGGAGTCCGCGGATATAGATATCGTCGGCATCCTGAAGGATACGCACCTTGTCAGGCGTGATATCACCGAGGATACGAACGGCAAGACCGGGACCAGGGAAGGGATGACGTGTAATCAGATGCTCAGGCATGCCCAGCTGACGTCCTACACGACGCACCTCGTCCTTGAACAGCCACTTCAGCGGTTCACAGAGCTGCAGATGCATCTCCTTAGGCAGTCCGCCTACGTTGTGGTGGCTCTTAATCACCTTACCGGTGATGTTCAGCGACTCAATGCGGTCAGGGTAGATAGTGCCCTGAGCCAGCCACTTGGCATCGGTAATCTTCTTTGCCTCGGCGTTGAACACCTCCACGAAGTCGCGGCCGATAATCTTACGTTTCTGTTCTGGATCGGTCACACCAGCCAGGTCAGAGAAGAACTTCTCGCTGGCATCCACGCCAATCACATTCAGCCCCAGCACCTTGTAGTCTTCCATCACCTGCTGGAACTCGTTCTTACGCAACATGCCGTGGTCAACGAAGATACAGGTCAGGTTCTTGCCAATGGCACGGTTCAGCAACACAGCAGCTACCGAAGAGTCGACACCACCCGAGAGACCCAGGATGACACGATCCTGTCCCAGCTGCTCTTTTAGTTCTGCCACGGTAGAGTCAACGAATGAAGCGGCGCTCCACTCCTGCTTACTGCCACAGATGTCTACCACGAAGTTCTGCAGCAGCTGTTTGCCCTGCAACGTATGGAACACCTCCGGATGGAACTGCACTGCCCATACAGGCTGCTTGGTAGAAGCGAAAGCAGCATTCTTCACATCAGCCGTAGAGCCGATTACCTTGAAATCCTCAGGAATGGCAGTGATGGTGTCGCCATGACTCATCCACACCTGTGAATGCTGTTCGAAGCCTTTGAACAAGGGATTAGTAGTGTCAACCGTCTGAAGGTTGGCACGTCCGTATTCACGAGAGTCGGCTTTTTCAACTCGTCCACCCAGGGTATGGCTGATGAACTGTGCGCCATAGCAGATGCCCAGCACAGGCAACTTACCTACGAACTGCGACAGGTCGACCTTGAAAGCCTCCGGATCGTGTACTGAGTAGGGCGAGCCACTCAGGATAACACCAATCACAGAAGGGTCATCCTTGGGGAACTTATTGTAAGGCATAATCTCGCAGAAGGTGTCCAGCTCACGAACACGACGACCGATCAACTGAGTCGTCTGTGAGCCGAAATCCAAAATAATAATCTTCTGTTGCATAAGTCTTATAATTGTTTAATGAATGTTTCTGCTTGTTCCAGCGTGTCGAGCTTGCCCACATCCATGAGTCGCAGGTCTTTCTTCTCCAGACCCATGAAGGCAAACTGATGACAGTACTTCAGATAGAAATCCATGATACCGAAACGCTCCGGCATCTCAGCGAAGAGGGGATATATGCGAGGCCACAGCACATGGATACCACTGAAGGCCAGACGCTTCATATCGTCAGGGTCGAGCCCGGCATACGGACTCTTCACCTCACCAGTCTCGATGTTTGTCCAGCCGTCGAGTATCATCTCGTCGTCGAAGAGCAGATAGCGCTTCGTCTGCCGCTGACTTACCACCAGCAGGGCGTCGGGTGTCGCCTCGCTGTCAGCAGCGATGAGCGAGTCGAAATCAAGATTACTCAGAATGTCCACATTATGAATCAGGATAGGACTGTCCTTATCGAAGAGCGGCAGCGCTTTCTTGATGCCTCCGCCTGTTTCGAGCAGTCCACACGTCTCGTCAGAGATACGGATGTCGACATCAAAATTGTGATTTGCCTGAAGGTAGTCGACGATCTGCTGTGCAAAATGGTGGACATTGACAACGATGCGCTCATAGCCGGCAGCCTTCAGCTTCATGATGACATGCCACAGCAGAGGCTCTCCCCCTACCCTTACGAGTGCCTTCGGCATCGTGTCGGTCAGCGGTTTCAGTCTTGTACCGAGCCCTGCGGCAAAAATCATCGCCTGTTTCATCTTTGGCGTGCAAAATTACTCAAAAGTTTCCATCTACACAAATAAAACTCCTGTTTTTTTCCCGTCGGCATGCTTATTCCGCAGCCTCAAGGGTCTGTGTGATATTCTGTTCACGATGGGTGATGCGCACCTCAACGCCGAACTTCTCATGTATATGCTCAGCCAGATGCTGGGCTGAATAGACAGAGCGGTGCTGACCACCCGTACATCCGAAACAGAACATCAGCGATGTAAAGCCTCGCTGGATGTAGCGCCTCACATGAGCATCAGCCAGTTTATATACCGAGTCGAGGAACGTCAGTATCTCCCCGTCGTCTTCAAGGAAGCGGATCACGGGCTCGTCGAGTCCCGTCAGTTTCTTATATGGCTCATAACGGCCGGGGTTGTGCGTGCTGCGACAGTCGAACACGTAGCCACCGCCATTACCGCTCTCATCCTGAGGGATACCCTTGCCGTAAGAGAAGCTATACACCTTCACCACCAGCGGTCCTTGGGCATCGTACTTCGAGAAAGTGGCGGGTCCGTCCTGCGGATGCGCCTTGTAGGGGTTCAGCTCTGTGGTCTTATAGCCGTCGGCACGACTGGCCGTGGCCTCTATCTGCTGGAACTGCGGCAGTTCTGTCAGCTGTTTCAGTATCTCCATCAGATAAGGATAGTCGAACCGCGAAGAGCTGTTCAGGAGTTCACGCAGGTTCTGTATGGCAGGCGGTATGCTGTCGATGAAGTGCTTCTTCTGCTCGAAATAGCCACGGAAGCCATAAGCGCCCAGCACCTGGAGTGTGCGGAAGAGCACAAACAGCGACAGGCGGTTGGCGAAGTGGCGCACAGGAGGCACCTCGGTATAGTCCTTCAGCGAGTTGTAGTACTCATACACCAGGTCGCGGCGCAGCTTGTGGGGATAGCGTGCGGAAGCCTGCCAGAGGAACGAGGCCAGGTCGTAATAATACGGTCCCTTGCGCCCGCCCTGATAGTCTATGAAGTAAGGTCTCCCATCGCCGTCCAGCATCACGTTGCGTGCCTGGAAGTCACGATACAGGAAGCAGTCGCCCACTTCGTATTCGTCGTTTGTCAGGTCCTTGGCCAGCAGTCGGAAGTCGGCCTCGAGCTTCAGCTCATGGAAGTCTATCTCCGTTGCCTTCAGGAAGCAGTACTTGAAGTAGTTCAGGTCGAACAGCACGCTGTCCACGTCGAACTCAGCCTGCGGGTAGCAGTTCGAGAAGTCGAGGCCGCGCGCCCCGCGGATCTGCACGTTGGGCAACTCACGGATGGTACGTTTCAGCAGTTCCTGCTCCTTCAACGTGTAACGTCCGCCAGCCTCTCGTCCGCCACGCACGGCGTCGAAGAGCGAGGTCGAGCCAAGGTCGGTCTGCAGATAGCGCAACTGGTCGTCAGATGCCGCCAGTATCTTGGGGACTGGGAGTTTGCGCCGTGTAAAGTGCTCCGTCAGGTAGATGAAAGCATGATCTTCGTCACGACTGGTGCCCACGACACCCACTACGCTCTTCCCGTCGCTGTCTGTCAGACGGAAATAGGTGCGGTTGCTGCCGGCACCAGGAATCTGCTGAACGTTAGCAGGCTCTTCCCCCTTCCATTGTTTATAGAGTTCTAACAACTTTTGCATATCGCCTGCAAAATTACGACTTTTTTACGAGACCTCCAAACTTATTGCAAAGTAATCGCCATCAATCCTATCACCACATCGTTAGAGAGTGTGCGCAGGGTGAGCGATTTCAGTTTCTTCTCCGGGTTCAGTGTCATGCGCAGCATCTGTGCAGCCCCACCGGGTATCTCTCGCCCATAGACACCTTGAATGCCGAGCGCCTTACCCAGGTCACGGCTCACATCGCCTGTTGACAGGCAAACGCGATAAGGGCGCAGGCCTGCCGTCTTGAAGGCCTTGCCGTCTGCATAGTAGTCCTGCTCTATGGGGCACCAGTTATCGGGATTCCTCAGTGCCAGCGTGTCAGTCGAGCCGTCGGCATAGGTTACTGTCACCACGCCGTTGTCTATGCGACTCTGCATGTGGTTGGTCGACCCAGCCATCAGCAGGTAAGCGCTCTTAGCCCTGCCCTTCAGAGGGATGACCACAGAGTCGGGATAGTTGTCCCAAAGAGAGGTATAGATGATGTTTTCGCCCTCTGCCGGCGTACGGAACGGAACGCCTGCCACAGTAAAGACGCCTTTTCTGATGAGCGTACGGAACACGGAGTCGTTAATCTCTGCCGTCAGTTGTGGGTGACACCATTCGCCAATGCCCTGCTTGGGAATCTGCAGCGTCGTCGACTGCGGGCGCGGACTCAGATATTCGTTCTTGAAGATATCATCCACCTCGGCATTAAACCGCCTGTCGATCTTCACCTGGCGGAACGCCTTCGTCAGGTCAGGCTCTGCCACTCCCGGCACGGAGGGGCTACTCGCTTCTGCCGAGTCTGTCACTGACACAGAAGCGCCGTCCCTTTGTGTTGTCCGCTGTACAGAAATCAGCTGATGCGCCTCGTCCGTACCCTCGACATCACGATACGCCCCACCGCCAAGGTTCTGTCTCAGCACAATCTTCAGCGGCTGACGGAAATGCTGGGTAATCTCATAAACGTCGCAATCGTCCTTTCGTGTATATTTATATTCCAGATAAGGTGTCCTCACACTGGCGTTCTCCCACTCCGCAGGGAATCCCGGACGGATGATGCACTTCCCGTCCAGCGCCTGAGGGATGATGCCGAACAGCCCCTGCAACAGCGTACGGCTGCTGATGCCGATGCAGTCGCCGAAGTCGCGATAGCACTCTCCACGGGCAGCGTCGTAATAGCTGATCTGTCCGAAGTTGCCGGGACTGGCGCCGTAATACATCTGATCCAGCACGTTCGCCTTCATCAGACGGTAGCCCTCCTCGGCTCTTCCCGCCTCGAAATAGGCCAGCGCCGTATGCATCACCTCGGCAGCCGCCACGTTGTTGATGCTCCACGAATAGGGCAGCCAGTCGCTCGTCGAGATGGTCTGATAGCCCGTATCCTCTACGTCGATATGAGGGATATGCCTGTCCACATAACGGGTGGCCTCATAGGCCTGCTGAGGCGTACAGGCGCCGCAGTCGATGGGCGTATAGATGCTCCACACGGCAGGATGGTCGTGCTTACGCTTCAGTCCCATCGCGTCCTGATACTCTGCCCACACACCTTTTTCGGGCAACCACAGGCGTTCGTTCATCGCCTTGAGGATAGCCTCGGCCTCTGTGCGATAGGGCGCTGCGTCCTCACCGAGCAACTCAGCGATACGAGCCGCCAGCTTATTGCCGCGATAGTTGTAAGCCGAACTGTGCGTCACGGCGCCGCCGCTGTAATAGAGGGCATCAGATGCCCAGATGCAGCAGTAGGCATCGTAGAGGTGATCGCCGTCAGGGTCGTAGTTGCGCTTCTCCCATGCCAGATGCGATGTCAGCACAGGCCACATCTTGCGCATATAGGTAGTGTCGGCGTCGTACTGGAAGTGCCACAGCAGCTCGTCGACGTAGTTCAGGTTCATATCATAGTGGTGCATCTGGTCGTTGCGCTCAGGATTGCGACAGATGTAGCCGTTCGAGTACATCTGCGTGCCCCACTTCTTCTCGGCTCTGGCAAGATTCATGGTCGTGTCCTGCGAGGGATGGGGAATCACGGGCTCTACCTCCGTCACCTGACTCTTGGCATAGGCGTCGAAGTGGCTCACAGCCCTGTCGTTCCACCCCAGCACATCGCCCAGATAGCCTGCCCGCCACCCTGCCAGCGGCATGCGCCAGCCTATGCAGCCGTGCAGCCACGTCTGTCCGTCCCAGTCGCCATCAGCCGCCAGCGTTAGGGCTCCGCCAAGCGTATTGATAAAGGGGTCGGGCGTCTGGAACCGGATGCGGCCAGACAGTTCCTTAAAATATGAGACAGAAGAAGAGAACAACTGATTCGCCTCCTGGAAAGGCATATCCACGACTTGGTCGAGCTTAACGACAACAAACGCGACATCCCCTTCTTTTCCCATGATGGCAGCATCAACCGTCACCTCATCGGATAATGGTTCAAAAACGCCAGGAGGATCGGCCCCGATATCGCCGTTACGATGCAGTTTAGGCTGGGCAATAGGGGCCGACAGGACTTTTATGCTGAGCCTTTCCCTTATTGCCTCCAAATCAGAACACGACGCTGATTTGGAGAACATAAACACAGCCCCTTCCTCTTGAGGCAATGCGACAGCCATCACATACAGCGTCCACTTCCAACGTCTGTCTCCAACGAGGTAATGACGGATGCCATTACGATACCAGGCCCTGCACATAGCCGCGGAATCAAGTGGCACGCCATTCACCTCAAAACGGATATTGCGGTGATGCCCCTTCTTGACGACTGCGAATACCGGACGGTCACTGGTTTCCAACCGCCAGTCTGTATGACTGCCATAAAGCGCCCTCGTAAAACGATTCGTTCCGTTCTCACAGAAGAAGGCATTACCCTGAGGCTCATACTGCAGCCGTCGCTCCACCCCTATCTTGTCGAGGTTATACGACGTCGACTCAATAAAATCGCCTATTTTCTGCTTCTGCGCAGAAGCCAGCGTACTCAGAAGCATAGCGTATAGTAGTATCCGTTTTCTCATCGTGTTTGTTTTGGTGCAAAGGTACGATTAAACGAGAAGAAAACCAAATAATATCCGTTATTTCTATTAACTGCCAGACCTCAGAACGAGTAAAACAACACGACAAAGTGGCTCGTGAGAATCGTGTCTTTACGAGCAAGCCGCCCTTCGTCCGCAAACACGCGAGTTTTGAGCCGTTTCCGTAAGTCATTGAGAACATGAACGTTACAAACAAGCCTTATTTCCAGCCCTCGTTCAGACGTCATCTTTCGGAACAAAACAACTTGTTTTGTTCCCGAAAAGACTATCTTCACCCCCCGTGGAGACTACTTGAGCGCGCATAAAACAACTTGTTTTACACAAAAAAGGGTAGACTCTACGCCGAATAAACCCTAAGTTTGCTACCGACAAACCCCAAGTTTCATTACGACAAACCCATCGTTAGTCGTAATGAAACCCCAAAAGCGCCTCCCGCCGCCCTAGAATGAGCCAGTCGAGAAGCGCTTTTTTATGTATGTTTTATTGACAATTACTACATTTTCAGGCCATTATGCTCCAAGGCATGGCCTTATGCACTATTAAAAAGCAAGAGCAGATCTCACAGCGTTGGCAGCAGTCTTGTCATAGTTCGATACAAGATCTCTAGCAAAGATAAAATACCATGCTCGTGTATCGTTATACTCTGTACTTGCCCAATAATCATATTCATCTATATTTGTTCCGCCATGTTTTACAAAACTTGTACGCAAAGCATCAAATCCTCCCATAGCATTTATCATTTGCTTCCATTGGTAACCAGAAGCCAGGAACCAGCCAGTGGTGCTGGAAGGAGCGGCAGTTCCATTATTTCGTATTGCTGCATAAAATGCGGGATAAGTACTGCTATTGTGTGATGAATTATATGATAAACCATCCTCAGAAGAGAAGTTCTCAGTGGTTGCCCTATATGAGTGACCACCTGATGTATTCGACGTTTTCCAACCAATACGGCCCGCATCCGACATAGCCAAGGCCAAGCCGTGTTTGTAAGTGCCGTTGGCTGTAGCAGTTCCTTTGTAGGTCACTACTGCTACAGGCGTGTGATTATAAGCTCGAGCGAGACCACCATAAGGATAGGCCTTGGCATTATTGGCAATCACCCAGCCAAGTTGGATAGAACTACTTGACAGATCCACACCAGGATCAGCATTACGCGCCTCGCCAACTCCTTCGTTGCGGAACAGACGGACGGATAAGCCCCACCTCTTGGTATCGTTGTTGACAATCAGGTAGCCACTACCGAAGAGCAGGTCACGAGCATTCTCACCCGATGTCTCCGTAGTCGACCAGAAGTTGTCGTACATATCGATACTGTGATCGGCAGCGCCGGTTCCTCCGTTATTACTATTATTCCTATAGCCGACAGCATAGAACTGGCGCTTCAGAGCTCCCTCATCTTCATTGACAGATGTCCAGAAAGAGGCATCGTTCATATATGTGGAAAGCTTTGTGCCCAACGTTGCATCATTCTTGTCCAAGTAATCGATTAGTTTGGCCGTAATGGTCATCACATGAGTAGATGTGTTGAACTCATATTTCCATGCACTACAATAAGGGGTACCGAGATATCGGAGGGCATAACGTACATTGGCTGTAGTATAGGTGCTCCAATACGTCCAGTCGGCAATACCCGTCGTCTTGGTCGCATCGCTGTAGCCGAAGATACAGGTCTGAGCTGAAGATACGAGACCTCCCGACGGCATGAAATCGGCAGTGAATACATTAGACTCAGAAGGTATTATACTAAACCACTCCTTTCGACAAGGCAAATGATACTTAAAACCTGTGGTGCCGTCCGTGATGTCACCAGCCCAATAAGTATCGTATGAGGCGCCTGTTTTCGAGAAATAGCCCATAGCGTCGTACCAGTTATAACACTGAGCAGAGCCTGCTGCGGCGGGGTTGGTCTCTAAGGTAACGACCTTTGTGCTCGTGTTATAGCTCTTTACGTTATTCTCGGCCACATACCAAAGCGGATTCAGGCGCTTGTCTTTGTTGTCGCACTTTACGTTATACACGTACTTGGCGTTCTCGGCGAACGTGGCCACCGTGTTGGGAACGGTGACCGTGACGTTGCCCATGGTGATTGTAAGCACGCCCGACGGTGCTGCCTGTGGAGGAATGACCGCCTCGAAGACACCATTGCCAGTATGGCGGGCGGTGATGGTGGTGGCCGTGCCGCTGGCTGAGCCAAGGGCACCAGTAGAGGGGTTGATGGTGATGGAGGGCTTCACATTCCTTACCTTCACCGTGACATTGGTTACGTTGCTGGGAATCAGCCCGATGCCTGCCGTAAGGTTCACCTCGATCTTCGACAGCTTATGCGTGAAGTTCAGGGGCGCGCTGCCCACGGTCTCATAGCTGCCTGAGCCCTCACCATAGTGAAGGTCGGACTTCTCGTAGTTGCCCGTGGCGCTCTGGTCGGCCAGCACGGTATGCGTCAGCGTGCCGATGGCCGTGCCCTCAGTAGGAGCAGTAGAGAAATTGCCATGAACGGCACGGAAGGTGAGTCCGTCGCCGTCGCTGGGGTAATACTTCGTTGAGCCCGTCAGACCGCCGCTGCCGTCAGAGGTCAGCGTCCACGCCTTCAAAAAGGCGTATGTGCCAGCGCTGCCCTTATCGGCCCATACATATACTTTCTCGCCGTTGGCAATGGCCGTCTCGTAAAGGCCTCGGGTGGCGCGGCGGCTCGTCAGCTCCTTCCACGCCTCGCGGCTCCAGGCCGTAGCATCGCCTGGCGACAGCGTCTCTGCGGCGACAGACGCCGTCAGCTGTATGGACATGGGAGACACTGCCCGCCTTTCCTCGTAGGAAGTGCAAGCGCCAAACAACAGCAATGCCACTATAATCGTTATATTAGTTTTCATGTTCATAACTGATAGATTTACCTTACTTGGGGGCAAATATACGCAAAAATGTGTGAATCAAGAAGAAAAAAGCGCAAAAGAAAGTTAAAGAGAGGTTATTTTGTCAAGATTCCGGTCAGTTAAGGGACTTAAAAAAGCGACTGTCTCACGACAACCGCTTCCAAAAAACAAACTACTTAAAAACTAATCTACTAAAACAAATCAAAAAAATATCTTTTACTCAAAAGTCTCTAATACTATCTTGATAAAGGAATATACTCCTTTCCACGCTGCAAAGGTAATACCTTTTTTTATTCTGCCAAGCATTTAAGCGTAAAAATAACATTATTCGTCTATAAAATACTAAAAAAGAGGGATGAATTCGAAAATCCATCCCTCTTTTTGTTATGTTGGCTTAGCAAAAATATATCATTTCGCCAAGTGCATATTATACTCAATTGATTACATCATGCCACCCATGCCTGGGGCACCTGCCATCGGCATAGCGGGCTCCTTCTCGGGCTTGTCGCAGATGAGGCACTCGGTGGTGAGGAACATACCTGCGATAGAAGCGGCGTTCTCGAGAGCAACACGAGCAACCTTGGCAGGATCGATAACTCCTGCCTCGCGCAGATCCTCGTACTTGTCGAGACGGGCATTGTAACCGAAGTCGCCCTTACCCTCGCGAACCTTCTGAACAACTACGGCACCCTCGCCACCAGCGTTGGTGACAATCTGGCGCAGAGGCTCCTCGATGGCGCGACGGATGATGTTTACACCAGTCTGCTCGTCGGCATTGTCGCCCTTCACGTTGGCAAGAGCCTCCTGAGCGCGGATGTAGGTAGTGCCGCCACCAGCTACAACACCTTCCTCGATGGCAGCACGGGTAGCGCAAAGTGCATCGTCTACACGATCCTTCTTCTCCTTCATCTCAACCTCTGAGTTAGCACCTACGTAGAGTACTGCTACGCCACCAGCCAGCTTGGCCAGACGCTCCTGCAGCTTCTCCTTATCGTATGATGAAGTGGTGTTCTCGATCTCCTTCTTGATCTGAGCGATACGATCCTGAATGCCCTGCTTGTCGCCAGCACCGTTAACGATAGTGGTGTTGTCCTTAGAAACAGTTACCTTGTCGCAAGTACCCAGCATCTCGAGGGTAGCCTGCTCAAGCTTCAGACCCTTCTCCTCGCTGATAACTACACCACCGGTGAGAACAGCGATATCCTCAAGCATTGCCTTACGACGGTCGCCGAAGCCAGGAGCCTTGACAGCACAGATCTTCAGACCACCACGCAGACGGTTTACTACGAGTGTGGTCAGAGCCTCAGAGTCAACATCCTCGGCAATAACCAGCAAGGGGCGTCCGCTCTCAGCAGCAGGCTGCAGGATAGGCAGGAAGTCCTTGATGTTTGAGATCTTCTTATCGTAGATCAGGATGTACGGGTTCTCCATCACGCACTCCATCTTCTCGCTATCGGTGATGAAGTAAGCTGAGAGGTAACCACGGTCGAACTGCATACCCTCGACAACACCGATGTGTGTGTCGCGGCTCTTGCTCTCCTCGATGGTGATGACACCATCCTTAGAAACCTTGCGCATAGCCTCGGCCAGCAGTTCACCAATCTCCTTATCGTTGTTGGCTGATACGGTAGCAACCTGCTCGATCTTATCGTAGTTGTCGCCAACCTGCTCAGCGCTCTTAGCGATGTGCTCAGTAACGGCCTTCACAGCCTTGTCGATACCACGCTTCAGGTCCATGGGATTGGCACCGGCGGTAACGTTCTTCAGACCCTCTGATACGATAGCCTGAGCCAGGATGGTAGCAGTTGTTGTACCGTCACCAGCGTCGTCGCCAGTCTTTGAAGCTACGCTCTTAACGAGCTGAGCACCTGTGTTCTCGAACTTATCCTCGAGCTCGATCTCCTTTGCTACGGTCACACCGTCCTTGGTGATCTGAGGAGCACCGAACTTCTTCTCGATAACTACGTTACGACCCTTAGGACCGAGTGTTACCTTTACTGCGTTAGCCAACTGGTCAACGCCCTGCTTCATAGCGTCGCGGGCGTCAATATTGAATTTGATATCCTTTGCCATAATTTTGTATTTATTTATTTTGTAAACAAGGATACAAGGAGTTCACGGAGTTCAGGACATTACCTTTTTCCATAGACAGGAAGTTGCAGACATTTGTCTTGAACTCCTTGAACTCCCTGTCTCCTTGTCTCCGATTAAACTTTATTTTTCGATGACTGCTAAAACGTCAGACTGACGCATCATAAGGTATTTTGTGCCCTCGAACTCGAGCTCGGTGCCAGAATACTTGCCATAAAGAACCTCATCACCCTCCTTGAGGACCATAGCCTCATCCTTGGTGCCCTGGCCTACGGCCTTGATTGTTCCATGTAGGGGCTTTTCCTTTGCGGTATCAGGAATAATAATGCCGCCAACTTTCTCTTCTGCAGGTGCTGGCAATACCAACACGCGGTCTGCTAATGGTTTGATGTTCATAATCTTGAAATATTTTAATGTTTATACCTTATTAATATATATGGCGAGACAGTCTTACGACCATCTCGCCATATTCTCAGCCAAAACCGTGCCAACTCTTATGGTTGTGCCAACTTGTCAGCGACTTGTGCCATTGATCGTGACATTCTTAACCACAGAACGCTCTATCATGGTCTTGTCGAAGGCATCTTTCTCGTCGGTCACATCCACGTCCTCAAATGAGAAGTCGACCAGGCGGTACTTGTCGGAGGTACCTACATCGAAGAAGTTCCTGGTCTTCATCTGAATGTTCCTGATGTATATATTATTGCACTGCGACAGGGGCATGTCGTCGCGCTGCTCGGGTTTGAAGAACTGCGTCCAGGGGCGAACCACAAGAAACGAGCCACACTGTCCCTTGATATCCTCGACACGGACATACTCATAGTGCTGGGGAGTGTCGGGGCGCATCTTCAGCCAAAGCACACGGCTGGCGGCCTTCACATCGATGCGGCGCAGGATGATGTTATGATCGAAAAGACTCTCAGAGCCCAGCGTCAGGCAGCCATGCACCTTACCATAGGTACAATCCTCGATGATGATGTTGGAGCAGGGACCATTATCGGGATTCTGGTCGGCCCAGGTGCCCTTGCCGCCTTTCAGTACCACAGCGTCGTCGTTGACATGCATATAGCAGCCATGGATGAGCACGTTCTTGCACACGTCGAGGTCAATGGCATCCGTACTCGGTCCTCCCCGACGGGGATCTACTGGTGTGACGTTCTCGGTGGGCGCAAAGATGAAGCAGCCCAGATAGCGTACATTCTCGCAACGATAGAGATGGTTGGTCCAGAAAGGAGAGTTGATGATCTTCACATCCTGAACAGTGACATTCCTGGAGTTGGAGATATAGACGTTTCGAGGGCGCATGGCCTCGAGGTTGGTGCACTGGGGATTGTACTTACGACGGATCCAGAACTCCTCCCAATATTTCTGTCCGTTACCGTTAATCGTGCCAGGACCTGTGATTGTAAAACCGTCGACACCATCGGCATTGACCAAGGCTGCGAAGTAGTCGAGCGTCTGACCTTCCATACGGGTCTTCACGATCTGGAAGTCACGGATGCGGTCGGAGCCTTTCAGTTCACCACCCTCCTCGATCTTCAGATGGGTACCAGGCTTGAAGAACAGTGAACCACTCAAGAACGTGCCACGGGGAATGACTACCACGCCACCGCCCTCGGCAGCACAACGGTCGATGACAGCCTGTAACTGCTGAGTCTGCACACCATCGGCATAGCGATCGACACCATAGGCTGTAACGTCGTAGTGTTTCAACCCAGAGAGATCGACCCTGCTCGTATCAGAGAACCATGCTGAAATCTCTGTACCGTCAGGCCATAAATCAACAGCCTTGACTTTGCGTTTGCCAAAAGCGACTGCCGTAACAGCCAGCATCAGCACAAACAATAAGATTCTATTTTTCATTGCTTAAGTGATTAGTTTGGGGTGCAAAGATACAGAAAAACAGGATAAATACCAAATTTTTCGCTTTTTACTTTGGTTATTCGCTCTTTTTACACTATCTTTGCCCACAGTTTACGTAAACCAACAACTAATTATGAAGCAGTTTTTTAAAATGACTCTGGCCACAATATGTGGTATTGCCATCTTCCTGGTGGTATCTGGACTATTTCTCGTGATCTCACTGGTTGGCATGATTGCCAGCGATTCAGCATCGACCAAGGTAAAGGACAACTCTGTCTTCGTAATCAAACTGGACGGGACTGTCAACGAGCGGGCTGAAAGCGGTTCGCCTCTTGACGCATTTCTGAATATGGGAGACATGAGCGCCATGGGCCTTGACGACCTGAAATCATGTATTAAGAAAGCCAAGAACAACGATAATATTAAAGGTATATATCTGGAAGGTGGTGTGGCCTCCTTCGATTCGCCTGCCACTGCTCAGCAGTTGCGCGACGCTCTGAAAGACTTCAAGAAGAGCGGTAAGTGGATCGTGGCCTATGCCGACCAATATCTGCAAGGAGCCTACTATGTTGCTTCTGTGGCAGACAAGATTTACCTAAACGCCGAGGGTGCCATTGACTTCAAGGGACTCGGCGGCAAGAGCGAATACTATAAAGGGCTCTTCGACAAGCTGGGCATCAAGTATCAGGTGGCCAAAGTAGGAAAGTACAAGAGCTACGTGGAGAGCAACACCCTGACGGGCATGAGCGAGTACGACCGCGAACAGCGCACCGTATTATATAACGGCATCTGGCAGTACTGGCTGAAGGATATCGCCGAGAGTCGCAAGGTGACACCTGAGCAGCTGAACAAACTGGCAGACGAGAGCATCGTGGCTCTTTTAAACACAGACGACTACGTGAAAGCCAAACTCATCGACAAGGTGCTGTTCCCTGAAGATATCAAGGCAGAGATCAAGGGCCGTCTGAAGCTCGACGAGGATGACGACGTCAACCAGCTGAGTCTGGCAGACATGCTGAACGTGAAGACAAAAAACAAGATGGATGGCGAGAAGATTGCTATCTACTACGCATATGGCAACATCGTTGACAGCGACGCCATGGATCTGCTGTCGGGCTCTGGCCACAGCATCGTAGGTAAGTCCACTGCAGAGGATCTGCGCAAACTGGCAGACGATGACGACGTGAAGGCGGTGGTGTTCCGTGTAAACTCCGGCGGCGGTAGTGCTGTAGCTTCTGAGCAGATCCGCCATGCCATCAAGCTGCTGAAGGCCAAGAAACCTGTGGTTGTATCGATGGGTGGTGCAGCTGCTTCCGGTGGTTACTGGATCAGTTCATCGGCCAACTACATCATTGCAGAACCGACCACCATCACCGGTAGCATCGGTATCTTCGGTCTTATTCCTAACTTCAGCGGCCTGGTAACAGACAAACTGGGTGTGACCTTCGACGGCGTGACCACCAACAAGTTTACTGACTACGAGACCAACCTCATACTTAGCAAGGATAACGCTGAAGAGATGAAACAGTTGCAGACTTACATAGATCGTGGTTACCAGAACTTCCTGAACATCGTATCGGAAGGTCGCGGACTGAAGCCTGCCGAGGTTGACTCAATCGGACAGGGCCGCGTCTGGCTGGCTACCGATGCTGTAAAGATCAAGCTTGTAGACAAGATCGGCAGTTTGGGTGACGCCGTGAAGAAGGCTGCCGAACTGGCCAAACTGGATGAATACTACACGTCTGCCTATCCCACAAAAGGCAGTTGGCTGGATCAGTTCATGTCTTCTGAAGAGAAGGGCAGCTATCTTGACAGCAAGTTGCGCCAGGAGCTACAGGTACTGCTTGGCGACCTCTACGAACCTCTGATGGAGATCCGCCAGACTGTGAAAGACGGTAGCGTTATTCAGGCTCGTATGCTCGAAGATATCCGTGTAAAGTAAATACGGGATGGAAGGCGATTTCATCAATATCAATAAAAAGCTATTACCCCTGGGGTGGCTCTATGGCATAGGCGTAGGCTTCAGGAACATGCTCTTTGAGATGGGTGTCTTGAAGAGTCAGTCCTATAGTATACCTATTATATCTATAGGCAACATCACGGTGGGTGGCACTGGCAAGACACCACATGTGGAATATCTCATCAGACTGCTGAAAGGCAAGATGAACGTGGCCGTACTCAGCCGAGGCTATAAGAGGAAGAGCCGAGGGTTCCTAGTAGCTCAGGAGGACACACCCATGCAGAAGATCGGCGATGAGCCTTATCAGATGAAGCAGAAGTTCCCTGAGATTACGGTGGCTGTCGATAAGAAGCGTACGCGTGGTATTGAAAGACTCACTGCAGGAGCGGCGAAGAAAGACATTGATGTCATTCTGCTCGACGATGCCTTCCAGCATCGATACGTAAAGCCTGGCATTAACATCCTGCTGACAGACTATCACAGACTCTTCATCTATGATGAGCTGTTGCCTGTAGGCAGACTACGTGAGCCGATAAGAAGCAAGGACAGAGCCGATATCGTGATCGTGACGAAATGTCCGCGAGACCTGAAGCCGATGGAGTTTCGTGTCATCACCAAGGCACTGAGCCTCTATCCCTATCAGCAACTCTATTTCTCTACCCACGAATATGACACACCTCGTGCGCTGTTCCCTGAGGCGGCCGACCATCAGACAGCACCAAAGAGCATCGACTATCTGGCCGGCAAGAACGTTCTCCTCCTGACAGGCATTGCTTCGCCTGAACAGATGGAACACGACCTGACACCTATCGTTGCAAACCTGACACCGCTCAGTTTCAGCGATCATCATCAATTCAAATCTAAGGACGTGACACGAATCAACGACACCTTCAACTCCCTGCCTGAGCCAAAGATGATTGTTACGACGGAGAAAGACGCAACACGACTTACTCAGATTGAAGGACTCAGCGAAGAAGTGCGCAAGAGCCTATACGTTCTTCCCATTCACATCACCCTGATGCAGGATCAGGAGAAGGTGTTCAATAAAAACATTTTAGGTTATGTACGAAAGAATTCAAGAAACAGCATCCTGGCTAAAGGCAAGGATGACAACAAATCCAAAGACAGCAATCATACTGGGGACAGGCCTCGGACAATTAGCTTCAGAAATCACTGATAAGACAGAGTACTCCTACTCTGATATTCCCAATTTCCCCGTTTCCACTGTAGAAGGTCACTCCGGTAAGCTGATCTTCGGAAAGTTAGGTGATGTAGACATACTGGCCATGCAGGGACGCTTTCACTTCTATGAGGGCTACTCGATGAAGGAAGTGACATTCCCTGTTCGTGTAATGTATGAGCTGGGCATCAAGACGCTCTTTGTATCGAACGCAGCTGGTGGCATGAACCCAGAATTCAAAATCGGCGACCTGATGATTATCACCGACCATATCAACTTCTTCCCAGAGCACCCGCTTCGCGGCAAGAACTTCCCAACAGGTCCGCGCTTCCCCGATATGCACGAGACCTACGACCAGAAGCTGGTGGCCATAGCAGATGAGATAGCCCGCGAAAAGGGTATCAAGGTTCAGCATGGTGTTTATGTTGGCGTACAGGGTCCGACCTTCGAGACACCTGCAGAATATAAGATGTATCGCATATTGGGCGGAGATGCCGTAGGCATGTCGACTGTCCCCGAGGTAATTGTTGCTCATCACTGCGGCATCAAGACTTTCGGTGTTTCGGTGATTACCGATCTGGGAGGCTTTGACGACCCTGTTGAGGTGAGTCATGAGGAAGTACAGGAGGCTGCTAACATGGCACAGCCACTGATGACAGAGATTATGAGAGAAATGATAAAACGTAACTAAGCATGGATATAGCAAAACTGGGAGAATTCGGTTTGATTGACCGACTTACAAAAGACATAGAAATCAAAAACGAGAGCACAAAGTATGGTGTAGGTGACGACTGTGCCGTGCTCTCCTATCCTGATAAGGAAGTACTCATCACCACCGACCTGCTGATGGAGGGAGTACACTTCGACCTGACTTACATAGACCTGAAGCATCTGGGCTATAAGTCGGCCATGGTGAACATCAGCGATGTGTTTGCCATGAACGGTACACCTCGTCAGCTGACAGTATCCCTGGCCCTCAGCAAGCGTTTCACCGTAGAGGACATGGAGGAGTTTTACAGTGGACTCCGACTGGCCTGCGACAAATGGAACGTAGACATCGTTGGTGGCGACACCACATCTTCTTATACCGGACTGGCCATCAGCATTACCTGCATCGGTGAGGCCCGTAAGGAAGATATCGTGTATCGTAACGGCGCTAAAGACACTGATCTGGTATGTGTCAGCGGCGACTTGGGCGCTGCTTATATGGGACTACAACTGCTGGAGCGCGAAAAGAGCGTATACTACCAGCAGGTGGAGGAAGCACGTAAGAAGAACGACAAGCGTGCCTTGGAAGAGCTGTCACACTTCCAGCCCGACTTCAGTGGTAAAGAGTATCTGCTTCAGCGCCAGCTACAGACGGAGGCGCGTGGTGACATCATAGAGAAGTTGCGTGAAGCAGGCATCAAGCCTACCGCTATGATGGACATCAGCGATGGTTTATCATCGGAATTGCTTCACATCTGCAAACAGTCTGGTGTGGGCTGCCGTATCTTCGAAAAGAACATCCCCATCGATTATCAAACCGCTGTAATGGCCGAAGAACTGAATATGAACGTCACAACTTGCGCACTTAACGGAGGCGAGGATTATGAGTTGTTATTCACTGTTCCCATAGGCGATCATGAGAAAATCGAGCAAATAGAGGGAATCAAGCTGATTGGACACATCACAGACGCCAAATTCGGAAAAGTGCTCGTAACCCGTGATAATCAGGAGTTTGAGTTGAAAGCACAGGGGTGGAACCCACTTTCATAGATAACTTTTTTCAAAAAAAGTCGCTCAAATATTTGGTGGGTTCAAAAAAAGGTTGTACCTTTGCACCCGCAAAACGAAAGGAATTGCAAATTGACATGATGGTGCCTTAGCTCAGTTGGTAGAGCATCGGACTGAAAATCCGTGTGTCCCCGGTTCGATTCCTGGAGGTACCACTCCTCCTTTCATTAGCCCGGTTTCGCATAATGGCGGCCGGGTTTTTTCTTTATAACCTAAACAGTAAGCAATATGGGTATAGTTATTGGTATTGATGTGGGCATCTCGACCACAAAGATTGTAGGAATTAAGAACGGTAAGGTATCGGCTCCGATTCATATCACAGCTGCCGACCCCATCACATCTCTTTATGGTGCCTTCGGAAAATACCTGCACGATAACGACATCGACCTGAAAGAGGTTGAACAGGTGATGCTGACTGGTGTAGGAGCTGCCTATATCGATCAACCCATCTACGGACTACCGACAGCCAAGTCTGAAGAATTTGTTGCCGACGGCCTCGGGGCCCGTTTTGAATCAAAACTCGATCACACCATCGTGGTATCTATGGGAACAGGTACATCGTTCGTGAAATGCGATGGCAACGAGATGAAGCATATAGGTGGTATCGGCGTTGGAGGCGGAACACTGCAAGGACTGGCTCGTATCATGCTCAACACCAGCGACATCAAGCAAGTGGCAGAGATGGCCAAGCATGGCAACATACGCCATATCGACCTGACCATCGGTGATATCAGTGCAATCCCCGTTCCCGGACTTACAATGGACACGACAGCATCGAACTTTGCCAACGCCAAGAGCGATGCTTCAAAGGAAGATATTGCCGCCGGTCTCATACACATGGTACTACAGTCGATAGGATCAGCCGCCTGGCTCGCTTCGCTCGGCAGTGACATCCGCGACTTCGTGCTCATTGGCAATCTGTCGCTACTGCCCCAATGCAAGGAGGTATTCCCCGCCCTTGAGACGCTCTACAATATCCGTTTCCACATTCCCAAATATTCGCAGTATTGCACAGCCATCGGAGCAGCCCTCGACTATACAATCAATGGCACCAAATAAAAAAGTTATCAAAAAAACGCCTAAAAATTTGGCAGATTGAAAGATAATACATAACTTTGCAGCCGAAACGTTACAAAAAGAGCAAAATTAGAACAAAATGATTATATCAGCAAACAATTGGTGGTGGCGCAACTCAAGATTAAAAGAATCGTGAGAAGATAGCCGCGTACCTGAGTTTGTACAAGAAATAATAAAAGGCCTGTCGTTCTTACGACGGGCCTTTTAAAGTTTAAACAGGGATTCAATATAAAACAAATAAAAATATGAGCAATTATCAAGTTGACAAAAACGGTTTCTACGGAGAGTTTGGAGGCGCCTATGTGCCAGAGATTCTCTACAAATGTGTTCACGACCTGCAGGAAGCCTATCTGCCGATCATTGAGTCGGAGGAGTTCAAGAAGGAATATCATGCCCTACTGAAGGACTATGTAGGGCGTCCGTCACCTCTCTACTTTGCCAAACGAATGAGTGAGAAGTATGGCTGCAAACTCTATCTGAAGCGTGAAGACCTGAACCACACCGGTGCCCACAAGATCAACAACACCATCGGACAGATTCTACTGGCTAAGAAAATGGGAAAGACACGCATCATTGCCGAGACTGGTGCAGGACAGCATGGTGTGGCCACAGCAACAGTCTGTGCGCTGATGAACATGAAATGCGAGGTGTTTATGGGTGCTACAGATGTGGAGCGACAGCACACTAACGTAGAGCGCATGAAGATGCTGGGAGCTGAGGTACATCCTGTTCGTACAGGTAACATGACACTGAGCGATGCCTGCAGTGAGGCCATTCGCGACTGGTGTTGTCATCCCAGCGACACTTTCTACATCGTGGGATCTACCATGGGGCCTCATCCCTACCCTGACCTCGTGGCAAAGATGCAGAGTGTTATCTCAGAGGAAATCAAATGGCAACTTGAAGAGAAAGAGGGGCGCAACTACCCCGACTATCTCATAGCATGTATAGGAGGCGGAAGCAATGCCGCTGGTACCATCTACCACTACATGGATGACGAGCGAGTGAAGATTGTTCTGGCAGAGGCAGGAGGCCATGGCTGGGAGACCAATCACACGGCGGCAACCATACATAAAGGCAAGACAGGAATACTGCATGGCGCAAAGATGCTTGTCATGCAAAACGAAGACGGCCAGATAGAGGAAGCCTTCACCATCAGTGCTGGTCTGGACTACCCGGGCGTTGGACCAATGCACTGTAATATGGCCAAGCAAGGTCGCACTCAGGTTCTGAGCATCAATGACGACGAAGCCATCTATGGCGGCTACGAACTGACTCGCATGGAGGGTATCATCCCCGCTATTGAGAGTGCGCATGCCATCGCTGCGCTGAAGAAACTGAAGTTCCAGCCCAACGATGTCGTCGTACTCACCGTGAGCGGACGAGGCGACAAAGATGTAGAGACTTACTTGAACAACAAACAAATGGCTAAGGAATATGGAAACTTTTAAATATACCACGACAAGTCGTACAATTCTGGCTGACCTGTATACGCCTGTTGGCGTATATATGAGATTGCGTGACCTCTATCCACAGAGTGCACTCATGGAGAGCTCAGACTATCACGACAGTAATAACTCCCACTCGTTTATCGGACTTAACCCCATTGCCAGTGTGGCCATTGGTCATGGCATTGCCACTGTGACTTATCCCAATGGCTCCACTTTTCAACATGAGGTGAACAAGACATATCGGTCTGACAAGGCCATCCACCAGCTCATCGACCACATTGAGGTGAACGGTGAGGATGCGAAGGCATGCGGACTTTTCGGCTATACTTCGTTCAATGCCGTTCGCTATTTCGAGGATATCCCCGTAAAAGACGAGACTCAGGCAAAGAACGATGCCCCCGACCTGCTATATATATTATATAAGGTGGTGATCGTGTTTGACCATCATAACAACACGCTAAAGGTGGTAACTCTTGGCGATGCCGAAGACATTGACAACGTGCTCCGTGCCATGAACAAGGCTAGCGTAAAGGCCTACGACTTCCACCCTGTCGGCGATGTCAGGAGCACACTGACCGACGAGGAACATAAAGCCAACATTCGTCGGGGTATTCAGCACTGCCTGCGCGGCGACGTGTTCCAGATCGTACTCAGTCGTCGTTTTATCCAGAAATACGAGGGTGACGACTTCAAGCTTTACCGCGCCCTGAGAAGCATCAACCCTTCACCCTATCTGTTCTACTTTGACTTCGGAGGTTTCCGCATCTTCGGTTCCTCGCCAGAAACCCATTGTCGTGTAGAAGGCAATACGGCATATATCGACCCTATAGCCGGTACGACCAAGCGTACGGGCGATGCAGAGGCAGACCGCCAAGGAGCCGAGTATCTGCGCAACGATCCCAAGGAGAACGCAGAACACGTGATGCTGGTAGACCTGGCCCGCAACGACCTGAGTCGCAACTGCCACAATGTGAAAGTCGACTTCTATAAGGACCTTCAGTACTACAGCCACGTCATCCATCTGGTCTCTCGCGTCAGCGGTCAGCTTGATGAAGGCGCCGACCCCATCAAAGCGTTTATCGACACCTTCCCTGCCGGAACTCTCTCAGGAGCGCCTAAGGTACGTGCCATGCAACTCATTTCAGAATACGAGCCCCACAATCGCGGAGCATATGGCGGTTGCATAGGTATCATAGGTCTGGATGGTTCACTCAATCAGGCCATCACCATCCGCACCTTTGTTTCTCGCAATGGAGAGCTCTGGTTCCAAGCGGGTGGCGGTATCGTTGCTAAGAGCGATGAGGATTATGAGCTGCAAGAAGTAAACAATAAACTCGGTGCTCTGCGTCGTGCAATATTAATGGCTGAAAAAATGTAAGATTATGAAGATTGTTATTATTGATAATTACGACTCGTTTACCTATAACCTGAGTCACTTAGTTAAGGAGTTGGGCGCTGAGGTAACCGTTCTACGCAACGATCAGTTTGAGCTGTCACAGCTCGAAGCCTACAATAAGATCATCCTCTCACCGGGCCCTGGCATCCCCTCCGAGGCTGGTCTGCTGCTCGATGTTATACGAACCTATGCTGGTAAGAAACCGATTCTTGGCGTATGCCTGGGCCATCAGGCCATCGGCGAAGCGTTCGGTGCTAAGCTTGAGAACCTCTCAGACGTGTTCCATGGCGTAGCAACCCCTTGTCACATCGTGGCTGACGATTCCATCTTCAGTGGTATCGAGCGTGACATCACCATAGGTCGCTATCACTCATGGGTGGTTTCTAAGGAGGGACTGCCCAACTGTTTAGAGATTACGGCAGAGAGCGATGAAGGTCAGATCATGGCACTTCGTCACAAGACACTCAACGTTCGTGGCATTCAGTTCCATCCTGAGAGTGTACTAACCCCCGACGGCAAGAAGATGATCCAGAACTGGATGTTTCTATAAAGTCAAGAGTAAAAAAGGAATAATAAGGCAAAAAAGTAAAAAGGTTAAAATATGGCACAGACAATGAAAGACATCCTGAACAGGATGCTGAACCACGAGGAACTGTCTCGTGAAGAAATGAAGAACATTCTGATAGGTATCACTCAGAGTGAGTATCCCACTGAACAGATTACTGCTCTGCTGACTGCACTCCAGATGCGTGGCGTGACTGTTGACGAACTGCTTGGTTTTCGTGATGGTATCCTGGAAACAGGCGTACCAGCCATTCTTGATTGCGACCGTTATATTGATGTGGTGGGTACAGGTGGTGACCGCAAGAACACCTTTAATATCTCTACCACGGCTTGTTTCGCAATCGCTGGTGCAGGGTATAAAGTAGCCAAGCATGGCAACTATGCCGCTACCTCTGTCAGCGGCGCATCAAACGTCATTCAACATCATGGCGTTAAGTTCACCGACGATCTCGACAAGCTCAACCGTTCACTCAACGAAGCTGGTATCGTGTATCTCCACGCTCAGCTATTTGCCAAAGCCATGAAGTTTGTCGGTCCTATCCGCAAGGCTTTGCAGTTCCCGACAATCTTCAATCTTCTGGGACCGATCGTCAATCCTTCGCAGCCTAAGTGTCAGCTTCTCGGAGTAGCCAACCTTGACCAGATGCGTCTCTATAACAGTGTTTACCAGAAGATTGGCATAGACTATGGTATCGTAAACTCTATCGACGGTTACGATGAGATTTCGCTTACTGGCGACTTCAAGGTCACGACCAACAACTACGAGCGCATCTTCAAGCCTCAGGATCTTGGCTTTGACATTGCCAAACCCGAAGAGTTGGTTGGCGGTGCCACAGAGGAAGAGGCCGCAGAGATCTTTGACGCAGTACTTGAGAACCGTGCTCTGCCTGCCCAGAAGAATATTGTCCTGGCTAATGCCGCCTTTGGCATCCAAGTGTTGGAGAAAGGTCAGAAGAGCATTGAGGAATGTATTGAGATTGCCCGCGAGAGCATTGACAGCGGCGCAGCCCTGCGCACCTTCAAGAAGTTTGCCGAACTTAACTCATAAAGCAGCATGATGCTCGTCAAAGTATGCGGCATGCGCGATGCAGACAACATCCGCGAAGTCGAGGCCCTGGGTATCGACCTCATGGGATTCATTTTCTGGCCTAAGTCAAGCCGTTACGTAGCTGAGCGCCCAAGCTATATGCCCACCAGATGCAAGCGTGTAGGAGTGTTTGTCGACGAGACATTGACTAAGGTGAAAGAAACCGCCAAGGCATACCAGCTCGATTTCATACAGCTACATGGCAAGGAATCGGCCGACTATGCGGCAGAATTATGCGACTACCGTCTGATCAAAGCTTTCAACATAGCAACAGTCGATGACTTCGCGGCCTGTGCGCCTTACGAGGGGAAAGTCGACTATTTCCTCTTCGACACAAAAGGAAAATGCGTAGGAGGAAATGGTGAAAAGTTCGACTGGAGTGTGCTCAAGGCGTACGACGGCAAGACGCCGTTCCTGTTGAGTGGCGGCATTGCCCCCGATGACGCAGCCCGTGTGAATGCCATCCACCACCCTCTGTTTGCCGGTATCGACCTGAACTCACGCTTCGAGCTCTGTCCTGCCCTTAAAGATGTTTCAACACTAAAAGAATTTATCCAAGCATTATGAACAAATTGAATAAGATCAATCAACTCTTCGCCCAACGTGGCAATGAGAAGCTACTGAGCCTCTATTTCTGCGCAGGCTGTCCAACACTCGAAGGTACTGCCGACGTTATACTCGCCATGCAGCGCCGGGGCATTGCCATGATTGAGGTTGGCATTCCCTTCAGCGACCCCTTGGCCGATGGTCCCGTTATTCAGAGCGCAGCTACTCAGGCGCTGAAGAATGGTATGAGTCTCAAAAAGCTCTTCTCGCAGTTGCAGGCCATCAAAGATGAGGTACAGATTCCGCTCGTACTGATGGGCTATCTCAATCCCATCCTCCACTATGGCATTGAGCAGTTCTGCCAGTCATGTGTCGAGGCAGGCGTCAGCGGCGCCATTATCCCCGACCTGCCTTTCGACGACTATCTGAACATCGTTAAGCCCATCGCCGACAAATACGACCTGCGCATCATCATGCTCATCACCCCAGAGACCAGCGAAGAGCGCATCCGCTTCATCGACGAGCACACCGACGGGTTTATCTACATGGTATCTTCGGCCTCTATCACAGGTACTCAGAAGAGCTTCGACGAGCAGAAGCAGGAATACTTCCGTCACATCAATCAGATGAATCTGCGCAATCCGCGTATGATCGGTTTTGGCATCAGCAATGCCCAGACCCTCAAGGCAGCACAGGATAATGCGGCTGGTGCCATCATCGGTTCCAAGTTTGTGACGCTCCTGAATGAGGCTAATGGCAAGGCTGACGAGGCGCTCGATAGGCTCTTCGAGGCACTCAGATAAATTCCTTAAGCAGTTGGAAAGACCGTCTCGGCAACAACCAAACATATTGTTTTGTTGTCGCCGAGATAGGGTTTATCTTACTGAAGGATTATTGTTACGAGAGAGGAAGAAGGCCTTCGTGGCTAAAAAGAAGCAGGCGACACCCGACGCATTGACTATCACCACCGTCCAAAAGGCAGAGCTATAGCCCAACAACTCAGAGATAATACCACCCAGAAGGATACCGAGTCCCATGCCCAGATCCCACGAAATCAGTATCGTGGAGTTAGCGGTGCCACGCTGTCTGTTGCTGGCCACGCTGATGGTCATATTCTGAAACGCAGGCCACATGTGACCATTACCCAGTCCGATAAGCAGGGCCGAACCATAATACCCTACCATAATGGCTGTATGATTCTCAGGCATCAATGTCGGGAGCAATACAAACAGCGTATAACCAACCAGCGAAATCACCATGCCCGAACCCGCATTATGAGTCAGCCGTCCCTTTCTCAAAGCCCTGCCACCTTGCAGTCGTGAAAGAATCAAGCCTACCGAACAGAGCATAAAATAGGTACCCGTACCCCCCGTGATGCCCATCACCTCCTTGCCATAGATGGCCAGGTAGTTGCTCAACACGCCGAAACTGAAGCCGAATGCCATCATATTTACGCCCAACAGCCAGCCACGCACCAAGAAGAACCTGTCGAGTGAAAGGCGCGATTTGTCCCTGACGATTTCCTTCTTCGGCAATTTCACAGTAGCGTCTATCATCCACCCGCCACATGCCACAATCAGAGCCAGCCAAAACAGGAAAACAAAACTGTCGGTCAGCTGATATATAAAGATGCCTATGGTGGGAGCCAATGCCATGGCCAGATTGTTGCTCAGTCCATAGTAGCCTATTCCCTCTGTCCTTCGACTTGACGGCAGCACGTCAATAGCTACCGTCGAGTTCGATACCGTCAGCATGCCAAAAGGACCGCCATGCAGTGTTCTCACAATAGTAAACAATAACAACGTCGATGCAGCCAAGTAGCCGGCAAAGAAGATGGCGAAGCCCCCAAAGGCTATCATCAGTACGGTCTTACGTGGGAACGAGTCAACCACATAGCCGCTGAAGGGGCGGAATAGCAGTGCGGTGATGGTGTAACCCGAAAGCACCAGGCCTATCACGTCTTTTGTTGCCCCGAAATGCTCACTCAGGTAGAGTGGCAATAACGGAGTAAGCACATAAAAAGCAAAAAACAGCGAGAAGTTCGCCGCCATCACCTTACAATAGTTTCTATTCCAAAGTCTATCCATATGAGGGTACAAAGGTACGAATAAGTAGGAGAACTCACAAAGCCATAACGTTAATGTTCTATAAATTAGCATCATGGCGCTTTTACTTTTCCCCCTTTCCTGCGTTAAATAGTTAGTAACGTTATTATCAACAAATAAAAGGACCTTTTATGAAAAGACTATTTTCATCTCTCCTCATGGCTGTTGCCATAGGACTTACAGCCACATCGGCCTATGCTGCTGATGTGCAGAACGACAACGAGGGTAAATACACCATTAAGAATGGGCAGATGACCATGGTGATCGATGCCAACAAAGGTGGTAAGATTCTCTCTTTGAAGTACGACGACAAGGAAGTTATTTCCCAAATGAGATGGCCGGAGACCTTCGGTAGCACATTCTGGACAAGTCCCCAGAAAGAGTGGAACTGGCCTCCTGTACCCGAATACGACAAGAAGCCATACGAGGTAAAGCAGGAAGGCGATGTGCTCACCATGACCAGCGGCATAAACGAAAGACTTAAATATAGCATCCGCAAGGAGTTTGCTACCGACGAGAAGGACAAGGCCTTCGTCATCACCTATTATATTATTAATGAGAGCGACGAGACACGTCAGGTGGCTCCATGGGAAATCACACGCGTTCCCAACGACGCAAGCCTCATCTTCTTCGATGCCCCTGCTGACAGCATCTGGCCTGCAGGTCTTATGAACTTCCAGTCGGCCAATGGTGTATCATGGTATCAACCCGACGAAGCTAACGACAACCGCAAGGTTAATGCCGATGGCCAGGGATGGCTGGCCTACTGTAATAAGGGAAATGGCCTGCTGTTGGTGAAACGTTTCGACAATCTTGACGCCTCACAGCCTGCCCCAGGCGAAGCCGAGATTCAGGTCTATGTAAACAGAGGCAAGACCTACATTGAACTGGAGAGTCAGGGAGCCTACACAACATTAAAGCCCAAAGAGCAACTCAGCTGGACTGTGCGCTGGTATCTCCAGCCCTGCGAGCCAGAATCTTCTGAAGCACTTGTGAAGCAAGTAAACACTATCATACACAAGAACTAACAACATATATAACAACATGAAGAAACTGCTGCTTTTATCAATGATCTTGCTCGCTGCCAACATTAGCAGCGGGCAAGACCTGAAACTTAACGAGCTTGAATACTTTGAACGTCAAGGTGTCAATATTCTTGTCTATAGCAACAGCTTCAATGGTGGTTTCAACGACGAGAAGAACTCAGGCATTGAGATTATTCACCATGGCATACGTACCATTCAAGGCGGTGCCGTTCGTTTGAACAACACCCCAGAGCAATGGGATCTGGTGCCCAAGATGACCAGTCGGAAGGTAGACAAGGAGAATGGTTCTATTGAGGTCGGCCTACGCTATGAAGACTACAACTTCGACAGTCGCATAGTTGTGACTGCCAAAGGGAAGGCTGTAGAGATTGCCGTCTGGCTCGATCAACCTGTTCCTGATGCCATAGCTGGCGAGGCGGGGTTCAACCTCGAATTCCTGCCATCACAATACTGGCTCAAGACATTTACGATGGACGGACGCTTGAACCGATTCCCTCGCTACGCCACAAGTCAGACCATCGCACGTCCAAACAGCGAGAAGCCCAGACAGTTCAAAGGCTTCAAGACCTATGATGACCGAGGCACTAATCGCTTTGTCGATCCTCTACCCCTTGAGACTGGTCACTCCATCGTCATGGCGACAGATGCGCCCGAACGCATGATTCGCATCAGTAGTACCGACTCAGAATTGAAACTGTACGATGGTCGCATGCTGGCTCAGAACGGTTGGTTTGTGCTGCGCAGTGTTCTGCCAAAAGGCAAGACTGGCAAGGTTGTCACCTGGACCGTAGAACCTAATGCCATCCCAGGTTGGATTCGTGAGCCTAACATTGGTTTCTGCCAAGTAGGCTATGTGCCAGATCAACCCAAGGTGGCTGTCATTGAACTCGACAAGCAAGACAAGGTACAGCCTACAGCCTCACTTATCCGCATAAAAGATGATGGCACAACAGAGGTTGCTTACAAAGGTGAGACAAAGATTTGGGGTTCTTACTTTAAATATAATTATGTGAAGTTCGATTTCTCGAGCGTCCAAGAACCTGGCATCTACTACATCCAGTATGCTGATACAAAGACCAATAACTTCTTGATTGACGCCCACGTCTACGATAAGATTACCGACGCAACTACCGATGTATGGGTGCCTATCCACATGAACCATATGTATGTCAACGAAGGCTATCGTACCTGGCATGGTGAGCCCTTCAAGGAGGGCTATTTGCAGGCACCAGAGAGCGATCACTTCGACCTACATCGCCAAGGACCAACAACAGATACGAAATACAAACCTCTCGAACTCATTCCCGGACTAAACATCGGTGGATTCTTCGATGCCGGCGACTTTGACATCGAGACGGGATCAAACATCAATGTGGTAGAGAACTTCATCCGTGCATGGGAGTTGTTCAAGCCTCAGCGCGACGAGACCTTTGTGAGCGAGGAGCAGCGTTATGTGGATCTGCATCGTCCTGACGGAGTGCCCGACATTCTACAGTTCATAGAGCATGGAGTCCTAAATCTCGTAGCTCAGGCAGAACAGATTGGACACATGGCACAAACTCTCTCGAATTCTGCACTTGACAACTATCATCATCTGGGTGATGCAGCCTCAATTACCGACGGATTACACTACGATCCCTCACTGAAACCTTATGAGGTATCGGCCGATGGTAAGCGCAGCGGTACGCCTGACGACATGTGGGCCTTCACCTCACGTGAGCCTGCCCTTGACCTGCGTGCTGCTACGATGTTTGCTGCAGCAAGTCGTGCATTGAGAGGCTATAATGACGCGCTCGCAGATCGCGCCCTCGTACAGTCGAAACGGCTCATGAAAGAAGGGACGGAACTGTTGAATAAGCGCGCACAGAACCCACAGAACCAGATGGACTTCAACTGGCTTCTCGGCATTGAAAGCAGAAACGCAGGAGCACAGAAGCCCGACAAGAAGCGTTTGAAACTCATGGAGCGCAGTAGGAAGAATCGCGAAGAACTGGGTGAAATGTCAACCAATCTGCAGCTCTATGCCGCTACCCAAGAAAAGCAGTATCTCAACAACTTTGAGAAACAGATATGGGATGCACTCGAGCTGACTCTGCCTTTCAATTTGCAGACAGCCCTCGACGCTGTACCATATATGGACGAGGCCTACAGACAAAAGCTACGTCCTTACGTAGAAAAATACAAAGCATATATTGAGGACTTCGACAAGCAGAATCCCTATGGCGTGCCCATAGGACTGGGGAACTGGGCCGGTGTGAACATGATACTGAACTTTGGTATTACAGTAAACTTTGCTTATCTGTATTTCCCCGACATTATCAGTAAAGAAGAGATTTATCGCGTACCCAACTGGCTATATGGCTGTCACCCCTACCACAACTACTCGTTTGTGGCCGTTGTAGGTGCTGCGCGTCCTAAGCAGGTATTCTACGGGAACAACCGTGCAGACTTCTCTGCTATCCCTGGTAACGTAGCTCCCGGACTGCTGTTCCGTAAGCCAGACCACTTCGAGAACTTCGACGACTGGCCCTTCCTCTGGGGGCAGAACGAGGGCACCATCGCTGGCAACACCCAATATATCATCTTTGGGTCTGCTTTCAAAAACCTCGTTTCCCAATAAAACAAATCCCCGCCGTTTGGCGGGGATTTGTTTTATTATACCAACTGTTTGGCACGCTCAAGAGCCAAGTTGATGTGAGAACAAATGTTCTCTTCACCAAGCATTGCATCGAACCCTGCCTTGTGGAGTACTGCCTGAACGCGATCGTTAACACCAGAAAGAACCACCTGAATGCCTTCAGCCTGCGACATCAGACAGAGATTCGTCAGGTTGTGAATACCAGTGGAATCAACAAACGGCACTTTTCGCATACGAATGATACGAACCTTAGGATGCTGATGACGCAGAGCACCCATAATTTCCTCAAACTTATTACCAGCTCCGAAGAAATAGGGACCATTGATTTCATACACCTCCACACCCTCAGGAATAGTGAGATGCTCAAGGTTACCCATTTGGAAGTCACTGTCTTCCTCCTCAGGATTAATCTCATCGCTGACAACTTTCACATCCGTAGTCTCAGCCATGCGACGCATGAAGAGCAGACAAGCACAGATAAGACCAACCTCAATAGCGATAGTCAGATCGAAGACTACTGTCAGCAAGAACGTTACACAAAGCACAATCACATCACTCTTGGGGTTTTTCATGATGCTGAGGAATGAACGCCAACCACTCATGTTATAGCTGACGATGACAAGAACACCAGCAAGACAGGCCATTGGGATATACTGTGCCAACGGCATAAGGAACAGGAATATGAGTAGCAATACGGCAGCATGAACAATACCGGCAATAGGAGACCGACCACCATTATTGATATTGGTCATAGTGCGGGCGATGGCACCAGTAGCAGGGATACCACCGAAGATGGGCGAAGCGAGATTTGCCAGTCCCTGAGCAATAAGCTCTGTATTAGAATCATGACGATCGCCTATAACACCATCAGCCACAGTAGCAGAAAGCAATGATTCGATAGCACCAAGAATGGCTATGGTGATTGCCGGAGAAACCAGCCCTTTGATGACATCCCACGTCAGTGAGGGCACCTGAGCTCCTGGCAACTGATTAGAGATAGAGAATCGGTCTCCAATAGTTTCGATGGTATCGACACCCGCATATAGTTTCAACAACAGAGCCACAACAGTCATCACAATAATGGCAATAAGACTTCCTGGCAACTTACGCAGCAGATTCGTAAAAGCCAGCTTAGGCCAAAGGGCTATCACAGCTACAGAGCCGATACCAATAGCGGCGCTCCACCAGTCGATAGTAGGGAACGATCCAATGTAGGCAACCCACTTCTCGATAAAATCACTGGGCACAGAGGTCATGGTAAGTCCGAAAAGATCCTTAATCTGTGTGGTGAAGATTGTCAAGGCAATACCACTCGTAAAGCCCACCACAATGGGATAAGGAATATACTTGATGATAGTGCCGAGATGTAACACACCAAACATAATAAGAAAGACGCCTGCCATAAGCGTGGCAATGGTGAGTCCCTCAAAACCATACTGCTGGATAATGCCGTAGATGATAATGATAAAGGCGCCTGTAGGACCACCTATCTGGACTTTTGACCCACCGAATACGGAGATGATAAGACCTGCCACGATGGCAGTGATAATACCTTTCTCTGGCGTCACACCTGACGCGATACCAAAGGCGATTGCCAATGGCAAAGCAACGATACCCACAATGATACCAGCCAGCAAATCGGTTGTAAACTGACGCTGGTCATAACTCCTCAAAGTGGAAAAGAGCTTTGGCTTAAATGCTAATGTTGTCATCTTAAATCTATTATGTTATCATGAAAATAGGGCGCAAAATTACTAAAAAAAGATAAAAAAGAGTAATTCCATGCACCAACTTATTCAAAAAAACGTATTTTTGTTGCCAAATATCAAGGTCGCATAAGCGATTTAGTCATGTAAATCATCTAGTGTTTAATCATTAAAAGAAAGGAAGCATTATGAAAAAGGTGTTATTCGCAGTATTGGCCATGGTTGCCATTTCGTTTGCAGCATGTACTAACAAGGCTCAGGCTCCTGCTGATGCAGCAGCTCCCGATGTTGAAGCAGCAGTAAGTGAGATTACCTCAGCTCTCTCAGAGCAAATTGAGGCTCAGGATGCCAACAAGCTTCAGGAGGTTCTGGCTACGGTAACCGAAAAGGTTAAGGAGTTTATCACCACGAACCCAGAAGCAGCCAAAGAGTATGTTGCTAAGGTTCAGGATTTCCTGAAAGAAAACGCAGACAAGATCAAGGCTTTTGCTGGTGACAACGAAGCAGTAAACACAGCTATCAGTTCATTGACAGCAGCTCCGGCAGAGAGCATTGTAAGTGGTCTGAGTTCAGCTATTGATGGTATACAAAACGCAGCTAGTGATGCTGCTGAAGACGCTCAGAAGGCTGTAGAAGACAAAGCCAATGAGGTGAAAGAGGACGCCAAGGAGAAAGCAGGCGAGGCAGTTGACGCAGCTGCCGATAAAGTTAAAAAAGGACTCGGTATATAATTTAGATGAAGAAAATACTACTCGGTGTCGCCACTCTGCTGGCGACACTTTCAACTAAAGCCATCGACAATAATGTGGTGGCTATTACTTATAGCGGCAATACCGCTACTATAGAGATTGCCAGCAACATTACCAATTATGTTAGTTGTACAAGCGGCACCTCGTCACATGTAAAACTTGTGCAGAATTCCACATCATCTGCCAACCCTGGTGAGATTATCTATCAACTGAGTGGTACGAGTGATAATGGCGAGTTTTACATGGAGGGCGAATACAAAGCTACCATCCAGTTGAACGGACTGACGCTGACTAATCCCGACAGTACTGCCATACATATCAAGAATGGAAAACGCATCAAAGTGAGTCTCGCCAATGGGACGACCAACACCCTTGCCGACGGAACCACAGACCCTGAGTCGAAAGGCTGTTTCCACAGCAAAGGGCATACGGAGTTTGCAGGAAAGGGCACACTCAACATCAGTAGCAACATACGCCACGCCATCTACAGCAAGGAATACATGACGGTAAAGAACTGTACCATCAATGTGAGCAGCACTAAAAAGGATGCTATCCATTGCCAACAGTACTTCCTCATGCAGAGTGGCACTATTAATATAACAAGTACTGACGACGACGGCATACAGGTGGAATACAAAGATCCCACGAATCCTACAGGAATCACAACAGACCATGAGGACGAGGATAGTGGAAACTTCTACATGACAGGTGGCACACTGAACATGACCAGCGTGACTGACAAGTGTGTGAAAGCCGATGGTAACATCTCGATGACGGGAGGCACACAAGGCTTCGACACAACCAACATCCTTGAAAAGGCTGCCACTTCCAGCATCGGCCACATTGAAACAGAAAAGGATGCAGAAGGAATCATCTACGACCTGAACGGACGCATGATGCCAAAGGGCACACTGCAGAAGGGTGTCTATATTATTATAGAAAAAGGAAAGACGAAGAAAGTTGTTCGCTGATGTCGTTTAAGAAAGACAATATTCAAGAGGTGAACAAGAACCGTGTCATCATGGACAGCGACACATATCTGCCCATTGGCGACAACTACCGAGAGGCTTTCAACGACTACCTGAACCAAAAGTTTCTTGGCAGATGAAGAGATATACCGACTTATTCCTTGATTTCGACGACACCCTCTATGACACACATGGCAATGCCGTGATAGCATTGGAGGAGCTCTTTGACACCCTGCAACTAGGACGTTATTTTAAAGACCCTTCCCTTTTCTACGATGAATACTGGAAAGCCAACATCGACTTGTGGACCCGTTATTCGAAAGAAGAGATTACACGCGACTACCTGATTGTGGAGCGATTCAGGAAACCACTGAGTTTTGGAGAGGGCATGAAACCAACAGAAGAGTATTGTCGCATGGCAAGCGACCTGTTCCTGGACTATTGCAGCACAAAACCCGGCCTGGTGGAGGGCGCGCAAGAACTGATTGACTATCTGAGCAAGCAAAATTACAGAATGCATATCTGCAGCAACGGCTTCCACGAGGTACAATACAAAAAGCTGAAAGCCTGTGGACTATACGGACGTTTCGATAGCATCATACTGAGCGAAGATGCTGGTGCCAACAAACCGTCTCAGATGTTTTTCGACTATGCCATGAAGATTTCTGAAGCTAAGCCCGAGACAACGCTGATGATTGGCGACAACTTCAACACAGATATATTGGGTGCTAAAGCAGCAGGACTCGACACGGCCTATTTCAACCGATATCCAGACTATCCTGCCCCAGAACCCGTCACCTATGAGATAACCAAGCTTCAGGAACTTATTGGTATTCTGTGACGGGTGTTTTGTTTTAAAAAAATATAAAATGCTCTTTATATGCACGGATTTTCGTACCTTTGAACGCCAATTTCGGTATTAATTTAGCATAAACATTGATGAGACGACTAATCACGACTATAGCAATCCTAACATTTGTACTTGGTATAAGTGCACAGATATCGAATCCTGTTCATTTCTCGGCTCAGCTGAAAACGGGAAGTGGTGCTGATGCGGAAATAGTTTTCACAGCAAAAATCGACGCAGGCTGGCATGTCTACTCTACAGAGCTTGGAAACAACGGTCCCATCTCTGCAACCTTTAATGCAGTGAAGATGGATGGAGTTGAGACTATAGGGAAACTACAAGCAAGAGGTAAGGAAATAAAGCAATACGACAAACTCTTCGAGATGGAACTCCGCTATTTCGAACAGGCAGCCACCTTCGTTCAGAAAGTAAAGTTCACCAAGCCCGATTACGATATAGACTGCTACTTAGAATACGGCGCTTGCAATGACCAGGCGTGTCTACCACCGTCAGAAGTTGCTTTCAAGCAGAAGGGTAAGAGTCCCACAGTTAAGGAAAAGACAGAGAAGGCTGAAGACGTGACAGACGAAGTCACACCTGTCCCTTCCCTCTCAGGAGAGAATACAGACACAGCAGCGATAATGACACCACTACAAACAGTAAGCAGCGACAGTCTCTGGTCGCCTGTAGTTGAAGAATTTCGCGCCATGGGTGGTAACGACGCTATTGCCGACCACTCGCTCCTATACATATTATTAATGGGTTTCATTGGCGGGTTATTGGCAGTATGCATGCCATGCATCTGGCCTATCATCCCCATGACTGTCAGCTTCTTCTTGAAGCGAGCTAAGTCGGACAAGAAGAAAGGTATACGCGATGCCTTCACCTATGGCATCTCTATCATCGTGATCTACCTCGGACTGGGTCTGCTTGTAACAGCACTTTTCGGAAGCGACACGCTGAATGCCATGTCAACTAATGCTGTGTTCAACATCTTCCTGTTCCTACTTCTGGTGGTGTTTGCACTCTCCTTCTTCGGATGGTTCGAAATAAAACTGCCTGAGAGCTGGGCCAACAGCGTTGACACAAAAGCCACAGAGACCAGCGGCCTGATATCCATTTTCCTCATGGCCTTCACACTGGTACTGGTGTCGTTCTCATGCACAGCCCCCATCATTGGTCTGCTACTGGTAGAGACCACCACCAGCGGTAATTGGCTGGCCCCTGCCCTTGGCATGCTGGGCTTTGCTGTGGCTCTGGCTTTGCCCTTCACCCTTTTTGCCATGTTCCCTTCATGGCTTAAACAGGCTCCGAAGTCAGGTTCATGGATGAACACACTGAAGATCGTGCTAGGCTTCATCGAACTGGCCTTTGCGCTGAAGTTCTTCTCCGTTGCCGATCTTGCCTACGGATGGCATCTGCTCGATCGCGAAGTGTTCCTCTCACTCTGGATTGTAATTTTCGCATTGCTGGGAGCATACCTCTGCGGATGGCTTAAGTTCCAGACTGATGAGATTGGAGGCAACCTGCATAAGCCCATGCCCGTTGTCTGCATCATGGGCGGATTAGTGTCACTAGCCTTTGCCGTCTATATGATACCCGGTCTTTGGGGAGCTCCCTGTAAGGCTGTAAGTGCCTTCGCTCCCCCTATGAACACGCAGGACTTCAATCTGAACACCAAAACCGTAGAGGCGAAATACACCGACTACGACGAGGGCATGGCCGCTGCAAAAGCACTGGGCAAACCCGTATTGATAGATTTCACAGGCTTTGGCTGTGTGAACTGCCGTAAGATGGAGGCCGCTGTATGGACTGATCCTACTGTGGCCGACATGCTGACGGATGACTTTGTGCTCATATCGCTCTACGTAGACGATAAGACACCGCTGGCAGAACCCTTAGAAGTAATTACGAGTCAGGATGAGACCAAAATTCTGCGCACCGTTGGTGCCAAGTGGAGCTGGCTTCAGAGCCAAAAGTTTGGTGCCAATGCCCAGCCCTTCTACGTGATGCTCGACAACAACGGAAAACCTCTTTCAGCCAGCCGGGCATATGATGAAGACGTGAATGGCTATATCAACTTTCTGAAACAAGGACTATTGAAATACCAGCAGTAAAGAAAATCCTCCGTTGATGACGGAGGATTTTCTTTAGAACTTGAACTTATAACTAATACCGATAAGGTGGCGGTTAGGCTCGTTATCGTCATCGTCAGTGTTCACGCTCTGATAGCGATAGAACGCTCCTAAACTATGCTGCTTTGACAGTTTCCAGTCGACACCTGCGGTATAACGCACTTTCTGCAGGCTCCAGGCATTAAACAGCTCCACATTGGCATAAGGTGTCAGAGCCAGTCCCTTCTTATCGTATTCTATCTGCAGGCGGCTGCGCAGTACGTTTTTACCCTTGCCATCATAAGTATGCGCCTTACCATCGTAAGACTTCGTAAGATAGCTCCAACGCTCATCGACGGTGTATTCAGGACGATAGGTGTACTGCCAGCGTTCACGAAGCGAGAATTTCCAGTCACCGAACTTCTGACTGGCAGTGAGCGAGACGCTGAATCGGTGGCGTGTGCCCCAGTATTTAGCGCATTTCTTCGGTTCCCCCACCTCAGCATCGCCATCGAGCACAGCCTCGTCTGTAGCATTGTAATAGCTGATTTTCACATTATTATCGTATAACAGGGTATAGCCTGCAGAAGCCTTCAGCCACTTAGCCAGCTTATAGTCAGCTCCCACTCCCACGCTCCAGCGGTCGTTGGTACTGGCATCATCGCGGGTACGCAGTTCACCTTCTAAGTTCAGACTCCACTGCTTATTAAGCTTCTTCTCAGCCTCAAGCGTGAAGTCGAGTCCGAAATCATCAGATTGCGCAAAGCAGAATGACGAATAGGAAATGATAAGGGATAAACCAATCAGTAGTCTTTGTCTATTCATACTAAAATTCTTTCAGTTGGTCTTTCGTGAGTTTCAGCGCGTCGCTCATCGCGGGCTGCTCGCCTTCAAAACTCACACGAATCATCGCCATATCGCGCAGGAAGTCGATAGAGCCAATATCTACTTTCACTACCTTCACACCTAGACGTTTTTCCAAATCGGCGATGAGCTCAGGTCTGCGCTCCGGAGTAATCAGGTCAATACGGTCATACTGAATCATGCGTGAGGGATGCGATTTAAGGTGCATCTCACAGAGCCATACAGCCACAGAGATGATGGCATTGGTAAGAATCAGCTCGAACAACGGCACATTTACCGAGACAGCATTTACTAGCGAGAGGGCAATGATGACAAACAGATAGGTCATCTCTCTTACAGGCATTGTATCCGTACGATAGCGCATGATAGAGAAGATGCCAAACAGCCCGATACCCACACCCATCGACGTTTTGCCTTTCAGGTCTTCAAGCACAAAGATCATGAAGAAGACAATGAAGAAAATGGCAATCGAGATGAGCATGAACGTGAAGTAGAAGTCACGCCTGCGACTCTTGCGATAATACAAACGGTCGATGATGAGCCATGTCACGACCACGTTAATCAGCAGGCGGACAAACATCATCAGGAAATCATTGGATAACATTAAAAATTCCATATTTTATTCTTTTTACTTTTTCATAATCTTCTCTATGCTACGCAGACGGGGTTTGATGCGATTTCTCCTCAGGCTGTCATTAGTCAAAGCCGAGCCTATGCAGTATTTGCTGAAACCATGTGGATGAATTCTCAACTGAGTGAGCAATGGCAGAATAGGCGAAGGCTGCAATCCGTCGCGCTTCAACTCTATTACCACGACATCATTCATAAAACGATAATTACCCGTAGCGATGTTGTGGAACCTCAGGTTGGTATCTATTGTCAGGCGTTCCGTCTTTGCCTTGTTCACCAACGTGATACGGTCAAAACGATTCTCCACCTGCTGCAACAGCCCTTCAGGATCGTAGCCCAGATACTGATGCAGGAAGTTCTCGTAGACCTGAGCCTTCACGTCGAATGCAGTGCTTGCTTCAGGATTAAAGCCCTCAGCGGTAACACGTTTTTTCTTCGTACGCCCATGGTTGTTCTTTGTCTTCACCTCCAGAAAGTTCAGTCCAGCGTTCAGATACGAGCGTACCCTCACCTTCTGTCTGCTCAGATGACCAGCTTCGTGGCGATTGTACATCTGACAATCCTCGGTATCAAAATATAAAGTATAATAAGGTGAGATTCTCAAGCCCTGCGTCTCCTGTACAAAGTAATCCTCCTTTGCCAACATGAGCAGCCTGCGAAGCACCGGCACCGTCGTCACGAACTTGGTGTCGATACGGTTCATCAGACGGATGCCACGCATCTCGTCGAGCGTTATCGTGTCATATAGGTTCAGAATCTCTGTCATTGCTTACTCTTTTCTTGCTGCAAAGATAACTATCAATATATTACCGGCCAAAACATTTCAGCGAAACGCTCTGAATCTTCAACGAAGCGTCAGCTCTACCGGACAATGGTCGCTACCCATGATGTCGGTGTGTATCTTCGCATCATCCAAACGGTCACGCAGGCGGTCTGATATCACAAAGTAATCAATACGCCAGCCAGCATTCTTCTGGCGTGCCTGAAACCGATAGCTCCACCACGAATACTTCACCTCCTCTGGATACTTATAGCGGAAGGTATCAGTAAAACCACAGGCCAACAGGTCGCTGAACTTCTCGCGTTCCTCATCGGTAAAGCCCGCATTGTGGCGATTGGTCTTAGGATTCTTGATGTCTATCTCCTCATGCGCCACATTCAGGTCGCCACAGAGTATCACTGGCTTTACAGTGTCCAACCGTTTCAGATAGCTGCGAAAAGCATCCTCCCACGACATACGATACTCTAGTCGTTTCAGTCCGTCTTGTGAGTTGGGCGTGTAACAGCATACCAGATAAAAGTCTTCCATCTCAAGCGTCACGACACGTCCCTCATGATCGTGCAGATCGATACCTATACCCAGTTCCACGCTGAGTGGCTGATGTTTAGTGTAGATGGCCGTTCCCGAATAGCCTTTCTTATCAGCATAGTTCCAATAGCTCTGATAGCCATCAAACTCCAGATCCAGCTGTCCGGCCTGCATTTTTGTCTCCTGCAAACAGAAAAAGTCAGCATCCAGTTGCTTGAATATCTCACTAAATCCCTTACCCTCACAAGCACGAAGGCCATTCACGTTCCAACTAACAAACTTCATATGATAATTATTTTGTCTGCAAAGATACAAAAAACTCCCAATTCTTTATTCTAAATTCTTAATTATTTGTACCTTTGCCACCACAAACATTAAAAACCATAACCAAATATGAAAAGAAGCCACTTATTATCACTTTTTCTGATTGGCTGCTCACTATCAGCCTCAGCACAATTGTCAAAGCCCCAGGTCGACCTACCCAATCCACTGTTGATGAACGACGGCACCACTCGCGTAGAGAATCTTGCCGACTGGGCCATACGCCGCCAGCAAATCGGTGAGATGATTCAGCATTTCGGTATTGGCCAAAAACCTGAGGTGAGCCCAGAGGCTATCAAGGCCCGTATGGTAGGTGATACACTCATTGTCGATGTCACCGTGGGCACCGAGACACTTACACTCAGTTCATGCATCCGCTATCCCAACGTAGGCCAACCGCCTTACGCCCTCATGATTGGCACCAGCATGCTCTCGCTGCCCAAGCAGCTTTTCGACAACCGTCCCATTGCCGTGATGAACTATAACGAGGCTCAAGTAAACGACTATACGCAAGGACGGTGGCGTCCTCGGCACGAAAGGGGTGAGCACAACTTCGACCGTCTCTATCCTCATCTTAAAGATAATGGCGCTTATAGCGAATGGGCTTGGGGGTTCAGCCGCCTCATCGACGGTCTCGAACAGTTAGGCCCAGAAGTAACGAAGATAGACGTCAAACGTATTGGTGTCAGCGGCTGTTCATATGCAGGCAAGATGGCACTCTTCTGCGGTGCCTTCGACGACCGTGTAGCCCTCACCATCGCGCAGGAGCCCGGTGGCGGCGGTGCCGCTTCGTGGCGTTATAACTGTGGCGTAGACAGCGTAGAGAATCTCGATCGTACCGACTATCACTGGTTCCTCGAGTCCATGCGCGAACAGTTCCACGGTGACAGCGTCTACCTTATGCCCTACGACCACCATGAGCTATGTGCTATGGTTTGCCCACGCGCTCTGCTCATGCTAGGCAATACCGACTATCGCTGGTTAGCCGACGAGGCAGCCTACGTGTCGCTCAATGCAGCACGTAAGGTTTGGGAAAAACTTGGCATCGCTGATCGCATTGGCTACTCCATTAACGGAGGCCATGGACACTGCCAGTTGCCCGAAAGTCAGTTTCCTGAGGTAGAAGCTTTCCTCGACAAGTTTCTCTTGGGGAAATCTGATATAGACACAAACAACATTCTTATTGCTCCAGACCATTTCAAGAAGACCATTAATTTAAATAAATGGATTAAGTATTAAGAGAAAAAAATTAAAAAGGCTCGCAGATTTGCGAGCCTTTTTAATTAATCTTATGGGGTTTAGAACTTCGCCATTTTAATAGCAACGACGGCGCACTCATCGCCCTTATTGCCCAAGCGACCTCCCGCACGATCCTGAGCCTGTTGCAGGTCATTAGTAGTGAGCAGGCCATAAATGACTGGGATATTGCTGGTGGCATTAAGACGTGCAATACCCTCGGTGACACCTTGGCAGATATAATCGAAGTGAGGAGTCTCACCACGGATAACAGAGCCAAGAATAATAACGGCATCATAGCCATCGTTAAGAGTCATCTGACGTGCGCCATATATGAGCTCGAAAGAGCCAGGAACAGTCTTCACATGAATATTCTCTGGCAGAGCGCCGTGCTTCTCAAGCGTAGACACGCAGCCCTCGAGCAGAGCACCAGTAATCTCGGGATTCCACTCAGCTACTACTACACCGAAGATCATGTTCGATGCATCGGGCACTTCCGTGATGTCGTAGTCAGAGAGATTCTTTGTTGCCATAACTTATTTTGCTGATACGCGCTCAATGTAAGCGTCGATAGTCTGATAGGCCATTGAGTTGAAGTACTTCTCCTTAACGGTCTGATAGAGCTTCAGAGCTTCATCGTTCTTGCCCTGACTCTCAAGAATCTCACCAGCCTGAATGAGGAAAGTGGGTGAAAGAGAGTTGTTGTCGGCCTTCTCTGCAGCCTTCTTCAGGTGAGAAACAGCCTTATCGAGCTGATTGAGGTGAGCATAGGCATTACCCAGCGCCCCCTCGGCAGCAGGAGAAATCATCTGATCGTCAGCACCATCATAGTCCTCGAGATACTTAACAGCATCTTCCCACTTGTCAAGCTTAGCATAGCAGAGGCCTGCATAAAGCTTTGCCAGATTGCCAGCCTTGGTGCTGCTGTACTCGTCAGCGAGCTTTGCAAAGCCTTTGAAACTGGCGCTGTCGCCATTGAGAGCCTTCTGATAGTCAGAGGCCTGGAACAACTGCTGTCCCTTGGCTATAGCTGTGCTTGCCTCAACCTCACGGGGTCCTGACACGTAGGTCTTGTAAAGGAATACGCCTGCAATGATGACTACGAGGGCTACCACTGCAGTGATAATGGCCTTCTTATACTTCAGGAAGAAGGCTTCGCTCTGATTCAGGGTCTGCTCCATAGTGGGAGCTGCCTGCTGTTGGTTTGTTGTATTTGCCATATTTATTTTATTTTTTATTATTCACAGCGTTTTTTATCAAAATCGCGTGCAAAGTTACAAAAAATAAATCACAAAGGACACAAAGAACAAAAAAAAATCATTAATGTGGCAAAAAACTTGTAACTTTGCGCCCATGATTCTGAAAAAACTCTCTATCATTAATTACAAGAACATAGCCGAGGCTGAGTTGGAATTATCACCGAAGATTAACTGTATCTTAGGTCCAAATGGTGTGGGAAAGACCAACGTGCTCGATGCAATCTACTATCTTTCGTTCTGTCGCTCATCCAACAACCCCATTGACTCCCAAGTAATTAGGCATGGAGAGGAGTTCTTTATGCTGGAGGGGACGTATGAGCCAGTTCTCAGTATCACGGCTGCCATGAAAAGGGGCACGAAGAAACACTTTAAAAGAGACAAGAAGGAATATAAACGACTGTCGGAGCATATAGGCCTGATACCTATTGTGACGATAACACCCTCTGATACTTTGCTGATAGAAGGTGGTAGCGAGGAACGACGAAGACTAATGGACATGGTAATTTCGCAATATGATCGCAGTTATATTGAGGCCATGAACCGCTATAACAAGGCTTTGCAACAACGAAACATCATGCTCAAACAGGACGAGGAACCTGACACAGAGGTACTGAGTCTGTTTGAGGAGCAGATGGCTAGCGAAGGTGAACACATTTTCAAGTTAAGGGAGGCTTTTGTGAAAGAGCTTATGCCTATCTTCCAGCATATACACGAGACAATAGCCGAGAATCGGGAGCAGGTGAGTCTGAGCTACATATCACACTGCCAACGAGGTCCTCTGATCGACGTGATACAACGTGACAGGCACAAAGACCGTGCGATTGGCTATTCGCTACACGGCATCCATCGCGACGACCTGGAGTTCTGTCTGGGCGGACACCCAATGAAGCGTGAGGGTAGTCAGGGACAGAACAAGACGTTTGCCATAGCACTGAAACTGGCGCAGTTTGATTTCCTGAAGCGAACGAACTCAAAGACGACGCCACTTCTGCTGCTTGACGACATTTTTGATAAACTGGATGCCAGAAGGGTCGAACAGATTGTGAAACTCGTGGCAGGCAATGACTATGGCCAGATATTTATCACAGACACCAACCGCGACCATCTGGACCAGATATTATCAGCCTCGTCGCACGACTACAAGATATTCCACGTAAACAACGGAGAAATCAATGTTTAAAAGAGACGTTCTGCAAATAAAAGACCTGATTATGAAGAATCTGCGGGCACAGGGGCTAGAGACACCTCTGCTACAGAAGCGACTCGTAGACTCATGGCAGGAAGTGGCTGGCGAGATGGTTGCCAGCTACACTAGAGAAGTGTATATCAGGAATCAGACGTTGTACGTTCATTTAACCAATCCCGCCCTAAGAGCAGACCTCTCGATGATGCGTACAGAACTGGTGAAGAAGCTCAACAACCATGTTGGCAGCCAAGTTATTGCCGATATCAGATTCTGCTAAACAACTTCACAGACAGAGATATCGTTTGGGGTCGTTGGCACTTTGTCTATCTTCTGGAAATCAAAACAAACACCGATGGTTCGCGTTCGCACCTTGGAAATCTTACGCAAGAAACGATCGTAATATCCTCGTCCCCTCCCCAACCGATGTCCTTGAGCATCGAAAGCCACGCCAGGCACCATAACAACATCAATCGACGATAAATCAGTAAAAGGCTCTCCTATGGGTTCCATGATATGAAAAGCACCTAAACGCAAATCCTTACTACCTGTGTATCGGCACAACTCCATGGTTGTATCGTCGATGACTTTTGGTAGCAAGACCGTTTTACCATCGGACACCAGTTCATCGATGAGCTGATGGGTACAAACTTCATCAGGCAAAGAATAATATGCCATAATAGTCTGAGCATCTGATAACAGCAGACGAAGACGAGATAGAACAGGAAGCGACAATTCACTCAACTGCTGATGAGTGAACTGTCGCTTGATGGTTTTGATATGCTGTCGGAGTTCAGACTTAAGCATGTGCCATCAACATATCAGAGTGATGAACATGATAGTCGTCGTACAACATAGCAATCCGCTTGCCTTTAGTGGGCTTGACGGGCTTCTGCGGGAAGGCAGTGCCCTCGCGGAACAAACGGAGTGCCTCCTTAATAGAGGGATCATCCTGATTCAGATATTCTGTCCACGCCTGTTCGCTATGGATATTGTAGATGATACGACTCACGACAAAACGTTCCAGGAGTTTATATGATCTCTGAATCATCAAGTTACGACGCTTCAGACCATTCTTATCGGCAAAAGTCACGAACTTCTCTACGATATTCTGGCGTTTGAGATAGTTCTCCATCTCCTTGACTTCTTTCAGCTCAGACAACTTTGCACGATTCTCGTCAGTATAGTTGAAAGCGAACTGCAAAATCAATCCACTCATAGTAGCCTCTTTATAATATGAGGTCATATCAAGTGTGTCTTCTGGAATAAAGATGTCGGGGGTGATTCCGCCACCGCCATAAACAATACGTCCATTATTTGTATGATACTGAGGTCCAGTATGTTTGATACTGTCTTGAGAGAAGAACTCACCATGCTGGAAACGGGTAAGCCAATCATCGTCGTAACGTCCACCATCGTTATATGGTTTCTGAATACAACGTCCAGAAGGAGTGTAATAACGGGCAATGGTAAGACGAATCATTGAATGGTCACTGAACTCCATAGGTTTCTGAACGAGCCCCTTACCAAACGAACGACGTCCGATGATAGTACCACGATCATTGTCTTGAATAGAACCTGCAAGAATCTCAGATGCAGAGGCTGAAGCTTCATCGACAAGCACGACTAAGGGAAGTTGCTGATATGAACCACGACCATCAGCACGATAGTCCTGACGCGGATAGCTACGACCTTCGGTATAGACAATAAGCTGACCACGTGACAGGAACTCGTTGGCTATCTGTACAGCCGACTCAAGGTAGCCACCTGTATTGCCACGAAGGTCGATAACCAGATTACTGAATTTCTGTTGCGACAACTTAGCCAGAGCAATCAGCAGTTCAGGATATGTATTCTCGCCAAAGTTCTTAATCTTAATGTATCCACTCTCATCATCAAGCATATAACAGGCAGTAACACTCTTGGTAGGAATTTCCCCACGAGTGATCGTGATATGCCGAATCTTATTCTCGCCATAACGGATGACACCCAGTTTTACTTTAGTGTCCTTAGGTCCCTTCAGACGATGCATGGCCTCTGCATTGGTACATATCTTACCAACAAAGGCAGAATCATCAACCTCAACAATCTTATCGCCTGCCAAAACACCAGCACGCTCTGCAGGACCATTACCTATGACATTCTGTACACGAATCGTGTCCTGACGAATCACGAACTCAATGCCAATACCAAAGAAAGAACCACGCAAATCATCGTTAGCAATCTCCCCCTCACGGGCTGTGATATAGACAGAATGAGGGTCAAGTTCAGCCAATATCTGAGGCATGGCTTTTTCTACTAGGTCGTTGATATTTACAGTGTCGACATACTGATCATCAATTATGCGGAGCAGGTTGTTAAGCTTGTTACCACTCGAATTGATGATATTAAGTCGATTGCCAGAAAAATGGTTGGCATAAAAGGTGCCAACAAAGATTCCAATGACAACACATAACGCCATCCAGAATGGGATAAAGCGATTTGACTTATTCTTACTCATAATTTCTCACTTTTTTCTTCATCCACATCCATATAAATAACCTCTACGCCAGCACGTCGGAGCAGTTCGATACCATCGGTGAGACGGTACTTCTCGCCATAGACCACACGTTTGATACCTGCTTGGATAATGAGTTTTGCGCACTCGATACAGGGCGAGGCTGTGATATAGATAGTGGCACCATCGCTATTATTATTACTACGAGCCAGTTTGGTAATGGCATTAGCTTCAGCATGAAGCACATATGGTTTGGTGACATTATTATCATCCTCACACACATTCTCAAAGCCACTGGGTGTACCATTATAACCATCGCTGATGATCATCTTGTCTTTTACCACCAAGGCCCCTACTTGACGTCGTACACAATATGAGTTTTCAGCCCATATACGCGCCATACGCAGGTAACGCTCATCTAGTTTTTGCTGTTTTGATTCCATTTCTTTTCAGTAATGCGTCAATGGTGGGTTCGCCACCCTTGAACCGTTTATATAACACCATAGGATTCTCTGTTCCTCCCTTTGAGAGGATATTTTCGCGGAAGCTCCGTGCAGTATTCTTATCAAAGATGCCATGTTTCTTAAACACAGCAAAGGCATCGGCATCAAGCACTTCAGCCCACTTATAACTATAATAGCCTGCGGCATAACCGCCAGCCATGATATGGGAGAATTGTACCGTCATACAGGTGTCAGGGAGCTGCGGCAAGACCATAGCTTTCTGCCAGGCTTTTTTCTCGAAGGGGATAATATCATCAGTAAAGGTATCTTTCTTTGTGTAATATGCCATATCTAGCAAGCCGAAACTGACCTGACGCATACAGGCGTAAGCCACATTGAAATTGCGGCTCTTGACTATACGATTGATAAGCTCGTCTGGCAATGGCTCTCCCGTCTGATAATGAAAAGCAAAGGTACGCAGGAATTCTTTCTCGATAGCGAAGTTCTCCATAAACTGTGAAGGCAGTTCGACAAAGTCCCACCACACATTAGTACCACTAAGGCTTTCGAAACGGGTATTGGCAAACATTCCATGTAGAGAGTGGCCAAACTCGTGGAGGAAAGTCTCCACCTCGCCCAGTGTCAGTAACGCAGGTTTTTCGTCTGTAGGTTTCGTGAGATTCATAACCACACTGACATGAGGACGCACATCTTTCATATTGTCTGGGCCGAAAGGTTTCTTCACGTCTATGCGTTCTTTCCATTGTCCCTGATATTCCGTCATCCATGCTCCGCCCTGTTTACCTTTTCGCGGATGAAAGTCTGCATAGAAAACGGCAAGGAAAGAACCATCCTCATCGAAAACTTCATAGGCCTTAACATCGGGATGGTAAACGGGGATATCCTTATTCTCCTTAAAAGTGATACCATAAAGACGATTAGCTAAGCCAAACACACCTTCAATAACCCTCGACAACTCGAAATAAGGACGTAACATTTCTGCGTCAATATTATATTTGGCGAGTTGAAGCTTATGAGAATAATATGAAAAATCCCATGGTTCAAGTCTAAAACTCTTACCTTCAATTTTCTTTGCCATGTTTTCAATGGCAGCCACTTCTTTTTTAGCCGTTGGCTTGTAGGCTGTAATAAGGTTGTTGAGTAACTTATATACACTACGTACATTACCTGCCATGCGATGTTTTAAGACATAGTCGGCATAGGTCTTATGCCCCAACAGCTGTGCCAGTTCACGACGTAGGTTAATGAGTCGTTTGCATATCTCGATATTATTCTCTGTATTGTCATGTGTACACTCCGTGTTCTTTGCCATATACAACTGACGACGCAGTTCGCGCTGAGTGCTGTAGGTCATAAAAGGAGAATAAGAGGGGAAGTCGAGCGTAAATACCCACCCTTCTTTCTCTTGTTCCTTAGCAGCCAATGCAGCAGCCTCTCGAGCAGTGTCAGGCAGACCATCGAGTTGTGACTCGTCAGTGATATGCAGGGTAAAGGCTTTGTTCTCTTTCAACAAATTCTGTGAGAATTGCAAACTAAGCATTGAAGCCTCCTCGGTAAGTTGGCGCAAACGTTCCTTCCCCTCGGCATCAAGCAAGGCTCCACTACGCACAAAGCCATCATAGCAATTATCGAGTAGCATCTTCTCCTCTGCCGAAAGTTTGCGATGATGACGGTGGACATATTTGATACGCTCAAATAGTTTCTCGTTTAGACGAATATCGTTAGCATGCTTGGTGAGAATTGGACTCATTTTCTGTGCCAAGGCATCCATCTCATCATTGGTCTCTGCTGAAAGCAGGTTGAAAAACACTGTACTGACACGACTGAGCAGATCATAATAGCCCTCACCATCCTTCTCGTCATCGACATTGATGATTGTATTGTCGAAAGTAGGTTTTTCGGGATTATTAATTATCTTCTCTATCTGCTCATCATCACGGCGGATACCTTCAAGCATTGCCTCCTCATAATCTTCCATACGGATACGATCGAAGGGGGCAGTGTTATGTGGTGTGCCATAGGGCAGGAAAAACGGATTCTGTCTCTCTTTATTTTCGTTCATGATAATACTAACTTCATTTGAAATACAATTTCAAAGCGCAAAGTTACGACAAAAAAGCGATACAATAATGCTACACTGCATTAAAAAAGCTGAAAATGAAGAAGATTGATGGTTACGGCCTAACGGAAAGGAGGCGCTCGAGTTGTGGAATATTAATCTTTCCGCGACTCAGAGAGATCAATCCATCATGCTGCATCAGGTTCAATTCATGTGATATATTCAGACGACTGTCATTCAACTCGTCAGCCAGACGATTCATCAGAATATTAAACTGTTTATGACCTGCAGGATAGACACAATGCTGTACAAGAAAACGTATAACACGCTCTCTCAGTGTCAGGGGCTGTCGGAGCCATGTTTGGTGGATATGCTTCTGAACTTGGGTTGCAAAACTATTCAGTATATTAAGACGGAAAACTAGGAAGTCTTCTGACAGTCGCACCAGTTCTTCTTTATCAATGGTTATGAAATTGACGTCGGAAACAGCAATGAAATCATGCGTATAGCGTTGATGATAGCCAAAGATTCCCTCTAGTTGAACGATATAGGGAGCCGAGATTTGTTCCTCGACAGAATAACCATAATCATCAGCATAGGTCTTAACCCTGACTGTTCCGTTGATTAGGAAATAAAGATGGACACAAGCATCGCCCTTCTTGACGATAGGACGACCAGAGGCAATCTTCAGGAACCCAAAACGAGTATGACCTGCAACGATTTCCAAATCATCACGGCTCATTCCCTGGAACAAGGGGAACTGTAGCAGTTTATCATAAATTTGCAGCACAGGCATGATTATTTCGCTATTTTATCACGTAATGATGGCGAGAACCATACGGCATCATGACCATTCTGATCGCTATAGATAAAGTAAGCCATTAACTCTGGATGTCGATCAAGCACTTGCTGCGCCTTCTCCAACCCCATCACCATAAAAGAAGTCGCATAAGCATCAGCCATCGCACAGCTTTTGGCAAGAACAGTAGCCGAAAGGATGCTATGTTGCACAGGATATCCTGTTTTGGGGTCAACGGTATGTGCGAATTTCTTTCCATCTTTATAATAGAAATTGCGATAATTTCCACTCGTAGCCATGGCCTTATCAGTGACATTTAAAATGGTTTGCAACTCATGACTGATATTCAATGAATCATCCGTTGGCTTGGTAACACCTACGCTCCATGGCTGTTTTTTTTCATTCACTCCACTTGTCACTATCTCACCACCAATCTCAACCATGAAATTCTTAATACCACGGTCTCTAAAAAATTTAGCCACTACATCACTGCCATAGCCTTTGGCAATGGCAGAACAGTCGAGCATCATCCGAGGATCCCGTTTCTTAACATATCCATCAACAATTGCCAATTTCTGATAACCCACCAACTGCATCAAGCTGTCAACCTGCTGCTTTGTTGGATGCTGTCCACTCTTAAAGCCAAACCCCCATGCATTGACCAGTGGAGCAACAGTGATATCGAAAGCGCCATCAGTATCTGCAGAGATATTCATTGCCAACTGGAATACATCCATAAACATAGAATCAGGCATTACATCCTTGTTTTGGTTAATGGCAGTGATAATGGATGATTTATTGAAAGGTGACAGCGAGTTATCAACCTTCATAAGTTCCGCCTTGATATATGGTGTAAGATCGGAATCACACTGATAGGTGATGTGGAAAGTCGTTCCGAAGATAAAATCTGTACTTTTCTGATAAGGTACAGACCGTTGCTGATGGATAATCAAGAATGTTGCTACAATCAGGAAAGTGAGAAATGGCAGTTGCCAAAGCAGCTTCTTATTCTTCATATATCAATAATCACATTAAATGTTCCACCTAGACGTGTATCACCATAAATGCCATAACCTGGTACATACCATGTTTTTCCAAAATCGCCATCCTCTGAATGAGAGATGCGGCGCTTATAACGCAAACTCCATCCTAAATGCAGGGGACCAAAAATCTTAGAATCGACACCTACAACAGCCTCAATCCAATGATGACTGCATGAAGCATCTTTAACATCATAGCCCGTATTCCACAACCAAACAGGATCTGGGAAATCAGGACGTGAAATATTGACTTTATAGGATGTGAAAGCATAACGTAAACCTGCATATAGGCGGTTCGAGCCATGCTTATCCTTCAGCATATTCTTATCAATACCAATTCGAAAATAGGGAGCTGATGTATCGTAATGGATATGCGTTACATCGTCGCTGTGATTTGCCTTTCCAAGACCTGCTTCAACAATGGGAAACCACTCATCGTGCAAATTAATTCGCAAGGCACCTTCGTACTGACCGTTATCTGTAAATGCCATTAATCCCGCCCCAACAAGGTCAAAAGAAACAGCAAAACCACGAAAAACAGGAACCGAGTCTTTCTGCAAAGAGAGAAACTTGGTTTGTGCCGTGGCATTAACAGAGGCCACCAGCAATAGCAGGCTAAAGACTGCCCTTCGGATAGAAATAGAAATGAACCGTCTGATAGTCATAAGTCACTGATGGATTTTTTATCACAATAGAATCAATATAGTTACGTGTATATCGAATACCTGTCAGCGTATGAAAGAAAATTGCATTGCAGTCTACCGACTCGAAATGAGGATAGTCATCTTTCTTTATCCACACCGTATCCGTCACATGCAGATTGTTGTTGCCATTGTCAAAATGGAACATCAGCATATCTTCGGCATGCGAATAGCTAATAGGTAGATTAAACGTTTCTTTATCCACCAACTTATTCAGCAGCGTAGTATCCTGTCCGTCCATCCGAACGGATGTCACTGTCAGCGTGTCGCTGAGCGCCAACTCGTTGCCCTCACTATCATAGACATTATATATCGTTTCTACAATACTATTTACAGGGCAGTCGACACTAGAGCATGCCGCCAGCAACAACACAAACAATATGTAGGGTAAGCGTTTCATATTGTTTCTTCTATTTGGTAGTCATTGCGTCCACTCGACGAACGGCTAATCAAGTCGCCAATAAATCCTGTCAAGAACAACTGGGTTCCTATGATCATCATCGTAAGTGCAATATAGAAATAAGGAGAGCTTGTCACTAAACGCTGGGGGATATTGTTTGCAAGACACCACAATTTGTCAGCTCCAATCCAGCTTGCTGCTACAAAACCGATGAAGAACATGATAGTGCCCAAGAATCCGAATACGTGCATGGGTTTCTTACCGAATGTAGAGAGGAACCAAAGTGTCAGCAGGTCAAGATAACCATTCACAAAACGGTTGAGACCCATAAATTTGGATGAACCATATTTTCGTGCCTGATGCTGAACAACTCTCTCACCAATTTTATCAAAACCCGCATTCTTAGCCAAATAAGGAATATAACGATGCATCTCGCCATAGACCTCAATATTCTTAATAACCGCCTTGCGATATGCTTTCAAACCGCAGTTGAAATCATGAAGGTTCTTAATACCACTGATTTTACGGGCTGTTGCATTGAAAAGCTTTGTAGGAATCGTCTTCGAAATTGGATCATATCGTTTCTGCTTATAGCCGCTTACCAAGTCATAGCCTTCTTCTTTAATCATACGATAAAGTTCAGGAATCTCGTCTGGCGAATCCTGCAAATCAGCATCCATCGTAATAACCACATCGCCCTGTGCTTTCTCAAACCCACAATACAGAGCCGGACTTTTACCATAGTTACGACGGAACTTGATGCCCTTCACAATATCGGGCTGTTTCTTGTTCAATTCCGAAATAATCTCCCAAGAATGATCGGTAGAGCCATCATTGATAAAAATCACTTCGTAACTGAAGTTATTCTCATTCATCACACGCTCTATCCAACTATAGAGCTCAGGAATCGACTCATCCTCATTATAAAGAGGTATAACTACTGATATATCCATATTCTTACTCTTTTACTTTTACCGTATTACGCTGCTTTATTAATCCAATAGGCACACCTAACAGGAAACCTAATGATATATTAATTGTCAGCATATTCAGTGCATAATCAATCGGTCGGGTATTGGACATCTCTTTCAAACTTTCATCCATCATCTCTGTCATACGATATTGCTGAAGCATCTGCCGCGTCTCATCAGACATTACCATCTTCGAAAACTCACTCAGAAGATAGCCATGATCTATAAAGGCGAAGTAGATATACTGAGCAATGGCAAAAAGAATACCGCCATAAAAGAACACAAAGACAGTATAAGCATAGCCACGGCGGAAAGAAATCAGTCCTTCAAGACCATGGTCACGAAACTTCCCGAGCCTTGAACCAACAAAAAAGGGTGTATAAATCATTAATAAAATAGCTGCCAAACCAAACATCTGATTTTTCACACCTATTATATATAATGAGAATGCAGCCACCCAAAGAAGTGCCAACAACGCACCATCCTGTCGGGCAAAGGCCTTTAACTGTATATATTCTGGAGCTGTCATTTTTAACAATTATCACTTACAAGGTGCAAAAATACGCATTTTCTCGCAGATAAGTAGTGGTTTGGCCCAAAAAATCGTTAAAATACAAAACTTTTCACTTCTCACTTCTCACTTCTCACTTTTTTGTTGTACCTTTGCACCCGCTTTCGAGCAAAAACGGGCAGTCCCGTACGGCCAGCTCCCTCGGAATCCCCCAGGGTGGGAACGCAGCAAGGGTACTTGGTTGTAGCGGCGCGATGCGGGTAGCTGCCCACCCGCCTCTTTAGCTCAGTTGGCCAGAGCACGTGATTTGTAATCTCGGGGTCGTTGGTTCGAATCCGACAAGAGGCTCAAAAGTTATTATACGGTATGTATCGGATGATACATGCCGTATTTATTTATCCATCCACTCGTCCTATAGCTATAGATAATTATTGTTAAATAAGAAGACATATCCATTGCTGGACGGAAAGAATTTCATATCTTTGCGATATCAGATTGATATCAAAAGAATAATTCAACTTATAAAAACTTATCATTATGGAGAATAAGGAATATACTTTCAAAGGAACAGTTTTGAACGGATTTCTGATGCTGTTCGTCAACAGCATCATTCTAGTTTTATCATTAGTCGGCATCGTATATAGCATCATCCTGCTCGACGGCACTAAAGGTACCGAAGGAGGATGGCTGCTTGGTGGCTGCATTCTGATGCTCATAGCAGATATCATCATGTGGTTCGGACTCATGATGCTCGAGCCCAACGAAGCAAAGGTTACCACCTGGTTCGGCAAGTATAGCGGCACCTTCGCTCAGACAGGCTTCTATTGGATTTGTCCTTTCTATGGAGCCAAGAAAGTATCGCTGCGCGCCCGTAACCTAGACGCAGAACCTATCAAGGTAAACGACAAGACAGGCAATCCTATCATGATAGGCCTCGTACTCGTATGGAAACTGAAAGATACCTACAAGGCTCTCTTCGAGGTCGACTCACAGACCATGGCCTCGAATCCAAATGCCATTGGTTCCGACACAAAAGGACTGATGAACGCCCTCGAAAACTTCGTCCGTGTTCAGAGCGATGCAGCCCTTCGACAAGTGGCGGGCCAATATGCCTACGACGATGAAGACACAAAGGCTGGTGAACCGACCCTCCGCTCAAGTGCCGACGAGATCAACGAGCAACTAGAACAGAAACTCGACGAACGTCTGGCGCTTGCTGGCATCGAGGTTATTGAGGCACGCATCAACTATCTCGCCTATGCCCCAGAGATTGCCGCTGTCATGTTACGTCGCCAACAAGCATCAGCCATCATTACTGCACGTGAAAAGATTGTTGAGGGTGCAGTATCCATGGTAAAGATGGCACTCGATAAACTCTCTAAGGACAACATCGTCGACCTCGACGATGACAAGAAGGCTGCCATGGTCAGCAATCTGCTCGTCGTGCTCTGTGGCGATGAATCAGCACAACCAGTAGTCAATACAGGAACACTGAATCACTAATCAATGGCTGAGAAAACGACCAAAAGTTTCATCCTCCGCGTTGACGCAGAGACGATGAACGCTATAGAGGCCTGGGCTGCGGACGAGTTCCGCAGTACCAACGGCCAGCTACAGTGGATCATTACAGAGGCCCTGCGCAAAGCCAAACGCCTGCCCAAAAAGAAACGACCAAACACCAACGACGAAAATAATAATGAATAAAAGATGAAGGAAGAAATAAAAGTATACAGGACGAAGGAGGGAACCATCTTTGAGGTAATCTTCCTAATACTAGCTATTGTGGTATGGGGACTAATTATCTGGTTCGTTAAACAAGCACCGGACATTGTTCCCACACACTTCGACGCTTCAGGTACCCCCAATGCATGGGGCTCGGCTGTGAGAATCAGTATTCCATGTGCTATCATAACGATAGTGGGGATCAGTATGATGATCTTATGCTATTTCCCAAAATGCTTCAACTTAGCAGAAAAGCACAAGACACCACGTAACTACGCCCTCAGCATCCGTATGTTACGAATCTTCGGCCTATTTATGCTACTTCTGGCACTAGTCATTGCCTGGACATCCTTACGATCGACAAGCCATAGCCCTATCCCTATCATCTCCATTATCGTTATTATGGTCATCATTGCCATCTACACATCCATTGCAACTCATAGAAACTAACATGTCATTCTGACTTCATAATATCTTTCAGCGATAGTTTGTACTTGATGATTTCGCGGGCTGTCTCTTTGTCAATCGTGAAGACATGATTGAACACCCCAACTGACACCATTCTAAAGTCCCCTTTGTAAATGATTACTCCCACATTGTAGAAGGTGTGATCACGCACGATTAGATTCGATTTTAAATAAGCATCAACCACATTGATAGCTAATACAGTACCAATAGAAGCTATCGTTTCTTCCACATTACTCTCATTCATCTCAGCATTAATCACCTCAGATGCCACCCTCTTCACAGCCTCATAATGAGTAGTTCTGTCAGGACAGGTCATCATCAACATCACACCAATAACAACTGGTAATAAAATAACAAATAATAGTTTCTTCATCTCAATATGAATGATCTCATATAATTCAATATTTTCAGTAACAAAACGAAAGAGCCCTGAACCTTTTCGGATTCAGGGCTCTCAAATAAAAGTGGCGGCTTCCTACTCTCCCGCATTGCATTGCAGTACCATCGGCGCAGGCGGGCTTAACTTCTCTGTTCGGAATGGGAAGAGGTGGGACCCCGCTGCAATAACCACCTGATATGGGTATTGACACTGTCGACACAAGAAACCTCAGTAGAAGCCCGTTTCAGAAACAACTACATCTGATAATATCAGCATACAGCGAAAGATCTCGGGCAATTAGTAGTGCTCGGCTTTGACGTCACCGTCTTTACACCTGCACCCTATCAACGTCATCGTCTATGACGACCCTCAATGG